>CAVUZA010000003.1:0-32125 GCA_963745915.1 uncultured Solirubrobacterales bacterium | reverse complement strand
CGCACCTTCGGGTCCTGGGCGGCGATCTCGCGGCGCTCCTCCTCGCTCAGCGTCTGCACGTGCAGCAGCAGCGCCTCCTCGATCTCGGTGTTGTCGAAGAGGTTGCCGAGGCTCTCCGGTGCCAGCCGCGGATGGTCGGGGAGGAACATCGCGGCGCCGAGCACGACGTCGTCGTCGGCCGAGGCGAGGACCGGCCAGGTGTTGACGTTCTCGCAGCCGGCGACCGCCTCGCCGTGCAGGCCGTCGGTGTCGAGCGGCGAGACGAAGCGGCCGCCCTCGGCGCGCAGCACGACGTGGGTCGAGAGCAGGCTCGCCCGCAGCGCCTCGGGTCGCTCGACCTCGCCGCCGCCGGCCAGCTCGGTCGTGTTGTGGACGCAGAGCTTCACCCGGCAGAGGCTTTCGCCAAGCGCCTCGGCGCGCATCCGCACCCGGCCACACAACCGCGGCTCGCCCTCCTCCCCGGCCGTGAGCTCCAGCTCCCGCGCCGGCGGCGGCTGCGCCGCCAGCGTCGCGACCTCGGTCGGGCCGACCTCCAGCGCCCGCTCGACGCCCTCGTGGCGCTCGCCGCTGGCCTGCAGGAAGCGGACCGAGCCGGCGACGCTCGCCCCGGGCCGATGCTCGAGCACGACCTCGACCCGCAGCAGCGCCGGCGCCGTCGGGTGATGCTCGGCGTAGGCGGGCGGGTAGACGATCCCGTGCGGGGTCGGCGTCGCGTTCTTGGTCGCGCCCGGCGTGTAGGGGTAGAGCGCGTAGCCCTCGTAGAGCAGCGAGTCGACCAGCCGGTCGACGCCGTCGCCAGCGGCCCGCTCGGCGCTCGGGCGCCCGGCGCTCACCGCCCCTCCCCCTCGTCCAACAGCCGCTCCAGCGCCGCCTCGTAGGAGGGCAGGCCCTGGTCGAGCTTGAACCGCCGCAGCCGCTCGACCGTCGCCGCTCCGGCCGGGACCCAGGCGCGGTTCGGGTAGAAGGCGTCGGTCATCTCCTGCCACGCCGCGACCGGCATCCGGTAGCCGCTCGACTCCTCCCAGGAGATCTGGACGATCTGCAGCCGCCCGTCCTCGTCGCCGTAGTAGACGCTGCCGTTGAAGTGGAAGACCAGCGGCACCTCGCCGTCGGCGAGCGAGCGGAAGTAGTTGGCGGCGGCGATCTCGAGGTCGTAGCCGCAGGGCACCGGGACCGTGACCGTGGTCGCGCCGCGAAAGGGCTGGACGAGGACGTCGGCGCGCGCCCAGGGGATCGTCCGCACCGGGGCGCCGACCCGGGCCGGGTCGCCGAGCAGCTCGACCAGCCGCTCGCGGGTCTCCGGGTCATAGCGGCGCTCGGCCGGCTCGATCGCGATCTCGACCGCGAGCGCGATCGTGAACACCTGTCGCCCGGAGCGGTCCTCGACAGCGACGTCGAAGGCGAGGGTCGGCGCCGCCGCCAGCCTCGGCACGCGGGCGCCGGTGACGGCGAACGTGGGCGCCGGGTGCTCGGGCGCCGGCTCGGCGGGCGGTGGCGGCGTGGCGTGGGGCGGCGCCGAGCCGTTGCCGGGGGCGCCGTTCATCGCTCCACTCCCAGCTGCCGCTCCGCCCGCTCGCGCAGCTCCTCGAGGAAGGCGGGGACGACGCGTTCGACGGCGCCGCCGCCGGAGATCCCCTCCCAGCTCGCCTTCACCGTGCCGACCAGCCGGTAGCACTCGTCGATCGGCGCGATCGCGTACTGGTGCGGCTCGGCGGTGCGGTTGACGATCAGGCCCTCGATGTCCTCCTCGAGACTCGCCAGCACCGGGTTGGCGGCGAGCAGCTCGTCCCAGGCCTCCAGCGTCAGCTCGCTTTCCGCCGCCCCGGCCGGGCTCGGGTAGAGGCCGACGACGGCGCCGACCGAGCTCGAGCGGAGGAAGAAGGCGAGCCCGATCGGGATCCGCAGCCGCGCCCAGAGGTCGTCGGGCAGCTCGAGCTCGGCGAGCCAGAGCAGCCGGTTCCCGGTCGGCCGGTACGGGCCCTCGCCGGCACGAATCGCGACGCAGGGCTCGCAGGCGCAGAGGATCCGCCGCTCCTCCAGGTGCAGCAGGTGGCGGTGGTCGGCGGCCAGCTCGGTGCCGCAGAGGTCGCAGCGCTCGGGCTCGGCGGCGGAGCCGCCGGCGCTCACCGCGAGCCGGCGCAGGCGGGCGACGAGCGCGGCGTTGCCCCTGTCGGCGCCCATCAGGCGACCGCCACGGTGACGGCGCCGCCCGCCTCCAGCAGCGGCACCGGTTCCAGCAGCAGGCTCTCCTCGTCGAGCGAGCGGCCGGCGCGGGGCAGGAAGAAGCGCCGTTCGCAGCCCGGGCAGGCGAGGACGCCGTCGGCGAGCGCGCCGCCGGAGATCGCAGCGCCGCAGCCGGCACAGCGGTCGCGGAAGGCGAGCAGCGAGCCGTCGACGTTGGCGAGCGCGATCTCGACCCCGCCGACCTGGGCCCAGGAGACCGCTCCGGCCGCCGGCGCGGCGCCGACCAGCGGCTGCCAGCGCGAGCCGCCGGCCCCGCTGGCGCCGCCGTTGCCGTTCGGCTCGACCGGGTGCGCCTGGATCACCGGCAGCTCGGCCCCAGCCGGGGCCGGAGCCGGCGCGACCACCCCCTCGACCTCGAGCCCGGCGATGTCCGGCGCCGCCTTCTCCAGCGCCTCCTTGATCGCCAGCTCCAGCGTCGCCGCCGAGGCCGGGCAGCCCTCGCAGCTGCCCTGCAGCGCCAACCGCACCACCCCGTCCTCGACCGCGACCAGCTCGACGCCGCCGCCGTGGGAGTCCAGATACGGCTCGACCTCGGCCAGCGCCTCGCGCACCCGCTCCTCCAGCGGCACCGGGTAGAGGTCGTGGATCAGCAGCAGGCTGGCGACGACGCCGTCGTCGAGCAGCTTGCGCTTCGCCTCCTCGCCCGCCGGCCCGGCTTCGTCGAGCACCTCGCCGATCCGCGCCAGGCCCGCCCCGTGCAGCTCGAGCACCGCCGCGACCAGCTCCTGCGCCGCCTCACGCGCCGCCGGGTCCGCCAGCCCGTCGACCCGGTCGGAGAGCAGCTGAACTCGCTCGAGCAGCTCCACGCGCTGCCCCGCTACGCCAGCCCGGTCGGTTTGTGGACGACCTTGCGGACCCCCTTGCCGGTGTACATGTGGACGCCGCAGGGCAGGCACGGGTCAAAGCTCCGCACCGCCCGCATGATGTCGACGCCCTTGAAGTCCTCCGGCCCGTTTTCCTCGAAGATCGGCGTGTTTTCGACCGCGTCCTCGTAGGGGCCGGGGGTGCCGTAGCTATCACGTGGGTTGCCGTTCCACGGCGTGGGCGGGTATGGCTGGTAGTTCGCCACCTTCCCGCCGCGGATCACCATGTGATGCGACAGCACCCCCCTGGCCGCCTCGTGGAAGCCGCAGGAGACCGCTTCGTCAGGGACTTTGAACTCGGCCCAGGACTTGGTGCGCCCGGCCCGCACCTCGGCCAGCGCCCGCTCCAGGTTGTGCAGCCCGACCAGCGCCGAGTAGGCCTGGTGGTAGGAACGCGCCCGGTCGCGCTCGATCGCGTTCGACTTCGCCGGGATCTTCCACTCCAGCTCCATCTCCGGCCCCGAGGCGGTGCGCGGCAACACCATCTTGATGCTCTCCCCCGTCGCCTTCGCGTAGCCGAAGTCGACCAGCCCGGCTTTCGCCGTGACCCACTGTCGCGCGAACGGGCCGCCGCCGGTGTCGGAGGCGATGTAGGTGTCGGTGCGCTTGTCGTAGATCCGCGGCGAGGCGACCCAGCTGTATTTGTCGCCCCAGTCGCGCTTCTGCGGTTTCGGCAGGGTCGTCTTGTTCCAGGGGTGGCGCTTGTCGACCGGGTTGCCGAGCGGGTCCTGGGTGACGTAGGTCTCCTCGTCGGTCCAGTCGTCGAAGTAGGAGGAGCCGAGCAGGATCCGGATCATCAAATTGATCTCGACCAAGTTGGTGCTGACCAGCTCGCCGTCGATCACGACGCCGGGGGTGACGTACCGCTTCTCGCCCCAGGCGCCCATGTTCTTGTAGTCGTAGTCGACGTAGTCGGGGTCGTCGAAGGCGCCCCAGCAGACCAGGTCGGTGCGGCGGTAGCCGACGTCGTCGTACCCCGGCAGCTCCTGCAGGAAGAAGTCGTAGAGGTCGTCGTGCATCGGCACGGTCCGCTTGCAGTAGTCGATGTACCGCATCAGCCGCACGTAGTAGTCGGTGCAGGTCTGGTGGGTGATGTCGGCGCTGACCCCGCCCGGCATGATCGTCGAGGGGTGGGTGTGGCGGCCGCCGAACAGGCAGTACATCTCGCGCGTGAAGCGCGCCACCTGCAGCGTCTCCATGTAGAAGGAGCCGGTGAACGGGTTGAGCGAGCGCATGATCTCGGCGATCGTCTTGAACCCGTGGACCTCGGCGTGCGGGGCCGTGGTCGCTTCCGCCTTGCGCAGCAGCTCCGGGTTCGTTTCCCGCACCATCTGCTCGCAGAAGTCGACGTTCGCCATGCAGTCGTTGAAGATCGCGTGGTCGAACATGTAGTCGGCGCTCTCGGCCAGGTTGTAGGCGAGGTCGCCGAGCGGCGGCGGCTTCACCCCGTAGGCCATGTTCTGGTTCAGCACCGAGCAGGTGCAGTGGTTGTCACCGCAGATGCCGCAGATCCGACTGGTGATGAAGTGGGTGTCGCGCGGGTCGATCCCCTTCATGAAGATGTCGAAGCCGCGGAACACCATCGAGGTCGAGTAGCACTTGTTGACCCGTTTGTTGGCGAAGTCGATCTCGGTGTGGATGCCGAGGCTGCCGACGATCCGCGTGATCGGGTCCCACGACATCTCCTTGACGGCGACTTTCTGCTCGCCCGGGGTCTCTACGGTTGACATCAGGTCACCACCTCTTCTGGTAGCCGGTCGATAGCGCCGAGCCCCGTTTTCGCCAGGCCGGCTCCTTGTCGTACTCCTTGCGGATGTGACGGTGGCGGAAGTAGCGCACCATCGGGCCGTACGTGAACTTGGTCAGCGACGCCGCCGCGGCGCCCCAGCGATCCTCGTCCATGAAGGGCATGTATTTGTCGGGGAAGCCGGGCATCGTGCAGGCCATGCAGATGCCGCCGACGTTGGGGCAGCCGCCGAGGCCGCTCTGCCAACCGCGCACCGGCACGTTGCACTTGACCACCGGGCCCTTGCAGCCGAGTTTGACCAGGCAGCGGTGGTCGGCCCCGTATTCGGTCGCGAACTGGCCCTGTTCGGTGAAGCCGGCGCGGTTGCAGCCCTCGCGCACGGTGCGCCCGAACAGCCACTTCGGCCGCAGCGCCTCGTCCAGTTCCGGGGCCGGCGCCCGCCCGACCAGGTGCAGCGCCAGGTAGAGCAGCATCTCGGTCGTGTTGTCGGGCTGGGCCGGACAGCCGGGGATGCAGACGACCGGCAGGCCGGCCTGCGACTTCCACGACCAGCCGAGGTAGTCGGGCAGCCCCATCGCCCCAGTCGGGTTGTTCTTCATCGCCGGGATGCCGCCGTAGGTCGCGCAGGTGCCGAGGGCGACGACCGCCGCGGCCTTCGGCGCCAGCCGGTCGACCCACTCGTTGGTCGTGATCGGCTGGCCGGTCTCGGGATCGTCCCCCATCCCCGCCCAGTGGCCCTCGCCGTTGATCTCCTCGTTCGGGATCGACCCCTCGACGACGAGGACGAAGGGGTCGAGCTTGCCGGCCTCGGCGTCGTACCAGGCCTGCATGAACTCGTCCCCGACCTCGTAGGCGAGGACCGGGTTGTGGACGACGACTTTCGGCATCCCCGGGATCGCCTGGGTGACGATGTCCTCGAGGCTGGGGTTGACGGCGGAGGTCATCGCGACCGAGTCGCCGTCGCAGCTCAGCCCGGTGGTCATCCAGATCACGTGGGCCGTGATCTCCTCCGTCTTCGCCTGGTCGGGTACGAACTCCGTCGTCGCCATGCTGCCCTCCGATCTGTCAGCAGATACGCGGCAATGGATCCCCAGCCAGCAGGTCCATCACCCTTCGTCCTCCGAACGCCGTCTCCACCAGGACCATCCCCGGCGGCTCCGTCTTCACCTCTCCGATCTCGGCCGCTTCCCCGCAGCCCGGCAGCCCGCGCAGCGCGTCCAGCGCCGCCTCGGTCCGCTCGGCGGCGACGAAGGCGACCAGCTGCCCCTCGTTCGCCACGTACATCGGGTCGATCCCCAGCATTTCCGCCGCCCCGGCGACCGCCGGCGCCACCGGCACCGCCGCCTCGCGCACGGTCATCGCCACGCCCGAGGCGCGCGCGATCTCGTTCAGCACCGTGGCGACACCACCGCGGGTCGCGTCGCGCATGCAGCGTAACTCCTCCCCGGCGGCCTCCAGCAGGGCGTCGGCGGCCGGCCACAGCGAGCGCGTGTCGGACTCGATCTCGGCGTCGAGCTCGAACTCGCCGCGGGCCAGCATGATCGCCGTGCCGTGGGCGCCGACCGGGCCGGAGACGAGGACGCGGTCACCGGGCCGGACACCGAGCGGCGAGAGCGCCGCCCGCTCGTCCACCCGCCCGAGCCCGGTCGTGCAGACGTACATGCCGTCGGCGTGGCCGCGTTCGACGACCTTGGTGTCGCCGGCGACGATCTCGACCTCGGCCGCCGCGGCGGCGGCGGCGATCGCCTCGACCTCGGCCCTCAGCTCCTCGGCGGGAAGCCCCTCCTCGAGGATCAGCGAGAGGCTCAGCGCCAGCGGCCGGGCGCCGCTGACCGCGAGGTCGTTGACGGTGCCGTTGACGGCGAGCTCGCCGATCGAGCCGCCAGGGAAGCGCAGCGGCTTGACGACGAAGCTGTCGGTGGTCAGCGCCAGCCGGGTGCCGTCGACCTCGACCGCGCCGGCGTCCGCCAGCTCGGCCAGCGCCGCCGAGCCGAAGGCAGGCGCGAAGAGGCCCTCGATCAGCGTCTGCGTCGCCTTACCGCCGGCGCCGTGGGACATCGTCACCTTGGCGTCCTTGAACTTCGGCTGCTTGGCGCGGGTCGTCTCGATGATCTCGAGGATCCGCTGCTCGCGGCCGGCGGGCGCGGTCGTCTCCGTCATCGGGCCACCCCCGTCACGCGACCACCCGCTCGCTGGCGAAGCGGCCGTAGTTGTAATAGGCGGCGCAGGCGCCCTCGGGCGAGACCATGCAGGTCCCGATCGCGTGCTCGGGGGTGCAGGCGGTGCCGAAGACCTTGCACTCCCAGGGCTTGATCACACCCTTCAGCACCTCGCCGCACTGGCAGGCCTTGGGGTCGGCGACCCGCACCCCCGGCACCGGGTAGCGGCGCTCGGCGTCGAGCTCCGCGTAGGCGTCGGCGATCCGCAGCGCGCTCTGCGAGATGAAGCCGAGCCCGCGCCACTCGAAGTGCGGCCGCAGCTCGAAGACTTCCGACATCACCTGCAGCGCCCGCAGATTGCCCTCGTAAGGGACGACCCGGGTGTACTGGTTCTCGACTTCGCAGCGGCCGTCGCCGAGCTGGGACAGGATCATCAGCACCGTCTGCAGGACGTCGAGCGGCTCGAAGCCCGAGATCACGACCGGTTTGCCGTGGTCGGCCGGGATGAACTCGAAGGGGCGGGCGCCGACCACGGTGGCGACGTGGCCGGGGCCGATGAAGCCGTCGAGGCGGAGGTCGGGCGAGTCGAGCAGCGCCCGCAGCGGCGGCACGATCGTCACGTGGTTGCAGACGACCGAGAAGTTCGTCACGCCCTCGGCCTTGGCCCGCATCAGCGTCAGCGCCGTCGAGGGCGCGGTGGTCTCGAACCCGATCGCGAAGAAGACGACCTGCCGCTCGGGGTTGGCCTTGGCAAGGCGCAGCGCGTCGAGCGGCGAGTAGACCATGCGGACGTCGGCGCCCTCGGCCTTCGCCTCCAGCAGCGAGAGCTCAGAGCCGGGGACGCGCAGCATGTCGCCGAAGCAGGTGAAGATCACCTCCTCGTTGCGGGCAATCGCGATCCCGTCGTCGACCCGGCCCATCGGGATCACGCAGACCGGGCAGCCGGGCCCGTGGACCAGCTCGACGTTGTCGGGCAGCAGTTCGTCGATCCCGTAGCGGTAGATCGAGTGGGTGTGGCCGCCGCAGACCTCCATCAGCTTGTAGTGGCGGCCGGGCTGCGCCGCGGCGGCGATCTCGCCGGCGAGGACCCGCCCGAGCTCGGGGTCGCGGAACTCCTCGACGTACCTCATGCGGCCCTCGCGATCGCGGTGCCGGCGTGGACCAGCAGCCGCTCGCCGGTGCCGACCGGCTCGACCAGCGCCGTCTCGACCGTGCTGCGGTTGGCGGCGCCGTCCTCGCACAGCGCCAGGCCGCGCTCGGCGTCGATCTCCACGACCCGCATCGGGATCGCCTCGTCCCCACAGGTGATGCAACCGGTGGTGTGGTCGCAGTGCGGAGCGAGGTCCCCCATGTCAGCCACCGCGCCTCACTCGATCGCGCTCGCCTTCAGCTCCTCGAGCTCCTGCTCGTATTCGGCGCCCATCCCTTCCAGCAGCGCCATCGTCGCCCGCGCCTCCTCCTCGTCGACCTTGGAGAGCGCGAAGCCGACGTGGATCAGGACCCAGTCGCCGGGCTCGACCCCCTCGCCGCCCTCGTCGAGCAGGCCGACGTTGACGTTGCGGCGCACCCCGGCCACGTCGACCTTGGCAAGGCGGTTGCCCTCGTCGACGATCTCAAGCACGAGCCCTGGTATCGCCAGGCACATCTCTTCTCCAGTCGCTGCGGGGATGCAGACGCTGTGACTGGTATAGCCCGGATCGGGGCGGAGTGTCAAGGTTGGGAAAGGATCGAGTCCCCGGTTCGGTCCGCGAAGCGACGCTCAGAGCAGCGAGCCGCGGGGCGGCACAACCCAGAGGCGGCGGGCGAAGCGCTCACGCGCCTCGGGCTCGAGTGCGGCGACGGTCGCATCCGGGCCGAGCCGCTCGAGCTCGGCGGCGAGCTCGCGCCAGGCCTGGGCGACGCCGGCGACCCTCGCCAGCGGCCCCCAGCTGCCGGCGGCGGCCAGCTCCTCGGCCTGGGCGCGGGCGTCGGCCGCGGTCAGCTCGCCGAAGCGGCGGTCGGCGTCGCCGACGTGGACCTCGCGCTGCAGCGGATCGGGCTCGGGCGCGGGAGCGGTCACGGATCCATCTTCGCAGCGGCCGTCGCCGCCGCGCCGCCGCTTCCCGTTATTGACACCGAGTTGCGATAGGGCTACGTTCGCAACAGGGACCGGAGACGAATGAGGAGAGCCCTCGAAAACCTCGACGCTGGCCAGCGGCGCACCCTCGCCGCGATGGCGGCGGTGATCGCCGCCCTCCACCTGGTCGGCTTCGGCCTCCTCTTCCTCGTCGTCGCGCCGCACCGCTACAGCCTCGGCGCCTCGGGCGCCTTCACCGTCGGCGTCGGCCTCACCGCCTACACGCTGGGACTGCGCCACGCCTTCGACGCCGACCACATCGCGGCGATCGACAACACCACCCGCAAGCTGATGCACGAAGGCAAGCGGCCGCTCAGCGTCGGCTTCTTCTTCGCCCTCGGCCACGCGACGATCGTCTTCCTCCTCGCCTTCGGCTTCGCGATCGGGATCCGGGCGCTGAGCGGCCAGGTCGAGAACGACGGCTCGGCCCTGCACCAGGCGACCGGCTGGATCGGGACCGGCGTCTCCGGCACCTTCCTCTACCTGATCGCCGCCCTCAACATCGTCATCCTGGTCGGCATCCTGCGGGTGCTGGGGAAGCTGCGGCGCGGCGAATTCGACGAGGCCGAGCTGGAAGCCGAGCTCGACAACCGCGGCCTGATGAACCGCTTCTACCGGCGCTTCACCCGGGCGGTGACCAGGCCGGGGCAGATGTACCCGCTCGGGATCCTCTTCGGCCTCGGCTTCGACACCGCGACCGAGGTGGCGCTGCTCTTCCTCGCCGCCGGCGCCGCCGGGGCGGGGCTGCCGTTCTACGCGATCCTCTGCCTGCCGGTCCTCTTCGCCGCCGGGATGACCCTGCTCGACACGATCGACGGCTCGTTCATGAACTTCGCCTACGGCTGGGCCTTCTCGCAGCCGGTCCGCAAGGTCTTCTACAACCTGACGATCACCGCCCTCTCGGTCTTCGTCGCCCTGGTCATCGGCTCCGTCGAGATCTTCTCCCTGGCCGCCGAAAAGCTCGGCCTCAGCGGCGGCGTCTGGGACTGGCTGGGGGCACTCGACCTGAATACGATCGGCTTCGTGATCGTCGCCATCTTCGTCCTCACCTGGATCGCTGCCCTCGCCGTCTGGCGCCTCGGCCGCATCGAAGAGCGCTGGTCGGCGGCCCTGCGCCAGCCGGAGTGACCGAGCCGGCCGCCACCCCGGCCCGCGCCTTCGCCTCGATCGACGAGGTCTTCGCCCTGCTGCGCGGCGAGGGCCACCGCGTCACCCCGGCGGCCCGCTTCGTCCTCGACGCCCTCTTCGCCGCCGCCGGGGAGGGCCCGATCTCCGCCCAGCAGATCGCCGACCGAGCCCCGACCGAGCTGGAGCCGAGCTCCGTCTACCGCAACCTCGAGCGCCTCGAGGCGCTCGGCGTCGTCCGCCACGTCCACCTCGGCCACGGTCCCAGCCTCTACCTCCTGGTCGGCGCCGGTGAGCGCGAGTTCCTGCTCTGCGAACGCTGCGGCGCGGTCCGCAGCCTCGAGCCGCGCCAGCTCGACCCGGTCCGCCACGCGATCGAGAAGCGCTTCGGCTACCGCGCCCGCTTCAGCCACTTCCCGATCGTCGGCCTCTGTGAGGAGTGCGCGGCGCGCAGCGGAGATTGACCCCACCCGGCGCTCAGGCGGCGGCCGCGCGCCGCCGCGCCTGCCGGCCGAGCACCTCGACCCCGGCGCCGAGGCGGGCGAAGTACTGGTCGTCGGTCGAGCCGGCGAGGTACCGCCTGAAGCTGCCCTCGAGGAAGATCGCCGACTTCCACAGCGCCAGCACTTCGTACCGGACGTAGGCGGCCGGAGACGGGACTTGGCGGTTGCGCCCGAGCTCGTCGAGCGGCGGCGCCACACACGTCTGACTCACCTCGGCCCTTCCCACATCCGTCCCCCCGACCCTACGGTGGGTTACCGGGCGCGTGACTCTTCCAAGTGGATATATCGCGTCTCTGTAACCGTCCGAACGGAAGGTGTTCTTGCCAGCGCTGGGGGGCTAGGCTCGGCCGCAGATGGCCGAGAACGAGTCCGGAGAGGCGAAGCAGAGCGAGGTTCCCCATCTCGCCGTCGAGCGGCTGCGCTCCCGCCGCGAAGAGAAGGGCATCAGCATCCGTGCCCTGGCCCAGCGGATCGGCGTCTCCCCGAGCCTCGTCTCACAGATCGAAACCGGCAAGGTGAACCCCTCGGTGGGCACCCTGGTCGCGATCACCACCGAGCTCGACCTCTCACTGGCCGAGCTCTTCTCCGAACCGGACACCGGTGAGGCGGACCCCGCCTCCCACCCCGGCTCGCCCGTCTTGCGTCACGCCAACCGGCTCTCCTTCCAGCTCGAGAGCGGCGTCTCCTGGGACCTGCTGACGCCGGACGCCGAGGACGAGGTCGACTTCCTCTACGCCGTCTACGAGGTCGGCGGGGCCTCCTGCGCCCCGGATGCGCTGATGCGCCACCACGGGCGCGAGTACGGGCTCGTCCTCTCCGGCCAGCTCGGTGCCACCGTCGGCTTCGAGAGCTACGAGCTCGAAGCCGGCGACTCGATCGTCTTCAACTCGGACACCCCGCACCGCCTCTGGACGATCGGCGAGCAGCCGGCGGTCGTGGTCTGGACGGTGATCGGCCGCAGCGGCGACAGCCGCAGCTTCCGCGAGCGCGGCTGAGCCGCCGGCCCGGGCGGGCTGGCGGCTCAGCGGATCGGGGGAGGAGACCGGCGGGTCAGCGGATCGTCCAGCCGCCGTCGATCACGTAGGCGGCGCCGTGGACGAAGGAGGAGTCGTCGCTGGCCAGGAACAGCGCCAGCTTGGCGATCTCCTCGGGCTGGGCGTAGCGCCCGGCGGGGACCGAGTTGACCGTGTCCATCACCTCGGCATCGTTGGCGGCGAAGAGCTCCTTGGTCATCCCGGTCTCGACCGCGCCGGGGCAGATCGCGTTGGCGCGGACGCCTTTCGGCCCGTAGTCGAAGGCGAGCTGGCGGGTGAAGCCGATCACCCCGTGCTTGGACGCCGTGTAGGCGGCGCCGCCGCCGCCGGCGACGAGGCCGGAGATCGAGGCGGTGTTGACGATCGCGCCGCCGCCGTTCTCGATCATCTGCCCGAGCACGGCGCGGGAGGTGAGGTACATGCCCTTGAGGTTGATCCCGAGCACGCGGTCCCATTGGGCCTCGTCGGTGTCGAGGACCGCGGCGTAGTCGTCGAGCACGCCCGCGTTGCTGCAGAGGACGTCGACCCGGCCGAACTCCGCGACGCCGGCGGCGACCGCCGCGTCGACCGAGGCCTTGTCGGCGACGTCGATCGCGACGCCGAGCGCGCGACCGCCTCCGTCGGCGATCCCCGATGCCGTGTCCTGGGCGCGGGACTCGACGATGTCGGTGGCGATTACGGCGGCCCCCTGTGCGGAGAACTCGCGCGCCATCGCCTGCCCCATCCCCGAGCCGGCGCCGGTGATGAGGGCGACTTTGCCCTCGAGCTTGCCGGATGAGTTGTTTGCGTCAGTCATGCCCACACTCTCGAATATCGGGGCTCGGAAGGGAACCCTCCATCCGGAGGTATTCGAGGAGCGCGGCGGTTGCCGCGGCGCCGGAAGCGCCGTCGTCCTAGCTGCGGGCCAGGCGGCCGCGCGAGGGACGGATCGAGCCGCGGGTGATGACCAGGTCGATCGTCACCGCCAGGATCAGCACGCCGCCGGTCGCCAGGTCCTGGATTTCGACCGAGAGGCCGAGCAGCTGCACGCCGCTGTTGATCGAGCCGATCACCAGCGCCCCGAGGGCCGCCGACCAGACCGAGCCGCGGCCGCCGAAGAGGCTGGTGCCGCCGACGACCGCGGCGGCGATCGCGTCCAGCATCAGCGAGCCGCCGCCGGAGGCCGCGGTCACGCCCAGCGTCCGCGAGGCATCGGCGATACCGGCGACCGCGGCGCAGAGGCCGAGGACCAGGAACGAGTAGATGACGATCCGCGAGACCGGGACGCCCGACCGTTTCGCCGCGGCGCGGCTGCCGCCGACCGCGTAGAGGTGGGTGCCGTAGCGGGTCTGCGTCGTCAGGTACCAGGCGACCAGGAGGAAGGCGAAGAAGGTCGCGGTCGAGAGCGGCACGCCGGTTTCGCCGCCGACGATCGAGACGACGACGAGGACCGCGATCCCGCCGAGCACGACCGGGGCGACGCCGCGCATCGCGGCGGCAACCGGGCTGCCCTCCGCTTCGACCACGCGGGCGGTGCGGATCGCACCCCACAGCTTGGCCGCGGCCAGCGCCACGACGGCGACCGCGACGACGATCAGGCAGGCGGTGGTCGAGAGGTTGGTGCCGGCGAACTTGGCCAGCGAGGTGCCGCCGACGCTGACGTGGAAGGACGACGGCAGGGCGATCAGCAGCGCGCCCTGGAGCATGATCATCCCGCCGAGGGTGACGATCAGCGAGGGCACGCCGTAGATCACGAACAGCGACTCGATGAAGGTGATCGCGATCGCGAAGGCGATCGCGGCGGCGATCGCGATCACCAGCGGCTGGCCCGATTCGACCAGCAGCCGGGCGGCGATCGTCGCCGCGACGGCGCTCAGCGCCGCCGAGGAGAGATCGATCTCGCCGACCAGGAGGACGAAGACGACGCCCAGCGCCAGCATTCCGACGGGGACGATCTGCTGCGCCAGGGCGTGCAGGTTGGCGGAGCCGAGGAAGGCCGAGTTGCCGCTGTTGAAGGCGACCCACATCACCACCAGCGCGAGGATCACCGGGAGGCTGCGGTAGGGGCCGGCAAGCGCCTCGCCGAGCCGCGTCCCCCAGCTGCTCCCCCCGCCCTGTGCCGGCGCCGAGTCCGCCGAGGGGGCGACCGAGACGCTCATATGATCGCCTCCTTGGCGCCGGTGATCGCGGCGACGAGGTCGTCGACCTCATAGGAGTCGTCCTTGGAGAACTCGGCCACCTTGCGGCCCAGCCGCAGGACCGAGACCCGGTCGGCGAGGTGCTGCACGTCGCGCAGGTCGTGGGAGATGATCAGGACCGCGCAGCCGCGGTCCCGGAGCTTGAAGATCAGGTTGTAGACCTCGGTCTTCTGCTCGACCCCGAGCGCCGCCGTCGGCTCGTCGAGCAGGATCAGCGAGGGGTCGGTGACCAGCGCCCGGGCAATCGCGATCCCCTGCCGCTGGCCGCCGGAGAGCCATCCCACCGGCGCCTTCAGCGACTGGATCTTGACCGCCAGTTCGCTCAGCACCCGCTGCGCCACCTCCTCCATCGCGTGGCGGTCGACGCGGTGGCCGAGCAGCACGCTCGAGACCCGCTCCTGCCCCAGGAACAGGTTCTGCACCGTGTCCAGGTTCTCGCACAGCGAGAGGTCCTGGTAGACGGTGTGGATGCCGTACTCGGCGGCGTCGCGTGGGCTGTGGAAGACGACTTCCTTGCCCTCGACCTCGAGGCTGCCGCCGTCGAACCTTTCGACGCCGGACATCAGCTTCAGCAGCGTGCTCTTGCCGGCGCCGTTGTCGCCGACCAGGGCCAGCACCTCTCCGGCGCCGACCCGAAGGTCGACGCCGGAGAGGGCGCGCAGCCCGCCGTAGTGCTTTTCGGCTCCAACTACCTCGACTACGGCGGGCTGACTCATCTAGCTATGCGTTCTTCTTGCAGGCCTTGGTCTTGGCCGCTTCACCGGTGCAGATTTCTTCCCAGCTGAACATGCCCCAGTCAACCGCTTTCTGGACCAGTTCTTCCGGGGTGCCTTCGCCGAGGTGCCCGTACTGGGTTTCGATCATCGCCGTCGGCACGTCTTCGACACCGTTGTTCAATTTGGTGTTGACCAGGCTCGCCGGCGGTTCTTCACCGTTCAGCGCCGCCACCGTCAGTTCCGCCGCAACCTGGGCGAGTTCGGGGTAGGGCTTGTAGACCTCGTCCTGCTGGTCTTCGGTGAGCAGGTACTGCAGGCCCGTGAGTTCGGGGTTCTGCCCGCCGTACACCTTCACCTGGCCGCGCATGCCGCTCTGCTGCAGCGCGGCGATCGCGCCAGCCACGTCACCGTCGTACATGCCGAGGTAGGCCCGCACTTCCGGCGCCTTGCTCAGGCACTGTTCCATGTCGGTCTGGGCCACTTTCGGGTCCCATTCTTTGACGTAGTTTTCGCACTTGACGTCGATCTTGCCTTCTTCGATCAGCGGCTGCAGGTACTTGTTCTGGCCCTTCAACATTTCGGTCGTGTAGGTGTCGCCCTTGTTGCCGTAGAGACGGACCATCGGGACCGGGGTTTCGCCGAGTGCCCCAGATTCAACCTGTTCGGCGAAGTACTTGCCCTGCTGTTCGCCGGCGCTGCTGGGGCTGAACAGGGCCTGGCTGGTGACCGGGCCTTCGAGCGGCACGTTCTCATAGCCGATCACCGGCACGCCGGCGGCGGCCGCGACTTCGAGCAGCCCGCCGCTGCTGGGCGGGTCGGCGGCGACGATCACCAGCGCCTTGGCGCCGTTGGCGATCGCGGTTTCGACCTGCGACTGCTGCGTCGCCGAGGTGCCGTCAGCGACGTCCTGTTCGACTTCCACCCCCGGCGCCAGTTCCTTCATCGATTCGGCGAAGTCCGGCCCGTCCTGATGGATGTACCGGTCAGGCTGGGTGTTCGGCGCCATGAAGTAGACCTTCCCTTCAAGCGAGCCTGCTTCGGCCGAGCCTTCTTCGGCAGCGCCTTCCGAGGAGCTTTCGGAAGTGCTTTCCGAGCTGCTCCCACCCGAGCTGCCACCGCATGCCGCGAGCAGCCCACCGAGGGCCACCAGAAGCACGGCGAGCAGCACCAACCGGCCTCCCAGACGATCTTTGTTCAAGTTCATTCCCACTCTCCTCTTCCTCCAATGAGTTGCCCGCGCACTCGGATCTCGGCCCACGGACTGAGTCAGTCGCAAGCTATGCCCGGCCAACCGCCGCCGATACCCTCCGGACGGAGGTAACTCGGGGCCGCGGGCGCGGCGGTCGGCCGCGCTCAGCGCGCGAGGACGCCGCCGTCGACCGGCAGCACGACGCCGGTGATGAAGGCGGCGTCGTCGGAGGCGAGGAAGGCGGCGGCGGCGGCGATGTCGTCGGGGACGCCGAGCGGCAGCGGATGCAGCTGTTCGACCCCGGCCAGCGCCTCCGGGTCGTCCCAGAAGGCGCGGTTCATCCCGGTCGGGAAGTAGCCCGGGGCGATCGCGTTGACGTTGATCAGGTCCGGCGCCAGCTCGATCGCCAGCGCCCGGGTGAGGTTGTGGACGGCCCCCTTGGAGGCCGAGTAGCCACCGATGTCGGCCTGGCCGAGATCGCCGGCGATCGAGCCGATGTTGACGATCCGGCCGCGCGAGCGGCCGCGCACCTCCTGCTCGCGCATCTGCGCCACGGCGGCGCGGCAGCCGTACCAGGTGCCGGCGAGGTTGACCTCGATCGTGCGGTGGAACTGCGCCGGGTCTTCCTCGAGCAGCGGCGCGAGCCCGAGGAAGACGCCGGCGTTGTTGATCCAGGCGTCGAGGCGGCCGAAGCTCTTGACCGCCCGCTCGGCGAGGGCGCGCAGCGCCTTCTCGGAGGTCACGTCGGCCTCGAAGTACTCGGCGCGGCCGCCGCCGCGGACGATCAGCTCGTGGGTGTCGACGTCGAGATCCTGCTCGAAGCCGTCGGCACGGGCGGACGGGTGCAGGTCGGCGCAGAGGACCGCCGCGCCCTCCGCCGCGAGGCGGAGGGCGGTGGCGCGGCCGTGACCGGAGCTGGCTCCGGTGACGACCGCGACCTGTCCGTCCAGTCCCCTCACGCGGCGACGGGCAGCGAGCCGATCAGCTTGTCCTCGAAGAAGGCCGCCGCCCGCTCGGCCGCGATCTCCAGCGAGGAGCGGTCGCTGTAGAGCGACATGTGCGAGACGCTCGGGGTGACGAACAGCTCCTTGTCCTGGCTGCCGATCGCCTTGAACGCCTCGATCTCCTTGTCCCAGAGAGTGAGGTCGTCTTCGTCGGCGACGATCATCAGCGTCGGCACGTTGAGGATCCGCGGCACGAACGGGAAGACGCTGTAGTTCATCAGCATCTCGGTCGAGGCGATCGTGTTGCGGTGCTCGTGCCGGGGCGCGTCGGTTTCCTTCAACTGCTGGAAGGCGACGTACGTTTCCGGGAAGGGCCAGGTGCAGATCTCCTCGCCGACCTTGGTCGTCGACATCGCGATGTAGCCCGACTCGGCGCCGTCGAAGCGCTTCTCGCGGTCCTCCTCGACCACCTTGCGCAGAGCGCGGAAGCCTTCCATGCCGTGCACGCGGCGCATGTTCTCCCAGCCGTCGATCACCGGCACGATCGAGCAGACCGCTTTCACCCGCCGGTCGGTGGCGGCGATGATCAGCGAGTGGCCGCCGCTGTAGGAGATGCCCCAGACGCCGAGCCGGTCGGAGTCGAGGTTGTCCTGGCGGGTGACGTAACTGATCGCGTTGCGGTAGTCCTCGAGCTGCATGTCGGGGTCGATGTGCTGCCGCGGCTCGCCGTCGCTGGCGCCGAGGCAGCGGTAGTCGAAGACCAGCGCGGCGACGCCGGCCTGGGCGAAGAGCTCGGCGTAGCGCGGCTGCACCAGCTCCTTCACGTAGCACCAGCCACCGGCCATGACGACGATCGGGTGCGGACCGTCCCCCTCCGGCAGGTAGAGGTCGCCGCGGACCGTCTCGCCGCCGGACTGAAACTCAACTGACTCGGGCATCTGCTCTCCTATCGATTCGGTTGACAGCTCTTGGGCCGGCGCGGCCGACGAGGGTGCCTCAGTGCAGGCGACCCTAGAACCGGATTGACCTCCTGGGCACCCTCCAGACGGAGGTAGCTGGGACTCAGATCGCGAGCAGCTCGCGGGCGGCGGCGGCGATCGGGCCGGCCGCTGGCAGCGCCGCCGCCTCCAGCGGCGGGCTGTAGGGAGTCGGCGCGGTGACTGCGCCGAGGCGGCGGATCGGCCCCTCGATCTCGTACAGCAGCCGTTCGGTCAGCCGCATCGCGATCTCCGCCCCGGGCCCGAACGCTTCGACCGCCTCGTGGACAACGAGGGCGCGGCCGGTGCGGGCGACGCTCTCGGCGGCGGTATCGAGGTCGAGCGGAACCAGGGTGCGCATGTCGATCAGCTCGACCGAGAGGTCGGCCAGCTCCTCCTCGCAGGCACGCCGCGCCTCCTCGACCATCCGGCCCCAGGTGACGATCGTCAGGTCGTCGCCTGCGCGCACCACCCGGGCCTTACCCGGCGGCAGCGAGTCGCGCTCGTACTCGGGGTCGCGGCGGTTGTAGAGGCGGCGGTTCTCGACGAAGACGACCGGGCCGTCGTCGCGCACCGCGGCGCTCAGCAGGTCCTCGACGTCGCGCGCGTCGGCAGGTAGGTAGACCTTCAGGCCCGGGACGTGGGCGACGATCCCCTCCAGGCTCTGGGAGTGCTGGGCGCCGCTGCTGCGGCCGCCGCCGGTCTGGGTGCGGAAGACGATCGGGATCTCGACCCCACCCCCGGTCATGTAGCGCAGCTTCGCCGCCTGGTTGACGATCGGGTCGAGGCAGACGGTGAGGAAGTCCATGTACATCACCTCGGCGACCGGCCGCAGCCCCGCCATCGCGGCGCCGACCGCGGCCCCGAGCAGGCCCGCCTCGGCGATCGGCGAGTCGATCACCCGCTCGGCGCCGAAGCGCTCCGCCAGCCCCCGCGTCGCCCCGTAGACGCCGCCCCCGGCGCCGACGTCGACGCCCATCACGACGACGTCCTCGTCGCGCTCCATCTCCGCCGTCAGGGCGCGGCCGACCGACTCGACGTAGCGTGGCGGGCGCTCAGGCATAGACGTCCTCGAGCAGCGTCGACGGCGCCGGGTACTCGGCGGCCAGGCCTCGCTCGACGGCACGGTCCATCTCCTCCTCGGCGGCGGCGAGCGCCGCCTCGGCCGCGGCACCGAGGCCGTCCTCGCGCAGCGAGCGCGCGACCAGCTCGAGCGGGTCGCGGTCGAGCCACTCGCGGAACTCCTCCTCGTCGCGGTAGGGCGTGGCGTCGCCCTCGTAGTGGCCGTGAACGCGGTAGGTGAGCGCCTCGATCAGCGACGGCCCGGCGCCCTCGCGGGCGGCGGCGACGGCGCGCCCGGTCGCCTCGCGGACCGCGTCGACGTCGTTGCCGTCGACCCGCTCGGCGCCCTGCAGTCCGTAGTCGAGTGCCCGCTTCACCAGTGGGGCGCCACGCCAGATCTCCTCGCTGCGGGTGAACTCGGAGAACTGGTTGTTCTCGATCACGAAGACGACCGGCGCCGCCCAGAGCACGGCCAGGGTCAGCGCCTCGTGGAAGGGGCCGCCGTGGATCGAGCCCTCGCCGGCGAAGGCGACGGCGACCGCGCCGTTGCCGCGGCGCCGCGCCGCCAGCGCCGCGCCGACCGCGATCGGCATCCCGGCGGCGACGATCCCGTTGGCGCCGAGGATGCCGAAGCGGGGGTCGGCGATGTGCATCGAGCCGCCCTTGCCGTGGCAGGTCCCGTCGGCGCGGCCGAACAGCTCGGCCATCATCGCGTTCGGATCCGCGCCCTTGGCGATGCAGTGGCCGTGGCCGCGGTGGGTGGTGGTGATGTAGTCGTGCTCGGCCAGCGCCGAGCAGACTCCCCGGGCGATTGCCTCCTGGCCGATCGAGACGTGGACGAAGCCGGGGATCTCGCCGTCGCGGAACTGCCGCGCGACCCGCGTCTCGAAGGCGCGGATCCGCGCCATCTGGAGCAGGTCGTCGAGCCGCGAATCGGCTTCCTCGCCGCGCTTGGCCATCAGCCGGCCGCCTCGCGCACCATCTCCCGCAGCCGGTACTTCTGGACCTTGCCGCTGGCGGTCTTCGGCAGCGTCTGCACCAGCAGCAGCCGCTCGGGCAGCTTCTGGTTGGCGACCGAGCGCGAGCGCAGGTAGCCGACGACGTCCTCGAGCGCGAGCGGGCGACGGGCGACGACGACGGCGCAGGCGCGTTCGCCCAGGACCTCATCGGGGTAGCCGACCATCGCCACCTCCTCGACGTCGGGGTGCTCGAAGACGAGGTCCTCGATCTCCTTGGCGCTGAGGTTCTCGCCGCCGCGCAGGATCACGTCCTTGGCGCGGCCGGCGATCCGCAGGTAGCCCTGCTCGTCGGCGACGGCGAGGTCGCCGGAGCGATACCAGCCGTCGGCGGTGAAGCCGCGCTCGTTCAGCGCCGGGTCGAGGTAGCCGAGGCAGAGGTCGGGGCCGCGAGCCTGCAGTTCGCCGCGCTCGCCCGGCGGCAGCGGCGCCCCCTCGTCGTCGACGATGCGGACTTCGGCTTCGCCGATCGGGGCGCCGTCGGTCTCTGCGTGGCGCTCCTCGGCGGCGCCGATCGGGGTGCCGGTGATCGTCGGGCACTCGGTGGCGCCGTAGAGCCGGCTGGCCCGCATCCCGAGCCGCCGTCGCGCCTCCAGGATCAGCGCCGGTGGCACGTCGGCGCCGCCGCAGCCGAAGATCCGCATGCTCGCGGCGCGGCGCTCAGCGTGGACGATCCCGTGCAGGAACGGCGTCGCGCCGACCGCGAAGCCGCAGCCCTCGTCCTCGATCAGGTCGACCGCGGCGACCGGGTCCCAGATGTCCTGGAGGACGACCGAGGTGCCGAGCATGAAGGGCAGGACGGCGCCGTAGAGCAGACCGGTGATGTGCGTCAGCGGCGAGGGCATGAAGACGCGATCGCCGCCATCGACCCCGAACAGGTCGATGATGCTCTGGCACTCGTAGAGCAGCGTCGCGTGCGAGTGCAGGACGCCCTTCGGGTTGGCCTCGGTGCCGGAGGTGTAGAGGAGCAGGGCGACATCGTCGGCGTCGCGCGCGGCGGCCGGCGCCGGCTCGGCGGCGGCGAGAGCGGCGGCGAAGGACTCCATCCCGGCCAGCGGCTCGCCGACGACCAGCACGTGCTCGAGCGGCAGCTCGTCGTCGCGCAGCAGCTCGGCCGCCATCTCGCGGAAGTCGAAGCGGCGGAAGACGTCGGGGACGACGAAGACGCGGCTGCCCGCCTGGCGCAGGATGAAGCGCAGCTCGTGGCCGCGGTAGATCGGGATGATCGGGTTGCTGACGGCGCCGAGCCGGACGATCGCGTGGTGGACGATCGCCGCCTCGGCCCAATTCGGCAGCTGGAAGGAGACGACGTCGCCGCTGCCGACACCGCGCGCCGCCAGCGCCCCGGCAGCGGCCTCGATCTGCGCCTGCAGCTCGCCGTAAGCGAGCCGGCGGCCGCGATCGACGAGGGCGGGGCGGCCTGGCTCGCGCTCGGCCCAGGCGGCGATCGGAGCGTCGAGCGTGTGGCGCGGCCAGGCGCCGCTGGCCCGGTAGCGCTCGGCCAGCGGGGACGGTCGTGTCGCAGCGAAGCCGGCGGACACGGTCAGAGCAGCCGCAGCTCGCTGAGCTTGAACACGGCCTCGACCCGGTTGCGCGCCTCGAGCTTGCCGAGCGCGCTCTGCACGTAGGACTTGACCGTGGTCGGGGCGAGGAAGATCGCGCTGGCGATCTCGGCGTTGCTCTCGCCGCGGGCGGCGCGGCGGATGATCTCGTGCTCGCGGGGGGTGAGCGGAGCGCAGTTCAGCTTCGCCGCGGCGCGGCGCAGGGCGTCGGTCTCCTCGGGCTCGAGCAGCGTCTCGCCGGTCACCACCCGCTCGACCATGTCGAGGAAGCGGTGCGGGGCGGCGTCCTTGCAGAGCAGGCCCCGGACACCGAGCTGGATCGCCTCCTCGCGCAGCGAGGGGGTGACGTGGGCGGCGAAGATGACGATCCGGGTCGAGGGCGAGAGCGCGACGATCCGCCGGGCGGCTTCGGCCAGCAGCATGTCGCCGAGGAAGGGGTCGAGGAGAACCACGTCGGGCCGATGGTTCCGCGCCGCCTCGATCGCCTCGGCACCGGAGAACGCCTCGACGATCTCGCAAGGGCGCTCGCTCTCGGCGGCGACCAGCCGCACGCCCATCTGCACCACCGGCTGAGCGTCGACGACGAGCAGCGTGATCCGGCGCAGTCGCGGGCGCGATTCGACCACGACGCGGGGAGCATCGGCGCGAGGGCCATCGACGGACTTCGCTTCCAGCATTCCAGTTCCCTCCTTCCCCGGCCGCCCCATTTCCCGACGGCCCGTTCATCGAGACTGTACTAGATCATCAGTGTGAGTACACGCTTCCCCCGTAAGTCGGGGGGGTTCATCACTCTGACTGCACAATCGGTGATAATTGGGGCATGGACGGCGCAGGAAAGGACGAGGCGCACCTCGGAGTCCCCGCATCGCTCGGTCTCGCCCTGCGCGAACGCCGCATCGCCAACGGCGTCAGCATCCGCGAGCTGGCGGCCCAGGCCGGCGTCTCCGCCAGCCTCGTCTCGCAGATCGAGACCGGCAAGATCAACCCCTCGGTCGGCCGTTTGCTCTCACTGGTCACCGCGCTCGGGCTCTCGCTCGACGAGCTCTTCGTCGACGTCGAGGGGCGCGACCACGCCGGCGAGCCGGCGGCGCCGAGCGGGGAGCCCGCAGCGGGCGGGGGGGCGGGCGCGGCCGACGCCGCCGACCTCGGCATCCTCAGTGAGGACGAGCGCCGCCGCGTCGACCTCGCCACCGGCGTCCACTGGCATCGCCTCACCCCCCACCACGAGCAGGGTGTCGACTTCCTCTACGTGGTCTACGAGGTCGGCGGCACCTCCTGCCCGCCGGACGCATTGATGCGCCACAACGGCCGCGAGTACGGCCTGGTCCTCTCCGGCCGGCTCGGCGCCACCGTCGGCTTCGACGACTACGAGCTGGGGCCGGGCGACTCGATCGTCTTCAACTCCGACGTGCCGCACCGGCTGTGGACGATCGGCGACGAGCCGGCGACCGGGGTGTGGACGATCATCGGCCGCAGCGGCGACCAGCGCGACGGCTAGGAGGGCCGGCTCAGCGGCGGACGCTGAACCGCACCCAGTGCGAGTCGCAGCTGTGCTTGCCCCAGCGGTCGCGGACGCGGATCGAGCCCTTCAGGTGGTGGCGGAAGAGGCGGCCGCGGATGTAGACGTTGTCGGTCGAGCCTTCCTGGTGGTCGTGGATCCGGTTGTTGCGGCGCAGCTGGCTCGGCAGGAAGCCGCTCTCGACGTCGATCAGCGGGCCGGTCCCCTTGCAGCTCAGCTTGATCGTGAAGTGCTTGATTTCGATGCTGTTCTTGTGGATCGCGACCCGGATCGAGCGGCCCTGGGCGGTGTGGCCCTTGACCACCTTGCGGCCGGACTGCGCGGCGCTCGCGCTCCCGGCGCCCAGCGCCAACATCGACGCCACGGCGACGCAGGTCAGCGCGGCGACAGACGGCTTCCTCATGATGCTCCTCCCCGTAGTGAATACCTTCCCCGTTCCCATGCCCAGGATCCCGGTCGATCACCACATACCCCGTCAGCTGAATGACAATCGCCGGCCAGGTAAGACTTTACCCCTCGTTCACCTGCGCTGAAGCTGGCGGCGCCACCCTGGGTCGGCAGGGACCGACAGAACCCAGGAGGAAGAGATGGCCCAGATCCTCGTCTTGACCGACGCCCCCGGTCGCACCCCCGAGCTGCTGCTGAGCGAGCACCTCGACCCCGTCCACGTCGAGTCCGGCCACTCCGCCGGCCAGCTGATCGAGCGCCTCGCCTGGGCGGTGCGAGACGCCGAGCGGGCCGAACGACTGGCGACTCAGCAGGCCCGCGCCGGCTCCGAGCCGTGGCGGCGCTCCTCGATCACCAGGCCGTCCTCGGCGTGAACCAGGTGATCGGTGCTGAGGCTCGCCGCCGCGGCCTCGCCGGCGGCAAGGGCGTCCTCCCTCACGTCATGGATCGAGAGGACGCCTCCGTCCTCGAGTTCGACCATCCAGCTTCCCCGGCGATACAGCGTGTGCACGCGTCCGCATCTCATCCAGTCCGCCTCCCTAGCGAGCTTCCCGCCGAGCGTCCCCCCGGACGCCGGCCCTATGCGGCACAGCCTATGCGGAACTCGGCGGCGGGGCAACGCCGCCCGAGCGCTGCCGGCGCTCACGGCGCCAGGCCGTGGCGGACGGTGTTCTCGGTGACCGCCACCGGATCGACGAAGTTGAGCAGGTAGTCGGGGAAGCCGACCTTGGTGCCATTGCCCGAGAGCCGGTTGCCGCCGAACGGCTGGCGGCCGACCATCGCCCCGGTGGTGCCGCGGTTGACGTAGAGGTTGCCGACGGGAGTGCGGGCGGCGACAGCGGCGATCGTCCGCGGGTTGCGGGAGAAGAGGCCGGCGGTCAACGCGTAGGGCAGGCCCTCGACGATCTCGCAGGCCCGCTCGACGTCGGCCACCGGCTCCACCGTGAGGACCGGGCCGAAGACCTCCTCGCGGGCGACCCTCGCTTCGGGGTCGACCCCGGTCAGGACCGTCGGCGCGACGAAGTGGCCGGCGCCCGCCGGCACCTCCTCGACCCGCCACGCGCTCGCCCCGTCCTCGCCGGCCTCGGCGACCAGGCGCTCGACCCGGTCGCGGGCGGCGGCCTCGATCAGCGGCGGCACGTCGACGCCGAAGCCCTCGGCCTGGCCGACCAACAGGGTGTCGAGCGCCCCGCGCAGCCGCTCGGCGAGGTGCGCCGCGACCCGCTCGTGGACCAGGACCCGCGACGCCGCCGAGCACTTCTGGCCGGCGAAGCCGAAGGCCGAGGCGAGCACCCCCGGCACCACCTCGTCGAGGTCGGCGTCGGCGTCGACGATGACGCAGTTCTTGCCCCCCATCTCGGCGATCACCCGCTTCAGGTGCATCTGCCCGGGCGCCGGCTCGGCGGCGCGGCGGAGGATCTCGAGGCCGACCGCGCCGGAGCCGGTGAAGGCGATCGTGTGGACGCCGGGGTCGGCGACCAGGGCGGCGCCGACGTCCCCCTCCCCGGGCAGCAGCGAGAGCGCCCCGGGCGGGACACCGGCGCCGTGCAGCGCCTCGACCAGCGCCAGCGCGCAGGCCGGTGACTGCTCGGCCGGCTTCAGGCAGACCGCGTTGCCGGTCGCCAGGCCAGCGGCCGCCATCCCCGCCGCGATCGCGATCGGGAAGTTCCAGGGGGCGACGACGGCGAGAACGCCGCGCGGGCGGTAGTGGAGGCTGTTGCGCTCCCCCGGCAGCTGGATCAGCTCCGGCCCGAGCGCCAGCCGCTCGGCGGCGCGGCCGTAGAACTCGAGGAAGTCGATCGCCTCGCAGACGTCGGCGTCGGCCTCCGCCCAGGGCTTCGCGCACTCGCGGACCGCCAGCGCCGCCAGCGCGTAGCGGCGCGAGCGCAGCTCGGCCGCGGCGCGGGCGAGGATCGCGGCGCGCTCGGCGGCGGGCCTCGCGCCCCACTCCCGCGTGGCCGCCGCCGCCGCCGCGACGGCGGCGCCGACCTCCTCCTCGCTGGCGACGGTCGCCGCCGCGACGACCCGGCCGGGGCTGCCGGGGTCGATGGAGGCGAGGGCGGGGTCGAGGCGGCGCTCGCCGGCGACGATCGCCGGCACCTCGATCGAGCCTCCCGCGTCGAGCTCGGCGAGGGCGGCGAGCAGGCGCTCGCGCTCGGGGGCGCGGCGCAGCTCCAGCAGCGGCTCGTTGACGAACCCGTTCATGGCGCCCGCAGCAGCTCCTCCAGCTCGGCGCCGCCGGCGCGGCTGGCGAGGAAGGAATCGTTGGAGGTGTTCTCGAGCAGGCGGCGGACGAGGTAGGCCATGCCGGCGACCATGTCGCCGACCGGGCAGTAGGCGCGGCAGCGCAGGCCGGCGGCGGCGACGGCTTCCTGGAGGTCGTCGCCGAGGCCGCGCAGGACCTGGACCTCGAGGTCGCCGGGCGCCAGACCGGCGCGGCGCGCATAGGCGACCGCGTGGGCGACCGAGCGCAGGTTGTGGGAGGCGACCGCCGTGCGGACCAGCGGGAAGGCGTCGAGCAGCCGCCGGGTCAGCCGCTCATAGCAACGGTCGCTGTCGGCCTTCTCGGTCCAGACCGGCGGCGCCCAGCCGTGTTGAGCGGCCTCGATCGTCTCGTGATCCCAGTAGGCGCCCTTGACCAGGCGGATCGTCAACGGCACCGCGCGGCCGGCGGCGGCGGTGCGGTCGAGGATCCCGTCGAGCAGCTCCTCGCTGTCGCGGAGGTAGGCCTGGAGGACGATCCCGGCCGAGGGCCCGGCGGCGAACTCGGGCTCCTCGAGCAGGTCGAGGACGAGTCCGGTGACCATCTCGCGCGAGTCCATCGACTCCATGTCGATGTGCAGGTGGGCGCCGAGGTCGCGGGCGATTCGGAGCAGCCGGCGCAAGTGGCGGGCAGCGTCCTCGCGGCCGCGCTCCGGCGCCTCGGCGCGGACCAGCGGAGTCAGCGCCGTCACCTTGACCGAGAGGTTGACGCGGGGAATCGGCCCGGCCGAGTCCTCCTCCAGGAGCGGTTGGCACGGCCAGCCGGCGGAGACGGCAGCGAGCGCGGTCAGCGCCCCCTCGCAGCGGTCGGCGTAGGCCTCGCCCTCGGCGTGGGTGACGGTCGCCTCGCCGAGCAGGTCGACGGTGGCGGCGACCCCGGCCCCCCACAGCTGCCGCAGGTGCCGGGCGGAGCCGGTGACCGACTCGCCGACGATGAAGCGGTGGGCCATCGCCCGCACCGCCCGCGCCGCGACCAGGCCGGAGGCGCGGCCGAGCAGCGGCGAGTCGACCGCGCGGGCGCCGACGGCGACCGGCGCGGCGGGCTCCTCGACCTGCCCGAGGTAGGCGCCGAGGTGGTCGGCGAGGTCGGAGCTGCCGGCGCAGGCCGGAGCGACGTCGACCAGCCGGAAGAGGGCGGCGCGCAGGTCGGGGTCGGAGGCGACCAGGGCCATGCCGCGCTCGTAAGCGCCGCGCTTGACGGCGGCGAGCGAGTGCCGGCGCTCGCCGAGCCGGTGGCCGAAGGCGACGATTTCGGCCTCGAGGCTCGGGGCTGTCGAGGTGGGCGGCGGTCATGGCGACACTGCCTCCGCGCTGAGGTAGGCGCGCCAGCCGCCCAGCGCGGTGATGTCGCGCGCGCCCTCCAGCGCCGCCGGCTCGCAGAGGAAGCCGACCACGCTGCACCCGTCGGCGAGCTCGACCTCGCCGAGCGCCATCGGCTGCGGGATCGCCGCCAGGAAGGTGCCCAGCGCCGCCGGGCTGAGCGCCCAGCGCTCGCCGGGCAGCGAGGCGCCGCCCTCGTCAACCCGCACCACCCCGGGCTTGGGTGGCGTGGTGTCGAGCGCGTAGAGGCGGTAGGTCGGCGCGGTCTCGGCTGGCCCGATCAGCCGCGCCCCGCGCTCGGTCAGCTGCTGGTTCAGCGGCTGCCCCGAGAGGTGGGCGCCGGCGACGAACAGCTCGATCGCCCCGGAGCCAAGGGGGAGGGGAGCTGAGGAGTGCTCTTCGCCGCCGAGCAGCCGGGCGACGTCGGCGGCCACGGCGTCGGCGAAGGCCGGGGCCATCACCGTGACCCCGAACTGGCCGCCGTCGGCCTCCCCGCCCGGCACCGCGACCGCGCAGAGGTCGAGCAGGTTGGCGCAGTTGGTGTAGAGGCCGAGGGCGGAGTTGGCGCCGAGCGGGTCCGCTTCTACCGCGGCGATCGTCGGCTGGCGGGTCGTCGTCGGCAAGAGCAGGGCGTCGGTGAACTCGAAGATCGCCCGCGCCCGCAGCGCCAGGGCGTCGAGGCGCTGGCGATCGGCGAAGAGCTGGGAAGCCGAGGGCGCGGCGGCGGCGAGGACGATCTCCCGCACCGTCGGGTCGACCTCCTCCGGGTGGGCTTGCACGAACTCCCCGACCGCGGCGTGGCGCTCGGCGACGGAGGCGCCCTCATAGAGCAGCTTTCCCGCGGCGAGGAAGGGAGCGGGGTCGACCGCGACGATCTCCGCGCCCGCCTCGCGCAGGGACTCCGCGGCGGCGACGAAGGCCCGGCGGGCGGAGTCGGTGAGGCCGGGCAGCTCCTCGGGCGCGGGCACCCCGACCCGCGGCGCGGGCGGGGCGGCCAGCGGCGCGTCGGCCGGGATGGCGCGCGAGAGCGGGTCGGCGGGATCGGGCCCGGTGATCGCCGCCAGGGCGGCCTGCGCCTCGGCGAGGGTGCGGGCGAAGAGCGAGACGCAGTCGAGGCTGCGGCAGGCGGGCACCACCCCGGTGCAGGGAACCAGCCCCCGGGTCGGCTTCAGCCCGACGATCCCCTGGAAGGCCGCCGGCACCCGGCCCGAGCCGGCGGTGTCGGTGCCGAGCGCGAGGTCGGCGATGCCGAGCGCCACCGCCAGCGCCGAGCCCGAGGAGGAGCCGCCGGAGACGTGGTCGGGCCGGCGCATGTCGCGCACCGCCCCGTAGGGGGAGCGGGTGCCGACCAGGCCGGTGGCGAACTGGTCGAGGTTGGTCTTGCCGAGGACGAGCGCCCCGGCTGCCCGCAGGCGGGCCACCGCACCGGCGTCTGCGGTGGGCTCATAGGCATAGGCCGGGCAGCCGGCGGTGCTCGCCATCCCGGCGACGTCGATGTTGTCCTTTACGGCGAGGGTCTGCCCGGCCAGCGGCAGGTCCTCGCCGGCGGCCAGGCGCGCTTCCAGCTCCTCGGCCTCGGCCAATGCCTGAGCTTCGGGCCGCAGGCAGATCCAGACCTCGGGCCGATCGACCTCCTCGATTCGCCGGTAGGCGGCGCCCACCCGCTCGCTGGCGCTCATGCCGCCTCCTCGCGGCGCAGCTCGCCCGAGGCCGCCCAGGCCGCCCGCTCGCGCTCGAAGGCGGCGCGCTGAGTGGTGCGGAAGGCGGCGATCGAGTCGGCCTCGCGGGCGAGGAAGGCCTCGTGCTCTGCCATCGCGAAGCTGCCCTCATCGACCCGGATGTGGTCGACGTCGCCTGCGGCGGTGCGCTCGCGCAGCTCGGTCAGCTCCTCGGCGCTCACCGGGTGCCAGCGGATGCGGTCGAAGGGGCGCAGCAGCCAGGGCTCGTCGCCGGCGAAGGGGCTCGGGGTGCGGTTTGACCAGACCTGGGTGGTGCGGCCGAGGAGCTGATAGCCCCCCGGCCCCTCCATCCCGTAGACGCAGAGGTAGGCGCCGCCGATCCCGACCGCGTTCTCGGGAGTCCAGGTCCTCGCCGGGTTGTACTTGGTGGTGATGAGGCGCTGGCGGGGGTCCAGGGGAGTGGCGACCGGGGCGCCGAGGTAGACGTCGCCGAGGCCCAGCACCAGGTACTCCGCCGAGTAGACGATCTCTTTGACCTCCTCGACCGAGCCGAGGCCGTTGACCCGGCGGATGAACTCGATGTTCCACGGGCACCAGGGGGCGTCGGCGCGGACGCCGCTGATGTAGCGGGCGATCGCCTCGCGGGTCGAGGGATCGTCCCAGCAGAGGGGGAGGTGGACGGTGCGGCTGGGGACCCGCAGGTCGTGGGTGGGCGGCAGCCCGGCCTCGATCTGCGCGACCGCGGCCACCGCCTCGCGCGGCGAGAGCGCGGCGGGGTCCAGGCGCAGCTGCAGGGCGCGGATCCCTGGGCTGGCTCGAGGACGCCGGCAGCTGCTCGGCCTCGATCGCCTCGGCGAGGGCGTGGACCCGCAGCCGCAGGCCGAGGTCGAGGACGTTGGGCTGGTACTCGACGAGCAGGTGATCGTCGCCCTGGCGGCGATAGATCAGGGCCGGGGCGTCGGCTCGCTCGGGGCTGCGGGCGAGGATGCCGCCGTCGGGCACCGCCGCGGCCGCCCGCGGGCCGCGCCCGCAGGCGTGGCCCTCGCCGACGCAGACGAAGCGCACCGTGTCGCCGGGGCGCAGCTGGCCCAGTTTCCAGCGCTCGGAGCTGACCACGGTCGCCGGGCAGACGAAGCCGCCGAGGCTGGGCCCGTCGGGCCCGAGCACGATCGGCATGTCGCCGGTGAAGTCGACCGCGCCGACGGTGTAGGGGGTGTCGTGGATGTTGGAGGGATGAAGGCCGGCCTCGCCGCCGTCGGCGCGGGCCCAGCGGGGCTTTGGGCCCTCCAGCCGCACGCCGGTGCGGGCGGAGTTGAAGTTGACCCGCCAGCGGGCGGCGTAGAAGGCGGCGAGGTCGGCGGGGGTGAGGAACTCGGCGTCGCCGTGGGGGCCCTCGGTGACGGCGATCTGCCAGGCGTCGGTCAGCGGTCGGGCGCAGGGCGGTGGGCACCGCGGCGGGGTGGGCCGAGGCGCCGGCGGGCTCGCCGAGGGCGAGGCGGTCGCCGGCCCGCAGCGCCCGCCCCTCGTGCCCGCCGAAGCGCCCGAGGGTGAAGGTCGAGCGCGAGCCGAGGAACTCGGGCACCGCGACCCCGCCGGCCAGGAGCAGGTAGGCGCGCAGGCCGGCTCCGTCGAGCTCGCCGACGTCCAGCACCGAGCCGGCCTCGAGCGCCAACGGCTCCCAGCAGGGGACCCGCTCGCCGTCGAGGGTCGGGGGGCCTCGGCGCCGCTGACCATCGCCGTCGCCGCCTGGAGGAAGCGGAGCTTCGGCCCGACCAGGGTGCACTCCAGGCCCGCCGCCCCCTCGGGGTTGCCGAGCGCCCAGTTGCCGAGGCGGAAGGAGAGGCTGTCCATCGGGCCCGAGGGCGGCACCCCGACCGGCCAGAGGCCGACCCGCCCGGGCCCGTCCTGCACCGTGGTCAGCATCCCCGCCGCCAGCACCTCGATGCCGCCGGGGCCGAGCGCGCTCACGGGCGGGTGACCACCATCCGCACCGGGGTCGGGTCGAAGCCGTTGCAGGGGTTGTTGACCTGCGGGCAGTTGGAGACCAGGACCAGGGTGTCGATCTCGGCCCGCAGCGTCACCGTCAGCCCGGGCCCCGAGATCCCGTCGACGATCCCGAGGATCCCGTCGGCCTCGACCGGCACGTTCATGTACCAGTTGATGTTGGAGACCAGGTCGCGCTTGCCGAGGCCCCAGGCGCCCTCGCGGAGGAAGTTCTCGACGCAGGCGTGCTGGTGGTGGTGTGGTGGCCGTAGCGCAGGGTGTTCGACTCCTTCGAGCAGGCGCCGCCGAGGGTGTCGTGGCGGCCGCACTCGTCGGCGACCACCGCCATCAGCGCCTTGCCGCGGTTGGAGCGCAGGACCGAGCCGGTGGTGAGGAAGATCTCCCCCGGGCGGCGATCGTGTCGGGGGCGCTGTAGCGCTGGCGGTGTCGGCGGCCAGTAGAGGATGCAGTCGACCGCCTGGTTGCCGCCGAGGTCGACGATCGAGAGCTCCTCGCCGGCGGCGACGACCGCCGACCAGGGCGCCCGGGCGGCGACGACCTCGTCGAGGACGACCTCGCCGGCCGGGATCGTGCCCAGGGTCGGGTCGATGGCGCTCACCCGGTCCCCCTCGCGTCGCAGTAGTCGGCGGTGTTGAGGTAGGCGCGTTCGAGCTCCGGGGTCGAGGACCAGAGCGGATCCCGGGCGCGGTCGGCTCGCCGCGCCAGGCGAGCACCTCCAGCGTCGTCGCGGTGTAGGCCTGGCGCGGGTCGAGCGGGTGGGGGACGTTGGCGAGGATCACGATCGCCGGCAGCTCGATCCGCAGCTCGACCGCGGCGCCCGGCCCGGCGGAGCCCTCGAAGCGCAGCGCCCCCGTCGCCCGTCGACCCGCACGCCCTGGAAGAAGGAGAGGCTGGGCGGGATGTCGCGGGGGCCGAGCCCGTGCTTGGCGGCGGCCAGGAGCTGCAGCTCGCGGCCGGCGGGGCCGGTCCCTGCGGCGAGCCGTCGCCGTAGCGAGCCTCGTTGGTGGCCTGGAGGTGGTCCCGCAGAGCGCGTCGTGGCGGCCGGAGCTGTCGGCGACGATCGTCGCCAGCACCCGGCCCTGATCGGAGAGCAGCGGGTGCCCCTCGCCGAGGTAGGCCTGCCAGGGGACCTTGACGGTGTCGGCGACGTTCAGCCGCTCCCAGGGTCGGTCGGCGTTGTGGAGGAGGAGGTGGGCGCAGGCGTCGCCCTGCAGGTCGGTCAGGCGCAGGGTCGTGCCCCGGGCCAGCACCTTGGAGGCGTAGCCGCCGCCGGCGACGGTCTCCGCCCAGGTCAGCGCCTCAGCGGCGACTCCGGCGGGCGGCTCGGGCCAGGCGCTCGCCGGCAGCGTCGGCATCGTCTCGGCGCCGAGCCGGCCTGGGCACGGGCGTGCTCCCGCGCCGCGTGGGTGGTGCGGGTGCTCACCGCCCACCTCCCGCTCCGCTGTTCCTTTGCGGCGCAT
>CAVUZA010000002.1:2250000-2526572 GCA_963745915.1 uncultured Solirubrobacterales bacterium | reverse complement strand
AGGGCCAGCTGCGCTCGCTGGACCGCGCCTGCCGGGTCGAGGAGCTGGCCGGGGGCGGGGGCGCCGCGGCCGATCTCCCGCTCCGAGCTGGAGGAGCTTGCCGCCGTCGAGCGGCGCTGCTTCGAGCGCCTCGGTGGACTGCTCGGGCTGGCGCGGGCAAGCACGACCGAGCTGCAGTGGCTGCTGCGTCGCGGGGCCTGCCGCGGGCTGGCCGAGCCGGTCTCTGGAGCGAGTGGGAGCCCGACGCGCTTGTTGAGGCAGACGACGAGGGCGGGCGCAGCTACCGCCCGCTCGGCCACGACCTTTGGCGCTGCGCCAACGCGCCGATGAGCGAGGACCCGGGCGAGCCGCCCTCACTGGCGGTCGAGGCCGAGGAGGGCGCCTGCGTCCAGGCCTTCCTCTGCGCCGGGCCGCTGGCCGAGGAGGCGAGCTTCCCCGGCCCCGCCGAGCTGCTCTTCGCGCCCTTCGAAGACGCCGGCTTCCCCGCCGACGCAGTCGTGCACGCGCAGTGGATCGGCAACCGCGAGGCGCTGGGCCAGGTGCGCAAGCGGATCATCGACGCCGAGCACGCCTGGCGTGAGCAGGCCGAAGGCGCGCAGGGCGGCGCGGAATGGCGAGCCGAGGAGGACCGCGAGCTGGCCCGCGAGTACGAGGCGGTCCTTCAGTCCTCTGCGCACCCGCCGATGCTCCGCGCCTACCTCGGCGTCGCCGTGGGGGCCGCCGATCGCACCGAGCTGGAGCGCCGGGTCGAGACCCTGCGCGAGCGCTTCGGCGAGGTCGCTCTGCACCGCCCGCGCGGCCTGCAGCACCGCCTCTTCTTCGACCACCTGCCGAGGACCGACGCCGGCTGCATCGCCGACTACCGCCGGCAGATGACGGTCGAGCAAATGGGGGCGACGGTCCCCACCGCGACCGCCGAGCTCGGCTCGCTCAGTGGCCCCTATCTTGGCCACACGCCCACCGGCGCGCGGCGCCCGGTTCGCTATGACCCGACCGAGGCGCCGCGCACCTCGCGCCCCTCGGCGGTGCTGCTCGCCGGAACGCTGGGCTCGGGCAAGACCGTGGCCGCGCAGGCGATCGCCTACGGCGCCGAGCGCCGCGGCTCGCTCATCGTCGACTTCGACCCCAAGCCCGACCACAACCTGCAAGGCGCCCCGGGGCTGGAGGGCAAGGTCGAGGTGGTCGAGCTCTCCGGCGACCCCGAGCACCGCGGCAAGCTCGATCCGCTCGCGGTCGGCCTGCCCGAGCTGCGCGAGGAGCTTGCCTCCTCCTACCTCTTGGAGTTGCTGCGCGACCCGCCGCCCGCCTGGGAGAACGCGATCGACCGCGCGGTGCGCGACGCGGTGCGGGCGGGGGAGCGCAGCCTGATCTGCGTGGTCGATCGCCTGCGCTCCTCAGACGTCGATGCGGCGCGCGAGGCCGGAGACGCCCTAGAGGTGCTGGCCGACTTCGGCCTGGCCCGCCTCGGCTTTGCCCCGATCGAGGAGGCGGCTGCGTGAGCGCCCAAGTATCGGCCATAACGATCCGCACCCCGGGCCTCTCCCTGCCCGACCCCGGCGCCTCGCGCGACACCTATACGCGCGCCGAGCGAATCTCCGTCGCGACCCTCTCCCTGGTCGCGGCCCTGTGCCTGCGCCTCGTCAGCGGCAACCGGCAACGACACAAGATCGTGCTGCTGGACGAGGCGTGGTTTTTGCTGGCCTCCACCCAGGGCCGGCTGCTCTTGAACCGCTTGGTGCGCCTGGGCCGGGCGATGAACGCGACGATCCTGCTCGCGACGCAACGGCTCGGCGACCTGGGCGACCTCTCCGAGCTGGTCGGGACCTACTTCCTCTTCGGCCAGGACTCGGCGGTCGAGGCCGGTAGGGCGCTGGAGTTGCTCGGCTTGGACCCCACCGACGCCGCGCTTCGCGCCCGCCTTGCCGCCTACCGCCAAGGGTTGTGTCTGATGCGCGACCTCGACGGGCGGGTCGGCGAGCTGCAGGTCGACCTGGTCTTTCCCGAGCTCTTGGCGGCGCTGGAGACGACGCCGGGGGAGGAGCGATCGTGAACGCGTCGCGGCGCAGGTGGGGGCGGCGAGCCGCGCTCGGGCTCGGCTTGGGCCTGGCGCTCGTCTTGCTCGCCCACCCCTCCGCGGGGGCGAGCGACGTCTGGGGCAACGTCGGCCCGGGCTCGGGCGCCCAGCTCGGCCGCTACCCCCTCTCCCACTACATGCTCGATCAGCACTTCGACGCGGTCTCGGCCTCGCTGACCGGCGGCGTCGATGTCTCCGGCGTGCCGCCGATGATCGCCTACTTCCTCGCCAGCGTGATCTGGTCGCTGACCAGCTTCCTCGCCAGTGCCCTGATCGCCCTCTTTGACTTCGCCTTCGGCCTGGACCTTGTGAACGGCTCGCGGGCGACCGGCGGGGCGGGGGCGCTCGGCCCGGTCGCCCAGGCGATCCACTCGCTCTACGCCAGCGTCTTCGGGGCGCCCTGGCTGATGCTCGCGGTGGCCGTGGCCGGGATTGGGCGATGTGGAAGGCGCTGGTGCAGCGCCGCTTCGCCGAGACCGCGGGCGCGCTCGGGCTCTCGCTGATCTACGTCGTCTTGGCCCTCTTCTTCGTCGCCCAGCCGGGCAAGACGATCGGCACGGCCTCGGAGTGGACGAACCGGATGTCGGTCGGCTTCCTCTCGGTCGCCTCCCACGGCAACCCCTCGAGCGGAGCGGCCGCACGCGAAGGCGGCGCCCAGCAGCTCTTCGACCTGCTCATCGCCAAACCCTGGGCGGTGCTGGAGTTCGGCGGCCTTGAGCACTGTGTTTTGGCCGGGACCGGCTCGGACGACGAGGACCCCGTTTCGGTCGCAGTGCGCCCGCTCTCACCCGATCCATCCCAGGACGCGGCGCTCGCCCGCCGCCTGCGGGCCGGAACGGGGATCTCCACTGGCCGCAAGGTTTGCGTCAACGACGCCAACAAGTACGGGCCGCACTTCCTGCGTTTCGCCCTCGGCTCGGAGGAGCGCAGCGCCGAGTACGACGCGCTCGAGCGCGGCGACGCCTCCAAACTGCCCGACGCCGATCCCGAACGGCGCGGCTACCGGCTTGGGGTCGCCGACAAGCCCGCCACCGACGCGATGGAGGAGGGCGGCCAGTATCAGCGCCTGCTCTTGGCGATCGTCGTCTTCGCCGGCGAGCTCGGCGCCTTCTGCCTGCTCGGGGCGCTCTGCGTCGGGGTGATCCTCGCCCAGGTACTGCTGTTGCTCCTGCTGGCCTTCTCGCCGGTGGCGCTGGTCGCCGCAGCGATCCCCGGCCGCGGCCACGCCTTCTTCAAGGGCTGGCTGGAGAAGCTCGCCGGCTTCCTGTTGCGCAAGGCCGCCTACTCGCTCGTCCTCGCGATCCTGCTCGCTGTCAACGGCGCCCTGGCCGCCGCCACAGACTCGCTCGGCTGGCTGATGTCCTTCGGGCTGCAGGCACTCTTCTTCTGGGCGGTCTTCCTGCAGCGAAAGGCGCTGGTTGAGGGCCTGGTCGGGATCGCCACCGGGCCGGGCGCACCGGGGCGCGAGGGCTCGCTGCGCCTGCTCACCCTCTACGCCGGCACCCGGCGCCTGGGGACGCCGCTGCGCAACCGGGGCCGCTCGGGCTCGCCTGCGCCTGCTGGCGCAAGCGCCCCGGCGCGCCTGAAGGGAGGCGGCGCGGGCTCGCGCCGCAGCGGCGAGCGCGATGGGGTCGGCCTGGCGGGGTCGCCGTCGCGCCCCCCGACTGACTCACGCGGCGGCGCCGCCGATGATGTTCAAGGCGACCGCCCTGCCCAACGTGCATCCGCGGGCGAGCGCAGAGCGTCCGACGCGGCGGCCGAGACCGGAAGCGCGCCCGCGCCTGAGGCGGGCGGCCCGCGAATGCCCGCCGCCATGAAGAGCGCTCGCCGCGCCCGGGCTGGCGAGGCGGCGCTCAGCTCCGTGGCGCGCGAGGCGAGCTCCAGGCGTCCCGCGCCCGGGTCGGGGAAGCGCGCCAAACCCCAGGACGAGCGGTCGGGCTCCGACAAGACCTCGCAAGCAACGCCTCCCGCGAGACGACCTCGGCCGCCGGCCGGCAGGCCCGAGGGGCAGCCGCAGGTCCCCGACCCGGCGCGCCCGCAGGAGGCGGCCGGTGAGGAAGGCAACCTCGAGGCAGACCTGCGCGCCGAGCGCGAGCGTGGCGGCAAGCCCGAGCCCAAACCGCAGGGCGAGAAGCGCCCCGGTCAGAGCGCCGCGCCCCGGCCGCAGGACCCGCGCCGGAAGGGAAGCGGGAGATGAGTCGCATCGGGAGAGGCCGCTCGCTGCTTGTGGTCGTCATTCTTGGCGGCTGCGCAGCCGTGGTCCTGACCGTGACCGCGACGGTGATGGCGATCCTCGGCGGCGAACTGGGCTGCCTGGGCGGGGGCACCGCCTCGGCCCAACCGGCGAGCGCGGCGGCGCGTCGTGAGATACCGCCCGCGCGCCTCGCCCTCTACCAGGCTGCGGGCCGGCGCTTCGACATCGACTGGGCCTTCGTCGCGGCGATCGGCACCCAGGAGTGCGGCACCGGCGCCTGCGCCGAAATCAACCCCTCGGGCTGTGGCGGGCCGATGCAGATTGCGATGGTGCCGGGCAGCGCCTGCAGCCCCGGCCCCGGCCCGACGATCTGGGACACCTACAAGGTCGACGGCGACGGCGACGGTCGCGCCGAACCCTTCAATCTCGCCGACGCGATCTTCACCGCGGCGCGGCTGATGCGCGTCGTCATGCACGCGCCGCCGACCGGCGGCACATACGCCGCCTATCGGCAGGCCGCCTGCAATTACTACGGCGCCTGCGCCGACGGGCTGGTGAACTACGCCGACGAGGTGATGGCGCGGGCGGTGCGCTACGGCTTCGGGCACAGCCCGGGCGGGGAGTCGGGCGCCAGTTTCGGCGGCGCCTGCGCCGCCTCCGAAGGCGCGGGGTCAGGCCCGCTCGGCCCGGTGCGAAAGGCCTTCGCCCCCAGGCGCCTGGCGCCGCTGCCCACCGGCGTCGCCTCGGCGACGGGGATCCAGTGCGACGCGCGGATCGTCCCCGACGTCGTCTACCTCGCCCGCCGTTTCGGCGTCCTCGTCACCGCCTGCTTCTCGCCGAGCGGGCACGAGGCCACAGGAGAGCACCCGCTCGGCGCGGCGATCGACGCCGTGCCGAGCGACGGGAACTGGTCGCGGACCATGCGCCTCGCCCGGGCGGTGGGCTGGAAGCCCACCTGCGCGGCCTCCGGCGTCGCCCCCGAATGCGCCCGCCCGCCCTTCCGCTTCGTCGGCTACAACGGCTATCCCCACCACGGCGACCCGCTGCACTGCCTCCCCTGCGCAGGCGGCGCGCACATCCACATCTCCTGGCTGACCTCGGCCTCGCCGGGGGAGTCCGAGAACCGGGCACGCGCGGCTTATGAACCGGCGAGCTGGATCGAGGTCTTCGCCGTCGAGGCCGGCCGCAAACGCACCCGGAAGGGCTCGCCTTGAGGTGCCCGGGTGGGCAGGAGCAGCGTCGTGAGCTTCGGCTCGTCGAGGCGCTGGGCGACTGCGAGAGCCGCGGCGTCGACGATCAGCGTGATCGTCGGGGTTCGAAGGCGTCTTCGCTGGCGAGCTTGCTCAGGTCGCTGCGGTCGGAGCCGAACGCGCCGATGCAGGTGAGCGGGGGCTGCTCGCCTTCGTCTCGTGTCAAGGAGGGCGGTTCGCCGCTTGGGGCATCGCCCAGCTCGTGTTCCAGAGCTTCGCGCAGGAGCTGGGACAGGGTCACCCCTCGCTCGCGAGCGGTCTGGCGGACCCGCTTCATGAGGTCGGCATCGATCTCAACGCTCGTCGTCTGCCCGGCAACCATCCGCAACAAACTAGCGTCTGCCCTTGCCGGTGCTCCCGGGCCAGCCGCAACGAGAGCGTCCGCCTCGGTCGCTCGCAGCACGCTCGCCTGGCCGTTTGACCCGCGAGGATGCCTTACTCGGAAGGCCCCCGGGCCGGTCCCCTGTCAGGACCCCTGTGCGGTCCCCTGTCAGGCCACATCGCCGCATCGCGAAAACGCCGCGATCCCGCATCCCGACAGGGTTTGCGCCGATCGCGTTTTGCCGACATATCTACGTCACTCGGAGGTCGGTGCATGATCCGTCGCGACTCCTCCGACGAATCCAAGCTCGCGATAGCGGTCGCGACCGCCATCGCCGCCGTTCTCCTCGGCAAGGGGATATCGAGCATTCGCCCCGGCGCGCTGCCGGACTCACTCGCCATCTGGCTCGCACCCTTCGCCCTCGGTACGCTCGCGATCGCCTCGGCGCTGGCTGCACAGCGCTTGCTCGCAACCCGCCGCGCTCTCGCCAAGCGAGTGCGGGCGGCGGTGATACCCGCCGATGAGTTCGAGGCAAAGCCCGAGCTGGTGCTGCGCTTCGCCGCCGAGCTGGTCCGCTCCGAGCGCAGCCTGCGCGGCTGGTTCGAGCGCCGCGCCGCCACCCTGCGCGTGCGGCTGACCAACGACCGCGAGGGCAACCTCGCCTACCTGCTCGAGGTGCCGCACCGCTCGCGCGGGCTGATTGACGCCGCCATGCGCGGCTATGAGGGTGCCGAGCTTCGCCCGCTCGAGGAGGTGCTGCCCGCTGGCAGCGCCTCCCAGCCGGTCAGGCTGCGCACCGAGCTGCGCCTCTCGCGCCCAAGCGTCGAGCCGCTCGCCCGGCCGGAGCTCGCCCCCGATCCCCTGCAGCCCTTCGCCGCGGCGATGGCCTCCCTCGAGGCCGAGCGCGGTGAGCGCCTCGACGTCTGCATCGACCTGCTGCCGGTGGCGGGCAGGCGCGAGCCCCGTCTTCGGCGCAAGCTGAAGCGCCAGGCAAAGCGGCTGCACCGCGAGCGGCCTAGCCTGGCGGAGTTCTTCGACGACGAAGATCGTCCGCGGCGCAGCGACCCGGGCCTGCTCTTCGAGCGCCGCCGCGTCGGCGAGGCGCTGCGGGCGAAGCTGCGCGATGCCGGGCCGCTCTTCGAGGCGCAGATCCTGCTCACCAGCGAAGCTGCCGACAAGCCGCGCGCCAAGCTGGGGGTGCAGCTCCTGCTCGCCGCCTTCGAGCCGCTGGGCGCCCACAACCGGCTGCGGGCCTCCGGGCCGAAGATCGGCGGCTCGGCCTTCTTCGGCTCGGACTTCCCGACCCGCCGTCGTGGCTTCGATCGCCGCCTTGCCACCGGGCTGCACCGCCCCGCGCGCCAGATGATCCTCACCGCCCGCGAGCTGGCCGGCTTCCTCAAGCCCCCTACCGTCCACTGCGTGGCGCGCAACGTCGTGCGCTCGGGGACGCTCCTGCCCGCGCCGCCCTCGCTGCCCGCCTTCGAGCAAGGCAAGGCCGAGCTGATCCCGCTGGGGCGGGTGAGCGGCGAGGGGATCGTCGCGGTGCGTAGCGCCGACACCTTCTTCACCTACATCGCCGGCCGCAGCCGCTACGGCAAGACCGAGACCGCCATCGCCCAGTTCGTCCACCTGGTGCGCACGGGCGCGGGCGGCCTCTTCCTCGATCCCCACGGCGACGCCCTGGAGCGGATCAGGCCCTACCTGGCCGAGCCGCAGGTCGCCAAGCGGGTGGTCGAGATCGATGTCTCAGACGCTGCTCGCGACCTGGTGGGCTGGAACCTCTTCGAGCTGCGCGGGACCGGCGAGGCGGAGACCGAGGCGCGGGTGGCGGCGATCGTCGACGCCTTCGCCTCGACCCTGCGCTGGGATGACCGCAGCACCCGGGCGATCAACCTGACCACGCAGGCGGCGAGCGCCCTGGCCCACATCGCCAGGGCGCTGCCGCCGGAGCTGGCACCGACGATCTTCCAGCTGCCGGCGCTGCTCTCCAAGGAGAGCTGGCGCGAGGCGGCGCTGCCCTTCCTGCCGCCGGCCTCGCGCGACTTCTGGACCGAGCGCTTCCCGCGGCTGGCCGAGGACGCGATCACCCCGGTGACCAACCTCGTCGACCGCCTGCGCATCTCATCCCCGATCGCCGCCCTGCTCGGCCAGAGCCGGGGCACCTACCGGGTGCGCGAGGCGATGGATCAGGGCTGGATCGTCCTCGCCCATCCCGGCGCGGGGGACGTGCATCAACGCCTCCTCGCCAACCTGCTGCTCTTCGACCTGCTGCACGCCGCCAAGGCGCGCCGGGGGATGGCGAGAGAGAAGCGCCGGCCCTTCTGGGTCTTCCTCGATGAGGTGCAGAGCTATGACAGCGCCGCCTCGGGCACGCTCGCCGACCTGCTCGAGCAGAGCGCCAAGTTCGGCCTGCGGGCGGTGCTGATGAACCAGAACCCCGAGCGCCTCAACCCCAAGACGTTGACCGCGCTCACCACCAACCGCTCGCACTTGCTGGCGACGACGATGAACTCCCGCGCCGCGGCGCTTTTGACCAGGGAGTGGGCGGGAAAGCCCGACCCCGCAGCGCTGACCAAGCTGCCGCGCTTTCGCTTCATCGCCCAGGTCACCGACCGCGGCGAGCTCAGCGAGCCCTTCGCCCTGGACGGGATCAGGGTCGAGGACACCGCCGGCGAGCCACCGGAGCGAGGTGGCGAGCCCCTCGCGGGGGCGGTTGCTCGCGTGGAGGTGGCGAAGGCGATCGAGGAGATGGCCGGGCTCGACGATCGCATCCTGGCCGCGCTGCGCAAGCGCGGGGGTCGTGGGGAGGCCGCCGCGCGGCCTGAGCAGCCCGAGCCGCCGCGGGCGCCCAACGAGGAGGAGGCTGGCGATGAGTAGGCAAGCCCCCGCTCTCTCGGAGAAGGAGCTTGAGATCCTCGCCTCGCTCGCCCAGCACCGCGTGCTCGGCACTCGCCAGATCCGCGCCGTCCATCTCCCCAACGCCGACAGGCGCTGGGCGCAGCGGCTGCTGGCGCGCCTGCGGCGGGCCGGGCTGGTCGACTACGTCGAATCGGCGCGCAGGCCGCGGCGCCTGTGGTACGCGACCGAGCGAGGTGCCCGGCTCGCGCACCGGGCCGGGGCGCTTGAGGTCGAGCCGCAGACGTTGGCGGCCGAACTCGCGTCGGGGCCGCTGCAGGCGCACATGCTCGCGGTCAATGACGCGGCGATCTGCTTCCTGCGCGCCGCCGCCGAGCGGGGCGATGACTTCGGGCCGTTGGCCTGGCGCCACGAGGTTTTCCACCCGATCTCTCGCGCACGGGGCAAGCGCCGCCGGGCGCTGATCGCCGACGCCGTCTTCACCTACCTGCGGATCGAGGAGGACGCGACCGCGATCGAGCAGCGCTTCCTCGAGCTCGACCGCGCGACCCTCTCGGTCGACCGCCTCGCCGCCGAGCTGGCCCGCTACGCGGCGCTGTGTGGGGCGGGGGAGGGGAAAGCCGGCGGGCCGCTCTGGCGGCGCCAGTACCCGGTCTTCCCGCCGGTCCACTGCGTGCTCACGGGCGCCTCGCGGCCGGCGCTGCTTCGCCGTCGCGCGACCGCGAGCGTGCTGCTGGCACGCGATCCCCAGCTCTCGCACACCCCCGAGGTCTCGATCTCCTTCTGCCTGCTGGAAGACCTGCAGGCCGAGGGCCCCTTCGCGCCGGTCTTCCGCGACTTCCGCGATCCGGGGCGAGCGGTCGACTGGCTCGGGCGTGCGCCAGGCGAGGAGACGCGCGGGTGAGCGCGACCCGTCGAGAGAGAACGCCCGCATCGCGGCGGCGCCGGGGCGCCGCCGGCAGGGCGCAGGGCGGCGTGCGGCTGCTCGAAGGCGACTGCCTGGAGGTGCTGGCCACGCTGGAGCCCGAAAGCGTCGATGCGATCGTCACCGACCCGCCCTACGCGATCGGCTTTCAGGGTGAGCGCTGGGACTCGGCGACGATCCGCGAGGCTGCGGCGCGGGGGGGAGGCAAGCGCCTCGGCCCGAACGAGGCGTTCGCGGCTTGGTGTGGGATCTGGGCAGCCGAGTGCCGGCGGGCGATGAAGCCCGGCGCCTTCCTCGCTGCCTTCGGCTCGCCGCGCACCTACCACCGGCTCGCTTGCGGCATCGAGGATGCCGGCCTGGAGGTCCGCGACACGCTGATGTGGCTCTACGCGGAGGGGATGTCGAAGTCGCGTCGCTACCCCGGCGGGCGGGCGAGCACGCTGAAGCCCGCCTTCGAGCCGATCGTCCTCGCTCGCCGCGGGCTCGACGGGACGACCGAGGAGAACATCGCCCGCCACGGGACTGGGGCGCTGAACACCGAGACGTGTCGGGTCTACGATCGCCACCCGGCCAACGCCCTTCTCGGGCACTCGCCCGGCTGCGGGGACGGCGAGTGCGCGCCGGGCTGCGCCGTGGCCGAGGCCGACCAATGTGCCGCCGAAGGCCGCAAGCGGCTGGCGCCGAGCCGCTTCCTCTACTGCCCGAAGGCGAGTCGCTCTGAGCGCGATGCAGGGTGCGAGCGGCTCCCTCGCCGCACCCTCGACCTCTTCCCCAACGCGGGCGCCACCGGCAAGGAGACGGCCGGCGCTCGCAACCCGCATCCGACCGTGAAGCCGCTGGAGCTGATGCGCTGGCTGGTGCGGCTTCTCTGCCCCGAGGACGGCCTCGTCCTCGATCCCTTCTGTGGCTCGGGAACGACCGGCGCCGCGGCGGCGATCGAGGGCCGGCGCTTCGTCGGCATCGAGTTCGAGCCCGCCTACGCGGAGATCGCCGCCGCGCGAATAGCCCACCACGCGCCGCCGGGCGTCCCGCGGCCGAGGGTGAGGCGCAAACCTGCGGGGAGGCGGCGGTGAGCGTCGACGAGCGCCCTGACGAGCCCGACCCTGGGCCTCCGGAGGAGCCGCGGCTGATCTCGGCCGCCGAGGTCGCCGGGCGGTGGGGCATCGGCCGGCGCTGGGTCTACGAGCACGCCGAGGAGCTGGGCGCGATCCGCCTCGGGGCGGGCGCCCGCCCGCGCCTGCGCTTCGACCCCGAGGAGGTCGCCGAGCGCCTCGGCGAGCTGGCCGGTGGGTGCGGCGGGGAGGCGAGATCGCGACCGCGAGGCGACTGCGATTCGGACTCGCTTTCCGGGCGAAGCGGAGCTATCGTCCGTCGGCAAGCAAGAAAACGGCCGGGGCGGCGCGCTAACGCCCCCCGACCCGGCGCCGAACTAGGCGGCGCAACCAAGAGGCTATCCGCACGGAGCCCTCGCGTTGCCCTTCCTGCCCGGCTGCCGGGAGACGAGAGGAAGTCGGCGGTGGCGAAGGCAACAGGCGAAGTAAAGGTGCGCGAGTGGAAGAGCGGCCGCGGCTACGCGCTTCGCTTCAGCGCCTACGGCAAGCGCCGCTACCTGACGCTCGGCTTCGAGCGCGACGGCTGGACCCGCGAGCGCGCCGAGGAGGAGCTGGCCAATGTGCTCGCCGACGTGCGGCGCGGGATTCTGGACGCCGCCGCGCAAAGGCAGGGGTGGCGAGAGCGAGGCGCCGCAGCGCACCGAGGCGCCCCTCTTCGGCGCCTTCGCCCGCGAGCTAGTCGCCGGGCGGCGGGGCCAGGTCTCCGAGAGCACGACGACGCACGCCGAGTGGGCGCTCGGCCACCTGGCGCCCTACTTCGGCGAGTGGGAGCTGGGGGCGATCGACATCGAGGCGGTAGATGCCTACCGCCAGCACAAGGTGCAGGAATCCGAAGTCCGCGCCCGCGCGATCGAGCGCCGCAGGCCGGTGCGAAACGACCACGGCCAGACCCTGCGCCCGCTCTCGCCCGGCTCGATCAACCGGACGATCAGCTTCCTGCAGTGGGTGCTCTCGGTCGCGCTCGAATACGGGCACGTCACCGAGAACGCCGCGGTCGGGCGCCGCCGCCGGCTGCCCGAGCGCCGGCCGGCGCCGGTCCACCTCGACACCGCCGGGCAGATCGAGGCGCTGCTCGACGCCGCCGCCGAACTGGATCGTGATCCCGACTGGAACTGCAGGGAGCGCCAGGCGATCGTCGGCACGCTGGTCTTCGCCGGGCCGCGCGCGCACGAACTCTGCGCGATGCGCTGGCGCGACGTCGACCTCGCCAACGGGCGCCTGCTGGTCGGCGCCTCGAAGACCGATGCGGGCCTGCGCGAGATCTCGATCCTGCCGGTCCTGCGCGACCTGCTCGCCGCCCACAAGGCCGCCGCCTACCGCAGCGGACCGGAGGATCTCGTCTTCCCGACCGCCACCGGCGGGCGACGCGACGCCGACAACCTGCGCAACCGCGTGCTGGCCCCGACTTTCGAGCGCGCCGACAGGCTGCTGGAGCGCCGCGGCCTGGTGCCGCTGCCAAAGGGCCTCACCGCCCACAAGCTGCGCCACACCTTTGCCTCGGTCCTGATTGCCTGCGGCGAGGACCCGATCTCGGTGATGCGCCAGATCGGCCACGCCGACCCGGCCTTCACCCTGCGCGTCTACACCCACCTGATGAGCCGCGACCCGGCCGAGCGCAAGCGGCTGAAGGCGCTCGTCGGCGGCGAGCGGGTGATCGCCTGTCAACCGCCTCCGCCCGAATCGCTCGACCTCGCCGCCTACGAGCTGCCGATCCTGCGCGTCCTCGCCGAGCGCGGCGGCCGGGCGAGCCGCGGCGAGGTGCTCGCCGCACTGGAGGAGTCGATGGCCGACCGCCACAGCGCGCGCGACCTCGAAGCGCTGCCCAGCGGCCCGCCGCGCTGGCAGCCGCGGGTCGGCAAGGTGCGCATCCGGCTGGTCGAGCGCGGCTGGCTGGCGGTCAGCGGCAGGGGTCCGGGCTGCGAGTGGGAGCTGACCGAGCTCGGCCGGGCCAAGCTGCGCCGGGAGGGGAAGAAGACCAGGCCCGATCTACGGGGCCGGGCGAGCGAGACCGACCTGGCGGTGGCGGCATGATCCCCACCGCGCTCGGCCTCGCCCTGCTCGCCCTGATCGGCTTCTGGCTGCTCGGGGGCCTGTTGCTCCGCATCGGCGGGGCGGTCCCGGCGTTCGCGGGCGTCGCTGTCCTCGCCCTCACGGGCGACCCCGAGGCGTTGCTCGCCGTCGCGATCGGGGCGGCGCTCTGGCTCGCCGGCCACTGGCACTACGCCCTGCGCCACCACGAATACAAGAGCCGGCTGGCGCGCCACGTCTTCTGCCGCTGGGTGCCGGCTTGGCTCGATCCGACGCAAGGATGGGCCGTCGCGGTGTCGGAGGAGGCTGCCGAGCGCCAGGCGGGCGAGAGGAGACGGGCCTGATGAACGGCGCCGAAGAGCAGCGGCGGACCGAGCAGGGCGAGCCGATCGGCGTACCGGCGCTGCGCTGCTTCCTAATGCGGACCCTGGCTGACGACGCTCTCGCCGACAAGGTCAACGCGCTGCTCTTCGAGCACGTGGTCGAAGGCCGCTATCACCCGTCGGTCGTCGCCGAATCGCTTCCTGGCTTCCTCAACGACATCATCGCCTCGGCCGGGATGAGGGACTGGCAGGCGATCGCCGACGAGCTGATTGTCGAGGCGCGCGAAGTGGACGGGGAGGTGTAGAGCGGCGGTGCGAGAGATCGTCCTCTACGTCCCGCACGGTGGCTACTCGGCGACCGCCGACATCGCCCGCGGCTCGGCGATCGTGGGAGAACCCCGAGCCGGGGTCGAGGTGGAGGTCTACTTCGAGGGCGCGATCTACGGTCAGGAGAACATGCGCACGCTCGCCGACCGCGCTGCACACGCGGCCGGGCGGATGCTGGAGGGCTACACCACGAGCGCGTCGCGGATAGTGCCGCGCGACGCGCTCGTGGCTGTAGGGACGTTCGACTTCGGCAAGGGGCGCATTCGGCTCACCGGCTCCGATTCAGAGCGCGCTGTCGCGGCCTGGTTGGGCACCCTGCGGCTTGACGCCGCAGCGTTGGCCCCCGGGGTGTGACAGGCCGCGAGGACGGCGGACGTCGTGCACCTGGCGCCGGACTTGACCGTCACCGTCGATTGCTCGCTTGGGAAGTGCTCGTCGAGCGGGCTGGCGTGAGGCGTGACGCCGAGGTGCACTGGGTCGACGGCGAGAACGCCGGATCTCAGTAATCGCGGAGGCGCTGGCGCCCGTCGCAACCCGTTCCGAGGACTGAGATCCGGCTTGGCACTTACCGGGTCCATGAATCGCAGCGTTGCTCGAGCAGTGAGGAGGGTGCCTGTCGAGATCGGGCCCAGAGTAGACGGTATCGGCCGGCGCACATTTATGAGGACGCAAGAGCCCCGATCTCCTGCAATCGCTGTGCCGTTTTCGTCAGTCAAAGGACCCGGCCCTTCACTTGGCGAATAAGGAACGCCTTAGACAGCAAATAGAAACTGTCACGTCTTACTGATGAGCGATCCAAACCACCGCAACGCGCAGGTCGATCGGGGCTAGCTATGGCCGTCCCACGATCCATACGCGAGTATCTAGATCAAATCGTCGCAGACGTAGCATCAGGGATAGCGACCGAGCACACCCACCGACCAGCCCTAAAGAAAGTGGTTGAGTCCGTTGCCTTCCTGAAGGCGACGAACGAGCCGACGAGGGTGCAGTGCGGGGCCCCCGACTTCAGCGTTTGGCTAGAGACTCCGCATGGACCGCTCACTCTCGGATACATCGAGGCGAAGGACACAGGGAGGACGCTCGACGACGTTGAGGAGGGCGAGCAACTCAGTCGTTATCGCGCCGCCCTTCCAAACCTAATCCTCACGAACTACTTTGAATTTCGTTGGTACGTCGATGGCGATCTCGTCCGCAGCGCATCCCTGGCGCAGCTTGACGGGAGCGGCAATGTAACCCCTAGCGAGGCGGGGGCGGTCACCGTGTTAGCGCTACTCGAAGATTTTGCCGCACGCCGTCCGCAGGCAGTGAACTCCGCGTTGGAACTAGCCGAGAAGATGGCTCGGCTGGCCCGGCTGATCCGGGACATTGTCATCGAGAGCTTCGAGAACGGTCTCGCCTCCGAGCAGATCCATGATCTTCACCAGGCCTTCGAGGAGGTCCTGATTCCCAATCTGACGACGAACGACTTCGCGGACATGTTCGCTCAGACGATGGCCTATGGCCTATTCGCCGCCCGGGCAAACCATCAAGACGATGAGCCTTTTACCCGTCGGGCCGCGGGATACGAAATTCCCCGCACAAACCCCTTCCTGCGAAGGTTGTTCGGCGTCATAACTGGGCCCGAGTTGGACGAGGAGCCCTACGCCGGCATTGTCGACGACCTTACGCAGCTGCTGGCCATCGCGGATCTCCAGTCGATCTTCGCAAGCTTCGGGGCAAAGGCCATTAGCAGCGACCCGGTTGTTCACTTCTACGAGACCTTCCTTGCGGCCTATGACCCCGAGATGCGTGAGATGAGGGGCGTGTACTACACGCCGCGGGCGATCGTCTCCTACATCGTCTCGTCGGTAGACCATCTCTTGCGCAAACGTTTCGATTGTACGGATGGCCTCGCGCAGACTTCCGCGTCACGAGTCGACGATCTGCAGCAGCCCGACGACGAACCGCGTCAGGTGGTCGTGCTCGACCCGGCTTGCGGGACTGGCACCTTCCTCTACTCGATCATCGATCGGATCCGCGCTGAGTTCGCTGAGCGAGATGAAGCCGGCGTCTGGCCAGCCTACGTCCGTGAGCAGCTGATACCGCGGCTGTTCGGATTCGAGCTCCTGATTGCACCCTATGCCATCGCCCACCTGAAGCTCGGAATGCAGCTCGCCGCCCAGGATTTGCCTGAGCCGGACCGGTCGAAGTGGGAGTGCTCCTCAGATGAGGGAGGTCGCTTGGGGATCTATCTGACCAACACCCTTGAGGAGGCTGTGAAGAAGTCCGAGCTTCTGCTGGGCTCCTTCATCTCCGAGGAGGCGAATGCCGCTGCCGATATCAAGCGCTCACTGCCGATTCTTGTGGTGCTTGGAAACCCCCCGTATTCGGGCCACTCGGTAAACAAGGGACCGTGGATCACCAAGCTGGTCTCGGATTATGCTGAGGAACGACCAGGTGTTCCCAAGCCGGCTCAGGCTAAGTGGCTACAGGACGACTACGTCAAGTTCATCAGGTTCGGAGAGTGGCGGATCGAACGCACGGGTGCGGGCGTACTCGCCTTCATCACCAACCACAGCTACCTGGATAGCCCTACTTTCGCCGGAATGCGTAGCCACTTGATGGAGACCTTTTCTGACATATATATTCTCGATTTGCACGGCAACGCCAAAAAGGGTGAGCGGGCACCCGATGGAGGTCGCGACCAGAACGTATTCGACATTCAGCAGGGCGTCGCGATTAGTGTCTTTGTCAAGGAGCCGGGTAAGGCCGGACCGGCCCGGGTACATCACGCTGATCTCTGGGGCATGCGGCAAGAAAAGTACGATTGGCTTGAGATGCACGACCTGGAGAAAACTGAGTGGACGGCCGTTACACCCGACAAGCCGCACTACTTGTTCGTTCCTCAGGATCTCGACCTACGCGACGAGTTTGAGCGGGGTTGGAGCATCGCTGAGATCATGAGCCAAAATGGAAAACCCGCACCGGGACTGGTCACCACCCACGATCAGTTTGCGATCTCTTGGACGGAAGACGAGGCGCGCGCAAAGGTCGATGAACTGCTTGCAACCAAGAACGAGGGGCAGGCAAGGGAGAACTGGAGACTCTGCAAAACCGACCAATGGGACTACGAGACGGCGAAGGAGGAGCTGTCGGAAGAGAACTGGGAGACCGAGATTGGCCGGGTCCTTTATCGCCCCTTCGATACTCGCTGGACGGTGTTCGACCCAAACGTCACTGTCCACCGACGCGAGCGTGTGACGGGTCAGTTGCAGGCGGGACCGAATCTGGCCCTCATTACGACGAGGGCTACAAAGGGGGAGGGCTTTGCCCATGCACTCGCCTCAAGTATCCCGTCAGAGGCGATCTGCATGTCTTCGAAGACTTCCAATAACGGCTTCGTCTTCCCTCTCTACCTCTATCCGGAGGGTTCGGGTGTACAACGACGGCTGCTGATCGAGGGAGAGCAAACCGGTCGTCGACCAAATCTCTCCCCGGAATTCATCGAGGAGCTCAAGAATTGCGTAGGGATGGAGTTTATCCCGGATGGAGCCGGCGACCTCACGGAGACCTTCGGCCCCGAGGATGTCTATGCGTACATCTATGCCGTGCTTTACACGCCCGGCTATCGCCAGCGCTATGTCGAGCAGCTCGGACGCAATTTTCCGCACGTTCCCCTGCCGCCGGGCCTCAGTCTTTTCACCGAGATGGTTCGAAGAGGTCATGAGCTGGTGGGTTTGCACCTTCTCGACCGCTCCCCGGCTGCCCCAGCACCCTCCTTTCCGGTTCGGGGTAACGACCTGGTCACCCCCGGTCACCCGCGCTATCTACCGCCCGGGAGTCCAGACCCCAACGGAACATCGACGCTGAGGCGAGGCAGGGTTTACATCTCGAGCGAAGGCAAGACCGGTCCTTCGCAGTACTTCGAGGGCGTCTCGCCGGAGGTATGGGAGTTCCGGGTCGGCGGCTATCAGGTCTGCGAGAAGTGGCTCAAGGATCGACGTCGACGAAGGCTCGATCTGGGCGAGATAAGGATGTATCAGCGAATCGTCGCGACCCTCGGTTCCACCATCACCATCATGTCTGAGCTCGATGAGGTTGCCCCCAGGTGGCCCCTTGGAGCAGTGGAGGCCGCCTCTGACGTTTCCACGTGATCTACCCTGATTCCCGAGCATGAGTTGATCACAGGGCGACATCAAGCTGATGTGGTCTGAGACGTTCGGGTGGCGGTGATCTGCCAATCATGCTCCGGATTGGGTGTGGGGCGAATCGCAAGTTAGTGAGGAAGGTGCAATGACCAACGGTCCCACTGTTTGGCGAACGAAGATTCACAGCCTGCGCGAGGACTTTCACGACGATGCGCAACGCGACCAGGCGCGGGCCTTCTGTCGGCGAGCCGGCGTTGTCGGGATTGGCTGGGGACGTTGGACTCTGAAAGTTCCCGATGCGGCGCCGCTGGAGGAAGTGCTCGCGGAGATCAAGGGGATCGAGGGCTGGAAGCGGGGTGGCGACACGGTCCGGCGCTTGGCCGAAGACGCAAAGTGTGGGGATCTCGTCTGGAACCGCGACAGTCGCGGTGCGTACTGGCTGGGCCGGATAACCGGTCCTTGGCGCTTTGACGGGTCGGCGGATGCGTCGAAATGGGACTTGAACAACCTCCGCAACTGCGAGTGGCTGCCCCGGTCCTACCGCGACTGGGAAGTGCCGGGAGCCGTCGTAAGGAGCTTCACGGGCCCCGGAAGCTCCTTTTCCCGTGTGGCCCCCGACGAACGTGGCGGTTGGCGGGTCACCGAGCTGATCTGGGAGCAGACGAAGGACCCCACTGCGAAACCCCCGACGTTCGACCCCGAGGAGATCGTCACCGACCTCCTCGACCCAACAGACGCCGAGGACATCGCGTTGCTCTACCTGCAGGCGCAGGGCTGGCTGCTGATGCCGTCGAGTCGGATGAACGACACGCCGCTGTACGAGGCTGCCTTCAAGCACATCGACGACGGTCGAATTGCCGTTGTTGCGGTGAAGAGCGGCGGCAAGAACGCGGTCCCGGTCTCGGAGGTGGTGGAGGCGGTCGCGAGCCAAAGCGCGCAAGTCTTCGTCTTCTCCACCCACGAGCGTTTCGCCGAGGATCCGGGAGAGCTTGGGGCGACCAAGATCTCAAGGGCAGAGATCGCCGAGTTCATGGCGTCCAAGCCGGAGCTTCTCCCGCCTCGAATTACTCGCTGGATCGATCTGGGGTAGTTGGCAAGTGAGTTGCGCTCGGCCCGCCGATCGTCGGGCCAGCGCTGACCGCATCCGAGATCGGGTCTCCATAAGCGGGGGTTATCGGGCGTTCCGTCTCGTCGTTCTGCGCGACCGTCGCTCGTCGGCGGAGCCTGTTCGGATCGGGTCTTCACAGGGGCTTAACAGTAACGAAATTGCCGCATGTTGCGACGTACTGGTCCTCGGATATTCGAAATTGCAACACGCCGAATATTCCCGGGACGCTGGGTCGGTGGCCCCCTGACGACGACCTTGACACGAGAGGCTAGCCAAAGATACTAGGAACTAATGGATCAGTCAATAAGTCTGTTTTCCTTAGCCGCCAGGAGCGCTGGGAGCCTCTCGCAATGAGTGCGAGCATACGTCGAGTTCCCTGCGAGAGCCCCCTGGCACCCCGCTTGAGGGCGCTGCCGCTGCTTGCGGCCTTGGCAGCGAGCTGCATTGCCTTCCTCGTCGCTCCACCGGCCTCGGTGGCCAACTGCAATTCGGGCGAAAAGCTCGCCGCCATGCCCCTCACCGAGATCTTCGACGGCAGCGAAGAATCGCTCTCGGACTTCGAATCAGAATGGTCCACGCTGGGCTGGGCAGGCGGTGGCACGCCCAAGGGCTCTGACACGACGTCGGGCTGGCGCCCGGTCGATGCCTTCGCCACCGCCCTCAACGGCGCCTACTACAAAACCTCGTTCAGCGACACCGGCGAAGGGATCGCCGCGGTGGCGACGATGGCCTCAAATCCCGAACTCGCAGAACGCTATCTCTCGGTCTGGCTCGACCTGCAAAGCCCCGGCGGCACACGGGAAGGCTATGAGCTCCGCCTCACCTACACGGCCACGAACACCTACGGCGTCAAGCTCGCCAAGTGGGTCAGCGGCAGCGAAACCGTCCTCGATTCCGAAACGGGCTACTCCTTCGCCGACAGCGACTCCCTCGCGATCGTCGACCTGGGCGGCACGGTCTCTGCCTGGATCGACACCGGCTCGGGGTTCCAACAGCTGCTCAGCGCCTCAGACTCCACCTTCTCGAGCGGCAACGCCGGCATCGAGGGCAAGGGCAACATCACTCGCCTTCGAAAGTTCAAGGCGGGGCCGCTGTCGGAAATCGGCAGCCCGCTCGCCGCCATGCCCCTCACCGAGATCTTCGACGGCAGCGAAGAATCGCTCTCGGACTTCGAATCAGAATGGTCCACGCTGGGCTGGGCAGGCGGTGGCACGCCCAAGGGCTCTGACACGACGTCGGGCTGGCGCCCGGTCGATGCCTTCGCCACCGCCCTCAACGGCGCCTACTACAAAACCTCGTTCAGCGACACCGGCGAAGGGATCGCCGCGGTGGCGACGATGGCCTCAAATCCCGAACTCGCAGAACGCTATCTCTCGGTCTGGCTCGACCTGCAAAGCCCCGGCGGCACACGGGAAGGCTATGAGCTCCGCCTCACCTACACGGCCACGAACACCTACGGCGTCAAGCTCGCCAAGTGGGTCAGCGGCAGCGAAACCGTCCTCGATTCCGAAACGGGCTACTCCTTCGCCGACAGCGACTCCCTCGCGATCGTCGACCTGGGCGGCACGGTCTCTGCCTGGATCGACACCGGCTCGGGGTTCCAACAGCTGCTCAGCGCCTCAGACTCCACCTTCTCGAGCGGCAACGCCGGCATCGAGGGCAAGGGCAACATCACTCGCCTTCGAAAGTTCAAGGCGGGGCCCGCAGGGGTCGACAGCGAACCACCTGATACGACGATCACCGAAGGGCCAGAAGGCGCGATCGGCACGACCAGCGTGTCGTTCAGCTTCACCTCCACCGAGCCCGAATCGACCTTCGAGTGCTCTCTCGACGAAGCCGCGTTTGCCGTCTGCACCTCGCCCAAGGACTACGAATCTCTCGCCGAAGGACCGCACGACTTCCGCGTGCGTGCCATCGATCCCGCCAGCAATGTAGATCCCACGCCAGCCGAGCGGGAATTCGAAATCGTGGAGGCTCCGAGCTGCGAAGGGCTCGAAGGGCTTACCGCAAACAACCAGTCGCTCGAACTCACGCTCGAATGCACCGGCGAAGGCGAACTGGACTACAAAATCGCCTCAGAACCCGAACACGGCTCGCTTTCTGAACTCGACTCCAAAGCGGGCACCGTCACCTACGCATCCGACCCTGAATTTACCGGCACCGACGAATTCGAGTTTCAGGCGTCCGCCGAAGGCGTTGCCTCGCAATCGGCAACCGCAACGATCGAAGTCTGTGCGCCTCCGGAAATCGAAGCAAGCGGCGAGGTGGTCGACCCCGAAGTCCCTGGCGTCGGTCTATCGATTGCCATCGAGCAAGGCGAACCGGCCTGCCAGGAAGGAAGCGAAGAGACCTACGTCTCCGAATACCGTATCTACATCGATGAAGAACTCGTTTCGGTCGAGGAGCGCGAATGCGAAAGCACCGAAACCGAATCATGCAGCGGCGATTTTGAGCGAGGCCTGCAGCTCCCCTACGCGAAGGTGATCGGCACCCACGACTATCGCGTCGAGGCGTTCGACCAGCTGGGCTTCGAAGCCGACGCGCGCACATGGAGCGAGACCACCCCGGAAGAAGGGACGATCTCCCAGATTCCTCCAGAAGCAGAAGACTCCGCGGGCTCCGAAGGCTGCAAAACACCCAAGAATCGATACAAACACTATTTCTTCCGAGGCAATGTGGTCCACGGAACGAAATGCGCCGACATCATGGGCCGCTATCCGGGCCACAACACCAAGGTCTACAAGGCGGGGGCCGGCGACGACGTGATTCGGGCCGGTGGCGAGGTGAACAAGATCCGCGGCGGCGCGGGCGATGACCGGATCTATGCCGGGCGGGGGAACGACACCGTCTACGGCGACGCCGGGGACGACTTGATCGTCGGGGGCAGCGGCGACGACACCATACGAGGAAACAGTGGCGACGACAACCTGGCCGGAAACGGCGGCTCCGACGAACTGCGCGGTGGTGCCGATGACGATCTCATCCGGGGCGGGACGACCGCCGACAAGCTGATCGGCGGCGGCGGGGAAAACACCCTGAGCTTCGCCGACGCCGTGACTCCCGGGTTTGAGTTCGGCTCGGAATTCATCTCCGGCTTCCCGGCCTCCGGCACGGGGCGGGGCGTCTTCATCGACCTCGGCGAAACGCCGATCAAAGACGGCAGTCGCGAATACACACGAGCGTTCAACGGCTACACCTCCAGGTTCGGCGGTGGATCGGACCGCCTCTACGTAGACGAGGGCAGCTTCCAGCATGTGATCGGCTCGCCGTTTGCGGATGTCATCATCGGCTCCAGCGAAGCGAACCTGATCGACGGCGGCGGCGGACCCGACATCCTCGAAGGCAAGGGCGGCGACGACCAGCTCTACGGCGGCGCGGACAGCGACCTCCTCGACGGTGGCGAAGGACAGAGCCCGGGCAACCTGCGCGGCGGCGATGGCGATGACATCTGCCTCAACGGGACCGAATCGGCGCAGTCGTGCGAGCGCGAAAGCACCGAAGAAGGCCTCAAACCGACCTCCTCGAGCGCGATCGTCCTCGGCCGCCTGAATCCCGACGATCCCGCCTACGACACGGGGATCTACCTGCGCGGGACCGAAGCTGCCGACAACGTGACGGCCACCTACAAAGCTGGCGAAGGCGTGGTGCGATTGATCGCCGTCGGGGAAGGCGGCACCGGCAGGTTTGACACCTCAGCCAACGAAGTGAGCGGCTGCACCGTCGCCGAAGCCGAAGCCACTTGTCCGCTGAGCGCGGTGCAAACGCTCGTCATGGACGGCCGCGGCGGCAACGACGCGCTCTCTGCCCATAGCTTCCCGGCGGCTGTCGCGGTGACCCTGCTGGGTGGCGCGGGCCGTGACGTCTTGAGGGGCGGGGGCGAAAGCGAGGAGCTGCTCGTTGACGGTCCCGGCGATGGCAAGGATGACCTCTACGGCTTCGGCGATGACGACACCTTCTTTGCCAACGAAGGGCGCGACCGGCTCTACGGCGCTGACGGCAGCGACCTGTTCGTCTCCTCCTGGCCCTGCGAGGACCGGATCTTTGGCGGCGGAGATTCCTGGGACAACGCAAGCTGGGCACAAGTGCGCGGGGAAGAGATCGGGGAAACGGGTCTATTCCAGAACCCGACCAATGGAGCCGAAGTATCGCTGCCCCAGGAAGCGGGCAAATCGGGTTCGATCACCCGTTTCGGCTCGGGTTGCGGAGAAGAAGAAGACGGAACCATCAAAGGAGTCGAGTTCCTCGAGGGCTCGGGGGGCAAGGACCGGCTCGAAGGCAACGGCGCGCACAACGTTGTCCTCGGGCGCTCGGGCAAAGACCGGCTGCTCGGCCTGGGTGGAGATGACAACCTGCTCGCCAATAACCGCAACCCCAACGGCGACACCAAAGATGAAAAAGAGGACCCCGACGAAACTCTGAACTGCGGGGGCGGCGGGGACGACAGCCTTCGCTATGACATCGGCTACGACAGTGGCATTACGGACTGCGAGTTACTGAAGCCCAGTCGGCCAGCCCAGTTCAGCGTAGTCTCCGGAATCGGCAGCGAGGCGACCGGGGAGGCATCGGTGAGTGTCGCCGACGAGGGGGTAATCGGCGGCGCAGATGATCCCGAGGCGGACCCGCCAGTTGACTTCTATCGCTTCGACGAGACCGCCGGCAGCGTTGCGAAGAACTGGGTCTACGAAGACCTGCACGAAGAATACGGGGCCGGTACCTACCACGGCGGCGTGGCGCTCGATGAACAGGGCGCGCTGGAAGAATCGCGAGCGATCAAGCTCGACGGCGAAGACGACTACGTCTCCCTTCTTGGGTTTGGGGGCGCAGGATATGCGCCGGGCAGCTGCTCGAAAATAGCCGGCTACTCGATGGAGATGTGGGTGAAGTTCGATTCGTCCCCCGGTGACCGCGAAGCATTGTTCTCTGGCGAATACGTGAAAGGCGGCATATACGTCTATCGCTCGCAGGACGGCAGGCTGGGCTTCACGCTCGATAAGTTCTCCGGCGAGACTCCAACCGTGCGCACCGATGAGGCGGTGAGCACGGAAGAGTGGCATCACGTTGCGATCGTCGCCCTGTACTCGCCTTTCTGCAAAGGCGAACCGGCCCCGACGACACGCTCGCAGATGAAGCTGTATGTCGACGGCTTCGCCTACCCGCTGTATTTCGAAGATGGCTACTACCCGCTGATGATCGGTTTCGGCGGGAGCGACCTCGTTGGCGCCAGAAAACTCTCTAGCGGCCTCACCGAGTGGCTGAGCGGGACGGTCGACGATCTGGCCACCTATGAGCGTCCGCTTTCCGAAGGAGAAGTCCTCGCTCACTTTGCGATCGGCGATGCCTCCGACCCAGCAGCGCTGCTCGTGCCGCCGCTCGATCCTGAAGACGGGGACGCCGACGAAGATGGCGTCCTGGACAGCGTCGATAACTGCCCGGAAGTTGCAAACGAAAGTCAGGCCGATGCAGACGGCGACGGCGTTGGCGATGCCTGCCAGGAAGAACCAGACTCCGACGGGGATGAAATCCCCGATGAAGCCGACAACTGCCCAGAGGTCGCCAACGAAGAACAGACAGACAGCAACGAAAACGGGATCGGCGATGCCTGCGAGCCTGAATAGGGCAACTTCTCGGCCGGGCGCCTGTTGCACCTACAATGCCGACAAGAATGTCGACCTTTCGGTTGTCTCTAGCCATCGTGCTGGCCTTGCTGCTGACGGCGGCGCCGGCCCAGGCAGTCGAATCGCTTGACCCGTCTTTCGGCGAGGGCGGTATCTCGTTCCCGGGGTCCGGCGGGGACATAGGAAGCCTCGCGCCAGACGCCGATGGGAGGCTGGTCAGCGGCGGCGGGGTGGAGATCGGCAACTTCATCGCCAGGTACCTGCGTGACGGCGCGCTGGATCGGACCTTTGGGCGCCGTGGCGATGGCAGGTTTATCAACGACGCGGGGCTGCACTCGCGCATAAACGCCGTCGCCCTGCAGGGCGACGGGAAGATCCTCGCCGCCGGATCAGTCGGATCGGGGAACTTCACGCTGACCCGCTACAACGCGGACGGCAGCGGCCCGGATTACAGCTTCGGCGAGAAATATGGCCGCGCCGTCACGATCGCCGGTGGTTTCGGCGGCGGGGCTCAGGATCTGGCGCTGCAGCCAGACGGCCGCATCCTCCTCGCCGGCTTCAGCATCGACGCCCACGAACACTGGCTGGCGCAGGTCGTCAGGTACCGAGCCGACGGCCGCCCCGATCGCGGATTCGGCCGGGCGGGATCGGTCAAGCTCCAGCCGCCGGCTGGGAGCACCAGTCCGATGAGGCTCGTCGGCATCCAGCTGCTGCGCAGCGGCAAGATCGTCGCCGCCGGCGATCTTGGTGGACAGGTCTTGGTCGTGCGCCTGCACCCCAATGGCCAACCCGACCGCAGCTTCGGTGGCGGTGACGGGGGCGTCCTCCTTGGCTCTCGGCGGGCATCGGCGTGCGCCTGCACGTACACGGATGGCCTGGAGATCGACCGTCGCGGACGGATCCTGATCGTCGCCAACGCCGTCAGGCCGCACGGCCGACAGCCGGCGGTTCTGATCCGCCTGCGACCGAATGGCAAGCTCGACCGAAGCTTCGGTCGCAGGGGGTTCGCCCGCACGGTGCTCGGCACCCGCCTCGGCGCAAAAGACATCGCGATCCAGGGGAACGGCCGCATCGTGCTCGCCGGCACCTACAACGTCCCCCACAGCGGGGAGGCGCGCGTCGCCGCGGTCCGCTTTCTCCCCAGCGGTCGCATCGACCGATCCTTTGCGCGCCGCGGATTCTTCGTTCGCGACTTTGGCTATGAAGGCGTGGCCTATGCCGCCGTCAGGCAGCGCGATGGCGCCGTCGTCATCGGCGGTAGGGCGAACCCTGTGAAGTCGCCATTCTTCGAAGCGCCATCGATCTACGACACCGCCGAGGTCTTTCTGATCCGCTTCCTGCAGTGACCCCCGCAACTGGGGGGGCTGGGACTCAGCGTGAGCCTTCGAACCGGCCTTGGCGATTTCGGGAACTTCTCGCCAGAAGTTCCCGAATCGCTGCATATCGGCGCATATCCCCGCGTATTCCAGATCGATCCCTTCCGCGACGCGATTACGAAACCCCTGCAACCTGCTACATTCGAAGCCCGCGGCTTACGGGGCCTTGTGTAGTTGCCATGCAGAAGGTCGTCGGTTCGAATCCGATCAGCCGCTTCGTATCGAATCCCTGCACCTGGCCACTTCGCCGTTCGCCGGGGGAGTTGGAACCACCGCAAGGCTTAGCAGCTCGACGAGGCCGTCTCCTTCCAGATCAATAAAGCTTCCTCCGCCGTCCTGGTTAGGTCTCCGCCCGGGTGAAGGTCACGTGCGTGACCCCGCTCGGCGAGGAGGTAGTCTCGACGTCGTAGCTTTCCTCGAGGCCCTCCAGCCCCTCCCAGAGGCGGACGCCGCGGCCGAGCAGGATCGGGACCACCACAACGTGCATGTGGTCGACCAGGCCGGCGGCGAGGAACTCGCGGATCACCGTCGGGCCGCCACCGATGCGCACGTCCTCGCCGCCCGCGGCCTCGCGCGCTGCCTCGAGCGCCTCGGCGGGGGAGGCGTCGAGGAAATGGAAGGTCGTGCCGCCCTCCATCTCGATCGACGGGCGCGGGTGATGGGTGAGGATGAAGACCGGCGTGTGAAATGGCGGGTTTGGTCCCCAGGCCCCCTTCCACTCCGGGTCCTCGTGCCAGCCGGGGTGACCGAACTTGCCGGCGCCCATGATCTCGGCCCCGATCCCGACGGCGAACTGCTGTGCGAAGGCGTCGTCGATGCCGCCGCTGCCGCCTGCACCGTCGGAGCCTCGCCACCAGCGGGTCGCGAACATCCATTGGTGGAGGCGGTCGCCGGCGTGCCCGAAGTGAAGCTCGGCGCTCTGGCCCTCGCCGGTGCCGAAGCCGTCGAGCGAGATGCTGAAGTTCTGGACGCGAGCTAGTGACATATTCGGTGCTCCCTCATTGTTGACTGTGCAAGCGTTCAGTCACCCCGCCCGTGAGCGGCCAGGGGGGCTGCGACACGGCTATGGCGGGATCATCTAACGCAAGTAACATCGCATTAAGAATCTACCTGACTGAGCATAAACGCGCAAGGGCTCGCGTTTAGACTTCCAATCGATGACTGCCGGCAGCGAGCAACCACGCCGAAGACCGGGGGGGCGCAGCGCCCGCGTGCGCGCCCGGGTGCACGAGGCCGCGCTCGAGCTGCTGGGCGCCGATCCGCCGGAGGAGGTGACGGTTCCGCGGGTGGCGGAGCTGGCCGGTGTCCACCAGGCAACCGTCTACCGGCGCTGGGGCAACGTGGCGGGCCTGGTCGACGACGTTGTCGCCGAGCGGCTGGGGGAGGTGGCACCGGTCCCCGACACTGGGACCCTGCGTGGTGACCTCGAACTGGCTGCTGTCCGGTTCGCGGAGGCGATCGCTCCCTTGGGGACGACCATGATGCGCGCGGCGGCCCTCGCGGCGCCGACTGCCGAGGCTCCGGTCGCCCTGCGCACCCGCGCCGAGCGGCCTGCAGGCAATGCTCGACCGGGCGGCCGCACGGGGAGAAAAGACGCCGACGATCGTCGAGTTGCTCGAGGGCATCACCGCGCCCCTCTACCTGCACCCGCTCTTCTTCGGCCGTCCCGCCGACGCCGACCACGCCCGTGAGCTGGTGCGCCGCCTGCTGGTGTACGTGGAGGCCGAGCGGCCCGCGCCGTGAGCGGTTTGGCCTTCTGGTGAGTTTGTCGTACGACTCTGGGAAGTTCCGTCCGGAATTGTTGCTACCTTCCGAGCATGGCCTTGCATAGCTCGCCCATCAAGAGCAACGATGTCCGCTTGCCCGAGCCGCAGCCGGGCGAGGCGCTCGTGGTCGAGCGCTACAGCGCGGAGCACGTCAAGGCGGTGATCCTGCACCCGGATGATTTCGCTGAGCTGCAGGGTGACTCGGAGCTTCTCGACGATTTGACCGCCGCCTCGGATCTGAGTGACCTCGGAGCGCGTGCCCACCGGATTGCCGAGTCGCCTGAGGGGAAGCTGGTCGACGACGAGGCGTCGGTCAGGCGCCTGCTCGGCCTTTGAGCCTCGCGGCCGGCGAGGTCTACTGGGCGATCGTCCCCTACACGCCCGCGACGCCTTTCAAGGTCCATGTAGCCGATGGTACGCCGGTGGAGGTGCCCTCCGCCTCGCAGATCGTCGACGGCCTCCGCAAAGGCGGCGACGCTGAGTTCGAGTTCGTCGTGCGCGCGAAGGCGAGGCCGGTGCTGCTCCTGTCCGGTCGCAGCGATCCTCGCACCGGCGACCTGTTTGCCCTGCGCCTGCTCCGGCTCGAGAAGCTCTCCGACCAGGAGCGCGAGCGCGTCGAAGGGAATCGCGAGCCGACGCTCTTCCCTTTGCTCACGGAGCGCTTCCCCGATCTCGCCGAGGACTCCGCGGCGATGGTGGCGGCGCCGATCCGGCTGCACGAGACGGCGCTCGACACGCGCAAGTCGCTTGGCCGGCTGGACCGCAAGGAGATGCGAGCCCTGGTCGAGCGCTTCGTCTCCTACTGGCAGTTCGACCTCCGTCAGCTCTTGGTCGCCCAAATCCAGGAGCTGCAGCACCGGCGAAAAGCCCGCTGACAGCCGACCGATCTTCCCCCCGCAGACTGGGCCACGATGCATGAGACTCCAGCCGGACCGATTTCAGGGGGTCGGGCCACGCTGTGGCGACGGTATGCTGCGAGCGTAAAACAACCTTGGGGGCCACCTTGAAGCGAATGACCGCTGCTTCCGCCGGATTCGCAGTTGCCCTCGGGGCCATTGCGCTGCTTTCGTTTGCACCCGCCGTGGGCGCGACGCCGGTTCCGGGTGAGAACGGCCGCATCGTCCTCACCAGCTACCAGAACCTCGGACAGGCGCGAGCCGAGCTCTTCCTCCTGCCGGTTCCGTTCTCGAACGGAGGCGGCACGCTCAGCCCACCGATCGCGACCTCTCTCACGGAGCGCCATCGTCACCCGACGTGGTCCCCCGACCGCACCAAGATCGCCTACGCGCGGGGGCTCTCGGCCGGCTCCGTCTACGACATCTTCGTTCAGGATCTGACGCTTCCATTGAGCGCCACGAATCCGAAGAACCTCACTCTGTCCCCGGGGTCGAACGAGGATCGCCCGGCCTGGTCGCCGGACGGAACCCACATCGCGTTCGAGAAGGACAACGGCGTTCCGGCTGACCGGGACATCTTCGTCGCCTCGGCCGCCGACGGTAGTGGGCAGACCAACATCACGAACACCAACGGCGCGATCGAGGGCAAGCCGGCATGGGACCCGTCGGGCTCGACCATCTACTACGAGAAGGGCAATGCACAGAACCCGGCGACCAACACGGACATCGTCAAACGACCCATCTCCTATCCCAGCGGCGTGCCGACCCCCGGCGGGGAGACGCTCGCCGTGGCGGATGACAGCAACCACCCCGAGATCCAGCCCGCGATCTCGCCCAACGGGGACAAGATTTGTTACGGGACCGGCTATCCCGGGGCGCCGAGCACGGACATCATGGTGGCGCTGCTGACGACCACGCCGAGCAGTGGGACGAAGGTCTCGACCACCTCGACGAGCTACTACTGCACCTGGTCGCCCGACAACACGATGGTCGCCTACACGGCGGGCGGCGGGGCCAGCGGCGACTTGGTGATGGTGCGCGCGGACGGCACCAGCCTGTTCGAGATCCCGCTCGCCACCGGCACCGACATCCAGACGAACCCGGACTGGGCGCCTGACGGCCGGCCCGAATGCCCGAACTCGACGGTGACGACGGTCAGCGGCCAGGCGGTGACAATTCCCGTGCAGTGCGACGACACCGGGCCGCAGTACGAGCGCAGCGACGTCAAGGAGTTCATCTCTGGCCAGCCGCAGAACGGTACGGCCACCCAGGAAGTTGCCGGCGACCCGATCACATACACGCCGAATCCGAATTTCACCGGTACCGACTTCATCGAGATCCAGAGCTTCGACGGCTTCGGCTTTGGCTCCGACAAGGGCGTGATCGCGCTCACCGTGACCGCTCCTCAGGGCGACTCGACGACCAACCCGCAGGTCAACCAGGTCACCGGGCGCCGCTCCGCCGCACTCAGGAGGTGCAAGCGGAACTACAAGAAGTCCCTGAAGAGCAAGAAGTCCCACGGCGCCCTCACCAGGTCCGGCAAGCGGCGCCTGAAGCAGAGGCTCAGGAAGTGCACCAAGAGGGCGAGTCGGCTTCCGGTGTAGACGTGGTTGCTGGCCGAACGACGTCTGACTTGCTCTGGCCGGAACCCTGACCAGCGCCGCAGCTCGCGGCGCAGGGTCGCGTTCCTCGCGGACCGCGTAGGGATCACGCCCGCCAACCTCGCCGTGCTCAAGAACGGCCGCGCCAAGGCGGTCCGCTTCGCGACCCTCGCCGCACTCTGCGAGGCGCTCGAGTGCCAGCCGGGTGACCTGCTGCGCTGGGAGGCCGAGCTTGCGGGCCAGCATCGAGAAGGCCCAGAGATGAGCGGCGCGGCCGTTGTCGACTGATGTAGCTCGGGCGTTTGTCGACGTTCCCAGCGGCGCCAGCCGATCAACCTGAGATCGTCACCCGGACTCCGGCGCCGATCCGGGTTGCGAGCCAGGCGATCGCTCGAGGGCTGACCCGGACGCAGCCGTGCGAGCTGGCGCTGCCGAGCGCGCCGCTTAGGTGGCGGGTTCCGTGCAGGGCGACCTGGCCCGGTCCGCCGTCGAACTCCTGGAGCACGTTTGAGCGGGCGCTGGTGGCCAGGGCAAAGGGGGCTCCGGCCTCGCCCGCCGTGAGCGCGACCGCCTCCTCGACGAAGAAGCTCCCGCGCGGGGTCGGGGTCGAGGCCTTGCCGACCACCGCCCGGAAGCGGCGCACGGCGCGGCCGTCGCGATAGACGTCGACGCGGCGCGCGGCGAGAGCGACGCGGAGGCTCCAATGAGTCGATTGGGCGATGGTCCGACCGGGCGAGATCCAACCGCTGTGGCCGTTCGGCCGGCCGGGCAGCCGGACCCGCAGCCAGGAACCGTCGCGGCCGCCGCGGCCGAGCACCGGCAGGACCGTCCGCACCCCGGTCAGGGGGCGCCTCGCGGCGACCGACTCGATTCGGCGCGATCCCGGACGTGGCGCAGTGCGGACTGCCTGCCCACCGAGAAGGGCGACGACCTCCTGGGCGGGTCGTTGCGGGGAGGCAGAGGCCTCGGAGGTAAGCGGGCAAACCGCCAGTGACAGCCCGCAAACCACGACTCCCCGGCGGATGCCGGAGAGTCGGTGGTGGGGGAGTGCCCTCATCCGGTGAACCGCGAGGGACCCTGTCGGGGATGGAGCACTGGCCAGGGGCTGCGGAAGTGGAACCGCAGGATCCGCGGCAGAGTCCCGTCGGTGAAGGTGACGTGGGCGACCACCACATGGACCCCGGGCGTCACCGGCACCCGCACCTGATGCGGCCGGCCGGAGCCGCCGACTCGAGCGCCGTTGTCGGTGAAGACGACCTTCTTGATCTTCTTGCCGCGAACCGTGGCGCGAACCCCGGCGTCGCTCTTCCTGCCTCGGGTCAGGACCGCGGTTCCCTCCCGGCTCGGCTTCGCCGTCTTCTTCTTGGTCTTGAGCGGGGCAGCGGGCGTCGTTGACGTCGGCGTGGTCGTGCTCCCGCCGCTGGTCTCTTCGCTCGGCGGCGAGGACGATCCGGTGGCGCAGCCGGCGTTGCTGAGCACGTCGTTGATCAAGGTCACCTGGCCGTTGCGGGCGAGGACCCGGCCTTCAACCGTGACGCCGTCGTTGAGGGAGATGTCGCTGAGGGCCATCAGGTTGCCGACGAACGCGGTGGTGCTGCCGAGCGTCGCCGAGCTGCCGACCTTCCAGTAGACGTTGCAGGCGGAAGCGCCGTTGGTGAGGATGACCGAGCTGGCCGAGGCGGTGGTCAGGGTCGAGCCGATGACGAAGACGAACTGCGCGTTGGGGTCACCCTGCGCGTCGAGCGTCAGCTGGCCGGTCAGCTGGGCGGAGGTGCTGAAGCCGTAGGCGCCAGCGGTAAGGCTGAGGCTGCCCAGATCGGTGCCGGTGAGATCGTTGCCCGGGGGGATCGGTTGGCCGGCGGCGACGTCGTAGGCGGTGGTCAGGTCGCCCTGCGCCTGGGCGGCGACGGCGTCGTTGGCGTGAGTGGCGCCGTTGACGACGGCTGGTAGCCCGAAGCCGGTCAGCGAGGTGCCCGGCGTGACGCCGAGCTCGCCGTTGAGGACCGACGGCCCGGTGTTGGTTACGGCGGAGCCGCCGAGGACCACGAAGGGTCCGGCGGTGGCGAGATTGACAGCGGAGGCCTGCGCGGCGACTGGAATCGCGGCCAGGGCGAGGGTCATCAGCACGGCGGCGCCGGCAAAGCGCCGTCGCCGCGGTCGGAAGCGGTTGGACATTGGTGTCCTCCCAGATATGAGCAGGCAGTTGGACGCTCGTCTTCGGGCGGTTGCGGCGAACTCCGTTGGAGTCCCGTAACCCTGCGGACCCGCCTCGCGACGAGGGTGCATGAGTCGGATGCCTGCTCCGGTGTCCGACCTGTATCGACACCGGAGCGGTAAACATGAATTCGCCCTGACCGGAGGGCGGCCTGGTAGCCGTCGCGGACCGAGGCGATCAGCGCCGCAGCTCGCGGCGCAGGGTCGCGTTGCCGCGCTCGAGCTGCTCGATCGTGGCGCCGGCGACCGAGCGGGCGCCGCTGGCGCGGTTGACGCGGGCCTGGATCTCGCGGTGCGACTTGCCGGTGCGGCGGGCGACGTCGGCGACCAGGCGGCGGCGCTCGCCGCGCAGGCGCTCGCGGGCCGCGTAGGCGGACTCGCGCTCGGGCTCGCGGTCGTCCGCCGCGGCGGCGGCCGCGGCGGGGGCGATCGCCTTCTTCGCCCGCGGCTTGGGGTCGTCAGTCGGGAAGAGCTGCAGCGTGGTCTCGCTCATGATCGCCTCGTCGAGCTCGGCGTCGCCCGAGCTGAGGGCGGCGAAGCTGGCGCCCGGCTCGCCGCGCTCGGGCTCGGCCTCCTCGAGCCCCTCGTCCTCCTCGGCCTCGGCCGAGAGGTCGAGCGCGTGGCGTCGCTCCATCTCGATCTCGTGCGCGAGCCCCTTCAGCCGCGGGTCGGCCGGCATCAGCAGGTAGCTCATCTGGCGCCGCGGCCCCGGGATCGTGCGGATGAAGCGGCCGACCACCTGGCGGAAGAAGAGCTCGGTGCGGGCCGCGGTCGCGTAGACGCCGACCCGCAGGCGGGGGATGTCGACCCCCTCGGAGACCATCAGCACCGAGACCAGCCAGCGCCGGTCCGAGGCGGCGAACTCGGCGATCCGCCGGCTGGCGCCGGGCTCGTCGCTCATCACCAGCTCGGGCCGCTCGCCGGCCACCGACCCGAGCCGCGCCGCGATCGCCCGCGCGTGGTCCTGGTCGGAGGCGATGACCAGGCCGCCGGCGTCCGGGTGCCCGTCGGCGCGCACCTCGCTCAACCGCGCGTCGCCGTCGCGCAGCACCTCGCCCATCCACTCGCCGTCCGGGTTGAGCGCCGTGCGCAGGCGCCGCGCCGCCTCGGTCGCGGGCAGGGCGAGGTCGAAGTCGGCGCTGCGCAGCCGGCCGTCGGAGAGCCACTCCATCTCGCCGTCGTAGGGCAGGAAGGCGATCGGCCGGCAGACCCGGTCGACCAGCGCCTGCGCGTAGCCGTAGGCGTAGTCGGCGCGGCTGACCCCGTCCTCGTCGTAGGTGACCCAGGGGATCGCCGAGTTGTCGGAGCGGAACGGCGTGCCGGAGAGCAGCAGCCGGAAGCGGGCGCCGTCGAAGGCGCGCCGGGCCTGCAGGCCCCAGGCCGCCTGATCGCCCATGTGGTGAGGCTCGTCGGCGATCAGCAGGGTCGGCCGGCGGGCGGCGGCGGAGCGGTGCGTCTCCGGCCCCGCGGCGATCGTCTGGTAGGTGACGGCGACGCCGTGGAAGTCGGCCGACTCGGGCCCGTCGGAGTTGGGCCGGTTCGGCTCCAGGTCGATGCCGTAGCGGCCCGCGTCGGCCGCCCACTGGCGGCAGATGTGGGTGGTCGGGCCGGCGACCACCACGCGCGAGACGAACCCGGCGCGCAGCATCCGGTGGGCGATGTGCAGGCCGAACGTTGTCTTTCCCGCGGCCGGGGTGGCCGAGGCCAGGAAGCTGTCGGCCGAGTGGGCCCGCACCGCCTCGGTCGCCTGCCGCTGCCAGGAGCGCAGCGGCCGGCCCTCGGGCCAGTCGGGAAGCGACCGGGCCCCCGCGCCGCGGCCGATCGGGTGCTGAGAAGCGTCGTACAAGGGCGGGCAACAATAGGGTCGGCCGCCGTCGGACGCCGCCGGCCCGCGCCTCGCTGGGGCGCGTTCGCCGGCGAAGGCGCGCAGGTGACCGACGCGCGCCGGGACGGGGTCCAGCGCCCAGAGCCGCTCCAGCACGTCGCGGTACGGCATCGTGGCGTCCCTGGCTCCCGAGAGGAGCGGCTTCGACGCTCACGGTCGGAGAGCTCTCGATGCGCGGCGAGTGAGAGCGGGCGCATGCGTATCGACTACAGATTCTCGGCGCTTCAAGCTACAACTTCTCGTATAGCTAGGCGCCGGTTTCTCACGCTCTCGTCGGATACGCCGCCGGTCCGCGCCTCGCTGGGGCGCGTTCGCCGTTTGTCGGGAAGAGGTCGACAAAAGACGAACGCGGTGGGCGGTGGTGAGGCCTGGACTGCATCCGGGTAGCGGGAGGGCGATGGAGGAACTTGCCGAGCGGCTTTTCGGGGTGGAGCGGGAGCTTGCCACCGGTGGGGGCGACGCCTACCGCCGCCACCTCGCCGCCGACGCGGTGGTGATCGTCCCCGGGCAGACGCTGGGGCGGGAGGAGGTCGTGGCGGCGATGGACGCCTCGCCCGGCTGGGACGAGGTCCACTTCGAGGACCGGCGTCTACGGGCTCTCGGCGAGCGGGCGGCGCTGCTGCGCTACCGCTTCGCCGGCAGGCGGGGGGAGACCCGCTACGAGGCGGAGATGACGAGCGCCTACGTCGAAGAGGGCGACGGCTGGCGCCTCGTGCACCACCAGCAGACGCCGGTCGAGCCCGCAGCAGAGGAATAGGCGTGCCCGGCTGTCTCTACGCAGTGCGCCGGACGGCGCTCGGCGGGGTCGCCATCCCTACTTCTTGTGCGGGTGGCACCACGGGTTTCGCTCGCAGTGTGCGGCGGCGTTGATCATCCAGAAGGAGAGGGTGTGGCTGGTCTTCCTGTAGTCGAGGGAGTTCAGGCTGAAAGCCGGGGTCGCGACTGTCAGGCGGTAGATCCAGTTGCCGCGACGTTTGGGCTTGCCCACGTTGATGGTTTGGGACTTCGCGAGCACCAGACTGCGTCGCCTCGCGGCGCCGACCCGCCAAGTCGATGGACAGATCGGGCTGGTCTGGCCGGCGTCACTCGTCCATTCGCATTTCGCCTTCAGCACTTCCACCTTGACGTGTGCCTTGCGCCCCGCGAGGGCCGCATCGGCGGTGAGCGGCAGGAGGATCTTGGACTTGGTCCATTTCACATGCTCCGAGAATGTGAGCGCGGGCGTGATCGTGAATAGCTCCTCATGTCCCTGACCGGGGAACAGCACCCCGGCCGCTGCCGAAGTCCGCTCGGCCGGGACGAGTCGCTGTCGCGGCTTTGCAAAGCGGAAGTACACGACAGCACGTCCAGAGAAGCAGTTGTAGGTGTGGGCCAGTAGATCTTCATATTCGAAGAACTGTTTAGAGGCGCAGGTCCAGCCGATGCCGTCGATCTCCTTGCCGACCGGAGACGGGCTGCCTGGTTCAGCCAGGATCGCGCTCGCCAGCGCGGCGCCGGTCGAACAGGGGGTGCCGAGGACCTTCAGCGACTTCACGCCGGTTGGACTGGCCGACCTGTCGCACTTGTCTCCCGCCCCTCCGCGCAGCTGAGCGTAGATGTGCCGCCTTCCTCGCTTGCAGGAGGCGGCGCCGCGAAGTGCGTAGTAGCACCTCCAGCCACCGACCCGCCGAGCGGCTGTCATTCCTTCCGCGAAGGCCGGAAGCTGCAACGCCCGCTGCCCGACCGCCCGTGCCGTTCTGCAGCCGACCCTTTTGGCCTTGATCCGCCAGGTGGAGGGGCCTCCGGCCACGGCGCTCCCGGGGCAACTCCTCGCTCGGGCCTGTGACTCGAGCGAAAACTTCCTGAGGCAGCGAGCCAGATACCAGCTTTCGACCTGGATCGGGAGGGTGTAGAGCCTTGCGGCGACGATGGCCGAGGTCCGATCGTCGACGATCAGCAACTTGACCCGCGCGCGGCTGGCGATGGTGCAGCCGAGGCCAAGCGTATTCGTGTTTTGATGAATCTCGGTGCGGGCCCAAGGGCTGGGTTTGCCGCCGTCTCTGTACGAGCTCCCGGTGGCGTACCGGATTTCACCGCCTTCTGCGTATCGGGGTTCACCTTCTTCGGGTTCTTCGTCGAAAGAGTCTTCCGGTTCGGGCCGCCGATTCGTCCGTTCGTAGAGGGTGGGTGTTTCCCAGGCGAGCGGCTGCCAGCTCCTAACGATGGGCCGCCAGCCGCGCTTGGTGGTCTTGAACAGCAGCTTGATCGAGCCCTCGCGATGGAAGCTGCCCTGACAGTAGCCCGGAAGGTCGGCGATCACGCCCTGGAATGAGATGTCCGTTTCCAGTGAAGTGAGAAAGCGGTCAGTGCCTCTGAATTCGCGCTGTTTCTCCGGGTGATGGTTGAACGTGGCGCCGGTGGCTTCCTGAAAGTCGCCCAGCCCGTTGGCGACGCAGCGCTCGATGAGCGGTGGCTCGGCGGCGCGCGCTAGCGGCGGCGCGATCGCCGCCGAGCAGGACGTGAAGATGAGCAGCGCCAGGAGCCCCGAGAGGGTTTTCGCCTGTTGCATGGCCGTGATTCGGCGCATCCTAGAGGCGATCCGCGCCACCCGCACGGCGATCTCCGGCAGCGAAGCGGCCGTCTGCTCACCCTGGCCCACGTGCACGCCCTCGGCGAACTCCTCGACCTGCAGCCTACTCGTTTCTTACCTATACGGTAGTATCAAGTTACCTGATGAGCAATAAACGACAGGGCAGCGGGGAGCTCTTCCCGACCGACACGCCGATCCCGGCCGAGCGGATGATCGGCCGCGAGGAGGAGGTGGCGGCGGTCGCCCGATCGCTGAGCGGGGGAGGCAATCTCGTCGTCGCCGGGCCGCGGCGGACCGGCAAGACCAGCGTCTGCGACGCCGCGCTCGAGCGCGCCGCGGAGGAACGCTGCTACGTCGTTGCGGTCGACCTGTTCCGGGTCGCCGACGCCGCGCAGCTCGCCGAGCGCCTCGTGCTGGCGACGATCGCCAACCGCGGCGCCCTCCAGCAGCTGGCCTCGAAGGCGCGCCGCGCTGGGCGGGCGCTGGGCGAGGCGTCCGCCCTGACCGCGACCGCCCGCGCCAGCGCCGAGCTCGGCGAGGGGCTGGAGATCGCCTTCCGCCCGGGTCTCGCCGAGCGCGACCCCGACCGGTACCTCGACTACGCGCTGGAGCTGCCCCAGAGGATCGCCAAGGCCGACGGGCGCCGCATCGTCCTCTTCTTCGACGAGTTCCAGGAGGTGGCGGCGCCGCGCCGGCCCTTCGGCGAGCCGGGCCAGCTGACCAAGCGGATGCGGGCGATCTTCCAGCGCTCGCCCGACGTGAGCTTTCTCTTCGCCGGCTCGATCGAGCACCTGATGCGCGATCTCTTCGCGGCGGAGGAGCGTGCGCTCAGCCAGTTCGGCTCCTTTCACCCGCTGCCGGCGATCCCGGCGGAGGCGTGGCGGGCCGGAATCGCCGAGCGCCTCGCCGAAGACGAGAGCACGGTCGAGCCGCAGGCGCTGGAGCGACTCGTCGCCGCCGGGGAGGGGCACCCGCGCACGACGATGCTGATCGCGCGCTGGGCCCACGAGGCCGCCGTGGTCGAGGGCGTTCGCGCCCTGGCGGAGGCGCACGTGAGCGCCGGCATCCGCGCCGCCCAGCTCGCCGACCGGCCGAAGCACGAGCAGACCCTGGCCCGCATCCGGGCGCTCGGCCGTCACGCCCAGCGGCTCGCGACCCGCGTCGCCCGCGGCAGCACCCTGTACTCGGGGCTCAACTCGAAGATCGCCAGCGACACCCTGCGCGCCCTGCGCGACGCGGGCATCGTCGAGCAGCACGCCCCGCGCAGCTGGCGCATCCCCGATCCGCTGCTGCGCAACTTCCTGCTCGATCTCGATCCGGGGGGATAAGCCTGGCGTCGGCTTCGGCGGCCGTGCGGCATCCCAGGACAGGTTCCGAGTCCTTCCCTAGTCTGCCGGGTTGGAGTTCTCATGCGAAGGCGGGGGAGATGACGATCGCACGGTGCTTGCTGGTGCTTGCCCTGCTCGGAGCGGCGAGTGCGCCGTCGTCGGACGCGGCGGCCCGGCCCGGGACGCTCGACCCGAGCTTCGGGAAGCACGGCAAGGTCTTCTTCAAGGCGCCCCCGCGCTTCGCCGGCTCCCACTTCTCGGGCCTCGAGATCCAGCCGGACGGCCGGCTCGTCCTCGACGCGTGGCACGACATCGCGAACGGCCACCGGCGCGAGATCGAGCGCCGGCTTCCCGACGGAAGCCTCGACCTGTCGTTTGGCTCGGCCGGCGAGACCGTGGTGGCCGGAGGGCGCGGCTTGGCGCTGCGACCCGACGGCGCGATCTTGGTTGCAGCGGGCTGCCGCGGCGGACTGATCCTGCTCGATGCCACGGGGACCAAAGACGGGGGCTTTGGCGAGAACGGGTGCAGTGCTTCGGTCGGCTTCGACATTGGGCTGATCGCGCTTGGGGGCGATGGCCGCATCCTCCTCGCGGGGGCCGCCACCTACTGCCCTCCGTGCGGCCACGACATCCAGCCCAACCCGGAGGTCGCTGTCGCCAGGCTGCTGCCGGACGGAGCCCTCGACACGAGCTTCGGCGGCGACGGTGTCGTCCTCACGCACTCAGAGCTCGGGCTCGACGGGGGCAACCCGAGTGGGCTCGCTCAGACCGACGATGGTGGCGTGTTGGTCAGTGGCCGTCGGACGCTGTTCCATCTGACCGCCACCGGGGGGCTCGATCCGGCATTCGGTGAAGGTGGGACAGTAGAGGTGGAGGGCGAGGGGGGCATCCGGGCGTTCACGACGCTCGGCGATGGGCGCATCGTCGTTGCCTCTGCACCTCTATACGACTACAAGGAATCCGGCGACTACGTCCTCGCTGCCTACGGCGCGGACGGATCGCCGGACACAGGCTTCGGCGATCAGGGCACGGCGACTGTCGATGTCGGCCCCGACGACATCGCGCGCGACCTGGCGCCGTCTGCCGACGGAGGGATCTTGTTGGCAGGCGAATCGGGCGGTGGAAAGACGTGCTCCATCCTGTGCCCGTACCAGCCGGTCCTCCTGCGGCTCACCACAGGGGGCGCGCTCGATCCAACTTACGGGGGTGGCGACGGAACCGCCACCCTGCCCTCCTCGCTCGAAAACCCCGAATCCGGTCGTTACCCGCGGCTCGAGGCGCTGGCCGTCGGGCCGGGAGGCGAGGCCTTCGCGGCCGGCGGTCCAAGCGACGGAGACGCCTATGCGGTCGCCCGCACCGCCGACGGTTCGCCGCAAGCGGGCTTCGGCGAGGGCGGCATCGTGATCGAGCGGCATCAGCTCCCAGGCAACGTTTGGCCGACCGGCCTCGCGATCCAACCGAACGGCCACCTCTCGGTCGCGGCCGAGGGCGACGCCGGCCTGCGCGACTTCGGCGGCTTCCTGCTCGCCCTCCGACCAAACGGCCAACCGGAGCGTCGTTTCGGCCTCGGTCGCGGCATCTTCTCGACCGGCGCGCGAGGGCGGATCGAGCCGGCGGGCCGCGGCCGCGTGATCGCCTGGGGGGACGGGCATTTCCTGGTTCGTGCCCTGCCGGACGGCAGGGCGGATCCAAGTTTCGGCGACGAAGGGTTGGCGCGCCTGCCGAAAGGGCTGCGCGCGCGTGGCGTCGTCGCCGGCCGCCACGGCTCGGCGACCGTCGTCGGCCGTCTCGCCGGCCGCCACGGGATGGCCGTCTACCGGCTCGACCGGCGGGGCCGCCCGCTCTCTCGCTTCGGGCGTCGCGGCATGGCGATCGCCTCCTTCGGGGCCAAGGTCGCCGCCGAAGGCCGCACCGCACTGGTCGACCGGCGCGGACGGGTGACGGTGGCGGGTTGGGCGGGCTCGGCGGCCGTGGCGCGCCTGCTGCCCAGTGGCCGGCTCGATCGCAGCTTTGGTCGTCACGGCCGCCGGCGCATTCTGGGCGAGGAAGCTTCGGTTGGCACCCAGATCGTGCCGTTTGCCGGCGGCGTCGCGATCGCCTGCACCAGCGAAGAGATCGCAAAGAGATCGATGGCGGGCCTGGTTCGCCTCAACGCCCGCGGTCGTCGCATCCGCTCCTTCAGCCGCCGAGCAGCTGGCGTTTTCGGCGGTCCACCGCCGATCGCGCTTGTCGGCGGGAGGCAGCGGCTCGTCGTCGTCACCGTCTTCCCACGCCTGCGCCAAGGTGGCGTGTTGCTTCGCGGATACCGTGCAGACGGTGGGGTCGACCGCCGTTTCGGCCGGCACGGCAAGGCGCGCGGGGCCGTCAACCAGCACAGGTCCTTCCAGCCGGTCGCCGCTGCGGGTGAGCGCAATGGCCGGATCGTTGTCGTCGGTAGTGCCGGGGCTGGGTACGTGGGCAACCAGGCGGAGTTGCTGCGCTTCCGCTGAGATAGTCCGCCGCGTTGGCTTCGGGACGGGCGCCGCCGGCGCTCGATGCGCGAACCTACGGCGTATGCACGACAAGGCCAGGGTCTGGGTCGAGGGCGGTGCCGGGGGCGGCGGCTGCGTCTCCTTCCGGCGCGAGGCGCATGTGCCGCGCGGCGGGCCCGACGGCGGCGACGGCGGGCGCGGGGGGGACGTGGTCCTGGTCTGCGACGCCTCGCGGCGCGACCTCGGCGCGCTGCGCGGCGGCAAGCACTTCCGCGCCGGGCGCGGGCGCCACGGCGAAGGCGCCAACCGCCACGGCGCCCGCGGCGAGGACCGCGAGATTCCGGTCCCCGCCGGCACCGAAGCCGAGACCGCCGACGGCAGCCGGGTCGACCTGCTCGAACCGGGGCAGCGGGCGGTCGTCGCCCAGGGCGGGCGCGGCGGCCACGGCAACAAGCGCTTCGCCACCTCGACCCGGCAGGCGCCGCGCTTCGCCGAGAAGGGCAGCGCCGGCGAGGGGGGCTGGATCGAGCTGCGCCTCAAGCTGCTCGCCGACGCAGGCCTGGTCGGCCTGCCCAACGCCGGCAAGTCCTCGCTGCTCGGGCGGCTGACCCGCGCCGCCCCCAAGGTCGCCGACTACCCCTTCACCACGGTCTCGCCGGTGCTGGGCACGATCGAGAGCGACGAGCGCCAGGCGGTGCTCGCCGACATCCCGGGCCTGATCGAGGGCGCCGCCGAGGGCGCCGGGCTCGGCCACGAGTTCCTCGCCCACGTCGAGCGCTGCGCGGTCCTCGTCCACCTGGTCGAGCTGCAGCCGCTCGAGGGCGAGCCGGCCGCCAACTACGCGGCGGTGCGGGCCGAGCTCTCCTCCTACGGCGCCGGGCTCGACGCGCTGCCGGAGCTGGTCGTCCTCTCCAAGCGCGACCTGCTGCCCGAGGCGGAGGTCGAGGCGGCGCTGGCGAGCTGGCGCGAGCGGCTCGGCGGCGAGGGGCTCGGGGTGCTGGCCGTCTCGGCGGCGACCGGCGAGGGGGTGGCCGAGCTGCGCGGCCGGATCCTCGCCCTGCTCGATCACGCCGCCCCGAGCCCGGCGCGGCCCGAGCCCGGCGCGGCGCCGGCCGCCGAGTTCGAGGCCGAGCACCGCGTCTACCGCCCCGCGGGCGAGGGCGGCTACACCGTCGTCCGCGAGAAGGACGGCGCCTTCCGGATCGCCGGCCGCGGTGTCGAGCTGCTCTTCGAACGCCACGACCTCGGCAACGAAGAGGCGCTCGCCTACCTCGAGCAGCGCCTGGGGGAGATCGGCGCGATCGCCGCCCTGCGCGCCGCCGGCTTCGAGCCCGGCGACGACGTGCGCGTCGGCGAGCACGAGTTCGAGCTCCACCCCTGAGCCGGGGCCGGGCGGCGGCGCCGGCTCAGGCGAGCAGCGTGATCAGCGCGTTGGCGACGATCGCCAGCGGCGTCGCGGTCAGCGAGAGGGTGCGGAAGAAGCGCTGCCAGCCGCCGCGGGCGTGGACGCTCTCGAGCAGGGTGAGGCCGACGACGTGGGCCATGTTGATCAGCGCCACCGCCATCGCGATCAGGATCTGGGCGGCGCCACCGGCGCTCTGCACCCCGGGGCCGGTGGCGGCGAGGACGATGACGGCGATCGTGCCGACGATCGCGACGACGATGCCCGCCAGGCTGCCCGGGGCGACCGGCGGCATGTTCTCGTATAGCTCGACCTGCGGCTCGCTCGGCGCGGCGCCGTCGCCCCCGGCGCGGATGCCGACCAGGTGCGGCGGATCGGCCTCGTCCTCGTGGCGCACGGCGAGCATCTGCACCGGCGGGCGCAGCTCGGCCTGGGCGCGCTCGAAGAGCCCGTCCTCGAACCAGCGGGCCTGGTCCTCGCTGTGGGCGACGACCAGCACCTCGTCGGCGTCGAACTCGCGCAGGGCGTCTTCGGCGGCGACCAGCGGGTCGCTGTCGCCGACCTCGCCGAGGGCCGGCAGCCCGGCGTCGGTCATCGCTTCGAGCGAGACCTCGAGCCGCTGCTCGGCCTGCCGGGTGGCCGCGTCGACGTCGCCGAGGGCGTGGTGGAAGGCGGTCTTCTCGACTGCCGGCGAGACCACCATCAGCTCGGTGCCGTCGGCGGGGGGCACGTGGGAGCGCAGCGCGCCGATCAGCTCATCGCCGACCAGCTCGTCGGTTGCGATGACCAGCACCCGCCGCGCCGGGTCGAGCCCGGGGCCGGGTCGCTCCTCTTGCCGTGCGCCGCTCTCCATCGCCCCTGCCGATACCCCGCGCGCGGGCGGGCAAAACGGCGCCGGCGAGGAGGCGCGCGTAGACGCCGGCGCCGGCCGGGGTGAGGTGGATCCCGTCCCAGAGCAGGTCCTCGTGGGCGGCGGCGACCGGGGCCCAGTCGATCAGCGTCGTGTGCGGCCAGGTCGCGTCGGCCTCGCGCAGCGCCGCGTTGGCCTCGCCCTCCCAGGGCACCGGCGCGTGGTCGGTGACCAGGTAGAGCTCGCCGACCTGCGAGGTCGCCCTGCGCAGGCCCGCCATCTCCTCGCCGTAGAGCGGGCCGTTGTTGCCCATCTGCACGATCAGCGCGTCGACCCGGCCGCCGCGCCGCTTCAGGCGCCGCGCCAGCCGCACGAACTCGTCGGCCTGCCTGCCGACTTCGGCGTTGATCGAGAAGCGCGGCCCGAGCCGCGCCGCGAGCCTGTCCCCGGCCCCGATCATCACCGAGTCCCCGAAGGCGACGATCCGCGGCGCCCTGCCTGGCGACGTCGCCCGCGGCGCACGCCCCGCACCCCCGGGGTGCAACGCGTTTGGGTGGCATGTGCCCCCAAACGCGTTGCACCCTCGGGCGGGACGGACGCTCACCCGGGCAACCCGGGCGGTCGAGGCTGCCGCGACGCCCTCGGAGACGTTGCCGCCGCCGGAGGCGAGGCCGCCCCAGCCGACCAGGCCGACGGCGGCGATCACGGCGAAGGCGAGGGCGGGACGGCCGACCCGCAGCCAGCCGTCGGGCAGCGAGAAGAGCGGGCGCCGGCCGCGGAAGGGCAGCTCGACCAAGCGGTAGGAGAGGTCGGCGAGGGCGAGGACGGCGAGCAGCTGCAGCGGGATCAGCACGCCGCGCGGAAGCGAGACGTCGAGGCCGGGACGGGTGAGGGCGAGCACCGGCCAGTGCCAGAGGTAGAAGCTGTAGCTGCGCAGGCCGAGCCAGACCAGCGGCGGCCGGGCGAGCAGGCCGCCGAGCCGCGCCGCCGGGTGGGCGAGCGCGGCGATCGTCGCCGCGGCGGCGAGCGAGAGCCAGAGGTAGCCGCCGTGGAAGAGGGCGAGGTCGTACTCGTGGACGCCGGCGAAGCTGAGCGCCAGCCAGCCGAGGGCGACGACCCCGAGCGCGTCGAGCGCCGGCCCGCGCCAGCGCCCCGGCGCCGCCCGCCGCAGCGCCCAGGGGTTCCAGACGAGGGCGAGGGCGACGCCGATCAGCAGCCCGGCGGCGTGGGTGTCGGTGCCGTAGTAGACGCGGGCCGAGTCGCCGGGGTCGAAGAGGAGCCAGGTCAGCGCCAGCGAGGCGAGCACGCCGGCCAGCACCCCGATCAGCAGCCGCCGCCTGCCGAGCAGCGCCATGCCGGCGGCGAAGGCGAGCGGCCAGAGCAGGTAGAACTGCTCCTCGACCGAGAGCGACCAGAGGTGGCGCAGCAGCGAGGGCCGCTGGAACTGCTCGAAGTAGGGCTGGTCGGCGAGGACGAAGTGCCAGTTGGCGAAGTAGCCCAGCGAGGCGATCGCGTCGCCGCGCAGCTCGGCCAGCCGCTCGGGCTCGGCGACCGCCGCCGCGACCATGACCACCGCGACCAGGACGCCGACCGCCGGCAGCAGCCGGCGCGCCCGCCGCGCCCAGAAGCGCCAGAGGTCGACCCGGCCCTCGCGCCGCCGCTCGCTGAGCAGCAGCGAGGTGATCAGGTAGCCGCTGATCACGAAGAAGACGTCGACGCCGAGGAAGCCGCCGGGCATCCAGCCGACCCCGGCGTGGTAGAGGAAGACGGCGAGCACGGCGATCGCGCGCAGGGCGTCGATGCCGGGCAGGTAGGGGAGGCGGCTGTCCTGCGGGCGGCTCATCGCTACGTCTTCGGCAGTGTGGCAACCGCGCTGTAGGCGGGCGTTCATACACTTGGGCGGCCATGACCCTCGTCGTCAAGCTCGGCTCCTCGATCGTCGCCGCCGACGACGGCTCCCTGCGCAGCGACGTCCTCGACTCGGTCTGCGAGCAGGTGGCGGGGCTGGCCGCGGCCGGAGAGTCGATCGTCCTGGTCACTTCAGGAGCTGTTGCCCGGGGACGTTGGCTCAAGGGACTCGAGGCGCGGCCGAAAGCCATCGACGAGTTGCAGGCCGCCTCGGCGATAGGCCAGGGAGACCTATTTCGCGCGTACGAAGAGCGGTTGGCGAAACGCGAGATCAGCTCTGCCCAGGTTCTCCTGACGGCTGGTGACATCGCCACACGGACCAACTACCTCAACGCCCGTCAGACACTCAGGCGCCTGCTCGAGTGGCAGGTGGTCCCGATCGTCAACGAGAACGACACGACGGCCACCGACGAACTCACCTTCGGCGACAACGACTTCCTTGCGGCACAGGTGGCGATCCTTCTCGACGCGAGGCTCTTGATCCTGTTGACGAACACCGAGGGCCTGTTCGACAAGGACCCGCATCGCCATCCGGACGACTCGCAACTGCTCTCCGAGATAAGGGAGGTCGCCGAGCTGAAAGAGGTCGAGATCGGCCGCAAATCGTCGCTGTTCGGGTCGGGCGGGATGAAGAGCAAGGTGGCAGCGGCCGAGATGGCCAGCGAGGCGGGGATTACGACTGTCATCTGCAGCGGGATAGAGGGGCGTGCGCTCAGCCTTGCGGCGCAGGGAAAGGCCGTCGGCACCAGATTTCATTCGCAACAGGGAAAAGCCAACAGCTTCAAGCTCTGGCTCAAGTACGCGAAGCCGGCGCTCGGCACGATCGAAGTCGACGAGGGGGCCGCGAGCGTCTTGCGCGAACGGGGGTCGAGTCTTCTCCCGGTCGGCATCACTCGTGTCGAGGGGCGCTTCAATCCCGGCGATGCCGTCGATGTCGCGTGCGGCAATTCGGTGTTCGGCAAGGGCATCGTTTCCTACGCGGCAAGCGAGTTGGAGCGCGTCATGGGGCTCAAGAGCGCGGCGGTTCAGGAATTGCTGCCTCATGCAACCGACGAGGTAATCCACCGCGATCGCTTCGTCCTGGTCTGACCGGGCCATGGATAGGAGGGAGGGGCTGGCGCCCACTCCCGGAACGCTCGGCGGGAGCCTCGCTGGAGTGTTCCGGGAGTGGGCGCCAGCCCCTCACAGCTACCCTTAGCGCGTGGCGACTGCGACGCGAGGAGTGGATGAGATCTGTGCGGCGGCCCAGCGCGCCTCGCGTGAGCTGGCCGGTGCCTCCAGCGAGGCGAAGGACGGGGCACTCGATGCGATCGCGCGGCTGCTCGGCGAGCGGAGCGGCGAGATCCTCGCCGCCAACGCGGCCGACCTCGAGGACGAGCGCGCCGCGGGGCTGACCGAGGCGCTGCGCGACCGGCTGACGCTGACCCCGGAGCGGGTCGCGGCGATCGCCGACGGCGTGGGCGCCGTGGCCGCGCTCGAGGACCCGGTCGGCGAGGAGCTGGAAGCGAAGACGCTGGCCAGCGGGCTCGAGCTGCGCAAGCTGCGGGTGCCGCTCGGGGTCGTCGCCGTCGTCTACGAGGCGCGCCCGAACGTGACGATCGACTGCGCGGCGCTGACGATCAAGAGCGGCAACGCGATCGTCCTGCGCGGCTCCCAGTACGCCGAGCGCTCCAATGCGGCGCTGGCCGCGGTTGCCCGCGAGGCGCTGGCCGAGGCCGGGCTGCCCGAGGACGCGGTGACGCTGCTGCCGGTCGGCGAGGGCCACGGCGACCTGGCCGAGCTGGGGACCCAGGACGGGGTCGTCGACCTGCTGATCCCGCGCGGCGGCGAAGGGCTGAAGAAGGCGCTGAAGGAGGTCGCCACGGTGCCGGTCATCTACGCCGCCGCCGGCAACTGCCACGTCTACGTCCACGCCGAGGCCGACCTCGAGATGGCGCGGCGGATCGCGCTCAACGCCAAGACCCAGCGGCCGGGCGTCTGCAACGCGGCCGAGACGCTGCTGGTCGACGCGACCGTCGCCGCCGAGTTCCTGCCGGCGGCGCTCGCCGAGCTGGCCGCGGCCGGGGTCGAGCTGGTCGGCGACGAGCGCGCCCGCGAGCTGGCCGGCGGCGCCGCGGTCGGGCCCGCGACCGAGGCCGACTGGGACACCGAGTACCTCGACCTGAAGCTCGCGGTCGCCGTCGTCGACTCGCTCGAGGACGCGGTCGAGCACGTCAACGCGCACGGCACCGGCCACTCGGAGGCGATCGTCAGCGGCTCCGCCGAGGCGGCCGAGCGCTTCACGACCGCGGTCGACGCCGCGGTCGTCTACGTCAACGCCTCGACCCGCTTCACCGACGGGTTCGAGTTCGGGATGGGCGCCGAGATCGGCAACTCGACCCAGAAGCTGCACGCGCGCGGCCCGATCGGCCTGCGCGAGCTGACGACCTACAAGTACGCCGTCCGCGGCGACGGCCAGATACGTGAGTAGCGCCGGCACGAGCGGCATCGGGGTGCTCGGCTCGGCGTTCAACCCGCCGCACCTCGGCCACCTCGCGCTCGCCCAGGAGGCGCTCTGGCAGCTCGGCCTCGACGAGGTAGTGCTGATGCCGACCGGCGACGCCCCGCACAAGACGATCGCCGACGACCCCGGCCGTGAGCAGCGCCTGGCGATGACCCGGCTGGCGGCCGCCGACGACTCGCGCTTCTCGGTCTCCACGCTCGAGGTCGAGCGCGACGGGCCGTCCTACACGTATGAGACCTTGGAGCTGCTTGCAGAGGAACGCGGCGACACCGGGCTGGTCTTCGTGATGGGAGCCGACGCCGCCGTCGGCCTGGAGAGCTGGCGCGAGCCGCGGCGGGTGACCGAGCTGGCCCGCCTCGCCGTCGCCCGCCGCGCGGGCGTCTCCGACGCCGACGTCGCCGCCGTGCTGCGCAGCCTCGGCGCCGAGGGCCGGGCGACGATGCTGGAGATGCCCCAGTTCGGCGTCTCCTCCTCGGCCGTGCGCGAGCGCGCCGCCGCCGGGCGGCCGCTGCGCTACCTGGTGCCCGAGCCGGTCGCCCGCTTCATCGAGGAGAAGGGGATCTACGGATGAGCGGCGCGCCCGGGAAAGAGGGGCAAAGCGAGGCCCTGGCGCGGCGCCTGGCCGAGCTGGCCGACTCCAAATCGGCGGAGGAGATCGTCGTCCTCGACATGCGCTCGCTGGTCGCCTACACCGACTTCCTGACGATCTGCACGGCGCGCAACGAGCGCCAGGCGCGGGCGATCGCCGACGAGGCGAAGCTGAAGCTGAAGCAGGAGGGCGGCCTGCTGCCGGCCGGCAGCGACGGCGAGGGCGCGGGCTGGATCGTGCTCGACTACCTCGACTGCGTGCTGCACGTCTTCACCGCCGAGGCGCGCGAGCGCTATGGCCTCGAGGAGCTCTGGCGCGAGGCGCCGCGGCTCGATTTGGCGGCGTCGCCGGATGGCGTCCGGGGGCACCTCTACGGTGCCGCGCATGGGTAGCTTCAAGAGGGCGCTCCTCGGCTACCGCCGCTACGACGTCGATGCGGCGATCGCCGCGCGCGAGGCGCGGTGCTGGGCATTGGAGCGCGACACCGAGGAGGCGCTGACGGGGCTGCGCGAGGCCGAGGCCGAGGCGGCCCGCGCCGAGCAGGAGATGACCTCGCTCTCGGCGATGGTGATCGAGCGCGAGCGCGAGATCCGCGGCCTGCGCGAGCGCCTGCGCGAGGCCGACGCCCGCCACGACCGCAGCATCGACTCGCTCGAGGCGGTCTCCACGAAGCTGGAGGAGATCCAGGCCCAGGCCCGCGGCCAGGCGACCCGGATCCGGATGAAGGCGCTGCGCGAGGCGGTCGAGGTCGGCCGCCGGGCCCAGGAGCTGAGCGATGCGACCGAGGCGGCGCCAGAGGGCGACGTCGCCGGCGAGGCGAAGGCCGAGATCGAGCGCGCCGCCCAGGAGCTCTTCCAGGGCATCGTCAAAGTCGAGATCGGCCCCTTCGACGACTTCTCCCAGCTGGTCGGCTTCGAGGACGCCGCCGGCCAGATCGACGCCGCCTCGGAGATCTCGGTCGAGCGCTTCTCAGAGGGCCGCGCCACCGTCTCGATGCGCCTCAGCGAGCCGGTCGAGCTGCTCCGCGAGCTGGAAGAGCGAGCCCCGCTCGAGTTCCGCGTCCGCCGCACCGCCGACGACAACCTGATCCTCGACGTCGACGACGACCCCGGTCCCGAGCAGCACGCCGCCTGAAGCCCCGCCCGGCCCCCCGGACCGCCAAGCTGAGCCCGCCCCACCGCCGGTACCCTAGATCCACCCGGCGCCCTGGCGGAGTGGTTACGCAGCGGCCTGCAAAGCCGTTTACACCGGTTCGATTCCGGTGGGCGCCTCTCGCTCTGGCAAGCGGTTCTCCGCTTGCTAGAGCCGTTTGAGCGGCCTTCAAGGCCGCTCCCCGAATCCGGCTGATTCCGATGGAATCCGGTTGCGAGCCGATGCGACTGGCACCCGATTGGCACCCGAAGGCACGATCAGTGGCGCCAGGGGCGCGCCAGGGACGATGCGCAACGTTTCCGCCGCCGCTGAGGCTACCGTCGCCCAGCCGATGAAGGGCACGCTCAACCAGAAGAAGGCAATCAAGCTGCTGAAGGAAAACGGCTGGGTGCAGGCGCGCGGCGGCAAGCACCAGGTCAAGATGACCAAGCCGGGCCACCGCCCGGTCACGCTCCCGCAGCACAAGGGTCGCGACTACCAACCGGGTCTGACCGGCGCGATTCTGAAGCAGGCTGGGCTAAGATGAAGGAACTTCACCTATGGAGTTGACCGCTCGCATCCACATTGAGGAAGGCAGCTACTGGGCCGACGTTCCAGAGCTTCCTGGTTGCTTTGCCTCTGGCGACACCCTGGACGAGCTTTTCGAGTCGCTGCAAGAGGGCGTTGCGCTCTACCTCGCCGACGAGGGCGAGCAGGGCGGCCCGCTACACGTCGCGACCGCGACGTTGACGGATCGTCCGCTGACGGCAGCGTAGGTGAGTGCTTTGCAGATCAGGCCGGCGAAGGTCTCGTCACATGTGGCGCTCGGTTTACTGATTGCCTTTGTGCTGAGCGGGTGCGATCCATTCGGATTGGTGGAGCCCGAGCCGCGCACGCCGGGTGCGCGACTCGGACGCGATGTAGCGGCCGCTGCGCATACCGAAGGGCGCGGCAAGTGCGCCTACTACCTTCGTGATTTGTGGACATGCCAGGTCGAATCAGACCCCGGCAGCGGCTTCGCGGGGCAACTGATCCTGAGACTCGATGCGGATGGGTGCTGGCGGGCTCGGCGTACTCGGTTTGCCAAGGGAAAGAACCAGCCGTACTCGCGCAAGAGTCTGTCGTTGGGCAACTCGGAAGCAACTGGCCGGACATTGAGAGGGTGCACTGACATAGACGGTTAGCCGGCCGTTTGCGCCACCCCCGACCTACCCGCCAAACAGCACCGCACAGGCGGCAGTCAAGGGCGCAAAGCGCCCGACCCCCGCAGGGGGTTGATGGCCGCCGGAGCGGTGCCACAATCGGCGGTCGGTCGGGGTCAGTGGCCGTTCTCCATCGAGTGCCCCGCCTCACGGCCGGCGCTCCTGGCCTGCGCGCGCTGCAACTCAACCCGGCGCTGCTGTAGGCGCTGGCGGGCCTGCTCGCGGCTGAAGTCGTGCTCTTGGCCGCGCTCGCGCCCCAGAGCGTGCTCTGGGTCCTTGACCCCGTGGTCTTGGCGGTAGCGCTCGATCTCCGAGACGCCCTTGTCCCAGCTCTTGCGCTGGGCGGGGTCGCTCGGGCGCTCGCCCAGCTCCTTGGTGATGTAGGGGGGCGGGGAGAGCTGGGCGGCGGTGATCGCCGCCTGGCGGCGCTCGGCGAGGACCCGCTCGGCGTTTGACAGCTCGGCGCGAGCCTCATGGCGCACGGGCGCCATTGCGCGCAGCTCCTCGCGCGAGCGCTCGACCGCCTCGCGGGCGTGGGTCTCGATCAGGCGGGCCGCCGGCAGCGCCTCGCGGCGCACCTTGCGCGGCGCGGCCTCTGCCGCCTCTCGCCGCGTCACGGCGTGTCCGAGTGCCTTCTCCTGGCGTTTGAGCCAACTCTTCGCCGTCTGGCGGCGCTCCTGGTTCGCGCTCTCGACTCGCGCCTGGCCCGCCAGCTCCTTGCGCCTCGACACCAGCTGATCGCTCGGCAGCTCGCGCAGCTCCCCCCGGCGGGCCTCGTCGTGTGCTGCCCGTTGGCCGCGGTCGCGCTGCGCGGCTTCGGCGATGTGGGGGATGCCGCCTCGCAGGTAGGGGTCATCGGGGGCGATCTCCTCGCGGGCGACCTGGATCTCTGGCGTCGCGTAGATCGTCGTCTCCCCGCGTGAGCGCGAGGTCGCGACGTAGAGCTCCTGCTTGTCCATCGAGGGGTCGGCGGCGAGGAAGGCGCGGTCCACGGTGGAGCCCTGTGCGGAGTAGGTGGTAACGGCGTAGGCGTGCTGTAGGGCCGGGGCGTCTGAGTGCGGGTTGGTCTTCGCCAGGTACTCGGCCCCGACCTCGACTGTGCGCTCCTGATCGATGCCCTCCAAGAGGACCCGGCCCCGCTCGGGATCGACCTCGGCGACCTGCCAGCGCTCGCGGTTGTAGATGTCGGCGGCGCGGTCGTTGATCCGGGTGATCACCTGATCGCCCGCGGCGAAGCGCGCTTCGCCGACCTCGATCTCGCGCTCGCCGAGCTGCCCCGCCTCGCGGCGCAGCTCCCGAGCCATCTGGTTCAGCCGCTCGACCTCGGCGTTTGTCTTGGCGACCATCACCGCGTCCTCGCCGGCATCGAAGGACCGATGCCAGTCGGCGAGCATCGCCTCGCGCCGCGAATCGGCATCGGCGGCGATCACCACCTGCTCGTGATCGCGGTAGAGGTCGAGCGCCTGGGCTCCCTCGCCCTCGCGGATCAGCCGCGCCCCCTCGCGCTCGACCTCGGATTCGTGGCGGACCACCTCGCTCAGGTGGACCGGGTCGCAGCGCTCAGCCAGCGCCCTGAACATGCCGCCGGCGCCGATCTCCCCGAGCTGCTCGGGGTCGCCGATCAGGACGAGCTTGGCGTCTGCCGCATCGGCGTGGTGGATCAGGCGGGCGAGGTCGGCGGAGTCCACCATCCCGGCCTCATCGACCAGCAAGACAGAGCGCCAGGCGAGCGCCCGGCCTCCGGCCGCCTCGGCGCGCTCAAGCTCGCCGAGCAGCCCGGCGGTGGTCGTGGCCCGCAGGCCCTCGGCGCGCAAGACGTTCGCCGCCCGCCAGGTCGGCGCTGCGACGCGCAGCTCCATCCCGGCTTCGGTCCAGCCCTTGGCGGCGGCGAGCACCGCGTAGCTCTTGCCGGTGCCCGCCTCGCCGACCACCACGCAGATGCCCTCTCGCTCGGCGAGCAGGCGGCGCACCATCTGGCGCTGGTCTGACTTCAGGGTCGGGTGGGCGCAGAGCACCCGCTCAGCGACCATCTTCCCTGCGTTGTGGGTCCCCTCGCTGCGCATCCTCTGCGCCCTCTCAAGCGCCCGCTGCTCCAACTTCCAAACGCGGGTGGTGGTGAAGCGCTCGCCCTTGGGGCCGTCGGCGATCCGCAGCACCCGCTCGGAGGCGAGGAATTCATCGGCGACGCGCTCAACGTCGGGCCCCGCCATCCCCTCGCGGCTCATCCCCGCCACCGCCTGCACGACGTCGCGGCGGTCGAAGTGGGAGGCGTGGGCGGTGACCTGGCGGCCGACCGCCATCCCCTCGGCTTCGGGGCGCTTGCGGTCTCGGGCGTGCCAGGAGCGGAGGGTGTCGAAGGTCTGCTCGATCCCCTCGCGGTCAAGGCCGACCTGCTGCGCCCTGGCCTGCCAGCGCTCGCGCATGTCGCCCTCGAGCGAGTGCTGCTTGACCTCGCGGGTGGCGAGGGTGGCGACCTGGCGGGCGCGGGCGGAGGCTTCGGGGCCTCCGGCGGCTTTGAGGATTTCCGCCCGCCGGGTGGAGAACTCGCGCAGGTGGGCACGGTCAAAGCCCTCGATCTCGGCGATCCCGTGGCGCACCTCGCCCCAGCGCACGCCGAGGCTGCGGGAAAGCTCGTGGCGCAGGTGGGACTCATAGACCGCGCTGGCGGTCTTCGCGTGCTCATAGATCGCCGGGTGATAGAGGCGGGTCCAGCGCCCGTCGGGTCCCTGGGTCGCGTTGGCCACCAGGACGTGGGTGTGGAGCTGGGGGTCGCCGTTTCGCGAGGAGCGGTGATCGAAGGCGGCGGCGAGGTAGCCCGAGCCGCGCACGAACTCCGCTCCGCCCTTGCCGCGCCGGGTCCAGCAGGCGTGGCGCTGCATGTATCCGAGGGCGGCCTCTACGGAGCGGTGGTGGGCGTCCATGACGGCCTGCCCGGCCTCGGGGCCGCCCAGCGCCCAGGTCAGCGAGACCGACTTCGGCGCGGAGAAGGTGAGGTCGAAGCCCGGCACCGAGCCTTTGCCGCGCACCCCCTGGCTGCCCAGCAGCGCCGAGCCGTCGGCGGGGTTTAGGCCGGTGAGCATCGCGGTCAGCTGGTCGGGGCCGACCTCTCCGGAGAGGCCCAGCTCGCTGGCGCCGTCCCCGGCCCACTGCCCGGCGACCTCGCCCTCGCCGGAGTAGTAGTCCTCGGCGCCTTCGGCGACCTTCTCCAGGTAGTAGCGCTCCTGGCCGGTTCCGAGCTTGCCGATGGACAGCATGCCCTCTCTGTCCACGCAGCGGACGTTTTGCCCCACCCGATCTCCGGAGGTGATAGCGCGTGAGGGGTGCGGCGGTTAGCGGTGGAGGGCGCTCGGGAGTGCTCGCAAGGGGAGCGTCGAGACGAGCCAATCGGCGATTGGCTCGTCTCTGGCTGGACGAAGGTTCGTGGGGCACTTCGGGGTCTTCGCGGACAGGTAGGGACAGATGGCGAAGAAGCTCTCGACCTCGATCCCCCGGATCGCCCTCACCCCGCCGGAGGCCGCCGCCGCCATCGGCGTCGGCCCGGACTTCTTCGACGCCAACGTCGCCCCGGAGCTGCGCCTGATCCGCCGCGGGCGCAAGCGCTTGGTCCCGGTCTCAGAGCTTGAGCGCTGGACAGCGGAGAACGCGAGCAGGGTCTTCGGGGAGACGGCGTGACCGGTGGGCTGCGAGGGGAGCCCGCCGATGCGCGAGGCGGCGGTCAGCTTCTAGGCTGCGCGGGATGGCAGACGCAGCGGAGCGAAAGGTACGCCGGGCGGTTCGGGCCGCCCAAGCTCAATTCGAGCGTGAACAGAAGACCGCCCAGAAGGCACGGCGCAAGGCATTCGCTGATGCCCAGAAAGCAGGGCTGTCGTTGCGCGATATCGGCACAGAGGTCGGTCTCCACCACACGCGCGTCAGCCAGATCATCCGGGGAGAATAGGCGCATTTGGAGAGTTTTTCTCTCCAAACTGCTACGCTCGCGAAATGACAAAGCGGCGACCCGCCGTGCTGTGAACACGACGGGCCGCCTGACCACAAGGAGAGGAACCCTCCCCATGGCTGATGAGAACCCTACGGGTCGCGGCTATGCCGTCGCCCTCAAGATCCCCGTCGATCACGTCCGCTTCTTGCGGATGACCTTCGCGAGCGCCCAGGCGGGCGTTCGCGAGGAACTGGACACCTACCCAGATGGACTGGGAGAGCCGGCCCATCTGCGCCGCGAGGACGCCGCCTACGGGCGGCTCCTCACGGCGCTGGACGAGCTGGTGATCGTCCCCGACTCAGACGTGCGCGACGTGCTGCGCGACCTCGCTCACATCATCGACCGCAGCAACGAGTACCGCCGCGTCGTCTCCGAGCACGATGCGCTTCATGGCTTCCTCGCCCAGCTTCCCGGCGGTGAGTGCGCATGATCGATCTCGCCGCCCGCTTCGGGGACAACCTCGCGCGCTGTCGCAAGCGCGCCGGCCTTTCCCAGGAGGAGCTGAGCCACCTTGCCTCCCTCCACCGGACCGAGATAAGCCAGGTCGAGCGGGGCCTTCGTCTCTGCCGCATCGACACGCTTCTCAAACTGCGGGACTCGCTTGAGATATCCGCCGATGAGCTGTTGGACGGGCTTGCCTGGGAGCCCGGCGACTACCGTCCCGGCGCCTTCGCCGAGAAGACGGAGGCGGGTTGATGGTCGCTGCGCGGTTCGGTCGCAACCTTGCCTACTGCCGCAAGCGGGCGGGGTTCTCCCAGGAAGAGCTGGCGGTGCGGGCGTCGTTGCACCGCACCGCCGTGGGTCAGATCGAGCGCGGCGAACGGACCGCCCGGCTCGACACCGTGGTCAAGCTCGCCGGCTCGCTCGGCATCCCGCCCGAAGAACTGCTCGACGAGCTGGGATGGGAGCCGGGCGGGACGCGGCTGGGGCGGTTCACGGGCGCGGGCGACTAATGGCGACCGGAATCCGGAAGCGCCATTCTGAGGGTTGCCCGGCTCACCGGGGTGGGCGCTGCCAGTGCCGAGCGGGGTGGGAGGCGTCTGTCTACTCATCCCGCGATGGCAAGAAGCTCCGCAAGCGATTCCGACGCGAGTCGGAAGCACGGTCCTGGCGGGCCGAGACCAAGCGGGCGCTCGACCACGGCACTCTGCAAGCGCCGACCCAGACGACGCTGAGGGATGCAGCCGAGGAATGGCTCGCTGGAGCCGAGGCGGGCGAGGTCAGGAATCGCTCGGGGCATCCCTACAAGCCAGCGACGCTGCGCGGCTACAGACAGGCCCTTGAGGATCGGGTGCTCCCGCTGATCGGGAGTCGAAAGCTCAGCACCGTGACGACGCTGGACTTGCAGGAGCTGGTGGATCGGTGGCTGGGGGAGGGCCAGCAAGCCTCAACTATCCGCAACGCGATCAAGCCGTTGCAGGCGATCTTCCGCCGAGCGCGCTCGCGGGGCGGTCTGCCGCTGAACCCGACGCGCGACCTGGAACTACCGGCAGCGCGTCCCAACGAGGTCGAGATCGTGTCTCCCAAGACAGCCGCCGCCCTCCTGGCCGCCTTGCCCGTCGAGGACCGGCCGGTCTGGGGCACGGCGCTGTACGCCGGGCTGCGGTACGGCGAGCTGAGGGCGCTGCGCTGGTCGGCCGTGGATACAGACACGGGCGCGATTCGGGTGGTCGAGAGCTGGGACCCGAAGGAGGGGCGCATCGCGCCCAAGACCCCAACGTCGCAGCGGGCGACGCCGATGCCGGGGTTGTTGCGCGACCTCATGCTGGAGCACCGTCTGAGGCGTGGCGAGCCGCCCGACGATGCCCTCGTCTTCGGCGACGGCGATCAGCCGTTTCACGCCGCCAGCCTCTATCGCCGCGCCGACCGGTCTTGGGAGGCGGCTGGGCTGACGGATCGCCTGCGGCTGCATCAGGCCCGGCACACGTACGCCTCGTTCATGATCGCCGCTGGGGTAAACCCGAAGGCGCTATCGGCCTTCATGGGCCACAGCTCGATCAAGGTGACGTTTGATCTTTACGGGCACTTGATGCCCGGAGCGCGGAGCGATGCCATTGCACTTCTTGACGCTTTCTTGACCCGCACAGACGAGTGTGTTTTTTCAACAGTAAGAGCGGCTGAGACCGAGCAAGCTGCAAGCGAGTTGCATCGGACGTGAGCCGAGTCGACACTTTTCCCGCCGGTCTCGGTTTTAGCCTGCGGTGTGTATGTTCGAGATCGACTTTCTACCCGTGGGCGAGGAGGCAGCGCATGGGGACGCGATTGCGCTGCGGTACACCCAGCCAAACGGGGAATGGGTCCACGGTGTCATCGACGCTGGATACCGCGGCGACGGTGAGCGGCTGCTGGAGCATATTCGGACCTACTATGACCCCGAAGGGCTCGACTTCGTCGTGCTGACGCATCCAGACGCCGATCATGTCAATGGCATGGGCGAGGTCATGCGGGGGATCAAGGTCGGCAACCTCCTCTTGCATCGCCCCGAACAGCACGGGTTTCCCGACAACAGTGGGGCCAAGCCCGCGTCGGAACTCGTTGAGCTTGCCGAAAAGCAGGGGACAAAGGTGATCGAACCCTTCGCGGGCACTGGCGGCTTCGAAGGGACGTTCATGGTTGTTGGACCCAGCCAGGAGTACTACCGGGAGCTGTTGCAAGAGCAGGAGACGACAACAAAGGCAGCACCGAAGCCCGAGGCCGTTCGTTTGGCGGAGGCTCTCGCAGTCGAACCTCAGCCCGAACTGCCGGATTTTCCAGTCGAGCTGCCGTTTGACGATGACGGCGGGACGAATCCACGAAACAACTCCAGTGCAATCCTCCAAATACTCAATGGGGATGAGCGCTTGCTATTTACGGGAGACGCAGGGGTTCCCGCCATTGACAGAGCAATGGACCAGCTTGAGAGGAACGGTCAACTCGGCCCTCTCAAGCTCTTCCAGGTTCCACACCACGGCAGTCGACACAACCTCGACAGCGAGACGCTGGATCGGGTGCTGGGTCCAATCGGGCAAGACGGAGATGGGGTCGGCATAGTCAGCGTTGCACCGAAAGATCCGAAGAAACCATCGCCGCGCATCACAAACGCTTGCGGTCGGAGGGGCTATCGCGTATGGGCGACCGCAGATACCACGGGGTGGTTGAGGTATGCGTCCGACGACGCCCCGGATCGTGACGGTAGCCCGGTTGACCCGATTCCGCCCAAGGCGGAGCCACCCGACTCTTAGCCGTCGATATGCAGCTCGACAGTTACGCGATTCGGGCTAGGCAGATGCCGGTACTGATCGTCGTGCTGCCCGTAGTGGTTCTTCTTGCCGTGGGCGTTCTCAGTGCGTCCACCTTCGGGGTTGCGACCGGCGTCATCGTCGGTGCTTTGTCGATCTTGGGAGCACAACTGGGACGTGATCGCGGTCGCGATCTCCAGGACAGGCTTTGGTCGGATTGGGGCGGTGCGCCAACGACTCAATCGCTGCGTCTCAGCGGCTCCGAGCAATCCGCCTACGTATCGCAATGCCGGGCGGATGCTGAGCGGATCTTGTCTGCTGCACTACCGTCGAGTGAGGAGGAGGAGAGGGACCCCTTGGCGGCCGACGAACGATATGCGACAGCGGTCCAGGGGCTAGTCGCGCGGACCCGGGATCGGAAACGATTTCCGCTTCTATTTGAGGAGAACGTCAACTATGGCTTCCGGCGAAACTGCCTCGGCTTGCGTCGTTACGGGATTGGCGTATGCGTCGTGGTCGCTATGGCTGCTGTCGCTTTGTTGATCGGCGGATCGGGGTCCCTCGGTAGTCGGCTGACGGATTGGTCCTGGCCGCTCGCCGCTGCCTTTGGGCTCGGAGCTTTCTGGCTCAAGGTCGTCACCCCGGACTGGGTGCGGCTGCCAGCTAATGCCTACGCCCGGCGGCTGTTTGAGGCTGCTATCACGCTTGGTTAGTGCTCGCCGCTGGCACCCAGGCTGGCACCCGTGGCAGCTAAACCGCTTGAACAAGCCGACCAGGGCTGGCCGGTCTCGCCCTGCAAAGCCGTTTACACCGGTTCGATTCCGGTGGGCGCCTCTGGATGAGCAGTTCCACGGCGACTGCCGTGCCGACCCCAGTCCCGAGTGAGCGGTTCGTGTGCCTGGCGAGGCGCTGATTGATCGATTTGCCCCCGTATTTGGGGTCAATCGATCACTCGGCGTCGAGCCGTCTGGGCGGGCTACGATGGAAACGATTCCGCGATGGAACTGAACGTTCGCATCCATGTCGAGGAAGGCAGTTGCTGGGCCGACGTGTCCGAGTTGCCCGGATGCTTCGCGTCCGGTGACAGCCTGGGGGAGCTTTTCGACTCCCTGCATGAGGGCATCGCGCTCTACTTGGGTCTCTGCTCTGGTCCCCGACCAGAATAGGCCGGGTCGACTCAGATCTTGGACGCTGGCTCGAGCGGGGCCTGCCAGGGGTCGTTCATCTGCAGGCGGCGTTTTTGGGAGCGCTTGAAGAGGTAGCAGCCGACGGCGCCGCCGCGCATCTCGCTGTGGATGAACTTGCCGGTGACCAGCTTCCAGCCCTCGACCGTGACCGAGTTGAGGACGTCGACGGGGTCGTTGGTCTGCCGCGCCGGGGCGCCGGAGGGGCCGGGGACGACCAGGGTCGGCAGGTCGCCGATCTCCATCTCGTACTGGAAGAGCTGGTGGCCCCGCTTGTAGGCGAGGCGGGCGCGGCCGGCGGGGGTTTCGAAGAACGCCTGGCGGGCGGCTTCGAGCCCGGCCAGCACCCGCTGCCGCTCGCGCTCCTCGGCGCGCTCTTCACGGGCGCCGCGGCTCAGCGACGGGACCAGGGCCGAGTCGCCGCGCAGCGAGGGAAGGCGCAGGCCCCAGCGGCGCTCGCGCTCTGCGCCCTCGGCCGGCTCCTCGGCGGGGGCGTCCCAGGCCGGCTGCCCGGCCGCGCGCCGCGGGAAGCCGACGAGGTGATGTCCCTGTTCGCTCACGCTCGCCACGTTAAGTCAAACGAGGCGGTTTTCGGCAGGCTTCCGTGCAGATCCCCCGGAACATTCGTCCAGTCCCCGCGCAGGCCCGGTTTGCAAGGCTCTACGTCATGGCGGTTCACAGCGCGGAGCTATCCCTCGCCACCGAGGGCGACGGCGACACGATCGACATCACGGCGTCGCTCCAGGCCGCGGTCGAGGAGGCCGGCGTCGCCGAGGGCCAGGCGACGGCCTTCGTCCGCGGCTCGACCGCGGCGATCACGACGATGGAGTTCGAGCCGGGCGGGGTCCACGACCTGCGCCAGCTGCTCGAGCGGCTGATCCCGTCCCGGGGCGACTACGAGCACAACCGGCTCAACCACGACACCAACTCGCACGCCCACCAGCGCGCCTCGCTGATCGGTCCCTCGCTCGCGGTCCCCATCCTCGACGGGCGCCTGGCGCTCGGCACCTGGCAGCAGGTCGTGCTGCTCGACTTCGACGACCGGCCGCGCCAGCGCACCGTCGTCGTGCAGATCCTCGCCTAGAACGGAAAAGGGCCCCGTGAGGGGCCCTTGGCTTCCGAAGGACGTGCCACCAAGTGAGCTGCGCTTCCCTGGCTCGTCAGTCCTGAGTCTGTTCTAGAAACACCGCGTTCGATGGAAAGTTGCACCGAGTGCATCGGCTGCTCCGGCGGCGGCCTTGAGCCGCTGGTAGATTCCGATTCCCCCTGGGGCGCTTAGCTCAGTTGGGAGAGCGCCAGCTCGACAAGCTGGAGGTCACTGGTTCGAGCCCAGTAGCGCCCATCTCCGGATGCCGGATCTCGCCGCCGCCAGCCGCCGTCAGCGCGGGAAGCTGCGGCAGATCAGGTGCTTGACCCGGGTCGAGTGGCTGGCGTCGGTGCCTGCGACCGAGACCCTGAACCGGCAGCGGACCCGGCGCCTGGCGGTCTGGCCGCGGGCGACGAAGCGGCAGCCGACCTTCTGGCGGCCCCTGCGGCCGCAGCCCTTGAAGGCGACCGCGTCGAGGCGGGCGCGGCGGCGCACGAACTTGCGCGCGGTGCGCTTGGCGGCATCGCGGGCGACCGGCTTGCTCAGCTTGGGCGGCGGCGGTGGCGGTGGCGTGGTGGTCGGCGTCGACGTGCCCGAGCCCGAGGGTCCGTGCGGCAGGTCCTCGCAGGCGACGCCGTCGTTGTCGCCGTTGAGCCCGTAGGGGTCGCCCGGCAGCAGGTATTCCTGCGCTTCCTCCTGGGTGGCGAAGTCGGCGCAGTCGTAGTCGAGGGCGCTGGCGGTCGCCGGCGTCAGGGCGAAGACGGCGAGGGCGGCGGCGGTCGAGCAGATCGTCGTGGCGGTGCGCAAGCTGGCCTTTCGGTCGGGAATGTCGGCGCGCTTTATACGCGCAAAGTGCGTTCCCGTGTAGAAACCGGTTCGTTTGCATACGCGCTGCCGCGGTCGGGGCCGGCCGGCCTTCGACTAGGCTCGCCGCCTCGTGATCGGGACCTACGCAGCGGTGCTCGTCGTCTGCGCCGCCTCGCTGGCGATCGGGCAGGCGACGATCGCGCTCTGTGACTTGCGGCGCTGGTCGTGGCTCGCGCCGGCCGTCGGCCTGGCGCTCCTCTGCGCCCTCTGCTGGGGGACCGTGCGCCTGCCCGGCGACGGGCTGGCCTCGGCGCTGCTGGCGCTGCTGCTCAGCGCCGTCGCGATCGCCTACCTCTGGCGCCGCCTCGAGGCAGGCTGGGAGGCGCTCCGCGCCGGGGCGCCCGTCGCCGCGCTCGCCCTGCTGGCGACGGCCCTGCCGTTCATCGCCGCGGGCCACTTCGGCATCCTCGGCACCGGCTTCAACCCGGACATGTCCCAGCACCTGCTCGCCGCCGACCGCCTCGCCGACGGCGAGCCCTCGCAGCTGCTGCGCCAGGGCTACCCGCTCGGCCCGCACGCCGTCGCCGTCGCCCTGCACCAGGGGCTGGGCATCGGCCTGGTCCAGGCGTTCACCGGCCTGACGATCGCGATCGCCGTGCTCGCCTCGCTCACCGCGCTCGCCGCCTTCCGCGAGCAGCCGCCGGCCCTGCGCGTCCCGGCCGCGCTGGTCGTCGGCCTCGCCTACCTGGTCGCCTCCTACTTCGCCCAGGGCGCCTTCAAGGAGACCGCCCAGGCGCTCTTCTTCCTCGCCTTCGTCCTCGCCCTGAGGGAGACGACGGCCGGCCCCGAGTGGCGCTCCCTGCCGCTGCGCTTCGCCCCGGCCGCGATCCTCGCCGCCGGCTCGGTCTACGTCTACAGCTTCCCCGGCCTGATCTGGCTCCTCGCCGCGCTCGTCCTCTGGCTCGCCCTGGAGCGCACGGCGCCGGCCGGCCCGCTGCTGCTCGGCCTCGGCCTCTTCGCGGTCCTCACCGCGCCGGAGGTCGGCCGGGCGATCGACTTCCACCGCTTCGAGACCTTCGACCCCAACGGCCCCGGCCTGGGCAACCTCTTCGGCCAGGTCTCGCCCTTCACCGCGCTCGGGATCTGGCCCTCGGGCGACTTCCGCCTCGCCCCGGGCGACGGCGCCGTGCCGGCCCTCGGCTACTACCTCGGCGCCGCCTTCGCCACGATCCTGCTCGCCTACGGCGCCGCCGTCTGCTGGCGCCGCGGCCAGACCGCCCTGCTCGCCGGGCTCGGCGCCGCGGCTCTCGCCTACGCCGCCGCCCGCCTCGGCGGCACCCCATACACCGCCGCCAAGGCGCTCGAGGTCGCCGCCCCCCTCGCCGCCCTGGTCATCGTCATGCCGCTGCTGCGCCGCCCGGTCGCCTGGCTCTACCTGCTCGCCGCCGGCGCCTGCTCGCTGCTGGCGCTCGCCAACGCCCCGGTCGGCCCCGGCGACTACTCGCCGGCCCTGACCAGTCTGCGCTCCAGCGTCGGCGCCGGGCCGACCCTCGTCCTCGCCCCGCGCCGGCTGCTCGAGGACGAACAGGGCGAGCCCTACGTCGCCTGGGAGCTGCGCGGCGGCCGGGTCTGCATCGAGGCGGCGGCGGACGCCGGCGCCCGCCCGCCGCGCGGCGTCCGCTACGTCGTCACCGCCCTGCGCGTCCCCGGCCCGCCCTTCCCGGGCCTGCAGCCCGAGCGCGTCGCCCCGCCCTACCTGCTCTGGGAGGTGACCCACCCAACCCCCGGCCCGACCCCGTGCCCCCTAATAGCCGTCCGCCAGGCCCGCCAGGCCACCCCCTGATCGCTGACTTCCCGGTTTTGGGTGCATATGCGTCCCAAACCAGGAAGTCAGCACCGCGGGGTGGGGGTGGGCTTGCGTACGATGGCGCCGGTGGAGGCTGCGACCGAGATCACGGTGAAATTGCCCGACGGGGCGGCGCTCGAGCTTGCCGGCGGGGCGACGGGCGCTGACGCGGCGGCGGCGATCGGGCCGGGCCTGGCCAAGGCGGCGCTGGCGATCGAGGTCGACGGCGAGCTGCGCGACCTGACCGCGCCGCTGCCCGACGGGGCCGAGATCGCGATCCTCACCGACCGCGCGCCGGAGGCGCTGGCGCTGATCCGCCACGACGCCGCCCACGTGATGGCCGAGGCGGTGCAGGAGCTCTATCCCGGCACCCGGGTGACGATCGGCCCCGCGGTCGAGGACGGCTTCTATTACGACTTCGACTTCCCCGAGGGGGTCAAGGTCACCGACGCCGACCTGGAGCGGATCGAGCAGGCGATGCGCACCCACATCGAGGCCGACGAGCGCTTCCAGCGCCGCGAGCTCCCGGTCGCCGAGGCGATCGAACTGTTCGAGGCCCAGGGCGAGGACTACAAGGTCGAGCTGATCCGCGACCTGATCGCCGACGAAGGCACCGAGACCGTCTCGCTCTACCGCAACGGCCCCTTCGAGGACCTCTGCCGCGGCCCGCACGGCCCCTCCACCGGCCGCATCGCGGCGATCAAGCTGACCTCGCTGGCCGGCGCCTACTGGCGCGGCGACGAGAGCCGGCCGATGCTGACCCGCATCTACGGCACCGCCTTCTTCTCGAAGAAGGATCTCGCCGCCCACCTGGAGCGGATCGAGGAGGCCAAGAAGCGCGACCACCGCCGCCTCGGCCCCCAGCTCGGCATCTTCATGCTGCGCGAGGAGGCGCCCGGCATGCCCTTCTGGCTCGCCAACGGGACGACCCTGCTGCGCCTGATCGAGGCCGAGGTCCAGGCCCAGCTGCGCAAGCGCGGCTACGAGGAGATCAAGACGCCGCAGGTGATGGACGTCGAGCTCTGGCACCGCTCCGGCCACTGGGACAACTACCGCGAGAACATGTACTTCACCGAGTCGGGCGAGCGCCAGTACGCGCTGCGGCCGATGAACTGCCCCGGCGCCTGCCTCGTCTACGGCGCCGAGCGCCACTCCTATCGCGAGCTGCCGCTGCGCATCGCCGAGTTCGGCCAGGTCTCGCGGGCCGAGCGCGAGGGCGTCCTGCACGGCCTGCTGCGGGTGCGCGCCTTCACCCAGGACGACGCCCACATCTACTGCACCCCGGAGCAGATCACCGACGAGGTCGGCGCCGTCTGTGCGGCGATCGACGAGCTCTACGCGCGCTTCGGCTTCGAGGACGTGCGGGTCGAGCTCTCGACCCGGCCGCAGAAGTCGATCGGCAGCGACGAGCAGTGGCAGCAGGCCGAGGCGGCGCTGCGCGAGGCGCTCGAGGCGCAGGGCCGCGAGTACCAGCTCAACCCCGGCGACGGCGCCTTCTACGGGCCGAAGATCGACTTCCACGTCACCGACGCGCTCGGCCGCTCCTGGCAGTGCGGCACCTGCCAGGTCGACTTCTTCATGCCCGAGCGCTTCGACCTCTCCTACGTCGACGCCGACGACAGGCAGCAGCGCCCGGTGATGATCCACCGCGCCCTGCTCGGCTCGATGGAGCGCTTCGCCGGCATCCTGATCGAGCACCACGCGGGCCGCTTCCCGGTCTGGCTGGCGCCGGTGCAGGCGATCCTGCTGCCGGTCTCCGACTCCCACAACGGCTACGCCGAGGAGGTCGCCGCCGAGCTGCGCGCCGCCGGCGTGCGGGTCGAGGTCGACCGCCGCTCGGAGTCGGTCGGCCGCAAGATCCGCGACGCCGAGCTCGGCCGCCACCCGTTCATGCTGGTGGTCGGCGATCGCGAGCTCTCCGAGCGCGCCGTCGCGGTGCGCTCGCACGCCGAGGGCGAGCTGGGGGCGATGCCCGTCGCCGAGTTCGCCGCCCGCGTGCGGGCCGAGAGCGAGACGGCCTGACCGCCGCCCGCCCCCGCCCTCTGTCTATACTGCGTCCACTTGATCGCTGGCACGCAAAACACCTCGCGGCCCTGAGCCCCCGTGCCGCCTCGCCGATCCCTCGTCCAATTGCAGTCCCACCTCACCGCTAGCTAGTGCCGGTTCCGCGCAGGTTCGATCGGCGCCCACCAGAGCGCGACAGCACTCGGATCAACGAGCGCATCCGCGTGCCCAAGGTGCGCCTGATCGGCGCCGAGGGCGAGCAGCTCGGCGTGGTCGAGATCCAGGAGGCGCTAAAACGCGCCCAGGAAGCCGACCTCGACCTGGTCGAGGTGGCGCCCAACTCGAAGCCGCCGGTGACCCGCCTGCTCGACTACTCGAAGTACAAGTACGAGCAGGAGCAGAAGCAGAAGCAGGCGCGCAAGCACCAGCAGCAGGTCAACATCCGCGAGATCAAGCTGCGGCCGAAGATCGCCGACCACGACTACGAAACCAAGAAGGGCCACGTCGAACGCTTCCTCCGCCACCAGGACAAGGTCAAGGTGACGATCATGTTCCGCGGCCGCGAGCAGGCCCACCCCGAGCGCGGCCGCGACCTCCTGGCGCGCCTCTTCGAGGACCTCGACGGCCTCGCCGTGATCGAGTCCCAGCCGCTGCAGGAAGGGCGGAACATGAGCATGTTGCTGGCGCCGGGCAAAGAGGTTGGGGCTGAGAAGGACGCGCAGGACAAGCCGGACGACGCTGACGACGCGGACGACGCGGCTGCTTAGCAGCGCGGGTTTGAGGTGGACCGGGCGTCGGGGGACCCTCCCTCAAACGCTCGGCGGGAGCCTCGCTTGAGTGTTTGAGGGAGGGTCCCCCGACGCCCCTCCAGCTTCAAGCCTGCTGAGACCGGCCCTCTCCCGTCACGATATCCGCGATGCGGTTGGCTGCGTGGCCGTCCCAGAGGGGTGGGGGCTGGGGTCTGCCTGGGGGGCGGGATGCTAGGGCTGAGGGGATCTGGGTTATGGCGGCGGGGTCTAGGCCTAGGAGGGTGTTGGTGCCGGCGGTGAGCGTTATTGGGCGCTCGGTGTTGGCGCGCAGGGTGAAGCAGGGGATGCCGAGGTAGGTGGTCTCCTCCTGGATGCCGCCGGAGTCGGTGAGGACGGCGCCGGCGTCGGCGAGCAGGGAGAGGAAGTCGAGGTAGCCGAGCGGCTCGCAGAGCAGCAGGCCGGGGTGCTCGGCGTCGAGCGACTCCATCATCTTGCGGGTGCGCGGGTGGACCGGGAAGACGACCGGCATCTCGCGGGCGAGGGCGCCGAGGCGGGTGACCGTCTCGCCCAGCAGCGGGCCGTCGACCAGCGCCGGGCGGTGCAGGGTGACCAGCGCGTAGGCGCCGGGCTCGACCCCCAGCCGCGCCGCCGTCCCCGCCGCCCGGAAGCGGCCTTCGAGCGCCACCAGGGTGTCGATCATCGTGTTGCCGACCAGGTGGATGCGCTCGGCCGGGACGCCCTCGGCGTGCAGGTTGTCGCTCGCCTCGGGGCTGTGGATGAAGAGGCTCTCGGAGAGCTGGTCGGTCAGCACCCGGTTCAGCTCCTCGGGCATCGTGCGGTCGAAGCTGCGCAGCCCGGCCTCGACGTGGGCGACCGGGATCTGCAGCTTGGCCGCGGTCAGGGCGGCGGCCAGGGTCGAGTTGACGTCGCCGGGGACGACGACCAGGTCCGGCCGCTCCTCGGCCAGCACCGGCTCCAGCCGCTCGATCACCCGCGCCGTCTGCTGCGCGTGGCTGCCCGAGCCGACCTCGAGCATGTGGTCGGGCGCCGGCACCCCGAGCTGCTCGAGGAAGACCTCCGACATCAGCCGGTCGTAGTGCTGCCCGGTGTGGACGATCGCGTGGCGGCCGTCGGGCAGCCGCGCCCGCAGGGCGGCGACCACCGGGGCGGTCTTGACGAAGTTGGGCCGGGTGCCGACGACGTAGACGATGCGCATGCGGCGCCACAGTACCCGCCTCCCCGCCGACGGGCCGATATGTAGCCTCACGGGGGACATTTCGGCCCGTCGGCGGGCGTTCGGCGCGCCCAGGCGTGCGGGTCTGCTTCAATAGCGACCCCGTGCCCAAGATGAAGACACACTCCGGCGCCAAGAAGCGCTTCCGCAAGACCGCTACGGGCAAGCTGCGCGGCCGGCGCGCCTACTCGAGCCACATCCTCGAGAAGAAGTCGCCGAAGCGCAAGCGGCGGATGGCGCGGCCGGTGGAGATCTCCCCGGCGGACACGAAGACCGTGCGCACGCTGCTCGGAGGGAACAAGTGAGCCGGGTCAAGCGCTCCGTACACGCGCGCAAGAAGCGCCGCAAGGTGCTGAAGGAAGCGAAGGGCTACTACGGCCGCAAGCACTCCTCCTACCGCTTCGCCAAAGAGCAGGTGCAGCGCTCGGGGATGTACGCCTACCGCGACCGGCGCAACCGCAAGCGCGAGTTCCGCCGCCTCTGGATCACGCGGATCAACGCCGCCGCGCGGCTCGAGGGGATGAGCTACTCGCAGCTGGTCCACGGCCTCGGCGAGGCCGGGGTCGAGGTCAACCGCAAGATGCTGGCCGACATCGCCGTCAACGACCGCGAGGCGTTCCGCCGATTCGTGGAGCTGGCCCGGGAGGGTGCGGCCGCCTGACCGGCAGCCACATCTCCTCTTCCCGGGCGGGCCGTCTAACGGCCCGCTTTTTCGTTCCAGGAGAAGAAACGACCGAAGAGAACACAGATAGCCGAACCGGACCGAGATGATCGAGAGCCCCCAAAACGAGAAGCTGAAGCTGGTGCGCAAGCTGCACGAGCGCAAGCACCGCGAGCGCGAGGAGTCCTTCCTCAGCGAGGGCGAGGACCTGCTCGAGGCGGGGCTCGCCGCCGGCCTGCGGCCGCGCTTCGTCCTCGTCGCCGCCGGCAGCGGCCTGGCCGGCGAGGAGGTCGAGCCCGAGCTGCTCGCCGCGGTCTCGGCGCTCGGCTCGGGCACGCGGGCGATCGCCGTCTGGCCGCGGCGCTGGGCCGAGCCCGGCGGCGGGCCCTGCGTCTATCTGCACGGGGTCGGCGACCCCGGCAACGTCGGCGCGATCGTCCGCACCGCGCACGCCCTGCTCGGCGGCACCGTCGTCCTCGGTCCCGACTGCGCCGACCCCTTCTCGCCGAAGGCGGTGCGGGCCAGCATGGGCTCGGTCCTCGCCCGGCCGCCGGCCCGCGGCGGGGTGGAGGAGACGCCGGCGCCGCGCGCCGCGCTGCTCGCCCACGGCGGCGAGGCGACAGCGGCGCTGGACGGCGTCGCCACCGTCTGCCTCGGCGCCGAGCGCGAGGGCCTGCCGGCCGCGGTCCTCGCCGCCTGCGACGCGCGGGTGACGATCCCGCTGCGCCCCGGCGGCGCCGAGTCGCTCAACGTCGCCGCCGTCGCCGCGATCTGCGCCGAGCGGATATCGTCGCCCGCCATGCCGGAGGCCGCTGATGGCAACTGAGGGAGGGGTCGACCGGATCGAGCGGATCAGGGGCGAGGCCGCGGCGCAGATCGAGGCCGCGCCGGGTAGCGCCGAGCTCGAGCAGCTGCGGGTCCGCCACCTCGGCCGCAAGGCCGAGCTGACCTCGATCCTGCGCGGCATCGCCGAGCTGCCCGCTGAGGAACGGGGTGCGGTCGGCTCCGCCGCGAACCGGGCGCGCAAGGAGCTGGAAGCGCTGATCGAGGCGCGCGGCGCGGCGCTCGACGCCGGCGAGCTCGAGGCTCGCCTGGCGGAGGACCGCGTCGACGTCACCCTGCCCGGGGCGCCGCCGCGGCCCGTCGGCCACACCCACCTGATCACCCGCACCACGCGCCAGATCGAGGACACGATGGTCGGCCTCGGCTACCGGGTGATGGAGGGTCCCGAGGTCGAGCACGACTACTACAACTTCACCGCGCTCAACCACCCGCCCGGCCACCCGGCGCGGATGCTGCAGGACACCTTCTACGTCCAGTCCGACCCCGAGGTGCTGCTGCGCACCCACACCTCGCCGGTCCAGGTCCGCAGCATGGAGGCCCAGCCGCCGCCGATCTTCATGATCGCCCCGGGCAAGGTCTACCGGCGCGACTCCGACGCCACCCACAGCCCGATGTTCCACCAGGTCGAGGGGCTGGCGATCGGCGAGGGGATCACGCTCGCCGACCTGCAGGGGACGCTGACCGAGATGCTCAGCGCGATCTTCGGCGCCGGTCGCGAGGCCCGCATGCGGCCGCACTTCTTCCCCTTCACCGAGCCCAGCGTCGAGTTCGACGTCTCCTGCTTCCAGTGCGAGGGGACGGGCGCCCTGGCCGGCGGCGAGCGCTGCAACCTCTGCAAGGGGATCGGCTGGATCGAGGTCGGCGGCGCCGGCATGGTCGACCCCAACGTGCTCGGCTTCGTCGAGGCCAACGGCTATGACCCCGAGCGCGTGCAGGGCTTCGCCTTCGGCATGGGGGTCGAGCGGATCGCGATGCTGCGCCACGGCGTCCCCGACCTGCGCCGCTTCTTCGACAACGACGTGCGCGTCCTGGAGCAGTTCCTCTGAGCCATGCGGAGCGAACGTCCATATCTGATTCTGCGTGAGCGGAGCATGGCGAGGTCCCTGACATGAGGGTCCCGTACTCCTGGCTGCGCGAGTACTGCGACCCCGGCATCGAGTCGGGCGAGCTGGCCGAGCGCCTGGCGATGACCGGCACCGAGGTCGAGCGGGTCGGCCACCTCGGCCCGCCGAGCGCCGAGGGCTTCGTCGTCGGCAGGGTGCTGAGCGCCGAGCCGCACCCCAACGCCGACCGGCTGCGCGTCTGCGACGTGGACGCCGGCGACGGCGAGCGGACGATCGTCTGCGGCGCCCCCAACGTCGCCGCCGGCCAGGCCGTGCCGGTGGCGCTGCCGGGCGCGGTGCTGCCCGGCGGCATGAAGATCGGCAAGGCGAAGCTGCGCGGCGTCGAGTCGAGCGGGATGATCTGCTCGGCGGCGGAGCTGGAGCTGGGCGAGAGCCCCGAGGGGATCATGGTCCTCGCCGGCGACGGCCTCGAGCCGGGTACGCCGCTGGCCGAGGTGCTGCCGCTGGCCGAGCCGGTGCTGGAGCTGGAGGTGACCCCGAACCGGGTCGACTGCTTCGGCGTCTACGGCGTCGCCCGCGAGGTCCACGCGATCGCCGGCGCGCCGCTGGCGCCCGAGCCCTGGGCCGAGGACGCCGCCGCCGAGGGCGAGGGTGAGGTCGGCGACTACGCCTCCGTAGCGGTCGACGTGCCCGAGCTCTGCCCACGCTTCACTGCCCGCGTCTTCACCGACGTCACCATCGCCCCCTCGCCGGCCTGGCTGCAGGCCCGCCTCGCCGCCGCCGGCCAGCGGCCGATCAACAACGTGGTCGACATCACCAACTACGCGATGCTGCTCACCGCCCAGCCCCTGCACGCCTTCGACCTGGATGAGGTCCCCGACGGGGCGCTGACCGTCCGCGCCGCCGCCGCGGGCGAGGCGATGACGACGCTCGACGGGGTCGAGCGCAGCTTCGACGCCGAGACGGTCCTGGTCTGCGACCGCAACGGCCCCTCGGGGATCGCCGGGATCATGGGCGGCCAGACCTCCGAGGTCTCGGCGGAGACGACCAGCGTCCTGCTCGAGGTGGCGTGCTGGAACGGGACCAACATCCTGCGCACCTCGCGCCAGCTCTCGCTGCGCTCGGAGGCCTCCTCGCGCTTCGAGAAGCAGCTGCACCCGGAGCTCTGCCTGCGGGCGCAGCGGATCGCCTCGCGGCTGATGGTCGAGCTCTGCGGGGCGAAGCTGGTGCCGGGGACGATCGACGTCGCCGCCGATCCGCCGGCGCCGCGGCGGCTGACCCTGCGCGGCGAGCGGGTCGAGGGCCTGCTCGGGATGGCGATCCCGCAGGCCGACCAGGCCGCCTACCTGGAGCGGCTCGGCTTCGCGGTCGAGGCCGCCGGCGCCGACCTCGAGGTCGGCGTGCCGCCCGACCGCCACTACGACGTCACCCGCGAGGTCGACCTGATCGAGGAGGTCGCCCGCGTCCACGGACTCGACCGCCACCTGCCCAGCACGCTGCCGGCGAGCGCCGGCCAGGCCGGCGGCCTCAGCCGCGACCAGCGCCTGCGGCGGCGGGCCGAGGACACGCTGCGCGACCTCGGCTTCGACGAAGTCGTCGGCTGGAGCTTCACCGACCCCGGCGAGCCGGCCCGGCTGCGGATCGCCGCCGAGGACCCGCGCGCCAACCCGGTCGTCCTCGCCAACCCGCTCTCCGAGGACCAGTCCGCGATGCGGACCACGGTGCTCGGCAGCCTGCTCGACGTCGCCCGGCGCAACCAGGCCCACGGCGCCGCCTCCGTCGCCCTCTTTGAGTCCGCCCGCGTCTACCTCCCCTCCCCGCCGACGGGCCTAAATGTTGCCCAGCAGGCGACATCTAGGCCCGTCGGCGGGGGTTTTGCGGGGGAGCGGGCGGCGCCGTGTTATGAGCCGCACCGGGTGGCGGCGCTCGCCACCGGGGCGCTGGCGCCGGCCTCGTGGCGCGGCGCGGGCGAGCCGGCCGACTTCTTCGCGCTCAAGGGGGTGCTGGAGGCGCTGGCCGGGCAGCTCGGCGCGGCGCTCTCCTTCGCGCCTGCCGAGGAGCCGTTCCTGCACCCGGGGCGCTCGGCCGCCGTCGGCGCGGGCGGGGAGCCGGCCGGCTGGATCGGCGAGCTGCACCCGCTCGTCGCCCGCGAGTGGGACCTGGAGGCGGCGGCCGGCTTCGAAATCGACCTGGCGCCGCTGCTCGCCGCGGCCGGCGCCGGCGAGGAGACCTTCGAGGACGTGACCGGCTTCCCGGCGGTCAACCAGGACATCGCCGTCGTCGCCCCGGCCGAGGTCTCGGCCGAGACGGTGCGGGAGACGGTGCTCGCCGCCGGCGGCGAGCTGCTGCGCGGCGCCCGGGTCTTCGACCTCTACGAGGGCGAGCAGGTGGGGGAGGGCAACAAGAGCCTCGCCCTGCGGCTCGAGTTCCGCGCCGCCGACCGCACCTTGACCGACGAGGAGGTCGCCGAGCGGCGGGCGGCGATCGAGTCCGGCCTGGCGCAGATCGGGGGGTCGCTGCGTGGCTGAGCGGATCGCACAGCCGCTGTCCGGTGAGCCCGCGGCGCGGGTCCTGGTCGCCGGCGCCTCCGGCTTCACCGGGGCGCTCGCCGCGCAGATCGTCTGGCGCCACCCGCGCCTGGAGCTGGTCGCGGTCACCTCGCGCAGCGACGCCGGCACCCGGCTCGACCGGCTCTACCCGCGCTACCGAGTGCCGCTCGAGCTGACCGAGATCGACCTCGACCGGATCGAGGGAATCGACGCGGCGATCGTCGCCTACCCGCACGGCGCGGCGGCGCCGACGGTCGCCGCTCTGCGTTCCGCCGGGGTGCTGGTGGTCGACCTCTCCGCCGACTTCCGCCTGCGCGACCTCGCCACCTACGAGCGCTGGTACGGCGAGCACGGCGCGCCCGAGCTGTTCGGCACCGCCGTCTACGGCCTCACCGAGCTCTACCGCGACGAGCTGCGCGAGGCGAAGCTGGTCGCCACCCCCGGCTGCTACCCGACCGCCTCGGTCCTGGCGCTGGCGCCGCTGGCCGAGAAGGGGCTGCTGAGCGAGGTCTTCGTCGCCGCGATGCAGGGCACGTCGGGCTACGGCCGCAGCAGCGACGACGCCGTCCACTTCAGCGCGATGACGGAGAACGCCTTTCCCTACAAGACCGAGGGCCACAGGCACCGGCCCGAGACCGAGCAGGAGCTGGCGGCGCTGGGCAGCCCGGCGCCGGTGACCTTCGTGCCGCACCTGCTGCCGCTCGACCAGGGCGAGCTGGCCACCTGCTTCGCCCAGCTCTCGGAGCCCCTGCCGAAGGAGGAGGTGCAGGCGCTCTACCGCGAGCGCTACGCCGGCGAGCCCTTTGTCCGCGTGCTCGACGGGCCCCCCAACCTGCGCGCCGTGCGCGACACCAACGAGTGCCACGTCTACGTCACGGTCGAGGAGCGCGGTCGGGTGCTGGCCTTCTCGGCGATCGACAACCTCTGGAAGGGCGCCTCCGGCCAGGGCGTGCAGAACCTCAACCTGATGCTCGGCCTCGACGAGACGGAGGGGCTCGCATGACCTTCTTCAAGTCGCGCTGGGTGCAGGCGCCCCCCGGGGTCGAGGAGCTCGACCCGGCGCGGCTGGCGCCGGGCTTCCGGGCCGGGGCGGCGCACTGCGGGCTGAAGGGCGGCGGCAAGACCGACGTCGGCGTGCTGGTCTGCGACGAGGAGGACGTCTCCTCGGCGCTGCTGCTGACCCGCAACGCCTCCGCCGCGGCGCCGGTGCGGGTCTGCCGCAAGCGCTGCGAGCGCGGCGCGATCCGCGCCGCCGTGGTCAACGCCGGCAACGCCAACGCCGAGACCGGCGAGCAGGGCTACGCCGACGCGGTCGCGATGTGCGACGAGACGGCCTCGCGGCTCGGGCTGCGGCCGCAGACGGTCGCCGTCGCCGAGACCGGCGTGATCGGCGTGCCGCTGCCGGTCGAGGCCGTGCTGGCGGGGATCGGCGAGGCGACCGGCTCGCTCGCCGCGGACGGCGCCGCCGCCTTCTCCGACGCGATCCTGACCACCGACCGCTGGCCGAAGCGCTGCACGGTGCGGGCCGGCGGCGTGACCGTCTCCGCCCAGGCGAAGGGCGGCGGCATGATCCAGCCGAACATGGCGACGATGCTCTGCTTCGTCCAGACCGACGCCGTCGTCGCCGACCCCGACGCCGCCCTGCGCGCCGCCAGCGACGCCTCCTTCGAGCGGATCACGGTCGACGGCCAGATGAGCACCAACGACACCGTGCTGCTGCAGGCGACCGGCGCCGCCGGCGCGCCGCTGCCCGAGGGCCTGCTCGAGGCCATCCTCCTGCAGCCTGGCGCTCGAGGTGGTCGCCGACGGCGAGGGCTCGACCCGGGTCGGCCGGGTCGGGGTCGAGGGCGCCGCCAGCGCCGCCGAGGCCGAGCGGGTCGCGCGGGCGATCGCCAACTCGCCCCTGGTCAAGACGGCGCTCTTCGGCCGCGACCCCAACTGGGGCCGGATCGCCCAGGCCGCGGGCATGGCCCTGGCCGGCGAGGACCTGGAGGAGATCGGCGCCGACTCGATCGACTCGGCCTCGCTCGGCGGCGAGGACGCCGAGGCCGAGATCGGCCTGCGGCTGGCGCGCGGCGAGCACGCCGCCCACGTCTGGTTCTCCGACCTCGGCTACGAGTACGTGCGGATCAACGGCGAATACACGACCTAGGAGAGCGATGGCAGCCCACGTCGACACCCTGCTCGAGGCGCTTCCCTACATCAGGGAGTTCCACGGCCGCACCGTGGTGATCAAGTACGGCGGCGCCGCGATGCGCGAGGAGGAGCTGCGCGAGGCCTTCGCCACCGACGTCGTCCTGCTCAAGTACGTCGGCCTCAACCCGGTCGTCGTCCACGGCGGCGGGCCGGAGATCAGCGAGTACATGCAGCGGCTGGGGATGGAGGTCCGCTTCCACCACGGCCTGCGCGTCTCCGACGCGGAGACGGTCGAGGTGGCGAAGATGGTCCTGCTCGGCAAGCTCAACTCCGACATCGTCCAGCGCCTCAACCGCCATGGTCAGCCGGCGGTCGGCCTCTCCGGCGAGGACGGCACCCTGTTCGAGGTGGCGCCGGTCGCCAACGCCGAGGAGGTCGGCTTCGTCGGCTCGATCGAGCGGGTCGACGTCGACGTCCTCAACCACATCGCCGCCGACTACATCCCGGTGATCGCCTCGGCCGCCTCCGACCGCGCCGGCCAGTCCTACAACGTCAACGCCGACGAGGCGGCCGGCAAGGTCGCCGCCGCGCTCGGCGCCCACAAGGCGATCTTCCTCACCGACGTCGAGGGCTGGCGCGCCGAGGCCGAGGACCCCGGCTCGCTGATCAGCCGCGCCACGGTGGGCGAGGTCGAGGGCCGCCTGGGCGGGATCGAGGGCGGCATGCGGCCGAAGCTGCAGGCCTGCCTCGACGCGGTCCGCGGCGGCGCCGGCTCGGCCCACATCATCGACGGCCGCCAGCCGCACTCGCTGCTGCTCGAGCTGTTCACCGACGCCGGCATCGGCACGATGGTGGTGCCGTGAACCTGACCGACCTGCAGTCGCTGGAGCAGCGCTACCTGATGCGCACCTACAGGCGTGCCCCGGTCGAGTTCGTCCGCGGCGAGGGAGCCCTGCTCTGGGACGCCGAGGGCAGGGAGTACCTCGACTTCCTCGCCGGGATCTCGGTCTGCTCGGTCGGCCACTGCAACCCGGCCGTGGTCGAGGCCGTGCGCGAGCAGGCCGGGCGGCTGATGCACACCTCCAACCTCTTCTACACCGAGCCGATGGTGCGCCTCGCCGAGCGCCTCTCGCGGTCGAGCCTCGGCGGCCGCGTCTTCTTCTCCAACTCCGGCACCGAGGCCAACGAGTGCGCGATCAAGATCGCCCGCAAGCACGCCCACCGGCGCGGGGTCGAGGCGCCGGAGATCGTCAGCTTCGCCGGCGACTTCCACGGCCGCACCTACGGCGCCCTCTCGGCGACCCCGGCGCTCGCCGCCAACCCGGCCCTGGGGCCGATGCTGCCCGGCTTCCGCGCTGTGCCCTTCGACGACGGCGAGGCGCTGCGCGAGGCGGTGGGGGAGAGCACCGCCGCCGTCCTGATCGAGACGATCCAGGGCGAGGCCGGGGTCAACCCGCTCAGCGAGGAGACCCTGCTCGCCGCCCGCCAGGCCTGCGACGAGGCCGGCGCGCTGCTGATCCTCGACGAGATCCAGACCGGGATCGGCCGGACCGGCTCGCTCTGGGACCACCAGCAGACCCCGGTGCGGCCGGACCTGATCACCAGCGCCAAGGCGCTCGGCGGCGGCCTGCCGATCGGCGCCTGCATCGCCACCCCGGAGGCCGGCGAGCTGCTCGAGCCCGGCGACCACGGCTCGACTTTCGCCGGCGGCCCGCTGGTCAGCGCCGCCGCCCTGGCGGTGCTCGAGATCGTCGACGACCCGGCCTTCCTGCGCGGCGTCCGCGAGCGGGGCGCCGCCCTTCGCGAGGCGCTGCTCGGCCTCGACGGCGTGCGCGAGGTCCGCGGCCGCGGCCTGATGCTGGGCGTCGGCCTCGAGCACGGGGTCGAGGGCCCGGCGCTCGGCGCCGAGCTGCTCGAGCGCGGCCTGATCGTCAACGTGCCGCGTCCCGACACGGTGCGCCTGCTGCCGCCGCTGACGGTCGATTCCGACCAGATCGCCGCCGCCGCCGCCAAGATCGGCGAGGCGCTCCTAAGCTGTGCGGCTCGATGAGCAGCGAGAAGCGCCCAACCGAGCCGCGCGCCCTGACCAAGAGCACCGCCGAGCGCCTGGCGGCGATCGTCGAGGCGGCCGAGCAGGCCGCCGCCAAGGTGATCGACGACGCCGAGCAGGAGGCCCAGCGGCGGCTGGCCGAGGCCGGCGAGCGCGCCGACCGGATCGTCGCCGAGCGTCTGCGGGCGCTGGCCGACGAGCTCGACCCGGCCCTGGAGGCCGGCGGCGAGGCGCCCGCGGGCTCGCACCTGCGGCCGGTCGAGCCCGCCCCCGAGCGCCCCGCCGGGCCGCGCTCCGGCGCCGCCGGCGCCCGCCTGCTCGCCACCCAGCTGGCGATCTCGGGCGCCGACCGCGGCGAGATCGACCAGCGCCTGCGCGCCAGCTTCGACCTCGAGGACACCAGCCAGATACTCGACGCCATACTCGGACCGGAGGAGTAGCCATGCACGAGGACCCGACCCGGATGATGCGACAGCCCGATGAGCCCGAGCACCGCCCGCACGGCAACATGCGGCTGCTCGTCGCCGGCCTGGTCGCCGTGATCGTCGGCCTGGTGATCGCGATCGTCGTCATCGCCGGCGGCGGCGACGGCGAGACCTCGACCGTGACCTCGATCCCGAGCGAACTCACCTCTACCACCGAGACGACCACCGGCTCGACCGAGACGACCACCGGCTCGACCGAGACGACGACCTCGCCGACCACTACCGAAACCACCACCCCGACGGAAACGACGACCACGACTCCGCCCCCGACCGAAGAAGGCCCGGGCAGCGGCGGCGTCGGCGCTCCCTGACACCGATGCGGTCGTAGTTGTTCCCGGATGCGGGGAACAACTACGACCGCAAGCCCATCCGTCCAGACACTCAGACCATGACCCCAGACCCAGCCCAGATCCGCACCGCCTCCTACGAGGCCGACCCCGCCGAGGTGCGGCGCGTGCTGCTGCTCTACTCGGGCGGCCTCGACACCAGCGTGATGCTGAAGTGGATCCAGGACTCCTACGGGGCCGAGGTCGTCTGCCTGACCGTCAACCTCGGCCAGCCGGGCGAGGACTACGCGGTGATCGAGGACAAGGCGAAGCGGCTCGGGGCGCTCGAGTGCCACGTGGTCGACGCCCGCGAGGAGTTCGCCCGCGAGTACGTCCTGCCGGCGATCAAGGCCAACGCCATATACGGGCTCGGCTACCCGCTCTTCACCGCGCTCGGCCGGCCGCTGATCGCCAAGCTCGCGGTCGAGCAGGCGCGGCGCAGCGGCTGCGACACGATCGCCCACGGCTGCACCGGCAAGGGCAACGACCAGGTGCGGATCGAGGCCACGGTCGCGACCCTGGCGCCGGAGCTGCGCACGATCGCCCCGGTGCGCTCCTGGCAGATGGGCCGCGAGGAGGAGATCGCCTACGCCCGCGAGCACGGCATCCCGGTCAAGGGCGGAACCGAGGTGGCGCCCTACTCGATCGACGACAACCTCTGGGGGCGCTCCTCGGAGGGTCGCTGGATCGAGGATCTCGGCCGGGCGCCCGAGGACGACGTCTTCCAGCTCGTCACCAGGCCCGAGCAGGCCCCGGACGAGGCGCAGACGGTCGAGGTCGAGTTCGAGGCCGGCGTGCCGGTGGCGCTCGACGGCGAGCGGCTCGGCCCGGTCGAGCTGCTCGAACGCGCCGCCGAGCTCGGCTGCCGCCACGGGGTCGGCATCGTCGACCACATCGAGGACCGGATCGTCGGCCTCAAGGTGCGCGACATCTACGAGGTGCCGGCGGCGGCGATCCTGCTGCCCGCCCACGCCGAGCTGGAGAAGCTGGTCGGCACGATCCACCAGAACCAGTTCAAGCCGAGTCTCGACCAGAAGTGGGCCTACCTGGTCTACGCCGGGCTCTGGTGGGAGCCGCTGCGCACCGACCTCGACGCCTACATGGAGGCGGTCAACGCCCAGGTCACCGGCACGGTCGGCGTGCGCCTCTACAAGGGCTCGGCCCGGGTCGTCACCCGCTCCTCGCCCAACGCGGTCTACGACGCCGACCTCGCCTCCTTCTCGGAGTCGGGCGGCCTCTTCTCGCAGGCCGCCTCGCCCGGTTTCATCGAGCTCTTCTCGCTGCAATCGCGGATGGCGCACCGGATCCGCCAGCGCGGAAAGGAGGAGGCATGAGCAACGACACCCTGGGCCGCGTCGCGGTCCGCTACGCCTGGCGCTACACGCGGCGACGCTACCGGCGCGAGATCCGCATCGGCATCGGCCTCGCCGTCGCCGGCGTGGTGGTGGCCGGCTACCTGGCGAGCCGCAACGTCCCCGAGGGCTGAGCCGCCGATGGCGCGCCGCCTCGCGATCGCGATCCTCGCCTGCGCCGCCCTGGCCGCCGCGCTCTCGCCCGTCGCCGGCGGCGAGAGCGTCTCCGCCCTGCGCCAGAAGCTGGCCGCCGGGCGCGACGAAGCCGGCGCCCTGCGCACCGAGCTGCAGGCGGCCCAGGCGGAGCTGGCCGGGGCCGAAGCCGAAGCGAAGGCGGCCGCCAGCCGCGAGCGGCGGCTCAGCGCCCTGCTCGCCAGCGGCGAGCAGAAAGCGGCCCGCCTGGCGGCGAAGGTGGGGCGCACCGAACGGCGGCTGGCGAGCGAGAAGCGGCGCCTGCGCCGCGCCCGGCGCGCCCTGGCCGAGCGCCTGGTGGCGATCTACGAGAGCGGCTCGCCGAGCACGGCGAGCGTGATCCTCGCCGCCGACGACTTCGACGAGCTCGCGGTGCGGACCGAATACCTGGCGCGGGTCCAGCAGTCCGACAGCGAGCTCGCCGGCCGCGTCGCCGCGGTGCGCCGCGCCGTGACCCGCGCCCTGCGCCGGGTCGCCGCCCTCAAGCGCCGGGTCGACGCCTACAACGCCCGCCTCGCCGCCGCCCGCGGGGAAATCGCCGCGGTGCGGGGCCGGGCCGAAGCCGCGGCGGCGAACCTCGACGCGGTCGCCGCTCGCCGCTCGGCGGCCCTGGCCGAGCTGAAAGGCAAGATCTCGGGCTGGGTCGAGGACGTCCAGGCGGCCGAAGCGGCGAGCCGCGCCGCCGCCGAAGGCACGGTCGAGCGCTGGCTCGGCGGCCCCTACGCGATCCCCACCTACATCGTCCTCTGCGAGTCGGGCGGCAACTACTCAGCGCTGAACCCCTCCTCCGGCGCCGGCGGCGCCTACCAGATCCTTCCCTCAACCTGGGAGCTGTACGGGGGCCAGGGCGAGCCCCAGAACGCCTCCAAGTCCGAACAGGACCGCATCGCAGGGGAAATCTGGGCCGACTCGGGCACCAGCGCCTGGGTCTGCGGCTGACCGGCTCGCCGGTCCCGAATACGCACGGAACTAGCGCGAAAGTCTCCCCAAAGGGCATCGTGCTGTCTGGCTTGGTTGGCATGATCGCTCCTCCGTGAGCAGCCCTCCAGCCGTCCATCTACATGCGCACAGCGAGTACTCGCTGCTGGACGGACACTGCAAGATCGACGCGATGGCGGCGCGGGCGGCGGAGCTGGGGCAGCCGGCGTTGGGGCTGACCGACCACGGCGTGATGAACGGCGCGGTCGACCTGCACAAGGCCTGCCGCAAGCACGGGATCAAGCCGATCGCCGGCCTCGAGGCCTACTTCGTCGACGACGTCAAGGCGGTCAAGGAGAAGCCCAAGTACGAGCGCAACCACCTCACCCTGCTGGCCGAGACCGACACCGGCTTCGCCAACCTGGTCAAGCTCACCTCGGCCGGCTTCCTCGAGGGCTTCTCGCGCGGCAAGGCCAACGTCGACATGGAGATGCTCGCCGCCCACGCCGAGGGCGTGATCGCGCTCACCGGCTGCCTGCAGTCGCGCTTCTGCAAGCGCCTGGTCGAAGAGCGCGAGGACGACGCCCGCGCCCACCTCGACGACCTGATCCAGGCCTTCGGCCCCGAGCAGGTCTACTTCGAGGTGCAGAAGAACGGGATCGCCGAGCAGGACAAGGCCAACGCCGGGATCGTCCGGTTCGCCCGTGAGCTGGGCCGGCCGCTGGTCGGCACCGCCGACGTCCACTACCTGCGCCGCGAGGACTTCGACAACCACGCGGCGCTGCTCTGCGTGCAGACCAAGTCGACGCTCGAGGCGCCGAAGATGAGCTTCGACACCAACGAGTTCTACCTCAAGGACAGCGCCGAAATGGCGGAGTCCTTCGCCGAGTGGCCCGAGGCGGTGCCGAGCACGGTCGAGATCGCCGAGCGCTGCAGCGTCGAGATCGAGCTCGGCAAGCTGCTGCTGCCGCGCTACCCGGCGCCCGACGGCGAGGAGCCGGAGGCGATGCTGCGCCGGATCGCGGCAGAGGGGATGCGCGCCCGCTTCGGCGACCCGGTGCCGGCCGAGGCTCGCCAGCGGCTCGAGTTCGAGCTCGACGTGATCGAGGAGATGGGCTTCTCCTCCTACTTCCTGATCGTCTGGGACTTCGTCCGCTACGCCAAGGAGAACGGGATCGCGGTCGGCCCCGGGCGCGGCTCGGCGGCCGGCTCGATCGTCTCCTACTCGCTCAACATCACCGACCTCGACCCGCTCGCCAACGACCTGCTCTTCGAGCGCTTCCTCAACCCCGGGCGCAAGTCGATGCCCGACATCGACATCGACTTCTCGGTCCGCGGCCGCGAGCGGATGATCCGCTACGTCGCCGACAAATACGGCCGCGAGTCGGTCGCCCAGATCATCACCTTCGGCAAGATGGCGCCGCGGGCGGCGACCCGCGACGCGGCCCGCGTGCTCGGCTACGACTACGGCACCGGCGACCGGCTCGCGAAGCTGATCCCGGAGCCGATCATGGGCCGCAGCCCCTCCTTCGAGGAATGCCTGGCGCCCGGCCAGGAGCTGCGCAAGACCTACGAGGCCGAGCCCGACGCGAAGAAGATCGTCGACGTCGCCAAGGGCCTCGAGGGGATCATCCGCAACAACTCGATCCACGCCGCCGCGGTGGTGATCGCCGACCGGCCGCTGCAGGAGATCGTGCCGCTGCAGCTGGCCGAGGACCGCGCCGCGCCGGCCGCGGCGAACGGCAACGGCAACGGCTCGGGGCCGGGCAAGGCCGAGCGCCAGTACAAGATCGTCACCCAGTACTCGATGGTGCCGATCGAGGAGATCGGGCTGCTGAAGATGGACTTCCTCGGCCTGCGCAACCTCGACGTGATCGAGGACGCGATCGACATCATCCGCCGCTCGCGCGGCGAGGAGGTCGACGTCGAGGCGATCCCGCTCGACGACGCCAGGACCTTCGAGATGCTCGCCCGCGGCGAGGGCACCGGCGTCTTCCAGCTCGAGTCCGAGGGCATGCGCGAGGCGATGAAGAAGGTCAAGCCGAGCCAGTTCGACGACATCGTCGCCCTCGTCGCCCTCTACCGGCCGGGGGCGATGAGCTACATCCCCGCCTACGCCAAGGGCAAGCACGACCCCGGCTCGGTCACCTACCCCGACGAGCGGCTGCGGCCGATCACCGAGCCGACCTACGGCTGCGTCCTCTACCAGGAGCAGCTGATGGCGATCGCCCGCGAGATGGCCGGCTTCTCCGGCGCCGAGGCGGACGACCTTCGCAAGGCGGTGGGCAAGAAGAAGCGCGACCTGATGGCGACGATGAAGGACAAGTTCATCGCCGGCCTGAAGGAGTCGGGCACGGCGCCCAACGTCGCCGCCGACCTCTGGAAGCTGAACGAAGCGGCGGCCGACTACTCGTTCAACAAGTCCCACGCCGCCTGCTACGCGCTGATCTCCTACCGCACCGCCTACCTCAAGGCCAACTACCCGGCCGAGTACATGGCGGCGGTGATCTCCTCGGTGATGAACACCAAGGACAAGGTGCCCTTCTTCGTCAACCGCTGCGAGGAGATGGGGATCGAGGTGCTGCCGCCCGACGTCAACTCCTCCGACCACAGCTTCGTCGTCTCCGAGAACGCGATCCGCTTCGGCCTCGACGCGGTCAAGAACGTCGGCCACCAGGCGGTCGAGGCGATCCTGCGGGCGCGCGAGGAGCGGCCGATCGAGTCGATCTGGGACTTCTGCGAGCGGGTCGACTCGCGCGCGGTCAACAAACGGGCGATCGAGTGCCTGGTCAAGTGCGGCGCGCTCGACTCGACCGGGGCCAGCCGCAAGGGCATGCTCGAGGCGCTGCCCTCGGCCCAGTCGGCGGGGCAGAAGGCGCAGGAGGACGCCCAGCTCGGCCAGGGCTCGATCTTCGACTTCGGCGAGGAGGCCGGGGGAGGGGGCGGCTCCTCGCAGGCCCAGCACCGGCCGCCGATCCCGGCCGAGGAGTTCGAGCGCGCCGAGCTGCTGGCGCTGGAGAAGGAGACGCTCGGCACCTACCTCTCCGAGCACCCGCTGACCGAGGTGCGCGGGGCGCTGCGGGCGCGGGTCGACTGCGGCCTGGCCGAGCTCGCGGCCAAGCAGGACGGCTCCTGGGTGACGGTCGGCGGGATCGTCACCGAGTGCAAGAAGATCCGCACCAAGAGCGGCAGCCAGATGATGTTCGCGACCCTCGACGACGTCGAGGGTCAGGTCGAGATGCTGGTCTTCAAGGCCGACCAGGCCGAGAGCGCCCAGACGATCGCCCCCGACGCGATCGTCCTCGTCCGCGGCCGCATCGACCACAAGGACCGCGGCGAGACCAAGCTCGTCGTCCAGGAAGCCGAGCGCTTCCAGCCCGACGCCGCCGAGATCGCCGCGGCGCCGGCGGTGACGAGCGCGCCGAGCGGCCCGTTCGAGGTCGAGGTCTCCCACGGCGCCTTCTCGGAGGCGCTGATCGACGAAATCAAGGCGGTGCTCGAACACCACCGCGGCGAGACGCCGGTGCGGGTCGCGGTCCGCAGCGGCGACGGGCGGACGACGACGCTCGAGTGCGGCGAGCGCTTCCGCGTCCGCCCCTCCGGCCACCTGCAGAGCGAGCTCGACCACGTGCTCGGCTCGGCCTCCGCCCTGGCTGCGTAGCCAGTCCCGGCCTTGGTTTCCGCGGTCAGGGGTCCGTAGACTTTCTCTATGCCGGCTATCCGCGAGAAGACGGGCGAGTGTCGCCAGTGCCGCAGCTTCTGCGACAAGATGGTCGAGCCGCGCGGCTGCCTGGAAATGCGCTGCCGCTACCTCTACAGCTTCGTCGACATGCTGACCGCGACCGAGTACGTGGGCTGCATGCAGGGCGTCTTCGCCGCCAAGATCGAGCTCGAGGCGCTGCTGCAGCCCGGCGGCTTCGGCGGCGTGAAGATGACCGGCGACTCGCTGCCCCAGTGCCAGTTCTCGGTCGAGCGCGCCTACGAAGGGGAGGGCGATTCCTACGAGTGCGTCAACCGCCGCTTCTTCGACGCCGCCGACGACGGCCCCGAGGGCATTCGCGCCTTCGACCTGCGCGAGATCTGAGCGTGGCCCCAACCTCCCCCGCAGGGTGCAACGCGTTTCGGCGCTGGGAGCGCCGAAACACGTTGCACCCCCGGCGGAGGGCGGGGATTACGACATCGTTTGATGTAGAATTGGCGCCATGAGCGATTCTTCAGCAGTGGCAGAGGCAGAGCAGCTCGTCGCCGAGGCGACCGGGAACGGCGACGGCGTCGCTGATGAGGGGCCGAAGTTCACCCTCGAGCTGAACCAGGACCAGAAGGACATCCGCGAGTGGGTGCACGGCTTCGCCGAGGGCGTCGTCCGGCCCGCCGCCGCGGAGTGGGACGAGCGCGAGGAGACGCCCTGGCCGGTGATCCAGGAGGCCGCCAAGATCGGCCTCTACAGCTTCGAAGCGCTGGGCCAGTTCTGGGCCGACGAGACCGGCCTGACGCTGCCGATCGCCAACGAGGAGCTCTTCTGGGGGGATGCCGGCATCGGCATGGCGATCATGGGCACCTCGCTCGCGGTCGCCGCGATCTTCGGGCAGGGAACCCCGGAGCAGATGGGCGAGTGGATCCCGCAGTGCTTCGGCACCGCGGAGGATCCCAAGGTCGCCGCATTCTGCTCGTCGGAGCCGGACGCCGGCTCCGACGTGTCTGCAATCAGGACCACGGCCAAGTACGACGAGGCCGCCGACGAGTGGGTGCTGAACGGCCAGAAGGCCTGGGCGACCAACGGCGGCATCGCCGACGTCCATGTCGTGATCGCCACCGTCGACCGCGAGCTCGGCTCGCGCGGCCACGCCGCCTTCGTCATCCCGCCGGGGACGAAGGGCTGCGAGCAGGGCGCCAAGGTGAAGAAGCACGGCCTGCGCGCCTCGCACACCGCCGACGTCCACCTCGACGACTGCCGCGTGCCGGGCGCTTGCCTGCTGGGCGGCAAGGAGAAGCTCGACGAACGCCTCGCCCGGGTGCGCGAAGGCAAGCGCTCCAAGTCACAGGCGGCGATGCAGACCTTCGAGGCGAGCCGGCCGACGGTCGGCGCCCAGGCGCTGGGCATCGCCCGCGCCGCCTACGAGTACGCGCTCGAGTACGCCAAGGAGCGCGAGCAGTTCGGCAAGGCGATCATCGAGAACCAGTCGATCGCCTTCACCCTCGCCGACATGAAGCTCGAGATCGACGCCGCCCGCCTGCTCGTCTGGCGCGCCGCCTGGATGGGCCGCAGCGGCCAGAAGTTCGAAAACGCCGAGGGCTCGATGTCGAAGCTGAAGGCCGGCGAGGTCGCCGTCTGGTCGACCGAGCGGGCGATCCAGATCCTCGGCGGCAACGGCTACACCCGCGAGTTCCCGGTCGAGCGGATGCACCGCGACGCGAAGATCTACACGATCTTCGAGGGCACCTCCGAGATCCAGCGCCTGGTCATCAGCCGCTCGATCTCCGGCGTCCACGTCAAATAGGTTCGCTGCGCAGGCGTCTGTCGGGGAGAGGCCAGTCACTCTCCAGGCGAATTGATGTCGCACGCGCCAGCTTCGCCGGCGCTTAGCTCCAGATCAGGAGCGCGGCTGGCGCCGCGCAATCTCCAGATTGCATATCGCCGCTTCGCGACATTCGCCTGGAGAGCGACTGGCCTCTCCCGATCAGCGGTTGCGGCATCCGCCGAAGCCGTTGGTGTCGGGCTCGGCTCGGGATCAGGTCCCGGACTCGCTCGGTTGAGCGGTGGCACTGCGCGGCGGCGGTGAGGGAGGGACGGCGATATGCCCTCGCGGGAATGTCGCGAAGCGGCGGAAATGCAATCCGGTTTCCGCGCGGCAAAGCCGCGCACTCGGTTCACCCCAGCGCGAAGCGCTGGGGTGTCAATTCCCGCGAGGGCATATCGCCGTCCCTACGCTCTACGCCCTCCGCCGCTGGAGCCCGGTATTCCGCAGCCGCCTGGCCGCCTGCACTTCCTTCTTGTCGGCGCCCTTCTTCTCGGGGCCGGGGGTCTCGAGGGTCGCCGGCAGGCCGTCGAAGCGGGGCTCGGAGAGGAAGGCGGCGAGGCCGGCTTTGCCCATCTCGCCTTTGCCGATGTTGGCGTGGCGGTCGCGGCAGGAGCCGAGCGGGGCGGCGGCGTCGTTGACGTGCAGGCAGCGCAGCCGGTCGAGGCCGACCTTGGCGTCGGCTTCGTCGACGACCGCGGCGAGGTGCTCCTCGTCGGTGATGTCGTAGCCCTGGACGAAGAGGTGGCAGGAGTCGAGGCAGAGGCCGAGGCGCTCGCCGCCGCCGGCGAGATCGATCAGCTCGGCGGTCTGGTCGAAGTCGCGGCCGAGCAAGCCCTTGTGGCCAGCGGTCTGCTCGAGCAGCAGCGGGCAGCTCTCGCTGTCCTTCAGCGCCGCCGCGATCACCTTGGCGGCGCGCTTGATCGAAGGGCCGAGCGCCTCGCCCTTCTGCGCGCCCGGGTGGAGGACGACGCCGGCGGCGCCGATCCCGTCGCCGATCTGCAGGGCGTGGGTCAGCGAGGCCAGCGACTTCTTGCGCAGCTCGCTGTCCTTGGTCGCGCAGTTGATCAGGTAGACGGCATGGATCACCACCGCTTCGACCGGCGAGCCGTCCATCGCCTCCCTGAAGGCGGCGAAGTCGTCCGGCCCGTATTTGGTCGGCCGCCACATGCGCGGGCTCTGGTTGAAGATCTGGATCGATTCGCAGCCGCGCTCGGCGCCGCGCTCGACCGCCTTGTCCAGGCCCCCGGATGTGGAGACATGCGCGCCGATCAGCATGAAACGCGCATCCTATGGAGCCGATTGTGTGACGTGCCTTTGGGGTGGGAAATCCGCCTCTAGGGTCGGCACGTCCCCCCGTAGCTCAGTGGATAGAGCACGCTCTTGACTAGAGACGAGGTCACGGGTTCGAGTCCCGTCGGGGGGATATAGACGTCGTTTCGTCAATAGGCACTGGCTGCGCTAGCATCAATGTCTCTAGTCAAGGGCGCTGCTGACGCTGAGACGGGTTCGGCCCATGGCCGGGCTGCTTGCGACGCAGCCACTTTCACGACAGGCCCACCTCGGTGGGCCTGTCGTGTTCATGGACAGTCGCGAGGGGCGCCACTGGGTGGCGTGTTGGGGATCGGCGTAGGGTGGCGGGGAATGGCTTCGACCGAGACCGACGGCCGTGAGGTCGGCGCACTCCTCCGCCGCTGGCGCGATCTGCGTGGGCGCAGCCAGCTTGACCTGGCGCTGGATGCCGGCGTCTCCACCAGGCACGTGAGCTTCGTCGAGACAGGGCGATCGCTGCCGAGCGCAGAGATGGTGATGCTGCTCGCCGAGCGGCTCGAAGTTCCGCTGCGCGAGCGCAACCGGATGCTGCTCGCGGCGGGCTATGCCCCCGCGTTTCCGGAGCTCTCGATGGCGGAGGAGACAATGGCGCCGGTTCGCGAGGCCCTCGACGTGATCCTTCAGGGGCATGAGCCGAATCCCGCCGTCGTTGTCGACCGTCATTGGAACCTCGTCGCGGCCAACCCGACGATGGTTGCGGTGGCTCGGGGGGTGGAGCCCGCGTTGCTCGAGCCGCCGGTCAACGTGATGCGCGTTGGCCTCCATCCCGGCGGCCTGATCGACACCGCGGTCAACCCCCTCGACGTTCGTCGCTATTTCGTCGGCCGTCTCGAACGACAGGTGGCGCTCAGCGCGGATCCGGAGCTGGCCAGGCTGCTCGAGGAGGTGGCCGATTACCCCTCGCCCGAGGAGCACGGTGGTCCGGCATCTCCGGGAGTCGGGAACGTTCTCACCCCGGTGATGAGAATGCGCCCGGAGGGAGGCGATGAGCTGTCGTTCTTCTTCTCTGTCGCCACCTTCGGCACAGCCGTCGAGGTGACCGCCTCGGAGCTTTCGATCGAGCTCGGCTTTCCGGCCGACCAGGCAACGGTCGACGCGCTGCGGAAATTACCTCGGGGGTAATCGACACACTTCCCCGATCCTGTCAGCCTCGCGAACGTGGCGGCGTACGACGTGACGATCGTGGGGGCGCGCTGCGCAGGCTCCCCCCTTGCGACGATGCTCGCCCAGCGCGGCATGCGGGTCTGCTTGCTCGACAAGTCGCGCTTTCCCAGCGAGACGCTGTCGACTCACGTAATCCAGCCCTGCGGCGTCGCCGTCCTCGACCGGATCGGGGTGCTCGACCAGGTTCTCGCCGCGGGGGCGGCCCGCCTGAGCCGCTTCACCTTCGTCAGCGAGGGGGCGCGGATGGAGGCGGTGCTCGACGACGAGCCGTTCGGCCATCCCTCGATCTCGCTGCGCCGTGTCGAGCTCGACCGGATCCTCGTCGAGAGGGCCGCGGCGTCCGGCGTGCACGTGCGTACCGGAGTCAGGGTCACCGGGCTGCTCGCCGAGCGGGGACGCGTGGCCGGCGTCGTGGCAGGCGGCGAGCAGCTGCGCTCCCGTCTCGTGGTCGGCGCCGACGGCCGCAAGTCCACGGTTGCCGGGCTCACCGGTTCCCGCAAGTACTGCCTCGCGTCCCCGCAGCGGCTCTTCGCCTGGGCCTACTTCGAGGGCGTGGAGGCGGACGGGCACCTGCGGATCGCTGCACACGGCGACCTCACCTACGTCGCCGGGCCGACCGACGCCGGCCTCTACCTTGCTGCTGCCTGCCCGCCGATCGCGAGGCGGGGCCGGTTCCTCGCCGAGAGAGAGGGCGAATTCGAGACGGCGCTGCGGGCGTGGCCCGAGCTCGCCGGCATCCTGAGTGGCGCCAGGCGGACCGGTCCGGTCCGGGTCATGGCCGAATGGCATGGCTATTTCCGCGAGCCTGTCGGCCCGGGGTGGGCCCTGCTCGGCGACGCGGGCAACTTCAAGGACCCGTCGCCAGCCCAGGGCATGGCCGACGCGCTGCGCCATGGTGAGCGTCTGGCAGAGGCGATCGCATCGGGTATCAACGGCGGTGATCTCGACGGCGAGCTGCGGCGCTGGGGGCGGTGGCGAGACCGCGACGGCCGAGAGATGCACTGGTTCGCGGCGGATATGGGCTCGGCTCGCAGCGCGCGACCGCTGGCTGACCAGATCCTCCGCGACATCTCTGCTGGCGAGCAGGACACGCGGCTCTTCCTGCGAATGCTCAACCACGAAGTCGAGCCGTCGCGGCTGTTCACGGCCCGTCGGATCGCCAGCGCCGCGCTCCGCGTCGCCTGGCAGCGCCCGCCAGAGATTGCCGCGATGCTGAAGGAGGGGGTGGGGGAGCTGAAGAAGGTGCTGGGCAGGGCCATGCAGCGGCCCCCCGGGAGTGCGACGGAGCGGGTCCTGCTCGTGCTGACCGTGATCGGGTTTGTCGTCCCCAATGTCTTCGTCGGGCTCTACCTCGCCGACAGCGGCATGGACCTCGGCGGCTATCTCCCGCTCTGGACCGCGAGCATTCCCTCGACCCAGCTGCTCTTCGACCTCGCGATTGCCGCGATTGCCTTTCTCTACTGGGCGGCTGTGGAGGGCCGCAGGAGGCCGGTGGAGCGCTGGTGGGTCTGCATCCCTGCCACCTTCCTGGTCGGCATCTGCTTCGGCCTGCCTCTCTTTCTTTGGATGCGTGAGCGGGCGCTGTGGAAACATGCGCCCAGCCGTGCCTGACCAGAGCCCACCGCGTCTCCGCTTCGCCCCCTCGCCGACCGGTGCGCTGCACATCGGCGGCGCCCGGACCGCTCTCTACAACTGGCTGGCGGCGCGGCATGGGGGTGGGGAGCTGGTGCTGCGGATCGAGGACACCGATCGCGAGCGCTCGACTGAGGAGCACGTGGCGCAGATCCTGGACGCGCTCGAGTGGCTGGAGCTGGGCTGGGACGTCGGCCCGCTCTCCCAGGCCGGGCGGGCTGAGCGCCACGCCGAGGCGCTGGCGCGGCTGCTCGAGTCCGGCCACGCCTACCGCGACTCGGCGACGGCCAAGGAGGTCGAGGCCTGGAAGGCCGAGCACGGCGCCGGCCGCGGCTACCGCGGCGAGCCGGTCGAGGACCCCGGCGCCGCCGTCCGCCTGCGCGTCCCCGAGGAGGGCGAGACCGTCGTCGACGACCTGATCCGCGGCCCGGTCAGCTTCCCCAACCGCAGCTACGACGACTTCGTCATCGCCCGCGGCGACGGCTCGGTGCTCTACAACTTCGCCGTCGCCGTCGACGACGCCGAGATGGGGATCACCGAGGTGGTGCGCGGCGACGACCACCTCTCCAACACGCCCAAGCAGCTGCTCGTGCTCGAGGCGCTCGGCCACGAGGCGCCGCGCTACGCCCACCTGCCGCTGCTGCACGGGCCCGACGGCAAGAAGCTCTCCAAGCGCCACGGCGCCGCCTCGGTGCAGGAGCTGCGCGAGGCGGGCTACCTGCCGGCGGCGGTGCGCAACTACCTCGCCCTGCTCGGCTGGGGGACCAGCGACGACACGACGCTGATGGCGACCGCCGAGCTGGTCGAGCGGTTCCGGGTCGAGGACGTCGGCCGGGCGGCGGCGATCTTCGACGAGAAGAAGCTGCGCTGGGTCAACGGCCGCTTCATGCGCGAGCTGCCGCTCGACGAGTACACCGCGGCGGTCGCCGCCCACCTCGGCCGCGAGCCCGACCCGCGCCTGCGCGAAGCCTGCGCGATCGCCCAGGAGAAAGCCCAGACCCTGGACGAGGTCTGGGCCCTGATCCGCTTCCTCTTCGAGCCGCCGGTCGACGACGAGAAGTCCTGGCGCAAGGTGATGAAGGAGGGGGCCGCCGAGGCGCTGTCCGCCTCGCGCGAGGCGCTCGCCGGCCTCGGCGAGGCCGAGTTCGGCCCGGAGCGGGTCGAGGCGGCGCTAGCGCCGCTGCCCGAGCGGCTCGGGGTCAAGCCCGGGCGCGTCTACCAGCCGATCCGGGTGGCGATCACCGGCACCTCGGTCTCGCCGGGCATCTTCGAGTCGGTCGCCGTGCTCGGCCGGACGGCGACGCTGGCGCGGATCGACGCTGCCCTGGCCCGCCTCTCGTCCTGACGGACAACCGCGCCCGCGAAATCCCACCCAAATGGACAAATGGGGGGCGATTGCACCCCAATTTTGGGGAGCGCAGGGCTAAACCGTGCGTCCTTGGCTGCCGATGAGGCTGTGCGGAGCCAGTTCGGATGGATGCCACGAAACAACACAGCAACGGCAAGGTGAAGGCCGGCGAGGCCGAGCCCAAGGGCGGTCGCCCGGCGCCCGGCGCCCGCCTGGCCGCCGCCTTCGAGGCGGTCGAGAAGTTCCCCGTCCTGATCGAGTCCCGGGCACGGGTGATGAACGCCGCCACCGCCGAGACCGCCCGCGTCTCGGAGCTGGTCGAGGCGGTCGAGGCCGACGTCGGCCTGGCGATCTCGGTGCTGCGCTTCGCCAACCGCAGCGGCGGGGTCGGCGGGATCGGCAGCGTCCCCGAGGCGATCGACGTGCTCAAGCCCTCCGGCGTGCTGGCGATCGCCGGCACCGCCCCCGTCTTCGACTTCTTCGAGACCAACGGCGGCCGCGAGATGCGCCCCGAGCGCTTCCGCGTCCACGCCCTCGCCACCCAGCAGGCCGCTGACGAGATCGGCCGCGCGGTCGGCTGGGAGGACCGCGACGAACTCGCCGTCGCCTCGCTCCTGCACGACGTCGGCCGGCTGGTGATCGCCAACCTGCACCCCGGCGACCGCGGCTCCTTCGACGCGATCCTCAAACCGCCCGAGCAGCGCCTGCGCGAGGAACGCGACCGGCTCGGCATCGACCATGCGCTGGTCGGCGGCGTGCTCGCCCGGCGCTGGAACCTGCCGCAGCGGATCGCGGTGGCGATCGAGCGCCACCACGCCGACGACGCCGAAGGCCTGGCGGCGATGGTCGCCACCGCCGACATGGTCGCCCACTACAGCCAGGGCGAGGCGGTCAGCGCCGAGCGTCTGCACGGCTTCGCCAAGCGCTGCGGGCTCGGCCCCGAGGCGCTCCGCGACCTGCTCTACGACCTCCCCTACAGCCGCAGCGAGGCCTCGCGCTCCTCCGAGCCCTGCCCGCTCTCCGCGCGCGAGCTCGACGTCCTGCGCCACCTCTCCGAGGGCATGGTCTACAAGCAGATCGCCGGCGAGATGCAGCTCTCGGTCTCGACCATCCGCACCCACCTGCACAACGTCTACGGCAAGATCGGCGCCGTCGACCGCGCCCAGGCGGTGCTCACCGCGCGCGACCACGGCTGGATCTAGCCGCCCTATTCGATCAGCGACTCGCGCAGGGCGATCGCCACGGCGTGCGCCCGGTTGCGGGCGCCGAGCCGCGCCAGCGCGTACTTGGTGTGGGTCTTGACCGTTTCTTCGCTGACGTCGAGCTCGCGGGCGGCGACCGCGGTCGATTCGCCGTTGGCCAGCATCTGCAGGATTTCGCGCTGGCGTTTGGTCAGCTTGCCGCGGCTGCCTTTGGGCGGCACGTCGGCGTCGACGTAGCGCTCCTGGTCGAGCGCGGCGAGCGCCGCCAGGCGCAGCTGCTCGACCCCCGCGGTGCGCGAGACGTAGGCGCTGGCCCCCGCCTGCAGGGCGTTGCTGGCCAGGTGGCGCTCGGCGCGGTCGCCGTGGGCGACGATGCCGAGCGTCGGCTCGGAGCGCAGCATCGCCTTGATCGCGACGGCGCCGTCGACCGCCGAGGTGCAGTCGGCCCAGCGCCGCATGTCGAGGATCGCGACGTCGATGCCGCCGATGTCGCGGACCAGGTCGATCGCCTCCTCGCGGCTGGCGACCTCCTCGACCTCGAACTCGTCCTGGAGCACGCGGCGCACCCCGAACCGGACGATCGGGTGACCATCGATGACAAGGCACTGTGGACGCTCGCTCAGGACTGCTCCCATCCCTCGGGGGTCTGCCGGCGGCTCCATCCGTCAGCCCTGGAGCCCAAGGAGTTTCGATCCTAACCGAGCTTGCCTCCTCCCGGTACGGTAGAAAGGCGAAGTGATCTCGATCACCTCGAAGTCGCGCTACGCGGTCGTCGCGATGGCCGAGCTGGCGCGCTCGGGCGAGCGGCCGGTGCCGATCAAGGAGCTGGCCGAGCGCCGCGGCATCCCCGAGCAGTTCCTCGAGCAGCTCTTCTCGACCCTGCGCCGCGCCGGCCTGCTCGCCTCCCACCGGGGGATGAAAGGCGGCTACACCCTCGCCCGCCCGGCCGAGGAGATCACCGTGCTCGAGGTCGTTCAGGCGCTCGACGGCAAGGTCGGCCAGGAGGCCGACGAGGCCGGCGGCATCTGGGCCGAGGGCGTCACCGCCCTGCGCAAGGTCTTCAACCAGACCACGATCGCCGAAGTCGCCCGCCGCGAAGCCGAGGCCGCCGGCAGCGGCATGTACTTCATCTAGCCGGTGCGGCTTCGGCATTGGCATTCCGCTTGTTCAAGCGAAATCGAGTCCGGCTGAATCCGGTTATTCCCGGTCCCACTGGCGCACGACTGGCGCACCAGTGGCGCATCGGGACCGATCTTCGTCCGCTCCGGGCGAGCCTGTCCGCCGCCCGGCTACCATTTGGGGCGTGACGACCCGCGAGAAAGCCCACGCCGTTCTGGACCACCTGCCCGAAGACCGGGTGGACGCGGCGTTGGCGGCGCTTGAGGCGGTGGAAGGCCGCGATACCTCAGTGGAGGCGATCCTCGCCCGCCACGGCGAGGAGCGTCTGAGCCCGGAGGAGTTCGACCGGCACTTCGGGTCGTTGCCGACCGACGCCGAGGGCTGATCGTGGAGCAGGCCAAGCCGGAGCCGGTCTTTCCGGTCGGCTTCGACGAGGACGCCATCGCCGAGGACCTTGAGCGCCTGTCCGAGGGCGCAGAGGAAGCGCTGGACGCCTTCCGCAAGGAGCTACGACGCCAAGGCGGCCTCCCGCAGTCGCGGCTCAAGGCGTGCCACGACGAGGGGCGGGACGGAACCATGCTCGGCGGCTGCGTCAAGACGTACATCCCCTGGCCGGATGGCCGCTTCGGTGCGGTCTTCGTCGCCGTGAAGCACCCGAATCGTCCGCTGGCCCTGCGCGCCTTCGCCTTCGGCGTCCGGCATCATCCGCCCGACTCGCACGCCGAGACCGTCTACGAGGTCGCTGACCGGCGGCTCAATAGGCAGCCGTGATAGATCAAACGACGAGGGCGAGCAGAATGGTCCGGTGCACGTCGAAACAGTGCCTCTGACAGATCGGCCGCCCACCGCCGCATAGGACAGCCGCCGTGTCTCCTAAGCTGGCGACGTGGTCCTCGCGACCTTCATCGATGTGGTGCGGGAACTCGGTCTGCCGACGTTGGTTGGCGTTGCGGTTGGTGCCCCGATCGCCCACTACGCCGCGAAGTCGCGTGCGCGGGAAGACCATGAGCGGACCCTGGAGGCACTGGCCTGGAAGGACGAGCGCGAGGCTGCGCTGAGGGTCCTCCAAGGGGCCGAGGGCATCAAGAAGATGCGGCAGGACGATCCCGAGGTCGTGCAGAGCGGGGCACTCCACACCGCGTGGAATGACCACGTGCTAACGCCGTCCCTTCTGGTGAGCGACGACGATCTTGCGGCCCGCGCTCGCTCTGGCCAGTCGGTGATCTTCCTGGCCTACCTTGTCGCCGATCGGGAGAATCCGGACTATGCGGTCGTTCGCGCGGCCGAAGATGTTGAGGACTGGACCAGGGCATGGCTCCGACGAGAGAAGTCTCCTGACGCCCACATCCCTCCGGCTGACAAGGTCGGCGAACTCGCCAGAAGCCGTGGCGCAGGAATCGTCTCACTTGAGCCGCTGAACGAATTGCTCGCCAGGCGGGCCTAGCTAAACGTCCGCGCGGCTTCGCCACCATCTCATATGGCACGGATCAAAGAAGCAGTGCTTCGCGCCATTTCTCCGCTGTTTCGGTCCAGTTGCCCAAACTGACGAGGTCCCACTCCAGGCTCTCATGGTTCAAGCTAAACGAGCCAAGGAGTTCATCCTCAAGCTTCGCGAATTGGCGGGGTTTCAGGGCTACACGGAGGGCGGTCCTCTCTGTTTCAAATCGGAAGTACTTATTTGCGAACCGGAGTTGAACCTCGATCAACTCGGGGTCATCAGAAGCGCCGTTCTCCGGATCGAGCAATGCCATGTGGAACCCATTTGCGGGCATCACCGGCGCCTCTCTCGTGTCGAGGCGGCGAAACTCGGCCTTCGCCTGATCTATCTCGGCCAAGAGTTCGTCGGGGAGCGGCAAGTATTTATGCTCAAGCATCGCAGCGTCGCGATGGAACTCGGCCTGGTCTGGATGTCCTGACCTCGCCATCACCTCCTCCATGTACGCAGCGAATGCCCGCGACAGAAAGATTGCCGCGGCGGCACCAGCCTCGGTTCCGAGATTTCGGTCTACGTACTTCGCGCCGCGTCTACGGGCTTTCCTCGACACGCCTGGGAAGCACTCCGGGTTGCGCATGTCCGCCAAGAGCCATGCTCCGCACTGGACCAGGTGGAAGACCTGAGACCGCTCACCGCCGCTTGGTTCCAGAGCCTCAAGGTCGTAGTTCTCGAAACCGAGCGCCGAGGAAACCGGCGTGAGCATCCGACGAAGCGCGGGTCCTATCTCCTGCGGCATCCCGCGATCCTATCCCCTCACTTTGTACCGTGATGCCAGGAGCAGGTCTGAAGCGCGCCGAGAGTTTTTGTCGTCCCTCGGCGAACCAGGACGATTGGCCTTCAAGTCGTCTTCAAGCTGTGATATCCCCTGTTGCTCTATGAACGAACACATGCCGACCCGCATAGGTGGCCTGCTCTTGTATCTGAGGGACTATCGCCCCGACCACTGCATTCCTTGGAAGTACGCATCGAGGTTCAACCAGCTGGTCGAAAGGGCATTTCAGGATCACGGAGGCGCTGCGGTTCAGGCGTTGGGGGTCAGACAGGCGGATAAGGATGAGGGCCACCAGTGGGAAATGTCTGACATGTCTAGAACGGCGATGGAACGGCATCTCGAAAGCATCATGCGGCTCTACCCTGACAAGCCATTCAGGGCCGCTCCAGTAGCCGAGCGTTAGCGCGAAGGTTCCGACCCCGGCCCACCCGCCAAACCGCACCGCGAGGGCGGAGGTCAAGGGCGCTTGCGCCCGACCCCGGAGGGGGTTGACCTCCGCCCTCGCGGTGCCACAATCGGCGGTGGGTCGGGGGCGTGCCGATTTGCCTACCGCCCGATGCTCAAGCCCCGGCCGAGATCGCGCGCCCTCGCCGCGTGCTGGCCGAGGCCGAGCGCCTTCTGCATCCGCTGGAGCCGCCGCAGCGCCGCCTCCTGGCGGGCTCGCTCGGCTCCTCGTTTCGCCTCCCGGCCGAACGGCTTGTTCGGGTCCTTGACCCCGTGCTCGTGGCGGTAGCGCTCGATCTGGGCGACGCCGCGATCCCAGGTCTTCTGCTTCGCCGGATCGCGCGGTCGCTCGCCGAGCTCGTTCCTGACGTAGGCGGGCGGGTCGAGCCGGGCGGCGAGGATCGCCATCTCGCGCCGCTCGGCCAAGACGCCCTCTACGACCGCCAGCTCGCGGCGGGCGGAGTCGCCGACCTCGGGCATCTGGGCCAGCTCGGCCTCGCTGCGCGTGAGCTGGCTGGTGAGGATTCGCTGGTTGACTTCGATCCTGCTCAGCTCCTCGCTGCCCTCGGGGTGCAGGACCTTCTCGGTTCTCTGTTCGGCTTCTTGGCGGGTGCGCACCTCGCGCATCTCCTCGATCGCCTTTTCGAGTCGCCCGCGCGGGTTCGCCACCCTGGACTCCGCGTAGGCGGCGTGCGCCAGCTCCTCACGGCGGGCGCGCAGGTCTGCGTCGGGCATCCCCTGGAAGCGCTCGCGCAGCGCCACCTCGTGCGCGGCGAGCTGCGCGCGGTCGCGCTCTGAGGCTTCTGCGATGTGCGGGATGCCCTCGCGCAGATACGGGGACTCGGGCGCGATCTCCTCGCGCGCAGCCTGGATCTCCGGCGTCGCGTAGAGGCGGGTTTCCTCGCGGGTGCGCGAGGCGGCGACGTAGAGCTCCTGCTTGTCCATCGAGGGGTCTGCCATCACGTAGGCGCGGTCGAAGGTCGAGCCCTGCGCCGAGTAGGTCGTCACCGCGTAGGCGTGTTCGAGCGCGGGCGCTTCTGAGTGCGGGTTGGTGCGCGCGAGGTAGTCGGCTCCGACCTCGACCGTGCGCGGTTGGTCGATGCCCTGGAAGACGGCGCTGCCACTGGCGGAATCGACCTCGACTACGTGCCAGCGCTCGCGGTTGTAGATGGCGGCGGCCTGGTCGTTGACGCGGGTGATTACCTGATCGCCGGCGGCGAAACGCGCTCCGCCGACCTCGATCTCCTGCGCGCCGAGCTGCCCGGCCTCCGTGCGCACTTCGCGCGCCATCGCGTTCAGCCTCGCGACCTCGATGTTGCGCTTCGCGATCATCACGGCGTCCTCGCCGCGCTCATACGCCTTGTGCCAGTCGGCGACCATCGCCTCGCGGCGGGCGTCGGCGTTCGGGGCGACCGTGACCCGCTCGCCGGACTCATAGAGCCCAAGCGCCTCGCCGCCCTCTCCTTCGCGGATGCGCTTCGCCGCGACGCGGTCAAGCTCGTGCTCGTGGCGGATCACCTCATCGAGGCGGATCGGCTCGCTGCGGTCGGCGACCGCCCGGAACAGCCCGCCCGCCTCGATCTCGCCGAGCTGCTCGGGATCGCCGACCAGGACGAGCTTGGCCTCGGCCCGCTCGGCGTGCTCGATCAGCCGCGCCAGCGTCGCCGAGTCCACCATTCCGGCCTCGTCGACCAAGAGCACCGATCCGTACGGCAGCCCGTCGCCGTCGCCCTGCTCGGCGCGATCGAGCCGGACGAGCAGGCTGGCGACGCTGGTGGCGGGCAGGCCGTCGGAGCGCATCACGTTCGCCGCCCGCCAGGTCGGCGCTGCGGCCGTCAGCTCGATCCCCGCCTGCGCCCAGCCCTCCGCTGCGGCGACGAGGGCGAAGGTCTTGCCGGTGCCCGCCTCGCCGATCACGACCGCGACTCCCTCGGGGCCTGCGAGCAGGCGGCGGACCATCTCACGCTGATCGCCCTTCAGTGTCGGTCGGGCGGCGATCACGCGCGCGGCGACCAGCTCCCCGGCCGGGGCCGGTCCCCGGGCCTTCATCCGCTCGACCGCAGCAAGCGCCTCGCGCTCGAGGTTCCAGATGCGCCGCGTCGTGTAGGTGGGGCCTTTGCGACTCTCGCCGATCTGGATCACGTCGGGGGAGGCGAGGAAGGCGTCGGCCAGGCGCTCGACCTCCGCACCCGGCGCTCCCCTCGGCAGCGACTCGGCGACGGCCTGGATCGCGCCCCGGCGGTCGAAGTGCGAGGCAGCCGCCGTGACCGCACGGTCTACCTGCTCCACAGAGACCGTGCGGGCCTCGGCGGCGTTGTGCTCGAAGCGAGCCTGCGGGTCAAAGCCACGCTCGATCCGCTCGCGGTCAAGGCCGATCTCCTGTGCTTTGTCGCGCCAGCGCTCAAGCAGCTCCCCGCGCGAGATGTCCTCCTTCGGCTTGCGCGTCGCCAGCGTCGCCACCTGAAGCGAGCGGGCAGAGGCGTCCGGCCCCGCCGCCGCGAGGATTTCGGCGCGGCGGGTGGAGAAGGCGCGCAGGTGCTCATCAGAGAAGCCCGCGACCTCGGCGATCCCGTTGCGGACCTGTTGCCACTCGACGCCGAGGCGGCGGGAAAGCTCGTGGCGCAGATGAGCCTCATAGACGTACCCGGCTGCTTTGGCGTGCTCGTAGATTCCGGGGTGGTAGAGGCGGGTCCAGCGCCCGTCCGGCCCCATGGTCGCGTTGGCGATCAGGACGTGGGTGTGCAGCTGCGGATCGCCGTTGCGCGAGGAGCGGTGGACGTAGCCCGCCGCCAGGTAGCCGCTGCCCTTGACGAACTCCGCGCCGCCCGCTCCGCGCCGCGTCCAGCACGCCTCTCGCTGCATGTAGGAGAGGGCGGCCTGGACGGCTTCGCCGTGGGCCTCGGAGACCTCGTGGGCGGCGACGGGGCCGCCGAGCCCCCAGAGCAGGGAGACCGACTTGGGGGCCGAGAAGGTGAGGTCGAAGCCCGGGACGCCGCCCTTGGCCCGGACGCCGTTCATCCCGAGCAGCGGCTCGCCGTTCGCCGGGTTGCGTCCGGTGAGCATCGCCGTGAGCTGTTTCGGGCTGACCTCGCCCTCAAGCCCGAGGTCGCGGGCGGCGTCGCCGATCCATTCGCCAGGCAGCTCGCCCTCGCCGCAGTAGTAGTCCTCCGCGCCTTCGGCGACCTTGTCGATGTAGTAGCGCTCCTGGCCGATTCCGAGCTTTCCGATGGTGAGCATCTACCTGCTCTGTCCATCGCGGCGACGGGATGCATCGGGGGTCGGCGAGGCGGTTGCCATCGCCGCGTACGTCAGCCGTGCGGCGCGAGCGCCCCTGGAAGTTCACCGGGCCGGTGATAATGCGTGAGGGGTGGTGCTGTTGGCTGTTGGTGTGGGGTCCTGGCGGCGGCTCAGGGCTTCCTCGTTGCTGCCCTGACTGACTTCCTTGCTGATGCTGCCCCCTGGCCTTGCTGGGCTCTCCTTGCTGGGATGGCTGGCTCTGGCCTTGGCTGCCTGGTGGGGGCGTCGGTGGGTCGTTGGTTGCCGCCGCGCACGTCGATACGCCGGGGCGTTCGTGGGCCGGATCGGACGTAACCGATGCAATGTGCGGCCGCAATGGACAACCAGGGTGATGAAGAAGCTCTCCGCTTCGATCCCGCGCATCGCCCTCACGCCGCCCGAGGCGGCGGCAGCGCTGGGCGTCGGCCCGGACTTCTTCGATGAGAACGTCGCACCCGAGCTGCGGCTTGTTCGCCGAGGGCGCAAGCGCCTCGTCCCGGTGAGCGAGCTTGAACGCTGGACGGCGGAGAACGCGGAGCGAGTCTTCGGACGGTCGACATGAGTGCCGCGCAGCTTCTAGGCTCTCGGCGATGGCAGAGTCCGCCGCGCAGAAGAAAGCTCAGAAAGACGTGCAGCGCGCGCAGGCGGACTTCGAGCGGGAACAGGTGCAGCTTCGCGAGCAGCGCGCCAAGTCCAGAAGGAAACGGCGGGAGTGCTTCGCCAAGGCGCAGAGGGCCGGGTTGTCGCTGCGTGACATCGGCGAGGCGACCGAACTGCACCCGACCAGGGTTCGGGAAATCCTCCACGAGAAATAGCGCTAGCTGTTGGGCCAATGCCCTACACCCTGCTAGGCTAAGCCCGCACAAGAAAAAAAGCGGCTCCCGGCGGCGGTTGGACGCCAACCGGGAGCCTGAGACACAAGGAGGCGAAGCTCCCCATGTCCTGCGACAACCATATGGATCGCGGTCTGCTCCCCGATCCTTCGACCCCGGCAGATGCCGACCGCAAGGTCGAGTGGGCCGTCCTCGGATACCTGCTCGACGCCAACCCCGACCGCTTCACGATCCCCGAGGTCTCCCGCGCGATGAACGTGGGGGAGACCGACTTTGGCAGCGAGGACGCCGTAGAGCGGGCGATCCGCCAGCTGGTCGGAGCGGGCCTACTGCATTGCTGCGGCGGCTTCATCCTGCCGACCAGGGCGGCCCTTTACTACTGGCGACTGGCGGAGTAGCGATGGACGACAGGACGGTCGTCGCCAAGCGCTTCGGCGAGAACCTGCGTCGCCTGCGCGAGCAGGCCGATCTCAGTCAGGAAGAGATGGGCTACCGCTCCAGCCTGCACCGCACCGAGATCGGCATCTTGGAGCGCGGCGAACGACTGCCGCGCATGGACACGATGCTGAAACTCGGTGCGGCGCTCGGCGTGAAGTTCGAGTGCCCGTTGCTGACGGGCCTTGAGTGGACGCCGGGCAGCTTCCAGCCGGGATCGTTCTCGCCCCGCGAGTCCGGCCAGGAGGACGCAAGAGGCGGCTCCTGATGGCCGAAGGCATCAGGAGGCGGCACTCGGAAGGTTGCAGCGCCCGCGAAGGCGGGCGCTGCAACTGCAAGGCCGGATACGAGGCGTGGGTCTTCTCCAAGCGCGACGGCAAGAAGGTTCGCCGCACCTTCGCTCGCGAGGCGGAGGCGAAGGCATGGCGCGCGGACGCGCTCACGGCGCTGGCGCGGGGCGGTCTGCGCGCGGCGAAGCCGACCACTGTCGAGCAAGCCTGGGAGGCGTGGCACCAGGGCGCGCGTGCTGGCGCTGTGACGAATCGCTCGGGCGATCCCTACAAGCCCTCGGCGCTGCGCTCCTACGAGCAGGCGATGCGTCTGCGCGTGCTTCCAGAGTTCGGCTCGGTGCGGCTCTCCGAGCTTCATAGGCCCGACCTTCAGGAGTTCGCAGACGGTCTGCTCGCAGCGGGCCTGAACCCATCCACGATCCAGGTCACGCTGTTGCCGTTGCGGGCGATGTTCCGGCGGGCGCTCTCACGTGGAGAACTGGCCGCGAACCCGTGCAACGGGCTTCAACTTCCCGCCGTCCGAGGGCGGCGCGAGCGATACGCGACGCCCGCCGAAGCGGCGGCGCTGATCGCCGCCGTCCCGGCAGGCGACCGACCGATCTGGGCAACCGCGATGTACGCGGGCCTGCGGCGGGGCGAGTTGCAGGCGCTCCGGGCCGAAGACGTGGACCTGGCCAGCGGTGTGATCCGCGTCGAGTTCGGCTGGGAGTACCGCGATGGACAGATACCGCTCAAGTCCAACGCGGGTCGTCGCAAGGTGCCGATCTCCGGCGCGCTGCGCGGCTTTCTGACGGAGCGGTTCGCGACGTGCGGCTACAGCGGCGGCGACCGGCTGTTCGGCTTCGTCGCGCCCACCAGCCCATTCGATCCGGGCAAGCTCAGCAAGCGCGCGGACCGGGCCTGGAAGGCTGCCGCGCTTGAGCGCATTACGCTTCACGAGTGCCGCCACACCTTCGCCTCGCTGATGATCGCCGCCGGAGTCAACCCGAAGGCCCTCCAGCACTTCATGGGTCACGCCAACATCTCGATCACGCTGGACCGCTACGGCCACCTGATGCCGGGGTCGGAGGCGGAGGCCGCCGACCTGCTCGACGCCTACCTCGACCGGCGCAAGCCCGGCGAGTAGGCGTCCCGCGCGCGCCACTGGCGCACCGACTGGCGCACGACCCCTGCCCGGCGGCCACAAACCGCTCTGTCAAGCGATCCCTTGTCCCCGGCTCGGGGATGTACTTCATCTGATGAAGATCGGGGGCAGCGCTGCGGCGGTCGTCGGCGAGACGCCGATGGTGTCGTTCTCGCGGCTCGGCGAGGAGCTGGGCGGGGAGGTATGCGTCAAGCTCGAGTACCTGAATCCGGGGGGGTCGGTCAAGGACCGGATCGGGGTGGCGATGATCGACGCCGCCGAGCAGGCGGGGGAGATCGAGCCCGGCAGGGGGGTGATCGTCGAGCCGACCAGCGGCAACACCGGCATCGCCCTGGCGATGGTCTGCGCGGCGCGCGGCTACGAGCTGATCCTCACCCTGCCCGAGGGGATGAGCCGCGAGCGGACCAAGCTGCTGCGCGCCTACGGCGCCGAGGTGCGCGAGACGCCCTCGCTGGGCGGGATGAGCGAGGCGGTCGAGCTGGCCGAGGCGATCCGCGAGCAGCGCAAGGGCTTCATGCCGCAGCAGTTCGCCAACCCGGCCAACCCGGCGGTCCACCGGCGCACCACGGCGGAGGAGATCTGGCGCGACTGCGAGGGCGAGGTCGGCGCCTTCGTCGCCGGGGTCGGCACCGGCGGCACGATCACCGGCGTCGGCCAGCTGCTGCGCGAGCGCAGCCCCGAGACGCTGGTCGTCGCGGTCGAGCCGGCCAGCTCGCCGGTCCTCTCCGGCGGCGTCCCCGGCCCGCACAAGATCCAGGGCATCGGCGCCGGCTTCGTGCCCGAGGTGCTCGACCGCTCGCTGATCGACGAGGTGCTGACGGTCGACGACGAGGACGCGCTGGAGACCGCCCGCCTCGCCGCCCAGCGCGAGGGGATCCTGGCCGGGATCTCCGCCGGCGCCAACATCCGCGCCGCGCTGGAGGTGGCGGCGCGCCCGGAGATGGAGGGCAGGCGGGTGGTCACGATCGTCTGCGACTCGGGCGAGCGCTACGTGTCCCTACCCTTCTTCTCACCGTGACTCGCTGGAAGATGCTGATCGCCGAGGTCCGCGCCGACGTCGGCGCCGCGCGCGACCGCGACCCCGCCGCGCAGGGCGTCTCCAGCTTCGAGATCCTGAGCAGCTGGGCCGGCGTCCAGGCGCTGCTCGCGCACCGCCTCGCCCACGCGCTCAGCGAGGCCGGCGTGCCGGTCGCCCCGCGCCTGATCGCCTACCTGACCCGCTCGGTGACTGGGGTCGAGATCCACCCGGCGGCCCGCATCGGCCGCGAGTTCTTCATCGACCACGGCGCCGGCGTGGTGATCGGCGAGACGGCCGAGATCGGCGAGCGGGTCACCCTCTACCAGGGCGTCACCCTGGGCGGCACCGGCTTCCAGCGCGGCAAGCGCCACCCGACCCTGGGCGACAACGTCACGGTCGGCTCCGGCGCCAAGCTGCTCGGCCCGATCGCGGTCGGCGACGGGGCCAAGATCGGCGCCAACACGGTGGTGATCGAGGACGTGCCGCCGGGCGCCACCGTGGTCGGCAACCCCGGCCACCCGGTCAAAGTCGACGGCCGCCGGGTCGAGGGCCCCGACGCCGACTGGATCCACCTGCCCGACCCGATCGCCGAGGCGATCAAGACCCTCTCCCAGCGCATCGCCGACCTCGAGCGCCGCCTCGCCGACCTCGACGGGACCGAGGCGGCCGAGCCCGCCGCCGCCGAGCTGCGCGAGCGCACCGGCCGCTCCTCCGCCGGCGGCTGATCCAGCCCCCAGACCCGAACTGCATCAAATTCCAGCTCTGCCGGAGCTGGAATTTGATGCAGTTCGGTCGGGCCGGGGGCCTGGCTATGCTCGGCGGGTGAGTTTGCAAGCCGATCCCGAGGCGCAGATGGACGCCGGTTCGCGGCCCGAGGGGGCGCCGGTCGAGGTCGGCGCCGACCGCGCCGAGCGGCTGCTGGCCGAGCTCAACCCGCCCCAGCGGGAGGCGGTGCGGCACGGCGAGGGGCCGCTGCTCGTCCTCGCCGGGGCCGGCTCGGGCAAGACCCGGGTGCTGACCCACCGGATCGCCTACCTGCTCGCCACCGGCGCCGCCCGCCCGGGCGAGATCCTGGCGATCACCTTCACCAACAAGGCGGCGAGCGAGATGCGCGAGCGGGTCGCCGGCCTGATCGGCCGCTCGGTGCGGGCGATGTGGGTGACGACTTTCCACTCGGCCTGCGCCCGGATGCTGCGCGCCGACGCCGAGCGGCTCGGCTACTCGCGCAGCTTCACGATCTACGACGAGGCCGACTCGCGGCGGATGGTCAAACGCTGCATGGCGGAGCTGAGCATCGACCCCAAGCGCTACCCGCCGCGCGCGATCCGCGCCCAGATCTCCGGCGCCAAGAACAAGCTGGTCGACGCCGACGCCTTCGCCCAGGCGCAGGGCAGCGTCTTCGAGGAAACCGCGGCCGCCGTCTACGGGCTCTACGAGAAGCGCATGCTCGAGGCCAACGCGATGGACTTCGACGACCTCCTGGTGCGCACCGTCAACGCCCTGGAGACCTCAGAGGAGGCCCGCGAGCGCTGGCGGCGCACCTTCCGCTACGTCCTCGTCGACGAGTACCAGGACACCAACCACGCCCAGTACCGCCTGCTGCAGCTGCTCACCTCCGAGCACGGCAACCTGATGGTCGTCGGCGACGAGGACCAGTCGATCTACGGCTTCCGCCACGCCGACATCCGCAACATCCTCGACTTCGAGCGCGACTTCCCCGAGGCCGAGACGGTCAAGCTCGAGCAGAACTACCGCTCGACCCAGACGATCCTCTCGGCCGCCAACGCGGTGGTCGAGCGCAACCGCGAACGGCGGCCGAAGCAGCTCTGGACCGAGATCGCGGGCGGCGAGCCGGTGCGCCTCTCCGAGTTGCGCGACGAGCACGAGGAGGCGCGCTGGGTGGCGGGCGAGGTCGAGCGCCTCGCCGAGGAGGAGGGCGTGCGGCGCGAGGACGTCGCCGTCTTCTACCGGACCAACGCGATGAGCCGCGTGGTCGAGGACACGCTCAACCGCTTCGACCTGCCCTACCAGGTGATCGGCGGCACCAAGTTCTACGAGCGGGCCGAGATCAAGGACGCGGTCGCCTACCTCAGCCTGCTCGCCAACCCCGCCGACCAGGTCTCCTTCGCCCGCGTCGTCAACTCGCCGCGGCGCGGGATCGGCGACACCAGCCAGGGCCGGCTCGCCGCGCATGCCAACACCACCGGGCTGCCGATCTGGGAGGTGGCCGGGCGCGCCGAGGAGGTGCCGGGGCTGAGCGGCAAGGCGATCAAGGCGATCGGGCGCTTCCACGAGACGATGTCCGGCCTGCGCGAACGGGCGGCGGAGGGCGGCCCGGTCGCCGGCCTGCTGGAAGCTGTGCTGAGCGAGAGCGGCTACCTCGAGGCGCTCGCCGCCGAGCGCACGATCGAGGCCGAGGGCCGGGCCGAGAACCTCGAGGCGCTGGTCGCCGGCGCCGCCGAGTTCGACCTCGAGCGCGAGAGCGAGGGGGAGAGCGAGAGCACGCCGCTGGAGGAGTACCTGCAGCAGATCTCCCTCTACACCGAGCAGGACGGCCTGCGCGAGGAAGAGTCGCTGATCACCCTGATGACCCTGCACAACGCCAAGGGGCTCGAGTACGACACGGTCTTCGTGATCGGCTGCGAGGACGGCGCCTTCCCCCACATGCGGGCGCTGGAAGAGGGCGGCGAGGAGGAGGAGCGGCGGCTCTGCTACGTCGCCATCACCCGCGCCCGCCGCCGCCTCTACATGACCTGGGCGCGCTCGCGCCGCCTCTTCGGCCGGGCCGAGACCAACCTGCCGTCGCGCTTCATCGACGAGCTGCCGGCGGAGCTGACCGAGCGCCACTCGAGCGCCCCGGGCGCCGCCGCCGGCCTCGGCTGGGAGACGGGACCGGGGGACGCCGCCGGACCCGAGACCGGGCTCGACCCCGGCCCGGCGCTGGAGCTGCGCACCGGCGACGACGTCGTCCACGCCAGCTTCGGCGAAGGGGTGGTGACCGCGGTCGAGGCCGGCGGCGTGGTCGTCGTCCGCTTCTCCTCCGACGGCTCCGAGCGCAAGCTGATGGCCGACTACGCCCCGATCCGGAGGCGGTAGCGATGGTGGCCAGGGTGATCGACGGCAAGGCGGTCGCCGCCGCGGTGCGGGCGCGCGTCGCGGGCGAGGTGGCCGAGTTCGAGGCCGGGCACGGACGCGCCCCGGCGCTGGCCACGGTCCTGGTCGGCGACGACGAGGCCTCCAAGGTCTACGTCGGCGGCAAGCACCGTGCCTGCGAGGAGGTCGGCATCGAGTCCCGGCACCACGACCTGGCGGCGTCCACCGGCGAGGCCGAGCTGCTCGCCCTGGTCGCCGAGCTCAACGGCGACCCCGAGGTCGACGGCATCCTGGTCCAGCTGCCGGTGCCCGAGCAGATCGACCCCGACCGGGTGATCGCCGCGATCGACCCGGCCAAGGACGTCGACGGCCTGACCCCGGTCAACGCCGGCCGCCTGGCCCAGGGCATGCCCGGGCTCGTCTCCTGCACCCCGGCCGGGGTGATGGAGCTGCTGCGCCACGAGGGCGTCGAGCTGGAAGGGGCCGAGGCGGTGGTCGTCGGCCGCTCGAAGCTGGTCGGGGTGCCGGTCGCCCGCCTGCTGCTGGCGGCGAACGCGACGGTGACCAGTCTGCCACTCGCGCACCCGCGACCTGGCCGCCGTCTGCCGCCGCGCCGACGTCCTCGTCGCCGCCGTCGGCGTGCCCCGCCTGCTCGGCGCCGACGCGGTCAAGCCGGGCGCGGTGGTGATCGACGTCGGCGTCAACCGCACCGAGGAGGGCCTGGTCGGCGACGTCGACTACGAGCCGGCCGCCGAGGTCGCCGCCGCGATCACCCCGGTCCCGGGCGGCGTCGGCCCGATGACCGTGGCGATGCTCCTCGTCAACACCCTCGCCGCCGCCCGCGCCCGCGTATAGGCTCGGCCTCGATGGAGGGCAATGCAGCGAAACGAGCCGTGCCCGGCACCCAGCTCGCCGGCCTCGGCGGCCTGGCCCTGATCGCCGTCATGTTCCTCTTCGCCTGGTACAGCATCCCCGGCATCCCGGGGATCGCCGGCCTCGACGCATTCGACGCCTTCGACGACTGGGTCGGCATCCTCCTCGTCTTCACCGCCTTCGCGGGGATGGCCCTGGGTCTCTTCGGCGCCTCGGATCGGCTGCCGATCCCGCTCAGCACCATCTCCGCGATCCTCGGCGCAATCTCCACCCTGGTCCTGCTGATCTACCTCATCAGCCCGCCGGGCGTGCCGGCCCTCGGCGAAGCGACCCTCGAAGTCTCCCTCGCCCGCGAGCCCGGAATCTGGCTCGGCCTGATCTCAACCGTTTGCGTCGCCATCGGCGGCTACCGCGCCATGCAGTCCGAAGGCACCAGCTTCGCCAAGGCTGCGAATCGCCTCGCCAAGAAGCGCTGAGCGGAGCTCCAGGGTGAGCTGATCCAGCCGGGGAGCGGGTGACCTCTCCCAAAACGCTCGGCAGGAGCCTCGCTTGAGTGTTTTGGGAGAGGTCACCCGCTCCCCGACCGCGCCAGATCACTCGCGATCTGCGTAGAGAAGGCGATCACCGTCATCATCGGGTTGACGCCGAGGGACGTGGGGAACAGCGAGGCGTCGGCGACGTAGAGACCGTCGACACCGTTGACTGAGCCGTTGGGGGCGCAGACGCCCTCGCGGTCGTCAGATGAGATGCGGGCCGTGCCCATTGGGTGGAAAGCCTCGAGGCGAAGCTCCGATGGCTTGAAGCGGGTTGACTCGAACTCTGGGAGCTGGCGGGGGCGCAGCGTCCCGGCTCGGGCGATGTTGGGATAGACCTCAGACGCACCGGCCGCGAAATGAATTTCAGCTGCTCTGGCGATGCCGAAGACGAGGCGGTCGGCGTCCTCCTGCGTTAGGGAGTAGCCGACTCGCATCGCGCCGTTGCCCGCCAGCCGCACCCGGCCGCTGGAGGCGTCGGAGAGGTGGACGCCGATCGAGCCGACGTGGCCGAAGTCGAGCATCGCCCGCTGGTGCTCGCGGCCGGTCCCCGGCAGCCAGGCGCCGCCGAAGCCGAGTGGGGTGAAGGTCGCCTCGAGCAGCAGCCGCTCGCGCTCCCACTCGTCGACGTAGTAGCTCTGCATCACGCCGTCCCAGCCCCGCACCTCCTCCTCGTAGCGGGCGCCGACCCAGGAGGCGGGGTGGATGTGGAGGTTGTGTCCCACGTGGCGCCCGCCCAGCCCCGAGCGCAGCAGCAGCTCCGGCGTCCCCAGCGCCCCGCCGGCAATGATCGTCGCCACCCGCGCCCGCACCCCGAACCCCCGCCGACGGGCCTGAATGTGGCCTATATCTCCACTTTTAGGCCCGTCGGCGGGGGAGGTGGCGACGCCGACGGCGCGGCCGCGCTCGACCAGGACGCGGTCGGCTTCGACGCCGGTGAGCAGCCGCGCTCCGGCGGCGACGGCGCGGGGCAGGTAGCTGACGTGCATGCCGCGCTTGGCGTCGATCCGGCAGCCGAGCGGGCAGGAGCTGCACTGCACGCAGGGGCCGGCGTTGCGGGCGATCGGGCCGCCGGAGGCGCCGAGCGCCGCCGCCCCCTCCATCGTCAGCTGGCCGTTGCGGCCCATGCGCTCGACGTCGACCGGCGCCACCCGCAGGAACTCCTCGGCCGCGGCGAAGTGGGGCGCCAGGTCGCCGGCCCACTCGAGGCCGAAGCGCTCTCGCCACTCGGCGAGGACCGGGTCGGGCGCCCGGAAGCAGGTGCCCGAGTTGACCACGGTGGTGCCGCCGGCGGCGCGCCCGACCGGGACCGGGATCGCCGGCCGGCCCTCGGCGATCGTCAGGCCGCCGTCGCGGTAGAGCGCCGCGATCGCCGCCAGCGGGTCGCTCGGGTAGCTGTCGCGGTCATACGCCTCGCCCGCCTCGAGCACGATCACATCGAGCCCGGCCTCGGCCAGGGTCGCCGCCGCCACCGCCCCACCCGCCCCCGACCCGACGACCACCACGTCGCATTCCTCCCCCTCCGCCGCTGACTTCCCGGTTTGGGGTGCATATGCGTCCAAAACCACGAAGTCAGCGGCGGGGGGCGGGGGAGGGAGCCGTCGGCGAGGCGGCACTCGGTGCGGGCGCCGACCGCGGCCTCGACCCGGGGGTCCGCCGCGTAGCCGACCGTGGTCAGCACCTTGGCCATCAGCAGCAGCTCGTGGTGGAGGCCGAGCCGCGAGCCCTCCATGCGGCGCAGGAAGTCCGCCTGCGCTCCCGGGTCGAGGCGGCTGAAGCGCCAGGGGAAGGGCAGCAGCTCGAAGGCGCGCAGGCCGAGCCGGATCCGGCCCAGCGCCCGCGGCGAGGCGGAGGCGAGGAAGGCGGCGACCCGCCCCGAGACCTCGACCTCGCGCTCGGCCGCGGGCAGGCCGCCGGTGCCGGGCGCCATCGCCGCGCAGATCGCGCTCAGGGTGCGCTGCTCGGCGGCCGAGAGCCCCGGCGGGCGCTGTCAGCCGGGCGCGGCGGCTCGCCCGACCCGCCCGGCGAGGGCGAAGAGCCAGAGCGAGAGCAGCGCCAGGAAGCCGTCGACGAGGAAGTTGAGCAGGTAGATGAAGACCTGCCCGTCGATCAGGAAGAAGGCCAGCGAGGCCAGCGAGGAGGCCGCCTTGCCGGCGGCCAGGACCAGCAGCAGCGGCCGGTAGCGGACGACGTCGGCCTGGGTGACGAGGCAGATGCCGGTGATCACCACCATGTAGGCGAAGCCGAGCGCCAGCCAGAGGTCCTCCTGGGTGTGCGGCGCGCGGCTCTCGTTGCCGAGCCATTCGCCCAGGTCGGAGATCGTGTCGAGCACGCCGCTGGGCACGGCGATGAAGAGGAGGCCGACGACGGCGAAGCTGGCCGCCAGCAGGCGCAGGGCGAGGACGACGAACCGCTCGGCTTTCTCCCCTCTCATCCCGTCTGGACTCTAACTCCTAGAATCACGCCCGTGATCGAGCGCGAGCAGGTGCTGCACGTCGCCCGGCTGGCCCGGCTGGGCCTGAGCGAGGCCGAGGTCGAGAGGATGGCCGGGGAGCTCTCCGGCATCCTCGAGCACGTCGACCGGATCTCCGAGCTCGACCTCGACGGGGTCGAGCCGACCGCCCACGTCGTCGACCTGGAGAACGTCCTGCGCCCCGACGAGCCGCGGCCGAGCTGGCCGCGCGAGGACGTGCTCGCCCAGGCGCCGGACCCCCACGACGGCTCCTTCCGCGCCCCCTCGCCCCAGGCCGAGGCCTGATGGCCGAGCTGCGCGAGCTGACCGTCGCCGAGGCGGCGGCGCGGATCGCCGCCGGCGAGGTCTCCCGCGGCGAGTACTTCGACGCCTGGCGCGAGGCGGCCGCTGGCGACGAGCTCAACGCCTACCTCTGGCGCGCCGAGCGCGACGAGGGCAGCGGCGACGGGCCGCTGGCCGGGGTCCCGGTCGCGGTCAAGGACCTGTTCTGCACCGAGGGGGTGGAGACCACCGCCGGCTCGCGCATCCTCGAGGGCCACCGCCCGCTCTACACCGCCACCGCGGTGCGCAACCTGGCCGCGGCCGGCGCCGGCCTGCTCGGCAAGACCAACATGGACGAGTTCGCGATGGGCTCCTCCAACGAGAACTCCGCCTACGGGCCGGTGCGCAACCCCTGGGACCCTGGCCGCGTCCCCGGCGGCTCCTCGGGCGGCTCGGCCGCGGTCGTCGCCGGCGGCCTGGCGCCCTGCGCGATCGGCACCGACACCGGCGGCTCGATCCGCCAGCCGGCCTCGCTCTGCGGGATCGTCGGCATGAAGCCGACCTACGGGGCGATCTCGCGCTACGGGATGATCGCCTTCGCCTCCTCGCTGGACCAGTGCGGCCCGCTGACCCGCGACGTCACCGACGCCGCCCTGCTGCTGGCGGCGCTGGAGGGACGCGACCCCTGCGACTCGACTTCGGTCGGGATCGAGGGCGGCATCCGCGCCCCGCGCGGCGAGGGCCTGCAGGGCCTGCGCTTCGCCGTCCCCGCCGAGCTCGCCCACGACGCCTGCGAGGCCGGCGTGCGGGCCAACTTCGAGGCGACGCTGAGGCTGATCGAGGAGCTCGGCGGCGAGATCGCCGAGGTGCCGCTGCCCCACGCCGAGCACGGCATCTCGGCCTACTACGTGATCGCCCCGGCCGAGGCCTCGGCCAACCTCGCCCGCTACGACGGCGTCCGCTACGGGATGCGCGCCGCCGCCGGGGACCTGGTCGAGATGTACGAGTCGACCCGCGAGCAGGGCTTCGGCGACGAGGTCAAGCGCCGCATCATGCTCGGCACCTACGCGCTCTCCTCGGGCTACTACGAGGCCTACTACGGCCAGGCGCAGAAGGTGCGGACCAAGATCGCCGCCGACTACGCCGCCGCCTTCGCCGAGTTCGACTTCGTCGTCACCCCGACCTCGCCCTCGGTCGCCTTCGAGCTGGGGGCGAAGACCGACGACCCGCTGGCGATGTACATGAACGACTTTTTCACCGTGCCGATGCCGCTGGCCGGCATCCCGGCGATCTCGATCCCCTCCGGCCTGGCCGAGCCCGACGGCGGCGGCCCTCAGCTCCCGGTCGGTTTCCAGATCGCCGCCCCGGCCTTCGCCGAGCAGCGCATGCTCGACGTCGCCTACGCGCTCGAGCAGGCGATCGGCTTCGACGCCCGCCCTTCCGGTGCGCCTTATGCCGGGATGGGCGGCAAAAAGCGCACCGGAAGCGGGGGAGGGGGCGAGGATGGCTGAGCTGGAGGCGGTGATCGGGCTCGAGATCCACGTCCAGCTGGCGACGCGGACGAAGATGTTCTGCGGCTGCGAGCTCTCCTTCGGCGACGAGCCCAACGTCCACACCTGCCCGGTCTGCCTCGCTCACCCGGGCGTGCTGCCGGTCGTCAACGAGCGGGCGATCCGCTACGCGCTGAAGATCGCCGCGGCGCTGGAGTGCGAGGTGGCGGCGCGCTCGATCTTCCACCGCAAGAACTACTTCTATCCCGACAGCCCGAAGGCCTACCAGATCAGCCAGTACGACATTCCGCTGGCCAGCAACGGCCGGCTCGGCGACGTGCGCATCCACCGCGCCCACCTCGAGGAGGACGCGGCGAAGCTCGTCCACGTCGGCGAGTCGGGCCGGATCCACGGCTCGGGCGCCTCGCTGGTCGACTTCAACCGCGGCGGCACGCCGCTGGTCGAGATCGTCACCGAACCCGACCTGCGCAGCGCCGCCGAGGCCGCCGCCTGGGCCCGCCTGCTGCGCGAGACGGTGCGCCAGCTCGGCGTCTCCGACGTCAACATGGAGGAGGGCAGCCTGCGAGTCGACGGCAACATCTCGGTGCGCCCGGCCGGCAGCGAGGAGCTGGGGACGAAGACCGAGCTGAAGAACATGAACAGCTTCCGCTTCCTCGAACGCGGGATCGAGGCCGAGCTGGCCCGCCAGCGCGAGCTGATCGAGTCGGGCGGCACGGTCGAGCAGGAGACCCTGCACTACCACCCCGAGGACGGCACCCTGCACCCATTGCGCTCCAAGGAGGAGGCGCACGACTACCGCTACTTCCCCGAGCCCGACCTGGTGCCGCTGGCGCCGACCGAGGAGATGCTGCGCGAGGCGCGCGAGTCGCTGCCCGAGTTGCCGGCCCACCGCCAGGCGCGCTACGAAGACGAGCTCGGCCTCGCCGCCGACGTGGCGACGCTGCTCGCCGCCGACCCCGAGACCGCCGGCTACTTCGAGGCGACCGCGGCCGAGGCGGAGGGGGTCGAGCCCAAGGCGGTCGCCAACTGGGTGACCGGCGAGCTGGCCGCGGCACTGCGCCAGGACGGGGGAGGAGGGCGCCGCCGCCTCCAAGGTCGAGCCCGCCGCCCTCGCCGCCCTGGTCGGCATGGTCGCCGCGAAGCAGGTCTCCCACGCCAGCGCCAAGCAGGTGCTGGCGGCCCTGGTCGCCGAGGGCGGCGACCCGGCGGCGATCGTCGAGCGCGAGGGCCTCGCCCAGATCTCCGACTCCGGCGAGCTCGAGTCGATCGTCGCCGCCGCGATCGAGGCCAACGCCAAGGCCGCCGAGCAGGTGAAAGCCGGGAACAAGAAGGCCGTCGGCGCCATCGTCGGCGCTGTGATGAAGCAGACCAAGGGCCGCGCCGACGGCGCCGAGGTCAACCGGCTGATCGAGGAGCAACTGGGGAAGTAGGGGCCCGGGGAGCCTCGTCCGGAGACCGTCGCGCAGCTGGGTCGTGGTCGGTGGGATCGAGGTTGCTTCGAAGTCTCCGGGCGAGGCTCCCCGGGCCCCTACCGCCAAGCCGCCCCAGAATCCCAGCTTGTAGCGAGTAGCACTTTGTAACAAATTGTTACAAAGTGCTACCGTCAGCTCATGGCCTGGAACGTCGTGATCGCCGGGGGTGGCTTCGGAGGGGCGATGGCGGCGCGTGAGCTGGAGCGGATCATGCCGCGCCAGTCGACCCGGCTGACCCTGGTCAACGACGTCAACTTCCTGCTCTACACGCCGTTCCTGCCCGAGGCGGCGGCGGGCACGCTCGAGCCCCGGCACGTGGTGACGCCGCTGCGCGACATCCTGCACCGCACCTACCTGCGGCTGGGCACGGTCTCCGGCCACGACCCGGCGGCGAAGACGCTGCAGGCTGCGCAGCCGCGAGGGCGAGGTCGAGTCGCTGCCCTACGACCAGCTGCTGCTCGCGCTCGGCTCGGTCTCGCGGGTGCTGCCGGTGCCCGGCCTGGAGGAGCACGCGGTCGGCTTCAAGAGCCTCGCCGACGCGATCTGGCTGCGCAACCACGTGATCGAGACCCTGGAGGCGGCCAACGCCAGCGAGGACCCGGCCCGCCGCGACGAGCTGCTCACCTACGTCTTCGTCGGCGGCGGCTACGCCGGGCTCGAGGCGCTGGCCGAGCTGCAGGACTTCGCCGCCGACGCGATCGAGAGCTACCCGCGGGCGCGGCTGCACGGGATGCGCTGGGTGCTGGTCGAGGCGGCCGACCGGGTGCTGCCCGAGATCGACGCCGAGCTGGCCGAGTACGCCCTGCGCGAGCTGCGCGGCCGCGGCATCGACATCCGCCTCGGCACCACGCTCGAGGAGCTGAGCGCCGACAGCGCCCGCCTCTCGACCGGTGAGACGCTGCCGACCCGGACCGCGGTCTGGACCGCGGGCGTGGCGCCGCACCCGAGCCTGCGCCAGCTCTCCCTGCCGCTCGACGAGCGCGGCCGGCTCCCGGTCGACGACCACCTGCGGGTGCGGGGCAGCGACGCGGTCTGGGCGATCGGCGACTGCGCCGCGGCCCCCGACCCGCGCGGCGGCCTCTGCCCGCCGACCGCCCAGCACGCCGTGCGCCAGGGGCCGGTCGCGGCCCGCAACATCGCCGCCGAGCTGGGGATCGGCAGCGCCGAGTCGTTCGAGTACCGCGGCAGCGCCGCCTTCGTCAACCTCGGCCGCTACAAGGCCGTGGGCAGGGTCGGCGGTCGCACCTTCCGCGGCTTCCCCGCCTGGTGGATGGCCCGCACCTACCACATGAGCCAGATCCCGGGCGCCGCCCGCAAGGCCCGCGCGGTGATCGACTGGACCGCCAGCCTGCCCTTCCGCCGCGACCTCTCCGAGGTCGGCTCGATCGGCCACCCCCAGCCATTGCGGTCGCCATCCCTACCGCAGAGCGAATGAAAAGACGACCGCGCGTCATGATCTGAGCGTGGAATACCTCGTCATCGCCTTCTTCTTCGGCCTCGCCACGGCGATCGTCGGCAAGGCCAAGGGAAGCTCCTTCTGGCTCTGGCTGCTGATCGGCACCGTGCTCCCCCCGCTCGGCCTGCTCGCCGTCATCCTCTACCGCCGCGAGAAGGACGAACCCGAAAGGCAATGCCCAGCCTGCGGTAAGCCATTGAAGCTCTACGTCCAGGTCTGCCCCCGCTGCGGCACCGATCTCTACCTCCCGGATCCGGCCGCCGTTCGGCACCCCGGGGTGGAGTGAGGAGCGGGGACCCTCCCGCCGAGGCCGTCGCGCAGCTGGGTCGTACTTGAGCTTCGTGGGGTTGCTACCAAGCCTCTGCGGGAGGGTCCCCGCTCCTCACCGCAGCCAGGTGCGCACGATCGCGTTGGCGAAGCCGAGCCCGTAGCGGACGACCGCCGGCTTCTTGGAGTGGCCGTGGAGGCGTTGCTCGACGGTCACCGGCACCTCTTTCGCAGGGATGCCGCGCTTTATGGCCTCGATCATGAACTCAGAAGTATGGAATTGCTCCTGGCGCAGGACCAGCTGCGGGAGGACGGTGGTGCGGACGGCGCGGTATCCGTTCGAGCAGTCGCTGACCTTGGTGCGGGTGATCAAGGAGACGAGTCGGTTGAAGAAGACGATTCCGAGCTCTCGCGAGCGGGTGTTGCGGTCGGCGTGGCCGAGCACGCGGGAGCCGTGGGCGACGTCGACTTCGCGGTCGAGCACCGGTTTGACCAGCCGCTCCATCTCCGACGGCAGGTGCTGGCCGTCGGCGTCGAGGGTGACCACCACCTCGGCGCCCGATTCGACCATCAGCCGGTAGCCGGTGCGCAGCGCCGCGCCGCCGCCGCGGTTGGTGACGTGGCGGGCGACGACCGCGCCGTGCGCGGCGGCGACGTCGCCGGTGCCGTCGCGCGAGCCGTCGTCGACGACGAGCACGGCGGTCTCCACCCCGCAGACCTGCTCCGGCATGAGGTCGAGCACGTGGCCGACGTTCTCGGCCTCGTTGTAGGCGGGGACGAGGATCGCGACCTTGCCGCGGAAGCGCTCGGGCTGGCCGGCCTGGCGGAACTCCTCCCAGGCCAGCCCCTCGAGCGCCGCCGAGAGCTGGCGGGCGTTGCGCGAGGCCTGGGCGAGCGCCCGCAGGACGAGCAGGAAGAGGAGGAAGATCGCGAAGACGGCGAGGCCGAGGATGCGCCCGCCGTTGCCCTTCTCGAAGGAGAAGGCGGAGAGCAGCGCGTCGGTGATTTCGGTGCCGGCGACCAGCGCCAGGCCGAGCCCGGCGGCGAGCAGCAGCAGCACGTCGGCGTTGCGCAGCGAGCGGCGCCGGCCGACCGCGTAGGCGATCAGGGCGATCGCGGCGAGCAGCCCGACCGCGCGCAGCGCGGTCAGCTCGGAGGGGAAGATGCCTGCGTAGAGCGCCATCGCCGGCTGGACAATACGGCCGCGCCCGCCCGCGCGAGGGCGACGCCGGCGAGGGGAAAGATCAGCGTCATCAGCACCTCGTTGCGGCGGCTGGCGGCCAGCGTCGCCGCGCCGACCGCCGTCACCAGCACCAGCGGCGTGGCGACCGCGGTCAGCGCCCACCAGCGGCGCCGCCAGGCGAGCACGCCGAGCCCGGCCAGGCCGAGCGCCACCAGCAGGGTCTGTATGACCCGCCCCGCGGCGCTGCTCATCGCTTCGCCGACGCCGCCGCTCCACATCCGCCACACCTTGCGCGCGGTCATCGCGGCGTAGCCGGCCGGGTCTTCGCCGAGGAACTTGGAGAGGTTCTGCTTGCCGACCCTGCCCAGCGCCTGGTCGCGCGGCAGCTCGGGGTAGCGCGCCGCGACGTTGTCGAAGAGCGGCGTCGGGTTGACCCGGTCGAGGGCGTCCGACCCCGGCTCGAGGTCGCGGTTGAAGTAGCGCCGCACGAGGAGCGCCTTGACCCGCTGGTACTCGCCGTCGCCCGGCAGGTAGGTGCCGACGTAGAGCGCCTTGCCGCCGCCGGTCGAGATCGGCACCGTGCGGTCGAGCACCACCTGGTTGCGCACCGCCCAGGGCAGGATCGGCAGCAGCAGCGCGGCGCCGAGCAGCGCGGCGCCCGCCAGGCCCGGTCCCCAGCCCTCGCGCCGCCCGACCAGGATCAGCGCCAGGACGGCGAAGGCGGCGCCGACGAGCAGGTACTCGGGCCGGATCATCGCGGTGACGCCGAAGAGCAGGCCGGGCAGCAGCCAGCGGGCGCGCCGCGACCCCGGGTCCGCCGCCCAGAGGAAGGCGAGGACGGCGGCCGGCAGGGTGAAGATCGCCGGCGGCTCGCTGAACAGGGCGCCGGTGGAGTGGATGAACGGCGGGTAGACGGCGACGCCGAGGGCGGCGATCAGCCCCGCCGGGCGGCAGTTGAGCCGGCGGCCGAGCAGGTAGGCGACGACGATCGCGGCGAGGCCGAAGAGCAGCTCGACGATGCGCGCCGTGCCTTCGCGGGCGCCGCCGGTGGCGTAGAAGCTGGCGGCGTATATCAGCGGTGCCCCCGGCGACCAGTCGCTGGCGTCGCCGACGAGCCTGCCGCCGTAGCTGCCTTCCTCGTAGAGCGTCTTGGCCAGCGCGTAGTAGGTGTGCGCGTCGTCGCCGGGGGTCGGCAGCGGCTCGACCACCCGGTAGGCGCGCAGCCCGAAGCCGAGGGCGAGGATCGCCACCAGCAGGACCAGGGTCAGGCGCCCGTGCCGCTCGGGCAGGCCGCGGATCCAGGCGCTCACGCGTTCCATCGTCGCGCGAGGCTATCCCGAGAGGCAGCGACAGCGACCCCGGCGAGCGGGGCGAGCAATGGGACGAGGACGAGCACGCGGCGGGGCGAAGCGACGAGCAGGGCGCCGAGCGCGGTGATCGCGACGAAGATCGTCGCCAGCAGCAGCGCCTCCCAGCGGCGCTGGGAGGCGAGGAGGACGAGGCCGGCGAGGGCGAGCAGGACGAGCGCCCAGTGGAAGAGCTTCCAGCCGGGCTGCTGCATCACCTGGCGCTGACCGTGGGCCCAGAGCCGCCAGACCTTGGTCGCGACGAAGCCCGCGTACTCGAGCGGCCGCTCGCCGAGGTCGTCCCAGAGCTGCTGCTTGCCCATCCGCGCCAGGGCGCGGTCGGTTTCGACTCCCGGGTGGCGCTCGGCGGCCAGCCGCGCGAGGATCTGCTCGAGCCGCAGCCGCTCCGCCGCATCCGGCCCGAACAGCCCGGGATGGCGCTCGACGATCTCGGCCCCCACCCGTTCGGGGTCCCCGTCGGAGGGCAGGTAGGTCCCGGCGAACAGCACCTGGCCGCCGCCGGTCGAGACCGGCACGAAGCGGTCGAGGGCGACCGCGTTGCGGATCGTCCAGGGCGCGACTACGAGCGCGACGCCAACCAGCAGCAGCCCAGCGGCCGCGCCCCCGGGGGCCAGGCGCCTCGCCAGCCCCCGTTGCGGTCGTACTTCGTCCCGCATGGTGGGAACAAATACGACCGCAAGGCTGGCGAGCAGCGTGACGCCCAGGTACTCGGGCCGGACCAGCGCCAGCGCCCCGAGCAGCAGGCCGGGGAGCAGCCACCTGGCCCGCGCCGCGCCCGGGTCCGCCGCCCAGAGCATCGCCAGGACCGCCCCCGAGAGCAGCGTCGCCGCCAGCGGCTCGCCCATCAGCATCCCCTGGTACTCGACCAGCGCCGGGTAGACGGCCACCACGCCGGCGCCGATCAGCCCGGCGAGCGACCCGGAGAGGCGGCGCCCGATCAGGTAGGCGAAGGCGACTGCCAGCGTTCCCAGCAGGGCCAGCACCAGCCGCGCGGTGCGCTCATGGGCGCCGCCGGTCAGCTCGTAGACCCCCGCGACCAGCAGCGGCAGGCCGGGCGAGTAGTTGCTCGCCGGCTGGGTCGCGCCCGGGCCCAGGGTGAAGCCCGCGCCGCGCTCGAGGTTGGCGGCGATCGTCGCGTAGGCGGCGGCGTCGTAGACCGGCGCCCGCCCGTCCCAGGCCTCGCCGACCCGCAGCCCCATGCCCAGCAGCAGGATCGCCACCAGGGCGACGAGCGGGGCCCGGCGGCGCCGCAGGTTGTCGAGTTGACCCACGTATCCGGTGGTCAACTCGACAGTCAGCGGACTTCTCCGGGGCGGCCCATGGCCAGATGCTATGGCGCTCTGCGTCGGCCCGGTCAGGTACCCTGCCGCGACCTATGCGCGTTCTCATCCTCGGGGGCGACGGGTACCTGGGCTGGCCGACGGCCCTGATGTTCTCGGCCCGCGGCCACGAGGTCACCGTCGTCGACAACTTCGTCCGCCGCGACTGGGTGGCGGGCGTCGGCAGCGACTCGCTGACCCCGATCCGCGACCTGGACGAGCGGATCGCGGCCTGGCGCGAGGTCTCCGGCAACGAGATCCGCAGCCACGTCGGCACGGTCGAGCACGGCGACTTCCTCGACGAGGTGGTCGAGGAGGCCCGGCCCGAGGTCGTCGTCCACTACGGCCAGCAGGCCTCGGCGCCCTACTCGATGGCCTCCCGCCGCCAGGCGGTCGAGACCCAGCAGGGCAACACGATCGGCAACCTCAACCTGCTCTTCTCGATCCGCGATCACGTGCCCGAGTGCCACCTGGTCAAGCTCGGCACGATGGGCGAGTACGGCCAGCCCAACATCGACATCGAGGAGGGCTACATCGAGATCGAGCACAAGGGACGGCGCGACACGCTGCCCTACCCGAAGCTGCCCGCCTCGCTGTACCACTGCTCGAAGGTCCACGACTCGACCAACATCCACTTCGCCTGCCGCACCTGGGGCCTGCGCGCCACCGACCTCAACCAGGGCGTCGTCTACGGGATCGAGACCACCGAGACCGCCCGCGACGAGCGCCTGATCACCCGCTTCGACTACGACGAGGTCTTCGGCACCGTGCTCAACCGCTTCTGCCTGCAGGCGGTGATCGGCCACCCGCTGACCGTCTACGGCTCCGGCGGGCAGACCCGCGGCTTCCTCAATATCCGCGACACCCTGCAGTGCGTCGAGCTGGCGGCGCTCAACCCGGCCGCGGCAGGCGAGTTCCGCGTCTTCAACCAGTTCACCGAGCAGTTCTCGGTGCTGGAGCTGGCCGAGCTGGTCAAGCACGCCGGCGAGCACCTCGGCTACTCGGTCGAGATCCAGCACTGCGAGAACCCGCGGGTGGAGAAGGAAGAGCACTACTACAACGCGATCCACACCAAGCTGCTCGACCTCGGCCTGCAGCCCACGCTGCTCAAAGAGGAGCTGATCGAGTCGATGGTCCACGTCATCGAGCGCTACAAGGAGCGCGCGATCGAGGGCTCGATCGACCCGCACACCCGCTGGAACCCGACCGCGCCCGTCCGCCTCTAAATCGCCTGCATGGCGGGCAGCAGCCCGCTGGTAGCATCGCCTCCTGATGAGAGCCGCGGACGCGTTGATGCAGAGCTTGAAGGCCGAGGGCGTGGAGCACGTCTTCGGCATCCCCGGCGGGGCCAACCTGCCGACCTACGACGCCCTGGTCGACGCCGAGTTCCGCCACATCCAGGTCCGCCACGAGCAGGGCGGCGGGCACGCGGCCGAGGGCTACGCCAAGGCCTCGGGCAAGGTCGGGGTCGCCTTCGCCACCTCGGGGCCGGGGGCGACCAACCTCGTCACCGCGATCGCCGACGCGATGCTCGACTCGGTGCCGACCGTCTTCATCACCGGCCAGGTGCGCACCGAGCTGATCGGCACCGACGGCTTCCAGGAGGCCGACATCCTCGGCGCCACCCTGCCCTTCGTCAAGCACTCCTTCGCGGTCACCGACCCGCGCCAGATCCCCGAGTACGTGCACGAGGCCTTCCACGTCGCCGCCAGCGGCCGCCCCGGGCCGGTGCTGCTCGACATCCCGCAGGACCTCTCGCGGGCCGAGATCGAGTACGCGCCGCGCACCGAGCCGGTCGAGCTGCCCGGCTACAAGCCGCCCAGCGCGCCCAACGTCAAGCAGGTGCGGATCGCCGCCAAGGCGATGGCCAACGCGACCCGGCCCGTCCTCTACACCGGCGGCGGCGTGGTCAACGCCAACGCCTCCGAGGAGCTGCGCCGGCTGGCCACCGCCGACCGCTTCCCGGTGACCTCGACCGTGATGGGCCTCGGCGCCTACCCGGCCTCCGGCGAGCAGTGGCTGGGGATGCTCGGCATGCACGGCACCCGCACCGCCAACTACGCGATGGACGAGGCCGACCTGATCGTCGCGATCGGCGCCCGCTTCGACGACCGCATCACCGGCAAGCTCTCCGAGTTCGCCCCCCACGCGAAGTTCATCCACATCGACGTCGACCCGGCCGAGATCTCCAAGAACGTGCCGGCTCACATCCCGATCGTCGGCGACGCCAAGCTGGTCCTGGAAGCGCTCGACCGCGAGTACCGCGCCCTGCAGACCGACAGCTCCCGGCTCGACGGCTGGTGGCAGAAGATCAGGGCCTGGCAGGACGAGTACCCGCTGCGCTACGAGGCCGGCGAGGGCGGCGAGATCAAGCCGCAGCTGATGATCGAGGCGATGCACCGGGCGACCGGCGGCAGCGCGATCGTCACCTCCGACGTCGGCCAGCACCAGATGTGGGCGGCGCAGTACTACGGCTTCGAGCAGCCGCGCCACTGGATCAACTCCGGCGGCCTGGGGACGATGGGCTTCGGCCTGCCGGCGGCGATCGGCGCCAAGGTCGCCTGCCCCGAGGAGACCGTCGTCTGCCTCGCCGGCGACGGCAGCCTGATCATGAACTGCCAGGAGCTGGCGACCTGCGTCTCGCAGGAGATCCCGGTCAAGGTCTTCCTGATGAACAACGGCTACATGGGCATGGTCCGCCAGTGGCAGGAGCTGTTCTGGGACGGCCGCTACAGCTCGGTCGAGATGGGGCCCAGCCCCGACTGGGTGAAGCTCGCCGAGGCCTTCGGCGCCACCGGACTGCGCTGCGAGGACGCCGGCGAGCTCGAGGGCACGATGGCGCGGGCGCTGGAGACCGAGGGCCCGGTCCTGCTCGACGTCCGCGTCTCGCCCGAGGAGAACTGCTTCCCGATGATCCCCGCCGGCGCCGCGGCCAGGGACATGGTGGGCTGATGGAGGCCGGAACTCCACAGGTGGTCAAGCTCGAGGAGCTGCGCGTGCCGGGGCAGCTCAGCGGCCGCAAGCACATCCTCTCGATCCTGGTCGAGAACAAGCCCGGCGTTCTGGCGCGGATCGCCGGCCTCTTCTCGCGGCGCGGCTTCAACATCGACACGCTCGCCGTCGGCCCGACCGACGACCCGAGCATCTCGCGCATCACGCTCACCCTCGACGGCGCCGTGCACCCGATCGACCAGGTGACCAAGCAGCTGCACAAGCTGGTCAACGTGCTGAAGATCCGCGACATGGAGCCGGAGGAGACGGTCGCCCGGGAGATGGCGATGTTCAAAGTCTCGGCGGCGGTCGAGAACCGGGCCGAGATCATCCAGTTCGCCGAGATCTTCCGCGCCAAGATCGTCGACGTCGCCCGCCGCACGGTGACGATCGAGGTGACCGGCTCGGCCGACAAGATCGAGGCCTTCGAGCGCATGGTCAGGCCGCATGGCCTGGTCGAGATGGTCCGCACCGGTGAGATCGCAATCGCTCGCGGCGCCGAGTAAGCGCCTGCGGGCGGGGATTGAGCGCGCCCTGGCCCGCGGTGGCCGGGCGGTGGCCAGCGTCACCGTGGCGGTCGAGGTCGAGGATCCCTGCGCCGCGGTCTTCGCCTCACGGCTGGCCTCGGACCGCTGGTTCTGCTGGGAGCAGCCCGACCGGGGGTTCGCACTGGCCGCGCTCGGGGTCGCCCGCGAGGTGCGCTCGCGCGGCGCCGGCCGCTTCGGCGACCTGGCGCGCGACTGCCTCGGGACCGAGGTCGTCGCCGAGGAGCCGCCGGGACTGCCGGCGGGCGCCGGCGCGGTCTGGGTCGGCGGCTTCGCCTTCGACCCCGACGGCGGCGGCACGCCGCCCTGGTCCTCGCTGGCGCCGGCCTCGCTGGTCTTACCGGAGCTCTCGCTCTGCCGCAGCGGCGGCGAGACCTTCCTCACCGTCAACGCGGCCGTCGGGCCCGGCGAGGACCCCGAGCGGGTCGAGGCGGCGCTGCGGGCCCGCATCGCCGGCCTGCGCGAGGAGCCGCTGCCGCTGCTCGACCCGCACCCGAGCGCCGCGACCGAGATCGCCACCACCCGCCCGCCGGGCGACTTCGAGCGGATGATCGCCGCCGCCACGGCGCGGATCCGGGCGGGTGAGATGTCGAAGGTCGTGCTGGCCCGCGAGGTGCTCGCCACCGCCCCCCGGGCGCACGACCCGGCCGCCGTCTTCGGCGCGATGCGCGAGCAGTTCCCGTCCTGCTTCTGCTTCTGCTGCGGCACGCCGGAGGCCGCCTTCCTCGGCGCCAGCCCCGAGCTGCTGCTGCGCCGCTCGGGCGCCAGCCTCTCGACCGTCGCCCTCGCCGGCTCGACCCGGCGCAGCTCCGACCCCGCCGTCGACGACCACCTCGGCGAGCAGCTGCTGCGCAGCGCCAAGGACCGCGAGGAGCACGAGATCGTCGCCGAGCGGATCGCCCGCGCCCTGCGCCGCCACGCCGTTTGGGTGCAGCGCGCGCCTGAGCCGGAGATCGTCAAGGTCGCCAACATCCAGCACCTGGCGACGCCGATCGTCGCTCAGCTCGCCGAGCCGCGCTCGGCGGTCGAGCTGGCGGGCATGCTGCACCCGACGCCCGCGGTCGGCGGCGAGCCGGCCCCCGCCGCGGCGGCGGCGATCGCCGAGGTCGAGCAGATGGACCGCGGCTGGTACGCCGGCCCGGTCGGCTGGATGGACGCCACCGAGGACGGCGAGTTCTGCGTAGCCCTGCGCAGCGCCCTCCTCCGCGACCGCGAGGCCCGCCTCTACGCCGGCGTCGGCGTAGTGGCCGCCTCCGACCCCGCCGCCGAGCTGGCCGAGACCGAGGTCAAGCTCGGCGCGCTGCTGCCGCTGCTGGCGTAACGCTCGGGCCGGCGGTCGTCGCCTGACGGCACCGCTCGCCCCTCGCCGCGCGCGGTCGGGCAGAATAGCCACCGTGTACCGGTATGCAGGGATTCTCGCGGGCGTCTTGCTCGCGCTCGCCGGCGGCTGCGTGGCGCCCGCTGCGGCGATTCCGGTTCCGCACGGACCGCGCCTGACCTTCACCGCGACAAGCGAACTCCTCTCGCCGGCGGTGTCCGTCAGGACGGTGGGGACCTCGTCGTCGAAGCCGCTCGTGCTCCTCGGTGGATCGCGGCGCGGGGTTGAGCCGAGGCCGCTCACCACGGTCTCCTGGTCCAGCGCCGGGCGCTCGCTGGCCTTCGTCGGATCAGATGGCGCGAAGAGCGGCATCTACACGGTCCGCGAGGACGGAACCGGTCTGCATTTCGTTCCCGGCACGACGGACGGCTTGAATCCGGTCATCTCTCCCGACGGGAGCAGGGTCGCCTTCAACCGCAAACAGATCGGCAAGGGATTCTCGGTTCGCTCGACGCTCTTGCTGGCGAGGGTCGGAGGCGGAGGTGCGCGCCGTCTCGCCTTTTCGGAGGGCGGCGTCGAGTATGTGCCCTCCTCCTTCTCCCCCGACGGCTCGACACTCGCCGTGACGAGGAGCAAGCCCTTCCTCCCGAGCTCGAGCAGGGCGGTGCTGATTGCGCTGGACCGTAAACCCCACCGGCGTTCTCTGGCCTCGTTCCCGGCGTCGGAACCCGTCTTCTCGCCCGACGGCTCGCAGATCGCCCTCGTGCGTCACTCGATCTCCCGCCAGCGAAAGATCGAGCGGGCCCACCGCGACATCTACGTGATGAGCGCCTCTGGCGGCGAGATCAGGCAGGTGACGCATACAGCCTGGATCGCCGAGACGCACCCGAGCTGGGACCCGTCCGGGCAGCGGCTCGCCTTCAACTCCTTCCGGATCAACAGGAACCTGCTCGAAGCGATCTTCGACGAATTCCTCCCGTTCGGCAACTCGATCGTCGAGGTCAACGCGGACGGGAGCTGCCGCCAGAAGGTGATCTCGCTCCGCGGCACCGCAATGGTCGGAGCCCAGTGGCAGCCTGGGAACGGCCGCGAGGCGGGGCGGATCGAGTGCAGCGCCGCGCCCCTCGCCGGGCGGGGGCCGGCCGGACCGCGGTTGGCCGTGGTCAAGTTCAACCTGCCGTCGTTCCGCTTCGAGCTGGAGACCGTGGACGAGCATGGGGAGCGGCCGTTGCGGCTGGCCGGCGGAGGCGAATGGAGGAGGCCGCTGCCGGAGTGGTTCACGGCGCCGAGCTGGTCGCCCGACGGCTCGCAGATCGCTTTCGCCGGCATCAGCCGCCGGGTCGTTGGCGGGCCGCAGAGCACCCGGCTCTACGTCGGCGGCGCGGATGGACGCGGAGTGCGACCGCTGCGCGGGACGCATGCCGCGGATGAACCTGTTTTCGCGCCTAGCGGCGAAACCGTCGCCTACGTGCGCTACTGGTCAGAGGCCAGCGAGGCTCGCGGCGGCCGGTTCGCCGTGCGCGGGTCGCGCATCTGGTTCGCGGATCTTGGCGGTGGTGCCCCGTGGCCCGTCACGCCGAAGCGCCGCGGCCTCTACCTGTATCCGTCCTCCTTCTCGCCCGACGGCCGGACGCTGCTGGCGACCCGCCAGGTGCGGCGGCGTAAGCCGGAAGTCGTGGCTCTGGCGCTGGGCGGCGGTGAGACAGAGGCGGTCGTGCGGCGCGCCTCCAACCCCGTCTACTCGCCCGATGGCAGCAGGATCGCGTTCGTCCGCGAACGCTCGCTGCGGCGGGCCGACGGCGGGGACGCGACGACGACCGACCTGTTCACGATCAAGGCCAGCGGTGGGGGTCTGCGCCGGTTGACGAGCAGCCGGAAGGACGATCTCTTTCAAAGCTGGGACCCGTCGGGGCGCCGAATCGCCTTCGTCCGCTACCGGCCGGAAGTGACCGATCGCGACGAAATCGGCGTCCGCAGCGCCGTCATGGAGATGAACGCGGACGGCTCCTGCCTGCGCGCCGTGCTGAGGCCCTCCGGAGGCGACGCCTTTTACGGCGCGGCCTGGCAGCCCGGCCCGGGTCGAGAGGCCGGTCGCATCGAGTGTTAGGTCTGACCCGGCGCCGCCGCCGGCGGAGTGACGTCGCCGACGTGTAATCCCGCCCCGCGCGGCCCCCGGGGTCGTGGCCCGTGCAGGACGCGGCCGATCGCGGTGTGGCGGACGAGGGTGCCGTAGGCGGGGTAGATCACGGCCAGGGTGACGGCGACCAGGAGGCCGAGGCGGAGGGCGTCGGGCATCGCGACGCCGAGCAGCAGGGCGGCGAGGGCGGCCATCGGCAGGAAGTGGCTGAGGTAGATCCAGTAGGAGGCGTCGGCCCAGTAGCGCAGGCGGGGCCTCTCGCGGGCGAGGTGGCGGCGGGAGAGGCCGAGCAGGGCGAAGCAGATCGCCCAGGTGGAGACCGAGAGCAGCAGCAGGGCGAGCAGGTGGAACCAGCGGCTGGGGCCGATCGACGGGTCGCTCTGCAGCAGGTAGAGGGCGAGGGCGGGGGGCAGGGCGAGGGCGGCGAGCAGGCCGTAGGTCCCGGGCCGGGACTCGATCGCGGCGCGTAGCCCGGGCGCCGCGTACAGCAGCCAGCCCGACGCGAAGAAGACGCCGTAGTAGGCGAGCAGGTCGGGGGCCGGGAGGAAGGTCTCGGTGTGGGCCGAGCCGGCCATCCAGGCCGGCTGGCGGTAGAGCAGGGCCGCGGCGGGGACGGCGAGCAGCAGCGGCGCCGCGCGGCTGTCGAGCAGGGAGCCGCCGAGCCGCGCCAGACTCGCGCCGGCCGCCCGGCCCGCGATCAGGCGCCGCGCCGCCAGCGCCGCCGCGTAGAGGATCGCCAGGTACCAGAGGAACCAGAGGTAGGACGGCTGCACCGCGGTCAGGGCCTCGAGCGGGGTGGCGAAGTGTTTGTAGGGCTCCGCCGACGCCGCCCGCAGGCAGACGCTGAGGAGCGGGACGACGAAGATCACGCCGAGCACCAGGGGGACGCCGATGCGGACGGCGCGGTTGCGCAGCAGGCCGCGGAGGCCGCGGGTCTCGAGGACCAGCGCCGCGAAGAAGCCGGCGACGAGGAAGAAGAGCGGCAGGCGGAAGGCGTGGATCGTCCAGAAGGCCGCCGACTCGACGTCGTTCCAGCCGCTGCGCAGTCCGAGCAGGGCGAGGGCGTGAGCGGGCAGGATGAGGACCATGGTCAGCGCCCGCAGGGCGTCGAGGTGGTGGAGCCGCTCGGGCTTCATCGGGCGACGGCCTCCGCGACCGCCTGCGCGAGGCGGCGGTGGAGCTCGACGTTGGCGGCGCGGTCGGTCTTCACCTCGATCAGGCCGCTGCCCGCGGCGAGGGCCTCGCCGAGGTCGGCGAGCCGCTCGAGCCGGGTGTGGCGCAGGCCGAAGAGGTTCGCGGCCCGCGCCGCCTCGATCCCGCGCGGGGTGCCGAGCAGCGCCTCGAACTCCCCGGCCGGCATCGCCGCGGCCTGGGCCAGGAAGCCGAAGATGCCGCCGCCGTCGTTGTCGACGACGAGGATGCGGACCGGGGTGGTGACCTCGCGCAGGGCGGCGAGGCCGCCGACGTCGTGCAGCAGGCCGAGGTCGCCGCTGAGGATCGTCGTCGGCCGGCCGCTGGCGTGGGCGGCGCCGATCCCCGAGGAGATCAGGCCGTCGATGCCGTTGGCGCCGCGGTTGCAGAGGAAGAGCGCGTCGGCCTCGCCGGGGGGGAGGAACGCCTCCTGGTCGCGGATCGGCATGCTCGACGCGGTGTAGACCAGGTCGCCGTCGCGATGCGCGCGGCCCAGGGCCAGGTGCAGCGCCGGCTCGGAGATCCCGCCGCCGTCCAGCCCGGCCTCGATCGCGGCCCGGGCGGCGGCCTCGGCCTCGAGCCAGCGCGACGGCGCCGGGCGCTGCTCGCCGACCCGCGCCGCCCAGCCGGCGGCCAGCTCGGTCGGGTCGGCGCGCAGGATCGCCGCCGCCCGGCCGCTCGGCTCGTTCCAGCCGCCGCGCGGGTCGACCGCGATCTGGTCGGCGCCGGAGCCGGCGAGCCAGGCGCGCAGCGGCTTGCTGGTCGGCATCTCGCCGAAGCGCAGGACGAGGTCGGGCGCGACCGCGGCGGCGAAGCCCTCGTCGCGGAGCAGCAGGTCGTAGGTGGAGACGACGTGGGAGCGGTCGTGCGGCCCGCAGCGCAGCTGCGAGGTCGGCTCGGCGAGGATCGGGAAGCCGGCGGCGCGGGCCAGCTCGGCGAGCGGCGCGCGCAGCTCGGGGTCGAGCTGGCGGCCGGCGACGATCGCCCCGGCGCGGGCTTCGCGGATGTGGCCGGCGACCTCGTCGAGCAGGAAGGCCGAGGGCTCGAGGTCGACCGGGGTGACCGCGGTCAGCGGCCTGCCTCCGCGCCCGGCCAGGGCCAGCGGGTCGGTGGCGCTCACCGCGCCCTCGACCGCGACCGGCGCCAGCGGCTCGCGCCAGGGCAGGTTGAGGTGGACCGGCCCGGGCCGCCCGCCGCGGGCGGCGGCCAGCGCCCGGCAGGCGACCGAGCGGTAGTGGAGCAGCCCGGCGTCGTCGGCCTCGTGGGTGCCGACTTCGCAGAACCAGCGCACCGCGTCGCCGTAGAGCTTGACCTGGTCGATCGTCTGCCCGGCGCCGATCCCGCGCAGCTCCGGCGGCCGGTCGGCGCTCAGCGCGATCAGCGGCAGCGCCGACTCGTCCGCCTCGCAGATCGCCGGGTGGTAGTTGGCGGCGGCGGTCCCCGAGGTGCAGAGCAGCGCCACCGGCGCCCCGCTCGCCTGGGCGGCGCCGAGGGCGAAGAAGGCAGCCGAGCGCTCGTCGACGATCACCGTCGCCTCGATCTCCGGCTGGCGCCAGAGCGCCAGCGCCAGCGGCGTCGAGCGCGAGCCGGGGGAGACGACCGCCTGCCGCACCCCGCCGCGCGCCAGCTCCTCGACGAAGGCCGAAGCGAGCGCGGTGTTGGCGTTGGTCGCGTCCATGCTCAGAGCCGGTGGGCCTGCAGGGCTGCCTCGTCGATCTCGACGCCGAGCCCGGGGCCGGGAGGGGAGTGAAGCATCCCACCGCGCAGCTCGCAGCCGACCGCGGCCACGGTCGAGGCGAAGAGGCGCTGGGTGGCGAGGCCGTGGGCGAGGCGCCGGGCGCCGGGCGCGGCGTCCAGGGTCTGGGCGACCTGCGCCGCGGCGGCGATCCCGACCGGGCCGTCGAGGGCGCTGGAGAGGAAGGTCGGGATCAGCTCGGCGATCTCGAGCGCCGCCTCCGGGCCGCCGACCTTGGAGAGCTTGACCCCGGCCAGATCGCAGGCGCCGGCGCCGATCGCCGCCGCGGCGTCGGCGGGCGACTCGATGCTCTCGTCGCCGGCGATCGGGATCGAGGTGGCCTCGCCGAGCTCGGCCAGCTCGGCCAGCGTGGCGACCGGCTGCTCGGCGAGCTCGATCCCCAGCGGCTCCAGCTCGGTCAGCGTCCGCTTCGCCGTCTCCAGGTCCCAGGCCGCGTTGGCGTCGACGCGGATCCGCGCCTGCGAGCCGAGCGCCTCGCGCACGGCCCGCACCTGCGCCACGTCCTCGCCCGCGCCGAGCTTCAGCTTGAAGGTCGCGAAGCCGTCCTCGGCCCAGCCCAGCGCCTGCTCGGCCACAGCCGCCGGCTCGCCGGCGGCCAGCGTCGCGTTGCACTCGACCGGCGCCGAGCCGCGGTCGCCATTCCACTCGCCTGGCGGCTGAGATGACGACCGCGCCGCGGACCGTCCGCGCAGATCGAGGAGCGCGGTGAGCGCCGCGCAGCGGGCGGGCGCCGAGAGGGCGAGGCCGCGGTCGCGCAGCATCGCCTCGTCCAGCTCGCCCCGCTCGCCGAGCGCCCGCAGCTCGCCGAGCACCCGCTCGAGCCCGGCCCCCCCGCGCAGCGAGAGCGGCACCGCTTCGCCGAGCCCGACCGCGCCGTCGCTCGAGCGCAGCCGCAACAGCACCATCTGCCGCTCGCTCAACACCCCCCGCGCGGTCACGTACGGCTGGCGAAACGGCAGCGCGTAGGGAATCACCTCGACCGAGTCGATCCTCATGCCCCCATCCTGCCGAACTGCATCAAATTCCAGCTCCGGCAGAGCTGGAATTTGATGCAGTTCGGGTCAGCTGGCGAGGAGGAGGCCGGCGGAGACGAGCAGGCTGTAGGCGCCGAGCAGCAGGCCGGTGGCGGCGAGGGCGCCGTTCAGCGACGGGCCGTCGCGGCGGTTGGTCAGCGTCCGCATCGGGCCGACCGCGAGCGGCAGGGCGAGCAGGCCGAGCAGGGGCGCCCAGCTGCCGTCGCCGGCGGCGAGGGCGAGCGGCAGGACGAGGAAGGCGCCGAGCACCAGCGAGCGGTAGAGGACGACGGCGTTCTCGCGCCCCATGCGCACGGCGAGGGTCATCTTGCCCGCCCGCCGGTCGGTCTCCATGTCGCGCACGTTGTTGACGACGAGGATCGCGGTGGCGAGGAAGCCGACCGCGATCGAGAGTCCCAGCGGCAGCGCGTCGAGCCGCTCCAGCTGCACGTAGTAGGAGCCGTTGACGGCGACCAGGCCGAAGAAGAGGAAGACGAAGACCTCGCCCAGGCCGGCGTAGCCATACGGGCGTGGCCCGCCCGTGTAGAGCACCCCGGCAGCGATCGAGAGGGCGCCGATCAGGAGGATCGCCAGGCCGGCGACGGCGGTCAGGTAGATGCCGCAGGCGACGGCGACGCCGAAGGCGATCCAGGTCGCGTTGAGCACCCGCTGCGGGGTGACCAGGCCGGCCGACGTGACCCGCACCGGGCCGAGCCGGTCGGCGGTGTCGGCGCCGCGGCGGGCGTCGGAGTAGTCGTTGGCGAGGTTGGTGCCGATCTGGATGAAGACCGAGCCGAGCAGGGCGGCGAGGAAGGCGCCGACCCGCGGCAGCCGCTGCGCCGTTTCGACCGCCGCCGCGGTGCCGACCAGGACCGGGGCAATCGCCGCCGGCAGCGTCCGCGGCCGCGCCGCCATCAGCCAGATCCTCACGATCGCCTCGGGAACTGGGAGAAGTCGGGCTGGCGCTTCTGCTTGAAGGCCTCGCGGCCCTCGGCCGCCTCCTCGCTGCCGTAGAAGAGCAGGTTGGCGTCGTGGGCGAGCTGCTGGATCCCGGCGTAGCCGTCCTCGTGGGCGTTGAAGCTGGCCTTGACCAGGCGCAGGGCGAAGGGGGAGAGGGCGAGCATCTCGCGGCACCAGGCCACGGTCTCGGCCTCCAGCCGCTCGAGCGGCACGACGGTGTTGACCAGCCCCATCTCGCGCGCCTCGGCGGCGTCGTACTGGCGGCAGAGCATCCACATCTCCTTGGCCCGCTTGGTGCCGACCAGGTCGCCCAGCAGCGAGGCGCCGAAGCCGCCGTCCCAGGAGCCGACCCGCGGCCCGGTCTGGCCGAAGACCGCGTTCTCGGCGGCGATCGTCAGGTCGCAGCAGAGGTGGAGGATGTGGCCACCGCCGATCGCGTAGCCGGCGACCATCGCCACCACCGGCTTGGGCAGGCGGCGCATCTGCACCTGCAGGTCGGTGACGTGGAAGCGCCCGACCGCGGCGCCCTCGGCGAGGTAGCCGGTGTCGCCGCGCACGGTCTGGTCGCCGCCCGAGCAGAAGGCCCGCTCGCCGGCGCCGGTGAGGACGACGACGCCGACCTCGGGGTCCTCGCGGGCCAGCTCCATCGCCGCCGAGACCTCGACCAGCGTCTGCGGCCGGAAGGCGTTGAGCACCTCGGGCCGATCGATCGCGATCTTGGCGATCCCGTCCGCCGTCGCGTAGCGGATGTCCTCGTACTCGCCCGCCTCCTGCCAGGCGATCGGCGCGTAGAGGTCGTCGGCGGGCGGGGCTCCTTTGTGGCGTTTGGGCATGATGGGCACGATATCCCGCCGATGAAGCTCGACGACTGGCTGGCCCAGAGATCGCAGAGTTGCCCGGAGCGCACGGCGCTGGTCGCCGACGGCTCGGCCGTCACCTACGCCGAGCTCGAGGCCGAGGCGACCTGGGTCGCCCGCCGCCTCGCCGCCCACGGCGTGCGCCGCGGCTCGACCGTGGCGATGACGATGCACCCGCGCCGCGAGCAGGTCGTCCTCGTCCACGCCCTGATGAAGATGGGCGCGGTGCTGCTGCCGCTCGGCCCGCGGCTGACCGCCGCCGAGCGCGCCGCCGTGATCGCCGCCGAGCAGCCGGCGGTCGACCTCGAGGACGCCGGCGAGCTGACCCAGACCGAGGCCGACCTGCCGCTGCTCGGCGAGCACGACATGGACGCGATGGCGGCCAAGGTGATGACCAGCGGCAGCACCGGCGCCCCCGACGCCGTCGGCCTCACCTACGGCAACTTCCTCTGGAACGCGGTCGCCTCGGCCTTCAACATCGGCGTCGAGCCCGAGGACCGCTGGCTCTGCTGCCTGCCGCTCAGCCACATCTCCGGCCTGGGGATCGTGATGCGCTCGGTGATCTACGGCACCACGGCGGTGATCCACGACGGCTTCGACGTCGACCGCGTCGCCGCCGCCCTCGAGCGGGACGGGATCACGGTCGTCTCGCTGGTGGCGACGATGCTCTCGCGACTGCTCGAGGCCGGCGCCGACCTCTCCGGCCCGCGCGCCCTGCTGGTCGGCGGCGGCCCGGTCCCCGAGGAGCCGCTGGAGGAGGCCCTGGGACGCGGCGCGACCGTGGTCCAGACCTACGGCCTGACCGAGGCCTGCTCGCAGGTGACGACCCTGGCCCCGGCCGAGGCGCGCCGCAAGCTCGGCTCCGCCGGCCGGCCGCTGCTGACCACCCACCTGCGCATCCAGGAGGGCGAGATCCTGGTCCAGGGGCCGACCGTCGCCCCCGGGCGCGCCGACGCCGACGGCTGGCTGCACACCGGCGACCTCGGCCGCATCGACGAGGAGGGCTTCCTCTACGTCGAGGACCGGATCGACGACATGATCGTCAGCGGCGGCGAGAACGTCGTCCCGGCCGAAGTCGAGAGCGTCCTGCTGCGCCACCCCGAGGTTGCCGACGCCGCCGTGGTCGGCCGCGAGGACCCCGAGTGGCAGCAGGCGGTGACCGCGATCGTCGTCCTCCGCGACGGCTCGCAGGCGACTCCGGACGAGCTGCGCCGCCACTGCGCCGAGGCGCTGGCCGGGTTCAAGGTGCCGAAGCGGGTCGAGCTGGCGGCGGCCCTGCCGCGCACGCCCTCGGGCAAGCTGATGCGGCGGGCGCTGAGGTAGCCTCCGGGCCATGCGCACCGACGACATCTTCTACGACAAGGACGCCGACCTCTCGCTGCTCGAGGGCAAGACCGTCGCAATCCTCGGCTACGGCTCCCAGGGCCACGCCCACGCCCTCAACCTGAAGGACTCAGGCGTCGACGTCGTCGTCGGCCTGCGCCCCGACTCGTCCAGCCGCGCCAAGGCCGAAGCGGCCGGGCTCGAGGTGCTCGACATCGCCGAAGCGGCGAGCCGCGGCGACGCGGTGATGATCCTGCTGCCCGACGAGAAGCAGGCCGAGGTCTGGGAGGCCGACATCGCCGACGGCATCGCCCCCGGCAACCTGCTGCTCTTCGCCCACGGCTTCGCCGTCCACTTCGAGCAGATCGCGCCGCCGGCCGGCGTCGACGTCGGCATGGTCGCCCCCAAGGGCCCCGGCCACCTGGTCCGCCGCCAGTACGAGGAAGGCAACGGCGTGCCCTGCCTGATGGCCGTCCACCAGGACGCCAGCGGCAACGCCCACGGCCTCGTCCTCGCCTACGCCTCGGCGATCGGCGGCGGCCGCGCCGCGGTGATCGAGACCAGCTTCAAGGACGAGTGCGAGACCGACCTCTTCGGCGAGCAGGCCGTCCTCTGCGGCGGCGCCAGCGAGCTGGTCCGGGCCGGCTTCGAGACCCTGGTCGAGGCCGGCTACGACCCGCGCCTCGCCTACTTCGAGTGCCTGCACGAGCTGAAGCTGATCGCCGACCTGATGTACGAGAAGGGGATCCAGGGGATGCGCTACTCGATCTCCAACACCGCCGAGTACGGCGACATGACCCGCGGCAAGCGGGTCGTCGGCGAGGAGTCCCGGGCGGCGATGAAGGAGATCCTCGGCGAGATCCAGTCGGGCGAGTTCGCCCGCGAGTGGATCGCCGAGAACCGTGCCGGCGGCGAGAACCTCTCGCGCATGCGCGAGGAGGGGAAGGGGCACGAGGTCGAGCAGGTCGGCAAGGACCTGCGCGACATGATGCCCTGGATCGAGCAGGAGTTTTAGCGCTCGGGGGTGGAGGGACGGGGAGGCCCCTCCCGCTGAAGCCGTCGCGCAGCTGGGGCGGGCTTCAGGGTTCGAGCGTTGCTACCAAGCTTCATCGGGAGGGGCCTCCCCGTCCCTCGCCTCAGACGCACAAGCTTCTGGGCGCTGCGGGCGGTTGTCGCGCAGGGCCTTGGCCGGGTCGAGCTAGAAGCGGGTCTCGCCCTCGGGGAGCTTGCCGTCGCGGCCTACGTAGCCATCCTTGCCGCCGACGACGACATAGGTGGCCTCCTCGGAGTCGCTGAGGTTCTTCACCTTGCGCACGGTTGAGGCGGCGACCCAGGCGAGGCCGCCGGGGTCGAGCTCGTGGCTGCTGCCGTCGCCGAACTCGATCGCGATCCGGCCGCTGTGCAGGAAGTAGAGCTCCTCCTGCTCGTCGTGGTAGTGGCGGCCGGTCTCGTAGGAGGGCGGCAGGACGATCGCGTTGACGCCGAAGGCGTTGACCCCCAGCGCCTTGCGGATCTTGCGGAACCCGGGCCCCTCGCCGAGGTCGTCGACGTTGGCGACGGCATACCCGTCGCCCTTGGTGACTGAGTGCTCTGCGGTATCGCTCATGGCCGGGGAGCATATGCCGTTCCGGTGCGCCTTTGCTCGGATATACCGGCAAAAGGCGCACCGGAACGGGAGTTGGGTGTTCACCCGCGGCGGTCACTAACCTGTCGCCTCCCGTGAGCGCCGAGACCGCCACCCAGATACCCGCCGACCTCAAGCCCGCCGACGGGCGGTTCGGCTGTGGGCCCTCGAAGGTGCGGCCGGAGGCGCTGGCGCGGCTGGCCGAGCGGGCCGACCTGATGGGCACCTCGCACCGGCAGGCGCCGGTGCGCGACCTGGTCGCCCGGGTGCGCGGCGGGCTGGCCGAGCTCTTCTCGCTGCCCGACGGCTACGAGGTGGCGCTCGGCAACGGCGGCACCACCGCCTTCTGGGATGCGGCCTGCGCCTGGCTGGTGCGCGAGCGGGCGCTGCACCTGACCTACGGCGAGTTCTCCGCCAAGTTCGCCAAGGCGACCGCGGGCGCGCCCTTCCTCGCCGACCCGATCCTGGTCGAGGCCGATCCCGGCGAGGCGCCGGCGCCGAGCGCCGACCCGGCCGCCGACGCGATCGCCTGGGCCCACAACGAGACCTCTACCGGCGTGATGGTCCCGGTCGAGCGCCCCGCCGACACCGGCGACGCCCTGGTGCTGATCGACGCCACCTCGGGGGCCGGCGGCCTGCCGGTCGACGTCGGCCAGGCCGACGCCTACTACTTCGCCCCGCAGAAGGCGTTCGGCGCCGACGGCGGGCTCTGGCTGGCGCTGCTCAGCCCGGCGGCGATCGCGCGGATCGAGGAGCTCGACGGGGCCGGGGCCGGCGAGCGCTGGCAGCCGGGCTTCCTCTCGCTGCAGACGGCGCTCGAGAACTCGCGCAAGGAGCAGACCTACAACACGCCGGCCCTCGCCACCCTGCTGCTGCTCGCCGACCAGGTCGAGTGGATGCTCGCCGGTGGCGGCCTCGGCTGGTGCGTCGGCCGCACCACGGCCTCCTCGGAGCACCTCTACGCCTGGGCCGAGAACACCGATTTCGCCTCACCATTCGTCGCCGACCCGGCCAAGCGCTCGCTGGTCGTCGGCACGATCGACTTCGACCAGAGCGTCGACGCCGCCGCGATCGCCGCCGCCCTGCGCGCCAACGGCGTCGTCGACGTCGAGCCATACCGCAAGCTCGGCCGCAACCAGCTGCGGATCGGGATGTTCCCCGCGGTCGCGCCCGCCGACGTCGAAGCGCTGACCGCCTGCGTCGACTGGGTGGTCGAGAACGTGCCGGAGGCGCGCCGGTGAAGGTCCTGGTCAAGGAGAAGATCGCCGACTCCGGGGTCGAGCTGCTGCGCGAGAGCTTCGAGGTCGACCTCGGCCTGGAGATGAGCGACGAGGAGCTGGCCGAGGCGATCGGCGCCTACGACGCGATCCTGATCCGCTCGGCGACCCAGATGACGCCGGAGCTGATCGAGCGGGCCGCCAACCTGAAGGTGATCGGCCGCGCCGGCACCGGCGTCGACAACGTCGACATCCCGGCCGCGACCAAGCGCGGCATCGTCGTCGCCAACGCACCGGAATCGAACTCGGTCGCCGCCGCCGAGCACACCCTCGCCCTGGCGCTGGCCCTCTTCCGCAACGTCCCCCAGGCGCACGGCGCCCTGGTCGACGGCCGCTGGGACCGGGCCAAGTACAAGGGCGCCGAGCTGTACGGCAAGACGATCGGCATCGTCGGCTTCGGCCGCATCGGCCAGCTCGTCGCCAAGCGCGCCCAGGCCTTTGACATGGAGGTCCTCGCCTTCGACAAGTTCGTCTCCGCCGAGCGCTTCCGCGAGCTGGGCGTCGAGGGCGTCGCCGAGCTCGACCAGCTGCTCGGGCGCGCCGACGTGGTCACCGTGCACGTGCCGAAGACGCCGGAGACGGTCGGCCTGATCGGCGCCGAGGCGATCGCCGCGATGAAGGACGGCGTGCGGGTCGTCAACTGCGCCCGCGGCGAGCTGGTCGACCTCGACGCCCTGCACGCCGGGCTGGAGTCCGGCAAGGTCGGCGGCGCCGCGCTCGACGTCTTCCCCGCCGAGCCCTTCACCGAGCACCCGATCTTCGAGCGCGCCGACGTGGTCGTCACCCCCCACCTGGGCGCCTCGACCGCCGAGGCCCAGGACCGCGCCGGCGTCGTCACCGCCGAACAGGTGACCGCGGCGCTGAGCGGCGGCGTGGTCACCAACGCCGTCAACATCGCCGCCGTGCGCCCCGAGGAAATGGAGGCGCTCGCCCCCTTCGTACCGCTCTGCGAAAAGCTCGGCCGCCTCGCCGAGGGCCTAGTCGAGGGGGCCGTCGACCGGGTCGCGGTCGAGTTCCGCGGCAAACTGGCGCCGCTCGACACCCGCCTGCTCGGCACCGCGGTCCTGGTCGGCATCCTCTCCGGCCACACCGAGGCCCCGGTCAACCTGGTCAACGCGCCGCAGATGGCCGAGGAACGGGGCATCGAGCTGGTCGAGTCGAAGGAGCCCAGCTCCGAGGACTTCACCGAGCTCGTCACCGTCCGCCTGCGCTCGGGCGACGAAGAGGTCGAGGTCGCCGGCACGGGGGTCGGCCCGCGCAACGAGCCCTACCTGGTCTCGGTCTGGGGTGAGAGCTTCTACCTGCCCTTCGCCGAGCACATCGCCGTCTTCCGCTACGCCGACCGCCCAGGCATGATCGGCCGGGTCGGGACGATGTTCGGCGAGGAGAGCGTCAACATCGTCTCCGCCGCCGTCGGCGCCGAGGAGGACGGCGAGCGCGCCGTGATGGCCCTCACCACCGACGCCCCCGTGCGCGACGAGACGATCGCCAAGATCCTCCAGGTCGACGGCTTCGCCGCCGGCCGCGCCGTGGACCTATAGCCCGTGGCTGGCGCTCGATTGTCGACTTGACCCACGTTTTCGGTGGTCAAAGCGACAATGAGCGAAGGCAGTCGTTGGTGCTACTCGCAAACACACGCGCCGGGGCTCGTCCGCGGGTGAGTAGGGTGGCGGTGTGAAGGCGCTGGTGCAGACTGGGAACGGGGGGCCTGAGGTTCTGCGGGTGCAGGAGCGGGGCGATCCGGGGGTTGGGCCGGGGGAGGTGCGGGTCGCGGTGCGGGCGGCCGGGGTCAACTTCGCCGACACGATGGCGCGGATGGGGATGTATCCCGACGCGCCCAAGCCGCCCTGCGTGATGGGCTACGAGGTGGCCGGGACGGTCGAGTCGGTGGGCGAGGGGGTGACCGGGCACGCGGTCGGCGACCGGGTCGTCGCCGGCACCCGCTTCGGCGGCTTCGCCGAGCTGGTCGTCGTCCCCGAGACCCAGGCCTGGCCGCTGCCCGAGCGGCTCAGCTTCGAGCAGGGCGCCGCCTTCCCGGTCAACTACGGCACCGCCTACGCCGCCCTGGTCGTGATGGGCAGCCTGCGCGAGGGCGTCCGCGTCTTGATCCACGCCGCCGCCGGCGGGGTCGGGATCGCCGCCACCCAGCTCGCCCGCAACGCCGGCGCCGAGATCTACGGCACCGCCTCGGCCGCCAAGCACGAGGCGATCCGCGCCCAGGGCGTCGCCCACCCGATCGACTACCGCAGCCAGGACTTCGCCGCCGAGGTGCTGCGGCTGACCGACGGCGAGGGCGTCGACCTGGTGATCGACGCGCTCGGGCCGACCAGCTTCCGCCGCGACTACCGGATCCTGCGCCCCGGCGGCCGGATGGTGATGTACGGGCTCTCGGAGGTGACCAGCGAAGGCCGCCGCGACCTGCCGGCGGCGATCCGCGGCCTGGCGAAGATGCCGCTGGCGACGATCCCCTGGTGGAAGAGCCTGGCGCTGATGAACGAGAACAAGGGCGTCTTCGGCCTCAACATGCTCAAGTGGTGGGACCGCGAGGGCGGCCTCGACCGCCTGGTCGAGCCGCTGATGGCCGACCTCGAGGCGGGCCGGCTGGAGCCGGTCGTCGCCGAGTCCTTCCCCTTCGAGCGCGCCGGCGAGGCGCACGAATTCATTGGCTCGCGCCGCAACGTCGGCAAGGTTGTGCTGTTTCCAGGTTAGGACGCCGCCCGACGGGGTGGGGGACGTGTACGCGATGAAGAGGGCGATCTCGATCATGCTGGCCGCTCTGGCGGCGCAGGCGGCATTCCTGTCGCCGGCCTCGGGCGCGCCCGGCAAGCCGCCGGCCGAACCGCCGGAAAAGGGCCCGGCCACCTACACGATCGTGCTCGCCGGCGGCTCGGCCGAAAACATGATGCACATCTGGCTCAGCCCGGACGGGCGCAGCTACGTGATCGACTCGGTGGTGCCGCTCGAGGTCGGCGGCACGGTCTGCGAAAACCCGCCCGGCAACTCCAACGAGCTGCTCTGCCAGGCGCCGCTGGTCGCCGGCTTCGAGGTCAACGCCGGGCGCGGCGACGACGTGGTCGGCGTCTCCCGCGCGGTCGAGATCCCGGTGACCCTGCGCGGCGGCGCCGGCGACGACGCGCTCTTCGGCGGCAGCGGCGACGACCTGATCATCGGCGGCAATGGCGACGACCGCCTCGCCGGACGGGGCGGCGACGACCTGATCTACGGCGGGCCCGGTGACGACGTCGTCCGCGGCGGGCCCGGCGACGACACGGTGCGGGGCGGCATCGGCCGCGACGTCGTCCGCGGCGGCGGCGGGCACGACAACGTGCGCCAGAGCCTCCGCCACCGCGGTTAACGGCGCAGCAGCCGCCCGCCGACGAAGAGCAGGGCGACGAGGAAGCCGGCGAGCGAGAGCGCCGCATCGAGGCGGAAGGCGGCCTGGATGCCGTCGACGAAGTTGCTCTGCGAGGAGAAGACCATCGTCGTCAGCCCGAGCCCGATCGAGCCGCCGGCGATCTGGAACATGTAGACGATGCCGCCGGCGAGGCTGGTCTGCGATTCGTCGACCGAGGTGACCCCGGCGGTGGTCGCGGTCGGGTAGAAGCTGCCGATCCCGATCCCGAGCACGACCATGCCGGCGATCAGCGAGCCGTAGCCCGAGCCCTCGCCGACCAGGGAGAAGACGAAGGGGGCGACCGCGATGCAGGCGGCGCCGACCGAGGCCAGCAGCTTCGCCCCCAGCCGCTCGTATAGCGGCCCGGCGACGAAGGAGACGCAGGCGAAGACGGCGAGGAAGGGCAGCATCCCGAGCCCTGCCTGCAGCGGCGTGAAGTCGAGCCGTTCCTGCATGAACTGGGGCAGGTAGAGCAGCGCCGCGAAGAAGGTCGCCGACATCAGCAGGATCGCCAGGCAGGAGGCGCGGAAGCTCTCGTTGGCCATCACCGCGCGCGGCACCAGGGCGCTGGCGCCGGCGCGCCGCTCGATCGGCGCGAAGGCGACCAGCATCAGCGCCGAGAGGACGAGCAGGCCGAGCACGCGCGGGTCGCCGAAGCCCCAGTCGTCGATCTGGTCGAGGGCGACGAGCAGCGCCACCAGGCCGAGCGAGAGGGTGGCGATGCCGGCGTAGTCGATCCGCCGCTCGGACTGATCGGGCTCGGCGACCCGGACCAGCCGGTAGGTGACGAGCACGGCGAAGGCCGAGACCGGCACGTTGAGGAAGAAGATCCAGCGCCAGCTCAGCGCTTCGGTCAGCACCCCGCCGATCAGCGGCCCGAGGGCGTTGCCCAGTCCGGCGGCGCCGATGATGATCCCGCCCGCCAGGCCGGCCTTCTCCTCGGGCAGGATCGCGTAGGTCATGCCGAGGATCGCCGGCCACATCAGCGCCCCGCCGATCCCCATCACCGTCCTCGTCGCGATCAGCCAGGCCTCGCTCTGCGCCGCTCCGCCCAGGGCCGACATCGAGGCGAAGATCGCGGTGCCGAGGAAGAAGGCGTTGCGGCGGCCGAACATGTCGGCGAGCCGGCCGCCGGTGACGATCATCACCCCGAAGGTCAGCGCGTAGGCGTTGACCACCCACTGGATCGTGTTGACGTTGGTGTCGAAGTCCCGCTCCATGCGGGGCAGGGCGACGTTGATCGCCGAGAAGTCGTTGGCGATCACGATCACCGCGACGCCCATCGCGATCAGGGCGAGCCAGGTGGAGCGGGGGATGGAGGTCTGCTGGCCCTCGGTTGCGATGCGGCGAGCCTACGCTAAGCTGAAGCGACCGAATGACTCACCGGCCCGACAGCCTGGCGCTTCTCCTTCTCCTCCCCCCTCGGGGGGAATAGCGCTGGGCGGCGCGAGAGCCGCGAGAGAAAAGGTCATTCGAGCGAAGTAGAGAAGGAGGAGGACCCAGTGGCACGAGCAGACGACGCGGACCGCGTCCACATCTTCGACACCACCCTGCGAGACGGCGAGCAGTCGCCGGGGATCTCGCTCAACACGGCGGAGAAGGTCGAGATCGCCCAGCAGCTCGCCCGTCTCGGCGTCGACACGATCGAGGCCGGCTTCCCGATCACCTCGCCCGGCGACTTCGAGGCGGTCGAGGCGATCGCCCGCGAGGTCGAGGGGCCGGCGATCTGCGGCCTGGCCCGCACCCACAAGGCCGACATCGACGCCGCCTGGGGGGCCATCAAGGACGCCGAGCGGCCCCGCATCCACACCTTCGTCTCGACCTCCGACATCCACATCGAGCACCAGCTGCAGACCGACCGCGAGGACGTCAAGGGCCAGGCGCGGGCCGCCGTCGCCCTGGCCAAGAGCTACTGCTCCGACGTCGAGTTCTCGCCGATGGACGCCACCCGCGCCGACGTCGAGTACACCGCCGAGGTCTGCGCGATCGCGGTCGAGGAGGGGGCGACGGTCGTCAACATCCCCGACACCGTCGGCTACACGACGCCGGAGGAGTACGCCGAGTACTTCCGGCGCCTCTACGAGCTGGCGCCCGGCCTGCGCGGGGTCGAGCTCTCGGTCCACTGCCACGACGACCTGGGGCTGGCGGTCGCCAACTCCTACGCCGGCCTGCTGGCCGGGGCGCGCCAGGTCGAGTGCGCGGTGAACGGGATCGGCGAGCGGGCCGGCAACTGCTCGCTGGAGGAGATCGTGATGCTGATCCGCACCCGCGAGGACGCCCACGGTCTCAGCACCGGGGTCAACACCCGTGAGCTGGCCCGCACCAGCCGCATGGTCTCGCGCCTGACCGGCTACGCGATCCAGCCCAACAAGGCGATCGTCGGCCGCAACGCCTTCGCCCACGAGTCCGGCATCCACCAGGACGGAGTGTTGAAGGAGCGCACCACCTACGAGATCATGGACGCGACCGAGGTCGGCCTCGAGTCGAACTCGATCGTGCTCGGCAAGCACTCCGGCCGCCACGCCCTGCGCGACGCGCTGGAGCAGCTCGGCTTCAAGGTCGAGGGCAACGCGCTGAACGCCGCCTTCAAGCGCTTCAAGGAGATCGCCGACCGCAAGAAGCAGGTGACGGCGCTCGACCTGGAGGCGATCGTCTCCGACGAGATGCGCGAGAAGGCCGACGCCCACGAGCTGGCCTGGTTCGAGGTCGAGGCCGGCTCGCGGCGCGAGCCGCTGGCCCGGGTCGCGGTCAAGATGCCCTCCGGCGAGGAGGCGGTCGGCGAGTCGGGCGGCGACGGCCCGGTCGACGCGATCTTCCTCGCGATCCAGAAGGCCGCCGGCACCGAGTGCGAGCTGCGCCAGTACACGGTCGAGGCGGTCACCGGCGGCGAGGACGCGCTCGGCCAGGTGACGGTGATGCTGCGCGCCGCCGGCCGCCTGGCGACCGGCCAGGGGGTGGCGACCGACATCCTCGAGGCCTCGGCCCGCGCCTACGTCAGGGCCCTGTCCAACGCCCTGGAGGGCGCCGCGATCCGCGAGGCTGAGGCGGCCACCGCCGAGGCGGCCGTCGAGCGGACGCCCGGGCCGTGAGTCGCCCCCGCCGAACTGCATCAAATTCCAGCTCTGCCAGAGCTGGAATTTGATGCAGTTCGGCGGGGCTCACTCGTCCAAGCGGTGGGCTATGTCGATCTCGAGGCTGGCGATCGATAGATAGAGGGCTGTTGCCGTAAAGGCGGTTAGGGGCCAGGCGGCGATGCCGGGGATCAGGGCGATCAGGGCGCTGGCGCCGAAGGCGGCGCCGATCGCGAAGACGTGGACCATGCCGGCGCGGATCAGGTCGACCGGGGCGGTCGGCAGTGGCCGCGGCGCCATCCGCCGTGAGGCGAGGGCGAGCATGACGAAGGCGCCGATCGCGCCGATCACGAAGAGCAGGATGTCGAGCACGGTCGGCGGCCCGTGGCTGTGGGAGACGATGCTGTGGCTGGAGAGCACCGTCAGCGTGTAGCCGTAGGGCACGGCGCTGCCGCGCAGCACCGTCGCCAGCGCCTCCAGGGGCTGCTCGTCGCCGCTCACTGCTTCAGGTGTCGGTCGTCGATCCGCTGCACGTCGCCGCTGGAGAGCCAGCTTACGACCTCGCCGCGCGAGCGGTCGACCACAGCCAGGCCGTGTTCCTCGGATTCGAGCAGGACGTCGAGCGGGCGCCGCGCGTGCAGCGGGATGCCCCGGCGCAGCAGCTTCAGGGTGTAGATCGACTCCGGCGAGAGGCGGCTGGCGAGGGCGGTGGCGATCACCACCGCCAGCATCAGCGGCAGCATGATCCGGTAGTCGCCGGTCAGCTCGAAGATGACCAGGATCGCGGTCATCGGCGCCCGCGCGGTGGCGGCGAAGACGGCGCCCATGCCGATCAGGCCGTAGGCGCCCGCCGGGCCGGCGATCCCGGGCAGCAGGTCGTGGGCGCCGGCGCCGAAGGCCGCGCCCAGCATCGCGCCCATGAACAGCGAGGGCGCGAAGACCCCGCCCGAGCCGCCGATCGAGAGGGTCAGGCTGGTGGCCAGCACCTTGCCGGCGAGCAGGACGAGCATGAAGAGCAGCGCGTAGCGGCCGTCGATCGCCCCTTCCAGCACCGGGTAGCCGACCCCGTACATCTCGGGCAGGGCGAGCAGCAGCAGGCCGAGCAGCAGGCCGCCGGCCGCCGGCCGCCACGCTTCCGGGAAGCGCCAGAGCGCGTCGGCGCGGTCCTCCATCGCGTAGAGGACGCGGATGAAGCCGACGCCGACCACCGCCGCCAGCAGGCCGAGTAGGAGGTAGAGCGGGTAGCCGGCGACCGAGCCGACGCCGAGCTGGGGCAGGGAGAGGAAGGCTTCGGAGCCGAAGGCGGCGCGGCCGATCGTGTCGGCGACCACCGAGGCGATCACCACGGCGCCGAAGGAGCGGGTCTCGAAGTCGCGCAGGATCACCTCGAGGGCGAAGAAGACGCCGGCGATCGGGGCGTTGAAGGTGGCCGAGATGCCGGCCGCCGCGCCGCAGGCGACCAGCAGCCGCATTCGCGCCTCGGGCGAGCCGGTCGCCTGGCCCAGGGCGGAGCCCAGCGCCGAGCCGATCTGCACGATCGGCCCCTCGCGCCCGACCGAGCCGCCCGAGCCGATGCAGAGCGCCGAGGCGAGCGACTTGACCGCGGCGACCGCGGGCCGGATGCGGCCGCCCTCGCGGGTCACGGCGAGCATCACCTCGGGCACGCCGTGGCCGCGCGCCTCGGGGGCGAAGCGGTCGATCAGCGGCCCGTAGAGCAGCCCGCCGCCGACCGGGGCGAGGACCACGAACCAGATCCCGAGGCCGGGCACGAGCGGGTTCCCGACCCGGCCGCCGGCGCCGTAATCGGCCTGGCCGGTGAAGACGTGGGTGAAGCCCTCGATCAGGAAGCGGAAGGCGATCGCGCCGAGGCCGGCGCCGACGCCGACCAGCAGGGCCAGGGCCAGCAGCCCGCCCGAGCCCGCCAGCCAGGCGCGCGTCCTCACCGGACCGCGATCCCGTCGAGCAGCTCGGCGACGGCGCGGCGGATGTTCTCCCAGCGGAAGGCGCTGGGGTCGAGGCTGCCGTGCAGCATCAGGCCGTCGGCGGTCGCCAGCAGCAGCGAGGCGAGCGCGTTGGCGGGGACCTCGCGCAGCTCGCCGCGCTCGACCCCCTGCTCGATCCAGGCGCGCAGCCGGGCCCGCCGCGCGGCGTTGCTGGCGACGAAGGGCTCGCGCAGGGCGCCCATGCCGAGCACCGCGGCCCAGAGGTCGGCGCGGACCTGGGCGCGGCCGCGGTCGCCGGCGTGCTCGAGCATCGCCTGCGAGAAGCGGCGCAGCCGCTCGACCCCGTTCTCCTCGCCGGCGCCGATCCGGTCGAGGGTGCGGTCGAGGGTCTCGGCGTCGGCCTCGAGCAGGGCGGCCAGCAGGTCGTCCTTGCTGGCGAAGTAGCCGTAGAAGGCGCCCTTGCTCAGGCCCGCCTCGGCGCAGACGTCGTCGACCGCCATCTCGGCGAAGCGCTTCTCCGCCGCGCAGCGCCAGGCGGCGTCGAGCAGCTGCCGGCGGCGGGCGTCTTTGACTTCGGGGCGCAGCTTGGGCAAGGGGGGCTCCGGTGCGGATCGGGGTCACAAACCGACTGGTCGGTTTTTATAGCACTTGCGCATCTGCATACGTTCATACGTGATAACGTACAAGCGGTGAGCGTCGCCAGCCCCGAGAAAGACGGCCCCGCCGTCGCCGCCCCGGCGGTCGGCCCGCGGGTGCGGGCGCTGCGCGAGGCGATGGGCCTCTCGCTGCGCGATCTCGGCGAGCGCTCGGGGGTGAGCGCGCCGATGCTCTCCCAGGTCGAGCGCGGCGAGACCAGCCCGACCCTGGCGGTCGCGGCGCGGATCGCCACCGGGCTCGAGCTCACCCTCTCCCAGCTGCTGCGCCTCGACGAGGGCGAGCACGTCGCCGTCAGCCGCGCCGGCGAGCGGCGCCGGCTGGAGCGCGGCGGCCACCGCTTCGAGGAGCTGACCCCGCCGCTGCCCGGCCAGCGCGCCGACGTCTCCCTGCACGAGCTGGAGCCCGGGGCGAGCACCGGCGGGCGCGAGGACCCGCCGATGCACGAGCCCGGCAGCCGCGAGACCGCGGTCGTCCTCGCCGGCACCCTGGCCCTGGTCGTCGACGGCACCCGCCACGAGCTGGGCGCCGGCGACAGCGTCACCTTCGACGCCGACCTGCCGCACCACTTCGAGAACGAAGGCGAGGAGCCGACCCGCTTCCTCGCCGTGATCGCCGCCGGCCTGAGGCGCGGCTAGGAGGAGGAGAGATGGCGAAGACCATGTTCGACAAGCTCTGGGAGGCGCACGAGGTCGCCGAGGGCCTGATCTACATCGACCTGCACCTGGTCCACGAGGTGACCTCGCCGCAGGCCTTCGACGGGCTGCGGATGGCGGGCCGGCCGGTGCGCCGCCCCGACAAGACGATCGCCACCGCCGACCACAACGTGCCGACCGACGGCACGATGGCGGCGCGGCTGATCGCCGACCAGCTCTCCCGGGTCCAGGTCGAGACCCTGGAGCGCAACTGCGAGGAGTTCGGCATCCCGATCTACTCGCTGGGCTCCGAGCGCCAGGGCATCGTCCACGTGATCGGCCCTGAGCTGGGCGTGACCCAGCCGGGGATGACGATCGTCTGCGGCGACAGCCACACCTCGACCCACGGCGCCTTCGGCGCGCTCGCCTTCGGCATCGGCACCTCCGAGGTCGAGCACGTGCTCGCCACCCAGTGCCTGGTGCAGAAGCGGCCGAAGACGATGCGGATCTCCTACGCCGGCGAGCTGGGGGCCGGGGTGACGCCCAAGGACCTGATCCTGGCGACGATCGGCCGCCTCGGCACCGGCGGCATGGTCGGCCACGCGGTCGAGTACGCCGGGCCGGCGGTCGAGGCGCTCTCGATGCCGGGCCGGATGACGATCTGCAACATGACGATCGAGGGCGGTGGCCGGGCGGGGATGATCGCCCCCGACGAGACCACCTTCGAGTGGGTGCGCGGCAAGCCCGGCGCCCCGGCCGACTTCGAGGCCGCGGTCGAGCGCTGGCGCTCGCTGCCGACCGAGGACGGCGCCGAGTTCGACACCGAGGTCGAGGTCGACGCCCCGGCGATCTCGCCGATGGTGACCTGGGGGACGACCCCGGGCATGGTGGTCGAGGTGACCGACTCGGTCCCCGACCCGGCGGCGATCGACTCGCCCGCCGACCGCGAGGCGGCCGAGCGGGCGCTCGCCTACATGGGGCTCGAGGCCGGCACGCCGATGACCGAGGTGCGGCCCGAACGGGTCTTCATCGGCTCCTGCACCAACTCGCGGATCGAGGACCTGCGCGAGGCGGCGTCGATGGTCGACGGCCGCAAGGTGGCGAGCTCGGTGCGCGGCATGGTCGTGCCCGGCTCCCAGCAGGTCAAGGCCGAGGCCGAGGCCGAGGGTCTGCACGACGTCTTCCGCTCGGCCGGCTTCGAATGGCGCGAGGCGGGCTGCTCGATGTGCCTGGGGATGAACCCCGACATCCTGATCGAGGGCGAGCGCTGCGCCTCGACCTCGAACCGCAACTTCGAGGGCCGCCAGGGCAAGGGCGGCCGGACCCACCTGGTAAGCCCGAGGATGGCCGCCGCCGCGGCCGTCGAGGGACACTTCGTCGACATCAGGGATTGGAGCTAGAGATGCGACCGCTGGACATCATCGAGGGCAAGGTCTCGGTGCTCGACCGGGCCGACGTCGACACCGACCAGATCATCCCCAAGCAGTTCCTCAAGCGGGTCGAGCGGACCGGCTTCGGCGAGTTCCTCTTCTACGACTGGATCCGCTCCGGCGAGATCGAGCTGGAGCCGAACCCGATCCTCGTCGCCGGCCGCAACTTCGGCTGCGGCTCCTCGCGCGAGCACGCCCCCTGGGCGCTGGAGGACTTCGGCTTCCAGGCGATCGTCGCGCCCTCCTTCGCCGACATCTTCTACTCCAACTGCACCAAGATCGGGCTGCTGCCGGCGATCCTCGACGAGGAGCACTGCCGGGCGGTGGCCGAGGCGGGCGAGGCGCGGATCGACGTCGACGACGAGACCGTCACCTGCGCCGCCGGCGTCTTCGAGTTCGAGGTCGAGCACGACGTCAAGCACCGCCTGCTCAACGGCCTCGACGACATCGGCATCACCCTGGAGAGCGCCGTCGCGATCGACGAGTTCGAGGCCTCGGGAGCCGCCGACCGCGGCCCGGTCACGACCGCGCTCTGAGGCCGGCGTGTCCGGCTCGATCAACTCCGGGCCGCGCGAGTGGGACGCCGAAACCTACGACGCGGTCTCCGACCCCCAGTTCGGCTGGGGGATGGAGGTGCTCGGGCGGCTCGAGCTGGGGGGCGATGAGGACGCGATCGACGCCGGCTGCGGCTCGGGCCGGGTCAGCGAGCGCCTGCTCGAGCGCCTGCCCCGCGGCAGCCTGCTCGCCGTCGATGGCTCGGCGGCGATGATCGAGAAGGCCCGCGAGCGGCTCGGGGACCGGGCGAGCTACCTGGTCGCCGACCTCTCCGAGCTCGCGGTCGCGGCCCCGGTCGACCTCGTCTTCTCGACCGCGACCTTCCACTGGATCGCCGACCACGGGCAGCTCTTCGCCCGCCTCCACGGCGCGCTGCGGCCCGGCGGCCGGCTGGTCGCCCAGTGCGGGGGAGAGGGCAACGTGGCGCGCCACGCCGAGGCGATCCGCAGCATCGCCGCCCGCCCCGAGTTCGCCCCGCACCTCGCCGGCCTCGACGGCATGTGGAACTTCGCCGGCCCGGACGAGACCGAGGAGCGCCTGCGCGCCGCCGGCTTCGCCGCCACCCGCTGCTGGCTGGAGCCGAAGCCGGTCACCCCCGAGGACCCGCTGCGCTTCACCACCACCATCACCCTCGGCCCCCACCTGGCCCGCCTCCCCGAGCCCCTGCGCCGCCCCTTCGCCGAAGCCGTGCTCGAAGCGGACGCCGATCCCCTCACCCTCGACTACGTCCGCCTCAACATCGAGGCCCAGGCCTGACGTGCCGTCTCCCGGGGGTCGGAAATGACCTCCCGGGGACGGCACGTCTAGAGTGCGCGGCTCGATGGGGGACGTTGCGCGCATAGTGCTCTTGCCCGGCGACGGGATCGGGCCGGAGATCGTCGCCGCGGCGCGGCGGCTGCTCGAGGCCCTGGGGGAGTTCGAGTTCGCCGAGGAGCTGATGGGCGGCTGCTCGATCGACGCCCACGGCACGGCGCTCACCGAGGAGGTGCTCGCCGCCTGCCGCGAGGCCGACGCGGTCCTGCTCGGCGCCGTTGGCGGGCCGAAATGGGACACCACCGACCCCGACGCGCCGCGGCCCGAGCAGGGGCTGCTCGGCCTGCGCAAGGGGATGGGCCTCTACGCCAACCTGCGCCCGGTGCGGCCCAGCCCGGCCCTGGTCGGCGCCAGCCCGCTGCGCCCCGAGCTGATCGCCGGCACCGACCTGCTCGTCGTCCGCGAGCTGACCGGCGGCATCTACTTCGGCGACAGCGGCCGCGAGGGCGACGTCGCCCACGACACCTGCGAGTACAGCGTCGGGGAGATCGAGCGCATCGCCCGGGTCGGCTTCGAGTCGGCCCTGCGCCGCGCCGAGGGCAGCGACCGCACGCCGCGGGTCACCTCGGTCGACAAGGCCAACGTGCTCGAGACCTCGCGGCTCTGGCGCGAGGTGGTCAGCGGCGTCGCGCCGGAGTTCCCCGCGGTCGAGCTCGACCACCTGCTGGTCGACAACGCGGCGATGCAGCTCGTCTCGCGCCCGGCCGATTTCGACGTGATCGTCACCGAGAACCTCTTCGGCGACATCCTCAGCGACGAGTCGGCGATGCTCACCGGCTCGCTGGGGATGCTGCCCTCGGCCAGCCTCGGCGCCGAGGGCGAGCCGGGCCTCTTCGAGCCGGTCCACGGCTCCGCCCCCGACATCGCCGGCCAGGGCGTCGCCAACCCGCTCGCCACCTTCCTCTCCGCCGCGATGCTCCTCCGCCACGGCCTCGACCGCCACGACGACGCCGTCCGCATCGAGCAGGCCGTCGACGCCGCCCTCGCCCAGGGCCTCCGCACCCCGGACCTGGCCGCCGAGGGCGAGAAGGCCGTCGGAACCGAGGAGATCACCGCGGCCGTCCTCGGTGAGCTTTGAGCAATCCGGTCGTCGGCCGAGGCGCCGGTTGATCGATTTGCCCCCGTGTTCGGGGGGTCAATCGATCACTCGGCCGGGGCGTTGGTCGTCTACGTGGCCTGAGCCGTGGAACTACTCGTCTAGGCGCCCTTGGTGGTGTGGGCACTGGAAAGGGTTGGAGATACCGATTCGACGTTCATGCTCCTCCTTTCTCTGTATTTCAGTTGAAAAATTAATGCAAAAGGAATGAAAGACATCTGCGCCGGCGGATGCGTAGCCTCAGACAGGGACGCGCGTTGATCCAGGACCGCTGCAGGCCCGAAGCCCGAACTGCATCAAATTTCAGCTCCGGCAGAGCTGGAATTTGATGCAGTTCGCGGGGGTTTTGGGCCGGGGTCGTGTCCTGGGCGCTGCCTAGCCTGGCGGTGTGGCAGAGGCGTTGCGCGCATATGAGGCTGAGCCGTACTCGTTCGCGGAGGCGCGGGGGCTGGCGGCTGAGCTGGGAGTTAGTGAGCCGGTGGCGATCACGCTGGTGCGGCGGGGGTACCGCACGGCGGAGGCGGCGCGGGCCTTCCTCGAGGCTGACGAGTCGCACCCGCCGGGCGCCTTCGGCTCGATGTCCGCGGTCGTCGCCCGGGTCGAGGCGGCGATCGAGGCCGGCGAGCGGATCACCGTCTACGGGGACTTCGACGTCGACGGCGTCTGCGCGACGACGATCCTGGTCGGGGCGCTGCGCGAGCTGGGGGCCGACTGCGACTGGCTGATCCCCGACCGGATCGCCGACGGGTACGGGCTGAGCGAGGGCAACGTCCGCAAGCTGGCGGAGCGGGGTACCGCGTTGATCGTCACCGTCGATTGCGGAATCACCGCTTGTGCCGAGGTAGCTCTCGCAACGGAGCTCGGCATGGAGGTCGTCGTCACTGACCACCATCAGGCCGGCGAGGAGCTGCCCAACTGCCTGATCCTGCATCCGGCGGTCGACGGCTACCCCTTCGAGGCCCTATGCGGTACCGCGGTTGCGTGGAAGCTGGCCTGTGCGTTGCGGGGGGCGGCCGGGGCGGGACCCCCAAAACACTCAAGCGAGGCTCCCGCCGAGCGTTTTGGGGGTCCCGCCCCGGCCGCCCCTGGCGACACCCAAGACCTGGACCTGGTGGCGCTGGCGACGGTCGCCGATTTGGTTCCGCTCGTCGGGGAGAACCGGAGCCTGGTTAAGCGGGGGCTCGAGGAGGTGCGCAGGGCTCAGCGGCCGGGGGTGCGGGCGTTGCTCGAGGCTTCGAAATGCGATCCCACCCAGCTCGGATGAGGGGGACCTGGCGTTCAGGTTGGCGCCGCGGATCAATGCTGCGGGGCGGTTGTATCGCGCGGACGCTGGTGTGGAGCTGTTCCTGACCGAGGACCACGCGCGGGCGGAGCAGATTGCGGTTGAGCTGAGCAAGGCCAATTCCGAGCGCAGGGCGACGGAGCGGGAGGTGCTGGGCGAGGCGGAAGCCGCGTACCGGGAGCTGCCGGAGGAGGTGCGCGAGGCGCCGGCGATCGTGGTGGCGGGGGAGGGGTGGCACCCGGGCGTGGTCGGGATCGTCGCCTCGCGCCTGGTCGAGCAGCACCACAAGCCGGCGGTGGTGATCGCGCTCGACGGCGAGGGCGGCGGGCGCGGCTCCGCGCGCAGCATCTCCCGGTTCGACCTGCTCGCCGGGCTCGAGGCCTGCGCCGGGCACCTGGTCGGCTTCGGCGGGCACAAGGCCGCCGCCGGGCTGGAGATCGAGGCGGCAAAGGTCGACGCCTTTCGCCAGGCGTTCGCCGCCCACGCGGCCGCGGTCCTCACCCCCGAGGACCTGGTGCGGGTCGAGCGGGTCGACGCGATCGTCGGCGGCGCCTCGCTGGGGCTGGAGTTGGCCGAGGAGCTGGGCCGGCTGGCGCCCTTCGGCATGGGCAACCCCGGCGTGCGGCTGCTGGTCCCCTCGGCGCGGGTCCGCGACGTGCGCCAGATGGGCGAGGGCAAGCACTCGCGCTTCAGCCTGCACAGCGGCTCGCACCGGGCGCTCGGCGTCGCCTTCGGCAAACCGAGCCTCGGGGTCGGGGAGGACGACCTGATCGACGCCGCGGTGCGGCTCGAGGTCAATCGCTGGAACGGGGCGGTCGAGCCGCGGCTGGTCCTGCGCGAGCTCTACCGGCGCCGGGCCGAGGCCGATGCCGACGCCAGCGCCTGGTGGCGGCGCTTCGAGGCCGAGCTGGCCCGCGAGCCGGGCGAGTGGCCCCAGCCCGAGCCGCCGCCGGAGGCGGTCCACGAGCGAGCCGTGGTGCAGAGCGAGAACGCGCCTGCCGCGGTCGCCGCCGAGCTCGCCTCCAGCGGCGAGAGCGTGCTCGCCTTCTGCGCCGACGCCGAGCTGCGGGCGCCGCTGGCCCGCGAGGGCCTGGCGGTCGCCGGCTACGCCGAGCTCGACCGCGAGCCGGGCCTCGCCGCCGGCTTCGCCCACGTCGTCCTCGTCGACCCGCCGGCCCGCCCCGAGCACGAGCGGATCGCGGCCCTGGCCAGTGCGCCCGGCGCCCACCTGCACCGCGCCTGGGGTGAGGCCGAGTGGCGCTTCGCGCAGCGGGTGCTGGAGACCCAGATGGCGCAGCGGGCGACGCTGACCGCGCTCTTCCGCGAGCTGCGCGAGGCCGGCGAGGCGAGCGGCGAGGGGCTGCGCCGCGCCCTGGCCGGCGGCGGCGCCGGCAGGCGCGACCCCGAGGCCGCGGCGCGCTGCCTGCGGGTCCTGGGCGAGCTCGGCCTGGTGCAGGGCGAGGCGGCCGCCGGCGAGGGGGTGGTCGGGGTCGTATCCTCAGAGGGGACAGACTTGGACCGCTCGCCGGCCTACCGCGCCTACAGCGCCCGCTACCAGGAGGGTCACCGATTCCTCAAAGGACAGAGACAGCCGTAGCCAACCAGGAGCTGCTCGGCGACCTCTTCGCCGTGGTCGAGGAGTTCGACGCGCCGCCCAGCGGCGAGAACGGCGAGGCGGGCAGCGCCGACCTCGCCGCCTCGCTGGCGGCGATCGACCGCGCCGCGGTGACCCGCGCCTTCGACTTCGCCTGCGACCGCCACGCCGACCAGCTGCGCCACTCCGGCGACGAGTTCATCACCCACCCGGTCGGCGTCGCCCAGATCTGCGCCGGGATGCGGCTCGACACCGAGACCCTCTGCGCCGCCCTGCTGCACGACACGGTCGAGGACACCAGCGCCAGCCTCGACGAGATTCGCGCCGAGTTCGGCGAGGAGGTCGCGCAGCTGGTCGACGGGGTGACGAAGCTGACCGGGATCGCCTTCGAGAGCCGCGACGAGCGCCAGGCCGAGAACTACCGCAAGATGATGGTGGCGATGGCCACCGACGTCAGGGTGATCCTGATCAAGCTGGCCGACCGCCTGCACAACATGCGCACGCTGGGCGCCCTGCCCAAGCAGAAGCAGACGGTGAAGGCGCGCGAGACGCTGGAGATCTACGCGCCGCTCGCCCACCGGCTCGGCATCCACGCGATCAAGTGGGAGCTGGAGGACCTCGCCTTCGCCACCCTGCACCCGCGCAAGTACGCCGAGATCAAGCAGCTCGTCGCCCAGCAGCGCACCGAGCGCGAGACCTACGTCGCCGACGCCGGCCGCTTCCTCGGCCGCGAGCTGAATCAGGTCGGGATCGAGGCCGAGATCTCCGGCCGCGCCAAGCACTTCTACTCGATCTACACGAAGATGACCAAGAAGGGGCGCGAGTTCAACGAGATCTTCGACCTGACCGCGATGCGGGTGATCGTCGGCTCGGTCAAGGACTGCTACGGCGCGATCGGCGTCATCCACTCGCTCTGGAAGCCGCTGCCCGGCCGCTTCAAGGACTGGATCGCAATGCCCAAGGCCAACATGTACCAGGCCCTGCACACGACGGTGATCGGCCCCGAAGGCAAGCCGCTGGAGATCCAGATCCGCACCGAGGAGATGCACAAGCTGGCCGAGTACGGGATCGCCGCCCACGTCGCCTACAAGGAGGGCGGCGTCGCCGACCCGCGGCGGGAGAAGATGACCTGGCTGCGCCAGCTGGTCGAGGCCGAGGGCGAGCAGGACCCGACCGAGTTCCTCGAGTCGCTCAAGGTCGACCTCTTCGAGGACGAAGTCTTCGTCTTCACCCCCAAGGGCGAGGTCAAGAACCTCTCGGCCGGCTCGACCCCGCTCGACTTCGCCTACGCCGTGCACACCGACGTCGGCCACGCCTGCGTCGGCGCCAAGGTCAACGGCAACATCGTGCCGCTGCACTACCAGCTGCGCTCAGGCGACATCGTCGAGGTGCTGACCGCGAAGCAGAAGCGCGGGCCCTCGCGCGACTGGCTGAAGCTGGTCCGCACCAGCCGCGCTCGCAACAAGATCCGCGCCTTCTTCAAGGAGGAGAGCCGCGAGGACGCCGAGCGCAAGGGCCGCGAGGGCCTCGAGGAGGCGCTGCGCAAGCGCGGCCTGCCGATGCAGAAGCTGGCCGCCTCGGCGCTGCTGGTCGACGTGATCCGCGAGATGGGCTTCCGCAAAGCGACCGACTTCTACATCGCCCTCGGCCAGGGCAAGGTCTCGACCAAGACCGTCGCCAACAAGCTGATGCAGCGGCTCAAGGAGGGCGAGGCGGTGGAGGAGGCCGAGCCGCTCGGCCCCGGCCGCGGCCAGCGCGAGGACCGCGCCCGGCGCACCAAGGAGGCCGCCACCTACGGGATCCGGGTCAAGGGCGCCGCGGGCAACGTCGCCGTGCGGCTCGCCAAGTGCTGCCGGCCGGTGCCCGGCGACGAGATCGCCGGCTACGTCTCGCTCGGCCGCGGGATCACCATCCACCGCACCGACTGCAAGAACATGAAGGCGCTGAAGCGGGCGCCGGAGCGCTTCGTCGACGTCAGCTGGGACGGCGAGAACGAGTCCTCCTACCGGGTCGAGCTGCAGATCGACGCCCACGACCGCACCCGCCTGCTCGAGGACCTCTCGCGCACCTTCTCGGAGGCCGGCATCAACATCATCGCCGCCAGCTGCACCACCAACCCGCCGATGGTGAAAAACACCTTCGTGGTCGAGGTCGGCGACACCGAGCAGCTCAAGCAGTGCATCGCCCGCCTGCGCAACGTCGAGTCGGTCTTCGACGCCTACCGGATCACGCCGGCGCCCTGAGCCAGGGCGGCGGCCGAGGTGCGGCACGCCCTGCGCGAACGCGCCCTGATCGACCAAGCCGACGTCGCGGCGCTGACCGATTTGCCGGATTCGGCCGACTGACTACGCGACGACGGTCAGCGCGCCCGGCTCGGCCGCGAGGTTGAGCTCGGTGCGCTCGCCGATGTAGTCGCCGTCGACCTGGACCGGGAAGGGGCGGGGGACGCCGTCGCGGGTCTCCGAGGTGGAGGCGATCGTCGCCTCGGCGACGCCGGGGAAGTGGTCGATCTGGCGGTGGCGGGCGGCGGGGCGGCTCTCGCTGAAGATGCGCGAGATCAGGGTCGGCATGTCGCGCTGGGCGGCGCGGCGCAGGACGCCGAGGGCGAGCGCGCCGTCGTCGATCGTCACCCCCTCGCAGACCCGCACCGGGCGGCTGGCGAAGTAGGTGAAGGGGTCGGAGTTCTGGGCCAGCGCGGTGACGCCCTCGGCGGTCTCGCCGTCGACCTGCACGCGCAGGCGCACCGGGTTGACCAGGTAGGAGCGGTAGAAGGCGGAGACCGCGGCCCAGGTGAAGTAGTAGGGGCCGGCCGCCGACTTCAGCCGCGGGTGGGCGTCGACCCGGCGCACCACGGTGGCGTCGATGCCGGCGCCGCAGGAGAAGACGAAGTGGCGCTCGCCGGCCCGGCCCAGGTCGATCCGGCGCGGCTCCCAGCCGTCGACCATCGCCAGCAGGTGCTCGGTGGCGTCGACCACGTCGTTGGGGATGCCGAGTGTGCGGCAGACGACGTTGGTCGAGCCGCCGGGCAGCACCGAGACCGGCACGTCGGTCCCCGCCAGCCCGTTGGCGACCTCGTTCAGGGTCCCGTCGCCGCCGAAGGCGACGACCACGTCGTAGCCGTGGTCGCGCACCTCGCGGCCGATCTCGGTTGCGTGGTTCTGCGCCTCGGTATCGATCGCCTCGACCTCGTAGCGGCCCTGCAGCGCGTAGACCACCAGGTTCTTCAGCCGGCTGGAGACCGTCGTCGCGTACGGGTTGACGATCAGCAGCATCCGCTTCTTGGCGGGCTTGCGCAGGCTTCTGGAGCGGATTCGGCTGGTCATGCGGCGGGCGGCGGACCCAGCGGCGGGCCGTGCCGGAGCACCTTATTCGACTCGCTGCCGGCTCCTCCCGCGCACGCCCCGGCGGCCCGAGCAGCGGTCGCGCGGGCGCTGCAGGCCGGCGATCGCCCGCTGCAGGGCGTCGTGCTCGGCGACCACGCGCCGGTAGTCGTTGCTCGAGTCGACCACCGCCGCCAGCTCACGCAGCGCGGCGACCGAGTCTGCGTCGGGCACGATGCAGCCGCGCTCGACTCCCCGCGCCAGCCGCTCCAGCGCCCGCTCCTCGCGGCGCAGCGATTCGCGCTCGGGCCGGCGCTGCCCGCCCTCGGCGAGCTCCTCGCGGGCCCCGTCGCGGGCCATCGTCAGGACTTCCAGCAGGAACTCGCGGTCGCGAGCTCCGAGGTCGAGCGGAAACGCCGCGGCGCCCGCTTTAGGATCGTTTTCAGCCATCGGAGAATGGCCTCCTTTGGTCAGGCCCTCGGCTGGCGGTGCTGCGCCGGTCGAGGGCTGCTTATCGGACCGCGCGGCAGGCCATCCACGCCCGACCAAAGTTAGCGCCGCCGCCGGACGCGCCGCGCGGCGGCCAATCACCTGCGCGCGGGCGAGGCGGCCCCGGGCGACTGCAGGGGGGCGAGCCGGGCGACGCGGCGGCCGGCGCGGCGCACCCGCAGGACGACTCGCATCGGCCCGCCGGCGCGCAGGGCTCGGCGGTCGACCCGCAGGCGCGGCGTGAGCCGGATCGTGTGGAAGGTGTCCGGCGTCTGCTGCAGGCGGCGGCGGGCGACCGTGCGGCCGCGCAGGCGCAGCTCGGCGACCACCTGGCAGTGCGGCCCGCGCGGGCAGACGCTGCGCACGAGAACGCTGTGGCCGCGGCGCGAAGCCGCGCTGGCGCCGCGGCGCACCGCGGCGGGCAGCGCGGTCGCGCCCGGCCCGGTGGCGAAGGGCTGCGGGGTCGGCTGGCCCGGCCTGCCGTCGCGGTTGAGCGAGAAGACGCGGGCGACCGCGGTGCCATTGCCGGAGCCGGGGTGGTTGGGGATGACGAGCGAGCGCTGGCGGGCCGGAACGCGGCGCATGAAGCTGGTCAGCTGCCCGCCCTTGCTGTCCTCGATCGCGATCTGGACCAGGTAGCCGTGGGCGGCGCGCACGCCGTTCCAGCGGACGTGGACGTCGTGGTCGTCGCGCCAGGCCGAGACCTCCTGCGGCCCGTCGACGGGGCGCGGGCGAGCGACGCGGTAGCTCTCGACCACCGAGTCCTGGCGCGAGGCGTAGCCGTGGATGACGACGACGCGGATCTGGCGCCGGCCGTAGTGGGCGCCGGTCACGGCGTGGAACTGGCGCGCCCCGCGCGGGCGGTCGGTCTGGAAGAGCGGCACCTCCTGGCCGCTGCGCAGCCGCTCGAGGAAGAGCAGCCGGGTGTGAGGCCGGTTGAGCGAGTCCCAGTGCAGGGTGCGGACCGGCCCCCGGCCGGTCACCTCGGCGGTGACGTGCTCCTTCGGTGCTTCGCGCGCCGCGCGCACGCCGACGACGGGCGGCGAGCCGGGGTAGGGGACGACGGTCCAGTCGCCCTGCGGGCGGGCGATCACGACGTTGGTCGTGTCGGTGCCCTCGTTGACGAAGAAGGCGTGGCGGACGCCGCTGCGCACGATCGCCGAGTCGCTCTCGACCGGGGCGCGGAGCACCCGCCCGCCGGATCGCAGGGCGAAGCGCGGCGCCCCGCCGGCGCCCTTGACCTCGATCACGCCCTCCTCCGCGGTGAGGTGGAACGTCCGCGGGCTGGTCGCCGAGACCCGCGCCCCGCCGGGGAACTTCTCTTTGTAGCTGTCGAGGCCGCAGCCGATGCCGAAGGTCTTCACCTTCTTCCAGCCGTACTCGTAGACCGCGCCGCCGGGGAAGCCGAGCACCACCCAGCAGGCACCCGAGCCCTTGTCGTTGACGAGGATCCGGCCGTCGAAGATCTTGGCGCCGAAGAGCGCCACCCGGCCCGCGCCTTCGAGCTGGAAGTGCCGCTTGGCGAACCAGCCGTCGACGTGGGCGCCGATGTAGAAGGGGTCGTGTTCGTTGTTCGAGTAGCTGGGGAAGCCGATTCCGACCGCGACCCCGAACTCGACGCCGCTGCTCGTGTGCAGGGCGAAGTAAACCTGGCCGACCGGCAGGCGGAAGATTTTCACCCCGCCGCGGATCAGGAAGAAGAATTCTTTGCCGCTGACGCCGATCTTGGTGTCGGCGTCGACCTCGACCGGCGCCACCTTGCCCCACGGCGTCGGCACCTCGGCGCCGAGCTCAGCGATCATGTTGGCGTCGAGCGCGATTTCGCTGCCGTCTTTGACAACTTTGGCGGTCAGGCCGCCGCCGAAGCCGGTGACGAAGCCGGCCGGCGGCTCGCCGATCGGGAAGTGGACCCCGCGCACGCTGAAGCCGACGTGACTGGGGATCCCGTTTTCGATTTCGAAGTCGAGGCCGAAGCCGTAGCTCTTGCCCGGAACCCGGGTGAAGGGCAGGATGCCGGTGGCGCCGCCGGCGATCAGCTTCTTCTCGGCCGAGTAGCTGGCCTCGAGGTCGTTGACGGTGATCACCTCGAAGGCGTCGAGCTCTTCCAGCTTCAGCTCGAAGCCGTCCAGCGTCGTCCCCTTGCCGATCTCCGTCGGCAGCGCGATGGTCGCCGACTGCGGGTGCCCCTTGAGGGTGAAGAGCCCGCCGAGCTTGATCGTCAGGTCCATCGAGCCCTTGCCGTCGTCCTCGAGCCGGATCGGGGTTTCGACCTCGCCGACGGGGGAGAGGCCGCCGAGCGCCCGGGCGACCTCGTTGGAGCCGAAGACGAGGTCCTCGATCAGCAGTTCGGTTTCCTCGGGGGCGACGAATTCGAGCGCGATCGGGTCGCCCATTGGCCGGATCACGCCCGCCTCGGGCCAGTTGGCCGAGTTGAGCTGCACCTTGGGCGAGGCGCCCTTCTTCAGCGCGATGCCGGCGACGTGGCGGTTGCCGAGGTCGATCTGCAGCCCGGCACCCGGCTCGCCGGTGAGGATGAAGCCGTTGAGGTCGACCCCGTTGACCTGGTCCTCCCAGCGCGCCGTGTAGACCTTGCCTCCGGCGGCGTCGACGACGGTCCAGCAGCCGCTCGCCCTGACGATCCCGAGCTCGACCTCCTCGCGCTCTCCGTCCTTGCAGGACTCGGTCGTCTCCGAGGCGGCGCCGCCGGCGAAGACCAGGCCGCCGAGCAGCGCCAGCGCCAGGGGCAGGCTGGCGAGCCGGGTTCTACCGCGCGATCTCATAGCGAACCACCTCGCCCTCGCTGACTTCCCGTACCCGGCCCTCGTTGACCAGCAGGTCGGCGTGGCCGATCACCTCGGAGAGGGTGAGGAAGGCCTGGGTGACGGCGACGTTGCCCCAGATCGCCTGCGCCAGCTCGAAGCCGCTGCGCGGCTGCTCGGCGATCAGCTCGTAGATCTTCTCCTTGCGCCGCTCGTGCTTGGCGAGGCGGTCGTCGATCAGGGCGACGTGGTCGACGATCGGCTCGCCGTGGCCGGAGAGGACGATCTCGGCCGGCATCTCGCGGGTGCGGCGCAGCGACTCGATGTAGGTGACGAGCGCCTGCGGGCGCTGGTCGGAGCCGTCGAGCGGCCTGCTGATCAGCGGGTTGGACGAGATGTGGGCGATCAGGTGGTCGGCGGCGATCAGGATCTTGCGCTCCTCGTCCCAGAAGACGGTGTCCGAGGGGCTGTGGCCGGGCCGGTGCAGGGCCTGCAGCGTGCGGCCGGCGAAGGGCAGCAGCTGGCCGTCCTCGAGCGGTTTGGTCACCACCGCCCGCGAGCCCCAGCCGCGGAAGCTGCGCGAGACGCTCTGCAGGGCGCGCGCCGTCTCCTCGGGGATGCCGCTGCGCAGCATCAGCGCGACCGCGAACTCGTCGTCGCGCTCGGCGTCCTCGCTGAAGTTGGCGAGCCGCTCGGCGGCCGCGCCGAGGGCGGCAACCTCGGCGCCGGAGTGCTCGACCACGATCTCGACCAGGCCGGTGTGGTCGATGTGCTGGTGGGTGACGATCACCAGCTCGAGGTCGTCGATCGAGTGGCCGCGGGCGGCGAGCTGGGACTGCAGCTCGTCCAGCGCCTTGCCCGAGTTGGGGCCGGTGTCGACCAGGGTCAGCGGCTGGTCCTCGATCAGGTAGCAGTTGACCCGCCCGACCGCGAACGGGGTGGGGATGCGCAGGCAGTGGATTCCGGCCAGGGCCGCCTGCTCGAGCGCGGCCTCCGGGGTCAGGCTCACGCCCGGATCAGCTCCAGGACCTCGTCGCGCCGCGCCTCCATGTCCTCGCGCGAGACCAGCGACTCGAGGTTGAGGCGCAGCAGCGGCTCGGTGTTGGAGGGGCGGACGTTGAAGTGCCACTCGGGGTAGTCGACCGAGATCCCGTCGAGGCGGGCCTGCTCGCCGTCGGAGTAGCGCTCGGCGAGCTGCTCGATCTTCGCCGCCGGGTCGCCGACCTCGGAGTTGATCTCGCCGGAGATGAAGTAGCGCGAGCGGAACTCGGCCATCAGCTCGGCCAGCGAGCGGCCGTCGGCTGAGATCAGCTCCAGCATCAGCAGCGCCGGCAGCGTGCCCGAGTCGGCGCACCAGAAGTCGCGGAAGTAGTAGTGGCCGGAGACCTCGCCGCCGAAGACGGCGCCCTCCTCGCGCATCCGCGTCTTGAAGAAGGCGTGGCCGACCCGGGAGAGCGCCGAGCGACCGCCCTCGGCGGCGACCAGGTCGGGGACCGCGCGACTCGAGCGCGGGTCGTAGAGGATCGTCGCCCCCGGGTTCTTGGCCAGCGCGGCGCGGGCGAGCAGGGCGCAGACGAAGTCGCCGTCGCAGAACTCGCCGCTGCCGTCGATGAAGAAGCAGCGGTCGGCGTCGCCGTCCCAGGCGATGCCGAGGTCGGCGCCGGTCTCGCGCACGCGGCCGACGATCAGCTCGCGGTTCTCGGGCAGCAGCGGGTTGGGCTCGTGGTCGGGGAACTCGCCGTCGGGGGTGAAGTACATCTCGTCGAGCTCGAGGCCCAGCTCGCCCAGGATCGGGCCGACCATCGGGCCCGCCATCCCGTTGCCGCCGTCGACGACGACCTTCATCGGCCTCACCGTGGCGCGGTCGACGAAGGAGAGGGCGTGGCTGCGGAACTCGTCCCAGACGTCGACCTCCTCCAGCGAGCCGCCGCCCGGGGCCGGGCCCAGGCTGGCCTCGATCTCGCGCCGCACCTCGCCGATCCCGGCCTCGCCGGAGAGCGCCAGCGCCCCCTCGCGAACCAGCTTCACCCCGGTGTAGGCCTTCGGGTTGTGCGAGGCGGTGACCATCGCTCCGCCGTCGAGTTCGCGCGAGCCGACCAGGTGGTAGAGCATCTCGGTGGCGACCATGCCGGCGTCGAGCACGGTCGCCCCCCCGAAGATCAGCCCGTCGCGCAGCTCGGCCGCCATCGCCGGCGCGGTCAGCCGCATGTCGCGACCGAGCCCGATCCGCAGCTCGCTGGGCCGCTTGCCGCGCAGGCGGGCGAGCACGCGGGCGAAGGCGCGGCCGATCGCCAGCGCCGTGGTCTCGTCCATCTCCTCGCCGTAGAGGCCGCGGATGTCGTAGGCCTTGAAGATCCCCGGCGGCGCCAGGGTCGGCTGCTCGCTCAAAACGCTCCTTTCAGCGCCGCGTAGCTCTGCTCGAGCGTCTGCGGCATCACTTTCGTGTCGGCGATCACCGGCATGAAGTTGGTGTCGCCGCCCCAGCGGGGCACGACGTGCATGTGGATGTGGTGCTCGACGCCGGCGCCGGCGACCCGGCCCTGGTTGAAGCCGACGTTGTAGCCGTGCGGCTCGTAGACCTCTTCCAGGCGGCTCATCGCCCGCTGGGCGAGGCTCATCATCTCGGTCACGGTCTCCGCCGGCAGCTCCTGGATGCGGCCGATGTGCTCATACGGCGCCACCATCAGGTGGCCGTTGGTGTACGGGAAGAGGTTGAGGATCACGAAGCAGGCCTCGCCGCGGTGGACGATCAGGCTCGCCTCGTCGTCGCCCGCCGCCGGCTTGGCGCAGAAGACGCAGTCCTCCTCGACGTCCTTGGCTGCGTCCTTCACGTAGGCGAGGCGCCACGGCGCCCAGATCCGAAAGTTGGCCACAGCCCGGCAGGCTATAGCCAGCCGCGCCGGCGGAAGTAGGCGACCATGGCGCCGAACATGACCAGCATCGCGCCGACGATCACGAAGAAGTCGGTCTGGTCGCCCTCGCCGGGCACGCCGACGTTCATCCCCCAGATGCTGGCGATCAGGGTCAGGGGCAGGACGATGACGCTGATCGAGGTCAGCACGCGGAGGATGTCGTTGACCCGGTGGGAGATCACCGACTCGTTGGTCTCGGCCAGCGCCTCGACCACCTCCTTGTAGTTCTCGAGCATGTCCCAGATCCGCTCGTGGGCGTCGACGATGTCGTCGAAGTAGATCTCGAGGTCGAGGTCGGTGGCCAGGTAGCGCTGCTTGACCTTCTCCAGGTCGCGCAGCACCGGGCGCTGCGGGCGGATCACCTTGCGGAAGTTGATGATCTCCTGCTTGACGTTGGAGATGTCGCGCACGACCTCCTCCGAGCGGCCCTCGAAGATGTCGTCCTCGAGCGCGTCGAGCTTGTTGCCGATCTTGCGCAGCATCGGGAAGCAGTAGTCGAAGCTGTCGTCGACCAGGCGGTAGAGCAGGTAGCCCGAGCCGCGGGCGAAGAGCTGCTCGCGCAGCTCCTCCTTGGCCCGGCAGCGCTCGAACAGGTACTCGACCGGCTGCAGCGGCTGGTTGGGGATCGTCACCACGTAGCCGGGGCCGACGAAGAGGTCGAGCTCGCCGGTGCCGAGCCGGCCGGCCGCCGGGTCGAAGATCGGGAAGTGGAGGACGATGAAGAGGTACTCGTCGTAGACGTCGATCTTCGGCCGCTGGTTGCGCGAGAGCACGTCCTCGAGGTCGAGCGCGTGGAACTCGAAGTTCTCCTCGAGCCAGGCGCGCTCGAGGCCGCCCGGGTGCTCGATGTTGACCCAGCGCAGGCCGGCGGCGTCGATCTGCTCGACGCTGGGCGCCTGCGGCTCAGCCTGCCCGGCGGCCGGGGCCAGCTCGCCGCGCCGGGCAGCCCGCCGCAGCCTCGGCTTCGGAAGGTTCGGCATCGCTCTGTCCAATCGGCTCGACGGGCATCGCGCACAAGGTTAGCCGCCCCCTCGCTCAGGCGGTGAACGAGAAATCCCGTGGTATCGTTCGTGCTCACATACGCCACATCAAGAGGGGTGGAGGGACCTGGCCCGCAGAAGCCCCGGCAACCACCTCGGACCTCGGTCCGAGACAGGTGCCAACTCCAGCAGGTTTTCAGGCCTGGAAGATGTGGGGGGAGTCCGATCGGACCTCCGCCCCACAGGCGGAGGTTTTTTCGTAGCGGCAAGACGAAAGCGAGATCGGATGGCAATCGAGAACCTGAAGTGCAAGGAGTGCGGCGCGACCTACGACCTGGGGGCGCACTTCGCCTGCGAGGCCTGCTTCGGCCCGCTCGAAGTCGCCTACGACTTCTCCGCGCTCGACCCCGAGGAGACCAAGCGCAAGATCCAGGCCGGCTCGCAGGGGATCTGGCGCTACGCCGACTTCCTCCCCTTCGAGGGGCGCCCGGGCGACCCGCTGGAGCCGGGCCTGACCCCGCTGCTGCGCGCCGACCGGCTGGCCGAGCGGCTCGGGCTCGACGCCGAGCTGTGGATCAAGAACGACGCCGCCAACCCGACCCACTCCTTCAAGGACCGGGTCGTCGCCGTCGCCGTCGCCAAGGCGCGCGAGCTGGGCTTCGCCACCGTCGCCTGCGCCTCGACCGGCAACCTCGCCAACGCGGTCGCCGCCCACGCCGCCGCCGCCGGCCTCGAGTCCTACGTCTTCGTCCCCGCCAACCTCGAGGAGCAGAAGCTGCTCGCCACCGGCGTCTACGGCACCAACCTGGTCGGCGTGCGCGGCAACTACGACGACGTCAACCGGCTCTGCACGCAGCTGGCCGAAACCCGGCCCTGGGCCTTCGTCAACGTCAACCTGCGCCCCTACTACGCCGAGGGCTCCAAGACGCTCGCCTACGAGACCGCCGAGCAGCTCGGCTGGCAGCTGCCCGACCGGGTCGTCTGCCCGATCGCCTCCGGCTCGCTCTTCACCAAGGTCGGCCGCGGCTTCCAGGAGTGGCTCGAGATCGGCCTGATCGAGGGCGAGCTGCCGGTCTTCAACGGCGCCCAGGCCGAGGGCTGCAGCCCGGTCGCCACCGCCTTCGCCGAAGGCTGGGACGTCTGCAAGCCGCAGCGGCCCGAGACGATCGCCAAGAGCCTGGCGATCGGCGACCCGGCCGACGGCCCCTACGCGGTCGAGCAGGCGCGCCGCACCGCGGGGGCGATCGACTCGGTCAGCGACGCCGAGATCCGCGACGGCATCCGGCTGCTGGCCGAGACCACCGGGATCTTCACCGAGACCGCCGGCGGGGTGACGATCGGCGTGCTCGCCAAGCTGGCGGCGCGGGGCGAGATCGGCGCCGGCGAGCGGGTCGTCGTCTACATCACCGGCGAGGGGCTGAAGACCCTCGACGCGACCCGCGATAGGTTCCAGATGCACGAGATCGAGCCCAGCCTCGACAGCTTCGAAACCGAGTTCCGCCAGGAGGTAGCCGTCTGATGTCAGTCACCGTGAAGATCCCGACCCAGCTGCGCGCGGCGACCGGGGGGGAGGCCGAGCTCGAGGTCTCGGGCGCGACCGTCGGCGAGGTGCTCGACGCTGTCTTCGACGCCCACGGCGGGCTGCGCGAGCGGATCACCCAGGACGGCGACCTGCGCCGCTTCGTCAACGTCTACGTCGGCGGCGAGGACATCCGCTTCCAGGAGGGCCTGGCGACCTCGATCGACGACGGCGCCGAGGTCACGATCCTCCCCGCAGTCGCGGGTGGCTAAGCCGCCGGTCGTCATCCTCTGCGGCGGGCGCGGCACGCGCCTGCGCGAGCGCACGGAGAGCCTGCCCAAGGCGCTGGTCGAGATCGGCGGCAAGCCGATCCTCTGGCACGTGATCGGGATCTACGCGGCGCAGGGCTTCCGGCGGTTCCTGCTGGCGACCGGCTACCTGGGCGAGATGGTGGAGGCCTTCGTCGCCGCCGAGGAGTGGCCGGGCGGGGTCGAGGTCGAGTGCGTCGAGACCGGGCTCGACACCCCGACCGGGGGGCGGATCGAACGGCTGGCCGGGCGGCTCGCGGGCGGCACCTTCTGCGCCACCTACGCCGACGGGGTCGCCGACGTCGACCTCGAGGCGCTGCTGGAGGGTCACCGCCAGGGCGGCGCGCTGGCGACGGTGACCGTCGTCCGCCCCCACCTGCAGTGGGGGGTGGCCGAGATCGGCGCCGACGGCCGGGTCGCCGGCTTCGAGGAGAAGCCGCGCAGCGAGCACTGGATCAACGGCGGCTTCTTCTGCTTCGAGCCGGGCGCGCTCGCCTACCTCGGTGAGGACAGCGTGCTCGAGCGCGAGCCGCTGCGCCGCCTCGCCGCCGAGGGCCAGCTCCACGCCCACCGACACGAGGGCTTCTGGGACTGCATGGACACCTACAAGGACGCCGTCGTCCTCAACGACCTCTGGGCGGGCGGCGAAGCCCCGTGGCGCCCGCGGGTGGCCGCCCAGTGAGCTTCCGGTGCGCCTTTTGCCGGATATACCCGCATAAAGCGCACCGGAAGGGGGCGGGGCGGTGAGCCGGGCGCTGGTCACCGGGGCGCACGGGTTCGTCGCCTCGCACCTGGTCGGCGCCCTGCTGGCGCGCGGCGAGCGGGTGCGGGTGCTCGACCGGCCGGACCCGCGCATCGCCGACGTCGGCGGGCCGCGGATCTCCGGCCTCGACCTGCTCGGCCTACGCGGAGAGGTCGAGCTCGCCGAGGGCGACCTGCGCGACGCCGAGGCGGTCGCCGCGGCGGTGGCGGGCTGCGAGGCCGTCTTCCACCTCGCCGCGCAGACGATCGTCGGCGTCGCCCGCCGCTCGCCGGTCGAGACGCTCGAGGTCAACGTGCGAGGCGCCTGGAACGTGTTCGAGGCCTGCCGCGAGCACGGCGTCGCGCGCACCGTCTTCGCCTCCTCCGACAAGGCCTACGGCGCCAGCCCCGAGCTGCCCTACCGCGAGGACTTCCCGCTGCGCGCCGCCAATGCCTACGACGCCAGCAAGGCCGCCGCCGACATCGTCGCCCGCAGCTACGCCCGCACCTACGGCGTGCCGCTGGCGGTGACCCGCTTCGCCAACGTCTACGGCGGCGGCGACCTCAACTTCTCCCGCCTGATCCCGGAGACGGCGGTGGCGGTGCTCGACGGCCGCGCGCCGCGGATCCGCTCCGACGGCAGCCCCGAGCGCGACTTCCTCCACGTCGACGACGCGGTCGCCGCCTACCTGGCGATCGAGGCGGCGCTGGCCGGCGGCGAGGCGGTGGGCGAGGCCTTCAACGCCGGCGGCGAGCGCCCGCACAGCGTGCGCGAGGTGGTCGACCTGATCGCCGCCGCGGCGGCGACCGGGGTCGAGCCCGAGTACCTGGGCAGCGGCACCCCCGAGGGCGAGATCGACCGCCAGTACGTCGACTCCTCGAAGCTGCGCGCGCTGACCGGCTGGCGCCCCCGGGTCGAGCTCGCCGACGGCCTGGCACGCACCCTCGCCTGGTACGGCGAGCACCCCGAGGCGCGGCCTGCAAAGCTGGCCGTCTAGCTATGTGCGGGCGTTTCACGGTCACGGCCAAGGACAGCAAGCAGATCGCCGACCGCTTCCAGGTCGAGCTGGAGAAGGCGCTGGAGCGCAACGCCGCCGGCGAGGCGCCGCCGCCGACGGCGGAGCGGGCGAAGAAGGTCGAATCCGGGCTGGGCCGCTTCAACGTCGCCCCGACCCAGGAGGTGCTGACCGTGCGCTCCTCCCCCGACCCCGGGGAGGCGGCGGCCGGCGAGCGCGAGGCGCGGCTGATGCGCTGGGGCCTGGTGCCGCGCTGGGCCAAGGACCTCGAGGTCGGCTACCGGATGATCAACGCCAAGGCCGAGAACCTGACCTCGAGCCGCGCCTACTCGCCGCTGGCCGGCAAGTTCCGCCACCGCTGCCTGATCGTCGCCGACGGCTTCTACGAGTGGATGGTCGCCGAGGACCCCAAGCAGCCGCGCCAGCCCTGGCGCTTCACCGTCGACGGCGGCGCGCCGTTCGCCTTCGCCGGCATCTGCACGCGCAAGGAGTGGGAGGGGGCCGAGGACCGCGGCTTCGACGACGGCTGGCTCTACAGCTGCACGATCGTCACCACGACCCCGAACCCGGTAGTCGCCCGCGTCCACGACCGGATGCCGGCGATCCTGCCCGGCCCAGAGGCCGAGGCCGCCTGGCTGCACCCCGACCTCGGCATCGAGGAGGCGGTGGCGATGTGCGCGCCGCTGCCGGCCGAGCGGATGGAGGGGACCCCGGCCAACCCGAAGCTGAACAAGGTCGGCAAGGGCAGCGAGGAAGGTCCCGAGCTGCTGGTCGCGCCCCGGTCCTAACCGGCCAGAGCGAGCCGTGGGTGCTCACGGTCGCCGCGCCGGAGGCGGTCTCGACCGTGCAGGAGATGCTCGCCGCCGGCTTCGACGTGGTGCGCCAGATCGAGGCGATGGGGAAGCTCAGGTCCTCGGCCGGGCGCCCGCGGGGGAGGCCAAACTGCCAGACCTGCTCGCCGATGCGGAAGGGCGCCCACTCGACGACGATGCCCTTGGTGCGCGTGTAGCGCTTGCCGAGCGTGTCGCTGACCGCCAGCAGGGCGTAGTCGGTGCCGTGCGAGCTGAACTCCACCAGGGCATTTTCCTCCGGCGGCTTCTGATCGCTGAGCTCTTCGCTGGAGCGCGGGTAGGAGGCGCGGCTGCTGTGCGTCTTGGCGACGATCGTCCGCTTCGCCACGGCGATCTTGCAGCGCAAGCGGCCCTGGCCGACAGCCGCGCCGGCGCTGATCGTCACCCGCGCCGAGGTCTGGTAGAGCGTGTATTCGCCGACGTTGGGTTCTGTCTCGCGGATCAGTCCCTCGCTCAGGCTGATCTCGCCGCCGCCCGGGATCGGCGCCGGCCCGGCGTCGGGCATGTCGCGTTCCTTGACCCATTCCAGGGTCGTCGCCCCGATCAGCTTGTCGGTGCTGAGCAGCGCCGCCGCCAGCGTCGCCAGCAGCCCGATCGCGATCACGATCAGGGCGCCTCGCGGCGGCGGGATCTCCCTCAGGTCGGGCATCGGCCGCGACAGTATTGGAGTCGCCGCGGACACGCGCCGAGGACGCGCCCGACAGGATTCGAACCTGTGACCTCTGCCTCCGGAGGGCAGCGCTCTATCCAGCTGAGCTACGGGCGCTCGCCGTCAGTTTATGACGTGCCGTCCCTGGGAGGTCATTTTCGACCTCCCGGGGACGGCACGTCCCCGGGCGCGGGGGGCGGGGTTGGCTAGGCTCGCTGGCCGCAATGGATCTCTCGGCGATCTTCCTCGGCACCGGTGGGTCGGTGCCCTCGGCGCGGCGCTCGACCGCGAGCGTGATGCTGGTCCGCGGCGGCCGGCGGATGATGTTCGACTGCGGCGAAGGGACGCAGCGCCAGCTGCAGCGCTCGCTGGGACTGACCCAGGTCGACGAGATCTTCCTCACCCACTTCCACGCCGACCACGTGCTCGGCCTGCCCGGCCTGCTCAAGACCTACGACCTGACCGCGCGCGAGCAGCCGCTGACGATCTACGGCCCGCGCGGGCTGGAGAACCTCTTCGGCACCCTCGGCCGGCTGATCGGCCGCACCGGCTATGAAATCGAGCTGGTCGAGCTCGAGCCGGGCGAGGCGGTCGGCCACGAGGGCGCCGAGGTGCGCGCCTTCGCGGTCGAGCACAGCGTGCGCGCCAACGGCTACGCCCTGGTCGAGGCGGAGCGGCCGGGCCGCTTCGACCCCGAGGCGGCGCAGCGGCTCGGGGTCGCCGAAGGCCCGGACTTCGCCCGCCTGCAGCGCGGCGAGGAGGTGGCGGGCAGCGGCGGGCCGGTCCGGCCCGCCGACGTCATGGGCGAGTCGCGGCCGGGCCGCACCGTGGCGATCACCGGCGACACCGCCCCCTGCCACTCGACCGTCAGCGCCGCCGCCGACGCCGATCTGCTGATCCACGACGCCAGCTTCTCCGAGGAGGAGGTCCAGCGCGCCGCCGACACCGGCCACTCGACCGTCGGCCAGGCCGCCTCGGTAGCCCGCGAGGCCCACGTCAAGATGCTCGCCCTCGTCCACATCTCCTCCCGCTACCACGTCGGCAAGGTGCTCGACGAGGCCCGTGACGTCTTCGAGCCCAGCTTCGCCCCCCGCGACTTCGACCTGATCGAGATCCCCTTCCCCGAGCGCGGCGAGCCGGCCCTGGTCGCCAACGGCGCCCGCGAGCGCGCCGAGACCGAGCCCGAGCCGGTCGCGCCCGACTCAGCCGGCGAGTGAGGCGATGGCGTCGGCGACCGCCGGCGCCTGGTCCTCCTGCAGGAAGTGCTTGGCGGGGAGCAGGGTGGGCTGCTCGACGCCGAGGGCGCGCTGGACGGCGGCGCGGCGCTCGCTGCCGAGCATCGTGTCGCGCTCGCCCCAGACGACCTGGGCCGGGTAGCGGCGCTCGGCGAGGCCGTCGAAGAAGAAGCGCTCCTTCTCCTCGCCCAGCTCGAAGCCGCGCATGATCTTCAGGAAGGCGCGGCCGCGGTCCTGGCGCTTGAGCAGGGCGTGGTGGGCGTCGACCTCCGCTGCCGGCACCGCGGCGCGATCGCCGACCCCGACCAGGTAGTAGATCTGGCGGAAGGCGGGGCGCACCATGCTCGTCAGCCAGGCCTCGCCGACGCCGCCGATCGAGAACGGGTGCATCGGCCAGGGCCGGTGGAAGCTGGCCGCGTCAACCAGGGTGTTGAGGGCGGTCAGCGAGCGCACCCGGCCCGGGTTGCGGATCGCCCACTCGAAGCCGACCGGGCCGCCGATGTCGTGCACGACCAAGTGGCAGCGCTCGATCCCGAGGGCGTCGATCGCCTGGCCGGTCCAGCCCGCCAGCCCCGACCAGCTGTAGTCGAACCCCGCCGGGCGCTCGGCCAGGCCGAGGCCGGGGAGGTCGAAGGCGACCCCGCGCAGGCCACGCCGCCCGAGCTCGGGCAGCACCCGCCGGTAGAGAAAGGAGCTGACCGGCACCCCGTGCAGCAGCACCACCGGCTCGCCCTCGCCCTCGAAGCGGACGAAGCTCTCGACGCCGCCGGCGCGGAAGCGTCGCCCAGCCGCTTCGTGTTCTGCAATGACCTCCCGAACCTGCGCCATCGGCGGACAGCGTCTCACGAAGGGACGGTCGGGGGCGGTCCCGGGGAACTCCCGGCGAAGCCGGCCCCGGGACCGCCCCCGACCGTCCCAACCCCCTGCTACGCTGGCCGCGTCCTTTAACCAGGGTCCCGCGAGGCCCGGAAGGAGAACAACCGAAGTGTCCGAGAAGGTCGTGCTCGAGCACGACGACTTGGCGCGAACGCTGCGGCGGATCGCGCACGAGATTGCCGAGAAGAACCCGGTCCCCGACGACCTCGCCCTGGTCGGCATCCACACCCGTGGCGCCGTCCTCGCCCGCCGCCTGCACGCGCTGCTGGCCGAGCTGACCGGCACCGAGCTGCCGATCGGCGACGTCGACATCTCCTTCTACCGCGACGACCTGGGCAGCAAGTCGCCCGCCGACCAGCCGGTCGTCCACGCCTCCCACATCGAGTTCGACCCGAGCGGCAAAACGGTCGTCCTCGTCGACGACGTGCTCTTCACCGGGCGCACCGTGCGGGCCGCGATCGACGCCCTCTTCGACTACGGCCGCCCGCAACGGGTGCAGCTCGCCGTGCTCTGCGACCGCGGCCACCGCGAGCTGCCGATCCGCCCCGACTACGTCGGCAAGAACCTGCCGACCGCGCGCGAGGAGCGGGTCAACGTGCGCCTCGCCGAGCAGGACGGCGCCGACGAAGTGACGATCTCGGCCCTGGCGGAGGTCGGCGCGTGAGGCACCTGCTCTCGATCGAGCAGCTCTCCAAGGCCGAGATCGAGGCGATCCTCGACCGCGCCGAGAGCTTCGCCGAGGTCGGCCGCCGCGACATCAAGAAGGTGCCCACCCTGCGCGGGCGCACCGTCGTCACCCTCTTCTACGAGGCCAGCACCCGCACCAGCTCCTCCTTCGAGCTCGCCGCCAAGCGGCTCTCGGCCGACCTCGTCTCGGTCAAGGCCGCCGGCTCCTCGGTCGACAAGGGCGAGTCGCTGAAGGACACGGTCGCCACCCTCTCCGCCTACGAACCGGCGGCAATCGTCATCCGCCACCCCTACGCCGGCGCCGCCGAGATGGTCGCCGGCTGGGCCGACGCGGCGGTGATCAACGCCGGCGACGGCAAGCACGAGCACCCGAGCCAGGCCCTGCTCGACGCCTACACGCTGCGCCGCCGGCTCGGCTCGCTGCAGGGCAAGCGGATCTGGATCGTCGGCGACGTCCTGCACAGCCGCGTCGCCCGCTCCAACCTGATCGCCTTCGCCGCGATGGGGGCGGAGCTGACCGTCTGCGGACCGCCGGCGCTGATCCCGCGCGGGCTCGAGCGGCTCGGCTGCCGGGTCACCCACTCGCTCGAGGACCTCGGCGAAGCCGACGTCGTCTACGCCCTGCGCCTGCAGCGCGAGCGCATGCGGGAGAGCTTCGTCCCCTCGCTGCGCGAGTACGCCGCCCACTTCCAGATCGACTCGCGCCGCCTCGGCCCGCGCCAGCTGCTGATGCACCCCGGCCCGGTCAATCGCGGCGTCGAGCTCTCCGGCGAGGTGGTCGACTCGCCCCAGTCGCTGATCGCCGAGCAGGTCGCCTCCGGCCTGGTCGTGCGGATGGCGATCCTCTACGAGCTGCTCGCCGCCGGCGACGAGGAGCCGGCGCCGGCCGCCGGCGACGGCGCCGCCCGCGCGACCCCGATCGGACAGCCGGCGTGAGCGCCACCAAGCTGGAGATGCGCGCCGGCGAGAGCGCGGACCTGGTCCTGCGCGGCGCCACCGTGCTCGACCCCGCCGCCGGGATCGAGGCCGAGCACGACGTCGTCGTCCGCGAGGGCCGCATCGCCGAGCTGGCCGCGCCAGGCGCCGCCGAGGCCGCCGGCCTGGAGGAGGTCGACGCGGCCGGCCTGCACGCCTTCCCCGCCTTCTTCGACCCCCACGTTCACCTGCGCACCCCCGGCCAGGAGCACAAGGAGGACATCGAGACCGGCGCCCGGTCGGCCGCCGCCGGCGGCTACTGCGGGGTGCTGGCGATGGCCAACACCGAGCCGCCGGTCTCGACCCCGGCCGACGTCGAGGCGCTGCTCGCCGACGCCCGCGCGGCCGCTGCGGTGCGGGTCGGCTTCCTGGCCACGGTCACCGCCGCGATGGCGGGTGAGGAGCTGACCGAGATGGCCTCGCTGCGCGCCGCCGGCGCCGCCGGCTTCAGCGACGACGGCCTGCCGATCGTCAGCGCCCGCCTGCTGCGCCGCGCCCTGCAGTACCAGCGCCTCTGCGGCGGCACGATCGCCCTGCACGAGGAGGACCCCGAGCTCTCCGGCGGCGGCGTCATGCACGAGGGCCCAGTCTCCGCAGTGCTCGGCCTCGAGGGCGTGCCCTCGGTCTCCGAGTCGACGATGATCGCCCGCGACGCGGCGCTCGCCGCCTACGAGGGCGGCCGCATCCACGTCCAGCACCTCTCCGCGGCCGAGTCGGTCGAGGCCGTGCGCGCCGCCAAGGCGGCCGGGGTGCGGATCACCTGCGAGGCCTCGCCGCACCACCTCTGCCTCACCGACGAGGCGGTCCGCAGCCTCGACCCGGGCCGCTTCAAGATGAACCCGCCGCTGCGCGCCGAGGCCGACCGCGAGGCGCTGCTCGAGGGGCTGCGCGACGGCACGATCGACTGCATCGCCACCGACCACGCGCCGCACGCGGCGGAGGAAAAGGAGGTCCCCTTCGAGCAGGCGGCGATGGGAGTGACCGGCCTGGAGACGGCCTTCGCGGCGCTGCACACCGACCTCGTCCTGCCCGGCACGCTCGACCTCGCCCTCGTCGTCGAGCGCCTCGGCTGCGGCGGCGTGCCGTTCGGGGTCGAGCCGGCCTCGCTCGCCCCCGGCAGCGAGGCCAACCTCGCCCTCTGCGACCTCGCCGCCGAGTGGACGGTGGGCGAGGAGGGCTACGAGAGCCGCTCGGCCAACTCCTGGTGCGCCGGACGCAGCCTGACCGGCCGCGTGCAGATGACCCTCGCCGGCGGCCAGGTCGCCTACCGCCTGCGCAGCTTCTCGATGGGAGTGGCGGCATGACCCCGCTTCCGGTGTGCCTTATGAACCTCACGAGTGCAAAAGGCGCACCGGAATGAGCGACGGCTACCTGCTGCTCGAGGACGGGGCGCGCTTCGACGGCGTCCCCTGCGGCCACGGCGAGGCGGCGACCGGCGAGGTCGTCTTCAACACGGCGATGACCGGCTACCAGGAGTCGGTCACCGACCCCTCCTACGCCGGCCAGATAATCGTCTTCACCTACCCGCTGATCGGCAACTACGGCGTCTCGGCGGCGGCGATGGAGTCCGACCGCGCCCACGCCCGCGGGGTCGTCATGCGCGACCCGAAGAACGGCGAGGACGTCGCCACCGCCGAGGGCGGCTGGCTCGACTGGCTCTCCGACTGCGGCGTGCCGGCGATCGGCGGCGTCGACACCCGCGCCGTCGTCCGCCACATCCGCGACCGCGGCGCGATGCGGGGCGGCATCTTCGGGGCCGGCACGCCCGAGGCCGAGGCGCGCGAGCGGGTCGCCGCCGAGCCGGCGATGGCCGGCGCCGACCTCGCCCGCACCGTCACCCCGCCCGAGCCGGTCCGCTTCGAGGGCGACGGGCCGCACGTGGTCGGGATCGACACCGGGATCAAGCTCAACATCGTCCGCCAGCTGCGCGAGCGCGGCTGCCGGCTGACCCTGCTGCCCTGCACCTCCTCCGCCGATGAGGTGCTCGCCGCCGAGCCCGACGTCGTCTTCCTCGCCAACGGGCCCGGCGACCCGGCGGCGCTCGGCTACGTGGTCGAGACGGTCCGCGACCTGGTCGGGCAGAAGCCGCTCTTCGGCATCTGCCTCGGCCACCAGCTGCTCTGCCGCGCGGTCGGGCTGGAGACCTTCAAGCTGCCCTTCGGCCACCGCGGCGCCAACCACCCGGTCAAGGACCTGGCCACGGGGCGGATCGACATCACCTCCCAGAACCACGGCTTCGCCGTCCAGGGCCCCGGCGGCGAGCCGCGGATCGAGGCCGACGAGCCGGTCCGCTGGGAGACCGACTTCGGCGCCGCCGAGCTCTCCCACCTCAACCTCTACGACCGCACGGTCGAGGGCCTGGTCCTGCCGCGACGTGCGCGCGGCCACCGTCCAGTACCACCCCGAGGCCGGCCCCGGCCCGCACGACGCCCGCCACCTCTTCGACAGCTTCCTGGAGCTTGCCCATGCCTAAGCGCACCGACATCGAGAAGATCATGCTGATCGGCTCCGGCCCGATCGTGATCGGCCAGGCCGCCGAGTTCGACTACTCCGGCGTGCAGGCCTGCAAGGTGCTGCTCGAGGAGGGCTACGAGGTCGTCCTGGTCAACTCCAACCCGGCGACGATCATGACCGACCCCGAGTTCGCCTCGGCCACCTACGTCGAGCCGCTGCTGCCCGGCCCGGTCTCGCGGATCATCGAGAAGGAGCGCCCCGACGCGCTGCTGCCGACGCTCGGCGGCCAGACCGCCCTCAACCTGGCGATGGCGCTGCACGAGGACGGCACCCTGGAGCGCTTCGGGGTCGAGCTGATCGGCGCCGACCACGCCGCGATCCGCCGCGCCGAGGACCGCGAGGAGTTCCGCAAGACGATGAACGAGGCCGGCCTGCGCATCCCCTGGTCGATGACGGTCGAGAGCCTCGGCGAGGTCGAGGCGGCGCTCGCCGACGGCCGCATCTCGCTGCCGGCGATCGTCCGGCCCGCCTTCACCCTCGGCGGCCAGGGCGGCGGCGTGGGGGAGACCGAGACCGAGCTGCGCCAGGTCGTCTCCGAGGGCCTCGCCGCCAGCCCGATCAACCAGGTCCTGGTCGAGGAGTCGGTGCTCGGCTGGGGCGAGTTCGAGCTCGAGGTGATGCGCGACCACAACGACAACGTCGTGATCATCTGCTCGATCGAGAACGTCGACCCGATGGGCGTCCACACCGGCGACTCGGTCACCGTCGCCCCGGCCCAGACCCTCACCGACCGCCTCTACCAGGAGCTGCGCGACCAGGCGATCGGCCGTGATCCGCGCGGTCGGGGTCGAGACCGGCGGCTCCAACGTCCAGTTCGCGGTCAACCCCGAGGACGGCGAGATCGCCGTGATCGAGATGAACCCGCGGGTCTCGCGCTCCTCGGCCCTGGCCTCGAAGGCGACCGGCTTCCCGATCGCCAAGATGGCCGCCAAGCTCGCGGTCGGCTACGCGCTGGAGGAGATCCCCAACGACATCACCCGGGCGACGCCGGCCTCCTTCGAGCCGACGATCGACTACGTGGTGACCAAGATCCCGCGCTTCGCCTTCGAGAAGTTCCCCGGCGCCGAGGGCCGGCTCTCGACCCACATGCAGAGCGTCGGCGAGGTGATGGCGATCGGCCGCACCTTCCGCGAATCCTTCGCCAAGGCGATGCGCTCGCGCGAGCTCGACGCGAGCGCCGAGATCCCGGCCGGCGACGAGGAGCTGCTGACCGCCCTGGCGAAGCCCTGCCCGGAGCGCTTCGACCTGATCCTCGCCGCCTTCGCGCGCGGGCTCGAGGTCGAGGCGGTGCACGAGCGCTGCCTGGTCGACCGCTGGTTCCTGCGCGAGCTGCGGGCGCTGGTCCGTCGACGGCGACGGCACCGAGGGCCTGACCCGCACCTACAAGTCGGTCGACACCTGCGCCGCCGAGTTCGAGGCGGCGACGCCGTACTACTACTCCGCCCACGAGCGCCCCGTGCAGGGCGCGGCGGCCTCCGAGGTGCGCCGCGGGGAGCGCGACTCGGTCGTCATCCTCGGCGCCGGCCCGAACCGGATCGGCCAGGGGATCGAGTTCGACTACTGCTGCGTGCACGCGGCGATGACCGCGCGCGAGCTGGGCCGCGACGCGGTGATGGTCAACTGCAACCCGGAGACGGTCTCCACCGACTACGACACCTCCGACCGCCTCTACTTCGAGCCGCTGACCGCCGAGGACGTGCTCGCCGTCTGCGAGCTGGAGTCGCCGGAGGGCGTGATCGTCCAGTTCGGCGGCCAGACGCCGCTGAAGCTCGCCGGCGCCCTGGAGGCGGCCGGGGTGCCGCTGCTCGGCACGCCCGTCGACGCGATCGACCTCGCCGAGGACCGCGGCCGCTTCGGCGCCCTGCTGCGCCGGCTCGGGATCGAGCACCCGCCCTACGGCACGGCGCTCTCGGCCGAGGAGGCGGAGACGATCGCCGAGCAGGTCGGCTTCCCGCTGCTGGTCCGCCCCTCCTACGTGCTCGGCGGCCGGGCGATGGAGATCTGCTACTCGACCGACGACCTGGCCGCCTACCTGTCGGCCAACGTCAAGGCCGACCAGGAGCACCCGCTGCTGCTCGACCGCTTCCTCGAGAACGCGATCGAGGTCGACGTCGACGCCCTCGCCGACGGCAGCGACGTCCACGTCGCCGGCATCATGCAGCACGTCGAGGAGGCCGGCGTGCACTCCGGCGACTCGGCCTGCGTGATCCCGCCGATGAGCCTCGGCGAGGAGATGCTCGACCAGATCCGGGCGACGACCAGGCGGATCGCGCTGGAGCTCGGCGTGATCGGCCTGATCAACATCCAGTACGCGGTCGCCGGCGGCCGCCTCTACGTGATCGAGGCCAACCCGCGCGCCTCGCGCACGGTGCCCTTCGTCTCCAAGGCCTACGGCGTGCCGCTGGCCAAGGTCGCCGCCCGCCTGATGCTCGGCGAGCCGCTCGCCGACCAGGAGCTGCGCGACCCGCCGCGCGGCTGGTCAGCGTCAAGGAGGCGGTGCTGCCCTTCGCCCGCTTCGCCGGCGCCGACTCGGTGCTCGGCCCGGAGATGAAGAGCACCGGCGAGGTGATGGGCATCGCCGCCGACTTCCCCACCGCCTTCGGCAAGGCCCAGGCCGCGGCCGGCGTCTCGCTGCCCAGCGAGGGCACCGTCTTCATCACCGTCACCGACACCGACAAGCCGGCCGCGACCCAGATCGCCGCCCGCTTCCACGACCTCGGCTTCGAGCTGGTCGCCACCGGCGGCACCGCCCAGGCGATCTCCTCGATGGGGGTGCCGGTGCGGCGGATCAACAAGATCGCCGAGGGCTCGCCCAACGTCGTCGACCTGATCCGCGAGCACAACTGCGCCCTGGTGATCAACACCCCGACCGGCTCCGGCGCCCGCGCCGACGGCTACGAGATCCGCACCGCCGCGGTCCGCCACGACGTGCCCTGCGTGACGACGATGACCGGCGCCACCGCCGCCGTGCGGGCGATCGCCCGCCAGCTCGAAGGCGGCTCCGAGGTGCGCTCGCTGCAGGAGGTGCACGGGATGGAAAGGGCGAAGCAGCCGCGATGACCGCCCCGATCGGGCGTCGGCTCTGCGAGGTGACCGCGAGCAGGGCCTCCGGCGGCTACCGGCTCTTCTCGCTGCTCGACGAGGGCCCCGAGCCCCGTCCCGGCCAGTTCTACATGCTCGCCACCGAGCGCCACTGGGACGGCGCCGGCGAGCGCCCCTTCCTGCCCCGCGCCCTCTCCGTCGCCGAGTGCGCCCCGGCGCCTTCGTCCTTTGTCGAGGACAGCCCGACAAAAGACGAACGCGCCGGCTGGCGGCTCGATTTCCTGATCGAGGGCATCGGCCCCGGCACCGACCGCCTCTGCGAGCTCGAGCCCGGCGAGCGGGTCTGGCTCAACGGCCCGCTCGGCAACTCCTTCACCACCCCCGCAACTGCATCAAATTCCGGCTCCGGGAGAGCTGGAATTTGATGCAGTTCGGCCGGTGGGGGCGATATTGGTCGGCGGCGGGATCGGGATCGCGCCGCTGGCGCTGCTGAGGCGCAAGTTCGCCGAGCGGAACATCCCCTCCCGGGTGCTGCTCGGCTTCCGCGACGAGGAGCACTCCGGTGGGCTCGACGACCTCTTCTCCTGCTGCGAGGTTCGCCTTGCCAGCGACGACGGGCATCGCGGTCACCACGGCTACGTCACCGACCTGCTCGCCGCGATGCTCGAAGGCGACGACGCGGCCTCCGCCGCCGTCTACGCCTGCGGGCCGCCGCCGATGCTCGACGCGGTGGCGAGGCTCTGCATCGAGGCCGGAGTCGCCTGCGAGCTGGCGATGGAGTCGCCGATGGCCTGCGGCTACGGCGCCTGCTTCGGCTGCGCCGTGCCGCGGCCCGGGGGCGGCTACCTTCGCCTCTGCGTTGACGGCCCCGTGGTGCGACCCGATCAGGTGCTCGCCCATGCCTGACTTCTGCGGCATCGAGCTGCGCCATCGCGTGATCAACGCCTCCGGGACGTTCGACGCGATCGCCGCGCGGCGCGTTTACGGCGACGAGCTGCTCGAGCGGTTCCCGTTCAGCGCCTTCGTCTCGAAGACGATCACCCCCGAGCCGCGGGCGGGGAACGAGCCGCAGCGGATCTGGGAGACGCCGGCGGGGATGATCAACTCGATCGGGCTGCCGAACAAGGGCCTGGACGGCTTCCTGGCGGAGGATCTGCCGCTGCTGGCGGAACTGCCGGTGCCGCTGATCGTCTCGGTGATGGGCACCAGCCACGAGGAGTTCGCGCGGCTGGTCACCGGGGTGGGAGAGCGGGACGAGGTGGCCGCGATCGAGCTCAACGTGTCGTGCCCGAACGTGCACTCGGGGTTGATCGTCGGCGAGCAGCCGGCGGAGGCCGAGGCTTTGATCGAGCACCTGCGGCCGCTGAGCGCGAAGCCGCTGATCGTCAAGCTGACTCCCAACGTCGCCGACCCGGCAGCGGTCGCGGTCGGCGCCGAGCAGGGCGGGGCGGACGCCGTCTCGCTGATCAACACGCTGAAGGCGAGCGCGATCGACCCGGCGACGGGGGAGCCGGGGATCGCCGCCGGCCACGGTGGCCTCTCGGGGCCGGCGGTGCGCCCGGTTGCCGTCGCCCAGGTGCGGGCGGTCGCAGCCGCGGTCGCGCTGCCGATCGTCGGCATGGGGGGGATCGCGAACGGCGCCGACGCGGCCGAATTCCTCGCCGCCGGGGCGACCCTGGTCGCCGTCGGCACCGAGAGCTTCCGCGATCCGCTCGCCGGCGAGCGGGTTGCACGCGGGATTGCCGGAGCGCTTGAAGCCGGTCGAAGCGGCGCTCCGATCCGGCCGCCTGCCTAAACCTCGAGTCGAGCTTGAGATGAATTTCGGGGCAATTGGGTGCGATCGCTTGCACAGCCGCCACCCACGGCTATACTCGCCGCCCAATGGCCTCCCCAGTCAAGACCTCGGCCGCCGCTCCAGCGCGATCCCTCGACCAGAGGATGGACGCGCTCAAACGGGCGAACGACATCCGCACCGCGCGGGCGAGGCTGAAGAAGGATCTGAAGGCGGGCAAAGCGAACATCCACGCCCTCCTCCTCGACCCGCCCGAGTACGTGATGACGGCCAAGGTCTTTGACATGCTGCTGGCAGTACCCAAGTACGGCCGGGTGAAGACCAACCGGATTCTCAACCAGTGCAGGATCTCGCCGTCGAAGACGATCGGCGGCCTCTCTGAGCGCCAGCGCGGCGAGTTGGTCTCGCTGCTGCGGCGCTAGCCCGGTAACGACCGCCGGTTAGGGCAGTATCTCCGGCCGCATGGCGAAGGTCTTCGTCATAACGGGACCCTCCGGGGTGGGCAAGGGGACGCTGATCGCGCAGCTGCTCGAGCGGGTGCCCGACCTCGAGCTCTCGATCTCGGCGACCACGCGCCAGCCGCGCGAGGGCGAGGTCGACGGGCGCGACTACCACTTCCTCACCACCGAGCAGTTCGAGCAGCGGATCGACGCCGAAGACTTCCTCGAGTTCGCCACCTACAGCGGCAACTTCTACGGCACGCTGCGCTCCGAGGTCCGCAAGCGGCTCGACCAGGGGCGCTCGGTGGTGCTCGAGATCGAGGTCCAGGGCGCGCGCCAGGTCCGCGCCGCGATGCGCGAGTCGGTCCAGGTCTTCATCGCCCCGCCCGACCCGGCCTCGCTGCGCCGCCGGCTCGAGTCGCGCGGCACCGACACCCTGGCCGCGATCGACGCCCGGCTCGAGGTCGCCGAGCAGGAGATGGCCGCCCGCGGCGAGTTCGCCCACACCGTCGTCAACGACGACCTGGAGCGGGCCGCGGCCGAGCTGGAGGAGATCGTGCGCGCCGAGCTCGGACTATCGCTAGAGTCCGACGCCGAATGATCAAACCACGCGTTGACAAGCTCCTCGATCACACCGACTCCCACTACGCGGCCGTAGTCGTCGCCGCCAAGCGGGCCCGGCAGATCAACAGCTACTTCCACAGCCTCGGCGAGGGCAGCTTCGGCGAGTACCCGCCACCGATGGTCGACGTCCCGGGCGATCGCAACTACCTCTCGATCGCGCTCGAAGAGGTCGCTCAGGGCAAGCTCAAATACGAGTACCGCGCCTAACGGCGCCGTCCGGAGGACAGATGGCCAGGATCCTGCTCGGGGTCAGCGGAGGAATCGCCGCCTACAAGGCGCTCGAGTTCGCGCGCCTTGCGACCAGCGCCGGCCACGGCGTGCGGGTGCTGATGACCGAGAGCGCCAAGCGCTTCGTCGGCCCCGCCTCCTTCGAGGGGATCGTCGGCGCCCCGGTGCTCTGCTCCGAGTTCGAGCGCGACCCGCTGCGCGGCGCCTTCCCCGGCGACCCGGCGCCCGGCCACGACCCGATCGGCCACCTCGAGCTGGCCGCCAACTGCGACGCCTACCTGGTCGCCCCGGCCTCGGCCAACACCGTGGCCAAGCTGGCCAGCGGCGCCGCCGACTCGATGCTGACCACCTCCTTCCTCGCCTGCACCGCGCCGCGCCTGGTCGCCCCGGCGATGAACGACCGCATGTACGCCGACGCGGCGACCGGGGCCAACCTCGTCACCCTGCGCGAGCGCGGGGTGACGGTGATCGAGCCCGAGGAGGGCGCCCTCGCCTCGCGCGGCGAGCACGGTCGCGGCCGCCTGCCCGACCCGGCGCGGCTGCTCGCCCTGCTCGAAGCCGAGCTGCCGACCGGGGAGCGGCCCTGGGACGGGCTGCGGGTCCTGGTCACCGCCGGTGGCACCCGCGAGCCGGTCGACTCGGTCCGCTTCCTCGGCAACCGCTCCAGCGGCCGCATGGGGATCGCCCTCGCCGCCGCCGCCGCCCGCCGCGGCGCCGACGTCACCCTGATCGCCGCCAACGTTGCCCTGCCCGAGCCGGCCGGGGTGCGCCGCCTCGACGTCGAGACCACTGCCGAGCTGGCCGACGCCGCCGCGGCCGAGTTCCCCGCCAGCCAGGTGCTGCTGATGGCCGCCGCCCCCGCCGACTTCCGCCCGGCCGAGGCGGCCGCCGGCAAGCTGACCCGCGACGCCTCCCTCGACCTCCACCTGGAGCCGACCGAAGACATCCTCGCCGCCCTCGCCGCCAGCCGCGAGCAGGGCCAGACGATCGTCGCCTTCGCCGCCGAAGCCGGCAAGAACGTCGACCGCGCCAGAGAGAAGCTGACCCGCAAGGGAGCCGACCTAATAGTCCTCAACGACATCTCAAACCCCGAGATCGGCTTCGAGTCCGAGCAGAACGCAGTAACCCTGATCACCGCAACCGATGCGGACCCCGTCCCCCAAGCAGCAAAGGACCTGATCGCCGAAGCGATCCTCGAGAGAGTCGACCAGCTCCGGAGCCCTGAGCGCCAGCGCCGCTGAGCCGCTCGGCGGTGGGTGTCGGCGCTGCCCCCGAACGTTTTGCGCGGGAGGAGCAGGGCGGTAAGAGGCGGCAGCCGCGGCCGCCTCACCGACGAGTTGCGAGTGAGGGGGCAGTGCCGGCACCCACCGGCCCTAACCGCTTGCGTCGCCGGGCTATACTGCGTCCGAGCTTTTCGCCTCACCGAAGTACCTCGAAGTGGGCCTGGCCCACTTTTTTTACGCCCATCGCCATGCCAGACCTCCAGCAGGACATCCAGCAGCAGCTCCGTGAGCTCGACGCCGAGCTCGACCTGATCGCGCTCGAGCAGCCGAGCAACGAAGCCCTGCGCCTCTTCATCGACCACCCCGCCGGCGTCGACCTCGCCCTCTGCGAGCGGGTCACCCACCACCTCAACCACCTGCGGACCGAGTACGCGCTGGAGGTCTCCTCGCCCGGTCCCAAGTACCGCAATCTCAAGGAGAGCCAGTGAGCAAGGAGATCGTCGAAGCAGTCAAGGCCCTCGAGCAGGAGAAGGGCATCGCCGCCGACACGCTGATGGACGCGCTCGCCGACGCCCTGCTCTCCGCCTACAAGAAGACGCCGGGGGCGGCCAAATACGCCCGCGTCGACCTCGACCACGAGACCGGCGACTTCCGCGTCTTCGAACTGATCCTGCCACCCGAGCTGGAGGAGAAGCTGCTCGCCGAGGCGGCCGAGGCCCAGGCCGAGGAAGAGGAAGAGCCCGAGATCGACCCCGAGACGGGCGAACCGCGCGAGCCCGAGGATCCCGAGCTCGACCCGGAGATGATCGCCCCCTACGAGGACCAGATCGAGACCCGCGACGTCACCCCCGACGACTTCGGCCGGATCGCCGCCCAGACCGCCAAGCAGGTGATCCTGCAGCGGATCCGCGAGGCGGAACGGATGATGATGTTCGAGGAGTACCAGGACCGGGTCGGCGAGCTGATCACCGGGATCATCCAGCAGTCCGACAAGCGCTACACGCTGGTCCAGCTGCGCGAGCGGGTCGAGGCCCTGCTGCCCAAGTCCGAGCAGGTCTACAACGAGCGCTACGACCACGGCATGCGGGTCAAGGCGGTGATCACCGACGTCTCCGACTCGACCAAAGGGCCGGCGATCGTCGTCTCGCGGCGCAGCACCGAACTGATCAAGAAGCTGTTCGAGATGGAGGTCCCCGAGATCGCCGACAAGCTGGTCGAGATCGTCGGCGTCGCCCGCGAGCCCGGCTACCGCTCGAAGATCGCGGTCATCTCCCACGCCGACGGGGTCGACCCGGTCGGCGCCTGCGTCGGCCCGCGCGGCTCGCGGGTGCGGATGGTCGTCTCCGAGCTGCGCGGCGAGAAGATCGACATCATCCCCCACAACGACGAGCCCGCCCGCTTCGTCGCCAAGGCGCTCTCGCCGGCGCGGGTGCGCGAGGTGATCGTCGACGACGACGAGCGCCAGGCGACCGTCGTCGTCCCCGACGACCAGCTCTCGCTGGCGATCGGCCGCGACGGCCAGAACGCCCGCCTCGCGGCGCGGCTGACCGGCTGGCGCGTCGACATCAAATCGGAGACCGAGTTCGCCTCCGAAGACGTCGACGAGGAGTACGAGGGCGAAGAGACCTTTGACGGGCGCTGCATGGCGGTGCTGACCACCGGCCGCCGCTGCCCCAACGCGGCGATCGAGGGCTCGACCTACTGCGGCCTGCCCCAGCACCAGGCGCTGAGCCGCTTCGACACCAGCCAGATGGCGATCCTCGCCCCGGTCTCCGAGGCCGAGGTCGAGATCCTCGCCGACCCCGACGCCGAGCAGGGGACGGTCGACGAGATCGTCGCCAGGGCCGAGGCCGAGTTCGTCGAGGAGGCGACGGCGGCCGAGGAGGAGACGGTCGAGGACGAGCCCGCTCCGCCCGCCGCAGACGGCGCCGAGGCCGAGGCCCCCGCCAGCGAGGTCGCCGAGGAGGCAGAGACGCAGTAGTGGCCAAGAAGCGGGTTCACGAGATCGCGAAAGCGAAGGGGGTCGAGAGCAAGGAGCTGCTCGCGGCGCTGAAGAAGGCCGGCGTCGAGGCGAAAACCGCGTCCTCCAGCGTCGACGAGAGCGAGGCGCTGAAGGCGCTCGGCGACCGCGCCGCGCCGGCCAAGCCGCAGGCGCCGCAGCAGGCCGCGCCCGCAGCGACCGCCGAGAAGCCCGCCGCCAAGCCGGCGCAGAAGAAGCCCCCGGCCAGCTCCAAGGGCCCGGTGCGGCCGAAGGACAAGCCGGCCGCGGCCGGCGGCGGCAGCTCGAAAAAGCGCCGCGTGGTGATCGACTCGCAGGCCGCGCGCCGCGACCAGATGGGCGGCCCGCCGCCGCAGCGCCCGCCGCGCCGCCGCGGAGGCCGGCGCCGCCGGCCGCTGCTGGAGGAGCCGCCGCCCAAGGCCGACACCGGGCCGGTCGAGCCCGAGGCGACCACCGTCCCGGCCGGGGCGACCGTGCGCGAGGTCGCCGAGCTGCTCGGACTGGGCAGCGCCGAGGTGATCAAGAAGCTGATGACGATGGGGGAGATGGCGACCCTCACCCAGACCCTGACCGACGACTCGATCAAGGCGATCGCCGACGAGTACGACCGCAAGATCGAGATCCAGACCGCCGCCGACGAGGAGCCCGAGGCGCCCCAGTTCGAGGACGCCGCCGCGGAGCTGGTCGAGCGGCCGCCGGTAGTGACGATCATGGGCCACGTCGACCACGGCAAGACCTCGCTGCTCGACGCGATCCGCGAGACCGAGGTCGCCGCCGGCGAGGCGGGCGGCATCACCCAGCACATCGGCGCCTACCAGGTCCACCACGCCGACAAGCTGATCACCTTCCTCGACACCCCCGGCCACGCCGCCTTCACCGCGATGCGCGCCCGCGGCGCCAAGGTCACCGACGTCGCCGTGGTCGTCGTCGCCGCCGACGACGGCGTGATGCCGCAGACCAAGGAGGCGATCGACCACGCCCGCGCCGCCGACGTGCCGATCCTGATCGCGGTCAACAAGATCGACAAGGAGGGCGCCCAGCCCGACCGGGTCCGCAACGAGCTCGCCGCCGACGGCCTCACGCCCGAGGACTGGGGCGGGGAGACGGTCTACTGCGACGTCTCGGCCAAGACCCGCGAAGGGCTCGACAACCTGCTCGACATGATCCAGCTGGTCACCGAGCTGGAGGAGCTCGGCGCCAACCCCGACGCCCCCGCCTCGGGCACCGTGGTCGAGTCCCAGCTCGACCCCGGCCGCGGCCCGGTGGTGACGATCCTGGTCCAGCGCGGCACGCTGAAGGTTGGCGACTCGCTGGTCGCCGGGCCGCAGTGGGGCCGGGTGCGGGCGATGCACGACTTCACCGGCGAGCGCGTCGAGGAGGCGGTGCCGGGGATGCCGGTCGAGGTGCTCGGCTTCGACGGCGTCTGCGAGGCGGGCGAGTTCGTCCACGCGGTCGAGAACGACCGCCGCGCCCGCCAGGAGGCCCAGGAGCGGGCCAACCGGCTGAAGACCGAGGCCCTGGCCCGCCGCCAGGCGCGCAAGGTCAGCCTCGAGGAGGTCTTCTCGCGGGTCCAGGAGGGCGAGATCAAGGAGCTCAACATCGTGCTCAAGGCCGATGTCGCCGGCTCGCTGGAGGCGCTGCAGGACGAGATCGCCAAGGTGCCGCAGGAGCGGGTCGCGATCAACATCATCCACTCGCAGACCGGCGGCATCAACGAGTCCGACGTGATGCTCGCCTCGGCCTCCGAAGCGATCATCATCGGCTTCAACGTCCGCCCCCTGGCCGACGCCCGCCGCGCCTCCGACCGCGAGGGCGTCGACGTCCGCACCTACTCGGTGATCTACAAGATCACCGAAGACCTGCGCAACGCGATGGAGGGCCTGCTGGAGGCGGTCGAGGTCGAGGAGACGCTCGGCGAGGCCGAGGTCGAACAGACCTTCAAGGCCTCCAAGGTCGGCCGCATCGCCGGCTGCGTCGTCAACGAGGGCAGGGTCACGCGCGAGGCCAGCGTCCGCCTGGTGCGCGAGGGCACCGTGATCTGGAACGGCAAACTCGGCTCGCTGCGCCGCTTCAAAGACAACGTCCAGGAGGTCGAGCAGGGCCAGGAGTGCGGCATCGTGCTCGACGGCTACGGCGACGTCAAGGAGGGCGACATGCTCGAGTTCTACGAGACCAAGCAGGTCGAGCAGACGCTGGAGTAGGGAGTAGGATGGCCGCCCCTCGCATGCGCCGCATCAACGAGGTGCTGCGCGAGGTGATCGGCGCGGCGATCGCCGAGTTGGCCGACCCCCGCATCGGCTTCGTCACCGTGACCTCCGTCGAAACCAGCCCCGACCTGCGCGCCGCCAAGGTGCACGTCAGCGTGCTCGGCTCCGAGGAGGAGCGCGAGGCGACCCTGGCCGGGCTGCGCTCCTCGCACGGCGTGCTGCAATCGAAGATCGCCGCCGAGACGCGGATGAAGCGCACGCCGACGCTCAGCTTCCGCTACGACGCCACGGTCGAGCAGGGCATGCGAATATCGGAGTTGCTCGAGGACGGCGACGAGGAGGGACGATGAAGGCGGGCGGGGTGGCGACCAGAGGCAGTGTCGAGGACGTGGCGGCCGAGCTGCGCGCCCGCGACCGCTTCCTGCTCACCGCCCACGAGGGCCCCGACGGCGACGCGCTCGGCTCGCTGCTCGGCATGCACCACCTGCTCACCCGGCTCGGCAAGGACTCGGTGATGTTCATGGCGGCGAAGGAGTTCCCGCTGCCGGTCGAGTACCGCTTCCTGCCCCTGGAGGAGGTCTTCCACGAGGAGCCGGCCGACATGGCCGACCGCACGGTCGTCTTCCTCGACTGCGGCAACGTCGACCGCATGCCGGTCGAGTTCCTCACCGCCGGCGACAACTTCCGCATCAACGTCGACCACCACCACGACAACACCCTCTTCGGCGACCTCAACCTGGTCGACACCGCCGCCTCGAGCACGGCCGAGATCGTCTACGAGCTGGCCGCCGCGCTCGGGGTCGAGCTCAGCCCGGAGATGGCCGCGGCGCTCTACGTCGGCCTGGTCACCGACACGGGCAAGTTCATGTACGAGAACGCCAACGCGCGCACCCACCGGATCGCGGCCGAGCTGATCGACGCCGGGGTCGAGGTCGACGACACCTACCGGCGCCTCTACGAGCACGTGCCGATCGAGAAGCTGCGGCTGCTGGCGCGGGCCCTGGAGGGCATCCAGCGCTTCTGCGGCGACCGCCTCGTGGTCGGCTACATCACCGAGGCCGACTACGCGGCGAGCGGCGCCGGCGAGGAGATGACCGAGGGGATCATCGACCACCTGCGCTCGGTCGAGGGCGCCAAGGTGGCGGCGATGGTGCGCGACCTCGGCGACCGCGGCCGCGCCGCTCGCAAGGTCAGCCTGCGCTCCAGCGGCGGCGAGATCGACGTCTCGGCGATCGCCCGCCAGCACGGGGGAGGGGGGCACAAGCGCGCCGCCGGCTTCTCCACCGACCTCGAGCTCGAGCAGCTGGTCAGCTTCCTCTGCGGCGAGGTCACCTCCCAGCTCGGGGACTGAGGGTGGCCGGCGCGGGCGAGGGCACGGTGCTGCTCTGCGACAAGCCGGCCGGCGTCACCTCCCACGACGTCGTCGCCGGGGTGCGCCGCGAGCGCGTCTGCAAGGCCGGCCACGCCGGCACCCTCGACCCCTTCGCCACCGGCCTGCTGCTGGTCCTGATCGACGGCGCCACCCGCCTGCAGCGCTTCCTGGTCGAGCTGCCCAAGACCTACGTCGCCCGCGCCCGGCTCGGCTGGCGCTCGAGCAGCGGCGACCCCGACGGCGAGCTGACCGAGACCGGCGCCGTGCCCGCCTCGCTGGCGCTGCCGACCGGCAGGGTGCGCCAGCGGGTGCCGATGACCTCGGCGGTGCGGGTAGGCGGCGAGCGCCTCTACCGCAAGGCGCAGCGCGGCGAGACGGTGCCGACCCCGCCGCGCGACGTCGACGTCTACCGCGCCGAGCTGCTCGCCCACGACGCGGCCAGCGCCGAATACGAGATCGAGTGCTCGGCGGGGACCTACGTCCGCACCCTGATCGAGACCCTCGGCGACGCCTACTGCGAGAGCCTGCGCCGCACCGCGATCGGCCCCTTCCGGATCGAGGAAGCCGGCCGCGAGCTCGCCCTCGACGAGGCCGCCGCCCTGATCCCCGCCGCCGCCGAGGCCCTGCGCTGATGGCGCGGCTCGAGGTCACCTCGCTGCCCGACGCGGTGCCGCGTCCGCGGCAGGTCGCGATCGGCACCTTCGACGGGGTCCACAGGGGCCACCAGGCGGTGATCGAGGGGGCGGACACGGTGCTCACCTTCGACCCGCACCCGCTCGAGGTGCTGCACCCGGCGGCGCTGCCGAAGCTGATCATGCCCTTCGGGGTCAAGCGCGACGTGATCGAGGGGCTCGGCGTGCGCGAGCTGGTCGTCATCCCCTTCGACGAGGAGTTCGCCAAGCGCAGCGCCGAGCAGTTCGTCGAGGGGGTGCTGGTCGAGCGCCTGGCGGCGCAGCGGGTCTCGGTCGGCGAGAACTTCCGCTTCGGCGCCAAGGCCAAGGGCGACCCGGCGATGCTGGCCGCCCACCCGGAGTTCGAGACCCGGGTCGTGCCCCTGGTCGAGGTCGACGGCGAGACCGTCTCCTCGACCCGGATCCGGGCGCTGGTCGCGGCCGGCGACATGGAGGGCGCCCGCCACTGCCTCGGCGCCCCGTTCATGGTCGAGGGCGAGGTCGTCCCCGGCGACCAGCGCGGCCGCGAGCTCGGCTTCCCGACCGCCAACCTGATCCCCGACGACCGCCTCGCGATCCCCGGCCACGGCGTCTACGCCGCCTTCGCCAACGGCGTCCCGGCGGCGGTCAACGTCGGCGTGCGCCCCACCTTCGAGAGCGGCCGCGGCGTCCTGATCGAGGCCTACCTGATCGACCACGAGCAGGACCTCTACGGCACCACCCTCCGCGTCGCCTTCGTCGAGCGCCTGCGCGGCGAGAAGCGCTTCGCCGGCGTAGAGGAGCTGATCGCCCAGATGCGCGAGGACGTCGAGGACGCCAAGAAGGTCTGCGCGGCGTTCCAGCCTTCCAGCTGAGGAGCAGGGGAGCCGGTATCCCCCCTCACTCGCAACTCGTCGTTGGAAAGCTGGTGAGCTGACGCCTCTTGCGTGTCGCTCCTCCCGCGCAAAACGTTCGGGGGGACACCGGCTCCCCTGCTCGCGAAACGGGGTCTTGACCACCGGGAGGAGGTCGGGGTGCTTCCGCGAACGTTTTGCGCGGGAGGAGAATTGAGCTTGCGGCGCCAGCCCCAGCGTCTCCATCGACGAGTTGCGAGTGAGCGGGAGTACCCCGACCTCCTCCGTCGCCCAAGGCTCTGTGCTAGCTTGCAGCGGCCGTGACTTCCGCCGGAAGTGCGGCGTTTTTATGAGCCTGGCCAAGGAGAAGAAGAGCGAGCTGATCGGCAAGTACGGCCGCGCCGACGGGGACACCGGGTCGGCCGAGGTCCAGATCGCGCTACTCACCGAGCGGATCAACGAGCTCACCGAGCACCTCCGCACCCACGCCAAGGACCACCACTCGCGCCGCGGCCTGCTGATGCTGGTCGGCAAGCGCCGCCGCATGCTGCGCTACCTGGAGCGCCACGACCTGGAGCGCTACCGCTCCCTGGTCGGCGAGCTCGGCCTGCGGCGATGATCGCAGCCGGGGAGCCGGCACCCGATTTCACACTGCGCGACCAGGACGGCGAGAAGGTCTCGCTCAGCGACTTTCGCGGCCGCAAGGTGCTGCTCGTCTTCTACCCGGCCGACTTCAGCCCCGTCTGCGCCGACCAGCTCTCGATCTACCAGGAGGTCAAGCCCGAGATCGAGGCCAAGGGCGTGACCATGGTCGGAATCAGCGTCGACGGCGTCTTCGCCCACCAGGCGTTTCAGGAGAGGCTCGGGATCGACACGCCGCTGCTCTCCGACTTCGAGCCCAAGGGCGAGGTCGCCCGCGCCTACGGCGCCTACGTCGAGAAGCGCGGCCACGCCAACCGCTCCCTCGTCCTCGTCGACGAGCAGGGGGTCGTCGAGTGGGTGCACGAGCCCAGCTCGCCGCTGGAGATCCCCGGCGCCAACCTGATCTTCGACGCGCTCGACGGTGCCGCCTGACCTGACCAGCGCCGCGGTGCCCCCGGCCGGGCCGGAGGACCACCGCCGCGGCGAGGGGCCGTTGCTGGTCGTCTATGCCGACCTCGCCTGCCCGCACTGCGCCGCCGCCTGGCGCGAGATCTCGGCCCGGCCGGCGACCGTCGTCTTGCGCCACTTCCCGGTCGCCAGCAAGCACCCGCGCGCCCCGGCCCTGCACGCCGCGGCCGAGGCGGCCGGCCGCCAGGGCGCCTTCTTCGCCATGGTCGACTCGCTCTACGCCGACCGCGGCCACGTCGACGACCCGCACCTCTGGCGCCGCGCCGAGGAGCTCGGCCTCGACCTCGCCCGCTTCGACGCCGACCGCCGCTCGGAGGCGCTCGCCGCCCGCGTGCGGCGCGACTTCGAGTCCGGCATCCGGGCCGGCGTCACCGAGACCCCGGCGCTCTTTCCCATGTAGTCTCTTGTGCGACAGAGAACGAGAGTTCTGAACGCATATGGTCGCCAATCCGGGCGGCCGGAGGTAGAAAAACCAAATGAGCATGTTCGATGTAAGCCGCGTCTCGGCGGAAATCGGCGACAGCCAGATCTCCTTCGAGACGGGCAAGCTTGCCCGTCAGGCGAGTGGCGCCGTGGTCGTCCAGTCCGGCGACACGATGGTCCTCTGCACCGCGACAATGGGCAACCTGCGCGACGTGGACTTCCTGCCGCTCACCGTCGACGTCGAGGAGCGGATGTACGCCGCGGGCAAGATCCCCGGCTCCTTCTTCCGCCGCGAGGGTCGCTCGGGCGAGAAGGCGACGCTGACCGCGCGCATGATCGACCGGCCGATCCGCCCGCTCTTCCCCAAGGGCTGGCACTTCGAGACGCAGCTGGTCGCAACCCCGCTTTCCGTGGACCACGTCCACCCCTACGACATCCTCGCCATGAACGGCGCCTCCGCGGCGCTGGCGATCTCGCCGGTCCCCGTCGCCGCCCACGTCGGCGCCGTCCGGGTTGGCAAGCTCGAGGGCGACTTCGTCGTCAACCCGCCCGAGGAGCGGCTCGAGGAGCTCGAGCTCGACCTGATCGTGGCCGGCACCGACGAGGCGATCCTGATGGTCGAGGCCGGCGCCGACGGCGTCACCGAGGCCGAGATCCTCGACGCGCTCGACATCGCCCACGCCGAGATCAAGAAGCTCTGCGCGGCGATGCAGGAGCTCGCCGACAAGGCCGGCAAGGAGAAGCTCGAGGTCGAGGCGCCGAAGATCGACGAGGGCCTGCTCGCCGAAATCCGCGACTCGCACGGCCAGGCCCTGGTCGACGCGATCGCCACCGAGGGCAAGCTCGAGCGCTACGAGGCGATCGACGAGGTCAAGGAGGAGGTCGTCGCCAAGTACGCCCCCGAGGGCGAGGATGGCGAGGACGAGCGCAAGGCCGAGGTCGGCTCCGCCTTCGACGCGATCGAGAAGGACACGATCCGCAAGGCGATCGCGGTCGACAAGAAGCGCCCCGACGGCCGCGCCCAGGACGAGATCCGGCCGATCGAGACCGAGGTCGACATCTCCCCGCGCGTGCACGGCTCGGCGCTCTTCACCCGCGGCGAGACCCAGATCCTCTCCAACGTCGCGCTCGGCACGACGCGCATGGACATGCGCCTCGACACGCTCGGGCTGGCGACGACGAAGCGCTTCTGGCACCACTACAACTTCCCGCCCTTCTCGGTCGGGGAGGCGGGCTTCATGCGCGGCCCCAAGCGCCGTGACATCGGCCACGGGGCGCTCGCCGAGCGCGCCCTGGCGCCCTCGATCCCCAGCGAAGAGGACTTCCCCTACGTGATCCGGGTCGTCTCCGAGACGCTCGAGTCCAACGGCTCCTCCTCGATGGGCTCGGTCTGCGCCTCCTCGATGGCGCTGCAGGCCGCGGGCGTGCCGGTCTCCGCGCCGGTCGCCGGCGTCGCCATGGGCCTGATCAAGGAGGGCGACGACTACATCGTCCTCACCGACATCGCCGGCGTCGAGGACCACCTCGGCGACATGGACTTCAAGGTCGCCGGCACCGCGGACGGGATCACCGCCCTGCAGATGGACATCAAGATCACCGGCGTCACCTTCGACATCCTGCGCGACGCGCTCGCCCAGGCCAACGAGGGGCGCCAGTTCATCCTCGGCAAGATGGCGGAGGCCGTCGAGGGCCCGCGCGAGCAGCTCTCCCAGCACGCGCCGCGGATCGAATCGATCAAGATCGACCCGGAGAAGATCGGCGCCGTGATCGGCAAAGGCGGGGAAACGATCCGCGCCCTCTGCGAGGAGTTCGAAGCCGAGATCGACGTCGAAGACGACGGCACGGTGCGGATCTACGCGCCGACCGGCTCGCAGGTCGAAGCCTGCGTGGCGCGGATCGAGTCGATGACCAAGGAGGCCGAGGTCGGCGACCGCTACGAGGGGGCGAAGGTCGTCAAGACGACCACCTTCGGCGCCTTCGTCGAGCTGGTCAAGGGCACCGACGGCCTGCTGCACATCTCCAACGTGAAGCCGGGGGAGAGGGTCGACTCGGTCGACGACGTGCTCAGCTCCGGCGACCAGATCGACGTCACCGTGGTCGAGGTCGACCGCGAGCGCGGTCGCATCGGCCTGCGGCTCTCCGACGACCCCTCGGTCGCCGGCAAGAGCCCGGAGGAGCTGGCCTCGGTCGGCTCCGGCGACGGCGGCCCGCGGCGCAACGGCGGCGACCGCGGCGGTCGTGGCGGGCGCGAGCGGCGTCCGCGGCGCGAACGCGAGCGTCGCAACTAGGCATTGAGCGAGCCGAGGCTGCAAACGCTGAGCTCGGGCGTCCGGGTCGTCACCGAGGGGGTTCCCGCGGTGCGGTCCGTGGCGCTCGGGCTCTGGGTGCGCACCGGCTCGCGCAACGAGACCCCGGCCCAGGCCGGGGTCTCGCACTTCCTCGAGCACCTGCTGTTCAAGGGCACGGCGCGCTACTCGGCGATCGAGATCTCCGAGCGGCTCGACGGCCTCGGCGCCTCGGTCAACGCAGCGACCGGCAAGGAGACGACCCACATCCACGCCCGCTTCCTCGACGAGCACGTCGAGGAGGTCTTCGACCTGCTGGCCGAGATGTTGCTCGCCCCGACCTACCCCGAGGTCGACTCCGAGCGCCAGGTGGTGCTCGAGGAGATCGCGATGTACGAGGACGAACCGCAGGACCGCGTCCACGACGTGCTCGCCGAAGCGGTCTTCGGCGAGCACCCGCTGGCCCGCCCGGTGCTGGGCGAGGCCGAGGTGATCGCCTCGATCCCGGTGCCCGAGATCGCCGCCTACCGCGACGCCCGCTACGCCGCCGAGAGCCTCGTCGTCGGCGCCGCCGGCAACGTCGAGCACGAGCGGGTCACCGCCCTGGCCGAGCAGCTGGTCCGCCCCGAGGCCGGCGCCGCGCCGGCGCCCAGCCCGGAAGCGGCCGAGGCGGTCGCCCGCCTGCGCTTCTACCCCAAGGACACCGAGCAGTACCACATCTGCTTCGGCGCGCCGGGCATCGACCGCGCCGACGAGCGCCGCTACGCGCTCGCCGTGCTCGACTCGATCTTCGGCGGCTCCAGCTCCTCGCGGCTCTTCCGCGAGGTGCGCGAGAAGCGCGGCCTGGCCTACTCGGTCGGCACCTACAGCGAGCAGTACTCCGACTCCGGCCTGGTCGCCGGCTACGTCGGCACCCGCGAGGACAACGTCGAGCAGGCCTGCGCGGTGATCGGCGCCGAGCTCGGCCGCCTGCGCTCCGAGCCGGTCTCCGCCGAGGAGCTGGCGCGGGCCAAGGAGAGCGTCAAGGGCCGCCTGGTGCTGACCTCGGAGTCGACCGCGGCGCGGATGACGCGGATTCTCGCGAGCGACCCTCTTCGACCTGCCGATCCTCAGCCTCGACCAGATGCTGGCCCGGGTCGACGCGGTCACCGTCGCCGACCTGAGCGAGCTGGCGGCCGAGCTCTACGCCCCCGAGCGGCTCTCGCTCGCCTGCGTCGGCCGCGACGAGGGCTGCTTCCGCCGCGCGGTCGGCCCGATCAGCGAAGACCTGGTGGCGGCGTGATCCGGGTCGCCGTCTCCGGCGCCGCCGGGCGCATGGGCGAGGCCGTCTGCGAGGCGGTCGCCGAGGCCGAGGACACCGAGCTGTCCGGCCGCGCCGACCCGGCGCTGGAGACCGAGCTGGCCGCGGTCCTCGGCGAGGCCGACGTCGTCGTCGACTTCACCACGCCCGACACCGCCCTGGCCAACGCCGAAGCCTGCCTGGCGGCGGGCGTCCACGTCGTCGTCGGCACCACCGGCTTCGACCTCGAGGCGCTGCGCGCCGCGGCCGAGGCCTCGCAGGCCAACTGCTTCGTCGCCCCCAACTTCGCGATCGGCGCGGTGCTGCTGATGGAGGTCGCCCAGCGGATCGCCCCGCACATGCCCGAGTGCGAGATCGTCGAGCTGCACCACGACAAGAAGCTAGACGCGCCCTCGGGCACGGCGAAGCGCACCGCGGAGCTGATCGACGCCGCCGGCGGCAACGTCCACCGGCCGATCCACTCGGTCCGCCTACCCGGCCTGGTCGCCCACCAGGAGGTCGTCTTCGGCGGCGTCGGGCAGACGCTGAGCCTGCGCCACGACTCGATCGACCGGCGCTCGTTCATGCCCGGCGTGCTGCTCGCGGTGCGCAGGGTCGGCGGCCTGCCCGAGCGCTTCACCGTCGGCCTGGAGAAGCTGCTGTGACGGCCCTGCGCGATACCCTGGCCCGATGAAGGAGATCCGCGGTGTTTTGACGGCGATGGCGACCCCGTTCGGGGAGAACGGCGCGGTCGACGAGGCCGCCGCCCTGCGGCTCGCCACCCACCTGCTCGAGCACGGCTCGCACGGCCTGGTGATCTCCGGCTCGACCGGCGAGGCGCCGACCCTGACCGACGAGGAGGCGCTGGTCCTGGTCGAGGCGGTGCGCCGCGAGGTCGGCGACGAGGTGCTGCTCGTCTGCGGCACGGGGACCAACTACACCGACCACTCGATCGAGCTGACCAAGGGCGCGGTGCAGGCCGGCGCCGACGCGGCGCTGATCGTCACGCCCTACTACAACAAGCCCAACCCGGCCGGGATCCAGGCCCACTTCGAGACGATCGCCGCCGCCGTGCCGGAGCTGCCGATCATCGCCTACAACATCCCCTCGCGGGTGGTCGTCAACGTGCCGCCGGCGGCGCTCGCCGAGCTGGCCAAGATCGAGAACGTGGTCGCCGTCAAGCAGGCCAACAACGACGACCTGGAGCCGATCGAGGGCATGGACGTGCTCGCCGGCAACGACGACATCTTCCTCAAGACGCTGGAGATCGGCGGCAGCGGCGGGATTCTGCGTCGCCTCGCACCTGGTCGGCCCGCAGATGCGCGAGATCTGGGACCTGATGCAGGCCGGCGAGCTCGACCGCGCCCGCGAGGTCGACGCCACCCTGCGCGAGGTCTACGCGGCGATGGGCGTCACCACCAACCCGATCCCGGTCAAGGCGGCACTGGCGATGACCGGTCTGATCCCGACCGACACGCTGCGCCTGCCGCTCGTCCCGGCCGACGCCGAGCAGCGCGCGGTCGTCAGGGGCGCCCTCGAAGGCGTCGGCATCAGGGTGAACGCCTAGTGGCCGCCGGCAAGCTGCGCGTGCTGCCGCTCGGGGGGCTGGGCGAGATCGGCAAGAACATGACCGTGATCGAGTACGACGGGCGGATCGTCGTCGTCGACACGGGGCTGATGTTCCCGACCGCCGAGATGCTCGGCATCGACCTGGTGCTGCCCGACTTCTCCTACCTGCGCGACCGCGCCGAGGACATCGAGGCGATCGTCCTCACCCACGGCCACGAGGACCACGTCGGGGCGCTGCCCTACGTGCTGCGTGAGATCGGCTCGCCGCCGGTGATCTACGGCGGCCTGCTGACCGTCGGCATGGTCCGCTCCAAGCTCGACGAGCACAAGCTCAAGGACGCGCCGCTGGAGGAGCTGCCGGCGGGGGAGACGGTCAAGGCCGGTCCCTTCGAGCTCGAGCTGATCCACCTCTCGCACTCGATCCCCGACGCGCGCGGGGTGCTGCTCAGCACGCCGCTGGGCAAGGTGCTGATGACCGGCGACTACAAGTTCGACCAGACCCCGGTCGACGGCCGGCCGGCCGACATCTCGCGCCTGGCCGAGATCGGCAGCGAAGGGCTGCTGCTGCTCTGCGGCGACTCGACCAACGCTGACCGGCCCGGCGTGGCGCCCTCGGAGTCGAGCGTCGGCCCGGCCCTGCTGGAGACCTTCGCCGCCTGCGAGGGGCGGATCGTCGTCACCTCCTTCGCCTCCAACATCCACCGCGTGCAGCAGGTGATCGACGCCGCGGTGGCGCTCGACCGGCGGGTGGCGCTGGTCGGCCGCTCGATGCGCAAGAACTTCAACATCGCCTCCAACCTCGGGGTCGCCAAGGCGCCGCCGGGGCTGCTGATCCAGCCGCGCGAGATCGAGAGCTTCCCCGACGAGAAGGTGGTGGTGATCTCGACCGGCAGCCAGGGCGAGCCGCTCTCGGCGCTGCGGCGGATGGCCAACAACGACCACCGCGACGTCGAGCTGCACTCCGGCGACACGGTCGTCTTCTCGGCGACGCCGGTGCCCGGCAACGAGCGCGCCGTCAACGAGACGATCGACCGCATCTACGAGATCGGGGCCTCGGTGGTGACCGCCAAGCAGGCGCCGATCCACGCCTCCGGCCACGGCTGGCAGGAGGAGCTGAAGCTGATGCTCAACCTGACCAAGCCGCAGTACGTGCTGCCCGTGCACGGCGACCACCAGCGCCTGCGCCTGCACGCCGAGCTGGCCGAATCGGTCGGGGTCGAGGGGGAGCGGATCTTCAAAGGCCACAACGGCCTGCCGCTGGAGATCGACGCCAAGGGCGCCCGCTTCGGCGAGGACATCCACGCCGGGGTGATCTACGTCGACGGGGTCAACGTCGGCGAACCCGACGACGTCGCCCTGCGCGACCGCCGCGATATCTCCGCCGACGGCATCTTCATCGTCGTCGCCACGATCTCCCAGGAGGACGGCCACGTGATCGCCGACCCCGAAGTTCTCTTCCGCGGCGTCGCCTTCCTCGACGAGGCCGACGCCCTCGTCGACGAGCTCAAGGACGTGGTCGAGGACTCGCTCGAGGACGCCGCCCAGGCCGGCACCCGCGAGCTGCACCTGGTCCAGGAAGACCTCCACGACGCCGTCGCCGGCCTCGTCTACGAACGCCTAAAGCGCCGCCCGATGATCATCCCCGTAGTAGTCGAGGTCTGAACGACCTACGCGATTCGCATTCCGCGGTCGCTTGTCTCGCCTGGGGCTGCGTCACGAACAGTGGAAGACTCGGCTGCAGCATGGCCTATCGTTTGGACGCATGGAGTCGCGGCACATCGCCAAGATGATCGCTGCCGGCGTGGTGCGACCGGGCACCAAGGCAGAGCTTCCCGAGCCGGTAAAACCGAAGGGCGAGGGCAAGACCGCGTCCGAGTACGTCTCCGAGTGCCGGCGCTGAGTCGCTGACGAAAAAGGACCCGCCGAGCTGTTGGGGAGATCTCGGCGGGCCCTGTGTGTCTCGTCCGCAGACGAATCTAGGCCGGGCCGCTAAAGCGTTGCTTAAGCGGGCATAAGGACTTCATGGTGGGTCGGCGATGCTGGCCCCGTCCGGCGAAGTGTGCGCCGCCAGGCGAGATTCTCGCTCCAGCGAATCCAGGCGAGACCGAATGGCCCGAATCTCATCCAGGATCAGGTCCTCCTTCTGCTCCGTCTCCATCTGGACATTGATGAAGCGATCCGCGATGAATGCCGTCAGCAGGGCGACGAATCCGATGCCGACGAACATGATGATCATTCCGAGAATGCGCCCTGTGTCCGAGTGCGGCGTGATGTCGCCATAGCCGACCGTTGTCACGGTCGTCATCGCCCACCAGATCCCATCCCATGTCGTGGTGCCGCTTTCACGTTCGATCACGGCAAACACGGCGCCCCCGAAGATGACCATCCCTACGGCGATCAGCGCTGTGTACTTGATGCCCTCCAGGGAAAGCACCCGGCGGAGCGAGAAGAGGCGCACCAGCCGCAGCAAACGGATCAAACGGAACAGGCGGGTCGCCTGCCAGGCGGCCGGCGCGAAGGGCGGAGTGAGAATTACGACAGCCAAGTCGATCAGGTGATCGCGCGCCCACCGACCTCGATTTGGCACCAGCCAGAGCATCAAGATGACCTCGAGGAGGAAGACGGACCAAAGTGTCCAGCTCATCGCGGTTGCAACGGCAGGCCAAGCACCGCCGAGGTGCGACTCCTGGATGACGATGATCGGGATGGTCAGAAGTGCCGCGCCGATGACCGGCCATTCCAGCCAGTCCTGCACCTGCTGAGCGCGTGCCTCGCGCGGGTCCCCTGCCTGCTCCTCCGGCATCGGCGCCATCCTTTCCAACCGGAAGGACGGATTTCGGAACGCACTGGTCCTGGGGCGCGTCTTAGGTTGCGGCGACGGCCTGTCGCGGGCCGTCACCGAGCGGCAGGCGGATGCGGAAGAGGGCGCCGCCGGAGGGCGACTCGGCGACCTCGACGCTGCCCCGGTGGGAGCCGGCGACGGCTCGGACGATGGCCAGGCCGAGGCCGCTGCCGGCGCCGACCGCGGTGTCGGCCGGGCCCTCGCCGCGGACGAAGCGGTCGAAGACCTGACCGCGCAGCTCGGGCGGGATGCCGGGCCCGTCGTCGGCGACCTCGAGCTCGGCCTCGCGGCCGCGGCGGCGCAGGCGCAGCTCGATCCGCGCCCCGGCCGGGGTGTGGCGGGCGGCGTTGTCGAGCAGGTTGAGGACCAGGCGGTGCAGCTCGTCGGGGTTGCCGTCGAGCGGCAGGGCCTCGTCGGCCTCGACCGTCAGCTCGCGGTCGCCGAGCAGGGGCAGGACCTCGGCCGCCGCGTCGCGGCCGATCTCGGCCAGGTCGCAGGAGCGGCGCTGGCTGACGCGGCCAGCGTCGGCGCGGGCGAGCAGCAGCAGGTCGGCGACCAGGCGGCTCATCCGCTTCGAGGAGCGCAGGGCCGAGTCGACCATCGCCCGCTCGTCCTCCTGGCTGGGCTGCTCGAGCGAGGCCTGCAGCAGTTCGAGGTTGGCGAGCACGCTGGTCAGCGGCGTGCGCAGCTCGTGCGAGGCGTCGGCGACGAACTCGCGCTGCTTGCGCAGCGCCGCCTCGCGCTCGGCGCGGGCGTCGTCGAGCGAGCGCAGCATCTGCTCCAGGGTGCGGGCCAGCTCGCCGACCTCGTCCTCGACTTTGGGGTCGGGCATGTGGCCGGAGGGGTCGCCGGTGTCGGCGACCTCGCGCGCGGTCGCGGTCAGGGCCGAGATCGGCCGCATCGCCCGCGCCGCGATAGCGACCCCGGCGAGGCAGGCGAAGAGCGTGCCGCCGAGGATGCCGGCGACGACGAAGAGCCAGAGCCGGTCGACGGTCGAGTCGACGTGGGCGACGCTGCGGCCGTACTGGACGAAGCCGGTCGTGGTGCCCGCTTCGTTAGTGATCGGCGCCGTCGCCACCCGCATTTCGCCGAAGCTGGAGAGGCCGGGGCTGAGCGGGCCGAGCGGCGCGGCGCCGGTGCTCTGCTTGACCTGGGTCAGGTTGACGTCGTAGATCCTCGCCGAGGCGCCGTCGGGGCGGACGAAGTCGTCGAGTTCGGGGCCGCGCTGCAGCGAGAGGGTTCCCAGCGGGGTGTAGACGATGCGGAATTCGGCCGCCAGGGCCTGCGCGGCGTCGCGCACCTCGCGGTTGAAGTCGTCGCGGATGCGGCTGGTCGCCAGCTGGCCGATGATCGCGCCGAAGACGAGCAGGATCGCCAGGGTGAGGCCGGCCGAGACGCCGGCCAGGCGCCAGCGCACCGGCCAGCTGTTCGGCCGCCACTTGGCCGGCCACCAGGCGACGAGCTTGCCCAGCCGGCGCACCTCAGCCCTTGAGCACGTAACCGGCGCCGCGTTTGGTGTGCAGCAGCCGCGTCTCGCCGCCGGCCTCGAGCTTGCGGCGCAGGTTGGAGATGAAGACGTCGATCGTGTTGGTCGCCGCCATCGGGTCATAGCCCCAGACCTCGTCGAGCAGGCGCTCGCGGGAGACGACCAGGCGCTCGTTGCGCATCAGGAACTCGAGCAGCTCGAACTCGCGGTTGGTCAGCTCCAGCTCGCGCTCGCCGCGGCGCACCTCGCGGGTGTCGGGGTTGAGGCTGAGGTCGGCAACCTCGAGCGAGGCGGCGCCGCGCGGCGGGCGGCGGCGCAGCAGGGCGCGGATCCGGGCCAGCAGCTCGGTGCGCTCGAAGGGCTTGACCAGGTAGTCGTCGGCGCCGCTGTCGAGGCCGCCGACCCGGTCCTCGGTCTCGGCCCGCGCGGTCAGCATCAGGATCGGCACGTCGCCCTCGGCGCGCAGCCGGCGGCAGACCTCGATCCCGTCCAGCCGCGGCAGGCCGAGGTCGAGCACGACCAGGTCGGGCATGAAGCCGGTGGCGAGGTCGAGCGCCTCGACCCCGTCGCCGCTGGTCTTCACCTCGTAGCCCTCCTGGCGCAGCGAGCGCCGCAGCACGTCGGCGATCTCGACGTCGTCCTCGACGACGAGCACGCGCGCGGTGGCGGTCTCCGGGTCGCTGGCCAGCATCCCCAACGATCTTAACCCCGCAATCCGGCGCGCCAGCCGGAATTTACGCCCCCTTTACCCGCTGACTTCCTGGTTTGGGACGCATATGCACCCCGAACCGGGAAGTCAGCGGGTGGGGCGCAGGGGTGCGGGGGTCGGCGTCGAAGCGTGTCGCCATGTTCGTGCGCAAGAAGAAGCCCTCCGCTGCCCGCAAGAAGCCGAAGAGCAAAGGGAAGGGCAAGGCGGCGTCGCGGCCGCGGCTGCACCTGCCGGCGGCGCTCGAGCAGCGTCACCTCGACCTGATCGGGCTGGGGCTGATCGCCGCCGGTGTCTACCTCTGCTTCGTGCTCTTCTTCGGCTGGGACGGGGGCAAGGTCGGCTACGGGCTCGAAACCGGGCTCGAGTACCTGTTCGGCACGGTCGGGGCGCGGATCTTCACCGTGCTGATGCTGCTCGCCGGCGGGCTGCTGGTCACCGGCACCTCGATCTCGACCCTCTTCCGCGGCATCGGCCGCGGCGCCCGGGCCGTCTTCCTCGGCGGCAGGGGCGTGGCCGACACGGTCGCCCGCACCCGCGACGCGCGCCGCGAGGCGCGGGCCGAGACCGACGCCTTCGAGACCCTCGCCGCGCCGACCGACGTGATGAGCTCCTACCCCGAGGACGACGACGTCGAGCCGACGGTGGCGATCGCCGAGGAGGAGGACGGGGAGGAGCCGGCCGCCGAGCCGGTGACCCAGGACTTCGACGCCGAGCTGGCCCAGATCGAGGCCGAAGAAGAGAAGGCGCTCGGAGAGGGGGAGGGGTCGCCCGAGCCCGAGCAGGTGGCGCTCACCCCGCAGGGCAAGGCGCGCGGCGTCACCGCCTCGGAGGAGATCGACTACCGGCCGCCGCCGGCCAAGGCCCTGGAGCGGGGCAAGGGCGACGGTGGGGTCGACCCGCGCGACCACGAGGCGGTCGGCCGCAAGCTGGTCGAGACCCTCGGCCACTTCGGCGTCGAGGCGAAGATCGTCGGCATCGTCAGCGGCCCGCACGTCTCGCGCTACGAACTGCGCCTCGCGCCCGGCACCAAAGTCAAGAAGGTGACCGAGCTGGCCAACGACCTCGCCTACGCGCTGGCATCGACCGACATCCGCATCCTCGCCCCGATCCCGGGCAAGCAGGCGGTTGGGGTCGAGGTGCCGAACAGCCGCCGGCGGATCGTCCGCCTCGGCGACATCTACGCCGACCGGCCGGAGAAGACCTCGCCGCTGGTCGCCTGGCTCGGCAAGGGCATCGACGGCAACGCGGTCTGGACCGACCTGGCCAAGATGCCGCACGTGCTCGTCGCCGGCACCACCGGCTCGGGCAAGTCGGGCTGCGTCAACGCGATCCTCGCCTCGATCCTGATGCAGGCCTCGCCCAACGACGTGCGCCTCGTCCTCGTCGACCCCAAGCAGGTCGAGCTCAACCACTACGAGAACGTGCCCCACCTGCTGACCCCGGTGGTCACCTCGCCGCGGCTGGCGGCCAACGTGCTGGCCAACCTGATCGGCGAGATGGAGAGCCGCTACGGGATCATGGGCCAGGCCCGCTGCCGCAACCTGGGCGAGCTCAACCGCGCCCGGGCCAAGGCCGGCGAGCCGCCGCTGCCGCACATCCTCTGCGTGATCGACGAGCTCGCCGACCTGATGATGGTCTCCCCGGCCGAGGTCGAGGACTCGATCATCCGCCTGGCGCAGAAGTCGCGCGCCACCGGCATCCACCTCGTGCTCGCCACCCAGCGGCCCTCGACCGACATCATCACCGGCACGATCAAGGTCAACATCCCGGCCCGGATCGCATTCGCCGTCTCCTCGCAGACCGACTCGCGGGTGATCCTCGACCAGGGCGGGGCGGAGGCCCTGCTCGGCCAGGGCGACATGCTCTTCCGCGGCGCCGGCACCTCGAAGCTGCAGCGGATCCAGGGCGCCTTCGTCACCGAGGAGGAGATCGCCCGCGTCACCGGCCACTGGGCCAAGCAGGGCGAACCGGAATTCGAGCAGGAGCTGCTCGAGGTGCACGAGGAGCAGGGGGTCGAAGCCGAGGGCGACAACGACCCCGACAGCGACGACCTGCTCGACGACGCGATCCGGGTCGTGGTCGAGACCGAAACCGCCTCGGTCTCGATGATCCAGCGCCGCCTGCGGGTCGGCTACACGCGCGCCGGGCGGCTGATCGACATGCTCGAGCGGCGGGGCGTGATCTCCGGCTACGAAGGCTCCAAACCGCGCCAGGTGCTGGTCGGCCCGGCCGACCTCGCCCGGCTCACCGGCGGCGGCGCGGCGGCCGAGGCCGCCGACGAGGACGCCGAGTCGCCCGTCGTGGTTTCGGAATAGGCCTGCGGGTAGCACAATGGGCTGATGGAGCCCCGAATCGGATCCGACCTGCGGCGGGCGCGCACGCGGCGTGAGATCGAGCTGTCCGAGGTCGAAGCGGCGACCCGGATCCGGGTTCGCTTCCTCGCCGCGATCGAGGCCGAAGACTGGGACGTCCTCCCCGGCGGCGTCTACACCCGCGGCTTCATCCGCACCTACGCCTCCTACCTCGGCCTCGACGGCGAGCGGCTGGCCGAGGACTACCGGCGCGAAGTCGAAGGGGCGCAGGGGGGACGCCCGCCGGCGCGCGAGCTGGCGCCGGTGGCGGCGACCGCCGCGACCGGGTCGCCGGGCGGCCGGCGCGCGCACCGCTACCTGCGCTGGCTCGCGGTCCCCGCGGTGCTGGCGGTGGCGGTGGTCGCCGTCGTCGCCTTCTCCGAAGACGGGGGCGGGCCGGGCAGCGCCGCCGGGGACGGGGCGAGCAGGCCGACGCCGGCCGCGACCACCCGCCCCGAGGCGGCGCCCGCGCGGCCCGAGCGGGCCGCGGGCGCGGGCGTCTCGCTGCGCCTGCGGACCAAGGCCGAAGTCTGGGTCTGCCTGCTCGACGCGCAGGAACGGCCGCTGGTCGAAGGCCAGGTCGTGGCGGCGGGCGAAGAGCTGGGGCCGTTCCGGTCCGGTAGCTTCACCGTCGCCTTCGGCAACGGGGAGGTCGAGATGCTGGTCGACGGCAGGCAGGCGGACATAGCGGCGACGTCGAGCCCGGTCGGGTACTCGGTCGACGGCCGCGGCGAGCTCGCCGAGCTGAGCGAAGCGGAACGGCCGACCTGCCTATGAGCGAGGTCAGGGCCGGGATCGTCGTCACCGGCACCGAGGTGATCACCGGCCGGATCGCCGATCGCAACGGGCCCTGGCTCTCCGAACGGCTGGCCGAGCTCGGGGTCGAGGTCGCCCACATCCTCGTCGTCGCCGACCGCCCCGACGACCTCGAGGCGGCGCTGCGCTTCCTCGCCGCGGAGGGGATGGACCTGATCGTCACCTCCGGCGGCCTCGGGCCGACCGCCGACGACCTCACGGCCGAGGTCGTCGCCCGCTTCGCCGGCCGCGAGTTGGCCCTCGACGAGGAGGTCGAGGAGAAGATCGCGGCGATCCTGCGCGAGTTCGCCCGCCGCTTCGACTTCGACCCCGAGGCGGTGCGCGAGGCAAACCGCAAGCAGGCGATGGTGCCGGAGGGGGCGGAGGCGCTCGACCCGGTGGGCACCGCACCCGGCCTGGTCGTGCCCGCCGAGGGCCGCGTCGTCGTCGTCCTGCCCGGCCCGCCGCGTGAGCTGCAGCCGATGTGGCCGGCGGCGCTGGACAGCGCCCCGGTGCGGGCGGTGATCGAGCGGGCCTCGCCGCTGCACGGCTACACGCTGCGCATGTTCGGCATCCCCGAGTCGGAGATCGCCAAGAGCCTGCGCGAGATCGAGGCCGAGGGCGTCGCCCTGGGCGAGGTCGAGATCACCACCTGCCTGCGCCGCGGCGAGATCGAGATCGATGTCCGCTACCGCGACGAGGCGGCGGGGACGGCGGAGGCGGTGCGCGACGGGCTGGCGGCCCGCCACCAGCGCCAGCTCTTCAGCCGCGACGGCGAGACGGTCGACTCCCAGGTCGCGGCCCTGCTGCGCGGGCGCCGCCTGGCCCTGGCCGAGTCCTGCAGCGGCGGCCTGCTGGCGGCGCGGCTCACCGACCTGCCCGGCGCCTCCGCCTACGTGGCGGGCGGCGTGGTCGCCTACTCGAACCGGGCCAAGAGCGAGCTGCTCGGCGTCGACCCCGGCCTGATCGAGGCCGAGGGCGCCGTCTCGCCGGCGGTCGCCGAGGCGATGGCGCTCGGCGCCCTCGAGCGCTTCGGCGCCGACGCGGCGGTCTCGATCACCGGCATCGCCGGCCCCGACGGCGGCAGCGAGGAGAAGCCGGTCGGCTACGTCTGCTTCAACGCCCGCCTCGCCGACGGCACCGCCCTAGCCCGCGACCCCGTAATCCCCGGCGGCCGCGCCGACATCCGCGAACGCTCCGCCCTGGTCGGCATGCACCTACTGCGGATGCTGCTCAGCGGCGAAGAGCCGCCGCTGTGAGACCTAGGCAGAGGGGCTGAACGCTCGAACGCGAGCCGGTGTGACTGCCGGCGTCTGCGTCGTGTTAGTGCGCCAGACTCTCGCGCCGGACCGCAGTTCGCAGCTGCCGGGAGAGGAGCAGGCGCCCGACGCCACCGTGGCCCCGCCGTGATCGCGGAAGATGAAGCGGGAGCGACCTTCGCTGGGCGAAAGTCGAGTTGGCCAGCTCGGTTGACCCACGATCGCCAGTTGCAGCCAGAGACCTGTCAGGCCAGGTGGCAGGACCGTGTAGGGCTCGCCACCGGGTACCAACTCTGTACAGCTCCAGGGCTTGCGGACGGTGCCTCCGTGGCCGTCGGTGATCTGACGCCTGATCGCGAGATAGGCGCCAGAGTGGCCGAACAGGATCTGGGCATCGCCGCTGCCAACCGGGAACCGCCGCGAGGCACCGGTCAGCTGCCCTGCCATCAACAGCTTGCGCGCGAGGCGGGCCGGCTGTTCGAGCAATACAGCGGACGGACTTCGGGGCGTCACGATTGCCAGGCTTCGATATTCATGCGCGCAGTATCCGGGCGAGAAGTAGGCGCCGGAGACATTCGGAATCGGGCGCGCCTTGGTGGCGCAAGCGGCGCTGACGGCGCCGAAGCGCTGCCACGCCACCCGCAGCCGTCGCGTAAGCCGCCGTGGCATGCCTGGTCCGAAGCTGAGCGGGCCTCCGCAAAGTTGTTCATAGGTGGGGCGGGGGCCGGAATGGGTGGGGGAGACCTCGGCGGTGGACGGCGTCTCGGGCTGCCAAAGGGCAACCGTTACGGCATGGGGCCCTGCCGGCTGCCCGGCATTCGCCTCCCGGCTCAGGTAGTGCTCGACGTCGGGGATGACCGCGACCGCTTGGGCGGTGGTTGCAAGACCCAGACAGGCGATCACGAAGAGGATCAAGCCGCTCAGCTGGGGGGCGACGGACCTCGGCTCCCAGAGAATGGTGTCCAGTTCGCGGACGATCCGGAACTTTTCAAAGGTCGTAGCCAGGTCCCGGAGCCACCGCACCAGGAGGAACCGTTCCTCCATCACGTCCGCACCGCGCGGTGGACCGTCGTTGCGAATCAGTTCGCGAACAACGTGAGCCGAGAGGACGACAGAAAGGGTGGAGAGCGCGAGCATCGCGAGCTGCAGCCACGGGTTGGGCTTGAAGAAGAAGATCAGGCCGAGGCCGATGAGACAGGTAGCGATGGCTCCGTTGACTCCCATCATCAAATTGAGCAGTCGGCGGTGGTAGGTCGTCCAGCGGCTATCTGGAATACCCCTGTACTGCCAGTAGTCAATTTGCAGATGCACGACCAAGCGTCCGGCGATGAAGAGTCCCATCGCGACGAGCACGACTGAGCAGACTCGGCCAGCCGCAACGGCCGAGATCGAGAAGGGTGCCAGGATGCGGAGGATCAGGGTCAGCGTCCCTGCCGCCGTGGCGCCAAGTGCTAGAAGTGTGCGCCGACAGGTGCCGCCAGATTTGGGCTGGCGCGACTTGAGGGGGCTGGGTTCGCTCATCGTCGTCGCTCCTCGAGTCGAGGCCGCCGTCGACGAAGGGGCGAGGAGCGCCGGTTCGCCGGCGGCGAACTTTCCTCTCGAGTGCATAACCGGTAAACCAGGAACGGTTACAGCGATCGATGCGTAGGTTGATCGAATCGCAACACCGATTTGAAGCCTTTGTGATTCGCGGGCCGAAGTCGGCCATCGTCGGCGAGGTGCTAGCCAGATCCGCCGGCGACAGAGACGCCGGGGAGCTCAACAAAGGCCCTTTGGTCGGAGCTCACGACCTGCCGATCCTGAGCCCGTGCCGTCGCGGCGATGATCAGGTCGTGAGCGCCGCGTGGCGTTCCGGTCCGTCGAACGTGTGCAAGCAGAGCGGCATGCGCGTCAGCGACCTCAAGGTCATATGGCTCGATCGAGACAGCATCGAGAACCGCCGTGACGAAGCGCTCGCGCTTTTCCCGCCTGCTCTCACTCGCCAGCTCGACGCCGACCTTCAACTCCGCCACGGTGATCGCCGCAACCGCGACGTCGTCACCATCGCCAATGGCTTCCTCCAGCGAATCGCCCCCGCGCTCGGCGTCGACCAGGACCGTCGTGTCGAGGATCAGTCGCGCCAGGGGTCCATCACAGGGCCTATGCCCTCACGAAGCTCACGAAGCTCGCTCGCCCAGTCACCGTCAGGCAGATTGACGCGAAGCGCCTCCTTCAGCGCCTTCCCGGTTCCACCGGTGGCGGGACCGATTGTCGCCACGGCGCGACCGTGACGGACAACCACGTAGGACTCGCCGCCACGCTCGACGTCATCGAGAACCTCGGAAAACCGACGCGAAGCATCGGTCGCGCTCATCTGCTTCATGAAATCAGATTATCAGATGTCGATCGGGGTCTCCGCGAGAGGGGAACGGGACTCGGATCCCCGACCTTCGGGGTGGGAAGCTGAGCCGCGAGACCGGCGGGAATCCATGGGGCCGTTTGCCCACTTGTTGCCCCAGCGCCGCATGTGGGCGAAGATCGGGGTGTGCCCCCGGTCGCCGCCGCCAGTGAAGCGCAGGATGCGCTGGTCGCCCTCTTCGTCGTCCTGCTCGCGGCGAAGCTCGGCGAGGAGGTCAGCCGGCGGCTCGGTCAGCCGGCGATCCTCGGCGAGATCCTGGCCGGTATCGCGATCGGGCCGTCGGTCCTGGGCCTGGTCGAGCCCGAAGCGATCCTCGAGGTCTTCGCCGAGCTCGGCGTCGTCTTCCTGCTCTTCGCGGTCGGGCTGGAGTCGCGTCTGGCCGAGATGCGCGCGGTCGGGGGGAGGGCGCTGCGGGTTGGCGGCCTCGGGGTGGTTGCGCCGTTCGCGGTCGGCTTCGGGCTGGGCCTGGCGCTGGGCAAGAGCAGCGAGACCAGTCTCTTTCTCGGCGCCGCGCTGATGGCGACCAGCGCCGGGGTCGCCTCGGCGGTGCTGCGCGAACTCGGCGCTTCCCGCGGCCCGGCGGTGCGGACGATCCTCGGCGCCGCGATCGTCGACGACGTCCTGGCGCTGATCCTGCTCTCGGTGATCGTCGGCATCTCGGGCGACGGCGTCAACCTCTCGGCGATCGGGGTCCTGATCGTCGGCGCGGTCGCCTTCATCGGGGTCGTCGCCGTGGCGGGCAGCCGCCTGCTCGCCCGCTACCCGACCGCGCTCACCGCTCCGCTGTCGAGCTCGACCGGCCTGCTGCCCGCCGTCCTGCTCTGCCTCGGCCTGGCGGCGGTGGCCGGGGAGGTCGGCCTTGCGGCGATCATCGGCGCCTTCCTCGCCGGGATGATCGTCGCCGAGACCAAGGAGCACACCAGGATCGAGGAGGAGATCGGACCGCTGCACGCCTTCTTCCCGCCCTTCTTCTTCGCCTACATCGGGGTCCAGGTCGAGCTCTCGGCCCTGGCCGACGGCGGGGCGCTGGCGCTGCTCGCCACGATCACGGTCCTGGCCGTGCTCACCAAGCTGCTCGCCGGCTGGATCGGCGCCGCGGGGATGACCAGGCGCGAGCGCGGGCTCGTCGCCTTCGGCATGGTGCCGCGAGGCGAGGTCGGGATCGTCGTCGCCGGCATCGGCGCGACCGCCGGTGTGATCGACCCCGAGCTGTTCGCCGCGATCGTGGGCATGGCGCTCCTCACCACGTTCGTGGCGCCCCCGGCGCTGCGCCGCCTGGCGTAGGCGCAGACCGGGGGCGGGCAGCCGGCTAGCGCAGGCTGGGCGGGATGAGGACGCGGTTGACCGCGTGGACGATCCCGTTGCTGGCGCGGATGTCGGGGGTGATCACCCGCGCGTCGTTGACGAAGACGCGCTTGCCCTTGACGTCGAAGCTGACCCGGGCGCCGTTCAGCGTCTTGGCTCCGTTTCGCCTCACCACCTGCTTGGCCGCGACCTTGCCGGCGACCACGTGGTAGAGCAGGACCTTGCGCAGCAGGCGCTTGTCCGCGAGCAGGGCGTTCAGGGTTTTCTTCGGGACCTTGCCGAAGGCGGCGTCGGTCGGGGCGAAGACGGTCAGCTGCCGCTTGCCCGAGAGGGCTCCGGTCAGGCCGGCCTGTTCGACCAGGGACACCAGGGTCGAGAACTGCGGCGCCGCGGCCGCGGTTTCGACGATGTTCTTGCCCTTCGCGGCGCTCGCGGTGGCGGGGACCGCCAGCACCGATATCGCTGCCATGACTGCCAACATGCGCTTCATTGGGACTCCTTTGCTTTGGGGGGTCGGTGCCCGGTCTACGTACCGGGCACCGGACTCGGTTTGCCGCTCAGGACTTGGGCGGGGTCAGGACTTCGTCGATCACATGGACGACGCCGTTCGAGGCTTCGACGTCGGGGGTCGCCACCTTGGCGCCGTTGACCGTCACCACTCCGTCGGCGATCTGCACTTCCAGCGTGCCGCCCTGGACCGTCTTCAGCTTCTGGCCGTCGCTCAGTTCGGAGGACGTCAGTTCGCCCGGCACTACGTGGTAGGTGAGGATTTCGGCGAGTTCGGATTTGTTTTGCGGTTCCAGCAGCGTGTCGAGGGTGCCGCCCAGGGCTTCGAAGGCCTGGTTGGTCGGCGCGAACACGGTGTAGGGGCCGGGTTCTTCGAGCGTTTCGACCAGGCCGGCCGCGCCTACCGCTTCGACCAGGGTGGAGAGGTCGGGTGTGTCCTGGGCCACGGCGACGATGTTTTCTTCGCTGGCCACCGGAGCGGTGGCGTTCCCCTCGCCGGTCGCGGCGCCGGTCGTCTCCTCGCCATCGTCGCCGCAGGCGGCGACGCCGACCGCGAGGGCGAGCACGGAGGCGACCAGCAGGAGCGTGCGCTTGATCATGGAATTCCTTTCTCTGAGTTGCCCGCGCCGAGCGGCGTCGGGGTGGGTGTGCCCGGTCCTACGAGGCGAACGCCCGCGGCGGTTTTCGGATTTGCGTAAATCCCGATCCCGGCGCCGTACGTACTAACTGTCGATGAGCGAAGCGACGACACTCGCCCCGGTCCCGGCGCCGCCCGCGCTCCACTTCGGCAAGATGAGGGGGCCGATGGCCCAGGAGGCGATGCCGAACCCGGAGGAGGAGCGCCTGGTCGCCCGCCTGCGCGACCGCGACCCGGCGGCGCTGCGCGAGCTCTACGACCGCTTCGGGCGGATCACCTTCGGCTTCCTGGTGAAGACGCTGCGCGATCGCGGCGCCGCGGAGGACGTGCAGCAGCAGGTCTTCCTCGAAGTCTGGCGGCGCGCGGACAGCTTCGACCCCGAGCGCGGCAAGTTCCTCACCTGGGTGATGACGATCGCGCGCAGCCGGGCCATCGACCAGATGCGCCGCCGCGTGCCCGAGCCGGTCGACCCGGAGCAGGCCGCGCGCAGCGTCGAGGCGGTGTCGGATCCGGGCGCGATCGACGCGCTCGCCGAGCAGTGGCGGCTGCGCGCGCTGCTCGACCGCCTGCCGGCGACCGAGGCGGAGCTCCTGCGCCTGCGCTTCTACGCGGGCCTCAGCCAGTCGGAGATCGCCGGACGGGTCGAGATCCCGCTGGGCACGGTGAAGACGCGCATGGCCAGCGGCCTGCGGCGGCTTCGCGAGATGATCGAGGAGGAGAACGGAAGATGAGCGACGCCCCAGACCAGATCTCCTCCTACCTGCTCGGTGAGCTGGAGGCCGGCGAGGCCGCGGCCTTCGAGCGCCGGCTGGAGGACGACCGCGAGCTGCGCGAGGAGGTCGAGCGCCTGCGCCCCCTGGTGACCCGGCTGGAGGAGCTGCCGCCCGAGGTCTGGGAGGCGCCGGAGCCGCCGCCGCTGGTCATGCCCGGCGATGCCGTGCCGGCCGAGGCCGAGCGACCCGCCCGCCGCTGGGGGCTGCGGCTGCCGACCCTGACCCTGCGGCCGCTCCCCGCGGCCGGTCTCGCCGCAGTCCTGCTCGCCGTGGGGGTGGCCGGCGGCGTGCTGATCGGCGGCGACGGCGGTTCGGAGAGCCCGCAGGCCGGGACGAGCGACCTGGTGCTCAGCCGGATCGACGACGGCCCCGCCGGCGCCCACGGCGACGTGATCCTCGCCAGCGGCCGGAGCCAGGCAACGGTCGACGTCTCCGGCCTCGATCCGAGCGACCCAGACCACTTCTACGAGCTCTGGCTGCTCGACGAGGACGGCCGCATGATCGCCCTCGGCGGGTTCGAGGTCGGCACCGACGGCCGCGCCGAAGTCGAGCTGCCGATCCCGGTCACCCCCTCGGGCTACCGCTACTTCGACGTCTCCCTGCAGAAGAACGACGGCAACCCCGCCCACTCAGGCATCTCGGTCCTGCGCGGCCCCACTTCGTCCTGAGCGGTCCAGCGGCCGGGGCGGGGGAGGGGCCCGATTCCCTACCCGGGCGACTGCGCCCGATCGCCGTCGCGGGCCTTCAACTCGACGTTCCGGCGCGCCTCCGGCGAGTCAGCTACGGGTCTCGCCGTCCCAGTAGTCCACGGCGTCGCCGCGGTGGAACGAGGCGGAAAAGCCGTCTCCGGCTGGAAGCCGCTCGGCTGCACGGACCTTGTCGGAGTCGGGGTAGACGACGATGTCCGGTCGTCCGCTGTTGCTCACGGCGAGAAAGCGAACGACCCCCTGGGTCCGGTTGAGGAGCTGGTGGGCACCCTCTTCTCCCAGGGGGAATCGAATCGCATCCCCCTCGTCCAGGTCGCGTATGCCATCCGGCGTTCGGAGGCTGGGCCTTCCCGAGAGGACGATCAACAGCTCCTCGTCGGTGAGATGGAAGTGGTAGGGGTAGGCGGCCTCTCCCGGCGGGACCTCCCAGATGCTCGCGCCGATTGACTCCAGGCCGAGCTCGGTGCCGATCCGCGCTCGCCGCGAGTGAAAGCCAGCCGGAGCATCTCGGTCCTGGAAGTCTGCTGTCCGGATATTCACCATCGCCATCGCGGCCGGAGCCTATCTGTGCGGGCCGCCAAGTTCATCGAGCGCAGCCTGGAGGAAGCGTCGGTATGAACCGCCGAGGCGATCTAGCTGTGAAGCCGTCGATGCGCGATCTCGTACACGCTCGGCTTCCATGGCCGCGGCGGGTGGCGCTCCCCCACCGCGATCAGCACAAGGGCTGGTTTCTTGGCCTCCTCGTCGCCGGTGAGGACCGCTCCCCACTGGCCGGCGGGCTGAGGGATGTAGAGCTTCACACAACCCCCGAGCTGAGTTCCATCCTGGCCTTCGGCTTCGCAGCGCAAGAGCCACTCGCTGGGAGCACCACTGTCGCGCAGCGTCGCCACCATCGGCTCGATCGCCGCCCGCGCTGCCGGCGTGCAGCGAGCGAGATCCTCCATCAACACCTCATCGACGACCCGGACTTCAAAGCGCGGACCCGCACCCACGCTCATGAGCGCCTACCCCTCGCCGTCAGTGGGCAGCGATCCGAAGTGCCGGTCGAAATCCTCGGGACTCATCGGCGTGGTCCCGGTCCGCTTGCGGATCTCCTCGATCGAAGTCGCCTTCGAGGGCCAGTCGGGCGCATAGATCAACCTCATCTCCGCGGCCTCCTCATCGGTCATCGACTTGACCTGCTCGATCAACTCAGCCTTGGTCATGGGCAGATCGTACCGCCCGCCTCCCTGAATCTGAAAGGAGCACCCGATGCGCAAGTTCGCCTGGTGCGGACGGCTCTCGACCAATACTCCACTCCTGCCCGACCTCTCAAAGCCGGCGGCCGAAGCCGATCCCGAGCTGCGCCGCTCGGTCTTGTTCCGGCTGCGAGTGGAGATGGACCGAAACGCCGGTCTAATTTTGAGAGACCAACGGCACAGTTCCGCGCGGAAGGTGTCTTGTTCCGTGCGTCGGGAGGGCCTAGCGTGGGGTGGCGATGGCGAAGGAGAGATTGAAGAGACCGCGGGCGCGGCTGTTCGTGGCGCTGGACCTGGCCGAGGGGATGCGGGCGGGGATCGTGGCGTGGGGGAGGCGGGAGCTGGGGGATCCGGCGCTGCGGGTGGTGCGGGGGGAGTCGCTCCATCTGACCCTGGCCTTCCTGGGCTGGACGCCGGAGAAGGCGGTGGGGCGGCTGGGGGAGATCGTCGGCGGGCTGCGATCCGCGGCGCCGACGCTCGAGCTGGGCGATCCGGTCGCCAAGCCCAGCCTGCGGCGGGCGCGGCTCTTCGCCCTGCCGGTGACCTCGGCCGGCGCGGTGGCGCTGCAGGCGGAGCTGCAGGGGGCGCTGGTGGCCGAGCGGCTGTATGAGCCGGAGGGGCGGCCGTTCTGGCCGCACGTCACGGTCGCCAGGGTCAAGCCCGAGGGCGGCGGATCGAAGCGGCCGCGGCCGGTCGAGCGTCCACCGGGACGCCTGCCCGGCGAGCTCTTATCGCCCGCCGTTTGCGTCCGGGTGACGCTCTACCGTTCCGAACTCAAGCCGCAGGGTGCGCGATACGCCCCGCTGGCGCAAGTCGAGCTGTCCCGGTGACGGGCGGCAGTGAGGTGAAAGACAGATGGCAGACAAGAAAGCGGCTCTGAAGGACGCCTCCGCCAAGGAGGCCAAGGCGAAAGACGCGGCGCTGCAGGCAGCGGTGACCCAGATCGAGCGCGATTTCGGCGCCGGCGCGCTGATGCGGCTCGGGGCCGACGCGGCGGTGCCGGTCGAAGCGATCCCGACCGGCTCGCTGGCGCTCGACCAGGCGCTCGGCATCGGCGGCGTCCCGCGCGGGCGGATCGTCGAGATCTTCGGCCCGGAGTCCTCGGGCAAGACGACGCTGATCTACCACATCATCGCCGAGGCCCAGGCCAAGGGCGGCGTCTGCGTCTTCATCGACACCGAGCACGCGATGGACCCGGTCTACGCGCGGGCGATCGGCGTCGACACCGACGAGTTGCTGGTCTCCCAGCCCGACTACGGCGAGCAGGCGCTGCAGATCGCCGACCGACTGATCGCCTCGACCGCGGTCGACGTGGTCGCGCTCGACTCGGTCGCGGCGCTGACGCCGAAGGCCGAGCTCGACGGCCAGATCGGCGATCAGACCGTCGGCCTGCAGGCGCGGCTGATGTCGCAGGCGATGCGCAAGCTGGCCGGCAACCTCAACCGGACCAACACGGTCTGCCTCTTCACCAACCAGATCCGCGAAAAGGTCGGCGTCCAGTTCGGCTCGCCGGAGACCCAGCCGGGCGGCCGGGCGCTCAAGTTCTACTCCTCGCAGCGACTCGACATCCGCCGGATCGAGACGCTCAAGGACGGCACCGAGGCGGTCGGCAACCGGGTGCGAGTCAAAGTCGTCAAGAACAAGGTCGCCTCGCCCTTCCGCCAGGCCGAGTTCGAGATCGAGTACGGCAAGGGGATCTCACGCGAGGGCGCGCTGCTCGACTTCGGCGTCGAGCACGACATGGTCAAGAAGTCGGGCGCCTTCTTCTCCTACGGCGAGACCCGGCTCGGCCAGGGGCGCAACAACGCCAAGCAGTTCCTGCTCGAGAACCCGGAGCTGGCGACGGAGCTGGAAGAGAAGATCCGCGTCGCGCTCGGCATCAGCGAGGAGGCCGCGCCGGCCGAGGCGAAGCCCGAGCCGCCACCGGTTGCGGAGGCGCAGGCGGCCTGACGGCGCCTGCGCCCGATCAATAGGATCGGCGCCGCTCTATGGACAACGGCGATCTCTTCTACGTCTGCGGCGTCGCCCTCGCGGTCTGCGCGGTGCTCTTCAGCTTCATCGGCCTGCGGGTCAAGAGCTTCCCGGGGCGCTTCGGGGCCCTGGTCGCGCTCCTCTTCGTCGCCCTGATCGGGGCGACGACGACCTTCTCGGTCCTGCACGCCCAGGACGAGGAAAGGGCCAAGGCGGCCGAGGACACGGCCGCCTCCGAACAGGACGAACTGGAGGAGTCGCAGTAGTAAAGGGCGCTCGCGCCCCGGTACGCTGAGCGCATGCCCAGCTACCACGTCACCACGTTCGGCTGTCAGATGAACGTGCACGACTCCGAGCGCATGCGCGGCATGCTCGAGTCGCTCGGCTACGAGGAGGCGCCCGACCGCGACGGCGCCGACCTGATCCTCTTCAACACCTGCTCGATCCGCGAGTCGGCCGACAACCGCTTCATCGCCCACCTCGGCGAGGCCAAGCGGCTGAAGGGCGAAGACCCGGGCCGGGTCGTCGGCGTCGGCGGCTGCTGGGCGCAGTCGGTCAAGGAGGAGGTCTTCCAGCGCTTCCCCTTCGTCGACGTCGCCTTCGGGCCGGGCCAGATCCACAAGCTGGCCGAGTTCCTCAACTCCGACTCGCTCAGCGCCCAGGGCTACTTCGAGTTCGAGGACTTCTCGGCCAGCCTCCCGACCCGCCGGGTGCGCGAGTTCCAGGGCTGGCTGCAGGTCTCCCAGGGCTGCAACTGCAAGTGCGCCTACTGCATCGTCCCCACCACCCGCGGTCGCGAGGTCAGCCGCGACCCCGGGGCGCTGATCGAGGAGGCCGGCGCCCTCGCCGCCGACGGCGTGCGCGAGATCACCCTGCTGGGCCAGAACGTCAACAGCTACGGCCGCGACCTGCCCGGCGAGACGCGGATCGGGTTCGCCGAGCTGCTCGCCCGGGTCGACGCGGTCGAGGGGATCGAGCGAATCCGCTACACCAGCCCGCACCCGAAGGACATGAAGGAGGACGTGATCCGCGCCCACGCCGAGCTGCCGGCGCTCTGCGAGCACATCCACCTGCCGCTGCAGTCGGGGTCGAGCGCGATCCTCAAACGGATGCGCCGCACCTACGACCGCCGGCGCTACATGGACCGGGTCTCGCTGATCCGCGAGCACGTCCCCGACTGCGCGATCACCACCGACATCATCGTCGGCTTCCCCGGCGAGACCGAGGCCGACTTCGCCGAGACCCTGGAGGTGGTCGAGGAGGTCGGCTACGACGGCGCCTTCACCTTCGTCTTCTCGCCGCGGCGCGAGACCGAGGCGGCCGATTTCGACGACCAGGTGCCGCACCCGGTCAAGGTCGAGCGCATGGAGCGCCTGGTCGAGGCGGTCCAGCGCCGCGCGGCGGAGCGCTCCCAGCGCTTCGTCGGGCGCGAGATGGAGGTGCTGGTCGAAGGGACGAGCAGGACCGACGAGACCAAACTGCGGGGGCGGACGCGGCACAACAAGGCGGTCAACTTCGATGGGGACGCCAGTCCTGGGGAGTTCGTGACGGTCGAGATAAGGGATGCGACGTCGCAGACTCTCGGAGGGGTGGCGGCGCAGCCCCTCACTCAACTTTTTCGGTGATGCGGGGATAGTTGTCCGCGGGGCCGCTCGGCGAAAAAGTACAAGCCGTTCGGGGCAGCGCCGCCACCCCTCCTGAGGGCATGAGAGTCATAGCCATATTCGGACCGACCGGAATTGGGAAGACTGGCGTCGCCGTTGAGTTGGCGGAGATACTGCGGGGGCGGGGGGAGGATCCGGTGGCGGTCTCCTGCGATGCGTTGCAGGTTTATGAGGGGTTGGCGACGCTGACGGGGGTTGCGTCTCGGGAGGAGCAGGCAAAGCTGGAGCATCGGCTGGTGGGGTTTGTGCCGGTTTCCGTGGCGTTCAACGTGGGGAAGTACATGCCACTGGCGCACGCGGAGATCGATGCGGCGTTGGCGGGGGGGCGGCGGCCGATCGTGGTGGGGGGGACGGGGCTCTATTTGCGCGCGGCCCTGGCGGATCTGTCGCTGGAGAAGACCGAGCCGGAAGACCCGGAATCGGAGCTGTGGTCCCCGGAGACGCGCCACCCGACCGCGATATTCGGCCTCGACATGGACCGGGAGCGGCTCTACGAGCGGATCGACGCCCGCACCGAGGCGATCTTCGCCGCCGGCGCCAGGGACGAGGTACTGCGCGCCGAAGCGGCCGGGCCGTCGCGCACCGCCCGCAAGGCGCTCGGCTTCGAGGAGGTGCTGAACGGCGACCTCGCCCGCATGCAGCAGCGCTCGCGCAACTACGCCCGCCGCCAACTCGCCTGGATGCGCAAGGTCCCCAACCTCACCCGCATCGACCGCACCGGCAGGGACGACCGCGTCGTCGCAGCCGAGCTTGTCGCCGCGGTCCCACGAGAAACCGCGTCGTAGCCAAGTCGCTCGGCCCAGAGCGATGCCTCATCGCTATTGCTTTCACGCGAGGCTGCGGCGCAAATGCCGCTTGTCGCTTGCGCGTTCATTTGCTGTCATATAATATGACAGCAAATGTCCAGCGCTTCCACAGCCGGCACGCGCCCTTATCGCATGGGACGCCGCGCCAAAGCGTTCGCCAAGACCCGCCAAGCGATCCTCGATGCGGCGATCGAGATCGGTGACCCACGCACGCCGCTATCTGCGGTTGCTGCCAAGGCCGGGGTCTCCGAGCGCACCGTCCTGCGCCATTTCGACAGCCGTGACGGGTTGGTGGCGGCGGCGATCGAGGAGGGCACCGCGCGTGACGAAGCGGAGCGCTTCGCCGCCCCCGCGGGCGATGTCGCGGGCGCGGTCGCCTGTCTCGTAGCGCACTACGAGACCGTCGGCGATCGGATTCTGCGCCTGCTCTCCGAAGAGGGTGTTGACAGCCAGGTCGACGAGCTTCTCGCTGGCGGGCGCGCCATACACTCGCGCTGGGTCGAGGAGAAGCTCGGCCCGCTGCTCGACGCGCAGAGCAGACCCACGCAGCATCGCCGACTCACCCAGCTGGCGGCAGTCTGCGACATCTACACCTGGAAGCTGATGCGTCGTGACGGCCGTCTCGGGCGTGCCGATACCGAACGTTCGATCCGCGAGTTGATCGAGGCCGTCGTCGAGGCCGAAAAAGCGAGCGCCGGATGAGGATCGCGATCCTCGGAGAGGGCACGCGCGGCGACATCTGGCCACTGATCGCGCTCGGGGCGCAGATGACGCGCCGAGGTCACGAGGTCGCGGTCGTGGGCAGCGAGGAATTCCGGACGATGGCCGGGGCGGCAGGTTCGCGTTTCGTCGCTCTGCCGGCCAGCCGCTCCGCCTACCTGGCGAGCGATGAGGGGCAGCGATCGCTGCGCAGGGGGGAACTCACGCAGATGCGGGGCGCGCAGAAGTTCCTTCGCCTGCACCGCCAGGGGATCGAGGACGCGCTGATCGACGCCGCCGAGGGAGCCGACGTGCTCGTCACGGGGCACAACACGCAGGACCTTGCTCAGCCAATCGCGATCACCCGCGGGATCCCACAGGCGGTGGTCCACCTCTTCCCAGTCATGCCGACCGCGGAGTTCACGGCACCTCTGCTGACGGGTCGGCAGCCTGCCGACCTCTGCGCTGCGTCGGGCCTCCCACCGCCTGCTCATTCACCTCTGGTGGCGCGGAAACCTCGACGCCAACCGGGCGCTTGCGCAGCGCCTGGGCCTTGCCCGCCCGCCCCGGTCCTCACTCCACCTCTGCACCGATCCCCGCACCCTGGTGCTGCAGGCGTTCAGCCCCAGCGTCTTGGCGAAGCCGCGCGACTGGCCCGACAATTGGCCGATCACCGGCTTCTGGCGACTGCCGACCGCCGTCCGCGGCCCCCTCGGCGAGGGGCTCCCGGATTGGCTCGCAGCTTGGATCGATGCGGGTGAGCCGCCGGTCTTCCTCGGCCTCGGCAGCATGCCGATGCTCGATCCCGACGGGTTTCTCGAGATGGCGACCGACGTGACTCGTTCACTCGGGGTCCGGGCGGTCGTCAACATGCCGTCGGCCAGTCGCGATGCGTCGGCGACCGACCCGCCGGAGCACCTGCGAACGGTCGGCGCGGTCGATCACGAGCGCCTTCTCCCTCGCTGCTCGGCGGCCGTGCATCACGGGGGCGCCGGCACCCTCGCCGCCTCATTGCGGGCAGGATCGCCAACGATGGTCTGCTCGGTCTGGGCCGACCAGCCGTTCTGGGGCAAGCGCGTAGAGACGCTCGGTGCCGGTGCGCATGTGCCGTTCAAGCGCCTCGACCGCTCCGAGCTCGAGGCCGGGATACGCAAGCTTCTCTCCGACCCCGTGCGCGAGCGGGCCGCTGCCCTGGGAGAGGCGATCCGTTCCGAGGGTGACGGCACCGAGCGAGCCGCCGAGTTGCTCGACGAGTGGCTGCTCACCGCTGAGCCCGTCGCAACTGCGACCCCGGGCTGACATTACGTCGTGTGCTTCGTGTGACAAGGCGCTGGTGCTTCGCGCGAGAGCAACGGCCGCCCCCCATGGGAACGGCGACTGGACGTTCCTCTATATGCTGCCGGGCGATTTGCAGCAAAGAATTCCTTTGAGGAAGGCTAGATCGGCAGGGGCGAAGTCCGGGCGGCGTTTGTCGCAAGTTGCTCTTGCGGCCTGCGTGCTCCTCGCATTGTCGGCGGCCGACGCCCCAGCGGCGATGTGGACGAGTAAGCCGAAGGGCAAGTGGGAGTGCGACTCACCCAAGAACAGGTGTGTCGCGCACACCGGCTTCCGTCCCGGCAAGAACGTCTCCGGCGGCTTGGGATGGTGGGGCCAGGCGACCAATTCTCGCGGAAACTGCACCAACTACGTCGCCTATCGGCTGATCCAGAACGGCGCCCCTGACCCTGGCTTTCGCGGCAGCGGCGGTGCCAAGAACTGGCGCCAGGTGGTGATCGACAAACTGGGCGCCAAGCGAGCCGACGGCAAGCCCGCCGTCGGGGCGATCGCTTGGTTTGACTTTGGCCACGTCGCCTATGTCGAGAAGGTGGTGGATGGCGCCGTTTACCTGAGCGACTCGAGTTGGCCGACCAAACCCGGTGTTGGCGGCAGCTCGCGCAGGGTCGTCAGGAAGGGGGACTGGTGGTGGCCAGACGCCTTCCTGCACGTGAAGGACGCCCCGACCAGGCATAACGACCCCCGCGGCCACCTCGACAAGGTCGGCTCGCCGGCAACCGGCAAGGTCCGCGTTGCAGGCTGGGCCTACGACCCGAACGCCAAGACCAAGCCGGTGGCGATCCACGCTTACATAGGCGGCAAGGCCGGGGCCAAGGGCGCAAAGCGGTACAAGCTCGGCGCGGCCAAGAAGAAGCGTCGGGATGTGGCCAGGGCGATCGAGGGGATCGGCGCGAAGCACGGCTTCGATGCGATGATCCCAACCACCGCCACCGGCTCCCAGCGCGTCTGCGTCTACGCCATCAACCGCGGGCCGGGGTCGAGCAGCCTCCTCGATTGCAGAGAGGTCGAGATCAAGGCCGAGTACGAGCCGTGCTCGACGAGGCCAGGCGATGGCGTTGGCACGTTTTGGCCGTGGAACCAGACCTGGCACCTCCGAAACTGCCCGAGCGCTGGGCCCTCCAACTACGGGTTTCACCGCGGCAAGAACGAGGACGTGATCCCCCTGGTCGGAGACTGGGACGGTGACGGTAAGGACTCGATCGGCCTGTACTGGCCCTGGGACCAGACCTGGCACCTGCGCGATACGCTCGAGACCGGCTCGACCGACTACGGGTTTCACCGCGGCAAGAACGAGGACGTGATCCCCCTGGTCGGAGACTGGGACGGTGACGGTAAGGACTCGATCGGCCTGTACTGGCCCTGGGACCAGACCTGGCACCTGCGCGATACGCTCGAGACCGGCTCGACCGACTACGGGTTTCACCGCGGCAAGAACGAGGACGTGATCCCCCTGGTCGGAGACTGGGACGGTGACGGTAAGGACTCGATCGGCCTGTACTGGCCCTGGGACCAGACCTGGCACCTGCGCGATACGCTCGAGACCGGCTCGACCGACTACGGGTTTCACCGCGGCAAGAACGAGGACGTGATCCCCGTGGTCGGAGACTGGGACGGTGACGGTAAGGACTCGACCGGGGTGTATTGGCCGTGGGACGGGACGTGGCACCTGCGCAACTCGCTCAGCTCCGGCCCCTCCGACTACGCATTCAAGCGGGGCCGCAAGGACAAGGTTCCGGTCGTCGGCGATTGGGACGGCGAGGGCAAGGTGGCTCCTGAGCCGCCGCCAGCCGAGCCGCCGCCCGAGGAAGCCGAGAGCGTCGTGCCGAAGAGCACCCTTTGGTGTGTTGTCCCGCGCGTGCGTGGGAACCGTCTCCGGGCCGCGGTTCGCAAGCTCCGCAGGCGCCACTGCGCCCCCGGCAAGATTCGCCGGCGCGTCGTTCGCGGCCGCAAGCTGATCGGTCGCGTGCTGCGGCAGGCGCCGCGGCCCGGCGCCAAGCGCCGGGCGGGTGCCAGCGTTCGGCTCGTGGTCGGCGCCTCGCACGTACGCCACCGCTAACTCGCCGGACGAGCTTCTCGAGATCGCCCGTCGGTCGGCGCGGGCTAGGCTGCCGTCATGCAATTCGAGAAGTGGCAGGCACTGGGCAACGACTACGTGATCCTCGAGGCGGAGGCGCTGCCCTGGGAGCTGAGCGCGGGGCGGGTGCGGCGGGTCTGCGACCCGCACTTCGGCATCGGCTCCGACGGCGTCCTGCTGCTGGCGCGCAGCGACGATCCGGCCTTCGTCGCCTCGCTGCGGATCTTCAACCCCGACGGCTCGGAGGCCGAGCTGTCGGGCAACGGCGCCCGCGAGGCGATCCTCTACCTGCGCCGCCACGGCTGGACCGAGGAGGAGACCTTCACGATCTCCACCGCCGCCGGCCCGGTGACCCCGACGATCACCTCCGAGCGAAGCTGCTCGGTGGCGATGGGGCGGGCGAGCACGACCTCGAAGGACTTCCCCGCGGGGCCGGCCGACGGGCGGGGGACGGTCAGCGCCGGCGGTCGCGAGTGGCAGTTCCAGCACGTCTCGATCGGCAACCCGCAGTGCGCGATCCCGGTCGAGGAGGGGCTCGAGGACCTCGACCTGGGCGCGATCGGGCCGCCGATCGAAGCCAGCGAGCTGTTCCCCAACCGCACCAACGTTTCCTTCCTCAGCGTCGACGGCAGCCGGGTGCGGGCGCGGATCTTCGAGCGCGGGGTGGGGGAGACGCTCTCCTCCGGGACCGGGGCCAGCGGCGCCGCGGTGACCGCCTTCCTGCGCGGCGCGCCGAGCCCGATCACGGTCGAGCTCGACGGCGGCGAGCTCGAGGTCGAGATCTCCGACGAGCTCGACGTCACCCTGAGCGGCTGGGCCGAGCCGGTCTGCGCCGGCGAGCTCTCGGCCGAGCTGCTCGACGCGCTCGCCGGCCTGGACGAATAGATTTCCGCGCCGATGGGAATCGCCAGCCCCTCAAAGCGCCTGGAGGCGATGCCTCCATACATGTTCCAGGAGCTCGAGCGGCGGATCGCCGACAAGCGGGCCGCCGGCATCGACGTGATCAGCCTCGGGATCGGCGACCCCGACCAGCCGACCTACCCGCACGTGGTCAAGGCGATGCAGGAGGCGGTCGCCGAGAACGGCAACCAGAAGTACCCGACCAACCGCGGCCGCGAGGAGTTCCGCCAGGCCTTCGCCGACCTCTACGCGAGCCGCTTCGGGGTCGAGATCGACCCCGAGAGCGAGGTGATCCCGGCGATCGGCGCCAAGGAGTGCATCTACAACCTCTGCTTCGCCTTCCTCGACCCGGGCGGCGTCGCGCTCGCCTCCGACCCGGGCTACCCGGTCTACACCGGCGGCCCGATCCTCGCCGGGGCGCGGCCGGAGCTGCTGCCGCTGGTCCCCGAGCTGGGCTTCGCCCCCGACCTGACCGCGGTGCCGGCCGAGGTCGCCGCCCAGGCCCGGCTGATGTTCATCAACTACCCCAACAACCCGACCGGCGCCGTCGTCCCCGAGGGCTTCTTCGAGATGGTCGTCTCCTTCGCCCGCGAGCACGAGATCCTCGTCGTCCACGACAACGCATACTCGGAGACGACCTACGACGGCTACGTCGCGCCCAGCTTCCTCGCCACGCCCGGCGCCAAGGAGGTCGGGGTCGAGGTCTTCTCGCTCTCCAAGGGCTTCAACATGACCGGCTGGCGCTGCGCCGCGATCCTCGGCAACGCCGAGGCGATCCAGACCTACTGGCGGCTGAAGACCAACGTCGACTCCGGTCTCTTCGAGGCGGTCCAGCTGGCCGGCGTCGCCGCCCTTCAGGGGCCGAGCGGCCCGCTGCAGCGGATGAACGAGACCTACGCCCGCCGCCGCGACCTCGTCGTCTCCGCCCTGCGCGAGATCGGGGTCGAGGTCAGCGCCCCGAAGGGCACGATCTACGTCTGGGCTCCGGTCCCCGAAGGCCACACCTCGACCAGCTTCTCGGAGCTGGTCCTCGAAGAGGCGGCGGTCGTCGTCTCACCCGGCTCGATGTACGGGCCGAGCGGCGAGGGCTTCTTCCGCATCTCGCTGACCACGCCCGACGAGCGCATCACCGAGGCCGTCGAGCGCATGCGCAAGCACCTGGCCTGATCTTCCCGTACGGGAATATGTAGGTCGATTTCAGGCTGATTTCGGCAGTTTCTTCCCGAGCGGGAAGAAAACCGCCGAAATTGGTCCGATTCGCCTAATATTTTCCCGAGCGGGAATATGGAAACGCGAATTCAGAACCCGGAACAGCTTGGCAAGGAGATCCGTGAGCGCCGCAAGCACCTGCGCCTCACTCAGCAGGAGTTGGCGGCAATCTCCAAGGTCACGCCTCGCCTGCTGAGCGAAATGGAGCGCGGCAAGCCGACCGCACAACTGGACGGGGTGCTGCGCATCCTCGCCGCCCTCGGGCTTGACCTCTACGCGAGGACGCGATGACGGAGCTCGACGTCTACTTCCACGCCGATCCAGTTGACCGGCTGGCCGTCGCAGGGCCGCCTGCGCATCATCGTTCGGTGTTATTTGCCCCGAACCGTGATGCGCTTGCTTCGCGCTCCGCCCGCTTGCGCCAGTAGCGGTCGAGGCCGGACCACTGGTAGGCGGTGGGGACGGCCTGGAGCAGCTCCGCGGCGGTCTCGCCGCCGATGCCCTGCGCGGCGAGCTCGGCCCGGATGCGGCGCTCGAGGTCGTCGTTGTAGGCGGCCTGCTCCATCTCGCGGGCGAGCGCGGCCTCGCGGCGCAGCTTGGCCTTGACCGCGTCGAGGTGGGCGGGAACGTCGTCCTCGATCGCGCCGAAGTGGGTCAGCGCCAGGCGCGACGGGCGCCAGCCGGCGACCAGGTCCAGCGACTCCTCCCAGGTCTCGATCTGGATGTCGGGCGGCGGGGTGGGGGGCACGACCAGGCTCGAGGGCGGGATGCGGCAGGCGGCGACGTCGCCGACGAAGGCGGTGCCGCTCTCCTCGTGCAGGTAGCAGACGTGATGGGAGGCGTGGCCGGGCGTGTAGGCGACGCGCATGCCGAGCACCTGCTCGCCGCCGGCCAGGGCCTTCACGTTGGCCGCCGGCACCGGCACGATCTCACCCCAGAGGCGCTCCATCTCCGCGCCGTAGAGCCGCTCGGCGCTGGCCAGCAGCTTCGCCGGGTCGATCAGGTGCGGCGCGCCCCGCTCGTGGACGTAGACCTCGAGGTCCGGCCAGCGCCGCACCAGCGCCCCGGTCGCGGCGGCGTGGTCGAGGTGGATATGGGTGAGCAGCAGCGCCCGCGGCCGCTCCCCACCGAGCGCCTCGATCACGGTCGAGATCGAAGACTCCGGCCCCGGATCGACCAGCACCCCGTCCACCTCCCAGCAGCCGATCACGTGCGGCCGCCCCAGATGCATCACATCGATGACCCTCATCGGCCCAGCTTCAAGAAGCCGCGGGGGCGGGGAACCGATCGTCTCCGGCAAGCGTCTGCCGCAGCCCCTCCTCCATGCCCCGCGGCGCATACCCCAGCTCCCGGCTCGCCTTCTCGTGGCTGGCCCAGAAGGTGACGCCGTCGGCGGAGGAGATCAGCTCGCGCAGGTTCGGCGGCTGGCCGAAGAGCTTGCCGACCAGCGGCCCGGCCGGGCTCAGCGCCTTGAGCACCCCGGTCGGCATCGCGCCGCGCGGCGGCTTGCGGCCGCTGAGGCTGGCCACGGTCTCGATCGCCTCGCGCATCGTCGTCACCGGCCCGCTCAGCACGTAGGTCTCGCCGGTCTTGCCCTTGTCGAGGGCGAGCAGGATGCCGGCGGCGATGTCGGCGACGTGGGTGAGGCAGATGCCGAGGTCGGGGAAGGGCAGCAGGAAGAGGCGGCCGGCGAAGAATTCCTCCAGCAGGTCGGCGACCTGCGAGGTGTCGCCGGGCCCGTAGACGCCGCCCGGCTGGACGATCACCGCCGGCAGGCCCTCCTCGGCCATCATCCGCTTGGCGATCCGGTGCGCCTCGAGCTTGGTCTCCTCGTAGTAGGAGGTGAACTCGCGGCCGGGGTGCTCGTAGCTCTCGTCGACGACCTTGCGGTGGGTGTTGCCGAAGGCGCCGACGGTGGAGACGTAGACGATCTTGCCGACCCCGGCCGCCTGGGCGGCGCGCAGGACCCGCTCGGTGCCGCGCACGTTGGCCTCGTACATCGCCGGCCGCTGCTTGGCCGGGATCCCGACCTCGTACATCGCCGCCGCGTGGACGAGCCCCTCGCAGCCCTCCATCGCGGCGCGCAGGACGGCCTCGTCGGAGAGGTCGCCGGCGCGCAGCTCGCAGCCCAGCGCTTGCAGCGGCGCGCCCTTCTCCGGGGTGCGCACCAGGGCCACCACCTCGTCGCCGCGCTCGCGCAGCTGGCGCACGACCTCGCCGCCGATGAACCCGGTTCCCCCCGTGACGAAGACCTTCACGGCCGCTAAGCCTATCCAGACCGTGACGACGGGGAGAGTCGGGCCGGCGCCCCCTCCTCCTACAATCGGTCCAGGTGCAACGCTCGCGAAACGGACGCACGGCGCAGACGCGCCCCAGCGCCAACGGCGCCGGCGTTTCCAACCCGCGGGCCCGCCAGCGGGCGCTGGCGATCGGCATCGCCCCCGGCGGCGCCGGCGAGGACCCGCTCGCCGAGCTCAAGGAGCTGCTGCGCACCGCCGGGGTCGCCACCGCCGGCGAGGCCGTGCAGCAGCGCGAGGCGCCCGACCCCGACCGCTACCTGGGCCGCGGCAAGCTGGCCGAGCTGAAGCAGGAGATCGCCGCCTGCGACGCCAACCTGGTCGCCTGCGACGACGAGCTGGCGCCGCGCCAGGAGCGCAACCTCGAGGCGGCGCTCGGCGTGCCGGTGATCGACCGCACCGCGGTGATCCTCGACATCTTCGCCGACCACGCCCACTCGGCCGAGGGCAAGCTGCAGGTCGAGCTGGCCCAGCTCGAGTACAACCTCGCCCGCATGCGCGGGCTGTGGACGCACCTCGAGCGGCTCGGCGGCGGGATCGGCACCAGGGGCCCGGGCGAGAGCCAGATCGAGACCGACCGCCGCCTCGCCCGCGACCGGATCGCCGCCCTGCGCCGCCGCCTCGCCCGGCTGCAGCGCAACCGCGACACGATGCGCGCCCGCCGCGAGCGCTCCTCGCTGCCCCGCGTCGCCCTCGCCGGCTACACCAACGCCGGCAAGTCGACCCTGCTCAACGCGCTGACCGGGGCCGAGGTCGGCGTCGGCGACCGCCTCTTCCACACCCTCGACCCGACCACCCGCAGGCTGGAGCTCTCGGGCCGCGATTACCTGCTGACCGACACCGTCGGCTTCATCGAGAAGCTGCCCCACCAGCTGGTCGAGGCCTTCAAGGCGACCCTGGAGGAGACCGTGCTCGCCGACCTGGTCCTGCACGTGGTCGACGCCAGCGCCGCCGAGGAGCGGCTCGCCGCCGAGATGCGCGCCGTCGACGAGGTCCTGGCCGAGATCGGCGCCGGCGAGAAGCCCCGCCTGCTGGTCCTCAACAAGGCCGACCTGCTCGACGAGGGCGCCCGCCGCGAGGCCCAGCTCCACCATCCCGGGGCGGCGCTGGTCTCGGCGCTCGACGGCGAGGGGCTGGACGGGCTGCGGGCCGGGATCGAGGCCGCCTTCGAGGACACCCTGGCGCGGGTCGAGCTGCTCGTCCCCTACGCCGAGGGCGAGCGCCTGCACGAGCTGCACGAGCTGGCCGGCGACCTCGAGCGCGAGGACCGCGCCGACGGCGTCCTCGTCCACGCCCGCGTCCCGCGCGCCGAGCTGCACCGCTTCGAGGACCTGGCCGTCGCCTAACCCCCGCCGACGGGCCTAAAACCGACGCATAGCGACGGAAATAGGCCCGTCGGCGGGCGGCGTGGATAGGGTGGCGGGGATGGAGTTGCCGGTTGCGAAGCTGAAGCCCGAGGCGATCCTGCCGACGCGCGCCCACGAGGGCGACGCCGGGCTCGACCTCTACGCCTGCGAGGCCGCCCACCTCGGGCCGGGGGAGAGGTGGAGCGTCGGCACCGGGGTCGCGGTCGAGATCCCCGCCGGCCACGCCGGCCTCGTCCTGCCCCGCTCGGGCCTGGCGATGAAGCACGGAATCTCCCTGGTCAACGCCCCCGGCCTGATCGACGCCGGCTATCGCGGCGAGCTGCGCGTGCTGCTGCTCAACACCGACCCGGCCGAGACATTCCGGGTCGAGCCGGGCGACCGCATCGCCCAGCTGGTCATCGCGCCGGTGGCGCTGGCCGAGCCGGTCGAGGCCGCGGCGCTGGCCGACTCGGCGCGCGGCGCCGGTGGCTTCGGCTCCAGCGGGCGCTAGGTCCCGGCCGCCTGCCGCGCCGACTCGTGCGCGGCGCGCTCGAGCTCGTCGTCGAGCGGCTCCAGCTCGGGCCGGTCGCCGTGGCGGCGGCCCAGCGCCAGGGCGATCAGGCGGTCGGCGAGCCAGGCGTTCTTGGGCAGTAGCGGGCCGTGCAGGTAGGTGCCGATCAGGTTGTCGCGCCGCACTCCCTCGAAGCCGTCCTCGCCGTTGTTGCCGTGGCCGCTCAGCACCCGGCCCCAGGGCTCGGCGCCGGCGCCGAGGTAGGTGCGCCCGCCGTGGTTCTCGAAGCCGGCGACGGTGCGCGTTGCGCCCTCGACCTCGACCTCGATCGCGACGTTGCCGATCAGCCGCGGGCCGGGCCGCCGCACCGTCTCCGCCTCGACCAGGCCGAGCCCGGGCAGGCGCTCCTGGTCGAGCTCGTAGCTGTGGCCGAGCAGCTGGTAGCCGCCGCAGACGGCGAGCGCCGCGGCGCCGTCGCCGACCGCGGCCCGGAGCGCCTCGCCCTTGCTCGCCACCAGGTCGGCGGCGACGGCGCGCTGGTCGCGGTCCTGGCCGCCACCGAGGTAGATCAGGTCGTGGGCATCGGGGTCGAAGCCCTCGCCCGGCCCGGCGGCGGCGTAGGAGAAGCCGATCCCGCGCCACTCGCAGCGCCGCCGCAGGAAGACGATGTTGCCGCGGTCGGCGTAGATGTTCATCTGCTCCGGGTAGAGGGCGAGCAGGCGCAGCTCCATCAGGCCGGCTCCTTGCCGAGGATCACCACGGTGGAGCCGACGTGGGCCTCGGTGGCGGGGATCTGGCGCCGCTCCAGCGGCATCAGGCCGACCTCGGCCGCCTCGGCCTCGAGCGTCTCGGCGCTGAGGCGCTGCAGCACGACCTCGTTCAGCTGCTCGGAGATCTCGCCGTCGGGGTCGACCGTCTGGCGCAGCCGGCGCAGGACGATGCGCCGCTCGTCGACCTCGGGCGGCAGCGGCTGGCTGGAGTAGACGCTGCCGTCGACCTCGCGCACGTCGGGCAGCGCCGGCTCGGCTTCGGCGGCGGGGATCGCCGGCAGGTCCTCGACCAGGGCGAAGGCGGCGCGGCCGTCGGGCCGCAGGTGGTCGGCGACACAGGAGAGGCAGCAGATGCGGTCCATCCGTTCCTCGAGCAGCTGGATCAGCTGCATCGGCGCCAGCGCCAGCTGGAACTCGGTGTAGAGCTCGAAGCCGCGCACGTCGCCGATCTCGGCGTCGCCGGAGCGGCCGCTCTGGTGCGTCTTCTCCCAGACGGCGCCGACCAGCTCGCTGTCGCGGTCGAGCCCGATCACCAGCTCCTCGGTGCCGCGCGAGAGGTGGACGACGACCCGGCCGGCGCCGCAGCCGAGCTCGAGCACCGGCCCCGGGCGCTCGGCCGCGAGCTCGGCCCAGAGCTCGAGGTCGGCGCTGTAGCCGCCGCACTCGACCTCGTTCCAGATCACCTCGGGCGGCGGCTTCATCGCCAGAACTCCTCGGCGTGGCCGCGGTCGCTGAGCAGCTTGCGCAGCTCGAGCAGGGCGGTGTAGGTGGGCAGGGCGAAGAGCGGCCCGGCGGCACCGGCGAGGGCGGCGTCGAGCGAGCGCTCGATCTTCGGCTCGACCTCGATCGCGGCGGCCGACACGCCGGCGTACTTGAGCCGCAGGGCGATCTCCGCCGCCCGCGTGCCGGCGCAGACGGCGCGCCGCACGCGGCCGGCGAGCAGCTCGAAGTCGGCGTCCCAGACCCAGGAGACGTCGCGGCCGTCGGCGATCCGGTCGTTGAGCCCGAGCCAGAGGTCGAGGCCCTCCCCGGCCGCCTCGAGGCGCAGCGTGCGCAGCACCTCGTTGGCGCCGGCCGGGTTCTTGATCAGCAGGATCGAGAGCGGCGTGCCCTCGACGTCGATCGTCTCGACCCGGCCGAAGGCGGCGCGCAGCCCGGCCAGCGCCGCCGGGACCGACTCGGCTGCGACGCCCAGCTCGAGCGCCGCGGCGAGCGCGGCGAGCGCGTTGTAGACGTTGTAGAGGCCGGGGAGGGGGAGGTCGAGCCGCAGCTCGCCGGCGGGGGTGCGCACGGTGACCCGCGAGCCGCTCATCCCGCGCAGCTCGATCGCGGTCGCGGCGACCTCGGGCGCCGGCCGCGAGGCGCCGCAGGAGGGGCAGGCGTAGTGGCCGAGGTGGCCGACGAAGGCGCGCTCGTAGGCGTAGGGGGCGCCGCAGCGCCGGCAGTGCTTGGCGTCGAAGGCGTGCTGCATCTCGGGCAGCGCCTGGCTCGCGTCCTCGATCCCGAAGTGGACGACGCCGGGGCGCCGCTCGCCCGCCTCGTCGCGGCCGAGGTCGGCGATCGCCGGGTCGTCGGCGTTGAGCACGAAGCGGCTGCGGCCGCTGCGCGCGGCCACCGTCCGCGCCCACTCGGCGGCCAGCGTCTCCAGCTCCCCGTAGCGGTCGAGCTGGTCGCGGAAGAGGTTGCCGAGCACGATCAGCTCCGGGTCGAGCTGGGCGGCGACCCGCGGCAGCCAGGCCTCGTCGACCTCGAACAGGCCCTCCTCGCCGCGCTGCTCGAGCAGCGCGGTGGCGACGCCCCAGGTCATGTTCGAGCCGGCCCGGTTATGGACCGGCCGGCGGCCGGCGGCGGCGAGGGCGGCGGCGATCATCCCCGCCGTGGTCGTCTTGCCGTTGGTGGCGCTGACCAGCGTCGTGCCGCCGGTCAGCCGCGCGCCGAGCCGGGCCAGCGCCTCGGGCTCCAGGCGCAGCAGCATCCGCCCGGGCAGGGTCGTGCCGCCGCCGCGGCCCGAGGCGCGGCTGGCGCGCCCGACCGCGCGCGCCGTCGCCAGCTTCGCCCCGAACAGCACTCAGCCTCCGGCGGCCGGCGGCGCCAGCACGCCCAGCGCCCTGGGCAGGACGCGCAGGGTGGCGGGCAGCTCGGTCAGGTGCTCGCCGTCGGCGTAGACGGGGAACGGCCGGCTGGCGCTGAGCTCGAGCCGGGGGGCGCGGAAGACATCGACCTCGTCCTCCTCGACGTGGGTGCCCTTGAACACCTTGGGCAGGTTAGCCACGAAGCGCAGCTTGCCGGCCTCGCCGACGGCGACCACGTCGAACTCGCCGTCGTCGAGCTCGGCCCCGGGCGCGATGTACATGCCGCCGCCGAAGGCGCCGCTGTTGGCGACCGAGACCGAGTAGCCGCTGAAGCGGCGGTGCTCGTCGCCGACCCGGACGGTGAAGCGCGCCGGCTTCCAGCCCAGCAGGGTGCGCAGCGCCGCGTAGGCGTAGACCAGGTTGCCGCGCAGGAACGAGGTTTCGTTGGCGAGCCGGTTGGCCTCGGAGTCGAAGCCGACGCTGACGACGCCGAGGAAGCGCTTGCCGTTGGCCTCGCCGACGTCGATCCGGCGCGTCTGTCCGGCGGCGAGCACGGCCACCGCCGCGGCCGGGTCGCCGGGGATGCCCAGAACCCGGGCGAGGTCGTTGCCGCGCCCGGCGGGGACGATGCCGAGCGGCGTCTCGGCCCCGGCCATCGCGCCGCCGACCGCGCCGACCAGGCCGTCGCCGCTGATCACGACCGGGACCTCGTTGCCCTCGACCGCGCGCAGGGCCCGCTCGACCCCGTCCTCGAGGCTCCGGGTGCGCTCGACCCGGAAGGGGATGCGGCGCGCGTCGAGCTCCTGCTCGACCTGGCCCAGCAGCTTCAGCGCCCGCCCGTGCGCCGAGTGCGGGTTGACCAGCAGGGTGAGCGGCATGCCGGCGACGTCCATCGCGCCCGCAGACTATTCGGCGGCAAGCCTGCCGACGTACTGGCGCCCGCCGCCGACCGACCCCGCCCAGAGCGGCTCGAAGCCGCGCCGGGGCGGACCGCGGCGCAGGCGCCGCCGGCCCGAGAGCTGGATCAGGTGACCGCCGCCGGCCAGCACCCGGCGCGCCTCCCGCGGCCGCGGGGCGCCGCCCGCCCAGACGACGAGGTCGAAGATCCCGTCGGGGTAGGGGAGCGAGCGCGGGCTGCCCTGCTTGAAGGCGACCCGGCCCTCGGGGTCGAGGCCGACCCGGGCGACCGCGCGGCGCACCGCCTCGGCCGAGCGGTCGAGGCCGCGCACGCGGGCGGCGGGGAACTCGCGGGCGAGGAAGAGGACGCCCTCGCCCTCGCCGCAGTTGACCACCAGGGCGCGCTCGGGCGCGGGGACCTGCAGGACGGCGGCGGCGAGCGGCGCCAGCGGGTGCGAGGCGGGGTCCACGGCGCGATGATCTCAGCCGGCGGCGATCTCCTCTAGGCTTTCCGACCGATGCAGGCGGAAGGCGGCAGAGGACGCTCGCGCTGGCTCGCGCCGGCGGCGCTGGCCGCGCTCGCGGTGCTCGCGGTGCTCGCCGGCTGCGGCGGCGACGACGGCGGCTCGACGACAACCACGGCGGCGAGCGAGGGCGGCTGCAAGCAGGTCGAAGCGCCGCCGGCCAAGAACGTCAGCTTCAAGGCCCCCAAGCAGGTGCTGAAGAAGGGCGAAAAGGCGACCGCGGTGGTCAAGACCAGCTGCGGCACCTTCTCGATCGCGCTCGACACCGAACGGGCGCCGAAGACCGCCAACTCCTTCGCCTTCCTCGCCGAGGAAGGCTTCTACGACGACCTCACCTTCCACCGCGTCGCGCCCGGCTTCGTGATCCAGGGCGGCGACCCGCAGGGGACCGGCATCGGCGGCCCCGGCTACACGGTCGACGAGAAGCCGCCCGGCAACCTCTCCTACACCAAAGGCACGGTGGCGATGGCGAAGAGCTCGGCCGACCCGCCGGGCCGCTCGGGCAGCCAGTTCTACGTGGTGACCGCGCCCGACGCCGGCCTGCCGCCCGAATACGCGCTGATCGGCGAGGTCAGCTCCGGCTACCCGACGGTGGCCCGCATCGACCGGCTCGGCACGCCCGAACAGACGCCGAAGCGGACCGTCCTGATCGAATCGATCGAAGTCGAGAAGCGTTAGCTGCTCTAGGCTGGGCCGCATGGCCAAGGTCGACGTAGGCGACGCCGCCCCGGACTTCGAGCTGCCCGGCACCGAGGGGATCACCTTCAGGCTCTCCGAGCGGCGCGGGCACAACGTCGTGCTCGCCTTCTACCCGGGCGACGCGACCACGGTCTGCACCGCGCAGTTCTGCTCCTACCGCGACAACGCCGACCGCCTGGCCGAGCTCGACGCGCAGGTGATCGGGATCTCGCCGCAGTCGGTCGACTCGCACGAGCGCTGGGTCGAAGAGCAGGAACTGAACGTGCCGCTGCTCGCCGACGAGGATCTGGCGGTGGCCAAGCTCTACGGGGTGACCGGCTGGCTCGGGCCGCTGGCGAAGCTGACCCCGCTGCAGGACGCCCCCGGCGGCCGCTACGTGCAGCGGGCGCTCTTCGTCGTCGACGGCGAGGGGATCGTCCGCCACCGCCACGTCTCGCGCACCGGCGCCCGCTTCCAGTCGGTCGGCGACATCGAGCGGGCGCTGGCCGGCATCGGCTGATGGCCGGCGAGCCGGCGCCCTTCGAGGCCGGCGACGCACCGCGGCTGCGCGGCGAGCGGGCGGGGGAGGGGCCGCCGATCGTCCTCTGCCACGGCCTGACCGCGACCCGGCGCAGCGTCGTCCACGGCTCGCGCCGCCTCGAGCGGGCCGGGCACACGGTGATCGCCTACGACGCCCGCGGCCACGGCGAGTCCGGGCCGGCGCCGGCGGGGGAGGGTTATGGATACCCGCAGCTGGTCGCCGACCTGGGGGAGGTGATCGAGGCCGAGGCGGGCGGCGGCCCGGTGCTGCTCGCCGGGCACTCGATGGGCGCCCACACGGCGCTCGCCTACGCGCTCGCCGAGCCCGGCCGGGTGGCGGGCCTGGTCGCGATCTGCCCGGCCTACGAGGGGCCGCCGGACGCCGCCTCGCTCGCCTACTGGGACGGGTTGGCGGCGGCGCTCGAGGAGGAGGGCGTCGCGGGCTTCGTCGCCTACATCGGCGCCCATCAGGGGACCGACCCGCGCTGGCGCGACTCGGTCCTGCGCTTCACCCGCGAACGGATGCTGCGCCACCGCGACCCGGGCGCCGTCGCCGCAGCCCTGCGCGAGGTGCCGCGCTCGCGCCCCTTCGGCTCGCTCGCCGAGCTGGAGCGACTCGACCTGCCGGCGCTGGTCGTCGCCAGCCGCGACGAGGCCGACCCCGGCCACCCGTACGCGGTCGCCGCCGCCTACGCCGAGCGGCTGCCGCGGGCGCGGCTCGCGGTCGAGCCCGAGGGCGCCTCGCCGCTCGCCTGGCAGGGCGGCCGACTCTCACGCGAGATCGAGACCTTCGCCGCCTCGCTCCCGAGCTTGCGGTCGTAGTTGTGCCCGGATGGCGGGAAGATCTACGACCGCAGGCCCTTTGGGTTGCGTAAAGGCTGGTGCATTACGGTTGCGACCGATGAGAAGGCCTCCGGAGGGGACATTGCGCGGCATCGGGACCTTTCTCGCCACCTTTGGCATCGGCGTCGCCACCTACATCGCGATCGCCGACTCGGGCGGCGGCGCGCCGGTCTGCGTGGCCGGCGGCCACGGCTGCCAGACCGTCGCCGAAAGCTCCTACTCGCACCTGCTCGGCGTCAACGTCGCCGTCTTCGGCATCACCGGCTACGTGCTGCTGCTCGGCTGCGCCCTGCTGCGCGGCGACGGGGCGCGGATGGCGGGCTTCGCGATCTCGCTGGTCGGCTTCGGCTTCAGCCTCTACCTGACCTACATCGAGCTGTTCACGATCGAGGCCGTCTGCCAGTGGTGCGTCGCCAGCGCCGTGCTGATGACCTTGCTGTTCGCGACCAGCGCAACCCGTATGCTCGCCTACGTGGGGACCGAGCGATGAGCGGCAAGCGCGACAGGGAGGAGCGGCGCGAGGAGCGCATCCGCGAAGAGCAGGCGGCGGGCGCCGCGGAGCGGCGCCAGAACATGATCAAGCTGGCCAGCGGCCTGGCCTTCCTCGCCGTGGTCGTCGTCGCCGTGCTGATCGTGGTCAGCCAGAGCGGCAGCGACGAAGGCGGCGACGCCAGCAGCCTCGACGGCGTCGCCGAGATCGAATCGCTGCTCGACGGCATCCCGCAGAAGGGCCTGGTGCTGGGCAGCGGCAGCGCCGACGTGAAGCTGATCGAGTTCGGCGATCTGCAGTGCCCGTTCTGTAAGCGCGTCTCCGAAGACGTGCTGCCGCCGCTGATCGAATCGCGGGTCCGCGACGGCGAAGCGCGGCTCGAGTTCCGCAACTTCACGATCATCAGCCAGGAATCGATCCCGGCCGCGGCGGCGGCGATCGCCGCCGGGCGGCAGGGGCGCGGCTGGAACTTCGTCGAGCTCTTCTACCGCAACCAGGGCCGCGAGGCCTCGGGCTACGTCACCGATGAGTTCCTCAACTCGGTTGCGCGCGGCGCCGGCGTACCCAACCTCGAAGCCTGGAACCAGGCGCGCAAGAGCAAGCGCGTGATCGGCCAGGTCGAAGCCCAGACCGCCGAAGCCCAGCGGCTCGAATTCAGCGGCACGCCGTCGTTCGCGGTCGAAGGCCCAGCGACGAGCGGCCTCAAGACGCTTGGCTTCCCCGAATCGCCCGGCGACCTCGAAGCTGCGATCGAATCCGCCCGCTGAGCCGCCGCCCGCCTGGGGTGCAACGCGTTTGCGTGCTTATGGCACGCATTCGCGTTGCACCTTTGGCCAAGTTGACATAACCACCATTATCGTGCGTTGTATCGCGCACGCGGCGGGTGGTGTTGGGTTGAGGGCGCATAGACTTCCGCCCCGTGTCGCGCTTCGAAATGCCGATCCTCGAACCGATCACCAAGGGAGTCGTCCTGGCGCTGGCCTCGGTTGCGCTGGCGGCGATCGGCGGCGCCTTCTTTCTCGGCGCCGTGCCGGCGCCCTCGCCGGACCTGACCCAGAGCCTGACCACGATCGGCGTCGTCCTCGTGCCCGCCTACGTGGTCGAGGTCACCTGGCTGCTGCCGCGCATGGGCCGCGGCGAAGAGTTCGAAGAATGGCTCGGCTTCGTCGTCGGCGCTGGGATCGCCGGCCTGGTCGCGATCGCGGTCTCGCTGCTGCTCACCGAGCACCGGCTCGCCGGCCATGCCAACAGCCTCGATGACCTCGGGCTCTCCTTCGTCGTCTTCGCGCTCGCGATCCTCGCCGGCGCTCTCGTCGCCCAGCCGCTGCTGGCGCACCGCTTCGGCGCCTTCGACGACGACGCCGGGTAGGCGGCTCAGGCCGGCAGGGTCGCGCTGCCGCGCACCAGCGGCCGCACGATCGGCGGCGCCTTGGGCAGCTCGCCGCGCTCGACCGCGCCCAGCTCGAACGGCGAGGCCGAGACCGTCGCCACCGTGTCGCGGTTGCAGTGGCAGCCGTCGGCGAGGAAGCGCCAGGGACGTTCGAAGCGGTCCTGCCAGCGCGCCGAGCCCGGGTCCTGGGAGCGGACGTGCTCGACGAAGAGCAGCGTCCCGCCCGGCTTCAGCACCCTGGCCGCCTCGGCCAGCGCCGCCGCGGGGTCCGGCACCGTGCAGAGCACCAGCGTGAAGACCGCGGTGTCGAAGCTGTCCTCGGCGAAGGGCAGGCTTTCGGCGGGCGCCCGGACCAGCTCGACCCCGTCGCGGCCGCCGGCCTTCTCCTGCAGCCGCTTGAACATGTGCTCGGAGGGCTCGGCCATGACCAGCTCGGTCACCGCATCCGGGAAGTGCTCGAGGTTGACCCCGGTGCCGGCCCCGAGGTCCAGCGTCCGCCCGCTCGCCCGCGCCAGCACCTCGCGCCGCATCTCGCCCAGCCCCGCTTCCTCGGTGCTCTTCAGCCCCCGGTCGTAGGCCGCGGCGAACAGCCGCCCCCAGGTTGCGTCGTAGAGGCGCCCCACCGGGCTAGGCGGCCTCGCGCTCGCTGGCCGGCTCGGACTCGGCCTTGCTGCCACCGGCGATGTCCTCGCGGGCGGCGCGGTCCTCGTAGGAGCGGCGGGTGCCGTGGTCGACCTCGGTCATCAGCTTGTCGACCTTCATCGCCCGCCCCAGCCACTCGCGGGCGCCGCGCGGCAGCAGCGCGACCAGCTTGAAGAGGACGCCGTTCTGGCGCGGCACCCAGACGTCGAAGCGCGGCGCTTCCAGGGCGTCGACGATCTCGTCGGCGACGTCGGAGGCCTCGACCGGGCGGATCATCCGCTGGCCCACGCCGGCGGTCAGCTCGGTGTTGACCACGGTCGGCATCACGCAGGCGATCTCGACGCCGCTGCCGCGCAGCTCGGCCCGCACCGCCTCGCTGACCCCGACCACGGCGTGCTTGGTCCCCGAGTAGGTGGCGATCCCCGGGAAGCCGCCCTTGCCCGCCTGCGAGGCGAGGTTGACGATGTGGCCGCGCCCGCGCGGCTTGAAGCGCGCCAGGGCGAGCTGCATGCCGACGATCACGCCGTAGACGTTGATCTCGAGCTGGCGCCGGATCGAGTCGTCGCTCTCCTCGTCGAACGGGGTCACCGGCATGATCCCGGCGTTGTTGACCAGCACGTCGACCGGGCCCAGCTCGCGCTCGGCGGCGTCGAGGAAGGCGGCGAAGGAGCTGCGGTCGGTGACGTCGAGTGCCAGCGCGATCGTGCCGCCCCCGAGGTCGGCCGCGGTGCGCTCGGCCAGCTCGAGGTCGAGGTCGCCGATCGCGACCCGGCAGCCCTTGCGAACCAGCGCTTCCGCCGTCGCCTTGCCGATCCCGCGCGCGCCGCCGGTGATTGCCACCACCTGGCCGCCGAGCGAACGTCTCTCCTTTGCCATCGTGCCCTCCCCCCCGGCCGCTAGGCAGCCGGCTTGTAGACGGTGACCACGGCGGCTCCGCCGAGGCCGATGTTGTGCTGCAGGGCGGTCTTCGCGCCCTCGACCTGGCGCTTCTCGGCGTCGCCGCGCAGCTGCCAGGTCAGTTCCGAGCACTGCGCCAGGCCGGTCGCGCCCAGCGGGTGGCCCTTGGAGATCAGCCCGCCCGAGGGGTTGACGACGACCTTGCCGCCGTATGTGGTCGCTTCCTCCTCGACCAGCTTGTGCGCCTCGCCCTCGGCGGCGAAGCCGAGCGCTTCGTAGGTGATCAGCTCGTTGGCGCTGAAGCAGTCGTGCAGCTCGCAGACGTCGACCTCGTCGGCGGCGATGCCGGCCTCCTCGTAGGCCTCCTCGGCGGCCTGCTTCGACATGTCCGAGCCGACGATCTTCATGCAGTCGGTGCCCTCGGCGAAGGTCGAGCTGAGGTCGGTGACCATCGACTGGCCGGCGATCTCGATCGCCCGGTCGCCGAGCCCGTGCTCTTCGACGTAGCGCTCGGAGGCGACGATCGCGCAGGCCGAGCCGTCGGAGGTCGGCGAGCACTGCAGCTTGGTCAGCGGGTCGTGGATCATCTTCGCCGCCTTGATGTCCTCGATCGTGTACTCGTCCTGGAACTGGGCGTAGGGGTTGTTCACCGAGTGCTTGTGGTTCTTCCAGCCGATCCAGGCGTAGTGGTCGGGGTTGGAGCCGTACTTCTCCATGTGGTCGCGGCCGGCGTTGCCGAACATCTGCGGCGCCGGTGGCGACTGCTCGGGATCGCGGATCTCGAACATCCGCATCGCGTGGCGGTCCAGCGCGTTGGTGCGGTCGGTGTACTTGACCCCGAGGCTGCCCGGCTCCATCTTCTCGAAGCCGACCGCCAGGGCGCACTCGGCGAGGCCGCCCTTGACCGCCTGGCGGGCGAGGAAGAGCGCCGAGGAGCCGGTCGAGCAGTTGTTGTTGACGTTGACGACCGGGATCCCGGTCAGGCCGAGCTGGTAGAGGGCGCGCTGGCCGTAGGTCGAGTCGCCGTAGCAGTAGCCGGCGTAGGCCTGCTCGACGTCGTCGTAGGCGATGCCGGCGTCGAGGAGCGCCTTTTCGCCCGCCTCCTTGGCCCAGTCCGGGTAGTCGCCCTCCTTGCTGCCGGGCTTCTCGAACTTGGTCATCCCGACCCCGATCACGAACGTGCGGTTGCTCAAAGTCTGCTCCTGTGTCGCCCGCGGCGCGCACCGCGGTTTGGCTGGTCAGCCAGGAAATCTACCGCGTCCGTACCCGCAACCCCCTGGCGGTACGCTGGGGGCGCGTGATCCTCGCCGAGTTCAGCTCCGATCCCGCCGCTGGCGTGGGCGTCTTCGCGGCGCTCGCCGCGGGCGCCGTCTCCTTCCTCTCCCCCTGCGTGCTGCCGCTCGTGCCCGGCTACCTCTCCGCCGTCAGCGGCGTCTCGGCGGGCGAGCTGGAGAGCGCCGGCTGGCGCCGGGTGCTCGCCCCCAGCCTGCTCTTCGTCGCCAGCTTCTCGGCGATCTTCGTCGCCGAGGGCCTGACCGCGACCGCGCTCGGCGCCGCCTTCGAAGACCACGAAGAGCTGCTCAGCAAGATCGCCGGGGCGCTGATCGTCGCCATGGGCGTGCTCTTCGTCCTCTCGCTCTTCGTCACCCGGCTGAACCGCGAGTGGCACGTCGACGCCCTGCTCGAGCGCGCCGGCCGCGGCGGGCCGATCGTCGCCGGCGCCGCCTTCGCGATTGCCTGGACCCCCTGCATCGGCCCGACCCTGGGCGCGATCCTCACCGCCGCCTCGCTCTCCAGCTCCGCCGGCCACGCCGCGATCCTGCTCGCCGTCTACTCGGCCGGCCTGGCGATCCCCTTCCTGCTCACCGCGATCGCCTTCTCGCGGATGACCACCGCCTTCGCCGTGGTCAAGCGCCACTACCCGGCGATCGTCGCCACCGGCGGCCTGATCCTGATCGCGATGGGCATCCTGATCTGGACCGACCAGGTGACCCAGCTCAACGCCAACGCCCAGTCCTGGCTCTCGGGCCTCGGGCTGGACCCCTGGAACTGGTTCTGAGGGCGCCCGCTCCGTTGGCGTCCTATTGACGCCCGAACGGAGCACGGGACCGGCGCGGACCTCGAGCTGCCGGCCGGCGTCACCGTCTCCATCTCGCGGCCGACGGCCTCGACCTCCTCCAGGCCCTCGCCGTCGAGCTCGCGCGAGCAGACGATGCGGAAGCGGCCGGTGCCGATCTCGGCGTCGGGGACGACCGGCAGGCCGCGAATCTCCTCCCAGCCCAGCCGCTCGACCTCGAAGGGGTTCATCCGCACCTCCGCCGCCGGGAAGGGGCAGTTGCGGTTGTGCTGGTCGATCGCCTGGGAGATCGCCTCGAGGTTCTTCGCCTCGGCGGAAGCCATCGCCGACGATTCTAGGCGGACAGGCCGTAGTGGCGGGCGGTGTCGCGGAAGATCGTCGTGAGCAGCAGGCGGTTGACGGGGTTGAACGGGCGGGCCAGCGTCCGCGGCTCGACCGCGACCGTCCAGGTGAAGCGGCAGGCGTCCTCGCCGGCCGGCTCGACCAAATAGTCCTCGGCGAAGCGGCGGATCATCGGGTTGTTGGTCTCCAGCACCTCGAAGGAGTGGCGCCTCCCCTCCTCCCAGCGGAAGAAGCGCTCGCGCAGGACGATCAGCCCGTGCAGCACCGTCGCCGTCCGCGTCGTGTCGACGCCGAAGGGCCGCTCCGAGGTCCAGCTGACGTCGCTCAGCACCCGGCACCAGCCCAGCGGGTGCTCCGCGGTCAGCTCGCCCCAGACCTCCGCCGCCGGCCGCCCCACCTCGAAGCCGCCGACCATCCGCATCGGCGCGGCGTCGAGGAAGGCCTCGTCGGCCGGCTCGCAGCCTGAACCAGGGTCCGGGCATCGAGCCCACTCTAGTGCGGCGATCCATCGCCCGCCGCCCCTACCATCGCCATGTGGCCTGGCCGCGAACGATCGCCCACCTCGACATGGACGCCTTCTACGCCTCGGTCGAGCTGCGGCGGCGGCCGGAGCTGCGGGGCAAGCCGGTGGTGGTCTGCGGGTCGGGGCCGCGGGCGGTGGTGACGACGGCGAGCTACGAGGCGCGGCGGCTGGCCGGGATCCACTCGGCGATGCCGGCGGCGGTGGCGCGGCGGCGGCTGCCGGGCGCGGTGTACCTGCAGCCGGACTTCGGCGCCTACCGGCAGGCCTCGGGCGAGGTGATGGCGGTCCTGCGGCGCAACGCGGAGACGGTCGAGGTGGTCGGGCTCGACGAGGCCTACGTCGACCTGACCGGGATCTTCTCGCCGAAGGCGGCGATGCGGCGGATCGCCGCCGAGATCCGCGACGGGACCGGGCTGACCTGCTCGGTCGGCATCTCCGAGAGCCGCATGCTGGCCAAGATCGTCAGCGAGCTGGGCAAGCCCGCCGGCCTCGTCGTCCTCTCCCGGGCCGAGGCCCTGCAGCGCTTCGCCGCCGAGTCCCCCGGCCTGGTCCCCGGCATCGGCCCGAAGACGGTCGCCCGGCTCGAGGCGATCGGCGTCCGCACCCTGGCCGACCTCGCCGTCCGCGACCCGGCCGAGCTGGAGCGCCGCTTCGGCCCCCGCCAGGGGCGCTGGCTGCACCGCCGCGGCCGGCTCGAAGACGAGACGCCGGTCACCGTCTCGCGCGAGATCAAGTCGCAGTCGGTGGAGACCACCTTCGACCAGGACGTCTCCGACCGGGCGCGGATCGAGTCCCACCTGGCCGAGCTCGCCGCCGAGCTCTGCCGCCGCCTCGCCAAGCGCGACCTCGCCGGGCGCACGATCGGGATCAAGGTCCGGCTCGACGACTGGACCGACGCCAGCCGCTCGCACACGCTCGAGCAGCCGACCGCCGACCCCGCGGTCGTCGCCCCGATCGCCCTCGACCTGCTGCGCGCCTACGACCCGCAGCGGCCGCTGCGCCTGCTCGGCGTGCGGGTCGCCGGCTTCGACGCCGGCGGCGAGGAGCGGGCGGCCGAGGCGGACGCGGCGCCGGGCCAGCTGCGGCTCGGCCAGGCCGCCTGAGCGTTCGCGCCCGATTCGCAGGAGCACTGCGGCGGTGTGCGAAGATTTCCGCTGTGAGCGCTGACAGGCTGACCGGACTCGACTCCTCCTTCCTGCACATGGAGCGCGCCGGCGCCCACATGCACGTCGCCTCGACCAGCATCTTCGAGGGCCCGCCGCCGAAGATCGAGGACTTCCGCGACCACATCTCCTCGCGCCTGCACCTGGTGCCGCGCTTCCGCCAGAAGCTGCGCTTCGTCCCCTTCGGCCAGGGCCGGCCGGTCTGGATCGACGACCCCTACCTCAACCTCGACTACCACGTGCGGCAGACCGCGCTGCCGGCGCCGGGCTCCGAGGAGCAGCTGCGCAACCTGGCGGCGCGGATCTTCTCCCAGCAGCTCGACCGCTCCAAGCCGCTCTGGGAGCTGTGGCTGGTCGAGGGCCTCGAGGGCGACCGCTTCGCGATCGTCGGCAAGAGCCACCACGCCCTGGTCGACGGGGTCTCCGGCGTCGACATCACGACCGTCCTCTTCGACCTCGAGCCCGAGCCCGAGAACCCGCCCGCGCTGCCGCCCAAGTGGGCGCCCCGCCCCGAGCCGACCGACCTTAAGCTGCTCGGCGACGCGCTGCGCGAGCGCGCCACCAGCCCGCGCGAGATCGCCCGCGGCGTGCGCGCCGCGCTGCGCGGCCCGCGCCAGGTCCTGCGCGGCCTCGGCGACACGAGCAAGATGGTCGGCGCCGGGATGGCCGCCCCGCACACGCCCTTCAACGTCGAAATCGGCCCCCACCGCCGGGTCGCCTTCGTCCGCGCCGACCTCGGCGAGCTGAAGGCGATCAAGAACGCCCACGGCGGCACCGTCAACGACGTCGTGCTCTCGGTCGTCACCGGGGCGCTGGGCAACTACCTGCGCGCCCGCGGCCACGACACCGAAGACCTCGAGCTGCGGGCGATGGTCCCGGTCAGCGTCCGCCACGAGGAGGAGCGCGGCGCGCTCGGCAACCGGATCTCGGCGATGATGGCGCCGCTGCCGGTCTGGTGCGAGGAGCCGGTCCGCCGCCTGCACCTGATCACCGAGACGATGGGCGACCTGAAGGGCTCCGGCCAGGCGGTCGGCGCCGAGATCCTCACCCGCATCGTCGACTTCGCGCCGACCACGATCGCCTCGCAGGCCGCCCGCCTGCAGCCCGCCCAGCGCTTCTTCAACCTGGTCGTCACCAACGTGCCCGGGCCGCAGTTCCCGCTCTACGTCCTCGGCCGCCGCATGGAGGCGATCTTCCCGATGGTGCCGCTCGCCCGCCGCCAGGCGCTCTGCGTCGGGATCATGTCCTACGACGGCCAGGTCGACTTCGGCCTGATCGGCGACTACGACGCGATGGCCGACCTCGACAGCTTCGGCCTCGACCTCGAGGCCGCGGTCGGCGAGATCGCCGCCGCCACCCCGGGCCTCGAGCCGGCTCAGCGCAGCGACCGGGCCGAGACCCGGAACGGCGCGCTGTCGGTCAAGTAGGACCAGTCCAGGCGCCGGGCGCTGAACCCGGCCGCCGCCGTGTCGGCGTTGACGACGACCGCGGTGAGGCGCTGGAAGCGGCCGGGACGCGCCAGCCGCACCGACATCCGCCCGCCGTGGCGGGCGAAGTCGAGGCGCGAGACGTAGCGGCCGCGGCGCTCGCCGCCGAGGCGGCCGACGAGGGCCAGGCCAGCGGCGATCCCGCGCGGCGCCCGCGCCCGCACGACAACCGCCCGCGCCCCGCGCGCGTGCACGCGCAGCAGCTGCCAGGTGGTGTGGTTGAGGCGGCGCAGCAGCGGCCGGCCGTCGGCGGGCAGGCTGCCCTGGCGCGAGACGTTGGGGTAGGCGCGGCCTTCGGCGAAGACCCGGCCGGTGCGCCACTCGGGCAGGTCGCGGGCGAAGCGGACCAGGTCGCGGGCGAAGTCCGAGCCGCCGGCGGCTCGGATCGCCGAGTCGTAGGCGGCGACCGAGAAGCCGCCGGGCCGGGTGTGGATCGAGCGTGACCAGGCCTGGCGCACGATCTCGCGCCCGTAGCGGTGGGCCAGCCACTTGGGCCAGACCGCGCTGCCGTACTCCTTGATCGAGTTGGCGGTCAGCGGCGTCTCGTAGCGCTTCACCCAGCGCCGCACGTAGCGCCGGTAGTCGTCGATCCGGTCGTAGACCTGGTCCTCCATCCAGACCGCGGTCGACTCGGCGAACCAGGCGTCCTGGTAGGCGTCGTAGCCGAACTGGAGGATGTGGTTGTACTCGTGGGCGAAGGTGACCTCGAGGTCGTCCTGGGACCTGGTCCCCGGGAACTCGCGCGGGTCGTAGTCGTTGTCGAGCACCAGGTAGCCGTGCAGGCGGCGCGGCAGGCGGTTGCCCTTGCCGGCCTGGTCGCGGTCGGGCGCCGCGTAGCCGAAGAGGGCGCCGCCGATCTGGTCGAGGTAGACGTCGGTCTTGCCGCGGCCGCCGCCGCGGCGCCCGTCGGACTTCGGGTCGCGCCAGCCGAGCTTGCCGTTCTCGACCGAGTAGACGCGCTCGGCCACCGCCTGGACCCGCTCGACGTAGTCGGGGACGCCGTCGCCGTCGCCGTCGAGCAGGCTGGGCGCGTCGACCCCCTCGGCCACCCAGTGGACGCAGAAGTGGCGGGTGCAGGCCGGCGAGCGCGGCGCCTCGGGCACGGTGTAGGCGCTGCGGTTGTGGTTGAGGTGGTCGGTGGGCCGCGCCGCCGGGGCGCGGAAGACCCACTGGTCGCCGGCGAGGGCCGAGGCCGGGCTCAGGGCGAGCAGCGCCGCCGCCGCCGCGAGCGAAGCCCCGACCACTCGCCGCCTCGCCCGCATCGACCGCAATCTACAGCGCGCCCAGGCGCCCGGCGCCGAGCGCGTTCGCCTTTTGTCGGGCAGAGGCCGACAAAGTGCGAACGCGGCCGGGGGACGCGATACTTCGCCCGTGCCCCGCCCGAGGAAGCCTTGCGCGTAGCGCTCTGTCAGATCGACCCCACGGTCGGCGACGTCGACGGCAACGCCGCCAAGATCGCCGCCTGGATCGGCCGCGCCCGCGAGGCCGGCGCCGAGCTGGCGATCTTCCCCGAGCTCTGCCTGCCCGGCTACCCGGCCGAGGACCTCTACCTCAAGCCCCACTTCGTCGCCGCCAACCAGCGCGCGGTCGAGCAGCTGGCGTCGGGGGTCGAGGGGATCGCCGCCCTGGTCGGCTACGCCGAGCCGCTCGCCGCGGACGACGGCAGCGGCCGCCACGCCCACAACTCGCTGGCCCTGCTCGCCGACGGCGAGCTGCGCGCCGTCTACCGCAAGAGCCGCCTGCCCAACTACGCGGTCTTCGACGAGCAGCGCTACTTCGTCCCCGGCGGCGAGCCGCTCACGGTCGCCCTCGGCGGCGAGCTGGTCGGCCTCACCGTCTGCGAGGACGTCTGGGTGCCGGGGCCGCCGGCCGAGAGCGAGGCGGCGGCCGGCGCGACCCTGATCGCCAACCCCTCGGGCTCGCCCTACCACCGCGGCAAGGGCCGCGAGCGCGAGGCGATGCTCGCCGAGCGGGCGCGCGCCTACGGCACCGCCTTCGCCTTCTGCAACCTGGTCGGCGGCCAGGACGAGCTGGTCTTCGACGGCCAGAGCTTCGTCGTCGACGCCGGCGGCGAGGTCGTCGCCCGCGCCGCCCAGTTCGAGGAGGAGCTGCTGCTCTGCGACCTCCCCGCCACCGGCGGCGGCCGCCTCGCCGAGCCGCTCGCCGACCTCGACGAGGTCTACGCCGCGCTGGTCCTCGGCCTGCGCGACTACGTGCTGAAGAACGGCTTCCGCCACGTCGGCCTCGCCCTCTCCGGCGGCATCGACTCGGCCCTGGTCGCCCTCGTCGCCGTCGACGCCCTCGGCCCCGAGCGGGTCAGCTGCGTGGTCATGCCCTCGCCCCATTCGAGCCCTGAAACACAGTCCGACGCGCGGAATATCGCCGCCGGGCTCGGCGCCGAGCTGCTCGAGATCCCGATCGAGGCGCCGATGGCGACCTACGAGCGCCTGCTCACCGGCCCCTTCGCCGGCGGCGAGGACGCCGGCGACGAGTCGCTGCCGCGCGACCCGACCCGGGCCTCCGAGCCCGACCTGGCGGCGGAGAACATCCAGGCCCGGATCCGCGGCAACCTGATGATGGCGCTCTCCAACAAGCACGGCTGGCTCGTCCTCACCACCGGCAACAAGAGCGAGATGTCGGTCGGCTACGCGACCCTCTACGGCGACATGGCCGGCGGCTTCGCGGTGATCAAGGACGTGCCCAAGACGCTCGTCTACGAGCTGGTCCGCCACCGCAACGAGACCGCGGGTAAGGAGCTGGTGCCGGCCTCGGTGATCGAGCGCGCGCCCTCGGCCGAGCTGCGCCCCGACCAGCTCGACAGCGACTCGCTGCCCCCCTACGAGCTGCTCGACCGCATCCTCGAGGCCTACGTCGAGGGCGACAGCGGTCGCGAGGAGATGATCGCCGCCGGGATGCCGGCCGAGACGGTCGACGAGGTCGTGCGCATGGTCGACCGCTCCGAGTACAAGCGCCGCCAGGCGGCGCCCGGCATCCGCATCACCCCCAAGGCCTTCGGCCGGGACAGGCGGCTGCCGATCACGAATCGCTTCGGCGGATAGGCCGCACCGCGATCGTCATCTGCGCCAAGGCGCAGAGCCTGTCCTCGGCGTCGCGGACCTCGGCGTCCCAGACCCAGGTGGTGCGGCCGCGGTGGCGCGCCCTGGCGGTCACCTCGGCGTGGCCCTCGGTCAGCGGGCGGATGAAGCTGACGCTGATCGACTGGCCCATCGTCGCCATCCCGTCGCCGAGCACGGCCAGCGCCGTGGCCCGCGAGCAGACGCTCTCGACCAGGGTCGAGAGCACGCCGCCGTGCAGCAGGCCGACCGGCTGGCGCAGCTCGTCGCGGACCTCGAGCCGCACCCGGGCGTGGTCGGGGTCGTCGTCGAGCCACTCGGTGCCGAGCAGGGCGTCGAAGTGCGAGCGCAGCTCGTGGGCGTCGTCGGCCATACGCGGCCGCACCCTACCCGCCCGGCGCGCCTCGCCGGCCCGCCGCCTCCAAACCCAGCCTTAACCTCAGCCAAGCCTGGATTTAGGCTGGTGGCATAGGCTTTCGCCCGGTGGGGTTGACGGACGACCAGAAGGCCATGCTGCGCCTGCTCGCCCAGCGCGAAGAGGGCTACGAGGACATGGCGAAGCTGATGGGGATCAGCGTCGAGGAGCTGCGCCGGCGGGTCGACGAGACCCTGGCCGAGGTCGGCGAGGAGGCCGCCGCCGAGCCGGCCCCGGCACCCGTCGAGCCGGCGCCACCGGCGCCGCCCGAGCCCGCGCCGCCCGAGCCGGCGCCGACCCCTCCCCCGCGCCCCGCCAAGCCGCGCCAGCCACGCCCGCGGCCGCAGCTGAAGCTGCCCGACCTGAGCGGCAGCCGTGGCGCCCTGGTCGGGATCGGCGCCGGGGCGCTGGTGCTGATCGCCTTCGCGATCGTGCTGATCGTCGCCGGCGACGGCGGCGGCTCGCAGACGAGCTCCGGCGCCGCGGGCGGCAACGGCACCCAGGTCTCCGCCGAAGAACGCAACCTGACCCAGGCCGTCCTCGCCCCCAGCGGCGCGCAGCCAGACGCCAGCGGCCGCGCCCTCTTCGGCCGCTACAAGAAGAAGGTGCTGCTCCAGGTCGAAGCCGCCGGCCTCGAGCCCTCGCCGCAGGGCAAGTCCTACACCGTCTGGCTCTACAGCTCGCCGAAGATCGCCCTGCAGGTCGGCGCGGTCCAGGTCGGCGAGGACGGCAAGATCGCCGCCCAGTTCCAGATCCCCGCCCAGCTGCTCGAATACGTCGCCAGCGGCGCCTTCAACCAGGTCGACGTCTCGCTGACCTCGATCGCCACCTACAAGGCCGCCTTCAACAAGGCCAAGCGGGAAAACAAGGTGCCCCGCTACGTCGGCGAAAGCATTCTCCGCGGCCCGATCACCGGTCCCGCGATCCAGTCGCGCTCCTCAGCCGAATAGCTTGCCGGGATTCATGATGCCCGCCGGGTCGAGGCGCTCCTTGACCGCGCGCAGGGCCTCGAGGCCGGTCTCCCCCACCTCGGCCTCCATGTAGGGGGCGTGGTCGCGGCCGACCGCGTGGTGGTGGGTGATCGTCGCGCCGGCGGCGACGATCGCCTCCGATGCCGCCCGCTTGACCTCGCGCCACTGCTCGATCTCCTCGCCGTGGCGGGCGCGGGCGATGAAGGTGAAGTAGAGCGAGGCGCCGTCGGCGTAGGCGTGCGAGAGGTGGGAGAAGACCAGCCCCGGCGTGCCGCCCGCCGCCAGCGCCGCGCGGATCGCCTCGCCGACCGCCGTGTGCAGCTCGCCCAGCCGGCTCCAGGTGTGGGAGGTCTCCAGGGTCTCGACCAGGGCGCCCATCTCCATCAGGGTGTCGCGCAGGTAGGGGCCCTGGAAGCGACCGTGCTCCCAGGAGCGGCCGGCCGCCTGGCCGAGGTAGGCGGCGCCGCCGGCGCGCAGCGCCCGCACCGCCAGCGCCCGGCGGCGGGCGACCGACTCGGCCTCGCCCTCGTGGCCGACGACGATCAGGCAGCCGCCGCGCCGGCGGCGCAGGCCGAGGTAGGCGTCGAAGGCCCGGCCGGCCGCGCCGCGCGGCCCCGAGAGCGCCAGCGAGACCTCGGTCTCCTCCTCGTCGGAGAGGCGGATCACGTCGGGCAGCCCGGGGCCCTGGGCGAGGGCGCGGACGATCTCCGCCCCGGCCGCGAAGTCCTCGGCGATCCAGGCCTCGTAGCGGCGCACGGCGGGAACCGGGCGGACGCGGACGGTGACCTCGGGGATCACGCCCAGCGTCCCCTCCGAGCCGACGACGAGCTCGCGCAGCGCCGGGCCGGCGGCGCTGTGCGGCGTCTCCAGGGTGCGCAGCTCGCCGGCCGGGGCGAGCAGGCGGATCGCGCTGACCAGCTCGTCAAAGCGCCCGTAGCCGCTCGAGGCCTGGCCGGCCGAGCGGGTCGCGGCGAAGCCGCCGATCGTCGCGTACTCGAAGGACTGCGGGTAGTGGCCGAGGACGAGGCCGTGGGCGGCCAGCGCCGCTTCGGCCTCGGGCCCGCGCAGGCCGGCGCCGAGCGTCGCGGTCAGCGAGCGGCGGTCGACCTCGACCGCGCGCAGGCGGCAGAGGTCGAGGCTGACGACCCGCCCGTGGGCGCCGCGCAGCGGCGCGACCCCGCCGACGACGCTGGTGCCGCCGCCGAAGGGGACCACTGCAACGCGTTCCGTCTCGCACAGAACCAGAACGCGTTTCACCGCCTCGGCGTCGGCGGGGACGAGGACCGCGTCGGGCGCCTCGGCGAGGCGTCCCGAGCGCAGCCGGGCGAGGTCGGCGTAGCCGCGGCCGGTGGCGTGGCGCAGGCGGTCCTCCTGCCCGCTGAAGACGCTCTCCCCGCCGACCGCCTCGACCAGGGCGCCCGGCAGGGGCTCGGCCGGCGGCAGCTCGAAGCCCTCCGGCTCGGCCGCCCGCGGCACCGCTTCGAGCTCGCCGATCCGCTCGCGCAGGGTCGCCAGCGCCGGCGGGTCGAGCGCCGGCAGGTTGTCGGGCTCGCCCCAGCCCCACCACTTCGAGTCGCGCCGCGGGCCGCTCACGTCAGCGCCCGCTCGATCCCGTCCAGCGCCTCCTCCAGCAGCCCGCCCTGGCCCTTGCGCATCATCGGGCCGCCGAGCCGCGAGAGGCCGCGCAGGGACTGGCGGGCGGTGAGCTCGACCTCGGTCCCGGCGCCCGCCTCGCGCAGCGAGGCCTCGACCCGGTAGCTGCGCAGGTGGCGCTCGAAAGGGCTGCCGGCGAGCCGCTGCTCCCAGGCCCGGCGCTGCCCGGCGACCGACTCGACGCAGCGGAAGTCGGCCCGCACGCCGCGCCCGTCGGCGGTGCCGAGCACGCTCGTCCACTCGCTGCCCTCGCCCTCGCCCTCGACGCTCTCGACCCGCGTCGTCCGCGGCCACCAGCGCGGCAGGCTGTAGGGGTCGGAGACCAGCTCCCAGACCCGCTCGCGCGGAGCGGCGATCGCCCGGCGGCGGCTGGCGCGCGGCACGTCAGTCGCCCGCGAGGCGGCGCAGGTCCCGCACCAGCAGCAGGTGCTTGAGGTGGCTGACGGTCGCCGCCAGGCTCTCCAGGCTCTCCAGCGCCTCCTTGCGACGCTCGGGGTTGCGCGAGCGCAGCGAGGGGCCGAGCAGCGCCTCGAGCAGGTTCGCCTCGCGGTCGGCCGAGGAGCGGAAGATGCGCAGGTTGCGGGCGGCGACGCCGACCCGCGAGAGCTCGTTGGCGGCGCGCACGACTTCGCGGTCGGTCTCGTCGTAGACCGTCCTGCCCTCGCGCTTCTCGGGCTGGATGATGCCGAAGTTCTCCAGCTCGGCGATCAGCTCCTCGCGGGCGCCGGTCTCCTCGGCCACCTCCTCCAGGGTGAGGTAGGCGCGCGAGGTGTTGACCAGGATCGCCCGCCGCACGGCGCCGCCCGAGGGCCGCTTCTCGGCGCCGCCCGCGGCGGCGACCACGTCGCCGCCGGCGGCCAGCTCCTGGCGGATCACCCGCAGCGGCAGGAACTCGTCGCGCTGCAGGCGCAGGATCGTGCGCAGCCGTTCGACGTCGGACTGGCTGTAGAGGCGGTAGCCGCCGGCGGTGCGCCGCGGCGTCAGCAGCTTCTGGTCCTCGAGGTAGCGGATCTTGGAGATCGAGACGTCGTCGAACTCGGCCTGCAGGATCTTGCAGACAGCGCCGATCGTCAGCGCCTTGCGCGGGCGCGAGTCGCGCTGGCGTGCCTGCTGCTCGGAGACGGCCATCGGCTCAGCGCTCCAGGTAGCTCAGCTTGTACTTGCCGACCTGGATCTCGTCGCCGTCCTCGAGCCGGTGCGACTCGATCCGGCGGCGGTTGACGTAGGTGCCGTTGAGCGAGCCGAGGTCGTCGATGTAGAGGCCGTCGCGGCGGCGGACCAGCAGCGCGTGGTTGCGCGAGACGGTGACGTCGTCGAGGAAGACGCCGGCGTCGGGGCTGCGGCCGATGCTGATCCGCTCCTCGGCGAGGGCGAAGCTCTCCCCCGCGCGGCCGCCGCCGGCGCGGATCACCAGCGCCGCGCCGCTGCGCTCGACCGTCTCGTCGATGTCGACCGGCTGCATCTCGCCGGTCTCGTCGACCTCGTAGGTCATCGTCGTCGGTTCGTCGCCGCTGCCGCCCTCGGCCGGGCCGCCGACGTAGGCGCCGCACTTCTGGCAGTAGTTGGCTCCCTCGGGGTTGACGAAGCCGCATTCGGGGCAGTGGACGGCCACCGGGCTCCTCTCAGGCCGCGGGCTCGTCGCCGGTCGCCCCGCCCTCGGGGGCCTGCGCCCTGCCGGCGAGGATCTCGGTCAGCTGGGCGACGTCGTCGCCGGAGAAGAGCGTGTCGCCGTGCTCGCGCTTCTGGCGCAGCCGGTTGACCAGCTCGGCCCGGAGGATGTCGATCTTGCCGTGCAGCATGCGCCGCTTGTAGGAGATCTCGTTCTCCTCCTCGGTGAGCTTGTCGATCAGGTCCTTCAGCTCTTCGTCGCTGAGCGAACCGAGATCGGGAAAGGTGTCCTCCATCTCGCTCCTTCTTCGCTGGTGAGGGCCTGCCGCGGCCGCCTTGAGGCGATTATAGGTGCCTGGGCCAAAGGTTCAACTGCAGGTTGAAGGTTCAGCCGTTCTGGCCGCCGGCTTGCACTTCGCGCAGTGCCGCCCGGGCGTAGAGCACGGTGGCGAAGATCGCCAGGGCGACGCCGAGCACCAGCAGCGCTGCTGGCACCCAGCCGGCGAAGACGAGGGCGAAGAAGATGCCGCCCATGATCGGGAAGACCGAGATCCGCCCCGGCCAGTTGACCCGCACCTCGACCCCGTGGCGGATCGCGTACTGGCCGAGGGCGAGCATGACCAGCTCGCGGGCGACGAGCAGGGCCAGCGCCCAGCGCGGCAGCAGCTCGAAGTGCCAGCAGACGACGGCGCCGGCGAGGATCGTCAGCCGGTCGACGACCGGGTCGAGGATCGAGCCCAGCCGGCTGTACTGGCCGGTGACCCGGGCGAGGAAGCCGTCGAGGTAGTCGCCGGCGGCGATCAGCCAGAAGACGGCTGCGGCGGCGGCGCTGCGGCCGTCGCCCGATTCGAAGGCGAGCCAGAGGAAGAGCGGCAGCGCCGCCAGCCGCAGGTAGCCGACCAGGTTGGGCAGGGTCCAGGGGTTGAGCGGCTGGCCGGCGAGCACCTCGGGCGGCGGCGGGCCGCTGCGGTCGAGGCCGAAGAGGCGGCGGACGCGGCCGCGGCCGAAGGGAGCGCTCTCAGCCATCGATGCGGCCGAGCAGCTGGGCGGCGCGGGCGGCCGCCTCGGCGACCGGCAGCTCGTGCTCGGCGCCGCTGGCCCGCTCGCTGGCCTCGACGATGCCGGCGGCGAGGCCGCGGCGGCCGGCGACCACCCGCAGCGGGCAGCCGAGCAGCTCGGCGTCGGTCAGCTTCTCGCCCGGGCCGGCGTCGCGCTCGTCGTAGAGCACCTCGAGTCCCTCGCCGCGCAGCTCCTCGTAGAGCCGGTCGGCGGCGGCGCGCTCCTCCTCGCCGGCCTTGGCCAGCGAGACCAGGTGCGCCTGCCAGGGAGCGAGCGCCGGCGGCCAGACGATGCCGCGCTCGTCGGCGCCCTGCTCGATCGCGGCGGCGAGGATCCGCGCCGGGCCGATCCCGTAGCTGCCCATCGCGATCGGCCGTTCGGCGCCGCTCTCGTCGAGGAAGGTGGCGCCCAGCGGCTCGGAGTAGCGGCTGCCGAGCTTGAAGATGTTGCCGACCTCGATCGCCGGCTCGATCTCGATCGTGCCGCCGCCGGGCGCGGTGTCGCCGGCCTCGACCGTGCGCACGTCCATCTCGTAGGCCTCGAAGTCGCGGCTCGGGTCGACGCCGCGCAGGTGGGCGTCGGGCCGGTTGGCGCCGCAGACGTAGGAGTCGCCGCTCAGCGCCGCGTCGCGGATCATCGGCAGCTCGGCGCCGACCGGGCCGATGAAGCCGGGCGGGCCGAGCTCGGCCTCGATCTCCTCGGCGCTCGCCTGGCGGAAGTCGGTGCCCATCCCGTTGCGCAGCTTGATCTCGTTGAGCCGGTGGTCGCCGCGCAGCAGGACGAGGACCAGGCCGCGGCCCTCGACCACGATCGGCATCGCCTTGATCAGCGCCCCCGGCGGCAGGCCGAGCGCCGAGGAGACCTCATCGATCTTGGTCAGGCCGGGGGTCGCGACCTGCTCCGGCGCCGCCAGCGGCGGCGGCAGCTCGACCGGGCGCGGCTCGGCGGCGGCGACCTCGACGTTGGCCGCGTAGCCCGGCGCCAGCGCCACCTCGTTCTCGCCCGCCGCGCAGGGGGCCATGTACTCGTGGGCGCCGGAGCCGCCCATCATCCCGACGTCGGACTCGACCCGGTACCAGCGCAGGCCGCAGCGGTCGAAGATCCGCTCGTAGGCGCCGCTCTGGGCCTCGTAGGAGCGCGCCAGGCCCTCCTCGTCGCGGTCGAAGGAGTAGGCGTCCTTCATCGTGAACTCGCGGGTGCGCAGGACGCCGGCGCGGGGCCGCGGCTCGTCGCGCTCCTTGGTCTGCATGTGGAACAGCATCAGCGGCAGGTCGCGGTAGGAGCGCACCTCGCGGGCGACGTGGCCGGTGACGCACTCCTCGTGGGTCATCGCCAGCACCATCGGCGCGCCCTTGCGGTCCTCGAGCTTGAACAGCTCCTCGATCGCGTAGCGGCCGGTCTTCTGCCAGGCCTCGGCAGGCTGCAGCACCGGCATCAGCATCTCCTGGCAGCCGATCGCCTCCATCTCCTCGCGCAGGATCGCTTCGACCTTGCGGTGCACCCGCCAGCCGGCCGGCAGGTAGGACCAGAGCCCGGCGCCGACCTGGCGGATCAGCCCGGCCCGCACCATCAGCTTGTGGGAGATCGCCTCGGCGTCGGCCGGGGCGTCCTTCAGGGTCGGGATGAAGCTCTGGCTGAGCCGGGTCACGCGGGGAAACCTATTAGGCCCGCGTGAAGCGCCGTCCGGCGGTGGGCGATGCCTCCTCGTCGAGCAGGACCTTGTCCGACTCGCCCTTCGCCGCGGCTTCGTGCTCCAGGGCGGCGATCTTCTCCGGGGTCAGGTCGCCGGCGTTCTCCTCCTCGATCCGCGCCACCCACTCGGCGCCCTCGCGCGACTCGGCCTCGTCGAACTCGACCTCGCCGCCGCGCTCCAGCGACTTGTCGATCTCGCGGAAGAGGGTGTCGACCAGCTCGGCCTGCGGCACCTTGCGCAGCGGCTTGCCGCCGGCGAAGATCAGGCCCTCGTTCTTGGCCCCGGCGATGCCGAAGTCGGCGTGGCTGGCCTCGCCGATCCCGTTCACCGCGCAACCCAGCACGGCGACCTCGACCGGCTCGGCGTAGCCCTCGAGCCGCTGCTCGATCTCGGCCACGACCGAGTCCATGTCGAACTGCAGGCGGCCGCAGGTCGGGCAGGCGATCAGCACCGGGCCGCGCTCGCGCAGCTGCAGCGCCTTGAGGATCTCCCAGGCGACCTTGACCTCCTCCTCGGCGTGGAAGGTCGAGAGGCTGATCCGGATCGTGTCGCCGATCCCGTCGGCGAGCAGCGTGCCCAGCCCGACCGCCGACTTGAGCGAGCCCGACCACTTGGTCCCGGCCTCGGTGATGCCGAGGTGCAGCGGGTAGGGGATCTTCTCGGAGAGCAGCCGGTTGGCGGCGATCGTGTTGGGCACGTTGGTCGACTTGATCGAGACCTTGAAGCGCTCGAAGTCGAGCGACTCCATCAGCTCGACGAACTCGACCGCGGCGGCGACCAGGGCCTCGACCGGCGCTTCGCGCTCGAGCGCGTGCAGGTGCTTGGGCAGCGAGCCGGAGTTGACCCCGATCCGCATCGGCACGCCGGCGGCGTTGGCCCGCTCGGCGACCTCGGCGACCTTCTCGCGGCCGCCGATGTTGCCGGGGTTGAGCCGGATGCAGTGGGCGCCGGCGTCGATCGCCTTCAGCGCCAGGGTGTGGTTGAAGTGGATGTCGGCGATCACCGGGATCGGCGAGTCGCGCACGATCGTCTTCAGCGCCTCGGCGTCCTCGTCGCGCGGCACCGCGCAGCGGACCAGGTCGGCGCCGGCCTCGGCGACCTTGCCGATCTGCTCCATGGTCGCCGCCAGGTTGGCGGTCTCGGTCTTGGTCATCGTCTGCACGACGACCGGCGCCCCCCCGCCCACCGGGACGCCACCGACGAATATCTGCCGCTTGGAAGCCATATCGGCAGCCTACCGACCCCTCCTCCCCCGAACTGCATCAAATTCCAGCTCTGCCAGAGCTGGAATTTGATGCAGTTCGGGTGGTTGGGTCAGCGGACGCCGAAGCCTTCGCCGGTGAGGCGGCCGATGTCGTTGCTGAGGCCGAGGACGAAGAGCATGATCACCAGGACGAAGCCGAGCGCCCCGGCCTTCTCCATCGTGCGCAGCGGCACCGGCCGGCCGCGGAACTTCTCGACCACGGCCCAGAAGATGTGGCCGCCGTCGAGCGGCAGGAAGGGGAAGAGGTTGATCAGGCCGAGCGAGAGGCTGACCAGGGCGAGCAGCAGGAAGGACTGCTGGGTGCTGACGTCGATCGTTTCGTTGGCGACGGCGCTGACCCCGACCACGCCCGAGACTTCCTTGCGTTTGTCCTCTTCGAAGAGGCGGGCGAAGACGGTGACCGTGCGGCTGGCGACCAGCCACATCTTGTCGGCGGCCCAGGTCGCCGCCCCGCCGGCGCCGAGGTTCGCCGGCTCGACCCCGTAGCCGAAGCCGACCAGGGCGCGTTCGGCTTCGGCGTCGTACTCGGGCCGCACGACGATCCGCTGCAGCTCGCCGTCGTGGCGCACGGTCAGCACGGCCGGCGTCGCCGCCCGGCAGCCGTCGACCTGCCTGCCGGCGCAGCGGTGCGAGGCGATCCGGTCGCGGAAACGTTCGAGCAGCTCTTCGCCGCCGAGCCCGCGGAAGCTGCGGCCGTCGACGGCGACGATGCGGTCGCCCGGCGCCAGCTGCGTCGCCGCCGCCGGCGTGTCGGGCAGCACCCGTTCGACCGTCTGCGTCGGCTGGTTCACGCCGAAGGCGAGGACGTAGAGGATGAGGAAGGCGAGGACGATGTTGACCGCGGGGCCGGCGGCGATCGTCACGATCCGCTTCCAGACCGGCTGGCGGTAGTAGGCGCGCGGCTCGACCTCGGCGGGGATCTCCTCCTCCGGGTTCATGCCGCTGATCTTCACGTAGCCGCCGAGCGGGATCGCTTTGATCCCGTACTCGGTCTCGCCGCGCTTGACCGACCAGATCGTCGGCCCGAAGAAGAGGAAGAAGCGCTCGACCCGCATCCCGCAGGCCTTGGCGGCGAAGAAGTGGCCGGCCTCGTGCAGCATGATCAGCGCCGAGAAGCCGAGGAAGATCAGCACCCAGTTCATACCCTCGCCAACCCCCCGACCTCCTCTTCGGTGCGGCGCCGGGCCTCGGCGTCGACCGCGAAGAGGTCCTCGAAGTGGGTCGGCTGCAGCGCCGGCATCGCCGCCAGCACGGCCTCGATCGCGGCCGGGATCGCGGCGAAGCCGATCCGGCCCTCGAGGAAGGCGGCGACGGCGACCTCGTCGGCGGCGTTGAGCGTGCAGGGCGCGGTCCCCCCCGCCCTGCCGGCCTCCAGCGCCAGGCGCAGGCAGGCGAAGGTCTCGAGGTCGGGCGGCTCGAACTCGAGCGCGCCGACGCTGGCCAGGTCGAGCCGCGGCACCTCGACGTCGGCCCGTTCGGGGTGGTGCAGGGCGTAGGAGATCGGCACCCGCATGTCGGGGTAGCCGAGGTGGGCCAGGGTGGCGCCGTCGTTGAGGTCGATCAGCGAGTGGACGATCGACTGCGGGTGGACGACGACCTCGATCCGCTCGAAGCCGACCCCGAACAGGTGGTGCGCCTCGATCGCCTCGAAGCCCTTGTTCATCAGCGTCGCCGAGTCGATCGTGATCCGGCCGCCCATCTCCCAGGTCGGGTGGGCGAGGGCCTCCTCGACGCTGACCCCGGCCAGCTCGGTGCGGCCGCGGAAGGGGCCGCCGGAGGCGGTCAGCACCAGCCGCTCGACCGTGCCCGGCGGCTCGGCGCCGATCAGCTGGAAGAGGGCCGAGTGCTCGGAGTCGACCGGCAGCAGCCGCGCCCCGGTCGCCTCGGCCAGGGCCATCGTCAGCTCGCCGCCGATCACCAGGCTCTCCTTGTTGGCGAGGGCGACGTCGATCCCCTCGCCGAGGGCGACGATCGTCGGGCCCAGGCCGGCGGCGCCGACGATCCCGTTCAGCACCAGGTCGGCGCCGGCGGTGACGATCAGCTCGCGGATGCCCTCCTCGCCGGCCAGCACCTCGCCGTCCCAGGCACCGCGCGCCGCCCGCGCCGCGCCCTCCTCGGCGAAGGCGACCCGCCCGACGCCGTGCTCGGCCGCCTGCGCCAGCACCCGCTCCCAGCTCGACCCGGCGGCGAGCCCGACGACCTCGAGCTCACCCGACGCAGCGACGATCTCCAGCGCCTGCGTCCCGATCGACCCGGTGGAGCCCAATACCAGGACCTTTCTCATGGCTGAAGCATAGGCTCAGTAGACGAGTTGGACGGCGAGGTAGTAGCCGACGACGACGGTGAAGAGGACGGCGTCGAGGCGGTCGAGGATGCCGCCGTGGGGGCCGACCAGGGTGCCGGTGTCCTTGCGGCCCAGGTCGCGCTTCAGCATCGAGGCGAAGAGGTCGCCGACGGGGGCGATCGCGGCGACGGCGGCGCCGATGATCAGCGCGTCCACGCCGGAGAGCCAGTCCTGGTAGAGGCCGGCGAACCAGAAGGCCATGGTGCCGATCAGGAAGCCGCCGAGCAGCCCCTCGAGCGTCTTGTTGGGCGAGAGGTTGGGGGCGAACTTGTGGGCGCCGAACATGCGCCCGATCGCGTAGGCGCCGGTGTCGGCGGCGAAGGTCCCGACCAGGACGTCGATCAGCAGCGCCGCGCCGTGGTCGGGCAGGTCGCGGAGCAGGACGGCGTGGACGAGCGGGATGCCGATCCAGAAGACGCCGAGCAGGGTGACCCCCATCGAGACGGTGAACTGGCCCTGGCGCTGGCGCTCGGCGCCGAAGGCGAAGAGCACCGGGAAGGACGCGGCGAGGACCAGCAGCACGTTGAAGGCGGTGCCGAAGTGGGCGGCGAGGATCAGCGCCGCGACGCTGAGGTAGGCGGCGCGCTGGATCGGGTGCAGCTCGGCGGTCATCGCCGTGTACTCGCGCAGGCAGAGGGCGCCGACGGCGATCAGGGCGACGGCGAAGACGAGGTCGCCGGCGACGACGATCGCGATCGCGAACGCCGCCCAGGGCAGCGCGTAGACGATCCGCTTGATCGTCTCGTCGCGCGGCGAGCTCGGCCGGCGGCGCTGCCGGGGCGGGCGCGGCGGCTTCGCCGCCGGCTCCTCGAAGAGCTCGTCGTCGAAGAGGTCCTGCATCAGGCCCTCGCCCCGAAGCGGCGCTGGCGCGCCTCGAACTCGCTCAGGCACTCCTCCAGCGCCGCCCGGTCGAAGTCGGGCCAGAGCTCCTCGCGGAAGACCAGCTCCGAGTAGGCGCACTGCCAGAGCAGGTAGTTGGAGATGCGCTGCTCGCCGCTGGTGCGGATCAGCAGGTCGGGGTCGTGCATCTCCGGCGCATAGAGCAGCTGCGCGAACTCCGCCTCGCCGCCGCCCTCGAAGCGCCGCGCCGCGTCGACGATCTCCGCCCGGCCGCCGTAGTTGAAGGCGACGAAGAGGGCGATCCGCTCGTTGCCGGCGGTCAGCTCCTCGGCCCAGTCCATGCGCTCGACCAGCGCCGGGGCGACCCCCTCGCGGCGGCCGACGAAGCGCATCCGCACCCCCTCCTCGTTCAGCTCCGGGGTCTCGGCCTCGATCCGCTCGCCGAACATCTGCATCAGCCCCGCGACCTCCTCCTCGGGCCGCGACCAGTTCTCGGTCGAGAACGAGTAGACGGTCAGCTCCTCGATCCCCAGCTCGACCGCGTCGCGCAGCCGCGCCTTGACCGTGTCGGCGCCCGCCCGGTGACCCTCGACGGTCGGCAAGCCCTTCTGCTGCGCCCAGCGCCCGTTGCCGTCGGTGATGATCGCGACGTACCGCGCGGAGGCACTCACACCTCCAGGATCTCCTCTTCCTTCCCCTTCAGGAGCGCGTCGATCTCGGCCACCGCGTCGTCGGTCTGCTTCTGCAGGGCGCTCTCGGCGCGGCGCTCGTCGTCCTCGCCGGCTTCGCCCTCCTTCTTCAGCTCGCGCAGGTCGCTCATCACGTCGCGGCGGATGTTGCGCACCGCGATCCGGCCCTCCTCGGCGACGCCGTGGACGACTTTGACCATCTCGCGCCGCCGCTCCTCGGTCATCTCCGGGACCTGGAGGCGGATCAGGCTGCCGTCGTTGCTCGGCGTCAGGCCGACGTCGGACTCCTGGATCGCCTTCTCGATCGCCCCGATCGCGCCCTTGTCGAAGGGGGTGACGGTGAGCAAGCGGGCGTCGGTGGCGGCCACGTTGGCGAGCTGCTTGAGCGGGGTCTGGGCGCCGTAGTAGTCGACCACGATGCGGTCCAGCAGGTGCGGCGAGGCGCGCCCCGTGCGCACCGTGGCCAGCTCGTTGCGGCTGGACTCGACCGACTTGCCCATCCGGTCCTTGGCGTCCTCGAGCATTTCGTCGATCAGCTCCACTGGGCCCCCGTTCGTCTCACTCGGCGGGCGCGCTCGAGACCAGCGTTCCCACCCTCTCGCCGCTGACGATCCTATCTATGTTCCCAGCGTCTCCCATGTTGAAGACGTAGATCGGCAGGTCGTTGTCCATGCAGAGCGAGAGCGCGGTCGAGTCCATCACCCGCAGGTTGCGCTCGATCGCCTCGCGGTGGCCGATCGCGGCGATGAACTTCGCCTCCGGGTTGGTCGCCGGGTCGGAGTCGTAGACGCCCTCGACCCCGTTCTTGGCCATCAGGATCGCTTCCGCGTGGATCTCCAGGGCGCGCAGGGCGGCGGCGGTGTCGGTGGTGAAGAACGGGTTGCCGGTGCCGGCGGCGAAGATCACCACCCGGCCCTTCTCCAGGTGTCGCATCGCGCGGCGGCGGATGTAGGGCTCGGCGACCTCCTTGACGTCGATCGCCGAGAGCACCCGCGTGTACTGGCCGGTCTTCTCCAGCGCGTCCTGCAGGGTGAGCGCGTTGAGCACCGTCGCCAGCATCCCCATGTAGTCGCCGGTCGCGCGGTCCATGCCCGCCGCCGCCCCGGCCAGGCCGCGGTAGATGTTGCCGGCGCCGACGACGATCGCCACCTCGACCCCGCGCTCGCGGATCGCGGCCACCTGGGCGGCGATCCGCTCGACCTCGGCGGCGTCGGTGCCGTGCTCGCGCTCGCCCATCAGCGCCTCGCCCGAGAGCTTCAGCAGGATGCGCTTGAACTTGGGGTCGGCGGCCATCTCGGCCGCGAGCCTACTCGCCCACGCGGAAGTAGGCGAAGCGGGCGATGCGGACGTTCTCGCCGGTCTTCGCCGCCAGCTCCTGGCGCAGCTCCTCGATCGACTTCGAGTCGTGCTTCTCGGCGTTGACGTGGGCCTGGTCGAGCAGGGCGACCTCCTTGCCCCACTTCGCCAGCTGCCCCTCGACGATCTTCTCGACCACGTTGTCGGGCTTGCCTTCCTCGCGCGCCTTCTGCTCGAAGACCTTGCGCTCGGCCTCGCGCTCGGCCTCGGGGATCTCCTCGATCGTGACGAACTTGGGCGCGGTCGCGGCGACGTGCAGGGCGACCTCATAGGCGAAGGCCTTGAAGTCCTCGTTGCGAGCGACGAAGTCGGTCTCGCACTGGACTTCGACCATCGCCCCGACCTTGTCGTTGGCGTGGATGTAGGAGGCGACGACGCCCTCCTCGGTGCCCCGCCCTTCGCGCTTGGCGGCCGAGGCCTGGCCCTTGACGCGCAGGATCTCGACCGCGCGCTCGGTGTCTCCCTCGGCCTCGCTCAGCGCCGACTTGCAGTCCATCATCGCCGCCCCGGTCCGGTCCCGGAGCGCCTTCACATCTGCTGCGGTGATGCTCATTTGCCGTCCTCCTTAGAGGCTTTCTCGGCTGGGGCCTTCGCCTCAGCGGCCGAACCCTGTTTCTCATCCGCCTCTGCCGCGGGTGGCGCTGTAGGGGGAACCGCCCCCGAGGAAGCTTTAGCTACCGCAGGGGGCGGTGGGTCCCCTGCAGCGACAGGACCCGCGGCTTTGGCCGCCGGAGCCTCCTTCGGTTTCGCCGCCGCGGCCTGAGCCTCGGCTTTCCTCTTCGCCTCCTCTTCGGCCGCCCTCTTCTCCTCGGCCTCCTTGCGCGCCTTCTCTTCCTCCTCGCGCTTCTTGCGCTCTTCCTCCTCCTTCTTGCGGCGCGCCATTTCCTCGGCGATCCGCTTCTCCTCCTGCACGCGCCAGGCGCCGGCGCCCTCCTCGACCGCGGCGCCGATCGTGCCGATCACCAGCTGGCAGGAGCGGATCGCGTCGTCGTTGCCCGGCACCACGTAGTCGATCGGGGTCGGGTCGCAGTTGGTGTCGACCAGGGCGATGATCGGGATCCGCAGCCGGGCCGCCTCGCGCACCGCGATCTCCTCGGTTTTGAGGTCGGTGACGAAGACCGCGTCGGGCAGCTTGTCCATGTCGCGGACGCCGCCGAGGTTGTAGTCGAGCTTGGCCAGCTCGGCCTGCATGCCCATCCGCTCCTTGGTCGGCAGCAGCTCCAGCTTGCCCTCGTCGCGCCACTCGGTCAGCTCGTGCAGCCGCCCGATCCGGGCCGACATCGTGTTGAAGTTGGTCAGCAGGCCGCCCAGCCAGCGCTGGTTGACGTAGGGCATCTTGCAGCGTTTGGCCCACTCTTCGACCGGGCCGCGAGCCTGCTTCTTGGTGCCGACGAAGAGCACCGTGCCGCCGCCGCTGGACAGCTCGCCGGCGAAGCGGCGCGCCTTCTCCAGCAGCTCCTCGGTCTGGATCAGGTCGATGATGTGGATCCCGTCCAGCTCGCCGAAGATGTAGCGGCGCATGTTCGGGTTCCAGCGACGGGTCTGGTGGCCGAAGTGGACTCCGGCCTCCAGCAGCTCTTTGAGGCCTGCCTCTGGCATGGGTGAAGCTCCTTGGTTTGTCTTGCGTGAATCCCCGCCGCCCTCGCCGGGACCCGGCGCGAGCGCCGGTCAGGATCCGGGTCGGGTGCCGACGGGGGTCGGTTTCCGAGCCGACGGATTGTAGGGGTGCGGCGCCGGCTCAGGCTTTGCGGGCGGCGGCGAGCGCGCTCAGCAGGTCGTCGGGCAGCGGCGACTCGAAGCTCAGCCGCTCGCCGCTCAGCGGGTGCTCGAAGGCGAGGCGGTGGGCGTGGAGGAAGGGGCGCTCGAGGCCGTGCTTCAGCTCGCCGCCGTAGGTCGGGTCGCCGGCCAGGGGGTGGCCGATGGCGGCGAAGTGGGCGCGGATCTGGTGGGTGCGGCCGGTCTCCAGCTTGACCTCTAGGTAGGTCTCGGCGGTGAGCAGCTCGAGCGCCTCGAAGAGGGTGCGGGCCTGGCGCGAGGCCGCGCCGGAGACCGCCATCCGGTGGCGCTGGCGGGCGGCGCGGCCGATCGGGGCGTCGATCGTGCCGGTGCGCGAGGGGATGCGGCCGTGGGCCAGGGCGAGGTAAACGCGCTCGACCTCGCGCCGCTGTACCTGGGCCTGCAGGGCGGCGTGGGCCTCGTCGCTGCGGGCGACGACCAGCAGGCCGCTGGTCCCCTTGTCGAGCCGGTGGACGATCCCCGGCCGCTCGGGGTCCGCCCCGCCGCCCAGCAGCTCGCCCAGCTCGCCGACCAGGGTCGGCCCGTCGTGCGAGGGCGCCGGGTGGACGACCAGGCCGGCGGGCTTGTCGACCACGGCCAGGGCCTCGTCCCGGTGGACGATGCGCAGCCCCTCGGTCACCCCGCCACCTCGTTCCAGTGCGCTTTATGTACCGCCAGGGAGCAAAAGGCGCACCGGAAGCTCATCGCCGGGGCTCGTCTTCGCGCAGGTAGGAGAGGGCGAGCAGGACAACGCCGGCGGTAACCGCGACGTCGGCGAGGTTGAAGGCCGGCCAGCTGCCGATCTCGATGTAGTCGGTGACCGCGTCGGCGCGGATCCGGTCGGCGAGGTTGCCGAGCGCGCCGCCGGCGAGCAGGCCGGCGGCGACCCACATCCCCGGCCGGGTCGGGTCGCGCGAGAAGACCCAGCCGACGACCAGCAGCGCGACCGCGGTGACGACCGCCAGCCGCGCGCCGCCGCCACTGGCGAGGCCGAAGGCGACGCCGGTGTTGTGCGAGAGGGTGAGGTCCAGCGGGCCGAGGACGGCGACGGTCTGGCCCGCGTAGAGGTTGGCCTCGACCACCGCCTTGGCCGCCTGGTCGGCGACCAGGACGAGCCCGCACAGCCCGCCGGCCAGGCGCCAGGCGCGCGCCCTGCCCGCCGCGGCGCTCACCCTTCGATCAGGCCGACGACGATCGCCCGCAGGATGAAGAGCACGATGACGCCGAGGATCGGGCTGAGGTCGAGGGCGAAGCCGCCGCCGCCGATCGGCGGCAGGAAGCGGCGGAAGAGGTTGAGGTAGGGGTCGGTCGTCTCTTTGACGAAGTCCAGCGCCCCGCGCAGGGCGCGGTTGTAGGGCATCCGCGGCACCCAGGAGCTGAGGATGTTGAGGAAGATCAGGATGATGTAGACGAGGAAGAGCGCGTCGACGTAGTCGGCGACGTCGTAGCGGTCGATCGCGGCGGCGATCATCCCCGCATCCTCTCCAGCGAGGCGCGAACGGCGGCCTCGAACGCCTCGCGGGCGCCCTCGCGGCCGAGCGCCTCGAGCCCGGCCTCGGTGCTGCCGCCCGGCGAGGCGACCGCCTCGCGGACCGCGGCCGGGTCGCGCTCGCGCAGCAGCTCGGCGGTCCCCGCCGCGGTCTCGACCACCAGCTCGCGGGCGAGGCCGGGATCGAGCCCGTCGGCGGCGCCGGCGTCGGCGATCGCCTCCACCGCGAGAGCCAGGTAGGCCGGCGCGCAGCCCATCACCGCGGTCGCCGCGTCGAACTGCGAGTCGGGCAGCTCGACCACCTGGCCCAGGCCTTCGAGCAGCGCCCGCAGCTCGCGGTCGGCGACGCCGGCGAGGCAGAGGACGCCGCGGCGCACCTCGACCCCGAGGTTGGGCATCACCCGCACCACCTCGGCGCTCGGCAGCGCCGCCCGCACCCGCTCCAGCGGGGTCGCCCCGAGCAGCGAGACGACCACGGGCGCGCCGCCCAGCTCGGCCGCCGCCGCCTCCAGCATCGCCGGCTTGACCGCCAGCACGACCACGTCGGCGCGCTCGGCCAGCTCGCGGTTGGAGCCGACCGCCTCGCCGCCCAGTTCCGTCGGCGAGGCGCGCGGCGCGGCCGGAGCCGCCGTCGGAGAAGAGCAGGCCGTCGGCGTCGTCGCGCAGGCCCCGCGCCATCGCCGCGGCCATGTTGCCGGATCCGCAGAAGCCGATCACCATCGCCCGGGGAGACTAGCCCCCGGGCGAGCGCCGGGGCGCACCGCGGCCAGGCTTCCGGCTAGGACTGGTTGAAGAAGCCTTTGTCGAGGAGACGGGCCTTCTCCTCGGCGGAGACCTCGACGTTGCGCGGGGTGAGCAGGAAGATCTTCTCGGCGATCCGCTGCATGCCGCCGTCGAGGGCGTAGGTGAGCCCGGAGCAGAAGTCGATCATCCGCTTGGAGAGCTCGTGGTCGGTGGTCTGCAGGTTGAGGATCACCGGCACCGAGCGCTTGAACTGGTCGGCGACCTGCTGGGCGTCGTTGAAGTTGCGCGGGATGACCAGGTGGACCTGGACGTCGGAGTCGCCGTTGCCGACCGGGCGCAGCGTCCGGGTGCGCGAGACCGAGGCCGGCTCGTCGTCGGCGAAGATGTCGTCGATCTCGTCGCGGCGCGAGCGGCGCGAGGTCGGCAGGCGGCGGACCTGGGCCTCGCGGCGGCCTTCGGCGGGCTCGTCGATGCCCGCTTCGGCGTCGAAGTCGTCCTCGTACTCGGGGCCGTAGTCGTGGTCCTCGGCGAGGCCGAAGTAGACCAGCGCTCTATGCCATGTATCGCGTAGGGCCATGGTTACGGCGTGTTTCGGCCCGTACCGGCCGATTCCTTTACCGATTATGGCTCAGATGAAGAGTGCGGTGCCGAGGCGGACGATCGTCGCCCCCTCCTCGACCGCGACCTGCCAGTCCTGCGACGTTCCCATCGAGAGGCGCGAGAGGCCGTGCTCGGCGGCCAGCTCGGCCAGACGGGCGAAATGGCGGCGCGAGTCCTCGGGGTCCTGGCTGAAGGGCGGCATCGTCATCAGGCCGCCGACCCGCACCGGGCAGCGCTCGAGGAAGGCGGCCAGATCGGCCGGCGCCACGCCCCCCTTGCCCTGCTCGCCGGCGACGTTGACCTCGACCAGGACCTCGGCGTCGGGCCCGCCGTGGCGGCCGAGCTGGGTCAGGGCCGACTCGCTGGCCACCGAGTGGATCAGGCGGCAGGCCGGCAGCAGCTGCTTGACCTTGCGGCTCTGCAGGTTGCCGATGAAGTCCCACTCGAAGGCGTCTCCCCAGCGCTCGCGCTTGGCGGCGAGATCCTGCTGGCGGTTCTCGCCGACCAGGCCGACGCCGGCCTCGGCCAGGGCGCCCATCTCCTCGACCGGGACGTACTTGGTCGCGGCGAGGATCTCGACCCCCGGCCCGGCGACCTCGCGCGCCCGCTCCAGGTTGGCCGCCACCTTCGCCGCCTCGATGCCGTGGATCAGCCCCGCCACCTCAGGTCCCCTCCCGGTCGAGCCAGACCAGGCCGCCCTGCCGCCCCGGACCTCCGTCGCGCCGGTGCGAGAAGAACAGCTCCTCCTCGCAGCGCGTGCAGAGCCGCGCCGCCTCGACCCGCTCCACCCCCGCCGCGTCCAGCTGCCCCGCGCCACCCCCGCCAAATCCACCCTCCCGCCGCCGACGGGCCGAAATGTTGCCTCAGAGGCAACATTTCGGCCCGTCGGCGGGCTGTTCAGGGCGGCGATTACCTCGGGGCCGACCTCGTAGCAGCAGGGGCCGATGCCGGGGCCGATCGCGGCATCGGTCGCGCCGACGGCGGCGGCGCCCTTGGCGATCAGGCCGGCGGCGAGGCCGCGCCAACCGCAGTGCAGGACCGCGGCGCCGCCGGGGCCGGCCAGGGCGACGGGCAGGCAGTCGGCGGTGTAGACGAGGCCGACCGGTCCGGGCGAGCGCAGCACGTGGCCGTCGACCTCGCCGGCCTCGCCCGGGGCGCCGTCGTGGAAGGCGAGCTCGGTGCCGTGGACCTGCCGTCCGGCGGCGATCCGCGCCGGGTCGATGCCCAGCGCCGCGGCGACCGGCTCGTCGGCTCTCTTTGAGCGAGCCGGCCGAGCGGGTGGTGAAGACCGCGGTCGCGCCGGGCAGGTCGGCCTGCAGCCAGCGCACCCCGTCGCGCTCACGCCACTCCATCGTCGCCCCTCGCCGCCGCCACCGCGGCCGCCAGCTCCTGCTCGCGCCCGCCCAGCTCCCCGTCCAGCTTGCGCCGCAGCGCCTCGGCCAGGCCGCGGCCGACGGCCGGGCCCTGGGCGACGCCGGCGGCGATCAGGTCGTCGCCGTCGATCTCCAGCTCGACCGCCCGCCACTCGGCCAGGTAGCGGTCGAGCCACTCGGCGCCGAGCGCCCGGGCGAGCAGCAGCTCGGACGAGTCGTGGGGCTGGGCCAGGCCCACCGCCTCGGAGGGCCGCGCCGGGACGGCAGCCGCCAGCTCCTGCTCGCCGCGGGCCGGGCCGAGCGCGGCGCGCAGCAGGGTGGGCGCCCGCGGCGCCTCCCCCGCCCAGGGCTCGGCCGCCAGCAGCTCGGCGGCGCGGGCGGCGAGCTCGGTCCCGCCCGGCCGCAGCTCGACCAGCCCCCACTCGGCGAGCAGCGCCAACGCCCGAGGCGCCTGCTCCTCGGCGGCGAGGCGCAGCAGCTCGGCCGCCCGCCGGTCGGCCGAGACCGCGCCGAGGTCGGCCTTCGCCAACAGCGCCGCCGTCTCCGGCTCCAGCTCGAAGCCGAAGCGCGCCGCGTAGCGCGCCGCGCGGATCGCCCGCGTCGGATCGTCGGCGAACGACCCGGGGTGCAGCACCCGCAGCCTGCCGGCGGCGAGGTCCGCCTGGCCGCCGAAGGGGTCGATCAGCTCGGGCTCGCCGTTCAGCGGGACCGCCAGGGCGTTGATCGTGAAGTCGCGCCGGCCGAGGTCGTCCTCGATCGTCGCCGCCGGCTCGACCGCGGGCAGCGCCCCCGGATGCGGGTAGCTCTCGGTGCGCGCGGTGGCGACGTCGAGCTCGCGACCGTCGAGCCGCACCTTGGCCGTGCCGAAGCGCTCGTGCGAGCGCACCTCCTCGCCGCCGAGCGCGGCGGCGAGCGCGCCGGCGTCGCCGACCACGACCAGGTCGACGTCGGCCCGCCCACGGCCGAGCAGCAGGTCCCGCACCGCGCCGCCGACGAGGTAGACCGGGTCGGTCGCCGCCTCGCGCACGGCGACCAGCTCCGGGTGCTCGCGCAGCAGCCGCTCGGCCAGGACCGCGGCCATCAGACGCGAACGGCGATCCCGTCGGCCGCCATCCGCTCCTTGGCCTGGCCGACGGTAAAGGCCCCGTAGTGGAAGATCGAGGCGCAGAGAACCGCGTCGGCGTGCCCCTCGGAGACCGCCTCGCTCAGATGCTCGAGCGTCCCGGCCCCACCCGAAGCGATGACGGGCACCGACACCGCATCGGCCACCGCCCGCGTCAGCTCGATGTCATACCCGTCGTTCGTCCCGTCCCGGTCCATGCTGGTCAAGAGCACCTCCCCCGCCCCAAGCTCAACCGCCTCGCGCGCCCAAACCACCGCCTCCCGCCCCTCGACCTTCTTGCGCCCCCCGTTGACGTAGACGCCCCAACCCTCGTCCTCGCGCTTCGCATCGATCGCGATCACCACGCACTGAGCCCCAAAGTGATCCGCCAACTCCGTCAGCAGCTCGGGCCGCGCCAGCGCCGAGGAATTCACGGACACCTTGTCGGCCCCCGCATCCAACACCGCCTGCGCATCCTCCACCGACCGGATCCCGCCCCCAATCGTGAACGGGATGAACACATTGTCCGCCGTCCGCCGCGCCAGCTCGACGATCGTCTCCCGCCTCTCATGCGACGCGGTGATGTCGAGAAACACCAGCTCATCGGCCCCCTCAGCGTCATACCGCTCGGCCAACTCCACCGGATCCCCGGCGTCGCGCAAGCCGACGAAGTTCGTCCCCTTAACGACCCGCCCGCCATCCACGTCCAAGCAGGGAATGACCCGCTTCAAAACCATGCCGGGAAGCGTAGTCGTGGGGCGGCAGGAGAGCGGGGCACCCTCCTCCAGAGGCTTGGAATCCACGCCTCGAATCGCAAGTCCGCCCCAGCTGCGCGACGGCCTCGGGAGGAGGGTGCCCCGCTCTCCTATCCCCCCAAAGCAGCAATCCCCTCGGCAACCGTGAACTTGCGCTCATACAGCGCCCGTCCCACGATCGCGCCCTCGACGTTCGGAGCGCCAATCCGCCCCAGCCGACCGAGGTCGTCCAGGGTCCCGACGCCGCCCGAGGCGATCACCTCCGCCTCGGTCCCCGCCGCGATCCGGTTGAGCTCGTCCAGCGCCGGCCCCTCCATCGTCCCGTCGACCTCGATCGCGGTGCAGAGAAAGCGGCCGACGCCGCGACGGCCCAGGTCGGCGACCGCGTCGGCGACGTCGACGTCGCTGGCCTCGGTCCAGCCTGACAGCGAGACCTTGCCGTCGCGGGCGTCGACCGAGACGACCACCCGCTCGCCGTGGGCCTCGACGCAGGCGGCGAGGAACTCCGGGTCGCGCAGCGCCGCGGTGCCGATCACGACGCGGGCGGCGCCGGCCTGGAGCACCGCCTCGACCGCCGCCGCGGCGCGCAGGCCGCCGCCGACCTGGATCGGGCACTCGACCGCCTCGGCGATGCGCCGCACCGCGTCGAGGTTGCGCGGCTCGCCCGCCTTGGCCCCGTCGAGGTCGACGACGTGGAGGAACTCGGCGCCTTCGCCGGCCCAGCGCCGGGCGGCGTCGACCGGGTCGGCGTCGTAGGCGGTCTCGCGCGCGTAGTCGCCCTGCAGCAGGCGCACGGCCTGGCCGCCGCGGATGTCGATCGCCGGGTAGAGGATCACGGCGAGGCTAGGCCGGGACCGAGGCGCAGATGCCGGCGAAGTTGGCGAGCAGGCGCAGGCCGGCGCTGCTCGACTTCTCCGGGTGGAACTGGACGCCGAAGACGTTGTCGCGCTCGGCGACCGAGCAGAAGCGGGCGCCGTAGGCGGCGCTGCCGACCAGCTCGCCGGCCTGCGGGCGCGGCGCGAAGGAGTGCACGTGGTAGAAGGGCGTCTCGGACTCGATCCCCTCGGCGAGGCGCGAGTCGCGCTCCCAGCGCACCGGCGACCAGCCGATGTGCGGGACCTTGAGCCCGGGCGCGTCGAGCTCCTCGACCGCGCCGGCGAGCAGGCCGAGGCCCTCGGCCCCGCCGTGCTCGGTGGTCGAGTCGAAGAGCAGCTGCAGGCCGAGGCAGATGCCGAGGATCGGCACCCCGGCGGCGTGGCGCTCGGCGAGCAGCTCGTCGAGGCCGCGGGCGCGGACGTGCTCCATCGCCCGCGGGAAGGCGCCGACCCCGGGCAGGACCAGTCCGTCGGCGGCGCGCACCGCCCCCGGCTCGGCGGAGATCGTCGCCGTCGCGCCGACGTGCTCGAGCGCCTTCTCGGCCGAGCGCAGGTTGCCCATGCCGTAGTCGAGGATGCAGATCCGGGCGCTACTCACTGAGCGTCCCCTTGGTCGATGGCACGCCGCTCTCCCCGGGATCGAGCGAGACGGCGACCCGCAGGGCGCGGGCGAAGGCCTTGAAGGCGGCCTCGATCATGTGGTGGGCGTTGCTCCCGTAGCGGACCGAGACGTGCAGGGTGAGCTTGGCACTGTTGGCGACGGCGCGGAAGAACTCCTCGGCCAGCTCGGTGTCGAAGCCGGCGATGTTGCCGACCGGCAGCTCGGCGTCGAAGACGCAGAGCGGCCGGCCCGAGATGTCGATCGCGCACTCGGCCAGCGACTCGTCCATCGGCACCAGGGCCGAGCCGTAGCGCCGGATCCCGGCCCGGTCGCCGAGCGCCTCGTCGAGCGCCTGGCCGAGCACGATGCCGACGTCCTCGACCGTGTGATGGGCGCCCGTCTCCAGGTCGCCCGAGGCCTCGACCTTCAGCCCCAGCCGCCCGTGGCGGGCGAGCAGGTCGAGCATGTGGTCGAGGAAACCGACCCCGGTCGCGGCGCTCGCCTCGCCGCCGTCGAGGTCGAGGGCGAGCCTGACCTCGGTCTCGCCGGTCCTGCGCTCTCTGTTCGCCGTGCGGCTCATCTGCTCAGCCATTCTCCACCCTGATCATCGCCGACTCGCCGTGGACGGGGAATCCCTCCGCCCGGGCGATGCGATCGACGTGCGGTGCCAGCTTCGCCGCCGCCTCGGCGGATACCTCCACGGTGGCGACCTTGCGGCGGAAGACGTGCGGGCCGAGCGGCCCGGAGAAGCGCCCGGCGCCGCCGGTCGGCAGCACGTGGTTGGAGCCGGCGGCGTAGTCGCCGAAGGCGGTGGCGCTGTGCGGGCCGGCGAAGACGCAGCCGGCGGTGGTGACCCGCTCTGCGAGAGCGGCGGCGTCCTCGACCAGCAGCTCGAGGTGCTCGGGGGCGAAGGCGTTGGCGAGGTCGACCGCGGCCTCGGCGCCGGGGACCCGGGCCAGCGCCAGCGGGGCGTCGCCGACGCCCTCGCGCTCGCCGGCGAGGCGGACCGTCTCCGCCTCGACCGCGTCGAGCACCGCGGCGTCGGCCGCGGCGGCGATCAGCGCGCCCTCCCCCCCGTGCTCGGCCTGGGCACAGAGGTCGAGCGCCGCCCACCGCGGCTCGGTGCCGGCGTCGGCGAGCAGCATCAGCTCCGAGGGACCGGCCAGCGAGTCGATCCCGACCGTGCCGGAGACGGCGCGCTTGGCCTCACGCACCCAGGCGTTGCCCGGGCCGGCGACGACGTCGACCGCGGCGATCGTCTCGGTGCCGTGGGCGAGGGCGAAGATCGCCTGGGCACCGCCGATCGCGTAGACCTCGTCGACCTCGCAGAGGGCGGCGGCGGCGAGCACCAGCGGGCCGACCGCGCCGTCGGGACCCGGCGGCGAGGCCAGCGCCAGGCGCTCGACCCCGGCCACCCGGGCGGGGATCGCGCACATCAGGACGCTCGACGGGTAGGCCGCCCGCCCGCCCGGGGCGTAGATCCCGGCCGCCCGGACCGCCACCTCCCGCACTGAAACGCTTTGCGGTCCTGGGGGAGCCGTAACCCGTTGCACCGGGGGGAGCTGGGCCTCGGCGACGGTGCGGATGTTGGCCGCGGCGAGCTCCAGGGACTCGCGCAGCGCCGGATCGAGCGCGGCCAGGGCGCGGGCCGGCGCATCGGGGTCGACCGCCACCGAGTCGAGCGGCGACGCGCTGGCGTCGAAGCGGTTGGTCAGCCGCAGGACGGCGGCGTCGCCCTCCTCGCGCACCTGGCGCTCGATCGCGCTCACGTCGACCGGCTCGGCCGCGGCGACCGCCCAGTCGCGGATCGCGGCGGCGCTTGCGGCGGCCCCCTCCCACTCGAAGCGCCGCACCCTCACGGTGCGACCTTCTCGCGCAGCCTCTCCATCAGGTCGTCGACCTCGGTCGCCCGCAGCTTGTGCGCGACCCGGTTGGCGACGAAGCGGGCGGTGCACTCGAGGATCTCCTCGCGCACCTCGAGGTCGTTCTCTTCCAGGGTGCGGCCGGTGGCGACCAGGTCGACGATGCCGTCGGCGAGGCCGATCAGCGGCGCCAGCTCGACCGAGCCCTTGACCTCGATCACCTCGACCTGGCGGCCGGTCGACTCGAAGTGGCGTTCGGCGGTGCGCGGGTACTTGGTCGCGATCCGCATCATCCCCAGGCGGCGCTGGGACTCGCCGAGGCTGCGGTCGCCGCTGCGCCCGGCGAGCACCATGCGGCAGCGGCCGAAGCCGAGGTCGAGCAGCTCGTAGACCTGGCGGTCGGCCTGCTCGAGCAGGACGTCCTTGCCGGTGATGCCGACGTCAGCGGCGCCGGCCTCGACGTAGGTCGGCACGTCGGAGGGGCGCATCGTGACCAGGGTGATCTCCTCGCCGGGGAAGATCAGCGAGCGCGACTCGCCGCGCGCCGCGGCGGTGTCGAGGCCGATCGCGTCGAGGGCGTCGAGGGTCTCGCCGAGCAGGGCGCCGCGCGGCACCGCCAGCTTCAGCGGCCCCTCCGACTTGGCGTGGCCGAGCCCGGCGACCTCGACGCTCACCGTCCCCCGCCTCCCTGTTGCTCCTCCATCTGGGCGACGTGGACGCGCTCCAGGTAGAGGGCGAAGCCGGCCGCCGGCAGGTCGACGCCGAAGCGCTGCAGCAGCTGGTCGTAGCGGCCGCCGCCGCCGAGGACGTGGCCGAGGGCCGGGTCGTAGACCTCGAGGATGGCGCCGCTGTAGTAGCCGAGGTCGCGCAGCAGGCCGAGGTCGATTCGCACCCGCTCGGCGACGCCGCGCGCCTCCAGCGCCTCGAAGGTGGCGCCGAGCCGCGCCGTCGCCCGCTCGACCGCGGCGCCGCCGAGCGAGCGCGCCTGGTCGAGCACCTCCTTGCCGCCGCGCAGCTGCGAGAGGGCGAGGCAGGTCGCCGCCTGTTCGTCGCCGACGCCGTCGAGCTCGTCGAGCTCGACCTCGAGCCCGACCAGGTCGTGGGCGGCGAGCCGGGCGAGCAGCGACTCCCGCGCCTCGCCCTCGATGCCGAGCTCGCCGAGCAGCTGGCGGAAGAGGTCGGAGTCGCCGAGCCCGATCACGGCGCGGTCGAGGCCGGCGGCGTCGAGCGTCGCCTCCAGCACCTCGACCACCTCGGCGGTGCCGTCGGGCGCCGCCAGGCCGATCAGCTCGACCCCGGCCTGGGCGAACTCGCGCATCTGCCCGCGCTGCGGGCGCACGGCGCGGAAGGCGTTGCCGAGGTAGCAGAGGCGGAAGGGCGGCTCGGCCTCGGCGTAGCGGCTGGCGACCAGGCGGGCGATCGGCACGGTCATGTCGGAGCGCAGGGCGAGCAGGTCGCCGCGCTCGTCGAAGAAGCGGTAGGCGGAGCCGGCGGTGCGGCCGTCGCCGCGCGCCATCACCGCGTCGTACTCGATCGCCGGCGTCGCCACCTCGCCGTAGCCGCGGCTCTCGAAGACCTCGATCATCGCCATGTGCAGGCGGCGCAGCTCGCGCATCTCGTCGGGCAGCACGTCGCGGGTGCCTGGGGGAATCGGGTGGATCATGCGCCTGACCTTACGAGAGCGGGGGCCAAAGCCCTCTTAAGCCGGGACCTCTGAAGAGACCCGTTCGATCTGCGCGCCCAGCCCGCGCAGGCGCTCGTCGATCTGCTCGTAGCCCCGGTCGATCTGGCGGATGTTGCCGATCTCCGAGCTGCCCTCGGCGGCCAGGGCGGCGATGAGCATCGCCATCCCGGCGCGGATGTCGGGGCTCTCGACCCGTTCGCCGTGAAGCCGGCTCGGACCGCTGACGATCGCCCGGTGGGGATCGCAGAGCGTGATCCGAGCGCCCATCGCGACCAGCTTGTCGACGAAGAAGAGGCGGTTCTCGAACATCTTCTCGAAGATCAGGATCTCGCCGTCGGCCTGGGTGGCGAGGGCGAGCGCGATCGAGGTCAGGTCGGCGGGGAAGGCGGGCCAGGGCCCGTCCTCGATCTTCGGGATCGCGTCGCCGAGGTCGGCCTGGATGCGCAGGCGCTGCCCGGGCGGGACGATCACGTCGTTGCCCTCGACCTCCGAGCGCAGGCCGAGGCGGCGGAACTGGCGGCGGACCATCAGCAGGTCGGCCGGTTCGGCGTCGCGGATGCGCAGCTCGCCGCCGGTCGCCGCGGCGAGGGCCATGAAGCTGCCGACCTCGATGTGGTCGGCGCAGACCGTGTGGCGGGCGCCGCCGAGGCGGTCGCGGCCGTGGACTGTCATCACGTTGGAGCCGATGCCGTCGACCTGGGCGCCCATCGCGCTGAGCAGGCGGGCGAGGTCCTGGACGTGGGGCTCGCAGGCGGCGTTGGAGATCGTCGTCGGCCCGGGCGTCAGGGCGGCGGCCATCAGCGCGTTCTCGGTGCCCATCACCGAGGGCTCGTCCATGAAGATGTGGCAGGGACAGAGGCCGTCGCCGGGCGCCGTCAGCTCGATCCAGCGCTCGCCCTCGACCCGCGCGCCGAGATCCTTGAAGGCGTCGAGGTGGGCGTCGAGCCGGCGGCGGCCGATGAAGTCGCCGCCGGGCGGCGGCATCCGCGCCTCGCCGAAGCGGGCGAGCAGCGGGCCGGCGAGCAGGAAGGAGGCGCGGATCTGCTTGGAGAGCTCCTCGTCGACGGCGACCTCGGAGACGCCGGCGGCGCAGAGCCGGATCGCGTTGTCGGCGGTCCACTCGGCCTCGACCCCGAGCCGCTCGAGCAGGGCGACCTGCGCTTCGGTGTCGCGGATCCGCGGCACCCGCTCGAGCAGCAGCTCCTCCTCGGTCAGCAGGCAGGCGGCGAGGATCGGCAGGGCCGCGTTCTTGTTGCCGGCGACGGTCAGCTCGCCGGAGAGCGGCACGCCGCCCTGGATGACGAATTTCTCCATGGGTTCCGGCTAGGGTAACGCGCAGTGCGGAGAGGCTGGAAGATCCTGATCGGCGTGGTGGCGGCCCTGCTGGTGCTGCTGATCCTCAACGCCGTGATCGTCGACCACGAAACGAAGTCCGCCGAGGTGACCGAGCCGGGCGGGCGCCTGCTCAGCCTCGGCGGCGGCGAGGTGCAGGCGATCGAGCGCGGCCCGCGCGACGGCAGCCCGATCGTCCTCGTCCACTGCTTCACCTGCGCGATCGACTGGTGGGACGGGATGATCCCCCGCCTCGCCCGCCGGCACCGGGTGGTGGCGATCGACCTGCTCGGCCACGGCGGCTCGGAGAAGCCGCGCTCGGGCTACACAATGCCCGAGCAGGCCGACCTGCTCGCCGAAGCGCTGCACCGGCTCGGGGTGCGCGACGCGGAGGTCGTCGGCCACTCGCTCGGCGGCCCGGTGACGGTGGCGCTCGCCGAGCAGTCGCCGCAGCTGGTGCGGCGCATGGTCCTGATCGACAGCATCCCCGACACCTCCTACGGCGACGTCGGCTTGATCGGCGAACTGCCCTTCAAGCCGCTGATCGGCCAGGCGCTGTGGAGGGTCAAGCCGGACTTCTCGATCCGCGACGGGCTGAAGGTCGCCTTCGCCCCCGGCTTCGACGTGCCCGACGCCTTCGTCGAGGACGTCAAGCGGATGACCTACAGCTCCTACGAGGGCTCGCACGACGGATTCGACGAGTACACCGGCGAAGAGCCGCTGCCCGAGCGGGTCGCCGCGACCGGCAAGCCGGCGCTGGCGATCATGGGCGCCGAGGAGCAGATCGCCAGCGACCCCGAGCAGTCGCTGGCCGCCTACCGCGCCGCCGGCGCGGCGACCAAGCTGGTGGCCGGCGCCGGCCACTCGCCCAACGTCGAGAAGCCGGCCGAGACGGCGGGCCTGGTGCTCGCCTTCGGCGCCCGTCAGAGCCGTCAAAACGCCGGCCGCCAGGCACGAAATGCAAGATAGGATGCAGCGACGGCATGCCGTCCGAAGGCGGTCCTAGATTACGAACCCATGTTCGATTCTAAGCAAACACTCACAGGACGCTTGGCAGACGCTACCGATCTCGCGATCGACTTCGCCACCCTCGGCGAGTACGGTCTCGAGCCGGTCGGCGCCGCCCCGGCCCGGCCCTGCGAGGGCCGCGTCCGCACGCGCCCGACCCGCAGCACCGGCGCCTGGCGCTCGGCGATCGACCGGTTCGCCGCCCAGGCCTAGGTGACCGCGGCGCGGGCCTGGCTGCGAACGACGACCGCGAGCATTCTCCGCGCTGCCGGACGAGGTGGTGCCGATCTCGACCAACGAAAAGAGCCCGACCACGAGGGTCGGGCTCTGAGTAAAAACCGGCGGCGACCTACTCTCCCAGGAGGTTGCCCTCCAAGTACCATCGGCGCTGAGAGGCTTAACTGCTCTGTTCGGAATGGGAAGAGGTGTTTCCCTCTCGCTATGCACCACCGGAAATCTTGCGAGACCGGCCCCGGTGGAGCTTGAAAACCGCACAAGACCAGGGTAAAAAATATCCGTCAAGCCCTCGACCCATTAGTACCGGTCGGCTGAGCACATCACTGCGCTTGCACCGCCGGCCTATCAACCTGGTGGTCTACCAGGGGTCTTACTCCCTCGAGGGGATGGGAGAGCTCATCTCGAGGACGGCTTCCCGCTTAGATGCCTTCAGCGGTTATCCGTTCCGTGCGTAGCTAACCTGCGGTGCCCTTGGCAGGACAACAGATACACCAGCGGCACGTTCATCCCGGTCCTCTCGTACTAGGGATGACTCCTCTCAACTCTCCAACGCCCACAGCAGATAGGGACCGAACTGTCTCACGACGTTCTGAACCCAGCTCGCGTACCGCTTTAATGGGCGAACAGCCCAACCCTTGGGACCTACTCCAGCCCCAGGATGCGACGAGCCGACATCGAGGTGCCAAACCGTTTCGTCGATGTGGACTCTTGGAAACGATAAGCCTGTTATCCCCGGAGTACCTTTTATCCGTTGAGCGACGGCGCTTCCACTTGCTACCGCCGGATCACTAAGCCCAACTTTCGTTCCTGCTCGACCCGTCGGTCTCGCAGTCAAGCTCCCTTATTGCCTTTACACTCTACGCACGATTTCCAACCGTGCTGAGGGAACCTTTGGGCGCCTCCGTTACATTTTAGGAGGCGACCGCCCCAGTCAAACTGCCCACCTGACACTGTTCACCACCCGGATCACGGCATGGTGTTAGAAGCCCAGACTACCAAGGGTGGTATCTCAAGGGTGACTCCCCAGCAGCCAAAGCCGCTGGTTCACTGTCTCCCACCTATCCTGAGCGAGATACCCCAGACTCCAATATCAAGTTGCAGTAAAGGTTCACGGGGTCTTTCCGTCTAGCTGCGGGTACTCGGCATCTTCACCGAGACTTTAATTTCACCGAGCCTCTCGTTGAGACAGCGTCCAAGTCGTTACGCCATTCGTGCAGGTCGGAACTTACCCGACAAGGAATTTCGCTAACACCTTACTCGGCGTACCCGAGCGGACTGCACCCTTCCTTGAGAAGTGCTGTCCCTGCATGTCGCCATGCAGCTGGGACCATATCTTCGCCCTCTGTCGAGGGCGTTCGGCGTATGGCCTCTGAGGATTCCGATCAGATCCTGTCTGGATTTGCGGTGATTCATCGTTTCGGCTATTTCAGCAACTTCGATCAGGCCCGCTGGCGTCAAGTGCCTGCCGCTCTGGCAGATCTCTAGACAGCGGGCAAACTGTTCGAAGTCGTGCCGCTTCGCAGTGCGAAGCGGATTCGCCTCGAAGAACGGGACTATCACCTTGCGGAGATCTTCCCGCCTACTCACGATATAGCGATGCAGGTGTTCCTTGTGGTTGTCGCGCCGTCGGTTGATGCTGACGGCTCCAACCCCGAAGAACTCCTGCATTTCGTGCAGGACACCAATGCTGCGTGCGCCCTGAACGACCACAAAGCTGTGGGCTACTTGATAACCGGTTCTGTAGCCTTTCCGGCTCTTCCGGCTGGGTTGCCGGACGAAGCCAATGGAGAAGCATCCCTCTCCGTCTACAAAACCAACAATCCAGTCAGTCCCAATCGGCCTTTCCTGCTGATTTTCCGCACCGCTCGGATTGTCACTGCCCATGAACTACATCTTAGGGCGAGTACCGGCGGATACTCGGGTTTTCCAGCATATAGCCGAATGCTAACTGTCACATTACTGTGACAGAGGGCAACGAAATAGCACACAAAAGTGTGCCGTTACCTTAGGACCGTTATAGTTACGGCCGCCGTTTACCGGGGCTTAGCTTCATTGCTTCGCGCCGAAGCGCTAACAAGTCCGCGTAACCTTCCGGCACCGGGCAGGCGTCAGCCCCTATACGTCGTCTTGCGACTTAGCAGAGGCCTGTGTTTTTGGTAAACAGTCGCTTGGACCAATTCACTGCGGCCCCCTCAGGCTCCCTCCGTATGGAGTTCACCCTAACGGGGCGTCCCTTCTCCCGAAGTTACGGGACGATTTTGCCGAGTTCCTTAACGAGAGTTAGCTCGCTCACCTCAGTATGTTCTACTTGTCCACCTGTGTCGGTTATCGGTACGGGCACGCGAATCCTGCCTAGAGGATTTTCTCGGAGGCATGGGATCGGGGACTCGCCGGCGGTCAAGCCAGCTGGCATCGCACCTCGCGTCAAAACGCCGCTGCGGATTTTCCTACAGCGACTGGCTACGTGCTTGCCCCAGGACGACCATCGCCTGGGTTCCCTTACCCTTCCCCGTCCCCCCATCGGTCATAACGGAAGCGACGTGGTACAGGAATATCAACCTGTTGGCCATCGGCTACGCCTTTCGGCCTCGCCTTAGGTCCCGACTAACCCTGAGCAGACGAACTTTACTCAGGAAACCTTGGACAAACGGTGGAGGGGAGTCTCACCCCTCTTTCGTTACTCATGCCGGCATTCTCACTTCCAGCCGCTCCACGGAGGCTTACGCATCCGCTTCTCGCAACTGGAACGCTCTCCTACCGCGTGCAGAACCCGCAGGCCTGCACACCCATAGCTTCGGTGACTAGCTTGAGCCCCGTTGAATTCTCCGCGCCCGAACACTTGACCAGTGAGCTGTTACGCACTCTTTCAAGGGTGGCTGCTTCTAAGCCAACCTCTTGGTTGTCTATGCACTCGGACATCGTTCACCACTTAGCTAGTACTTGGGGACCTTAGCTGATGGTCTGGGTTGTTTCCCTTTTGCGTACGAAGTTTATCCCCCGCACACTGACTGCCGAGTTAACCGTAACGGTCTTCGGAGTTTGCCTGAAGTCGGTAACCTGGTAGGGCCCCTAGTCCAAACAGTGCTCTACGGCCGAAACGCAAATACTCGACGCTATACCTAAATATATTTCGGAGAGAACCAGATATCTCTGAGCTTGATTA
>CAVUZA010000002.1:0-2247500 GCA_963745915.1 uncultured Solirubrobacterales bacterium | reverse complement strand
GGGCAGGTTACCCACGTGTTACTCACCCGTTCGCGGCTTTGCCCCAGGGCAAGCCCTGGTTCGTCGCACCACTTGCATGTGTTAAGCACGCCGCCAGCGTTCGTCCTGAGCCAGGATCAAACTCTCCGTGAAAGGTACTTCTTTACAGAGAGCTGTCATGCCTGGCGATCGCCGGGTACACATACTTGGCGATCGGCATGACGGGTAAATCAGACCACCCGGCGCGCTGGCGCACCGAGTGGATCGGGCTCAAACAATCCACAGGCCAATCCGGCCTGCGGAGTGCACGCTGCTCAGTTTTCAAAGACCGCTGCGCTGCTCGCGGCGGGACTCGCCGCTGGTCACGCACGGGCCAGACACCAGGCCAGGCCCAGAGGGACGAAGGAGTATAGCGCTGCGGCGGCGTTTTGCAAGCAGCCTCAGCCGCCGGCGACCAGGCGGCGGAAACGGCGCTTCCCCGCCTGCAGCACGCGTCCCTCCAGCCGGGCAGGCGGCAGGTCGAGCGTGCCCGCCGGAATCGGCTCCCCGTCCAGCTTGACGCCGCCCTGCTTGATCAGCCGCCGCGCCTCGCTGGAGCTGATCTCGAAGGCGCCCGCCATCAGCGCCGGCAGGTGGACCTCGCCGCCGTCGCCGCCCAGAAAGCCGTCGAGGCCGAGCTCCTCGACCTGCTCCGGCGCCCGGCGCTCGACGAAGAGCCGGTCGAAGGCCGCCTCCGCCCCGCGCGCCGCGTCCTCGTCGTGGAAGCGGGCGACGACGTCGCGGGCCAGGGCCCGCTTGGCCTCGTTGGGCGGCACCGCCGGCGGCTCGGCCCCCAGCACCAGGCGGAAGTACTCGGGCATCGCCTCGTCGGGCACCCGCATCGTCTTGCCGAACATCTCCTCCGGCGCCTCGGTCACGCCGATGTAGTTGTCGAGCGACTTGCTCATCTTCCGCGAGCCGTCGGTGCCGACCAGGATCGGCATGGTGAGGATCGACTGCGGCTTCTGGCCGTAGGCGGACTGCACGTCGCGGCCGAAGAGCAGGTTGAACTTCTGGTCGGTGCCGCCGATCTCGACGTCGGCCTCGACCGCGACCGAGTCGTATCCCTGCAGCAGCGGGTAGAGCAGCTCGAGGGCGGCGATCGGCGCCCCGGCGGCGAGCCGCTTCTGGAAGTCGTCGCGCTCGATCAGCCGCGCCACCGTCGTCTGCGCCAGCAGGCCGAGCAGCTCCTCGGGCGCCATCCGCAGCCACTCGCTGTTGAAGCGCACCTCGGTGCGCTCGCGGTCGAGAACCTTGAAGGCCTGCTCCTGGTAGGTGGCGGCGTTGGCCTCGACCTCCTCCGGCGAGGGCATCGGCCGCTGCGCCGAGCGCCCGCTCGGGTCGCCGACCCGGGCGGTGAAGTCGCCGACGATCAGCACCACCTGGTGGCCGGCGGCCTGGAACTCGCGCAGCTTCTCGAGGACGACCGTGTGGCCGAGGTGGATGTCGGGCGTGGTCGGGTCGATGCCGAGCTTGACCCGCAGTGGCCGCTCCCCGGCCAGCTGCTCGGCGAGCAGGCCGGCGGGCAGCACGTCGACGGCGTTGCGGGTCAGGGCGGATTCCGGCACGGGCGCAATGCTAGACTGCCGCACTCTCTTGGCGGGCGAACGCAGCAAGCCGCGCCTCAAGAAGCTACGCATCCTCTTCGTCCTGATGGGGCTCGGCGTGCTGGGGCTGGTCTCGATGGTCTTCGGGATGATGGCGGCCGTCTCCCGCGACCTGCCCGCGATCTACGACTTCGCCCAGTACAAGGCCTCGAAGAACAGCGAGGTCTACGACGTCTCCGGCGAGCCGATCGGCACCCTGACCAGCGACCAGAACAAGATCCTGCTCAGCTCCGGGCAGATCTCCCCCAACATCAAGAACGCCGTGGTCTCGATCGAGGACGCCCGCTTCTACGAGCACAGCGGCGTCGACTTCCAGGGCATCGGCCGCGCCCTGGTCCGCGACATCCTCAGCCAGAGCGCCGCCCAGGGCGGCTCGACGATCACCGAGCAGTTCGTCAAGAACGCGCTCGCGGCGCAGTCGAGCCGCACGCTCTTCCAGAAGTTCCGCGAGGCGGCGCTCGCCTACCGGCTCGAGCGCCACTGGACCAAGGACGAAATCCTCACCCAGTACCTCAACACGATCTACTTCGGCGAGGGCGCCTACGGGGTCGAGGCGGCCGCCCGCACCTACTTCGGCGCCGCCCACCCCGGCTGCGGCACGCCGACCGAGCCCTGCGCCTCGGTGCTCGAGACCTGGGAGGCGGCGACCCTGGCCGGGATCATCTCCTCGCCCTCCGCCTACGACCCGAAGATCTATCCCGAAAACTCGCTCGGCCAGCGCAACATCGTGCTCGAGAAGATGTACGAGCAGGGCTACATCACCCACGAGCAGCTGGTCGAAGGCCGCCAGCACGCGCTGCCCTCGCCCGACGACGTCGAACCGCCGACGCTCGACTCGAAGGCGCCCTACTTCACCGCCTGGCTGCGCCAGCAGCTGGTCGAACGCTACGGCGCCGCCAAGGCCTTCTTCGGCGGCCTCAAAGTCAAGTCGACGCTCGACCTGCGGCTGCAGGAAGCGGCTGAAGAATCGGTCCGCTCCTACCTCGGCTACTCGCCGGCGACCGCCTCGCTGGTCGTCATCGACAACAAGAACGCCGGCGTCAAGGCGATGGTCGGCGGCCCGAACTTCCGCACCAAGCCGTTCAACCTCGCCACCCAGGGCCTGCGCCAGCCCGGCTCCTCGATCAAGCCCTTCATCCTGCTCACCGCGCTGAAGGAGGGCATCTCCCCCTACACGACCTTCGAATCGGCCGAACAGGAATTCCGCTTCGGCAAGAACGGCGGCGAAGTCTTCCGCGTGACCAACGACGAGGGGGCCTACGCCGGCACCACCGACCTGGTCTCGGCGACGACCTACTCCGACAACACCGTCTACGCCCAGCTCGCGCTCGAGACGCTGAAGGGCCGGACGATCGCCGACCGCACCCGCTCGATCGCGGCGACGATCCACCGGGCCGGCTACGACGGTCAGATATCGACCAACCCGGCGATGGTCCTGGGCGGCTTCGACCCCGGCGTCAGCCCGCTGGGCTGGACCTACGCCTACTCGACGATCGCCAACGACGGCGAGCGGGTCAGCGGCACCCTGGCGGCGCGCCCGGGCGACAGCCCCGTCGCCTACACCCTGGTCACCGACCAGGAAGGCAAAACGATCCGCGACGGCGACAACGACTCGATCCACACCCAGGTCCTGCCCGAAGCCGCGGTCCGCGAAGCGAAGGGCATCCTCGAGACCGTGGTCGACCGCGGCACCGGGACCAACGCCGACATCGGCGTCTCCGGCCAGTGGGGCAAGACTGGCACCACCGAGCACAACGGCGACGCCTGGTTCTGCGGCGCGACCGAAGAAGTAACCGCCTGCGTCTGGGTCGGCTACGCCGACTCGGTGACCCCGATGACCACCCTCTACAACGGCGGCCCGGTCCAGGGCGGCACCTTCCCGGCGCTGATCTGGGCCAGCGTGATCTCGGCCTGGGAAGAGATCCGCGACCAGCGCGCCGCCGAAGCCAAGGAGGGGCGTCGCGCCAAGAAGGAAGGCACGGAAGCCGATTCCGGCTCCGGCGGCGGCTACACCCCGCCCGAAACAGGCGAAGCGCCGGAAGCGACCCCCTCCACGCCGGAAGCGAGCGAACCCAGCGAACCGGCGCCCGAAGCGCCCGAACCGGCCCAGCCCGCCGAACCGGCGACGCCGGCCGAACCGAGCGAACCGGCGGCGCCGGCGACCGGCGGCGGCGTCACCGCCGGTTAGCGGCGCCCGGCCAGGGCCGCGAGACGTGCGGGTTGGCGGCGGCGCAGAAGCGCCAGGGCCGCTCCACCGCTTTCGTGATCCCGACCCGCGGCCCGATCGCCAGCTCGGCGCTCCAGCCCGGCTCGGGCGCCAGCAGCAGGAAGGGGTCGCGACAGAGGTCGGCGCCGTTCTCGCCGAGCCCGACGCCGAGCGCCTCGGTCAGCTTGCCCGGCCCCGAGCAGAGCTCGCGCTCGGGCCGCTGGCCGCGCCGGGCGCGCATCTCCTCCACCCCGTGGGTCGGCTCGAGGGCGCGGATCAGGACCGCCGCGGCCTCGCCCTCCGGCTCGGCGACCGCGTTAAGCAGGCTGTGGATGCCGTAGGAGAGGTAGACGTAGGCGCGTCCCGGGGGGCCGAACAGCGTCGCCGTGCGCTCGGTCAGGCCGACGTAGGCGTGGCAGGCCGGGTCGTCGCGCGCGTAGCTCTCGGTCTCGACGATCGTCCCGCCGCAGCCGCGGTAGAAGAGCCGGCAGCCGACCAGCTCGCGGGCGACCGTGTGCACCGAGCGGGCGAAGAACCCGGCGTCGAGGCGCTCGCCGCTCACTCCCGCTCGGCGGCGCTGCGCGCCTCGACCGCGTCCAGGGTCTCGCGGGCCCGGGCCAGCTGCAGCCCGAGCGAGGCCGAGGAGGTGCCGCCCTCGATCCGCTTCGACTCCAGCCAGCTGCTACGCCGCAGGGTCTCGTAGAAGGCGTCGGAGTCGGCGAGCGCCGGCGAGCGCTCGCGCAGCTCCTCGCGGCTCAGCTCGGAGAGCGGCTTGCCCTGCTCGACCGCGTCGCGGACCAGGCCGCCGACGATCCCGTGCGCCTCGCGGAAGGGGACCCCCTCGCGGACCAGCAGGTCGGCGATCTCGGTCGCGGCCAGCATCTCGTCGCCGGAGGCCAGCTCGAGCCGCTCGCGGTCGAACTCGATCCCGGCCAGCATCCCGGCGGTCGCGTCGAGACAGCCCTCGACCGTGTCGATCGCGTCGAAGAGCGGCTCCTTGTCCTCCTGCATGTCCTTGCCGTAGGTCAGCGGCAGGGCGTGCATCGTGCCCAGCAGGGCGAGGTAGTCGCCGGCCACCCGCGGGCTCTTGGCGCGCAGCAGCTCGGCCGAGTCGGGGTTCTTCTTCTGCGGCATGATCGAGGAGCCCGAGGAGAAGGACTCGTCGAGCTCGCAGAAGCCGAACTCGGCGGAGCTCCAGATGACGATCTCCGAGCCCAGCCGCGAGAGGTGCATCGAGCAGGTCGAGGCCGCGGCCAGGTAGTCGAGGACGAAGTCGCGATTGGAGGCGCCGTCGATCGAGTTGTGGGTGACGTGCTCGAAGCCGAGGTCCTCGGCGACCGCGTTGCGGTCGATCTCCCAGTTGACCCCGGCCAGGGCGCCGGAGCCGAGCGGCATCACGCTGGCGGCGTCGAGCGCGAACTGGAAGCGCAGCACGTCGCGGGCGAGCATCCAGAAGTAGGCGAGCAGGTGGTGGCCGAGGTAGACCGGCTGGGCGCGCTGCAGGTGCGTGTAGCCGGGCATCGGCCAGTCGCGGTGGCGCTCGGCCAGCTCGAGCAGGGCCGCCATCGCGGCGCCGGCCAGCTCGATCGCCTGCAGCGAGTGGACCTGGACGACCATCGCCACGTCGGTGGCGACCTGGTCGTTGCGCGAGCGGCCGGTGTGCAGCTTGCCGGCCAACGCCCCGATCTCCTCGCCGAGCAGGCGCTCGATCGCCATGTGGATGTCCTCGTCGGACTCCTCGAAGGCGAAGCCGTGCTCGCCCATCCGCTCGCGCACGCGGTCGAGGCCGGCGACGATCTCAGCCAGCTCGCCCTGGTCGAGGACGCCGATCCGCTGCAGGGCGCGGGCGTGCGCCTGCGACTGGTCGATGTCGTAGGTGGCCAGCTGCCAGTCGAAGGCGAGCGAGCGGTTGAGGCGCCAGAAGCGCGGATCGGGGTCTTTGCGGAAGCGCGACATCAGATCGAGGCGGCCAGAGCCTCGCACACCCGGGCGACGTCGGCCTCGCCCATCGCCGGGAAGAAGGGCAGCGCCAGTGAGCGAGCCGAGGCCGCTTCGGCGACCGGGAACTGGCCCTCGCGGTAGCCGAGCTCGCGCAGGTGCGGGAAGAGGTGGATGCAGGGCAGGTAGGCCTTGCTGGCGACGCCGCGCCCGGCGAGGGCGGCGACGATCGCGTCGCGGTCAATCCCCTCCCCCAGCCGCACCGGGTAGACGAACCAGCTGCGGCGCTCGGCGCCGCGCCCGGGCGACGGCGTGGCGACGCCCTCGACGCCGGCCAGCCCCGCCTCGTACAGCGCCGCGACCCGCCGCCGCTCGGCGAGCATCGCGTCGAGCTTCTCCAGCCTGGGCGACGCCGAGCGCCGCGGCGAGGTCGGAGAGCCGGTAGTTGAAGCCGAGCCCGCCGTGGTCGAGCCAGCCCATGTCGGCGGCCCGGCCCTGGTTGCGCTCGCTGCGCAGCCGCGCCGCGTCGGCGGCGTTGCGGGGGACGATCATCCCGCCCTCCCCCGTGGTCAGCTGCTTGTTGGCGTAGAAGGCGAAGGTCGCCAGGTTGCCGCGGGCGCCGACGCCGCGGCCCTCGGCGTCGCTCGCGCCGAGCGCCTCGCAGGCGTCCTCGAGCAGGCCGAGGCCGCGCCGCGCCGCCAGCTGCTCGAGCTCCGGCATCGCCGCCGGGTAGCCGAAGATATGGACCGGCAGGACGCCGACGGTGCGCTCGCCGAGCGCCGCGGCGGCCGCCGCGGGGTCGAGGTTGAGGGTCTCGGGGTCGACGTCGCAGAAGACCGGCCGGGCGCCCTCGTAGAGCAGGCAGTTGGCCGAGGCGACGAAGCTGAAGGGGCTGGTCAGGACCTCGTCGCCGGGGCCCCAGCCCAGGGCCCGCACGCCGAGGTGCAGCGCCGTGGTGCCGCTGGAGACGGCGACCGCGTCGGCGACCCCGAGCCACTCGGCGAAGGCGCGCTCGAAGCGCTCGCCCATCGGCCCCAGCGAGAGCCGCCCGGAGCGCAGCACCTCGAGCGCCAGCTGCTCCTCGCGGGCGCCGATCTCGGGCTTGGCCAGGGGGATCTCCGCCGACGGGCCTATTTGTTGACCTATGTTCACCAATTAGGCCCGTCGGCGGGTTGGAAGGCGTAGGCGAGCGAGTCGACGAGGGCCTCCCAGGAGGCCTCGATGATGTTCTCCGAGACGCCGATCGTGCCCCACTCGCGCTGGCCGTCGGTCGAGTCGAGCAGTACCCGGGTGACGGCCCCGGTGCCGTGCGCCTCGTCGAGGATGCGTACCTTGTAGTTGGTCAGCTCGACGTCGGCGAGGTGCGGGTGGCGGGCGCCGATCGCCGCCCGCAGGGCGCGATCGAGGGCGTTGACCGGGCCGTTGCCCTCGGCGACCTCGACGTAGCGCTCGCCGTCGACGACGACCTTGATCGTCGCCTCGGTCTCGACCTCGCCGCCCTCGCGCTTCTCGGTCGTCACCCGGAAGCTCTCCAACTCGAAGAGCGGCTCGTAGACGCCGGCCTCGCGGCGCAGCAGCAGCTCGAAGGAGGCCTGGGCGGCCTCGTAGTGGTAGCCGCTGTGCTCGCGCTCCTTCAGCCGCTCGACCGCGCGCGCCGCGGCGTCGTCGTCGAGCTCGAGGCCGGCGCGCTCGGCCTGGGCGCGGATCGTCGCCTTGCCGGAGAGCTCGGAGGCGAGGATCTCGCGCTCGTTGCCGACCAGGGCCGGGTCGAGGTGCTCGAAGGTGCTGGCGTCGGCGGCGATCCCGGCGGCGTGCATGCCGGCCTTGTGGGCGAAGGCGTTGCGGCCGACGTAGGCGCGGTCGGGGTTCGGCGTCATGTTGCAGAGCTCGTCGAGGTAGTGCGAGGTCTTGCTCAGGCTCGCCAGCTGCTCCTCGCCGACCACCTCGAAGCCCATCTTCAGCTGCAGGGCGGGCAGGATCGAGGCCAGGTTGGCGTTGCCGCAGCGCTCGCCGTAGCCGTTGACGCAGCCCTGCACGAGGCGGGCGCCGGCGCCGACCGCGGCCAGCGAGTTGGCGACCGCGCACTCGGCGTCGTTGTGGGTGTGGATGCCGATCTCGACGCCGCCACCGACGTCGGCGACCACGGCCGCCGTCGCCTCGGCGACGAAGGCCGGCAGGCTGCCGCCGTTGGTGTCGCAGAGGGTGACGTTCTCGGCCCCGGCCTCGACCGCGGCCCGCACGCACTCGAGCGCGTAGGCGGCGTCGTCGCGGTAGCCGTCGAAGAAGTGCTCAGCGTCGAAGAAGGGGCGCTTGCCGGCGTCGCGGCAGAAGGCGACCGAGTCGCCGATCATCGCCAGGTTCTCATCGGCGGTCGTCTTGATCACCTTGTCGACGTGCAGCCGCCAGCTCTTGCCGACCAGGCAGACGACCGGGGCGAAGGACTCGGCCAGGGTGGCGAGCGCCGGGTCATCGGCGGCGGCGACGCCGCCGCGCCGGGTCATGCCGAAGGCGGCGATCGTCGCGTTGGCGAGCTCGAGCCCGGCCAGCCGCGCGAAGAGCTCGGCTTCCTTCGGGTTGGAGCTGGGGAAGCCGGCCTCGATGAAGTGGACGCCGAGGCGGTCGAGCGCCTCGACCACCTTCAGCTTCTCGCCGACCGAGAGCGACATGCCCTGGCCGCCCATGCCGTCTCGCAGGGTGGTGTCGTAGAGCCTTACCTGTTCCATCTGTGCCTTTCGGGGATTCGAGGGATCGGGGCGAGGGCCTGCAGGCCCGCTCGCACGGCGTCGCCGCGCCAGCCGCTAGGCGGCTGCGGTAATTCGCCCGATTGGCCCGAAAGGCAGGAACATCAGGAGCTGACCTTACTCGGTTGCTCCGCGCCGCTCGGCGCCTCGACGAAGTCGAGCCACTCGAGGTACTCCTCGGCGCGGCCGTGCAGGGCGTCGTCGAGCTTCTTCTGGATCACCCGGGTGACCTCGCCCGGCTCGCCGATCGTGTGGTTGTCGATCTCGCGCACGGGGACCAGCTCGGCGGCGGTGCCGGTGAGGAAGATCTCGTCGGCGAGGTAGAGCTCGGCGCGGGCGATGTCGCGCTCTTCGACCCGGTAGCCGAGGTCGGTGGCGATCTGCACCACCGAGGCGCGGGTGATCCCGTCGAGGATCGCGTTGGTGTGGCCGGGGGTGATCAGCACCCCCTCGCGGATGACGAAGACGTTCTCGCCCGAGCCCTCGGAGACGTGGCCGTGCTGGTCGAGCAGGATCGCCTCTTCGTAGCCCGCCTTCTGCGCCTCGGTCTTGGCCAGGATCGAGTTGAGGTACTGGCCGGCCGCCTTGGCGTGCGGGATCAGGCTCTCGCCGGAGAGCGCCCGCCAGGAGGAGACCGCCGCGCGGATGCCGTGTTTCGCCCCCTCCTCGCCGAGGTAGACGCCCCAGGGGAAGGCGGCGACGATCACGTCGATCGGGGCGTCGGTGGCGTAGAGGCCGAGGTTGCCGTAGCCGCGGTAGGCGAGCGGCCGGATGTAGCAGGAGCCGAGCCCGTTGCGGCGGATCAGCTCGCGGGTGGCGGCGGCGATCTCCTCGCTCGAGTAGGGCAGCTCCAGGTAGTAGAGCTCGGCCGACTTGGCCAGCCGCTCGAGGTGGTCGTGATGGCGGAAGACCGCCGGCCCGCGCTCGGTCTCATAGGCGCGCACGCCCTCGAAGACCCCCGAGCCGTAGTGCAGCCCGTGGCTGAGCACGTGGGTCTTCGCCTCGTCCCAGGCGACGAACTCCCCGTTCTGCCAGATCCAGTCGGCGGTCTCCATCGCCCCGGAAGTATGCCCGATCCCCGAACTGCATCAAATTCCAGCTCCGGCAGAGCTGGAATTTGATGCAGTTCGGCCAGAGGCGGCCCGCGCTACTCCGCCGCGGCGGACTCTTCGCGCACGCCGATCGCCCAGACGACGGCGAGGCCGATGGCGACGCCGGGGACCGCGGTCAGGGCGGTGAGGATGTCGGTCTCGCCGAGGCCTTTGCCGCTGGCGACCTCGATCGCGAGGCCGAAGAGGACGGCGCCGATCGTCGAGCCGAGGAAGGCGCCGACGATGCCCTGCCAGAAGCGGTCGGGCAGGAAGACGGTGAAGTGCCAGAGGGCGATGCCGATCGTGAACCAGACGAGTAGGGCCATCAGCGCTTCCTCCCGTGCTTGCGACGTTGCTGGCGGCGTTCGCGGCGGCGCTCGTTGCGCTCGCGGCGGGCGGCCTCCGCGGGGTCGACCGCGGGCGGCTCGCCGTTGCGCTTCGGGTCGCCGCCGTCGGCCTCGGCCTCGGCCTCCGGCTCGGCGGTGGCGACGGCGCTGGCCTTCGGCTGCGCGGCGGGCTCGGCGGCGATCTCGCGCTCGAGCTCGGCGTCGCTCGCCTCGCCGTCCTCCTCCTCGAGCTTGGCGATCTCGATCTCGTCGGCGAAGGCGGGCACCGTGCCCTCGACCGCGGCGATCCGCTCGCGGCGGCGGGCGAAGGCGGGCTCGCGTTCCTTCCAGGCGGTCAGCACCGGCGAGGCGATGAAGATCGAGGAGTAGGTGCCGGAGAGGATCCCGATCAGCATCGCGAAGGCGAAGTCCTGCAGGGTGGCGCCGCCGAAGACGAGCAGCGAGACGACGCCGAGCAGGGTCGAGAAGGTGGTCGCCAGCGAGCGGGTCAGGACCTCGCTCATCGAGCGGTTGACGATCTGCGAGAAGGCCGCCCGCGGCATGCGCGGCACGTTCTCGCGTATTCGGTCGAAGACGATGATCGTGTCGTAGAGCGAGTAGCCGAGGATGGTGAGGAAGGCGGCGACCGTGCCGCTGGTCACCTCCCTCCCGGTCAGGGAGTAGATGCCGGCGGTGATCAGGATGTCGTGGAAGATCGCGATCAGCACCGGCACGGCGAATTTCGGGTCGAAGCGGAAGGCGATGTAGGCGCAGATGATCAGCAGCGAGAAGATCAGCGCGTTGCGGGCGCTGTTGGCCACCGTGGTGCCGAAGGTCGGGCCGACGCTGGTGCTGTCGAAGCCGTTGGCGACGATCCCGTATTCGCCTTCGAGCTCCTTCTGCATCTCGTTGATCTGGTTCGGCTTCAGCGTCTTGGACTGGATCAGGAAGACGTTTTCGCCCAGCCCCGGGTTGGTCTCGCGCTGAATCTCGGCGCCGGAGACGCCGGCCGCCTCGAGCACGGTGCGCACCCCGTCCTCGTCGGTGCCCTTCTTCAGCGCCACCTCGACCCGGGTGCCGGACTCGAAGTCGATGCCGAAGTTGAGCTGCTTGGTGGCCAGCGCCAGGCCGCCGACGAGCAGGATCACGCCCGACATCGAGAAGAACCAGCGGCTGGCGCCCATGAAGTTGAAGTGCCAGCGCGCCCGCGGGCTGCCGGCGCCGAGCGCGCTGGGCGAGCGCAGCAGGCGCGAGCGGCTCATCGAGCCGAGCAGCGCCTGGGTGAAGACGACCGCGGTCAGCAGCGAGACGATCGTGCCGACGCCGAGGACGAAGGCGAAGCCCTTGACCCCCGCCGTGGCCAGCACGAAGAGGACGAAGGCGGTCAGCAGGGTGACGACGTTGGCGTCGATGATCGTGCTGATCCCGCGCCGGTAGCCGGCCGCGATCGCCGCCGACATCGAGCGCCCGGCGCGCACCTCCTCCTTTATTCGCTCGAAGATGACGATGTTGGAGTCGGCGGCGACGCCGATCGTCAGCACCAGCCCGGCGATCCCCGGCAGGGTCAGGGTGACCGGGATCAGTTTGATCAGGGCGAAGAAGATCACCCCGTAGGCGCCCAGCGCCAGCGAGGCGATCAGGCCGAGGAAGCGGTAGAAGACGAGCAGGAAGATGATCACCAGGGCGAGGCCGACGATGCCGGCCTTGATCCCGGCGTCGAGCGCCTGTTCGCCGAGGGTCGCCGAGACCTGGGTCTGGCTGATCAGGTTGAGGTTGATCGGCAGCGCGCCGCGCTGCAGGAAGCTGGCCAGTTCCTGGGCGTCGGAGATGCTGGTGAAGCCGCCCGAGATCTGCGCCCCCTGGCGGCCGTCGATGCCGTCCGGGTTCTGGGCGTAGTTGATGATCGGCCGGGTCTTGACTTCGTTGTCGAGGACGACGGCGAAGTGGCCGGAGCGTTCTTCGGCCGACTGTTCGGTGCTCGGCCCGATCGAGCTCGCGGCGCCGCGCTGGGCGATCTGGCGGGTGACTTCCTGGAAGGCCTTGCGGCCGTCGCCGGTGAAGCCGAAGGTGACGTTGGGCTGCCCGAGTTCGTCGGTTTCCTGCTTGGGCCGGGTGATTTCGGTGCCTGAGAGCGCCGGCCGGTCGCGCAGCGCGAACCAGCCCGGCTCGGCGTTCTCGATCGTCTGGCCGCGGCGGTCGCTCGGCCTTTCGGAGACGACGACCGTCCCCTGCGGCACCTCGACCACGGTGCCCGCGTCCTTGGGCCGCTTTTTGCCGCTCGGCCGGATGTAGAGGTCTTCCCTGGTGAACTCGGGGCCGGCCAGGGTCGTGTGCTCTTTGTCCTTGGCGAAGAGGTAGTAGGTGGTCGGCTGGCTGCATTCCGGGCAGTCCTTGACCAGTTCCTGTTCGGAGGCGAGCTTGGCCGCCGCGTACTCGGTCGGGTAGGCGCCGGCGAAGAGCAGCTGCTGGTCCTGGAAGCGGGTCGTCGTGCGGCCGGCGTCTTCCCATTCTTTCTGCGCTTCGGCGATCGTTTCCTGGGGCGGTTCGGCGCCGGGGCGGCCGCCGATGACCTTCTCGCGGCCGATCAGGTTCGGTTCCCAGTCGAAGAAGTAGAGGCGGGCCGGCTTGGTCGCGCACTCGGTCGCCTTGCCGACGCTGGTCGCGCCGGGGATGCCGACCTGGATCTGGTCGCTGCCGACCTGGGCGACCTCGATCTCCGAGACGCCGAGTTCGTCGCAGCCTTCGCGGACGATGTCGACCGCGCGGCTGATCGAGGCGTTGTCGATCGTCGGCTGCTGCGGCGTCGGCCGTCCCTGCAGGACGAGCTGCACGCCGCCCTTGAGGTCGAGGCCGAGCTTGGTTTCCTTGCTGGCGATGACGACGGCGGAGACGCCGATCAGGCCGAGCACGAAGAGCAGGACGAATAGGTGTTTGCGCCTCCCCCCATCGTCGCCTCAGTCGTCCGGGGTGAGGACGATCAGCAGCCCGCCGTCGTCGTCGTAGGCGGGGAAGACGTCGGCGACCGCCGCTGCCGGCAGGTCGCCCTCGGCGTTGACCGAGACGCGCTTGCCGAGCGAGCGCACGCCCCACTCGAGCGAGGTCTCGATCGGGTCGGTCTCGCCGTCGCCGTCGGTGTCGGCGGTCGGCCCGCCCTCGCCGGGCTCGCGCCACTGCAGCCCGAGGACTTCCTTCACCGGGCGGCCGATCACGTCCTCGTCGGTGAGCCCGGTCAGCTCGTAGCTGCCGCGGCCGGCGTCGATCACCCGTGCTTTCTGGTCGCAGACGAAGAAGGCCGCGTTGGGCGCCGGGTAGTAGTCGTCGAGCAGCTCGAAGACGAAACCGAAGCCGCATTTCGAGCAGCCCTTCGGGCGCGAGCTGAAGCCCGCCGTGCGCTCGGCGCTTACCTCCCGGTGGCCGCAGCTCGGGACAGATGAAGAACGGCACGCCACCAGGTTACTGAGAGTCGCTTTTAGAAGAGGCTTCTTGCGCCATCGGGGACCGGCAAACCGAGGTGATCGTAGGCCCGCGGGGTGATCACGCGGCCCCGTGGGGTGCGCTTCAGCAGGCCCTGCTGCAGCAGGTACGGCTCGAGTACGTCCTCGATCGTGTCGGCCTCCTCGCCGATCGCCACGGCCAGGGTCGAGAGCCCGACCGGGCCGCCGCCGAACTTGCTCGCCACGGTGTCGAGCAGGGCGCGGTCGGCGCGGTCGAGGCCGCCGGCGTCGACCTCGAGCATCGCCAGCGCCGCCGCCGCCACCTCGGCGTCGATCGCGCCGCGGTCCTTGACCTGGGCGAAGTCGCGCACCCGCTTCAGCAGCCGGTTGGCGACCCGCGGCGTGCCGCGTGAGCGCGAGGCGATCGTCTCGGCGCCGCCGGCGTCGATCTCGACCCCGAGGATGCCGGCCGAGCGCGAGACGATCTCGCCCAGGTGCGCGGGGCTGTAGTGCTCGACCCGGTGCGAGAGCCCGAAGCGGTCGCGCAGCGGCGTGGTCAGCAGGCCGGCGCGGGTGGTGGCGCCGATCAGGGTGAAGGGCGGCAGCGGCAGGGTGACGGTGCGCGCCCCGGCGCCCTGGCCGAGCACGACCGGCAGCTCGCCGTCCTCCATCGCCGGGTAGAGGGTCTCCTCGACGGCCCGCCCGAGGCGGTGGATCTCGTCGACGAAGAAGACGCTGCCGGGCTCCAGCGAGGTGAGGAAGGAGGCGACGTCGGCCTTGCGCTCGAGCGCCGGGCCGGCGGTCTGCACCATCGGCACGCCCATCTCCTCGGCGACGATGTGGGCCAGCGAGGTCTTGCCCAGCCCCGGCGGCCCGGCGAGCAGGACGTGGTCGAGCGGCTCGCCCCGTCCCCGCGCCGCCTCGATGAAGATCGCCAGCTGCTCGGTGACCTGTTCCTGGTTGACGAACTCGGCCAGGGTCCGCGGCCGCAGCGAGCGGTCGAGGTCCTCGTCGGGCGCGTCGGCGCGGGCGTCGTGGACGCGGACGTCCTCGAAGCCGGCCTCCTCGCCCTCGCCGGGCGGCAGCGGCCCGCCGACGCCCGGGGTGCGGATCCGCTTCTCGCTCACGAGCGGCTCCGGGCGCCGCCGGCCTTGCGCAGGGCGGCGGCGATCAGCTCCTCGGCGTCCTCGCTCTCGACCCCTTCGAGCAGCCGCTCGGCCTCGGCCAGCTCGTAGCCGAGGTTGACCAGGCCGTCGCGGGCGAGGTTGCGGGCGTCGGCGCCTTCGGCGGCGGCGATCGCCACGCCTTCCTCGAGCTCGCCGGCGACCTTCTCGCGCAGCTCGACGATGATCCGCTCCGAGGTCCGCTTGCCGATCCCCGGCACGGCCTGGAAGCGCTTCGCGTCGCCGGCGGCGATCGCCCGCAGCAGCTCGCGCACCGGCCCGCCCGAGAGCACCGCCAGCGCCACCTTGGGCCCGATGCCGCTGACCGAGATCAGCTGGCCGAAGAGGTCGCGCTCCTCCTCGGAGGAGAAGCCGAAGAGGGAGAGGGCGTCGTCGCGCGGGATCAGCTCGGCGTGCAGGAAGACCTCGCGGCCTGTGGCCGGCACCGACTTCAGCGTCTCGGCCGAGACCGCCAGCCGGTAGCCGACGCCGCCGGCGTCGACGACGACGTGGTCGGGACGGCGCACCATCACCTCGCCGCGCACCGCGGCGATCATCCGGCCAGCCTCCCGGCGAGCTCTTCGGAGGCGCCCTGCTCGGCGGCGAGGCGCCCGGCGGCGCCGCCGTGGCAGATCGCGACCGCGAGGGCGTCGGCGGCGTGGTCGGGGGTCGGCGGCTCGGGCAGGCCGAGCAGGGTGCCGACCATGCGCTGCACCTGCTGCTTGCCGGCGGCGCCGGAGCCGCAGACCGCCATCTTGATCGCCTGCGGGGTGTAGGTGAAGCAGCGCACGCCGCGCTGGGCGGCGGCCAGCATCGCCGCGCCGCTGGCGCGGCCGACCGCCATCGCCGAGTGCACGTTCTTGCCGAAGTAGAGGTCCTCGAGCGCCATCGCCGCCGGCTCGTGCCACTCGAGCAGCTTCGAGAGCTCGGCGTGGATCTTCGCCAGCCGCCGCTCCATCGGCTGCTCGGGCGCGGTTTCCACCACGCCGCCGTCGAGCGCCACCATGTGGCCGCCCTCGACCCGGACGACGCCAAACCCCAGGTTCGCCGCACCCGGATCGATTCCCATCACGACCTGCATGGGAGTTGATTCTGTACCCAGCCCCGGATGCCTCTAGGTATCCGGGGGGCGCCGGGAGCAGGGCCTGCGGGCCGGCTTCGCCGGGAGTTCCCGCAGGCCCTGCTCCCGGCGCCCTTTCGGTTCCTAAGCTGCGGCGAGCTTTTCGAGAATCTCCGCGGGCACGTCGAAGTTGGCATGGACCTCGTTGACGTCGTCGTGATCTTCGAGCGCGTCCACGAGCTTCAGCAGCCATTCGGCCTCCGAGCCCTTGACCATCACCGTGCTCTTTGGCTCCATCGTCACCTCGGCGGACTGGACCTCCACACCGGCCCCCTCGAGCGCGGCGCGCACGGCGGAGAGGTCGGCGGCCTCGCAGATCACCCGCAGCTGCCCGCCGTCCTCGCGCACGTCCTCGGCGCCGGCGTCGATCGCGACGATCGCGTCGTCCTCGCCGTAGCGCTCGCCGTCGAGCACGACGACGCCGCGTTTCTCGAAGATCCAGGCCACCGAGCCGGGCTCGCCGAGGCTGCCGTGGTGCTTGGTGAAGGCGTGGCGGACGTCGGCGCTGGTGCGGTTGCGGTTGTCGGTCAGGGCCTCGACCAGGATCGCCGCGCCGCCGGGGCCGTAGCCCTCGAAGCTGACCTGCTCGATCGCCGCCGCGTCGCTGCCGACGCCGCTGCCGCGGTCGATCGCGCGCTGGATGTTGTCCTTCGGCATCGAGGCGTCGCGCGCCTTCTGCACCGCGGTGGCCAGCGCCGCGTTGCCCTCGGGGTCGGGGCCGCCGTCGCGGGCGGCGACGGTGATCGCCCGCGCCAGCTTGGTGAACAGCTTGCCGCGCTTGGCGTCGGCGGCGCCCTTCTTGTGCTTAATCGAAGACCACTTCGAATGACCCGACATGGATGCCATTCTATGAATGTGGAGATGGCCACCGACTCACACGCCGGGCCGGCCCGGGCGCTGGCCGCCAGTCTGGTCTTCGTCGCGATGCTGCTGGCGGCGCTCTCGCTGTGGACCGCGATCCCGCTGAGCTGGATCTACATCGGCTCCAAGCTCTCCCACACCCAGTTCCCCAGTCAGGGCCCCTACTTCGTCGTCGCCGTCGGCATCCTGATCTCGATCGTGCTGATCGCCTGGCTGATCGGCCGCCTCAACCGCCTCTACGTCCAGATCACCGGCACCAACCGCCTCACCCCGATGCGCCCGCCCTGGCTCAAGAGCCTGCGCGACACCCCGAGCGCACCGAGCACCACCACCGTGGTCGAGGCCGTCCTGATGGGCTCCGTCCTGCTCGCCGGCGCCTGCCTCACCGTCTGGTTCTTCTTCCTAGCCGGCTCCCCGATCCCGAACCAGTAGGGGCTCAGGCGCCAGCTCAGACGACGAACTTGCCGTCGACCTGGAAGTCCTCGCCGTCGACTTCGATCTTGCCGCCGCCGCGCAGGTCGCAGACCAGGTCGGTGTGGACGGCGGAGTCGTTGACACCACCGGACTCGGGGTAGGACTTGCCGACCGCCATGTGCACGGTGCCGCCGATCTTCTCGTCGAGCAGGACCGAGAGCGTGCCGCGGTCGATGCCGTAGTTGGTGCCGATTCCCAGCTCGCCGAGGCGGCGGGCGCCCTCGTCGGTGTCGAGCAGCTGGATCAGGAACTCCTCGCCGCGCTCGGCGCCGGCGTCGACCACCTTGCCGGCCTCGAAGCGCAGGTGGACGCCGGAGACGATGCGGCCGCCGATCACCGAGGGCAGGTGGAAGGTGACCTCGCCCTCGACCGAGTCCTCGACCGGACCGGTGAAGAACTCGCCGTCGGGCATGTTGTGTTCGCCGCTGCAGGGGATGAAGGTGCGGCCGGCGATGCCGAGCGTGATGTCGGTGCCCGGGGCGATGACCCGCACCTCCTCGTGGCCCTGGATCCACTCGGCAAGCCGCTCGCACTCCTGCGAGGCGCGCTTCCAGGCGGTCAGCGGGTCGGGGTCGTCGGCGAGGCAGGCGCCGAAGTAGAAGTCCTCGTAGGCGGCGAGGCTCATCTCGGCCTCCGAGGCGTAGGCGTCGGTGGGGAAGATCGTCCCGCACCAGCGGAACTCGCCAGCGGCGCTGCGCTGCATCATCCGGTTGAGCACCGGGCCGGTCGCCGCCTCGCGCCGGGTCTGGCGCTGCGGCGGGATCGCCGAGAGCTCGCGGGTGTTGGTGCTGGCGCCGACCGCGATCCGCACGTCGGCGTTGTCGATCGTCCACTCCATCGTCGGCGAGATCCAGTCGAGCTGGGCGTCGCTCGCCTGTTCGTAGAAGATCGCCGCGGCGCCGTCGAGGGCGACGTTGACGATCGGGTGGGCGCCGGCCTTCAGCACCTCTTCGTAGACCGCGCGCAGCAGCGGCGCGCCGGCGGCGCCGCCGTCGATCGCAACCACCTCGCCCTCCTGCACCTTGGTCGAGTAGCCGACCAGGATCTTCGCCAGGTTCGCAACCCTCGGGTCCCTCATGCCTCAGCCTCCTCTCGAGCGCGCTCGCGGGCGCTCGTCGTGATCGCCATGAACAGTGCGTGCAGCCGCGGGTCCTCGCTCAGCTCCGGGTGGAAGGCACAGGCGAGGACGCGGCCTTCGCGGATCGCCACCGGGTGGCCGGCGTAGGCGGCGAGAACCTCGACGCCGGGCCCGTGGCGCTCGACCCAGGGGGCGCGGATGAAGACCGCGCGCAGCGGCTCCTCGCCGATCCCCTCGACCGCGAGGTCGGCCTCGAAGCTCTGCAGCTGGCGGCCGAACGCGTTGCGCTCCGCGGTGGCGTCGATCAGGCCGAGGTGGGCGTCGTCGCAGACGATCATCCCGGCGCAGGTGCCGAAGACCGTGCCGCCCGCCTCGAGGTGGGCGCGGATCGGGCCGGCGAGGCCGGCGGCCTCGATCCCCATCGCGATCGTCGTGCTCTCGCCGCCGGGGATGACCAGCCCGTCGAGGCCGACCAGGTGCTCGGGTCGCTTGACCTCGCGCGCCGCGGCGCCGAGCCCACGCAGCATCCGCAGGTGCGCTTCGAATCCTCCCTGGATCGCCAGGACGCCGAGGCGCAGCTCAGGCACCGCGGTCCTGCAGCAGGGCGTCGGCGGCGGCCAGCTCGGCGATCTCCAGGCCCGGCATCGCCTCGCCGAGGCCGATCGAGGCGGCCGCGACCCGCTCGGGGTCGTCGTGGTGGGTGGTCGCCTCGACGATCGCCTTCGCCCGCCGCTCGGGGTCGGCGCTCTTGAAGATGCCCGAGCCGACGAAGTTGCCTTCGGCGCCGAGCTGCATCATCAGCGCCGCGTCGGCGGGCGTGGCGATGCCCCCGGCGCAGAAGAGCGGCACCGGCAGGCGGCCCTCGCCGGCCACCTCGTGGACGACTTCCAGCGGGGCCCGCAGGTCTTTGGCAGCGCTGGACAGCTCCTCGGGGCCGAGCTGGGCGAGCCGCTTGATGCCGGAGACGATCTCGCGCATGTGGCGCACCGCCTCGACCACGTTGCCGGTCCCGGCCTCGCCCTTGGAGCGGATCATCGCCGCCCCCTCGCCGACCCGGCGCAGCGCCTCGCCGAGGTTGGTCGCGCCGCAGACGAAGGGCACCTCGAAGGCGAGCTTGTCGATGTGGTTGCTCTCGTCGGCCGGGGTCAGGACCTCGGACTCGTCGATGTAGTCGACCTCGAGCGCCTCCAGCACCTGGGCCTCGGCGAAGTGGCCGATCCGCGCCTTGGCCATGACCGGGATCGAGACCGCCTCCTGGATCCCCTTGATCATCGCCGGGTCCGACATCCGCGCCACGCCGCCGTCGCGGCGGATGTCCGCCGGCACCCTCTCCAGGGCCATCACCGCGCAGGCGCCGGCGCTCTCCGCGATCCGCGCCTGCTCGGGGGTGACCACGTCCATGATCACCCCGCCCTTCAGCATCTCGGCAAGGCCGGTCTTGACCCGGAACGTCGCTCGCTCAGCCATGACTCCGCATATTACGTTCTCGGCCCGCGGGCCAGCGGCGCTTTTGCTCGGCCTACTTGAGCTTGTAGGCGCGGATGCGGTCTTTGTGGCTGTCTTCGTCGCGAGCGTAGAGGCCGTGGGCCAGGGCCTGGACGAGGGCCATCAGCGCCGTGTTGGAGCGGGCGAAGGAGGGGCTGTTGGAGGAGAAGTAGAGGGTCAGCTCGGCGTGCTCGCCGACCTCCGAGAGCGAGGCGTCGGAGATCGCCAGGGTGCGGGCGCTGCGGTGCAGGGCGAGCTTCATCGCCCGCAGCAGCAACGGGTGAGCGCGCCCCGAGGAGAGCACGATGACCAGCGTCTCCTCGTCGATCCGCCCGAGCCGCTGCAGCGACTCGCCGCCGGTGCTGGCGACGATCTCGGCGCGGATGTCGAGCAGGCTGAGGGTGTGGCGCAGGTAGCTGGCGAAGAAGGCCATCTGGTCGACGCCGACGATCACCACGCGCTGCGCTTCGGCCAGCGCGGCGACGGCGCCGTCGACCTGCTCGCGAGTCAGCTTGCGCGCCGTTTCCTCGAGGTTGGCGTAGTCGGCGCCCAGCGAGCTCTCCAGCTCGGAGTGGTCGAAGGAGAAGAGCGAACCCGCGCTGGAGGAAGCGCTGGGGGCGGCGCCGGCGTTGCGGTACTCCTCGATCGCCGCCTGCTGCAGCTCGGGGTAGCCCTCGAAGCCGAGGGCCTGGGAGAAGCGCACCACCGTCGAGGACGAGGTGCTCGCTCTCCGGGCCAGCTCCTCGGCGGTGAGGAAGGCTGCCTCGTCGAGGTGGTCGACGATGTAGCGGGCGACGTCTTTCTGCGAGCGGGAGAAGTCTTCGAAGCGCTCCTGGATGTACTCGGAAAGACTCTTGAGCTGGGGGGGTTTGGTCGCAGTCTTGGTCACGGCGGTCAGATTCGCCGGGCCGTGACCATTCCCTTCCCCTCCCCCGCCGACGGGCCTATTTCCGTCGTTATGCGTCGGTTTTAGGCCCGTCGGCGGGGGTTTCTGGTTGGATGGGCGGCGTGAGCACGCTCGAGCAGGCGCTGCGGCTGCAGAACCGCTTCATGATCGGCTTCGACCTGGCGCTCGGCGGCGGGGCGCTGCTGGCGCCCGCCGCCACCCTGCGGGTCCTCGGCCACGACCATCCCTCGCCGGAAACCGAGCAGCTCTTTCGCCGCGCGGCGCCGATCTGGCTCACCTTCGCCGCCGCCCACGCCCTCGCCGACCGCCGCGGCGAGTCGCGCGACTGGTGGGCGCTGGCCTGGCTGCGCGGCACCGAGATCGCCACCGACGCGATCTGGGCGGAGTCGCCGGCGATCAACCGGCCGGGAGCGAAGGCCGCCCTGCGGTTCGCCGGGGCCGCCAACCTGGCGATGGCCGCCGGCTTCGGCTGGCTCGCGAGGCGGTAGCCGGATGGCCGACCTCAGCGGCCTCCCCGACAAGCGCTGGAGCGTGCGCGGCCTCACCGAAGAGGGCGACGAGGCCTGGCTGATCCGCGGCATCTCCCGCAAGCTCTACCGCTGCCCCGCCTGCCACGGCGAGATCGAGATCGGCAGCGAGCACGTGATCGTCGAGTACGTCTTCCGCCTCGGCGGCACCGAACACCACCACTGGCACCGGCGCTGCGCCGAAGAGCTGCTGGTCCCCGACCTGGGCGAGGCGCGGCGGGTGCCCGCCGGCGAGTCCTCGGCCGGCAGGCTGGAGCAGCGCGGCCGCCGTCCCTCGGGCCGCCGCCGCCACCGCTGAGTTGACCCGCCGCGCCGAGATCCTCTCCGTCTACGCCCGGATCGGGCGCACCTACGTGCGCTGGGCGCCCTCGCTGCTGGCGCTCGCCGTCGCCGTCTTCATCCCGCTCGGCCTGATCCACGCGCTCACCGTCGAAGCCGACATCGGCAGCCTCGAGCTCGGCGGCGGGCTGCAGCTCCTCGCCCTGCTCGGCGCCGTGATCGCGCTCGCCGTCACCGGCCTGGTCGGCGAGGTCTTCTACACCGGCGCGGTGGCGATCTCGCTGACCCACAGCGACAGGCAGCGCCCGCCCTCGCCGCGGCAGGTCGCGCGCATGGTCAGGTACGGGCCGCTGATCGCGGTCGACCTGATCTACGGCGTCCTCGTCGCCGTAGGACTCGTCGCCTTCGTCGTCCCCGGCGTGCTCGCCTTCGTCTGGCTCGGCCTGGCAGCGCCGGTGATCGAGATCGAGCACCGCGGCGTGCGCGAGGCGCTGCGGCGCAGCGTCCGCCTGGTGCGCGGCAAGGCGCTCCTCGTCGCCGCGGTCCTGATCCCGATCGAGCTGCTCGGCGACGGCCTGACCAGGCTCTTCACCACCCTCGTCCACAGCCTGATCGCCGACGAACTGATCTGCGACTGGCTCGCCGACGTGCTCGCCAACGTCGCCTTCACCCCGTTCTACGCGGTCGCCTGCGTGCTGCTCACCGTCGACCGGATCAGGGAGAAGGATGGCGCCGTGGTCGAACTACACTCGAAGCCCGCCGCATGATCGCCGCCTCGATATTCGCCGATTTCTGGGACAACCTGGTCGAGCACGACGAGCAGGCGCTCTTCCTCGTCCTCGCCGGCTTCGTCCTCTCCTTCGCCTTCATCCGGATGAGCACGCGCCTGATGCGCAGCCCGAAGGTGCCCTGGTGGCCGGGCAGCGTGGTCAGCGACAGCGGCGTCCACCTGCACCACCTGGTCTTCGGAATCGTGACGATGATGATCGGCGGCACGCTCGGCTTCGCCGCCCACGGCCACAGCCCCTACGCCGAGCTCTGCGCCTTCGCCTTCGGCGTCGGCGCCGGGCTGACGATCGACGAGTTCGCCCTCTGGGTCTACCTCGACGACGTCTACTGGGCGCAGGAGGGGCGCAGCTCGATCGACGCCACGGTGATCGCCGCCGCCGGGATGTCGCTGATCCTGCTCGGCTTCAGCCCCTTCAACTTCGACACCAGCTCTCCCGAGCAGGTGGCGGTGAGCGTGATCGGCGCGACGCTCGTCTTCGCCCTGGTCGCGATCTGCTTCGCCAAGGGCCGGGTGATGCACGGCGCCGTCGGCTTCTTCGTCTTCCCCTTCGCGATCTACGGCGCTGCCCGGCTCGGCAAGCCGGGCTCGGCCTGGGCGCGCAAGCGCTACCGCGAGCGGCGCCCCGAGAAGCAGCGCCGGGCCGAGGAGCGCTTCCCGGCCGAGCGCCGCACCGAGCGCTTCAAGGAAGCCTTCCGCGACATCGTCGGCGGCAAGCCGAGCGAGGGCGTCGCCGCCGTCCAGCACGAGGCCGCCGCCGCCACCCGCGAGGCCGCCGAAGAAGTCCGCCAGCGGGCCGAACGCATCACCCACCCGCCCGGCCGCGACTGACCCGCTTTGCGTCCGCGGGGCCGGGTAGCTTCGGCGGCGATGAGAGGGAGGCCGACCCGGGCGGCGCTTGCCGTCGCACTTGCGCTGACCCTGGCCGCTGCGGCCGCCGGCTGCGGCGGCTCGTCGGACGAGGCGGGCAGCGGCGGCTCGACCGCGGCCGCGACGACCAGCGAACCGGGCTTCGAAGCGACGCCGGTGAACGTCCACGCGCTGCCGCTCGGCGACGACATGTACGTCACCGACGGCCCCAGGCGCGGCTACGTCTACTCCTGCATCACCGACTTCAACGGCGGCGGCGCCTTCGCCCAGGGGCCGTGGATCGACGCCGAAGCGGGCACCTGGAACCTGAGCGAGAAGATCTACGTCCAGGGCCGGATCGAGTGGGACTCGGAATTCGACCAGGAGGTCGCCGGCGGCGAGCGCGAGCTGGAAGGCAACGGCCTGCCGCCGCAGCCCTCGGGCGAATTCCCCGTCTCCGCCAGCGACCCCGCCTACGAATACGACCGCAACCCCAACTCGATCTCGCCCTACGCGCTGCGGGCGGCGCTGCCGGCGAACCCGGCGCGGGCCAAGGAACCGGGCTGCGTCGGCGGCACGATCGGGGTGATGAAGAACGGCGTGGCGCTGTTCAGCGCCTTCGACGCCGGCGGCCGCGACGCGGTCGCAACCGAGATCCAGGACCGCTGCGACGCCCACCCCGAGCGCACCGGCCAGTACCACTACCACGGGATCTCGGCCTGCCTGGAGCAGAGCGACAGCGACGCCAGCTCGGAACTGCTCGGTTGGGCGCTGGACGGCTTCGGCATCTACGTCGAGCGCGACGCCGAGGGCACGATGCTCTCCAGCGCCGACCTCGACAGCTGCCACGGGCGGACCAGCACGGTCGAGTGGAACGGGCACCAGCGGCGCATGTACCACTACGTCGCCACCGTCGACTTCCCCTACATGGTCGCCTGCTACCGCGGCACCGCGATCGAGGAAGCCGAAGGCCTGGCGCTCGGCCCTCCCGGCACCTAGGCCGGCCGCTGCGGCAAACCACGTACGCCGCTCGCGGGCGGCTGCCGATGCCGGCGGCGGCGCGGGCTGGCAGCTTGGGGGAATGCGGAGCGACGCGGCAGCCAACGGCCCGGCGAGCGCCAGGGTCGTCGTCCTCGGCGGCGGCTTCGGCGGGCTGGAGGCGGCCTTCTACCTGCGCATGCTGGCCGGCGAGCGGGCGCAGATCACCCTCGTTTCCGACCAGCGCAGCTTCCTCTTCAAACCGAACTCGATCTACGTCCCCTTCGGCCTCGATCCGGAGAAGCTGCGCGTACCGCTGGCGAAGCCGGCGGCGCGCAAGGACATCGAGCTGATCCAGGCGCGGGCGCGGGAGATCGACCCCGACGCGCGGCGGGTCGAGGTCGACGGCCGCTCGATCCCCTACGACTTCCTCGTCGTCGCCACCGGCGCGGCGATGCGCCCGGCCGAGATCCCCGGTCTGGCCGAGTGCGCGATCAGCACCTGGACCCCGGTCGACATGCTGAAGCTGCGCGCCGGCTTCCAGGATTTGTTGGAAGCGGGCGGGCGGCGCGAACGGCGGCGCGTGCTCTTCGTCGTCCCGCCCAACAACAAGTGCGCCGGGCCGCTGTACGAGATCGTCCTGATGCTCGACACCTGGCTGCGCCGCAGGGGCGGCCGCGACAACGTCGAGATCGTCTGGACGACCTTCGAGCAGAGCTACATCCAGGCCTTCGGGCCGCGCCTGCACGAGACCGCGGCGTCCGAGTTCGAGCGGCGCGGGATCGAGGGCCACCCCGGCTGGACGGTCGAGCGGGTGACGCCGGATGCCGCCACCTACGCCAACGGCGAGCAGCTCGCCTACGACCTGCTGGTCGCCTTCCCGCCCTACGTCGCCTCCACCCCCTTCCCCGGCCTGCCCGCCGACGATCGCGGCTTCCTCGCCACCGAGCTGGAGAGCCGCCGGCTGGTCGGCCACCCCGAGGTCTTCGTCGTCGGCGACGCTGGCGACTTCCCGGTCAAGCAGGCATTCCTCGCCTTCCTCCAGGCGGACGCCGCGGCCGCCCACCTCGCGGCCACGATCGTCGGCGGGCAGCCGCGACACTCCTTCGACCCGGTCAGCATGTGCGTGATGGAGCAGTTCGACAAGGCGACCTTCGCCCAGGTGCCGCTGCGGCTGACCGGCGACCCGGAGCGACCGACCGAGGTCCGCCCCGACGCCGACGGCGATTACCGGGTCGGCTCCTCGCGGACCTGGCGGATCGGCAAGAAGGCGCTCGGGCTCTCGGTGCCGTGGCGCTTCAGCCGCGGCGAGCCCTTCCACGGCGGCAACTTCTGGCGCGGCATGGACGCCGGCCTGAAGGCGATGTCCGGCGTGCTGGCGAAATAGCGCTTAACGCCGCCTCAACCCATCGCCACCCCTCCGGCGCGGGACAATCCCTCATACCTAAACTGGACTGGGCCCATGCGTCGGACGATCCTCGCCATCTCACTGCTGCTCCTCGCGCTCGCCGCCTCCTCGGCGCATGGCGAGCGCTACCTGAAGGGCAACCTCGAAGTGTCCTTCGACGGGCAGCTGCTCCCCCACGCCCTGCCACGCGACCGTGCCGCGCCGGTGACGGTGCGGCTCGACGGCTCGGTGAAGACCGTCGACGGGACCCGGCCGCCGCAGCTGCGCACGATCTCGATCGCGATGAACCGCGCCGGGCGGGTCTCCTTCGCCGGCCTGCCCGCCTGCCCGGCCTCGCTGCTGCAGCAGACCAGCAGCAAGGCGGCGCTGGAAGCCTGCCGGCCCGCCCTGGTCGGGCGCGGCAGCTTCGGGGTCAAGGTCGACTTCTCCGAAACGCCGCTGATCCCCGCCCAGGGGCGGGTCCTGGTCTTCGCCACCCGGCTGCGCGGCCGGCCCGGGCTGCTGCTCCACCTCTACGGCTCGAGCCCGGTGCGGGCCGCCTTCGTCCTCCCCTTCCGGATCTCCCATCGCCGCAAGGGGGCCTTCGGCACCGTCTTCTCGACCCGCATACCGGAGCTCGCCTCTGACCTCGGCTACGTCACCGACCTGCAGCTGAAGATGGGGCGCACCTACCGCTGGCGCGGCCAGCGCCGCAGCTTCATCAGCGCCAGCTGCGCGGCGCCCGCCGGCTTCCCCGGCGCCCCCTACCCGCTGGCCAAGACCCGCTTCAGCTTCGCCGGCGGGATCAAGCTGACCAGTCGCCTCACCCGCGACTGCGCCGTGCGCTGAGTGGCAACGGCGCTCAGGCCGCGGCGCCGCGGGTCACCCCGCCCGGCCGCCCGTGCGCGACCCAGGTCCGCCAGAAGCCGGCGGCGAGCGCCAGCGCCGCGAGCAGGGCCAGGGCCGAGTCGAGCCGGGTCAGGTTGAGGGCGAGGACGAGGGCGACGAGGGCGGCGCCGAGCAGGTTGAGGGCCAGCGCCCCGCGCCGGCCCTCGGCGCGCGAGAGCTTGGCGCAGGCGAGGGTCGCGGCGAGGAAGCTGGCGAATACCGAGACGGCGTAGAACTGGACCAGCTGCTGCTCGCGGCCGGCGGCGGCGATCACCATCACAGCGGCGATCGCGGCGATCAGGAAGACGCCCCAGTGGGCGACCAGGAAGCGGTTCTCGCGGTGCAGCCGCCGCGGCAGCAGGCCCCGCTCGCCGTCGAGGCCAAGCTCGGACAGCGCCTTCAGCACCCCGGAGCCGGCCAGGTAGGAGGAGGCGGCCGCGGCGAGCAGGAGCAGCGCGCTGAAGGCCTGGAAGGCGCCGAAGGCAGCGTTGTCGCCGAGCGCCTCGCGAGCGAGCTCGGCGAGCAGGGTCGAGTCGCCCCCGGGCAGGCCGACGCCGAGGCGGACGATGAGGACCGCGAGGCCGATCGTGAGCCCGCCGACGATCGCCACCATCAGCCACAGCGTGCCGCGGCCGAAGCGGCGGCGGTCGCCGTCGCCGAGCTGGGGCAGCTGGGCGATCGCGTTGGACGGCGCCTCGATCCCGGTCGCCAGCGCCATGCCGAGCGGCAGCGCGAGCAGGACGGCACCGAGGGCCGCGTCGGAGAGCAGCGGCCCGCCGCCGGAGGCCGCCGCCGCCGCGCGCGCCGGCTCGGCCGGGTCGGCGAGGGCGCCGGCGACGACGACCGCCGCGGCGAGCAGGAGGAAGGCCTGGGTCGCGAGGGCGAAGCCGATCCGGCCCCGGTGGCCGAGCAGCACGCCGCCGGCGACCGCGGCGAGGAGCGCCAGGGCGAGCGGCACCCGGGCGCCGGCCAGGTCCGGCAGGTAGGCGATCAGCGCCGCCGCGCCGGCCGCGCAGCTGACCGCGACGGTGAGCGTGAAGTCGACCAGCAGGGCGCCGAGAGGCAGGAAGGCCCAGCCCTCGCCGAAGGCCCGGGCGACCCCCTCCGGGCCGCCGCCGCCGGCCGGGAAGCGGCCGATCAGCTGGTGGTAGGTGGCGGCGATGACGACGATGATCGCGACCACCAGGCCCATCGTCGCCACCAGGCTGGCGGGGTCGCCGTCCAGCGCCCGCAGCGCCGCCTCGATCGCGTAGGCGACCGAGGAGACCGGGTCGGCCATCACCGTGAAGGCGAAGGCGACGAAGAGGTGGAAGCGGCTCGATCGCATCCCGATCGCCGGTCGAGCCGCCTCCGCGCGGCTCAGCCGCCGTAGCCCTGGGCGCGCTTTTCGGCTTCTTCGATGCCCTTTTCGGCTTCTTCGCGCCCCTTTTCGATCCCCTTCTGGGCTTCGCGTTCGGCCTTTTCGATCCCCTTCTGGGCCTGGCCCTTGCCTTCTTCGATCCCCTTCTGGGCCGAGCCCTTGCCTTCTTCGATCCCTTCCTTGGCCGCCTTTTCGGCTTCGTCGAAGCCCTTCTTCACTTCCTTCTTCGCTTCTTCGATCCCCTTCTTCGCTTCTTCGGCGCCCTGTTCGACCCGCTCCTGGGCTTCCGAGGAGACGCTGTCGGCGGCGTCGCTGCCGCAGCCCGCGGCGACGAGCCCGGCGAGGCCGAGCGACAGGGCCAGGGCGAGCGCCCGCGCCCGGCGCCCCTTCGAGTTTTCAGCTGACACTTCCACTCCTCTCGTTGGTGACTGGGATGGGGCAGCGATCATCCCACGCACCCCCGCGGTGAACGAACAGCCCCACTCGCCTCGGTGGCAAACTGGCTGACCAGCCAGTAGGATGGCTCTCAGTTTGGGACCCCCGGATCAAACCGCTCCCCCCGCCGGCCCGGAGAAGATCGAGGACCTGCTGCTGACCGAGCGCGAGCACTGGCTCAACGGCCCGCCGCACGAGCTGTTCAAGCGCATGCGGGGCGAGTGCCCGGTGCACTGGACGGCGAAGATCACCGAATTCCCCGACTCGCCCGGCTACTGGTCGGTGACCACCGCCGAGGACGTGCACGCGGTCAGCCGCGACTGGCAGACCTACTCCTCCGAACTGGGCGGCGTCACGCTGATCACCGAGGTCTTCCCGCTGGAGCTGGCGCGGGCGATGTTCATCGGCATGGACCCGCCCAAGCACGACCGGATCAAGGCCCTCTTCCAGGCCGGCTTCACGCCGAAGCGGATCGCCGCCCACGAGGAGGAGATCCGCCGGATCGCGGTCGGCGTGCTCGACCGGCTCGAGGGGAGCGAGACCTGCGACCTGGTGACCGACGTGGCCCAGCCGGTCGTCGCCCGCGTGATCGGCAGCTTCATGGGGATCCCCGAGGAGGACGACGCGATCTGGGCCGAACTGATGAACTCGACCCTGGCCGCCAGCGACCCCGATCTCAACCCCAACGGCTCGGGCACGCCGGCCGACGTCGAGGCGGCGATCCAGCGCAACGTGGCCGAGATCTTCGAACGCTGCGGGAAGATGATCGCGGCGCGGCGGAAGAGCCCGACCGACGACCTGACCAGCGTCCTCGTCCACGCCGAGATCGACGGCCAGAAGCTCGAGGAGCACGAGATCGTGATGGGCTTCTTCCTGCTCGTCGCCGCCGGCAACGACAGCACCCGGGCGACCTACGCCAGCGGCATGCGGGCGCTGATCGAGAACCCCGACCAGCGCCAGCTGCTGCTCGACGACCCGGCGCTGATCCCCAGCGCGGTCGAGGAGTCGCTGCGCATGTTCCCCGCCTTCGCCCACTTCCGCCGCACCGCCACCGGCGACGCCGAGCTGCACGGCCAGCGGATCGAGGAGGGCGACAAGGTGGTCATGTGGTACGCCTCCTCCAACCGCGACGAGACCCGCTACGAGGACCCCGACCGCTTCGACGTGACGCGCAACCCCGAGCACCAGGCCTTCGGCGCCGGCGGCCGCCACTTCTGCCTCGGCACCGCCCTCGCCCGCCTCGAGCTGAAGATCCTCTTCGAGGAGACCCTGGCCCGCTATCCCGCGATGGAGCTCGCCGGCCGCCCGAAGTTCACCGAATCGGCCTTTCTCAACCAGCTCAAGACGCTGCCGGTGCGGCTGGCGCCGTAACCGCTCGCAAGACCGCGCCAGCGCTACCCTCGTCGCAACGACCCGCGGCGCCGAGAGGAACTCAGGGCGCGGCGGCGGCCGGGTCCATCGGGTGCAGCTCGCCGGCGAGCAGGGCCTCGGTGCGCAGGTGGCCGACGGCGCGGTACTCCTCGGAGGCGATCATCTCGAGGAAGGCGCGGCGGGTCGGGTATTCGACCAGGGCGACCAGGTCCCACGACTCCTCGCCGAGCAGCGCCGTGGCGGGCTCGCCGGCGAAGACGAAGCGACCGCCGAGCCGCTCGACCATCGGCGCCACCGCGGCGGCGTACTCGGCGTAGCGCTCGCGGCCTCCGTCGGGCTTGAAGCGGAGCAGGTTGAGCATCACCACCGGCTTGCCGTCGTCGGCGCGGCCGTCAAAGGCGCCGAAGCCGTCGGCGTTGAGCCGCTCCGGCTCGGCTGGGGAGTCCACCGGCGCGCCCCTACTGGCCGAGGAGCTTGGCCTTCTGGGCGGCGAACTCCTCCTCGGTGAGTATCCCCTGGTCTTTGAGCTCGCCGAGCTGCTTGAGCTGGTCGATCGTCGAGGCCTCTCCCCCGGCCTGAGGCGCGGGCTGCGCGGGCGGCGGCGGCGGAGCTTCCTGCGGCAGCCCGCCTTCCTGCTGGGCCCAGCGTTCGCCCTGGCGTTTGGAGACGCGATTGCTGACCGCGGTTGCGGTCCCGGCGATCACCGCCGTGCGCGCCATCCCCCTGATCAGTCCCGGCATTCGCCTACCTCCTCACTCGTCGGCCTCGGCCGCGTCGAGCGCGGCCTCGAGGTCCTGGATCGGGATCCGGCCACTGGCCACCAGCTCGGCGCCGGAGCGGCGCAGGGCGCCGGCCAGCGGCGCGGCCCAGCTGTTCTCGAAGACGACCAACGCCGCCGAGGTGCCGGCCTCGAGCACGTCGCCGGCGAGGGCGACGTCGTCGTCGGTCAGCAGCCCGGCGCTGGCGCCCTCGAACTCGGCGAAGGGGCTGTCGCCGAGGTCGGAGACCTCGATGGCGGCGACCGTGCCGTCCGCGCCCTTGGCGATGAAGGCGAGGTCGAGGATGCGGATCAGGCCGCGGTCGACGAGGTCGATCAGGTGCGGGGCCGCCTCGCCGCTCGGCTGCTTGTCCCGCCACTCGATCAGCAGGTAGTCGACGGGTCCCATCTCGGTGGTCTGCTCGGCGCTCAAACCTTCTCCTCCGTCTCGGCTCTTCTCGGGAGTACCAGCCGGCGGAACGATAGCGCGGAGCTGCCCCGAGCGGGCCGGGCGCCGGCGCCGATCTGATGGACTGGGCGGGTGACCGATCCTTGCTGCGCCCCGAGCGACCGCAACGGCGATCCGGGGACCCGCCCCGCTCCGCCCGCGTTGCCCGCCCGATCCGCCGACGGCGCCGCCCTCGTCGGTGCCGACCTGGTCGAGCTCGACGGCGGCGAGTTCACGATGGGGACGAACGGCGAATACGGCTACCCGCTCGACGGCGAGGGTCCCGCCCACGAGGTGGCGCTCTCCCCCTTCGCGATCTCGCGCTTCGCGGTGACCAACGAGCAGTTCGCGGCCTTCGCCGCCGCCACCGGCCATCGCACCGAGGCCGAGCGCTGCGGCTCCTCGTTCGTCTTCGTCGGCTTCCTGCCCGAGGGCTCGGCGCCGTCGCGCGCGGTCGCCGCCGCTCCCTGGTGGCGGCAGGTGGAGGGCGCCGACTGGGCGCACCCGGAGGGCGAGGGGAGCGGCTGGGAGGAGCGGTCCGACCACCCGGTGGTCCACGTCTCCTGGGAGGACGCGCTCGCCTTCTGCGCCTGGAGCGGCACGCGGCTGCCGACCGAGGCGGAGTGGGAGTACAGCGCCAGGGGCGGCCTGGCCGGCTGCCGCTTTCCCTGGGGCGAGGAGCTGGAACCGGGCGGCGAGCACCGGATGAACGTCTTCCAGGGCACCTTCCCGGCCGAGAACACCTGCGCCGATGGCTACGCCGGGACCGCGCCGGTCTCCGCCTTCCCGGCGAACGGGTTCGGGCTCCACAACGTCACCGGCAACGTCTGGGAATGGACCGCCGACCGCTTCGACCGCAACCGCTACGCCGAGAGCCCGCGCGCCGACCCCCGCGGGGGCGAGGGCGACGGGCCGCTCGTCATGCGCGGTGGCTCCTACCTCTGCCACGCCTCCTACTGCAACCGCTACCGGGTCGACGCGCGCAGCTCCAACAGCGCGGATGGGTCGACCGGGAACCTCGGCTTCCGCGTCGCCCGCGACTCGACCCGGTAGGAGCGCCGAGTCCGCCGGTTCGCTTTGTATGGTCGCGTCGCTTTTGGAATCGGCGACGGAGGAGGGGTCGGGATGAGCGGTTCGGGATCTGGGACGGACGGTCTGACGCGCAAGGAGCTGATCGGGTCCGGCGCCGCGGCCGGCGCCGCGGCGCTGCTCTCGCAGGGAATCGGGGTCGAGCGGGCGCTGGCCGCGCCGAAGTCGAAACGGAACGTCGCCGGGATGAACATCATCCTCTTCCTCAGCGACCAGGAGCGGGCGATCCAGCACTTCCCGCGGAACTGGCTGCGCCGGAACCTGCCGGGGATGCGCCGCCTGCGGCGTCACGGCCTCAGCTTCGAACGAGCCTTCACCAGCGCCTGCATGTGCTCCCCGTCACGGGCGACGATGATGACCGGCTACTTCCCGGCCCAGCACGGGGTCAAGTACACGCTCGAGGAGAAAATGGTCCTGCCGAAGAACCCGCAGGTCAACATGCCGCTGCCCGAGGTGATGCCGAACATCGCCACGGTGATGAAGGCCGCCGGCTACAACGTGGTCTACAAGGGCAAGTGGCACGTCTCGAAGCCGAGGCACGGCCAGGAAGCGACACCCGCCGAAGCCGAAAGGTACGGCTTCGATCGCTGGGACCCGCCGGACGCCGGCGCCAACCAGGAAATCGACCAGGCCGGCGGTGGCAAGGCGAAGAACGACCGGCGCTTCATCGAGGACAGGGGCTCCGGGGCCAAAGAAGGGGCGCTGCAGTACCTGGGCACGGAGGCGGCGCAGGAGCAACCCTTCTTCATGGTCGTCTCACTGGTCAACCCGCACGACGTCCTCTTCTACCCGAAAGTGTTCGGGGAAGCCGGCTATAGGGACTTCTGGTTGAACGGGGAAATGGAGGTGCCGCCGACCTTCGAGGAAGACCTCCTCGACAAGCCCTCGGTGCAGAGAGAATTCGTCAAATTGATGAACACCCTCGGCGGCAAACTCAAGACCCCCGAGCGGGCGCGCAACTACCTCAACTTCTACGGCAACCTGATGAAGAAATCCGATCGCTATCTGGTCGACGTGATGGAGAAGCTCGAAGAGACGGGGTTGATGGACGACACGCTGATCATCCGCACCTCCGACCATGGCGAGATGGGCCTCTCCCACGGCGAAATGCGGCAGAAGAACTTCAACTTCTACGAGGAGACGGTGCGGGTGCCGATGGTCTACTCCAACCCGCGGCTGTATCCGAAACCGCACCGCTCCGACGCGCTGGTCTCCCACGTCGACCTGCTGCCCACCCTGGCCAACCTCGTCAACGCGCCGAAGTCGGCGCGGGCGAGCTGGGAGGGCGTCGACTACTCCAAGCACGTCCTCCGCCCCACCCCCAAGCGCCCGACCCAGGACTACGTCGTCTTCACCTACGACGACTACCAGTCCGGCCAGCCGCACGGCCCGTACCCGAAGCCGCCGAACCACATCGTCAGCATCCGCGAGGCGCGCTGGAAGCTGGCCAAGTACTACGACGCGAACCCGGACAGGAAGCAGCGGGCGCGGCCGCAGTGGGAGATGTACGACCTCAAACGCGACCCGCTCGAGCGCCGCAACCTCGCCAGCAAGGGCCACAAACGCACCCCGCTGGAGGAGCGCAACTACAGACGCCTCCGCCGCAAGCTGGCCCGGGTGCAGAAAACCCGCCTGCAGCCGCTCGCAGGGTCCAGCGCCTAGGCCGGCCCCTGTGCGTCTTCAAGGTCGGCCGGCGTCTGGTCACGCAACGCGGTCCCCATCGCATGGGCCCAACCGGACGGCATTTGAACCACGCCGTGGCGACAGCGATTGGGCGCCTGCATCGGGAGCTACCGCCGCGCTGTCGTGGCTGAGGTCGCAGAGCGGCCGTCGTGCATCGCGACCACGTAGACCTCGTCCGACGACGCCTCGTAGCTGTAGAGCAGGATCATCCAGGACCAGGGACCGAGCACGAAACGGGTCGGCGCCCAGCGGTCCCCCAGCTCGGCCCCTGCAAGCGGGAACGTCTCCAGCGTTCTCAGCGACCGAGCGACCCGAGTCCAGGTGTCGTCCGGCAGGTTGAGCGTAGAGATAGCCGCGTCTACGTCCCGCTGCGCCTGCGGGGTGACGATTACCTGCGTCACTCAGGTCAGCTGATCGAGCGGCATTCCCTCGCCGAGGGCGGCCTGGGCAAGACCCTCCTGCGTGCGCTGCCAGGCACCGGGAATCGCATCGAGGATCTCGGTGATGCGCGCCGCGTCCGGGTCGGCGTCGTCGAGGGCAGTGGAGAGAAGCGAGCGAGCGAGCGTTCCCTCCTGCACGTGCGTTCTCTCGGCGAGCATCGCGAGCTTGGCCGCGTGGTCGTCGTCGAGGGTGACATTGATCCGCTTCGCAGAAGCAGCCATCACGCCATGGTACACGCCTCTGCACGAGCCGTGCAAATGGGGCGGGCTGGACTCGAACCAGCGACCGACGGATTATGAGTCCCGCCGGAAGCCGTCCATAGAGCCGAATCTGGCCTGACCGGGCGGATCACGTCCAAGGAGTTCGGCTGAACCCGGTGGAGTCGGGGACCAATTTCGGGACCAAGTTCTTGGGCGGAGGGCGAATCTCATTGTCTGCCCCCTCGTCCGGCTTTATTGAAAGACTCAACCTCATGCCGAGGATCAGCAGCTTCTATGGGATCGTGATCTGGATGTACTTCGACGAGCCTCAGCACGAGGGTCGGCCCCACTTCCACGCCACCTACGGCGACGACGAGGCCTCGTTCGACATCGACAGCCTCGAGTTGATCGCGGGCGGACTGCCTCGACGTGCGCGGAAGCTGGTGACCGAATGGGCGAAAGAGCACCAGAAGGAGCTGTTGGACAATTGGAGCCTGGCTCGCGACCACCAGCCGCCCCACCCGATTGAACCGCTCGGGTAGGCCCTCTACCATCAAGGGTCATGAGAAGCACGCCAATGCTGATCGAAGCTGAGCCCATGCAGGGCTATGCCGTCCATGTGCGCTTCGAGGATTCGACGAGCGCCGATGTCGACCTCTCCTACCTACTCGACTACGGCGGAGTCTTCGAGCCGCTGCGCGACCCCGAGTATTTCCGCCAGTTGCGGACCGACCCCGACGCCGGCACGATCGTCTGGCCCAACGAAGCCGACATCGCGCCTGAGACGCTCTACGCGCACGCCCGGCGTCGCGCCGGAGCGACCGCATAGCAAGCCCGACGACGATCCGAGCGCCCGCCGGCATAACGAGCCGATCGCTCCGAAGTGGGGCGGGCTGGACTCGAACCAGCGACCGACGGATTATGAGTCCGCTGCTCTGACCAACTGAGCTACCGCCCCGTTGGCGCTGAGCGTAGCGCTATGCGCTGAATAGCTGGGCGAGGGAGCGGCCGACATCGGGGGGCTCCTCCTCGCCCTTGGCGGCGGCGGCGGCGCCTTCGGCGAGGGCCTTGGCGGCGTCGGCGATCTGGTGGGTGCGGCCGCCGCGGATGGTGCCGGTCTTCTTCGCTTCGTCGAGGTCGGATTCCATCAGGCCGGCGAGCTCGGCGAGGCGGCGCAGGCCGACCGCGCCGGCGGCGCCCTTGAGCGCGTGGGCCTCCATCCGCATCGTCTCGAAGTCGGTGGTCTCGGTCGCCAGGCCGGCGGCGATCACGTCGCAGCGGCGCTTCGCCTCCGCGGCGAAGGACTCCAGCAGCTCGGCGTCGGACATCGCTTTCTCGCTCATTCCGCCGTCAACTCTTTCACGACTGAGGTCAGCTTCGCCACCCCGAAGGCGCCCTCGACCTCTGCGGCGATCCGCCCGTCGCTGTCGATCGCGAACAGCCAGGGCTCGCTGGGCAGGTGGAAGGCGCGCACCTGGGGCCGCACGTCCTTGCCCGGGTCGTTGTCGTTGTAGATCTCCATGTGGATGAAGGCGGCCTTGTCGCCGTAGGACTCCTTGACCTGCTCGGCGACGTCGACGACCGGCCCGCAGACGCGGCTTTCGCAGAACTGGGGCGTGGCGAAGAGCAGCACTATCGGTTCCCTGCCCAGCGCGTCGGCGTAGTCGACCGCGTTCTGGGTGTCGGGCGGGACCCGGGTGGTGACCTTGGAGAGGTCGCCGCCGACGTCGCTCGCCGTCGGCGTGTGGATCTTCGGCGCCTCCTGCCCGACGCGGGGGACGCGGGCGAAGGCGCCAACGTCGGCGCTCGGCAGCAGGGTCGCGGAGAGCTCGCCGTCGCGGCGAATCAGGGCGGCGATCCGCCACTCGCCGTCGCTGGGGAAGTCGATCTGGGTCGAGTAGACGACGACCGCGGCGTCGGGGTCGCTGGTGGTCGTCTGGGCGCGGAAGGCCGGCTTGGTCTGCAGCGATTCGATCGCCGCCGGGAAGGGGCCGACCGCGGGCTGTTCGCGGGCGCGGGTCTCGGCTCGGCGTTTGGCCTGGGCGGCCCCGGGGCTGACCTCTTCGCCGGGCTTGGCGGCGCCCGTCTTCAGCGGCGGGACCCAGGCGAAGTAGAGGGCGACTTCGGCGTCGGGGACGGGGGTGCCGTCGCGCTCGAAGACGCCGAACGGGTAGCGGTTCTCGCCCTTGTAGAAGGTCCGCGCGGCGGGCGCGACGACCAGGGTGCTCGGTTCGGCCCCTTCGGCTTCGAGCACTTCGGAGAGGGTCAGGCCCTTGGCGCTGGGGAACTCGCTCTTCGGCGGCGCCGGGCGGCTGGCCACGTCCCCAGACGGCGAGCCGGTGGTCGAGTCCGAGCCGCCACAGCCGGCGAGCGCGAAAGCGGCGCCGAGGAGCAGGCAGGCGAGCGCGGCCGTGGGTCGGGGGAGGCGCATCGGCGCATCTTATTGACGGAGCGGCCCGCCGCTCGGCCCGCCCGGCTGCGCTCAGCGAAGGCGGAGAGGTAGGCTCGGCGCGGCAAAGGACCGAAGGAGGACGGGATGGCTGAGCGGGCTGCGCTGATAACCGGGGCGTCGAGCGGGATCGGGCTGGCGATCGCCCGCGTGCTCGGCGAGGAAGGCTACGCGCTGACGGTCGCCGCGCGACGGCCGGACAAGCTCGAGGCGGCCGCCGGGGAGTTGCGCGACGCCGGGCTCGAGGTGCTGAGCGTCGCCGCCAACATGACCGACGAGGAGGACGTGGTCGGCGTCTTCGCCAAGCACCGCGAGGCCTACGGGCGGCTCGACGCGCTGGTCAACAACGCCGGCGTCGGGATCGGCGCGCCGATGGAGGAGATCCAGACCAAGCACCTCGACATGCAGCTCGCGGTGAACCTGCGGGCGCTGATCCTCGGCACCCGCGAGGGGCTGCCGCTGCTCAGGCAGGCCGGCGCCGAGCACGGCAAGGCGCTGATCGTCAACACCGCCTCGATCGCCGGCAAGGCGGGCCAGGCGTGGCTCTCGATCTACGCCGCGACCAAGGCCGCGGTGATCAACTTCACCAACTCGACCCACCGCGAGGCGGGCGCCGCCGGCATCCAGTGCACGGCGCTGGCGCCGGGCTTCGTCGACACGCCGATGACCGAGTTCGCCAAGGGCCAGGTGCCGGCCGAGGAGATGATCCGCCCCGAGGACATCGGCGAGGCGGTGCGCTTCCTGCTGCACACCTCGCGCAACTGCCACGTCCCCGAGATCGTCTTCACCCGACCCGGCGAGGGCCTCGATACGCCCTGAGGGCGGCATGCGTTTCCTGGTCGCCGCCTTCGGCGACCCCGGCCACGTCTTCCCGGCGATCGCGCTGGGGCGGGCGCTGCGCGAGCGCGGCCACGAGGTCACGGTCGAGACCTGGGAGGAGCGACGGGCCGCGGTCGAGGGCGCCGGGCTCGGCTTCGCCGCCGCCGAGGAATACCGGATGTTCCCGCCGCCCGACCCCGACTCGGCCGAGGGGGCGCACGCGGCCGAGGCGGCGCGGGCGCTGCTGCCGCTGCTGGAGGAGATGCGCCCGCACGCCGTGGTCAGCGACATCCTCACCCTGGCGCCCGGCCTGGCCGCCGAGCGCGCCGGGATCCCGCTGGCCACCCTGATCCCCCACATCTACCCGGTGGTCGAGCCGGGCAGGCCCTTCTTCGCGATCGGGCTGCGGCCGGCGCGCACGCCGCTGGGGCGGGCCGTCTGGCGCGCCGGGCAGCGGGCGCTGGACATCGGCCTCGAGCAGGGGCGCCGCGACCTCAACCGCCAGCGGGCGCGGCTCGAGCTGGCGCCGCTGGAGCGCTTCCACGGCGGGATCAGCCCCGACCTGGCGCTGGTCGGGACCTTCCCCCAGCTCGAGTACCCGCGGCGCTGGCCGGCGGGGGTCGAGATCACCGGCCCGCTCAGCTACGAGCTGCCCCATCCCGAGATCGAGCTGCCGCCGGGGAACGACCCGCTGATCCTCGTCGCGCCCAGCACCGCGCACGACTCGGGCAACCACCTGGTGCGCACGGCGCTGGCGGCGCTGGCCGACGAGCCGGTGCGGGTGGTGGCGACGACCAACAGGGTCAAGCCGCAGCGCCCGATCGAGGTCCCCGACAACGCCCGGCTGGTCGAATGGCTCAGCTACAGCCAGCTGATGCCCGCCGCCTCGCTGGTCGTCTCCCACGGCGGCCACGGCACCGTCGCCCGCGCCCTCGCCGCCGGCACGCCGGTCCTGATCTCGCCGATCATCGGCGACATGAGCGAGACCGCGATGCGGGTCGCCTGGGCCGGCTGCGGCCTATCCCTCCCCTGGCGCCTCTGCCGCCCCGCCCCCCTGCGCTGGGCAACCCGCCGCCTGCTCGCCGATCCCTCCTTCGCCCGCCGGGCCACCGAGCTCGCCTCCTGGGCCCGCGACCACGACGGCGCCGCACGCAGCGCCGAGTTGGTCGAGGGGCTGGCGCGCGACCGCGCCAGCCAGAAGCTCCGGGGGTGGGATTCGAACCCACATTGAGCGCCTTAACAGGGCGTTGCCTTACCAGTCGGCCACCCCGGATCAACACGCCGCGCTAATCCGAATCGGTACCCGGACCGGCTACGACTGGCGAGACTTTACCGGTAGCTCGGCCGCGCCAACCTCGACCTCGGCGTGGCAGTTGGCGCACAGCAACGAGCACTTCGCCGCCTCGGCCCTGAGCCGCTCGATCGACCGCGTTATGCCGCGGACTCCGAGGCCAAACGATTTCTCCGCCGGATCGAGATGATGAAATTGCAGGGCGGCGGGATGCTTGGAGTAGCCGCACAGCACGCAGCACCCGCCGGCCTCCTCGATCAGTATCTCCTTGACCTTGCGCCGCCTCCGCGCCACCGCCTCGGCGCGGCACTTCGTGCATCGCAGCCGTCGCTCGGAAGCGATCGATACATGCCGCGTCATGCCGTGCCGACGGCACTCGACGTCAACCTCTCGCTCGCCGCCGTCGCGCATCCGCGTGAGCATCTCCCGGCGCTGTGCGCCCCGGGTCCGAAGCCCATGCCGCTTCAACCACATTTTTGGCCGTCGAGTCGCTCACCCCGACCCGCTGAGCGATCTTCTCGATCGTCAGCCCCTCTTCAACCAGCGGCTCCAGCATCTGGCGTGGAGACCCGTTCTCCTCGCAAGCCCATCGGACATACGGAGATGATCGCGCTTGGCGCGGACAGAAAGTTGCGCCTACCCGACCCGCTCCGTGTGGGCGATGCGTTCGACCAGGGCGGCGCGTTCGCGGCTCAGGGCGGCGCGCCGCTCGGAGTCTTCGGCCTCGCCGGCGGCGGCGATCTCGGCCTCGAGGCGGCGCTGCTCGAGCAGGAGGTAGTTGAGCTCCATCGCGTCGGCGGCGGCGGGCTCGTCGTGGGCGACGATCACCAGCTCGGCGAGCAGGCCGGAGAGCTCGGCGTCCTCGCGGGGCAGGTTCGAGGCCGCATCTTCGGGGTGCTCGCGGAGCCAGGCCGCCGCCCGCGCCCCGAGCGGCGAGAGGTGGGCGTCGGTGAGGCGGGCGAGGTACTCGCGGCCCTCCTCGGGCAGGGCGATGCACATCGCCAGCAGCGCCCGCTCGCGGCGCTCGCGCGAGGTCAGCTCCGCCGCCTTGCGCACCGCCGGGGCGGGACGCGCCGCCGCGCTCGCGACCCGCGTCGCCGCCGCTCAGCGGCCGCGCCGCCACCACCCGGCCCATCACCATCGCCGGCTCCAGGTCGAGCCGCTCGGCCACCCGCCGCACCAGGTCGTCGCGGCTGGCGCTCTCCCCCAGCCCGGCAAGGATCGGCGCCAGCTCGTCCAGCGCCCGGTCGCGCTCGGCGGGCGAGCCGACGTCGGTCCGCTCCAGCACCAGGCCGACCTGGAAGGCGACCAGCTCGACCGCGCCCTCGACCAGCTCGCGGAAGCGCTCGGCGCCGCCCTCCCCGGCGACCATCTCCGCCGGGTCGACGCCGGCCGGCATCGCCGCCACCCGCAGCCGCATCTTGCGCCCCGCCGCGACGCGCTGGGCGCGCAGCATCGCCTCTTGCCCGGCCGAGTCGGCGTCCAGGGCCAGCACCACCTCCTCGACCATCCCCGAGAGCGAGGCCACCTGCTCCTCGGTGATCGCCGTGCCCATCACCCCGACCGCCTCCTCGACCCCGGCCTGGCGCAGGGCGAGCACGTCGGTGTAGCCCTCGACCACCACCGCCCGCCCGGCCTTGGCGATCGCCGCCTTCGCCAGGTCGATGCCGTAGAGCATCTTGCTCTTGTGGAAGAAGCTCGGTCTCGGCGGTGTTGACGTACTTCGCCCCCTGGTCGGAGCGCATCGCCCGCCCGCCGAAGCCCAGCGTGCGCCCGCGGCGGTCGCGGATCGGGAACATGATCCGCGAGCGGAAGCGGTCGTACTCGCCGCCGCCCTTGCCGCGCTGGACCAGCCCGACCGCCGCGCAGCTCCTCGACCGTGAACCCGGCCCGCTGGCCGCGCAGCAGCACCGTGTCCCAGGCGCTCGGCGCGTAGCCGACGCCGAAGGCGCGCAGCGCCTCCTCCCCCAGCCCGCGCCCGGCCAGGTACTCGCGCGCCTTGCGCCGCCTCCTCGGAGTCCCAGAGGTAGGCCGCGTAGAAGGCGGCGGTGCGGTCGAGCAGATCGGCCAGCCGCCGCTGCTGCTTGCGCCGCGCCTCGGCCCGCGGGTCCTCCTGCTCGCGCTCCAGCTCGACCCCGTAGCGCTCGGCCAGCACTCGACCGCCTCGGCGAAGCCCAGCCCCTCCTTCTCCTCGACGAACTTGATCGTGTCGCCGCCCACCCCGCAGCCGAAGCAGTGGTAGAGCTTGTCCTGCGGCGTCGACCGAGAACGACGGCGTGCGCTCCTCGTGGAAGGGGCAGAGCCCGACCCAGCGCGCGCCCTGGCGGCGCAGGTCGGTGTGGGCCGAGACCACCTCGACGATGTCGGCCGCCTGCTTGACCCGCTCCAGGCTCTCGTTGGAGATCAGCGCCACGCTGCCACCGTAGCGCCGCGCCGCGGCTCAGAGCCGCGACTCCTTGGGCAGCGACAGCTCGCTGAACTTGGCGATGCAGTAGCGGTCGGTCATCCCGGCCAGGTAGTCGGTCGACCCGCTGGCACTGATCGGCGCCCGGCTCGCAGCCTGCGGCGCCTGCTCGGGATGCTCCAGGTAGTGGTCGAAGAGCGCCGCGCATCACCCGGTGCACCCGCTCGTGCTCGCTGCGCGCCACCTCGCCCAGGTAGACGCGCTCGAACATGAACTTGCGCAGGCGCAGCATCGCCCCGCCCACCTCCTCGCTCTGGGCGATGTCGCCGGACTCGCGCGAGGCGGCGACGATGTCGCGCACCAGGGTGTCGATCCGCGCCGAGCCGGTCTCCCCCAGCAGCTCGATCTCGGCCGCCGGCAGGTCGTCGGGGCGCAGGATCCCGGCCCGCAGGGCGTCGTCGATGTCGTGGTTGATGTATGCGACGCGGTCGACCAGCTTGACGATCCGCCCCTCGAGGCTCGCCGGCCTGTCGCCGCCGGTGTGGTTGAGGATGCCGTCGCGCACCTGCTCGGTCAGGTTGAGGCCGCGCCCCTCGCGCTCGAGCACCTCGACCACGCGCAGCGAGTGCTCGTTGTGGCGGAAGCCGCCGCCGCAGCGCTCGCGCCGCGCCGCGTCGAGCGCCTCCTCGCCGGCGTGGCCGAAGGGCGGGTGGCCGAGGTCGTGGCCGAGCCCGATCGCCTCGGTCAGGTCCTCGTTCAGGCCCAGCGCCCGCGCCACCGTGCGGGCGATCCCGCAGGCCTCGAGCGTGTGGGTCAGGCGCGTCCGGTAGTGATCGCCCTCGGGAGCGACGAAGACCTGCGTCTTGTGCTTCAGCCGCCGAAACGCCTTGCTGTGCACGATCCGGTCGCGGTCGCGCTGGAACGGCGTCCGCAGCGGACTGTCCTCCTCCGCCACCGCCCGCCTGGCCGGGTAGGACCGGACTGCCTCCGGGGCAAGGAACTCCTCCTCCCAGGCAGAGACGCGGTCCTCGAAGCTGGCGGTAGCCTCCATCGCCCCGATCCTAAGCGGCGGAGCGAAGCTGCACGTGCGCGTGGTGCTCGAGCGTCTCCCTGACGGCGCGTTCGGCCTGGCGCAGAGCTAACTCGTCGGCTTCCGGCGCCTCCGCCAGCGGCCGGCCGACCGCCTCGACCATGAAGCGGTGCGCATCCTCCGACAGCGGGAAGGAGCCCGCTTCGCAGGCGGCGCAGACGACCCCGCCGGCGGCGCCGGAGAAGCCGCTCAGGTGCTCGGCCTCGCCGCAGCTGGCGCAGGAGGCAAGCTCAGGAGCGAAGCCCGCCGCCAGCGCCAGCTTGAGGCGGAAGGAGAGGGCCGTCTCCAGGCCGGTTGCCCGCTGCGCCACCCCCGGGTCGTCGAGCAGCGCCAGGTAGCGGCAGAGCAGGTTGTAGGCGGGCGGGTTGGGCTCGGCCGCGTCGAGCAGGCGCAGCACCGCGTCGCAGCCGCGGGCGGCCGCCCCGAGCGCCGGGCCGGAGCCGCGCAACCGCGGGTAGCCGTCGAGGGTCGAGACGCCGGTCACCGTGAGCAGATCGCTGCGGCCCTCGTGCAGCATCAGGTCGAGCCGGAAGAAGGGCTCCAGCCGGCCGCCGAAGCGCGAGCGCGGCTTGCGCGCGCCCTTGGCGATCGCCCCGACCCGCCCCCGCGTCTTCGAGTAGAGGTGGAGGATGCGGTCGGCCTCGCCGTAGCGGATGCTGCGCAGCACCACGGCCTCGGTCTGCACCGTCCGCCCGGCCATCAGGCCGCCTGCACGCGTCGCTCGCTCACCCCGAAAAGGTGGCGCAGGCCCCGGACGGCTCCGCGGCGCTCAGCGGTTCAGCGGGTTCGACTTGACCATGCCCTGGAAGCCGAACTGGGTGAAGAGCGCGACTCGCGAGCGGGGCCTGCTCTTGGCCTGGCGCCGGGTCGGCTCGCTGAGCGTCTCGACCACCCCGTCGCGCGGGTAGCGCGCCACCACCGCCTCGGTCGCCCGCGGGTCGATGCCGCGGATGTGGCGGCCGATCGCGTCGAGGCCGACCCCCTGGTGCATCAGCCGCGTCTCCGGCCCGCACTCGAGCGGGATGTGGACGTTGAGGTGGGCGGCGATCACCTCGGCGATCCGCTCGGCCCGCGCCTCCTCGACGCCGTGCTCGCGGGCGAAGCTCTCAGCGGCGAAGGCGCCCTCGACCGCGAAGCAGTGCGCCCGCCGGTCCTTTTCCCAGTAGGGCTCGGTCAGGCCGATGTCGTGCAGGAGCGAGGCGACGTAGAGGATCTCCTCGTCGTAGGCCACCCCGTCGCGACTGGCGAAGAGCGCCGAGAAGAGCCAGGTGCGCAGCGAGTGCCCGGTCATCGCCGGCGGCGATACCTCCTCGCACAGCTCCAGCGCGGCGCGGCAGAGGGCGCTGTCGGGTTCGCACTCGGGCAGCTCGAGGCGCTTCTCGGCCAGCCCCGCTTCGCGGCGCGCGAACGGCGCCAGGGTGCCGATCCGGGCGACGATCGCCTGGCTCAAGAGCTCGAAGCGGGTGCGGCGGTCGAGGGCGCCGCCGGTCGCCCGTGCCCAGGCCATCGTGCCGGTGGCGGGCCGGCTCACGCCGCACCCCCGACACCGAGCACCCGGTCGAAGGCGACGCGGGCGCGCTCAACCGCCTCGGGGTTGCGACGCAGGCGCAGCTCCCAGTTGAGCGCGATCCCGATCGCGTTGAGCTCGAAGGCGATCTGCGCCGGGTCGGCGCCGGGCATCTCCCCCGCCTCGACCGCCTCGGCCGCCAGCTGCTCGAGGTAGCCGACCCAGGCCGCCATCGCCTCCTCGACCGCGTCGCGCACCGGGCCGCCGCGGTCGTCGAACTCGCTGGCGGCGGCGACGAAGAAGCAGCCGCCGGCGAACACCTCGCGGCCGAAGTAGGAGAGCCAGGACTCGACCGCGGCGCGCAGCCGGGCCAGGCCGGCGGGGGCCTCGGCGGCCGGGGCGACGACCTCGGCGACGAATATCTGCCGGGCTCGCTCGACCGCCGCCAGCTGCAGCTCCCGCTTGGAGCCGAAGTGGGCGAAGAGGCCGCTCTTGCTCATCTCGACCTGGCTCGCCAGGCGGCCGATCGTCAGGCCCTCCAAGCCCTCGACGCTGGCCAGGTCGACCGCCTCGGCGAGGATCGCCTCGTGCGAGCGCTGCCCCGCCGCCCGCCTGCCGTCTTCGACCGTCGCGCTCATCGCCCCGGTTTATAGCACGACCGTTCGGTCATTTTCTCCTGCGCCGCGGGCGCCGCCGCAAGCGCACCTGACAGCTCGGGCAGTAGTAGGTCGAGCGGCCCGAAACGACGATCCGCGAGATCGGCCCGCCGCACCGCGGACAGGGCTCGCCCTCCCGGGTGTGGACGAGGAACTCGTCCTGCATCGTCCCCTTCTCGCCGCGCCCGTCGCGGTAGTCGTCGATCGAGGCGCCGCCGCGCTCGATCCCGGCCGCGAGCGCCGCCACCACCGCGTCGCGCAGCGCCTCGCGGTGCTCGGGCTTCATCGAGCCGGCCGGCGAGAGCGGGTGCAGCCGGGCGCGGAAGAGGGCCTCGTCGGCGTAGATGTTCCCCACCCCGGCGATCCGCGACTGGTCGAGCAGGAAGGACTTGAGCGGCGCCGTGCGACCGGCCGCCATCTCGCCCAGGGCCTCGGCGGTGAACTCGGGCGCGAAGGGCTCGACCCCGAGCTTGGCGAAGCGCTCACCGAGGTCGGCGTCGTCGATCAGGAAGGCCTCGCCGAAGCGGCGCGGGTCGGTGAACCAGAGCTGGCGCCCGTCGTCGAGGGTGAAGCGGGCGCGCAGGTGACGGGCGGAGGTCGAGCGCTCGCCCTCGTACAGCCGCATGCCCTCGGAGGGGTCGAGCACGTCGCCGCCCTCGACCAGGACCAGGTTGCCGGTCATCCGCAGGTGCATGACCAGGGTGCGATCGCCGTCCAGTCCCAGCAGCAGGTACTTGCCGCGCCGCCCCAGCCCGGCGATCCTCGCCCCCGCCACCGCCTTCTCCAGCCGCTTCGGCGGCGTCGGCCGGCACCAGCGCGGGTCGAGCACCTCGAGCGCCGCGATCTCCCGCCCCGCGATCTCCGGCTCCAGCTGCCGACAGACGGTCTCCACCTCCGGCAGCTCGGGCACCCCCCGAGTTCTACCTCAAGGCTGACTTCCCGGTTTTGTGCGCATAGGCATACCGAAACACGAAGTCAGCGATTGGGGGGTCAGGCGGTGGCGCGGGGGTGGGCGTCGAAGTAGACGGCCTTGAGGTGCTCGCCGGAAAGGTGGGTGTACATCTGCGTGGTCGAGATGTCGGCGTGGCCGAGCATCTCCTGCACGGCGCGCAGGTCGCAGCCGCCGGCGAGCAGGTGGGTGGCGAAGCTGTGGCGCAGGGTGTGGGGGCTGAGCTGGCCCGCCAGGCCGGCCTCGCGGGCGTTGCGCTGGACGATCTTGTAGAGACCCTGGCGGCTCAGCGGCCCGCCGCGGAAGTTGACGAAGAGCTTCGCCTCGTGGGCCTCGCCGACCAGCTTCGGCCGGCCGCCGCGCAGATAGCCGGAGACCGCGGCGATCGCCTGGCGGCCGAGCGGCACCAGCCGTTCCTTGCCGCCCTTGCCGCGGGCGCGGAGGAAGCCCTCGTGCAGGTCGACGTCGCCGAGCTCGAGCCCGATCGTCTCCGAGGCGCGCAGCCCGCAGGCGTACATCACCTCGAGCAGCGCCCGGTCGCGCAGCGCCGTCGGCTCGCTGCCGCGCGGCGCCGCCAGCAGCCGCTGCACCTCGGCGTAGTTGAGCACCTGGGGCAGCTTCTTCGCCCGCCGCGGGGCGCTCAGCGCCGCGGTCGGGTCGTCGCCGATCAGCTCGTCGCGGCGCAGGTGCTTGTAGAAGGAGCGCAGGCAGGCCGCCTTGCGGTTGACCGTGGCCGACGAGCAGGCGGGCCGCTCGCCCTCCCCGGTCGCCAGCTCGGCGAGGAACTCGGAGATGTCGGCGGGCCCGGCGACGAGGGCGTCGAGCCCGTGCGCGGCCAGGTATTCGCCGTACTGGAGCAGGTCGGTGCGGTAGGCGTCGAGCGTGTTCCGCGACAGCCCCCGCTCCAGCTCCAGGTAGGAGAGGAAGTCGAGGACGAGGGACTCGAAGCGCGAATCGGTGCGCGGCGCGGCGGCGACTGCCATGGCGAGGGTGTTCTCGCCGGGCGGCGATTGCCCTTGGCGCGCAAGGGACTATGCGCGCGACGCGGCGAGGGACGCGCCGGCGGCGAGCGCGGCTGCGAAGAAGAGCGGGTCCTCGGCGAGCGTCCGTCCCATCGTCCGCGCCGGCAGCCCGGCGCGCTCGTAGCCGGCCAGGTCGGCGGCCGCCTCGCGCAGGCGGTGGCGCCCGGCGGCGACCTCGGCGAGGCGCGCGGCCACCGCCGGGTCGCCGGCCGGGACCGGCACGGTGACCGGGGCCAGGACCATCGCCAGAACGGTGAGCGTGTGGTGGCTGACCGGCCGGTGGCGCTCGCGCGGGTCGGCGCCGGAGAGGCGGGGCGAGACCAGCGTCGGCAGGCCGAGGGCGAGCGCGGCGTGGGCGCTGTCGAGGGCCGCCATGCCGCCGTGCCCGAGGCGGGTGTCGGAGCCGATGATGCCCGGCCCCGGCCCGGCGATCGCCGCCTCCCAGCCGAGCCCGCGGGCCGCGGCGTCGAGCCCGCCCGCGACCGAGATCGCCTCGTGCTCGCCGCCGTAGGCTGGCGCCGCCGTGATCTGGCCGCAGAGCAGGCCGCGCTCGCGCAGCTCGGCCACGTCGCGGCTCATCGACCCCGGCAGCGCCCCTCCCCCGCTCTGCACGTAGCCCAGCTTCAGGCCGGGCGCGGCCTGCGCCGCCGCCCAGGCCGCCGGCGCCAGCTGCCCGTGCAGCGGCACCACCAGCACCGGCATCCCGGCCCCCTCCCGTTCCGGTGCGCCTTTTGAACCCTCAGCGTTCATAAGGCGCACCGGAAGCTCGACCGGGGCGACCGGGTGCTGGAGCGAGGTGTAGTTGAGCTTGATCACGTGCTCTTCGCCCTCGGCGCCGCCGTCCAGGCCCCGGGTGAGGTTGACGTGGACGACGTCGAAGCCGCCCGAGCCGAGGCCGAGGTCGAGGGCGGCGGTGTTGACGACGACCTCGTCGCCCTCGCGCATCTCGCCGAGCAGCTGGACGTCGGCCCAGGCCGGGCGGCGCTCGCCCCCGACCTCGACCGTCAGCGGCTCGACGGCGACGACCGTGCCGTGGCGCAGCTTCAGCCGGCCGCTCACCTGGCGGGGCGCATCAGCCCGCGGCCGCCTCGGCGACGATCCCCTCGCAGACCTCGAGCATCAGGTCGAGGTTGCGGGCGCTTACCGCCTCGTCGGGCGTGTGGTTGGCCTCGGTGCCGTTGGCGAGCAGGACGCAGTCGAAGCCGTCGACGATCAGCGCGTTGGCGTCGCTGCCGCCGCCGGTCGCGGTCCGCTCCGGCTCGATCCCGGCACGCCGCAGGCCCGCCTCGGCCAGGGCGAGGGCGGGCGAGGAGGGCCGGATGCGGTAGCCGCGGAAGAGCTCCTGCAGGCGGACGTCGGCGTCGCAGCCGTGCTCGCTGGCGCCCCAGGCGCAGGCATCGCTGAGCGAGCCGGCGACCTCGGCCGCGCGGGCGGCGTCGAGGCTGCGCGCCTCGGCGACGATCTCGCAGTGGCCGGGGACGACATTGCCCGAGGTGCCGCCGCGGATCGTGCCGACGTTGGCGGTCGTCTCGGGGTCGAGCCGGCCCAGCTCCATGCGGGCGATCGCCGCCGAGGCGGCGGCGATCGCGCTGTTGCCGTCCTCGGGGCGGATCCCGGCGTGGGCCTCGACACCGTGGAAGTCGGCGCGCACGCTCTGCTGGGTCGGCGAGGTGACGATCACCTCGCCGACGTCGCTGGCGTGGTCGAGGACGAAGCCGGCCCGCGAGCGCAGCTGCGAGGCGTCGAACGCCTTCGCCCCGCGCAGCCCCTGCTCCTCGGCGACGGTGAGCAGCAGCTCGATCCCGACCGGCGGCGGGCCGTCGTCGCCGGCGTGGCGGGCGACGAGCTCCATGAAGACGGCGACCGCGGCCTTGTTGTCGGCGCCGAGGATCGTCTCGCCGGCGCTGCGGAAGACCCCGTCGGACTCGACCACCTCGATCTGCCCGCGGTGCGGGACGGTGTCGATGTGGGCGCAGAACATCACCCACTCCTCGCTCGCTCCCGGCAGCCGCGCCAGCAGGTTGCCGGCGCCGGCTTCGGCCGGCCCGGCGGCGTCGTCCTCGCTCACCTCGAGGCCGAGCGCCCGCAGCTCGGCGGCGATCGAGTCGGCGACCTCGCGCTCCTCCCCGGTCGGGCTCCTGATCTCGCAGAGCCTCACGAAGGTCTCATGCAGCCTCTCCACGACGGGACAGGCTATTAGGCCCGGGCGCCCGCGTCAGCCCGACTAGCGAACGCCGACGTCGTCGCTCTCGGCCTCGGCCTCGGCCAGCTCCGCCCCGTCCACGGGGCGCGCGCCCGCGTGCCGCGCGGCGGCGCCGACGAACTCGCGGAAGAGCGGCTCGGGACGGTTCGGGCGCGAGTTGAACTCGGGGTGGAACTGGGAGGCGACGAAGAACGGGTGGTCCGGCAGCTCGACCATCTCGACCAGGCGCTCGTCGGGCGAGGTGCCGCCGCAGACCAGGCCCTCGTCCTCGAGCCGGCGGCGCAGCTGGTTGTTGACCTCGTAGCGGTGGCGGTGGCGCTTGTAGATGACCGCCTCGCCGAAGATCTCGCGCGCCCGCGTGCCCTCGTGCAGCTTCACCGGGTCGGCGCCGAGCCGCATCGTGCCGCCCATCTCGGAGACCTCCTTCTGCTCGGGCAGCAGGTCGACCACCGGGAACGGCGTCTCGGGGTCGAACTCGGCCGAGTTGGCGCCCTCCATGCCGGCCACCGCGCGGGCGAACTCGACCACGGCGATCTGCATCCCGAGGCAGATCCCCAGGTAGGGGATCGAGCGCTCGCGGGCGATCCGCGCCGCCGCCACCTTGCCCTCGATGCCGCGCTCGCCGAAGCCGCCGGGGATCAGGATGCCGTCGGCGCCCTCGAGCCGCTCGGGGTCGAAGTTCTCGGAGTCGATCAGCTCGACCTCGACCTCGACCCCCTGGTGGATGCCGCCGTGCTCGAGCGCCTCGATCACCGACTTGTAGGCGTCGGCGAGCTGCACGTACTTGCCGACCAGGGCGATCTTGACCCGGCCGTCGGCCGCTTCGGCGCGTTTGACCATCGCCTCCCACTCGCCCAGCTCCGGCGAGGGGGCCTCCATGCCGAAGTGGTCGAGGACGAGGTCGTCGACGCCCTCGGCGCGGAAGACGAGCGGCACCTTGTAGATGTTGTCGACGTCGTTGGCGGAGATCACCGCGTCGACCGGGAGGCTGGCGAAGAGGGCGATCTTCTCGCGGATCTCGCGGTCGAGCCGGCCCTCGGAGCGGCAGACCAGGGCGTGCGGCTGGATCCCGATCCGGCGCAGCTCGTTGACCGAGTGCTGGGTCGGCTTCGTCTTCAGCTCGCCGGCGTGGCCGACGTAGGGCACCAGGGTGAGGTGGACGAACATCGACTTCTTCGGCCCGAGGTCCGTGTACAGCTGGCGGATCGACTCGAGGAAGGGCAGCGACTCGATGTCACCGACGGTGCCGCCGATCTCGGTGATCACGAAGTCAACCGACTGCGACTCGGCGACGATCCGGATCCGGTTCTTGATCTCGTTGGTGATGTGCGGGATCACCTGCACCGTGGCCCCGAGGTAGTCGCCGCGGCGCTCGCGGTTGATCACCGAGTTGTAGACCGCGCCGGCGGTGACGTTGGAGGCGCGCGAGGTGTTCTCGTCGGTGAAGCGCTCGTAGTGGCCGAGGTCGAGGTCGGTCTCCGCCCCGTCCTCGGTGACGAAGACCTCGCCGTGCTGGAAGGGGCTCATCGTCCCCGGGTCGACGTTGATGTAGGGGTCGAACTTCTGCAGCTGGACCCGGTAGCCGCGGGAGACGAGCAGGCGCCCGATCGAGGCCGCGGCGATGCCCTTGCCGAGTGCCGAGACGACCCCGCCGGTGACGAAGATGAAGCGGGTATCTCCTTGCGAGGGACGACTCATGCTCTGCCGAGCGAGTCTAGCCAGCGCAGGGGCGGAACCGAGTCGATCGCCGCCGAGATCGAACGCAACTCTCCGTAAATGGTCATTCCGGCGACGATCGCCAGGGCGATCAGCCGCCCGTCGCCGCCCAGCGTGGTCAGCAGCCAGACGCCGGCGATCGCGCCGAGCAGGTTGGAGCCGGTGTCGCCGAGCATCGCCCGCTCGCGCAGGGTGAACCAGGCGCCGACCGCGACCGGCCCGGCGAAGACGCCGAGCAGCTCCAGCGGCGCGATCGTCCAGGCGCCGAGGCAGAGCCCGGCGCCGAGCAGCCCGAGCGCCTTCTCGGCCCGGCCGGGGCGCAGGTCGAGCAGGTTGAGCGCGTTGGTGGCGAGCAGCAGCAGCGCGACGTCGGCCAGGTAGCGCCACGATTCGAGCCCGCGCCCGGAGACGACGTAGGCGGCGAGGGCGAGGGCGCCGAGCGCCTTCACCGCCCCGGTCGAGAGCGTGCCCGCGCGCAGCGCCCGGGCGTGGCCGCGCCAGCCGCGCGGCGTCCCCGCCGCCTCGCCCCGCCCCAGCGAGTCGTCGAGGAAGCCGAGCAGGGCGACGCCGAGCAGGTAGGGCATCCATTGGCGCAGGCCCGGCGCCAGCAGGTCGAGGTCGCCGCGGTCGTCGAGGAAGGCGAGCGGCGCCAGGGCGACCAGGGCGGCGGTGACCAGCACCGCGCCGAGCGGGAAGGCGAGCGCCCGGCCGCGGTAGTTCTCGCGCACCAGGCCGGCGTCGCGCAGCCCCCGCACCCCGGCCGGGACGACCAGCAGGGCGACGGCCAGCGCGACCGGCAGGCCGACCCAGGTCACCGCCCGCTCGTCTCCGCCGGCGGCAGCAGGTCGGGCAGCAGGCGGTCGGCCGAGCCCTTGACGCCAAAGCTGCCCTCGGCGCCGAGCAGGCCGAAGACCATCGCCACCTGGCCGGCCGTCGCCTCGACGTCGTCGACGCTGGTCAGGTCGTTGCCGTTGAAGAAGGAGACCGAGGAGCTTTCGTCGCCGGAGGTCTCGACCCCGACCGTCGGCCTGCGGGTCGCCGCGATGCCGCCGACCAGGGCGGCCTCGAGGGTGTTGGCGTTGGCGCGCTGGACCGGGCCCAGGTCTTCGCTCGGCTCGCGCACGACGACCACCCCGTCGAGACCGCCGAAGTTGCCGCTGGCGCGCGAGAAGAGGTGGCCGCGGACGCGTTCGAGCAGGGTGCCGCCGCGGACGATCTGGCGCCCTACCCCGGTGCCGAAGGCGCTCAGCGCTTCCGGGTTGCGGCGGATGTCGGCGAAGCGGGTCTTCGAGAGGTCGCCGGCGATCGCTTTCAGGTCGACCGGCTCGCGCACGACGCCGACCCCGACCAGCCGCGCCCCGGTCGCGGCCAGGCCTTCCTCGATCGCGCCGGCGACGTCGCCGGGCAGGTCGCCGATCGCGACCAGGCCGATCCGCTTGCCGTCGAGGCGGTCGCGCACCAGGGCGGGATAGACGCGGTCGGCGAACTCGTCGGAGCGGCCCAGCTTGGCGCTCAGCTCAGCGGCGCGGGCGCGTTCGTCCTGCAGGTTGCCGGTCAGGCTGCGCTCCAGGTCCTTGCGCGTGTTGCGCAGCGCGTCGCCGCCGAACTCGGCCCCGATCAGGATGCCGATCGCCAGGGCGAGGAAGACGGCGACCAGCGAGATCGCGTGGTATCTGGCGCTGTAACCCATGGCGGAAGGCTATTTCCCGGACGTGCCGTCCGTCAGAGGCCGTTTTTGACCTCCCAGGGACGGCACGTCGTCAGAGGCCGAGCCAGATCTTGATCTTCAGCCAGGTCAGGTCGAGCAGGTCGCTGAGCGCCGGTGAGGTGATGACGACGATCGCCAGCAGGACCATGAAGGCGCCGAGGAAGAGCGCCAGCGAGCCGAACGGGGAGCTCGGGTTGTAGAGCCGGCTGACGCCCTTGGCGTCGACCAGTTTCTCGCCGATCCGCAACCGGGTGAGGAAGGTCGAGGACATGCCGCCGCGCTTGCGGTCGAGGAACTCGATCAGGTTGAAGTGGGCGCCGACGCTGACGATCAGCGCCGCCCCCTTCTCGTAGGCCATCAGCATCGCCACGTCCTCGCTGGTCCCGGCGGCGGGCAGGACGGTGTGGGCGAGGCCGAGGTCGAGCAGCCGCTGGCGGCCGGGGGCGCGACCGTCGGGGTAGGCGTGGACGATCAGCTCGGCGCCGCAGGCCAGCGCCCGGTCGCCGGCGGAGTCCATGTCGCCGAGGATCACGTCGGGCTCGAGCCCGGCCTCGAGCGCCCCGTCGGCGCCGCCGTCGACGGCGACGACCAGCGGCCGCACGTCGCGTATGTAGGCGCGCAGCGCCTTCAGGTCGCGGCGGTGGCGGTCGCCGCGGACGACGATCAGCACGTGGCGGTCGCGGAAGCTGGCCCGGGTCGGCGGGAACTCGACGCTGCCGGTCAGCAGGTCGGTCTCCTGGCGCACGTGGGCGACTGTGTTCTCGGCGAACTCGGCGAGCGCCTCGTCGACCCGCTCGAGCTGCTCGTCGCGGCGGCGCTCGAGCTCCTCGATCCCGAGCCGGTGGCCGCGCAGGACCTGGCGCCCGTCGGCGGCCAGCACCGTCTCGCCGGCGATGCCGATCCGCTCGCCCTCGGCGAGCAGCTCGAAGGGATCGGCGCCGTCGACGTCGATCAGCGCCACCCCGGCCTGGACGAGCAGCAGCGGCCCGGCGTTGGGGTAGCGCCCGTCGCTCGAGGGCGAGGCGTTGAGCACGGCGCGGACGCCGCTGGCGATCAGCTCCTCGGCCGCGATCCGGTCGACGTTGACGTGGTCGATGACGGCGACGTCGCCGGGGCCCAGGCGCTTGACCAGGTCCTTGGTGCGGCGGCCCAGCCGGGCCGTTCCCTCGATCGCCGCGCTCTCGTCCGTCCCGTTGCGACGGGACAACAGGCCGGGCATACGACGACGGCTCGATATCGCCACCACATCAGCCTACCCCGGTTTCCCAGACGTGCCGTCTCTGGGAGGTCATCTTCGACCTCCCAGAGACGGCACGTCCGCTCAGGCGGCGGCCAGCAGCTCGCGGGCGTGGCGGGTGGCGGCCTCGTCGGAGCGCTCGCCGCCGAGCATGCGGCGGATCTCCTCGACCACGCCCTCGCCGTCGAGGCGGCGCACGGTGGCGCTCGCCTGCTCGCCGGAGACGTCCTTCTCCAGGGTGAAGTGGGCACCGGCCAGCGAGGCGACCTGCGGCAGGTGGGTGATGCAGAGCACCTGGCGGCCCTCGCCGAGGGCGCGCAGCCGCTCGCCGACGGCGCGCGCCGTGGTGCCGCCGACGCCGGCGTCGATCTCGTCGAAGACCAGGGTGGCGGCCCCCGCCTCGCCGCCGAGGCCGCTGAGGGCGAGCATCACCCGCGAGAGCTCGCCGCCCGAGGCCGCGTCGCGCAGCGGCGCCGGCTCCAGGCCGGGGTTGGGGGCGAGGCGCAGGCTGACCGTCTCCGCGCCGCCGGCGCCGAAGCCGTCGGGATGGGGCTCGAGCGCGACCTCGAGCGCCGCGCCGGGCATCGCCAGCAGCTCGAGCTCGGCGGCGACCTCGCGCTCGAGCCGCGGCGCCACCTCGGCGCGCGCCGCGCTCAGCTCGGCGGCCAGAACGGCGCGCCGCTCGCCGGCGGCGGCAAGCGCGGCCTCGACCTCGGCGCCGCGCTCCTCGGCGCCCTCGAGCCGCGCCACCTGCTCGCGGCAGCGCTCGGCGTGGGCGAGGACCGACTCGACGCTGCCGCCGTGCTTGCGCTTCAGCCGGTCGAGCGCCTCGAGCCGCTCCTCGACCGCCGCCAGCCGCCCGGGGTCGGCCTCGAGCCCGTCGAGGTAGGAGCGCAGCTCGCCGTCGACGTCGCCGAGCTCGATCGCCAGGGCGCTGAGCCGGGCCGAGAGCGCGTCGAGCTCGCCGTCGAGCCCGGCCACGCCCTGCAGCAGGGCCTCGGCCCGGGCCAGCGCCGCGGTCGCGCCGCCTCCCTCCTCCTCGGCGCCGGCGCTGGCCTCGAGCGCGCCGCCGGCCGCTTCGCGCAGGCCCTCGGCGTGGCGCAGCCTCTCCGCCTCAGTCCCCAGCCCGGCCTCCTCGGCCGGGTCCGGGGCGACCTCCTCGATCTCCGCCAGCTCGTAGCGGTAGAGGTCGAGATCGCGCTCGCGCGAGCCGTCGCGCTCGCGCAGCTCGGCGAGCTCGGCGGCGAGCTGCTGGCACTCGCGATGCGCCTCGCGGTAGCGCTCGCGCAGCGCCAGGTGGCCGGGACCGGCGAAGCCGTCGAGTACCTCGGTCTGGGCCGAGGAGATCGTCAGCCGGCGGTGCTCGTGCTGTCCGTAGAAGGCGAGCAGCCGCGAGCCGAGCAGCTTCAGGTCGGCCGCCGAGGCGGCGCGGCCACCGACGAAGGCGCTGGTGCGGCCGGAGGCGCCGACCCGCCGTCCGAGCACGACCTCCTCGGCGCCCTCGGGCAGGCGCTCGGCGAGCTCGGCCAGCTCCGGCTCGGCCAGTAACCCCGCCGGCAGGTCGAAGACGCCCTCGACCCAGGCCTCCTCGGCGCCGGGGCGGACGATCTGCGCCCGCGCCTTGCCCCCCATCAGCAGGTCGAGCGAGTGGGCCAGCACCGTCTTGCCGGTGCCGGTCTCGCCGGTGATCGCGTTCAGCCCCTCGCCGAGTCGCAGCTCGGCCTTCTCGATCAGCAGCAGGTTCTCGATCCGCAGCTCGCGCAGCACCCGCTCTGTGTAGCAGTTGGCGCGGCGGGTCCGGCCGCGGCGGGCGCCGCTATCCGGCCGCGGGGCCGCCGTCGGGCATCTGCACGAAGTCCCGGGTGCGGACCAGGGCGAAGCCGAGGGCGGCGACGACGAACGAGAGGATCGCGCCGATCAGGAGGATCTCGTTGAAGCCGCTGACGAAGGCGGCCTTGGAGGCCTCGACGATCCGGCCGTGCTGGCCGGGACCGCCGAAGGCTGCGGCGGCGCGCGAGCCGCCGGAGGAGACGGCCTCGGCGAGGCCGTGCGGGGCGTTCGGCAGCAGCTCGGTCAGCTTCGCGTCGACCCGGCCCTGGAAGACCGCCCCCAGCGAGGCGATGCCGGTGGCGATCCCGACCTGGCGGAAGCTGGTGTTGACGCCGGAGCCCATCCCGGCCTGCTCGACCGGGACGACGGCGATCGCCGCCTGGCCGATGCCGGGGTTGGCGACGCCGATGCCGATGCCGGCGATCAGGAAGCCCGGCAGCAGGGCGCTGATCTCCGAGTCCGGGGTGAGGCCGTGCATCAGGAACAGGCCGACGCCGACCAGGGCGAGGCCGGTGCCGAGCAGGACCCGGATCGGGATCCGGTGCGAGAGGGCGCCGGAGATCGGGGCGACGACGAAGGAGAGCACGGTCAGCGGCAGGAAGCGCAGGCCGGTCTCCAGCGGCGAGAAGTCGAGCACGCCCTGCATGTAGATGGTCAGGTAGAGGAACATCGCGAACATCCCCGCCGAGAGGCCGAAGGCGACGGCCGAGACCCCGTTGAAGGCCGGCTTGCGGAAGAGGCGCAGATCGAGCATCGGGCTGGCGCTGCGCGCCTCGACCGCGACGAAGGCGGCGAGCAGGGCGACGGCGCCGGCCAGCGAGGCGACGATCGTCGGGCTGCTCCAGCCCTCCGGGTTGCCGCGGATCAGGCCGAAGATCAGCAGGAAGAGGCCGAGCGAGAAGGTGAGCAGGCCGGCGAAGTCGATCGGCCGCGGGTCCTGGGCGGCGACGTTGACCAGGCGCACCTCGGTGAGGGCGATGGCGAGCAGGCCGATCGGCACGTTGACGAAGAAGATCCACTCCCAGCCGAGGTGCTCGGTGATCAGGCCGCCGACCAGGGGCCCGATCGCTACCGCGCCGCCGACCGTCGCGCCCCAGACCCCGAACGCGGTCGCCCGGTCCTTGCCGTGGAACTCCTGGCCGATAAGGGCGAGCGAGGTGGCGAACATCGCCGCGCCGCCGACGCCCTGCAGGCCGCGGGCAAGGTTGAGCAGGGTCGGGTCGCCGGCGATCCCGCAGAGGAACGAGGCGCCGGTGAAGACGGCGAAGCCGAGGGTGAAGACGCGGCGGCGGCCGAGCCGGTCGCCGAGCGAGCCGGCGGTGAGCAGGAAGGCGGCCAGGGTCAGCGAGTAGGCGTCGACCACCCACTGCAGGCTGGAGAGGCTGGCGTCGAGGTCACGCTGGATGTCGGGGAGGGCGACGTTGACGACCGTGATGTCCAGCAGCAGCATGAACGTCGCGATCGAGATCAGGATCAGGGTCCACCACTTGCGCTCCATGGCGCGAGAGCCTAATCAAGCGCCCCCAGACCGACCCGCCCAGGGGTGCAACGCGTTTGCGGCCTATATGCCCGCAAACGCGTTGCACCCGGCGGATTTACACCGCCAAATGGCCGAACTTCTCTCTTATGCGCTGGTAGAAGCTCGTGCCCGGCAGCTGGGCGAGGGTGCCGACCGCTTCGGCGAAGCCGACGTCGAGCTCGGCCCCCGGCTCCAGCGAGGCGACCTGGGTGCCGTCGATCGCGACGTCGACCGGCTCGCGCCCGGCGGCGTTGCCGACGGTGAGCACGTCGGCGGGGGCGACGACCAGCGCCCGCGCGGTCAGCGAGTGGGGCGAGATGTAGCTCACCGCGTAGCCCTTCACGCCCCAGGCGAGGATCGGGCCCTGGTTGGCGAGGTTGTAGCCGGTCGAGCCGACCGGGGTGGCGGCGACCAGGCCGTCGCAGCGCACGTTGCCGACCTCCTCGCCGGCGATCCGGTAGGTCAGCTCGGCGACCCGGTCGTGCGGGCGGCGGCTGAAGCTGACGTCGTTGAAGGCGAAGCGGCGCTCGCCGTTGAGCTCGACCTGCAGGGCGGGCAGGGCGATCGTCTCGGTCTCGCCGGCGAAGGCGCGGCGGATGCCGGCCTCGGCCGCGTCGCGCTCGACCGCGGCGAGGAAGCCGACGGTGCCGAAGTTGACGCCGAAGACCGGCACCGCGGTGCCGGCGAAGCGGCGCAGGGCGTGGAGGATCGAGCCGTCGCCGCCGAGCACCAGGCAGAGGCCGGGCTCGCCGGGGAGCGACTCGACCGGCTCGACCCCCTCCGCCGCCGGCCCGTGCTTCTCGATCTCAGCGTCGGTGGCGACCAGCCGCCAGCCGCAGTCGCGCGCGGTGGCGACCGCGATGCGGACCGCCTCGGTCGCGGCCGGCGGGTGCGAGTGGGTGATCAGCGCCGCGGTCCGCTCGCCGGCCATCAGGCGTCGACCTCCCGCACGGCGGCCTCGAGGTCGGCGATCTCCTCGCCCGCGCCGCCGCACCAGACGAAGGTCTCGCGGTTGCCCTTCGGGCCGGGCAGCCCCGAGGGGGCGAAGCCGCGCACCGGCAGGCCGAGCGCCGCGGCGGCGCGGGCGACGCCGAGAACGGCCTCGCGCCGGTCCTCGGCGTCGCGGACGACCCCCTTGCCGACCCGCTCGCGGCCGAGCTCGAACTGGGGCTTGACCATCGCCAGAACCTCACCGCCGGGCGCCAGGCAGCGGGCGACGGCCGGCAGCACCTTGGCCAGCGAGATGAAGGAGACGTCGACGGTCGCCAGCTCGCGGCGCGAAGGGCAGGTCGGCGGCGAGCAGCTCGCGCGCGTTGAGGCGCTCGATCGCGGTCACCCGCGGGTCCTCGCGCAGGCGCAGGTCGAGCTGGCCGTAGGCGACGTCGACGGCGGCGACGCGCGGCGCGCCGCGCTGCAGCAGGCAGTCGGTGAAGCCGCCGGTGGACGCGCCGACGTCGAGGCACTCGCGGCCGGCGACGTCGATCGCGAGCGCGTCGAGCGCGTTGTCGAGCTTGATCCCGCCGCGCGAGACGAAGCGCGGCCCCGCGGCGACGATCAGCGCCGCCTCGGGCTCGACCAGCTGGCTCGGCCGCAGGGCGACCGGCCCGTCCTCGCCGATCCGCACGGCGCCGGCCCGCACCGCGCCGGCAGCCGCCGTGCGCGACGGGAACAGCCCGCGCTCGGCCAGCACCGCGTCTATGCGCGCCTTGCTCATCGCCGCAACGCTACCGCCGGTCGGCCGGGCGGCAGCCTTTAGCTGCGCTTTCACAGCTTTTCAACCAGCGTTTGGCCGGGTCTGGTCTTCTAGGCCCAGAGCGAGATCGCGCCGCCACCGGCGACTGTGATCGCCCTCACACACAAATCGCACATACGTTCGTATCTTCTATTCAAGGATTCGTGCAAGGCAACCGATAAGGGGCAGAACGAAAAGACTTCTTGGCTGGGTTCCGCGTCGCCCATATGGCGCGTATCGCTTCCCACGAGACGCGTCCGCGACGCATCAAAGGGCCCGCCTACCTCCCACGGATCCACATATATAGAGATACATATCTCTCCTCCCTGTAGTAACCCCAGAATTCGCCTCGGCTCCCCGCCGGGGCGTTTTCTGTTGTGGGGCTTGCTGGAGCGGTTTGCGGCGGGTTGGCCCTGTCGATTCAGGCGGCGGCACGACTCCGCGATCCGGCCAATGCGCCAGTCCGGCCAAGAATTCCAGCGGCCCGACCAGGCCAAGCACGCCGAAGACCTACCGCGCTCAGCCACCCTGCCTGTCTCGGCTTGCCTTCGAACGCGGGCGATCCGCAGCCCATCTCTGGCATGCGTCGATGAACTCTCCCATTGCCTTTGGAACCGGAACATCAGGTGGCTCCAGGGCGGTGCCGTCAAACCCGAATTTGCCGTCTTCGTCGGGTTCGGCGGCCTGACGCCATTCGCTAAAGACCTTCCCCAATTCTTTGTGTCTCTCGACGATTTCTGACCCGTCACCTATCGCGATGCGAAGGCGCAGCTCATCGGCCGCGAGATGCTGGAAAACGCTCCAGACGGCCTGTTGGCGTTCAAAAAGGTCGCCTAGCGCTTCGGTCGCCTCCTGGGTCGCCTCAGTCGCAGCTTCGAGCGCCTTCGCCTCTTCTTCCCGCGCCTCGGCACCAATCGCTTCTTCCTGCTCAACAGTGCGAGGGTGCGGCGGCCAAAAGTCCTCTGCGATTGCGTCAAGACTTTCTGCCTTTCGCTGAGCCTGATGGACTTGCCATGCCCGCAGACTCAACTCACTCAGTTCCGCCACCGCCTTCGAGACGGTCTCGACAGCGCTGCTCAGACTCTGACGAGCATGATCAAGATCTCGAAGTTCCCGATCGGCTGCGAGTTGTTCGGCGTGGTTCCGGCGAGACACGAATGCGGCGACAAACGCTGCAACGACGGCCGCAAAAGCAATCAGAGCGGGGCCAGCAAGCCCGCCGACAAATGATCGGCCGACTTCTTCGACTTCGAGCGGCTGAGGCAGAGCAGCGAGCACGCCCAAACGCTTTCAATCCGGCCAGACGGCCCAGGCCAAGTGCCCCGCACTCCCCCGATAATCACAAACAGTCGGGGTGCAGAGGTAGAATTGTCGCATGGCTGCACCCCCAGCAAACACCGTCGAAGCAGATCCCAAGCTTCTTGAGCGTGCCCGACAGGCAGCTGACGAGCGCGGTGTCGAGGTGTCGCAATTCGTTAACACAGCGCTCGAACATGAGCTAGGCAGCGATGCTCCGCAGCCTCCGTTCTCGCTGATCGGCGCATTCAAGGCCGGGCGCAGCGATCTCAGCGAGCGCGCCAGCCGCGACGAGTTCGAGCCGCGGCCATTCCGCTGATCCTCGACACCGGCCCACTGGTCGCGGCGATGGTCGCCGACGACGCCGACCACGAGCGCTGCGTCCCCCTGCTCCAGCCTGGCCCGGAACGCCGCGTCGTCCCCTCGCCGGTACTTGTCGAGCTTGACCACCTACTCAGCCGCGAACTTGGAGCCGACGCCTTCCCGGCGCTGCTCGACACGATCAAGGCAGGCGAGCTGGACGTTGAGGACTTGACAGCGAACGACTACGACCGAGCCAGCGAGTTGATGCGCACCTACGCCGACCTTAAAGTTGGCTTCGTTGACTGCGCCGTCCTGGCCATCACAGAGCGTCTCGGCGAGCCGAAGCTCGCCACTCTCGATCACCGCCACTTTGGCACGATGCGCCCTCAGCACATCGCAGCGCTGGCGTTGCTTCCCAACAACGCGTAGCTACTACGCTGCGGTCAGTGGCGCTCCTCCAAGAGAACACGGAGACCTTCACCGACCCTGTCGGCTATTTCATCGAGCCCCTAGTCTGGGTTGGGCAGCCCCCCACAGGGATCGAGCCAGCAAGGCCCGCAAGAGGCGACGTTGATTTTGGCGCTTTCCAGGATGCCGTGGTTCAGTGCGACCTTCTCAGCGGAAATCTGAAATGCCGCGTAGAGAGAGACGGCCTAGTCGTCTTCGATTTCGAGACCGTTGCGCCAATGTCAGATGGGAGTGGTCGAGATCACCTGCAACGCCGTGTCGAGATTGCAAACGCCCACCAAGCTTGCCTGTGCGATGCTCTTTACAGACACGAATCACGGGCTCGCTCAGGGATCGTCGCTGTTACTCCACATTCATTTCTTCACTTGAGCGGGAGAGATAAGCCCGGTGGAGGCGCAACCCTGCCGAGAACGCCGAGTGGTTCCGGTGCTTTTTTCGCACGGTTTGAAGCCCTTCATCCCGAGCATGGAATCGATCTTCGCCTCATGCGGATCGAAACGGTTCCCACGCAAGCGATGGAGGCATCGCTTGGATTGCTCGGCGCCATCCTAGAAAAAGGCGATCAGATCGTCGGCTTGGTGGATCTAATGCTCCGCGCCGCTGCCGCCTATACCGACCATAATTTCAGCCTCTCCTTGATCCAGTCATGGGCAGTCAGCGAGGCATTGGTGCGACGCATGTGGGCCCGCTACGTTGACGAGAACCGAGAGCGAGAAATCCACGGTTCAACCGAGACATTCATAAATGCAGAGCGCAAGCTATGGCTCACGGAGTCGCGCGACATCACCGCCTCGGTAATGATCGAGATGCTGTCGATTACAGACGTCGTCCCCCTGGACGTCTATGAACAACTGGGTAAGGCGCGACGGGCACGGAACCGATGGCTTCACGGCCTTGTTCAACCGCCCGCAGAGGAGGCCCAGAATGCACTGAGCGTTACTTCCGCACTTCTGTCGGCCGTCGAGGAAATCGATGTTTCGATTCCCCTGTCCCTCCAATGGTAACGCTGTCAGTCAAGTAGAGGTCAGATAAGCATCCATCCGCTCCCGAACCTCGTCATGGCTGCCGGGGAGCAGGTGTCCGTAGATGTCGAAGGTCGTCTGAATCTTCGAATGACCCATGAAGGTCTGCACGGCCCTGGGGTTGGCTCCGGCGTCAATCAGCAGCGAAGCGAAGGTGTGGCGGCACTCGTGCAGCGTGAGCGGCTGGAGCAGGTCCGGCTCGTGGTCCGCCGCTGCGGCAGCCTCGCGCTCCTTGTTGTTGAAAGCGGCCCAGGCTTTCTTGGCCCGGTTGTCGATGGTGGAGGAGACGAAGGCTGCGGCTGGTGTCCGGCCGAACACAAGGTCCGCCCCGCTCCTGCCGGTGCGCTCCAGGTCCGCTTCGAGGTATCCACGGTCGTGATCGGTGATCTCATAGGCAACAGGGACCTTTGGCAGAACAGCACTAGCGCACGCCACGAATAGCAGACCGTCACTGATCTCCGGGTCACTTTGTGCGGCATGCGTGAAAAAGCTGCAATACACCGAGGTGCCCATTAGGGGTGGATGTCAGTTGCGGCTTGCGCAGAACTGCTCGATTCCCGCCCTGATGCTCTCGTTTGAGTCATGCTGATCCTTATCGCTAGGTGCCGCCTTGGAATCGAACAGAATCAGGAGGGAGACGTCCTGCCACTTCATCCCCCCCTCAACCAAGCCCGCCTCCAGCTTCTCAAGCGTCTGGATGACTTGCCTGGTCTGAACAACGGTGCCAGCGAGATTTTCCCCGTACGGGACGAGCGTCAATATTGAATCCATCGAGTGTCCCCCGTCTTTCGACCGCGCCTATAGGTCTTCGACGTGTATTAATACTTGATGGGTACCGGAACACGAATCGCGAAGGGGGCGGACACATGCGGCTTCTGAGGTTTATCCGAGCCTCTAGGGTTGTTGTTCCGGGGCGGCCATCACCGCCGGTTCCAACCGCCTGCTTGGTGAGGCCAATGCGCCAGTAATGCGCCAGTCCGACCCCTCGCCGAGCGGTTTCCAGCGGTTCTCAGCGGTTTCGATTTGGCTTGAGCAAGCGGAATCCGCTCTGCCGTGCGGTCAACCCCGCTTCTCTCCTCCCTGTAGTAACCCCAGAATTCGCCTCGGCTCCCCGCCGGGGCGTTTTCTGTTGTGGGGGGCTCTAGCAAGCGGAATGCGGGCGGTTCGGGGCTTCGGGACGAGCGGGCGGCAGACCGGCTCAAAGCCGCCGTGCCACAGTCGGTGCCGCAGTCAGACGCAGCAGAATCTACGAGCCGTGGCAGACCTTGAACTTTTTGCCGCTCTCACAGGGACAGGGCGAATTCCGGGGAATTCCAGAGCGCTCCGAGGCCGTGAGTTCTGCGGACGCCGCCAACGGACCCCCCGCAATGAAGTTCGGGAGATCGCGGCGCAGGGTGTCCAGCAGCTCAAACGCGATCTGCCGCATGGTCGCCATCACAACGCCGGGAATATCCGAAGACGATCCGTCTTCCGAGCTGACTTGAAACGGGAGTGACGCACCAGACGCGAGCTGGCGAAGGGCTTCCGGGATGGCCTTGGCGACGTGGGCTCCCCCATCCTTGTTCGCGACGTCCAAGACAACCGACCTGCGGGTGATTGGCAGCCCTCCCGTGTCCGTGAGGAAGGGCGTCCGCCACCACTGATCGAAGGCGGCGGGCGGGTTGATTCGACCCTCCCCTTCGGGCGCCAGCACCGGCGCGTAGGTCCAAGATCCTGACTCGGTTGTCTGAAATGCAACCAGGCCAGCGTGCTGGGTAACCGTGGCGGCATGAAGTCCTCCTCCCAGATGCTTCGTTTCGCGCTCGTTGTGGATCGACGTATCGGTGTAGCCAAGGGCGGCCTTGACTCCGAGTTGGCCGAGGAGCGAATGCGAGTGATTCATATCGTGGAGAAGCACTCGGGCATGAAGCGCCAGTCGCTCCCCCTCGTCCTCATTGCCCACATCGAATGCTGCCGACGAACGCTCCAGAAAACCGACCTGACTTCGCAACTTCGTCAGAAGCTCGGGGTAGGGCCTGACTTCTTCCGCGGAACGTGACTGGCGACGCCCTTGGTTGGACATGGCCGAAGTCTCTCAGCCAACTGGCGGCGTTCTTTAGTCAAGGGCCTGTCCCCTCGGACGTTTCCTCGGATGCCTCTAGTTCTTTCCCTGTCTCAGATAGGCGTTAGCGATACGGCAGCGGAACTCGCCTCAGCAACAATACGATCCCGGGCATAGCCACTTCACCAGTCCAATCCCCCGATCCAGAAGTCGAGCGGCGTCGGGCGGCCGCCGAGCAACTGCGCGGGTCGCTCGCCGACGTGGCGCCAGGTGAAGGCCTGGTCGATGAGATGATCGCGGATCGGCGTTCGGAAGCGCCGGCCGAGGATCAGGAGGACCAGGCTCGGCGAAGGAAGCCATGAGCGTGACGATTGCCGACATCACCTTTGACCGCGTCGAGTACGACGCCGATGCCGACGTGCTCTACCTGCATGTCGGCGATCCCTCGCGAGCCGTCGACTACGACGAGACGCCGGAGGGCCATGCCGTTCGCTTCGACAGCAAGGGCGAGTTGGTCGGGCTGACGCTGGTTCGACCAAAGCGGCTACTTGAGCGCGAGGGCGAGTTGCGGATCACGGTGCCGGTGCCGAGCGCCGTTCCCGCCGACGAGCTGACGCCCGCCCTGAGCGCGTAGAGCGCCTCCCAAGGCATCGTCGGTGCCATACTCGTGCCACGGTCAGGCACGGAACCTCACGCTACGATCTCTGGCCATGCCGCAGACAAAAAGATTCTCAATAGGGGCAGCCCTGGCGGGGCGTGCGCGGCGTGGGGCCAGCAGGCGAGCGATCGCACTCGAGAAGGAGCGACAAGGTTCGCGACAGCGACCTCGCCTCGGAGTGAGACGCTCGACGGACGGGCTGAGCGCCGCTGATGTCGCCGTTGACCCTGTCGCCCGCCCGGTCTCGCCACAAGAGACGGGATAGCTGCATGACTGGCTCGGACAAGCCCAACGAATCGGAGGTGGCGCGGCGCCAGGCGGCGGCCGAACGACTGCGCGGGCTGTTTGCCGATGTCGCCCTCGGCGAGAGCCTGGTGGACGAGCTGATCGCCGAACGACGCGCGGAAGCGCGTGCTGAAGACCGTGAGGACGGGGCCCGCCGAGACCGATCGAACGGATCGACGAAACCCACCGACCGATCCGATGGCTCGCCGTTTTCGCTGATCGGCGCGTTCGAATCCGGGCGCAGCGGTCTCAGTGCCCGCGCGAGCCGGGACGAGTTCGAGCCCCGGCCATTCCGCTGATCCTCAGCATCGGCCCCACTCGCGGCCGCCAAGCCCGAAGCACGACGCTTGCGAGCGGTTGACCGGGTTGTAAGCGCTCGACCTGCTGCTGGCCGGCCCGGATCAAGCGCACGCTGTCCTCCCTTGCGAGAGAATGGGCGCGTGAGCCGGCGCTGGGGTCTGATCGTCTCGGGGGTGGCGGCGGTGGCGCTGCTGCTGGCGATGTCGCCTGCCGAGGGGCGGATGAAGGACACGGGTGGGCCGGGGATGGTGCCGTTCGAGCTGACCGGGGGTCAGGGGCGGGCGGACGAGATCCTCGGGGAATGGGGCGAGGAGGGGAAGGACGCGGCGCGCGAGTCGCTGTGGATCGACTTCGGCTTCCTGCTCGCCTACGGCACGTTCCTCACCCTGGCCCTGGCCGCTGTGCGGGATATGTCCCGCGGGCGGGGCTGGCGGCGGCTGGCCGCGGTGGGCGGCGCGATCGTCTCCTTCGGCGCCCTCGGCGCCGCCTGCGACGCGGTCGAGAACGCCTGCCTGCTGCTCACGCTGGGCGGCGCCGGAGCCGCGTTTCCGCTGCTCGCGACGGTATTCGCCACCGCCAAGTTCGTCCTCCTCGCGGTCGCGATCGCCTACCTGCTCGCCGGCCTCGGCATGCGACTGGCCGACCGCGGGACCGCCGCACAGGCCTCCTGAGCGGTTTCCCGACCTTTTCCCGGCACCTTCTCAGGCACGGGAGAGCAACTATTCGGGCACACTTGAGTTCGAATCTATAGACCGCGGCAATCCCGGCGGGAAGCGTCTTCCCCCAGATGGCGCGCCGCACAGAACCACAACCTGCTCTCGGCCGAGCGATTCGCCGGCTGCGGAAGGAGCGCGGCCTCAGCCAGGAGGAACTCGGGCACCAGGCCGAGATCCACCCGACCTGGATCTCCCACATCGAGTCCGGCCGCGCCAACCCCGCCTGGGGCACGATGCGGCGCCTCGCCGCGGTGCTCGGGGTGCAGGTCTCCGACATCGCGCTGCGCTCCGAGACGCCACCGGACGCCGGCGGCGAAGACGGGGCCTAGTCCCGCGCGCACCGCGACCCGGGCCTCTCGGCACCGACGCGGCGAGTGAGTCCGAAACGCTCCCTACGCCCAGACCCACATACATCGAGGCGTCTCTCCTCCCTCTAGTAACCCCAGAAGAGACGCCGGCAGGCTAACCGATTGAGCCGTTTGACGCAAGCCCCAATTTTCGAATCGGTTTCCCGATCCGGTCGGGCTCAGCTCAGGGCCGGCTCGCCGGCCCGCAGGGCGGCGAGGACGCGCTCGGCTACCGACTCGCCGGTCAGCCCGACCTCCTCGCGCAGCAGCGCCGGCTTGCCGTGGGTGACGTAGGAGTCGGGCAGGCCGACGCGCATCACCCGCGCCCGCTCGCCGGGCCGCTCGGCGAAGGCGTCCTCGAGGTGCTCCAGCACCCCGGAGCCGAAGCCGCCGGGCAGCACGTTCTCCTCGATCGTCACCACCAGCTCGTGCTCGCGCGCCAGCCGCTCGGCCAGCTCGCCGTCGAGCGGCTTGGCGAAGCGGGCGTCGGCGACCGTCGCCTGCAGCCCGTGCTCGGCCAGCAGCCGCGCCGCGTCGAGCGCCACCGCGACCCCGTAGCCGTAGCCGAGCAGCGCCACCCGCTCGCCCTCCGCCAGCAGCTCGCCACTGCCGATCGGGATCTCGCGCGCCTCGGCCGGCAGCTCGACCCCCTCCCCCGCGCCGCGCGGGTAGCGCAGCGCCGCCGGGCCGTCGTGGGCGATCGCGGTGCGCAGCATGTGGGCCAGCATCGCCTCGTCGCGGGGCGCCATCACCACCACGTTGGGCAGCGGCCGGAAGTAGGAGACGTCGAAGGCGCCGTGGTGGGTCGGCCCGTCGTCGCCGACCAGCCCCGCCCGGTCCATCGCGAAGGTGACGTCGAGCTCCTGCAGGCAGACGTCGTGGATGATCTGGTCGTAGGCGCGCTGCAGGAAGGTCGAGTAGATCGCGCAGACCGGCTTGGCGCCCTGCAGCGCCAGCCCGCAGGCGAGCAGCACCGCGTTCTGCTCGGCGATGCCGACGTCGTAGTACTGCTCGGGGGCCTCGTCGGCGAGCTTCTGCAGCCCGGTCCCCCCCGCCATCGCCGCCGTGATCCCGAAGACGCGACCGTCGCGCCGCGCCTCGGCGACCATCGCCTCGCCGAAGACCTTGGTGTACTGCGGCGGCGCGTCGGGGGCGGGCTTCTCTTCGAGCACTTCCGGCGCCCCGTTGACGATCGAGTTGGGCTTGGCGGCGTGCCATTTCTCCATCCCGGCCAGGCCGCCCTCCTCGGCGGGGGCGAAGCCCTTGCCCTTGACCGTGTGGATGTGGACGACGACCGGGCGGTCGGCGGCGAAGGCCTCGCTCAGCGCCTCGCGCAGGGCGTGCACGTCGTGGCCGTCGATCACGCCCAGATAGGCGAGGTCGAGCTCCTCGAAGAAGAGGCCGGGCGCCCAGTAAGCCTTGATCGCCGACTTCAGCTCCGGCCCCAGCCGTTCGATCCGCTTGCCGAGGCCGAGCGGCAGTTTGGTCAGCCGGTCCTCGACCCCCTCGCGGGCGTGGTAGAGGCGCGGGTTGAGCCGCACCCGGTTGAAGTAGCGCGAGAGGGCGCCGACGTTGGGGGAGATCGACATCCCGTTGTCGTTGAGGACGATCACCATCGGCGTCTGCAGGCCGCCGGCCGCGTGCAGGGCCTCGTAGGCGACGCCGCCGGTCAGCGCCCCGTCGCCGATCACCGCGGCGACCTTGCCGTCGGCGCCGACCTGGTGGCGCATCGCCTCCTTCAGCCCGACCGCGTAGCCGATCGAGGTCGAGGCGTGGCCGGCGCCCATGATGTCGTGCTCGGACTCGAAGACCGAGCAGAACGGGGCGAGGCCGCCGTACTTGCGGATCGTCGGCAGCTGCTCGCGGCGGCCGGTGAGGATCTTGTGCGGGTAGGCCTGGTGGCCGACGTCCCAGAGCACCTTGTCGCGCGGCGAGTCGAGCAGGCTGTGCAGGGCGACGGCCAGCTCGCAGGTGCCGAGGTTGGCGCCGAAGTGGCCGCCGATCTCGCCGATCGTGTCGATGATGTAGGTGCGCATCTCCTGCGCGACCTGCTGCAGCTGGGCGTCGTCGAGCCCGTGCAGGTCGGCCGGGCCGTCGATCCCGGCGAGCAGGCCCTCCTCCCCCGCCGGGCCGCCGTTGGCGCTGTGTCGGTCCTCGCTCATTCGTCCCTGGTGAAGATGTAGTCGGCCACCCGCTTCAGGTCGCCGGTCTCGCCGCCGGCCCCGGCCAGCGCCGCCAGCGCCTCGGCATGGGACTCGGCCGCCAGCTCGCGCGCCCGCTGCAGCCCGAAGAGGCTGACGTAGGTGAGTTTTCCGTGCCGCTCGTCGCTTCCATGTGGCTTGCCGAGCCGGCCCTCGCTGCCGGTCACGTCGAGGATGTCGTCGACGATCTGGAAGAGCACGCCCAACTCGCTGGCAAATCGGCGAAAGGGGATTGTCTCAGGTTCGGCCGCTCCCTCGAGCTCGAGCACGACGCCGACGCTGGCAGCGATCAGCCGGCCGGTCTTCAGCGAGTGCAGCGTGCGCAGCCCCTCGGCGTCGCGCTCGGCGACCCGCATGTCGACGTACTGGCCGCCGACCATGCCGTCGACCCCCGTCGCGGCGCTCAGCTCGCGCAGCGCCGTCAGGACCCGGGCCGGCTCGCCGGGCTGCTCGCAGGCGAGCCGCACGGCCTCGGCGAAGAGCCCGTCGCCGGCGAGGATCGCGACGTCCTCGCCGTACTTGACGTGCGAGGTCGGCTGGCCGCGGCGCAGCTCGTCGTCGTCCATCGCCGGCAGGTCGTCGTGGATCAGCGAGTAGGTGTGGACCAACTCGATCGCGCAGGCGACCGGCAGGAAGCGCGCCGGGTCGGCGCCGAGCGCCCGCGCCGTGGCCAGCGCCAGGACGGGACGGACCCGCTTGCCGCCGGCCAGCAGCGAGTAGCGCATCGCCTGCTCGAGGCCGGCAGTCGCCGCCGCGGCGGGGAAGCGCAGCCGCGCCAGCTCGGCCTCGACCAGCTCGCGCAGATCCTCGGGGTAGCTCAGACCCTCTGACTCGCGGATGCGGCGGTTGGCCTCCTCGACCGCCTCGGAGGAGAGCTCGGCGGCCTCGCGGGTCAGCTCGGCGGCGCGCGCGTCGTCGACCGCGTCGCCGTCCAGCTCGCGGGCGATCGCGCCCAGCCGCTCGGAGATCTCGCGCAGGCGGTTCACGAGACGCCCTCGCGCTCGCGGGCGATCGCGCCGAGCACGCCGTTGACGAAGCCGGGGGCGTCGGCGCCGCAGTACTCCTTGGCGATCTCGATCGCCTCGTCGATCGCGACCTCGGTCGGCACGTCATTGGCGTGCTCGATCTCATACAGCGCGACCCGCATCACGTTGCGCTCCAGCGGCGCGATCCGCTCCAGCTCCCAGCCCCGGGCGTGGGCGGCGATCGCCGCGTCGAGCTGCTCGCGGTGCGCGTCCACGCCGGCCGCCAGCTCACGGGTGAAGGGGCGCGACTCGGCGACCAGCTCCTCCAGCGGGCGCCCGGTGACGTCGCGCTGGTAGCAGGCGAAGACGGCGTCGCGGCGTTGGTCGGACCTGCGCATCGGCGCTCATTCTCCCGCTTTCGCCGGCTGCGCGTGCCTCAGGCGCGCGAGACGTACTCGCCGCTGCGGGTGTCGACGCGGACGACCTCGCCCTCCTCGATGAAGAGCGGCACCTGGACGACGACCCCCGACTCGAGCGTCGCCGGCTTGTTGCCGCCGCCGGAGGCGGTGTCGCCTTTGACGCCGGGCTGGGTCTCGGTGACCTTCATCTCGATCGCGCTCGCGACCTGCACGTCGCTGGCCCGCTCGTCGACGAAGAGCACGTCGACCTCGGCGTTGGGCAGCACCCAGCGCATCGCCTCGCCGGCCACCTCGCGCGGGATCTCGATCTGCTCGTAGTCGCGCGTGTCCATGAAGACGACCGCGTCGCCGGAGTCGTACAGGTACTGCATCTTGCGCGACTCGGTGTGCACCGGGCGGAACTTCTCCCCCGCCCGGAAGGTCTTGTCCTGCACCGTCCCGTCCTCGATCTTGCGCAGCTTGGTCCGCACGAACGCCCCGCCCTTGCCCGGCTTCACGTGCTGGAACTCGACGATCCGGAAGATCGTCCCGTCGATCTCGATGTGAGACCCGTTCTTGAATTGATTCGTGCTGATCACGGCGGCGAATCCTAGGGGATCGCCGGCGCGCCGCCGCCGGACCCCGGCCCCCAGCGCTACGTTTGGCGTTCTCTATTGTTTGCAGGGGAGGACGGCCGGCGGGGAGCCGGCGAAGTGGACGACTCAGCAAGGGGGAAGATGAGGGCTCTTCGAGTTCAGCTGCCGGCCGCCGCCGCAGTTCTGACCTGCATCGCGATCGGGGTGCTCGCCGCCGGCGCCAGCGCCGAGGACGGCGTGCCCGACCGCGGCGAATACCGCTCGCTGGTCGAGCCGATCTGCGAAGCGAACACCAGGGCCAACAAGCGGATCCTGCGCAACGTGCGCAAGAAGGCGCGCAGCAAGCGGCCCGCGGTCGTCGGCCAGGCCGGGCGCCAGTTCATCCACGCCTCGATCGCCTTCGGCAAGACCGTCGGCAAGATCGCCAGGGTGCCGCGCCCCACCGAAGACGACGCCCGCCTGCGCAAGTGGTTCAAGTACCTGCGCATCGTCAGGACCAACCTGCGCCACCTCGGCAAGGCGCTGAAGGGCAACAACAAGATCCTCGCCGCGCACGAAGCGATCCGGGTCGAACGCAGCAGCAACGCGGCGAACAACGTCAGCTTCGTCTTCGAATTCCGCTACTGCCGCCTGACCCAGTCGCGCTTCAGCTAAGCGGACTCGACGGCGAGCGGGCTCGTCCGCTAAGAATTTGCGGACCGTGCCGATTGCCGATCTGCACTGCCACTACCCGATGCGGCTGCTGGCCGAGGGCAAGCGGCGCCGCACCGGGCCGGCGCTGCGGGCGATGACCAAGCTCGACAAGCGCGGCGGCTGGGACCGGATGAAGGCGACGATCCTGCTGATCCTGGCGCGCGGCTTCAACTTCCGCAACATCTGGGACAGCTGGCGGGTCGACCTCGAGCGGCTGCGGGCGGGCGAGGTCGACGTCGTCTTCTCCGTCCTCTACCTGCCCGACGGCGAGATCGACGCCAGCTCCTGGCCGGAAGGCGAACCGAGCGAGAAGACCTTCGGCGAGCTGCTCTCCCACCTGGGCCAGGTCGAGGACTCGCTCGCCGGGCGGGCGGTCGTCGTCACCTCGAAGGACGACCTGACGGGCGAGGGGGACGCCGGCCTGCCGCGCTTCGCCCACTGCGTCGAGGGCGGCTTCCACCTCGGCGCCGACGCCTCCGCCTACGGGCAGCGGGTGCGCCAGCTCTCGCAGCGCGGCGTCGCCTACATCACCCTCGCCCACCTCTTCTGGCGCCAGGTCGCCACCAACGCCCCCGCCCTCCCCTTCCTTTCCGACAGCCGCTACCGCTGGCTCTTCGCCCAGCCGCCCGGCGTCGGCCTCAGCCAGCTCGGCCGCGCCGCGGTGCGGGCGATGTTCGTCAACCGGGTGCTGATCGACATCAGCCACATGAGCGAGGCGGCGATCGACGACACCTTCGAGCTGCTCGACGACCTCGACGACGAGTTCGGCACCCGGCCCGAGGAGTACCCCGTCCTCGCCACCCACGCCGGCCACCGCTTCGGCGACCAGTCCTACATGCTGAGCGAGGAGACGATCGCCCGGGTCGCCGCCCGCGACGGCGTGATCGGCCTGATCATGGCCCACCACCAGCTCAACGACGGCCTCTTCAAGCGCCGCGGCGGGCTGAAGCGCACCCTGGCGGCGCTGCACGCCCACATCGACGCGATCCACGCGGTCACCGGCAGCCACCGCCACACCGGGATCGGCTCCGACCTCGACGGCTTCATCAAGCCGACCGTGGGCGGGATCGAGTACGCCGAGGACCTCGCCAAGCTGATCGCCCCGCTGCGGCGGACCTACGCCGGGGAGGCCGACGCGATCCTCCGCAACAACGCCGTCCGCGCCCTGCGCCGGACCCTGGTCGAGCCGCTCGAGTAGGCCGCCAGGCGGACGTCTGTTCGAGACGGCATACTGCGCCTCGCCGTGAACGAGACCCCCCGACTACTCGACCGCCTCCTGCAGGTCGCCGCGCCCTCGGGATACGAGGCGCCGGCGGCGGCCGTCTGGCGCGAGGCCGCCTCCTTCGCCGAGGTCTCCAGCGACGGCATCGGCTCCTCGCTGGCGCGGGTCGGCGAGGCGGCGCCGCTGCTCGCCGTGATCGGCCACATCGACGAGATCGGCCTCGTCGTCCGCCACATCGACGAGAAGGGCTTCGCCTGGTTCGCCCCGATCGGCGGCTGGGACCCGCAGATCCTGGTCGGCCAGCGGGTCGAGGTCCGCGGCCGCGACGGCCTCGTGCCCGGCGTCGTCGGCCGCCGGCCGCTGCACCTGCTCGATGCCGAGGCGCGCAAGAAGGTGGTCGAGATGAAAGGCATGCACATCGACGTCGGCGCCAGCGACCGCGAGCAGGCCGAGGGCCTGATCGGGGTCGGCGACCCGGTCGTGATCGACGCCGCGCCGCTCGCCCTGGCCGGCGAGCGCCTGGTCTCGCGCTCGATGGACAACCGGCTCGGCGCCTACGTCGCGCTCGAGGCGCTGCGCCGCTGCCACGAGCGCGGCTCGCTGCCGGGCAGCTTCGCCGCGATCGCCGCCGTGCAGGAGGAGATCGGCCTCTTCGGCGCCCGCACCTCGACCTTCGCCGCCCGCCCCGACGCGGCGATCGTCGTCGACGTCACCCACGCCACCGACGCGCCCGGGATCGACGAGAAGGAGCTCGGCTCCCACCCGCTTGGCTCCGGGCCGGTGATCTACCGCGGCGCGACGCTCTCGCCGCAGGTCTCGGCGCTGCTGGTCGAGACCGCCGAGGCAGCCGGGATCGAGTACACGGTGGGCGCCACCGGCAGCACCACCGGCACCGACGCCGACGCGGTCCAGTTCACCCGCGAGGGCGTCCCCACCGGCCTGGTCTCGGTCCCCCTGCGCTACATGCACTCGCCGGTCGAGATGGTCGACCTCGCCGACCTCGAGGCGACGGTCGAGCTGATCGCCGCCTTCGCCGCCCGGCTCGACGCCGGGACCGACCTCAGCCGCTGAGCACGACCGCGTCGCGGCCGCCGGCCTTGGCCGAGTAGAGCGCCCGGTCGGCGCGGGCGACGAGGTCCTCGGTGTCGACCACGGCCGGCTTGGAGACCGCGGCGCCGATGCTAATCGTCACCCGCACGCCCTCCGGCCGGCGCTCGCGCACGGCGCGGCGCAGGCGCTCGGCGATCGCCACCGCGTCGGCGTCGCTGGCCCCGGGCAGGACGACGAGGATCTCCTCGCCGCCGATCCGGTAGATCGAGTCGCCGGCGCGCAGCACCGCCCGCATCGTGTAGGCGACGTCCTGCAGGACCGCGTCGCCGGTGGCGTGGCCGAGGTCGTCGTTGACCCGCTTGAAGTGGTCGAGGTCGCAGAGCAGCAGCGCGTGCGAGTTGCCCTCCTCGCCGCTGGGCTGACCGTCGAGGTCGGCGAGTCGCTGCTCGAGCGCGTTGCGGTTGAAGAGGCCGGTGAGCGGGTCGAGGGTCGAGCGGCGGCGGTGGGCGCGGTCGGACTCGACCAGGGCGCCGGAGAGCATCACGGTGCTGAGCACCAGGGCCACGGTCGCGGTCAGCGCCTGGCTCTGCTCCGCCGCGGCTGCAGGGTCGACCGCGACGGTGCTGAGCAGGAGCACCGCCATCAGATAGACGGTGCCGACCCGCATCCCCCAGGGCTCGAAGCGGGCGCCGAGGGTCACCGCCGGCAGCGCGAACCACATCAGGACCGGGCTCTCGGGGCCGCCGGTGGCGCTCACGGCGCCGGCCAGCAGCAGCGGCAGCAGCCCCCAGGCGCCGGCGACCCAGAGCCACGGTTTGGCACTGCCCTGCATGAAGCGGTCGGCGACGGCGAAGCCGCAGAGGCCGGCGGCGAGCGGCGCCATCCACAGCCAGCCGACTTCGGGCGCCGCCGAGGCGAGCGCCAGGGCGAGGATGCCGAAGCAGCCGAAGCGGTAGCGGCGCAGCCGCCGCTCCATGTCGAGCAGCCGTTCGCGGCGCGCTTCGAGCAGGCTGTCCGCGGTCGAGGCCATGCGCCCCCTATCGGTGCGAGTATCCCTGTCCGGCGAATCCTGCACCCCACCTGCCGGTCAGTCGACCAGCTGGAGGTCCTTGGGGAGGCCGCTGAGGTTGCGGTGGCCGGTCTCGGTGACGACGACCAGGTCCTCGATGCGGACGCCGAGCTCGCCGGGGAGGTAGACGCCGGGCTCGATCGTCACCACTTCGCCGGCCGCGAGCACGTCCTCGGAGCGCTGCGAGACGCGCGGCGCCTCGTGCACCTCGAGCCCGACGCCGTGGCCGAGCCCGTGGCCGAAGCGCTCGCCGTAGCCGGCGGCGGCGATCAGCTCGCGGGCGACGCCGTCGACGTCCTCGCCGCGGGCGCCGGCCCGCACCGCGCCCAGCGCCGCCGCCTGCGCCTCGCGCACCGTCTCGTAGACCGCCCGCGCCGCCTCGCCCGGCTCGCCGGTGGCGAAGGTGCGGGTGCCGTCCGAGCAGTAGCCGTCGAGCTTGGCGCCCATGTCGAAGACGACCAGCTCGCCGCGGCCGATCTCGCGCTCGCCCGGCTCGGCGTGCGGCAGGGCGCCGTTGGGCCCGGCGGCGACGATCGTCGGGAAGGAGGGCTCGGCACCCAGCTCGCGCATCCGCGCCTCGGCGGCGCCGGCGACGTCGAGCTCGCTGCGCCCGGCCAGGCCGCGCTCGAGCGAGAAGCGCCAGACCTCGTCGGCGAGCTCGGCCGCCGCCGCGATCGCCGCCAGCTCGGCCTCGTCCTTGACCCGGCGCAGCTCCTCGACCGCGCCCCCGGCGCCGACCAGCTCGACCCCCTCGGGCAGCTTCGTGCCCAGCTTCTCCCGGGTGCGCACCGCCATCTGGTGGTCCTCGAAGCCGGCCCGGCCGGCGAGCCGGGAGGCGATCCCGCCGAGCCAGTCGTCGCGCACGGTGACCACCTCCCAGCCGGACACCTCGGCCTCGGCCCGCTCGGTGTAGCGGAAGTCGGTGAGGAAGACGCGCTGCTCGGGACTGCAGACGCAGGCCCCGTTGGTGCCGCCGAACCCGGTCAGGTAGCCGACGTTGACCAGGTCGGTGACCAGGATGCAGTCCAGCTCCTGGGCGGCCAGCGAGGTCGCCAGGCGCTCGCCGCGCGCGGCGCTCATCGCCCGCCGGCGCCGAGCTCGGCGGCGAGCAGCTCGAGCGCCTCGCGGTAGCCGTCCGGGCCCTTGCCCGAGATCTTCGCCGCGACCAGGCCGTCGAAGACCGAGAAGGCGCGCCAGTCCTCGCGCGCCTCGACCGCCGAGAGGTGGACCTCGACCGCGGGCACGCCGGCGACGTCGAGCGCGTCGGCGATCGCCCGGGAGTAGTGGGTCCAGGCGCCGGCGTTGACGATGGCCGCGTCGGCCAGCTCCGGCACCCGGTGCAGGTATTCGCAGAACTCGCCCTCGGCGTTGGTCTGGAAGTAGATCGTCTCCAGCTCCATGCCCCGCGCCCAGGCGCTGATCCTCGACTCCAGCTCGACCAGCGAGAGGCCGCCGTAGACGGAGGCGTCGCGGCGCTCGAGGATGTCGAAGTTGACGCCGTGCAGAACGGCGACCCGGTTGTGCGAGGCGTTCACCGGTAGAGCTCCTCCACGGCGGCACGCAGCCTAGAGGGATCGACCAGCTGGCCGGTGCGCGGCTCGCCCGGCTCGGCGAGCAGGACGAAGCCGACCCCCTCGGCGGTGCGCTTCTTGTCGCGCCCGACCGCGTCGAGCACGTCCGCGGCGCCGACCTCGGCGTCGAGCCCGACCGGCAGCCCGTGGCGGGCGAGGATCGCCTCGGCCTCGTCGCGCAGCGCCGGCGCTTCGGAGAGCCGCAGCGCCGCCAGCAGGCCGAGCCCGACGGCCTCGCCGTGACGGTAGCGCCGGTAACCGCTCGCCGCCTCGATCGCGTGGCCGACCGTGTGACCGAGGTTGAGCGCCTGGCGCAGGCCGGCGTCGCGCTCGTCGGCGGCGACCACGGCGCACTTGTAGCGGGCGCAGGCGAAGACGACGTCGCCGAGGCTCTGCGGGTCGAGCGACTCGACCGCCCGCACCCGCTCCCAGAGCGCGCCCCCGGCCAGCAGGCCGGTCTTCAGCGCCTCGACGAAGCCGGCCGCCAGCTCGGCCGCGGGCAGGCTGGCGAGGGTCGAGGTGTCGGCGATCACCGCCGCCGGCAGCTGGTAGGCGCCGGCGTAGTTCTTGCCCTCGGGCAGGTCGACGCCGGTCTTGCCGCCGTAGGCGGAGTCGACCTGGGCGACCAGCGTGGTCGGCACCTGGACCACCGGCACGCCGCGCTGGTAGACGTGGGCGCAGAAGCCGGCGAGGTCGCCGACGACGCCGCCGCCGAGGGCGACGACGTGGTCCTCGCGGGTGACGCCGAGCCGGGCCATCTCGCGCAGCACCTGCTCGGCCTCGGCCATCGTCTTCGCCCCCTCGCCCGGCGGCACCTCGACCGTCGCCGCCAGCGGCGCCAGGCGCTCGGCGTAGAGCGGCCCGACCGTCGCGTCGGTGACGCAGCAGCGCTCGCCGCTCAGCGGCCAGGGGCCGGCGCCGAGCAGCCCGTCGCCGGCGAAGACCGGGTACTCGCCCGAGGCGCTCGCCGCCCAGAGCAGCCTGCTGCCGGGCGGGTACTCGGCGAGCGCCTGGATCGAGGGCAGGGCGCGGGCGACCATGCCCGGGTCGCCCGCCGGCAGGACCACGTCGGCCAGCGACTCGTAGATCGGGCGGCGCTGGTCGAAGAGCTGGTCGAACCGGTCTCGGCTCTGCGCGAGAGGACGGTCGGACCCTTCGACCCGCCGCCAGGCGGTCTCCCGGTCGACGTCGAGCCAGACGACGGTGTGAGCGGCGAGCGCCTCGCGCACCGGAGCGCTGAGCACGCTGCCGCCGCCCAGCGCGATCGCCTGGCCCGCGGCGCCGGCGAGCAGCTCGGTGGCGACCTCCTCCTCCACTTGGCGGAAGCGCGGCTCGCCCTCGGCGTCGAAGAACTCGCGAACCGGCATCCCGACCCGCCGCTCGATCAGGACGTCGATGTCCTCGACCGAGTCCAGGGCGCCGGCCAGCGCCTCGGCCGCGGTCGACTTGCCCGCCCCCATGAAGCCGATGAAGACGATCGCGGGCCGCACCGCCCTACCCCCGGAAGTCGATCCGCTGCCTGTAGGCCTCGACCGCGGCGAGCACGTCGTCGATGTGGTCGCCGCCGAACTTCTCGCGGTAGCAGCGGGCGAGAACCAGGCAGACCATCGCCTCGGCGACGACGGCGGCGGCCGGGACCACGGTCGAGTCGGTGCGCTCGCGCAGCGCCTGGGCGGGCTCCTTGCTCTCGGTGTCGACCGAGCGCAGCGGCTTGGTCAGGGTCGAGATCGGCTTGATCGCGGCCCGCACCGAGAGCGGCAGGCCGTTGGTCATCCCGCCCTCGAGGCCGCCGGCGTGGTTGGTCTCGCGGAAGTAGCCGCGCTCGGGCGACCAGAAGATCTCGTCGTGGGCCTCGGAGCCGGGCCGGCCGGCGACGTCCCAGGCCTCGCCGATCGCCACCCCCTTGACCGACTGGATCGAGGCGACGGCGCCGGCCAGGCGGCCGTCGAGGCGGTCCTCCCAGGAGACGTGCGAGCCGAGCCCGGGGACGAGGCCGAAGGCGCGCACCTCGAAGCTGCCGCCGAGGCTCTCGTTGGCCTTGCGCAGGCGGTTGATCTCGGCCACCATCGCCGCGCTGGCCTCGGCGTCGAGGCAGCGCACCGGGTCATCGTCGACGGCGGCGAAGTCCTCGGGGCCGAGGTCGGGGCGCTCCGGCGCCCGCACCGAGGCGATCTGCAGCACGTGGCTGTGGACGCCGACCCCGAGCGCGGCGAGGAAGCCGCGGGCGAGCGCGCCGGCAGCGACCCGGGCCGCGGTCTCGCGGGCACTGGCGCGCTCGAGCACGTTGCGGATGTCGGCGTGGCCGTACTTCTGGGCGCCGACCAGGTCGGCGTGGCCGGGGCGCGGCAGGTGGACCTCGTCGACCTCCGCCTCGACCGGCCAGGGGCTCATCCGCTCCTCCCAGTTGGCGTAGTCGCGGTTGGCGACGAGGACGGCGATCGGGCTGCCCAGGGTGCGCCCGTGGCGCAGCCCGGAGCGGACCTCGACCGTGTCGGTCTCGATCTTCATCCGCCCGCCGCGGCCGTGGCCGAGCTGGCGCCGCGCCATGTCGCGGTCGAGCGCCGCGCGGTCGAGCTCGAGCCCGGCCGGCATCCCCTCGACGATCGCCACCAGCCCGGGCCCGTGCGACTCCCCCGCCGTGGTGAACCTGAAGCCGCTCATCGTGCCCGCAAGGCTATCGGCGGGCGGCGGCGCGCATGGTCTCGATCGGGGCCGGCAGTCCGGTCCAGGCTTCGAGCGAGAGGGCGCCCTGCTGGACGAGCAGCTCGAGGCCGTCTACCGCGGTCGCGCCGGCGGCCTCGGCGGCGCGCAGCAGATCGGTGGGGCCGTCGCCGTAGACCATGTCGAGCACCACCTGGCCCGGGGCGAAGCCGGCGGCGACGAGCGGCAGCGCCGCGAAGGGGTCCTCGCCGCCGAGGCCAACGGCGGTCGAGTTGACGATCAGGCCGTAGGCGCCCTGCTCGGGCGCGGCGACCGGCTCGGCGCCGAGCTCGGCGCAGAGCGCCGCCGCCCGCGCCGCGGTCCGGTTCCAGACCTCGACCGCGGCGCCCTCGCGCAGCAGCGCCCAGAGCGCCGCCCGCGCGGCGCCGCCGGCGCCGAGCAGCAGCGCCCGCTGGCCCCGCGGCGAGCCCGGCAGCGCCCGCAGCAGGCCGCCGGCGTCGGTGTTCTCGGCGCGGATCGCGCCGGTAGCGAAGCTCAGCGTGTTGGCGGCGCCGATCTCGCGGGCGGTCTCGCTCGCCTCGTCGGCGAGGGCGAGCGCCGCCTGCTTGTGCGGCACGGTGACGTTGGCGCCGGCGAAGCCTTCGCCCGCCATCGCCCGCACCCGGGCCTCGAACTCCTCGGGGGCGACGTCGATCGCCTCGTAGGACCACTCCTCCCCCAGCCCCAGCTCGGCCAGCGCGGCGGCCTGCATCGCCGGCGAGCGCGAGTGGCCGACCGGGTGTCCGAGGACGGCTAGGCGCGGCACCGCTATTCCCCGCAGCTGTCGGGGGAGTTGCCGCCGGCCGCTTCGCGCGCCGAGTTGTAGCGGGCGACGTCGCGTTCGAACTCGGCTTCGGTCGCCGAGAAGGCGAGCTTGCCGCAGCTGCCGGGCTCGGTCACGTAGAAGAGGTAGTCGCTCTTCGCCGGGTGCGCGGCGGCCTCGATCGAGGCCAGGCCGGGGCTGTTGATCGGGCCCGGCGGCAGGCCGGCGTTGGTGCGCGTGTTGTACGGGGAGTCGACGGCCAGCTCCGATTCGGTCAGCGGCTCGTCGTAGTTGCCGGTGGCGAAGCGGATCGTCGCGTCGATCCCCAGCGTCATCCCCTCGTGCAGGCGGTTGTAGATCACCGCCGCGACCAGCTTGCGCTGGCTCGCCAGGCCGGCCTCGTCCTCGATCATCGAGGCGATCGTCAGCACGTCGAAGGTGGTCAGGTTCTTGGCGCGGGCGTAGCGCATGTCGACGCCCTTGATCCGCCGCTTGAAGTCTTCGAGCTGCAGCTGGACCAGGTCGGAGGCGGGGGCGCCCTTCTCGAGCTCGAAGGTGTCGGGGAAGAGGAAGCCCTCGAGGCTCTTGGCGCCCTTGCCGCCGTACCTGGCCGGGTCGAGGTACGGCGAGCGCACGCTCGCCCGCTCATAGCTGCCGCGCAGCCCTTCGGCCCTGGCCCGGGCGCCGGCCTGGGAGCGGGTCAGGCCCTCGGGGATCGTCACCGTGATCGTGCGCACGACGACCGGCGGCGGCGTCTCGCGGTGCAGGTGGCGGTAGGCGAGGGCGGCGATCGCCGCCACCCCGAACACGACCGCCGCCAGGCCGGCGGCGAGGCCGAGCCGCTGGCCGCGGCTGCGCGGCGGGCGCGGCTTCCTGGCCGGCCTCGGGGGTTTTGGCGACTTCGGCGGCTTGGCCCCCGCCCTGCGCGCTTCCCGCTCACGGCGCCGCTCGGCCCTTTCGGCCGCGAGCGACTCTTCACCCATCGTCGTCCCCTTCGACCGCGGCGCGGCCGGCGAGGTAGGCCTGCAGCAGGTGGGCGGCGGCCAGCGAGTCGGGTGCGGCGGCGGCCCCCTCGCGCTTGCTGGCGTCCGCCATCCGCGTCGTCAGCCGCTCGTCGTAGGTCTCGACCGGGACCTCGAGCAGCGCCTCGAGTTCGCCGCAGAAGGTGCGGACCAGGGCCGCCTGGCTGCCTTCCTCGCCGCTGAGGTGCAGCGGCAGGCCGACGACGACCCGCTCGACCTCGCGCTCGGCGACCAGGTCGGCGACCTCGCGGGCGCTGGGCGGCTCGATCGTCGGCAGCGGCGTCGCCAGGGTGCCGCTCGGGTCGGAGATCGCACAGCCGATGCGGGCGGTGCCGTGGTCGAGTGCGAGGACGCGCATCGGGGTCAGGAGAGCTTACGCTCGATCAGCGCCTTTGCCGCCGCCAGCGCCTCCTCGAGCCTGCCGGGCTCCTTGCCGCCCGCCTGCGCCATGTCGTCGCGCCCACCGCCGCTGCCGCCGACGACCGGCGCCGCCTCGCGCACGATCTCGGCCGCCGAGAGGCCGCGCCCGACCGCACCCTTGGAGACGAGGACGACGAGCGCCACCTTGCCCTCGGCGGCGCCGCCGAGCACGATCGCGGAGTCGCCGCCGAGCTTCGACTGCACCCGGTTGGCGAGCTCGAGCAGCTGCTTCTGGTCCGCCGGCGCGGCCGCCGCGGCGAGGACGCTGAGGCCGCCGGCCTCGACCGCCTCGCCGAGCAGGCGCTCGGCCTCCTCGCCGAGCAGCTCCCGCTGCGCCTGCTCGGCCCCCCTTCCGGCCTGCTCCAGGCGCTCCGCCGCTCGCCGCGCCGCGGCGACCGGGTCCTGGGGCGAGCCGAGCAGCTCTCCGACCTCGCCCAGCTCGCGCTCGCGGCGGCGGAACCACTCGTTCGCCGCCGGGCCGCTGAGCGCCTCGATCCGCCGCACGTTGGCGGCGCTGGAGCCCTCCGAGGCGATCTTGAAGATGCCGATCTCGGCGGTGTTGGCGACGTGGGTGCCGCCGCAGAGCTCGCGCGAGACCTGCTCGACCTCGACCACCCGCACCCACTCGCCGTACTTCTCGCCGAACAGGGCCATCGCCCCCAGCTTCTCCGCCTCGGCGCGCTCCATCTCCAGCCAGCGCACCGGCAGGCTGGCCTCGATCCAGCCGTTGACGCGGTCCTCGATCGCCGCCAGGTCCTCGGCGCCGAGTCCCTGGCCGTGGGTGAAGTCGAAGCGCAGCTTGTCGGGGCGCACGGCCGAGCCGGCCTGGCGCACATGGTTCCCCAGCCGCTCGCGCAGCGCCGCGTGCAGCAGGTGCGTGGCGGTGTGGTTGCGCATCGTCGCGTGGCGGGTGGCGCGCTCGACCTCGGCCTCGACCGCGGCCCCATCGGGGATCGCGCCGTCGGGCTCGACCTCGAGCGCCTGGTCCTCGCCGACCCGGTAGACGTCGAGCACGCGCGCCTCGCCCCCGTCCCAGCGCAGCAGGCCCGAGTCGGCGACCTGGCCGCCGCCCTCGGCGTAGAAGGGGCTCTCCTCGAGCTTGACCAGAGCGCGGCCGTCGTCGGCCTCGACCGCGGCCAGGCCGGTAGTCGCCCGCAGCGTCTCGTAGCCGACGAAGCGGGTCGGCTCGGCCGCGGCGGCGAAGGCGATCACCCGCTGGTGGCGGTCCTCGGCGCCGTGCGCGGTGGCCGAGCCGCTGCGGGCGCGCTGGCGCTGCTCCTCCATCAGCTCCTCGAAGCCGGCGTCGTCGACCGCCAGGCCCCGCTCGGCGAGCAGCTCCTTGGTCAGGTCGTAGGGGAAGCCGTAGGTGTCGTGCAGCTCGAAGGCGTCGGCGGCGTCGATCCAGGAGGTGTTGGCGGCCTTGGCCTCGGCGACCAGCCGCTCGAGCAGCTTGCTGCCGCGCTCCAGCGTGCGGCCGAAGCTCTCCTCCTCGTCGCCGACCCAGCGGGCGATCGTCTCGCGCTCGGCCTCCAGCTCGGGGTAGGCGCCGGCCATGATCTCGATCGCGCGTCCGGCGAAGCGCCCCAGCCAGGGCGCCTCGAGGCCCAGCGTGCGGCCCTGCTGGATCGCGCGGCGCATGATCCGGCGCAGGATGTAGCCGCGGTCCTCGTTGGAGGGCACCACCCCATCGGCGATCAGGAAGGCGGCGCCGCGCGAGTGGTCGGCGACGATCCGCATCGCCCGCGTCACCGCGCCGCCCTCGGCGTAGGAGCGCCCGGACATCTCCTCGGCGAGGTCGATCAGCGGCCGCACCAGGTCGGTCTCGAAGACCGAGGGGGCGTCCTGGAGGATCGCCGCCATCCGGTCGAGGCCCATGCCGGTGTCGATGTTGCGGGTCGGCAGCTCGCTCAGCGTCCCGTCCTCGGCCAGGTCGTAGCTCATGAAGACGTGGTTCCAGAACTCGAGGAAGCGGTCGCTGTCGTCGCCGGGGCGCTCGCCCTCGGCGCCGAACTCGGGCCCGCGGTCGAGGTAGAGCTCCGAGCAGGGGCCGCAGGGGCCGCTCGGCCCGGCCTGCCAGAAGTTGTCGGCGCGGCCGAGGCGGACGATCCGCTCCTCCGGCACGCCGACCCCGCGCCAGACCTCGATCGCCTCCTCGTCCGGCCCCAGGCCGAGCTCCTCGTCGCCGCCGAAGACGGTGACCCAGATCCGCTCCGGGTCCATGCCGAAACCCTCGGTCGAGAGCTGCCAGCCCCAGGGGATCGACTCGGCCTTGAAGTAGTCGCCGAAGCTCCAGTTGCCGAGCATCTCGAAGAAGGTGAGGTGGCGGGCGGTGTTGCCGACCTCCTCGATGTCGGTGGTGCGGAAGCACTTCTGCACGTCGGCCAGGCGCGGCGCCGGCGGGCGCTCGCGGCCGAGGAAGTAGGGCTTGAAGGGCTGCATCCCGGCCGTGGTCAGCAGCACCGAGGGGTCGTGGACCGAGGGCACCAGCGAGGCCGAGGGCACGATCCGGTGCCCGCGCTGCTCGAAGAAGTCGAGGTAGGTCTGGCGGATCTGGCTGGCCTTCATCACCCGGGAGCCTAAGGGCAGCCGAGCGCCCGCAGCCTCGTGGCCCGTGGGGGAGCGGCCTGACATGCGGGGACCCGGTCCGTTCCAGCAAACGATGGCTTTGCGCCTAGTCTTGGCTCATGGACCGCAGCGACCTCGTCGCCGTCTACGAGCGCTGGCAGCAGCCGCTCTACCGCTACTGCCTCTCGATCGTCGGCGAGGAGGAGGACGCGCGCGACGCCTTGCAGAACGCGATGGTCAAGGCGCTGCGGGCGCTGCCCGAGGACGACCGCGAGATCCAGCTCAAGCCCTGGCTCTACCGGATCGCCCACAACGAGTCGATCGAAATGCTGCGCCGGCGGCGCGACCAGGTCGAGCTGGACCCCGAAGCGGTCGAGGCCGCGGTCGGCCCGGCCGACGCCGCGGCCCTGCGCGAGCGCCTGCGCACCCTGTTCCGCGACCTGGGCCGGCTGCCGGAGCGCCAGCGGGCGGCGCTGACGATGCGCGAGCTGGCCGGGCTCGAGTTCGCCGAGGTCGGCGAGGCGCTCGAGACCTCGGCCGCGGTCGCGCGCCAGACGGTCTACGAAGCGCGGCTCGGGCTGCGCGAGATGGAGGCGGGGCGTGAGATGAGCTGCCGCGACGTGATGCGCCAGCTCTCCGACGCCGACGGCCGCGTCGTCCGCCGCCGCGACCTGCAGGCCCACCTGCGCGACTGCGCCGACTGCCGCGCCTTCCAGGCCTCGATCGAGTCGCGCCGCGAGGATCTGGCGGCGCTCTCGCCGCTGCCGGCGATCGTCGCTGCCGGGTTGCTGAAGACGGCACTGGCCAGCGCCGAGGCCGGCGGGGCGCTTGCCTCAGGCGGCGCGGCCGGCTCGGTTGCCGCCGGGGCCGGCAAGGCGGCAGCCACCGGGATCGTGGCGAAGTCGGTGGCAACGGTCGCGGTGGTCGCCGCGATCGGCACCGCGGCCGCCGACCGCAGCGGCCTGATCGACCTCGTCCCCGCCGGCGACGAGCCCGCGGCGACCCGCTCGGGCGGCGGCAACGGCCCGCTGCCGGATCGCGCCCAGGGCCCGGCCCGTGGCCCCGCAGGGCAATCCACCCCGGCGGCGCCCCGGGCCGCCAAGGAGAGCGGCCGGGCGGCGGCTGAGGGGCGCGGCGGGCAGAACGGCACCGCCGCGTCGCACGCCGCGGGGGGATCGCCGGCGGCGGCTCAGCAGGGCGGCGGCAGCGGCACGCTGCCCCAGGCCGCCCAGCACGGCCAGGAAACGGCTCAGTCCCACGGCGGCGGGCGCGCCCACGGCGAATCGCGTTCGCAGGAAGGGGGCGGCGGCGCGCCCGGCCCGGCCGGCGGGCAGGGCTCCTCCAATGCCGCCTCGCCGCCCGTGCAGAAGCCGAAACCCTCGACACCGCCCCCTCCAACATCCGGCCAGGTAGACCCTGACGAACAGGCCGCGCCGCCGTCTAAGCCGGCGGAACCCCCGAAAGGCAACGGGTCGGCCGGCGCATCCGGCGGCTCGCCAAAGGAGGAGGCAGGATGAGAGCACAGCTGAAGATCGCACTGACGGCCGTCTGCGTCGTGGCGCTGAGCGTGCCCGCGCTCGCCCAGGCGACGCCCGGCAACGGCAAAGCCAAAGGTCATACGCCCGGATACACCCCGCCCGAGCACGCCACGCCCGGGCCCAAGGAGGGCCTGCCGGCGAAGGCGAAGGCCTACGGCCGCTACTGCAAAGACGCGAGCAAGAAGCACGTCAAGGGCGAGAAGGGCACCGAGTTCAGCCGTTGCGTGACCGCGATGGCCAAGGCCGCCAACCACGGCAAACTCCACCCGAAGCGCGCCTGCAAAGGCCTGAGCAAGAAGCACGTCAAGGGCGAGAAGGGCACCGAGTTCAGCCAGTGCGTGCACGGCGTCAACAAATTGCGCAAGCAGCAGCACCGCGAAGAGAAGCAGCAGCGCCGCGAAGAACGCGAACAGGCGCAGGAAGGCTCCTGAGCCGGTGAGCTTCCGGCGCGCCCTCGGTGCCTACTTCGGCGCCGGTCCTTCGCCAGCCACGATCCGGCCGTGGCCGACGATCGCCTCTCCGGCGAGCAGGACCGCAGTCTGCCCGGGTGAGATGCCGGCAAACTTCTCTCCCAGCCGGATGTCGAGCTCGGACAGTCGCCCCGTCCCCGTCGTCGATACCGCGGCGGGGACGGGTCGCGAGCGGTAGCGCAGGCGCACCGCGTCGACACTGGCGCCGGGGCGGTGCAGGACGGCGTCGCGCAGGCGCACAGTCTCGGTCATCAGCTCCCGGCGCGGCCCGACCGTGACCGTGTTCGTCGCCGCATCGGTGGCCAGCACGTAGAGCGGCTCCTCGGCGCCGCCGCCGATCCCGCGGCGCTGACCGACGGTGAAGTTGTGATGGCCGCGGTGGCGACCGACGCGGCGGCCGGCGCGGTCGACCAGGCTGCCCTCGCGCTCGCGCAGGCCGCCGTGGCGGCGCAGGAAGTCGGCCTTGCCCTGGCCGGAGAGGAAGCAGAGGTCCTGGCTCTCGGGCTTGCGCGCCACCGCCAGCCCGTGGCGCTCGGCGATCTCCCGCACCTGCGGCTTGGTCAACTCGGTGAGCGGGAAGCGCAGGCGGCCGAGCAGGGCCGGCGGCAGCGCCGCCAGCATGTAGCTCTGGTCCTTGTTCTCGTCGGCGGCGGCGGCCAGCAGCGGGCCCTCGCCGTCCTCGACGATGCGGGCGTAGTGGCCGGTGATCAGGTGGCTGGCGCCGAGCCGCGCGGCGAGGTCGGCCATCGCCGCGATCCGCACCTCGCCGTTGCAGGCGATGCAGGGGTTGGGCGTGGTGCCGGCGGCGTAGCCGGAGACGAACTCGGCGACGACCCGGCGGCGGAACTCCTGCTCGAGGTCCAGGGTCAGGTGCGGGACGCCGAGTGAGTGGGCGAGGCCGCGGGCGCCGAGAACGGCCTCCGGCGAGCAGCAGGCCTTCGCCCCGTCGGTCTGCGGGTCGGCCCAGAGCTTGACCGTGACCCCGACCACCTCCACCCCGCGCTCGCGTTCGAGCAGGGCGGCGACGGCGCTGTCGACGCCCCCCGACATCGCCACCAGGACCCGGTCGCGGCCGGCGTCGCCGAGCCGCTCGCTGGAGGCCGCGGCCCGGGCCAGCGCCCGGTGCAGCGCGTCGGCGGCGAGCTGCGCCGCGTGCAGCTTGGCCGGCGTCAGCCCGCCCAGCGCCGCGTCGACCTCCTCGCTGCCGACCCGGGCGGCGGCGAGCACCGGTTCGCCGTCGACCATCTCGGCGACCGCGGCCGTAGCCGCCCGCGTCGCCCCGCAGCCCTCGGCCTCACAGCTGACCGCGGCGATCCGCCCCTCCTCGACGACCAGCGAGACCCGCGAGAGATCCCCACATGCCGCCCCCCCTGCCGCCCCGCTGAAGGCACCCTCCGGCTCCGGCCCAAACCGGCTCCCGTCCCGCAGGTACGCCTCGAACAGCTCTCTCACCCCACAGAGGGTAGAGGCGTCTCAATCCCGAGCTCATTCCCGTATTCGCCGTCTATCTCACGGCGAATACGGAACGGGTCCGCTGAGAAGCTTGCGCAGATCGCCGATCACCGCCTCGGGCGTGTTCGCGATCTGCTCCCAGGTGACGCGCACGGCGCGCCAGCCGTCGGCGACCAGGATCCGGTCGCGCTCGCGGTCGGACTGGAAGGCCCGGTTCGTCCCGTGCACGGCTTGACCATCCAGCTCGACGAGCACCCGAGGGCCGTCCCATATGCAATCCGGCTTGAAGTGGCGTCCGCGGATGACGAGATCGGCGTTGTAGCGCGGTCGCGGCAGGTCGTGGCGTTCGATCAGATCCGCGAAGGCACCCTCGAGATCGTTGGCGGTGGCACCGCCCGACGTGCCAACCGCGAGCACCTCGCGCAGCAACCGCGCTCCTGCGTGAGCGGGATAGCGTTCGAGCAGGTGCGGAACCGAGAGCCGGTCGGTCAGGCGCTGGACCTCGGCCTCGTGGAAGGCCCTCTCCACCTCGCGCCGCCTGCCGCGGACAGCGAGATCGAAGATCGTCCGCGGCACGGTTGTCACCGGGATGCCGTCGAGGACCGTGCGCTCGTCCTCCGGCAGGCGCACCCTGTGCATCGAGATGCCGGCACGCTCGCCATGCCCGCCAGGGCGGCTGACTTCGATCCGCGGGCCATCGTTGCCGCGCAGAAGTCCCCAGCACCTGGCGGCCGAGCGGTGGCTGAGAACCGCGTGAGGCCCGCAAGCGAGCGTGGCCGCAATCCAGTGCCCCTCGCACCCAACGTTGCGGTGGCCTACCGCGTAGACGCCCCGGTGGAGCACATGCAGCGACCCACGCCGCACCCGTACTTCGATCGCGCCACGCCCCACACCACGTTCGAGGAGCTGCCAGCGCGCCACCACGCCGTGCTGTCCCCGCGCGAGCACCGCGAGGATCTGGTCGATGGCCGGCTCCGGATCACGGCCAAATCCGTTTTCGCCGTCTATGCCACGGCGAATGCGGAAGTCGTGTTCAGGCGCGACGGCCATCGGACGACGATGGCGCATCGCGGCGCGCAGGTGGCGCGCATAGGCGCGCGTCTTCGTGCCATGTTGCGCGCCCCGAACGCAAAAGAGGCTCCAGCCCGCCGGTACCGCCTCTGGCTTTGATCCCTTGAAGTAAAGGGTGGGCGCCTCCTCGCGGTCCCACGGGACCGAGAGAGATCAGCTCCCGCGCCGTTTGTGTTGGGTCAAACGGTGAGACGGCTCTCGCACGGGCTCGAGCCTCGGTCCAACCGTACCACCGGGCCGCCGCCGCGGGAAGGGGTCAGACGTCCAGGTTCGAGAGCAGCATCTCGGCCTCGCTCCAGTCCCCGGCCTGGACCCGCAGCGAGATTTCGCCGCGGCCGAAGCGGTCGAGCGGCCAGTCGGCGGTGAGCACCGCCTCGATGCCCGCTTCCTCGAGCGCCTGGTGCCAGGCGCGGGCGGTCCTGACGTCGGCGAAGTCGTGCACCACCTCCCACTCGTCGAAGCGCGGGTCGCCGACGTGGACCGGGGTGGCGCCGGGGCCGGGAGACCGCAACCCGAGGAAGGAGAGGAGGCGGTCGAACGGTCCCATCGCGCCTCAGTGGCCAGCGAGGCCGCGCTTGTGCATCGCGATCCCAAGCTCCCTGAGCTGGATTTCGTCGACCGGGGCCGGCGCCCCGGTCAACAGGTCGAAGCCGGAGGCGGTCTTGGGGAAGGCGATCGTGTCGCGGATCGTCTCGGCGCCGCTGAGCCGCTGCACGATGCGGTCGATGCCGTAGGCGATGCCGCCGTGCGGGGGCGCGCCGTAGCGCAGCGCCTCGAGCAGGAAGCCGAAGCGGGCCTCGGCCTGCTCGGCGTCGATCCCGAGCGCGGCGAAGACCGCCTGCTGGGTCTCGGCGTCGTGGATGCGGATCGAGCCGCCGCCCAGCTCCTGCCCGTTCCAGACGACGTCGTAGGCCTGGGCGCGGGCCGCGCCCGGATCGCCGGGGTCGAACTCGCCGGCCGGGGCGGTGAACGGGTGGTGCAGGGAGTCCCAGCGATCCTGGTCGCGGTTCCACTCCATCAGCGGCCAGTCGACGATCCAGACCAGGCGGTCCTCGCCGTCCGCGATCAGGTCGAAGCGCTCGGCGAGGTCGAGGCGCAGCTGGCCGAGCACCGCGTCGGTCACCGGCCGCTCGTCGGCGACCAGCAGCAGCAGGTCGCCCTCCTCGGCCCCGAGCCGCTCGTTGAGGCCGCGCAGCTCCTCCTCGCTGAGGAACTTCGCCGTCGGCGAGCGCCAGCCCTCGCCCTCGCGGAAGGCCCAGACCAGGCCCTTGGCGCCGAGCTCCTGGGCGCGGGAGATCAGGCCGTCGAGCTCGGAGCGCGGCATCTCGCGGCGGCCGGCGTTGATCCCGCGCACGGCGCCGCCCGACTCGAGCACCGAGCGGAAGACCTTGAACTCGGTCTGCGCCAGGGCCTCGCCGAGGTCGACCAGCTCGAGGCCGAAGCGCAGGTCGGGCCGGTCGGTGCCGAAGCGGCCCATCGCCTCGGCATAGCACATGCGCTGCATCGGCAGCTCGATCTGCGGCCCCCCGACCCGGTCGAAGACGTGGGCGAGGAGGCGCTCGTTGAGGTCGATCACGTCCTCGCCGTCGACGAAGGACATCTCGACGTCGAGCTGGGTGAACTCGGCCTGGCGGTCGGCGCGGGTCGCCTCGTCGCGGAAGCAGCGCGCCACCTGGTAGTAGCGCTCGAAGCCGCCGACCATGAGCAGCTGCTTGAACAGCTGCGGCGACTGCGGCAGCGCGTAGAAGGCGCCCTGCTGCTGGCGACTGGGGACGAGGAAGTCGCGGGCGCCCTCCGGCGTGGAGCGGGTCAGCATCGGGGTCTCGATGTCGAGGAAGCCCTCGCCGTCGAGGAACTCGCGCATCGCCGCGGTGACCCGGTGGCGGAGGACGAGGGCCTCGCGCAGCTGATCGCGGCGCAGGTCGAGGTAGCGGTAGCGCAGGCGGGCGTCCTCGCCGGCCTCGCCGGCGAAGCCCTCGATCGGGAAGGGCGGCGTCTCGGCGTCGGCGAGCAGGTCGGCCTCGCCGACCAGGAGCTCGACCTCGCCGGTGGGCAGCTCGGGGTTGACGGTCTCGGCCGAGCGCTCGACCACCCGGCCCGCGGCGGAGAGCACGTCCTCGGCGCGCAGCTTGTGGGCGAGCTCGAAAGCCTCGCCGGCCTGGTCGGGGTTGAAGACGAGCTGGACGATCCCGGTGCGGTCGCGCAGGTCGATGAAGATCAGGCCGCCGTGGTCGCGGCGGCGGTGGACCCAGCCGGCGACCCGGGCCTCGCCACCGACCCGCCGGGGCAGGACCTCCCCGCACCAGGCGTCGCGGAAGCCGTTCGGGCGCAGCGCCGGGAAGCTCACGCTTCGCCCCCGGTGATCTCCTCGATCAGGTTGCCGGTCTGCACCGGGCGCTGCTCGCCGCTCGCCATGTCGCGCAGCTGGGCGCCGTCGTCCTCGAGGATGAGGACGCGGCGGGCGCCGATCCGGTCGGCGTGCTTGAGCTGGCCCTTGAGCCCGCGGCCGCCGAGGTCGATCTCGGCCGAGAGCCCGGCGCCGCGCAGTTCGCCGGCGAGCAGGTGGGCGAGCGAGCGCTTCTCGCCGCCCGCGACGGCGACGAAGACGTCGCGCCCGGCCGCCTCGACCTCTTCGTCGAGGGCGAGCATCAGCCGCTCGACCCCGGCCGCCCAGCCGACCGCCGGCGTCGGCGGGCCGCCGAGCTGCTCGATCAGGCCGTCGTAGCGGCCGCCGCCGCCGATCTCCGACTGGGCGCCGAGCCGGTCGCAGACGAAGGAGAAGATCGTCCGCGTGTAGTAGTCGAGGCCGCGGACCAGGGTCGGGTCGATCTCGTAGGCGACCCCGGCCGCGTCGAGCAGCGCCCGCACCTCGGCGAAGTGCTCGGCGTCGGCGCCGTCGAGCCGCTCGACCAGCTTCGGCGCCGCGGCCATCACCCCGCGGGTGCCCTCGTGGTCGGAGTCGAAGGCGCGCAGCGGGTTGGCCTCGATCCGCGCCCGCACGTCGTCGGAGAGGTCGCCCTCGTTGGCGTGCAGGTGCGCCTTCAGCTCCTCCAGGTAGGCGCTCCGCGCCGCCGGCGAGCCGAGGCTGCCGAGCCGCAGCTCGACCCCGGGCACGCCGAGCTCGGCAACCAGCTCGGCGAGCAGCGAGATCGCCTCGGCGTCGGCCAGCGGCGAGTCGCTGCCGATCGCCTCCAGGCCGAGCTGGTGGAACTGGCGGTAGCGGCCCGCCTGCGGGCGCTCGTGGCGGAAGAAGGGCCCGAGGTAGGAGAGCTTCACCGGCTGGGCCAGTTTCTGCATGCCGTGCTCGAGGTAGGCGCGGCAGATCGCCGCGGTGCCCTCGGGGCGCAGGGTCAGGCTGCGCTCGCCCTTGTCCTCGAAGCTGAACATCTCCTTGCGGACGATGTCGGTCGAGTGGCCGACGCCGCGCTCGAACAGCTCGGTGTCCTCGAAGACCGGCGTGGCGATCGGCTCGTAGCCGGCGCGGGCGAAGATCGCCGCCGCCGCATGCTCGATCCGCCGCCGGGCGCGCGCCGCGTCGGGCAGCACGTCGAAGGTGCCGCGGGGTGCCTGGTACTTGGGTGCCGCCACGGTGGCGACCTTACCTGCGCCGGAGCCGGGCTGCGCCTAGCTCGGCAGCCCGCTGAGGAAGGGGTTGGTTGCCTGCTCGGCGCCCAGCGTCGTCTGCCCCATGTGGCCCGGGTAGACGGTCGTCTCCGGCGGGTGGGACTCGAGCAGGGCGGCGATCGAGCGCAGCAGCGTCGGGCCGTCGCCGCCGGGCAGGTCGACGCGGCCGACCGAGCCCTGGAAGAGCACGTCGCCGGAGAAGAGCGCCGCCTCCCCGCGCAGCGAGTAGGTCAGGTGGCCGGGGCTGTGCCCGGGCGTGTGGATGACCTCGATCTCGAGGCCGGCGAGGTCGAGCGTCTCGCCGCCGGCCAGGGTCTCGTCGGCCTCGTAGCTCTCGTAGGGCCCGAATCCCGGGTAGGGGACGAAGGCCATGATGTCGGCCAGGACGGGGACCTCGATCTGCGGGCAGTAGACGGGGGCGCCGGTCGCCTTCGCCACCGGCGCGACGGCGCCGATGTGGTCGAAGTGGCAGTGGGTGAGCAGGATCGCCTCGACCTCGGCCCCGGTCTGCTCGACCTCGGCGAGGATCCGCTCGGCCTCCTCGCCGGGGTCGACGATCAGCGCCCGCTCGCCGCCCTCGGGGTGCAGGACGAAGCAGTTCTCGGCGATCGGGCCGACCGTGAGCTGGCGGACCTCGAGGCTCACGACTCGTCGCGGGCGCGGATCCGGGCCCGCTCGCGACGCCGCCACATGAAGGTGTCGATGTAGTAGCCGGCGGGGATGTAGAAGACGAGCATGAAGGCGCCGAGCGCCAGCGCCGAGGCCGCCGGGCGTTTGAAGACGACCAGCAGCAGGACGGTGAAGATCGCGGCGGCGACGAGGCCGCGGGTGATCGAGCTGCGCCAGGTCGGCGGGGCGTCGGCGCGCGCGCCGCGCTTGGCGCCCTTGCCGCGCGAGCGGGCGCGGGCCTGGGCCTCGGCGCGGCTGCGGGGACGGGCGGCGCGGCGGTTGGCGTCCACCCGCCCGCCCTGGGTGCCGCGGTGCTTGCGACGGCGCTTCTTCTTGGTCTGGGCCATGGCCTGAATCTAAATGATGGGAGACGGCGACGGCCGGCGATTGACGGGTTGACCCACGGATACGGTGGTCAACTCGACAGTCGGCGCTCGATCAGGTGGCGGTCGGGGTCGAAATCGCGGATCGGCAGCTCCTGCGGGAAGCCGGCGAGGGCGGCCGCGGGGACGAGGCCGACGACCTCGGCTTCGAGCGGCCGGGCGCCGAGCGGCGCGGCCAGGGCCCGCACCCGCTCGACCACCTCCGCCAACGGCACGTCGAGCGGGTCGTGGACGTTGGTCGAGACCTGGGTGCGGCCGCTCTCGAGGGCGAGGCCGAGCGCCCGCACCCCGGGCAGCCCCCCGCCTGACTCGCGCAGGCCGCCGGCGACGGCGCGGGCCAGCTCGACGTCGCCGCTGTCGAGCTCGAGGTTGAAGGCGGCGAGCGGCGGGCGGGCGGTGACCAGCGTCACGCCGGCGCTGCGATGCGGCTCGGCCGGGCCGAAGTCGGGCCGCAGCTCGCCGCCCTCCATCCGCAGCCAGAGCTCGGCCAGGCCGCCGTTGCGGAAGTAGGCCCGCTCGGCGTGCTCGGGACGGCTGGCGAGCTCGCCGTAGAGGAAGACGGGAACCCCGAGGCCGCCGATCTGCTCGGCGACCTCGACCGCCTCGGTGCGGGCGGCGCCGCGGTCGGCGGGGTCGAGCCAGACCAGCGGGCAGACGTCGAGGGCGCCGACCGCCGGGTGCAGACCGGCGTAGGCGCCCATGTCGATCGCCTCGACCGCCTCCGCGGCGCCGGCGAGCAGCGCCTCGCGCAGCGGAGCCGGCGGGGCAGCGAGGGTGAGCACGGTGCGCCCGTGCTCGGCGTCGGAGTGGACGTCGAGCAGCGCCGCGCCGCGGGCGAAGGCGCCCCGCAGGGTGGCGATCCGACCGGCGTCGGCCGCCGCGGAGACGTTGGGGACGGCGAGCAGCTGCTCGGCCACCGGCTCAGACGAGCAGCTCGCCGGCGCGGACGTACTCCTCGCCGTCGATCTCGACGGTCGGCTCGACGATCACGCAGTCGAGGTGGACGGGGACCTGGACCGTGCCCCCGATCGCCGCCGAGGCGCCGAAGGCGACATGGGCGGTGCCGATGATCTTCTCGTCCTCGAGGATGTTGCCGGTCAGCGTCGCCTCTTCGTTGGTGCCGATGCCGAGCTCGGCGATGTTGGTCCCGTCCTCGCCGTGCGCGGTCAGCAGCTCGAGCAGCCGGGCGCCCTCGGGGCCGGTGGCGGCGGTCAGGTGGCCGTCCTCGACGGTCAGCTCGACCGGGGTCTCGACCAGGCCGACGCCGGCGATCGAGCCGTCGACGACGAGCGTGCCCTCGCCGCTGGCCGGCGAGATGAAGGCCTCGCCGCAGGGCAGGTTGCCGAAGGCGCCGGCGTCGCCGAGCGCGCCGGCGTCGGGGATCGCCTCGCGGCCCTCGAGGCCGAGCCGCAGGTCGCTGCCGTTGGCGCAGGTGATCCGCGCCTCGGAGCCCTCGTCCAGCGCCTCGGCCAGCTCGGCGCCGCGGCGGCGCAGGGCGGGCATGTCGGCGTTCATCAGCCGGGCCAGCATCTCCGCGGTGACGCCGGGGAGGGTCGCGATCCGGGCGCCGGCCTGGTTCGCGGCGCGGCGCGCGTAGGTGTGGGAGAGCGACTGGATCGTCGGCGCCAGGACGATGTTGGCGGCGATCATCGCCGCGGCCACCGGGGTCGGCGGCTCGGCCCCGTTGGAGTCCAGCTCGGAGATCACCGCCAGGGTCGCGAAGGCGCCGTCGCCCTCGGCCTCGATCCGCATCAGCGCCCCGATCTCCTCGGTCACCGGGTTGCAGATCACCAGCACCTCCTCGCCCGGTTCGACCCGCATGCAGTCGCGCAGCACCGTCCGCACCGCGCTGTCGAGCTCATGGGTCACGGCCACAAGGCTAAAGCCCCTGCTCCCACGGCGACCACCGCCCCGCCACCGCTACCATCCCCTCCCCCGCCGGAGTAGCTCAGCTGGTTAGAGCAGCGGAATCATAATCCGCGTGTCGGGGGTTCGAGTCCCTCCTCCGGCATGGCTTTTTACCTGAGATTGCGGCTTTTTCAGCACCGCAAGATCGCCTTTGTGTCCCAAATATGTCCCCAAATTCACCGCCGACCTCATCGCTCGCTCCGATCCACGAACGAGCCCAACCGCGTCCCGCCCGGCTCCCATCCCAACCCGTCGAGGAGTTCTTCGGGCGGGATGCCCAGCGAGCCGGCGAGCTTGACCACGGTGTCGAGCCGGGCGGTCCGTTCGCCGCGCTCGATCTGACCCACGGCGGTGCGGTGAAGCGAGGCGCGCACCGCCAACTCTTCCTGGGAGAGCTTTGCCCGCTTGCGGCAGTGGGCGAGGTTTCGGCCGAACCGCGCCGCGATCATCGGCGCTCCTCCTCGCCGAAGCCTCCGGGTCGGTAGTCGCCGGGGGTCCAGAGGATTCCGTGGAGCAGGTCCTCGTAGGGGACCTGCAAGGAGAACTTCAGCTTGACCAGGGTGTCGATTCGGCAAAGACGCAGACCGCGCTCAGCCTGGCTGATCTCGGTGCGGTGCAGCGAGGCGCGAGCGCTCAGCTCGTCCTGGGAGAGGTCGGCCGCTCGGCGGGCGCGGGCGAGGTTGTCGCCGAAGCGAGCGGCGATGTCGATCATCGACGCTCGCCCCCCTTGACCTGGGCGAGCAGGCCATGCAGCGCATCGTGCTCTGCGACAACGCGGCTGTACTCGTTGCTTCTGTCGATGATCCCGGCGAGGTCCCCGAGCACGTCGCGCACGTCGTTGTCGGGGACGATCACCAGCTCGTCTAGCGCCGCGAGGAGCCGCCCGTAGGCGGCCTCCTCGCGGCGTAGATGCTTTGGGTCTTTGAGGTTGTCCGGCCACTCGCGCAGTTCCTCGCGAACGCCCGCCTGGGCGCTCTCGAAGATGCCGCGCAGGAAGCGCACCTGATCGACGGGGAGTTGGAGGGCTACGGCAGCGCCGCGACCCGTAGGGTTTGGATCAGCCATGAGGAGTCCACTCTCCTTGTGGTCAGGCCCTCGGTTGGCGTTCGTGCGCCGCCGGGGGCCGCTTCTTGAAGCCGGTAGCCCGCTACCGTTCCCGCTGCGACGGGGCGAGTGCTACTTGACCCGTCGCCACGGGGCCGGTGTTCCAGCACGCGGCCCCACTTATGTTTAGGTCGCAAGCGTAGCAGAGATTTATGGCAAACCGTAAACGCAAAATGGCGCAACGGGACCAGCCGCAGCCTGCTCTTGGCGCTGCGATCCGCGAGCTACGTCAGAGACGCGGCGAGACGCTGAAGACCCTCGCACCCAAGGCTGGCGTCACGTGGGGGACACTCGGCGTCATCGAGCGAGGCGAGGCCAACCCAACCTGGGGAACCGTGAAGGGAATCGCGGCAGCACTCGACGTTTCCGTCTCGGCGCTGGCGAAGGCTACAGAGAGGCTGGAGGAGTAAGTCCGCCCCCGCTGCCAGGCTTCGATGAATGACACGGACTGTTGTCGCATCGGTGTCCCTGATCGCAGCGATCATCGGCGCTCTGGCAGCGGCTGGTCCTGCCGCCGACACGGTGCGGGACGCTGCATCCTTCCTATGGCCCAATGGGGTCGTCTGCATCCTTGCCGCGTGCTGCGCCGTCGAGGGCTGGTTGCTCTTTCGATGCCGTCGTGAATTCGCAGGGGCTCAATCAGACCCCAAGACGTTTAACTTACATCGCGAAAAACGGGCAGCTGCCTACTCGGCCATTCTTTCCACCAGCGAGGCATATATCAATGCCCATCGCGAACTCGCAAACTTTGACGAGCCGGGGTTTTACGTTCCAGACCTCGAAGCCGCCGAAGGCGCCGTCGATGATGCAAACCGACAATTCGTGGCGGCAAGGCAAGCGATCGAGCAGTACGGAGTAGACCGAATTCTGGAGGCAGTGCGAGAACTCGAGGATGCCATCAACAGGAACGACTGCGACGAGGCCGCAGCGATACGACGGAATCGACTTGTACCAGCAATTCGCAAAGCATGAATGTGGAGGTGGCGGAGAGGTTGGAGGGGTAGGAATGCCAAAGCGAAAGCGGAAACGAGCTACGAGTGCAGGCCGGGCGGCAAAAGAACGTCCTGAGCGGGGCAAGGACCCTCGCCTTGTCGCCGTCCGGGCAACCGAGATGAACGGGGAAAAGCTACCGCCCGACACCTGGGCGCAGGCCCTTTCCCCCGTTCTCATGGACGATGAGCGGGAATTGCTTTGGTATCCGCCACAGCCGGTGGCTTTCAACTTGGTCGAGGCGAAGCGCGCCCGCGACCGTGGCGTCAAGGCCCGCCGCAACATCATGGCCAAGCTGAAAAAGAGGTCAAAAGGGGACGGCGTGCAGCCAGTCAATTCATCCTCGACTCTCGACTGCGTGCGTGATCTGCAATCGGCCGTCTTGTTTGCCTTCACGGCGATTGAGAGCCTCGCCAATCACGCGATCGACATGCTCGGTGACGACTTCACCCTCACCTTTAAGAAGCGCACCTATACCCAAAAGGAGTTGGTGGGTCTCGGTATCGAAGACAAGCTCAAGCGCTTGCTGCCGAAGATGGATGGCGGACAGAAGATCGCGGGCACGGCAGTTTGGGAGCGCTTCCGAAAACTCAAGTTCGTCCGCGACGAGCTGCTCCACGTCAAGGCACGCGGCCTCGACCCAGACCCCCAGAAGCGGACCGCCTACGATCGGCTTTTGGTCGGAGAGGCGGACGAGTGCGTCAACGATGCCGTTGCAGTGGTTGAAGGTGCATGGCCGGGATTCCTCCCACCCCACGTCCAGAAGGCTCTGCGGTAGCTACGCACCGCCAAAGGGCCTTCGCCAGTTCTCAGCTTCGAGGAGCCCTCGCTCGGTCAAAAGGCGTTCATCGGACGCGGGATCACGCCGCATCGAACATGGCGCATTGGCTCCCCGGGGCAGCCAATGATCGCGATAACGACCTGCGCTACCCTGAACGGCATGGCAACCGAGATCGTCTTCACGGGCGGCCATCGAGTGACAACGAGCGCCGCAGACGCCAAGGCCATAACCCACAATCTCAGCCGAGCCGACGACGGGCCTGCTTGGACCCCAACTGGCGAACTGGCCGAGGGTTGGGTCGATATTGAGACAGACGAGGGCACTATCTTGGTCAATCGGGATCAAGTCGCTTACGTGCGTAACGTCGTGGACCCTGAGCCGGTTCTAGAGCGAACTTTGTGAGGAAGCATGGACCTCGTTGCAAAGTATCCGGGGCTTCTTGCAGCAGTGAGGCGATCCGAAGGCGAGCTTCGGGCTGATCTCAAGCGAGCATCGGACTTCATCGCGGTAAATCCGCATTCGGACGACGCCGTCCGTGTCGGCGTTGTGCGCAACTGGATCGGCCAAGCGCTTCGGATGAGGACGCCGGGACTGAACGGGCCGCTGGCGTGGGCGGGTAGGCCGCTCGTCGTCAAGGTTCCGCCGCTCTGAGTGGCCGTCCGGGCGGCTACGCCGGGAGTTGCTCAAGCAGCGAAGCAAGCGACGCTTGGGGGCGAGGATCGTCTCGCCCGCCGCGAACTTCTTTGAGTAGATCCTCGATCTGGGCAGCGTGGCCGTTTCGCTGGTCGTCTGCCCGAGCGTGGGCAAGGGCCGTCAGGGCGAGGTCGTACTCCCCCGCGTCGATTGCGACCTCCGCTAGCGCGAGCTGAGCGCCTGGACCGGACCACTCGGAATCGCCGCTCTGCTCGGCAAGGTGAATGGCACGAGCGATAAAGCCCAACGCAAGGTCGTTCAGGCCGAGGCGATTCAGCGCCGACCCGAGATTCCAGGGGTATGCGGGCTCGGCGGGATCGAGACGCATGGCCTGTCCGTAGAGCGCCAGCACCCGGTCGAGCTTGCCCTCAGCGAGGAAGCTCTCGGCGACCTCAGCCTCAGGCCACTCTCCTGGTTTAAGGGCACCAGTGAGCAGCTCGTCCGCTTGGCCGATGAGTTGCTCGGCTTTAGCCACGGCTTCGGGGCCTGCGCCCACGGGCTCTCGTGTATTGGCTTCGTTGCTCATCGCTCAACTCTTTCCACCAAGCCTGCCAGCGCTTGGCTCGCTCTGGATTGTGACGCACGCCGAGGATTTCTTCGCCAATTTGGACGAGATCGCAGACGCGAAGGTGCTGCCCGGTCCTCGGGTCAACGCCCGCCGGATCGTTCCAATTGCGCGGAGGTCGGGGCACTGACCGAGTCTTTCAGCGCGGCGAGACGGAGCCTTGACTCGCCCCAAAGCGCCGTGGCCGTCCGGGCAGCCCTCTCCCCTCCCCCCGACCTACCCGCCAAACCGCACCGCGCAGGCGGCGGTCAAGGGCGCTTGCGCCCGACCCCCGCAGGGGGTTGACGGCCGCCGGAGCGGTGCCACAATCGGCGGTCGGTCGGGGGCGTCCACCTATCGCCCGATTCCAAGAGAGCGACCGGCGACTCGGGCGCGAACGGCGGGGTTGTCTTTGCCCAGCGTCCGCTGAACCGACCGCAGCCGCCGCATCGCCTGCTCGCGCCGGGCGCGCTCCGCGCCTTGCTTCGGCCTCTCGCCAAAGGCGCGGTGGCGGTCCTCGATGCCGTTCGCCTGGCGGTAGCGCTCGATGTGGCCGACGCCGCGATCCCACGCCTTGGCTTTCGCAGGGTCGTTCGGTCGCTCGCCCAGCTCCGCCCTGATGTACGGGGGCGGGGAGACGCGGGCGGCGGTGAGCGCCAGCTCGCGGCGTTCCGCGAGCAACCCTTCGACCGTCCCCAGCTCGGCCCGCGCCGGGTGCTCGGTCGCCGGAAGCTCCTTGCCCCTCGCCATCCGCTCCTCATCGGCGGCGCGAATCGACAGCTCCGCTCGTCGTCGGACCAGCTCCTCGCTCGGCAGGGCTTCGAGCTGGGCAACGTCGTGGGCGGCGAGCTGGGCGCGGTCGCGCTCGGCCGCTTCGGCGATGTGCGGGATGCCCTCGCGCAGGTAGGGAGAGCTGGGCGCGATCTCCTCGCGGTGGGCCTGCACCTCCGGGGTCGCGTAGAGCTGGGTCTCGCCACGGCTGCGCGAGGCGGCGACGTAGAACTCCTGCTTGTCCATCGAGGGGTCGGCCATGACGAAGGCGCGATCGACGGTCGTTCCCTGCGCCGAGTAGGTCGTCACGGCGTAGGCGTGCTGGAGGGCGGGGGCGTCGTTGTAGGGGTTGGTGCGGGCCAGGTAGTCGGCCCCGACCTCGACCCGGCGGGGCTGGTCTATGCCTTGCAGGACGACGCTGCCCTTGGCCGGATCGACCTCGGCCACCTGCCAGCGCTCGCGGTTGTAGATGGCGGCGCTGTGGTCGTTGACGCGGGTGATGATGAGATCGCCGCTGGCGAAGGGAGCGCCGCCGACCTCGATCTCCGCCTCGCCCAGCGCCCCGGCCTCCCTGCGCACCTCGCGCGCCATCGCGTTCAGCCTCTCGACCTCGACGTTTTGCTTGACGACCATCACGGCGTCCTCGCCCCGCCCGAAGGACTCGTGCCAGTCGGCGACCATCGCCTCCCGGCGCGCCTCTGCGCTGGGGGCGACGGTGACCCGCTCCCCTGACTCATAGAGGCCCAGCGCCTCGCGGCCCTCGCCCTCGCGTATCCGTTTCGCCGCCAAGCGGTCAAGCTCGTGCTCGTGGCGGATCACCTGATCGAGGTAGATCGGATCGCTGCGATCCGCGAGCGCCCGGAACAGGCCGCCCGCCTCGATCTCCGCGAGCTGCTCGGGATCGCCGACGAGGACGAGCTTCGCCTCGGCCGCCTCGGCGTAGGAGATCAGCCGCGCCAGGGTCGCGGAGTCCACCATCCCGGCCTCGTCAACGAGCAGCACCGACCCGTGCGGGAGGCCCTCGCCCTCACTGGACTCGGCGCGGTCGAGTTGGGAGAGCAGGCGGGCGATGCTGACGGCGGGCAGGCCCTCGGAGCGCATCACGTTCGCCGCCCGCCAGGTCGGAGCTGCGGCGCGCAGCTCGATCCCGGCCCGCGCCCAGCCCTCCGCCGCCGCGACGATGGCGTAGGTCTTGCCGCTGCCCGCCTCGCCGATCACCACCGCGACTCCCGTGCGCTCGCTGAGCAGGCGGCGGACCATCTCGCGCTGGTCGGCCTTCAGCGTCGGGCGAGCGCCGATCACGCGCGCCGCCATCAGCTCGCCCGCCGGGCGCGGCTTCTGGGACTTCATCCGCTCGGCTGCGCCCAGCGCCTCGCGCTCAAGCCGCCAGATGCGCTCGGTCGTGTAGCGGGGGCCTTTCTGGGTCTCGGCGACCCGGATCACCGAATCGGAGGCGAGGAAGGCGTCGGCGATGCGCTCGACCTCGGCTCCCGGCGCTCCGGCCCGAAGCGAGTCGGCGAGGGCCTGGATCGCGTCGCGGCGGTCGAAGTGAGAGGCCGATTCGGTGACCGTGCGGCCCAGCTCCGCGAAGGAGACCTCGGGGGACTCGGTAGGGGTCTTCGGTCCTTCGACGATCCGTGTCCCCGCCGTGGCGTCAAAGGTCCGCTCGACCGCCTCGCGGTCGAGGCCGATCTCCCCGGCCCGCTCGCGCCAGCGCGAGATGATCTCCTCGCGCGTGACGCCCTGCTCCTTGGGCTTGCGGGTGGCGAGGGTGGCGACCTGCATCGAGCGCGCCGAGGCGTCCGGCCCGGCCGCCTCCACGATTTCCGCCCGGCGGGTGGAGAAGGCGCGCAGGTGCTCGTCGGCAAAGCCCGCGATCTCGGCGATGCCCCTGCGGGTCTCCTGCCACTGCACCCCGAGCCGCTGGGTCAGCTCGTGGCGCAGGTGGGCCTCGTAGATGTAGCTGGCTGTCGTGGCGTGCTCGTAGATCGCCGGGTGGTAGAGGCGGGTCCAGCGCCCGTCCGGCCCCTGGGTCGCGTTGGCGACCAAGACGTGGGTGTGGAGCTGGGGGTCGCCGTTTCGCGAGGAGCGGTGGCGGTAGGCGGCGGCGAGGTAGCCATTGCCTTTGACGAACTCCGCGCCTCCCTTGCCCCGGCGGGTCCAGCAGGCGTTGTGTTGCATGTAGTGCAGGGCTGCGCCTACCGCCTCCTGGTGGGCCTCTGAGACTTCGAGGGCGGCGTGCGGGCCGCCCAGCGCCCAGAGCAGGGAGGCCGACTTCGGCGCGGAGAAGGTGAGGTCGAAGCCTGGGACCGGGCCTTTGCCCGACACGCCCTTGCTGCCGAGCAGCGGCGCTCCGGTGGCGGGGTCGTGGCCGGTGAGCATCGCCGTGAGCTGGTCGGCCTGCACCTCGCTGTCGAGGCCGAGCTGCGCGGCGGCCTCGCCGCTCCACTCGCCCGGTGCCTCGCCCTCGCCGCTGTAGTAGTCCTCGGCGCCTTCGGCCACCATGTCGAGGTAGTAGTTCTCCTGGCCGGTGCCGAGCTTTCCGATGGAGAGCATCGGTCCTTCTGTCCGGCGGGAGGGCGCTTTGCCCCCGGCAATCTCCGGAGGTGATGTGGCGTGAGGGGTGCTGCGGTTGGCGGTTGGAGGACGCTCGGGAGTGCTCGCAAGGGGAGCGTCGAGACGAGCCAATCAAGGATTGGCTCGTCTCCTATGGACGAAGGTTCGGGGGCGTTTCGGGGGTCATTGCGGACAGAGAGGTCGATGGAGGCATCAGACGACCTACTCGCCGAACCGCTGCTCGACGCCCAGGAGGCAGCAAGGCTCCTCCGCATCCCGCGCAGCACGCTCTACGAGCTGGTCCGCTCGCGCGGGCTGCCCCACATTCGAGTCGGCCGTGCCTTGCGCTTCACACGCGGCGACCTCGGACTCTGGCTGGACGCAAACAGGCACGGTCACCGAGCGCGCCCTCGTTGACCTCTCTACTCCGACGCTGCGTCGTCGCGTCTATTCGGCGGCTTCCCGCTCGGCGCTCAGCGCAGTGAAGCAGGACTCAAGGAAGGTTCCAATGCGCTCGACAACCTCAGCGAGATTGCGAAGATTGATGTGCTGCATCTTTGCGGGGAGTGACGATTCCCCGCCCTTCGTCGTCGCATACCGGAAGGCAAACGAACCTTCGTCCACCTCGTCAAACTGGTGGAGATTGTCTTCGACGGCGTCCAGCTCGTCCGGCTTGTCGGGCCATCGACGTTCGAGCAGCTTCCGAAGTGGGACCCAAGGCTCCAGGAGCGGATGCAGATTCTTAAACGGCTCCTCGATTCCGTAGTAGCGCCGTGCCTCCATCAGCACCTCCTTGAGCGTCAGCTCCAAGTACTGCCGGTAGCAAAAGACGATCGGATAGACCAGGACATCTGCGTCCCCCCGATCCTTCGCCACCTGCTCAACGAGACAATCCCCAGCCCTCTGGTAGCCAATGGAGTAGAGACTCCATCCGCCTCCCCAGTTGACGCACGCATTCATCTGCCAGTCGTCGCCGGAGGCGAAAACGCGGTCGCCAGCACGTGGCCAGGGAAGCTCCCGCCCCTCGTCGAAGGCAGCCATGCGTTTATGCCGCCGTCTGCTCGGCCGGAATTGTCGATAGCGAGGATGCGCGTAGGGCGCTCGACAACTTCTCCGCCGCATCGACCCGTGGAACGTGATGGACGTAGATCATCGTCGTCGCGATGTCCGCGTGCCCCATGTACGCCTTCACGTCCGTCAGCGGGAAGACCTGGACGGCGAGCGTGCCGAAGCTGTGCCGGAGGTCGTGAAAGCGGATGCGCTTGAGACCCGCGACCTTGAGGGCGGCGTAGAACCGGCGACGCAGGGCGCTGTCCTCGATGTGGCCGCCGGTCGGGTTGACGAAAACAAGGTCGTCCCCGCTGGTCCAGCCGCCACGACGGCTCAGCTCGTCAAGGCGGGCCACAACCTGGTCGATCATCGGCACGCTCCGCACCCGCCCGGACTTCGGCCGGTCCTCAGCACCCATGACGTAGGAGTGGCGGACGTGGATCAGGCGCTTCTCGAAATCGAGGTCGCGCCAGCGGAGACTCCGCAGCTCGCCGAGGCGCAGACCGGCGTATGCGGCCGTGACGAAGATCGCCGCGTCCTGCTTGTCCTGCTGGCGCAGCTTGGCTCGCCACTCCAACCCGGTCGGATGTTTGGGCGGCTTGCGGTGTTTCCCCTCGCCCGCTACACGCGCGAGCGCCTCCACCTCGACCGGCGCGAGAACATCGAAGTCGCCTGAGCGGCCGACCGGCTGGCGCTCGGCCCAGGCAGCGGCGTTCGCCGACAGGCCGTAGACGCGCTGGGCGCGTTTGAGGACGCTGTGCAACACGCCGAGGTACTTGTTGACCGTGCGTGGTGACAACGCCGCCCCGTCATCGGCGCTGTCGGTCGCGATCAGCTCGACGCGCCATGCGTCGATCCGATCCGTGGTGACGGCTTCGAGCGGTAGGTCGCCGAACTCCGGCCGCAGCCGCTTATCGACAATCCAGCGATAGTCGCTGACCGTGGACGGTCGTCGCTTCCGGTCGTGCTCGACGTAGCGCAGCCACTCTCGCGCCGCCTCGCCGAAGGTCACGGTGCTGGCGCGCCGTGGTCGGCTGGTGATCCGCTGCTGCCTCGCGTCGGCGAGGATCCCGTCCAGCTCCCGCTGGGCGCCTTGCTTGGTCAGGTAGCCCTCGGCAGGCTTGCCCCGACTCGTCCAGACTCGGCCGAGGACGATCTGATGCTGCCCCTCGGCATCGCGCCACTTCGCCATCCAGCGATCTCCGGACTTCCGAGCTTTGCGAAAGACGTGCCCGCTAACGGGGGTTTCGCGGAAGTGAATCGAGGACGATGCCATTGGTCCAAGGTAGAACGTCAGACGGACCGAAAATGTGTCCCCGTTTGTGTCCCCGGATAGGCAAAAACAACCAGACGCAGCGTGCCTATCTGGACGAGATTCGGCTTAAACAAGCCAAACTCGCCTCCAGGTGCCTCGATCATAATCCGCGTGTCGGGGGTTCGAGTCCCTCCTCCGGCATCGTCTGCTGCGATTCGTCAGCGCAGCCCCCAGGGTGCAACGCGTTTGCGTGCTGATAGCACGCAAACGCGTTGCACCCTGGGTCATCCGGCCGCTCGATGCCGGCGGTTCTTCCTCCGTCGTGGGATAGCTCTACCGGCGTAGGACCTCCTCCGCAAAGTCCACGAGGTGGCGGGCCTGGCGCAGGGATCGTTTGAGCTGGGTGGCGCTTATGTCGATGAAGCCATAGTGGGCGGTGTCCTTGACGTCGATCAGCTGGCGAAGCTGGCTGGCCGCCCGCCTGCCGCCGGGTGTGATCCGTGCGATCAGCAGCTCGGCGTCGTGGTGGTTGTCGGAGCGAGACCGTTTAGCCAGCTCCTTGCAGCAGGCCGCATCGGCGGCCGCAATCCCGGCGAGGATCGCGACGGATGCGGCCACGCTTCCGTATTCCAAAAAAGGGTCGCTGACGTCCGCGGCCAGCTCGGCTACCTCGAGAAAGCTCCTCGCGTGCCCGAGGCGCTGACGCGCCTGGGGCTCTCCACATACCTGGGCCCGCGGTTGCTTGCGCGCCATCACAGCCGCCTCAGGAGCTTGCGCATGCCTTCGCCGGCGAGATCGACGGCATCCTCGCTTATCTCCTCCACGAGGGGCGGACGGTCCCTCCGCAGTCGCGGAAGGTCGTCTTCGGAGACCTCGGCGATGCCGGCGCTGTTGCCGGTCCAGCGACGCACCGAGTCCGCGAGTTCGTCGAGCTGGCCGCGCCAGGCCGCGTCCTCGGGGTCGAGATCGGAGGGCCGCACGACGAGGAGGTCGATGTCGCTGCCCGTGTCGCCATCGCCGCGCGCCGCGCTACCGAAGAGCGAGGCGTGGACCGGCGCGGGCTCCCAGGCGCCGATCGCCTTGCGAAGCCGGCGGATCAGCGCGGCGCGCGCATCTGCCATCTGCGCGACGGCCGGAGCCAGGAGGTGCTCGCGGTTCAGCTCGTAGAGGAAGGTGCGACCCACCTCTTGCCGGCCGACCAGGCCGTGCCCCACGAGGCGGTTGAGGACGTGCTGGACGCCGGTATTGGAGCGCCCGGCCCTACGAGCCAGCTCACGTCCACTGCGGGGCACGGTGGAACCCGCCAGCACGACGAGCACGTCGGCATCGACGCTCGCAGATATGGCAGCAAAGGGTTTTGAGACATCCATCTCTTCGTGTCCTAAACCTAGGTCAACTGAGCTAAATATAGATCACCTGACCTATACCTAGGTCACACGTGACTGGCCGGTCTCGATCGTTCAGGCCGCTTGGCTCAGCTGCCGTTGACGCAGGGGTTGGGCGCTGCCGCCGAAGGCGCTTGCCCTGCTCTCGCTCAGGTCTGCTGGTACAGGGGGCCGTCGCCGCCCTCGGGGGTGGTCAGGCGGCCGCCCTTGGCGGTGATCGCGCCGCACTGGACGCAGTTGGTGTAGTTGACGATCACGTCGACGTCGCCCGACTCGGGGGCGTCCTCGGGGATCTCGTAGACGCCGGCCGGGCACATCCAGCGCCAGGTCTCGGCGATCTCGCGCGGCACCCGCTTCTGCACGCGGATGTGGTTGGGGGCGTCGTCGCGGGTCGCGTTGCCGGTGATGTAGACGCTGGAGAGCTTGTCGAAGGTGAGTTCGCCGTCGGGCTGGGGGTAGCCGTCCTTCGTGTCGCCGACGAACATCGGCTGCGCGTCGTTGGGCTCGATCTCCCAGCGCCCGCCGGGGAAGCGCCCCTTGGTCGCGATCATCAGGTTGACCAGCGGCCCGCCTTTGATCAGCCCCTTCTGGAAGGGCTGGCGGGTGTTGCGCTGCTCGTACAGTTCCCTGCCGATGAACGACTCCTCGACCGCCTCCTCGTAGGCGGAGAAGTCGTTGCTGCCGGCCTGCAGCGACGCGTAGATCTGCTCGGCGGCGAGCATCCCGGCCTTGATCGCGTAGTTGACGCCCTTCAGCGCCGCCAGGTTGAGCATCCCGGCCGCATCGCCGACGATCGCCGCACCGGGCATCGAGAGCTTCGGCATCGCCCAGTAGCCGCCGGCGGGGATCGCCTTCGCGCCCCAGCCGACCCGCTCGCCGCCGGCGAGGATCTCGCGCACCATCGGGTGGGTCTTGAACTGCTGCAGGAAGTCGTGGGCGGAGCTGGTCGCGTCGGCGTAGTCGAGGTCGAGGACGAAGCCGATCGAGACCAGGTCCTCGCCGGTCTTCTCGTCCTTCATCGGGTAGATCCAGGTGCCGCCGATCTGGTGGTACTTCGAGCTGATCTTCAGCGGCCAGCCGGCGAGGGTGTGGATCACCCGGTCGAGCGGCTTGGGCACCTTCCAGATCTCCTTCACGCCCAGCTCCCAGACCTGCGGCTCCTTGCCCTCGGCGAGGCCGAACTCGCGCACGGCGGCGTCGGTCAGGTGCCCCCAGCAGCCCTCGGCGAGCACCGTCGCCCGGGCGGCGATGTCGGTGCCGGGCTCGAAGTTGCCCAGCTCCTCGCCGTCTTTGCCGCGGCCCTTGTCGCCGGAGCGCACGCCCTGCACGGCGCCGTCGGAGACGATCAGCTGGGTCGCCGCGGTCTCGGTCAGCAGGTAGGCGCCGGCCTCCTCGGCCCGGGCCTGCATGTAGCGGCAGAGCGCCGAGACCGAGACCACCTCGTTGCCGTGGTTGCGCTGCGGCGGCGGCGGCGGGATGCGGACCTTGGTCCGGCCGTTGGGCAGGACGTAGATCGCCTCTTTGGTCACCTCGCCGAAGGCGAAGCCCTGCTCGCGCCACTGCTCACGGCTCAGCTCGGGGAACAGCTCCTGCAGCGGGCCGGGGCGCATCACCGCGCCGGAGAGGTTGTGGCCGCCGCAGGTCTTCGCCTTCTCGATCACCGCGACCGGGACCTCGCCGAGCTTCTCCATCGTCTCGGGGTCCTCGCCGAGCAGCTGCAGCAGGCGGTTGGCGCAGGCGAGGCCGGCGGTGCCGCCGCCGACGATCGCGACGCCGATCTCGATCCGCTCGTCCTCGCCGTCGAGCGAGCGCTTGACGAACTCCGCGCCGGCGTCGACGGGGGGCGGGAAATCGGCCGGGATCACCTTGCCGTTGGCGGCCATCAGCCCGGACTATAGCCGTTGACTGACGAGTCAATCGGTGACGGATGCACGCATCCCGGCGCCGTCGCTGCGGACCTCTTCGAGCGTCTCGGTCATCGCCTCGACGTTGCAGGCGACCATCTCGGGCCAGGGCTTCTCGGGGTGCTCGTCGAGCGTCTTGTAGCCGTTGCCGCTGATCACCGCGACCACCGTCTCGTCGGGATCGAAGGCGCCGGCGGCGGCGAGCTTCATCGTCGAGGCGATCGTCGTGCCGCCGGCCGGCTCGGTGAGGATCCCCTCGGTGGCGCCGAGCAGGTCGATCGCCTCGAAGATCTCGCCGTCGTTGGCGGTCGCCGCGGTGCCGCCGCGCGACATCACCGCGTCGACGACCAGCGGCCCGTCGCCGGGGGCGCCGATCGCCAGCGAGTGGGCGGCGGTGTGCGGCGACTGCGGCGAGATCTCGCCGCTGCCGTCCGTGATCGCGGTCGCGATCGGGCCGCAGCCCTCGGGCTGGGCGACGCTGATCTTGGTCTGCGCGGTCTCCGCCAGGCCGACCGTCTGCATCTCCCCCAGCCCCTTGTGCACGCGCGAGGAGAGCGTGCCGCCGGCAGCCGGGATCACGATGTGGTCGGGGGCGCGCCAGCCGAGCTGCTCGACCACCTCGAAGGCCATCGTCTTCGCCCCCTCGGCGTAGAACGGGCGCAGGGTGATGTTGGCGAACTGGATGCCGCTGGTCAGCGCCAGCTCGCGGCAGGCGCGGTTGGCTTCGTCGTAGTTGCCGTCGAGCTGGATCACGGCGGCGCCCAGCGCCCGGCAGGCGCGCGCCTTGCCCTTCTCCAGGTTGGACGGGTAGAAGACGTAGGCGGCGACCCCGGCGGTGGCGGCCAGCGAGGAGACCGCGGTGCCGACGTTGCCGGTCGAGACGCAGCCGATCTCGTCCTTGCCGAGCTCGAGCAGGCGGGCGACCGCCATCGAGACGACCCGGTCCTTGTAGGAGAGCGAGGGGCGCTGGGTGCTGTCGTCCTTGAGGTAGAGGTTGGGCAGGCCGAGCTCGGCGCCGAGCCGCCTGGCGTGGATCAGCGGGGTGCGGCCGCTGTACTGGCCGACCCGCGACTGGGCGCGGGCATCGACGATCGGCAGCAGCTCTTCGAAGCGCCAGATGTCGATCGAGCGCGCGTCGACCGGCAGCTCGCCGAGGCGCTTGGTCGCCAGCTCGTAGTCGTAGTCGATGTCGAGGCCCTGGCCGCATCCCAGGCACTTGGAAGCGGTGTCGAGCAGCGGGTAGCGGCGATCGCAGTCGCGGCAGACCAGTTCGGTCGCGCAGGATCGGGTGCGGTCCTCGGGGTTCAGCATCGCGATCTCTCCCTCAGGCAGGGTACTCCCCGACCCCGGCGGCCGTCGCACGGCCCAGCTGTTCGGCGCTTCCCCATCGGCCCACCGGTATAGCAGGGCGAGGCCGATCGATCAAGAAATTCTTAGCAATAGGCACGCCCTTCACCCGCGTGCCCGCATGCATTCGGGTGAAGAACGGGGCCCGCCCCGGCGGTGTCAGCAGTCCGCGGGGCGAGCCCAGCTGTCGATCGGCGCTACGGCCCTGTTAATGGCCGCCCCCCCTCTCCGGGGGCCCGTCTGCCAGAGGTGGATGGGCGAAGTGGCCGCGGTACCGGGCAGCGTCGCGTACTGGAGGTGGGGCAATGCACACGACACTGTCGCCTCCCTAGTACTCCCGAATCGGCCAACATCTCGACTCATGACTGGTACTCCTTTGCCATCGCAAGGCGAGTCGCCCCTGACTGGGATTCCCACCTCTCCGCAGGCGCATTTGATCGTCAGCTGGAGTACGTATAACACGTCCACCTGCAGTGGTCAAGTCTTTCTGCGTATATACGAGGCGCCGCCGCGGCTCAGATCGTGACCGGCACGCCCGGCTGCCAGGTGAAGCAGCCAAACGCCTCCTCGAAGCCCGCCCGCAGCAGCGCCTCGCGGTCGGAGACCGCCGGCGCCGAGCCGGCCTCGGCGACGGCGATCATCCGGCAGCCGGCCGACGCGGCGTCGGCCAGCGCCCGGTAGAGGACGGCGTCCAGCCCGTCCGCTTCGCGGGCGCTCGGCCGCGAAGCCAGGATCAGCTCGGCGACACCTTCGTCGACGATCATCGCCAGGTAGGCGAGCGCCTCGTCGCCGTCGATCGCGCAGCAGCAGCGCCAGCGCGGTTTCCCCTGCAGGCCGAGGAAGAAGTTCGAGGCCCAGCTGGGCAGGCGCAGGCTTTCGGCGAGCGGCACGCCGAAGTACTCGTCCTCGCTCGGCCGCCGCTCGAGCACCTCGACCGCCGGCGGGGCGAATTCCGGGTGGGAGCCGTCGCGGACCAGGCGCGCTGGCCCCTGCAGGCGCGAGTTGCCGTGCCGGAAGAACCACTTTTCGGCCTCGGCGACGCCGCTCAGGCCGGGGATCATCGGCACCCGGTAATCGACGCCGTGGCTCTCGACCCAGCGCACCGCCTGCTCGAGGTGGCGGCGCTCCTCGGGCGGCTCGCCGGCGGCCCCGAGGATGAAGTTCAGCCCCGGCTCGCCCTGCTCCTCGGCGACCACCCCAGCCAGCAGCGACCCGAACCACTCCTTCTCGATCCCCATCTCCACGGCTGCGTCGTCGCAGGCGGTATCCCAGACGTCGTCCCAGAGAGCCTTGTCGGCCTCATCCAGTGCGACTGGGTCGAAGGCAATGGCACCCTCTGCTGCCATCGCCGACGATTCTAAGTGCTACCCCGAAACAGTCAAGTATTTCTGTATAAATCTCTTTGTCTGTCAAACCGCGACGCGCATGCGCTCGGCCAGCGCCTCGGCGGCGTGCGGGGCGAAGGGGGCCAGGGCCGCGGCCAGCTCGCGCAGGGCCTCGGCCTGGGCCTCGGCGTCGGCGCGGCTGAGCTGCCCGCGCCGCTTGACGACGCGCTTCTCGAAGTCCTGGATGCGCTCGAAGAGGCGGGTCAGGTCGCGCACCGCCTTGTGCATCTGCAGCTGCTCGAGGTCGGCCTCGATCCGCGCCAGGCCGTTGTCGCACCATTTGCGCAGCCGCTCGCGCATGAACTCGGTGTCGGCCTCCGCCTCGGCGTCGGCAGGGGCCTCGCCGAGCGCCGCGAAGCGCTCGTGGGTGTAAGTCCAGACGTTGTGCAGGAAGCGACTGGCGAAGCGCAGCGCCCCGTCGTTCCACTTCAGCGTCTTCGCCGGCCCGGCGGCGTAGAGGATCGCCAGCCGCACCGTGTCGGCGCCGTACTCGGCGACCAGCTCGTCGGGGTCGACGGTGTTGCCCAGGTGCTTGCTCATCTTCCTGCCGTCTTCGGCGACGACCATCTCGTGGAAGGTGCAGCCGGTGAAGGGCTCGCCCTCCTCGATGAAGGCGAAGGGGCCGATGTCGCGCAGGGCCTTGGTCACGACCCGCTGGTCGAAGACGAAGCCGCCGCTGTCGGAGCCGGCGACGAGGCGCTCGGAGGGCAGCCAGCGGCGCAGGTCGGGGTGGTCGAACATGTGCTCGGCGCGCGCCTCGGGCGGCACCGCCGAGGGCACCCAGAGCCAGAGCGCGTCGAAGTGGCAGTCGAGCGTGTCGGTCTCGCGCCGGGCCGGCTCGCCGCAGCGCGGGCAGGGGGCCTCGGCGAAGGCGGCGCTCTCGGCCAGCGGGTTGCCCTCGCCGGTCGGCTCGACGTCGGCCGGCAGCACGACCGGCAGCTGCTCCTCGGGCACGGGCACGGCGCCGCAGGACTCGCAGTGGACGATCGGGATCGGCGTGCCCCAGAAGCGCTGGCGCGAGATCGAGAAGTCGGCGGCGCGGTAGCGGACGGCCTCGCGCAGGTTCGGCGAGCCGCCCCCGGCGGCCCCCTCCCCCACCCGCTCGACCCGCTCGGCCAGCGCCGCGTCGGCCTCGTCGGCGGCCGGCACGCCGAGCGCCGCGGTCGGCCCGTAGCGGGCGTCGGCGAGCGGCGAGACAAGCAGCGGCAGGCTCGCCCCGCTCCAGGGGGCGCGGGCGTCGGCGCCGGTGTCGACCAGGGGCACCGAGCGGGCGTCGCGGGCGCTGCGCTCCCAGCCCCCCGAGCGCAGCTCGTCGAGCCGGGCGCGGACCGCCTCGTCGGCGCCGGCGAGTCGGTCGACCTCGGGGTGGCGCGGCGAGAGCAGGACGAAGCTCGCCGCGGCGGCGGCCTCGCGGTGCGGGCTGAAGGCGGTCAGCGGCTCGCCGCCGGGGCCCTCCAGCTCGACCTCGACTCCGTCGCTGCGGCCGAGGATGTAGCGCTGGGTGGAGAGCGAGAATCTCGTCCCAGTGCGCCTCCAGCCCCGGCAGCCGGCGGTCGTTCTCCTCCAGGTAGGGGACGATGCGCAGGAACCAGGTCGGGCGGCGGATCAGCCGCACCTCGTTGTGGCAGCGCCAGCAGCGCCCGTCCTCGACCTGCAGGGCGGCCAGCGTCGTGCGGCAGTGGTCGCACCAGTCGACGGTGGCGTCGTCGCGGTAGATCAGGCCGGCCTCGAGCAGGGTGAGGAAGAGCCACTGCGACCAGCGGTACTGGCCGGGGTCGGAGCTGTAGAAGACGCGCTCGTAGTCGAAGGAGAAGCCCAGCCGCTTCATCTGCTCGAGCATCCGCTCGCCGCACTCGCGCACCCACTCCGCCGGGGGCACCCGGCGCTCGATCGCCGCCATCTCGGCCGGCAGGCCGAAGGCGTCGAAGCCGAAGCCGAAGAGCACCGCGTCGCCGCGGGCGCGGCGGAAGCGGGCGTAGGCGTCGCCGATCGCGTAGTCGCGGACGTGGCCCATGTGCAGCTTGCCCGAGGTGAAGGGGCTGGAGGGCTTGATGTAGACCGCCCGCTGGCCCGCCGCCGGCTGCGGCGTCGCGTAGGCGCCGGCCTCGGCCCAGGCCGCCTGGCGCTCGGCCTCGATCGCGGCCGCCTCGTAGCTGGTTCCAGTGTCGTTCATCGCCTCGGTCCCTTGCCCGCCCCTCCCGTCTAATGCGGGAATATTTGACCATTGGAAGTCGGGCGCTTATCGTCTTGGGTCGAGTCTAAACTCGCAGACTCTCAAAACGCGGCCCCGGCGGTGCTTGCGACACCCCGGGGCCCGGCCGAGACCTGAAGAGGAGGTCCCAACATGTCAGAGGGTAGAGAACCGGTGGCTGTGCTCGACGGTCGCTTGGACGAACGAATGGTGGAGCGTGCGCTGGAGGCAGCCGCCGCCGGCCCCCCTGCGGAGCGTGTGCGCAACGCAGTGGAGACGGCAGTCGACATCGTCGAGGCGGAGCCCGAGGCGGCGCGCGAGGCGCTGGTCGCGCTGCGCGGCGATCCCGAGGCGCTGCGCCGGCTCGAGGCCGGGCTCGCGCTCAGCCCCGAGCGGGCGACGCTGGCGCTCGGCGCCGCCGTGCAGGTGGCGACGGCGGAGCTGGCCGGGCCCGATCCCGACCTGCGCGGGCGCACCGAGGAGCTGGTGCGCTGGCTGGAGGGCGACTGGTAGGCGCGCGCTCAGGCCCTGCGGCCCTCGACGAAGATCTCGAACTGGCTGTCCTTCGGCGGCCGCGGCTTGCCGTTGCCACGGAAGACGTTGGCGAGCCGCATCCCGACCGAGTCGTAGAGCTCGCCCAGCTCCTCGACCGAGTAGAGGCGCTGGCGAAAGGGGATCGGCTGCGGCTTCTCGACCACGCCGCCGAAGACGATCGGGGTCGTCGACCCTTCTAAGTGGCGGCTGCCCCGGTCCCAGCGATGGTCGATCAGTTCGACCATCCCCTCGCCCTCGATGTAGGTCTTCTGCGGCAGGTGGGCTTCCGCGTAGAGGACGTTGGGCAACTGCATCAGGTTGCCGCCGCCGGGCTTCAGCGCCGCGGCGATCACCTCGAAGGTGCGGTGGTTGTCCGCTTCGGTCTCGAAGTAGCCGACCGCGCCGTCGTTGAGGTTGAGCACCAGGTCGAACTCGGGCTCGAGCTCGATCTCGCGCAGGTCGGCTTCGCGGAACTCGACCTCGCCGCCGGCGAGGTCGGCGGCGTCGCGGGCGGCGATCTCGAGCAGGTCGGCGGCGATGTCGACGCCGACGACCGAGAAGCCGCGGCGGGCGAGCTCGATCGCGTGGCGGCCGGTGCCGCAGGCGAGGTCGAGCACCCGCGCCCCCTCGGGCGGGCGCATCATCGCCAGCGCCCGGTCGATTTCGGCCTCGGTGCGGTCCGCCCAGGGCCGGTCGACGGTGGTCTCGGCCGAGAAGGCGCTGCGATACCAGTCGGGACGCACCTCTGTCGCGCTGGCGGACTCCATTGGTCCGAAATATTAGCGCGGTCGGCGCCGCGCCGGCCTCAGGCGAAGGTCCAGAGCTTGTTGCCGAGGAAGTTGAACGGCATCGCCACCGCGACCGCGATCGCCTGCGAGGAGATCTCGCCGAGCGGGGTGCCGACGACGAGCAGCTCGAGCACGACGAGGTTGACGACCAGGGCGGCGACGCTGACGGTGAAGAAGCGCACCGCCTGGAAGCCGGCGTGGCCGTGGCCGGCGGCGAAGGTCCAGTGCCGGTTCCAGAAGAAGTTGCTGCTCACCGCGACGCAGAAGGCGCCGACCGCGGCCAGCGAGTACTGGACGCCGAAGCTGGCGCTGAGCAGGGCGAAGACGCCGAGGTTGACCACGTAGCCGGAGACGCCGACCAGGCCGAACTTGAGCAGCTGCAGCCAACTCGCCGGGCGCCGGGCAGCGGCGCTCAGCCGGTAGGCGAACTCGGCGGCAGGACTCATCCGGGTGAAGCCTATGCGGTCGGCAGGCGGTGGGCTTAGTCTTCGCGCCGATGCGGAGCCGAACCGCCCTCCTGCTCGCCGCCGGCGCGGTGGCGCTGGCCGCCGCCGCGGTGCTCGCCCTCGGCGCCGGCGACGACGACGGCCGCGGGCGCGCGGCGCTCGCCGAGAACCCGGGCGCGCCCTCGATCGAGGTGATCTCGCCGCGCAACGGCGCCCGCCAGGCCAGCCACGCGGTCGTGGTCAAGGTCAAGGTCCACAACTTCAAGCTCGCCCCGCGGCACTTCGGCGGCGAACCGCAGCTCGGCGAGGGCCACATCCGCTTCGGCCTCAACCGCGTCCCCGACTGCGTCGACCCGGTGAAGCTGAGGCGGGCGCTGGAGAGCCCCTTCGGCAACGGTCGGCTGGTCGGCGCCTCCTTCGACTTCCCCCGCTTCGCCGGCCCCAACGGCGTGCTTGGCGAGCGGATCGGCGCCTCCGGCAGCTACAGCCCGGCGACCAAGCCGGAGATCTTCTACCGCGGCCTCTTCCCCGGCTTCTACCGGCTGGTGATCAACCTCGCCCAGAACGACGGCTCGACCACCCCCACCCACGCCGTCACCAATTTCCAGATCCTCCCCCGCCCCGGCAACGGCCCACCCCCCTGCTCCGGCGGCAAGGTGCCCAGCGCCAAGGCGGCGGCCTTCGACTAGGCCCCCAGCGCGCCCGCGGCGCGAGAGATGTTGCAAAGCCGCGCGCTTGTGCGCGCCACGCGTAGCAGACAAAGCGCTACGGTGCGAACATGGAGGCGATGAGGGACAAGTGGACCGACGAGCGGCTCGACGACCTCAGCCGTCGCATGGAGTTGGGCTTCGCCGAGATCAAGACCGAGATCCGGCGGGAGATCGGCTCGGTGCGGCAGGAAATCGGGGTAATGGACGACCGCCTGCACGCCATGCAGCGGCTGATGATCCAGTTCCAGGCCGTGCTGATCGCCGCCCTGATCGGGCTGATCGCAACCCAGATCAACTTCTAGGCCGCCGAAGACTCCCGCCAGGCGCCGTAGAGCTTCGCGTAGGCGCCGCCCGCCTCAATCAGCTCCTCGTGCGTGCCCTGCTCGGCGATCCGGCCGCCCTCGAGCACGACGATCTTGCCGGCGCGGCGGATGGTCGAGAGGCGGTGGGCGATGACGATCGCGGTGCGGCCGGCGAGCAGGCGCTCGAGGCCGCGCTCGATCGTGCGCTCGGTGCGCACGTCGACGTTGGAGGTCGCCTCGTCGAGGATCAGGATGCGCGGCTCGGCGAGCAGGGCGCGGGCGAAGGCGACCAGCTGGCGCTGACCGGCGGAGAGCTGCACGCCGCGCTCGCCGACCTCGGTCTCGATCCCCTCCGGCAGGGCGGCGACGAACTCGGTGGCGCCGACCGCCGCGGCCGCCGCCTCGATCTCCTCCAGGCTCGCCCCCGGCCGGCCGAAGGCGATGTTCTCGCGCACGCTGCCGGAGAAGAGGAAGCCCTCCTGGGGGACGATGCCGAGCTGGCTGCGCAGCGCCTGCTGGCGCAGGTCGCGCAGGTCGTGGCCGTCGACCGCGACGCGGCCGCGCTGCGGGTCGTAGAAGCGGGCTACCAGCTTCGCCAGGGTCGACTTGCCGGCCCCGGTGGCGCCGACCAGGGCCAGGGTCTGGCCGGGCGGCACGTGCAGATCGACGTCGGCCAGCGCCCACTCCTCGGGCTGCTCCTCGCCGGAGTAGGAGAACCAGACGCCCTCGAGCTCGATCTCGCCGCGCAGCTGGCCGGGGTCGACGGCGCCGGGCGAGTCGCGCATGTCGGGCTCGGTCGCCAGCAGGCCGAAGACCTTGTCGAGCGCCGCCATCCCCTGCTGGAAGGTCGTGTACAGCTGCGAGAGCTGCTGGATCGGTTCGAAGAAGACCTGCAGGTAGCCGACGAAGGCGACGATCGTGCCGATCTGGATCGCGCCCTCGATCGCCTGCCTGCCGCCGTAGAGCAGGATCGCCGCGGTGCCGACCGCCGCCATCAGCTCGACCGCCGGGAAGTAGGAGGCGTTGAGGTAGACGGTGCGCAGGTTGGCCTCGCGGTTGGCCTCGTTGAGCTCGCTCATCGCCGCCGCGTGGCGCGGCTCCTGGCCGAAGCTGCGCACCACCCGGACCCCGCTCAGGGTCTCCTGCAGGTAGGCGGTGACGGCCGCGATCCGCTCGCGCGTGGCCCGGTAGGCGCCGTGCGAGACGACGCGGAAGATGGCGCTGGCGATCGCCAGCAGCGGGAAGGTGATGAAGGTGACCAGGGCCAGCTTCAGGTCGAGCAGGAGCAGGATGACGACCACCCCGACCAGGGTCAGGCTGCTGGAGAAGAGGGTGACGACGCCGCTGGTGACGAGCTGGTTGAGCGCCTCGATGTCGTTGGTCATGCGGCTGATCAGGACCCCGGGGCTGCGCCGGGTGAAGAACCCGATCGACATCGTCTGCAGGTGCATGAAGACGCGCTCGCGCAGGTCCTGCAGGGCCCGCGTCCCGACCCAGCCGACCAGGTAGGTCTGCAGGAAGCTGGCCCCGGCGTAGAGCGCGGCGACGGCGAGGAAGGCGACGACGATCCAGGTCAGCGCCGTGGCGTCGTCGGCGACGATGCCCGAGTCGATCGCTCGGCCCGCCAGGTAGGGCGGCGCCAGGCCGGCCGCGGTCGCCGCCAGCATCGCGACGAAGGTCAGCGCCACGCGGCCGCGGTAGGGGCGCAGCAGGCCGAGCATGAAGCGCGTCTTGCTCATAGCTTCGCCAGCTCCTCGCGCTGCTCGAGGTCGCGCTGCAGGAAGACGCTGTCGGCGAGCCCGTGCTCGGCGATCTCGCGGTAGAAGCCGCAGCCGGCGAGCAGCTCCTCGTGGGTGCCGCGGTCGACGAGACGGCCGCCGTCGAGGACGACGACCTCGTCGGCGAGCGAGACGGTCGAGAGGCGGTGGGCGATGACGAAGGTGGTGCGGCCGGCCATCGCCTCGCCGAGGCCGGCCTTGATCGCCGCCTCGGTGGTGGCGTCGACCGAGGAGGTGGCGTCGTCGAGGATCAGGATGCGGGGGTCGGCGAGCAGGGCGCGGGCGATCGCGATCCGCTGGCGCTGGCCGCCGGAGAGGGTGAGGCCGCGCTCGCCGACCGCCGCGTCGTAGCCGCCGGGCAGCTCGCGGATGAACCCGTCGGCCTGGGCGCGGCGGGCGGCCGCCTCGATCTCCGCGCGGGTCGCGGCGGGGCGGGCGTAGGCGATGTTCTCGGCGACACTGGCGCTGAACAGGAAGCTGTCGTCGGCGACGAAGGCGACCTGGGAGCGCAGCGAGGCGACGTCGACGCCGCGCACGTCGGCGCCGTCGACCAGGACGGCGCCCTCGCTGGGGTCGTAGAGGCGGGCGATCAGGGCGACCAGGCTGGTCTTGCCCGAGCCGGAGGGCCCGACCAGGGCGACCGTGCTGCCGGGCTCGACCGCGAGGTCGATGCCGCTCAGGGCGGGGCCGGCGCCGTCATAGCTGAGGCCGACGCCGCGCAGCTCGACCCGGCCGCCACCCGCCGGCAGCGGCGGCGCCCCCGGCGGGCTCTCGATCCGCGGCTCGCGGTCGAGCACTTCGAAGAGGCGGTTGCCCGAGGCGATCGCCCGCTGGGCCATGCCCATCGCCATGCCCAGCATCCGCATCGGCGCGGCGAGCATGACGACGTAGGTGTAGAAGGCGGTGAAGGCGCCGAGGCTGAGGTTGCCGGCGATCACCTGGCGGCCGCCGACAAGCAGGACGAGGGCGACGCCGAACTGCGGCAGCAGGCCGATCAGCGGCGAGAAGGTCGCCTGCAGGCGGGTCGAGTAGATGCTCTGGTCGAAGATGCGGGCGACGGCGCGGCGGAAGCGGTGCAGCTGGTGCTCCTCGCGGGCGAAGGCCTTGACGATGCGGATCCCGGAGATGTTCTCCTCGGCTTCCGCGGTCAGCTCGGCGATCCGCTGCTGCACCTCCTGCACCGCGGGGCGCGAGACGCGGTTGTAGCGCGAGGCCGCGTAGACGACGAAGGGCGCCGGGGCGAGGGCGAGCAGGGCGAGCAGGGGGTCGAGGACGAACATCACCGCGGTGGCGAGGGTGATCGTCAGCAGGTTCTGGGTGATGAAGATCAGGCCGTAGCCGAGGAAGAAGCGGATCGACTGCAGGTCGACCGTGGCGCGCGACATCAGCTGGCCGGTCTGCTGGGAGTCGAAGAAGCCCAGCTCGAGCCGCTGCAGGTGGGCGTAGAAGCGCTCGCGCAGGTCGAATTCGACCGCCAGCGAGACCTTGCCGGCGACGATGCGGCGCACCGCGGTGAGGCCGAGGCGGAGGACGCCGGCGGCGACGATCGCCAGCGCCAGGGGCAGCAGGTCGGGCTCGTCGTGGCTCTCGATCGCGTTGACGGCGCGGCCGATCAGGTACGGGATCAGCACCGTCATCCCCATCGCCGCCCAGGCGAAGGCGAGCGAGCCCCAGAGCTGGCGGCGGTACGGCCGCAGGAAGCCCATCAGTCGCCGGTAGGTCCTCATCCCGGACCCACTATACAAAGTGAAGTATTGGCTCAGCGGTAGTCATTCCAGCCGCTGAGCGGATGAAATGGCGACCGCGCCCTGTGTTCAGCCGGGGCCGATGCCGCCGGAGCCGCCGCCGCTGACGCCGCCGCCTTCGGTGCCACCGCCGGTGCCGCCACCGGTTTCCGGCGCGCCGCCGGCGCCGCCGGTTTCGGGGGCCGGTTCGGGGGCCGCTTCGACTTCCGGCGCGGGTTCGACTTCTTCCGGCGCCACCCCGCCTTCTTCGCCGCCGCCGCCTTCGCCCGCTTCGGGCGCCGGCGTCGGGGCGCTGGGGCCTTCGGCGCATTCTTCGAAGCCGTATTCCCCGGCCGCGGACTGGAACGCTTCCAGCGCCGTGGCGGCGTTGGATTCCGCAGTTTCCAGGGCCGCCGCTTCGCCCGCCGTCGCCGCCGAGGAGACCTCGTCCTCGGCGCTGGCCAGCTCTTCGGCGGCGGCCGAGAACTCGGCGTAGCCGGCGGCTTCCTGGGGCGTGCCGAGGTTGTTGAGGCTGGCGATCATGCCGCTGTAGAGGCCGGCCGCCTGGGCCGCCGGGCTGCCGGTGTCGGCGCTGCTGGTGCCGACCGAGCCGACCGCGGCGTTGACCTCGGCGCAGATCGCGTCCCCCTGTTCGATCAGCTCGGCCTTGGTCAGGGCGGAGGTGGTCTCGGTCGTCACCTGCGCCGCTTCGGTCGAGTCGTCCCCGCCGCCGCCGCAACCCGCCACCAGCGCACCGGAGGCGAAAAGCGCTGCAACCCATGTGCGACGGCGGATCACGAGAGCAGCGAAAGTAGCAGAGCCCCGGGACGGCTCAGCAGGCCTGGCGCGACCGCCCGCGCCCCCTCCGCCGCCGCCCGCGCCCGCCCCAGTTGTCGGTCTGGGCGTGGCAGTTGCCGCAGAGCAGCCGCAGGTTCTCGAGCCGGTTGTCCTCGCCGTCGCCGTTGACGTGGTGCAGCTCCATGCTCAACGGCCTATCGCGCCACTCCGTGATCCCGCACTCCTCACAGCGATTCTCCTTCAGCCCCGCCTTGATCAGACGTCGCTTGAGATGCGCGCGACTGCGCGGGCGGCCGGCGACCAGCAACTCGTCGATTGGAGTGATCCAGGCACGGGGCACAACGGCTCCACGCCGCACCGCCTTGGTCCAGGTCGCCGTGCAGAAGCCAAAACGCTCGCAGCACTCCCTGACCGAGAGACCGTCATCCACGGCCTCCTGGACCTCATCCCAGTCGTAGCGCCGAGCACAACGGTTGTCGGCGGGGACTCCGAGGCGCCGCACGTGGTAGGCAACCGTCGACTTGGAGAGGCCCAGGCGACGCGCTATCGCCGTATAGCTCAGGCCCTCGGCGCGCAATCGAGCAACCGCGGCGCGCCTCTCGGAGGACGGCTGAGACGCGCCTGCGTAGTAGGCTTCTCGATGCTGTCGGTCGTCGTCCGACACGGAACGTATGTTCGCATCGTGATCGGACGGTACGATTCGGTTTGCAGCATGCAGCCTTTGGGTTCGATCCCATTGGTCAGCATTCCTTGCGGGGTCGAATAAGTGGTAATTCGCGCGGTTCTGGTCCGTGAAATCGGGGTTCAAGTCCCTGCCCCGCAGTTATCGCCTCAAGCGCCGAGCGCGCTGAGGTCGCTCTCGGCGTCGGCGAGCTCGGCTCGGTGGGCCGAGACGTCCACCCGCTCGGCGAGCAGGCGCCTGGCCTCGGCCAGGTCCTCGGAGCGGCCGACGCTGAGGCAGCCGGCGACGCGGCCGTCCGCGAGGTAGAAGACCGAGAACTCGCCGGCGTCGCGGTCGCCGCGCCAGACCTCCTCGTCCCACTCGCGGGCCGGGCCGACGTACTCGAGGCTGGCCCAGTCGGCGAGGTCGCTGAAGAAGTAGGGCACGACCTCGTAGTCGGCGTCCTCGCCGAGCATGTTGCGGGCGGCGTGCATGCCCTGCTGCATCGCCACGTCCCAGTGCTCGACCCGCAGCCGGCGGCCGTGGACGACGCTCTCGTACGAGCAGCAGTCGCCGGCGGCGTAGACGCCCTCGGCCGAGGCGCGCAGCTTGGCGTCGCAGACGACCCCGTCGTCGACCTCGAGCCCGGCCCGCTGGGCCAGCATCGCGTCGGGCCGCACCCCGGCGCCGACCACGACCGCGTCGCACTCGACCGCGAGGCCGCTCTTGGCGACCACGCCGCGCACCCGGCCGTCGCCCTCGTAGGCCTCGAGCTCCTCGCCGCCGTGGATCGTCACGCCCCTGGACTCGAGCAGCTCGTGGAACCAGCGCCCGGCGGCCTCGCCGAAGGTGCGCGAGAGCGCCACCTCCTCCATCGTCACGATCGTGCACCTGGTCCCCTGCGCGGTCAGCGAGGCGGCGACCTCGGCGCCGATGTAGCTGCCGCCGATCAGGACCACGTGCTCGGCCGCGGCGGCGTCGGCGCGGATCGCGTCGGAGTTGCCGTAGGCGCGCAGGTAGTGGATCCCCTCGTTCTCGGCACCCTCGGCCCGCAGGATGTTGACCATCGCCCCGGTGGCGAGCAGCAGCTGGCCGAACTCGACCTCCTCCCCGCCCTGCAGCTTCGCCGTGCGCGCCTCGAGGTCGAGCCCCATCGCGTTGGTGCCGGTCAGCAACTCGACCCCGTTCTCCTCGTACCAGGAGGGCGGGTTGACGTAGGCGTCCTCGCGCTGCGCCTCGCCGCGCAGGTACTCCTTGGAGAGCGGCGGGCGTTCGTAGGGCGGCTCGGGCTCGCGGCCGACGAGCAGGATCGAGCCCTCGGCGCCGCGCTTGCGCAGCTCCGCCGCGCAGTGCGCCGAGGCGAGCCCGCCGCCGATCAGGAGGAAGTCGGCCCGGCGCTCAGCCATCGGCGAGCACGCCGTTGTCCCGGCCGCCGCCCTCTTCGGGCCCGAAGAGCGTCTTCAGCTGCTCCTCGTGGCCGGGGTCGAGCACGGCCAGCACCTCGTCGCCGACCTCGAGCACCGTGTCGGGACCGGGGACGAAGCCCTTGCCGTTGCGCAGCACCGAGATCAGCAGGCTCCCTTCCGGCATTTCCAGATCGCCGACACGCTTCCCGGTCACGCGGCAGTCGCGCCCGAGCAGCATCTCGATGATCTCCAGCTGCTCCTCCTGCAGGTCGAGCAGGTGGACGAGGCCGTACTCGGGCACCTCGTGCTCGAGCAGGCGCAGGATCAGGTCGGTCGCCGAGACGTAGGGCTTGATCCCGAGCAGCTCGAAGTGGACCTTGTTGCGCGGGTTGTTGACCCGGGCGATGATCCGCTCGACCTCGTACTTGTCGCGCGCGACCTGGCAGATCAGCATGTTGTCCTCGTCGTCGCCGGTGACCGCGATCACCATGTCGGCGCGCTGGATCCCGGCCCGCTCGAGCACCCAGAGCTCGGAGGCGTCGCCGTAGGAGACGTTGTGCTCGAGCTCCTGCTCGACGGTCAGGTAGCGGCGCCGGTCGTTCTCGATCACCGTCACCTCGTGCTCCTTTTCGAGCAGCTCGCGGGCCAGGTTCCAGCCCACCTTGCCCGCGCCGATGACGATGATGTACACGGCTCGCCCCCTACGCCGCTTCCGCCGGGCCCTCGCCGGACGGGATCGGGGTTTCGCGGGTCGAGCCCTCGCGCACCGCGACCTCGAGCATCTCGATCGCGACCCGGGTCGGGCAGACGGTGCGCACGCCCTGCTGCTCGTACCACTCGGCGCGCAGCGGGTCGAGGATGCGGGCGATCACGGTCGGCACCTGGTAGCGGCGCTGGGCGATCTGCGAGATCACGATGTTGGTGTTGTCGCCGTCGGTGGAGGCGATGAAGGCGTCGGCCCTGCCGATCCCGGCCGCCTCCAGGGCGTCGGTCTCCAGCCCGGCGCCGACCGTGAACTGGCCGCCGAGGTCCTCCCAGCCGCGCTCGAGGCCGACCTCGAGCCGGGCGTGGGACTCGGGGTCCTCGTCGAGGCAGGAGACTTCGTGCCCTTCGCGCAGCATCGCCCTGGCCAGCGACGATCCGACGCGGCCGCAGCCCACGATCAAGACGAACATTGACCCCAGTCTAGTCAGCGACGGCCGGCTCGGGCTCGGCAGCGGCTTCCGGGGGCGCGGTGAGCAGAACCCTGCAGGGCGCCTTCTTGAGCACGTACTCGGTCGCGGCGCCGACCTCGTCGGGCTTCGCCGCGCCGATCCCGCCCAGGGTCGCGCCGCCGCGGATCTTGCTCGGCGGCTCACCGCCGATCACGATCGCCTCGGCGCCGCTGCGCCGCGCCGCCTCGACGATCCCGGCACCGACGTCGCGGGCGCGGATCGCTTCCGCCGTCACCCGCACGTCGGCGTACTCCTCGCCGACGTCGCTGGCGCGGCGCAGCGCCCGCCCCGCCTCGCGCTCGATCTCCGGCTCCAGCTCGGCGTCGAGCGCCGCGCTCAGCGGCACCTCGATCACGTAGATCAGGTCGAGCCGGGTCGGTTCGGCGCCCTCGTCGGCCGCCTCCTGCTCGGCCGCCGCCAGCCGCCCGGCGGTGGCGACGATGTCGTCGTCGAGCTTGCTGCCGAAGACCGGCACGAGGATGTTGCGGTAGGCGACCTCGCGGACCTGCTTGGTCAGCGCCTTCTCGCTGACCGAGACGCGCCGGGTCAGGCTGGTGCCCTCGAACACCTTGCGGTAGACGACGTAGAAGACCAGGCCGAAGCTCATCCAGCCGATGCCGACCCAGCGCGCCGTGTCGTGGTAGGCGAGCACGCTGAGGAAGGCGAGCGCGGTCAGCGCGGCGGCGAAGAGCGCCGGCAGCGGCAGGCGGGCGCCGCGCCACTCGACGTCCAGGGGCACGCGGAAGGGGCGCGGGCGGTCGGGGGCGATCACCCGCAGGCGCAGGATCGAGAGCTGGGCGATGGTGATCGCCAGCGTCGCGCCGAAGGCGTAGAGGCCGGCGAGCAGCTTGACGTCGGTGGGCACGACGAGGCCGATCGCGATCGCGCCGGAGATCGCGATCGCCACCGTCGGCGTCGCGTGGCGGCTGTCGAGCCGGCCCAGCCAGCTCGGGATCTGGCGGTTGATCGCCAGCGTGTAGATGTGGCGCGAGACGCCGAGCAGCGCCGTCGCCACCGCCCAGAAAAGCACCGGCGTGGCGACCACGGCGACCACCCAGCGCATCACCTCCGCGACCCAGGCCGGGTCGTAGGCGGAGACGACGCCGAGCACCGGCGCCTGCACGAATTCCTCGCCGAGCGCGGTCTCGGGGCCGTCGGGGCCGGCGACCACCGGCACCGCCATCAGCGCGATCGCCGCCATCCCGGCGTAGACCAGGGGCACCGCCACGGCGCCGAGCGAGACGATCCGCTTCAGGTCGCGCGGCCGCACCTCGATGTCGGGCGCCAGGTCGGAGGCGGCCTCGATCCCGGCGTAGGCCAGCATCGCCACCACCGCGGCGTAGACGGTGTCGCGGAAGCTGGGCGTGGTGAAGAGATCGATCTGGTCGGTGAGCCGGTCGGGGTGGAAGACGACGAGGACGCCGACCGCGATCACCGCCAGCTGCAGGGCGATGTCGGCGAGGGCGAGGATCGCCAGCCCACGCTCCCTCCCCCGCCCGGTGACGTTGAAGGCGTTGAGCAGGCAGGCGGCGACGATCACCGCGCCGGCGACGCCGACCTGGGCGACCTCGCCGGAGAGGTCCGGGGTCACCGGTTCGAGGTAGTGCGGGACCGAGATCGCCGCCAGCGCGGCGACGATCAGGTAGTCGATCAGGATCGCCCAGCCGGCGATGAAGGCGACCAGCTCGTTGAAGGCGTGGCGGGCGAAGCTCGAGGAGCCGCCGCGCTCGCGCAGCATCGCGCCGCCCTCGACGTAGCTCAGCGTGGTGAGGACGAAGAGCAGACCGGCGGCGAGGAAGATCAGCGGCGTCAGGCCGAGGCCGCGGTCGGCGACGACGCCGAGCGCGAAGTAGATGCTGAAGCCGACCGCGGAGTAGACGGCGACGAAGAGGCCGGGCACGCCGAGGCCGCGTTCGAGCAGCGGCTGCAGGCGGGGTTTCTGCTCCTCGCTCACGTGCGGGCCGCGATCCAGAGGCGGGCGACGCCGACGGCGACGAAGGCGACGCCGAGCAGGACACCGAGCGTCAGCCCGGCGCCGCCGTGGCTCAGGGTGCGAACCAGGATCGCGACGCCGAGGCCTATGAAGAGGGCCGAGAGGGCGCGGACGGAGCCGCGGTAGATCCGTTGGGACGAGCCCACGAGGGCGATTCTACGGCTGGGTCGGAGACGACGATCACGCGGCAGGGCCGCTCGCCGAGCACGGTCTGCAGGGTCTTGTCGTACAGGGGCCGGCCGTTGCGGTAGCGCAGGCCGACGACCACGGCCGCGGCGTTGATCAGCTCCGCCTCGGCGGCGATCGAGTAGCCGGCCTGGCCGGGGCGCACCCGCTCGACGTGGCCGGTCACCCGCTGGCCGCCGATCAGCTTCGCCTGCTCGACCTTGCTCTGCGCCTCTTCTTCGGCGGCGGGCAGTTCGGCGTCGAGCGCCAGGTGGGTCGGCACGGTGAGGGTCGAGTGGACGTGGATGCCGCGGCGGCGCTTGGAGGCGAGCTTGGTCGCGGTGGAGACCATCTCCTCGGAGAACGGCTGACCGTCCTCGAAGGCGACCAGGACGCTGCGGTACTCGATCTCCTCGACCCCGAGCGGCTCGGGCAGGACGACCTTCACCGTCTCGGTCAGCGGCAGCCGCTGGCTGCGCCGGTAGAGCACGTAGACGGCGACGCCGAGCAGCATCCAGCCGATGCCGACGAACAGGGTGCGCGGGTTGAGCGCCATCACCACCACCCAGGCGGCGAAGGTGCCGAGCCCGCCGAGCACCGCCGTCGCCGGCACCTCGACCCCGAAGGCGCGGAAGTTGAGCGCCGGCTTCCAGGGCCGCTCGTCCTCGCCGAAGCGGCGCCGCAGCTGGATCACCGAGACGTGGGCGATGGTGAAGGAGAGCATCGCGCCGAACGAGTACATCGTCGCCAGGAAGTCGGTCTGCCCCGGCAGCAGGGTGATCATCGCCACCGCCGAGAAGACGAGGATCGCGATGTATGGGGTGCGGTAGCGCGGGTGGACCTGGCGCAGGACCTCGGGCAGCTGGCGGTGCTGGCCCATCGAGTAGGTGAGCCGCGAGACGCCGATCAGGCCGGCGTTGGTAGCGATCAGCAGGATCACCGCGGCGAGCACGCCGACGTAGAAGCGCAGCGCTTCGGTCAGGCCGGCGTCGAGGCCGAGGTTCTCGACGACGCCGAGGATCGGGTCGTTGGCGAATTCGGTCGCCAGCGGCGTGCTGAACTGGCCCGCCGCGTCCTGGGTGACCGGCATCGCCGAGAGGGCGACGACCGGGATCAGCAGGTAGAGGCCGAGCACGGCGGCGACGGTGAAGGCGACGCTGCGCGGGATCGTGCGGACCGCGTCGCGCGCCTCCTCGGCCATGTTGGAGATCGTCTCGATCCCGGTGTAGGCGATCATCCCGACCGCGATCCCGAGCGCGAAGTCGCTCCAGGTCGGGGCGACGCCGAGGTGGACGTTGTCGATCAGGATCTCGGGGCTGAGCACGAGGAAGATGCCGATCCCGACCAGGACCACCTGGGTGGCGAGGTCGGCGACGGCGAGGACGAGGTTGAGCTTCGCTGACTCCTGCGAGCCGCGGATGTTGAGCAGGGCGAGGCCGGCGATCAGCACCGCGCCGCCGACGATGTCGCCCGGCGCCTCGCCCAGCGGCTCCCAGAAGACGGCCAGGTAGTGGGGGACGAAGTAGGCCGAGATCGCGACCGTGATCACGTAGTTGAGCATCTGGCCCCAGGCGGCGACGAAGCTGACCAGCTCGTTGAAGGCGTGGCGGGCGAAGCTCGAGGAGCCGCCCGCCTCGGGGTGCATCACGGTCGCCTCGGCGTAGGTGGCCGCGGTGCAGGCGAAGATCAGGCCCGAGATGACGAAGGCGACCGGGGTCAGGCCGAGCGCGAACGCCGCGGTCGACGCCGAGCGCGTAGTAGATGCTGGAGCCGACGTTGCCGTAGGCGGCGGCGAAGAGGGCGCCGACGCCGTGGACGCGGCTCAGCGATTCGTCGCGCGGGATCCGCTGGGCCATCGGGGCTCGGGGGAGGTGGTCATCGAGGCGAATATACGGAGGCGGCCGGGGCCCGCCGCAGGTGCTCGCGGCCGAGCCCGGCCGGCGAGGCGCAGCCGCAGAGGGCGAGCGCCAGCTCGAGCTCGGCGCGCAGCAGCTCCAGCACCCGCCGGGCGCCGGCCTCGCCGCCGGCGGCGAGGCCCCAGAGGGCGGGGCGGCCGACGAGCACGGCGTCGGCGCCGAGGGCGAGGGCGATCGCGACGTCGACGCCGCGGCGGATGCCGCCGTCGACCAGCACCGGCACCCGGCCGTCGACCGCGTTGACCACCTCGGGCAGCGCCTCGGCGGTCGCCGTCGCCCGGTCGAGCTGGCGGCCGCCGTGGTTGGAGACGACAACGCCGCCGAGGCCGTGCTCGACCGCGAGCGCCGCGTCCTCGGCGGTGAGCAGGCCCTTGACCAGGACCGGCAGCTCGCACTCGGCGGCGAGCTCGGCGAGGTCCTCCCAGCTCAGCGCCGGGTCCATCAGGGCGAAGGTCTCCTCGATCGTCACCGCCCGGTCGGAGCCGAGCGCCGCCTGCACGCTGGGCACGCCGAGGCCCTCGGGGATGCGGAACCCGGTGCGCAGGTCGCGCTCGCGGTTGCCGCCGCGCGGGGCGTCGACGGTGACCACGATCGCCTCGAAGCCGGCGGCGACCGCCTCGTCGATCATCGCCCGGGTCACGGCGGCGTCGCGGAAGCAGTAGAGCTGGAACAGCTTGCGCCCCTGCGGCGCGGCGGCGGCCAGCTCGCCGGGCCGCGTCGTCGCCAGGGTCGAGAGGCAGAACGCCGTGCCCACCGCCGCCGCGGCGCGCGCCATCGCCGGCTCGCCCTCGGCGTCGACCAGCCGCTGGTAGGCGACCGGGGCGACGAGGACCGGCATCGAGAGCCCGCCGCCGAGCAGCTCGGTGCGCGTGTCCCAGGCGTCGAGCCCGGCCAGCGCCCGCGGCCGCAGCCGCCAGCCGCGCCAGGCGGCGACGTTCTCGGCCAGGGTCAACTCGTCACCGGCGCCGCCGAAGAAGTAGCCCGCAACCCTCGGCTCCAGCATCTCAGCCGCAACCCGCTCGAAATCCGCGACGTTGATCAGCTCCTCGATCATCCGGCCGCGACCCTAACAGGGGCCGACGGGCCTAAATGTGGCCGCATAGGCCACATTTAGGCCCGTCGGCGGGGGTATGGCGGCGCGCGACCGGGTCGGGTGAGAGGATCGCGCCGTCTCGCCAACGGGCCGCGCCGCGGCTCACTACCTCGGAGGGTGCAAGTGGAGCAAGAGAACCGTCAGTCCTGGGTGCTGATCGCGATCGCCGCGCTGGGCCTGGTGCTCGGCACGATCGCCCTGATCGTCGCCTTCAACGCCAAGAGCTCGGCCGACGACGCCGCCAGCCAGGCCTCGGTCGAAGAAGTCTCGACCGAGCTCTCCAACCTGGTCGACCGGCTCGGCATCGCCGAGGCCAGCCTGACCGGCGAGCAGCAGGAACTGCAGGGCCGGGCCAAGCGCGAGGCGCAGGAATCCCGCACGGCGGTCACCAACCTCTCCAACCGCCTCGACGAACTGGAGCGGGAGACGAAGAAGCTCAACGCCACCGCCGAACAGACCGCCTCCCTGACCAAGCAGGTCGGCTCAGTCGAAGGCCAGATCGCCAACCTCAACTCGCGAGTGACCGCCGTCAACCAGCGCGTCACCAAGCTGACCAAGCGAGTCAACAGCGGCGGCTGAACCCGAGGTGCAACGCGTTTGCGGCCCTATAAGCCGCAAACGCGTTGCACCCCGCCCCGCTACGCCAAAGAGCCGCCCTTCCGACCATCCCGCCCGTTCCTCAGGGGCGTGCAGAGAGAGGGGTGTGGTGCCCCTCCCCGGGAAGCTTCGAATCCCCGCCTGAGCCCAGAGCGCACGCCCCGAGCTGCGCAACGGCTTCACGGGGAGGGGCGCCACACCCCTCCCCACCAAGCTCTAGAAATGAACGATCGGGATGATCAGGATCGCGACGATGTTGGCGACCTTGATCATCGGGTTGATCGCCGGCCCCGCCGTGTCCTTGTAGGGGTCGCCGACCGTGTCGCCGGTCACCGAGGCTTCGTGGGCCGGCGAGCCCTTGCCGCCGTGGGCGCCGTCCTCGATCAGCTTCTTGGCGTTGTCCCAGGCGCCGCCGCCGGCCGTCATCGAGACGGCGGCGAAGAGGCCGACGACGATCACGCCGATCAGCAGGCCGCCGAGCGCGTCGACGCTGAGCAGGCCGACGATGACCGGGACCACGATCGGGATCAGCGAGGGCAGGATCATCTCCTTCTGCGCCGCGGCGGTGACGATGCCGACCGTCTTGGCGTAGTCGGGCTTTTCGGTCCCCTCCATGATCCCCGGGTGCTCGCGGAACTGCTCGCGCACCTGTTCGACCACCTGGCCGCCGGCGCGGCCGACCGCCTCGATCGCGAAGGCGGCGAACAGGTAGACCATCATGCCGCCGATGATCAGGCCGATCAGCACGTCGGGCGTGCTCAGGTTGAAGAGGCCATTGAGGTCGAACCCGGAGGGCGCCTCGTCGGCCAATTCGCTCTTGAAGGCGGCGAACAGCACCAGCGCGGCGAGCGCCGCGGAGCCGATCGCGTAGCCCTTGGTCACCGCCTTGGTCGTGTTGCCGACCGCGTCGAGCGGGTCGGTGACGTTGCGCACGTCCTCCGGCAGCTCGGCCATCTCGGCGATGCCGCCGGCGTTGTCGGTGATCGGCCCGAAGGCGTCGAGGGCGACGATCAGGCCGCAGAGCGAGAGCTGCGCCATCACCGCGATGCCGATCCCGTAGATCCCCGCCAGCTCGTTGGCGGCGAGGATCGCGAGGGCGATGACCAGCGCCGGCGCGGCGGTCGACTGGAAGCCCTGGGCGAGGCCCTGGATGATGTTCGTCGCGTGGCCCGTCTCGGAGGCCTGGGCGATCGTCTTCACCGGCCGGAAGCGGGTCGACGTATAAAATTCGGTAATCACGAAGAGCAGCGCGGTGACCGCGACGCCGATCACGGCGCAGAGCCAGAGGTCGGTCGTGCTGACCGCGTCGGCGCCGGCGCTGAGGCCGAGCCGGACCGGTTCGCTCATCAGCCAGTCGGTGATCGGGTAGAAGGCGGCGATCGAGAGGATCCCGGCGGCGATCACGCCGGTGTAGAGCGCCCCCTCGACCCGGTCGGTTTTGGTCCGCACCAGGAGCGCGCCGATGATCGAGGCGACGATCGCGACGGCGCCGATCACCAGCGGGAAGATCGCGACCTCGCGCGAGAATTCGCCACCGGCGCCGGTGAAGGTGAGCACGCCGAGCAGCATCACGGCGACCGAGGTGACCGCGTAGGTCTCGAACAGGTCGGCCGCCATGCCGGCGCAGTCGCCGACGTTGTCGCCGACGTTGTCGGCGATCACGGCCGGGTTGCGCGGGTCGTCCTCGGGGATCCCCGCCTCGACCTTGCCGACCAGGTCGGCGCCGACGTCGGCGGCCTTGGTGAAGATGCCGCCGCCGAGCCGGGCGAAGACCGAGATCAGCGAGCCGCCGAAGCCGAGGCCGACGAGCGCGTCGACGGCCTCCTTGTCGGAGCTGCCGGTGAGCACGAGGATGCCGTAGTAGCCGGCGACGCCGATCAGCGCCAGGCCGACGACCAGCAGGCCGGTGACCGAGCCGCCCTTGAAGGCGACGTCGAGCGCCGGCGGCACGCCGCCGCGGGCGGCCTCGGCGACGCGGGCGTTGGCGCGAACCGAGACGTTCATGCCGATGAAGCCGGCGGCGCCCGAGAGGATGCCGCCGAAGACGAAGCCGATCGCGGTCTGGTAGTCCTGCAGGAGCCAGAGCACGATCGCGATCGGCACGGCGACCGCGCCGATGATCGTGTACTGGCGGCTGAGGTAGGCCTGAGCGCCTTCCTGGACAGCGCCAGAGATCTCCTGCATGCGCTCGTTGCCGGGCGATTTCGCCAGCAGCCGCTGGGTGACGATGAGTCCGTAGACAACGGCCGCGCCAGCGCAGACGAGCGCGACGACGACCCCGTAGTCGGTCAAGAAACTGGTCAAGTGAGGTTCCTCCGGAATGGTTTAAGCGGCGCGGGAGTCTATATGCGCCGGCGGATACGTGCGGCCGGTCGCCGCCACCGCGTCGCGGAAGATGTCCTCGATCGCGATTCCGGCGTCGAGCGACTCGCGGGCGCGCTGGGCGCCGTTTCGCTCGGGCAGCTCGACCTCGATCCCGAGCTGGGCGCGGGCCGGCTCGCACCAGGCGAGCAGCCGCTCCAGCGCCGCCCGCGCCTCGACCTGCTCGCCGGCGCGGAAATCGACCTGGCGGCCGCTCATCCCGTGGCGGATCGCCCGCCAGAGGTTCTCCTCGATCTCGCGGTCGGCGAGCATCCGCCCCGCCCCGTCGTAGCCGCGCTCGTCGTACTCGACCGCGGCCTGGGCGATGCAGGCGGCGATCAGGCCGGCGAGGGCGAAGGACTCCTCGCCGCGGGTCTGCGCGTCGCAGACCCGCACCTCGACCGTGCCGAAGGAGTGGTGCGGGCGCACGCTCCACCACAGCTGCGTCGACTCGACCACCGAGCCGACCCGTTCCAGGGTGGCGACGAACTCGGCGTAGCTCGCCCAGTCGACGAAGGGGCTGGGCACGCCGCAGCGGGGGAAGGTGCGGGTGAAGATCTCGCTGCGCACCGAGTGCAGGCCGCTGTCGCGACGGTCGAGGAAGGGCGAGTTGGCCGAGACGGCGAGCAGCAGCGGCAGCAGCTCGCGCAGCCGGTCGCAGACGGCGATCGCCCGGTCGGCGCCGCGCACCCCCATGTGCACGTGCATGCTCCAGGTGTTGTTGCGCTGGGCGACGTAGCCGAGTTCCTGGCGCAGCCGGTTGTAGTGCGGCGTGTCGATGATCCGCTGGTCGAGGTAGTTCGCCCAGGGATGGGTCCCGGTGGCGGCCAGGGCGAGGCCGAGATCCTCGACCAGGGCGAAGAGCCGGCGGCGGCGCTCGCGCTGCATCGCGGTCGCCTCGGCGAAGCTCTCCGCCCGCCCGGAGCGGATCTCGATCTCCGAGGCGATCAGCTCGCCGGCCGCCGATCCGGCCAGCAGCTCGTCGCGCTGGCAGGCGGCGTGGACCTCCTCGAAGCGGTGCTCCAGCTCCAGGGTCGCCGGGTCGAGGATCGCGAACTCCTCCTCGAGGCCGACGGTGAAGTCGGTCGAGGACTCGAATCTCTCCCGAGCGAGGTCGAGGTCGAGGGACAAGTCGGTAGGCCTCAGGTCAGGTAGAAGTAGAGCGCGTAGAGGAGGTCGACGGCCGGGCTCGAGGCGTGCACGGTCACCTCGGGCGGCACCCGCAGAAGCTGCTCGGAGTAGTTGAAGATGATCTTCACCCCGGCCTCGACCAGGCGGTCGGCGACGGCCTGGGCGGCATCGGCGGGGACGGCGAGGACGCCGACGACGATCTCCTGCTCGGCGACGACCTCGCCCAGCTCGGCGAAGTCGCGCACCCGCAGGCCGCCGACCTCGCTGCCGACCACCTCGCTGTCGACGTCGAACATGGCGACGACCTGGAAGCCGTGGTCGGCGAAGATGTCGGAGCTGGCGATCGCCTGACCGAGGTTGCCGGCGCCGAAGAGGGCGATGTTGTGCTGGCCGGAGGTGCGCAGGATCTTGCGCACCTCGGCGACCAGCGACTCGACGTTGTAGCCGACGCCGCGCTTGCCGAACTTGCCGAAGCCGGAGAGGTCGCGGCGGATCTGGGTCGGGTTGATGTGCGTGTAGTCGGAGAGTTCCTGCGAGGAGATCGTCTCGCGGCCCATCTTGCGCGCCTGGGTCAGCACCTGCAGGTAGCGCGAGAGGCGGGCGGCGACGCCCAGCGAGAGGCGCTCGCCGTCGACGACCAGGCCGCCTGCGGGCTCTTGCTCTTCGATCAGCGGGCTCACGCGCCCACAGTATCGAGCCTCGCCCGCACCGCGGCCTCGTCGAGGGCCAGCTCGCAGACCGGCTCGCCGTCGACCTCGACCACCGGGATCTTCTCCAGCATGCGGCGCAGCAGCAGCTCCTCGCTCTCGATGTCGACTTCGTGCAGCTCGAAGCGGTAGCCCTCGCCGTGCAGCGCCACCAGCCCCGCGACCGCCTCCTCGCAGAGGTGGCACCCGTCGCGCATGTAGACCGTGACCACGCTCATCTTCGATGCCGACGGGCCTAAAACCGACGCATAGCGTCGGTTTTAGGCCCGTCGGCGGGCGGTTTGGTGGGGAAGGCGTCGTAGGCGAGGTAGTCGGGGTAGGGGATCGCGGTGGCGAAGCGGGCGGCGGAGCCGATCATCGCCGCGTTGTCGGTGCAGAGCGCCAGCGAGACCAGCTTCAGGCGCAGGCCGCGGCGCTCGCAGAGCTCGCGCACCGCCTCGCGCAGGGGGCCGTTGGCGGCGACGCCGCCGCCCAGCGCCACCGCCTCCCACTCGCCGCCCTTCAGCGCCCGCTCGAGCTTGGCGACCAGCTGGCCGACGGCGGCGGCCTGGAAGCTGGCGGCGAGGTCGGCGCGGCGGCGCTCGACCCCGTCGGGACCGAGGTCGCGGACCAGGTAGGCGAGCGCCGTCTTCAGGCCGCTGAAGCTGAAGTTGAGCCCCGGGTCGTTGCGCATCGCCACCGGCATCTCGAAGGCCCGCGGGTCGCCCTCCTCGGCCAGCCGCTGCAGCGCCGGCCCCCCCGGGTAGCCGAGCCCGAGCAGGCGGGCGACCTTGTCGAAGGCCTCGCCGGCGGCGTCGTCGAGGGTCTGGCCGAGCAGCTCGTAGCCGCGCTGGTCGCGGACCCCGGCGAGCAGGGTGTGGCCGCCGCTGGCGAGCAGGCAGAGGAAGGGCGGCTCGAGCGGCTCGGGCTCGAGGAAGTTGGCGGCGACGTGGCCCTGCAGGTGGTCGACCGGGATCAGCGGCAGGCGGCGCGGCGCCGCCAGCGCCTTCGCCGTGCTGACCCCGACCAGCAGCGCCCCGATCAGCCCCGGGCCGGCGGTGACCGCCACCGCCTCGATCTCCGCCAACTCGGTCCCCGCCTCGGCCAGCGCCGCCTCGACCACCGGCGCGGTCAGCTCCAGGTGGTGGCGCGAGGCGACCTCGGGCACGACGCCGCCGAACTCGGCGTGGGCGGCGGCCTGCGAGGAGATCACGCTGGCGAGGACCCGCGGGCCGTCGAGCACGGCGGCGCAGGTGTCGTCGCAGGAGGTCTCTATCGCCAGGGTCGGCATCGGTGCTCGGCGCGGCGGCTCAGTCGAGCCACATGATCAGCGCGTCCTCGCCGTTGTCCTGGTAGTAGCGCGGCCGGACCCCCGCCGAGCGGAAGCCGAGCCGCTCGTACATCGCGATCGCCGGCCGGTTGGAGACCCGCACCTCGAGCGTGAACGGCAGGCGGGCGCCGCCCTCCTCGACCAGGCGCGAGATCAGCTCGCGGGCGACCCCCGCCCGGCGCCGCTCGGGCGCCACGGCGACGTTCATCAGGTGCCAGACCTGGTCGTAGCGCGAGCAGACCAGGTAGCCGAGCAGCTCCTCGCCGTCGGTCGCGGCGAGGCAGATGCCCGACGGCTTGGAGAGCTCGAGCACGAACATCGCCAGCGACCAGGGGGTCGGGAACGAGCGGCGCTCGATCGAGATCACCTTGGGCAGATCGCTGTAGGCGAGCCGGCGGACCCGGACTGCGCCCGCCGCCTCAGGCCGCTTGGTTGGGACTGTCTCGCTCACGCCATCGCTGTGCATCTGGGGGCCTCAGGTAGATCGGCTCGAGGCCGCCGGCCGCCGCGGTGGCGAGGGCGCAGACGTCCGCCGCGTCGACCGCGTGGGCCGGATCGTCGTCGCCGGGGATCTCGGCTCCCCGACCGGCAAGCTCATCGCGAAATCGTACCGCCCCCGGGCCGCCCGCCAGCGGCGGCACCGGCAGCACGGCGAGGCGCTCGGCGAGCGCCGCGGGCGGCGCCACGAAGGGCTCCCAGGCGCGGATCCCGCCGGGGCCGTAGAGGGCGGCGAAGACCTCGCCGCGGCGGGCGTCGAGCAGCGCCAGGTGGGGCCGGTCCTCGCCGGCGAGCGGCGCCAGGCCGCGGGCCAGCGCGTCGAGCGTGCAGACGCCGGCGGCCGGCAGCCCGGTGCTCAGCGCCAGGCCGCGAGCGGTGGCGATCCCGATCCGGATGCCGACGAAGGAGCCCGGCCCGAGGCCGACCGCGATCCGCCCCACCCCCGCCCAGCCGCCGGCCGCCGCGGCGGCGCGCTCGACCGCCGCCAGCAGCGCGGTCGAGTGGCGCGGGCTGCCGTCCTCGGCGAGGCCGAGCCGCTCGGCGTGCAGGACCTCCCCGCCGCGCAGCGCGGCGACCGCGGTGTCGGCGGTCGCCGTGTCGAAGCCGACGACGGCCGGGGTGCCGGCCGCCTCGCTACTTGGTGACCCTGAAGATGAAGGCGCCGACGCGCTTGCCTTTCACGAACCAGGTGACGCGGTGCTTGCCCGGGATGTTGGAGGTGATCTTGTTGACGTAGAGCGTGCCGCGCTTGGCGACCTCCGGCTCTTCGGAGCAGATCACTTTCCGGGTCGGGAAACGGACGCAGACCTTGTAGAGGACTTCCGCCCTGGTGCTGCGGAAGAAGGCGCCCTTCTTGCTGCCCTTGGGGCACTTGTGGCGCGGCTTCGCGCCCTGGGAGACGCCGCAGGCGACGTAGTGGCGGTACGCGGCGGCGTCGGCGCTCGCCGGCGCAGCGCTGGCCAGCAGCGCGATCCCGAGCAGCGTCGCGGTCAGCGTCCTCAGTCCCCTCATCAGGCGTCCTCCAGTCGGCAGGTCGAAGTTCGGCTCGATGCTACATGCACCGTTCTCTTCCCGAACACGGCTAGCGGGCCGCCGTTGCGGCGGGCAGCTCGACCTCGCGCCGGTCGCCGCCGGCGTGGGCGAGGGCGACGGCGAGGACCCGGCGCCCGGCCAGCTCCGGCAGGGCGGCCTGCGGCCACTCGACGAAGGCGACGGCGCCCGGGTCGAGGTAGTCGTCGAGCAGGGCCGGTTCCTCGCCGTCGAGCCCCTCGAGCCGGTAGAGGTCGAGGTGGGCGACGGGCAGCCGGCCGCCGCCGTAGCGCTGGCCGATGGTGAAGGTCGGCGAGGTGACCGGGCCCTCGACGCCGAGCGCCCGGCAGGCGCCGCGGATCAGGGTCGTCTTGCCGGCGCCGACCTCGCCGCTGAGGACGACGACGTCGCCGGCCCGCAGGCGCGGCGCCAGCTCGGCGCCGAGCGCTTCGGTCTCGGCGGCGCTCTCGGTCACCGTGCTCATCCGAAGATGTCGAGCTGCTCGTCGGAGGGCGCCGGCGGCGCCGGCTCCTGCGCGGCGGCGTCCGCTTCGGCCTCGGCGCGGCTCGGCAGCGGCTCGGGCGGCGGCCCGGCGAGCAGCTCGGGCAGCAGCTGGAAGTCGGCGCGCAGCGTCTCCTTGACCGAGGGGGTGCGCAGCGCCGCCGCCGGGTGGAAGAGGGGCAGCAGGAAGACGGCGCGGCCGCCGATCTCGTGCACCTGGGCGGTGCCGCGCACGCGGGTGATCCCGGTCGGGTTGCCGCTCAGCAGCTTGGTGGCGAAGTTGCCCAGCGTGCAGAGCACCCGCGGCTCGATCAGCCGCACCTGCTCGAAGAGGTAGGGCTCGCAGGCGGCGATCTCCTCCGGCCGCGGGTCGCGGTTGCCCGGCGGGCGGCTCTTCAGCACGTTGGCGATGAAGACCCGCTCGCGCGAGAGGCCGATCTCCTCCAGCATCTGGTTGAGCAGCTGGCCGGCGCGGCCGACGAAGGGCAGCCCCTGGCGGTCCTCTTCGGCACCCGGCGCCTCGCCGACGAACATCACCTCGGCGTCGGCGTCGCCGGCCCCGAAGACGGCCTTGGTGCGGGTCTCGTGCAGGGGGCAGCGGCGGCAGTCCCGGACCTCGTTGAAGAGGGCGACCAGCCGCTCGCGCCGCTGCTCGGCGCTCGCCACCTACAGCTCCCCCGCCGCCCGCTTGCGCCTGGTCGCCGCCAGCCGCTCGCCGCGCGCCGCTTCGCGCTCCCGCCGCCGCGACTCGGCCGAGCGCACCCCCGCGCCGCGCGGCTGGCGCCCCGGCGGCGAGACCGGCGAGAGCAGCCGCCGCGTCCGCCGCGAGCCGCAGCCCGGGCAGGCGAGGCCCTCGGCGCCGCTGGGCGCCAGCTCCTCGAAGCGCACCCCGCACCGCTCGCACTCGAACTCGTAGACCGGCATCCGCCCAATCGTAAGCGCCTAGGGCAGCGGCTCCCAGTCCCAGGCCTTGGCCGAGGCGATGCTCTCCTGGTCGAGGTAGCGGCGGAACTCGCCGAGCTCGGCCGGCTCGACGCTGTAGACGTGGTCCGGTTCGGGGAAGTGCCCGCTGCGGACCTCCTCGGCGTAGCGGCGCACGCCGTCGACCATCTCGCCGTGGATGTCGGCGTACTGCTTGACGAATTTCGCCATGCGGCCGGTGGTGATGCCGAGCAGGTCGTGGAAGACGAGCACCTGGCCGGCCGGCGCCGGGCCGGCGCCGATGCCGATCACCGGCACCTCGAGCCGGGCGGCGATCGCCTCGGTGACCGCCGCCGGCACCGCCTCGAAGACGATCGCGAAGCAGCCGACCGCCTGCAGCGCGAGCGCGTCCTCGCAGAGCTGGATCGCCTGCTGGGCGGTCTTGCCCTGGGCCTTGTAGCCGCCCAGCGCGGTCGCCGTCTGCGGGGTCAGGCCGACGTGGCCCATGGTCGGGATGCCGGAGCGGACGATCGCCCGGGCGCGCTCGACCGAGACGCCGCCGGCCTCGAGCTTGACCGTCTGGCAGCCGGTCTCCTTGACCAGGCGCTGCGCGTTCTGGACCGCCAGCTCGTTGCTCGACTCGTAGCTGCCCATCGGCATGTCGCCGACCATCAGCGGCGTGCGCAGGCCGCGGCGCACCGCCTTGCCGAGGACGATCATCTCCTCCATCGTCACCGCCTCGGTGCCGCTGTGGCCGAGGACCACGTTGGCGGCCGAGTCGCCGACCAGGACGACGTCGACGCCGGCCTCCTCGGCGACCTGGGCGGAGGGGAAGTCATAGGCGGTGACCATCACGATCGGCTCGCCGTTCTCCTTCATCTCGGCCAGGCGCGGCAGGCTGACCGGGGGGCGGTCGGCCGGCGGCGGCGCGGTGTGGGAGCGGGCGCCGGAGCTCATCAGGCCATCTCCGCGTCGGAGGCGTGGGTGGGCTCGGCGAGCAGCACCTCGGGGTGGCTGTCGACGGCGACGATCTCGTTGTCCTCGCCGACGTGGACGACGACCGGCGAGTAGGCCTCCATGTCGCGCTCGTCGTAGGCGCCGAAGGAGGCGACGATGATCTTGTGCCCGGGCCGGGTCAGGTGGGCGGCGGCGCCGTTGACCTGCATCGCCCCCGAGCCCGGCTCGCCGTCGATCACGTAGGTGACGAAGCGCGCCCCGTTGTCGATGTCCCAGACGTGGACCTGCTCGTTGGTGATCAGGTCGGCGGCCGCCATCAACTCGGTGTCGATCGTGATGCTGCCGATGTAGTCGACGTCGCAGTCGGTCACCGTCGCCCGGTGGATCTTGGACTTGAGCATCTGCCTCTGCATCAGGTGTTCGCCTTTCTGGGTTGGATCAGGACGTTGTCGATCAGGCGGGCGCGGCCCACCTGGGCTGCGACCGCGATCAGCACCGGCCGGCCGGCCGGCTCGCTCACGGGAGTCAGGTCTTCGGCGTCGCGCGCCTCCAGGTACTCGGGCTCGATCCCGGCCGCCTCCAGCTCGGCGCGGGCGGCCTCGAGCGCGGCGGGCAGGCCCTCGGCCGGGGCGCGCCGCTCGGCGCTGCGCAGGGCGCGCGAGAGCGCCGTCGCCCGGCGGCGGTCCTCGGGGTCGAGGTAGGCGTTGCGCGAGCTCATCGCCAGGCCGTCGGGCTCGCGCACGGTGGGCAGCACCTCGACCCGCAGCGGGAAGTCGAGGTCGCGGACCATGCGGCGGATCGCCGCCGCCTGCTGGGCGTCCTTCTGGCCGAAGTAGGCGACGTCGGGGCCGACCGTGTTGAAGAGCTTGGCGACGACGGTGGTGACGGCGCGGAAGTGGCCGGGGCCGCGGCGCGCCGGGTCGCCGTCGAGGACCGAGGTCAGGTTGCCGTCGACCTCGACCGCGGTGGCGAAGCCCTGCGGGTAGACCTCCGCCACCGGCGGCGCGTAGACCAGGTCGGCGCCGGCCTCGGCCGCCAGGCGCAGGTCGCGCTCCTCGTCGCGCGGGTAGCGGTCGAGGTCCTCGCCGGGGCCGAACTGGGTCGGGTTGACGAAGAGGCTCATCACCACCAGGTCGCACTCCTCGCGGGCGGCGCGCAGCAGCGAGAGGTGCCCCTCGTGCAGGTAGCCCATCGTCGGCACCAGCCCGATCGCCGCCCCCTCGCGCCGGGCCGGGGCAAGCGCACGGCGAAGCTCCTCCTTGGCGCGGAGCAGCTTCACGTCGCCTTGTGAGTGCGGTGGGTCGACGAGTCCGAGAGTCATTGGGTCCATGCCCTTCGGGTCACGGCCGTGTGACGAAGTATAGGCACTCCCGTGCGCCTTTCGTGCAACCGATCTCGCCGCGCGACGGATCGAACACACTGGGGTGCGCTCAATCCGTCGCGCGGCGAATCACGGCGGCCGGGGAGCCGGCGGCGATGGTGCCCGGGGGCAGGTCGCGGGTGACGACCGAGTTGGCGCCGACCACGCAGCGCTCGCCGATCGTCACGCCGCTGGTGACGACGACGTTGACGCCGAGCCAGCAGTTGGCGCCGATCCGCACCGGGCCCTTGGAGGTGAAGCCCTGCTGGGTGATCGGCGTCTCGGGGTCGTCGAAGCGGTGGGCCGAGTCGCCGACGAAGCAGCCGTTGGCGAGCATCGTGTGGTCGCCGATCTCGATCCGCTCCAGGGCGGCGAGCATCGTGTTGCGGTTGAGGAAGCAGTCGGCGCCGATCTCGATCTCCGCCCCGGGGGCCAGGGTCAGCCAGCAGCCGGGCTCGAGCAGCGTCCCCTCGCCGATCCTCAGCCGGCCCTCGTCGAGCGCCTCGAGCACCTCGCCCTCGACCGGCTGGCGGACGAAGAAGCCGCCCCGGGCCGCGTGGCGGGCCAGCCGCCAGCGTCGCGCCGCGCGCCGGTTGCGCTCGTACCAGCGCCGCTTCGCCCACCAGGTTCGCCAGCCCCTCTGCCCCACCCCCCAACCCTAACCCCCAGCCGACGGGCCTAAAAGTGGCCTATATCTCCCCTTTTAGGCCCATCGGCGGCGTAGACTGCGGCGCGTGGCGGATCTGCGTGGCGGCATCGACCTCGGCGGCACCAAGATCCAGACCGTGGTGGTCGAGACCGACGGCACGCTGCGCGGCGAGGCGCGGCAGCCGACCCCGACCGCGGGCGGCCCGGCCGACGTGGCGCGGGCGATGGAGGATGCGCTGCGCGAAGCGGCCTCGGCGGCCGGGGTCGCGCCCGGCGAGCTGGCCGGGGTCGGCGTCGGCTCGCCCGGCGACGCCGACGGCAGGACCGGGGTCGTCTCCGGCGCCCGCAACCTGCCGGGCTGGGAGGGCAGCTTCGCGCTCGGCGAGGCGCTGGCCGGCGCGCTCGGCACCGAGGTGCGGATCGGCAACGACGTCCAGGTCGCGGTCGAAGGCGAGTACGCGCTGGGCGCTGGGCGCGGCCACGACTCGCTGCTCGGCGTCTGGTGGGGCACCGGGGTCGGCGGCGGCATCGTGCTCGGCGGCGAGCCCTGGCTCGGCCGCGGCGCCGCCGGCGAGATCGGCCACACGGTAGTCAAGCGCAACGGCGCCCGCTGCCCCTGCGGGCGGCGCGGCTGCCTCGAGGCCTACGCCGGGCGGGCGGCGATGGAGGCCAAGGCCCGCCGCGAGCACGAGGAAGGGGTCGAGACGGACCTCTTCGAGATCATGCACAAGCGCGGCAAGGACCGGCTGACCAGCTCGGTCTGGGAGCACGCGCTGCGCGAGGGCGACGCGCTGACCGAGAGCCTGCTGCGCCGCGCGGTGCGCTACCTCGGCACCGGGATCGCCTCGGCCTGCAACCTGCTCGACGTCGAGGCGGTGGTGATCGGCGGCGGGCTCGGCGTCCGCTTCGGCGACCGCTTCATGGACCACCTGGCCAAGGAGATGCACAAGCACCTCTTCGTCGACGGCAACCCGCCGAAGATGGAGGTCGCCGAGCTCGGCGACCTAGGCGGCGCGATCGGCGCGAGCCTGCTGGTCGGGCAGCAGCCCGGCTAGGAAGCGGCCGGTGTAGGAGCCTGGGACCGCGGCGACCTCCTCGGGGGTGCCGGTGGCGACCACCTCTCCCCCCTCTTCGCCGCCCTCGGGACCGAGGTCGATCAGGTGGTCGGCGGTCTTGATCACGTCGAGGTTGTGCTCGATCACGCACACCGTGTTGCCGGCGTCGACGAGGCGGCCGAGCACGTCGAGCAGGCGCTGGACGTCGGCGAAGTGCAGGCCGGTGGTCGGCTCGTCGAGGATGTAAAGCGTGTTGCCGGTGGCGACCTTGGAGAGCTCGGTCGCCAGCTTCACCCGCTGCGCCTCGCCGCCGGAGAGCGTCGTCGCCGCCTGGCCGAGGCGGATGTAGTCGAGGCCGACATCGTGCAGGGTGCGCAGGCGGCGGGCGATCTTCGGCACGTTCTCGAAGAAGGAGACCGCCTCCTCGACCGACATCTCGAGCACGTCGCCGATGTTCTTGCCCTTGAAGCGGACCTCGAGCGTCTCGCGGTTGTAGCGCTTGCCGTGGCACTGCTCGCAGGGCACGTAGACGTCGGGCAGGAAGTGCATCTCGATCTTGATCTGGCCGTCGCCGCGGCAGACCTCGCAGCGGCCGCCCTTGACGTTGAAGCTGAAGCGGCCCGGCTTGTAGCCGCGGGCGCGCGCCTCCTGGGTCTGGGTGAAGAGCTGGCGGATGTGGTCGAAGACGCCGGTGTAGGTGGCCGGGTTGGAGCGCGGCGTGCGGCCGATCGGCGACTGGTCGATGTTGATGATCTTGTCGATCTGGCTGAGGCCGTCGACGCCGTCGTGGGCGCCGGGGCGCAGCTTCGCCTGGTGCAGGCGGTTGGCGACCGAGTGGTGCAGGGTCTCGTTGACCAGGGTCGACTTGCCCGAGCCCGAGACCCCGGTCACGCAGCAGAAGACCCCGAGCGGGATCGCCACGTCGACGTCCTTGAGGTTGTGTTCGCGGGCGCCGCGCACGCGCAGGGCGCCGTTGGGGCGGCGCCGCTCGCCGGGCACCGCGATCGCCCGCTTGCCGGAGAGGTACTGGCCGGTCAGCGAGGCCGGGTCCTTGGCCACCTGGGCCGGGGTGCCGGCGGCGATCACGTGGCCGCCGTGCTCGCCGGCGCCGGGGCCGAGGTCGAGCAGGTGGTCGGCGGCGCGCATCGTGCCCTCGTCGTGCTCGACCACGATCACCGTGTTGCCGAGGTCGCGCAGGCGGTCGAGGGTGGCGATCAGCTTCTCGTTGTCGCGCTGGTGCAGGCCGATCGAGGGCTCGTCGAGCACGTACATGACGCCGACCAGGCTGGAGCCGATCTGGGTCGCGAGCCGGATCCGCTGCGCCTCGCCGCCCGAGAGCGAGCGCGCCGAGCGGCCCAGCGAGAGGTAGCCGATGCCGACGTTCTCGAGGAAGGCGAGCCGTTCGGAGATCTCGCGCACGATCAGGCGGGCGATCGCCCGCTCGGTCTCGCTCAGCTCCAGGGCGTCGATCCACTGCGCCGCGCCGCGCGCCGATTTCTCGCTGAACTCGGCGATGCTGATCCCGCCGACCTTGACCGCGAGGCTCTCCGGCCGCAGCCGGGCGCCCTCGCAGTCGGGGCAGGGCTGCTCGGCCATGTAGCCCTCGATCCGCTCGCGGTTGGACTCCGAGTCGGTCTCCTCGTAGCGCCGTTCGAGGTTGTTGACGATGCCCTCGAAGCGCACCTTGTATGAGCGGCGGCGGCCGAAGCGGTTGGTGTAGGAGACCTGGTGGCGCTCGCCGCCGGTGCCGTAGAGGAAGAGCTCGCGGTCTTTCTTGCGCAGCTTCGCCCAGGGCCTGTCGACGTCGACGTCGTAGCTCTCGGCGACCGAGGCGATCAGCCGCCGCCAGTAGGCGGTGATGCCGCGGTTCCAGGGCTGCAGGGCGCCCTCGGCCAGCGAGAGGGTCGGGTCGGGGACGACCAGCTCGGGGTCGATCACGCGCTGGAAGCCGAGCCCGTGGCAGCGCTCGCAGGCGCCGTGGGGCGAGTTGAAGGAGAAGCTGCGCGGCTCCAGCTCGGGGATCGAGGTGCCGCACTCGAGGCAGGCGAACTGCTCGCTGAACAGCATCGTCTCGCCGTCGGCGAGCATCTCGACTTCGACCAGGCCGGCGGCGAGCCCGGCGGCGGCCTCGACCGACTCCGAGAGGCGGCGGCGCAGGTCGGGCTTCATCGCCAGCCGGTCGACGACCACGGCGACGTCGTGTTTGTACTTCTTGTCGAGGGCGATCTCCTCGTCGAGCCGGCGCAGCTCGCCGTCGACCTTCACCCGCGAGTAGCCCTCGAGGCGGAACTGCTCGAAGAGCTTGCCGTACTCGCCTTTGCGGCCGCGCACGACCGGCGCCAGGACCATGAACTTCGCCCCCTCGTCCAGCGTCATCAGCCGGTCGACGATCTGCTCCTGGGTCTGACCGGTGATCTCGGCCCCGCACTCGGGGCAGTGGGGGGTGCCGATCCGCGCCCAGAGCAGGCGCAGGTAGTCGTGGATCTCGGTCACCGTGCCGACCGTCGAGCGCGGGTTGCGCGAGGTCGTCTTCTGGTCGATCGAGATCGCCGGCGAGAGCCCCTCGATCGAGTCGACGTCGGGCTTCTCCATCAGCCCGAGGAACTGGCGCGCGTAGGCGGAGAGCGACTCGACGTAGCGCCGCTGCCCCTCGGCGTAGATCGTGTCGAAGGCGAGGCTCGACTTGCCCGAGCCCGAGAGCCCGGTGATCACGATCAGCGCGTCGCGCGGCAGCTCGACGTCGACGTCCTTGAGGTTGTGCTCACGCGCCCCCGAGATGACGATCCGGTCCGAAGCAGCCACTGACGCCGAGTCTACCCAGACGAACACATGTTCCCGGGGGAGAGTTCCGGTCGACTTCTCCCTTAGGTATGTATATGCATTCCGAAAGACGAAGTCACCGGCGGCTGGCGGAGCTGGCGGCGAGGCAGCACGGGGTTGTCTCGCTGGGGCAGCTGGATCGCTTGGCTATCCCCGCCAGACGATCAAGGAGATGGTGCGGACGGGCCGGCTCCACCCCGTCCACCGCGGCGTGTACGCCGTCGGCCACCCGGCGATCTCCCGCCACGGGCGGTCCCTCGCCGCGGTGCTGAGCAGCGGCAGCGGAGCACTGCTGAGCCACCGCTCGGCAGCCTGGCTCTGGGGGATGACGAGGCGCTTTGCGGCGCCAGTCGAAGTGACCGCCGCCAGCCCGCGAGACACCCGCACGCTGATCCGGGTCCACAACGCCGCGGCCCTGACGCCGGCCGACCGAACGAGGCACGAGGGCATCCCGGTCACCGCCGTCCCCCGGACCTTCCTCGACTTCGCAGCCGTCGATTTCCGCTTCCTCGGCCCCGCGCTCGACAACGCGCGTCGACTCGGCCTACTCGACCTGATCGAGCTCGACGAGCTGATCTCGCGCAGCCGCGGCTTCCGCGGGGTCGCCCGGCTGCGCGAGGCGCTGGAGATCCATCGCCCCGCCGCCTTCACCCGGTCGGGCCTCGAGCGTCGCTTCCGCGCTCTCGTCGAGGAACACGATCTGCCGCGGCCGTCGATGAACTTCTTCATCGCCGGCTGCGAGCTCGATGCCTACTGGCCGACCGAGCGCTTCGCGGTCGAGCTCGACACATACGAGTACCACGGCGGCCCGACCGCCTTCGAGGAGGACCGCATCCGCGACGAGGACCTCAAGCTCGCCGGCATCGAGATCGTCCGCGTCACCGGGCCGCGCTTGGACCGCGAACCGGCCGCGGTGGCCAACCGCCTCCGCCGCCTCCTCGCCCAACGCCGCGGCCAGTTGGGCCTCCCCGCCGCCGCCGCCCAAGGCTGACTTCCTGGTTTGGGACGAATATGCCCCCAAACCAGGAAGTCAGCGGTCAGTGCAGGGCGGTGGCGAGGCGGCGGCGGTATGAGATCGCGGTCTCGTTGCCGGGCGGGAGCTCGCTGAGGATGCCGATCGTGGCACGGCGCAGCTGCTCGCGGGTGTCCTCGTCGGCGCCGGGGACCGCGGCGAGCAGGGCGTCGAGGGCGGCCTCGCGCTGGCCGCGGTCGAGGGCGGCGAAGGCCTCGGCGGCGACGCCTGCCCGCTGCAGGGCGACGCGGGCGGCGATGCCCGCGGCGGCGAAGTCGGCCTCATGGGCCTCGACCGCCGCCAGCGCCTCCTCCTCGGCCCCGCGCTCGAGCCGCGCCCGGGCGAGGGCGACGGCGATGTCGGCGCGGCGCGGCTCCAGTTCCGCCGCCTCGCGCAGGGAGAGCTCGTCGCCGGCGGCCAGCAGCTCGTCGGCCCGCGACGGGACCAGTCCGTCGAAGAGCGCTTCGACCTTGTCCCTGGGCACGGCGCCGACGAACTCGTCGACCACGGCGGCGTCGCGGAACGCCTTCACCGCCGGGATGCCCTGCACGCCGAAGCGCGCCGCCAGCGCCTGGTTGGCGTCGACATCGACCTTGGCCAGCACGACCTTGCCCTGGCGCGCCGCCTCGGCCGCCTCGAGCGCCGGGGTCAGCGTCCGGCAGGGGCCGCACCAATCGGCCCAGAAGTCGACCACCACGGGCACGCTGCGCGAGCGCTCCACCACCTCGGTCTCGAAGCTCGCCTCGCCGACGTCGATCGCCACGCCGAGAGGATATTGAGGCGACCGCGGGCGCGAATGGTTAAGGCGCCTTGCGCGCTGGCGGGACGCGGAGTAGCTTGAACTCCGGGCAGGGTCCAGCCACAGAGGAGGAAGCATGTCCAACCTCGACACAGCCCGGTCCGCCTACGACGCATTCGGGCGCGGCGACCTCGAAGCGCTGAAGGGGATGATGGCCGAGGACGCCACCTGGCTCACCTCGGACGAGCTGCCGCTCGGCGGCGAAACCCGCGGTCGCGATGAGATCGTCGCCGACTTCGCCCAGATCCCCAACTACTGGACGTCCTTCAGCGTCGAGCCGGAGGAGTTCATCGACGCCGGCGAGTGGGTCGTCGTGCGCGGCACCCAGAAGGCGGGCAATGACGGTGGCGACTTCGAGTCGCCGTTCGCCCACCTGATCAAGCTCGCCGACGGCAAGATCGTGCGCGGCGAGTTCTTCGCCGACAGCGCCAAGGCCGCCAAGGTCCTGGCCTAAACGGAGGGGCGCCGAACGACGGAGGGGCGCCGCGGCCGAAACCGCGGCGCCCCTCCGCATCGCATGGTCGGGCGTTAGGCGCGGGCCGGCTCGACCTCCGGCTCGACCGCCCGCTCCCGGCGCAGCCAGCCGAGCGCGTTGGGCAGGTACCAGTTGCGCTCGCCGAGCAGCTTCATCGCCGCCGGCAGCAGGATCGCCCGCACGATCGTCGCGTCGATCAGGACCGCAACGGCGAGGCCGACGCCCATCTCCTTCATGTCGACGATGCTGAGCGTGGCGAAGATCGAGAAGACCGCGACCATGACCACCGCCGCGCTCGTCACCGTCCCCGCCGTCGCCGCGATCCCCTCGCGGACCGCCTCGTCGCTGCTCAGGCCCCGGTCGACGCCCTCGCGGACGCGGCTGAGGATCAGGACGTGGTAGTCCATCGAGAGCCCGAAGAGGATCACGAAGAGGAAGAGCGGCAGCCAGGAGCTGACCCCTCCGTTGGAGTGGAAGCCGAGCAGCGACTCGCCCAGCCCGTTCTGGAACACCAGCACCAGCACCCCGTAGGCGGCGCCCACCGAGAGCAGGTTGAGCACGATCGCCTTGACCGGCACGACGATCGAGCGGAAGGTGACCAGCAGCAGCAGGAAGGCGAGGCTGAGGACGAAGGCGAAGACCAGCGGCAGGCGCTGGCGCACCAGATCGCCGAAGTCCTTCGACTGCGCCGCCTCGCCGGTGACGTTGACCTCGGCGTCGGGGACGCCGGCGAACGCCGCCGGGACGATCCGCTCGCGGATCGTCTCCAGCGCCGCGGTGGCGGCCGCGTCGCTGCCCCTGCCGACCGTCGGCAGGTCGATCGCGACGACGCTGCGGTCGGCGCTCCGTTCCACCGTCACCGGGCCGCTGACCACCCGCGGGCTGCCCTCGGCCCGCCGGCGCAGGTCGGCGACCGCGGCGGCGACCGGGGCCGCCGTCACGTCGTCGGCCTCGACCACGACCCGCGAACTGGCCGCCTGTCCGGGGAAGGCGTCGCTGACGCGGTCGAAGGTCTGCACGACCGGGATCTCCCGCGGCAGGTCGTCGGAGCTGCTGACCACCAGGTTCATCCCGAAGGCCGGGATCGCCAGGGCGACGAGCAGCCCGGTCGAGGCGACGAGGGAGACGAGCGGCCGGCGCATCACGCCGCCGACGATCGCGCCCCACGCCGACCTGCCGCCGCGCCGCTCGCGCAGCCGCCGCAGGAAGGGGATCCGGCCCTTCTCGACCCTGTCGCCGAGCTTGGAGAGCACCGCCGGCAGCACGGTCAGCGAGGCGAACATCGCCACCGCGACGACGGTCATCGTCCCGACCGCGAACGAGGTGAAGGTCGGGTCGCCGCTGAGCAGCATCCCGGCCATCGAGGCGATCACGGTGGCGCCGGAGACCAGCACCGCCCGGCCCGAGGTGGCCGCCGCGGCCGCCAGAGAGGCCTCGGCGCTGCGCCCCGCCCGCCGCTCCTCGCGCTCGCGGCGCAGGTAGAACAGCGAGTAGTCGACGCCGACGGCGAGGCCGACGAGGACGACGACCGAGGAGACGTTGGGGTCCATCGGCACCAGCTGGCTGGGCAGAGCCAGCAGCCCGACCGTCGCCAGCACCGCCGAGAAGGCGATCAGCAGCGGCACGAAGGCGGCCACCAGCGCCCCGAAGGCGAGCAGGAGGACGATCAGGGTGATCGGCAGCGAGGTCGTCTCGGCCTTCTTCAGGTCTTCGCTGAAGACCGCTTCCAGCGCCTCGTTGGCGCTGACCCCGCCGAACTGCTCGATCCGCAGCTCGGGATGGGCGCGCTGCGCCGCGGCGGTGGTGGCGAGGATCCGGTCGACCTTGGCTTCGGCCGCCTCCACCTCGCCGGGGATCTGGAACTCGATCAGGGCCGAGTGCCCGTCGGCGGAGACGCGACCGCCGCCACTGACCGGAGAGCCGAGCTCGGCGACCGAGGGCAGCGCCCGCAGCCTCGCGGCGGTGTCGGCGATCGCCGCCCGGAAGGCGGGGTCGTCGGTCTTCAGCTCCTTGCTCTGGATCAGCACCTCCTCGGCGTTCGGTTCCAGGTGCGAGCGCTCGACGGCGACTTCCGCCCGCCCGGCCTCGCCGGGGGTCGCTTCTGAGTTGCTCAGTTCCTTCATCCCGACGGCGCCGCCGATCATCACGGAGACGACGACGAAGGCGAGCCAGCCGAAGATCGCGATCTTGCGATGCGCGGTGCTCCAGCGAGCGGCGCGGGCGGCGATGTTCTGCTTGCGTTGCATGGGGTTCCTTTCGGTGAGTTCGCCTTTTGGGGTGCGATTGCGACCGAAAAGGCGAAGTGAGCGATTTGACTGGTCTCAGCCTGGCGGCGCGGCGGCTTCGCTCCCATGGGGCTGGCTGGCGTCTCGGGGTGCGGGGCGCCCGCCGCGATGGTGGGGTTAGCCGTACCCCTGGAACCGCCCGCATGCAGGAGAATCGGGGCATGCCCACCTCGGTCCTGATCGTCGACGACCACCCCAGCTTCCGGCTCAGCGCGCGGCGGATGCTCGAGGCCGACGGCTACGCGGTCGTCGGCGAGGCCGAGGACGGGGCCGGCGCGATCGAGGCCGCCCGCGAGCTCGGCCCCGACCTGGTCCTGCTCGACGTGCAGCTGCCCGACATCGACGGCTTCGAGGTCGCCGAGCGGCTGCGGGCGCGCAGCGGCGGGCCGGCGATCGTCCTCACCTCGACCCGCGAGCGCTCCGACTTCGGCGCGGAGATCGCCGCCAGCCCGGTGCAGGGCTTCGTCACCAAGGGCGAGCTGAGCGGCGCGGCGCTGGCGGCGCTGATCCGATGAGCGGGTTGCGCCGGGCCCTGGTCGGCCTCGGGGCGCTCGCCTTCGTGCTCGGCATCGGCACCGCGGCGCTGGTCATGACCAGCGACCACCAGAGCCCGCGGGGCGTGGTCGTCGCCCTGGTCCTGATCTCGGCCTGGGGCTTCGTCGGCACCGGGCTCTACGCCTGGGACCGGCGGCCGCGCAGCAAGGTCGGCCCGCTGATGACCGCGGTCGGCTTCACCTGGTTCCTCGAGGCGCTCAGCTCCGCCAACAACGAGGTCGTCTTCGCGGTCGGGGTGCTGAGCTCGGCGCTGCCCTTCGCCTTCCTGATCCACCTCCTGGTCACCTTCCCCTCCGGCAAGCTGGAAACCCGCCTACAGAAGGCGCTGGTCACGACCACCTACCTGATCACCACCGTGGTCCAGCTCGCCTGGGGCTTCTTCGTCAATCCCCAGCAGGAGGGCTGCGACGGCTGCCCGGACAACCCGCTGCTGATCGAAGGCCACCAGTCGGTCGGCGACGCGATCAACGGCGTCCAGGCGCTGGTCTCGGTGATCGTCATCGTCGCCGTGGTCTGGCTCCTCTACCGGCGCTGGCGCGAGAGCTCGGCCGAGCGGCGGCGGGCGCTGACCCCGGTCCTGGCCACCGGCGGGCTCGCCTTCGCGCTGCTGATCGTGATGCTGCTCGCCGGCGCCGCCGGGGCCTCGAACGCGGTCGAAGGCAGCGCCTTCATCGCCACGGTGACCGTCTTCGCCTGCCTGCCCTTCGCCTTCCTGCTCGGCCTGCTGCGCTCGCGGATCGGGCGCGAGGAGGAGATCCGCACCCAGCTCACCGCCGAGAACCAGCAGCTCAACGCCGAGCTGCAGGCCAAGGTCGAGGAGCTGCGCGCCTCGCGGGCGCGGATCGTCGAGGCCGGCTACGAAGAACGGCGCCGGGTCGAGCGCGACCTCCACGACGGCGCCCAGCAGCGGCTGGTGGCGCTGACCATGAGCCTGCGCCTGGTGCGCGGCAAGATCGGGTCCGAGCCGGCGGCGGCAAGCGAGCTGCTCGACGAGGCGATGGCCGAGCTCGGCGAGGCGACCAGGGAGCTGCGCGAGCTGGCCCGCGGCATCCACCCCGCGGTGCTCAGCGACCGCGGCCTCGACGCCGCGCTCAGCGGCCTCGCCGAACGGGCGCCGCTGCCGGTCGAGATCCTCGAGACGCCGCACGAGCGGCTGCCGACGGCGGTCGAGTCGGCCGGCTACTTCGTCGTCGCCGAGGCGCTGACCAACGTCGCCCGCTACGCCGCCGCCGGCGGCGCCACGGTGCGGGTCGCGCGCAGCGACGGCGCGGTCGAGGTCGAGGTCAGCGACGACGGGGTCGGCGGCGCCGACCCGGCCGCGGGCACCGGATTGCGCGGGCTCGAGGACCGGGTCGCGGCGCTCGACGGTGAGCTGCGCCTGCACAGCCCGCCGGGCGGCGGCACCACGGTGACCGCGAGGATCCCGTGCGCGTAGTCGTCGCCGACGACTCGGTGCTGCTGCGCGAGGGGGTCGTCCGGCTGCTCGAGGAGGCCGGGCTCGAGGTGGTCGGCCAGGCCGGCGACGGCGAGGAGCTGCTGCGCAAGGTGCGCGCCCACAAGCCCGACATCGCCATCGTCGACGTGCGCATGCCGCCGACCCACACCGACGAGGGCCTGCGCGCCGCCCGCGAGATCCGCGCCGAGCTGCCCGAGGTCTCGGTGCTCGTCCTCTCCCAGCACATCGAGGTCGCCTACGCGCGCGAGCTGCTCGCCGAGAGCGCCGAGGGCCTCGGCTACCTGCTCAAGGACCGGGTCACCGACCTCGACGCCTTCGCCGACGCGGTGCGCCGGGTCGGCGGCGGCGGCTCGGCCCTCGACCCCGAGGTCGTCTCGCAGATGCTGGGCCGCGAGCGGCGCCGGGACCCGCTGGCCGAGCTCACCCCGCGCGAGCGCGAGGTGCTCGGCCTGATGGCGGAGGGGCGCACCAACGCGGCGATCGCCGCCGAGCTGGTGGTCACCGACCGCGCCGTCGAGAAGCACGTCACCAACATCTTCGCCAAGCTCGACCTCGCCGCCGGCGGCGAGGACCATCGCCGCGTGCTGGCGGTGCTGCGCTTCCTCGACCAGCCGGGCTGACGCGGGCGCCGTGCGGTCGTAGTTCTTCCCGCTATGCGGGAACAGGTGCGACCGCGAGCCGCTCCTCGACCACGGTGCGCTGCTCGGCGAGGGATGCGCCGCAGGAGCCGGGCTCGGCGCCCTCGACCACCCGGGTCGAGCCGTCGCGCAGGCGGAAGCGGATGCGACTGGGGAAGGTCATGCGCAGCGCGGCGGTGTCGAGATCGTCGATGCCGGCGTCCCCTCCGGCGCCCCGCAGGCGCTTGCGCAGCGAGCGGCCGAGGTGGCGGCGCAGGCCGCGGTCGGCGCGGATCGCGCGGATGACCGCCGGGGCCGGGTTGGCATCGCCCATGTTGGCGTCGCCGAGCCGGCGCCGGATGCGCAACAGGTCGCCGATCCCGAGGTCCGGCGAGGCTCCGGCCTCGAGGCTGCCGCGCAGGGTGGCGGCGGTGAGGGCCGGGTCGTGGCGCAGGGATATGCGCCGGGCCAGGTCGCGGACGGCGTCCCCGTGCTCGGCGAGCCAGGCCGGGCTCAGCTCGGCCGGGGTCAGGCGGCCGGCGACCAGGGCGACCGCCGCGCTCAGGGCGGCGGAGAAGTTAACCCGCACCGGGGTCAGGTCGGGGCCACGGCCGAGCTCCTCCATCTCGCAGGTGAGCCAGCCGGCCTCGATCTCGGCGCCGGCGACATCGTCCGCTCTGACCCCGGCGGCGAGCGCCGCCTCGCCGACCGACTGCAGGTAGGCGCAACCGGGCAGGCGCTTGTAGGCGAGGGTGTCGGTCAGCCAGACGCGACCCAGGGCGGCGAGCATCGCCGGCCGCGGTGCGAAGGAGAGGGCCGAGAGGACGCCGCGGGGATGCTCGACCACGTCGAGGGCGCCGGTGACCCCGTCGGCGGCCAGCAGCGCCGCCCGCGCCCCGACCGCCGCCGGCTCGGCCGCGGTCAGCAGCTTGCTCCGCGGCCCCATGAACCCGGGCCACATCCCGTAGGGCGGCTGGTAGAGGGCGATCGCCAATGCGTGCGCGGCGCGCTCGGCGTCGAGGCCGAGCCCGATTGAGGCCGCGACCGCCGCCGAGGCGCAGTGGATCGAGGCCCAGAACTGGCCGTTGTGCGGCCCGAGGAAGAGCGCCGCGCCGAGCCGGCCGGCAACCTCGTTGGCGGCGACCTGGGCAACGAGGGCGCGCTCGTCGTCGCCCCCGGCGAAGGCCGCGGCAGCCGGCACCGCCGAGTGCCCGGTGTGTCCCATGAAGAGGTAGTCGTCCCAGTCGTGGGCGATCGAGGCGGCGGCGGAGCGGTAGATCTCTCCCACCGGGCCTTCCGAGACGATCGCGGCAAAGGGCGCCGCAGCCTCCTCACCGGCGGTGCGGGCGGCCGCGATGCAGCGCGCCTGCAGCTCGGCCCGCTCGCGCACACTCGCCGGCAGGTCCTCGGGCCGAAGCGACACCGCCCACTCGCCGATCTCCGCGCAGATCGTCACGACCTGGATCGCCCCTACGCCCCCGCCCGCATCCCATCCAGGTCGCGGCGCAGCTCCTTGATCTCGTCGCGCAGGCGCCCGGCCTCCTCGAAGCGCAGGTCGTCGGCGGCGGCCAGCATCTCCTCCTCGAGCGCGACGATCGTCCGCTCCAGCTCCTCGGGGCCGGCGAACTCGGCGGCGCGCTTGCCGCGGCGCTTGCGCGGCGCCCGGTCCTCCATCGCCAGGAACTCGCTCATCTCCGAGATCCCCTTGCGCACCGTCGCCGGGGTGATCCCGTGCTCGGCGTTGTAGGCGATCTGGATCGCCCGGCGGCGGTCGGTCTCGCGCATCGCCGCCTGCATCGCCTCGGTCTCCCGGTCGGCGTACATCAGCACCCGGCCGTTGACGTTGCGGGCGGCGCGGCCGATCGTCTGCACGAGGCTGGTCTCGCCGCGCAGAAAGCCCTCCTTGTCGGCGTCGAGGATCGCCACCAGCGAGACCTCGGGCAGGTCCAGCCCCTCGCGCAGCAGGTTGACGCCGACCAGCACGTCGTACTCGCCGAGCCGCAGGTCGCGGACGATCTGGATCCGTTCCAGGGTGTCGATCTCGGAGTGCAGGTAGCGCACCCGCACCCCGTACTCGAGCAGGTACTCGGTCAGGTCCTCGGCCATCTTCTTGGTCAGCGTCGTGACCAGCACCCGGCCCCCGTCGGCGGCGACCGCCTTGATCTCGTTCATCAGGTCGTCGATCTGGTTCTTCGTCGCGCGCAGCTCGATCTCGGGGTCGACGATCCCGGTCGGGCGCACGATCTGCTCGACGATCCGGGTCGACTCGGCGCGCTCGAAGGGCCCCGGCGTGGCCGAGACCATGACCAGCTGCGGCACCCGCTCGAGGAACTCGTCGAACTTGAGCGGCCGGTTGTCGATCGCCGAGGGCAGGCGGAAGCCGTAGTCGATCAGGGTCTGCTTGCGCGAGCGGTCGCCCTCGTACATGCCGCCGATCTGGGGGATCGTCTGGTGGGACTCGTCGACGAAGACGACGAAGTCCTCGGGGAAGTAGTCGATCAGGGTGTGCGGCGGGCTGCCCTCGGGCCGGCCGTCGAGGATGCGCGAGTAGTTCTCGATCCCGGAGGTGAAGCCGAGCTCCTTCAGCATCTCCAGGTCGTAGGCGGTGCGCTGGCGCAGCCGGTGCGCCTCGAGCTGCTTGCCTTCGGCCTCGAGCTCGGCGGTGCGGGCGGTCAGCTCGGCGCGGATTTCCTCCACCGCCCGCTCCAGGGTCTCGTCCCTGGTCACGTAGTGGGAGGCGGGCCAGACCGAGACGTGGTCGATCGTGTCGAGGATCTCGCCGGTCAGCGGGTCGAAGTGCTGGATGCCCTCGATCTCGTCGCCGAAGAGGGCGATCCGGTAGGCCGACTCGGCGTAGGAGGGCATGATCTCCAGCACCTCGCCGCGCACCCGGAAGCTGCCGCGGCCGAGCACCGAGTCGTTGCGCTGGTACTGCATCTTGACCAGCTTGCGCAGCACGTCGTCGCGGTCGATCTCCGCCCCGACCTTGAACAGCTGCATTTTCTCGTTGTAGACCTGGGGCGAGCCGATCCCGTAGATGCAGGAGACCGAGGCGACGATGATCACGTCGCGGCGGGCGAAGAGCGCCGCGGTCGCGGCGTGGCGCAGGCGGTCGATCTCGTCGTTGATCGAGGAGTCCTTCTCGATGTAGAGATCCTGGGCCGGGACGTAGGCCTCGGGCTGGTAGTAGTCGTAGTAGGAGACGAAGTACTCGACCGCGTTGTCGGGGAAGAACTCGCGGAACTCATTGCAGAGCTGGGCGGCCAGCGTCTTGTTGTGGGCGATCACCAGCGAGGGCCTCTGCACGGCGGCGATCGTCGCCGCCATCGTGAACGTCTTGCCGGTCCCCGTCGCCCCGAGCAGCGTCTGGAACCGCTCGCCCTCCCCCAATCCCTCGGCCAGCCCCTCGATCGCCTTCGGCTGATCGGCCGTCGGCGTGTAGGCGGGATTCAGCTCGAACTCGGGCACGGGGACTCACGATAGGGCCTGGGTCAGCGGGCGTCGGGCGCGGGGTCCCCGGGCCGGCTTCGCCGGGAGTTCCCGGGGACCCCGCGCCCGACGCCCGCTCTCTCGGAGGCCCCATAGACTGGGCGCCAGATGACTCGTTCGCAAAAGGGACTAGCTGGGTTCTTTGCCTTCGCCGGGACGATGCACTTCGTCATTCCGCGCTCCTACGAAGCGATGATGCCGCCTTCGCTGCCCAAGCACCGGGAGGCGGTGGTGCTCAGTGGGCTGGCCGAGATCGCTGGCGGGGCCGCGGTGCTCTCGCCGCGCACGCGGCGGCTCGGGCGCTGGTGGCTGCTGGGCCTGCTGCTCGCCGTCTTCCCCGCCAACGTCCACATGGCGCTCAACCCCGAGCAGGTGCGGGGGCTGGATCTCGACCGGGTCCCGCGCTGGGCGCTGTGGGCGCGGCTGCCGCTGCAGCCGCTGGCGATGATCTGGGTCTGGCGCGCGACCCGTGGCTGATCCGTGTTATAAACGTATGGTTTTGTCGGTCAATGTTTTGGCTGTAGCGCTGTTGTCGTAGCAGACAGAGAATCAACCGCATGAAACCACGCGAACGTTTTTCAGTGAACCTGCGCAAGGCACGACAGGAGAAGGGCATCTCCCAGGAGGAGCTCGGCTTCGCCTGCGACCTGCACCGGACCGAGATCTCGCTGCTCGAGCGCGGCGGCCGCGAGCCGCGGCTGGGCACGATCATCAAGCTCTGCGGCTCGCTCGACACGACCCCCGAAGAGCTCTGCTACGGGATCTCCTGGAACCCGAAGAAACACGCCTTCCGCTTCAAGAAATAGGGCTCAGGGGAGGAATTCTTCGAGCAGGCCCTGGGCCGGCCCGAGGAAGCTCTGCAGGTCGTCGAGCAGCGAGCGGGCGTTGTTGACCAGTTCGATCGCCTGGTCGAGCGGGATGTCCTGCAGGGTTTCGCGCAGCGGCGCGGCGAGCAGCGGGTTGAGGGCGCCGGCGTCTTCGGCGTCGTCGACGGCGCGCAGCAGGCCGGCGCGGATCGCCCGGGCCAGCTCGCGGTCGCCGATCCGGTAGCGCCGGGTGAAGCGCTCGCGCGAGGCAGGCGTGGCCAGCGCCCGGGCCAGAACCTCGCGGCTGACGCCGAGCTCGCAGGCAGCGCCGTCGAGCGCCGAGAGCGAGAACTGCTCTGCTATCTGTTCCAGCCCCTGCGGGTCGCGCCAGGCGCGGTCTTCGCAGGGGTCCTGGGCCTTGACCGGGGCGTAGCTCGCCCCCCCGGCCGCCAGGTAGACGCCAACCAGCGCCACCGCCACGACCACGGCCCCGACCACCAGCGCCACCCCCCGCGTCACGCCAACCCCCCGCCGACGGGCCGAAAAGTTGCCCGTGGTTCAACATTTAGGCCCGTCGGCGGCGGGGTCATAGCTCGATTCTCCTCGCCAGGCCGATCGGGACCAGGGCGAGCAGGCCGATCAGGGCGGCCAGCCCGAAGGAGGGGCTGAAGGCGTGGGTGGCGCCGCGGTTGAGCTGCTCCTGCAGTTCGTCGCGCAGCTCGAGCACCGCCTCGCGGTCGGACTCGTCCGCGGGCAGCGGCTCGAAGGCCGGCCCGATCGTCGGCACCTTGCCTTGCTCGCCCTCCAGCCGCGACTCGATCCGCTGCGCCAGCTCGAGCTTGAGCAGCGGCCGCACGCGCGAGTCGAGCACGACCGCGGTGCCGGCTTCGATCGCGTCGTGGCGCTGGTCGGCGATGTCGGCGGTGAACAGCGGCGTCACCGCCAGCAGGCCGAGCACGACCCCGGCATGGCGGGCCGAGATCGTCCAGCCGCCGTGGATCGCCTGCGGGGCACGGCCGCCGAGGGCGGTCTCGGTCAGGGCCGAGAGCACCAGGGCGAGGCCGACGCCGACCAGGATCTGGGGTGGCACGGTCAGCGCCACCTCGGCCCTGGGCAGCAGGGCGAGGCCGCCGAGGCCGCCGGAGACCAGGATCGCCCCGGCCGCCGCCCGCGCCCGGGCGCTCGGCACGAGCCCGTCGAGGCGGCTGCCGAGCAGCGCCGCGAGCGGCATCACGCTGACCACGATCGCCGCCCCGACCGGGGTCAGGCGCCAGCCCTCGATCAGCAGCAGGACGAGCAGGAAGAGCGCCCCGGCGATCGCCGCCGAGACCAGCGCCAGGGCGAGGTTGGCGAGCAGGTGCGGCCGGCCGGTGAGGCGCAGCTCGGTCGAGATCACCCCGGTCGCCGCCTCGTGGCGAGCGACGGCGAGGATCGGCACCGCGGCGGCCAGCGCCACCGGCACCTGGACGAGGAAGATCGCCTGCCAGGAGACCAGCTCGGTGAGCAGGCCGCCGAGCGCCGGGCCGAGCGCGGCGCCGGTCGCCCCCGCGGTCGCCCAGAGCGCCGCGGCCCGCCGCTCGGAGCCGACGCTCGCCGGCAGCAGCTCGAGCACCGCGGTCACCGCCGCGGCGCCGCCCAGGGCCTGCACGCAGCGGGCGGCGATCAGGGTGCCGAGCCCGGCCGAGGCGGCGCAGGCGATGCCGGCGCCGGCGAAGACGGCGAGGCCGACGGCGGCGACCCGGGCCGGGCCGGCGCGCCGCGCCAGGTGCGCCGCCGGCACCGCGGCCAGCGCCATCACCAGGTTGAAGGAGACCAGCACCCAGGTGACGCCGGCGACGCTGGTGTCCAGCTCGCGGTAGATCTCGGGCAGGGCGAGGACGACGATCGAGGAGTCGGCGAGGACGAGGCCGACGGCGATCGCCAGGGCGGCGACGCGGGGACGCGGGGCCTCGCCGCTCACCGGTAGCCCAGCTCCCGGCCGTACTTCTCGCGGTAGGCGCGCCGCTTCTCGAGCACCTCTTCGACGTAGGCGCGCGTTTCGGGGAAGCGGATGCCGGCCAGGCTCAGGTCGCTGCCGCCCCAGCGGTCGGCGTTGGCCGGGCCGGCGTTGTAGGCGGCGAGCGCCGCCACCGTGTCGCCGTCGTAGCGCTCGAGCAGTTCGCCGAGCAGGAAGGTGCCGTAGCGGATGTTGATTTCGGGGTCGGAGAGATCGCCCAGCTCGAAGGTGGTGCCGCCGCTGAGGCGCTCGATTTCGTTCGCCGCTTCCGGGGTGATCTGCATCAGGCCGCGGGCGCCGGCGGCCGAGGTGCTGTCGCTGAACTTCGACTCGGCGTAGATCACCGCCGCGATCAGCGCCGCGTCGACCTCCTTGTCGCGCGACTGCTGGCGGATCACGTCCTCATGGCGCAGGGGCAGGGTCAGCTCCCGAATCCCGCGTTCCAAGGTCCCCACCAGTCCCAGCGCCACGCCGGCGACGATACCGGCGGCGAGCGCCGCCGCCCACAGCAGCAGGCGTCGCCTTCTCCGTATCTTCATCCACCCAGCTTGGCGAGCAGGGTGGACAGGCGCCGCTCCAGATCGGCCAGCGAGCCGTCGTTCTCGACCACATGCTCGGCGCGGGCGGCCTTCTCGGACTGCGGCAGCTGGCGCGCCTCGCGCTCGCCGACCAGGGCGTGGCCGCGCTGCTCGGCCCGGGCGCGGCGCAGCTCGTCGGCAGCGACGACGGCGACCGTGGTGTCGAAGACGGGCGCCATCTCCCCCTCGAAGAGCAGCGGCACCTCGACCACGGCGAACTCGGTCTCCGCCGGCAGCCCCTGCATCCAGGCGGCGAGCCTCTCGCCGACCAGCGGGTGGATCTGCGACTCGAGCCACTTCAGCTCGCCCGGATCGGCGAAGACGATCTCCCCGACCTTGCCGCGGTCGATCCGGCCCTCATGCACGACCTCCTCCCCCCAGCGCTCCTTCAGCCTGCCGAGTAGCGGCTCGCCATCGAGCAACTCGTGCACCACAGCGTCGCTGGAGATCGTCGCCGCCCCCAGCCGCTCGAACGCGTCGAGAGCCGCAGACTTCCCAGCCGCAATCCCGCCCGTCAGCCCAACGGTGAGCGGCACGACTCAGGACTCGTCGGAGCCCTCGTCCTCAGTGGCGGAGGCCTCCTCGGCCGGGGCGTCAGCCTCAGCGGCCGGAGCCTCCTCAGCCTCAGCGGCAGGCGCCTCCCCGGCGACCTCAGGCTCCGCCTCAGCGGCCGGGACCTCCTCGCCTCCGTCAGCCTCCTCCGCTTCGTCCGCGGGTGGCGCTGTAGGGGGACCTCCCCCGAGGAAGCTTCAGCTACCGCAGGGGGAGGTGGGTCCCCTGCAGTGACAGGACCCGCGGGCTCAGCGTCGGAGCCCTGATCGGAAGCCTCAGCGGCTTCGCCGGCCGCTGCCGCGTCGATCTGTTCGCCGAGGTCGCCCATCGCCATCTTGCCCTCGGACACCTGCTTGATGCTGAGCGAGAGGCGGCGGCGCTCCTCGTCGATCTCGAGGATCTTGACGTTCAGGGTCGTGCCCGGCTCGACCACCTCGCTGGGGCTCTCGACGTGGTGGTCGGCGAGCTCGGAGATGTGGACCAGGCCCTCGACCCCGGGCAGGATCTCGACGAAGGCGCCGAAGGCGACGACCTTGGTCACCTCGCCCTCGAGCACGTCGCCGGGGCGGTGCGAGCTGATCACTCGCTGCCAGGGGTCCTCCTGCGTCTGCTTGAGGCCGAGTGAGATGCGCTGGCGGTCGCGGTCGATGTCGAGCACCTTGATCCGCACGTCGTCGCCGATCGCGACCACCTCGGAGGGGTGGTTGACGTGGCTCCAGGAGAGCTCGGAGATGTGGATCAGGCCGTCGATCCCGTCGAGGTCGACGAAGGCGCCGAAGTCGACGATGTTGGAGATCTTGCCCTCGACCACCTGGCCGGGCTCGAGCCGGCCGAGGATCTGCTCGCGCACCTCCTTGCGCTCTTCCTCGAGCACGGCGCGGCGCGAGAGGACGACGTTGTTGCGGCTGCGGTTGAGCTCGATCACTTTGCACTCGAGCGTCTGGCCGGTGAACTCCTCGAGGTTGTGGACGCGGCGGATGTCGACCAGCGAGGCGGGCAGGAAGCCGCGCACCCCGAGGTCGAGGATCAGGCCGCCCTTGACCACCTCGATCACGTTGCCTTCGACCGGTTCGCCGGACTCGGCGGCGGCCTCGATCTTGCGCCAGGCCTGCTCGAAGCGAGCGCGCTTCTTGGAGAGGACGAGGCGGCCCTCGGTATCCTCCTTGGTCAGGACCAGGGCGTCGATCTCCTCGCCCAGCTCGACCTCGTCGGCCGGGTCGACCGACTTGCGGATCGAGAGCTCGTGCGAGGGAATGACCCCCTCGGCCTTGTAGCCGATGTCGACCAGGACCTCGTCCTTGTCGATGCGCACGACCTTGCCCTTGACGACGTCGCCCTCCTCGAAGGAGACCATCGTCGCCGCGTAGTTGGGGACGACCTTGCCGTCTACTTCCATCAGCAGGCCGCCGGAGCCCTCGACGGGCGTTCCGGTGGACTCAGGGGTGATGGTCGTATCGGTCACGGACACAGCGCGGGATAATTGCAGAGGTGAGTACGCTCTGCGTCGTGCCGATCCGGGCGACCAAGCGAGGCGAAGAGCGGACGCCGCTCGAGGGCAGCTGCGACGTGCTGATCTGCGGGGCGAGCTTCGCCGGGCTGGCGGTGGCGCGCGAACTGGCCGGCTCGGGGGCCGACGTGCTGGTCATCGACCGCTACGAGATCGGCGAGCGCCAGACCTCGGCCTGCGGCATCCCGACCGTGTGGATGGAGGCGCTGGGGCTGATCGACGCCGAGCGCCAGCGCTTCGACTCGCTGCTGATGCACACCCCGCACGGCGACTCGCGCTTCCCCCTCCCCTTCACCTTCTCCACCTTCGACTACCGCGAGCTCTGCGACCTGCTCTGGGCGCAGTGCGACGCCCGCTTCGAGACCGCCAAGGTCGACGGCCGGGGGGCCGCGGCGAACGGCGACGGCGCGATCGCGGTCGACACCGACCGCGGCACGATCTCCGCGCCGCTGGTCGTCGACGCGCTCGGCTGGCGCCGGGTGCTGGCCGCCGGCGACGGCTACCAGCCGCCCGACGCGCCGCTCTCGCGCGGGCTTGAGGTGCACCCCGACGGCAGCGGCGAGGATCTCGAGATCTGGATCGACCGCCGCTACGTGCCGGCCGGCTACGGCTGGTCCTTCCCGGCCCGCGACGAGCTGCGGATCGGCGTCGGCTCCTTCGACCCGCGCTTCCACGTGCGCGAGACGACCGAGCAGCTGGCCGCCGACCTCGACGCCGAGCGGGTCCGCTACCAGGGCAACTGGATCCCCCACCAGCTGCGCCGCGGCACCGAGGGCGGCGTCTTCTTCGCCGGCGACTCGGCCGGCCACTGTCTGCCGCTCAGCGCCGAGGGGATCCGCACCGCGCTCTACTTCGGCATCGCCCTCGGCCGCGAGCTGCGCGGCGTGCTCGACGGCTGGCAGAGCCGCGAGCAGGCGGCGCTCCGCTACGCCGGGTTCAACGACTCGCACGAGTGGAAGTTCCGCTGGATGCTGCGCGTGCAGAAGCTGGTGCCGAGGATCCCGCCGCGGGTGCTGGGGCCGCTGATCCGCCAGCTCGGCAACCGCCGCTTCATCCACTGGTCCTTCGGCCACTACCTGCGGATCGCGCCGCCCGAGCTGGCCCGGGCCGCGCCCCGCTCAGCGCACGACCAGGACGGTGCCGGCCAGCAGCAGGACGACGCCGAGCACGCGCCCGGGGCTGACCGGGACCTGGTCGAGGCCGAATAGCCCGAGCCGGTCGATCGCCAGCGAGAAGGCGAGCTGGCCGGTGATCGTCGCCGCCGCCACCCCGCCGGCGCCGATCGCCGAGACCGCGATCAGCGCGTTGGCGACGTAGACGGCGCCGAGCAGGCCGCCGAGCAGGTAGTACCAGGCTGACGTCGAAGGCCGAGCCGATGCCGCCCGCCTTGCCGCTGAGCACGACGATCGCCGCCAGGGCGACGGTGCCGACCAGGAAGGAGACCAGCGCCGCCGGCAGGCTCCCGGTCGCCCGGCCGAGCCCGGCGTTGATCGGCGCCTGCAGGGCGATCAGCCCGCCGGCGCCAGCGGTGAGTATCACGGCGAGCCCGCGGTCCATCGTTCCGCCGCGCATTATCGGTAGCGAACCGGCGGATTACCCTGTGCGCATGGAGGCAAGACCGGCCGCGATCCCGGACGACCCGCTGAGCGCCAGCGCGGTGACGATCACCGGCCGGCCCGGCGAGCGGGTCACGCTGCTCGAGTGCGCCCGCGCCTTCGCCCGCTTTCGCTCGCCGCGGGTGCTCGCCGGCTTCCTCCTCGTCTTCGTCGCCGCCCGGGTCGCGGTCGGGGACTGGAGCTGGCTCGACCTCGCCGCCGCCGGCCTGCTCGTCGCCCTCCAACCCTTCACCGAGTGGCTGATCCACGTCGGCCTGCTCCACTCCAAGCCGCGCCGGCTCGGCCCGTTGACGATCGACCTGCCGACGGCGCGCATGCACCGCTGGCACCACCGCGAGCCGACCCTGCTCGAAGCGGTGCTGATCCCCGGCTCGCTGATCGCCGGCTTCCTGGTGCCCGTGGTCGCCGTGATGTGGCTGCTGAGCTGGCCCTGGGCGCTGCTCGGCGCCAGCCACGTCGGCGTCTGGCTGACGCTGATGATCGTCAGCGCGGTGCTGACCGGCGTCTATGAGTGGAGCCACTTCCTGATCCACACCCCGTACCTGCCGAAGAGCCGCTACTACCGCTCGATCTGGCGCTCCCACCGCCTTCACCACTTCAAGAACGAGCACTACTGGTTCGGGGTCAGCTCCGACGCCGCCGACCGCGTGCTCGGCACCAGTCCCGACCACCGCTCGGTGCCCAAGTCGGAGACCGTGAAGAATCTCGGAGTGCGCGGCTGAGGCATTCGTCCAGAGCGTGATCTTCGGCGCTCTAACGTGTTACGAGAGAGATGCCGCCGCCAACCGAGGGATTCGCCGCCCGCCTCGTGCTCGGGCCGGCGCTGCGCACGCAGCCCGACCGGCGGCTGGTGGCGCTGGTGCGCGAGGGCTACGAGACCGCCTTCGAGGAGATCGTGCGGCGCTACGGCCGGCCGCTGACCCGCTACGCGGCGGCGATCGCCGGGCCGCGCGGCGAGGACGTGACCCAGGACGCCTTCTCCAAGGCGCTGCTGGCGCTGCGCGGCAGCGAGAACGAGATCGAGCTGCGGCCGTGGCTGTTCCGCATCGTCCGCAACACGGCGCTCAACGACCTGCGCGACCGGCCGCCGAGCAGCGCCGAGCTGGCCGAGGCCCTGACCGCCGGCGGCGGCGACCCGGTCGAGGAGCTGGAGCGCCGCGAGGAGCTGGCCGACCTGATGCGCCGCCTGCGGGAGCTGCCCGAGCGCCAGCGGGCGGCGATCGTGATGCGCGAGCTGGAAGGGCTCAGCCACGAGGAGATCGCCGCGGCGCTGGGGCTGACCGGCGGCGCGGCGCGGCAGGCGATCCACCGCGCCCGGCAGGCGCTGCGCGACGGCCTCGGGCTGCTGCTGCCGCTGCCGCTGCTGCGCCTGCTGGCCGACCACGGCGGCGAGATGGCGGCCGCCGGCGCGGGGGTCGGCGCCGCCGGCACCGCGGCGAGCGCCGGCGGGGCGCTGGGCGGCGCCGGGGCGGGGATGGCGGTCAAGGCCGGCGTGGTGACCGCGGTCCTGGCCGGCTCGGTCGGCACCGGGATCGCCCTGCAGGAGCGCGGCGAGGGCGGCCAGGCGGAGCGCGCCGCGGCGGCGGCCGGCCCGGCAGCGGGAGACGCCCGGCCGGCCGCGTCCGCCCCGGCGTCTCCCACCCCCCAACCCCCCGGGGTGCAACGCGTTTGCGGGGAAATAGAACGCAAACGCGTTGCAGTCGACGGGGGCGAGGGGTGTGGCACGGGTGAGGACCGGGGCTCGACGAGCGACGGCGGGCGTGAGCGGGGGCACCGGGGCGAGGGGCGAGGGCGCGGAGAGGGGCGGGGCTTCGGGCCCGGCGGGCGCCATCGCGGCCCCCGGCAGGGTCACGGCCCACGCCCGCCGCGGGACGGCGGCGAACTGCGATCCGGACCTCGTGACGACGGCCATCGTGGACCGGGTCCTCGCCGCGGGGACGACGGCTCCCGCTCAGGGCCCGGCGGCGGCGATCGCGACCGTTTCGAGGACGGCGGACGCAGCGGTCCCGGCGGTGGAGAGGGAGAGCACGACGGCGCCCTGCGTCCGCCTCCCCCGCCGGAGGAAGAGCAGCCCCCGGAGGAGGATCGCTCCGGCTCGAATTCCGGATCCGACGACTCCTCCGGCCCGGACCCGGCCGAGACCCGCCTTGCGGAAGAGTCGCCCTGAGCCTCCCCCTCCCCCGAACTGCATCAAATTCCAGCTCTGCCAGAGCTGGAATTTGATGCAGTTCGGCGAGTTCGCGTGATCTTCGCCTCCGCCACGGGTTGAAAGCGGCGAAGTGCCTTCACCAACCCGACACGGAGGAAAGAGAATGAGACGTCTGCACGGCAATCGAGCGAAGCTCGGCGGGACGCTGCTCGCGGTCGCCGCCGCTCTCGCGATCCTGGCCCTGCCCGGGCTCGCCACCGGCCACGGCCGCCACCACGACCACGGGCCGGCGGGCACCGTCGAGTCGTTCGACCCCGAGACCGGCGTGCTCAGCGTCGCGCTCGCCAAGGGCGGCACGGTCAGCGGCCTGGTCGTGCGCCGCACCCGCATCCGCTGCGGCGAGGGCCGCCGCCACCTGCGCGGCCACCGCCACCTGCGCCGCCACAAGCGCGGCCACCGCGCGGGGATCTCGAGCCGCGGGCGCGAGGACGGGCGCGAGGTCGAGAACGAGCAGGAGGACGTCGGCGACGACCACGGCGGTCGCCGCGGCGAGCCCGGTGAGGACGCCCCCGGCCACGACGGCACCGCCCCGGGCCGCAGCGAGGGCCCCGGCCAGGGCGCCGAGCACTCCGCCCGCTGCAACGCGGGCGACCTGGTCCCCGGCACGCCGGTCAAGGTCGCCGAGCTGGTCCTGATCGACGGCAGCGCCTACTACAAGCTGGTCGGCCTGATCGTGCAGGCGCCGGCCGACGAAGGCGAACCGCAGCCCGAAGGGGAAGAGGAAGGCGAGGACGCGCCGGTAGCCGGCTGAGCGCTACTTGGCGTCGAGCCAGTCCTCGCCGACGCCGACGTCCACCTCCAGCGGCGGGTCGAGCTGGTAGGCGGCGCACATCTCGCGCCGCACCAGCTCGACCGCCGCGTCCATCTCCTCCGGCGGGCCCTCGAAGAGCAGCTCGTCGTGGATCTGCAGGACCAGGCGAGTCGCCGTCTCCTCATCCTGCAGCGCCCGTCGGCAGCGCACCATCGCGACCTTGATGATGTCGGCGGCGGTGCCCTGGATCACGGTGTTGACCGCCAGCCGCTCGCCCAGCCGGCGGGTGTTCGGGTTGCCCGAGCGCAGCTCGGGGATCGCGCGGCGCCGCCCCATCAGGGTCGTCACGAAGCCCTCCTCCTGCGCCCGCTCGACCACCTGCTCGCGGAAGGCGCGCACCGCCGGGAAGCGCTCCAGGTAGCGGGAGACGAATTCCTCGCCCTCTTTGCGCGGGATGTTGAGCCGGTCGGCGAGGCCGAACCCGGTCAGCCCGTAGACGATGCCGAAGTTGACCATCTTCGCCTTCGAGCGCTGGCCGACGTCGACCTCGTCGCGGTCGATCTCGAAGACCTCGGCGGCGGTCGCCGCGTGCACGTCTTCGCCGGCGTGGAAGACGTCTTTCAGCACGGTCTCGTCGGCGACGTGGGCGAGGACGCGCAGCTCGACCTGGCTGTAGTCGGCGGAGAGCAGCCGCTGGCCCTGCTCGGCGACGAAGCAGGCGCGGACCGGGCGGCCGATCTCGGTGCGGATCGGGATGTTCTGCAGGTTGGGGTTGGTGCTCGAGAGCCGGCCGGTGGTGGTCGCCGCCTGGTTGAAGGTGGTGTGGACGCGGTCGGTCGCCGGGTCGATCAGGTCGGGCAGCGAGTCGAGGTAGGTGTTCTTCAGCTTGGTCAGCTCGCGCCAGTGCTCGATCTTTTCGACGATCGGGTGCTCGTCGCGGATCTGGGCGAGGACGCGGGCGTCGGTCGAGTAGCCGGTCTTGCCGCGGCGCTTGCGGGTCAGCCCCAGCTCCTCGAAGAGCACCCGGCCGACCTGCTGCGGCGAGCCGATCGTGAACTCCTCGCCGGCCAGCTCGAAGATCTCCTTCTCCAGGGTCGCGATCCGCTCGCCGAAGCCGGCGCCGACCTCGGCCAGGCGCTCGGCGTCGAGCTTCAGCCCCTCGCGTTCCATCGCCGCCAGGACGTGGACCAGCGGCAGCTCGACCTCGCGCAGGAGCGGCTCCAGGCCGAGCGCCTCGAGCCGCGGCTGCTGCGCCTCGGCCAGGGCCGCGACCAGGCGCGCCTCCTCGGCCGGGTCGAGCCCCGCCTCGCCCTGCTCGTCGCCGTCGAGCGAGAGCTGCCCGTCCTCGCCGTCGCTCCCCCCCGCCTTGGGCTCGGCCTCGGCGGCGATCCCGATCCCGGCGTCCGCCGCCAGCTCGGCGAGGTCGTAGGTGCGGCGCTGGGGCTCGAGCAGGTAGGCGGCGAGCATCGTGTCGTGCGCCAGCCCCAGCTCGACCGCCTCGCGGGCGGCGGCGGCGAGCAGGCCGTGGCGGCCGCCGCCGAGCGACTTGGCGTCGTGGGCGACCAGCGGCCGGCCGGCGAGGGCGACGGCGAGCTCGTCGACGCTGGCGGCGCCGGCGAGCAGGCGCTCGCCGTCGGCCGCGGCCCAGCGCTCGCCCTCGATCGCCAGCGCGACGGGGCCCTCGCCGGCCTGCAGCTCAGCCGGCGCCGCCTCCTCGGCCTCGGCCCCGAGCTCGGTCTCGACCCGGCGGCCGGGGACCGCCTCGCCCTCGGGCAGCGCCTCTTCGAGCCGCTCGAGCACGGCGCGCAGCTCGAACTCGCGCATGAACTCGCGCAGCGCCGCGCGGTCGGGCGCCGAGCCCATCACCGCGTCGAGGTCGACCCCGGTCTCGATCTCGTCCTGCAGGGTCGCCAGCCGCTTCGACATGCGGGCGTCCTCGGCGTGCTCGACCAGGTTCTGCTTTCGCTTGGCGCCGGAGATCTCGTCGACCGCGGCGAGCACCCCCTCGAGGTCGCCGAAGCGCTGCAGCAGCTGGGTCGCGGTCTTCTCGCCGATCCCGGGGACCCCCGGGATGTTGTCGGAGGTGTCGCCGCGCAGCCCCATCAGGTCGACGATCCGCTCCGGCGGCACGCCGTAGCGCTCCTCGACCGCGGCCTCGTCGTAGATCTTGGTCTCGGTGATCCCGCGCGAGGTGCTCATCACCCGCACCCCCGGGCCGACCAGCTGGTAGGCGTCGCGGTCGCCGGTGACGACCATCACCGGGATCCCCTGTTCGCGCGCCTGGCGGCTGAGCGCGGCGATCACGTCGTCGGCCTCGTAGCCCTCGACCTTGACGTTGGCGTAGCCGAAGGCCTCGACCAGCGGCATCAGCTGCGGCCACTGCTCGCGCAGCAGGTCGGGCCGCGGCTTGCGCCCGGCCTTGTACTCCTCGTAGACGACCTCGCGCCCCGACATCCCCGCGTCCCAGGCGACGACGACCCCGGCCGGCGCGTGCTCGTCGATGATCTTGACCAGCATCGAGGCGAGGCCGTAGATCGCATTGGTCGGCCGCCCGTCGCTGGTCCCGATCGACTCGGGCAGGGCAAAGAAGGCCCGGTAGGCAAGCGAGTTGCCGTCGATCAGGAAGAGCTCATGCGCGTCGTCGACCATCGGCGGCCACTCTACGACCCGGGGGTGTCGCGAAGGGCAGCTCCGCGGGGGTCGGGGGCGGGGGCGGTGGTGGTCTCCTCCCCAAACGCTCGGCGGGAGCCTCGCTGGAGTGTTTTGGGAGGAGACCACCACCGCCCGGTCCGGGCCGCGACCCCGCGCGCTAATTGAGAGGAAGGGAGGCGGCGAAGTCGGCGCCGGCTTCGGCCCAGGCGCTGAGGTCTTCGTCGCCTGCCGTGCCCTCGGAGCTGACGAAGACCATTCCCTTCATCGGGCGGCCGGTGAAGTCCATCGGGCGGGTGTGGGGCTCGGCGAGAGCCTTCTCGGCATCGGCGGGGTCGAGGCGGACCATCAGGTCGTCGCCGATGACCCCAACCGCCATGTTGCCGCCGAGCATGAAGGCGATGCCGCCGAACATCTTGCGCTCGCTGAGCTCGGCGCGCGCCGCGAGCACATCCCGAACCCGATCCGCCAGCGCCTCGTCGTAGGCCATCTCCCCAAAGGCTAACCGCGCGATCTACTCGCAGCCGTAGCCGTCCCCGTCGCGGTCGAGGCCGTAATGGTCGTTGCCGACGACCTGAACCGGACCCGTGTAGCTCGGGCCGTTGCCGCTGCCGCTTTCACAGTCGTAGTCGGACGCATAGGGGTCGAGACAAGCGCCGCTGTAGTTGGGATCGCATTCACCGGTTTCCGCTTCGGCCGGTTCTTCGAATTCTCCTTCTTCCAGGACAGCGGGCTGGCGTGCCTCCCGTTCCGCATCGGCCGATCCGCCATCCGTTCCGCAGCCGACGCCAACCAAGCCAAACGCCGCGCAAGCGAGGAGCAGGAGACCAAGGCGAAGAGTTCCTTTTTCATACTGCATACGTTTCTAGAAGAGAATATGAAAATGCTTCAAACACTGCTCGGCCGATCGCCACTAAAGCCGTGACGGATTGGCACCGATGGGACAGTCGTGGCGGATGTGCCGACACAGGCGGGGCCGGTGCCGGATCGGGTGACGATCTGGCCGATGGACGACGGCAGGTTCGGGCTCGACGCGACGTTCCAGGGGGCGAGCGGATACGAGCGGGCCGAAGCCCACGTTCCGACGCTCGACGCGAATGCGGTGCGCTACTCCTTTCGCCAGGAGCTCGGCGGCGCCTGGACGCTGCGCTTTGGGCCGCTGAAGGCGGCCGAGGTCAGCGTCGCCCTCAGCGCCTTCGTTCAGTAGCGGCGAGCGGCTACAGGGAACCCTTGGGCGCGATCCACTCGCAGGGCTGGCCGGTGACGCCGGCGATCAGGTCGAAGTCCTTGTCGTAGTGAAGGACGGTGAGGCCGGCGGTCTCGGCGGCGACGGCGATCGTCGCGTCCGACAGCGACGGGGCGCGGTGCAGGGCGCCGCCCTTCTCGGCGAGGCGCTGGCCCAGGTCGAGCGCCCGGTCCCAGCCGGAATCGCCGAGCGGGGCCTTCTCCAGGGCGCCCAGCGACCGGCGCAGCTCGCCGTACTCCTCGGCGTTGTTGGTGCTGTGCAGCAGCTCCCACGCCACCGGGCCGCAGATCGCGATCTCGCCCCCGGAGACCAGCGCGCCAAAGGAATCGCGCAGGCCGGCGGGCGCGTCCCGGCGCCGGGAGAGGAGCCAGGCGCTGGTGTCGGCGAGGTACCTGGCCACGGTCTACTCGAAGTCGAACTTGCGGGGCTCGCGCATCTGGCGCAGGCGCTCCAGGGCGTCGTCCGGGAACTCCCACTGCGCCAGGCGCTCGAGATCCGCCTGGCGGACGACCCGCTCGAGCGCCTCGCGGACGGTGGCGGTGGTCCCCCTGGTTTCCAAGATCTCGGCCGCCCGCTCGACCAGCTGGGGCTCGACGATCAGCGAAGTGCGCTTTCCCATGTGGCGATTATACGCTTTAGGCGGCGGGAAAATGCGTATCGGTGGGGTTGGCAGATGCGTATGGGTGGTCCGGCTCGTGCTTTGCATACCTATATAAGGGTTCAGCGAGCAAAACTCTCCCCCCTCTGCCCGCCAACCCGTGACTGGGCAGGCGCCGCGAATCTGATTCGATAGCCCGACCCATGGCAGTCAGCGCCCAATACAGCGTCACGATCCGGGTCGAGCTCGACGCGCGGCAGGAGCCGCTCGGCAAGCTGACCGCGCAGATCGCCGAGGCCGGCGGGCAGCTGCAGGGCGTCGACCTGGTGCCGGGCGCCGGCGGCGAGGGCAAGCGGGTGCGCGAGTTCACGATCGACGCCCAGGACCGCGAGCACTGGGAGCGGATCCTGCGCGGGATCGGCTCGACCCGCGGCGCCAAGGTGCTCGACTACGTCGACCGCACGATGCAGATGCACCGCGGCGGCAAGATCTCGGTCGAGAACAAGTACCCGCTGAAGACCCGCGACGACCTCTCGATGGCCTACACGCCCGGTGTCGCCCGCGTCTGCCAGGACATCCACGCCGAGCGCAGCAAGGCCTTCGAGTACACGATCAAGAAGAACACCGTCGCCGTCGTCTCCGACGGCAGCGCCGTGCTCGGCCTGGGCAACATCGGCCCCGAGGCGGCGATGCCGGTGATGGAGGGCAAGGCGATGCTGTTCAAGGAGTTCGCCGGGGTCGACGCCTTCCCGATCTGCCTCGACACCCAGGACGCCGAGGAGATCATCAAGGCGGTGGAACTGATCGCGCCGACCTTCGGCGGCATCAACCTCGAGGACATCTCCGCCCCGCGCTGCTTCGAGATCGAGGAGCGGCTCAAGGCGAAGCTCGACATCCCGGTCTTCCACGACGACCAGCACGGCACCGCGATCGTCACCATGGCGGCGCTGTTCAACGCGCTGAAGATCGTCGAGAAGCCGATCGAGGATCTGCGCGTGCTGATGGTAGGCCTGGGCGCCGCCGGGGTAGCGGTGACCAAGATGATGCTCGCCTCCGGGGTGACCCACATCGTCGGCTGCGACCGCCAGGGGGCGCTCTCGACCTCGCGCGCCGACTACGAGTCGGGCGAGATGAGCGCGATCAAGCGCTGGTACGCGGAGAACTCGAACCCCGAACAGCTCAGCGGCGGTCCGAACGAGGCGATCGAGGGCGCCGACCTCTTCATCGGCCTCTCCGGGCCGGGGCTGGTCGAGGCCGAGTCGCTGGGCAAGATGAACGACGACGCGATCGTCTTCGCGATGGCCAACCCGACCCCCGAGGTGATGCCCGAGGACGCCGCCCCCTACGTGCGGATCATGGCCACCGGGCGCTCGGACTACCCGAACCAGATCAACAACGTGCTCGCCTTCCCCGGCGTCTTCCGCGGCGTCCTCGACGCCGGCTCGCCCAACATCACCGAGGAGATGAAGCTGGCGGCGGCCCGCGGCATCGCCGAGGTGGTCGCCGACGACGACCTCTCCGAGGACTACATCATCCCCAGCGTCTTCGACCGCGACGTGGCGCCGAAGGTGGCCGCCGCCGTGGTCGAGGAGGCCAAGCGCGAGGGCCTGGCCCGCGTCAACGAGGAGACCGGCACCTTCTCGACCGTCGAGGTGCCGCCGGCGTGAAGGTTCTCGTCACCGGCGCCAGCGGCTTCATCGGGGCGGCCCTCTGCGACGCGCTGCTGGTCCGGGGCGACTCGGTGGTCGGCCTCACCCGCGACCCCGAGCGGGCGCGCGGCACCAACCCGAGCGTCGTCTGGCACGCCTGGGAGCCGACCCTCGAACGGCCGCCGGCCGCCGCCTTCGAGAACGTCGACGCGGTCGTCAACCTGCTCGGCGAGAAGATCAACCAGCGCTGGACCGACGAGGCCAAGCGGCGGATCATGGAGAGCCGCCGCACCGGCACCCACAACCTGATCGGCACGATCGCCGGCCTCGAGCGCAAGCCGCGGGTGCTGGTCAACCAGTCGGCGATCGGCTTCTACGGCGACCGCGGCGAGGCGATCGTCGACGAGTCGAGCGAGAGCGGCGAGGGCTTCGACGCCGAGGTCGTGCGCGAGTGGGAGAAGGCGGCGCGCGAGGTCGAGCCGGCCGGCGTCCGCCTCGTCGTCGTCCGCACCGGCCACGTGCTCGACCCGCGCGGCGGCTTCCTCGGCCAGCTGATCACCCCCTTCAAGCTCGGCGTCGGCGGGCCACTGGCGGGCGGCGACCAGTACGTCTCCTGGATCCACGTCGCCGACGAGGTCGGCCTTTTGCTCTGGGCGATCGAGAACGAGGCCGTCAGCGGCGTCGTCAACGCCACCGCCCCCCACCCCGCGACCAACCACAACTTCTCCAAGGCGCTCGGCAAGACCCTGGGCCGGCCGGCCGTCGTGCCGATCCCCGGCTTCGCCGTCGACCTGATGTACGGCCGGGAGTTCGGCCAGGTGCTGCGCGGCGGCCAGCGGGTGATGCCGCGGCGGGCGCTGGATCTCGGGTACCAGTTCAGGCATCCCGAGCTGGACGAGGCGCTGAGCGATCTGCTTTAGGTGCATGCGGGAGGGCCGGGCGGCCCATCCCAAAACGCTCGGCGGGAGCCTCGCTGGACGATCTGCATTAGGCGAGGAGGGCCGGGTGCGTAGTTCTCAAAACGCTCGGCGGGAGCCTCGCTGGAGTGTTTTGAGAACTACGCACCCGGCCCTTTCGTCATTCCAGGTCTTCTGTGACTGAGCTGCGGAGGGAATCTGAATCAGCGGCTTCGATTGCGGCCAGGAGGTCCGCCATCGCCGCCTTACCCGAGCGGGTGTCGAGCGAGGGGAGGTTGGCGGTCTTCAGGATCGGGTCGGCGAAGCGGGTCGCCTGGGGGTCGACCGGGGCGATGAAGGCAACCGCAGTCGAGTCCTCGGTGGCGCGCCGGGCGTTGGCCCCGATCCGCGCGAGGTCGAGCTTTGAAGAGCCTCTTGGGTTGGGCAAGCAGACGATGCGGACCCGGAGGTCGCCAGCCTTCCCCCCGTCCCGCGCCAGCTGCTTTTCAGCTTCAGCGCAAAGCGGGGCGACGACATAGGCAGTAACGCTCGCACCCGCAGACACCCCCCCGCCCCCGCAGCCTGAAGCAGCACCGATCATCGCCGCAGCGACGACGAGGCCGAGCCCTTTGCGGAGCCAGGAAGAGGGGCGGGTGCCCCTGGTGAAAACACTCAAGCGAGGCTCCCGCCGAGCGTTTTCACCAGGGGCACCCGCCCCTCCCCCCGCTCAGCCAAAGAAAACCTCTGCCTCGGAGTAGAGCTCTGGCGGCACCGTCTTCAGCTCAGCCGTCGCTTCCTCGAGGCTCACCAACTCGATGTCGATCCCCCGCAGCGCGGTCATCTTGCCCCAATCGCCCCCGTCCGCCGCGTCGATCGCGTGCAGCCCGAAGCGCGTCGCCAGCACCCGGTCGAAGGCGGTCGGGGTGCCACCGCGCTGGACGTGGCCGAGCACCGTCGCCCGCGCCTCCTTGCCGGTGCGCTGCTCGATCTCGCCCTCGAGCCAGTGGGCGATGCCGCCGAGGTGGACGTGGCCGAACTGGTCGAGCCTCTCGTCTTCGATCTCGAACGTGCCGCCGCGGGGCTGCGCCCCCTCGGCGACGACCAGGATCGGGGCGAAGTTGTGCTCGAAGCGGCGGCCGACGAACTCGCAGACGCGGTCGACGTCGAAGGGCTGCTCGGGGATGAGGATCACGTTGGCGCCGCCGGCGAGGCCGGAGTGGAAGGCGATCCAGCCGGCGTGGCGGCCCATCACCTCGACGATCAGCACCCGGTGGTGGCTGTCGGCGGTCGTGTGCAGGCGGTCGATCGCCTCCATCGCGATGTTGACCGCGGTGTCGAAGCCGAAGGTGTAGTCGGTGGCGCCGAGGTCGTTGTCGATCGTCTTCGGCACGCCGATCACCGGCACGCCGTGCTCGGCGTGCAGGCGGGCCGCCGCCCCGAGCGTGTCCTCGCCGCCGATCGCGATCAGCCCGTCGACGCCGTCGGCCTCGAGGTTGGCCGCCAGCTGCTGCGGGCCGTCGTCCTGCTTGAAGGGATTGGTCCGCGAGGCGCCGAGGATCGTGCCGCCGCGGGGCAGGATGCCGCGCACCTCGGGCACGCCCAGCGGCCGGCTGTCGCGCTCCAGCGGCCCGTGCCAGCCGTCGCGGTAGCCGAGGAACTCGTGGCCGAGGGCTTCCACCCCCTTGCGCACGATCGCCCGGATGACCGCATTCAGTCCCGGGCAGTCCCCGCCTCCGGTGAGCACGCCGATCCGCATCGGCCCCAGATTACCCATGACGCCCTCCCGTCCAAGCGGCTAGGTTGAACTGCATCAAATTCCAGCTTTGCCAGAGTTGGAATTTGATGCAGTTCGGGATGGAGCTACCGGTGAGAGGAGTGGCGATGAGCGAGGAAGTCGATTTCGGCGCGGTCAAAGAGACGCAGCAGAAGACCTGGTCAGAGGGGGACTTCGCGATGGTCGGCAGCCTGATCGTCAAAGTCGCCGAGGACCTGGCCGAGGCGCTGTCGATCATCCCGGGCGAGCGAGTGCTCGACGTCGCCTGTGGGAGCGGCAATGGCGCGATTGCCGCCTCGCGGCGGGCGCGGGCCGGCGTGGTCGGCGTCGACTACGTCCCCGCACTGCTCGAGCGCGGGCGCGAACGGGCCGCGGTCGAGCGGCTCGACGTGGAGTTCGCCGAGGGAGACGCCGAGAGCCTCCCGTTCGGCGATGCCGAGTTCGACGTGACGATGTCGATCTTCGGTGCGATGTTCGCCCCCGACCAGGGGCGCACCGCCCAGGAGCTGCTGCGGGTGACCAAGCCGGGCGGGCGGATCGGGATGGCCAACTGGGTCCCCGACGGCGGCGTCGGCAAGATGTTCATGACGATGGCCAAGCACGCTCCGCCCCCTCCGGGGGTGAAGCCGCCGCTGCTCTGGGGAACCGAGGAGCACCTGCGCGAGGTGTTCGGCGACGGGATCGCTGACCTGAGGCTCGAGCGCAAGCGGGCTCGCCAGTCCTTTGCCTCGGCCGCCGAGTACCTCCGCTTCTTCCGCAAGTACTTCGGGCCGGTGATCGTCGCCTTCGAACGCGTCGGCGCCGACGGCGAAGCGGCGCTCGAGGCCGATCTACTCGCCTACCTCGAGGAGTCGAACACGGCTGGCGAGCGGGCGCTGGTGATCGAACCCGAGTACATCGAGGTCACCGCTACGCGGGCCTGAGCCGGGGACGGCTCAGGCAGCGGGCTTGAAGACGCGGACCGCGGCGCCGATCAGGAGCACGGTGAAGAAGACCATGCCGGCGACCGGGCCGCCCTGCCCGAAGGCGTAGGAGAGGCAAGTTGCCGCGAGGGCGAGGAAGAGGGTGATGACCATTCCCATGCGGCCGGCATCCTAACCGCTGGCGAGGGCGGCACGCGTCTCGCGCAGGAAGGCGGTCACGGCCTCGGCCGCCGCCGGCGCCGAGCCGGCCTCGCCGGCGGCGCGCACCAGCCGGCTGCCGACGATCACCCCATCCGCCAGCTCGCCCACCTCGGCCGCCTGCGCCGGTGTGCCGATCCCGAAGCCGACCGCGACCGGCACCTCGGCCTCGGCCTTGGCCGCCTCGACCAGCTCCGCCAGCTCCGCCGGAACCGCGTCCCGCTCCCCCGTCGTCCCCACTGTCGAGACCAGGTACACGAACCCCTCGGCAGCCGCGCAAATCCGCCGCCGCCGCCCGTCCGGAGTAGTCGGCGCCACCAGCGGCACGAGAGCCAGCCCGGCCCCGCCGAACGCCCCCCGCAGCGCCTCAGCCTCCTCGAGCGGCAAATCGGGCACGATCACGCCAGCAGCCCCCGCATCCCGCGCCCGCCCCGCAAACACCTCAGCCCCACCGTGCGCCAGCACCATGTTCGAGTAGACCATGAAGACGACCGGCAGCCGAGCAGAAATCGCCTCGCAAACCTCCAACGCCGTCTCCAACGTGGCACCTGCATCCAGCGCCGCAGTGGCGGCTGCATGGATGGTGGGCCCGTCAGCCAGCGGATCGGAAAAGGGGACCCCCAGCTCGACCAGATCCGCCCCACCCTCGACGTACGCCTGAGCCACCGCCAAAGAGCTATCCCGATCCGGGTACCCGGCCATCATGTAAGGCATCAACGCCGCCCGGTTTTCGTCACGCGCGGCCTGAAACGCCCGCGCGATCCGCTCAGGCCCGCGAGAGATGGTTGGGTCGGGCGCCGGGGGGTGACCCCGCAGAGCCTCCCCGCTGTTGCTCTGCGGGGTCACCCCCCGGCGCCCTTCTCAAGCACCTCGGCGAGATCCTTGTCGCCCCGCCCGGACAGACACAGCACGTCGTACCCGTCCCCCCCACCGTTCTCGAGCACCCACGCAATCGCGTGCGAGGACTCAAGCGCCGGGATGATCCCCTCCAGCTTGGAAAGCAACGCGAACGCCGCCAGCGCATCCTCGTCGGTAACTGCGAAGTAGCTGGCCCGCCCCGTGTCCCGCAGCCAGGCGTGCTCCGGCCCGACCCCGGGTAATCGAGCCCCGCCGAGACCGAGTGCGCCTCCAAGATCTGCCCCTCCTCGTCGGCGATGATCGAAGAGAGCGAGCCGTGCAGGACGCCGGTGCTGCCCTTGCCCAGCGAGGCCCCGTGGCGCTCGCTGTCGAGCCCTTCGCCGGCAGCCTCGACGCCGACCAGCGCCACCCCCTCGTCCTCGACGAACGGCGTGAAGATCCCGATCGAGTTGGAGCCGCCGCCGACGCAGGCGATCACCCGCGCCGGTAGGGCGCCCTCGGCGGCGAGCGCCTGCTCGCGCGCCTCGGTGCCGATCACCAGCTGCAGATCGCGGACCAGGGCCGGGAAGGGGGCCGGGCCGACGGCGGAGCCGATCACGTAGTGGGTGGTGGCGACGTTGGCGACCCAGTCGCGGATCGCGGCGCTGACCGCCTCCTTCAGCGTCCGGGCGCCGGCCTCGACCGGGACGACCTCGGCGCCGAGCAGCCCCATGCGCTCGACGTTGGGCCGCTGGCGGCGGATGTCCTCGGAACCCATGTAGACGACGCACTCGAGGCCGAGCAGGGCGCAGGCGGTGGCGGTGGCGACGCCGTGCTGGCCGGCGCCGGTCTCGGCGATGATCCGCCGCTTGCCCATCCGCTCGGCGAGCAACACCTGGCCGACCGCGTTGTTGATCTTGTGGGCGCCGGTGTGGGCGAGGTCCTCGCGCTTGAGGTAGACGCGGCGGCCGGCGCGCTCGGAGAGCCGCTCGGCCAGGTAGAGCGGCGTCGGGCGGCCGATGAAGTCGCGCCGCAGGGCCTCGAGCCGGGCGCCGAAGGCGGCGTCCTCGCGCGCCTCGCCCCAGGCCGCGTCGAGCTCGTCGAGCGCGGCGATCAGCGTCTCCGGCACATAGCGCCCCCCGTAGGGGCCGAAGCGTTCCTCGACCGCGCTCATGCGGGGCTGACGCTAGCGCCCTGGGCGGCCTCGAAGAAGGCCGCCAGCGCCGCGTGGTCCTTGCGTCCCGGCTCGGCCTCGACCCCGCTGGCGACGTCGACCGCGTAGGGGTGGGTGACCTCGATCGCGGTGGCGACGTTGTCGGGGCGCAGGCCGCCGGCGACGATCGCCGGCACCTCGGAGCGGTGCTCGCGCAGCAGCGTCCAGTCGAAGCTCTCGCCGGTCCCGCCCCAGAGCCCCTTGCCGCGCCGGTCGAAGAGGTGGAAGTCGGTGCGGAAGGCCTCGGCGGCGTGGATCTCGGCGGCGCTGGCGACGTGGATCGCCTTGATCACCTTGACCCCGGTGCGGCGGGCGATCTCGGCGCACAGCTGCGGACCCTCGGCCCCATTGAGCTGCACCATCGTCAGCCCCGCCCCCTCGACCGCCTTCGCGACTTCCTCCAGCTCGGGGTTGACGAAGACGCCGACCACCTCGCACTTGCGCCGGAAGGCAGCGCAGATCGCCGCCGCCTCGCCCGGCGGGCAGGCCCGCGGGCTCTTCTCGTAATGAATCAGCCCAATCGCCCAGGCACCGAGCTGGACCGCCTCGGCCGCGTCGTCGAGGTTGGTGATGCCGCAGATCTTGACCCGCATGCCCCCAGGGTACGGGAGGACCCGCGCGCGCCGGCTATCCGGCCGATTCCGGCCGCACGCCGAGGGTGACCGTGACCTGCTCCTCGTCGCCGTTGTCGTGCACAACCGTCAGCTTCAACTCGTCGCCCGGGCGCGCTCCGTTGATCGAGTCGATCAGGCCTTCCATCGAGTCGATCGGCTCGCCGTCGATCTCGGTGATGATGTCGCCGCCGACCCGGACCTGGGCGCCTTCGACCGTGACTTCGGTGTCGCCGCCGACCAGGCCCGCCTTTTCGGCCGGGCCGTCCTTGGTCACCTTGTTGATCAGCACGCCGTGGGAGGCCGGGAGTTTCAGCGCCTTGGCCACCGGCGGGGTGACGCTGCCGCCTTCGATCCCGATGTAGGCGTGCTTGACCTCGCCGTCGCGCTGCAGCTGTTCGACCACCTCGCGAGCGGTGTCGATCGGCACCGCGAAGCCGATGCCGACGTTGCCGTTGCCGCCGTTGGTCTGGATCTGGGAGTTGATCCCGATCACGCTGCCGCTGGCGTCGATCAGCGGGCCGCCGGAGTTGCCGGGGTTGATCGCCGCGTCGGTCTGGATCACGTGCGAGATCGAGAAGCCGTTGGGCGCCTGGATCTGGCGCTGCAGGGCGGAGACGATGCCGCTGGTGACGGTGCGGTCGAGGCCGAAGGGGTTGCCGATCGCGACCACCGGGTCGCCGACCTCGACCTTGGAGGAGTCGCCGAGCGCCAGCGGGTGCTGCTGGTCGGCCGGCTCGTCGACCTGGATCAGGGCGACGTCGGTCGCCGGGTCGGTGCCGATCACCTTGGCCGGGCGGCTGGTCTCCTCGTCGCCGAGTTTGACCCGCACCTTTTCCGCCCCCTCGACCACGTGGGCGTTGGTGACGATGTGCCCTTCGGTGTCGATCAGGAAGCCCGAGCCGGTTGCGACCCCGCCGCCGCCGCCTTCTTCGGGCTGTCCGAAGGGGTTGAAGCCGGACGATTCTTCCGGCGCCAGCGTCGCTTCGATGAAGGCGACGCCGTCGCCGTCGCGGCGGTAGATCTCGTTGACGAGGTTGGTGTCGCCGCCGTCCTTGACCTGGATCGGCGCGGTCGCGGTCGAGCTGACCGTCGTCGTGCCGCCGTCGGAGGCGATCCAGCCGGCGGAGATCGCGACCCAGCCGAAGGCGGCGACGATCGCGCCGCCGATCAGGGCCGAGCCGAAAGAGTTGCCGGACATGCGTCGCATCGGAGACGACTGTAGGGGCCGAGCCTCAGCGATTCCTAAACCGCCGTCAAAAAGGCCTTAAGGAGCCCTACGGCAGGTGGTGCTCGCGGGTGCCCTCGTCGTGGCCGCTCAGCTCGCGCGCCTTCGCCTCGGGGTCGGCGGCGGCCATCAGGGCGCTGCCGATCAGCACCGCGTCGACCCCCACCCGTTCCAGCTCCTCGAGCTGGGCGCGTTCGGAGATGCCGCTCTCGGCGACGATCGTCTTGCCGGCCGGCACGTCGGTGATCAGCTCATAGGTCGTGGCGACGTCGACCTCGCCGCTGTCGAGGTCGCGGTTGTTGACCCCGATCACGTCGGCGTCGAGCGCCAGCGCCCGCTGCAGCTCCTCGCCGTCGTGGACCTCGACCAGGCAGTCGAGGTCGAGGCCGCGCGCCTCGCCGTAGAGCCCGGCCAGGTCGACGTCGTCGAGGGCGCGGACGATCAGCAGCACGGCGTCGGCCCCGTTCACCGCCGCCTCGTAGAGCTGGTAGGGATCGACGATGAAGTCCTTGCGCAGGATCGGCAGGTCGCAGGCTGCGCGCGCCGCGCGCAGGTCGTCCAGCGAGCCGCCGAAGTGGCGCTCGTCGGTCAGCACCGAGAGCGCCGCCGCGCCGCCGCGCTCGTAGGCGCCGACCTGCTCGGCGACCGTGGCGGCGGCGGAGATGTCGCCGGCGCTCGGCGAGCGCCGCTTGAACTCGGCGATCAGCGAAAGGCCCGGGCGCACCAGGGCCTCGCGGAACGGCCGGTCGTCGCCGCGGCCGGGAAGCCGCGACTCGAGCTCGGCCCGCGGTACCCGGCTGCGCCGCTCGGCCACCCCCTCGCGGGCCACGTCGATCAGTTGCTCGATCAGCGCCACTTGACCAGCCAAGCCTAGCCCGCGGCGGCGGCGCTCGCCGCCACCAGCCGGGCGAGCAGGCCGGCGCCCGCGCCTGAGTCGATCGCCTCGCTGGCGCGCTCGATGCCCTCGGCCAGGCTCTCGGCGCGGCCGCCGACGCAGATCGCGGCGCCGGCGTTGAGCAGGACCAGGTGGCGCCGCGGGCCGGGCTCGCCGCCGAGCACGGCACGGGCGGCGGCGGCGTTCTCCTCCGGCGTGCCGCCGGCGACGTACTCGAGCTCGGCCTCGGCGAAGCCGAAGTCGCCCGGCTCGACCCAGCGCTCCTCGGTGCGTCCCTCGCGCACCTCGATCACCCGGGTGCGGGCCGAGATCGAGATCTCGTCGACACCGTCCTCGCCGCTGACCACCATCGCCCGCTCGCTGCCCAGCCCGACCAGGGCCTCGGCGATCGTCTCCTGGTGGTGGCGGTCGGCGACGCCGAGCAGCTGGCGGCGGGCGCCGGCCGGGTTGGTCAGCGGGCCGAGGAAGTTGAAGATCGTCCGCACCGCGAGCTGCTTGCGGACCGGGACGACATGGGCCATCGCGCCGTGGTGGCGGGGGCGAACATGAAGCCGAAGCCGACCTCGTCGATGCAGCGCGCCACGCCCTCGGGCTCGAGCTCGATGTTGACGCCGAGCGCCTCGAGCAGGTCGGCCGAGCCGCACTTGCTGGTCGCCGAGCGGTTGCCGTGCTTGGCGACCGCGCAGCCGGCCGCGGCGGCGACGATCGCCGCCGTGGTCGAGACGTTGAAGGTGGTCGGCCCGCCGCCGGTGCCGGCCGTGTCGACCAGGTCGGTGCGGTCGGTCGGCACCGGGGTGGCCAGCGCCCGCATCGTCCGCGCCAGGCCGACCAGCTCGGGGACCGTCTCGCCCTTGGCCCGCAGGGCGATCAGGAAGGCGGCGGTCTGCACCTCGCTCGTCCGCCCCTCCATGATCTCGGCGAGCACCGCCGCGGCGTGGTCGCTGGTCAGGTGGTCGCCGGCGCAGACCGCGTCGATCGCCCGGGTGACGACTTCGTTGGGCTCAGCGCTCATCGCCGCCGCCCTTCCGGTGCGCTTTATGCCGGAATAGGCCACAAAAAGCGCACCGGAACCTCAACGCGGGCCTCCGAGGAAGTTCTTCAGCAGGCTCTTGCCCTGCGGGGTGAGCACCGACTCGGGGTGGAACTGGACCCCCTCCGCGGGCAGCTCGCGGTGGCGGGCGCCCATCACGACCTCGCCGAGACTGGCGCTCAGCTCCAGATCCTCGGGAAGCGCCGGGTCGGCGACCAGCGAGTGGTAGCGGCCGGCGACCAGCGGGGTCGGCAGACCGGCGAAGATCGTGCGGCCGTCGTGCTCGACCTCGGCGTCCTTGCCGTGGATCGGCTCGCCCTGCACGGTGCGCCCGCCGAAGGCCTCGACCAGCGACTGGTGGCCGAGGCAGACGCCGAGCACCGGCGTGCCGGCCTCGGCGAAGCGGCGGATCGCCTCGGTCGAGATCCCGGCCTCGGCCGGCGTACACGGGCCGGGCGAGACGACGAGGCGGTCGGCGCCGCGCCCGAGCAGCTCCTCGACCGTCGCCCTGTCGTTGCGCACCACCTCCGGCTGCGCGCCGAGCTCGCCCAGGTACTGGACCAGGTTGTAGGTGAAGGAGTCGTAGTTGTCGATCACCAGGACCTTCATCGCTCACTCCCAGTCGGGCTGCGCGCAGGCCAGCTCGACCGCGCGGAAGACCGCTTTCGCCTTGTTGACGGACTCGTTGTACTCGTAGGCGGGCTTGGCGTCGGCGACGGTGCCGCCGCCGGCCTGGACGTGGACCTGGCCGTCCTTGACGACCACGGTGCGGATGTGGATCGCGGTGTCGAGGTCGCCGTCCCAGGAGAGGTAGCCGACGGCGCCGCCGTAGGAGCAGCGCTTGACCGGCTCCAGCTCGTCGATGATCTGCATCGCCCGCACCTTGGGGGCGCCGGAGAGCGTCCCGGCCGGCAGCGCCGAGCGCAGCACGTCCATCGCCCCCACCCCCTCGCGCAGCCTGCCCGAGACCTGGCTGACGATGTGCAGCACATGCGAGTAGGTCTCGACCACCATCAGCTCGTCGACCGCGACCGAGCCGTACTCGCAGACGCGGCCGAGGTCGTTGCGGCCGAGGTCGACCAGCATCACGTGCTCGGCGCGCTCCTTGGGGTCGTTGACCAGGCGCTCGGCGAGGCGGCGGTCCTCCTCCTCGTCGGAGCCGCGCGGGTAGGTGCCGGCGATCGGCCGCGTCTCGACCCGGTCGCCGGTCACCTTGACCAGCGGCTCGGGCGAGGCGCCGGCGATCTGGAAGTCGCCGAACTCGAGGAAGTACATGTAGGGGGAGGGGTTGACCGCGCGCAGGCCGCGGTAGACGGAGAAGGCCTCGACCGGGGCCGGGGCCGAGAAGCGCTGCGAGGGGACGACCTGGAAGGCGTCGCCCGCGTGGACGTACTCGACGATCCGCGCCACCGCAGCTTCGAACTCCTCGCGCTCCATGTTGGAGGCGAAGGCCGGCGGCTCGGCGACGGTGGGGCGCTCGGGCGACGGCACGGCGCCGCGCAGGCGGCGGCGCGCCTCGGCGATCTCCCCCGCGGCGCGCTCGTAGGCGGCCTCGATCCCGCCCTCCTGCTCGGCGTCGGCGCAGGCGAGGATCGTCAGCTCGTGGCGCAGGTGGTCGAAGACGAGCAGCAGGTCGGTGACCATCAGCGCCATGTCGGGCAGGCCGAGCGGGTCGGGGTTGGGCTCGCCGAGCGGCTCGACCGTGCGCACCAGGTCGTAGCCGAAGAAGCCGACGGCGCCGCCGCTGAACGGCGGCAGGCCCTCGACCGGGGCCAGCGTGTAGGCGGCGAGGCGCTCGGCGACGGCGGCGTAGGGGTCGGGCGCCGGCTGCTCGCCGCCGGCCGAGTCGGAGAGCACGCCGTCGCTCCAGCGCAGCACGCTGCGCGGGCGGAAGCCGACGAAGGAGTAGCGGCCGACCTGGCCCTGCTCGGCCGACTCGAGCAGGAAGCAGGGCGCCCCCTCGGGCTCGCCGGCGCGCAGCTTGAGGAAGGCCGAGACCGGCGTCTCGCAGTCGTCGACGAGGCGGGCGCAGACCGGGACGACGTTGCCCTGCTCGGCCAGCGCCCGGGCCTCCTCCAGGCTCGGGGTCAGGCGCAGCTCGGAGTCAGCGGCGACGGCCATCGAGCACCTCCAGCACCCGCGCCTGGGGCACCTCGCGCGAGGCGAGCAGGACGGCGAGGTGGTAGAGCACGTCGGCGGCCTCTTCGGCGACCCGCTCGTCGGACTCTTCGCGGGCGGCGCGCACGACCTCCTCGGCCTCCTCCTCGACCTTCTCGCCGATCAGCGCCGGGTCGTCGAGCAGCTGCACCGTGTAGGAGCCCTCGGGCCGCTCGGCGGCGCGGCTGCGCAGGGTGCGCTCCAGCGTCGCCAGGATCTCGTGCAGCGCCGGGTCGATTCCGTTTTCGCCGTCTATGCGACGGTGAAAACAGGAACGCTCGCCCGTGTGGCAGGCGGGGCCTGTCGGCTCGACCAGGGCGACGACCGCGTCGCTGTCGCAGTCGAGCCGCAGCTGGCGCAGCTTCAGCACGTTGCCCGAGGTTTCCCCCTTGCGCCAGATCTCCTCGCGCGAGCGGCTGTAGAAGTGCAGCTCGCCGGTCTCCTGCGTCAGCCGCAGCGACTCCTCGTTGCCGTAGGCAAGCGTCAGCACCTCGCCGCTGACGTGGTCCTGGGCGATCACGGGCACCAGGCCCCGCTCGTCAAATCTCAGCTCGCTGAACATCGGCTCCAATCGTATGCGAGGCCCCTCACTCGATCCCGAGCCGATCGAGCAGCCCCTCGTCGCGGCGCCAGCGGTCGCGGACGCGAACCTGGAGGTCGAGGTGGACCTTGGTGCCCAGCTCGGCTTCCAGTGACTTGCGGGCGGCGCTGCCGATCTCGGTGACCTTGGCGCCGCCCTTGCCGATCAGGATGCCCTTCTGCGACTCGGTCTCGGCCCAGACCTCGGCGGCGACGAGGACCAGCCCGTCGTCGCGCGCGGTGACGTCCTTGACCGCGACCTCGACCGAGTGGGGGATCTCCTCGCGGGTGCGGTTCAGCACCTGCTCGCGGATCAGCTCGGCGAGCAGCAGCTCCCCCGGCTGGTCGCTGTGCTCCTCCGGCGGGTACATGTAGGGGCCCTCGGGGACGAGCTCGCCGAGCCGCTCGACCAGGGCGCCGAGCCCCTCGCCGCCGCGGGCGCTGATCGGGAAGACCTCGTCGACCCCGTCCAGCTCGGCCGCCTGCGCCAGCACCGGCACCAGCTCGTTGGGGCCGGTGCGGTCGACCTTGTTGACGGCGCAGATCGTCGGCAGGCCGGCGCCGGCGCCGAGCAGCGACTGGGCGATGAAGCGGTCGCCGGGGCCGATCCCCTGCTCGCCGTTGACGACGATCAGGGCGACGTCGGAGTCGGCCAGCTCGCGCTCGACCCGGCGCTGCATGCGCTCGGTGAGCACGTCGCGGGGGCGCTGCACGCCGGGCAGGTCGACGAGCACCAGCTGGCGGCCGGCAGCGGTGTCGGTGTGGATGCCGCGGATCGCCCGCCTGGTCGTCTGCGGGCGGCCGGAGACGATCGCCACGCGGCTGCCGACGATCGCGTTGACCAGGGTCGACTTGCCGACGTTGGGCCGCCCGGCGAGGCCGACGAAGCCGGCCCGGGTCACGCCAGGCTCCCGAGCACCCGCGCCTGCAGGGCGAGCATCTCCCCCGCGTCGGTCTCGTGGTCGTGGCCGCAGAGGTGGAGCACGCCGTGCACGGCGGCCTCGGTCAGGTCGCTGCAGTGTGCCGGGCAGATCGCCACGTCGCCGAGCTCGCGCGGGCCGGCGCTGGGGCCGGCGCCGTCGATCGGGAAGGCGAGCACGTCGGTCGGCGCGTCGCGGCCGCGGTGCTCGCGGTTGAGGGCCCGGATCCGCTCTGCGTCGACCAGCTCGACCGCGAGGTGGCCGTCCTCGACGCCGGCGGCGGCCAGCGCCGCGGCGACCGCCGGGCGCAGCTCCTCGGGCACGTCGGCGAGGTCGGCGCTCAAGGGCCCGGGGTCGGACCGTGTTCGGCCCGCGCCGCCCGCTCGCGGCTGCCGTGCTCGTCGTAGGCGGCGACGATCCGCTGCACCAGCTTGTGGCGAACGACGTCCTCGCCGCCGAACTCGACGAAGGAGATCCCCTTCACCGCGTCGAGGATCTCGCGCACGGCGACCAGGCCGGAGCGCTGGTCGCTGGGCAGATCGACCTGGGTGACGTCGCCGGTGACCACCATGCGCGAGTTGAACCCAAGCCGGGTGAGGAACATCTTCATCTGCTCGGGGCTGGTGTTCTGCGCCTCGTCGAGGATTACAAAAGAATCATTTAGCGTGCGGCCGCGCATGAATGCCAGGGGCGCGACCTCGATCACGCCGCGCTCGAAGTAGCCGTTGACGCGGTCGGGGTCGAGCATGTCGAAGAGGGCGTCGAAGAGCGGGCGCAGGTAGGGGTCGACCTTGGCCTGGATGTCGCCGGGCAGGAAGCCGAGCCGCTCCCCCGCCTCGACCGCGGGGCGGGTGAGGATCACGCGCTGGACCTGGCGCTCGGCCAGGGCCGCCGCCGCCATCGCCACGGCGAGGAAGGTCTTGCCGGTGCCGGCCGGCCCGATGCCGAAGGTGATCGTCTGCTGGCGGATCGCATCGACGTAGCGCTTCTGGTTGAGCGTCTTCGGCGCGACCTTGGTGTTGCGGTGGCGCCAGACGACGTCCTCGAGGATCTCGGCCGGGCTCTCCTCGGCGTCGAGCGCGCCGGTCACCGCTTCGATCGTCCCCGGCGCGACCTCGTGGCCCCCCTCGATCAGCTCGACCAGCTCGTCGACGACCGTGGCCGCCGTCTTCACGTCGTCGGGCTCGCCATCGAGGGTCAGCACGTTGCCGCGCAGGTGGAACTCGCAGGGCAGGTGGCCGCGCAGCTCGCGCAGGACGGCGTCCTCGGAGCCGGCCAGCTCGGCGGCCACGCTGTTGTCGAGGGTCAGCTGCCTACGCGCCAAGCCGCTCACGCACCGCCGCGCTGACCCGCTTGCCGTCGGCGCGGCCGCCGACCTTGGGCATCAGCGCCGACATCACCTGGCCCATCTGCTTCTGCTCGCTGGCGCCGGTCTCGGCGACCGCGGCGTCGACCAGCTCGCCCAGCTCCTGGTCGGAGAGCTGCTGGGGCAGGTAGGCCTCGATCAGCTCCGCCTCGGCCCGCTCGGCAGCCGCCTGCTCCTCGCGGCCCGCCTCGGCGTAGGCCGCGGCCGCCTCGAGCCGCTTCTTGCGCTCGCGCTGCAGCACGGCGACCTCGTCGCCGTCGCCGAGCTTTGCCTCCTTCTGCAGGGCGTCGACGATCATCCGCAGCGCCGCGGCGCGCTCGCGCTCGCCACCCTTCATCGCCGTCCTCACGTCTGCCTGTGCCTGCTCCAAAGCGCTCATCGGCTTAAGGGTAGTCGGCCGCGTCGGGGGTGACCGCGAGGCCGTTGGAGACGAGGTCGGCGACGTCGGCGCTGACCAGGGTCCAGCCGTGGCGGCGGGCGGCGGCGACGTAGGCCGCGTCGTAGGCGGTGATGCCGTGCTCGGCGGCGATCTCGAGCGCGGCGGCGCTGAGCTCGGCGTCGGCCGGGAGCACCCGGTCACCGCAGCAGGCGAAGAGCAGGCGGACCACGTTGGCGGCCTCCTGGCGATCGCCGCGCTTGACGCCGATCGCGTTGCCGACCTCATGCGTGGTCAGGTCGAGCGCGGCCAGCGACGTCGCGTGGTCGCCGATCAGCTTGGAGGCAGCCTGGTGGTAGCGATCCCCTGGATCGACCAGGAGAACCCAGATGCTGGCGTCGAGCAGGTACACGTCAGCGCGAGTCGCGGTCTTCGCGGATCAGCTGCGCGGCGCTGACGCCGCCGAGGTCGACCGGCCCGATCGCGTTCAGCAGGCGCTGCACCTCGTTCCGCTTGCGGCCGTCGGCGGTCTCCAGGTCCCGTTCCGCCAGCCGCCGCAGGTAGCCGCTGCGGGTCTCGCGGCTGGCCTGCGCCTGGGTGTCGAGGCGGGCGAGCATGTCGTCGGGGATCGAGATCATCACCTTTGCCACGGGGTGAGTATATATGGTATTGCCGGATGGTCTTGGGAGGGCTGTCGCTGTAGTCATGGGGACACCGTGCCAGGCCCGGGCGCGCGGGTGGCGCGCAGAATGCGACGGATGTGTGAATTCCTCGTCGCGAGCTACTGGAGCGGGGCGATCTCGACCCGCTCGACCTCGCCGAGGGGCATCTGCAGGAAGCGGGTGCCGAGCTCGCGGAAGGACTCGGCGTCGCCGCTGCAGAGGAAGCGGTAGGAGCCCTCGCCGTCGGCGGGGCGGGCGATGCCGGCGCGGTCGAGGCTGCGCTGGACGGCGGCGGCGACGGCGTGGCCGCCGCTGACCAGGCGCACGTCGCGGCCGAGGATGCGCTGCAGCATCGGCGCCACCAGCGGGTAGTGGGTGCAGCCGAGGATCAGGGTGTCGACCTGCGCCCGGCGCAGCGGCTCGCAGTAGGCGCGGGCCATCGCCACCACACGCTCGTCGAAGGGCGAGCCGTCCTGGATGAACGGCGCCAGGTCGGGCGCCTCCACCTCGGTCACCTCGAGTGCCCGGCCCGCCGCTTCCAGCGCCCGGCGGTAGGCGCCGCTCTCGACCGTGTTCGGGGTGGCGAGGACGCCGACCCGGCCGCTGTCGCTGATCGCCGCCGCGATCTCGGCCTGCGGCTCGACCACCGGCACCACCTCCACCCCGCGCTCGGCGGCCACCTCGCGGGCGACCTCCTCGCCGACCGAGGTCGCCGTGTTGCAGGCGATCACCAGCAGCTTCGCCCCGCCGCGCAGCAATAGCCCGGCGATCGCCCGGATCCGCTCGCGCAGCTCATCCGGGTCCTTCACCCCGTAGGGGAACCACTCGGTGTCGCCGAGGTAGACGTAGTCCTCCTCGGGCAGCGAGACCAGGCACTCGTGCAGCACCGTGAGCCCACCCACCCCCGAGTCGAAGACCGCGACCGGGAGCGAGGGATCGGGCCGGTTCTCGTCAGCCGTGCTCGTCGAGCTGCCTAGAGGAAGGGCTTGTAGGCCATGAAGAAGATCGTCACCACGACGATCAGCCCGGCGACGGTGCCGACCTTGCCGATCCGGTCGCTGAGCGCCGTGAACTCCTCGCTGAGCACATCCCCGGCCTTCAGGTCGCGTTCGGCGAGCTCACGTGCCTTCGCCGTTTGGGGCCTGAAGAATCCGTGCTGGAGACCGAAAAGGGCGATGATCGCCAGGAAGCCGACGCTGATGAACGCATCGCTGGCCTCCCAGGGCCCGTCGGCGAGCACGTAGATCCCCGCCAGCAGCAGCACGATCATCCCGGGGTTGACCAGGTAGCGATCGGTCTTCTGAATCCCGGCCAGGATCGCCGGGGTGGCACGCGGGTGCTGCGGGACGACCGAGAAGAACAGCGCGTAACCGAACGTCGGCCCGAAGGCAAGCACAACGGCCAAGATGTGCAGGAACAGCGCAATCTTGTACCCCGGGTCCACGATCGTCGCCAGCATCAGCGGAAACATATACGCGCGTCAGGCGGATCGCAGCAACAGTGCGGCCCAGTCGCCCTCGACACGCCGCTCGACCTCGCCCATGCCGACCGCCCCGAACACCTCCGCGATCCCATCCAACTCCCCCGGCAGCAGCCCAGAGCAAATGAGGCGCGTGGGGATCGGGGGAGTGGCCCCCAAAACACTCCAGCGAGGCTCCTGCCGAGCGTTTTGGGGGCCACTCCCCCGATCCCCATCCCCATCAGCTGCTCTGCGACGACCCGAATCACGGGCGCCGTCATGTTGGCCACCGTGGTCGCGGCGAGAGCCGGAAGGCCGTCGCGCAAGTTCATACGCGTGAGCTGAAGCTCAACGCCGTTGGCACTCGCGTTGCCACTCGCAGCTTCGACGGCAGCCTGCTCGTGGTCGTAGCCCGAGACCGGGTCCCAGCCCAGCTTCGCCGCCGCAATGGCGAGCACTCCGGAGCCGGTGCCCAGGTCGGTGAGCGCACCGGCCGCTTCCCCTGCCTCGGCCAGCTCCAACAGGAACTCCAAGCACAGCCTCGTCGTCGGATGGGCGCCGGTGCCGAAGGCGCGGCCGGGGTCGACGACGAGGTCGACCGCGCCCTCGCGCGGCGGCTCCCAGGAGGGGCGCAGCCAGAGGCGCTCGCCGACCAGCAGCGGCTTGTGGAAGTCCTGCCAGCGGTCGGCCCAGTCGTCGGGCACCTCGGTCGCCACCACCTCGACCAGGCCGTCGCCGGCGGCGACCTCGATCTCGCCCAGCTCCGGCAGCTCCCCCTCGCCGCCGTAGATCGCGTACTCGACGTAACCCGGCCCGCGCTCCTCCTCGACCCCGTTCGGGGCCAGGACGGTCAGCTCGGCGAGCACGATCTCGGCCTGGGCCGGCTGGCAGCGGACCGCGAGGCGGATCAATGGAAGGCGCCGCGCATGCGCGAGAAGAAGCCCTGCCCGCCGCCGCCCTGCTGCGAGCGGACGTTGCGCGCCTCGAGCTTCTCCTCCAGCTTCTCGGCCAGCTCGCGCTGCTCCTCGGAGAGGTCGGTGGGGACGATCACGTGGACGACGACGATCAGGTCGCCGGGCGGGCCGCCGTTGGCGCCGGGCAGTCCGTGGCCGCGCAGGGCGAACTGGGAGCCGTGCTGGACCCCGGGCGGCAGCTCGATCTCGCGCTCGCCCTCATGGCTGGGGATCGTGACCTCCAGCCCGAGCATCGCCTGCAGCGCCGAGATCTCGACTCCGTGGACGAGATCCTGGCCGCGCATCGGGCCGCGCCGCACCTCGAAGCCGAAGGCGCCGCCGAAGACCGCCCCGAGCAGATCCTCGATCGAGCCGAAGCCGGCCCCGCCGCCGGGCTGGAAGCCGCCGCCGCGCAGGCCCTCGTGGCCGAAGCGGTCGTAGACCTGGCGCCGCTCGGGGTCGGAGAGCACCTCGTAGGCCTCGGCCGCGGCCTTGAACTTCTCCTCGGCCTCGGGGTCGTGGGCGTTGACGTCGGGGTGCAGCTCGCGGGCGAGCTTGCGGAAGGAGCGCTTCAGCTCCGTCTCGGAGGCGTCGCGGCCGACGCCCAGCACCTCGTAGTAGTCGCGGGCCATGCCTAGGCGTCGTAGACCGTCTCGCAGTAGCGCGAGAGCTCGTGGGCGGCGCCGCGCACCGAGGCGATCGCGGTCGCGTAGTCCATGCGCAGCGGGCCGACGACGCCGACCGCGCCCAGATGACGGCGGCCGATCCCGTAGTTGGCGCCGACGACGCTGACCGAGCGCAGCTCCGGCTGTGGGTTCTCGCCGCCGATCCAGAGGAAGACCGAGCGCTCCTCGAGCGCCGAGCGCAGGGCGCCGAGCACCGCGGCGCGGCCCTCGAGCGCGCCCATCAGCTCGTCGACGTGCGGCAGGTCGGCGCGGTGCTCGTCGGAGAGCAGGCGGGCGAGGCCGTGCATGTAGAGCGTTTCGCCCAGCGGCGCGGTGACCAGCGCCATCAGGTCGGTGACCTGGGCGAGGGCGGTGGTGGTCTCGCGCATCGCCTCGTCGAGCTCGCGCCGCAGCCGCGAGAGCTCGAGCTCGACCGCCGCCTCGACGCTGGGCCCGCCGGTCGCCATCAGCTGATCGACGTGCCGCCTATACCCCAGCTCCGTCGGCACCCTCCCCGCCGAGGTATGAGGATGCGTCAGATACCCCGCAGCCTCCAGCGCCGCCAACTCCGCCCGCACCGTAGACGCCCCCCACTCAATCTCAGCCCGCTCGACCAGCTCCCGCGAAGGCACCGGCTTCCCCGACGCGAGATACGCATCGACCACCAGCCTGAGAATCAACTCTTGCCGCTCGGAAAGCATCACTGAAGTCTAAGAGGAGCGCCGGGCGGGCCTGCCAAGACACTCCAGCGAGGCTCCCGCCGAGCGTCTTGGCAGGCCCGCCCGGCGCTCCTCACCGCCTACAGCTGAACTTCCGCCTCGGCGTTCCGAATCGTCTGATTCTCCCCCTGCGCCGCCACCACGTCGATGACCGCCGTGCCGCCCTCGGCACTCTTGACCGTGCCGCTGACCACGATCTCGGTCTCCGGCGCCCCCATGCCGCGGAACTGGACCGCGAGCCGCTTCAGCGACTTCGGGTCGCCGCCGGCGGCGTCGGTCGCCGCGCGGGCGACGAGGCCCATCATGTAGAGGCCGTGCAGGATCGTGTTGGGCAGGCCGACCGCCTTGGCGAACTCGGGGTCGATGTGGATCGGGTTGAAGTCCCCCGAGGCGCCCGCGTAGCGGTGCGGCAGGTACTTGTCGGGGGTGACCTTCAGCCCCTCGATCGTCTCGCCCTGGTTCAGATCAGCCATCTCAGACCCCCCTCACGATGTTGGTCCAGGTGCCCTTGACCACCTCGGCGCCGTCCTGGTTGACCGAGCGCGTCTCGAACACGTAGAAGCCCTTGCCGTCCTTCTCGTAGATCTCCAGGCACCTGGCCGTGGTCGTGATCTCGTCGCCCGAGCAGGCCGGCTCGCCCCACTCGAACTCCTGGCCGCCGTGGACCATCGCGGCGAAGTTCATCCCGACCTCGTCGTCGAACATCGCCGGCCCCAGCGCCGGGGCGCTGTAGACGACGCAGAACATCGGCGGCGCCACCACGTCGCGGTAACCGGCCGCCCTGGCCGCCTCGCGGTCGAAGTGCACCGGGTTGTCGAGCCCGACCACCCGCGCGTACTCGCCGATCTTCTCCTTGCCCACCTCGTATGTCGTGGCGGGCCACTCTTTCCCCACAGCTTCGGTCTTAATAGGCATGGCGGGGCAGTCTAATCACCCGTCGGCCGAGCCACCTTCGCCATACTCCGCCACCCGATGGACCAGATCCGCAACTTCTCGATCATCGCCCACATCGACCACGGCAAGTCGACCCTGGCCGACCGCATCCTCGAGATCACCGGCGCCGTCGACCCGAAGAAAATGCGGGCCCAGGTGCTCGACTCGATGGAGCTCGAGCGCGAGCGCGGGATCACGATCAAGGCCCAGGCGGTGCGGGTCGAGTACCGGGCGGCCGACGGCCAGAGCTACCACCTGCACCTGATCGACACCCCCGGCCACGTCGACTTCTCCTACGAGGTCTCGCGCAGCCTCGCCGCCTGCGAGGGCGCGCTGCTGGTCGTCGACGCGGCCCAGGGGGTCGAGGCGCAGACCGTCGCCAACACCTACCTGGCGGTCGAGAACGGGCTGGAGCTGATCCCGGTGATGAACAAGGTCGACCTGCCCGGCGCCGAACCGGACCGGGTCGGCGCCGAAATCGCCGACCTGCTCGGCGGCGAGCCCGGCGACGCGATCCCGATCTCGGCCAAGACCGGCGAGGGCGTGACCGACGTGCTGGAGGCGATCGTCGCCCGCGTGCCGGCGCCCGCGGGCGACCCGGCGGCGCCGCCGCGGGCGCTGATCTTCGACTCCGAGTTCGACCAGTACCGCGGTGTCGTCGCCTACGTGCGGATGGTCGACGGCCGCTTCCGCAAGGGCGGGCGAGTCGTGGCGATGCAGAACGGGACCGAGGCCGACATCGACGACCTCGGCTTCTTCCGCCCCGAGATGACCGCCGTCGACGGCATGGAGGCGGGCGACGTCGGCTACCTGATCACCGGGATCAAGGACGTCGCCAAGCTGCGCGTAGGCGACACCCTGACCTCGCTCGAGCGCCGCGCCGGCGAGGCGCTGGAGGGCTACCGCGAGGTGCGGCCGATGGTCTTCTGCGGCCTCTTCCCGATCGACACCGACCGCTTCGAAGACCTGCGCGACGCGCTCGAGAAGCTGGCCCTCAACGACGCGGCGCTGTCCTGGGAGCCGGAGACCTCCGAGGCGCTCGGCTTCGGCTTCCGCTGCGGCTTCCTCGGCCTGCTGCACATGGAGATCGTGCGCGAGCGGCTGGAGCGCGAGTACGGGCTCGACCTGCTGGCGACGACGCCCAACGTGCGCTACCAGGTGCAGCTGACCAGCGGCGAGGAGATCGAGGTCCACAGCCCGACCGAGTTGCCCGACCCGGCCACGATCGAGACCGTCGAAGAGCCCTTCATCCGGGCGACGATCATCTGCCCCTCCGAGCAGGTCGGCGCGGTGATGGAGCTCTGCCAGTCGCGCCGCGGCACCCACGTCGACATGCACTACCTGAGCCCGGTGCGGGTGCAGATCCGCTACGACATGCCGCTGGCCGAGATCGTGCTCGACTTCTTCGACCTGCTCAAGTCCTCGACCCGCGGCTACGCCTCGCTCGACTACGAGCCGATCGGCAACCGCGCCTCGGACCTGGTCAAGGTCGACATCCTGCTCGCCGGCGACCGGGTCGACGCGCTCTCGATCATCGTCCACCGCGATTTCGCCTACGAGCAGGGCAAGAAGCTGGTCGGCCGGCTGCGCAAGACGATCCCGCGCCAGCTCTTCGACGTGCCCGTGCAGGCGGCGATCGGCTCCAACATCCTCGCCCGCGAGACGGTCAAGGCGCTGCGCAAGGACGTGACCGCGAAGCTCTACGGGGGCGACGTGACCCGCAAGCAGAAGCTGCTCAAGAAGCAGAAGGCGGGCAAGAAGCGGATGAAGTCGGTCGGCCGCGTGGAAGTGCCCCAGGAGGCCTTCCTCGCCGTGCTCGAGATCGACGAGTAGAGACGTGCCGTCCCTGGGAGGTCATAGATGACCTCCCAGGGACGGCACGTCGATCAGCGCGGGCAGGTGCGCGGGTCGAGCCGGCCGTCGATGCGGAAGACGACGGTCGGCGGCTGGTGCAGGACCACGGTGGTCGCCGGACCCGCCGCCCAGCGGGCGGCGGGCGGGTAGGCGGGCCGGCCGGGCTCGATCCGGTCGCGGGTGGCGACCAGGTAGTCGTAGTTGCCTTCGTCGACCAGCGCCCGGAACGCACGGCAGTTGGACGGCGCGACGAAGCCGCCGTGCGGCCGCCGCTCGCCGAGAAACTCGACCCGGTTGGAGAGGTCGCGGCCGAAGAGCGGGTACTGGCGCGTGCTGGTCGTCGCGATCCGCGCACCGTCGACTGCCTGCGCCCAGCCGAAAGCAGCGTTCAGGCCCGAGGCGGCGAAGCTCGGGGCCTCGTAGCGATGCGACAGGTAGTGCCGCTGGACCGGATACCCAACGGCGACCGCCAACGCAACCGCCAACCCCACCCACCCCCAGCGGTCGTACTTGTTCCCGCCATGCGGGGACAAATACGACCGGAAGCGAACGCCCCGACCGCCTCCCCGGTTCCGGTCGTACTTATCCCCGGGGGGTGGGAACAAATACGACCGCAGCTGGGGGGCGGCTGGGAGCAGGGACAGCCCGAGGACTAGGGCCGGGGCGAGGTAGCGGAGGCCCGATTCGAAGCCGCGGGGAGTCCCGTCCGGGCCGGAAGCTCCTGTGGGAGCGATCAACCAGGCCAGCAGCACCGCCAAGCCCGCGGCGCCGGCCAGGCGCAGGGCCGGGTCGGCGCGGCGGTCGAGGGCCGCCAGCAGCCCGGCCAGCGCGCCGGCGAGCAGCAGCGGCCAGAGCAGCGTCAGCCCCCCGTGCAACCCCGGCAGCAGCCAGTCCGCCCAGACCCCGCCGTCGCCCAGGTAGCCGAGCACGCTGTGCCCCTCCCTCCCCCCGAGCGCCTGCTCGGGCGCCGGCAGCTCGATCGGCCCCAGGTGGGAGACCCACGGCAGCGGGTTGCCCGTCTGCGCCAGATTTCGCAGGTACCAGTACCCCCCGCCGGCCAGTGCCGCGAGCAGGGCGACGCCCCCAACTCTCAGCCGCCGCCCCCTCCCCGCAACCAGTCCAATCCCGACTACCAGCACCAGGGCCGGCAGCAGGAAGTTGAGCTTCGTCCCCGCCGCGAGCCCCGCCGCCAGCCCCACAACCCCCGCCTGGCCCAGCCCAAACGCAGTTCCACCTGCCATGCGTGAACTGCGTTTGGGCTGGGCCAGAGCGATCGCCACCGCGGCCAGCAGGAAGAAGATCCCGACGATGTCGTTGCGAGCCTCCCCGGCCTGATCGCTCAACACCGGCAGGCTCAGGGCGACGGCGCCGAGCGCAAGCCCATAGGGCGCCACGCGATACGGCCGCCCGATGCACCAGCAAGCCAGCAGGCAGCCGACGAACCAGCCAAGGTTCAACAGCGGCGAGAGCAAGTCCCGCCCGAACGCCACCATCCCCGCTGCGTGGAAGACCTCCGAATTCGCCGGGTAGAACCAGGCCAGAAACTGCGGCGCGATGAAGTGCAGGTCCCAGGTGCTGCCGCTCTGGAAGAACCCGGCTGCGAACGGCCCGTGGTACCAAGTCGAGTCGAACCCAGTCATCCCCGTCGACAGCTTGGGCCCCAACTCCACCCCGAACTTCACGACAGCGACCGCGGCGATGGCCAAGGCACCCGCGGTGACGATGGCGGGAGGTCGGGGGGGTCCCTCCGACGCAGCGGCGTCCTGTTTTTCGCCCCAACCACGCCCACGGCCAGCCGCCGACTCTCCAGGCGAAAAACCCAGCGAGGCGGAGGGGCCCCCCGACCTCCTCCCAACCACACCCGAAGCCCAAGCCCAGCAACAACCGTCAGCGCCAGATACGGCAACGGCTGGAAAAACCCAACGGACCCGAGCAGCTCGGCGGTCCAGAGCAGGATGGCCAAGCCGAGAACCGCTGCCGCGAGATGCGCCGGAGCCCCGTCGAAGTCAGGCAGCAGCCGGCGGCGCAGGGCCGCCCCACCCAGCCAGGCGAAGCCGACGAGGATCGCGATCTCGGCGACGCCCAGCAGGTAACGGCCGAGGTCGAGCATCTAGCCCCGACCTGGCAGCAGCCTCATGATCTGCTCCAACTCCTGGATGCGCAGCAGCTTGGCCGCGCCGACGTAGACGAGGCCTCCCAGGCCGAGCCCCACGCCGAGCGAGACGATCTGGCCGGCGAGGCCGCGGCCGAGGGCGGCGTCGAGCAGGTCCCAGACGCCGTAGCTGACCGCGGCGAGGGCGGCGGCGGCGAGGGTGATGCGGATGGCCGTCTCGAGCAGGCGGCCGAGCTCGAGGCCGCCGAGCAGGCGGCGCAGGATGATGACCTGGAGGACGACGCTGGCGGCGGTGGCGAGCACCGTGGCGGCGACGATGCCGCCGACGCCGAGGTGGTAGAGGCCGAGCGCGGCGAGCGCGGTGACGGCGAGGTTGGCGGCGGCGATCGCGGTCGGCACCCAGGGCCGCTGCAGGCTGAAGAAGGTGCGGGTGAGGAGCAGGAAGAGGCCGTTGGTGGGCAGCGAGAAGGCGAACCAGAAGAGCGCCGTGGCGACCAGCGTCGTCTGCTCGGGGGTGAACTCGCCGCGCTGGTAGACGAGGCGGATCATCGGCTCGGCGAGCACCAGCACGGCGGCCGCCGCCGGCACCAGGACGAAGAGGATCTGGCGCATGCCGTTGGCCATCGTCGCCCGCAGGTTGTCGTGCTCGCCGCGGGTGGCGAAGCGGGCCAGGGTCGGGAAGAGGACGGTCGCGATCGCCACCGAGAAGATCCCCTGCGGCAGCTGGTAGATGCGGAACGCCTTGTCGATCGCCGCCGGCGCCTGGTCGGAGACCAGGGTGCCGAAGAGGCTGTTGATCAGCAGGTTGAAGTTGATCAGGCCGAGGCTGATCGTCACCGGCAGCATCAGCAGCAGGACGCGGCGCACGTCGGGGTTGCGCCACTCGAAGCTCCACTCGAACTTGAACGGCGTGTTGCGCAGGTCCCAGGTCGGGATCGTCAGCTGGACCAGGGTGCCGACCAGGATCCCGATCGCGTAGGCGTAGATCCGGTCTTCGCCCTCGAACAGCGGCGCGAGGACGACGACGAGGAGGATGATCGTCAGGTTCCAGAACAGCGGCGAGATCGCGAAGGCGCCGAAGCGGTCGTAGCTGTTGAGGATGCCGACGACGACGCCGCTCGCCCCGAGCAGGATCAGGATCGGGAAGAGGATCTGCGAGAGGGTGATCGTCAGGTCGAGCAGCGCCCCTTCGAAGCCGGGCGCGACGAGCGGCATGATCACCGGCGCGGCGAGGACGAAGAGGGCGGTGATCGCGCCCAGCACCAGGGTGACGAGCAGCAGCAGGGTCGAGGCGAGGCGGAAGGCCTCGCGGTAGTTCTTGCGCTCGAGCTGCTCGGTGAAGATCGGCACGAAGGCGGGCTGCAGGGCGGCGTCGGCGAACAGGGCGCGGACCAGGTTGGGCACCTGGAAGGCGACCGTGAAGGCCGACATCGGGCCGTTGACGCCGTAGTAGTAGGCGGCGACCACCTCGCGCACCAGGCCGGCGATGCGGGAGGCGGCGGTGGCGAGCGAGAAGAACGCGGTCGAGCGCGCAATCCGCCCCGGGCGCTCGCGGTCGGGGCTTTCAGGTGCCTTGGGCGTCTCCAAGCTCGGTCTCAGTCGCTATAGTCGGCGGCCGCCCAGAGGGGGCTCGGCGCCCTCCAGGCACCTGACTCATGGCCAACATAGCCTCACAGAAGAAGCGGATACTGCGCAGCGAGCGCGAGCGCACCGAGAACCGGCTGCTGACCAGCACGGTCAAGACCTACTTCCGCCGCCTCGAGAGCGCGGTCGAGGCCGGCGACGCAGCCAAGGTCGAGAGCGAGCACCGGGCCCTGATCGCGAAGATCGACAAGGCCGTCCAGAAGGGCGGCATGCACCGCAACACTGGCGCCCGCAAGAAGTCCCGCGCCGCCAAGCTCGCCGCCACCGCCGCCGCCAAGTAGCTCAGGCCGGAGCGCCGACCGCCCGCCGCAGGGCCAGGGTCAGCGCCAGCTCGTCGCCGTAGTCGGCGCCGCCGCGGCACCAGACCTCGAGGTCGGCGAGGGCGATCGCCGCCGCGCGCAGGGCGGCCAGGTCGGTGCGGCCGAGGCGCGAGACCAGCTGCCGGGCCGCGTAGGGGTGCATGCCGAGCCCCGACTCGACCTGCTTCGGCGGCGCCCCTTCGGCCAGCTGCGCCGCCGCCGCCAGCGCCTTGCGCAGGCGCGAGGCGAGGCCGTAGATCAGCCCGGTGACGTTCTCCCCCTGGGCGACGAGCCGCTCGGCGATCGCCCCCGCCGCCGCGGCGTCGCGTTCGAGCAGGGCGTCGGAGAGCGACCAGACCGCCGCCTCGGAGGTGTCGGAGATCATCGCTTCGAGGTCGGCGAGGCCGACGCTGCCCCCCTCCCCGGCCCAGAGCGCCAGCCGCTCGAGCTCGTTGCGCAGGCGCACCGGGCCGGTCCCCATGCGCTCTACGAGCAGGCGCGCGGCGGCCGGCTCCAGCGCGAAGCCGAGCCGTTTGGCGTCGCGGACCAGGAGGCCGGGCATCTCGCGCGGCTTCGGCGCCTCGAACTCGTGGATCTCGCCGCCGGCGCCGGCGACCGCCTTGCGCAGCTTGGCCGGCGCCTTGGCGCGGGCGATCAGGACCACGGTCAGGTCGGGCGGCAGCTCGGCCAGCGCCCCGGCGACCGCCCCCTGCTGCTTGTCACGCCAGCGCTCGACCCCGTCGGCGAGCAGGTAGCGCCGGGTCTCGGTCAGCGACATCGCCGGGATCGCGGCGAGCAGCGCCTCGTGGTCGGGCGACCCGCGGCCCTCGGCCGCCTCGAAGACCTCGAGCGCCCCGGCGCCGCCGTCGCCTTCGGCGCGGGCGCGCAGCCGGGCCCGGGTGGCGTCGATCTTCGCCCCGTCGGTGCCGGCGATCAGGTAGAGCGCTGACAGTCCCTCGGCCACGCGGCCGAGTCTAGTGGCGGCCCCAGCCGTGGCCCGCGCGCTCGCCGCCGCGGTGTCCGTCGCCGCCGCCCCAGCCGTGCTCATCGTCGCCGCCCCAGGACGAAGGCCCGTGCCACTCGGGCTGGTGCCCGGGGGCCTCGCCGGAGTGGCCCGGCGAGGTCGTCGCCGGGGTGGCGGCCGGCGGCGGCTCGGGCGCGGGCGCGGGCTGCGGCCTGGCGGCTTGCGGCGGCGGCTGGGTCGTCTCGGGCGGGGGCGACGCCTGCTCGGGCACGGGGCTCGCCTGCGGCTCGGGCTGGTCGGGCCGCGGCTGGGCCGGATGCGACGGCGGCGCGGCGACGACGCCGCCCGGGGCGACAGTCGTCCCGCCCGGACCGGAGCCGGCGGCGGCCGGCGGCGGGGTCCCGACCTCGACGGCGGCCGGGCGCTCGCGCGCGGCGCCGGCGGCAGGCCGCGGGCGCGGCGGCCTCAGGGGCGGCGCGGCGAGGGCGATCGTCTCGTTGTGGGCGAAGCGCGGCGGGGCGGCCGGCAGCGGGCCGCTGGCGACGCTCGGCCAGCCCTGCTGGGAGACCAACCCGACCAGGCCGAGGCCGACCGCGGCGACCAGGCCGAGGAGGGCGAGGGTGACGCTGCGCAGCCGCACCAGGAGCCCGTCCCCGGCCAGGCTGAGGTGGGGAAGGGACTTGCGGCATGCCTGTCTGTGCCCGCTGGCCACTGCTCCGCTCATCGACACGGCGCGCCGGTCGCAGGAGGCCCGCGGCGCCAAAGCCCCAATAGTGCCTCGTAGATCCGTTGAGGCTGCGCTCAGCCACCGGCCTCGGCCCTGATCGTGCCGCGGCCGACTTCGAGCACCACGGCACCGTCGACGTCGGTGCGCATGACCGGCACTCCGGCGGCGGCGAGCACCGCCAGGGTCGCCGGCGCCGGGTGCCCGTAGGGGTTGCCGGCGCCGACCGAGATCACCGCCAGCCGCGGCCGCGTGCGCTCGAGCAGCGCGGCGAGGCCGGCGTCCTCGCTACCGTGGTGCGCCACCTTGAGCACGTCGACCGGGCCGGGGTCGAGCGGCACCGCCTCCGCCTCGGCGTCGGCGCTGAGCAGGATCGAGAAGCGGCGCCAGCGGGCGAGCAGGACCAGCGCCTGGGAATTCGGGTCGGCGCCGGCGAGCGGCGCCGCGAGCAGCGACGGCGGCGGCCAGAGCGCTTCCAGCCGCAGGCCCCCGGAGCGCAGGACCGCGCCTGCGGCGAGGCGCTCGGTGGCGACCCCGGCCGCCCGCGCCTCGCCGCGCAGGCGGCGGCTGAGCCGGGCGTAGGCGAGCCGCCCGACCGGGAAGCGACCGAGCAGCTCCTCGACGCCGCCGGCGTGGTCGGACTGTTCGTGGCTGACGATCGCCGCCCCGAGTTTCTCGACCCCGGCCCCGCGCAGGATCGCCGCCAGTCCCTCGCCCGGCGGCCCGCCGTCGACCAGGACCGCCGGCGCCCGTGCCGGCTGCAGCAGGATCGCGTCGCCCTGGCCGACGTCGAGCACCGAGACCCGCAGCCCGGCCACCGGCCGCGCCGCCACCTCCCCGCCCCGCGTCCCGGCCCAGGCCAGCGCGAGCGCCAGGAGCGCCACCGCCACCCCAAGCCACCGACGACGCTGACGGTGCAACGTGTTTCGGCTCTGTGGAGGCCGAAACGCGTTGCACCCGAGGTGGAGGAGGGCTGCGGCCAGGGCGATGGCGGCGTAGGAAGCGGCGAGGCCGCCGGGGCCGAGGTGGACGTCGGGGTAGGCCCAGGAGGGGCGGCCGCACCAGGCGGCCACCTGGGCGATGTAGGCGAGCAGCGGGGCGTCGAGCGCGTTGAGCGGGGCGACCGGGAAGCCGGGGACCTGGCCGGCGATTCCGGCCAGCATCCCGAGCCACATCGCCGGCGCGACCGCGGGCAGGGCGAGCAGGTTGGCGGCCAGGGTCGTGGTCGAGATCGCCTCGAAGTGGAAGGCGACCAGCGGCGCCGTCGCCAGGGTGGCGGCGATCGTCAGCGCGGCGCCCTCGGCCAGGGCCCCGCGCCAGCCGCGCGCGCCGCCGAGCCAGGCGCAGATCGCCACCCGCAGCGGCCGGCCGAGGGCGAGGATGCCGAGCACCGCGGCGAAGCTCAGCTGCCAGCCGACGTCGGCGGCGATGCCCGGGTCGAGGGCGAGGCCGACCAGCGCCGCGACCGCCAGCGCGTAGAGGCGCGAGGCGCGCCGGCCGGCGAGCAGGGCGAGCAGCGAGAGCCCGCCCATCGTCCCGGCGCGGACGATCGACGGCCCGGCGCCGGCCAGCGGCACGTATACGGCGATCGCCGCCAGCACCCAGAGCAGGCGCGTGCGCAGCGGCATCCCCAGCGCCGCCAGCAGCGGCATCGCCAGCAGCCCGAGCAGGGCGACGTTCTGGCCGCTGACCGCGAGCAGGTGCGCCAGGCCGCTGCGGCGGAAGTCCTCGACCGTGGCCTCGTCGACCCGCTCGTCCTCGCCGAGGACGAAGCCGCGCGCCAGGGCCGCCTCGCGCGCCGGCATGCCGCGGCCGAGCGCCGCCGCGGCGCGGGCGTGAATCTGGTCGCGGTGGGTGAGGGCGAGCGCGACCACGAGGCAGAGCCCGGCGACGAGCAGCCGCGAGGGCCGGCCGGCCGCCATCGCTCAGGGTTGCAGCCGGGCGCGCAGCGACTCCATCGTCGCCGGCCCGATGCCGCTCACCGCGTCGAGCTGGTCGACCGAGGCGAGGCCGCCCTGCTGGTCGCGGTATTCGACGATCTTGCCCGCGGTCACCGGCCCGATCCCGTCGATCTCTTCGAGCTGCTCGGCGGTCGCCGTGCCGAGGCTGATCGGGCCGTCTTCGCTGGCCCCGGCCACGCCCAGCGCCGCCCCGGCCGGGCCCCGCCGCGGCACCACCACCTGCTGCCCGTCGGCGAGCTTGGCGGCGAGGTTGATCGCTTCCAGAAGCGCCCCTCCGCGCGGCCCGCCGGCGCGCGCCACGGCGTCGTTGACCCGCGAGCCGGCCGGCAGGCGGTAGACGCCGGGCCGCGCCACGGCGCCGGCGACGTGGACGACGACGTCGCCGCCCCCGCCGGTATCGATCGTCAGATTGCCCCGCCCGGCCGCGGCGGCCGGCTCCGGGCCGCTGCCCTCGGCGCGGATCGCGCGGGTGCCGAGCAGCAGCAGGGCGACCGCGACGGCGCCGTAGACCGCTATCTGGGAGCGCGAGAGGTCCGGCATCGCCGCCAGCCTGGCCGATCCCGGCGCACGGGTGGCGCGCAAAAGCGCGCGACTTAGCTACAGGTCTTCGTCGTCGTAGCCGGCGACCTCGGCCAGCTGGTCGCTGTAGAGCTCGGCAGCAGCCACCGGCGGCGACTGGACCGAGATGCAGGCGAACTCGGAATCGCCGTCGTTGGCGATCGAGTGGTCGGTCGCCGGCGGGACGAGGATCAGGTCGCCCTCCCCCACCCGCTGGGTGTCGCCGGCCACCGACATCGCGCCGCTGCCGCGGACGACGACGTAGACCTGCTCGGCCTCTTCGTGGGAGCGCAGCTCCTGCTCGGCGCCGGCGGGCAGCTCCAGCCAGGTCACCGAGAGGTTGCGGGCGCCGAGTTCGCCGGCGTCCATCAACACCTTGGTCCGCAGCCGGTGCCAATCCTCCACCGCCGCCTCTGAGAGCCTCCTGACGAGCACGGCGGCTTTGTACCAGAAACCCGAGCCGGGACGGCCCAGGCTCAGCGCACGACCAGGTTGACGAGCTTGCCCGGCACGACGATCTCCTTGACCACCTGCTTGCCGTCGAGGAAGCGGGCGACCTTCTCGCTGGCGCGGGCGAGGGCGAGCAACTCCTCCTCGGAGGCCTCGGCGCCGGCCTCGATCCGGTCGCGCAGCTTGCCGTTGACCTGGACGACCAGGGTCACCGTCTCGCTGCTGAGCAGGGCCGGGTCGGCCTGCGGCCAGGGCTGCTCCCAGACGCGGCTGCCTTCGAGCCGCTCCCAGACCTCGGCGGCGATGTGGGGCGCGAAGGGGAAGACGAGCGAGGCGGCGGTGGCGGCGGCGAAGCGCACCGCGGCGGTCCCCGCCGGGTCGGCGTAGAGGCCGTCCTTGAGCCGGTAGGCGTCGTTGAGCAGCTCCATCGTCGCGGCGATCGCGGTGTTGAGCTGGAAGCCGCGCTGGAAGTCGCGGCTGACCTTGTCGATCGCCCAGTGCGCCTTGGCGAGCAGGGCGCGCGCCTCGCCCGCGGCGGCGCCGGGGTCGAGCGCCGCCGCCTCGCGGCCTTCGAGCTCCTCGCAGAGGCGCCAGAGGCGCAGCAGGAAGCGGTTGACTCCCTCCACCCCCTCGTCGGCCCAGTCGGCGTCGCGCTCGGGCGGGCCCATGAAGCAGATGTAGGTGCGGGCGGTGTCGGCGCCGTAGCGCTCGACGTACTCGGCCGGGCTGACCGTGTTGCCGCGCGACTTCGACATCTTCGCCCCGTCGCGGGTGATCATCCCCTGGGCGAAGAGGTTGGCGAAGGGCTCCTGCACGCCGAGCACGCCGACGTCGGCCAGCGCCTTGGTGAAGAAGCGCGCGTACATCAGGTGCAGGATCGCGTGCTCGACGCCGCCGATGTACTGGTCGACGGGCAGCCAGTGGTCCGACGCCGCCGGCGCCCAGGCCGCCTCGGAGTTGCGCGGGTCGAGGTAGCGGACGAAGTACCAGGAGGAGTCGACGAAGGTGTCCATCGTGTCGGTCTCGCGCCGGGCCGGGCCGCCGCAGTGCGGGCACTCGGTCGCCACCCACTCCTCGGCCGCCGCCAGCGGGCTCTTGCCCTGCGGCGCGTAGTCCTCGACCTCGGGCAGCTCGACCGGCAGCTGCTCGTCGGGGACGGGCACGATCGCCGGCGCGCCGTCCTCCCCGCAGGCCTCGCAGTAGACGACCGGGATCGGCGCCCCCCAGTAGCGCTGGCGGCTGACCAGCCAGTCGCGCAGGCGGTAGTTGACGGCGGTCTCGCCGCGCCCCTCGGCGGCCAGCCACTCGACGATCTCGGCGTAGGCCTCGCGGTTGCCCTTGCCGTCGAAGCGGCCGGAGCCGGTCATCGGCCCGTCGCCGGGATAGGGCAGGCCCTCCTCGTCGCGGGCGGCCTCGGGGTCGGAGCCCTCAATCACCCGGCGCACCGGCAGCCCGAAGGCCGTGGCGAACTCGTAGTCGCGCTCGTCGTGACCGGGGACGGCCATGATCGCCCCGGTGCCGTACTCCATCAGCACGTAGTCGGCGACGAACATCGGGATCTGCTCGCCGTTGACCGGGTTGACGACGCTGCGGCCGAGCGGCACGCCGGTCTTCTCGCGGTCCTCGGCGCCGCGCTCCTCGGCCGACTCGCGGGCGGCGCGGTCGACGTACTCGCGCACCGCCGCCTCGGCCTCGGTGCCGGCGACGAGGCGCTCGAGCTCGGGGTGCTCGGGGGCGAGGACGAAGAAGGTGGCGCCGAAGAGGGTGTCGGGCCGGGTGGTGAAGACCGGGAAGTCGACGCCGAGCTGCTCGCAGCGGAAGGTCACCTCGGCGCCCTCGGAGCGGCCGATCCAGTTGCGCTGCATGGTGATCACGTGCTCGGGCCAGGACTCGAGCAGCTCGAAGTCGGCGAGCAGGCGCTCGGCGTAATCGGTGATCTTGAAGAACCACTGCTCGAGCTTGCGCTGCACGACCTCGGTGCCGCAGCGCTCGCAGCGGCCGTCGACGACCTGCTCGTTGGCGAGCACGGTGGCGTCCTTGGGGCACCACTGGACCGGGGCCTCGGCCCGGTAGGCGAGCCCCTTCTCGAAGAGGCGGAGGAAGATCCACTGCGTCCAGCGGTAGTACTCGGGGGTGTGGGTCGCCAGCTCGCGCGACCAGTCGATCGAGATCCCCCACTCGCGGAACTGGCGCTGGAAGGAGGCGATCGAGCGCTCGGTCGCCACCCGCGGCGGCTCGCCGGTTTTGATCGCGTTGTTCTCGGCCGGCAGGCCGAAGGAGTCATAGCCCATCGGGTGGATCACCTCGAAGCCCTGGCGGCGGCGGAAGTGGGCGATCGCGTCGCCGACCGCGTAGCACTTGAGGTGCCCGACGTGGGGTTCGCCGGAGGGGTAGGGCAGCATCTCGAGCACGTAGGACTTCGGCTTGCCCGGGTCGAAGCCGGGCTGCCCCGGGTTGGCGACCTCCCAGGTGCGCTCCTCGGCCCAGAGCCGCTGCCACTTCTGCTCGATCGCCTTCGGGTCGTAGCCGCTCATCGGCGGCGATCTTTTCAGACGACCGGCGAGACGGCCTCGAGCACGTGCGGCCAGAGGTAGACCTCGAGCGTGGCGGCGACGATCAGGGTCGGGACCGCCAGGGCGACGGTGATGCAGGTGGCGGCCAGCAGCTGGTTCCACTCGCCGCGCCGGCTGGCGATCAGCCAGGCGGCGAGCGGCAGGAAGAGCGCGGTCAGCTCGGGGATCGCGTGCGGCAGGACGCTGAGGATCAGGGTCGCGTGGGAGATCTGCAGCTGGTAGGCGATGGTCGAGCCCTGGAAGCCGAGGTAGAGGGCCTGGGTGCAGAGCGAGAAGAGGGTGACCGCGGCGACGAAGAGGATCGCGAACTCGGCCGTCTTGACGTGGATCCAGCGCGAGAGGCCGCTGCGCTGGGCGGCGGCGATCGGCATCGAGGCCCCGGCGATGAAGCCGGCGACGCAGGCGGTCGCGTGCAGGGCGAGGACCAGCGAGTTGCGCCAGAGGATCGGCAGCAGGTCGCCGGGCTGGCTGGGCGAGGTCAGGCCCGGCATGTGGATCGGGGTGATGTCCGGGGTGAGCAGCCCGGCGACGACCCAGGTCGCCCCCAGCAACGCCAGGGCGATCGCCAGGCTGAGCGCCAGCCAGCCGCGCAGCACCGCCCACGGCCGCTCGTTCCAGGCGGCGAGGGCAGCCCGAGTGTCCGCCATCCCGTGCGCGAAGACGTGCTCGTTGGCGGTGTTCATCGCCTACCCATCGGCAGCGACGCGCCGCTGTTTGAGGCGCGGCGCTAAGCGGGCGTCGCTGCGAGGCCCGCCGCCGCCTTCAGCGCCTCGGCGCGATCGGTGCGCTCCCAGGTGAAGGCGTCGCCCTCGCGGCCGAAGTGGCCGTAGGCGGCGGTCTGCCTGAAGACCGGCCGGTGCAGGTCGAGGTAGCCGCGGAAGGCGCCCGGGCGGAGGTCGAACTCGGCCTCGACCAGCTCTGAGATCTTGGCGTCGGGCAGCTTGCCGGTGCCGAAGGTCTCGACCATCAGCGAGATCGGGCGGGCGACGCCGATCGCGTAGGCGACCTGGACCTCGCAGCGCTGGGCGAGCCCGGCGGCGACGACGTTCTTGGCCACGTGGCGCGAGGCGTAGGCGGCCGAGCGGTCGACCTTGGAGGGGTCCTTGCCGGAGAAGGCGCCGCCGCCGTGGCGGGCCATGCCGCCGTAGGTGTCGACGATGATCTTGCGCCCGGTGAGGCCGGCGTCGCCGACCGGGCCGCCGATCACGAACTTGCCGGTCGGGTTGACGAGGAAGTGCTGGCGTAGCTCGGCCTGCTCGAAGAGGCCGGCGGCCTCGGCGTTCAGCACCGGCAGCACCACGTGCTCCCAGAGGTCGGGCTTGATCTTCGCCTCCGACTCGACCCCCTCGGCGTGCTGGGTGGAGATCAGCAGCTTCTCGACCTTGACCGGGCGGCCGTCGGCGTAGCGGACGGTGACCTGGGTCTTGCCGTCGGGGCCGAGGTAGTCGAGCGTGCCGTCCTTGCGCACCGCCGCCAGCCGTTCGGCGAGCCGGTGGGCGAGGTGGATCGGCATCGGCATCAGGGCCTCGGTCTCGTCGCTGGCGTAGCCGAACATCATCCCCTGGTCGCCGGCCCCGGCGATCAGCAGCTCGTCCTCGACCGAGCCGTCGGTGCGCGTCTCGTAGGCCTCGTCGACCCCCTGGGCGATGTCGGGCGACTGCTTGTCGAGCGAGACCAGGACCGAGACGTGGTCGCAGTGGTAGCCGTAGTCGCCGTGGTCGTAGCCGATCTCGCGGATCGTCTCGCGCACCAGCTCGGGCACGTCGAGGTGGACGTCGGTCGAGATCTCGCCGGAGACGACCGCCATCCCGGTGTTGACCAGGGTCTCGCAGGCGACCCGCCCCTCGGGGTCGCCGGCCATCACCGCGTCGAGCACGGCGTCGGAGATCTGGTCGCAGATCTTGTCGGGGTGTCCCTCGGTGACGGACTCGGACGTGAAGAGGTACTCGCCCTCGGCGAGCGGCTGGGTCTCGGTCATGGCTTCAAGCCTAGCGGCGCTTCGTGGTTCGGGGCTTGTAGTCGATCACCACCGGCACCCCCTCCAATCCGAACTCCTCGCGCAAACGGTTCTCGAGGTGGTAGGCCCAGTCGCGGACGATCAGCTTGCGGTCGTTGACCTGGATCGCGAAGCGCGGCGGGCGCTCGCCGATCTGCGCCGCGTAGTAGAGGCGCAGGCGCCGGCCGCGGCGCGAGGGCGGCGGCGTGCGGGCAACGACGGCGCTGACGAAGCGGTTGAGCTCCGGGGTCGGGATCCGCTCGCCCGCCTTGTCGGCCAGCTCCAGCGCCCGCGGCAGCAGGCTGGCGACGTTGCGGCCGCGGGTCGCCGAGCAGGTGACGACGGCCGGGCGCAGACGCAGCTTGCGGGTGACGCGGGCGCGGGCGTCGTCGATGTCGGTGGCGGTGACGTCCCACTTGTTGAGCGCCAGCAGGGTGGCGCAGCCGGCCTGCATCGCCAGCTCGGCGACGCGCAGGTCCTCGGCGGTGACGCCCTCGGAGGCGTCGCAGACGACGAGCGCGACGTCGGCCCGCTCGACCGCCTGCTCGGAGCGCAGCTGGGCGTAGTAGTCGACCGTGCCGGCGACCTTGGAGCGGCGGCGCAGGCCGGCGGTGTCGACCAGGATCACGCGGCGGCCGTCGACCTCGAGCTCGGTGTCGATCGCGTCGCGGGTGGTGCCGGCGCGGGGCGAGACGATCGTCCGCTCGGAGCCGAGGAAGGCGTTGACCAGCGAGGACTTGCCGGCGTTGGGGCGGCCGATCACGGCGACGCGGACGGCGTCGTCCTCAGCGGCGCCGGCCGGGCGCTCGCCGAGCAGCTCGACGACGCGGTCGAGCAGGTCGCCGCTGCCGAGGCCGTGGGTGGCCGAGACCGCCAGCGGCTCGCCGAGCCCGAGCCCGTAGAGCTCGGCGGTCAGGTGCTCGTCGCCGGGCCGGTCGACCTTGTTGGCGACGACCAGCACCGGGGTCTCGGCGCCGCGCAGGGCCTTGGCCAGCTCGGCGTCGCCGGCCCGCAGCCCGGCGCGGGCGTCGACGACGAAGAGGACGACGTCGGCCTCGGCGATCCCCAGCCGCGCCTGGCGCTGCACGTCGGCGGCCAGCTCCGAGTCGTCGGCGAGGTCGATGCCGCCGGTGTCGAGCAGCTCGAAGCCGACCCCGTTCCACTCGCAGGCGACCCGCTTGCGGTCCCGCGTCACCCCCGGATCGGCGTGCGTCACCGCCTCCCGTCCGCCGGCCAGCCGGTTGACCAGCGTCGACTTGCCCACGTTCGGGAATCCGACCACGGCGACTGTGGGCCGCCTGCTCACCGTCCCACCCGGCGTCGCCCACCGCGGTGCAACGTGTTACGGCCCCCTGAGAGCCGCAACACGTTGCACCCGGCGAGGGGCCGGGTCATGCCAGGCCCCGTTCGCGGGCGAGGGCCTCGATTCGCTCAACCGAGCGCTCGAGGCTCTCCGCCGTGGTGTCGACCTCGACCGCGTCGGCGGCCGGGCGCAGGGCGCTGTGCTCGCGGCCCTCGTCGCGGGCGTCGCGCTCCTCCTGGGCGGCGAGCACGGCGGCGGGGTCCTCGCCGGTCTGGGCGGCGCGGCGGCGGGCGCGCTCGGCGGAGGAGGCGGTGAGGAAGACCTTGAGCGGGGCCTCGGGGCTGACCACGGTGCCGATGTCGCGGCCCTCGGCGACGTAGCGGCCGGCGGCGATCAGGCGGCGCTGCTCGGCGACCATCGCCTCGCGCACCGCCGGGTGGACGGAGACGCGCGAGGCGGCCTCGGTGACCCGCGGCTCGCGGATCGCGGCGCTGACGTCGCGCCCGTCGAGCCCGACCCGCTCGCCGTCGAGCTCGATCGACAGCGCCGCGGCCAACTCGCCGAGGCGGGCGCCGTCGTCGGGGTCGGCGCCGGCCTCGAGCGCGGCCAGGGCGACGCAGCGGTACATCGCCCCCGAGTCGAGGTAGGTGAAGCCGAGGCGCGCGGCCAGCGCCCGTGCGACGCTCGACTTGCCGGCCCCGGCGGGGCCGTCGATCGCGATCACCATGGCCGGGAATCTACGGGCGTGAGGAGATCGAGAGCGCCGCGAGGTCGTCCTCGAAGCCCGGGTAGCTGACCGCGGCGGCCTCCATCCCGGCGACCTCGACCCCGGTTCGCGAGGCGAGGCCGGCGACCGCGCCGAGCATCGCGATGCGGTGGTCGCCGTGGGCGTCGATGCGGCCGCCCTCGAGGCCGCCGGTGCCGCCGACCCGCATCCCGTCGTCGGTCGGTTCGACGTAGGCCCCGAGCGCCGCGAGCGCCTCGCAGGTGGTGGCGACCCGGTCGGACTCCTTGCGGCGCAGCTCCTCGGCGTCGAGGATCCGGGTCTCGCCGTCGGCGAAGCAGCCGGCGAGCGCGACCAGGGGCAGCTCGTCGATCGCCAGCGGCACCTCGGCGCCGTCGACCTCGGTGCCCTGCAGCTCCGAGCCGCGGGCGACGATCGTCGCCACCGGCTCGCTGCCGCGCTTGCCCTCGACCTCGACCTCGACCTCGGCCCCCATCCGCTCGAGCACGGTCAGCAGCCCGGTGCGGGTCGGGTTGACGCCGACCCCTTCGACCACGACCTCGCTGCCCGGCACGAGCAGCGCCGCGACGATCATGAAGGCGGCCGAGGAGAAGTCGCCGGGCACCGCGATCCGGCCCGGTTCGAGCTTCTTCGCCGGCCGCACCGCGATCCCGCCGCGCAGCCAGGCGACGCTGGCGCCGGCGTCGGAGAGCATCCGCTCGGTGTGGTCGCGGCTGCGCTCCGGCTCCTTGACCCAGGTCTCGCCCTCGGCCAGCAGGCCGGCGAGCAGCACGCACGACTTGACCTGGGCGCTGGCGACCGGCGGCTCGTAGGAGATCCCGTGCAGGGTCGCGGCCTCGACCTGAAGCGGCGGCCAGCGCGCTTCGCGGCAGCTCAGCCTGCCGCCCATCTCGGCCAGCGGCTCGACCACCCGGTCGACCGGGCGGCGGCGGATCGAGGCGTCGCCGTCGAGCGTCCAGGAGCCCTCCGGCTGCCCGGCGAGCCAGCCCGGCAGCAGGCGCAGCAGGGTGCCGGCGTTGCCGACGTCGATCCGCGCTGGGACGGCGCCGCGCAGGCCGACGCCCTGCACGCGCAGCGCCGGGGCGCTGCCGTTGGGGCCGCTGACGTCGACCGTCGCGCCCAGCGCCCGCACCGCGTTCAGGGTCGCGTCGGTGTCCGCCGCGTGCAGGTAGTTCTCGATCTTGGTCTCGCCGCTGCCCATCGCCGCGATCAGCGCCGCCCGGTGGGAGATCGACTTGTCGGCGGGAGGCTGCAGCCGGCCGCGCAGCGGCCCGGCGGGGTCGAAGCGGGTCGCCATCGCTAGCCCGCCCCCGTCCCCGCCTCGAGCGCGCTGACCGTGTGGCCGAGCTCGCGGACCAGGGCCGCGGCGCGCTCGGCCTGCTCGCCGCCCGCGACCCAGAGCGAGACCGCGCCCGAGGTCATGTCGGCGGCCGGGTGCAGCGCCATGTCCTCGATGTTGACCCCGGCCTCGCCCAGGGCCAGGGCGAGCTCGGCGATCGTCCCCGGCCGGTTGGCGACGACAACGCGCAGCTCGCGCAGCGGGCCGCCGTCGCGCTCGGCCTCGAGCAGGCGGCGGCGGTCGTCGCCGGCCGCCCCGTGCCAGGCGGCGACGGCCTCGCGGTCGCCGCCGCGGATCAGCGCCGCGGCCTCGCCGAGGCGGGCGGCGATCGCCTCGACCGCCTCCGCCACAGCCTCGCTGTTGCTGGCGAAGATGTCGGTCCAGATCGCCGGGTTGGCGCCGGCGACGCGGGTCGTATCGCGGAAGCTGGGGCCGACCTCGGGCAGGCGCTCGGAGTCGCGGGTCAGCTCCGCCGCCGCCTGGCTGACGAGCGCGTTGGCGACGACGTGAGGGAGGTGGCTGACGGTCGCCATCAGCCGGTCGTGGGCCTCGGCGTCGATCGCCTGCACGCGGGCGCCGAGGCCGGCAACGGTGCGCTGCAGGCGGTCGTAGAGCACGCCGCTGGAGCTGCCGGGTTTCGGCGTCAGGTACCAGCGGGCGCCCTGGAAGAGGTCGGCGCGGGCGTTCTCCACCCCGGAGGTCTCGGCCCCGGCCAGCGGGTGGCCGCCGATGAAGCGCTCGTCGGCGGCGTGGGCGGCGACGATGTCGCGCTTGGTCGAGCCGACGTCGGTGACCACGGCCTGCGGCCCGCTGGCGGCGAGGGCCGCGTCGCAGAGCGCCGAGAGCCCGGCCACCGGGGCGGCGCAGAAGACCACCTCGGCGCCGGCGCAGGCCTCCTCGACCGAGCCGGCGGCGCGGTCGACGGCGCCCTCCTCGACGGCGCGGCCGAGGCCGGCGCGGTCGGGGTCGAAGCCGGCCACCTCGCAGCCGTCGAGGCGGGCGCGGGCGGCCAGCCCGACCGAGCCGCCGATCAGGCCGACGCCGAGGACGGCGATCCTCATCAGCCGCGCCGCGCCCTCACCGCGGAGGCCAGCTGCTCGAGCGCCTGCACAGTTTTGCCCCAGTCCATGCAGGCGTCGGTGATCGACTGCCCGTAGACCAGCTCGCCGCCCTCGCCGAGGTCCTGGCGGCCCTCGACCAGGAACGACTCGAGCATCACGCCGGCGATCGCCTCGCTGCCGTCGGCGATCTGGTCGGCGAGGTGGCCGGCGGCGAGGTACTGGTTTGCCGGGTCCTTGCCGCTGTTGCCGTGCGAGGCGTCGACGACGACGCGCTCGGGCAGGCCGGCTGCGGAGAGCAGCGCCAGCGCCGCGGCGATCGCGCCGGCCTCGTAGTTGGGCCCGTCCTTGCCGCCGCGCAGGATGACGTGGCCGTCGGGGTTGCCCGCGGTGTAGAGGACGGCCGGCTTGCCGGCGTCGTCGATGCCGGCGAAGGCGTGCGGCGCCGCCGCGGCGCGCACCGCGTCGACCGCGACCTGGACGTCGCCGTCGGTGCGGTTCTTGAAGCCGACCGGCATCGAGAGCCCCGAGCCGAGCTGGCGGTGGGTCTGGCTCTCGGCGGTGCGGGCGCCGATCGCGCCCCAGGCGACGGCGTCGGCGATGTACTGGGGCGTGATCGGGTCGAGGAACTCGGTGCCGACCGGCAGGCCGAGGTCGAGCACTTCGAGCAGCAGCTTGCGCGCCATGCGCAGGCCGGTGTTGACGTCGAGCGAGCCGTCCAGGTGGGGGTCGTTGATCAGCCCCTTCCAGCCGGTCGTCGTCCGCGGCTTCTCGAAGTAGACCCGCATCGCGATCAGCAGCTCGCCGCGCAGCTCGCGGGTCAGCTCGGCCAGGCGGCCGGCGTAGTCGAGCGCCGCCACAGGGTCGTGCACGCTGCAGGGCCCGACCACGACCAGGACCCGGTCGTCGCTGCCGTCGAGCACGTTGCCGACTTCGCCGCGGCCGCGGACAACCGCCTGCTCGCGCTCCTCGCCCAGCGGCAGGTCGCCGAGCAGGCCCTGCGGCGAGACCAGCTCCTCGATCCGCTCGATTCGCTGATCGCGGACCCGGTCCCGCGTCTCCCCCTGCATTCCGATCACCATCTTGCCTTCACCGTCCTCCACGCTCGAGAGCCTACTTTCCGTTCCCAACCTCCGGGCGGCGGTGTGCGCGCCGCGGAGCGCAATCCCTTCGACGCCCGGCCTGGTGCTTATCTGGGTCGCGGCTATCGCCGCAGGGGCCGGACGCCTAGCTAAATCGCCAGAAATAGGCGAAGCGCGCAGGAGTGGACACGGCGCCGCTGGCGCAGCGTGATCGCGACGTGTCGGCGGATCGCTTCAACCTGACTGACTTTGTAGCAGGTGTGGCGGAGTTAGTCGAGCCACCCACCCCGAACTGCATCAAATTCTCACCCTGGCAGAGCCAGAATTTGATGCAGTTCGGCGAGGGCGGCGAGGAAGCGGGCATTCTCGGCGGCGGTGCCGTAGGAGACGCGGATGTGGCCGGGGTCGCCGAGCGGAGTGCCGGGGCGGACGGCGATCTGGCGCTCGGCCAGGCCGGCGACCAGCGCGGCCTCGTCGGCCCCGCCGAGGTCGACCCAGGAGAAGTTCGCGTGGGTGTCGGAGGTGGCGAGGCCGAGCTCGCGCAGGCCCTCCTCGACTCGCAGCCGCTCGGCCACGGTGCTCTCGACCCGACGGGCGACGTCGTCCTGGTGCAGGATCGCCTCGGCGGCGGCGGCCTGGGCGAGGGCGTTGACGCTGAAGGGCTGGCGCACGGCGTCGACCGCGGCGCGGAACCGGGGCGAGCCGAGGGCGTAGCCGACCCGCAGCCCGGCCAGGCCGTAGCACTTGCTGAAGGTGCGCAGGAGGACGAGGTTGGGCAGCCCGGCGAGCAGGTCGACGCTGGCGTCGGGGTCGTCGTGGGCCTGGAACTCGACGTAGGCCTCGTCGAGGATCACGGTGACGTGGCCGGGCAGGCCGGCGACGAAGGCGCCGACCTCGGCGGCCGGGATGTGGGTCCCAGTCGGGTTGTTGGGGTTGCAGACGAGCAGCAGCTGGGTAGCGGCGGTGACCTCGGCCGCCATCGCCTCGAGGTCGTGCGTCTGGTCCTCGCCGAGCGGCACGCGGACCTCGCGCGCCCCGGTCAGCGCCGGCAGGTACGGGTACATCGAGAAGGCGGGCCAGGCGTAGAGGATCTCGGCGCCGGGCTCGCAGAGCGCCTCGGCGGCGGCGAGCAGCAGCTCGCAGGAGCCGTTGCCGACGGCGACCCGGGCCGGGTCGGTCTCGTGGCGCTCGGCGATGCGGCGGCGCAGCAGGGTCGCGTCGGGGTCGGGGTAGCGGTTCATCGCCCTGGCCGCGGCGACGATCGCCTCGACCACCTCCGGGTGCGGCGGGATCGGCGACTCGTTGGAGGCGAGCTGGGCGATCCCGCCGGCGGCGACCGCCTCGGGCGCCTGCCCGGTCGGCACGCCGGCCTGGTAGCCCGGCATCCGGGCCAGCTTCTCGGCAAAGGTGACGCTCATCGCCGTCCCATTGTGGCTGACGGGCCCGCTACTGGGCGGCGTGGAGGTAGGCGCGAAGCTCCTGCGTCGCGCCTAAGTAGACGTGCGCCGGCCGGTGGGAGGGCGGCGCGTAGTAGTGGACCATCGCCCGGATCACCCGCGGCATCGCGCCGGGGACGTCGATCTCGCGGGCGCAGATCAGCGGCACCGTGTCGAGCCCGAGGCGGCGGGCGGCGACCGCGGGGAACTCGGCGTCGAGGTCCTCGGTGGTGGTGAACAGGCAGCTGACCATCGCCTCGGCGCGCAGCCCGTTGCGCTCGACCAGGTCGCGCAGCAGGGTCTCGGTCGCGTCGAGGATCTCCTCCGCCTCGTTGGCCTCGGCCTGGACCGCGCCGCGCACCGCGAACAGCCGCTCCTCGCTCATCGCCGCCATCTTCCCAAACCCGCCGACGTGCCGTCCCTGAGAGGTCGTTTATGACCTCTCAGGGACGGCACGTCTGAGCGATGCGATCTCGGCGTCGGTGAGGCGGCGGGCGGCGCCGGGGCGCAGGTCGCCGAGGCGCAGCGGGCCGAAGCGGACGCGGCGCAGGGAGACGACCCGGTTGCCGACCGCCTCGGCCATCCGCCGCACCTGGCGGTTGCGACCCTCGCGCAGGACGATCTCGACCTGGCGCTCGCCGAGGCGGCGCACCTCGGCCGGCGCGGTGAGCCCGTCCTCGAGCTCGACCCCGCGCGCCAGCCGCCGCAGGTCGGCGTCGGATGGCGGCCGCTTCAGCTCCGCCCGGTAGGCCTTCTCGACCTCGTAGCGGGGGTGGATCAGCCGGTTCGCCAGCTCCCCGTCGTTGGTCAGCAGCAGCAGCCCGGTCGAGTCGACGTCGAGCCGCCCCACCGGATAGAGCCGCGCCGCCGACTCGACCAGCTCGACCACAGCCCGCCTACCCCCCGGCTCCCGCGCCGTCGAGACCACCCCCACCGGCTTATTCACCATCCAAACCTCCCGCACCTCGACCACCACCGCAGCCCCATCCACCCGCACGTCATCCTCTGCCCCGACGTCCCGAGCCGGATCAGTAACCACCTCCCCACCCACCGTCACCCTCCCAGCCGCAATCACCTTCTCAGCAGCCCGCCGAGAGGCAACTCCCCCATGAGCGAGAAACTTGGCGAGCCTCAAGGCGTCAGGAGAGCCAGGGGAGGTCCCGCCGGAGCCTCCCCGCTGTTGCTCCGGCGGGGCCTCCCCTGGCTCTCCCACTCCTCATGGCTCGGATCTCTGATCCCCGGCCTTCAAGAGCCGCTCCCGCAGCTCCCGCTCATCATCAGGAGTCGGATCGAACTGCGACGGATCGGGCAACTGCTCCATCCCGGCGAGCCCGAACAAGCGCTCAAACAGCTCGGTCGTCTTGAAGATCGCCGCCCCGAACTGCGAGCGCCCTGTCTCCTCGATCAGCCCCCGCTCGGCCAGCGTCTGCACCGCCGACTCGGAGGTGACGCCGCGGATGCGGGCGATCTCGGGGCGGGTGACCGGCTGCAGGTAGGCGACGATCGCCAGCGTCTCGGCCTGGGCCTGGGTCAGCGGCGGCGTGCGCGGCTTGGCCAGCAGGCGGCGGGCGGCGGCCTCGCTGCCGGGATCGCTGGCCAGAGCGAAGCCGCCGGCGACCTCGCGCAGGACGACGCCTCGCCTGCCCTCGGCGAGGTCCTCGCGCAGCAGCTCGATCGCCTCCTCGACCTGCCCCTCAGTCGCCTCGGCCGCCTCGGCCAGGTCGCGGGCGGCGACCGGCTGCGGCGAGAGGAAGAGCAGCGCTTCGATCGTGCGCGAGAGGTCGTTCACGCCGACCGCCCGTTCCGGTGCGCTTTATGCCGGAATAGCCCCCAAAAGGCGCACCGGAAGCTCATGGGGCCACCTCGCGGGCGCGGATCTCGATCGGGCCGAAGGGCTCGCTCTGCTCCCAGGTCGCCTCGCCTTTGCGGTAGAGGTCGAGCAGGGCGAAGAGGGTGACCGCCTGGGTCAGCCGGTCCTCGCCGCCGAACTGCTCGTCGAAGTCGATGCTGCCGTGGGCGCGCAGCGCCTCGCGCACGGCGCGCAGCCGCTTTTCGAGCGAGACCGTGGGCCGGATGTGGTCGAGGTTGAGCTCGGGCGGCTCGGTCAGCAGGTCGCCGAGCGCGGAGCCGAGCCGCTCCGGGTCGTAGACCGCGGTCGCCGCCTCGACCGCGACCTGGCGCAGCGAGGGCGGCAGCGGCGCCGCCCGGTAGAGGTAGCCGCGGGCGGCCTCGAAGCGGCGCTCCAGCTCGGCGGCGGCGTCGCGGTAGCGGCGGTACTCGAGCAGGCGGGCGAGCAGCTCCTCGACCGCCTCCTCCGGCGTCACCTCCTCCAGGCCCTCCTCTTCGCCGGGCAGCAGCAGGCGGGACTTCAGCTCGAGCAGGGCGGCGATCAGGACGAGGAACTCGGTCGCGACCTCGAGCTCGAGCTCGTCCTCGCGCTCGAGGTGCTCGACGTAGGCAACGACGACCTCGGCCAGCTCGACCTCGAGCAGGCTGACCTCCTCGCGCAGGACGACAGCCATCAGCAGGTCGAAGGGACCGGCGAAGACGTCGAGCTCGAGGTCCAGCGCGGCGACGGTCACGGGACCAACTTAACGCGGCGGTCCGATCCCCATCCGCTCGCGGACCTCGGCGAGCGTCGGCGCGGCCAGCGCCCGCGCCTTCGCGGCGCCGGCGGCAAGGACCGCCTCGAGCGCCGCCTGGTCGGGGCGCAGCTCGGCGTAGCGCTCCTGCACGGGGGCGAGCAGCTCGACCACCGCCTCGGCCACCGCACCCTTGAAGTCGCCGTAGCCGGCGCCGGCGAACTCGCGCTCGACCGCCTCGGGCGCGACCCCGCGGGCGACGGCGTAGACGTCGATCAGGTTGGTGATCCCCGGCTTGCCCTCGCGGTCGCGGACGATCTCGCGCCCGGAGTCGGTCACGGCGCTGCCGAGCTTCTTGCGGATCGTCTTCTCCTCGTCGAGGACGAGGACCGTGCCGGCCTCGGTGCCGCCCGTGGTCGACATCTTCCGCTCCGGCTCCTGCAGGTCCATGATCCGCGCCCCGACCTCGGGGATGCGGTGCTCGGGCACGACCAGGGTCTCGCCGAAGCGCTCGTTGAAGCGGCGGGCGATCTCGCGCATCAGCTCGACGTGCTGGCGCTGGTCGTCGCCGACCGGGACCTCGGTCGCCCTGTAGGCGAGCACGTCGGCGGCCATCAGCACCGGGTAGAAGAAGAGCGCCGCGGGGACGAGCTCCTGCTGGCGGGCGGACTTGTCCTTGAACTGGTGCATGCGGTTGAGGTCGCCGTGGGCGGTGACCGCGGAGAGCAGCCAGGTCAACTCGCTGTGCTCGCGCACGTCGGACTGGCGGAAGAGCACGCAGCGCTCGGGGTCGAGCCCGGCGGCGAGCAGGATCGCGGTCGTGTCGTAGAGCCGCTCGCGCAGCTCGGCGGGGTCGTAGGCGACCGAGAGCGCGTGCAGGTCGACGATGCAGAAGATCGCCGGCTCGCCGCGGTCCTGGCCCTCGACGTACTGGCGGATCGCGCCGATGAAGTTGCCGAGGTGCTTGCGGCCGGTGGGCTGGATGCCGGAGAAGACGATCGGTTTCGCCATCCCGCCAGCCTATTTCAGGCACCGGGGACGGGTACCCCTCGTTCGGACAATTGCCGCCCTAATGAGGGCGGCAATTTGAGTATCCGCCCGCCCGAGGGGTACCCGTCCCCGGTGCTAGGCAGGCTCGCCCACTGGCTCCGGCGCAAGCTGGTCGGCGTCGGCGCCGTGGCCGCACTCGCCGGCGGCGGCAGCGCCGCGGGTTGGAAAAGCTTCTCCTCTTTGGCGCGGGTTTTCGATGCCGAGGGCGGAGACGATGCCGCCTAGGATCATCAGGGCGCCGGCGATCGCTATGCCTAGGTGGAAGGCGTCGGTCGAGGGGCCCGGGGCGGCGGCGGTCAGCGGGCCGACGGCGACGCCAGCGCCGGCGCTGGCGTCGAACTGGGCGGAGATCACCGCGCCGAGCACGGCGATCGCCAGCAGGCCGGCGACCCGCGAGACGCCGTTGTTGACCCCGGAGGCGATGCCGACGTGGCGCTCGTCGACCGAGTCGAGCACGGTCGCGGTCAGCGGCGCCACCGTCGCCGAAAGGCCGAGGCCGAAGACGACGATCGCCGGCAGCACGTCGGCGACGTAGGCGGCGCTGGAGTCGACCCGCAGCAGCATCAGCAGGCCGACGCCGCCGACGATCGGGCCGAGCGTCATCGGCAGTCGCGGCCCGGTGCCGGAGGCGAGCCGGCCCCAGCGCGGCGAGAGGAAGAAGAGGGTCAGCGAGACCGGCGTCGTCGCCAGCCCCGCCTCCAGCGGCGAGTAGCCGGCCACCTGCTGGAGGAAGAGGCCGACGAAGAAGAGGCCGCCGATCAGCCCCGCGTAGGCGGTCAGCGTGGTCAGGTTGGCGACGGCGAAGTTGCGGATGCGGAAGAGGCCGAGGTCGAGCATCGGGTGGCGGGCGCGCATCTCGTGGACGACGAAGAGGGCGAAGCAGGCGATGCCGGCGAGGAACGGGACCCAGACGACGGGATCGCCCCAGCCGCGGTCGGGCTGCTCGATCAGGGCGAAGACCGGTCCGCCGAGGCCGGCGGCGGAGAGCGCGATGCCGCCCCAGTCGATGCCGCGGAAGGCGTCGGGGTCGCGGCTCTCGCGCACCGAGTGCAGGGTGAGGGCGACGGTCGCCGCGATCAGCGGGATGTTGACCCAGAACATCGCCCGCCACGAGGTGAGGCCGATCAGGGCGCCGCCGCCGGCCGGGCCGATCACGGTCGCGATCCCGGTCCAGGCGGTCCAGGTGCCGACCGCCTTGCCGCGCTCGGCCCCCTCGAAGGTGGCGGCGACGATCGCCAGCGAGCCGGGCACCAGCAGGGCCCCGGCGACGCCCTGCAGGGCGCGGGCGGCGATCAGGAACTCGACCGAGGGGGCGACGGCGCAGAGCGCCGAGGTGACGCCGAAGGCGATCAGGCCGAAGACGAACATCTCGCGCCGGCCGAACTGGTCGCCGAGCGAGCCGCCGACGAGCAGCAGCGAGACCAGGGTCAGCATGTAGGCCTCGACCACCCACTGCTGGCCGGCCAGCTCGGCGTCGAGCCCGTCGGCGATCGCCGGCAGCGCCACGTTGACCACGGTCGAGTCGAGGAAGACGACCGTCGAGCCGAGGATCGTCGCAACCAGCGTCAGCCGCTGTTGACGAGACACCCGCCGAGTGTAGGCCCCGGCAGCCGAACTGCATCAAATTCCAGCTCTCGCAGAGCTGGAATTTGATGCAGTTCGGCTCAGGTCGGTTCCGGCTCGCGCAGCTGGTGGGCCTCGGTGAAGAAGTTGCGGTAGGCGAGGGTGGTGGCGAGCAGGGCGGAGATCGAGACGCTGCCGAGCAGGGCGTAGAGCAGGATCAGCTGCAGGCGGACGGCGTCGGCCGGGTCGGCGCCGGCGAGCAGCATGCCGACCATCGTGCCGGGGAAGAAGATCAGGCCGGTGGTCTTGGTCGAGTCGACCAGGGTGATCGTCCCCGAGCGCAGGGCGCGGCGCAGGTAGGGCAGCGCCGCCTCGTGCGCGGTGGCGCCGAGCGCCAGCGTCGCCTCGATCGGCGCGCGCGAGGCCGTGAGCTCGTCGCCGAGCCGGTTGAGCGCCACCGCCGAGGCGGTCATCGCGTTGCCGATCACCATGCCGCCGACCGGGACCAGGTAGCGCGGCGTCGCTTCGAAGACGCCGAGGGCGACGACCAGGCCGAGGGTGGCGGCGCCGGCCACGGCGAGGGCGATCAGCAGCGGGCCGAGGGCGGCGGGCACCTGCCTGGCCCGCGAGCGGGCGGTGAGCGCGCCGAAGCCGACCATCACCGCGAGCAGGGCGAGGACGAGCCAGAGCGAGTCGGTCTCGAAGATGAGCGAGATCGCGTAGCCGATCAGGGTCAGCTGGACGAAGGAGCGCAGCGTCGCGATGCCGATGTCGCGCTCGAGGTCGGCCTTGCGCCAGAAGGAGATCGCCGCCGCCAGCACGACCAGCGAGAGCGCCGCCGCGACCTGGCCCAGCGAGAGCTGGATCGAGGTGCTCAGCGGAGGACCTCCGCCGGCGTGCCGCAGGCGGCGACGCTGCCGGACTCGAGCCGCACGACCCACTCGCCCAGGCGGCGCGCCTGCTCGCGGTCGTGGCTGACCAGGACGAGGGAGATCTCCAGCTCGCGGCGCAGCTGCGCCAGCGTCGCCTCGACCGCGTCGCGGGCGACGCTGTCGAGCGCCGAGGTCGGCTCGTCGAGCAGCAGCACGGCCGGCTCCTGGGCCAGCGCCCGGGCCAGCATCGCCCGCTGCTGCTCGCCGACCGAGAGCCGTGCCACGTCGCGCCCGGCGAAGCCGGGGTCGAGCCCGGCGAGGCCGAGGCAGCGGCCGGCGTCGCAGCTGCGCCCCGCCAGCCGCGCCGCGTACTCGAGGTTGGCGGCGACCGTGCCGTCGAGCAGGGCGGGCGAGCTGCGGCACCAGCGCCACCTCGCGGCGCAGGGCGAGCGGGTCGTAGGAGGCGAGCGGCCGGCCGCGGTAGGCGATCTCCCCCGCATCGGGGTCGGCGAGCCGGTTGAGCAGCCGCAGCAGCGTCGACTTGCCCGCCCCCGAGGGGCCGACCAGCGCCGTCGCCCCCGCCGGCAGCGAGGCGCTGACCGAGTCGAGGACGCGGTCGCCGCCGCGCGCCAGGCTGACGTCCCGCAGCTCGAAGAGCACGTCCGGGATGATCGCAGGGGACGTGCCGTCCCACGGGTGCCGGAAATGACCTCCGCAGGACGGCACGTCTGCGCAAGATGGCTCCCGGCCGGGGGGCACGCTCGCGGGGGGCCGCGTCGGGCTGGAACAATCGGGTAGGTGAACGCCGATGGCTAGAGCGATCTGGAGCGGCTCGATCAGCTTCGGGCTGCTCAACGTGCCGGTCAAGCTGTACAGCGCGGTGGCCCGCCGCGGCATCTCGCTGCGCGAGATCCGCGCCTCCGACAGCGCCCGCATCCGCCACCGCCGGGTCGCCGAGGGCACCGAGGAAGAGGTCCCCTACGAGGAGATCGTCAAGGCCTTCGAGGTCTCCAAGGACCGCTACATCCCGCTGCCGAAGGCCGAGCTGGAGGCGATCGCCCCGCAGAAGAGCCGCGCGATCGAGGTCCAGGACTTCGTCGACCTCGCCCAGATCGACCCGATCTACTTCGACAGCCCCTACTACCTGGGCCCGGCCGAGGGCGCCGAGAAGGCCTACTCGGTGCTGGCGCGGGCGATGGCCGACTCGGGCAAGGTGGCGATCGCCCGCTTCGTCTTCCGCAACAAGGAGCACCTGGCGGCGCTGCGGCCGGCCGGCGACGTCCTCACCCTGACCACGATGCGCTTCGCCGACGAGGTCGTGCCGCCCGGCGAGCTCGACGACGTGCTGCCCGCCGAGCAGCCCAAGGTCGCCAAGCGCGAGGTGGAGATGGCCGAGCAGCTGATCGCCTCGCTGACCCGCGACTTCGACCCCGGCGCCTACCGCGACGAGCACCGCGAGGCGCTGCTGGCGATGATCGAGCGCAAGGCGGCCGGCGAGGAGGTCGTCGCCGCTCCCGAGCAGGAGGCGGCGCCGACCAAGGCCCCTGACCTGATGGCCGCCCTCGAGCAGAGCATCGCCGCGGTCAAGGACAAGCGCGGCAAGCCCGCCAAGAAGCGCAGGAAGGCTCCAGCGAAGAAACGCTCGACCTCGACCAAGAAATCCGCCAAGAGCCGATCCCGGTAGGGGTGAAGCGTCTTGTACTTTTTCGCGGCCGCTCCCCCGAGGCGCCAGCAATCCCGGCAACTCGAAAAAGTTAAGCGAAACCCCTACCGGGATCGGCTCTAGTTGGCCGAGAACAGACAGGTCGAGGTCGAGGGGCGTGAGCTCAAGCTCACCAATCTCGACAAGGTGCTCTACCCCGCCGCCGGTTTCAGCAAGGGCGAGGTGGTCGACTACTACGCCAAGGTGGCGCCGGCGATCGTGCCCCACCTGCGCGGCCGGGCGCTGACCCTGCGCCGCTTCCCCGAAGGGGTCGACGACGCCGACGCCGCCTTCTTCGAGAAGCGCTGCCCCAAGCACCGGCCGGAGTGGGTGCAGACGGCGGCGGTCGTCGCCGGCCCCCACGCCGGCACGATCGACTTCTGCGTCTGCGAAGACCTGCCGACCCTGGTCTGGATGGCGCAGCTGGCGGCGATCGAGCTGCACCCCTCGCTCTCGCTCGCCGCCGAGCCCGACCGGCCGACGGTGCTCGCCTTCGACCTCGACCCCGGCCCGCCGGCGACCGTGGTCGAGTGCTGCCGGGTGGCGCTGCGCCTGCGCGAGCTCTTCGGCCACTTCGGCGTGCAGGCCTTCCCCAAGACCTCGGGCTCGAAGGGGCTGCAGGTCTACGTGCCGCTCAACGAACCCGGCGCCGCCTACGAGGCCGAGGACGGCGGCGAGCAGGCGACGAAACCGTTCGCCCGGGCGATCGCCCAGCTGCTCGAGAAGCAGACGCCGAAGCTGGTGGTCTCGAAGATGAAGAAGGCCGAGCGCGAGGACAGGGTCTTCGTCGACTGGTCGCAGAACCACCGCCGCAAGACGACGATCGCCGTCTACTCGCTGCGCGCCCGCGAACGCCCCACCGCCTCGACCCCGGTCACCTGGGAGGAGGTCGAGGCCACCGCCGAGAACGCCGACCCCAACTCGCTCGTCTTCGAGGCGGCCGAGGTGCTGGAGCGGATCGAGCGCCACGGCGACCTCTTCGCCCCGGTGCTGGAGCTGCGCCAGCGGCTGCCCGAGCTCTAGGCGGGGACGAGCAAGCCGGCCTCGACCAGGGGGGCCAGGTCAGGCGACTCCCCGGCCGAGACCCGTGCGCCGGGCTCGAGACCGGAGAGCACCCGGCCGATGCGGGGGTCGAGAAGCTGCGCCGAGGGCTCGGCAGCGCTTCCGTCGAGGAGGAGATAGAACTCCCCGCTGTTCATCTCCGCCGGCAGGTCTCGCCGCTCGGCCAGCGTCTCGAGCAGTAGGTCGGGATCGTGCTCGAAGCGCACCACACGCTGCAATGGATTCGCTTCCCAGCTCCCGGTGACCTCCCTGCGAGCGAGCTCGGCCAGCAGGCGTCGGCGCGGTGCAAACCTCAGCGAGTTGAGGGCGAGCTCGAAATCCAGCATCTCCGGCAGGTAGGAGTTGTCCAAAGACCCGCTGTCGACCCTGTCCCTGAGAAACCGGGCAAAGCGCTCCACCTCCGGACCGAACTGCATGTCCGTCGCCTCCGCAAGCCAAAACTCCGAGACAACATCGGAAAGGTCGTCGCCGAGCAACAGACAGGATCGCGGCATGAGGAGGTAGAGGGGCGTTATGCGGTTGGCCCGGTAGAGGGTGCAGTTGACCGACATGCCTCGCTGACGCACGACCGCCTCCAGGCGCCTGCGCTCGCGGTCGGTGAGATCGAACCCGCCGAGGGCACCCTCCTCCCCGCGGCGCAGGCTCAGGCACAGCTCGGGCGAAGCGATCAGGTCGCAGAGGGCCTGCTGGAATCCACGCAGCGACACGATTCGCCGCTATTCGCGCTGGGCGCGGTCGAAGATCTCGCGCGCGTGCTCCAGTTCGCGCCGGATGCCGCCCGGGCCAAGCAGGTTGTAGTAGGAGTCATGGAACTCAAAGGTGATGCCCGCCAGCCGCTCGCAGAGCGGTGCGGTCGCCTCGAGCAGGTCCCACACGGGTTCAGGGCACGGCCCCGCATGAGAATCCGTGTACATGCCGGCCATCTCACTGCCGCCGGCGATGTGAATCTCGATCACCCGCGAGAGATCGAGGTCGGCGACGAACGCCTGGGCGTCGAAGCCGTGGTTGCGCGCGTTCACGTACACGTTGTGTAGATCGAGCAGCAATCCACAGCCAGTGCGCTCCGAGAGGGCATTGAGGAACTCCTGCTCGGTCATCTCCTGGTCGGGGAACTCGACGAAATAGACGTTGTTCTCAACCAGGAAGGGAATGTCGATTCGGGACTGGATCGTTTCGATCCGGCCGGCAATCAGGGTGAGGAGCGCCTCGTCGTAGGGCACCGGCACAGCCAGGCCCGCGTTGTGCTCATGGCCGTCCCGGCCTGAGACGCGCACGAACGAGAGGTGGTCGCTGTGCCAGGGGAACCCATACCTCCGCTTCCAGTCGGCGACCTGGCTGAGGTGGGCGTGATCGAACGAATCGGCGCTGCCGAGAGAGAAACCGATGTTGTGAGCGACCGCCGGGCGGGCGGACGCGGCGGCGTCCAGCACCTCCACCGCGCTCTCGACCTCGGCGAAACGCGTTTCCGCACCCGGACCGTGGTCGGTCCAGAACGTATCCGGAATCACCTCGAGGTAATCGAGGGCATCGATGCCCGACTCCAAGAACGAGGATAGGGCCGCGTTGTAGAGCAGCCCCACCCCGAGCTTGGGCACCGCCGGCAGGAGAGCGTCGCCACTGCTCACGTCAAAGGTGAGTCGAGCCCGCCCTGCCCCTGACCTCTTCCATCGTGTGCAGGTCGATGTGAACGACATTCTCGAGCTGCTCTCTCACGATTAGCGAGAGGCCCGAGATGCACGGCAGGCAGGGCACCTTGAGTCGCTTACGGAAATCTTCGCCGAACAACTTCTCGCTCATCCCGGCAAAGTCCTCGTACTTGGTTCCGTGTGGAAGCGAAACCTCCATCCGCTCGTACTCGGGGGAGTACTGCAGCTCGGCTATCCGAGACTTGCTCTTCATCCTGACCTCCTGACAGTAGGACCCGCTACGGGCCTCTCTCCCAGGTCGTCGGTTTACCAGAGATTTTTCTAGCTATCAAATTAAAATTCTGTTACTCAGCGCCGGTCCGGCTCATTCGAGCGTCCAGCGCCGCCCGGCGACCACCCAGCGGGCGAAGACCGGGTCGACCAGGCTCAGCACCGATTCGCGGCCGCGTCCGGAGCGCTGCAGCGTTCCCTGCGCGACGAGGCGCTTGGCCGCTTCATGGGCGGAGGAGCCAGGCGGCAGGCCGAATATCTCGCGACTGGCTCTCCCGGTCAGGCCCTGGACGCCGGCCGCAACCGCGTCGACCACGCCGGCCTCGACCGCGGAGAGCGAGTCCCAGGTGGCCTCGAAGTCGCCCTGGAGATAGCCCCACGCGTCCTCGTACGCGCCCAGCCAGGCCGCCTCCCCCGCTTCGGCGCCAGCCTCGGTGTGCCGCCAGAGGAGATGGGCGAAGAGCATCGCCCGCTGCGGATGGCCGTCAACCAGGTCGAGCAGCCAGCCGAGTGCCTTGCCGGGGTCGCGCCCGGTCCGCTCGAAGCGATCGACGATGTGGTCCGCGAGGGCGACCCGCGGCAGGCGCCCCAGCTCGAGCGGTGCCGCCTGGCCGTAGAAGGGCCGCTTCCGGTCGGCGAAGAGGGAGAGCATCATCCCCGGGTGCGAGCCGGAGAAGACGTAGTTCACACCGCGGCCGTGGTGCTGGATCACGCTGCGAATCAGGGCATCGAGCTTCATCTCGAGGACGACCTGGAACTCGTCGAAGGCAACCTGGACCTGCAGCCCGCTCCTCTGGTGCAACCGGTACGGAAGGTCGAGGAAGTCGAGCAGCACCCTTTCGCCCGCTTCCCCGGCGCCGACCGCCATGCTGGCGCCGCCGAGCGGGGTTTGGACGCCGACCGAGCCGCCGTGTCGCCGCAGGCCTTCCCATGCGGAGCGCAGGGACCCGGTCGGCAGCGCCGCATAGGCACGCTCGATCTGCGCGGCCATCTGGCCGGCGGTGCGCACGCCGTAGAGGTCGACCAGGACCGCCCCCGCCCCCGTCGCCCGCGCATCGGCGATCGCCCGCTGCAACAGGCTCGTCTTGCCGTAGTCGCGCGGGCTGGACAGGCGGGTGTTGACGACGTCGCGAGTTCGCTCGGCGAGGAGCGCAAGCTCGTCTTCGCGGTCGACCAGGTCCTCGGGGGGCAACGGGCGGTCGAAGATGAACGGGTTGGCTTCTACACCTCGTCTCCGTGCCATTTCGTACGGAAAACCGTATCAGGTGCCACGGAAAATCCGTGTCAGCCGAGCGGCTGGCGCACTACCGGGCGGCGGGCGGCCCGGACCTCGTCGAGGCGGCGGACCGGGGTCGTGTAGGGAGCCTGCCGGGCGCGCTCCGGGCCCTCTTCCTCGGCCTCGGCGAGGATCTGCTCGACGGCGTCGGCGAAGGCGTCGAGGCTCTCCTTGGTCTCGGTCTCGGTCGGCTCGATCATCAGCGCCTCCTCGACCAGCAGCGGGAAGTAGACGGTCGGCGGGTGGAAGCCGAAGTCGAGCAGGCGCTTGGCGAGGTCGAGGGTGGCGAGGCCAAGCTCGCGCTTCATCGGCTTGCCGGAGAGGACGAACTCGTGCATGCAGTGGCGCTCGAAGGCGACCGGCAGGCGCTCGCCGGCACGGCCGGCGGCCAGCCTCGCCTTCAGGTAGTTGGCGTTCAGCACCGCCGTCTCGGAGGCCTCGGCGAGGCCGTCGGCGCCGAGGCTGAGGATGTAGGCGAGCGAGCGGACGAAAACGCCGAAGTTGCCCTGGAAGCCGCGCAGGCGGCCGATCGAGCGGGGCCGCTCGTGGTCGAGGTCGAAGACCGGGCCGTGGCCGTTGTCGCCCTCGCGCCGCACCACTTGCGGCCGCGGCAGGAAGGGCTCGATCCGCTCCGAGACGGCGATCGGCCCCGCCCCCGGCCCGCCTCCCCCGTGCGGCTGGCTGAAGGACTTGTGCAGGTTGACGTGGACGATGTCGAAGCCCATGTCGCCGGGCCGGGTCTGGCCCATCACCGCGTTGAGGTTGGCGCCGTCGTAGTAGAGCGTCCCCCCCGCCTCGTGGATCAGCGCCGCGATCTCGGCGATGTTCTCGTCGAAGAGCCCGAGCGTGTTGGGGTTGGTCAGCATCAGGCAGGCGACCTGGTCCGGGTCGGCCGCGACCTTCGCCCGCAGGTCGTCCATCTCCACCCCGCCGCGCTCGTTGGTCGCCACCTTGACCACTTCGTAGCCGGCCATCGTCACCGAGGCCGGGTTGGTGCCGTGCGAGGTGTCGGGCGCCAGCACCTTGCGGCGCTCTTCGCCGCGGTCGGCGTGGAAGGCGCGGGTGAGCAGCAGCCCGGCGAGCTCGCCGTGCGAGCCGGCCGAGGGCTGCAGGCTGACGTGGGGCAGGCCGCAGATCTCGGCCAGCGACTCCTGCAGCAGCCACATCAGCTCCAGGGCGCCCTGGGCGCGCCGCGGGTCCTGGGCGGGGTGCAGTCGGGCGTGGCCGGGCAGCGCCGCGACCCGCTCGTTGAGCCGCGGGTTGTGCTTCATCGTGCACGAGCCGAGCGGGTAGAAGCCGCTGTCGAGGTCGAAGTTGCGGCGCGAGAGGCGGTTGTAGTGGCGGACTATCTCGGGCTCGGCGACCTCGGGCAGCCGCGGCGGCTCGGCCCGCAGCAGCTCGGCCGGGATCAGCTCCTCCAGCGGCGGCTCGGGTACTTCGGCGGCGGGCAGGACGGCGGCGCGCCGGCCCGGCTTGGAGCGCTCGAAGATGGTCAGCACCTGTTCGTCCTGCTGGTTCACGCCCTCACCGCCTCGGCGGCGACGGCGGCGCCCAGCGCCTCGGCGAGATCGTCGATCTGGGCCCGGCTGCGGCGCTCGGTGATCGCCACCAGCAGGCCGTCGGGGTGCTCGGGGTAATCGCGGCCGAGCGGGTAGCCGGCGGCGATGCCGCGCTCGGCGCAGCGCTCGAGCACGCGGTCGACGGGGGCGGCGAGGCGGACGGCGAACTCGCGTGCGACCGGCGCCTCGTGCAGCGGCTCGACCCCCTCGACCGCGGCCAGCCGCTGGCGCGCGTAGGCGGTGCGCCGGACCAGCAGCTCGCCCAGCTCGCGGTAGCCCTCGCGCCCCAGCCAGGCGAGGTGGATCATCGCCGCCAGCGCGTTCAGCGCCTGCGCGGTGCAGATGTTGTGGGTCGCCTTCTCGCGGCGGATGTGCTGCTCGCGGGTCTGCAGGGCGAGGACGAAGCCGCGGCGGCCGTCGACGTCCTCGGTCTCGCCGGCGATCCGTCCCGGCATGCGCCTGATCTGCTCCTCGCTGGCGCAGAAGAAGCCGAACGAGGGGCCGCCGAAGTCGAGCCGGTTGCCGAGCGGCTGGCCCTCGCCGAGGGCGACGTCGGCGCCCTGCTCGCCGGGCGGCTTCAGCACGCCGAGCACCATCGGGTCGCAGGCGACGACCAGCAGCGCGCCGTGCTCCCTGGCCGCCGCGCCGAGCGCCTCGACCCGCTCGACCGCGCCGAGGAAGTTGGGGCTCTGCAGGAAGACCGCCGCCGTCTCGCCGTCGACCGCGGCGGCCAGCGCCGCCGCGTCGGTCTCGCCGCCGTCGAGCCCGACCTCGACCAGCTCGGCCCCGTAGCCGACCGCGTAGGTCGCCAGGGTCTCGCGGCTGTGCGGGTGCAGGCCGCGGGAGACGACGAAGCGGCGGCGCCCGGTCGCCGCCATCGCCAGGTAGCCCGCCGAGGCGACCGAGGACGGCCCCTCGTAGAGCCCGGCGTTGGCGACCGGCAGCCCGGTCAGCTCCGAGATCGCGGTCTGGAACTCGAACATCGCCTGCAGCCCGCCCTGGGAGATCTCCGGCTGGTAGGGCGTGTAGGGGGTGAGGAACTCCGAGCGCTGCGTGATCGCGTCGACGATCGCCGGCACGTAGTGGTCGTACATCCCCGCCCCGAGGAAGCAGACCTGCTGCTCGGCGTCGGCGTTGCGGGCGGCGAGCGCCGCCAGGCGCTCGTGGACCTCGGCCTCGCCGAGCCCGGCCGGCAGCGCCAGCGGCCGGCCGAGGCGCAGCGGCTCGGGGACCTGGGCGAAGAGCTCGTCGACCGAGTCGACGCCGATCGCGGCCAGCATCTCGGCCCGGTCGACGGGCGTCGCTGAGGTGTAACGGCTCACCCCGGGAAGGCTACGCAAGCACGGGGCCGGCCCCGGCTACTCGTTTTCCAGCAGCTTGCGGTATTCCGCGGCGCCGAGCAGGGCGTCGGCCTCCCGCGGGGAGCTGAGCCGGACCTTGACCAGCCAGCCCTCGCCGTAGGGGTCCTCGTTGATCTTCTCGGGGGCGTCGGCGAGCGCCTCGTTGACGGCGACGATCTCGCCGGAGAGCGGCGCGATCACGTCGGAGACCGCCTTCACCGACTCGACCTCGGCGTAGGTCTGGTCCTTGTCGACGCCGGCGCCGACCTCGGGCCCCTCGTAGAAGACGACCTCGCCGAGGCTGTCCTGGGCGTACCAGGTGATGCCGAACACCGCCTGGTCGTCGCCCTCCAGACGCGCCCAGTCGTGCTGGTCGTGGTAGAGCAGGTCGTCGGGGTAGCTGGCGTCGGCCACGGTCATCTCGCTTTCCGGTAGAGGGGCTTGGACGCTATCCGGGCCGGGCGCCGCTTGCCGCGCACGTCGATCTCGACCTCGGTGCCGGGCTCGGCCAGCGCGGCGCGCACGTAGGCCATGCCGATGCCGCGCTCCAGCGAGGGCGAGAAGCTGCCGCTGCTGACCTCGCCGGCCGGCTCGCCGGCGGCCAGCACCGGGTTGCCCTGGCGCGGGATCCCGGCGCCGAGGATCTCGAACGGGGCGAGCAGCTCGGCGGTGCCCTCGGCGCGGGCGCGTGCGACCGCCTCGGCGCCGATGAAGCCGGTCCGCTCGGCGCAGCACCAGCCGAGGCCGGCCTCGATCGGGTTGCGCTGCGGGGTCAGGTCCTGGCCGTGCAGGTGGAAGCAGACCTCGAGCCGCAGCGTGTCGCGGGCGCCGAGCCCGCAGGGGACGACGCCGGCGTCGAGCAGCTCGGCCCAGATCGCCGGCGCGACCTCGGGGTCGATCAGCAGCTCGGCCCCGTCCTCGCCGGTGTAGCCGGTGCCGCAGAGCAGCGCCGGGCGGCCGCCGACCCGGGCGCTCGCCACCGTCATCCGCGGCGGCGGCTCGAGCGCCAGCGCGCCGGCGAGGGCGGCGCGGGCGTGCGGGCCCTGCACGGCGAGCATCGCGTAGCGGTCGGCGACGTCGCGCACGGCGACGTCGAAGCCGCGGCTCCAGCGCCCGAGCCAGGCGAGGTCGGCCTCGTGGTTGGCCGAGTTGGTGACGATCAGGTAGCGGTCGCCGCCGAGCCGGTAGGCGAAGAGGTCGTCGAGCACGCCGCCCTGCTCGTCGCAGAGGCACGAGTACTGCGCCCCGCCGACCTCGATCCTGGCCACGTCGTTGGAGAGCACCCGCTGCAGGAAGGCCAGGGCGCCAGGCCCCTCGACCTCGACCTCGCCCATGTGGGAGACGTCGAACATCCCCACATGCGTCCGCACCCCCGAGTGCTCCTCCCGAATCCCCTCGTAGGACACCGGCATCTCCCACCCCGCAAAATCCACCATCTTCGCCCCAAGGTCGAGGTGCTGCCGGAAGAGAGGAGTGCGGCGGGAGCTGTTCACGACGCCAGCGTATTGCAGCCTCTGACGAAGCTGAGCCGAGGTGGAAGGGGCGCCGGACGGCCCTCGCCCAGAGGCTTGGTGACCACAACCCGCAGCGCCATCCACGACCTGCTGCGCGACGGCCTCTGGGCGGGGGCCATCCGGCGCCCCACCCGCCCGCTACTCCTTCAAGAACCCCGGCACATCGATGTCATCATCCGAGACCCGCAGTTTGCGAATGTCGGTGTCCTCAGCCGAGATCCGCGGCTTCGCCTCGTAGCGCCGCCGCACCCGCTGCGGCGAGCGGGCCAGCAGCTCGAAGCCCTCGAAGCCGGTGGCGATCACCGTCACCCGCACCTCGTCGCGCATCGACTGGTCGACGACCGAGCCGAAGATGATGTTGGCGTTGTCGTCGGCCTCGGCCTGGACCAGCTGGGCGGCCTCGTTGACCTCGAACAGACCGAGGTCCTCGGGACCGGTGATGTTGAGCAGCATCCCGGTCGCGCCCTTGATCGACTCCTCGATCAGCGGCGAGGTGATCGCCGCCTTGGCGGCGTCGAGGGCGCGGGCCTCGCCGGAGGCGGAGCCGACGCCCATCAGGGCCGAGCCGGCGTCGCGCATGATCGTGCGCACGTCGGCGAAGTCGAGGTTGATCAGGCCGGGGATCGTGATCAGGTCGGTGATCCCCTGCACGCCCTGGCGCAGGATGTCGTCGGCCTGGCGGAAGGCCTCGAGCACGCTGGTCCGCCGCTCGACCGCCTGCAGCAGCTTCTCGTTGGGGACGATGATCAGGGTGTCGACGTTGTTGCGCAGCTTCTCGATCCCCTCGAGCGCCTGCTGCATCCGTCGTTTGCCCTCGAACTCGAACGGCTTGGTCACCGCGCCGACGGTCAGCGCGCCGATCTCCTCCTTGGCGATCTCGGCGATGATCGGCGCCGAGCCGGTACCGGTGCCGCCGCCCTCGCCGGCGGTGACGAAGACCATGTCGGCGCCCTTCAGCGCCTCCTTGATCTCGTCGCGGCTCTCCGCTGCGGCGCCCGCCCCGACCTCGGGGTTGCCGCCGGCGCCGAGGCCGCGGGTCAGCTCCTGGCCGATCGAGAGCTTGATGTCGGCGTCGCAGGCCTGCAGGGCCTGCGCGTCGGTGTTGACGGCGACGAACTCGACACCGCGAATTCCGGCGTCGACCATGCGGCTGACGGCGTTGGTGCCGCCACCGCCCGCGCCCACGACCTTGATCACCGCGAGGTATGTGGATTCCATCTCCCGATTTCTCCAGCCACCGGCCTAGAGCAAGCCAGCGTTTGAGTTGAGCCTTTGTTCCGTCCGAAGCTACAGCGATGCTTGAGAGTTCAAGGGTACGCCTTAACCGCGGAAATTGCGCTCAACGTAGGGTATTGGGCTGGGTCTGTCAAACGGCCGGGTGCCATCCTGCAGACCGGAAACCTCGACTCCTACTTGAGGGTTTTGCCAACCTAACCCTGCAGTCGAGGGTTCAGGGAGGGGGCGGAAGCGTATGCCCAGAGCCACCGATCGCCGGGTGCCCCGGCGCGCTCACGTTTACATAATCGAGCGCCGTGACCGTGGGGTCGGCGAGGGCGGCGGCGGCGGCCTTCCACTTGCGGCGGGCCTGGCGCGAGTTGCCGAAGAGCAGATCGATGCCGGTGCTGAGTTCGACGTCCACCCCGTCCTCGCCGTAGCGGACCGCGACCAGGTAGGGGCGCAGGCCGGGCGGGACCGCGGCCAGCACCTCTACCTGTTCCAGCGCCGGGCCGCCGAGCCGGCCGCCCTCCGGCGGGGCGTCGAGCGTCAGCACCGGCAGCCCCGCCGCCGCGCCGGCCGGCAGCCAGCTCAGCACCGTGCCGTCGGCGGCGACCGCGACCGCCTCCTCGCCTTCGCCGATCGCCGCCACCGGCGGGCCGGCGACCCGCTGCGGCGCGACCGAGCCGTCGCGCCCGAGGAGGAGGTAGGCCGCGCCGGCGAGCACGGCGAGGGCGAGCACGGCGAGCAGCCAGCGCCTCACAGCCCCCAGCCCTCCGGCCACTCGACCTCGCCCAGCGTCTGCACCTCGGGCTCGAGCACGACCCCGGTCGCCTCGTGCACCCGGCGGCGGCCCTCGGCCATCAGCGCCAGCACCTCGGCGGTGCTCGCCCCGCCCTCGTTCTCGACGAAGTTGGCGTGCTTGGCGGAGAAGCGGGCGCCGCCCCGGCGCAGCCCGCGGCAGCCGGCCGCCTCGAGCAGCTGGCCGGCGCTGCGCCCCTCCGCCCGCGCGTCCTCGGGGTTCTTGAAGGTCGAGCCGAAGGTCTTGATCCCCGAGGGCTGGGCCTCGCGGCGCCTGCCGCGCATCTCCTCCAGGCGGGCCCGGATCGCGGCCGGTCGGTCGGGGCGCAGGGCGAAGCCGGCGCGGGCGACGACCTCGCCGGGGCCGAGGTTGGAGCTGCGGTAGGCGAAGCCGAGCGCCTCCGGCGCGCGCCGCTCGAGCCCGGCCGCGGTGGCGACCTCGACCCACTCGAGCACCTCGGCCAGCTGACCGCCGTAGGCGTTGGCGTTCATCCGCACCGCGCCGCCGACGGTGCCGGGGATGTTGACCCCGAACTCGATCCCGGCCAGCCCCCAGCCGGCCGCCTTGGCCGAGACCGAGGGCAGGCGGGCGCCGCCGCCGCAGCGCAGCCGCTCGCCCTGGCGCTCGGTCGCCGCCAGCTCGCCATCGAGCTTCAGCGCCAGGCCGCGGAAGCCGGCGTCGGCGACGAGCAGATTCGAGCCCGAGCCGACGACGCCGAGCGCCAGGCCCTCGCGGTCGGCCCAGGCGAGCAGCTCGAGCAGCTCGGCCTCGCCCGCGGGCCGGGCGAACCAATCGGCGGCGCCGCCGGTGCGCACCGTGGTCAGCCGCGCCAGCGGGTAGTCGCGGGCGACGGTCGGCGGCGCGGCGCTCACCCGAGCAGCTCCTCGCCGACGCGGAAGACGTCGCCGGCGCCGATCGTGACCAGGACGTCGCCGGGGCCGAGGCGGCGCTCGGCGGCGCGGCGGGCGGCGTCGAGGTCGGGCGCCCAGGTCACCCGCCTCCCCCCCATGCGGTCGGCGGCGGCGCGAGCGACGTCGAGGCCGCTGACCCCGGCCAGCGCGCCGGCCGGCTGCTCGCGCGCCGCGTAGACGTCGAGGACGACCGCCTCGTCGGCGAGCGCCAGGGCGGCGCCGAAGCCGGCGGCGAAGGCCCTGGTGCGCGAGTAGAGGTGGGGCTGGAAGACGGCGACCAGGCGCCGCGGCCCGAGCCCGCGCAGGGCGGCGAGCGCGGCGCGCACCTCGGTCGGGTGGTGGCCGTAGTCGTCGTAGACGCGGGCGCCGTCGCGCTCGCCCTTGAGCTCGAGCCGGCGGTGGACGCCGGGGAAGTCGGCCAGCGCCCGCACCGCGGCCTGCGGCTCGAAGCCGGCGGCGGCGAGGGCGGCGACCGCGGCGCGGGCGTTGGCGAGGTTGTGCTCGCCGGGGACGGCCAGCTCGATCTCGGCCAGCGCGCCGTCCGGGCCCACGACCCGCCCGGCGCCGGCCTCGAACTCCGCGAACGCGGCCCGCAGCTCGGCCAGCGAGCCCCAGCGGCTGTGGTGGTCCATCTCGAGGTTGGTGACGACGGCGACCTCGGGCCGCAGGCGCAGGAAGCTGCCGTCGCTCTCGTCGGCCTCGGCGACGACCCACTCGCCCCCACCCCAGCCGGCGTTCGCGGTCTCCCCGCCGGGGCCGAGACCGGGCACCTCGCCGCCGACGAAGAAGGCCGGATCGGCGCCGAGCGCGCGCAGCGCCCAGACGACCATCGCCGTCGTCGTCGTCTTGCCGTGGGTGCCGGCGACGGCGATCAGCCGCTTCTCGGCGCAGAGCTCGGCGAGCAGGGCGCCGCGGTGCAGGGGCTCGACGCCGCGCTCGCGGGCCGCCGCCAGCTCCGGGTTGTCGGCGCCGATCGCGGTCGAGACGACGACCTCGGCGCCCGCCGGCAGGTTGGCGGCGTCGTGGCCGACGACCGGCTCGAGGCCGGCCGCGCGCAGGCGCTCCATATAAGAGGACTCGCTGCGGTCGCTGCCGCTCACCGTCGCCCCCAGCTCGGCGCAGACCAGGGCCAGCCCGCTCATCCCGGCGCCGCCGATGCCGACGAAGTGCAGCCTGCGCCCGCGCCAACCCGTTCGTGTCGCACTTGTTCCCGCCGTGCGGGAAGAACTACGACCGCTGCCGGGGTTGGGCGTCATCTGACGGCCCCCAGGACCTCGTCGGCGATGCGCCGGGCGGCGTCGGGCATCGCCAGCGCCGCCGCGGCGCGCGCCATCGCCGCCAGGCGCTCGGCGTCGGCGAACAGCGCCGCGACCCGCTCGCCGGCCAGCTCGGGGCTGAGCTCCGCGTCGGCGATCGTCTCCGCCGCGCCCCCCTCCACCATCCAGGCCGCGTTGGCACTCTGGTGGTCGCCGGTGGCGTGCGGGTAGGGGACGAGGATCGCCGGCCGGCCGGCGGCGGCGATCTCGAAGATCGAGCCCCCGGCCCGGGCCAGGACCAGGTCGCAGGCGGCGAGCGACTCGCCGATGTCGGGCTCGTAGGCGAGCAGCGTGTAGCGGTCGCCGTGCGGGGCGGCGCCCAGACGGGCCTCGAGCTCGGCGTGGTCGCGCTGGCCGCTGAGGTGGACGACGTGGAAGTCGCGCGGGCCGCCCTCGGCGAAGGCCTCGATCGCGGCGAGGTTGACCGAGCGGGCGCCGAGGCTGCCCCCCATCACCAGCAGGCAGCGCTCCCCGGCGCCGATCCCGAAGCGCCGCCGCGCCGCCTCGCGGTCGGCGCCCAGCACCGCGGCGGGCACCGGCCGGCCGGTCACCAGGTAGGGATCGCCCTCGCGGCCGCGGATCGGGAAGGCGAGGCAGACCCGCTCGGCGCGGCGGGCGAGCACGCGGTTGGCCAGGCCGAGGTGGCTGTCGGCCTCGGTGAGGACGAGCGGCACCCGCTCGCGCGCCGCCGCCCTGCCGGCGACGCCGGCGACGTAGCCGCCGCCGCCGAGCACCACGTCGGCGCGGCGCTCGCGCAGGACGCCGCGGGCGACCCGCACGGCGGCCAGCGCCTCGGCGACGGCGCGGGCGGCCTTCGCCGGGTTGCGGCGGTCGATCCCGCGGACGCGGACGTAGTCGATCGGGTAGCCCGCGGCCGGGACCAGCTCGGCCTCGGCCCGCTCCCGCGTGCCGAGGAAGCTGACCTCGGCGCCGCTAGCCCGCAGCTCGGCGGCGACGGCCATCGCCGGCACGACGTGTCCGGCGGTTCCTCCCGCCGCCACCACGACTCTGGGCGCTCTTTCCACGGTTCGCTCGGCTCCTCTTGCGGGCGGGCGAGCGCCCACCCTCGACGACGCGCAGTTTGCCAGCGGCGGCGGTCTTCCCGCGGGCGACGGCGAGGATCAGGCCGACGGCGAAGAGGGTGACCAGCAGGCTGCTGTTGCCGTAGCTGACGAAGGGCAGCGGCACGCCGGTCAGCGGCGCCAGGCCCATCACCGCGAAGAGGTTGATCGTCGCCTGCACCAGGATCATCGCCGTGAGGCCGGCGACGAGCAGCTTCGAGTAGCGGTCGCGGGCGCGCTGGGCGACCCGCAGGCCGGCGTAGCCGAGCAGGCCGAAGAGGCCGACGACGCCGAGGATGCCGACCAGGCCGAGCTCCTCGCCGATCACGGCCGAGATCATGTCGGTGTGCGCCTCGGGCAGGTAGAAGGCCTTCTGCACGCCGTGGCCGATGCCGACCCCGAAGAGGCCGCCGGAGCCGAGTGCGATCTTCGCCTGCGCGGCCTGGAAGCCGGCGCCCGCCGCGTCGGCGCCGGGGTTGAGGAAGCCGGTCAGGCGCGCCATCCGGTAGGGCTCGACCGCCGTCGCCAGCAGCGCCAGGGCGCCGAGGCAGAGGGCGATCTTGCCGAGGTCGACCGGCCGCACGCCAGCGGCGAGCAGCATCGCGCCGACGGTGAAGGTGAGCACCATCGTCGTCCCCAGGTCGGGCTCGGCGACGATCAGCAGGCAGGCGACGGCGACGACCAGCAGGTAGGGCTTGAGCCCGCTGAGGCTGCGCACCCGCTTCGGCTCGCGGGCGAGCATGTCGGCGCCGTAGAGGATCAGCGCCAGCTTGGCCAGCTCGGATGGCTGGAACTGCAGCGAGCCGGGGCCGAGCCAGCGGGCCGAGCCGTTGACGCTGGTGCCGGCGACGAGCACCGCGAGCAGGCCGAGGAAGGCGACGACGAGCAGCGCCGGGGTCAGCTGGCGCACGGCGGTGAGGCCGTGGCGGGCGACCAGGTGCATGAGCAGCAGACCGGCGGCGCCGACCATCAGCGTGCGCTTCAGGTAGAAGGCGCTGTTGGCGAGGTTGCCGTCGCTCAGCACCTGGGTGGTCGAGCTGGCCGAGAAGACCATCACCGCGCCCAGCGCCAGCAGGCAGAGGGTCGCGGTCAGCAGCAGGTTGTACTCGGCGCTGCGGCCGCCCTTCACGCCAGGCTCCCGACGATCTCGCGGAAGCGCTCGCCGCGGCGCTCGAAGTTCTCGAAGGCGTCGAAGCTGGCGCAGGCGGGCGAGAGCAGCACCGCCTCGCCCGGGGCCGCGGCGGTCGCGGCGCGCCCGACCGCCTCAGCGAGGTCGGCGCAGCGGAAGAGCGGGACGCCGTCCTCGACCGCCGGCGCGAGCGCCTCGGCGATGCGCTCGGCCGAGGCGCCGGCCAGGTAGCAGGCGGCGCAGCGCTCGCGCACCGGGGCGAGCAGCGGCGCGTAGTCCTCGCCCTTCTCGCTGCCGCCGAGGATCGCGTGCACGCCGCCGGCGAAGGAGCGGATGCCGACCACGGCCGAGGCGACGTTGGTCGCCTTGGAGTCGTTGACGAAGCGCACGCCGCCGATCTCGGCGACCTGCTCGAGCCGGTGCGGGACGCCGGCGAAGCTGCGCAGGCCCTCGCGCACGGCGTCGCGGTCGAGGCCCATCGAGAGCGCCGCGGCGGCAGCGGCCATCGCGTTGGCGACGTTGTGCTCGCCGAGCAGGCCGAGCTCGTCGGCGCCCAGCAGCGGCTCGCCGCCGTAGAAGATCGTGCCCTCGGCGAGGGCGACCTCGCAGTCGGGTCCGGCGCCGTGGCAGAAGGCGACGCGGTGGGCGCAGCCGCCGAGGTCGGTCCCGGCCAGGGCGGGCTCGTCGGCGTTGTAGACGGCGAGGTCGTCGTTGCCCTGGTTGGCGAAGATCCGCAGCTTCGCCGCCAGGTAGGAGTCGAGGTCGGCGTGGCGGTCGAGGTGGTCGGGGGCGAGGTTGAGGAAGACGGCGCACTCGGGGGCGAAGGCGACGCTGTCCTCGAGCTGGAAGCTCGATGCCTCGCAGACCACGGTCGCCTCGGGGTCGAGCTCGCCGGCCAGGGCCGAGAGCGGCGTGCCGACGTTGCCGGCGACCGCGACCGGCTCGCCGGCGGTGCGGTAGAGGTGGCCGAGCAGCTCGACCGTGGTCGTCTTGCCGTTGGTGCCGGTGACGGCGATCGTGCGGTTGGGGACCGCCCGCCAGCCCAGCTCCAGCTCGCCGAGCAGCTCGGCGCCGCGCGCGGCAGCGGCGGCGATCACCGGCGCCTCCGGCGGCACGCCGGGGCTCTTGACCACCGTCCGCACGCCCTCGAGGAGCGCGACTCCGTCTGCATCCAGGAAGACTTCGACGCCCGCCCCCCGAAGCCCTGCCGCGCCCCCGGGGTGGCCGGAGTCGACCGCGGCGACCGCCCCCCCGCGCCCGGCCAGCAGCCGCGCGACGGCCTGCCCCGAACGGGCCAGCCCAACGACCAGATACGGCCCCTCAGGCAGGGCCGGGCGAGTCTTCCTCGGCGGCGGCACGCTCATCCGAGATAACTTCGATCCGGGTCAGCCGGACCCTGTAACCGGTTCCGTATTCGCCGTCTATATGACGGCGGATGCAGGACTCGTCGGTCCGGGGGCTGCGACTCGATACAGCACGTGGCGGCGCAGCGGGTGGCCCACCGGGAGGCTGGGGTGGTCGAAGTCCTCAGCGGGGTCGTGGGTCATCCCGAGCCGTTCCATCACGGCGATCGAGCGGGCGTTGCCGGCGGAGGTGAAGGAGACGATCTCGGTCAGTCCGACCTCCTCGAAGCCGAAGCCGAGCGCCGCCCGGCCCGCCTCGGTCGCGTAGCCATTGCCCCAGGCGTGGCGCGCCAACCGCCACCCCACCTCGACCGCCGGCGTGAAGCGCGCCTCGAACCCCGGTACCGCCAGTCCGGCAAACCCGATCAGCCCACCCTCCCCGCGCAGCTCCAGCGCCCAGAGTCCGAACCCGTTCGCCTCGAACCCCGCCTCGATCCGCCCCACCAGCGCATCGCTCTCCCCCCGGTCCAGCGGCGCCGGAAGGAACTCCATCACCTCAGCGTCCGCGTTGATCGCCGCCAACGGCCCGAGATCCGCTTCGCACCATCGCCTCAGCTTCAGGCGAGGCGTCTCGATGGTGGCTCGGGTGGGCGGCGCGCCTCCCCCCAAGGCACTCAAGCGAGGCTCCCGCCGAGCGTCTTGGGGGGAGGCGCGCCGCCCACGCCCACGATCAGCGTCCGATGCTCTGCTGGTACAGCGTGAAGCCGATTCCCGAGCAGACCGCGGCGACGATCCAGAAGCGCAGCATCACCTTGGTCTCCGACCAGGCCATCATCTCGAAGTGGTGGTGCAGGGGGGCCATCAGCAGGACGCGGCGGCGGAAGGCCTTGAAGGAGAAGACCTGGATCGCGACCGAGAGCGCCTCGATCACGAAGATGCCGCCGATGATGATCAGCAGCACCTCGGTCTGGGTCATCACCGCCAGGGCGCCGATCGCGCCGCCGAGGCCGAGCGAGCCGGTGTCGCCCATGAAGATCGAGGCCGGGAAGGCGTTGAACCAGAGGAAGCCGATGCAGGCGCCGACCAGGCAGGCGGAGAGCAGCGCCAGGTCCTGCTGCTCGTTGCTGACGAAGGAGATCGCGGTGTAGGCGAGCAGGACGATCGCGCAGGAGCCGGCGGCGAGGCCGTCGAGACCGTCGGTGAGGTTGACCCCGTTCGAGGTGCCGGCGATGACGAGGAAGACGAGGACGAAGTAGAGGACCGGGCCGAGGTCGATGCTGGCGTCGCCGATGCGGAAGTAGAGCACCGGCTCGAGCCCGACCTCGTGCCGCGCCACCCACCAGAGGGCGAGGGCGAGGAAGAGCTGGCCGAGCATCTTCCAGCGCGCCGAGAGGCCGAGCGAGCGGCGCTTGACGATCTTGGTGAAGTCGTCGGCGAAGCCGAGCGCGGCGCAGCCCATCGCCACGCCGAAGACGGCGAGGCTCTGTGGGTCGCGGTCGGAGAGGACGAGGAAGGGGACGCAGATCGAGGCGAAGATGATCAGCCCGCCCATCGTCGGCGTGCCGGCCTTGGCGTGGTGCTCCTCGGGCCCCTCCTCGCGGATGTGCTGGCCGAACTCGCGCACCCGCAGCAGGTCGATGAACTTCGGGCCGAGGAAGATGCAGATCAGCATCGCCGCCATGCCGGCGATCAGGACTTCACCCATCGGGCGCCCCCAGCAGCTGCTCGAGCCCCTCGGCGACCGACTCGAGGCCGGCGGACCGCGATCCCTTGATCAGCACCGTGTCGCCGGGGCCGAGCCGCTCGGCGAGCAGCTCGGCCGCCTCGAGCGGGTCGGCGACCAGCTCGTCGGGGCCGTAGCCCTGGGCCGGGGCGCCGACGCCGATGAGGAAGTCGACCCCCTCGGCGCGGGCGTGCTCGCCGACCTCGGCGTGGTGGGCGGCGGCGCCGGGGCCGAGCTCGGCCATCTCGCCGAGCACGGCGACGCGGCGGCCCTCGCCGAGGGTGGCGAGGTGGTCGATCGCGGCGCGCATCGAGACCGGGTTGGCGTTGTAGCAGTCGTTCACCAGGACGATTCCGTCGTTCAGCTCCAGGCGCTCGCCCCGGAAGCGGGAGAAGCCTATGTTCGCAGCGCGGTCGGCCATCGCGGCGAGCGGCGCGCCGAGCGCGACCCCGGCGGCGATCGCGGCCAGGGCGTTGGTCAGGTTGTGCGCCTCGGCGAAGGGGAAGTGGAACTCCTGGCGCCCGGCGGGAGTCTCGACCAGCGCCTCGGTGACGCCCGCGGCGACGCGGCGCGCGGCGGCGAAGACGTCGCCGCCGGGGCCGAAGCGCAGCAGGCCCGGCGCCCGCGCCAGGTGCGGCTCGAGCTCGCCGGCGTCGGCGGGGGCCACGGCGGTACCGCTTGCCGGCAGCGCGTCGAGGATCTCGGCCTTGGTCGCGGCGATCGCCGCGACCGAGCCGAGCAGCTCGACGTGCACGGGCCCGACGTTGGTGATCACCGCCACCTCGGGCTCGGCGATCGCCGCCAGCTCGGCGATCTGCCCCGGGCCGCGCATCGCCATCTCGAGCACCAGGGTCTCGGCCTCCCCGGGCGTCTCCAGCACGGTCAGCGGCAGGCCGATCTCGGTGTTGAGGTTCTCGCGGTTGGCGTGCACGACGCCGGGCAGCAGGGCGCGGGCGATGTCCTTGACCGAGGTCTTGCCGACCGAGCCGGTGACCCCGACGACCCGCGCCCCCAGCGCCCGCCGCCAGGCCCGCGCCAGCGCCTGCAGCGCGGCAAGCGGGTCCTCGACCGCGAAGACCCAGGCGCCCGCCAGATCGCGGTCGTCATCTCCACCGCCAGGCGAATGAAATGACGACCGCGCGTCGCGGTTGACGACCGCGCCCCAGGCGCCGGCCTCGAGCGCGGCGGGGGCGAACTCGCCGCCGTCGACCCGCTCGCCGCGCAGGCCGAAGAAGAGGTCGCCGGGACCGGTCTCGCCGGAGGCGATCGTCGCCCGCCGCGGCGCCTCGCCAGCGCCCTCGGCGACGACCTCGGCCCCGATTGCGGCCGCGATCTCGGCCGCCGTCAGCCTCACGCGGCGACCAGCTTCCGCAGCTCCTCGCGCGCCACCTCGCGGTCGTCGAAGGGGAGCTTGCGCCCCGCCTCGAACTCCTGCCCCTGCTCGTGCCCCTTGCCGGCGATCACCACCGTGTCGCCGGGCTCGGCGCGGGCGAGGGCGAGGGCGATCGCGGCGCGGCGGTCGGGCTCGACCTCGCAGCCGCGCCCGCCGGTCCCGGCGGCGACCTCGGCGACGATCGTCGCGGGGTCCTCGGAGCGCGGGTTGTCGGAGGTGACGATCGCCAGGTCGGAGCCCTCGGCCGCGGCCCGGCCCATCTTCGGTCGCTTGTCGCGGTCGCGGTCGCCGCCGGCGCCGAATACGACGATCACCCGCCCGCTGCCGACCCGGCGCGCCGCGGCCAGCACGTTGACCAGCGAGTCCGGCGTGTGCGCGTAGTCGACCAGCACGGCGAAGCCCTGCCCCTCCTCGACCGGCTCCATCCGCCCCGGCACCCGCTGCGCCCGGCCCAGCCCGGCCGCCGCCTCCTCCGCCGGCACCCCGAGCGCCACCGCCGCCGCGAACGCCGCCAGCGCGTTGGCCACGTTGAACTCCCCCGGCAACCGCGTCCGCACCCCAACTCCCCCGCCGACGGGCCTAAAAGGGGACGTATGTTCCCCTTTTAGGCCCGTCGGCCCGGGGGTGACGGTGAAGCTGGCGCCGGTGGCGTCGAAGGTGACGTCGCGGGCTACGAGGTCGGCGTCGCGGCCTGAGGCGGAGTAGGTGACGCACTCCAGTTCCTCGGCGAGGCGGCGGCCGTAGGGGTCGTCGGCGTTGACGATCGCCGTCGCCGGGCCGGTCTCGAAGAGGCGACGCTTGGCGCGGAAGTAGGCCTCCATGTCGCCGTGGAAGTCGAGGTGGTCCTGGGTCAGGTTGGTGAGCAGGGCGACCTCGAAGCGGGTCGCGTCGCAGCGGTGCAGCTCGAGCGCGTGCGAGGAGACCTCCATCGCGCAGGCGCGGTCACCGGCGTCGAGCATCCGCCGGAACGTGGCCTGCAGGTCGATCGCCTCCGGCGTCGTGCGCTCGACCTCCTCCTCGGCGCCGCCGACCACCTGCCGCACCGTCCCCAGCAGCCCGCACTGGACGCCGGCCGCCTCGAGGATCTCGCGGACCAGGAAGGCGGTGGTCGTCTTCCCGTTCGTCCCGGTCACCCCGACCACCCGCAGCTCGGCGCTCGGGTCGCCGTGGAACGCCGCCGCCAGCGGCGCCATAGCCGCCCGCGCGTCAGCCACCACCACCTGCGCCACATCGAGATCCAGCTCCCGCTCCACAACCAGCCCCACCGCCCCAGCCTCCACCGCCGCCGCAGCAAAGTCATGCCCATCACTCTTCTCCCCGGGCACGCAGAAAAACAGCGTCCCCGCCCGGACCCTGCGACTGTCATAAGCAAGAGAGCCGACAGCCACGGCGCCGTCCCCGACGACCCGTGCCCGATCAGCCGCCGAGGCGAGCGCATCCAGTCTCACGGGGCGAAGTCTAGGTAGGAGGCCGGGCGCCCCTGGTCAAAACACTCAAGCGAGGCTCCCGCCGAGCGTTTTGACCAGGGGCGCCCGGCCTCATTCCTGGGGAACCCCGAGATACGGAAGCGCAAACTGCATGATCTTGGCGAACGCCGGCGCCGCCACCGAGGCGCCGTAGATTTCCCCCTGCGGCTGGTCGACGATCACCGAGACCAGCAGCCGCGGATCGTCGGCCGGGGCGAAGCCGATGAAGGAGGCGACGTACTTGGTCTCCGAGTAGGTGCCGTTTTCGGCGACCTCGGCGGTGCCGGTCTTGCCGGCCAGGGTGTAGCCGGGGACGTCGATCGCCGCCGCGGTGCCGCCCGCTTCCAGCACCCCCTCGAGCATTTCGCGCACCTGGGCGGCGACGCCGGCGTCGATCACCCGGCGCCCGCGCGGCTCGTGCACCGCCTGGTCGCCGATCCGCTCGATCAGCTGCGGGCGGCGCAGCATGCCGCCGTTGGCGATCGCCTGGTAGCCGGCCATCATCTGCATCGGCGTCACCGAGAGGCCCTGGCCGATCGGCAGGTTGCCCATCGTCGAGCCCGAGTACCGGTCGAGCGCCGGCACGATCCCCCGCTCCTCGGCCGGGAACTGGACCCCGGTCGGGCGGCCGAAGCCGAAGCGGTCGATCCAGCGACTGAAGACCCTGCTGCCCAGGCGCAGGCCGATCGTCGCCGCGCCGACGTTGGAGGACTCGGCGAGGATCTGGGCCACGGTCAGGGTGATCGGCGGCCGCGCCTCGGCGTCTTCGATCACCCGGTCGGCGACGTGCAGCTGCGAGGGCAGGTAGAAGGAGGTTTCCGGGGTCACCTGTTTTTCCTCGAGCGCGGCGGCGACGGTGAACGCCTTGAAGGTCGAGCCCGGCTCGTAGGTGAAGCCGGTCGCCCGGTTGAGCAGGTCCTCTTCGCTGGCGCCGCTCAGGTCCGAGGGGTCGACCGGTGGCCAGTTGGCCATCGCCAGCACCTGCGAGCTGCGCGGGTCCATCACCACCGCGGTGGCCCCCTTGGGCAGGTACGTTTCGCCGACCTCGGCCAGCGCCTGCTCGGCCTTGCCCTGGATCGCCGGGTCGAGCGTCGAGCTGCACGTCTTCGCCGTCATCGGCTTCGTCGACCGTCTCCAGCCGGATCGGTTCGCCGGTCGCGTCGGCGACGATCCGCCGTTCGCCGTCGCTGCCGCGCAGCTCGGCGTTCTTCGCCTTCTCCAGCCCGGTCAGCCCCTGGTTTTCGGAGCCGACCGCGCCGACCACCTGCGCCGCCAGCTCGCCCTGCGGGTAGGTGCGGCGGCTGTCGGGGTCCTCGCCGACGCCGGGCAGGGCGAGCGCTTCGACCCGGTGGGCGGTCGGCAGGTCGACCGAGTGGGCGAGGGCGACGTAGGTCGCTTCGCCGCTCAGCTCGCGCAGCACCTCGTCGGGCTCCAGGCCGAGGACCGGGGCCAGCTTGCGCGCGGTGCGCAGCGGGTCCTCGACTTCGGCCGGGATCGCGAAGATCGTCGCCGCGTCTTCGGAGGAGGCGAGCTCGTTGCCGTGGCGGTCGAGCAGGCTGCCGCGCAGGCTCGGCAGCGGCACCGCCTGGGTCTGCTGGGTGACCGCCTGCGAGGCGAGGCTGGCGCCCTGCACGCCCTGCAGCCAGAAGGCGCGGGCGCCGACGGCGAGGAAGCAGAGGAGGAATATCGCGAAGAGGAGGCCGATCCTTCGCTCGATCGTCCGCACCGGGCCCGCCTAGTAGCCGGCCCCGGCCGCGTCGAGGCGCTGGGCGGCGACCGCGACGTCGCGCGGGCCGGCGTTGACGTAGCCGGCCGCGTCGCTGCCGACCGCGGTGAGGCCGAGCGAACCGGCGTCGTGACGGATCCGGGCGGCGCCCGAGCGCTGCGCGTCGCGGGCGCGCAGAATCGAGTTCTCCTGGTCGAGCGCCTCGATGTTGCGCTCGACCTGGCCGGCGGCGGCGGAGAGGCTGAGGGTGACGACGTTGACCGCGACGATCCCGGCCAGCAGCAGGCCGAGCACCGCGATCCAGGCCCGGCCGCGGGTCATGCGCACGATCAGGCCCGAGTCGGGCAGCTGGCGGACGGCGGTCGCGGTGCCGACCGCGATCGGGATCAGCTGCCCCCCGGGGCGGCGCGCCGGGGCGCGGCGGCGGGCGGGCGCCGGGAGCGCGTTCGCCTTTTGTCGGGCAGGGGCCGACGAAGCGCGAACGCGCTGCGGGGCGCGGCGGGTCGCTGCGGCGGCGGCGGCCATCAGGCGGCCTCGCCGATCTTGACCGCGGCGCGCAGGTGGGCCGAGCGCGAGCGCGGGTTGGCCTCGGCCTCCTCGGGCCCGGGGGCGACGGGGCGCCGGGTGAGCAGCTCGGCTTCGGGCTGGCGGCCGCAGACGCAGACCGGCAGCTCGGGCGGGCAGGTGCAGCCGCGGGCGCGGGCGGCGAGGAAGCGCTTGACCCGGCGGTCCTCCAGCGAGTGGAAGGAGATCGCCGCCAGGCGGCCGCCCTCGGGCAGCATCGACCAGGCGGCCGGCAGCGCCTCGTCGAGGGCGTCGAGCTCGCCGTTGACGGCGATCCGCAGCGCCTGGAAGGTGCGCTTGGCCGGGTGGCCGCCGCCGAAGCGGGCCGAGGCCGGCATCCCGGCTTTGACCGCGTCGACCAGCTCGGAGGTGGTGCGCAGCGGGCGGCGACGGACGATCTGGCGGGCGATGCCGCCGGCGTAGCGCTCCTCGCCGAAGCGGCGCAGGGCCTGGGCCAGGCGCGACTCGGGCCACTCGTTGACGATGTCGGCGGCGCTGAGGCTCTGGCGGGTGTCCATGCGCATGTCGAGCGGCGCGTCGTAGGAGTAGGAGAAGCCCCGCTCCCAGGCGTCGACCTGCATCGAGGACATGCCGAGGTCCATGTAGACCATGTCTGGGCGCAGTCCTTCGCCGCGCAGGGTGCGAAGACCTGCCGAGAACTCGCTGCCGAGAAACCGCGCCTTGCAGGGGATTTCCGCCTCGAGCGCGGCGAAGCGCTGGGCCGCGGCCGGGTCGCGGTCGATGCAGACCAGCGTGCCGGCCGGCCCCAGGGCGGCGGCCAGGCGCCGCGCGTGGCCGCCGGCGCCGAAGGTGCAGTCGACCGCGGTCTGGCCCGGCTGGGGGGCGAGCAGCTCGACCAGCTCGGTGGCGAGCACTGGTGTGTGGGCGGCGCTCATCGGAAGGATGGTGGCGAGTTCGGCGCGCGGGTCGCGGTAGGCCGGGGCGTGCTGCGGGCGGGCGGCCATCTCACCCACTCGCCTCCCCCGCGGCCAGCCCCTCGGCGATCTCCGGCGCGGCGGCGTCGAGCTCGGCCTCCTGCTTGGCCCAGGCCTCGGCGTTCCAGATCTCCAGGTACTCGCCGGCGCCGATCACCACGCAGGGGCCGTCGAGGCCGGCGTGCTCGATCAGCGGCTTGGGGACGCGGATGCGGCCGGCGGAGTCGAGCTTCTCGTCGGAGGAGCCGCCGTGGAAGCGGCGGCGCAGCTGGCGCGCGTCGCGGCCGAAGGGGCTGTGCGGCGAGAGGAAGCGGTCGGAGAGCCGCTCGAACTCCTCGGTCGTGTGCACCCAGACGCAGGGGTCGAAGCCCTTGGAGAGAACGATGCCGTCGGAGAGGGCCGCGCGGAACCGCGAGGGAACCGTGAGCCGGTCCTTCGAATCGAGACTGTGCTCGTAGAGGCCCCGAAATGCCACCGCCGGTTCCTTTCTGCGCGGGCTGTTCGAGCGGGTCTGGGAAAAGAGTTAGGACCGGAGTGATGAGGTGGGAGGAACCTCACCACCCCGGTCCTGGGCTTCAACTCGAGCGGCACAGTACCCCACTTTCCCCCACTTTGCAACACCACCCCACTCTGCAAGCCCATTTGCAACCCCTCAGAAGCCGCTGAGCAGGAGGTCGGCGTTGGCGATCAGGGCGGCGGCGATCATCAGCAGGACCGAGGGGACGAGGACGAGGGCGACGACGAGCTGGATCTTGGGAGCGGCGCGGGCGGCGTGCTCCTCGACCTCGCGCCGCCGGTCGCGGCGCAGCGCCGTCGCCTGACGGCGCAGCTGCTCGGCGAGCGGCGAACCGAGCCGGCGCGAGCGTTCGATCGCCGCGCAGAGGGCGGCGACCTCGCTGCCGGGGACGCGCTCGCGCAGCGAGCGCAGGGCTGCGGCGAGCGGCTCGCCGCAGGCCAGCTCGGCGGCGGCGACCCTCATCTCCGCCGCCAGCGGCCCCTCCCCCGCCGCGGCCAGCTCGGCGATGCCGGCGGCCGGGCCGCGCCCTGCCGCGGCGCCGACGGCGAGCAGGTCGCAGGCGTCGGGCAGGGCGGCGAGCAGGCGGCGGGCGCGCAGCCGGGCGCGGCGCTCGAGCAGCGCGTCGGGCAGCAGGAAGCCGGCGGCGGGCAGGCCGAGCGCGACCAGCAGCGAGATCCGGCCCGGCGCCGCCGGCGCCGCGGCCAGCGCGACCAGCGCCGCGGCGGCCGCCGCGGCGAGCTTGGCGAGCATCACCGCCGGCAGCGAGAGCCGCGCGGCGAGCCCGGCGCGGGCGAGGCGGGCCGGGAGCCCGAGGCGCAGCGCCGCCCGCGCGGTCGGGCCGCCGAGCGGCAGCCGCGGCGGCGAGCGGCCGGCGAGCGCCTCGCGCAGGGCGGCGAGGGCGAGCAGGGCGGCGAGCCCGGCGAGCGGCCCGGGGCTCACTCGGCCACCCGCGAGAGGCGGCGGATCGCGACGAAGCCGGCCGTCTGCAGCGCGGCGGCAACGGCGATCAGCAGGGCCGAGGCCGGGCCGCCCAGCACCTTGGCGAGGAAGCCGGGCTGCAGCAGCTCGGCGAAGAGGGCGCCGCCGCTCGGCATCGCGACCACCAACAGACCGGTGAAGCGCGCCTGCGCGGTCGCCGAGCGGGCGTCCTCGGCGGCCCGGTCGCGCTCCGCCGCGCCGGCGGCGAAGCGGCGCAGCAGCCCGGCCAGGTCGCCGCCGGCGAGGCGCTGGCTGAGCAGCGCGGCGGCGAAGGCGTCGACCCGGGGCGAGCGCATCCGCCGCCGCCAGCCATCGACCGCCGCCGCGGTCGGCGCGCCGAGGTCGAGCTCGGCGCCGAGCCGGGCGAGCTCGACCGCGGCCGGCCCGTCGAGCGAGCTGGCCGCCCCCGGCAATGCCGCGCGCAGCGAGCTGCCGGCGCCGAGCGAGTCGGCCACCGCCAGGGCCAGGTCGGGGAGGGCGCGCTCGACCGCGCGCCGGTAGCGGCGGCGGCGGGCGCCGACCGCCCAGGCGGCGAGGCCGGGGCCGGCGAGGGCCAGCGGCAGCGCCAGGGCGGCGCCGGCGAGGAACCAGCCGGCGCCGACCGCGGCCAGGCTGCCGAGCCCGGCGAGGCGGCGGCGCTCGGGGGTCGAGGGCGCGTAGCCCTCGACCCCTGCCCGGCGCAGCGGCTCGAGCGCCGCCCGCAGCCAGCCGGCCAGCGCCGGCGTCGCCAGCAGCGCCTCGCGGGCGGCGAGCGCGGCCAGCCCCCCGGCCGCGGCGCCGGCGAGGACGGTCAGCACCGGACCTCGGCGACCTCGGTCACCCGGCGGGAGCCGTCGGCGCCGCGCTCGATGTGGGCGACGAGGTCGATGCCGCGCCGCACCTGCTCGGCGATCGTCGCGTGCGGTAGGCCGACGCCGGCCATCAGCGCCAGCACCTCGATCCGCGCCAGCGCGTCGGCGGGCGAGTTGGCGTGCACGGTGCAGAGCGCCCCGGCGTGGCCGGTGTTGAGCGCGCTCAGCAGGTCGAGCGCCTCCGGGCCGCGCACCTCGCCGATCACGATCCGGTCCGGGCGCATGCGCAGGGCGTTGCGCAGCAGGTCGCGCACGGTCACCTCGCCGCGGCCCTCGACGCTCGCCGGCCGGCTCTCCATCCGCACCACGTGCGGCAGGCGCAGCCGCAGCTCGGCCGCGTCCTCGATCGTCACCACCCGCTCGCCGGCGCCGACCGCGGCCGAGAGCGCGTTGAGCAGCGTCGTCTTGCCCGAGCCGGTGCCGCCGCTGATCAGCAGGCTGCGGCGCGCGGCGACCGCCGCCTCGAGCCGCTGGCGCTGGCCCGGGCTCAGGGTGCCGAGCTCGACCAGCTCCGCCGGGCCGGGCCGGCTGGCGCCGAAGCGGCGGATCGAGAGCGCCGGGCCGTCGATCGCCAGCGGCGGGATGACGACGTTGACCCGCGAGCCGTCGGCGAGGCGCGCGTCGACCATCGGGCTGAGCTCGTCGACCCGGCGGCCGAGCGGGGCGAGGATGCGCTCGATCGCGTCGCGCAGCTCACCCTCGCCGGCGAAGCGGACCTCGGTCGGCTGCAGGACGCCGGCCCGCTCGACGTAGACCCGGTCGGGGCCGTTGACCAGCACCTCCTCGACCGCCGGGTCGGCGAGCAGCTCCTCGAGCGGGCCGAGGCCGACGGTGTCGCGCAGGATGCGGGCCGCGACCGCGGCGCGGTCCTCGGCGCCGAGCGGCGCCGCCCGGGCGGCGACCAGGTCGTGGACCTCCTCGGCCAGCCCGGCCCGCGGCGCCCGGCCCGCGGCCGCCTCCTCGCGGCGGCGCTCCAGCAGGCTGCCGCGCAGGGCGCCGGCCAGCTCCTCGACGTAGCGCTCGCGGCCCACCGCTCAGCCCGCCGGGATCAGGGTCAGGCGGCGGGCGTAGCTCTCGGCGCCGATCAGGCGCAGCGCCTGGCGCCGGGTCAGGGCCAGGGTCGCGGCCGAGGCTCCGGCCGGCCCCGGCCCTTCGGCGGCGGGGCCGAGGGCCAGCAGCGGCACGCCGGCGACCGCGACGTAGGTGCGCCCCGGTCCCGCACCGCGGGGTTCGGCGGTCACCACCACGTCGACCCGCGCCCCGCGCGAGGCGCCGGCGGCGAGCGCCTCGGCGCCGCTGACCGCGATCTCGACCGGCCGCCGGTCGCCGGCCAGGGCCCGGCCCGGGCGGCGGGCCGCGCGCGGCGGGCGCAGCTGGGCGGCGAGCAGGTAGGCGCCGGCCGGGACCGCCGCCTGCGGCGCCAGGCCGAGCGCTTCCCGCGGCGCCGCCAGCGCCCCGCGCGGGACGAAGCGGGCCGGCACCCGCCGCACCTCGAGCGCGGCGCCGAGCTGGGCCGGGCCGAGGGCGCGGTCGGCCGCCAGGCCGCGGCTGGCGACGACGGCCGGGCGCAGCGGCCCGTAGCCGGCGGCGACCCGCGCGCCGTAGCCGTCGGCGACCGCGGCGGCCAGCGCCGCCGCCAGCAGCGCCGCGAGCAGGAAGGCGAGCGCCCGCGCCCGGCGGCTCACGCGGCCGCCCTTCCGCCGCGCTCGGCCGGCGCCAGCGGCAGCTCGAGCACCGCCTGGGAGCCGTGCTGGGAGCGGCTGAGGGCGAAGCGCCCGCCGTGGGCGGCGGCGACCTTGCGCACCACGGCCAGGCCGTGGCCGTGGCGGCTGCGGCCGGCGAGCCGCTCGAGCGCCGCGGCGGGGACGGCGCGCCGCGAGCGCCGGCGGCGCGCCCGGCCGGAGTCGACGACCGCGACCCGCAGCCAGCCGTCGCGGACCCGGGCGGCGACGACGACGGTCGGGCCGCCGTGCTCGATCGCGTTGACGATCAGGTTGTCGAGCGCCTGGCCGAGCGCGATCCGGTCGCCGTCGACCTGCGCCTGGCCGGCGTTCCAGCGCAGCCCCAGGGCGCTGTCGGCGATCCGCGCCCGCGCCTGCCAGCGGGCGACGGCCGCGCGCACCACGGCGCCGGCGTCGACCCGTCCCCAGACCGGCGCCGGCGGGCCGCCGTTGATCTCGCGGTCGAGCCGCTCGAGCGCCGCCGCCGCCATCTCGACCGGGTCCCCGTCGTCGCCCGCGGCGGCCAGCGGCGGGCCGCCGGCCAGGGCGAGCGCCTGCAGCGGCCGGCGCAGCTCGTGCAGGGCCTCGTTGAGCGCCAGCCGGCGCCGCCCGGAGCGCAGCAGCTGGGCGGTGACCGCGGCCGCCATCGAGACGCTCAGCGGCCAGCCGGCGACGATCTGGGCGAGCTCGATCACGCCTCGACCAGCCTGTAGCCGTAGCCCCAGCAGTTGATCACGAAGCGGCCGTGCTCGGGGTCGAGTTTGCGGCGCAGGCGGCTGGCGTGCGAGTCCAGCGTCCGCGTCCGCGCCGGGCCGCCGTAGCCCCAGACCGCTTCCAGCAGCTCGCGCTTGGAGAAGACCCGCGCCGGATCGCCGGCGAGCACCCGCAGCAGGCCGAACTCCTTCAGCGAGAGCTTCACCTCGCGGCCCTCGAGCCAGACCTGGCGACGGGCCGGGTCGACGACCAGCTCGCCGACCCGCAGCGGGCCGGAGCGGTGCCCCGAGCCGCGCCGCAGGACGGCGCCGATCCGGGCCCGCAGCTCGGGATGAAAGAAGGGCTTGACCAGGTAGTCGTCGGCGCCGAAGTCGAGGCCGCGGACGCGGTCGGCGTCGGCGCCGCGGCCGCTGAGGACGATCACCGGCAGGCCGGGGTCGAAGCGCGAGGTGACGCCGTCGGCTTCGCGGATCTCGCGCAGCACGTCGAGCCCGGAGGCGTCGGGCAGGCTGAGGTCGAGCAGCAGCAGATCGGGGTGGTCGTAGCGGCAGAGGCGCAGCGCGTCGGAGGCGCTGGGCGCCGGCAGCACCCCGAAGCCGTCGGCGAGCAGGTGGTCGCAGAGCAGCTCGAGGGTCGGCGCGTGGTCCTCGCAGACGACGAGGCGGGCGATCTCGCGGCGCTCGGGAAGCATGCCCTGTCTAAGGGTTTGGCGAGCGATTCTCTCCCCCCTCGGCGGCGGGAATCTCGAGAACGGCGGCCGCCCGGCGGCAGAAAAGCACGCGTTTTGCGGGAATCCGGCGGGCGACCTGGACGATCGATCCATCGCCGTCGAGGAAGTAGATGTCGAGCGCGAAGCGCATGCCGAAGGTGTGGACGCTGGCGCAGCGGGGGATCAGCAGGCCGGCGCCGGCGACGCCGCGGTCGAGGCGGGCGAGGCCGAGCAGGCGGGCGCGCGGCCCCCGCGCGAGGCGCACCTCGCGGCCGAGCGCGGTGGTGCTGGGCAGGCGGCGCAGGCGCGGCGCGAGGTCCATACCCATATAAGGGCCTGGCGGCGCAATCTCTCCCCCGCCAACCCCGCCGCGGTCGCCATTTCATCCGCGATGCGGTTCAAATGGCGACCGCGGCGGGGCGGTCGGGGTAGCCTCCGTGACGATGGCCGCCAACGACAGGGTCACGGTCTTCGGCCCGCACCCGATGCTCTCGATCACGGTCGAGGCGCTTACCGCCGAAGGCGGCGACGAGATCCACCTGCACGCCGCCGGGCAGGGCGTCTGGGTGGCGCGGATGGCCGCCGAGCTCGGTGCCGAGCCGACCCTCTGCGGCTTCATCGGCGGCGAGACCGGCACCGTGCTGCGGCCGCTGCTCGACCGGCTCGGGGCCGAGCTGCGGCTGACCGAGACCGGCGCCGCCAGCGGCTCCTACCTGCACGACCGGCGCAGCGGCGAGCGCGAGCCGATCGCCCAGGCGGCGGCGCTGCCCCCCTCCCGGCACGAGGTCGACGAGCTCTTCTCCGCCACCGTCGCCGCGGCGCTCGACTCCGGCGTGCTCGCCGTCTGCGGCGCCTTCCCCGCCGAAGCGCTGCCGCGCGAGCTGTACGGGGCGCTGGTCGCCGACGTCAAGGCGAACGGCACGCCGGTCGTCGTCGACCTCTCGCCGCCGCGCCTGGAGAGCGCCCTCGAGGGCGGCCCCGACCTGGTCAAGATCAACGACTGGGAACTGGCCAAGTACGTCGTCGGGCCGGTCGACACGGCGGCGCGGATGCGCGAGGCGACCGGCCGGCTGCTCGCCGCCGGGGCCGGCGCGGCGATCGTCACCCGGGCCGAGCAGCCGGCCCTGGTGGTCCGCGGCGAGCAGGCCTGGGAGCTGGTCCCGCCCCGCTTCGAGCGCGGCGCCCGCGAGGGCTGCGGCGACTCGATGATGGGGGCGCTGGCGGCCTGCATGGCGCGCGGCCTCGAGTGGGAGGAGACGCTGCGCACCGCCGCCGCGGCGGGCGCCGTCAACTTCCTCCGCCATGGCCTCGGCAGCGGCTCGCGGGCGACGATCGAGCAGCTGGCGCGCAAGGTCGAGCTGCGCCGGCTCTAAAACGGGACGGCGAGCTCGCCGCCCTCGACGATCGCCCGCGGGGCGGTCTCGCGGACCCACTCGACGTGGGCGGCGGCGGGGCCGTCGATCGCGGCCAGGGCCTCGAAGGCGGCGCGCAGGTGCAGGGGGCGGCCGCCGTGGGAGGAGTGGGCGTCGCTGCTCAGGACGTGGATCAGCCCGGCCTCGGCCAGGCTCCGCATCCCGGCCGCGGTGCGCTCGCGCAGGAGGTAGTCGGCGGTCGCCTGGACCAGCGCCCCGGCGGCGACCAGGGCGCCGATCCGCTCGAACATGTCGGCCGAGACGTGGCGCTCGGGGTGTGCGATCAGCGCCCGGTGGCCGCGCTCGGCGAGGCCGGCGACGCGGCGCAGCAGGCTGTCGCCGAGCGGGCCGGGCGCCGGCTCGAGCAGGACCCAGCCGCCGGCGCCGAGGGCGACCCGCGCCAGCTCCTCCTCGCTCAGGCCCTCGACCGCGGTCTCGGCGACCTCGCCGCCGGGCAGGACGCGGAGCGGCAGCCCCTCCCCCGCCAGCGCCTCGTTCAGGGCATCGACCCGGTCGGCGACCTCCTCGATCCGCACGTCGTGGTCGTGGCGGATGTGGGGCGTGGCGCAGACCAGCTCGATCCCGTCGTTGACCGCCTGGCGCGCCAGGCCGAGGCTGTCGCGCAGGTCGAGCGCCCCGTCGTCGAGGGCCGGCAGGATGTGGCAGTGCAGGTCGATCATCGTCGCTGGGGTGCAAACGGGATTTCAGCCCCGGGGCCGGGCAGGCACGGGACTACGATGGACGGCATGATCCAGCACCTGCCCGGCGCTGGGCTTGCGCCGGAGCGGATGGGCTTCAACGTGGATAAGAAAACGACCCGCAGAGGGAACTACGAGTCTGGCTCCGATTACGTGCTCGAGTACGGGGAGCTGCGCTTCGCCTTCAACGAGGAGGACTTCGGCCAGCGCGTCGAGCAGGCCGCGGTCAAGCTCGGCTTCGTCGACCAGGGGCTGAGCCAGGGCGAGCTCGACGACCTGCTCGACCTCTGCGTCAGCGGCGAGATCGCCGAGCCCAGCTCGCGCCTCGGCGAGCACATCAACGAGAACTGGGACGACCTCGTCGGCCCCGCCAACCGCAGCCTCGTCCACTGGCTGCGCCGCCTCGTCTTCCGCGGCGCCTGGCTCGACCAGCGGGTCAAGGAGGGCGAGCTCGACATCGTCTTCGACGGGCGCAGCCAGACCTTCGGCTACGTGCAGCCCGACCGCAGCTCCGAGCTGATCGAGCTCTCCAAAGAGCCGTCCTGGCGGCGGATCGCCTACCGGCGCTAGCCGGCTACGCCGAGCGCTCGAGCGCGGCGACCACGGTCAGCGAGCCCTTGGCCTGGATCAGGGCGCCGTCGAAGATCTCCTTCGCGGTCTCGGCGTCCTCGAGTTTGGTCAGCGAGTCGACCAGCAGGATCACGTCTTCGCCCGACTCGGCGCGGCGCACGGCCTGGGCCAGGGCGTCGCTGGCGTGGCGGTCCTGGCCGGCGGCGACCAGCTCGGCCTGCGGCGCCTCGCGCTTCCACTCGGCCAGCTCCTCGGGGCTGGGATCGACCAGCAGGGCGATCGGGTCGGGCCCGTCGGAGGCGCCGGCCAGCTCGCCGGCCAGCTCGCGCAGCAGCGCCGTGCAGGCGGCCCGGTCCTCGCCGTAGAGCAGCGCCTGGCGGCTCGGCGGCGGGGTCAGCAGGTCGACGGCGCGCAGCTCCTTGCTGCGGCGGCCGAAGCGGCGCCGGCGGCGACGGCGCTTGGGACGGGCGGGCTCGGTCGGCGGCTTCTCGGTCTCTGCGGCCGGCGGCTTCTCGGTCTCGCCGGCCGGCGCCGCGGGTTGCTCGGCCCGCTCGCCTGAGGCGGCGGGGCGCTCGCGGCCGGGCCGGCGCTCGCGCTTCGGCTTCTCTTCGACCACCGATTCGCCGCTGACCAGCTGCTCGACCAGATCCTCGCGGCGCAGCAGGCGGTAGTTGGCCACGCCCGCCTCGGCGGCGAGGGTGTGCAGCTCGGCGATGTGCTTGGACTCCAGTTCAGCCTTCGTCATCGAGCGGCAGGTTATTGCAGCGGGTGGCCGGCGCGCCCTTCGGCGGCGAGCGCCGGGTCGTTGCCCGCCTCGGCGGCGGCGGCGGGCCAGGCCTCGGCCTCGCGCTTGACCTGGCGCCGCGACCAGCCCAGCTCGCGCCCGAGGGCGGCGGCGACGGCGCGCACCGCGTCGGCGTCGCGCAGCTGCGGCGCCGCGACCAGGCCGAGGCGGGTGCGGCGCAGGAGCACGTCGGCGACGCAGCGCGCCTGCTCGTGGCGGACGGCGAGCACCGCCTCGGCCAGCAGGTCGGGGCGGCCGGGGACGATCGGCCGGGCGAGCTCGGCGTCCTCGCGGGCGATCTCGAGCACGCGGCGGGCGGCGTGGCCGTAGCGGAAGGCGAGCTGCGCGGTCGCCGCCTCGCCGACCCCGGGCGGCGCCTCGAGGTCGCCGGGGCGGGCAGGCATCCCGAGCGGGATCTCGGCCGTGTGGCAGGGAGCCTCGCGGCCCTCGCGCTCGACCAGGCGGTCGACGGTCTGCTTCGCCATCCGCCGCCAGGTGGTCAGCTTGCCGCCGGTGATCGTCAGCATCCCCGAGGAGGTCTCGTACAGCTCGGCTTTGCGCGAGATGTCGACCGACTTCTTCGGGTCGCCGGTCGAGATCAGCGGCCGCACACCGGCGTAGGCGCCGACCAGGTCGCCGGTCCCGACCGCGGTGCCGAAGAACTCGTTGACCGCGTCGAGCAGGTACTCGACGTCCTCGCCGCCGGGCCGCGGGTGGTCGATGTCGCCGTCGAAGTCGTTGTCGGTGGTGCCGACCAGGGTGCGGCCGTACCAGGGCAGGGCGAAGATCGCCCGCCCCTCGCCGGCGGGGACGATGCAGGCCGAGCTGCCGGTGGAGATGTCGTCGCGGTCGAGCAGCAGGTGGGTGCCGCGGCTGGGCGCGATGCGCGGCACGTCCTCCTCCCCCACCGTCTCCTCGGGCCGGATGCGGTCGGCGAAGACGCCGGTGGCGTTGATCACGTTGCCGGCCTCGACCTCGAGCCGCTCGCCGGAGGCGGCCTCGACGAAGGCGACGCCGGCGGCCCGCCCGTCGCGCTGCAGCACCTCGACCGCCTCGGCCCCGTTGAGCATCACCGCGCCGAAGCGCTCGGCCTCGCCGAGCACGGTCAGGGTGAGGCGCACGTCGTCGGTCTGGCAGTCGTAGAAGAGGAAGGCGTTCTTGGGGTCGCGGGGGGCGAGCGCCGGCACCATCTCCAGCAGCTCCTCGCGGTCGACCGTGCGGTGGCGGTCGGGCGACCAGTAGTAGTCCTCGTCGTCCTCCTTGGCGGAGCGCATCTCGGCACGGCTGCGGCCGACCCGCGTGGTCGCCATCGCGTCGTACATGTTGAGCGCCAGGCCGAGGCGGCGGTCGCGGCGCTGGTCGGGGAAGTCGGGGACGAGGAAGGGCGTCGGGTAGACCAGGTGCGGCGCCAGCTGCACCATCAGCTGGCGCTCGAGCAGCGCCTCGCGGACTAGGCCGAGGTCGAGGTTCTGCAGGTAGCGCAGGCCGCCGTGAACCATCTTCGAGGAGCGGCTCGAGGTCCCTTCGGCGTAGTCGCCGCGCTCGATCAGGGCGACCGAGTAGCCGCGCGAGGCGGCGTCGAGGGCGACCCCGGCGCCGGTGATGCCGCCGCCGATGACGACCACCTCGAAGCGCTGGCCGGCGATCGCCTCGGTGGCGGCGGCGCGCGAGAGCATCAGGCGAGGAAGTCGGTCGACTGCTCGACCGGGGGTCGCTCGGGGGCGTCCTTCTCCTGGCGCGGCCGGCCCAGGTGCAGGAGGCCGACGAAGCGCTCGCTGTCAGGCAGGCCGACCGCCTTGCGGCCACCGGTCGAGCGCAGCAGGCCGGGGGTGCGCCAGTAGCCGGCGAGGCCGCGGGCGTGGGCGCCGAGCAGGACGATGTAGGAGGCGACCGCGGTCGCGTGCAGGTCCTCCTCGTTTTGGATCGGGTCCTCGCCGAGCGCGCAGGAGACGACGATCAGGGTCGGGGCGCGGTCGAGCTTCGCCGCCCCCTCGGGCCCGGCGGCGCGCTTCAGCTCGGCCAGCGCCTGCGGGCCGACGACGCGGAAGCGCCAGGGCGCGGTCAGGTGGTGGTTGGGCGCCCAGCGGGCCAGCTCGAGCAGCGCGAGGATCTCCTCGCGGCCGAGCGGCTCGGGCCCGAAGGCCTTGTGCGTGCGCCGCGTCCGTATCGCCGTCTCCACGTCCACCGCCCCACACATTGTCAGGTGCAACGCGTTTCGGTCCCACGAGCGCCGAAACGCGTTGCGCCCCGATAGCGGCGACGCGGGTGGGACAAACCGCGTAGCGCTACCAGCCGAAGCGACGGCCGAGCAGCCAGGGGGCGGCGATCGCGGCGGCGGTGGCGGCGAGGCCGATGCCGATCGCGATCCAGGGCGAGGCCGGGTCGGTGCCCTCGATCGCCGCGGCCGGGGTGCCGGTGGCGGTCGGCGGCGACTCCGACTCGGCCGGCGGCAGCCCGGTGCCGGGGATGCCGCCGCCCGCGGGCGGCGTCGCTTCGGCGACCGGGGGCGGGGCGCCGCTGCCGCTGCCGCCGACGCCGCTGCCCGAGGGCGGGGTCGAGGGCACCGCCGGCACGTCGGCGCCGGGCAGCGACGGCGCCGGGACGCTCGAGGGCGGCGGCGTCAGCGCCGGGGCGGGCGAGGTCTTGGGCTGGGGCTTGCGCTTCGGGGGCGGGACCGGCAGCGCGTCGCCGGCGGCGGGCGCCAGCGCCTCGGCGGTCACCCAGACCGGGGTCTGGTCGCTGCCAGCCGAGTAGCGGTAGTGGCCGTCGCTGGCCTGCTGGGCGTCGAGGTAGTCGCTGGCGCTGGCGCCGCCGGGCCCGGCCTTGGCCGGGTCGGCGCCGACCGCGATCATCCCCTGCACCGCCCAGGCGGTCGACTGGCTGTTGCTCGCCCCACCGCCGCCGAGGGCGAAGCCGCCGTCGCGGTGCTGGTGCTTGCGCAGGTAGGAGAGCCCGCGCTGGGCGCCCTTGGTGTCCGGGATCGCCTGCATCGCCGCGGCGGTGACGTCGACGTTGCTGGGCTGGCCGGGGACGTCTCCCCAGCCGCCGTCGTCGTTCTGGACCTTGGCCAGCCAGGAGATCGTCTTTTCCAGCCCGCCGCTGGCCCCGGCGGTGCGCAGGGCGACGATGCTGAACGAGGTCGTCCCGGGCCAGCCGGCGAAGGAGCCGTTGGCGGCGCGGCGGCCGAGCAGGTCGGAGACCAGGTTGCGGCCGGCGAAGGAGCGCGGGTTGGCGCCGGCGGCCTCCAGGGCGAGGATCGTCCGCGCCAGGTCGCCGGCGCTGCTGACTTCGTCGAGGTGGGCGCGCAGCGAGTCGAGCGGCGTGCGGCCGAGGCGGGCGACGTCGTAGGGGTTGCGGCCGGCGGCGGCGAGGCCGAGCATCGCCCAGCCGGTGATCGCGGCGCTCGAGTCGGAGTCCTGCGTGGAGCCGTAGCCGCCGTCGGCGTTCTGCTGGGCTTCGAGCCAGTCGGCGGCGCGGCCGTAGGCGGCCTCGGCCGGGGCCGGGACCAGGGCCGGCAGCAGCAGGGCGAGCATCGCAGCGGTCGCCACCGCCGGCACCCGCCACTGGAAGCGGGAGCGGAAGCGGCTCAGCATCCGCACCATCGCCGGGCCGGCGAGCAGGGCGAAGGCGACGTTGCCGATCGCGTGCGCGGCGTCGAAGGGCACGGCGCGCGCCTCCAGCGCCAGGAAGCGCGCGATCGAGAGTTCTCCGCCGTAGGTCGCCATCAAAGAGAAGTTCAGCAGAACACCGTAGGCGATCCCGGCGAAACCGCAGGTCGCGGCGAGGGCGAGGCGAGACGCGTTGCGCGTGCCCAGGGCCAGCGCCGCGCCGAGCACGCCGCACATCCCCCAGCCGACCATCTGCCACGGCGTCCACGGCCCCTGCCCGAACCAGAAGTTGGAGACCAGGCCGGCGAGGGCGCCGACGGCGAAGCCGGGCGCCGGGCCGAGCGCGTAGCCGGCGAAGACGACGATGTCGGTCGTCGGCTTGACGTTGGGGAAGGCGGCGAAAGCGACCCGGCCGGCGATCGCCAGCGCCGCCAGCGCCGCGACCAGGGCGACCACCTGCGCCGGCGGCCGCGAGCGCTCATACCAGGCAAACCCCCCAAGCAACACCCCCAAAAGCACCAGAAAGCTCGCCAGCTGCCAGGACACTCAGCCACCCCCCTCCCCGCCCAAACCCCGTTGCGGTCGTACTTGTCCCCGCATGCGGGGAACAACTGCGACCGCAGCACCCGTGAGGGCGGCGGCGCCCTGGTCGGGGGTGATGACGCCGGGCAGGTCGAGGACGCGGGCGACCTCGGTGGCGAAGTACCAGCCGCCGGAGAGGACCTCGGCGGCGGGGCCGTCGGCGATCGCGACCCCGTCGCCGAGCAGGACGACCCGCTCGGCGAAGGCGGCGGCGAACTCGACGTCGTGGGTGGCGACCAGGAGGCCGGCGCCGCGGCCGGCCAGCTCGCCGATCAGGGCGACGAGCTCGTCCTTGCGGGCGCGGTCCATGCCGCGGGTGGGCTCGTCGAGGGCGACCAGGCCGGGTAGCTCTTCGCCCTGCATGCGCCCGGCGAGGGCGATGGCGAGCGCCAGCCGCTGCCGCTCGCCGCCGGAGAGGTCGCGCGGGTCGGCCCCGACCGCGTGCTCGAGGCCGACGGTCCGCAGCGCTGCGGCGCCCGCCTCTCCCGGCAGCTCGTCGCCGACCCGCTCGCGGACCAGGTAGTCGCCGGGGTTCTGGGTGAGGAGGGCGATCCCGCCAGGGGCGCCGACCTTGCCCCGCACCGGCTCGACCAGCCCGGCAGCGGCGCGCAGCAGCGTGCTCTTGCCGGCGCCGTTGCGTCCCATCAGCGCCACCCGTTCGCCGCGGTGAACCGCGAGGTCGACCCCGCGCAGGACGTCGCGCGGCTCGCCTCCGGAGTCCAGGGCAACCCACAGCGCCCTGGCCTCGAGGACGGGGTCCGAGGCCCGGGGGTCGGGCACCCTCCTACTCCGCAGCTGAGGAGGGTGCCCGACTCCCAGGCCCTGGAGCGTTTGACGCGCATCGCGAACCCCGACCGGCAGCGGCTCGATCCCGCAAAGCGAGAAGAGCCGCGCCGCCGGGGTCTCGAGCGCCGTGTCCGCCTCCTGGGCCCAGACCAGGAAGTCGCGCGGCGGCCCGTCGAAGGCGACGGCGCCCGAGTCCATCGCCACCACCCGGTCGGCGGCGGCGAGGCAGCGCTCGAGGCGGTGCTCGGCGAGCAGGATCGTCACCCCCCACTCCTCGTTGAGGCGGCGCAGGAGCCAGATCAGCTCGTCGCCGGCGACCGGGTCGAGCTGCGAGGTGGGCTCGTCGAGGAGGACGAGGCCGGGGCGGGTGACCAGGGCGGCGGCGAGCGCGACCCGCTGCAGCTCGCCGCCGGAGAGGGTGTCGACGGCGCGGCCGAGCAGGTGCGGGATCGCCAGGGCGAGGGCGACCTCCTCGACCGCCCGGGCCCGCGCCGGCGGCGGGTCGCCGCGCATCTCCAGGGGCAGCTCGATCTCCGCCGCCACCGTGGTCGAGACGACCTGGGTCTCGGGGTCCTGGGCGACGTAGCCGACCTGGGCGGCCAGCTCACCGGGGCCGGCGAGCAGGGCGTCGACCCCGGCGACCCGCACGGAGCCCTCGATCTCACCGCCGTGGAAATGCGGGACGAGGCCGCAGGCGGCGCGCAGCAGGGTCGACTTGCCGTAGGCCGAGCGGCCGGCGAGGACCGCCAGCTCGCCCGCGGCCAGCTCGAGCGAGACGTCGCGCAGGGCCGGCCGCGCGGCGCCTGGGTAGGAGTAGGTCAGCGAGCCGACCGCGAGCGCCGGCCCCTGGCGGGTGTCGATCGCGAACTGCATCAAATTCCAGCTCTGGCGAGGCTGGAATTTGATGCAGTTCGCCGCGGGCGGGGCGCGGGCTGGCGGGGGGCGAGACCGCTGAGCGGGAGGACGGCGGCGAGGAGGAGGGTCGCCGGCGGCGCGCCGACCTCGACCGCGGGGTATTCGGCGAAGGCGTCGGCGCCGAGGGCCTTGGCGGCGATGGCGGCGGCGAGCACGACGGCGCCGACCGCGTAGAAGCGCCGGTCATAGCGCGACCGAACCCCTCCCCGCCCCATGGTGAAACGCGTTTGCGGGGTATATGCACGCAAACGCGTTGCACCCCGGTGGGGTCGGCTGGGGCTTGGGTGCGCGGCGGGCTCCAGCGAGTAGCCGCGCAGCTCGAGGGTGGCGGCGACGTCGACGGCGCGGTCGAGAGAGCCGGCGAGCAGGCGGCGGGCCATCGGGGCGCGGCCGACCGGGGCGGCGCCCGGGCCGCGCAGGCGGGCGGCGTCGCGCAGGCGGGCGGCGTCGGCGGCGGCGACCGGGACCAGGCGCGAGACCAGGGTCGCGGTCAGCGCCGAGCGGCGGGCCAGCGGGCGCAGGGCGCGCAGCACCCGGTCGGGGTCGACGCAGGCCGAGTAGACGGCGAAGGCGACCATCACCACCGCCGCCCGCAGGCCGAGCACGGCGCCGGCGGCGAGCGCCTCGGCGGTGACCACGTCGCTGAGCAGGGGCAGGTCGCCGAGGCGCAGCAGCACGGTCTCGCCGCGGCTGACGACGAGGGCGTTGACGGCGACGATCAGCAGCGCCAGGGTCAGCCCCATCCAGAGCGCGGCCCGCACCGCGGCGCGGGCGCCGGCCAGGCGGCCGGCGAGGACGAGCGCGGCGCCGTCGGCGAGCAGCACGACCGGGTTGGAGTAGAGGAAGGCGACGGCGACGAGTGCCCCGAGGTAGGCGACGGCGGCGCCCGGCGAGGCCGCTTGCAGCGGCCCCTGGCGCGGCAGGTAGGCGAACGGCGACCTCATCGGAGCGGCAGCGGCGCCTCTTCGCCGTCTTCGACCGCGACCCCGTAGCGGTCGCGCAGGCTGGCGGCGTCGAGCAGCCCGGCGGCGGCGCGCACCGCGGCCGCGGTCGCGCCGGTCACCAGCCAGGCCGGCGGCTCGCCTTCGCGCCGGGTCGCCGCGACCAGGCCGGCGTCGCGGCCGAAGGCCCGCACCGCCTCGCCCTCCTGGTCGAGGCCGCGCAGGCGTGTCCCCCCCGGCCCGGGCCCGAACTCGGCGAACACGCCGCTGCGCCGCACCCCGCTCGCGAGCAGCGCGGCGTCGCGGTCGCCGGAGAGCCGCGGCCAGGGACCGACCAGGACCCGGATCGCCTCGCCGTCGTCCCGGCCGGTCAGCGTCGCCCCGGCACCGCGCAGCCGGCGCCGCACCTCGCCGCAGGCTGGGCCGCCGCCGCGGCAGAGCACCACGGTCGGGTGACGGCGCCCCTCGTAGCCGTCGCGGAACGGCTGCGGCCAGGAGCCGACCGCGGCGGCGACCCGCTCGCCGACGCTCCAGTCGCGGTAGTCCCACCAGATCTCCTCGTCGCCGTGCAGGTCGTACTCGGCGGCGCCGAGCGGCGCCCAGAGCCCGTTGACGTAGTAGAACCAGGCCGGGTCGCCGGCCCCACCCCCCTCCAGGCCCTCGATCGACTGCACGAAGCCGCCGCCGTAGCGGGTGGTGATCTCGGCGCCGCGTTCGAGCGCCCGCATCACCGTGTCGGACTCGGAGACGCCGAGCCGGCGGTGCAGCACGGGCACGGCCCCGTAGTCCCGCGTCACCGTCAGCTCGACCTCCCCGACCCCGTCGCCGGGGCCAACGCCGCAGCCCGCGGCCGCGACCGACGCCGCCAGCAGCAGCGCGATCGCGGCCGCGGTGCCGCGGCGACGCGTCACTTACCCCGCTTGCCGGGGCACTTCCCCCCGACGCAGACCGCCTCGCGGGCGGAGGGGATCGCGCCGCCGCCGCGGGCGATCAGGCGGGCCGGGCGGGCCAGCGTGACCGTCGCCCTGCCCCTGGCGTCGGTCGGGCCGGAGGCGCCGCTGACCGTGACCCCGGCCGCCGGCCTCTTCTTGCCCTTTTCGTCGTAGGCGAGCACCTTCACCTGGAAGGGCTTGCCCGCCTTGACCCGGTCGGGCGCCTGCAGGGCCAGCTCGTCCGGGTAGGGGAACGACGGCGCCAGGTCCCAGAGCACCTCGTCGCCGCGGTGCAGCTTGACCGATTCGCCGCCGACCGAGGGGCCCTTGTGGTTGACCTTCAGGTACCAGGACGCCGTGCCCTTCGCCACCGAGCCGCCGACCCCGCAGAGGGCGAGGCCGAAGTCGAAGTGGTCGGAGACGAGCAGCGGCCGCAGCGACCTGGTCAGCGAGGCGGCCTTGAACAGGGCGCCGAGGGCGGTCGCCGTCTTCAGCGTCACCTTCTTGCCGCTGCCGCCGCTGCCGGGGCCGAAGCAGGTCGCCTTGGGGCTGGTCTTGACCGCGGCGCTGCCGCCCAGCGCCAGCTCCTTTTCGGCGAGCACCTTGCCGCTCTTGCCGACCACGCGCAGCTCCGCGGTCGGCGCCTTCTTGGCGCTCGCCACGGCGGCGAGGGAGAACAGGGACAGGAGAGCCAGCGAGCACGCGGCCGCCAGCCGGAACGGGATGAGTCTTGGCATTTAAGCCACCCTTTCCTCGAGGGTTGTCATGGCTGGCCGGCGGACAGGTCTCCTGGCTCCCGGGACTATCGTCCGCCGCGCCTTCCCGGGGAATCGGTGTCCTCCCCAGTGGCTGGCGCCGAGGCGCCTGCGACGTCCATGACCCGGTCACAGTGGCGGGACCGCGCCGGCTTCTCACCGGACTTCCCTTGACCACCGACCGTATTTACGCCGGCCAGTCTACCCGCCCCGCCGACGTGCCGTCCCGGGGAGGTCATTTCTGACCTCCCCGGGACGGCACGTACTCAGAAGGAGGCGGCGATCCGCAGCCGGGCGGCGAAGCGAATGCCGGCGAGGCGGACGTCGCCGAGGCCGGGAAGGTGGACGCGCAGCGGGCCGCGCCAGGCGGTCGCGCCGCCGGGCGCCCGGGTGAAGCTGGCGCTGCCGCGGAACGGGAGCGGCGGCCGGACCCGCACCGCGTCGAGCCGGCCGTCGACCGGAAAGTCGCGGCGGGGGCCGGCGACCACGGCCGAGTGGTAGACCGCCAGCCCGGGCCGGCGGCTCGCGGTGCCGGCGAAGAAGATCGGCCGCTCCTGCCGGCGGCCCTTGCGGACGCCGAGCGCGCCGAAGTAGGTGCGGCGGCGGCGGGTCGCGGCGTCGAGCGAGACGACCCCCGTTTCGGCCTCTTCGATGAAGCGTTCGAGCCGCGCCTCGGGGCCGGTGGGCGACGCCGCCCGGCCGCGGAAGGGCAGCGGGCAGTCCCAGTGGCGCAGCCAGGCGCGCGTGCCGCGGGCGCGGCCGGCGCGGACGCGGACGTAGCCGCGCTCGCCGCGGAAGCGGATCGTGCCGGCGTAGTAGCCGTGGCGGAGCAGCCGGGGCCGGCCGCGGCAGCCGAACAGTGGCGCTTCGCGCTGCACCCCGCCGCGCGGGTGGAAGCGCAGCGCGACCCGGCCGAAGCGGCCGAAGCGCGCCCGCACCAAGCCGCCGGAGACGCGACCTCGGTGGGTGACGTAGCCGGCCGCAAACGGGCCGCGGACGACGCTCAGCGCCACCGCGTGCCCCGCCGCCGCCAGCCGCACCCGGTAGCCGCCCGAGCCGCTGAGCCGCATTTCGACCGGCGCCCGCAGCCCGATCGGCGTCCGCGGCCCCGACCCCGCCCAGGCCGCAGCGGGAGTGAGCAAGACGAGGGCGATCAGGCAGGAGGCGATCCTCACGGATGCCGGAACCTAGCCAGCTTCCGGACTTTCGTCCAATCGAGTTGGCCCGCGCGGGAGCCCCGGCCTATGGTCGCTGCCGTAAACAGCGGAGTTCGGGAGGGACGGTATGTGGGCTTCCAGGGCGACGAGACGGGGATCGCGGCTGCCTTCGCCGGCGCTGGTGCTGGCCGGGCTGGCGCTCTTCCTCAGCCTCGGCGGGACGGTGTACGCGGCGAAGAAGAAGGGGCGGCGGATCGACGGGCGGTCGGTGCGGGCGAAGTCGCTGCCGGGCAACCGGGTGAAGCCGCGCTCGCTCCCCGCCAACCGGCTCAAGCCCGGCGCGCTGCAGACGGCGGTCGAGCGGGTCGTCGTCCAGCAGGGGCCGGTGACCGGCGCCGAAGTCGACGAGCTCAGCCTCGGCCAGGTGCCGAGCGCGGCGCACGCCGAAGCGGCCGACCTGGCGCAGAGCGCGGTCGACTCGCAGACCGCCGTCGACGCCGTCAACGCGGTCAACGCCCAGAAGCTGAACGGCTACGAAGCGGGCTGCCTGCCGGGCAGCGAAGAGTTCGCCGGCGACTGCTGGCAGACCTTCGCCAGCGCCACCGCGGTCAGCGCCCCGGCGGCGGCGACCTCCTGCGCGGTCCAGGGCGGCGCCCTGCCCGGCGCGCTCGAGCTCGCCGCCTTCTCCCAGCAGCCCGGCATCACCCTCGACGGCGGTGACGAGTGGAGCAGTGACATCACGAATATGACCGAAACGAACGTCTTCGCGGTGGTCACCGTCGCCGCAAGTGGCGACATCAAATTCACTTCGCAGGGCAACACCCGCCGCTACCGCTGCGTCCTCCCCCTGCTCAGCTGAGCCGCGGCGGGCGGCGGCCGCTCAGGTTTCGACCATGCCGTGCTGGAGCGCGTAGCGCACCAGCTCGGCCCGGCTCGAGACGCGCAGCTTCTGCTGGATGTGGGCCCGGTGGCTCTCCACCGTGCGGATGCTGATGTAGAGCTGCTCGGCGACCTCGGCGTTGGTGTGGCCGAGGGCGATCAGGCGCAACACGTCGCGCTCGCGCTCGCTCAGCTCGTCGCCGTCCTGGCCGTCGGCGCCGGCCGCCAGCCGCGCCCCGAGCGCCGGCTGCAGGTAGGTGTCGCCGGCGGCGGCGCTGCGCACCGCCTGGACCAGCTCGGCGTCGGCCGCCTCCTTCAGCACGTAGCCGCGCACCCCCGCCTGCAGGGCGCGGCGGGCGAAGGCCGGCTCGTTCTGCATGGTGAGGATGACGATCTCGGTCCGCGGCGAGGCCTCGTGGATGTCGGCAACCGCGTCGAGGCTGTTGCGCCCCGGCATGTTGAGGTCGAGGATCAGCACCGCCGGCTTGTGGCCGCGCACGTAGCGCACCGCGGCGTCGGCGTCGCCGGCTTCGGCGACGACCTCGAAGCCGGGCTCGGCGTCGAGCAGCAGGCGCAGCGCTTTGCGCACCACAGTGTGGTCGTCGGCGAGGACGATCGTCGTCGTGCCGGCCTCGCGGCTGTCGGCGTCGTCGGCCACCGCCGCGAGCCTACCCTCGCTGACCGACTCGGCAGAGCTCATCCCGATCATCTAACCCGCTCGCCCAACCCGCGGCATCCGGGTTTTCCCGTGCACTTCTCCAATCAGGCGCCGTTGAGCATATGGGCGGTGGCGACTAGGATGGGTGGCAGGCGAGCTCGGAGGAGGGACGGGCATTTCCCAGGGATACGACAGCAGCGCACTCGACGAACGCCGTCTGCGCGAGCTGATCGACGTCGGCCGCGGCCTGATGTCCGAGCTCGACCCCGAGGCGGTCTTCCGTCAGATGCTCGAGGTCGCCTGCCAGCTGACCGGCGCCCGCTACGCCGCCCTCGGCGTGCTCGACGAGGACCGCCACGAGCTCGAGCGCTTCATCACCCACGGCGTCGACGAGGAGACCCGGCGGCGGATCGGCAGCCTGCCGCGCGGCCGCGGCGTGCTCGGCCTGCTGATCGAGCAGCCGCGCGCCCTGCGCCTCGCCGACGTCGGCGAGCACCCGCGCTCCTACGGCTTCCCCCCCGGCCACCCGCCGATGAAGACCTTCCTCGGCGTGCCGGTGATGATCCGCGGCCACGCCTGGGGCAACCTCTACCTGACCGAGAAGGAGGGCGGCGAGTTCGACCTCGCCGACGAGCAGGCGGCGCAGATCCTCGCCGAGTGGGCCGGGGTCGCGGTCGAGAACGCGCGCCTGTACCGCAGCGTCAAGGGCCGCCGCGACGAGATGGAGCGCGCCGTCCACCGGCTCGAAGCGACGACCGAGATCGCCCGCGCGGTCGGCGGCGAGACCGACCTCGACCGCATCCTCGAGATCGTCGTCAAGCGCGGCCGGGCGCTGGTCGAAGCGCGCTCGCTGCTGATCATGCTGTGCCAGGGCGAGACGCTGACCACCGTTGCCGTCGCCGGCGACCGGGCCGGCGACGACGCCGGGCAGCCGATCCCGATCAAGGGCTCGATCCCGGGCCGGGTGCTGGAAGCGCGCTCGCCGCGCCGCGTCCAGGGCCTCGACCCGAGCCTGATGGCGCGGCCGGGCAGTCAGGACGCCGGGGTCACCGCGCTGCTGGCGCCGCTGCTCTTCCGCGGCGAGGCGCTCGGCGTGCTGGTCGCGGTCGACCCGCTCGGCCGCGACACCGGGTTCAGCGACGAGGACGAGGGCGTGCTGGTCTCCTTCGCCGCCAGCGCCGCGACCGCGGTCGCCACCGCGCAGACGGTCGCCGCCGACCGCACCCGCGACAGCATCGCCGCCACCGAGCGCGAGCGCGGGCGCTGGGCGCGGGAGCTGCACGACGAGTCGCTGCAGAGCCTGGCCGGGCTGCGGGTGCTGCTCTCCACCGCCCGCCGCAGCGACCCCGAGCGGCTCGAAGTGCTGCTCAGCCAGGGGATCGACCAGGTCGACGACGCGATCGCCGAGATGCGCCGCCTGATCGCCGACCTGCGGCCGACGACGCTCGACGAACTGGGGCTCGGCGCGGCGCTCGAGGCGCTGGCCGAACGGGTGGAGCTGGGCCACGGGATCGAGGTGAAGATGAACGTCGACCTCGACTTCCACGCCGGCCGCACCGACCACCGCCTGCTCGCCGAGATCGAGGACACCGTCTACCGCCTGGTCCAGGAGGCGATCAACAACGCGATCCGCCACGGCGAGGCCACGCGGGTGCGGGTCGACGTCGGCGAGGACGGCGAAACGCTGCGGGCGCGGGTCGCCGACGAGGGCCGCGGGTTCGACCCGGGGGCCGAGACCGACGGCTTCGGCCTGATCGCGATGCGCGAACGGGTCGAGCTGGCCGGCGGCGAGGTCGAGGTGGGCAGCGAACCGGGCGCGGGGACGACGATCCGCGCCAGCATGCCGGCCAGCCACCGCGACGAGCCCGACCCGCGCGCCCGCCAGAAGCTGGCCGGCGGCAGGCGCCTGCGCGAAGCGGGCTAGGCCGGCGACTCAGGCGGCCGGGCCGAGCATCGCCCGGTAGAAGCTGTAGTCGCGCCGCTCCGGGCGCAGGTTGGAGGCCAGCGCCAGGTGGTGGCGGGCGCGCTCGGTCTCGCCGGTCTTGGCCAGCGCCCGGCCGAGGCAGAAGTGGGCGTAGTCGTCGACCTGGTGGCGCTCGACCACGGCGCCGAACTCGACCGCGGCGGCGGCGAAGCGCCCCGAGCGGAAGTAGGCGCGGCCCAGCGCCTCGCGCACCGAGGTCTTCTCCGGCGCCCGGCGGGCGGCCTCCTCGAGCGGCTCCGCCGCCTGCTCGAAGTCCTCCTCCTCGAGCAGCTCGATCCCACGCCGGTAGAGGGTGAAGGTGGACTCCGCGGATGGCACCTCCCAAGTGTAGGCGGATCGGTTAGGGTCGCTTGCGGGATGGAAGGCGAGGCGAGATGAAACTCGTGGTCGGCATCGTGCGGCCGGAGAAGGCCAACGACGTGCTCGAGTCGCTCTACCGAGCCGAAGTGCGCGGCGTCTCGATCAGCCGCGTGCAGGGCCACGGCGGCGAGCTCGAGCGGGTCGAGACCTACCGCGGCACGACCGTGCAGATGGGCCTCTCGGAGAAGGTCCGCTTCGAGATCGCCGTCTCCGACGACTTCGTGCAGCCGACGATCGACGCCCTCTGCGAGGGGGCGCGGACCGGCGAGGTCGGCGACGGCAAGATCTTCGTCCTGCCGCTCGACCGCGCGGTGCGGATCCGCACCGGCGAGACCGACCACGGCGCGGTGACGCCGGTGAAAGGCTGACCGCGATGCCGCTCGCCGCCGCCGGGGTCGACACCGGCGACACCGCCTGGATGCTGGTCGCCACCGCCCTGGTGCTGATGATGACCCCGGCCCTGGGCCTCTTCTACGCCGGCCTGGTGCGCTCGAAGAACACGCTCAACACCTTCATGATGTGCGTCGCCGCGATCGCGATCGCGATGGTCACCTGGGCGCTGGTCGGCTACTCGCTCGCCTTCGACGGCAGCGGCGACCTGATCGGCGGCCTCGGCTACATCGGCCTGCACGGCGTCGACTTCGCCCCGCGCGAAGGGACGACCATCCCCCACCTCGTCTTCATGGCCTTCCAGGCGACCTTCTGCATCATCACCGTGGCGCTGGTCTCCGGCGCGGTGGTCGAGCGGATGCGCTTCGGCGCCTTCCTCGTCTTCGCCGCGCTCTGGTCGGTGCTGGTCTACGCGGTGCTCGCCCACTGGGGCTTCGGCGGCGGCTGGCTGACCCAGCAGGGCACGCTCGACTTCGCCGGCGGCGTCCCGGTCGAGATGGCCTCCGGCTTCTCCGCCCTGGCCGCGGCCCTGGTCGTCGGCACCCGCAAGGACTACGGCCGCCAGGCGCTGCTCCCGCACAACGCGATGTACGTGCTGCTCGGCGCCGGCCTGCTCTGGTTCGGCTGGTTCGGCTTCAACGGCGGCAGCGGCTTCTCGACCGGCGACGCCAGCGTGCTCGCCTTCGTCAACACGCTGCTGACCCCGGCCTGCTCGCTGATCACCTGGTTCGTCCTCGACCTGATCCGCGGCCGCAAGGTGACCGCGATCGGGGCGGCGACGGCGATCATCGTCGGCTGCGTGCTGATCACTCCGGCGGGCGGCTTCATCAGCCCCGGCTGGGCGATGGCGCTCGGCTTCCTCGGCGCCCTGCCCTGCTACGCGATGATCGTCTGGCGGCCGCGCACCCGGGTCGACGAGACGCTCGACGTGCTCGCCGCCCACGGCGTCGCCGGCTTCACCGGCATCCTCTTCATCGGCATCGTCGCCCAGGCCGCCTGGAACGGGGTCGCCGACGGCCTCCTCTACGGCAACGCCGAGCAGCTGCTCGACCAGGCGGTCGCCGCGCTCGCCGCCCCCGCCTACGCCTTCGTCGCCACCTTCGTCCTGCTCAAGGTCATCGGCGCCCTGATGCCGCTGCGCGCCTCCGAGCACGAGGAGGCGGTCGGCATGGACGTCACCTACCACGGCGAGGAGGCCTACGTCACCGGCGAGGGCGCGGTCCTGGTCATCCCCGAGGACGGGGTCGAGGTCCCCGTCCCGGTCGCCGACGCTAGCTGACCTCGCCGCGGCGGTCGAGGGCGCCGGTGGGCAGCCGGGCGGGCCACATCGCCAGGCTGGCGAGCAGGCCGAGGGCGATCAGGGCCGTGGCGATGTAGGCGCCGGCCTGCAGGGCGTATTCGTCGTCGAGGCCGGCGAGGTGGGTGAGCAGGCGGACCAGGCCGATCGCCCAGAGCGCCAGCGCGGCGAGCAGCCGCGGCTTGTACCAGCGCGTGTAGGCGACGTGCGGGGAGCGGTGGCGGACGATCGGCAGCAGGAGGAGGATCAGGGCCGGGCCGAAGAGGTAGCCGAGCTCGGCCTTGGCGATCCCGTGCGGGCTGCTGGCGAGGTCGAAGAGGGCCGAGCTCTTGCCCCAGGTGGCGATCGCGCCGATCACGCCGACGAAGAGGCCGGCGGCGCAGAGCTGGGCGACGACGCTGGCGACGTAGACGCGGCCGCCGGCGCGGTAGACCTCGCGCGTCTCGGTGTCGGGGGCGGCAGCCGGCTCGGTGCGCGCCTCGGCCTCCATCAGGCCGGCGCCTCGCTCGCCTCGGCGGCCAGCGGCCGGCCGTGGCGGATCAGGTCGGCGGCGCGCTCGGCGATCGCGATCGTCGGCGCGTTGGTGTTGCCGCGCGGCACGGTCGGCATCACCGAGGCGTCGACCACGCGCAGCGCCTCGAGGCCCTCGACCCGCAGCTCGGGGTCGACCACCGAGCCGATCGCGCAGGTGCCGACCGGGTGGTAGATCTCGTAGGTGGTGGCGGCGACGTGGGCGCGCCGCGCCTCGTCGGAGTCCCCGGCGGGCGCGGTGAAGGGCTGGGCGCAGTAGGGGGCGAAGGCCGGCTGGGCGCAGATCTCCTCGGCCAGGCGCACGGCGTCGGCCATCCGCGCCAGGTCGCCCTCCTCGGCGTAGAAGGCGTGGCGGACGATCGGCTTCGCGGTCGGGTCGTTGGAGGAGAGCCGCACCGAGCCGCGGCTCTCGGCGTCGAGCAGGCAGGGCGAGACCCAGACGCCGTGGCCCTGCGGGTCCCCCATCCCCTCTTCGACGATGTGGATCGGGGCGACGTGGAACTGGACTTCGGGAGCCTCGGCGCCGGAGTCGAGCCGGGCGAAGCCGCCCGCTTCGGCCAGGTTGGAGGCGAAGGGGCCGGTCTGGGAGGCCTCGAACTCGGCCATCGCCGCCGGCTCCAGGGCCTCGATCAGGCTGCCCGGCTGCTCGCTGGTGTAGACCGCGTAGGTGGCGGGGTGGTCGCCGAGGTTCTCCCCCACCGCCGGCTGGTCGAGCAGCACCTCGACCTCCTTCATCGCCAGGTGCTCGGCCGGGCCGACGCCGGAGAGCATCAGCAGCTGCGGCGAGTTGTAGGTCCCGCCGCAGAGGATCGTCTCGCGCTCGGCGCGCAGCTCCTGCGCCTGGCCGAGCTGGCTGGCCTCGACCCCAACCGCGCGCTTGCCCTCGAAGAGCACCCGGTTGACGTGCATGAAGGGCATCACGGTCAGGTTGGGGCGCTCGCTCGCCGGGTGCAGGTAGGCGACGGCGGCGCTGGCGCGCAGGCCGCCGCGCTGGGTCACCTGGTACACGCCGACGCCGTCCTGGGCGGCGCCGTTGAAGTCCTCGTTGCGGTCCAGGCCGGCTTCCACCCCGGCCTCGACGAAGGCGGGCGAGACGACGTTGCCCGAGCGCTGGTCGGAGACCGGCAGCGGGCCGCCGGCGCCGTGCCACTCGGAGGCGCCGCGCTCGTTGTCCTCGGACTTGAGGAAGTAGGGGAAGAGGTCGTCCCAGCCCCAGCCCGGCTGCCCCCAGCCGTCGTAGTCGCGGCGGTTGCCGCGGATGTAGACCATCGCGTTGATCGAGGAGGAGCCGCCCAGCACCTTGCCGCGCGGAAGCGAGACGCGGCGGCCGTTGCAGGCCGGTTCGGGCGCCGTCGCGTAGTCCCAGTCGACCTCGGTGCGGGCCAGCGAGAGGTAACCGAGCGGCACATGGATGTTCTGGTTGGCATCCGGCGGCCCGGCCTCGAGCAGCAGCACGCTCGTCTCCGGGTCCTCCGAGAGCCGCGCCGCCAAGACGCAGCCGGCCGAGCCGGCACCGACGATCACATAGTCATACGTCGCCATCCTCGCTCCTTCCCCGTTTCCCCCGGTGCAACGCGTTTTGGTCCCCATGGAACCAAAACGCGTTGCACCTCGTGGGCTGAGTGTACGCCGCCGGGGCCGGGCGATGACGCGGCGGGCCCGCAGGCCCGCCGCGCCCTCCCGTCCCGAGGGCTACTTCGTGTTGGACTTCCCGCAAGGCACGGCCAGCTTCAGCTGCTTGACGCGCACGCGCCGGCTGTTGTGTGCCTTGAGGTTCATGTAGGAGGACAGCTTGCCCTGGCAGAGGTTCCTGGAGTTGATCAGCAGCCCCTTCTTCTTGCCGCCCTGCATACGCAGGATCAGCTTGCTCACCGGCACGTCGGGCGTGTGGTGGAACACTGTCTTGATGCCGCCGCGCGGCGAGGTGATCTCGGCCCGCAGCCTGACCGTGACCTGGCCGGTCAGGTTGACCAGCAGGTCGGGCAGGGTGTTGTCCGAGGAGACCAGGTAGACGGGGCCTTCGAGCTTGCCGTCGAGCAGCGGGCTGCGAGCCACCGCGTGGCCGTAGATCGCCGCCTTCGGGCAGTTGTTTTCGCCCAGCTGCACCCTGGTGCAGACGGTCTTGATGTTGCCCTGGTCGAGGAACAGCGCGTGCGGCAGGGTCAGCGCGCTGCGTTCGATGTTGGCGTCGCCCTTGCGGGCTTCGAGCACCGCCCGGAGCTGCGGGTGGGCGGTGCGGCGGGTGCCGCCGAAGAGCCTCGTGTACAGCTTCGGCTTGAACTTCAGCTTGCCGCATTCGGCCGGCCGGTAGTAGGCCGACACGTCGTAGGAGCTGAACGCCCCCGGGTTGGCCGGGTTCGAGCCGCCGCCCAGGATCGAGCCGCGGGTCGCCATCGGTTCGCTGCAGTCGGTCCCGTTGCGCATGAACTGCGGCCGGTCGACGTGGACGTCGATCGAGCGCAGGTCGAGCTTGACGCCCCCGAAGACGTCGGGGATCGGGTCGGAGACCGCGTGGATTTCTGTGGTTTCCGGGTTGATGTAGAGCGCCACCCGGACGACAACGGTGCCGAGGTCGAACGGGCCGGAGCTGGCCGGCGTGATCACCGCCAGCGAGAGCGGTGCGCCCTTGTAGGGGCCGGCCAGGTAGGCGCTGCCGCCGAGCGAGATCGGGTCGGGACCCGAGCCGCTCTTCGTGGTCGCGGTGCCGATCTGGCTGACCTCCGGACAGCTGGGGTTGACTGTCTCCTGGTAGGCGGTCTTCTGTTCCGCGACTTCGAGGTTGACGTCGGGGCAGTAGAGCAGTCCGGCGAGGCTGCCGATCAGGCCCTCGGGGAGGGTGATGTCGACGCCCTTGACCTCCTGCTCACCGTCGCCGCGCCCGACGTGGACGTCGAACTTGGTGTCGGCTCCGGCGACGCTGTTGCTGGTGTCGGCCGAGTAACCCGGCGTGAAGCGCCGCGCCCCCAGCGTGGTCGGGCAGCTGCCGCCGCCCGGGTCGCTGGAGAGGGTGAAGCTATCCACCTTCTCCGTCTGCGTGCCGGGCCGTGCCCACGGTTCGAACTCGCCCGTCGTCTGCGCCGGGGCGCAGGTCGGCGGGCTGGTCAGGATCTGCTTCGAGCCGTCGAAGCTGAGCCTCACCGATTCGAACGGCTGCTGCGGCAGACCGTTGGGCAGGCTGCCCGCCAATGGCCCGACCTCCTGTTCGTCGAAGGTCGTGGTCAACCGGCCGGTCGTCTTGTTGGCCGCCGTGTGGCCGATCAGCCGCAGAACGACTCCGTACTGCTCGGACTTCGCTTCGGCGAGGATGCGGAACTGGTTGCCCGATTCGGGATCGTTGCTCTGCTGTTCACCGACGTAGACATCACCTGTCAGCGAACCGGGAGGCAGCGCCGGGGTTTCGACAGCCACCGAGCCGATCTTCGAGTCGACCGGGCAGGTGTTGTTCTCGACCCGCTGGCCCTTCTTGAAGTCCGCGTCGCTGCAGGCGACGAGGCCGTTCGAGCCGGACGGGTTGAGCCCCATCCCTTCGGGCAGCGAGATCACCGCCTTGCGCAGGTGGGACTGGGACTGCGCTTTCCCTCCTTCGGTGGGAACCTCGAAGGGAATCTCGGTTACGACGTCGGCCGGAGCCGGCGAGTCGATCTGGTTGGTTCCCGGATTGACTTCGATGCTTGGGTCGAACGGGATTTCGGCGCAGTTTGTCTGCTGGTAGAGGTTGCCTTCGTCGTCCTCGACCTTGGCCTCGAACGGAGTGACGCCTTCGGGGAAGGCAGGGTTCGGTTCTTCCCCATACGACTCAGCCCGATACCAGGTCGAGTACAGGTTCTGCCATTCGTTCGGACTGAAACAGGTGGTTGGGTTGCTGATGTAGGTGCCGTTGCCCGGTTCTTCGCCGAGACTGACCAGCCGGCTCTTCAGGGTCGACACCGGCAGCGACGGCGCCGGTGGCCTGATCGTGAAGCTCTGGTGATAGTCGCTGTCCCAAGCGACGTCGGTTTCGAGGAAGACGAATTTCGAGCCCGCGATGACGAAGCCGAACAGCGCCGGTTCGCCTGGTTTCGGCTCGAGGTTGTACACCGGCACTTTGGTCCCCGTCGCTTCGCTGGGCGGAATCACAGCGCCAACCGGGAGCGTGTTGCCAGCCGGGAACGGTGGCGAAGGGGCGGGTACGACGCCGGGGGTGTTGACGACGAGCGTGACTTCCTCGCGCCCGACGATCGTGTTCGGTTCACATTCCGGAATCGGCAGCACTTCGAATTCCGCGAGGGAACAGCGAGGCGTCGCTTCGGGGTTCACGGAGAGGCCCGGCGGCAGGTCGACGCGCAGCGTCCTGACCGTCCGGTCGGCGTTCGGCACGGCCGGAACCTGACCCACGAGCGGACTCGTCGGTATTTCGATTTCCGCCGGTTCGACTTTGCCGGTGCTCGCTTCGTGCCTGAGGAAATACTGGGTGAAGCCGATTGGCGGGTGACCGCCTGCTTCGAGGAAGAAGTTCCCCGGGGTTTCCGGCGAACAGGGCGGTGTGTCCGTCGTGCAGACATTCGCCTGCCAGCCATCGGCTGGCGTGGGCGGTTCGCTCTGCGGTTCGATGATGTCTCCGGTGTCGGCCGTCGCGACCGGCACCGCGGCTACAAGCCACAACGACATCACGACGAAGGCGATCAGGCGCTTTGCCATTCAAACTCTCCTCAGTTCGCATTGACGTAACCCATGTCCCTGCGTATGGCGCCTGTACTTCTCCCAGCGCCTACGGTACACACCTCTACCCGTCGGCAGCAAGGGGGAAAACCCCTATTCCTCCTGCATATGACACTGATCTGTGTCACCCAAGTGGAGGATTGGCGCGGCAGAGCCATTTGCCCGGCCCCGGGGTCAGTCGTTGCTTTGAAACACCAACTGAGGCCTCTGCGCCCCGATAGAGGCGGGGGAGGCGCCTACAATCCAGGCGATGCGGCGTCATCTGCGGTGGCGCGGGGCCGGCAGGGGCCTCGTGCGGACTATCTGCCTGTCGGCCTGCCTCGTGCTCGCGGGCGCGGCGCTGGGCGCGCCGGGCGCCACGGCCCTGCCGGGCAGCGTCAGCGGCAACGTGACCTACGCCGGCGGCAGCCCGGCCGCTGGGGCGAGGGTGGTCCTGGTCCCCGGCGATCACATCTTGATCAAAGCGACCACCGAGGCCGACGGCCATTACGAGATCGGAAGCGTCCCGCCGCGCAGCTACGACCTCGGCGCCGAGCCGCCGGCGGGCAGCGGTGCCGGCTACGCCAGCCAGGACGGGGTCGTCGTCGGCGACGGCGAACACCTGACCCGCGACCTGGTCCTGTCGGCCGCCAACGGCAACGGCACGATGACCGGCAACGCCAGCTACGCCGACCACTCGCCCGACGCCGGCGTCGAAGTCCTCGTCTCCCCCGCCTTCGTCACCGGCACCTACTTCCCCACCGTCGCCTTCACCGGCGAGGACGGCGAGTGGAGCGCCGGCCAGCTGCCCGCCGGCACCTACCGGATCTCCTTCTCGGTCAACCGCACCGGCGCCGAACTCGGCGACCGGGTCCACGAGAGCCTCGGCTCCCAGTACGCGACGCTCGGCATCGGCGCCACGCGGCACGCGGAGGCGACCCTGTCCGGTGCCAAGCCCGAGGGCGTGATCGAAGGAACCATCGCCGGGCCCGGCGGCGCCCCGCCGCAAAACGCCTACGTCAAGGTCACGGCGACGGGCGGTGGCGCCAGCGAGCAGGTCTTCGCCGGCGGCGGCGCCTTCCGCGCCTGGGCGCCGAGCGGCAGCTACACGGTGACCGCCAGTGCCGAGCGCGAAGGCGGCTCCCAGACCCAGACGGTCAGCGTCAGCGACGGCAGGGTCAGCAGGCTCGCCTTCTCCCTGCCGCTGCCCGACCCGCCCGAGATCCCCGGCCCGCCCGGCCCGCCGGCCCAGCACGAAGGCGAGCTGATCGCCTGGCTCAACCAGCAGCGGACGAAATGGGGCCTGCCGGGCGGGGTGATCAACCTGCCGCTCTGGTCGCAGGCCTGCGCCGCCCACGACGCCTACGGCGCCCGCAACGGCATCCTCGCCCACGCCGAGCAGGCGAACCTGCCCGGCCACACCGCGGCCGGCGCCTGGGCCGGCGAACACGCGGTCCTCGCCGCCGAGTCGGGCGCCTGGGGGCCGGACAGCAACCCCTGGAACGACGCCCCGATCCACCTCAACCAGATGATGACCCCGGACCTCCTCTACACCGGACTCGACGACTCCCACGGCTACCAGTGCCTGACCACCTGGCCGGGGATGCTGCGCCCGCCCGACCCGCCGGGAACGATCTACACCTACCCCGGCGACGGCACCAGCGGCATCCCGCCGGCCGAGTTCGCCGCCGAGAGCCCCAAAGTCCCGGGCGAGGAAGTCGGCGTCCTCGGCCTCGCCGGGCGCGAGCTCTTCGTCTACGAGCAGGGCCAGGCCTTCATCCGGCCGCCCGACGTGACCTCCGCCTCGCTGCGCTCCGAGCACGGGCCGGCCGAGGTGCGCTGGGTCGACGGCGAGAGCGGCATCGGCAACTACCTGACCGGCGCGATCCTGATCCCGGTCGAGCCGCTCGAGCCGTGGACGACCTACACCGCCACGGTCAGCCTCGGCGAGGCGCCGGGCGCGGGCGAAGAGCCGCTGCCGCCGGTCAGCCACAGCTGGTCTTTCACCACCGGGGCGCCCAATCCCGACGGCCGCTGGCCGCGCCCGGCGCGCCGGGCGGTGCGCCGCAAGCGCAGCCCGCTGCTGCGCCTGACCCGTCGCAAGCGCGGCAGGGTGATCGTCCGCGGCGCCTTCTTCGCGCCCGGCACGGTGCGCCTCAGCCGCCGTCCCGGCAAGCGCTGGCACCGCCGCGTCCACGTCGGCCGCGGCGGCCGCTTCCACCTGCGCATGCGCTGGGGCTCCAAGCGCCTGACCGTGATCGCCCGCCAGGGCAAGCGCCGCGCCCGCGCCCGCCTGCGTCCCAAGCGCCACCGCCACCGCCACAGCAGCCACCGCCGCGCAGCCCGGCCATCCTCGCTGCAACGCTTTTTCGTTCCATAAGGACGAAAACGCGTTGCACCTCTCACCAAGATAGGAGCGCGTTGCTGTCCCGCGTTCGCGCTTGCGGGGGCATGAAGGCGAGAACCGAGTCCGAGTTGGGCAGCCAGCCATGCTGCGTGCGGAAGATCAGGCCGCTGCGCTCCAGGGCGTTGAGATCGCGACTCAGGGTGCGCTCGGTCTTGCGCGCGTAGGCCGCCGCGAGCGCCGGAGAGATCTCCCGCAGTTCGGCGCGCTGAACCGGGTTCAGCCTCGGCAGCGGGCTGTGGGCGACCGTCTCGATGCTCGCCTTCGAGAGGTCCTTGACCAGTCGCAGCTGCCGCCGCTGGCTCTCGGTGCGCGCCTCGCCGAACCGCTGGTGCACGTACTGCTCCCAGCGGTCGACGTACTGCATCGCCCAGATCCGGTCGAGCTGCCCGCGCAGCTCCTCGACGAAACCCTGGACGGCGTAGAGGAGAAAGCCGTTGGGCCCGTCGGTCGTCGTCCGGTCGAGTTGGCGGTAGTACTCGCTGCGGGTCTGGTTGTAGTGGTTGGAGAGCAGCTGGGTCACCGGCTGCGGGAAACGTGAGGCGAGCAGGATGTGGACCTCGAGCAGGCGGGCGGTGCGGCCATTGCCGTCGCCGAAGGGGTGGATCCAGGTCAGGTACAGGTGGGCGATCGCGGCCTTGAGAATCGCCAGCGGGGGAGCAAGCTCAGGATGATCGTCGGGGGCGATGAAGGCATCCGATTCGAGCCACTCGCAGAGCCTGCCCAGCAGGTGCTCGCAGTCCTGCGCCGGCGCGCCGCGGTAGCGGCCGACGACGACCGAGTGCTGGCGAATCTCACCCGGCTCCACCCCGTCGTCCCGCGGCAGATCCTCGAGCACCATCCGGTTGTACTGCCTGATCTTCTCGACGCTGAGGCTCGCGTCGGCCGCGTCGGGCAGGATCTGCTCGCGAATACGGTCGAGCGCCCCGAGCACGTTGCGTATCTCCTGTCCCAGATACTCCTTGGACGGGGGCAGGGTCAGGCTTTCCTCGAAGATCAGGCGTGCCTCCTCCTCGGAGAGGGTGTTGCCCTCGATCGCGGTCGTCGCCAGCGCCCCCCTGACGAGGAAGACCCGCTGCAGCTCCTCGGCGACCTCGGGCCGCAGCAGGGCGCGCCTGACGTGGTCGCCCTTCGAGGTCGCCTCGCCGAGCAGCAACCAGAGCCTGTAGCTGGCCCGCTCGAGATCCAGGTCGAAGCTGAGCCATGGGTGGGTGCGCTCGTATTCCCGTATAGCTGTCATTGTCTATGTCCTCCTTAATGTCCATAGATCGTTGCCATTGATATGGCTTGCCACAGGGAAATTCGGCCTAAAATCGATAGTTGCCGTCGTCTTGAATGTCTATCTATTTACGACAGTCGCCCAAAACCATAGTCCATAAGCGCCTCGGCCAGAGAACATCGGCGTGCGCGGGCACCGGCGTGGGATCAAGGCGGAGTACGACCCCGGCAACCTCTTCCGGGTCAACCAGAACATCGAGCCGGCGGCGTAAACGCCGCCGGCAACGCGGTGTGTCTGCGTGCGCTCGGCTCAGCCGAGCGAGTCGGCGATGTGCGGCAGGGCCTGCTCGACGCTCAGCATCACCCGGCTGTCGTACTCGACCCACTGCGTGTAGTTGAGGATGTTCCGGTACGCACCCTCGATGTCGTCCGTATCGGAAATCACCACGCCTTCACCGCCGTCGGCGGCCACGTAGTGCGCGGTGGCGCCGGGGCCGGTGCCCTCTTTGGCGAAGACGTTCATCAGCTCCTGCGTTTCCGCTTTGCTGAGAAACGGCTTGAGTTTGTAGGTGGTTACGAGAATCATGCTCCCTCCTCGTTTCCTGGTGGTGGTTGGGGGCTCAGTTGCGTCGAGCCCGACCACACGCCTATCACCCATCTGCCGTTTATGCAAGGGAAAACATGATCATTGAGGATCACTTCGCCGCATGGGCTAGGTCGGTGAGCTCGATCGCCGCGTCGAGGATCGCCTCGCGCGCCGCGGCAAACGCCTCCGAGCGCCGCCTGATCCGCTGCCCTCCGGCGCCGCCGTCCCGCTCAGGCGGCGCGGCCGATCAGGAAGATGCCGGCGATCGAGGCGGTGGCCAGCACCGCCAGCGCCATGTCGGTTTTCTGTTCCCTGCTCGTCATCCCACTCATACAACACGCGCCCCCGGGCGGCGATGCTGTCGGCGTCAGGGCAGCGGGCGACGGCTTCGGCTATGGAAATGCGGCTAGTAGCCGCTGCCCTTCTTGACGTTCTTGCGCTCCTCGGGGTGGGCGCCGCCCTTCTTCTCCAGCGTCTCGCAGGCCTCGGCGATGTCGTCGGCGAGGCGGTCGACGTGGGCGCGGCTCATGGTCAGCTTGACCAGGGCGCGCATCACCTTCACGTCCTCGGCGTTGGGCGGCATCGTGTAGGCGGGCAGCATCCAGCCGCGCTCGGCCGAGAGCTGCCAGGAGATGTCGAACTCGTCGTAGGGCTTCTCCTCGGCGAGCTTGAAGGCGACCAGCGGCAGCTGCTCGGCGTCGGCGCCGATCAGCTCGAAGTGGCCCATCGCCTCGAGCTTGCCGGCCAGCGCCCGGGCGTTCTCCTGCATCGTCGCCATCGCGTAGCCGTAGCCCTTGCGGCCGAAGCGGACCAGGTTGTAGTACTGGGCGAGGACCATCGCCGAGCCGGTCGAGAAGTTGAGGGTGAAGGTGGCGTCGGTTTTGCCCAGGTAGTTCTCGTAGAAGACGAGGTCCTCGGCGAGGTCGGCCTGCTCGCGGAAGATCAGCCAGCCGATGCCCGGGTAGACGAGGCCGAACTTGTGGCCGGAGACGTTGATCGAGCGCACCTGCTCGAGGCGGAAGTCCCACTCGGAGTCGGGGTAGAGGAAGGGCCAGACGAAGCCGCCGGAAGCGGCGTCGATGTGGAGCGGGACGTCGAGGCCCTTGTCGCCCTTGAGGCCGCGCAGGAGCGCGTCGATGCCGACGATGTCGTCTTTGTGGCCGGTGAAGGTGGTGCCGAGCACGGCGGCGACGCCGATCGTGTTCTCGTCGACGTGGGGCTCGACGTCCTCGGGGCCGATCGTGTACTTGCCCGGCTGCAGGGGGACGATCCGCGGCTCGACGTCGAAGTAGCGGCAGAACTTCTCCCAGACGACGTGCACGTCGCCGCCGAAGACGAGGTTGGGGCTGTCGGTCGGCTTCGACTCGGCTTCGCGGCGCTGTTTCCACTTCCACTTCAGCGAGAGGGCGCCAAGCATGATCGCCTCCGAGGAGCCCTGGGTGCGGGCGCCGGTGGTCTCGCCGGGGGCGTTGAAGAGGTCGGCGAGCATGCGGATGCAGCGCTGCTCGATCTCGGCCGAGATCGGGTACTCGGCGTGGTCGATGAAGTTGCGGTACAGGTTCTCGGCGATGATCCGCTGCGCCTCGGGCTCCATCCAGGTGGTGACGAAGGTGGCGAGGTTTTTGAACGGCTCGCCCTCGAGCATCAGTTCCTCGGCGACCAGGCGCATCGCGTCGAGCGCCGGCATGCCGCCATCGGGGAACTCGTTGGCGGGAGCGTCCTCGAGCAGGAAGCGATTGCCGTAGAGGGCCTCGGCCTGCGCCGGGCTCATGCCTTTGTCGCCTTCGCTCATCGTTGGCGCGATGATATGTGCATATGGAGATGACCGCCAGCGAGCCGCAGCCCGTCTACGCCCTCAACCTCTTCGACGTCGCCGACCGCGAGGAGTACCTGGCCTACTCGCGGCGCTCGGCGCAGGAGGTGGCCCGGCACGGCGGCAGGGTCGTGGCCCTGGGCCGCTTCGCCGGCGCGGTCAAGGGCGAGATCGAGCCCCGCCAGGCGCTGATCCTGGTCGAGTGGCGCAGCCGCGCCCACTTCGACGCCTACCGCGAGGACCCCGAGCTGGCCGATCTGCACCCCCACCGCGAAGCCGGCGCCCGCAACTACGTCTGGCACCTGTTCGACAAGCTCGACGACCTGCGGCCGCTGCTGCGCGACGCGGCGGAATGATGGCTGCGGGCGGCGGGCCGGCGGCGGAGAGCGCCCTCCCCCACGTCGACGAGCCCTCAGTCGAGGTCGAGGCCGGGGCCGAGGCCGAGGCGGTTTGGGAGAGCCTGCTGGAGGTGGGACGTCACCGTGCTCTGCGCGCCGAGACCCGCGCCGCCTTCCCGGGGCTCAGCGGCCGCGCCTACGAGGCGCTGATGATCGGCACCCGCGCCCACGTTCTCGCCGCCCACCGGCTGCTGAGCGCGGTCCGGGCGGGCAGCCAGGCGCAGGCCTGACCAAGCGCGCCGGCTCAGGAGGACGACCTGTTCGCGCCAAGCGGCAACCTGCCCCACAGGTACCCCACGGCGATGATCATCCACAGGGTGGCGAAGCCGGCGTGAATCGCCCTGTCGTTGGCCGACAAGATCGCCATCACCGCGTAGGCCAGGCCCAGCAGAAAAAATGCCCTCGGCATCCACCGCCTCTGCCGCGGAGAGAGCGGCCGGCGCCCCCGGGTTCCGGCGGATACCCCCGGCCCCCAGGCCCCCCGCTCCGGGACCCGGTCGGGCCGTGGCAGCCACTGTCTCGTGGTCTCGCCGAGATCGCGTCGCAACCCCAAGACGACGACGGCACTGCCGAGCCCAACCGCGACGATCCAAGCAATGAGATCGCTGCTCATCGAACCAACATATCGGGAGTAAATCGAGCAACACGATTCTGGCATCAAAGTGGCCGCGCCGCTCTAGGCGGCTGGGCCAGCTACCCGGCGGAGGAGTCGAGTTCGTCTTCGGCCGCTGAGGTCGCGTCGAACACTTCCCCCTCGGCCGGGGCCTCGATCTCCGGAATGACGCCGAAGTCGAAGAAGTCCATCCGCATGTCGGTCGTCGTCATTCCTCCACCGCCCTCGCTCGGCTTCGACTCGACGAGCCTGATGCGCCGGACCATTTCCTCGCCGTCGATCCACGCTTCTATCCGCTGCGGCGATCCGTTCTCCTCGACCCATGACGCAACCCTCTCCGCGCCTTCGGCCCGCAGGTTGGCAGCTTGCTCGGAGACGCTGATAACGCCGCCGTAGCGGGTCGTCGGCACGCCGCGCACCTCCGCCTTGCCGAGCCTCCGCACTCCGGACACCGATTCGAGCATCTCCAGTTCGCCCGTCGCGTCGGCACCGGCTGAGGGCGGCAGCTCGAGTTCACCCCCGAAGGAGATATCGAGGCCGATCCAACTGCGGTCATCCGGCAGTGAGCCAAACGAGTCGGAACGCATGTACATCATCGTCCCGACATAGGCGAGCTCCATCTCCACCATCTCACCCGTCTCGGGGCTGGGAAACTCGATCGTCCCCACTGACCCCTCGTCGTTGTAGGCAATCTCGCCGGTCATCGTGAACGCCTCCGACGGATCTGTCGGCGTGACGCGCGCCTGCATCGTCGCCCGCCCGCCCGGTTGGGTCTGCGTCCGCTCGGCCGCCGCGGCGATCGCGTTCAGCGGTCCGCCACCGCCACCATCACCCTCCCCTGCTGACCAAGCGAACAGGGCAAGCACAGCCGCGAGGATCGCCAAGACGGCCGCGATCCCCCAGGCGCGACGACGACCCCGCCCCGGCGGCGCAGCCCGAAGCTGATCGGTTGTAGACATCGTCCCCCCCAACGTGTCCTGAACGGTACCGGCTCGGTATGGCGGCCGGCGCTGACCCGGTTTCGCTGACGCACACGTGATCTGATCGATTGTCAGGCTCTTTCTGAACCGATGTCAGATATAATCTGAGCGATTATCAGATGCCTACGCTCTACTCCAGGCATATCAAGACCGGGCTGGACGCCGCCCTCGACGACACTCCCGTCGTCATCGTCGTCGGCCCTCGGCAGGCCGGCAAGAGCACGCTCGCCTCTGCCGTCGCCGGCGAGCGCGGAGCTCGCTATGTGACGCTCGACGACGATGGGCCTCGCCAAGCAGCGAACGACGATCCGACCGGATTCATCGAGAACGCGCAGCTCCCGTTTTGCATCGACGAGTTCCAGAAGGCGCCAGGCCTGCTGCCGGCGATCAAGGCTCGGGTGGATCGCGCCCGGGCCGGAGGGAAGCGCCCGGCTGGGATGTTCCTGCTCACGGGCTCGGCCAACGTCTGGGCAACCCTTCGCATCTCCGAGTCCCTCGTTGGCCGGGCGGAGCGGGTGGCCCTGTGGCCACTCTCACAGGGCGAGCTCCGCGGCCGGCGCGAGACCTTCATCGACGACCTCTTCGCCGGGCGCGTGGCCCAGGTCGTCAATGCGCCGGTGGGCCGCCCCGCTGTCGCGTCAGCGCTCAGCGCAGGCGGATACCCCGAGGCCGTGGCTCGCGAGGACGCCCAGAGGCGAGGGCGATGGTTCGAGGAGTACGTCGCGATGACGCTGGAGCGCGACGTACGCGACCTGACCCGCAAGGCACAGCAGCTCGACGAGCTGCCGACGCTGCTCCGGCTGGCCGCGACGCGCGTCTCGGGCCTGCTCTCCCCCACCGGAATCGCGCGCGACGCGGGGATGAGCCGCCCGACGGTGCAACGCTACCTCGCACTGCTCGAGCAGCTGTTCCTGCTGATCCGGGCCAGGGCATGGAGTCGGAATATCGGGCAACGCCTGATCAAGGCTCCGAAGGTCTGGCTCCCCGACACCGGCCTGGCCTGTCAACTGCTCGACTACGACCAGACCCGGTTCGAGGCAGACGAAACGGCTCTCGCCGGTGCCCTGTTCGAGAACTTCGTCGCAATGGAGCTCGTCAAGCAGGCGACGTGGGCCGAGGCCAACGTCCGCATCCACCATTTGCGGACCGCGGGCGGGCGGGAGGTCGACATCTTGATCGAGCGAGGAGACGGCACGGTATGTGGAATCGAGGTGAAGCTGGGGGCGACTGCACGCTCCCACGACTTCGGAGCGCTCCGGCACCTGCAAAGCAAGCTAGGCCCGCGATTCAAACTCGGAGCGGTCGTGCATACCGGCGCCGAGACGCTGCCCTTCGGACCCAACCTATGGGCGCTGCCAGTGTCGGCCTTGTGGACGCCCCCCGACGAGTAGGTCGCGCAGAGCGGTTCGGCCATCGGCTCGAGCAGTACTCCTTACGGAACACAAGTCGAACCACGTTGCGCGAGTCGATACGGAGCCGATCTCGCTGGTGAGGTAATGCCGCTTTGGCGCAATCAGAGCTCAGGCAGCAACCGAGCCCCGACCCTTCTCGACCAGGCCAAGCGGCACGATGTCGTCGTCAAAGACGGCGTTGACCTCGATGTGGCCGCCCAGGGCACCCACGTAGTCGGCCAGGGTGCGCAGATAGAGGTTCTCGGAGTGCTCGATCCGAGAGACGTTGGCCTGGGTCATCTCCAGCACCTGGGCAAGCTCGGTCTGCGTCTTGCCGATCTGCTGCCGCAACTCGGCAAGACGAACCGCGGAGACGATCGCGCGCTTGCGCGCGTCGATCTCAGCGGCGGCGCCGGGACGCTTTCTGACTTCCTTGCTCAGCTCGCTGAACGGCTTTCTTTGTTTTGGCATCTTGGGGCTCCTTGCCACCCTCGTGCTCGGCGAGCCCCCGAAGGTGACGATCGTAGATCCGGTCGGCGACCGGAATCATTTTCTTGTAGAAGCGCTTCGTCTTCCCCGCCTTGTCGCCGCCGATCAAGAGGATCGCCGTCCGCTCGGGGTCGAAGGCGAAGAAGACACGCATCGTCTGGGTTATCCGCAACTCCTTCATGTTGGGGTGCTTCGAGCCCTCGACGGTGTCGGCGAGCGGCCGGCCCGCGCTCGGGCCAAGCTCCTGCAAGGCCTCCACCGAAGCAACGACCTTGCGCTGCTCTTGGTCCGTCAGGCCTTCCCACCACTCGTCGAACTCGTCGGTTCTCTCGGCAGCCCAACTCACGGCAAGATTATAATGTCTGCATTGTAGAAGTCAAACGTTATCTCGGAGCCCGCCAGCACCGGGTCGGCGGCGGCACCGCAGGACACAGGCGCCCCGGGGCAAGCAAGGCTCCACCCCTCGCCGTCTGCGGGCAAGAACAATCCGTGCTCGGCCTCCTCCAGGGCAGCGATCTCCTCATCGGTGGCATCGCGCTCGTCCTCGCCGAGCATCGCCTTCCATGACAGAACGCGATCGATCGTCGGCAAAGGATCTTCGCCGGGCTCGCAGCCAACACGACTACATGGCCTCCAGCGTCCTTGCCGGTTCGACAACCGTCAAGCAGCCATGCCTCAGTACCGCTACGGGGATTCGAACCCCGGTTTCCAGACTGAGAAATGGCTCTAGCAAGCCGTTTGAGGCCAATTTGTGCCTGTTGCGTTCAAGGAGTTCGATCCTGTTCGGCTGAGTTCGGTGGAGTCGGGGACATATCTCGGGACACGCTTTCCCCGTTACCAGATCACCCGCTCGCCGATCGCCGCCTGTATATCTTCGTCGGCGCTGACGAGCGGTAGGTCGAGCGTCAGCGCAGTTGCCGCGATGATGCGATCGAAGGGATCGGGCACCTTCTCCCTTGGAACCGCCGCCATCGCATCGAGCACCGGCAGGTCGAATGGCACGACCGTGAAGGCATCTCCCTCGACAATTGATCGCGCGTCATCGAGCACCTCCGCCGAGAGGCGTCCCGAGTCGATCAGGTAGCGCAGATCGAGGAAGGAACCGATCGAGATATGGAGCGTCTCGGCAACCAACGCCTGATCGACGGCGTCGCAGCGCTCGGCGAACGCTCGCGCAGGGTTCCCCTGAGCATCCACAGCAGCACGTGGATATCGGCAACGACGCTGGCCACGGACAGGTTCTACTTGGCCTTGCCGAGCAGCGCCTCTTGCCGAGCAGCCTTGATGTCGACGATCTCGATCGGTGGGAGCTCGTCGGCGAGCGCTCCGACCGGCCAGGGCCGATCCCGCCCGTTCCCGGTCAGCTTGGGAAGGACATCGACCGCAGCGCCAACCTCCAAATCCGAGGCATCAGCCGCCGGCACGACGACAACGGTGGTCCCGTCCGGCCGCTTCTCGATCACCTTTGCCATGCGCCAAGGGTACCGCGTGCCACGATCTCGTCATTCACGAGAAGGCTGCCGCAGACAATCAAGCTCAATATGCAACGCTTTGGCAGTGGCCCATCACAAGCGCAAACGCCCCAAGCATCGCCGCAGTGGCTGCCTGCTCTGCAAGCCCCAGAAGCTGACCGCGAATGCCAAGGCGGCTCGCCGTCGCTTGAGGCGAGAATCGCTTGAACACGAGCGCGCGGCCGATGAGATAGCCGAGTCAATCGCTGCCGAGCGAATCAGGAGCGACGCAGCGGATCACAGCGAGGATGGCGCCAAAGCGCTTGAGCGAATCGGCATCGTAGTACCGCTACGGGGATTCGAACCCCGGTTTCCGGACTGAGAATCCGGCGTCCTAGTCCCCTAGACGATAGCGGCGAGGGGCGGGAATTCTAACAACCGGGCGGGATCGCGGCGGCGGGGTTCCGTCCGGTGGGCGGCGTAGGGTATCGAACGTGTGTTCGATACCTGCATGCTGCTGCTCGAGGGCGAAGATCGGTAGATTTGGCCTTGCCTGCGGCTGTGGTGGAACTGGCAGACACGATACGTTCAGGTCGTATTGCTCGAAAGAGCGTGGAGGTTCGAATCCTCTCAGCCGCATAGCAGGAGGATGCCGTGTATAGCCGGGCGGCGGTGGCCACGGTGCTCGACCTGAAAGCCGCGGGCCTGAACCACTGCGAGATCTCGCGCCGCACCGGCGTATCGCGTCCGACGATCCGGGAATGGTGCCGCGGCAACACTCCGCATCCATTCCAGGCCGATTCGCTCGGGCACGGGCAACCGACGAGGCCCAGCACCTACTGCCGGCAGTGCGGCGGCGAGCCTCACCGGTTCCGCGAGCTCTCCACCGCCTACGCCTACCTCCTCGGCCTCTACCTCGGCGACGGCTGGATCTCCCGGGGAAAGCGGGACGTGTACCGGCTGCGCATCGCCCTCGACCGGAAATACCCGCTGATCATCGAGGAGTGCGCCGCCGCCATGCAGGCAGTCGTGCCCTGGAACAAGGTCCACCGGCAGCTGACCGATAAGAACTATGTCGAGGTGCATGCCTACTCGAAGGGGTGGCCCTGCCTCTTCCCTCAACATGGCCCGGGCAAGAAGCACGAACGCCGAATCGTCCTGGCTGGCAGGCAGCGCCGGCTGGTGGAGCTGTGGCCGAAGCTGCTCATTCGCGGGCTGATCCACTCGGATGGCTGCCGGTTCATCAACACCGGACGGGGAGACTGGGAAGCCCCGCGCTACGTCTTCACCAACTTCTCACAGGACATCAAAGACATCTTCTGCCGGGCGTGCGAGCAGCTGGAGCTCCACTGGACCGCAGCGCCACCGAAGTCGATCTACGTCTCGCGCAAGGCCGACGTCGCCAGGCTCGACGAGTTCGTCGGGCCGAAGCGCTGAGGCCCGGTGGGCGGGCGGCGCTCAGGCGGGCTGGCCGGCGCGGGGGCGCCAGCCGGCGCGGGTGGCGGTGTCGGCGATCTCGTCGGCGAAGGTGGGCCAGAGGTCGCGGGGGAGGTCGTGGCCCATGCCCTCGAAGATCCGCAGGCGAGCGCCGGGGATGGCGTCGGCGGTGGCCCGGCCGCCGCTGGGCCGCACCAGGGGGTCGCGGGTGCCGTGGATCGCGGTCGCCGGCAGGCGCAGCTCGCGCAGCGCCCCGGTGCGGTCGCCGGAGGCGGTGATCGCGTGCATCTGGCGCAGCACGCCCTTCGGGTTGTGCGAGCGCTCGTACATCCGCCCGGCCATCTCGCGGAACTGGCCCTCGTCCATCGGGTAGGCGGGGGAGCCGATCAGCCTGAAGGTCTCGACCAGGCGCTCGACGTAGGCCTCGCGCCCGCGCGGGGCCTTGGCCAGCATCAGGCCGAAGGCGCGCAGGGTCGGCGTTCCCACCCAGCGGCTGCCGGTCGTCGACATGATCGAGACCAGCGAGCGGACCCGCTCGCCCTGCTCGATCGCCAGCGTCTGGGCGATCATCCCGCCCATCGAGGCGCCGACCACGTGCGCCGAGTCGATCCCCAGGTGGTCCATCAGCCCGGTCGCGTCGCGGGCCATGTCGGAGAGCAGGTAGGCGGCGCTCTCGCGGCGGCCGAGGAAGAGGTCGAGCCGACCCGGCACGCCGGCCTCGTCGAGCATCGTCGAGTGGCCGATGTCGCGGTTGTCGAAGCGCACCACGCGGAAGCCGTGCTCGGCGAGCATCAGGCAGAAGTCCTCCTGCCAGCCGAGCATCTGGGTGCCGAGGCCCATGATCAGCAGCAGCGGCTCGCCATCGGAATCGCCCGCCTCCTGGTAGGCGATCTCGATGCCGTTGACCAGCGCCAGGCGCTCCTCGCTCAACGCGACCATCGCGCAAGTCTACCCCGGCGACTGGCCGGGCAGCCAGTCGCGACCGGCTAGCGTTGCGGTGGATGCGGACCGCGATCGTCTCCGACCTGCACCTGGGCAGCGCCATGGGCGAGGACCTGGCGCGCGACCCCGGCCTGCGCCGCGTCCTACTCGACGAGGTCGCTGGCGCCGATCGCCTCGTCCTGCTCGGCGACGCGGTCGAGCTGCGCGAGCTGCCGCTCGCCGCAGTTCTCGACGCAATCCGCCCGTTCTTCGAGGAGCTGGGCGAGGCGATGGCCGGCAAGCGGGTCGTCCTCGTCCCCGGCAACCACGACCACCGCCTCGCCGAGCCGCTGCTGGAAGAGGTGGCGCTGGCCGGCGACCGGCTCGCGCTCGAGCACCGCGCCCTCCCCGCCGGCCCCACCGAGCACATCGCGAGCTGGCTCGGCGAGGCCGAGCTCGGCGTCGCCTACCCCGGCCTCTGGCTGCGCGACGACGTCTACGCGACCCACGGCCACTACATGGACTGCCACATGTCCCTGCCCCGCCTCGAGTGCGTCGCCGCGGCGGCGGTGATGCGCGCCGGCGGCCGCCCGCCCGACCCCTCCACCCCACCCGACTACGAGCGCATCCTGCGCCCGATCTACGGGCTCTCCCACGGGCTGACCGAAGCCGGCCTCTCGCCCGGCGCCAAGCGACCCTCCGAACGCGCCTGGCGCGCCGTCTCCACCGACAGCGCCAACGGCCGCCCGCCGCGCAGCGCCGCCCGCCGCGCAGCGATGCGGGCCGCGGTCGCCGCCGGCGTCCCGGCGGGCATCTGGCTGCTCAACCGCGCCCTGCGCACGGAGTTCGAAACCGACCTCTCGGGCGAGTCGATCACCCGCAGCGGCATCGCGGCGGCCTCGGAGATGGCCCGCCGCCTGCAGCTCGGCGCCGCCCACACGATCGTCGGCCACACCCACCGCGCCGGCCCGCTCGCCGGCGAAGCCGAGTGGGCCGTGCCCGGCGGCGGCCGCCTGCACAACACCGGCAGCTGGGTCTACGCCGACGCCTTCCACCACCCGGGCGCCCCGCCCAACGCCTACTGGCCCGGCACCGTCACCTGGGTCACCGAGGAGGGCCCGCCCGAGCGCCGCCGCCTGCTCCTCGACACCCCCCGCGACGAGCTGCGGGCCGCCGTCGCCCGCAACCGCCGCCGACGGGCCTAAAAGTCGCCCTGTGGGCGACTTTTAGGCCCGTCGGCGGCGGGGCTGCTCAGAGCCAGTCGGCGATGATCTGGCCGATCTGCTCGCCGGCGTCCTCCTGGAGGAAGTGGCCGGCGTCCTCGATCGGCTGCGGAGCGGGGAAGTTGAGCCGCTCGGAGATCCGTTCGGCGACCGAGAACGGGAGCACCGGGTCGGAGTCGGCCCAGAGCAGCAGCTTCGGCCGCTCGTCCACGCGCAGCGCGTCGGCCACGGCGCGGCCCTCTGCCGCCCCCGGCGCGTCGGGCTCGGTCGGCATGATCAGCGGGAAGGCCCGCACCCCGGCCTTGGAACCGGGCGTCGGGTACGGCGCCTCGTAGGCGGCCACCACCGCATCGCCGGGATCGTGCTTGCAGCCGCCGCGGATCAGCATCCCGACCGGCACCTCGGCGCTGTCGCGCACGAAGTCGCGGAACTCGAGCCAGGCCTCGCTCATCCGCTGCTGGCCCGTGAACGGCCCCGTCTCCATGACCACGATCCGCGCGAAGCGATCGGGGTGCTCGACCGCCAGCCGCAGGCCGATCGGCCCGCCCCAGTCGTGCACGACCGCGGTCGCCTCGCGCACATCGAGCTCGGCGAGCAGCGTCGACATCAGCTCGACGTGGCGGTCGTAGGTGTACCAGCCGAGATCGGTCGGCTTGTCGGAGCGGCCGAAGCCGGCGTAGTCGGGGGCGATGCAGCGGAAGCCGGCGTCGCGCACCGGCGGGATCACCCGGCGCCAGAGGAAAGACCAGGTCGGCTCGCCGTGGAAGAAGACAACCGGCCGGCCCTCGCCCTCATCGAGGTAAGCAAGGCGCAGCCCGTCGACCTCGGCGTAGCTCGGCTCGAAGGGGAAGTCGGGCAGCCCCTCGAAGCGCTCCTCCGGCGTGCGGAACACGTCCATCGCCGGCCAGCCTACGGCAGCGAGGCGAGGAAGGCGCCGACCTCGGAGCCGAAGTAGGACGAGTAGAGCCGGCCGAGGTTGTGCGTGTAGCCGTAGCTGGTGACGCCGGCGACGCGGTCGCCGATCAGCCAGGCGCCACCGCTGGAGCCGCCCGCCATGTCGCAGCGGGCCGGCAGCGTCGGCGGCCCGGCGAAGCGGTAGGTGAGCTGGTCGACGCCGAGGCCTTTGCTCGAGCAGCTGCGCAGCGCTTCCCCTTCCAGCGCCCCCGCCGGGTAGCCGAAGATCCGCATCCTCGCGTAGCGCGATTTGCCTGTCGCCCAGCGCCGCCCGCCGACCACGTCGACCAGCCTGCCGAAGCGGTTCGGCCTCACCTTCAGCGCCGCCACGTCGAAGTCCGGGTTTTCGGACGCTTTCCACTGCCGCATCACGTAGGTGCGGCTGACGGTGAAGGCGCCGAAGGGCCGCGCTTTGTGGTCGTAGGCTGGGATGAAGACGATGTCCCGCCCCCATTCGCGGTGCTCGACCACGCAGTGGCCGGCGGTCAGCACGATCGAGCGGCTCGGCGTCTCGATCGCCGTCCCCGAGCAGCTGTACTGGGCGCCGTAGGGGTCGTAGGCGAGGATCTTGCCGTTGGTCCGGGTCTCGACGTCGGCGGCGTTGAGCACGCGCAGGCTGCTCGCCCCCGCCCGCGGCGCCGCGGGCGCGGCGGCGACCAGCAGCAGGTATGCCGCGAGCAGGAGGGCTGCCAGGCAGAGGAGGCGCTTGCCGAGCGGCGAAGCCGCTCCTAGTATCGAAATAGCTCTATCCACTCGCGTCACGAAAGGGTTGTCATGAACGAGGAGAGCACTCTCAGTGGTTGGTGGGTCTTTGCGGGCATCCTGCTGCTCGTCGCCGGCGTACTGAACATCATCTACGGCATCGCCGCCATCGGCGACTCGAAGTTCTTCGCTGAAAACGTCACCTTCATCATCAGCGGACTGCACACCTGGGGCTGGATCCTGTTGATCATCGGGGTGCTGGAGATCGTCGCCGCATTCTCGCTCTTCTCCGGGGGCGAGTTCGGGCGCTGGTTCGGCATCTTCATCGCCGCGCTGAACGCGATGGGAGCGCTGCTCGCGATCCCGGCGTACCCGTTCTGGTCGCTCGCGATCTTCGCCCTGGCGATCATCATCATCTACAAACTCGCGGAGGGACCGGAAGGATCGGTCAGCTAGAGGACCCCACCGTTCGCGTGCGAAGGCCCCGGCTCTCCGGGGCCTTCGTCGTTTCCGGGGCGGGCGCCGCGACCGGGGCCTGCGGCTCGAGCCGCGACCAGGGCGCGGCGCCGCGCTCCTCGCCCACGTAGACGACGTCGCTGCCGCTCATCCGGTCGTCCCAGGCCCGGCGCCGCTCGTCGAAGAAGATGCCGAGGAAGCCGAGCCCGAAGGGGATCGCCGCCAGCGCCATGCCGACCAGGCGCCGCAGCGAGCGGCGCAGGGGCAGGCCGCGTCCGTCGACCGCGAGCCGGATGCCGAGGAAGCGCATCCCCGGCGTTTGCCCGGCCAGCGACCAGAAGCCGACCAAATAGACGGCGCCGAGCGAGAACCACAGCGTCGTCCCCGCCGCCAGCGCCAGGTTGGAGACGCCGTTGCCGTTGCCGGTGAGGGCCGAGGCGATCAGCGCCGCGACCGCGGCCAGGCCGGAGAAGCCGAGGTTGACGATCAGCACGTCGAGGGCGAAGGCGAGCCCGCGGGTGGCGGCGCCGGCCCGCTCGGTCGGCTCGCTGCGCCGGCGGCGGAAGAAGATCCGCCGCACGACCCGCTCGAGGATCGCGTCGAGGCGGCGGGTGCCGCCGCCGATCGTCTGGCCGACGTCCTCGACCAGGCCCATGCCCTGGGCGCTGATCGCGGCCCGCACCTCGGGCGCCTCGGCGATCCGCTCGACCAGCTTCTGGGCCTCGTCGCTGGCCAGCAGCCGGCGCCAGACCTCGTCGACAAGCTCGCTGTCGAGCGCCTCGACCAGGGCCCGCTTGACCGCCTCGCTCTGCAGCGCCGAGCTGGTCGCCTCCTCGACCACGGGGCCCTTCAGCACCCGGGCGATCGCCCTTTCGACCGCCTCGCTCTCGACCGCGGCGACCATCGCCTCCTCGGCCGCGGCCTCCATCGCCCGGTCCAGCCCGGTCGCCCTGGAGACGCTGCGGGCGCTGCGCACCCCGGCGCCGAGCAGGCGCACGGAGAGCGGCGCCGGTCCGCCGTCGCGCGCCGCAGGGCCTGAAGACGAGCCGTCCGCCATGGGCCAGCGAGTATAGGTCGGTGCAACGCGTATGCGGGGAAATAGCACGCAAACGGGTTGCACCCCCGGGGCGGTGGGCGATTTCACCGTCTCGTAAGGCCCAATTCAGCGACTCGTAAGAACAGGTCGTGAGCATCGACGGAGACCGCCGCACAGCCCGCGGCGGTCCCATCCCCCAACCAGAGGAGGTAGAGATGCGCAAGCTCATGCTCGTGGCGTGCATCGTCGCGATGCTCACCGCAGTCTCGGCCGCACCGGCCATGGCGTCACCGCCGGAACGGGCGGAAGACCCGTTCGTCTGCCCGGTGATCCCGGCCAACGAACAGGCGGCCAGCCACGCCGGCCGCTTCAACCAGATCGGAGAAGGCGAGTACACCTTCGGGCCCGGCGCCGCCGGCAGCTCGGAGACGTTCAACGGCAACGTGCCCAACCACGCCACCAATGCCGGCGGCTCGGGGTCGCCCGGCGGCGAACACTCCGCCCCCGGCGACACCGACTACACGGCAATCTGGAGCGGCAACGGCTGATCCCCCGGCGCGGCCCGGGGCAGATCGCGGCTCCGGGCCGCACCCGCCTCAGCGCACCGCTACGCCAGCCGGTCGCGCAGCCGGTCCAGCAGCTCCGCCTGGGCGGCGTTGATCTTCACGTACGCCCGCGCGGGCGTGAGCCACTCGGCCCGGTCGACCTCGGGGAACTCGCGCTGCTCGCCCGAGCGCGGCGGCCACTCCATCTCGAAGGTGGCGCTGCGCAGCGTCGCCGGGTCGAACTCGGCCTCGGCCGCCCAGCAGAGCACCCGCTTGCCGCTCTTCTGGCGCACCTCGCCCAGATCGAGCAGCCCCTCGCGGCTCAGGCCCAGGCGCGAGCCGAGCTCCTCGCCCAGCTCGCGCAGGGCGCAGTCCACAGCCTCCTCCCCCGGCTCGACTTCGCCCTTGGGAATCGACCAGGCACCAACGTCCTTCCGCGCCCAGTAGGGGCCGCCCGGGTGGACGAGCAGCACCTCGACCGCCTCGCCGCGGCGGCGGAAGGGCAGTATCCCGGCGCTCCTCGCTGGCACGCCCCGATGCTAGGCGAGGGCCGCGACGGTCCGCTCGGCCCAGGGGCGGGCGGCCTCGAGCTGGGCGCTGAGCCGGATCAGGCCGGACTCGTCGAAGGGGCCGGCGGTGAGCATCGCGCCGACCGGCAGGCCCTCCTCGGTGCGGTGCAGGGGCAGCGAGATCGCCGGCTGGCCGGTGACGTTGCTGAAGGCCGTGAAGGCGACCGAGGCGACGACCTCGCCGACCGGCTGGTCGGGGTTGGCGTGCTGGGTGGCGAGCACCTCGCCAGCGGGCGGCGGCAGGATCGCCGAGGTCGGCGTCACCAGGACGTCGAAGTCGCGGCCCCAGCGGGCCAGCTCGCGGCGGCTGAGCCTCTCCAGCATGCGCGCCGCGGCGACGTATTCGAAGGCGCCGACGTGCTCGGTGGCGACCTGGTGCGCGTGGCGGGTGTGGGGCTCGGTCTTCCCCCACTCGACGTTCTCGTACTCGGCGAGGCCGCCGGCGGTCATCGTCACGAAGGGCGGGATCAGCTCCTCGGAGACGGTCGGCACCTCGACCTCCTCGACCGCGTGGCCGAGCTCGGCGAGCAGCGCCGCGGCGGCGTGGGCGGCGGCCGAGCAGGCGGGGTCGGTGGGGATACCGAGCGGCGCCTCGGCCATCAGCCCGACCCGCAGCGGCTCGACCGGAGCGCCGACCTCGGCGGCGAAGGGGCGGGCGGGGGCCGGCGCGTTGTACCAGGCGAGCGGGTCAGGGCCGGCGACGGCGTCGAGCAGCGCCGCCGCGTCGGCGACCGTGCGGCAGACCGCGCCCTCGACCACGGCACCCTCCCAGCCCTGGCCCAGGCGCGGCACGCGGCCGCGGCTCGGCTTGAGGCCGACCAGGCCGGTGTAGGCGGCGGGGATGCGGATCGAGCCGCCGCCGTCGTTGGCGTGGGCGATCGGGAACATGCCGCCGGCGACCGCGGCCGAGGCGCCGCCGGAGGAGCCGCCCGAGGAGCGGCTCGTGTCCCAAGGGTTGAGCGTGTTGCCGTAGCGGCTGTTCTCGGCCACGGTGAGCGGGCCGAACTCGGGAGTGTTGGTCCGGCCGCAGAGGACGAAGCCGGCGCGGCGCAGGGCGGCGACGATCAGCTCGTCGACCTCGCCCGGCCCCTCCGGGGCGCCGTGCGAGCCGAAGGTGGTGGGCCAGCCGGCGACCAGGGTCAGGTCCTTGATCGGCACCGGCACGCCGAGGAAGGGCGCCTCCTCCCCGGCCGCGAGCCGCTCGTCGGCCGCGCCCGCCGCCGCCCGCGCCCCGTCGTCGTCGCGCCAGACGACCGCGTTCAGCTCGGGGTTGCGCTCCTCGACCGCCGCCAGGCAGGAGTCGAGCAACTCAACGGCGGAGAGCTCACGCGCGCGCAGCGCGGCGGCAAGCTCGAGCGCGGAGGAGGACGGTCCCAGGTCAGCCATCGCCGGGCATCGTACTGGCTGGGTGGCCAGGAGCGGGCTGGCCAGCGGCGCGCACCGTGCATAGGGTTGCCGCACCCGCCGAAAAGGAGCCGCCCGTGCCGTCGAAGTCCCGTCTCGCCTCCGCCCTCGCCCTGCTCGCCCTCGCTCTGCTCGCCGCCGGTTGCGGCTCGAGCGACGGGGGCGATGACAACGAGTTCCGGCTCGGCGTCGAGGCGCCGCTCTCCGGCGAACTGGCGGTGCTGGGCCAGGGGATGCTGCAGGGGGCCGAACTGGCGGTGGCGCAGCTCAACGAAGGCGACGGCATCGAAGGCGAGCAGGTCGAGGTGGTGCCGATCGACGACGCCGGCGACCCCGAAACGGGGGTCGAAGCGGCCAAGGAAGCGATCGCCGACGGGCTCGACGGCGTCGTCGGGCCCTACAACTCCGGGGTCGGGGTCGAGACGCTGCCGCTCTACGTCAACGCCGGCCTGGTCCCGGTGCGGCTCACCTCCGACGACTCGACCAACGGCCTCGGCTTCACCCTGCAGCCGATGACTTACCAGATCGCCCCGGTCGCCTCGCAGGCTCTGACCGAGTGGCTGGGGACCAGGTCGGTGGCGATCGCCTACGACCCGACCCAGAACTACACGGTCACCGTCTCGCAGGCGCTGAAGGAGTCGCTGGAAGAAGACGGGGTCGAGGTCACCTACACCAAGGTCCAGCCGGGCCAGAAGTCGTACGCCGGCCTGGTCGAAGAGCTGGCGGCGGGCAACCCGGACGCGATCTACGCCGCCGTCTACTTCCCCGAGGGCGGGCTGATCGCCAAGGAGATGAAGCAGGCCGGCGTCGAAGCGCAGTGCGTCGCCGACTACGCCTCCTACGACACCGGCTTCGTCGAGACCGCCGGCGTCGCCGCGGCGCGCGCCTGCCCGGTGGTCGGCGTCCCCGCCCCGCAGGACTTCGCCGGCGCCGGGAAATACGTCTCCGAGTTCGAAGACGAGTTCGGCGACGAACCGGGCACCTGGAGCCCCTACACCTACGACTCGGTCAACTTCCTCGCCGACGGCATCCAAGAAGCGGGCACGGCGCCGACCAAGCTCGGCGAGGCGCTGGGCGAAGTCGACGGCTGGAAGGGCTGGACCGGCTCGGTGACGATCGACCCCGAGAACGGCAACCGCCAGCCGGCGACCGTGGTGATCGCCGACGTCGACCAGGGCGGCCAGTTCCACGTCGACGGCGACTGGTCGCAGGCGGTCGGCGCCCCTTACGGGGGCTGAGCGCCGGCCGGGGCGGCCCGGGTTCGCTGAGCGATTGTGCGCGCCATACGCGTACAAACGCTCAGCGAGGAGTCGGTCAGGGCTGTTCGGGCGGGCCGATCAGGGGCGTGTGGACCGGGGCGGCGAGGCCGAGGAAGGCGACGATCTGGAAGCCGCCGGGGTTGGCCGGGATCGACGCCACCTTCCAGTTGTTGGTCAGCCAGACGTTGCCCGAGGGGTCGATGGCGACGCCCGTGCTGCGCACCAGGCCGTCGAAGCCGTAGCCGTTCTTGCGCGGCGCCAGCGAGGCCCCGGTGCGGCGTTTGCCGGCCGGGCAGTTCTGCGGCTGGGAGCCGCAGAGCGCCGAGAGCCGTTTGCCGGTGAAGTTGGCGAACCAGACGTTGTCGTCGCCGTCGATCGCCACCCCCCAGGGGGTGCTCAGGCCGCCGCCGGAGATCGGGTTGCGGCGGGCCAGCTTGCCGTTCGGCTTGATCAGCACCGCGGTGCCCTTGCCGGGAATCAGGTTGAACTTGGTCGGACAGGGCGCCGGGACCTTGCCCGAGCTGGAGACCCAGGCGTAGCCCTGGCTGTCGACGGCGATCCCCATCGGCCGGTGCAGCCCGCCACCGGTCAGCGGCGGCCCGACCGGGACCCCGTCGCGGTTGAGGATCGCGACGCTGTTGCTTTCGTTGCCGGTGACGTAGACGTTGCCGTTGGCGGCGACGGCCGCGCCGAATGGTTTCTTCAGGCCGAGCAGCTTCTCCCCCAGGTTGGTCGCCACTTCGGGGTTGCCACGGGCGTAGCGGGTGACGCTGTTGTTGCCGCAGTTGGCGATCCAGATATTGCCCTGCTGGTCGGGGATGGTGCTCTGCGGCCAGCTGATGTCGCCCTGTTCGTAGCCGCCGCGCAGCACGGTCCCCTCTTTGGTCACCAGCCGTTCGAGGTCGGGCGAGAGCGCCTCGCCGTCGATCGTGAACTCCGAGACGCTGTTGTGCGGCGGCTGTTCGGGGCATTCGGGCGCGGCGAAGCCGAAGTTGCCGACCCAGACGTGGTTCCTGGGGTCGATGCTGATGCCGAAGCCGGCCCCGGTCAGGCCGCCGCCGGTGTAGGGCGAGCCGGGGTAGGCGCGGCCGATCGGCGTGAAGCGCAGCAGGTTTTCGGCGGCGCAGACCGGCTTCAGCCGGGAGCGGCTGTACTCGTAGTTGTTGGCGACCCAGAGGCTGCCCTGCGAGTCGATGGCGAAGGCGCCGGGGCCGTCCATCGTCCGCGGCGCCCCTTCGAAGCGCAGCGCCAGGGTCCAGGCGTCGGGGCGCTGGCCCTTGCCCAGGGCCGGGGTGTAGAGCGGGCGGGCGGCGCGCGAGAGGGCGAAGAGCCGGCGCACGCCGTGCCACGGGTAACGGGCGATCGCGACGGTGGCGGCCAGGGTGTCGGCGGCGGGGGCACCGCCCGGCACGCGGGCGGTGCTGAGCAGCTGGGCGCAGCGCCGGTCCTGCTGGCGACAGAGCGCGAGCAGGTTGGCGAGCGAGCCGAAGGTGGGCAGGGTCGAGGTCGAGCGGCCGTTGGGGAAGCGCCGGATCGTCGGCGCCAGGGCGCCGCTGCGGCGGCTGACCAGGTTGCGGGTCATCGCCGCCGCGTTGCGCAGGCCGGGGTTCTCGCCGGCGATGCGGCCGTTGCGCTGGATGAACTGCGCCATCGCGAAGCCGATCGCCACCGTGGTGCGCTCGTTGACGTCGGCGCGGCCGGGGACGGGGCCGGCGCCGAGCGCGGCGGCCAGCCGGTAGGCGTTGGCGGGCACCGGGAAGCCGGCTTCGGCGCCGCCGCCGGGGCGGGTGGCGACCAGGTACTTGACCAGGCCGTCGCCGGCCCCGCGGTAGCGGATCGCGTAGGCGCCGCCGGGGCCGCTGCGCGCCGCGCCGAGGCCGTAGAGGCGGCTGCCGCCGGGGCGCGCCGCGTAGAGGACGACGTTCATGCCGCGCATCGGCACCGTGCCGGAGATCTGCCGCTGCTTGGCGGCGAGCGCCGCGCCGGGCGCGAGCAGCACGGCGAGAGCGGCGGCGGCGAGGAGCGCGGCGGCGATGGCGGCGCGCGGGCGAGCGAGCACGATGGGGTCCCCCTGTCGATTCGATGGCTTACTGACGTGCGCCAGTAACTTATACGAATGCGCAGACGGCTCGATCCGGACGCCCGCCGCGGTGAGATCCTCGCCGCCGCCACGCGCGCCTTCTCCTCGCGCCCCTACGAGGAGGTCCAGATCGACGCGATCGCCCGCGAGGCCGACGCCAGCCGGGCGCTGGTCAACCACTACTTCCGCGACAAGCGGGGCCTGTTCCTGGCGGTCGTCCGCGAGGTCGCCGAGGGGGTCCCGGCCGTGGTCTCCACCGAGCTCGACCTGCCGGTCGAGGAGATGGTCGACGCCAACACGGCGGCCTGGCTCGACCTGGTCGAGGCCGGGCGCGACACCTTCATGATGTTCCTCGGCGGCGGCCCGATCGGCCGCGACCCCGAGCTCGAGGCGCTGCAGGACGAGCTGCGCGACCGGGTCGCCGAGCGGATCCTGGTCAACCACCTGGGCACCAGCGAGATCCCGCCGGCCGCCCGCTTCACCATGCGCGCCGCGGTGGGCGCGATGGAGCGCGCCGCCCAGGACTGGATCGGCGGCCGCGGCGGCAGCCGCGCCGAGACCCACGCCCTGATCGCCGCCACGATCCTCGCCACCGTGCGCGAGGTTCTGCCCGCGGTCGAAGCCGCGGGACGCAGCGCCAGCCCGGGCCCGTAGGACCGTCGTCGCGCTCGGCGCCGGCTGGGAGATGGAGGCGGGCGCGCGGCGCTCAGCCGCGCACGCGGGAGCGATGGGCTGACAAGGCAGCTATGCCCGGCCGCGGACAACCTTCAGGCGGTCCTGCATCTGCGGGTAGCGCTTGGTCGCGAACTGGTCCGGCAGCCGCTCGTCGACAAGCACGGCGCCGAAGGGATCGAGACCTCGAGCTGGGCGAGCCCAAGCTCGTCGTCGCGCCCCAACTCGGCGGTGTTGTAGATGCGGCTCTCCATGCACCGCTCCGGGTGCATGACCCAGAGCACCGCATCGCCCTCCGAGCGCGACGTCAATTGAATGCGCACGGCAGTCTCGCGCACATCCTCGGCATCGAGGCCGCGCGGCGACTCGATGAAATCCAGGGTGCGATCGAATCCCTCGGCGTCGACGAAGGTGACGGTGCCGGTCATCGGCGAGGGCTCACGCGCGGAGGGGATCATCACCTTGGCGTTGAGAAGCCGGGCCGCACGCCGCGCGGAGTCGGCCGAGCCCTCGAAATCGATGTCCTTGCTGGCGACCGGGATTATCTCCCCCGCCGGCTCGGCGAACCGCGCGCTCCAAAACGCCAAGGCCTGCCCGCCGACCAAGACGATCTGCGCCGACTCGCTCAACGGCGCGAGAAGACCCATGACCCGCTCGACTTCCTCGCCGGAGAGAGGCGGCTTGGCCCCCGGCATCGATTAGGCCAAACGCTGAGAGGCGCCGGGGTCAACGCGCGCGCTTCGCGCAAGCGGAGCAAAGACCTCGTTCTCGCGCTTGATCTCCCCGGGGCTCTTGGACCCGCTTTCCAGCGCAGCGCTGTCGGCAGCCCGGGACGCGCTTTTCGAGCGAAAGCGGGAATCTGCTGCGGAGATATCGGTTCGAGCTTTCATTCGCCAACTCCGATTCAACGGCCTAAATCCTAAACACCCGTCGGCGTCGCGCCTGAAATTCTTGATCTTGAGCCTGCTCTCAATCGCGGCGTAGGAGCTTGCGGCCCGGCGAAGCTCGACGAACGTCCGCATGATCTTGATGTTCACGGTGATCGCGCGGTCGCTGCGCAGGACACCGGAGAGCATCGCCACGCCTTGCTCGGTGAATACGTATGGGGCGTAGCGCCGCCCGCCCCTCCCATCGTTTGAGGTTGCAATTTGTGACCTCAAAGCTTCGGCCTCGGCTTGGCCGAGTTGAAAGGCCCGATCGGCCGCGACCCCGAGCCCAAGCTCGCGGCCGGCGACGTGGCCACGTGTTGCACCGGGTCAGACCAGCGCAGCGGCGCGCCGCTCGCCGGCGATCGACTTTGCTGCTCGCTTCGCCTCCTTGCCCATGAAGCCGAGACCGCCGGGGCGGGGCACGTAGCCAATGAAGTAAAGGCCTTGGGCGCTCGGCCCCCGCCACGAACGCGCGGAACGGCCCGCGAGATCACCCCCTCCTCGGGAGCCGGCAGGCCGTACTCGCCCAGGTCGCCGAACGCGGCCTTGCGCGCAAGGCGGGTGACTCGATCGCCGAACCGCGGCGCAGCTGCCCGCGTCCGCACGCTGCACGACGAGGCGACTACTCATCCCTAATGGCGCTGGGCACGCTGGCGCACTTCGGCCTTCTGCTCGAGCGTCATCGCACCTGGGTGGCCGTCGCCAGGCCACGGGGTGAGGATCAGCAGAAGGCGGGCATCGGACCGCGCGGCAATCGTGTGACGCTCGGCCGGGTCGAACTCGAAGAGATGGCCGGCACCTGCCGTGACAGCCTCCTCATCGGGGGCGGCGACATCGACCTCGCCGTCGACGACGACCACCCGTGCGCGCTCATGCACCTCGTGCTCTTGCATCTCCTCCCCGGCCGGAAGATGCAGGACGATGGTCCGCGCATCCTCAGCCGAGGCGAGGATCTGCGGCTGGTGTGGCTCCGCTTCGACTGCTTTTAGGTCCCAGCTCTGCATCTTTTGCCTCCGTTGGCCTCGAAACCATTCCGTTTACGCCGAATCGCGCCCCCGCTCGGCCTCTTCCTCCATTTTCTCCAAGCGGACGTAGTAGTCCGGAAACTCGTTGAGATGGGCCAGCGCGATCTTGCCGGTCACGACCGCGTCGTCGTTTGTGACATTGGTGGAGAGATCATGGGTCCCATGCTCGAGCTCCACATCCATTCCAGCCCGGAATTCGTCCAGGTCGAACGGAGCGGATGACCAATCGATGCCAATCTGCTCACCGACTCGACGTGCTTCGTCGGCGGTGAAGCTCTTGCGGCTCATCGCTCCAGCCTAAAGGCCGATGGGACCGAGCGCCAGATGACGATCAGCCAGCTCGCCTCGACCGGAGCGGCGCGCAGCCGACCGGCTCTTTGCGCTGCTCGCCTGGGTTCCCGTGAGCGAAGCCGTGGCACGCCGCGCCGGGGAACTGGGCGCAGGTGGCGCCGCAGCCACCCCGGCATCGGGGTCGCCGACCTCGCGATCGCAGCCACGGCCGAGGAGCTCGACGCCGACCTCGCCACGCGCGACCTCGAGCACTTCCCGATGTTCAAGGATCTTCGCGCGCCGTACTGAGACCGGCCAGCGAAGCTCGATGACGCCGCATCCCCCCAGGCTTGGCTCGCATCGGTCTCGCGCCCGCGGTCGAGCGCGGCGGGGAGATCGATCACGCCACGATTATCGCGGACGAATTACGGGTACCGATATGCGAAACCAAGACGCCCGACCGCGCGACGCTTGTCGAGGTCTTGTCGAGGTTGGGATAACGGCAGTGCGGATCCACCAAACGAAAAAGGAGCATTCGGGATGAGAAAGTTGATTCTGGCGGCGGCACTCGTGGTTGCGCTTGCGGTTCCGTCCGGCGCCATGGCCAAGGGCGGTGTTTGGCGCGCCCACGGCATCGAAAGCGGCAAGGAATGGGGCGCAGCGGTGAGCGGCATCGCCCCGGGCGGGGCGCTCGGTTGTCATGCGAGCGGCGGACGTGCGGCCACCTGTGCCGAATAGCGGTCTCGCGGACCGGGAGACGGTCCCGTCTCCCGGTCCCGCCAACCGCGTCTCCGCCTCGGCGCACCCCCGCCCGCATCGCTCCCGCGCCGCGCTGACCATCGCCGCTTGGTAGGCGGCCGCGTCGAAGGGCGATTCTGCCTTGCGTCCCAGATGCACTGCTGCAAAAGTCTGCCTAACAGGCCCCCGATGAAAGGCTCTCCCCGTGCATAAGCTCAAGACCCGGATCACCTACGCCAATGTCGTCTCGACCCTCGCCCTCTTCGCCGCTCTCGGCGGCGCCAGCGCCTTCGCCGCGAGCCAACTGCGACAGAACAGCGTCGGAAGCCGGGAGCTTAAGCCCAGGGCGGTGAAAACGGGCAATCTCGCTCGAAACGCCGTCAAGACCGGGAAGCTCGCCCCCGAAGCCGCGAAGGCGGGCAAGATCGCCAAGAACTCGATCACGACGGATCGGCTGCGCGACAACGCCGTAACCGGTGTCAAGGTCAACGAGGTGACGCTCGGCAAAGTTCCATCGGCCGAACAGGCCGACAAAGCCACCGCGGCAGACACGGCCACCAACGCGGAGAAATTGGGCGGGCGCGGGCCAGACGCGTTCGTCGAAGGAGGAGGAGAATCCCTGGCGGGCCGTGCGATCCTCGCGCTCGGTGGTGGCGGAAAACAGCACATTCTCGACGTTCCCGGATATGGCGAGGTGGTCGGAGGATGTGGCAGCGGCGGTGCAGCCGTCGGCTTCATCAACGAATCCGGCGGCGATCTGCGAATGCTCGCGGTGGCAGGAAGCGAAGCCAGTGCTGTGACCCTGGAAAGCGGTGTCGCGAGTACGCTCTTCCCGCCCGGAGTAGGTAGCGCAGGCCTAACCGTTCTTCAGATCGGAAGCACCGACTTTGCCGATCAGGAGCTGCTGACGGTCATGGCCACCCGCGAAGCACAATCCGGAGGTAAATGCGGTGTTCAGGCGTGGGCTGTGACGCGATAGCGAGCACAGTCGAGCGCGTAGCGGCTCGGTGCGGAGGTTCCCGGCATGAAGAAACCGCGCCCCGGGTCATCCGGGTCATCCTCCGGCGGCCTGAACCCGACCGGGCGCTTCGGTTGGTCGGGTGGCGAGATCAGCTGTCTCAGTGTCGCGAAGATCTGCTTCAGCTGCTCGTCGTGTCCACCCAGCCCCCGCTCGATCTCTTCACGCCTCGTCTCAATTGCGGTGTTTGAGGTTGCAATTTGTGACCTCAAAGCTTCGGCCTCGGCTTGGCCGAGTTGAAACATAAAATCGCCAGGAAAGCGCCTCGAGTTTCGTTTGACCTGCTGGACCAGCCGCTTTGTCTCAACGCCATAGAGATCGGCAAGATCTTCGTCGAGCATCACCTGGCGCCCGCGGACGACGAAGATCCGCTTCTCGATTGCCGGAGCCGCGATCAACTCCGGCGAGCCCATCTCTTCCATCGCGACAGACATCCGAGCAGCATGCCAAACGAGTCGGATGCTTTTGTCTGCTAAATCGGGGAGACAGGATTTGAACCTGCGACCGCTCGGCCCCCAGCCGAGTGCGCTACCAGACTGCGCCACTCCCCGTGACTGGCCTACATTCTGCCTGATCGCGCGCGGCGGTAGCTCAACGGTAGAGCCTCGCCCTTCCAAGGCGATGATGCGGGTTCAATTCCCGTCCGCCGCTCTCAAGCTCGCCCGGCAGGGGTCCGATTCAGGTCGTCTCGATGGCTGAGAGGACCTGGAGACGGCTGGCGGCGGGAGGACTCGCTGCCGGGGTGCTTGTTCTCGCCGGCTGCGGGGGTTCGGGCGCGGGCGACGGCGGGCGGGCGGCGACGGTCGACTGGCCGGTATTCGGCCGGGTGCCGGAGCGGACGCAGTACCTGCCGGCGGAAGGGCGGGCGCTGGATCCGCCGCTGCGCCAGGCGTGGTCGATCAACACCCACGCCCTGATCGAGTTCCCGCCCGCGGTCGCCGACGGCGTCGCCTACGTTGTCAACAAGTACGGCGACTCGAAGGCGATCCGGCTCGCTGACCGCGAGGTGCTCTGGGAACGCAACCCCGACCGGCGGGACTCGGGCTCGCCGACCGACGTCACCGGGCCGGTCTACCACCGGGGCAAGGTCTTCTTCGCCGACGTCGACGGCAACCTGCAGGCGCTCGACGCCGAGACCGGCAAGCGGGTCTGGGTGCGCCGGCTCGGCGGGCACCTCGAATCCTCGCCGATGGCGCTCGGCGGCGCCCTCTACCTCGGCACCGACACCGGGCGGGTGCTGGCGCTCGACGCCGCCGACGGGAAGCAGCTCTGGCGCTTCGACTCGCCCGGCGCGATCAAAGCCAGTCCCAGCGTCCACGACGGCCGCGTCTTCGTCGCCGACTACCAGAGCGGCGTCTTCGGCCTCGACGCCGCGAGCGGCAAGCTGCTCTGGCGCACCAACACCTCGAAGCTGCCGCCGTACGGCGAGGGCGGCTTCTACTCCTCCCCCGCGGTCGCCTTCGGCCACGTCTACGCCGGCCGCGACGACGGCACGGTTTTCGCCTTCGACGAAGCGACCGGGAAGGTCGCCTGGTCGGTGCCGACCGGCGACTTCGTCTACGGCTCCCCCGCCGTCGCCCGCGTCCCCGGCACGCCGCCGAGCGTCTACATCGGCTCCTACGACGAGCACCTCTACGCGATCGACGCCCGCAGCGGCAGGGTGCGCTGGCGCTACCCGGTGGGCGGCCCGGTGCCGGGCACGGCGACCGTGATCGGCCACACCGTCTACGTCTCGAGCTTCAAGACGCGGCGCACGACCGGCGTCGACGCCCGCACCCACCGCCGCACCTTCGCCGTCGACCAGGCCGGCTACACGCCGATGGTCTCCGACGGCCGCCGCCTCTACCTGATCGGCTACTACGAGCTGATCGGGCTGGAGCCGGCCGGGCGCTGAGCCGGCTGGCCGACGCCGAACACGTCCCACTCCTCGGCGACGCCCTTGAGCCGGTGGCTGCCGGCCGGCCGGAAGTCGATCCCCGAGCCGGCCGCCAGGTCGCGGACCGTGCGCGAGGCGAGCACCTCGCCGGCGCCGGCCAGCGCCGCGATCCGCGCCGCGACGTGGACCGCGATGCCGCCGACGTCGTCGCCCATCAGCTCGACCTCGCCGGCGTGCAGCCCGGCCCGGATCTCGATCCCGAGCGCAGGGATGTCGTCGGCGATCGCCCGCGCGCACTCGACCGCCCGGGTCGGCCCGTCGAAGGTGGCGAGGAACCCGTCCCCGGTGGTCTTGACCTCGCGCCCGTCGAAGCGCGCCAGCCGCTCGCGCACCAGCGCCTGGTGGTCCTCGAGCAGCGCCCGCCAGCGGCGGTCGCCGAGCTGCTCGGCGCGCCTGGTCGAGTCGACGATGTCGGTGAACAGCACGGTGGCGAGAACGCGCTGCGGCGAGGGAGCCGGGCGCACGCCGGTGAGGAACTCCTCGATCTCGTCCATGCCGTCGCCCTGGCCCTCGCCGCCCCAGGGAAAGTGGTCGACGCCGTCGAGCTCGACGTAGGTGCTGCCCTCGATCTGCTCGGCGAGCCAGCGGGCGGCCCGGTAGTTGACGGCGTGGTCGCCACGGCGGTGCAGCACCAGGGTCGGCGTGCGGATCAGCGGCAGGGTCTCGCGCACGTCGGTGTCGAGGAACATCTCGAGCAGCCGCCCGACCCGCATCGGGCTCGCCGACTGGCGCTCGAAGCGCCCCTGCATCTCGCGGGCCCGGGGGTCGCCGGCGAGGCTCGGGGAGAAGATGTCGAGCGTCGCGCCCTGGCCCCAGAAGGGCAGCACCAGCTCCTGCTCGGCTTCGAGCACGGCCTCCCGCGGCGGCGCCCAGGGGTAGTCCTCGGCCCAGGTCGAGCGCGCCATCGCGCCCCAGAGGACCAGCGCCGAGGCGCGCTCGGGGTGCGCGGCGGCGAACAGCATGCACATCATCGCCCCCTCGGACATGCCCATCAGCGCCGCCCGCTCGCAGCCGGCGGCGTCCATCACCGCACGCACGTCGTCCATCCGCTCCTCGAGGGTCGGCGTCGAGTCGACCGGGTCGGAGAGGCCGACGCCCCGCCGGTCGAAGGGGATCACCCGGGCGAAGCTGCCGAGGCGGCGCATGAACCGCTCCATCGCCGGCACCTCCCAGAGCATGTCCAGGTTGGAGACATAGGGGAAGGCGACGACGAGATCGAGTTCCCCTTCGCCGAAGACCTGGTAGGCGATGCCCAGGTCGCCGGTGCGCGCATATCTGGTCTCCGGCTTCACCGGCCCAGACTACGCCGACGATTCACGAGAAGGCGGCGCGAACGGGAGCGGGGCAGCTAGGACTCGAACCTAGAATCGCCGGTTTTGGAGACCGGTGCCTTAGCCAGTTTGGCCACTGCCCCGAGGGGTTTCGCATCGTAGCGACCGGGGTCGCATCGACAGTGCGGGCGGAGGGACTTGAACCCCCACGGGCCGAAGCCCACCAGGACCTAAACCTGGCGCGTATGCCAATTCCGCCACGCCCGCGTGGCGCCCGGTTCCGGGCTTAACGCGCAGCCAACCCGGCCGCGTCGCCCATAGATTCTATGATCGTCGCGTGGCGGTTGGAGAGCTGAGGCCCGGCTACGAACTGTGGCGGCCGAATCGGGAGAAGGCCGAGTCGATCACGACCAAGTTCGTGCTCGTCCTGCTGCTCGCGGCTACGGCGGCGATCGCGGCCCTGGTCACGATCACCGGCTTCTCGCTACTGACCGGCGGCGGCGCGATGGGCCTGATCTGCCTGATCTACGCCCTGCTCTACGCCTTCTTCGCCTTCCTCGTCCTGCGCTGGAACCGCGGCATCCTGCCCGTCGCCGCCGCCCTCTCGACGATCCTGGCGATCTTCTGCGCGGTCGGCGCCGAAAGCTGGTTCGCCCGCGACAAGGCGGGCTTCGAGGAGGGGCTGATCCCGGCGCCGCTGATCGGCCTGCTGGTCCTGATCCTGCTCGTCCTGCAGCTGATCGTCGTCGCCGTCTCGCTCTACGCCTTCAACCAGAACTGGCACGTCGAGGAGGAGCGCCCGATCGGCTCCGGCGAAGACTACGGCGCCGGCGCCCCACCCGAGAACGGCGCCCCGGCCCCGGCCTGAGCGCGTCCGCCCGACGAGCGTCGGCTTGGGGCCGCGTTAAGAACCTGTGTCAAATGCGTGACGGGGGTGCCGGTCACTGCTCTTCGCCCCTTTTGACGCTGAACAAAGGCGTAAGCTCAGCGTAGAATGCTCAAGGAAAGCGGCGGTGGAGGAACGGTAGACTCGGGATCCTCAAAAGGTCCTGTCCAATTGGACGTGTGGGTTCGAATCCCACCCGCCGCACTCAGGAAATGTGGCGAGCGGTGAGGTCACAAGGCGAATTCGACCGTGTCCGCGCTCTCGCCAAGAAGCACAATCGTTGCGAGATCTCACGCCGCACGGGAATCCCGCGCAGCACGGTCAGCGGCTGGCTCAATGGTCGTGCGCCCAGGTTCGGCAGCGATAGGACCCGGGGTGGCGCCTGCATGCGATGCGGAAACCTCCGACACCCCTTCCCGAAGGCTCTCGCCTACCAGTACGCCTACTTGCTCGGCCTCTATCTCGGCGATGGCTGCCTGCTGAGGCACCCACGCGATGTCTACCGGCTGCACATCACGCTCGACGCCAAATATCCCTTGATCGCAGCGGAGTGCGAGGCCGCCATGGGCCTGGCCATGCCAGCAAGCCGCGCAACGAGTCGACGCGACAAGCGCCAGCACATGTTCCACGTCGTCTCATACTCCAAGCACTGGCCCCATCTCTTCCCCCAGCACGGTCCCGGCGTCAAGCACAAGCGCAAGGTCCAGCTGGAGCCGTGGCAGCAGCGGATCGTCGATCGCCACCCCGGGCGCCTGCTCCGTGGCCTGGTCCACTCGGACGGCTGCCGGGTGATGAATCGGGTTCGCCACCCGAAGAAGACCTACGTCTATCCCCGCTACATGTTCACCAACCGCTCGCTCGACATCCAGCGGATCTTCTGCGGGACCTGCGACCGACTCGGGGTCGCCTGGCGCCAAGATGGCCCCTGGAACGTCTCGGTCGCGCGCCGGGAGAGCGTCGCGATCCTCGACCGGCACATCGGGCCGAAGCGCTGAGCGCGGGTAGACTGCCGCGCGGGAATGAGGATCCACCACCTCAACTGCGGCTCGTTCTGCCCGCACGGACGGCGGCTGATCAACGGCGACGGGGGGCTGCTGGAGCGGGGCGCGATCGTCTGCCACTGCCTGGCGCTGGAGACGGCTGAGGGGCTGGTCCTCGTCGACACCGGCTTCGGCCTCGAGGACGCCCGCAACCCGAGCCAGCTGGGCATTGTCTTCCGCCTGCTGATGGAGCCGCGGCCGCGCGAGGAGACGACGGCGCTGCGCCAGGTCGAAGCGCTCGGCTTCGAGGCCGGCGACGTCAAGCACATCGTCACCACCCACCTGGACCTCGACCACAGCGGCGGCCTGCCCGACTTCCCCGAGGCCGAGGTGCACGTGCTCGCCGCCGAGCTCGCCGCCGCCGTCCACCCGCGCCTCGACGAAAAGCTGCGCTACATCGGCGGCGCCCACTGGCGCCACAGCCCGCGCTGGGTCGAGCACAGCGGCAGCGGCGGCGACGAGTGGCACGGCTTCGAGAGCGTCCGCATCCTCCCCGGCCTCGACGCCGAGATCCTGCTGGTGCCGCTGCTCGGCCACTCGCGCGGTCACACCGGGGTCGCGATCCGCAGCGGCGACGGCTGGCTCCTGCACTGCGGCGACTCCTACTTCCACCACGCCGAGGTCGCCACGCCGCCGAGCTGCCCGCCGGTGCTGCGCCTCTTCCAGAACCTGACCGGCACCGACCGCAAGGCGCGCCTCGCCAACCAGGAGCGGCTGCGCGAGCTCGCCCGCCGCCACGGCGACACGGTGAAGCTCTTCTGCTCGCACGACCCGCGCGAGCTGGAGCTGTCCCAGGCCGCCGGCCCGGCCACCGCCGCCGCGTGAGCGCCGCGCCCGCGCCCGAGAAGCTCTGGGAGCCGCCGCCGGCGCTGGTCGCCGAGTCGCGCCTGCGCGAGTACATGGACTGGCTCGCGGCCGAGCGCGGCCTGCGCTTCGACGGCTACGAGGAGCTCTGGCGCTGGTCGACGACCGACCTCGAGGCCTTCTGGTCCTCGATCTGGGACTTCTTCGGGGTGCAGTCCGACGGCGCGCCCGAGCGCGTCCTCTCCGGCCGCGAGATGCCCGGTGCCGAGTGGTTCGCCGGCACCGCGCTCAACTACGCCGAGCACGTCTTCGCCGGCAAGGACGACGCTGAGACCGCGATCCTGCACGCCTCCGAGCTGCGCCCCGAGCTGGACCAGCTGAGCTGGGGCGAGCTGCGCGCCCGGGTCGCCGCCGTCGCCGCCGGCCTGCGGGCGCTCGGGGTCGAGCGCGGCGACCGGGTCGTCGCCTACCTGCCCAACCTGCCGGAGGCGATCGTCGCCTTCCTCGCCAGCGCCAGCGTCGGCGCGATCTGGTCGAGCTGCTCGCCCGACTTCGGCCCGGCCAGCGTCGTCGACCGCTTCGCCCAGATCGAGCCCAAGGTGCTCTTCGCCGTCGACGGCTACCGCTACGGCGGCAAGGACTTCGACCGCCGCGACACCGTCGCCCAGCTGCAGGAGGCGATGCCGAGCCTGCGCCGCACCGTCGTCCTCCCCTACCTCGACCCCGACCCCGACCTCTCCCCCCTGCGCGACGCGATGCGCTGGGACGAGCTGCTCGCCGCCGGCGAGGGCGCCGCGCCGCGCTTCGAGCGCGTCCCCTTCGAGCACCCGCTCTGGGTCCTCTACTCCTCGGGCACGACCGGGCTGCCGAAGGCGATCGTCCAGTCGCAGGGCGGCATCCTGCTCGAGCACCTGAAGAAGCTCAACCTGCACGTCGACGCCCACCCCGGCGACCGCCTCTTCTGGTTCACCACCACCGGCTGGATGATGTGGAACTTCCTCGTCTCCGGCCTGCTGACCCGGGCCGCGATCGTCCTCTACGACGGCAACCCGGGCCACCCCGACATGGGCGTGCTCTGGGACCTCGCCGAGCGCGCCGGGGTCACCATGTTCGGCACCAGCGCGTCCTACATCTCGGCCTGCATGAAGGCGGGGCTGGAGCCGGGCGCGGGGCGCGACCTCTCGCGCCTGAAGGCGGTCGGCTCGACCGGCTCCCCGCTCTCGCCCGAGGGCTTCGACTGGGTATACGACCAGCTCGGCGCCGACACCTGGCTGTTCTCGACCAGCGGCGGCACCGACCTCTGCACCGCCTTCGTCGGCGGCTGCGCCCTGCTCCCCGTCTACCGCGGCGAGCTGCAGGCGCGGGCGCTGGGCGCCGCGGTCGAGGCCTGGGACGAGGACGGCAACGCGGTCACCGACGAGGTCGGCGAGCTGGTCGTCACCGCGCCGATGCCCTCGATGCCGGTCTTCTTCTGGGGCGACGAGGACGGCAGCCGCTACCGCGAGGCCTACTTCGAGCGCTACCCCGGCGTCTGGCGCCACGGCGACTGGATCGAGATCACCAGCCGCGGCACGGCGATCATCTACGGCCGCTCGGACTCGACCATCAACCGCTCCGGCATCCGCATGGGCACCAGCGAGATCTACCGCGCCGTGCTCGGCCTCGAGCAGATCGTCGACGCCCTGGTCGTCGACGTCCCCCGCCCCGGCACCGAGGGCTGGATGCCGCTCTTCGTCGTCCTCCGCGAGGGCGCCGAGCTCGACGACGAGCTGAAGCGAGAGATCGCCCGCCGCGTGCGCGCCACCTGCTCGCCCCGCCACGTCCCCGACCAGGTCTACGCGATCGCCGCCGTCCCCCGCACCCTCAGCGGCAAGGCGCTGGAGGTCCCGGTCAAGCGCATCCTGATGGGCACCCCGCCCGAGCAGGCCGCCAGCCGCGACTCGCTCGCCAACCCCGAGGCGCTCGACTGGTTCACGCGGTTCGCCGCCTCAATGTAGCGGCGCCGCCCGCGAGCAGCAGCAGGGTCGCGCCGACGATCACGGTGACGTCCAGCGCGCCGCGCGAGCCCAGCGATCCGGTCGTGGTGACGCTCTCCAGCGCCTCGAAGGCGTAGGTGAGGGGCATCGTGTCGGAGATGATTTGCAGCACGCCGGCCATCTGGTCGCGGGCGACGAAGAGGCCGCAGAGCAGGAGCTGCGGGAAGACGATCGCGGGCATGAACTGGACCGCCTGGAACTCGGTGCGGGCGAAGGCGCTGACGAAGAGGCCGAGCGACATCCCCAGCAGGGCGTTGCCCACGGCCAGCGCCACCACCGCGGCGGTGGAGCCGGCGGTGTCGAGGCCGAGCAGGCCGAAGGCGAAGGCGCTGGTGATGCAGGCCTGCACGACGGCGACGGCGGCGAAGGCGATCCCGTAGCCGAAGAGCAGGTCGAGCTTGGCCAGCGGCAGCGACATCAGCCGCTCCAGCGTGCCGGTGGTGCGCTCGCGCAGCATCGTGATCGAGGTGACGACGAACATCGTGCTGAAGGGGAAGAGCCCGACCAGCGGCCCGCCGACGTGCTGGAAGGCGTCCGGGTCCTGCTGGTAGGCGCCCTTGAGCAGGGTGAGCAGGAAGGGCGGCACCGCCAGCAGCAGCGCAATCGTGCGCGGATCGCGGCGCAGCTGAGTCAGCACCCGCAGCGCCGTCGCCCAGGTGATGCGGGCGCTCATCCTCGGCCCCGCTCCTCGATCAGGGCGAGGAAGGCCTCGTCGAGTTGCTCGCGCCCGGTGCGCTCGCGCAGCGCCGCCGGCGCTTCGGCGGCGAGCAAATCGCCGTCGCGCATCAGCAGCAGCTCGTCGCAGTGCTCGGCCTCCTCCATCACGTGGCTGGAGACGAGCAGCGTCGTGCCGCCGGCGGCTAGCGCGCGGAACGTCCCCCAGAGGTCGCGGCGCAGGACCGGGTCGAGGCCGACGGTGGGCTCGTCGAGGACGAGCACCTCGGGCTCGCCGAGCAGCGCCGTCGCCAGCGAGACCCGCGCCCGCTGGCCGCCGGAGAGGCTGTCGACCACCTGGTCGGCCTGCTCGCCGAGGGCGACGGTCTCGATCGTGGCGTCGATCCGCTCGTGCCCGGCGCCGAGCACGCGGGCGAAGTAGCGCAGGTTCTCGCGCACGCTGAGGTCGCCGTAGACCGAGGGCGCCTGGGTCACGTAGCCGATCCGCGAGCGCAGCTCACGCGCCCCCGCCGCGTGCCCGAGCACATCGATCCGCCCCCGCTCGACGACCTGCACGCCGACGATCGCCCGCATCAGCGTCGTCTTGCCGCAGCCGCTCGGTCCGAGCAGCCCCGTCACCCGCCCGCCGGCCACCCCGAAGCCGAGCCCGTGCAGCACCTCGTTGCCGCCCCGGCGAACGACCAGTCCCTCGACCTCCACCGCCGGTGCAACGCGTTTCGGCTCTGTGGGCGCCACAGCGCGTTGCACCCGGGATGGCTAGGCCGGCGTCACCGGGTTGCGGCGCTCGGCGAAGGCGCGGTTCTTGCTCGTGGCCAGCTCGAAGCGGCGAATCAGCTCGGCGCGCAGGTCGGCCGGCTCGACCACGGCGTCGACGACCAGCTCGGAGGCGAGGTGGAGGAGGTCGATGTCCTCGGCGTACTCCTCGCGCTTGGCGGCGACGAAGGCCTCGCGCTCGGCCTCGTCCTCGATCGCCTGGATCTGGTTGTAGAAGACGGCGTTGACCGCCGCCTGCGGGCCCATCACCGCGATCGAGGCGCTGGGCAGGGCGATGCAGCAGTCGGGCTCGAAGGCCGGGCCGGCCATCGCGTAGAGGCCGGCGCCGTAGGCCTTGCGCACGATCACCGAGAGCTTGGGGACTGTCGCTTCGGAGACGGCGCTGATCATCTTCGCCCCGTGGCGGACGATCCCCTGGCGCTCGACCGCGGTGCCGATCATGAAGCCGGGCACGTCGGCGAGGAAGAGCAGCGGCAGGTTGAAGGCGTTGCAGGTCTGGATGAAGCGCGCCGCCTTGTCGGCCGAGTCGACGAAGAGCACCCCGCCGGTGTGCTTGGGCTGGTTGGCGACGACGCCGACCGCGCGCCCGCCGAGCCGGCCGTAGCCGACGATCAGCTCCTTCGCCCAGCGCCTGTGCACGGGCAGGAACGAGTCGGCGTCGAGCAGCGAGTCGAGCAGCAGGCTCATGTCGAAGGGCCGGTTCTCGTCGGCGGGGACGATCTCGGCGATCGGGGCGTCCGAGGCGGGCTCGGCCGGGGCCGCGGCCGGCGGCGCCTCGCGCCAGCTGCCCGGCATGTAGGAGAGGTAGCGCTTGGCGAGGTCGATCGCCTCCTCGTCGGACTTGACCAGGAAGTGGCCGCAGCCCGAGACGCCGGTGTGCATCTTCGCCCCGCCCATCTCCTCCAGCGAGACCTTCTCGCCGATCACCATCTCCGCCATCCGCGGCGAGCCGAGGTACATCGAGGCGTTGCCGTCGCGCATGATCACCACGTCGCAGAAGGCCGGGATGTAGGCGCCGCCGGCGGCGCTCGGCCCGAACAGCAGGCAGACCTGGGGCACCTGGCCGGAGAGCCGCACCTCGTTGTGGAAGATGCGCCCGGCGCCGCGGCGGCCGGGGAACATCTGCACCTGGTCGGTGATCCGCGCCCCGGCCGAGTCGACCAGGTAGAGGATCGGCACCTGCAGCGAGAGCGCCCGCTCCTGGATGCGGAGGATCTTCTCCACCGTCTTCGGCCCCCAGGAGCCGGCCTTGACGGTCGGGTCGTTGGCCATCAGGGCAACCGGGCGGCCGTCGATCCGGGCCAGGCCGGTGACCACACCGTCCGCCCCGAGCCCCTCCTTCTCCCAGTTGGCGAGCGCCGCCTCCTCGGCGAAGGAGCCCTCGTCGACCAGCCGCGCGACGCGCTCGCGCACCGGCAGCTTGCCCTGCTCGGCCGTCTTCTCATGGTGGCGCTGCGGCCCCCCGGCGAGGGCGGCCTCCAGCGCCTGCGCGAACTCGGTCACGCCCGAAACCCTATTCCGCCAGCGCAATCGCGAACTGCATCAAATTCCAGCTCTGCCAGAGCTGGAATTTGATGCAGTTCGCTCAGGGGTGCCAATCGACCGGGCCGGCGCGGAGGACGTGGGAGCCGAGGGGACGGCCGAGGACCTCCTGGGCGGCGCGCGAGGCCTCGATGAGCGCGGGCAGGTCGACCCCGGTCTCGACGCCCATCTCGTGCAGCATCGAGACCACGTCCTCGGTGGCGACGTTGCCGGTCGCCCCGGGCGGCACCGGGCAGCCGCCGAGCTCGCCGAAGCTCGACTCGAACGAGGTCGACGCCCTGCCCGAGCGCGGCGAGGACGTTGGCCAGGCCCTGGCCGCGGGTGTTGTGGAAGTGGGCGGTGAGCTCGACACCCGGCAGGCGCTCGCCAGCGGCGGCGAAGAACTCACCGACCTGGCGCGGGTTGGCCATCCCGGTCGTGTCGCCGAAGCCGATCTCGGCGCAGCCGGCGGCGGCGAGCCGCTCGGCGATCGCGAAAACGCGCTCGGGCGGCACCTCGCCCTCGTACGGGCAGCCGAAGGAGACCGAGATCACCCCCTCGCAGCGCAGGCCCGCCCCGCCCGCCGTCGCCAGCGTCCGCTCCAGCCCCGCCAGCGAGTCCTCGACCGAGCGGTTGACGTTCTCGAGGTTGTGGGTCTCGGTGGCGGAGACGAAGACGTTGATCTCGTCGAAGCGCTCGCGCAGCGCCAGCGCTCGCTCGAGCCCGCGCTCGTTGGGGATCAGGACCGAGAAGGCGACCCCCTCGCGCCGCTGCACCGCGGCCAGCACCCGCTCGGCGTCGGCCAGCTGCGGGATCACCTCCGGCCGCACGAAGGAGGTCACCTCGAGCCGCCGCAGCCCGCTGGCCGAGAGCAGGTCGACCAGCCGCACCTTCTCCTCGGTGGCGATCGTCTCCGGCTCGTTCTGGAAGCCGTCGCGGGGACCGACCTCGCGGATGCGGACGCGCTCCGGCGCAGCCGCCATCTCAGACCATGCCGAGGCCGCCGCTTACGCCCAGCGTCTCGCCGGTGACGTAGGTGGCGTCGTCGGAGACGAGGAAGGCGGCCGCGGCGGCGACCTCCTCGGGCTGGCCGAGGCGGCCCATCTGGGTCGAGGAGCGCATCGTCTCGATCACCTTCTCGCCGATCTCGCCGAACTCCTTGGCGCCCATCAGCAGCGGCGTCTCGATCGGGCCGGGGGCGATCGAGTTGGCGGTGATCCCGTAGCGGGCGTTCTCGCGGGCGATCGCCTTCATGAAGGCGACGATGCCGCCCTTGGCCGCCGAGTAGACGGCCGAGCCCTTGGAGCCGACCCGGCCCGCCTCGGAGGAGATGCTGAGGATGCGCCCGTACCCCGCCTCCTGCATCCCGGGCAGCGCCGCGTGGGTGCAGTTGAGCACGCCGACGAGGTTGATCCCGATCACCCGCTGCCACTGCTCGGGCGTGGTGTAGGTGAAGAAGCCGAACTCGTCGGTGCCGGCGTTGTTGACCAGGACGTCGAGCGTCCCGGTCGCCGCGAGCGCGGCCCGGGCCGACTCGATCTCGGTCACGTCGAGCTCCAGCGCGTGGCCGTTGACCTCGGCGGCGACCCGCTCGGCGCCGGCCGTGTCGATGTCGCCGACCCAGACCTCGGCCCCCTCGGCCGCCAGCCGCGCCGCGATCGCCGCGCCGATCCCGCTGGCGCCGCCGGTGACCAGTGCCTTGCGTCCCTCCAGTCGCATCGGGCCGGCTGAGGCATAGACTGGCGCGCCCGTGGCCGAGCTGCCCACCATCCCGATCATCGGCGGCACCGGCGCGCTCGGCGCCGGCCTGGCCCTGCGCTGGGCGCGGGCCGGGGCGCCGATCGTGATCGGCTCGCGCTCGGCCGAGCGCGCCGAGGAGGCGGCGGCGAAGCTGCGCGAGCCGGTCCCGGGCGCCGAGGTCGAGGGCCTGCAGAACGAGGAGGCGGCCGCCCGCGGGCCGAGATCGTCTTCCTCACCGTCCCCTTCCGCGCCCAGTCGGAGAACCTCAACAACCTGCGCGAGGCGCTGCGGCCGGGCCAGATCCTGGTCGACTGCACGGTGCCGCTCGCCGCCGCGGTCAGCGGCAAGGCGACCCGCTCGCTCGGCGTCTGGCAGGGCTCCGCCGCCCAGCAGGCGCAGGAGATGGTGCCCGAGGGCGTCACCGTCGTCGCCGCCCTGCACACGGTCGGCGCCCCGACCCTCGCCGACCCCGAGGCCGAGCTCGGCGAGGACGTGCTCGTCTGCGGCGACCGCAAGGCCGACAAGGCGCGCGTCGCCCGCGCTGATCGAGCTGATCCCGCGGCCTGCGCGCGGTCAACGCCGGGCCGCTGGAGATGGCGCGCATCGTCGAGCAGCTGACGCCGCTGCTGATCTCGGTCAACGTCCGCTACAAGACGCACGCCGGCATCCGGCTCACCGGCCTGCCCGACGGCGACCACTGGGCCTAGCCGGATGCGGGTCGCGCTGCTCGCCGGCGGCACCGGCGGCGCCAAGCTCGCCGCCGGGATGCAGGAGGAGATCGGCGCCGACCTGACGGTGATCGCCAACACCGGCGACGACATCGAGACGCTCGGCGTCCACGTCTCCCCCGACCCCGACCTGGTCACCTACTGGCTCGAGCGGCGAGATCGACGAGGAGCGCGGCTGGGGGCTGCGCGACGACAGCTTCACCGTCTTCGAGCGGCTGACCAAGCTCGGCGCGCCGAGCTGGTTCGGCCTCTCCGACCGCGACCTCGCCGCCTGCCTCTACCGCCGCCAGTTCCTCGACGAGGGCGGGCGGCCGACCGACGCCCAGGCGCAGATCGCCCGCGGCGCTCGGGGTCGCAGGCGACGGGTGCTGCCGATGTGCGACGCGCCGGTGCGCACCCAGGTGCTGACCGCGGGCGGGCAGCCGCGCGCCTGCAGGAGTACCTGATCGTCGACCGCGGCGAGCCCGAGGTGCACGGGCGTCGAGCTGGAGGGGATCGACGCGCGCCGAGCCGACCGCCGAGGTGCTCGAGGCGCTGCGCGGGCCGAGGCGATCGTCATCGGCCCCTCCAACCCGGTGATCAGCATCGGCCCGATCCTCGCCGTGCCGGGGATGCGCGAGGCGATCGTCGGCCTCGGCCGCGCCGGTCGTCGCGGTCAGCCCCTTCGTCGCCGGCCAGGTCGTCAAGGGCCCGACCGAGCGCTTCATGCAGGCGCGTCGGCCGCCCGGCAACCGCGGCCGGCGTCGCCTCGCTCTACGCCGGGCTGATCGACGGCGATGGTCGTCGACGAGGACGACCCCGACCCGCCGCCGGCCGAGATCCCGACCCTGGCGGCGCCGACCGCTGATGGAGGGCGCCGCGGGACGCGCCCGGCGTGGCGCGCATCGTGCTCGACTTCGCCGCCAACCTCACCCCGGGTTGAAGGCCACCGCCGTCCTCCCCGTGAAGCGCTTCGCCGCCGCCAAGCAGCGGCTCGCGGCGGGCATCGGCGGCGACGCGGCGCGCGGACGCTCGCGGCGGCGATGCTCGCCGACGTGCTGGAGGCGATCGGCGCCGCGCGCTCGATCGAGCGCACGATCGTCGTCAGCGACGAGCCGCGCGCGGTGGAGCTGGCCGGCGGCGGCGGGCGCCGAGGTGATCGCCGACCCCGGCAGAGGGCGGCCACTCCGGCGCGGCGCTCGCCGGCATCGCCCGCGCCGAGCAGCTCGGCGCCGCCTGCGTCGTCCTGCTGCCCGGCGACTGCCCGCTGCTCGATCCGCGCGAGCTCGACCGCCTGCTCACCGGCGTGCCCGAGCCGCTACGTCGCGATCGTCCCCGACCGCCACGGCACCGGCACCAACGCCCTGGCCCTGGCGCCGCCCGCCGCGATCCGCCCCGCCTTCGGCGAGGGCAGCTGCGCCCGCCACGTCGCCGCTCGCCCGCGACGCCGGCGTCCCCTACTCGGTCGAGGAGCTGCCCTCGCTGGCGCTCGACCTCGACACCCCGGCCGACGTCGTCGCCCTGACGATGGCCTTGGAGCGCGACCGCGGCCGGGCGCAAGCGGACCGCCAAGGCGCTGGGGATATGAGCGAGCTGCGCGCGATCCCGGTCGAGGGCCTGCCCGAGATCAGGCCGGGGATGCAGCTCGGCGAGCTGATCGCGGCCCGGCCGAGCCTGCGCGACGGCGACGTCATCGTCATCTCGCAGAAGGTCGTCTCCAAGGCCGAGGGCCGGGTCCGGCGGCTGGCCGAGGTGACACCGAGCGAGGAGGCGCAACGGCTGGCGGCCGAACTGGACAAGGACCCGCGCCTTGGTCGAGCTGATCCTCGAGGAGAGCAACGAGGTGCTGCGCGCCGAGCGCGGCGTCCTGATCACCGAGACCCATCACGGCTTCGTCTGCGCCAACGCCGGCATCGACACGCTCCAACCTGCCCGAGGACGGACACGGCCTGCCTGCTGCCCGAGGACCCGGACGCGTCCGCCCGGCGAATCAGGACCGAGTTCAAGGGAGGGGTCGGGGCGGGCCTCTCCGGACAAAAGCGGGGAGTGTCCGGAGAGGCCCACCCCAACCCCTCCCCCGTATCGCCGTGGTGATCGCGGACAGCTTCGGACGCGCCTGGCGACTCGGCCAGAGCGAGGTGGCGATCGGCTGCGCGGGGCTGCAGCCGCTCGACGATTGGCGGGGTCGGCGCGACGCCGATGGTCGTGAGCTGGAAGCCACCCAGATCGCGATAGCCGACGAAGCTGCCGCGGCCGCCGACCTGGTCCGCGACAAGGACAGCGGCGTCCCCGCCGTCCATCGTCCGCGGCCTCGACCGCTTCGTCACCGCCGAAGACGGCCCCGGCGCCGCCGCCCTTCGCCGCCCCCGCTCAGAGGACCTCTTCCGCTGACCCGACTGAGAACAGCCGCGCCCCCTGAGCGCCCCCGTGCGAATCGCGTCGAGGGCCTCGTTGGCGTCCTCGAGCGGATGCAGCGCTACCTCGGTGCGGACCGGGACCTCGGGCGCCAGCGCCATGAACTCCTCGCCGTCCTCGCCGGGTCAGGTTGGCGACCGAGCCGAGGGCCCGCTCGCCCCAGAGCTGCTCGTAGGGGAAGGCGGGGATGTCGCTCATGTGGATGCCGGCGCTGATTATCCGCGCGCCCTTGGCGCTGGCCCGCAGCGCCGCCGTCATCAGCGGGCCGACCGGGGCGAAGACGATCGCGCCGTCGAGCTCCTCGGGCGGCGCCTCGGCCGAGGAGCCGGCCCACTCGGCGCCCAGCTCGCGGGCGAAGGCCTGGCCCTCGGCGTCGCCCTCGCGGGTGAAGGCGAACACCCGCCGCCCCTGGTGCGCGGCGACCTGGCAGAGGATGTGGGCCGAGGCGCCGAAGCCGTAGAAGCCGACCCGCTCGGCGTCGCCGACCAGGCGCAGGGCCCGGTAGCCGATCAGCCCGGCGCAGAGCAGCGGCGCCGCCTGCTCGTCGGGATAACCCTCCGGGACCGGGAAGCAGAAGCGCTCGTCGGCGACCGCCAGCTCGGCGTAGCCGCCGTCGAGGTCATAGCCGGTGAAGCGCGCCCGGTCGCAGAGGTTCTCGCGGCCCGAGCGGCAGTAGCGGCACTCGCCGCAGGTCCAGCCGAGCCAGGGCACGCCGACCCGCTCGCCGGCGGCGAAGCGCTCCGCCCCCTCCCCCGCGCCGGCCACCGTGCCGACGATCTGGTGGCCCATCGTCAGCGGCAGCTTCGGCTCGCGCAGCTCGCCGTCGACGATGTGCAGGTCGGTGCGGCAGACGCCGCAGGCGCGGACCGCGATCAGGACCTGGCCCGGGCCCGGCTCGGGGTCGGGCAGCTCAGCCGGCCGCAGCGGCTGGCGCTGGCGCTCGAGGATCATCGCTCGCATAGGTCTCGATGATCTCGTACAGCGTCGTCCGCTGCGCCGGCTCGCGCCCCGCCGCCCGCGCCGCGGCGATCAGCTGCTCGGGCTCGAGCCGCACCCCGTGCTGGGAGCCGGCCATGCGCGAGATGTTCTCCTCCATCAGCGTGCCGCCGAGGTCGTTGACCCCCCAGCGCAGCGCCTCGGTCGCCGCGCCGAGGCCCATCTTCACCCAGCTCGCCTGCAGGTTGGGGATCGTCCGCCCCAGCGCCAGGCGGAAGGCGGCGGTGTGCTTGAGGTTCTCGGCGGCGGAGATCTCCTCGATCCCGTGCGTGCGGCCGAGCATCGTGTTGAAGGGGATGAAGCTGAGCGGGACGAACTCGGTGATCCCGCCGGTGCGCTCCTGCAGGGCGCGGACGACGCGCATGTGGCGGGCCAGCTCGCGTGGCTCCTCGATGTGGCCGAACATCACGGTCGAGGTCGAGCGCAGGCCGGCCCGGTGCGACGCTTCGACGATCTCGACCCAGCGATCGGCGGGCAGCTTGTTGGGCGAGATCCGCTGCCTCACGCCGTCGTCGAGCACCTCGGCCGCGGTCCCCGGGGTCGATCCCAGCCCGCACTCGAGCAGGTACGCGAAGACCTCGCCCGGCTCCTTGCCCGAGCGCTCGCACATGTAGTGGACCTCCATCGGCGAGTAGGCGTGCAGGTGCAGTTGCGGCGCCACCTCCTTGGCCAGCCGCAGCCACTTGCCGTACTCCTCCAGGGTCAGGTCGGGATGGATCCCGCCCTGCATGCAGAGCTCGGTCGCCCCGAACCCGACCGCCTCCTCGATCCGGGCGGCGAAGTCCGCCTCGGAGACTTCGTAGGCGTCGGGCGAGCGCTTGCCCTGACCGAACCCGCAGAAGGCGCAGCCGACCACGCAGACGTTGGTGAAGTTGATGTTGCGGTTGACGACGAACGTCACCCGCTCGCCCGCCAGCTCCCGGCGAAGCTCATCCGCAGCGACCCGCATCTCCTCCACGACCTCCGGCCGCGTCTCGGCGAACAGCGCCGTCAACTCGTCCTCGGAGAGGGCCTCGCCCTCGCGCCCCTTGGCAATCGCCTTCTCGGCGAGCTTGCCATCCAACGCCTCCTCATTCCGTCGTCCGGACCCTCGCCTTGGAATGAAGCTCCAGTACTTCAGCTTGATCACGTCCAGGACCCCCTGCTCCATCCACTCTGGGTCCATGTACTGCGGATAAACGCACAACCGCTCGGTCAGCGCGTAGCCCCTGGGAGCCAGCTCCTTCCGCACCTGATGGGGGCTGGGAAACGGCTCCTCCGGCGAGATGTGGTCCCCATTCGCGGACAGCCCGCCCAGATCCGTCGCCCCGGCCTCGACCAACTCGGGCCAGCTGTCCGAGAGATTCGGCGGCACCTGCACCCCGACGTCAGGCATCAACCGCCTGCACTCCGCAATCAGCTCCGCTATCTCCTCGACGGAGACCGTGCTCGCCCAGGTCGGCAAGGCCGACGGGGACCCCTCCGACGGGAACTCGCGAAGCAACCCAACCTCCGTCCCTCCTTCACGTCCACGGCGCGGAGCCCCGGCGGGGGGGTCCCCGTCGGCCTCCCACCTGTCGAGAGCCGCCCGATCGGCGATGTCGGCGACTTCTGCGCCGTAGTAGCGCGGGTGCGGGACGAAGTTCTGGATGATGATCTCTTGGAGGTGGCCGTGGCGCGCGTGCGAAGCGGCCAGGGCTTCGAGCGATTGGACTCTCTCCTCGCGGGTCTCGCCGATGCCGACGAGAATGCCGCTCGTGAAGGGGATCTTCAGCTCGCCCGCGGCATCGATCGTGGCCAGGCGGGCATTTGGGTGCTTGGTGGGAGAGCCGGCGTGCACGGTGTCCATCAAGCGCTCGGAGACGGACTCCAGCATGAGGCCCTGGGAGGCTGTGACCTCTCGCAGGCGGGAAAGGCCCTCGCGATCCAAGACGCCGATGTTGGTGTGGGGGAGCATGCCGCGCTCGAGGGCGCGTTCGCAGGACCAGATGACGTAGGAGGTGAAGTCGTCGTGGCCCCATGCGGCCAGGCGCTCAGCGACCACGGGGTTGACCTCGGGGCGCTCGCCGGTCAGAACCAGGAGCTCCTTGGCGTTGCGGCGAACGGCTTCGTCCAGGAGCTTCTCGACCTCATCCGGATCGCGGATGTGAGCCTGGTGGGTGGCGAAGGCGCAGTACTTGCAGTAGCACTGGCAGGTGCGCGAGAGGGACAGCGTGTAGTTCCGCGAGAAGGTGACCCTGCGCACGGAGAGGACGCTACCGCACGCGCCGATCGATGCCGGCGCGTGCGGTGCGGAAGGCGGAGCCGGCTAGGAGGCCGGAGAAGGTTTGATCGGCTCGGGCGACTCGGTCGGCGGCTTGCCGCCTGGCTCGAGCACGAACTTGAACACTGCTGCCGCCAGCAGCGAGCCGACGATCGGGCCGACCAGGTAGGGCCAGACGCCGCCCCACTCGTTGCTGACCAGGGCCGGGCCGAACCAGCGCGCCGGGTTGAACGAGCCGCCGGTCAGCGGGCCGCCGACCATGACGATGAAGCCCAGCGTGGTGCCGATCGCCAGCGGCGCCCACTCCTTGAAGCTCTTCTTGGAGAAGACCGCGGCGAGAATCACCAGGACCAGGCAGAAGGTGCCGATCGCCTCGATGATCGCGCCCTGGAAGTTGCCGGCGAGCAGGCCGCTGACCTGGGCGGCACCGTAGTTGGTGGCGCGTCCCTCGTCGAGCAGCAGGCCCTTGACCAGCAGCGCGCCGAGCACGCCGCCCGAGAGCTGGGCCAGCATGTAGATCAGCGCGTCGACCGAGGAGATCCGCTTGATCGCCCAGGCCGCCAGCGTCACCGCCGGGTTGAAGTGCCCCCCGCTGACCACGCCGAACATGACGATCAGGCCGAAGAGCAGGAAGGCGTGGACGAGCCCGATCACGGCGAAGTCCGTCCCGAAGCTGGCCTGTTCGCCAGTCGAGAGGTACAGCGTGATCACGCCGGCGATGAAGAACACCAGCAAGAATGTGCCGATCAACTCAGCAAGATATGCCGCAAGTCCTCGTTCCTGCACTCTTTTCTCCTCCTAGCTCTCCCGAGATTCGACTGGAACCGCCGGCCAGTGTACCCAGACTGAGCGAATGTTTTAGCGTGCCCGCTCCAAATGTCGAGGATTGCCGCGCTGCTGGCGGCCGTCCTGCTGCTCGCCGGCGCCGCCGGCTGCGGCGGGAGCGGCGCTGAACCGGGCGCGCCGGACGGCGCGACGCTGGTCCTCGACTTCACCCCGAACGCGGTCCACAGCGGCGTCTACGCGGCGCGCGCCGAGGGCTACTACGAGGACGCCGGGATCGCGCTGACGATCCGCCAGCCGGGCGAATCGAGCGACGCGCCGAAGCTGCTCGCCGCGGGCCGCACCGAGTTCGCGATCCTCGACATCCACGACCTCGGCATCGCCCGCGAGCGCGGCCTGGACGTGGTCGGGACGATGCCGATCGTGCAGCGGCCGCTGGCCGCGGTGATCGCCCGCGGCGGCGAGGGGGTCGCCCGCCCCGCGACCTGCAGGGCCGCCGCGCCGGGGTCACCGGGCTGCCCTCCGACGAAGCGGTGCTCGACTCCGAGGTCAGCGCCGACGGCGGCGACCCGGGCCGGGTCGAGCGGGTGACGATCGGCTTCAACGCCGTCTCCGCCCTGGCCGCCGGCAAGGTCGCCGCCGCGACCGGGTTCTGGAACGCCGAGGGGGTGGCGCTGCGCCGCGAGGGCGTCCCGGTGCGGATCTTCGAGGTCGACGAGTACGGCGCGCCGCCCTACCCGGAGCTGGTCCTGGCCGCCAGCCGCGAGACGATCGAGCGCCGGCCGGAGCTGGTCGAGGCGATGGTCGCCGCCACCCGGCGCGGCTACGCCGACGCGGTCCGCCACCCGCGCCGCGCCCTCGACGACCTGCTGGCCGAAGCCCCCGGCCTCGACCGCGGCGAGCAGCGCGCCCAGCTCGCCGCCCTGCTCCCCGACCTGCGCCCCGCCCCCTTCGACCCCGCGGTGCTGCGCGCCTGGGCCGCCTGGGACCTCGAGCACGGCCTGCTGCGGCGGCCGCTCGACGTCGGCGAGGCGTTCGACCTCGACGGCTGAGATTGGCGCTACGCTGCCAGCCGTGAGCCTCGCCGCCGACTTCCAGCAGGTGCTCGACGCCGTCTCGCCCGACTGGACCGACCTCGAGCTCGACCTGCGGATCGCCGACGAGAGCCGCTACGTCGACGCCGCCGTTGCCCTCAGCCAGGTCAACGCCCAGCCCTACTCGCAGGCCGACTGGGACTGGCGCCTGCTGGTCGCCCACAGCTTCGGCCACGCCGCCGCGGCGGAGACGGTCAAGGGCGTGCTGGCCAAGCTCGACGCCGAGGGCATCGCCGGCCAGATGCAGCTGCGCGAGGTGCGCGAGGGCCGCGCCGAGGTCGTCCAGATGTGGGGACGCCCGGAGAGCGTGCGCGAGGAGTTCCGCCAGCGCCGCTCGCTGTAGTGGCGCGGGTCGTCTCCATCTCCGCCGACCTGCTGCTGGGCAGCAAGGTGGAGGCGATGCTGACCGCCGCCGGCCACGAGGTGACAACGGTCGGCGCGCTCTCACAAGCTTCGAAGGAGGACGCCGACCTGATCGTCGCCGACCTCGACGCGGAGAGCCCGGCGACGCTGGCCGAACTCGGCATTCCCGTCCTCGGCTACTACTCGCATGTCGAAGCGGAGACGAAGCGAGCCGCCGACGCGGCCGGAATCGCCCTCGCCGTCCCCCGCTCACGCATGGCCAGGGAACTCCCCCAGCTCGTGGAGAGACTGCTCGGAGCCTGAGCGGTCCGGCGGGGACCCCTCCGACCAGCCTCCCAGGCTGTTGCTGGTCGGAGGGGTCCCCGCCGGACCGCCCCGCTCAGACAGCCAAATCGACGATCAGGAACACATTCAAAGCGATGATCAGCGCCGCCAGGGTGCCCGCGAGGGCTGTCAGCCAGCCCGGGTTGGCGAGGCTGCCCATGATGTCGCGGCGGCGGGCGATCAGCAGCAGCGGGACCAGGGCGAAGGGGATGCCGAAGGAGAGGACGACCTGGCTGAGGACGAGGGCGTCGGTCGGGTTGAAGCCGATCGCCAGGACCAGCAGGGCCGGGGCGAGGGTGATCGCGCGGCGCAGGAAGAGCGGGATGCGGCGCTGGATGAAGCCCTGCATCACCACCTGGCCGGCCATCGTCCCGACCGATGAGGAGGCGAAGCCCGAGGCGAGCAGGGCGATGCCGAAGACGGTCGCGGCGTTGCCGGAGACGAGGCTGCCGAGCGCGTCGTAAGCGCCTTCGATGCTGTCGACGCCGGTCAGGCCGCTGGTGTTGAACAGCGCCGCGGCGACGATCATCATCGAGAGGTTGACCAGGCCGGCCAGCGAGAGGGCGATCACCACGTCGACCTTCTCGAAGCCGAGGATGCGCTTCTTCTCGGCATCGTCGCGGCCGACGATCCGCCTCTGGGTCAGCGCCGAGTGCAGGTAGACGACGTGCGGCATCACCGTCGCGCCGATGATCCCGGTGGCGAGCAGGATGCTCTCGGTGCCGGAGAAGCCGGGCAGGAAGAGGTGCTTGGCCACTTCGCCGCCGGCCGGCTTGGCGTGGAAGAGCTCGACCACGAAGGAGGCGACGACGACGCCGACCAGGGCCGTGATCCCGGCCTCGAGCCGGCGGAAGCCCATCTGCTGCAGGGCGAGGATCGCGAAGGCGCCGGCGCCGGCGATGATCCCGGCCGGGAAGAGCGGGATGCCGAAGAGCAGGTTGAGGCCGAGCGCGGCGCCGACCACCTCGGCGACGTCGGTCGCCATCGCGACCAGCTCGGCCTGCAGCCAGAGGCCGATCGAGGTGCGGCGCGAGAAGCTCTCACGGCAGAGCTCGGCCAGGTTCTTGCCGGTGGCGATGCCGAGCTTGGCGGACTGGGTCTGGACCAGCATCGCGATCAGGTTGGCCGAGAGCACGACCCAGAGCAGCAGGTAGCCGAACTTGGCGCCGCCGGCGATGTTGGTGGCGAAGTTGCCGGGGTCGATGTAGGCGACGGCGGCGATGAACGCCGGCCCGAGGAATGGCCAGACCCGCCGCACCCCCCGGCTTTCCCCCTCCAGCGACCGCCGCGCCGCCCGCGCCACTGCCGCCTCACCGGGGAGAACGTCCTCGACACCCGCATTGCGGCCAGGCATGTCGGACGTCCCCCCTGCGGAAACATTGGAGCCCTCCCCGACCCGAGCCCTGGAGGCCGTGTCTATGCGGGTTTCCGTGGGGGGGACGTCCGACATGCCTACGCTTTGGGCAGCTCGAGATCGGGTCCCGGGATCGGCGTCCCGTGCGGGTCGTGGCTCGGCTCGCCCAGCTTGGCCGCGATCAGCAGCTCGAGCTCCTCGGAGATGTAGTGCTCGAGCACCTCGGCCTCCTCGTGCACGCGGTCCTCGGGCATGCCCAGCGCCTCGGCCAGGTAGGCCTCGATCAGCCGGTGGTGGCGGATCACCTCGAGCGCGACCTTCTCCCCCGCCGGCGTCAGGGTCACGCCCTTGTAGGGCAGGTACTCGACCAGGCCCGTCTCCCCCAGCTTCTTCAGCATCGAGGTGGCGGTGGCCGGCGCCACGCCCAGCCGCTCGGCGACCTCGCCGGTCAGGACGGGGCCCTGGCGCTGCTGGGAGAGGGTGTAGATCGCCTTGGCGTAGTCCTCGATGGCCTCGGAGGTTTTAGGCATGTCTAAAGAGTTTAGGGATGTCTAAATCATGGTGCGGAACGGCCGGGCCGGACCCCCTCCCACGAGCAACAGCGGGGAGGCTCGTGGGAGGGGGTCCGGCCCGGCCTTCTCACCCCCCGACTCAGAACGCGGGTCCAGCTTTCTAAGATCAAGGCATGGCAGATGCGGTGATCGTCGAGTTGGATGCTCAGTACCGGCAGCTGCGGGAAGAGGCGGGGGTGGTTGATCGCTCTTCTCGGGGGAAGCTGCTGGTTGCTGGGAGCGAGGCGGGGGAGTTCCTGCAGGGGCAGTTGACCAACGACGTCGAGGGGCTCGAGCCCGGCGAGGGGTGCTACGCGGCGCTGCTCGACCGCAAGGGGCACATGCAGGCCGACATGCGGGTCCTCCGCCCTTCCGGTGCGCCTTTTGCACCCACGGGGTACATAAAGCGCACCGGAAGCGAGGGCGACGGGGTGGACGGGGCGATCTGGGTCGACACCGAGGCCCAGGCGCTCGATGCGGTGCGGCGGCATCTCGAGATGTACAAGATCGGGCGCGAGGTCGAGGTCGAGGACCTGACCGGCGCCTGCGCGATCGTCTCGCTGATCGGGCCGCGCAGCGCCGAGCTCGCCTCCTCCCCACCGCTCGCCGAGGACGCCAGCGCAGCGGTCAGCATCGCCGGGGTCGAGTGCCTGGCTGTCGGCACCGCCTTCGGGGTCGACCTGATCGCCGCCGCGGCGGAGGGCGAGCGGCTGCGCGCCGCTCTGGCCGACGGCGGCGCTCCCGAGGTCAGCGAGGAGGCGGCCGAGATCGTCCGCATCGAGGCCGGGCGGCCGCGCTTCGGGCTCGAGATGGAGACGACGACGATGCCGGCCGAGGCGGGCATCGTCGAGCGCGCGGTCGACTTCGAGAAGGGCTGCTACATCGGCCAGGAGACGGTCGCCCGCCTGCACTACCGGGGCAAGCCCAACCGCCACCTGCGCGGCCTGCGGCTGAGCGCCGCGGCGGCGCCGGGGGCGGCGCTGCTGCTGGGCGAGAAGCAGGTCGGGACGCTGGGCGGCAGCTGCGTCTCCCCCGCCCACGGCCCGATCGGGCTGGCGATCCTGCGCCGCGAGGCCGAGCCGGGCGCCGAGCTCGCCCTAGGTGAAGATGGCGTTACGGCTCGCGTCGTCGACCTGCCCTTCGGCTAGATTCCGGCTCCGATGGGTCGAGGGAGAGCCAGAGTCATCGCCGCGGGCGCCCTCTGCGCGCTGGCGCTGGCCGCAGCCGGCTGCGGCGCCGAGGAGAGCGCCAACGAGCCGCGGCCGCAACCGCCGACCCGGGTCAGCGTGACGATCACCCCGAATGAGATCAGCGTGCAGCCGCCGCGGGTCGCGGTCGGCCCCGAACCGAGCCAGCAGATCCCGCAGAACCGCGAGGCCGGCCAGCCGCCGGTCGAGTCCGACAGGCCTCTCGACGTGGTCTTCGTCACCGCCAACCTGACCGCCTTCGACTCGAAGCTGATCGTCCGCGGCCCCAAGGACGTGACCTCGGGCCCGCTGGTCGCCAACGGCAACGGCTCGCTGCTCACCGGCCTGCCGACCGGCGTCTACCGGCTCAGCGCCGCCGACATCCCCGGCGCCAAGCCGGGCCGGCTCACCGTCGGCCCCCGCCGCACCTCCTCGGAGAACGACCTGCTGCTGCCCTAATAGCGGCCTTTTCGGCGCCCGGCTCCGTCTGGGCGGGCCGTCAACATCGGTCGGGTGACCGTTGTCCTCGCCATCGCCGTGCTCGCCCTCGCCGCGGCGCTCGTCTACGTCGTCGCCCGCCGGCCGCAGCAGCCCGCGGCCGAGCCGCTCGACCACGGGCCGGTCATCCAGGAGGCGATCGAGGGCGGCATCGCCCAGTGGCAGCGGCTGAACGAAGAGGCGCGCAAGGTCGACGCCCAGGCCGCCGAGGCGACGCTCGACAAGCGCCAGGCTGAGATCAAGGCGCTCGCGGCGCGGATCGCCGAGGGCCAGGAGAAGATCGAGTCGGAGGTGCGCAAGCGCGGCGAAGGCGACCTGCAGACCCGCACCCTGCTCGAGCAGATGGGCCAGACCGTGGGCAACCTCAACGCCGAGACGGCGGGGCTGAAGAAGGCGCTGCGCCAGCCGCAGACCCGCGGCCAGTGGGGCGAGCTGCAGCTGCGCCGCTGCGTCGAGATCGCCGGCATGACCGAGCACGTCGACTTCGAGCTGCAGGAGACGATCCACACCGAAGAGGGGCGGCTGCGCCCCGACGCCCGCTTCCTGCTGCCCGAAGGGCGCAGCTTCGTCGCCGACTCGAAGGTGCCGCTCGACGCCTTCCTCGACGCCCAGGAGGCCGAGGCGGAGGGCGAGCGGCTGCTCGAGCTGGAGCGCCACGCGCGCCAGACCCGCGAGCACATCCGCAGCCTCAGCTCGAAGGACTACCAGGGCCAGTTCAAGGCCGGCGAGATGCCCGACCTGGTCGTCTGCTTCGTCCCCAACGAGCCGGCCCTGCACGCCGCCTTCGCCGCCGACCCGACGCTCTTCGACTACGCCCTGGAGCGCGGCGTGCTGGTCGTCAGCCCGACCTCGCTGATCGGCCTGCTGCGGACGATGGAGCTCGGCTGGCGCCAGGAGCGGATGGTCGAGGAGGCGGCAGAGATCGCCGAGGCGGCCGGCACCCTGCACGCCCGCTTCGCCAAGTTCCTCGGCGACTTCGACAAGGTCGGCCGCGGCCTGACCACGGCGGCCAACGCCTACGACTCGGCGGTCGGCTCGATGGAGCGCCGGCTGCTGCCGCAGCTGCGCAAGGTCGAGTCGCTCGGGGTCTCGGCGAGCAAGGAGATCGAGCCGCCCGAACCGGCCGAGATCACGGTGCGCGAGATCAAGGCGCCCGAGCTGCACGAGGCCGACACCCCCGTGCTTGACTAGGATTCGCCGCCCGCCTGCAAACGACTATCCGCGGAGGAGCCGAGTTGGCCGTTGACACGAGCGCAGTAGCGAACCTTGACGTCGAGCCGGGCACGCTGCCCGAGACGATGGCGGCCTGGGTGATCCGCCAGGAGCGCGAGGGCGAGCCCAAGGACGCCTTCCAGCTGGAGCAGATCGAGGTGCCCGAGCCGGGCGCCTTCGAGGTGATCGTGCGGGTGATGGCCGCCGGGGTCAACTTCAACAACGTCTGGGCCTCGCTCGGCAAGCCGGTCTCGGTCTTCGGCTACGGCGACCATCCCGAGTACGGCCACCACATCGGCGGCTCGGACGCCTCGGGGATCGTCTGGAAGGTCGGCGAGGGCGTCACCCGCTGGCAGCCGGGCGACGAGGTCGTCGTCCACTGCAACCAGGCCTCCTACGAGGACGTCGAGGTCCACGGCCTCGACCCGCTGGCCGCGCCGAGCCAGGAAATCTGGGGCTACGAGACGACCTGGGGCTCCTTCGCCCAGTTCACCAAGGTCCAGGCCCAGCAGCTGCTGCCCCGGCCGCAGAATCTGAGCTGGGTCGACTCCTCCTCCTACGGGCTGACCTACTTCACCGCCTACCGGATGCTGATGGACCAGTGCAACCTGCAGGCCGGCCACAACGTGCTGATCTGGGGGGCGGCCGGCGGCCTCGGCGTCTTCGCCACCCAGCTCTGCGCGGCGGCGGGCGCCAACGCGGTCGGCGTGGTCAGCTCCGACGAGAAGGGCGAGCTGGTCAAGCAGCTGGGCGCGGTCGACTACATCAACCGCCGCGAGTTCGGCGAGATGATGCGGACCCCTGAGAACCTCGCCGACCCGGCCGCCGACAAGGCCCGCTTCAAGGCCTCCCGCGGCTTCGCCAAGCGGGTCAAGGAGATCCTCGGCGACGCCCCCGACATCGTCTTCGAGCACGTCGGCCAGGCGACCTTCCCGACCTCGGTCTTCGTCTGCAAGCCGTTCGGCAAAGTCGTGATCTGCGGCGCCACCTCGGGCTTCCAGCTCGACTTCGACGTGCGCTACCTGTGGATGCGACAGAAGCAGATCATCGGCTCGCACTTCGCCAACGCCTATGAGTGCATGAAGGCCAACCAGCTGATGGCCGAGGGCAAGGTGAGGCCGGTGATCTGGCAGACGATGCCCTTCGACGGGGTCGCCGAGGCGCACCAGCTGCTGCATGAGAACAAGCACCTGGGCAAGATCTCGATCCTGGTCGGGGCCGAATCCGAGGGTGAAGGCAAGAACGAGGACGGGCCCGGCGCGATCCGGGCGGAGGTGGGAGCCTGATGAGCGAGGTCTGCGTTCTCGACTGGCACATCGCACCCTTCCGGGCCGACCGCTGGCTCGACGCCTGGGAGCCGGCGGCGGCGCGGATGCCGGCCTTCGGCGCCAAGAGCTGGTCGCTGACCCGGTCCGAGGACGATCCCCTCTCCTTCCGCCAGACCTCGGTCTGGGAGAGCCGCTCCGACTTCGAGCGCTACTGGTTCTCGGACGAGATCGAGAAGGCCCGCGCCGCGGTCATCGACCTCTATGACCTGCCGCTGCTGCCGACCTGGCATGCCCTGATCGTCGCCGAGTAGCGCGGCGCACCTTCCAGACGAACGACCGCCTGGCGCCGCGATTGCCCGCGGCGTCGATGGCGAAGACGACGAACCTGTGCCGGCCGCGCTTCAGCCCGCGGTAGACCTTGGGCGAGCGGCAGGCGCGGTAGCGAGACCGGTCGAGCTTGCAGCGGAAGCGGGCGCGCTCGCTGGCCGAGAAGACGAAGCGGGCAGCCCTGCTGCGCGTCGACTTCGGCGGGTGACGGCGCAGCTGGACCCGTGGCGGGATCACATCGACCAGCGGCTGGAGAGTCGGGGTGGATGCGATCGGCGTCGGCAGTGACGGGGGCGCCGGTTCTTCCGGTTCTTCCGGTTCTTCCGGTTCTTCCGGTTCTTCGGGTTCTTCCGGTTCTTCGGGTTCTTCGGGTTCTTCAACAAGCGCGTATTCGGCGACGTAGCTGGCGTCTTCGCCTGGCACCGAGTGGATCCGGGCTTCGCCATCCGACCAGCCCGTCCAGGCGTATTCCTTGCCTTCGAGGACGGTCGTCTGCGGGGCCGCGATGACCACCACCGAACCCTCGATCGCGGTCATCGAGAAGGGCGCCGGTTCGGAGACCAGGCCGGCCGTGAGCGGAACCCCGGACGGGTCGGAGCTCATCGACAGCTGCACCGTCCTCGGGTCGATCCGCACCGTTTCGGTCGCAGAGAGGCCGCGAGCGTCGGTCGCCCGGAAGTTGACGTTGAGATAGGAGGGGTAGTCGTGTTCGGGCGCAGTGAAGCTTCCTTCGCGCACTTCGGGGAAGTTGGCCAGCGGGTGTTCGTGGCAGGCATCCGGGCAGTGGGCGAGCAGCACGCTCCAGGAGACGCTGCGGCCGAAGAGGTCGTGTCCTTCGGCATCTTCGGCGTAGCCCTTGAAGGCGACATCGTCGCCGACCGCCCATTCCAGGGAGGAGAGCGGTTCGGCGATTTCCAGGCTGGGCGGTTCGTCGCCCGGGTAGACCGTGACCCGGGCGACGCTGGTCAGTTCCTCACCGTCGGTGACCCGCACGGCGACGGTCGCGTTCTCGTCTTCTTCGAATTCGAGGGTCTGCTGGGGCCCGGCGTCTTCGAGCTCGAAGGTGCCGTCGTCTTCCAGATCCCAATCGAAGCTCAGCGCTTCGTCTGTCGGGTCCGACGATTGGCTGGCGTCGAAATGGACTTCCAGCGGTTCGGGTTCGACCGGGCCCCAGCGAGGGTCGGCGCTGAGTCGCGCCCTGGGGGCGCCCGGGTCGTAGGAGATGCGATGGATAGCGCCCGGAGCGAATTCCTCGTCGCCGAACAGGTCTGCGTAGTAGAGCGCCCCGTCGAATCCGATCTGCATGTCGACCGCCGGGTAGATCTGCCCCTCGCCCAGGAAGCGGAACGCGGTTTCGGGGTCGGGCCGGCCGTCTTCGCCGGCGAGCATCGCCCAGACGCAGCCGCGCACCGCGTCGGAGAAGAAGAGGGCACCGTCGTATGCGTCCGGATAGGGCCCTTCCGGGTAGAAGGCGATCCCGCCCAGCGCCGAGCCGTGCGAGAAGTCGCATTCGTCGCCGGCGACGACCTCCTGCTTGTGGCTGTAGTGGAAGAAGGGCGGCTCGGTCGAGCCCGGCTCGGCGGCGTAGAGGTCTTCGCAGACGCTCAACCCCAGTTCCTTGAAGAGGAACTGGTGCTCGAGGCCCTCGTAGCAGGGCCAGCCTGAGTTGTAGACCGAGGTCGGCGGCGCCGCGAAGCGGTCGAGCTCCTCGATCTCCGAGGAGCCGACGTTGGCGACGTAGATCTCGCCGGTCGCCGGGTCGGCGGTGAAGCGGAACGGGTTGCGGAAGCCGTAGGCGACGATCCGCCGGTCGCCTTCGCCTTCGGCGAGCGGATTGCCAGGCCACGGTTCGCCGGTGTCGGGGTCGATGCGGATGATCGAGCCGTTGAGGTTGTCGAGGTTCTGGGCGCGCAGCGAGCCGCCTTCGGCGTCTGGAGGAGTCAGTTCGGTGCCGGCCGGCTCGGGCGGGTCCCCGCACGGGTTGGGCGGCGAGCCGAGCTGACCGTAGTCGCTGCCGGTGAAGCTGGCGCCGTCGCCGCCGCTGGCGTAGAGGGCCCCTTCGGGCCCGAAGCGCAGGTCGCCGATCGAGTGCGAGGAGAACTGCTGGCACCAATCCTCGGCCAGCACGTCCTGCAGCACCTCACCGCCTTCTTCCTCGGCTTTGAGCTTGCCTTCGTCTTCCACGGCTGTCAGCCGGACGAGACGGCCGCTGACCAGGCAGTCGTCGGCGCCGTGCGGTTCGGGGCAGCTGTCGCCGGTCGTTTCCGGGGCCCCCCACTTCGGCGCCGGTTCGGAGTCGCCCAGCACATGGTCGTAGGTGTAGAGCGCGTAGACGTAGGGCCGGCCTTCGCCGAAATCCGGGTCGATCGCGAGACCGAGCAGGCCGCGGTCGCCGTGGTTGTAGACGTCGGTGCGCAGGTCGGCGAAGAGATCCGGTTCGTCGTCGACGACGCTGTCGTAGACCTCGATCGTGCCGCCCTTCTCGGCGACGAAGACGCCGCCGCCCGGGGCGAAGCGGAAGGCCGTCGGCTGGTTGAGACCATCGAAGACGACCGAGTCCTGGAAGCCTTCGGGCAGGGCAGGCTCCGCCGCCGCGCTCGTCGCCAGGCAGAGCCCAGCCAGCGCCGTGAGCAGCGCGATCGCTGCCCGGAGACGAGCCCCGCCTGCTGTCAAGAGCGCTCCAACGGCGCCATGGTAAGCCCGGCGGACTCGAGTTGGGCCCAGAAGTGCTCGGCGGGCTCGCGCGGGCCGCTCCAGACGATCGCCTGGCCGCTGTTGTGGATTTCGTTGGCGAACTGGTGGCCGCGCTCGACGGTCACCCCGGGCAGGACCCGGGCCAGGGTCTCGGCGACGTGGTCGAAGGTGTTGTGGTCGTCGTTGCGCACGATCACGCGCCAGTCGCCGCCCAGCCCCGAGCCCGGGCCGCCGGTCCGCGGCCTCTCAACGGTCGTCGTCCCCATCCCCCCGCATTATGCGGAAATTCCCCCGAGTCGCGAGCAAGGTCGCATTCACAAGCGGGCTCCGGCTTAAAACCTACTTAACTACTCGACATAGTTATGCCTTAGACTCGGAGGCGAATCTCACCCTTCCCAGCCCCCCGGAGGCACGCAGCCATCGCACCGCAGCCGGCATCGATCGACCCCAGGCTCGCCAAGGCGCTCTCGCACTCGCTGCGGGCGCGGGCGCTGCAACTGATCGGCGACGGCTGCGCCAGCCCGAAGGAGATCGCCGAGCGGCTCGGCGCCGACGTCCGCGGCGTCGCCTACCACGTCAGGGTGCTGCGCCGGCTCGAATGCATCGAGCTGGTCGAGACCAAGCGGCGGCGCGGAGCGCGCGAACACCGCTACCGCCTCGCCAAGTGGGTCGAAGAGGCGGGCTGAGGGCGCTGTTAGAACGGCCCGGGCAGGCGGATGACGACGTCGTCGACCGTCGCCTGGGCGCCCTTGGCGAACTTCGCCGAGCCGAGTGAGAAGCCGGAGAAGCGGCCGCGCAGTTGTCCCGCGCCGGTGTCGACCGCTTCGGCGACCTTCTGGCGGCCGACGAAGGCGAGGATGCGGCAGTCGCCCTTTTCCGGGCCTTCGGTGACGTTGAAGGCGCGCAGCCGCAGCTGGTTGGCGCTGTCGGCCCCGCCGATCCCCTGCACGCCCTTCTCGATGTCCAGGTACTCGACGCTGCCGTCGTCGTGGATCTTGCGCAGCTGCGCCTTGCGCTGCAGCGGGTAGACCGCGAGCTGGTAGCGAGCGCCGTCGCCGGAGCGCAGCTCGAGCCCGAGGAAGGCGCTGCGCATCGTGCCCTTGGAGGCTCCCGAGCCGCTCAGCAGCCGCATCGTCGCCGCGATCTCGAGGTCGCGGCCGATCACCGGCGTGCGGTAGGAGCACTCGCGGGTCTGCTTGCCGACCGTGATCCGGAACGCGTGGGCAGTGGCGCCGCGGCCGCAGCGCTCGCCGGAGAGCTTGCGGATCTGGCCGAGCTGGCCCTTGCTCTCCATCGGGTTGCGGTAGACGCCGACCAGGTTCGCCGCGGCGCCGGGCACGAGGGCCAGGGCGGTGGCGAGGACGGCGGCGGATATCAGTGCGCGTGCAACTCTCACGATCTCGGAGCCTAAACACAGCCCGGCGGGAAAGATGCGCCCGGCGGCCGGTGAACGGCGGATTTCTCCCGCAGCCAAATATGATTGGGGGTCGTGAGCGAGCACCGACTCCCCGAGCGCGACCGCCCCTGGGTGATGCGCACCTACGCCGGGCACTCCGACGCCCGGCGCTCCAACGAGCTCTACCGCGGCAACCTGGCCAAGGGCCAGACCGGCCTCTCGGTCGCCTTCGACCTGCCGACCCAGACCGGCTACGACCCCGACCACGTCCTCGCCCGCGGCGAGGTCGGCAAGGTCGGCGTCTCGGTCGCCCACAAGGGCGACATGCACCAGCTGCTCGACCAGATCCCGCTCGACGAGATGAACACCTCGATGACGATCAACGCGACCGCCGCCTGGCTGCTCGGCCTCTACGTCACGGTCGCCGAGGAGAACGGGGTCGAGCGCGCCAAGCTCAAGGGCACGACCCAGAACGACATCATCAAGGAGTACCTCTCGCGCGGCACCTACGCCTTCCCGCCCGAGCCCTCGATGCGGCTGATCGCCGACATGGTCGCCTTCACCGTCAACGAGGTGCCGAGCTGGAACCCGACCAACATCTGCAGCTACCACCTGCAGGAGGCGGGCGCGACGCCGGTGCAGGAGATCGCCTACGCGCTCTCGACCGGGATCGCGGTCCTCGACGAGGTCAAGGCCCGCGGCCAGGTCGCCGAGGCCGACTTCGCCAAGGTCTTCGGCCGCATCTCCTTCTTCGTCAACGCCGGCATCAGGCTGGTCGAGGAGATCGCCAAGCTGCGGGCGATGGGCCGGCTCTGGAACGAGATCGGTCGCGAGCGCTACGGGGTCAGCGACGAGAAGATGCTGCGCTTCCGCTACGGGGTGCAGGTCAACTCGCTTGGCCTGACCGAGGCCCAGCCGGAGAACAACATCCAGCGCATCGTGCTCGAGGCGCTGGCCGTGACCCTGAGCCGCGACGCCCGGGCGCGGGCGATCCAGCTGCCGGCCTGGAACGAGGCGATGGGCCTGCCCCGCCCCTGGGACCAGCAGTGGAGCCTGCGCATCCAGCAGGTGCTGGCCAACGAGACCGACCTGCTCGAGTACCCCGACCTGTTCGAGGGCTCGGTGGTGATGGACGGCCTGGTCGAGGAGCTGGCCGACGGCGCCCGGGCCGAGATGGCGGTGGTCGAGGAGCACGGCGGCGCGGTCGCCGCGGTCCCCTACATGAAGGCGCGCCTGGTCGAGTCCCACCGCGAGCGAGTGGCGCGGATCGAGTCCGGCGAGCAGAAGGTGATCGGCCAGAACAGCTTCACCGAGAGCGAGGACTCGCCGCTGACCGCGGGCGCCGACGGCGGCATCCTCACCCCCGACCCCGAGGTCGAGCGCGAGCGGATCGAGGCGCTGGAGGCCTGGAAGGCCGAGCGCGACGAGGGCGCCGTGCGGGCAGCGCTGGAGGAGCTCGGCCGGGTCGCCGCCGACGAGTCGCAGAACGTGATGCCGGCGACGATCGCCGCCGCCAAGGCCGGCGCCACCACCGGCGAGTGGGCGGCGGTGCTGCGCGATTCATTCGGTGCCTACCGGGCGCCCACCGGCGTCGACGGCGCCGCGCCCCCCGCCGACCGCGAGCAGCTGGCCGCGGTGCGGCGCCGCGTCGACGAGGTCTCGACGCAGATCGGCCACCGGATCAAGATCCTGGTCGGCAAGCCGGGCCTCGACGGGCACTCCAACGGCTCCGAGCAGATCGCCCTGCGCGCCCGCGACGCCGGCATGGAGGTGATCTACCAGGGGATCCGGCTGACCCCCGAGGAGATCGCCGAGTCGGCGCTGCAGGAGGACGTCGACGTGATCGGCCTCTCGATCCTCTCCGGCTCCCACCTGGAGCTGGTCCCCGAGGTCGTGCGCCGGCTGCGCGAGGAGGACGTCGAGGCGCCGGTGGTCGCCGGCGGCATCATCCCCCCCGCCGACGCCGAGCGCCTGCGCGAGGCCGGCGTCGACGGCGTCTACACGCCCAAGGACTTCGACATCAACAAGATCATCGGCGAGATCGTCGACCTCGTCGCCCAGCGCGCCGGCTCGCCGGCCGCCGCCTGAGCGCGACCGGCTCGCGCCGAGCGCCGCGCCACGCCACAATAGGCCGATGAGCGAGCACAACGGCGACCGCTCGGCGTGGCTGCGCTGCTACCGCTGCTGGTCGCAGAACCTCGAGATCCAGGTCCACTACGACGCGATCCGCCGGGTCGACCCCGAGAACGGGGCGCTGGCCGAAGGCGTCGACGAGGTCCAAGAGGCGCTGGTCCAGTGCGTCGACTGCATGCACGACCAGCCCCACCTCACCTTCCAGGACGACCGCGTGGTGCCGATCGAGGATCGCTGGGAGCGGATGGTCGCCGGCACCCCCTGGGTCGCCTCCTGCACGGTGCGGGTCGACCAGGACCGGGTCGAGACCTGCTCGGGACCCGAAGCCGCCGAGTTCCTCGCCTACGCCGCCTTCGCCGAGGCGGGCGTGCGCGAGTTCTTCGCCCACGTGCGCTTCCACAAGCACGAGGACGAGCAGGTAGTCGTCCACATGCTGGTCGAGCTCTACGCCCGCTCGGCCGAGGAGGCGACCGAGGTGCTCGAAGCCGCCGCCCAAGGCCAGCTCGAGATCACCTCCCTGGCCGAGGAGTCCCGCCCCCCCGCCCACGCCAGCGACGAGGCCCACTAACCCCAGCCCCGAACTGCATCAAATTCCAGCTCCGCCGGAGCTGGAATTTGATGCAGTTCGGCGGAGGCGGCGGCGGACCAGGTTCATGAAAGGGTCGGGGTCCCAGGCGAGCATGCGATAGGTGGCGCGGTGGACCTCGTATCCGGCTGCTGTCAGCGCAACCGTTCTCTTGTGATCCTCCTCGAAAGCACGGCGATCGCGATGGAAGCTGTATCCGTCGGTTTCGACGACGACCCGCTGCTGCGGCCAGAAGAAGTCGATTTCGTAGCCGGCGACGATGACATTGACCTCTGGAGACGGCAGGCCGAACTCCCGGCAGAGCGCGAGGAAGTCGACCTCCAGCGGCGATTTGGTGTCGGTGGCGCGCGGGTCCAGTTCCATCGCCGCCAGCCGGAGGCGGCCAATGCCTCTTTTCCCGCGCCACCCCCTGACCAGCCGCTGCAACTCGGGCCACCGAATCAGGTCGTCGCGGTCGGCGTCGACAAGCGCGCGTTCATGTTGGCGAACGCTGAGACGTCCGGCCATATCGAGGAACGTCCGCTCGACCGTCGTGACCGGGATTCCCGTCTTCGCGGTCACGTGCTCTGCCGGCAAGGAGCGCGTCTGATGCAACCGCAGCCCCTGCCTCGGTCGCCAAACACCTCCTGACCGGCGCAGGACCTCAACCGGGCGCCGCGCCGCACGAATGCCCCAGAGCGCCATCGCGCTCTCGTGCGAGAGAACCGCCCCCCGCCCGGAGGCCAGCACCGCCACCATCCAGTGACCCTCCTGGGTGAGATGCCGGTGGCCCAACGTGAACGTCCCATGGAGCACTGGGATCAACATCCCACCGGCGATGCGTTGCTGGATCATGCCGTCGCTGAGGCCGAGCTCGACCAGCTGCCAGCGGGCGACGACACCGTGCTGCCGCTCCGCCAACTCGCGGACCGCCCGGGTTGCCCCTCGGTTCCTCATGGCCCGCCCCATCGGCGCTGCCCCCGAACTGCATCAAATTCCAGCTCTGGCAGAGCTGGAATTTGATGCAGTTCGGGGGTGGGGTGGCTTGGGGCCGGTGCCTGCGGTTCGCGCACATATGTCTAAGGCGCCAGCGCGCTGAACTCTCCCCCCTGCGGGGGAGGAAATTGCGATTCGGTGCGTTGCGGGCTACTCGCCGGGGGTCTTGCGGGGGACCAGGACCAGGCGCTTGAACTCGGCGACGAGGACGCCGTCCTGGTTGAGGACGCGGGTGTGGACCTTGACCACGCCCCGGTCGGGCTTGGACTTGGAGGGCTTGACCTCGAGCACCTCGGTCTCGCAGAAGAGGGTGTCGCCGTGGAAGACCGGGTTGGGGTGGCTGAGGTCTTCGGTCGCCAGGTTGGCGATCGCCTTGCCGGAGACGTCGGAGACCGACATGCCCAGCGCCAGCGAGTAGACCAGCGGCCCGACTACGACGTTGCGCCCCTGCTGGGAACCGGCGGCGTAGACGTCGTTGAGGTGCAGCGGGTGGTGGTTCATCGTGATCAGGCAGAAGAGGTGGTCGTCGGACTCGGTCACCGTCTTCGCCGGCCAGTGCTTGTAGACGGCGCCGACCTCGAACTCCTCGAGGTAGCGGCCGTAGGCGTGGGCGCCGGTCGCCTCGCGCTCGGCCTGGTCGGTGGTCAGCTCGTAGCTCTGCTCGCTCATCGTTTCGGGGATCTCCTTGGGGGGTTTGGACGGCGCGGGATGCTACCCGCGCGCGCTCGGCGGCCGCTCAGTGGGCTTTCTTGAGCCGGGCGCGTTCCTCCTGGCGCTCGACCACCTGGGCGATCAGCTTCTTCACGTTGGAGTCGCCGGTCGCCTTGATGTGCCCGGTCTCATAGGCCCTGCGGTAGCTCTTCAGGGTGCCGTTCTCGGCCAGCTCGTTGAACTGCGGGCGGTCGACCTGGACCAGCACCCGCTCGTCCCGGGCGAGGTCCTTCTTGATCTTCGGGCCGGGCAGCTCGACCCGGTAGAGCTGGATGTCGTGTTTGGCCTTCAGTTCCAGGCCGAAGACCAGTTTCAGCTTTGCCAGCGCCGGCACTTCGGCCTGGAACCGCTCGACGGCGGTGCGGATCAGGTCCGCGGTCGACGCCATCTGGTCAGCGGCCTCCCATCAGATCTTGTGGCGCTGGAGCAGCTTCTTGCCGATCACCATGCGCTGGATCTCCGAGGTCCCCTCGCCGATCAGCAGCAGCGGCGCGTCGCGATAGAGGCGCTCGATCTCATACTCCTTCGAGTAGCCGTAGCCGCCGTGGATGCGGAAGCACTCCTCGACGCACTCCTTGCCGGTCTCCGAGGCGAGCAGCTTCGCCATCCCGGCCTCGAGGTCGGAGCGCTCGCCGGCGTCCTTCATCCGCGCCGCCTTGCGGGTGACGAGGCGCGCCGCCTCGACCTTGGTCGCCATGTCGGCGAGCTTGAACTGGATCGCCTGGTGCTTGGCGATCGGCTTGCCGAAGGTCTTGCGCTCCTGGCTGTAGCGCAGGGCCAGCTCCAGGGCGCGCTGGGCGATGCCGACGCCGCGGGCGGCGACGTTGACCCGGCCGACCTCGAGCGCGTCCATCATCTGCACGAAGCCCTGGCCGACGCCGCCCTCCTCGCCGCCGAGCACGCGCTCGGGCGGGCAGCGGTAGCCGTCGTAGACCAGCTCGGTCGACTCGACCCCCTTGTAGCCCATCTTCTTGATCTTGGGCGGGATCGTCAGCCCGGCGTAGTCGCCCTCGTTGACTTCCTTCCAGGGCTCCTTCTCGGTGATGAAGCAGGTCATCCCCTTGTAGGCCGGCTCGGCCTTGGGGTCGGTCTTCATCAGCACGAAGACGACCGAGGAGCCGAGGCCGTTGGTGACCCACATCTTCTGGCCGTTCAGCTCCCAGCTGCCGTCCTCGCCCTTCTTCGCCGTCGCCTTGATGCCCTGCACGTCGGAGCCGACCTCGGGCTCCGAGAGCGAGAAGGCGGCGCGGATCTCACCGGTCGCCATCTTCGGCAGGAAGTGCTGCTTCTGCTCCTCGGTGCCGAACTTCATCAGCAGGTAGGAGCCGATGAAGTGGGTGTTGACGACGCCGGAGATCGAGATCCAGCCGCGCGAGAGCTCTTCGACGATCATCGCGTAGGTGGTCAGGTCGAGGCCCATGCCGCCGTACTCCTCGGGGATCGTCACCCCGAACAGGCCGAGCTCCTTCATCTGCTCGACGATCGGCTCCGGGAAGGAGTCCTCGTGGTCGTAATGCTCGGCGTTGGGGATGATCTGCTCGTCGGCGAACTGGCGCACCATCTCGGTGATCGCCTGCTGCTCGTCGGTCTGCTCACGGAAGGCGGCGGTGTCTACGGCCATGGCTCCTAGCTCGGTGTCGGGGACGGATCGCGGCGGGCCTGGCCCGCGCCGCGGAGCGCAGAGGATATCGACGTGCCGCCGCCGAGCGCCGCGGCCGGCGCGGCGGCCTTGAGCAGCATCTCGGCCAGCTCCGCCTCGGGCTCGGAGTCGGCGACGATCGCCCCGCCGGCGCCGATCGTCGCGGCGCCACGGTCGAGGACGATGGTGCGGATCGCGACCGAGAGATCGCAGGCGCCGCCCGGCCCGAGCCAGCCGATCGCCCCCGAGTAGACGCCCCGCGGCCCGCCCTCCAGCTCTTCGAGGATCTCCATCGTGCGCAGCTTCGGCGCGCCGGTCATCGAGCCGGGCGGGAAGCAGGCGCGGATCGCCTCGCCGGGGCCGACCCCGGCGCGCAACCTGCCGCGCACGCCGGAGACGAGCTGGTGCACGGTCTCGTAGGTCTCGACCGCCATCAGCTCGGGGACGTGGACGCTGCCGACCTCGCAGACGCGGCCGAGGTCGTTGCGCAGCAGGTCGACGATGGTGACGTTCTCGGCCCGGCTCTTGGGGTCGGCGGCGAGCGCCGCCGCCAGCGCCGCGTCCTCGGCCGGGTCCGGCGAGCGCCGCGCCGTGCCCTTGATCGGCCGCGCTTCGGCCCAGCCGCCCCGGTCGACGGCGAGGAAGCGCTCCGGCGAGGAGCTGAGCACGGCCCGCTCGCCGAAGCGCAGGTAGGCGGCGAAGGGCGCCGGGTTGACGCGGCGCAGGGCGCGGTAGAGCTCCAGCGGGTCGGCGTCGAGCGGCCCGCGCAGGCTGTTCGTCAGGCAGATCTCGTAGCTGTGGCCGGCGTGTAAGTAGTCGCGGCAGGCGGCGACGTCGGCCAGGTAGCGCTCGGGCGAGCGCGCCAGGCCGAGGCCGGGAGCTCCGTCGGGCACCCGCGGCACGCCCAACTCCGGCAGCGCCGCCAGCCGCGCCTCGGTCTCGTCGAGCCAGCGCTCCCCAGCGCGCCGAACTGCATCAAATTCCAGCTCCGGCGGAGCTGGAATTTGATGCAGTTCGGCTGGGTGGGCTAGGAGGTAGGTGTGGCGCTCGAGGTGGTCGAAGGCGATCAGGCGGGCGGGGCGGATCAGGGCGGCGTCGGGGAGCGGCGAGCGGTGGGAGTTGGGCGAGTCGCACTCGGCCTTCAGCTCGTAGCCGAGGTAGCCGGCGAGACCGCCGCGGAAATCGAAGGGCAGCTCGGCCGCGGCCCCGCCGAGCGGCTCGCCCGCCCCGCACTCGCGATCGAGGTAGGCGAAGACCGATTCGCGGCGCTGCTCGACCTCCCCCCCGCGCTCGACCCGCAGCTGTCCGCCGACCTCGTAGGTGACGACGGCGCCGCCGGCGTCGTCACCGATGAACGAGAAGCGCCCCCTCTCCCCGCCGGCGGCGCTGCTGTCGAGCCAGAAGGCGTTGCGGCTCGCCCCGTAGAGGTGGACGAAGGCGCGCTCGGGGTCGGGCAGCCAGTCCAGCCGCCGGACGAGGCGCGGCGCTGGGGCCGCCGGCGCCCCGGGCTGACTCGCGGCCGGCATCGCGTCAAGATATCCCGCGGTGCGCGTCAGCCTCCGCCCCGACCCCCGCAAAGGCGTCTTCGAGACGATGCTGGTCCTCGCCGGCCGGCCGGTCGAGCTCGGCGCCCACCTCGAGCGCCTCGCCGCCAGCCTCCACGACCTCTACCGCGCCAAGCTGCCGGCGGCGACGGCGAGCACCGTCGCCGCGGCCGCGGCGCCGCTGTCCTGCGGCCGGCTGCGCCTGACCCTGACCCCGACCGCGGCGGGGCTGAGCAGCGAGCTGACCGGCGCCGAGGTCGACCCCGCCGCCGTCTTCCCCGGCGCCGAGCGCGGGGTCGCCCTGCGCAGCTTCGTCGTCGAGGGCGGCCTCGGCGCCCACAAGTGGGCCGACCGCCGCCTGCTCGACGCGCAGCAGGCGCAGCTCGGCCCGGATCAGCTGCCGCTGCTGGTCGACGAAGACGGCTTCGTGCTCGAGGCCTCGCGCGGCAGCCTCTTCGCGGTCGGCGCCGCGGCGCTGCGCACGCCCCCGCCGACGGCCGCATCCTGCCCGGCATCGCCCGCGCCGGCGTGATCGCGGCCGGCCGCGAAGTCGAGACCGAGACCCGCGAGGTTCCACTGCGGCTCGAAGACGCCTTAGCCGGCGAGGCCTTCCTCGCCGGCTCGGTGCGCGGGGTCGAGCCGGTCGCCTCGATCGACGGCGTCGCGCTGGCGCCGCCGGGGCCGCTCAGCGCCCGGGTCGCGGCTGCTCTGCGCCGGCGCTGGATGCCGGCTCCGGCAGCGGCACCCGCTGCAGCTGCCGCAGGCGGGCGACCAGGCGGTCGGCCCGCTCGCTGAAGTCGCCGAGGCCCTCGTCCCCGTCCCCGTCCGCCGGCCCCGCCTCCGCGGCGCCGCCTCCCGTCGGGGACGCCGCCTCGCCGCCATCGGCAGCGGTGGGGATCGAGCCCGGCAGCGCCACGGTCGAAGCGACGTGATCGCGCGCCTCCGCCGCCGCCAGGCTGGCGCGCTCGGCCAGCGCCGCCGCCCGCCGCGCCTGCTCGGCCGCGTCGAGCGCCGAGGCGCCGACGCTCATGATCGCCGCCTCCGAGGCCCGCGCCGTGACCAGCGCCTCCTCGATCCGCCGCTCCAGCTCGGCCACGGTCGGCGGCCGCGCGGCCTCGGGCACGAGCCAGTCCTGGGTCGAGTCGGCGGCGGCCGCGTCCATCCACTCAAGGTACGCCGACGCCGGCCAAATCCCTGCGCCCCGACGACGGAGGCAAGCGGTCGCCACGCGCCCGGCATCCCCGAGCTTGCCAGAGTCTGCATTCCGAACTTCCCGCTATGGTTATTCCGAATTACCCCAGGGTAAAACTCCGAATTACCCCAGAGCCCAGATAATCTCAGATGCCAATCATCCCGCGCCACATCGAGTCGGAGATCAGGGACATCCTGGCCAGCAGCCGGGCTGGGGCGATTCTCGGAGCGCGGCAGACAGGCAAGAGCACACTGGCGATCGAGCTGCAACGCAGCGGCCTCGTTCCCCACTACTACAGCCTCGACGAGGAGACGACCCGCCGCGCCGCCCGCGCCGACCCCGACGGCTTCGTCGCCGACATCGAGAAGCCGGCGGTGATCGACGAGGCACAGCGCGCCCCCGACCTGCTGCTGGCGATCAAGCAAGCGGTGGACCGCGACGACTCGCGGGGCCAGTTCCTGATCACAGGCTCGGCGAACCTGCTCGCCTCCCGCGCAGTCGCCGACGCCCTGCCGGGGCGGGTCGAGTACGTCAACCTCTGGCCGCTCTCGCAGGGGGAGATCGAAGGGCGCCGGGAGGTCATGATCGATCGCCTGCTCGCCGGCGAGCCACCCCGCGTGAACAACGTCCGAGCAGGGCGCGCGGCAAGCGCCGCGCGGGTGGTGAGGGGAGGATTTCCCGACGCCTACATGCGCACCGACAGGCAGCGGGGGCGCTACTTCGACTCCTACGTGCAGGCGCTCGTCAGCCGCAACCCAGAGACGCTCGGCGGTGTGCGAGGCGGCGCGGGCTCGCTCGGCCGGCTGCTCAAGCTGGTGGCGGTCAGTTCGGGTGGGCTGACCTCCTTCCGGCGCCTCGGTCTCGAGCTCGAGCTCGACGACAAGACGGTCAAGGCCCACCTCGCGCTGCTCGAAGAGCTGTTCCTCGTGCTTCGGCTCTCCCCCTGGTCGCGCAACCTGGGCGCCCGCCAGGTGAAGACGCCGAAGCTGCTGATCGCCGACACGGGCCTGATGTCAGCGCTGATCGGGGCCGACGCCAGCCGCTACTCGGCGGTCGACCAGGGCGGGCTCGCCGGCATGCTGCTCGAGACCTTCGTGACGATGGAGCTCGTCAAGCAGCTGAGCTGGGCCTCGACCCGCGCCGAGCTCTTCTTCTACCGCGACGACCGCCAGCGCGAGGTCGACGTCGTGATCGAGTCGGCGGCCGGCGAGATCGCCGGGGTCGAGGTCAAGGCTGCTGCCTCGGTCAACCGCTCCAGCAGCGGCGGGCTACGCTTCCTGCGCGACAAGCTCGGCACCCGCTTCAAAGCCGGGATCGTGCTCTACAACGGCTCGAGCACGCTCGAGATCGAGGAACGCATCTGGGCGGTGCCGCTCTGCGGCCTCTGGCTCGGAGGCGAAAGCTGACGCTCCGCGCCGCCACGAACGCGCGTTTGGGTAGATTCCAGCCCGCAACCGACGAACGACGAGGAGCAGCGTGAGAAACCCCAGAGACTTCTTCCAGCCGCAGGCGATCGGCGCGCCCGAGCCGCTGCGCGAGATCCCGGTCAAGCCGGCGCGGATGATCCACTTCCTCGACTTCTCCAACGAGAAGATGGTCGCCAAGGCGGCCGCCATCGCCGAGAAGACCGACATCCTGCTCGGCAACCTCGAGGACGCGATCCCGGTCGACCGCAAGGAGGCCGCGCGCCAGGGGCTGATCAAGGCCGCCAAGGAGTCCGACTTCGGCCAGACAGCGCTCTGGACCCGGGTCAACTCGCTGGAGAGCCCCTGGGTGCTCGACGACCTCACCACCCTGGTCGCCGAGATCGGCGAGCAGCTCGAGGTCGTGATGGTGCCCAAGGTCGAGGGCGCCTGGGACATCCACTACGTCGACCGCCTGCTCGCCCAGCTCGAGGCGAAGGCGGAGCTCGACCGCCCGATCCTGATCCACGCGATCCTCGAGACCGCCCAGGGCGTCGTCAACGTCGAGGAGATCGCCGCCGCCAGCCCGCGCATGCAGGGGATGAGCTTCGGCCCGGCCGACCTCGCCGCCTCGCGGCGGATGAAGACGACCCGGGTCGGCGGCGGCCACCCCGGCTACCGCTCGATGGAGGACCCGGCCGACCCCGAGAACCCCGAGGCCGACCGCGTCACCGCCCAGCAGGACCCCTGGCACTACTCGATCGCGCGCATGGTCGACGCCTGCGCGGCGACCGGGATCCTGCCCTTCTACGGCCCCTTCGGCGACATCAAGGACACGGCCGGCTGCGAGACCCAGTTCCGCTCGGCCTTCCTGCTCGGCTGCGTCGGCGCCTGGTCGCTGCACCCGGTGCAGATCGGGATCGCGAAGAAGGTCTTCAGCCCGCCGGTCGAGGAGGTCAAGTTCGCCAAGAAGGTGCTGGAGGCGATCCCCGACGGCGCCGGCGTGCACATGATCGACGGCAAGATGCAGGACGACGCGACCTGGAAGCAGTGCAAGGTGATGGTCGAGCTGGCCGAGATGCTGGCCGCCAAGGACCCCGAACTGGCCGAGGCCTACGGGCTCTGAGGCTCACTGGTCGATTATTTTCAACTGCTGAGCCTAGACGCAAGTTGGGTTGCGAGTTCGCGTCAACCGTTCACACTTGAATCCTGTAACCGCAATTTCATCGCTTGCAGGATGCAAAACGCTAACGTCGGCAGCCCCCCCGGCCGATAGGGGGAGCAGCAACCGAACACGGCACATCCACGTACACCGAGCAACCCCGATCTCCCCTCCCCCGCCCAGCCAATGAACTCCTCGACAGACTTCCCCCTCGACGGCCCGTTCACGGCCGAGCCCCGCCGCCGCGAAGCCCTCGTCCAGGACCGCCCGACCCTCGGCAGCATGCCCCGCGCCCGCCGCGGGATCAGCTGGTGGCTGCCGCCGCTGATCGACCTCGCCAGCTCCTCGCTGATGCTGGTCCTGGTGGTCCGGCTCTTCGGCGCCAGCCTCTTCCCGGCCCTGCCGGTCGCGCCCCTGCTGCTGGTCGGCGTCTCGGCGGCGCTCGGCGTCTACGGCTCCTCCTACGGCCGCGAGAGCGAGGACGGCCTCGCCTGGCCGGTGCTCCGCATCCTCGTCGCCACCCTCTTCGCCTGGTCCGCCTCGCTGCTGACGCCGCTCGACGGCGGCGCCCAGCTGGCGCTCTGGGGCGGGTTCCTCGCCCTCGACACCGCCGCCCGCCGCATCGGCACGCCCTTCTTCGCGCGCCTCGACAAGGCCGAGCGCTGGGTCCTGGTCGGCGCCGACTCCACGGCGGAGCGCCTGCGCGCCTACGAGCCGCTGCGCAGGTACGCCAAGGTCGTCGCCACGGTGCCGCCCGGCGGCGAAGACGACACCCAGTCGACCGCCCGCGTCGCGGCGCTGGAAGTGGTCGACCGCTACCGCGCCGACCGGGTAGTGATCGCCACCCAGCATGCCGACGACGAGAGCCTGCTCGACCTGGTCCGCGCCTTCAAGTCGATCGGCGTCCCGGTCAGCCTGCTGCCGCGCCCGCTCGACCTGCTCGAGGCGCCGGCGGCGAGGCCGAGCAAGGTCGGCGGCGTGCCGCTGATCGACGTCGAGGCGCTCGCCACCCGCGACTCGATCCCCTACGTCGGCCCCGACCGCCGCCGCGGCCGCCGGACCAAGGTCAGCGTCGTCGTCCCGGCGATGAACGAGGAGCGCAACATCGGCCACGTCCTCTCGCGCCTGCCCGAGGACATGCACGAGGTGATCCTGGTCGACGGCAACTCCAAGGACAACACGATCGAAGCCGCCCGCCGCGCCTACCCCCAGATCCGCGTGCTGACCCAGAGCGGGCGCGGCAAGGGCGACGCCTTCCGCACCGGCTTCGCCGCGGTCACCGGCAACCTCGTCGTCATGCTCGACGCCGACGGCTCCGCCGACCCGGCCGAGATCCCGCGCTTCGTCGAGGCGCTCGAGGCCGGCGCCGACTTCGCCAAGGGCTCGCGCTTCCTGCCCGGCGGCGGCAGCGCCGACATCACCAGGCTGCGCAGCGCCGGCAACACCTTCCTCAGCGGCAGCGCCAACCTCCTGCACGGCACCCACTTCACCGACCTCTGCTACGGCTACAACGCCTTCTGGGCGCGCTGCCTGCCGTTCATCTCCCTCGACGTCCCCGGCTTCGAGGTCGAGACCCTGATCAACCTGCGGATCGCCGGCGCCGGGATGAAGATCACCGAGGTGCCGAGCTACGAGGCCGACCGGCTGTACGGCCAGAGCAACCTCAACACCTTCCGCGACGGTTTCCGGGTGCTGGGCACGATCCTCGGCGAGGCCCGCCGCCGCCGCGCGATCCCCCACGAGCGCCCCGAGGTGGAGGACGAGGCGCACGACGCCAAGGCAGCCGCAACTGCTGCTTGAGTACGGGGCAGCTGCGATGGCTGGCCCCAGACCGAAGATCGGGTTCTTCGCGCCGATCGCCCTCAGCGCCGGGCTCGGAGTACTGCTCTGCGCCTTCGTCAACTCGCAGTCGCGCCAGCTGCTCGAGCCGAACTCGGTGCTGCTCTGGCTCGGCGTCCTGCTGATCGCCCTGCCGATCCTCTACCGGCTCACCTCGCGCGACGCCTCACCCACCGAACGGCTCGCCCTGGTCTGCCTGCTCGGCCTCTCGCTCTACTGCGTGAAGCTGGTCCGCGACGCGCCGGTCTTCAGCTTCTCCGACGAGATCGTCCACACCTTCAACGCCGACCAGATCACGGCCCACCACGAACTCTTCCGCTTCAACCCGATCCTACGCGCGACACCGAGTTACCCCGGGCTGGAGAGCGCGACCTCGGCGCTGACGACGATCACCGGGCTTTCCACCTACTGGGCGGGGATAGTCATCGTCGGCACCGCCCGCCTCGCCCTCATGGCCGGACTCTTCCTGCTCTTCGGACGAGTCAGCGGCTCGGCTCGCACCGCTGGGCTGGCGACGGCGATCTACGCCGGCAACTTCAACTTCCTCTACTGGGGGGCGCAGTTCTCCTACGAGTCGCTCTCGCTGCCGCTCCTCGTCGTCGTCATGATGGCCCTCGCCGAGCGCGGCGCGGCGCCACGGGGGTGGGCACGCGAGTGGGCGGTGCCGATCGTGCTCGGGATCACCGCGATCGTCGTCACCCACCACCTCACCTCCTACGCGCTGACCGCCTTCCTCGCGATCCTGACGCTGGTCTACTGGCTGCTGCGGCGCAACTGGAGTTGGCCCAACCCGTGGCGCTACGCGGTCTTCGCCGCCACCGCGGCGCTCGCTTGGGTCCTGGTCGTCGCCGACTCGACGATCGGCTACCTCTCGCCGGTGCTCGGTGGAGCCTTCAAGTCGATCTTCGAGACCGCTGCGGGCGAGGCTCCCGCCCGCAGCCTCTTCGAAGGAAAGGGCTCGACCATCCCCGACACGCCGCTGCTGGCCCGCGCCACGGCGTTCGTGGCGGTTCTCTTGCTGGCGGCAGCACTGCCCGTTGGCTTGATCCGCCTCTGGCGGCGCTATCGCCACCAGCCTTTCGCCCTGATCTTTGGCGGCGCCGCGGTCTCCCTCTTCGCAACCCTGATGCTGAGGCTCGTCCCCGGCGCCTGGGAGACGGCCAATCGCGCCAGCGAGTTTCTCTTCATCGGCCTCGCCTTCGTCGTCGCGATCGCCGGGGCACAGAACTGGGCGCCGGGTGGCCGCGCCCGGCTGGGCCGAGCCGGCACCAGTGCTGCAATCGCCATCGTGATCATCGGCGGCGCGATCGCCGGCTGGCCCTGGGACCTGCAGCTTTCGTCACCGCTTCGAGCCAGGGTGGAGGGACGGACGATCTCGTCGCCCCCACTCGCGCTGGCCGAATGGGCGCGCAGCAACGTCCCATCCGACCAGCGCCTGGCGGCAAACGCCGCCGACGCGCGCCTGCTGCTGGCGCCGGGCGAACGGGTAACGCTGACCGGCAAGACCCCGGACATCGAGGACATCATGTTCGAGGAGGCATTTTCTGGCTGGGAGCTGCCGCTGCTCCGCGAAAACGACGTGCGCTACGTCGTCGCCGACGCGCGCGAGCTCTCAAACGAGGCCAACCGGGGTTACGCCTTTCCCGGAGAAGACGAAGAACTGTTGCCCAGGCCGGCGATCGTTAAGTTCGCGGAGATCCCGGGGGCCACGCGGATCTACTCCAGCGGCCCGATCTCCGTCTACGACCTGGACTCGCGGCCGTGAGGGGACACGGCGACCTGCGGCTGCTGGTCTGGAGCGCGCCCCTCTGCGCTGTCGTCGCGCTGCTGGCGCCGTGGGCGGCCCTCTCGCTGCTCTTCGCCGCGCCGCTGGCGCTGCTCATGCCGGGCTACGCGATCACCGCGGCCGCCTTCGCCGGCCGCAGCCTCGAGTGGCAGCGCTTCGCTCTCCTCGCCGTCGCCCTCAGTCTCGCGGTCCTCGCGCTCGGCGCCCTGCCGCTCAACTACATCCCGGGCGGCATCCGCGGCTCCTCCTGGGCACTGCTTCTGGTCTTGGTCGTCCTCGGAGCCGCACAGGTCGCGGCGCTCCGGCGCGGCGAAGAGCCGCCGGTGCGCGCCTGGCCCCGCCTGCGACCCGGGAAGATCGAGCTGGCGTTGCTCGGCGCCGCCCTGCTGATCGCATCCGGAGCACTCGTCCTCGCCTCGACGACCGTGCCGGTCGAGGATGTCCCCGGCTACACCGAGCTGTGGATCGTTCCAGCGCCCAACTCACAGCGCAGCGAAGCGCGGGTCGGCGTCCGCAGCCAGGAGCCCGAGGCAACCGACTTCGACCTGCGGATCAGAATCGGCGGCGAACGCGTCGTGCGCCGCAACTTCAACCTGCGTCCCGGCGAAGAACGGTTGGTACGGGTCGGCCCGCCCGGCCCGGGCGAGCGAGCGCCGGTGGCGGTGGTGGCGACGCTGCTGCGCCATGAGGAACCGTTCGACGTCTACCGCAGGGTGAAGGGATATCTGGTCGCCCCGCGGAGTGCGGGCGGATGACGGCGCTCGCAGTCGACATCGTCATCAACAACCACGACTACGGCGCCTTCCTCAGCGCGGCGATCGAGAGCGCCCGCGATCAAACCCACGAGCGGGTGCGGACGATCGTCGTCGACGACGGCTCGACCGACGACTCGCGCCGCATCCTCGCCGCCCAGGATGAGGACGTGACCGTCGTGCTCAAGGAGAACGGCGGCCAGGCCTCGGCGCTCAACGCCGGCATGGCCGAGAGCGACGGGGACGTCGTGATCTTCCTCGACGCCGACGACGTGCTGCGACCGGAGATGGCGGCGCGCGCGGCGGCGGCCTTCGCCGCCGACGAGGAGCTGGTCAAGGCCCAGTTCCGGATGGAGACGATCGACGCGGACGGCGCGCCGACAGGCGAGATCAAGCCGGATCCCCACCTGCCGGCGCCCTGCGGCGACCTGCGCCGGGCCGAGCTCGCCTACCCCTACGACCTGGTCTGGATGGCGACCAGCGCGAACGCGTTCCGCGCCTCGGCCGTGCGCCGCATCCTGCCGGTCCCGGAGAGCGCCTATCCGGTCACCGGCGCCGACTGGTACCTGGTCCACCTCACCGCCCTCCTCGGCCGCGTCGTCTCGCTCGATGCGATCGGCGCCGGATACCGTGTGCATGGAGCCAACAGCTACGAGCTCAGCGGCGAGGAGATCGACCTGCCCCACCTGCGTCAGGCGGTCGAGTTCGCCGATGCCACCTCGACCGAGTTGCTGGCGCTGGCCGCCGAGCTCGGCCTCCCCCACCCCAGCCGCATCCTCTCGCTCGCCGACCTCGCCAACCGGATGGCCTCGCTGCGCCTCGACCCAGGGCGCCACCCGCTGGCCGCCGACCGGCGGCTGGGCCTGCTCGGCGACGCCGTCGCCGCCTGCCGGCGCCGCGACAACGCCTCGCCGACGATGAAGGCCGCCTTCCTCGCCTGGTTCGCGGCGATGGCGATCGCCCCACGCCGCCTGGCGGAGCGCTTGGCCGTGCTATTTATGTTCCCCTCGCGACGGCGCGCGCTCAACAGGCTCCTGGGGCGCCTGCAGGGCGCCGGCAGCGAGGCCCCGCCCGCCTCCCGATGCGCATCCTGATCGCCACAGACCACTTCCCGCCGTTCATCGGCGGCGCCCATCGCCAAGCGCAGCTGCTCGGCCGCTCGTTGGCCGAACGCGGCCACACCGTCGCCGTCGTCACCCCCTGGCACGGGGGTCTGCCCAAGCTCGAACACGACGACGGTTTCGTCGTCCACCGGGTGCGGCAGACGCGCACCCTCTTCGACTTCATGGCCCGGGACAACCGCCAGCGCCACCAGCCGCCCTTCCCCGACCCGGTCACCACGGTCGCCCTGCGCAACCTGATCGCCGACTTCGAGCCTGATGTGGTCCACGCCTACGGCTGGCTCGCCTTCTCGGTGGCCCTGGCGCTGGGCCGGCGCAAGACGCCGCTGCTGCTCTCCGCCCGCGACTACGGCTATTTCTGCGCGACCCGGACCCTGCTGCGCAAGGGCGAGCCCTGCTCGGGCCCTGGGCCGCTCAAGTGCACGGCCTGCTCCGGTCAGTACTACGGGACCCCGAAGGGCTGGTTCGCGGCGCTGGGAGTGGCGCTCTCGAAGCCGATCCTGGCGCGGCGGATGACCGGTCTGCACAGCGTCAGCTCCTACGTCCACGATGTCACCGCCGCCAACCTTCCCGAGGGGCCGTCGCTCCTGGAGGTGACGATCCCCAGCTTCCAGGTGGAGCCCCCGGCGCGCCTCGAGGAGGAGCCGGATGTCGATGCCTGGCTGGCCCGCCTGCCGGACAAGCCCTTCATCCTCTACGTTGGCGCTTTCCGCAAGGTCAAGGGCCTGGAAACGCTCTTCGCGGCATACCGCCGGCTCGACAACCCGCCGCCGCTGGTCCTGATGGGCACCTTCGAGCGCGACTCGCCACCCGACTTCCCGCCCGAGGCGGTGATCCTCGCCGACGTCCCGCACCGGGTCGTGATGGCTTCCTGGCAGCGGGCGATGTTCGGCGTCATGCCCTCGCTCTGGCCCGAGCCCCTGGGCGCTACGGTCGCCGAGGGGATGAGCCAGGGCAAGCCGGTCATCGGCACGCAACTGGGCGGCCACACCGACATGCTCGACGAGAGCACGGGCGTCCTGGTTCCCCAGGGGGATGTGCCGGCGCTCGTCGACGCAATGGAACGGCTGATCGCTGACCCAGACCTGCGCGAGGCGCTCGGAGAAGCCGCCGCGGAGAGGGCAAAGAGCTTCGCCGCTCCGCGAGTGCTGCCCCGCTTCGAGCGGACCTATGAGGCGCTGATCGCAGCGGGGACGGCCAACCAGGGATGAAGATCCTGCTGGTGACGCCGGTGCCGCCCCAGGGAAGGGGCGGCGGCGCGATCCCCGTCCTCCTCCACGCGCAACTCGAGGGACTGAGCGCCGCGAACGAGGTCACCCTGGTCAGCTCGATCGGCGAAGAGGCAGGCGAAGCCGAGGCCGCCGAACAGCTGCTCGGCAGCGGCGTCGATGCCCACTTCGCCGACCGCCGCATCCCCAGGCGCGCGACACGTCGCTGGCGACGGCGAGCGCGCATGGCTGGCGCCTGGACCTGCGGCCGCCGGCCGTGGCGCCCGATCTGGTTCGCCGATCCGGGAATCCAGGCGATCCTCGACGACCTCGCCGGCCGCCGCGCCTTCGACATCGCGGTCACCGAGGACAGCGCGATGGCCGGCTTCCGGATGCCGGCCGGCATCCCCACCGTGCTAACCGAGCACGAGGTGCTGCGCCCCCGCCCGCTGCAGCGGCCGCCCGTCGACCCGAGGGGTTGGCCGGGCTGGGCCTTCGAGGAGCGCGACTGGCACAAGCGGCCTCGCTTCCAGCGTCATGCCTGGCGCCGTTTCGACCGCGTCCTCGCCTTTGGCCGGCGCGACGCGACCTCGATCGCCGAGCTGGCCCCCGAGGTGGCCGCCCGCGTCCGAGTCAGCCCCTTCGGCCTCGAGCTCCCACCGGCGTCACCAGCCGATCGCGTGCAATCCGGCACCGTGCTCTTCGTCGGCAACTTCACCCACCGGCCAAACCGCGACGCAGCACTCTGGCTCGCCGGTGAGATCATGCCGGCTCTACGCGCGCGCCAGCCCGGGGCGCGCCTGCGGATCGTCGGAGCGAGCCCTCCGGCAGAGATCCTCGCCCTTGCCACAGAGGACATCGAGGTGATCCCCGACGCTCCCGCGGTCGAGCCACATGTCGAGTCCGCGGCGGTCGTCGTCGCACCCGTGCGAACCGGGGGCGGGATGCGGATGAAGGTGCTGCAGGCGCTGGGCGCCGGCAAGGCGGTGGTCACCACGCCACGCGGCATCGAGGGGTTCGACTGCTTCGCCGAGGACGCGCCGCTGACCGTCGCCAGGGACGCTGTCAGCTTCGCCGCGGCGACGGCGGACCTGCTCGGCGACCGGACGAGTCGCACCGAGCTTGGCCTTCGGGCCCGCAGCTTCGCGCAGCGACACTACGCACCTGACGCCTGGGCCGAGCGCCTGATCGCGGCCTACGGGGAAGTGATCGCCTCGGCCCGGAGTTGAGGCGCGGCAGGTCAGGACTCGCGGACCGCGCGGGCGGTGATGCTCACCTCGTAATCCGGATCGTGGAGCTCCAGCTCCGCGCGCTTCAGCTCCTCCACCGCGAGGCCGTGCATAAAGGCCGTCGCCGTCAGCACGTTGCCGTGGGCCTCGACCGTGATCGAGTCGGGCGGAAATGCCTCCTCCAGCAACCGGCGCATCGAAAGCGAGGTGAACCGCCAGTAGTCGCCCCAGAGTTCGTAGTCGGGGCGGCAGATCCGGCAAACGCCGTTGACCGTGATCAACACCACCCCGCCGGGCTTGAGCGTCCGGTGCAGATTCTTGATCGCGCCGTGGACGTCGTAGATCACCGGCAGGGTCTGGGCGCAGATCACGCAATCGTAGGCTTCCGATGGCAAGCCCTCCCCGGTCGCCAGGTCGCCGACGATCGTCGCCTTGGGATTGGACGCATCGCCATGGAGAACATCGTTGGAGGTGACGTAGCCCGACTCCGGGCCGTGCTTCTCGCCCTCCGGCGCGAAGGTGCCGAAGCGCTTGGTGTATTTGTCGTCTCCGACCTCGAGCACGCTGCCGCGAATGTCACCGAGAACGTAGCCGGGCACGCCGGAATGGGCGTCGAGATAACGCTCGATGTAGAAGCGGTCGATCGGGGTGCCGCGCGAGTAGCCGAAGAGCTTGTCGATCGGCTGCAGGCGGCGCAGACTGCCGAAACGCACCATCCCGACCGGCGGCCAGGTGCGTCGCGCGTGGATCCTGATCCAGGTCCGCAGGCGCTGCGGCAGATAGGGAGCGAGCAGGTCGATCACTCGCCGCACAGGCGAGACGGCGCTCAACTCGGATGTCCCGGTATCTCGTGCGAGGCTGCGATGGTCGGGCACTCTAGCGTGGCGCCGGGGCGACAACCCCGGCAGTCGCGACCTGCAGAATCCCTCGCAGCTCGCGCCGCCGACGCAGCTATCTTCCGTTGCCCCAACGGCTCGGAACCCATGAGCAGCAGCCCGCAGGCCAGCGTGATCATCCCCACATTCGAACGCCGCGAGGCGCTCTCCCGCGCCCTGCGCGGGTTCACGCGGCAGACCGCCCATCCCAACAGCTTTGAGGTCGTGGTCGCCATAGACGGGGGGCACGACGACACCCGTGAGATGCTCGAGCAGCTGGACACCCCGTTCGCCCTGCGTTTCGTCGACCCACCGAAGAGAGGGCGGGCGGCGGCACGCAACGCCGCCCTGGCGATCGCTGCGGGGAAGATCTCGATCCTGCTCGACGACGACATGGAACCGATCCCCCGGTTCGTCGCCCGCCACCTCGCCCGCCACCGAGACGGCGAGCGCGTCTGCCTGCTCGGAGCGGTGCCGGTCCGGCTCGAGGACTCGAGCCCGCTCGCCGCACGTCACGTCCGCGACCGGTTCAGCGCCCACCTGGAGGAGCTGGCGAGGCCCGGCCACCGCTTCGTCCCCCGCGACTTCTACTCGGGCAACGTCTCGATCCCGACCGAACTGCTGCTCGAGGTCGGCGCCTTCGACGACCGCTTTATGCCGTACGGCAACGAGGACGTCGAGCTGGGCGTGCGCCTGACCAAGGCCGGAGCGGGAGATCCAGTACGACCCGGAGGCGCTCGCCTGGCAGGAATACGACAAGGAGCTGCGCGGCCTCGCCGCCGACACGGTCGGCAAAGGCCGCACCACGGTCGAGCTCAGTCGCCGGCATCCAGATGCCTTCCCGTCCCTGCGCCTCGCCACGCCACGCGATGGCTCGCGACCCTGGCTCGCCGTCCGCTCGCTGCTGCTCTCCCTTGCGCGACGGGCGCCGCGCAGCCGCGGGGCAGTGATTGGCATGGTCGCTGCGCTCGAGCGCCTCGGGCTCTGGCGCTCCCCCCTCTTCTACCGCGCAGTGCTCGACTACTGCTTCTGGGCAGGTGCCGACATGGAGCTGCGCGAACAAGACGACGAGGGCGACCTGGCCCAGCTGGGCGCCGATCTGCATCGTGGCCCGATCAACCTACTTCTACACGGATAGCCGGGCGCTTGGCGGCGCCGAGCTCTCGATGCTCATGCTGGCCGCGCACCTCGAGCCGGAGCGCTGGCGGACAACCATGCTGGTCGACGACGACCCTGGGGCCGAGGCGGTCGCAAGGCTCGCCGCCGAAGCCGGACTCCCGGTTCGCCGCCTGCCCCCCACCCCGCAGGGTCTGGCCGGCGCCTGGAGCGCCCGCCACCTGGCGCGGCTCCTGCATCGTGAGCGACCGGACGTCTTCCATGCCCACCTGAGCTGGCCGGTTGCAGCCAAGTGGCCACTCGCCGCCGCGGTCGCGACCCGGGTGCCCGCGGTGGCGACGGTGCAGCTGGTGCCCGAGTTCGACCTCGACCGTTCGAGCTTCCTCCAACTGCGCCTCCTCTCGCGCGTCGTCGGACGGTACATCGCCGTCTCCCAGGCGGTGGCCGACGAACTGATCGGGCGCTTCCGCTGGCCAGCCGAGAAGGTCTCGGTCGTCTACAACGCCGTCGAGCTCGACCGCTATGGCGGCCAGGGATCCCCGGCCTTGCGCAAGGAGCTGGGTGCCGACGGGCGGCTGCTGGTACTGACCTCGGCGCGGCTCGATGAGCAGAAGGGCCACCGGGTGTTGCTCCGGGCCGCGACCGAGGTTCCCGGGGCGAGCTTCGCCTTCGCCGGGGAAGGCCCCGAACGCACCGAGCTGGAGGCGCTTGCCCATGAGTTGGGGGTGGCCGACCGGGTGCGCTTCCTCGGCCACCGCACCGACATCGCCGAGCTGCTCGCCGCCTGCGACGTCTTCGTCCTGCCCTCGCTCTACGAGGGCTCCTCACTTGCCGTGCTGGAGGCGATGGCGGCGCGGAGACCGGTGCTCAGCTCAGCGATCGGCGGCACTGACGAGTTGATCGAGGACGGGCGCGACGGCCTGCTCGTGCCACCCGGCGATGCCGAGGCGCTGGCGGCCGCGATGCGCCGCCTGCTCGGCGACGCCGAGCTGCGCGAGGGAATCGCCACCCGCGGCCGCGAAAAAGTCGAGCGGCGGTTCTCGCCGCAGGCACTGGCCGGCGGTGTCGAATCCGCCTATGGGGAGTTGCTGGGCGATGCCCGCGCCCGCGGCTGAGGCCCTACCCGAGCCCAAGCTGAACGAGCTGCTGCGGCAGGTCGACTGGCGCTTCCTCTCAACCCACAGGGAGGAGCCCCTGGTCGCCGACATGACCAACGGGCGCCACTCGCGCGCGATCGGCCTGATCAGCCGTGGCGAGCCGGCTCCGGGCGGCGCCGACATCGCCGTGATCGGCTTCCCGACCAGGCTGGCGCTGGGCGCGGCCCGCGACGCGGTGAGACTTGGCGGCGAGATCGTCTGCCTCTGGCGTGTGCCCCGCCTTGGCGGCGGAAGACGAGCCGCCACCCGCCTGCGCAACGCCGGCCTAGACGACGTCCGGATCCTCTGGCCCGGCCCGCTCCCGGGTCGCCCGCCGCAGTTCTGGCTGCCCCCCGACTCGCCGGAGGCAATCAGACGCCTACTCGCCGACCGCCCCGCTCGCTCGCCCTGGCAGCGGCTGCTGCGCGCCCTGTGGCGCACCGTCGCAAGCGCCGGTCTACTCGCGCCGCTGTGCGCGATCGGGCGCCTGCCTACGCCGGAGCCCGACGACCGTGTCGACGAGATCGCCCGAGTCCTCTCCGGCCGATCCGCCCCGCTGTTGCTGACCGGAGGCGCGCGAAGCATCAACAAGGTGGTTGCCCTGCCGTTCGCCGAAGCGGGTGGTCCGGCGGCGGTCGTCAAGTTCGCCCGCGTCGGCGCGGCTGACTCGGCGCTCGACCGGGAGGCGGCCGTGCTGCGACGGATCGAGCGCGAGCACTCGGCGATCGAGGGCGTGCCGCGGGTGCTGGCCGTCGGCAGGCGAAGCGGGCGGCGGGCGGTCGCCGAGAGCGCGATTCACGGTCGCCCGCTGATCGGCGAGCTCTCCCCCGCCCGGCTGGGCGAGATCGCGGATCGCCTCGGCGAGTGGCTTACCGGGCTCGTGGGCAGCTACGAGCCGCTCCCCGATTGGCGGCAGCGGCTTGTCGCGGGGCCGCTCGCCGCCTTCGAGCGCGACTTCGGCCCCGCGGTGGGAGCGGAGACCGTGGCGGCGGCGCGGGCGCGGCTCGACCGGCTTGGAAACCTGCCCGCAGCCTGCGAGCACCGCGATTGCTCGCCCTGGAACGTGATCGTCACCGAGGCGGGTGACCTCGGCCTGCTCGACTGGGAGTCCGGGGAGCCCGACGGGTTGCCCGGGATGGACCTCGTCTACTTCCTCGCCAATGCCGCGTTCGTCCTCGACGGCGCGCTGGATAGCGGCACCGTGCGACCCACATACGCGCGCCTGCTGGACCCCAGGAGCGACTGCGGCAGAGTGTTCGAGCGGTCCACCGCGGCCTACTGTGCGCGCGTCGGCGTCCCCGCCGCGGAGCTGCCCCGACTGCGCCTACTCTGCTGGATCGTCCACTCCCGCTCCGACTACCGTCACCGAGAGATGGCCGCGGCCGGCAGGCCGACGCTGGATGCTCTGCGGTCGAGCATGTTCCTCAGCCTGATCGAGGAGGAGCTGTCCCGCGAGGAGGCACCTTGACGCCGGGGCGCTCCGGCGGGCGCGGGACGCCGGTCCTGATGTACCACGGCTTCGGTGAGAAGCGCAGCCGCTATGTGCTCCACCCCCGCTCCTTCAGGCGTCAGATGCTGATCTTGCGCCTGCTGGGCTACCGCACGATCACCTTCTCCGAGCTGGTCACGGCGCTGCGCGCGAATCGCCCGCCGCCACCACGCACGGCGGTGATCACGATCGATGACGGCTACCTCGACAACCTCGTGGTCGCAGCGCCGATCCTCGCTCGCCACGACTTCCGAGCGACCCTCTTCCTCGTCAGCCAGCGGCTCGGCGCGGCCAACGACTGGGATGTCGAGAGACCGACCAGCAACCGGCCGCTGATGAGCGCCGCGCAGGCGATGGAGATGTGCGAGCGGGGCCATGAGATTGGTGCTCACACCCGCACACACTGCTCTCTGCCTGACGTCGAGGACGCCGCGGTGGGTGATCAGATCGCCGGCTCCAGGCGAGACCTCGAAGAAGAGCTCGGGGTCGAGGTTCGCAGCTTCGCCTACCCCTTCGGCCGCCACGACAGCCGCGCCGTCGACGCCGTCTCCAGCGCCGGCTTCCTCGCCGCTTGCACGACCGAGCCGGCGCAGGCCCGGCCCGGTGACGATCCCCTGCTGATCCCACGAATCGAGATCAAGGGGTCGGACTCGATCTGGGCATTCCTGCGCAAGCTCCGGCGTGGCTGATGGGCTGCGGTAGCGACTTGTAGTGTGAGACGGGTGCGCGATCGACCGGCCATCCTTGGCGGAACTCCGGTGCGAGAGGGGAAGTCGTGGCCGCGCTGGCCGCAGTGGGACGAGAGCGAGCGCGCCCTGCTCGGCGAGGTGCTCGAGTCGGGCCGTTGGTCGCGCAGCCGCGGCGAGGTCGCCGACCGCTGGGCCGGCGAGTTCGCCGACTTTCAGAACGCCGCACACGGCCTGGCGATGACCAACGGCACCCACACCTTGGAGGCGGCGCTTGCCGCCTGCGGGGTCGGCGAGGGGGACGAGGTGATCGTTCCCGGTCTCACCTTCGTCGCCACGGCGACGGCCGCGCTCGCGGTCAACGCGACCCCAGTGATCGTCGATGTCGACCCGGAGACGCTGTGCATGGACCCAGCCGCAGCCGAGGCGGCGGTCACCGCGCGAACCGCGGCGGTCGCCGCCGTCCACACGGCCGGCGCCGCCTGCGACTTGGACGCCCTCCTCGCGCTCTGCGAGCGCCACAAGCTGGCCCTGATCGAGGACAGCGCCCATGCCCACGGCACTAGGTGGCGGGGGCGCGGCGTCGGCAGCTTCGGCAGCTTCGGCAGCTTCTCCTTCGAGGCGCACAAGCTGATGACCGCCGGCGAGGGCGGGGCGCTGATCACCGGCGACGATGGGCTGCGAGCCAAGGCTCTCTCCTACCTCAACTGCGGCAGGGTCGACGGCGGACACGGATACCACCACCCCGGGTACGGAAGCAACATGCGAATGACCGAGTGGCAGGGCGCCGTGCTGCGGGCCCAGCTGCGGCGCTACCCCGACCAGCAGGCCATCCGCGAAGAGCGGGCCGAGCTGCTCGACGCCGAACTGGCGAAGCTGGACGGACTTGACCCGCAGGCCGGCGATCCGCGCATGGACGACCGGGCGCGCTACTCCTACCTGCTTCGCTACGACCCAGAGCGGTTCGCCGGGCTCGGGCCACGGGGCTTCGAACGCGCGCTGGCGGCCGAGGGCATCGAGCTCGGCCCCTCCTACCCCAGTCTCAATCGGGTCGAGCTGTTCCAGGCCGGCAACTTCGGCCCGCGCCTGAGGGGGAGCGCGCCGCGGATCGAGTACGGCGCGCAGAGCCTGCCCCGCGCCGAGCACGCTGCCGAGCACACGCTCTGGCTGGGGCATCGCATGCTGCTCGCCGAGCCCGACGAGGTGCTCGACATCGTCCGCGCCTGCGCGCGAATTCAGGCTGACGCGGGAAGGGTCGCACGCCGCGCCAGGGGGCCACGGGCGCTGGTCAGAAAGCTGGCGGCCGCGGCCCGCGATCGCGCCTCATAGCTCGCCTCGCCTCAGCCCTTCGACGATGAAGTCGCAGGCACGAGCGGTGATCGCCATCATCGTCAGCGTCGGGTTCTGACATCCCCCCGAGGTGAAGCAGGCGCCGTCGGTGACGAACAAGTTGGGAACGTCCCAGCACTGGTTATTGGGGTCGAGGACCGAGTCCTCGGCCCTGGCCCCCATGCGGGCGGTCCCCATCTCGTGCACCGAGAGCCCCGGCGGCGAGAGCTCTGACTGTGCGCCCTCCACCTCCCAACCCGATGCCTGCGCCATCTCCGCCAGAGAGCGCGACTGGTCGGCTGCCATGCGGCGCTCGTTGTCGCCATAGCGGCAGACGATGCGCAGCGAGGGTATTCCCCATGCATCCGGGCTCTCGGGGTCGACCGTGACGTGGTTGTCGAAATGGGGCAACACCTCGCCGAAGGCCCGTACACAACCGGTGATCCTGCTCCACGGCCTCAGCCCGGCGAGGCGACCACCCGGCCTGGCCTCGACCTGGAGCTCGATCCCGTAGCTGCGGACGAACTCGTTCGCCGGCTCGGTGACGTTGCGGTAAGCAGGGATCATGCAGCCGTAGGACCTGGCGCCGCCACCGCGTCGTCGGCGCCAGGGCACGACCGCGTCGACGCCGACACCGTAAGTGTGGTCCATCAGGTAGTGACCGAGCACGCCGGAGGAGTTGCCCAGACCATCGGGGTGCTCGGTCGTCGCCGAGTTGAGCAGGATCCGGGTTGACTCCAGCGCCGAGGCGCAGAGAACCACGACCGGCGCCTCGACCTCCTCTTCCCTGCCGCTGAGCCTGTGGAAATAGGCGACGCCCGCCACCTTGCCGGTCCCGCGATCGACGGTCACCCGGCTGACAACGGAGTCGGGACGCAGCTCGAGCCGGCCCGTCCCCCGGGCCGCGTCAAGCAGCGCTTCCGGGGCGGCTGTGGCGATTCGCGCCGGCGTCACCCGGCGGGTCGGCCAGAGCCCTTCGATCCGGGCCTTGAAGGCGCGCTCGCCGGGGCTGAGCGGCAGCGGTGGGATGAACTTTCCGTCGGGCAGGAATCGGTAGCCCTCGGCCGTGCCGCAGACCCGCATGAACTCCTCGACGCGATCGTAGTACGGCGCCAGATCCGTATAGGAGATTGGCCAGGGCTCACCAATCCAGTCGCGATTCGCAGCCTTGAAGTCGAATTCAGACATCCGCACCGCGGTCCGGCCCCAGGTGTGAAGACGACCGCCGACCAGGCGCGACCGTATCCAGTCAAACGGGGCATCGTCGGGGTAGGAGTAGGGGTTCTCGAGGTCATCGACGAAGAGATGCGCCGAGCGCTCGCTGAAGGCGTAACAGCGAGCCTGAACCTGCTGGCGGCGGGCGCCATCGAGAGAGGCCGAGGGGCCATCGCCCGAGAGCTCCGGCCCGGCCTCGAGCAGCGCAACCCGCAGGCCGTTCGCGGTCAGCTCCTTGGCAGCCCAGCCGCCAGTTGCACCCGAACCGACCACGATCGCGTCGTAGGCCTCCCCCATCGTTCGCCTACTGCGGCAGCCGCCAGACGTGCGGCAAGACCAGATCGCCATCGGCTCCGGCGGCAGGCATCGGGCGCTCCTCTATGACCCCGGGCTCGACGTCGAAGAAGCCGGCAGCATGCAGAGCATCCTGAATCATGCGCCGACCCTTGACGAGGACGTCGAGGCGATAGCGTCCCGGGATGAGCGGCAGTGAGTTGAGTTCGCACTCGATCGTCGTGCCCATCTCGGGGTCGCGAGCGTCGGCCGGCGCGGAGAGTTCGCTGTCGACACTCGTGACCGCCACCCCGAAGCTGTTGAGGATGGTGATCTGGCACTCCATTTTCGGCAGCACCTCGGTCACCTCAACGGAGATCGTCGCGGGTCGGCCACCGACGATCACGTCCTCATGGCCACCGGCGACATCGTGAACGGAGACCCGCTTGATCAGCGTCTCTTTCCAGCCGCGACCGTCGCGGTCGGTTCGCTCCAGCAGATCGGTGCCGGCAGCGCGCTCGAGACTGCGCAGGTACTCGTCGACCGTCTCGGAAACCGAGGAATCCGCGACCACTCCACCCGCTTCGAGCAGGATCCCTCGTTTGCAGAGAGCCTGAATGATCGAGAGGTTGTGCGAGACGAAGATCACCGTACGACCTTCAGCGGCAACATCGCTCATCTTGGTGAGAGACTTGCGCTGGAAGGCGGCGTCGCCGACTGCGAGCACCTCATCGACGAGCAGGATCTCCGGCTCCAGGTGGGCAGCGACGGCGAAGGCGAGACGCACCGACATGCCGCTCGAGTAACGCTTGACCGGCGTGTCGAGGAATCGCTCTACTTCGGCGAACTCGACGATTTCGTCGAAGCGGGCGCGAATGTCGGAGCGGCGCATGCCGAGGATGGCACCGTTGAGAAAGATGTTCTCACGGCCGGTCAGCTCGGGATGGAAGCCGGTGCCAGCCTCGAGCAGCGAGCCAGCTCGACCGGTGACGTCGACCCAGCCCTCTGTCGGCTCGGTGATCCGCGAGATGATCTTCAGCAGCGTGCTCTTACCGGCTCCGTTATGCCCAATCAAGCCCACCACGTCGCCGCTGTGGATCGTCACCGAGAGATCGCGCAGAGCCCACAGCACATCCGGTTCGATCCGCTCGCCGGCCCCCGTGAGCCTTCCGGTGACACGCTTGGCGCCGCTGACGATGCTCTCCCGCAGAGTGCCGTAGCCACGCGAGTTCAGGCCGAGCGTGTAGCTCTTTCCAAGTTCCTCCGCTGCGATCGCGACGTCGGCCATTTCTCAGATGAAGTCGGCGAAACCGCGCTCGACTCGGTCGAAGTATGCGAGGCCGGCAAAGAGGATGACCAGCGCGGAGACAGCTGAGACTCCGATCAGCGCCGTCGGCGCATCGGAGCCGAGCACCGCCCAGCGGAATCCTTCGACCACCCCGACCATCGGGTTGATCGCGGTCAGGGTTCGCCAGGGCTCGGCGATGAGACTGCTGGAGTAGACCACCGGGGTGGCGAACAGCCACATCTGGATCGCGAAGGGGATCACGTACTTGATGTCGCGGTAGCGCACGTTGATCGCCGAGAGCGCCGCGGTGGCGCCGAGCACGGTGGCAAGCATGATCGCGATCAGAGCGGGCAGAACGAGGACGGCGAGCGGCGGCACGATGCCATAAACCATGACTATGACGAAGAGAATGACGAGCGAGACGCTCAAATCGACGAGGCCGGCGGCGATCGCGCCTGCGGGCATGAAGATCCGCGGGAAGTAGATTTTCGCAACCAAATCGACGTTGCCCACCAGGCTCTCGGAGCCGAGCAGCAGTGAGTTTGCGAGGAAGGTCCAGGGGACGAGCGCGGCGAGGCTGAAGAGGGCGTAGGGCAGCCCGTCGGACGAGACCCCGGCGACGCCGCCGAAGAAAAGTGAGAAGACGACCATGAAGCCGACCGGCTGCAGGATCGCCCAGGCGGCGCCGAGCGCCGTCTGGCGGTAGCGAACGGTCACGTCGCGGGCGGCGATCTGGTAGGCGAGGTCGCGGTAGCGCCAGAGCTCGCGCGGCGCAAGCACGCGGCTGAAGCCGCGCGTCGCCTGCAGGCGGATCGTCTCGACGGCCGGGCTCGGGGCCGGCGAGGGCGCGGTCTCAGTCTCCATCGGCTGCTGCATCGGCGCGGCGCTCATCGAACTCAAGTTCTGCGCCGGCGGGCCCACCCCTCGTAGTAGACGCTGAGCGATACGCGAGAATGCGGATCGCATGCTCAGGGGCACCACGATACGGGCACGCGCCTGGCTGGGTCGCCTCTTCGGCGAATCGCTGCTTCGCAACGGCATCTACATCCTCGGCATGAACGTGGCGACGATGGGGCTCGGCTTCGTCTTCTGGGTGCTCGCCGCCCGCACCCTGCCCGCCGCCGAAGTTGGCCGCGCCGCGGCGCTGATCTCGGCGATGCTCTTCGTCTCGGTCTTCACCAACCTCGGCCTCGGCCAGGTGCTGGTCTCACGCCTCGCCTCGCGACCGGCCGGCCGGCCCTGGTCGCTGACCGTGACCACCGCGGTCGCCGCCTCCGCCGTCGCCAGCCTGCTCGGCGGCACCGCAGCCGCCGTCCTGCTGCCGCTGCTGATTCCGGCGCTGAAGGGCGGCATCGGCCTGGCCAGCTTCCTGCTGCTGCCCTTCGGGGTGGCCGGCGCCGCCTGCTCGCTGGTCATCGACCACGCCTGCATCGCCGAGCGCCGCGCCAAGCTCGCCTTCGTCCGCAACGCGATCGCCGCCGTGCTGCGCCTCGCCCTGGTCGGCCTCGCCGCCGTCGCGCCGGTCCCGGGGACGACCTGGATCCTGGCGATCTGGGCCGGATCGTTCGTGCTGATCGACGTCTTCGCCTTCACCCGCGTGCTTCCCGCCCTCGGCCACGAGTTCAGGGCAACGCTGAGCGGCTGGCGCGGCGAGCTGCGCGCGATGCGCGGCCTGATCGCCGGCCACCAGTCGATCAACCTCGGCTCCCAGGCTTCCGCCTACCTGCTGCCGGTGCTGGTCTCGGCGCGGCTGGGCACGACGGAGAATGCCTACTTCTACACGACCTTCATGCTCGCCTCGGGCCTCTTCTTCATCGCCCCGGCGATCGCCAACGCGCTCTTCGCCGAGGGCACCCACCGGCCCGGAGAGGTCGGCGGCGAAGTGCGCCGCGCCGCCCGCCACATCGCGATGCTCTCCGGCCCCGCCGCCCTGCTGCTGATCCTCGCCGGGCCGCTGATCCTCGCCGCCTTCGGCACCGCCTACGCCGAAGCGGGCTCGACCCTGCTGCTGATCCTGGTCGGCTCGGCCCTCTTCGACGCCGGCTTCCAGCTCTGCATGGCCTACCTGCGCATCCGCGGCCGCCTGCGCGAAGCCGCGATCGCAACCTGGGCAACGCTGGCGCTGACCGTCTCAGCCACCTGGGTGCTGCTGGCGCCGCTCGGACTCGAGGGCGCCGGCGTCGGCTGGGCGGCGGGCAAACTGACCGGGCTCTGCGTCGCCCTCGCCCTGTTGGCGCGCCGGCGGAGTCGTGCCATATCTCGCCCCCGCAGGGTCTAGTTCGCCATCTGCCGGAACGTAGGTCGCCATCTACCTCGAACCATCGATGCCCCCCGTCGAGGCCCGAGCCCGGCGCGCCTCGAGCGCCAGCTCGTAGGCCGCCTCGAACTGGGGCACCACCGCCGCGGGGCTGAAGCGCCGAACCCGCTCGCGGGCGGCAGCGCCCATGCGCTCGCGCAGTGCCGGATCGTCGAGCAGGCGGCGCATCGCCGCAGTCATCGCCTCGCGGGCGGCCGGGGCGACGAGAATGCCGGTCTCGCCGTCCACCACCACGTCGAGCAGACCGCCGATCCGCGAGGCGACGATCGGCTTGCCGGCGGCCGCGGTCTCCAGCGCGACCAGGCCGAAGGTCTCCGGCAGCAGCGAGGGGACGACGGTGAAAAGCGAGTGGCGCAGCGTCTCGATCGCCAGCCTGTGCGGGAGACGGCCGAGGGCGACGACACCCGGGATCTCGGCCAGCTCACGCAGGTAGCAGCGCCCGACGAGGACCAGCGGCGGTGGGTCCTCGAGCGCCTTGTAAGCCTCGACCAACTGGCGCCCGCCCTTGTCGACGGTGACGTCGCCGAAGTAGAGGATGAACGGCTCGGCCGGCAACCCGGCCAGGCGCGGGTCTTCGGCGACAGGCGGCGGCAGCTCGCCGATGAAGTTGGGAATCACCCGGTGCAGCTCTCCCTCGCCGAACCCGCAGCGATCGCGGACCGCGGTGCTGACCGGGAGGAAGACGTCGACGGCGCGGCGCAGGCGTGGCTCGGCGAGCCGCGTGCCGAAGGCGACGCCGGCTCCCTTGAGGCGACCGTAGTAATCGCCGGCGCAGCGCACGCACTTGCCGGTGCGCGGGCCGGTGCAATCGGCACCGCGGTTGAGGAAGCGCTTGGTCGCGCAGACCAGACCGTAGTCGTGCATCGAGAGGGCCAGGGCGGGACCGCGGTCGCGGTCGAGCGGGACGTAGGAGTTGACCAGCCAGTTGTGGGCGTGAATCACGTCGGGGCGCTCGCTGCGCAGCAGGCGTCGCAGCTCGAAGGCGATCTCCGGATCGGGCAGCGGCGGCGCGTGGTGACGCTCGGAGTCGAGCTTGATCCCCGGCACCCGGTGGACGACGCTGCCCAGCCTGTGCACGGCGATGCCGTTGCGGACGGTGGCGTCCTCGCCGGCCGGCTGGCGCAGCGTCGCGACCGCCACCTGGTGGCCACGGTCGCTGAGCTCGGCGCTCAAGTCCTCGACCATCCGCTCCACGCCGCCGACGATCGGCGCGTAGGTCTGGGTCAGCATCAGGATCCGCATCGGGCCAACCGTAGCGTCGGCATGCGCGTGCCAGAATCGGCGCGTGCCTACTGGTTCCGGCCCTGCAGCCGATGCGGACGGCGTGACGATCTCCGTCCTGATCTGCGCTTACACCGTCGAGCGTCTCGATCTGCTCGCCCGGGCGATCGAGTCGCTGCGGGCGCAGTCGGCGCCGCCGCACGAGATCGTGCTCTGCGTCGACCACTCGCCCGAGCTGCTGGCCGAGGCGGGGCGGCGCTGGCCCGACCTGCGCCTGGTCGAGAACGAGGAGGAGCAGGGGCTCTCGGGGGCGCGCAACAGCGGCATGGCCGCCTGCGGCGGCGACGTCGTCGCCTTCCTCGACGACGACGCCACCGCCGCCCCGGACTGGCTCGAGCGACTCGGCGCGGCCTACGCCGACCCGGCCGTGCTCGGCGCCGGCGGGGCCGTGCGGCCCGTCTGGGAGCGGGGCCGGCCCGCCTGGTTCCCGCCCGAGTTCGACTGGGTGGTCGGCTGCACCCACTCGGGGATGCCGGCCGCGCCGCAGCCGGTGCGCAACCTGGTCGGCGCCAACATGTCCTTCCGCCGCGAGGTGCTGGAAGCGGTGGGCGGCTTCCGCCACGAGCTGGGCCGGGTCGGGACGATCCCCGCCGGCTGCGAGGAGACCGACCTCTGCATCCGGGTCGCCGAGCTGAGGCCCGAGGGCCGGATCCTCTACGACCCCGACGCCGTCGTCGACCACTTCGTCCCCGCCGCGCGCGCCACCCGCTCCTACTTCGCCTCGCGCTGCCGCGGCGAGGGCCGCTCCAAGGCGGTGCTGGCCGGCCTGGTCGGCAGCGACTCGGGGCTGGAAGCCGAGCGCACCTACACCAGCCGCACGCTGCCACTTGGCGTCCTCGGCGGCCTCGGCGACGCCTTCCGCGGGCGGCCCAGCGGGCTGGCGCGGGCGGCGGCGATCGTCGCCGGCCTGCTGACCACCACGGCGGGCTACCTCTCCGCAGGCGGCGAGCGGCGGCGGCTGGAACGGCGGCGAGCCAGTGAGGAGGGCGAGCAGGGCGACGGGACCGGTCTGCGGGTGCTGATGGTCACGCCGCGCAGCCCGCTCAGCCAGGGCGGCGTCGAGCGCCACGTGATGGAGGTCAGCCGCCGGCTGGCGGCCGCGGGCGAGGAGGTCGAGGTGCTCTGCACCGAGCCCGGCGGCCCGGCGCTGCGCGAGGACGAGCGCGACGGCGTCGCGATCCGCACCGTGCGCGCCTGGCCCGCGAACCGCGACTGGTGCCTGGCGCCGCGGCTGTGGCGCGAGATCTCGCGCCGGCCGTGGGACGTCGTCCACGTGCAGAGCTACCACACCTTCGTCGCCCCGCTGGCGATGCTGCGGGCGCTCTGGCTCGGCATCCCCTACGTCGTCACCTTCCACGGCGGCGGCCACTCCTCCGAGGCGCGCAACCGGGTGCGCGGGCTGCAGCGCCTGCTGCTCGGGCCGCTGCTGCGCCGCGCCTCGCGCCTGGTCGCCGTCGCTCGCTTCGAGGTCGAGGAGTACGGCGAGGAGCTCGGCTTGCCGGCCGAGCGCTTCGCCCTGATCCCCAACGGCACCGACCTCTCCTTCAGCGCCGCCAGTGGCGCCAACGGCCAGCCACAGGGCCCGCCGACCCTGGCCTCGATCGGCAGGCTCGAGCGCTACAAGGGCCACCACCGGGCGATCGCCGCCTTCCCCTACGTGCTCGAGAGCGAGCCGCAGGCACGGCTGCTGATCGTCGGCACCGGCCCCTACGAGGGCACCCTGCGCGAGCAGGCGGAGGGGCTCGGCCTCGCCGGGCGGGTCGAGTTCACCAGCACACCCCCCGACCGGCCCGAGGCGATGGCCGAGCTGCTGCAGACGGTCTCGCTGGTGATCCTGCTCAGCGACTTCGAGACCCACCCGCTGGTCGCGCTCGAGGCGGCGGCGGCCGGGCGGCGTCTGCTGGTCGCCGACTCGACCGGCCTGGCCGAGATCGCCGCCGACGGCTTCGCCCGCTCCGTGCAGCCCGACGAGACCCCCGAGGGCGTCGGGCGGGCGGTGCTCGAGGCGCTCGCCGCGCCGCCCCCCGAGGACCGTCCCCGGCTCAGCACCTGGGACGAGTGCGCCGCCGGTCTGCAGGATCTGTACCGATCCGTGCGCTGAGCGCCGCCGCCGCTTGGACAAACGTCCAGGGCCGCACAACGGGGCTGCAGTGCGCTGTGCCGGAGTCGATCAGCTCCGTGCATGGCAGCCCCCGCACACATCCGCATCCTCCTCGCCACCCTCGTCGCCGCGCTCTGCGTCGTCCTCGCCTCCGCCTCGGTGGCGATCGCCGCCCCCAACTCGGGCAAGAGGGTCCAGGTCAGCAAGCGCCACTTCAAGCGCGGCGCCTGCTCGCGCAAGGCCAAGCGCGCCCGGGCCCGCCGGCACCGCGCCCGCAAGCTCTGCTTCCGGGCCTCGACCTCCCGCGCCCGCAAGCTGACCAGGGGCAGCGGCAAGGGGAACGGCAAGGGCAAGGGGCGCCCGGCCCCCGAAGAACCGGCGCCCGCCCCGGAAGAACCTGCTCCCGCCCCGGAAGAGCCCGCTCCCGCCCCCGAAGAACCTGCTCCTGCGCCCGAAGATCCTGCTCCCGTGCCCGAAGAACCCGCGCCCGCGCCGGAAGAACCTGCTCCCGAAGAACCGGCCCCGGCTCCGGAAGAGCCCACCCCGGCACCGAGCGCCGCCCCGATCTACTGGGGCGCCTGGATCGGCGACCAGATCACCGGCCACCAGGCCCCCTGGGACATGAGCGCGGTCACCAGCTTCGAGCAGATGGCGAACAAGAAGCTCTCGCTGGTCCACTTCTCCTCGCCGTTCGCCAACTGCGCCGACCCGAACAACTGCTACTTCTACAACTTCCCGACCGGGCCGATGAACCTGATCCGCGAACACGGCTCGATCCCGGTCTTCAGCTGGGCCTCGCAGTCGATCCCGTCGCAGAAGGTGGAGCCCGACTACGAACTTTCCGACGTGCTCGCCGGGCGCTACGACTCCTACATCCGCAGCTTCGCGAGCGCGGCGAAGAGCTGGAACCACCCCTTCTTCATGCGCTTCAACTGGGAGATGAACGGACGCTGGTTCCCCTGGATGGAGGGCATCAACGGCAACGAGTCCGGCGAATCGGTCGCCGTCTGGCGCCACGTGCACGACATCTTCGCCTCGGTCGGCGCCAACGAGGTGACCTGGGTCTGGTGCCCCAACATCGACCCCGACCACATCTTCACCGACCTCAAATCGCTGTATCCCGGCGACTCCTACGTCGACTGGACCTGCCTCGACGGCTACAACCACGGCACCAACCCGGCCAAGCCCGACCGCTGGCGCAGCTTCGACAACCTCTACAGCTCGACCTACAGGGAAATCGTCGACTCGATCGCGCCGACGAAGCCGATGATGATCGGCGAGATCAGCTCGACCGAGTACGGCGGCTCGAAGGCCGCCTGGGTCAGCGACGTGCTGGCCAAGCTGCCGACCGCCTACCAGCGAATCCGCGCCCTGGTCTGGTTCGAGAAGTACGACAGCGGCATGGACTGGCCGCTGGAGACCTCTTCCAGCTCGATGTCCGCCTTCGCCTCCGGCATCCAGGACCCCGCCTACGTGCAGAACGTCTTCGGCGGCGTCGACGGCAAGATCCAGCCGGCCAGCTGAGTCCGGCCGCAACGCCGCTGTCAAGCGGCCTGGACAAACGTCCACTCCCGACCTGGACGCTGAATCGAGCGCTTCGCCGGTCGATGGCTGGGTGTGCCCAGCCGCCGCCACAACCTCGCTTTCGCCCTGCTGGCCATGGCCCTCGCGCTGCTCGCCCTGGCGCCGGCCGCCGGCGCCGCCCCGGCGAGCGCCAAGCACGCCAAGCACCGCCCGGCGGGAGCCCGCATCGGCCTCTCGACTGCGCGCAGCCTGGGCGCCGCCAACCGCTGCCGCTCCTCCTCGCGGCCGCGCCACCTGCGCCGCCTCGCTCCTCGCGCCCGCCGCCGGGTCCAGCGCCGCCTGCGCCGCTACCGCCGCAGCCTGCCGGCGCCAGGTCGCCAGCCAGTCGCGCGGGCCGAGCCAGCCGCTCTACTGGGGAGCGACGATCGGCGACCAGATCACCGGCGACCAGCCGCCCTGGGACATGAGCGCGGTGACCGGCTTCGAGGGCATGGCGGGCAAGTCGCTCTCGCTGGTCAACTTCTTCTCCCCCTTCGCCAACTGCGCCAGCTCGCCCTGCAGCTTCTACGACTTCCCGACCAACCCGATGCAGAGCATCCGCGACCACGGCGCGATCCCGGTCCTGAGCTGGGCCTCGCAGTCGACCCCGTCGCAGTCCAGCGAGCCCGACTTCCAGCTCGCCGACACGATCGCCGGCCGCTATGACGACTACATCCGCCAGTTCGCCGAAGACGCCCGCGACTGGGGGCACCCGTTCTTCCTGCGCTTCAACTGGGAGATGAACGGCAACTGGTTCCCCTGGATGGAGGGCGTCAACGGCAACCAGCCGGGCGAATCGGTCGCCGCCTGGCGCCACGTGCACGACATCTTCGAGCAGGTTGGCGCCGACAACGTGACCTGGGTCTGGTGCCCCAACGTCGACCCCTACGGCAAGCTGGGCGACCTCGCCTCGCTCTACCCCGGCGACGCCTACGTCGACTGGACCGGCCTCGACGGCTACAACTGGGGCCCGAGCCGCGGCGGCTGGGCCGGCTTCGACGAGCTCTACAGCTCCACCTATCACGCGATCGCCGACTCGCTCGCCCCCGACAAGCCGATGCTGATCGGCGAGGTCGGCTCGACCGAGGCGGGTGGCTCGAAGGCTGCCTGGATCGCCGAAGCGCTGAGCGCGATCCCGACCGCCTACCCGAAGGTGCGCGGCATGCTCTGGTTCGACAAGTTCGACGACGGCATGGACTGGCCGATCGAGACCTCGAGCGCCGCCACCGAGGCCTTCGCCGGCGGCGTCGGCGACCCGGCCTTCCGCGGCAACGAGTACTCGGGCCTGAGCGCCAGCCCGATCCCGCCACCGGTCTGATCCGCCCGGACGCGGGTTTCGTATCCGTACACTGCCCCGTTCGACTCGCGTGAAGCCGATGCGCATATACAGCCCTCGCCGCAAGCGCCGACCCGGCGCGCTGGCCCCGATCGCCGTGCTCGCGATCGCCGCCGGCTGCCTGACGGCGCCCGCCGTCCCGGCCGCCGTCGCGAAGCCGGCGGCCAAGGCCAAGCAGCGCGGCAAGCACCGCCACCGCAAGCCGCGGCCGACCTACTGGGGCGCCTGGATCGGCGACCAGATCAGCGGCGAGAAGCCGCCCTGGGACATGCGGCCGGTCGCCCAGCTGCAGGGCGAGCTGGGCAAGGGCATGTCGCTGCTCGGGCTGAGCTCGCCGTTTGCCGACTGCGACCCCTCGCCCTGCCGCTTCTTCGACTTCCCGACGAGGGCGATGGAGAACGCGCGCACCTACGGCGCGATCCCGTTCTTCAGCTGGTCCTCGCAGGAAAGCGCGGTCAACCCGTCGCTGACAACCTCGATGCCCGACTACCAGCTCTCCGACGTGATCGCCGGCCGCTACGACGACTACATCCGCCAGTTCGCCGCCGACGCCCGCGACTGGGGGCACCCGTTCTTCCTGCGCTTCAACTGGGAGATGAACGGCAACTGGTTCCCCTGGGCCGAGGCGGTCAACGGCAACCAGCCCGGCGAGTACGTCGCCGCCTGGCGCCACGTGCACGACCTCTTCTCCTCGGTCGGGGCGGCCAACGCGACCTGGGTCTGGTGCCCCTACGCCGAGTTCAAGCGCCGCTTCGCGCCGCTGGCGCCGCTCTACCCCGGCGACGAGTACGTCGACTGGACCTGCATGGACGGCTTCAACTGGGGCGCAAACCCGACCAATCCACACAAGTGGCGTAGCTTCTCGGCTGTCTTCGCCACCACCTACCGGCACCTGACCAGGCGGATCGCACCGACGAAGCCGATCATCCTGGCCGAGATGGCCTCGACCGGGAACGGGCGCGCCAAGGCTGCCTGGATCGGCAACATGTTCAAGGAACTACGTCTGAGATACCGCCGGGTACGAGGGGTGATCTGGTTCGACCAGGTCGACCGCGGCATCCGCTGGCCGCTGGAGACCTCTCCGCGGGCGCTGCGCGCCTTCGCCAAGGGCATCCGCCACCGCGCCTACCTGCCGAACTCGCTTGCCGGCCTGCCGGCGACGAAGATCGGGCCGGCCGGATGAGTGCCCGGCCGCGCAGGCGGCTCGCTCTGGCCGTCGCGCTCGCCCTGCTGGCGCTGCTCGCCCTCGCCCCGGCGACACCTGCCGCCGCCGGCAAGGGCAAGCGCCCGCCCCCGCAGCCGCTCTACTGGGGCGCCCAGGTCGGCGAGCAGCTGACCGGCGAAGCGGCCCCCTGGGACATGAACGCCCTCTACGCCTTCGAGCGCCACGCTCGCAAGCCGGTCGCGCTGTCGGCCTTCAACCAGCCCTTCGCCGAATGCTCCGGCAACGACTGCGAGTTCATCAACTTCCCGCTGACGCCGCTCAACAACGTCCGCGACCACGGCTCGATCCCGTTCTTCAGCTGGAGCTCCTCGGCGACGCCGGAAACGGCCAACCAGCGCCCCTACAAGCTCGGCGCGATCGCCAACGGCAGCCTCGACCCCTTCATCCGCAGGTTCGCCGAAGCGGCGCGCGAGTGGGAACACCCCTTCTTCCTGCGCTTCGACTGGGAGATGAACGGCTTCTGGTTCCCCTGGTCCGAAGGCGTCAACGGCAACGGCCGCGGTCAGTTCGTCGCCGCCTGGCGCCACCTGCATGACATCTTCGACGACGTCGGCGCCGACAACGTGACCTGGGTCTGGTGCCCGAACGTCGACTTCACCCGCAAGCTGATCCCGCTCAACCGCGTCTACCCCGGACACGACTACGTCGACTGGACCTGCCTCGACGGCTTCAACTGGGGCAAGCGGCGCGACTCCGCCGGCTGGCAGAACTTCAACCAGGTCTTCCACGAAACCTACAAGCGGGTGCTGAAGATCGCCCCCGACAAGCCGCTGCTGATCGGCGAGGTCGCCTCCAACGAGCGCGGCGGCTCGAAGCCGAGCTGGATCAAGCACATGCTGCGCATCGTGCCCGCCAAGTACCGGCGGATCCGCGGCCTGATCTGGTTCGACGTCAAGGACCGCAACACCCACTGGCCGATCGAGAGCTCGAAGAAGGCGACCAACGCCTTCGCCGGGCAGATCCAGCGCAGCGTCTTCCGCCCCAACGAATTCGGCGAGATCGAGCAGAGCCCGATCCCACCGCCATCCTGGCCCTGAGGTCGATGGGCCCCAGGGGTGTGCCGGGGCCGGCACACCCCCACGATCCATCAGCTTCAGGCCAAGACGCCGCTGGACCCGTCAGCTGATAGCTATCTCACCTCGCAGCGCGGGGCTGCGCTGTGCCTGTTGAGGGAGGCCGGCCGCGCTGCAGGCGAATGTCGCGACAGCGGCGATATGCAATCTGTCTATTGCGCGGCGTCAGCCGCGCACTTGATCCGTCGCTAAGCGCCGCAGGCGCGTGCGACCTCAATTCGACTGCAGCGCGGCCGGCCTCCCCCAGCCACCCCGCCGGCCTACCCCAGCCGCTGCTCGAGGTCCGCCAGCTGCTCGTGCAGCTCGTCCGGCAGGTGCTTGCCGAAGCGGGCGAAGTGCTGGTGGATCGTGGGCAGCTCGATCTTCCACTCGGCCGGGTCGACCGCGAGCAGCTCGGCGAGCTCCTCGGCGGAGAGCTCCAGGCCCTCGGTGTTGAGCGCGCCGGCCGCCGGCACGTTGCCGATCGGCGTCTCGACGGCCTCGGCGCTGCCCTCGCAGCGGCGGAAGACCCACTCGAGCACGCGGCTGTTCTCGCCGAACCCGGGCCAGAGGAAGTTGCCCTCGTCGTCTTTGCGGAACCAGTTGACGTAGAAGACGCGCGGCATCTTGGCGCCCTCGGTCGCCCCGACCTCGAGCCAGTGGGCGAAGTAGTCGCCCATGTGGTACCCGCAGAAGGGCAGCATCGCCATCGGGTCGTGGCGCAGCTTGCCGACGTCGCCGGCGGCGGCCGCGGTCGTCTCCGAGGACATGATCGAGCCGAGGAAGACGCCGTGCTCCCAGCCGAAGGCTTCGCGCACCAGCGGCACGACCTTGGAACGGCGTCCGCCGAAGAGGAAGGCGTCGATCGGCACCCCGGCCGGGTCCTCCCACTCGGGCGCGATCACCGGGCAGGCGCTGGCCGGGGTGGTGAAGCGGGCGTTGGGGTGGGCCGAGGGTTTGTCGGAGTCCGGCGTCCAGTCCTCGCCGTGCCAGTCGGTCAGGTGAGCCGGCGCCTCGGGGGTCATCCCCTCCCACCAGATGTCGCCGTCGTCGGTCTTGGCGCAGTTGGTGAAGATCGAGTCGCGGGCGACCGTCTTCATCGCGTTCGGGTTGGTCTTCTCGCCGGTGCCGGGGGCGACGCCGAAGAAGCCCGCCTCGGGGTTGATCGCGTAGAGGCGGCCGTCCTCGCCGAACTTCATCCAGGCGATGTCGTCGCCAACCGTCTCGACCTTCCAGCCGGGCAGGGTCGGGATCAGCATCGCCAGGTTGGTCTTGCCGCAGGCCGAGGGGAAGGCGCCGGCGACGTAGCGCGACTCGCCCTCGGGCGAGGTCAGCTTGAGGATCAGCATGTGCTCGGCCAGCCAGCCCTCGTCGCGGGCCATCGCCGAGGCGATCCGCAGGGCGAAGCACTTCTTGCCGAGCAGGGCGTTGCCGCCGTAGCCGGAGCCGTAGGACCAGATCTCGCGGCTCTCGGGGAAGTGGACGATCCACTTGTTGTCGGCGTCGCAGGGCCAGGGCACGTCCTCCTCGCCCTCGGCGAGCGGTGCGCCGACCGAGTGCAGGCAGGGGACGAACTCGCCGTCGGAGCCGAGCACGTCGAGGGCACCCTTGCCCATCCGGGTCATGATCCGCATGCTGGCGGCGACGTAGGCCGAGTCGGTCAGCTGCACGCCGACGTGGGCGATCGGCGAGCCCAGCGGGCCCATCGAGAAGGGCACCACGTACATCGTGCGGCCGCGCATGCTGCCCTGGAAGAGGCCGGTCAGCATCGCTTTCATCTCGGCCGGCTCGCGCCAGTTGTTGGTCGGCCCGGCGGCGGCCTCCTGCTCGGAGCAGATGAAGGTGCGGTCCTCGACCCGGGCGACGTCGCCGGGGTCGGAGAGCGCCAGGTAGGAGTTGGGGCGCTTGGCGTCGGAGAGGCGCTCGAAGGTCCCGGCGTCGATCAGCGTCTGGGCGAGGGAGTCGTACTCCTCGGCCGAGCCGTCGCACCAGTGGACGGAGTCGGGTTCGGTCAGATCGGCGATCCCCCCAACCCAGTCGAGGAGCTTGGCGTGCGTGGTCGGCGCTTCGGCCGCGATGGTTTGGTTCATCCGCGGGACTTTATTCATTGGCTCCGCCGACCGGCTCCAACGTGCCGACGATGTGGACGTCGGCCTTGTCGTTGACGATTTCGAAGGTCTCGCGACCTTCAGCGCCGTTGGCGAAGACCACCGTGCACTGGAACCGGTTGCCCGCTGCGACCTCCTCGTCGGAGGGGCAGTCGACCGACTCGATCTTCTCGTTGGCCGAGATCCCCAGTTCCTTCTGCAGGTCCTCCCGGGTCGGCAGGCTCCCTTCCAGGTCGCTCTTCACCTGTTCCTCGATCTTGGTCGTGTCGAGCACCGTCCCGCCGCAGCCGGCGAGCAGGCCGAGTGCGGCGACCAGCGCCGCCACAGCGAGCAATCCGCGCAGACCCCTCTCCATCGTCAGCAGTATTTCAGGCGTCACAGCCCGGGGCGGCCCTCACGGGCCCAAGCCGCGAGCAGCGGGTCGACGAGGCGCCAGCCGGTCGCACTCGCCGGGTCCTCGACGATCTCGCCGCGGTCGCGCAGCGCCTCGGTCGCGGCGCGCACCGCGCCGCCGCGCGAGCCGCCCTGGCGACGGCCGGCGGCGTAGAGCCCTTCGCGGCCATCGGCGACCGCGGTCAGCGCCCGGCGCTGAGAGACCGGCAGCGCGGTCCAGGCGGCGCGCAGCTCGTCGCGCACGAGGTGCATGGTCTCGTCGTAAGCGGAGAGCCAGAATCTCCTCGTCCACCTCCTCGCCCTCGTCGGTCAGCTCCCAGAGGACGTGGGCGAGCAGCATGGTCCGCTGCGGGTGGCCGCCGGCGGCGTCGAGCAGCGGGCCGAGCGCGGCGCCGATCCGCCTCCCACCGGCCTCGAAGCGGGCGCTGAGATCCTCGGCGACCTCGTCGGCCGGCAGCGGTGGCAGGTCGACCGGGCCGGCCTGGCCGTAGAAGGCGCGCCGCCGGTCGGCGAAGAGCTCGCGCATCATCCCGACGTGGGAGCCGGCGAAGACGTAGCTGGCGGCGTCGCCGTGGTGCTGGATCTCGGAGCGGATCACCGCGTCGGCACGCTCCTTGACCGCGAGGATGTCCTGGAACTCGTCGAAGACCACGAGCGTCCGGGTCCCGTCGCGCTCGTGCAGGCGGGCGGGCAGCGCCAGCCGCTCGAGCAGGGGAGCCTCGGCCTGCGGGTCGAGCTCGACCTCGACCGAGGCGGGCACCGGGCCGCCCCCGATCCTCAGCGTCGGCTTCAGCATGCGCCGCACCCCGGCGAACCAGCTCGCCTGGGTTCCCTCGAGTTGCTCGGCGTAGGCGCGCTCGATGCGGCGGGCGACGTCGTCGAGGGTGAGGACGCCGAAGAAGTCGACGTAGACGGCCGCCCATCCCTGGCGACGAGCGTCGGCGACGACGCGGCCGAGCAGCGAGGTCTTGCCGTAGCGCCGCGGGGCGGCGAGCCGGCTGTTGTTGCCCTCCGCGGCATGGCGCAGCAGCAGGCGCGTTTCCCGCTCGCGGTTGAGCAGCTCCGCGGGCGGGACCGGCTCGCTGAAGCGAAATGGGTTTCTGCTCTCAAGCATAGAGCGGTTCTGCTCTCAAATATAGAGCAGAGCCACCCGGGACGGCGGCGTGCGCCGCGGCGAGCCGGTTGGATAGGGTTCCCCGCCGCTGATGAGGTTCTTCGAGTACGAGGCGCGCAAGATCGTCGAGCTGGCGGGGATTCCCGTCACCAAGTACGGCTTCTGCACGACCGCCGAGCAGGCCCGCGCGGCCGCCGAGGAGATCGGCGGCCCGGTCGTGATCAAGAGCCAGGTGCTGAGTGGCGGCCGGATGAAGGCCGGCGGCGTCAAGTTCGCCGACACGCCCGAGGAGGCCGCGGCCCACGCCGAGGACATCCTGAAGCTGGAGATCAACGGCCACATGCCGCGCGGCGTGCTGGTCGACCCCAAGGCCGAGGTCAAGCAGGAGTACTACGCCGGGGTCGTCTGGGACGGCACCGCGAAGAAGCCGCTGATGCTGTTCAGCGACATGGGCGGGATCGACATCGAGGAGGTGGCCGAGAGCCACCCCGACCACGTCGGCCGCGGCCACGTCTCCAACCTGCTGCCGATCGCCGACTTCGAGGCCAAGCAGGTCGTCGCCGCCACCGGCGTCACCGGCAAGCAGCTGCAGCGGGCGACGCCGATCCTCGCCCGCCTCGCCCGCCTCTTCCGCGACGACGACATGACCCTGGCCGAGATCAACCCGCTGGCCGAGCTCGCCGACGGCAGCTTCGTCGCCCTCGACGCCCACATGGAGATGGAGAACGAGGCGGTCGGCCGCCAGAAGGGCCTGCTGCGCAAGCGGCTGGAGATCGCCGAGGAGGACACCCGCGAGACCTACGAGCCGTCGGACTTCGAGCGCCACGTCGCCGCGATCGACGCCGCCGACCACCGCGGCGTGATCCAGGGCAAGGACCACGGCTTCTCCGGCAACCTCGGCCTCGTGATCGGCGCCGGCGGCGGCTCGCTGACCCTGACCGACGCGGTGCGCAGCCAGGGCGGCAAGCCGGCCAACTACTCCGAGATCGGCGGCAACCCCTCGGTGGCGAAGGCCTGCGGCCTGGCCAAGGAGGTGCTGGAAAAGGACGGCGTCGAGAAGATCGCGGTGATGATGTCGATCGTCTCCAACACCCGCGTCGACATCGTCGCCCGCGGCGTGATCAAGGCCTGCCTCGAGCTCGGCAAGGACCCCGGCGAGACGATCGCGATCTTCCGCATCCCCGGCGCCTGGGAGGAGGAGGGCTTCAAGATCCTCGAGCGCTACGGGGTCGAGTACTGCGACCGCTCGGTCTCGATGTGGGAGGCCGCCAACCGGGCCGTGACCAAGATCCAGGGAGCGCCCGCATGACCGCCACTACCCCGATGCGGTCGTATTTGTCCCCGGCACCCGGGAAGAACTACGACCGCTGGACGGCGCGATGAGCATCTTGCTCTCCAAGGAGACGACCTTCATCGTCCAGGGGATCACCGGGCGCGAGGCGGTCAACCTGACCAGGGAGTGCCTCGACTACGGCTCCAAGGTGGTCGGCGGCGTCACCCCCGGCCGCAAGGGCCGCGAGGTGCACGGCGTGCCGGTCTTCGACACCGTCGCCCAGGCGGTCGAGCACCACGGCGGCCCGATCGACGGCTCGGTCGTCACCGTCCCCCCCGCCTTCACCAAGGACGCCGTGCTGGAGGCGATCGAGAACGGCATCGAGCTGATCGTGATCGTCACCGAGCGCATCCCGCGCCGCGACGTCGCCCAGATGGTCGAGCTGGCCGAGCTGCGCGGGGCGCGGATCATCGGCCCCAACTGCCTCGGCCTGATCGTCCCCGAGGTCTGCAAGATGGGCGGCATCGGCGGCCCCGCCAAGGACGCCGCCAAGGCCTACGCCCCCGGCCCGGTCGGGGTGATGAGCCGCTCGGGCGGGATGACGACCGAGATCTCCTCCTCGCTGACCGCCGCCGGCCTCGGCGTCTCAACCGCGGTCTCGATCGGCGGCGACGCGATCATCGGCTCCACCTACGCCGAGCTGATGCCCTACTTCGAGGCCGACGAGCAGACCCGGGCGATCGTCATCTACACCGAGCCGGGCGGCCGCATGGAGGCCCAGCTGGCCGAGTGGGTCGCCGAGCACGACTCGCGCCTGCCGATCGTCGCCTTCATGGCGGGCAAGTTCATGGACGACGAGGAGATGAAGGGGATGAGCTTCGGCCACGCCGGCACGATCGTCGAGGGCAAGGAGGACACCGCGACGGAGAAGATCGCCCGCCTCGAAGCGGCCGGCATCCGCGTGGTCGAGCGGATCGACGAGATCCCCGACGCGGTCAAGCAGAAGCTCGAGGTGCCCGCCTGATGGCCGCGGCGCTGAACAAGGTCTTCATCGACGTCGAGGTCGACGACGCGGTCGCCGCCGACGCCGAGCTGGCCCGCAAGCTCGAGGAAGTCTGCCCGGTCGACATCTTCAAGGCGACCGGCTCCGGCGTCGAGTTGGTCGAGGAGAACCTCGACGAGTGCGTCCTCTGCAACCTCTGCGTCGACGCCGCCCCCGCAGGCACGGTCCGCGTCGTCAAGCTGTACGAGCGGTAGCTGACGACCGTCAGACCTTCCCGCCGCGCAGACAAGTACCCTCATGCATGCGGTTTCTCCTGTGGCCCCAGGAAGAGGAAAATTTGACATTGGAGGCTGGACTCGCTCTATGGCAGGCCACAGACAGGCAGAGAAAGATGCGACCGAACTGCTGGATCAATCGTGGGACGGCGCGCTCCCAGTCGACCCGGTCCGCATAGCCAAGGATTTGGGAATCGAGGTGCTCGATGTCTTCCTGAAAAAGGGCTCTCCTGACGTTTCCGTGGGTCACGTGATCGTGACTCTGGCGGGCAGGGGCGGACACAACCCGCCGAGCTTCAGCATCGCCAGGGAGATCAACGCCTCGGGTGAGTGAAAGCCGAAGGCACGCCTTGCGATCAGCCGGATCTGGGTGTTGATCGCCTCCACCCGGGCGTTGGAGAGGCCGTGGCGGATCGCAGCGACGATCCCCTCCCGCTGCTGGGTGATCGTGCGGGCGAGCTTGACGAAGGGCCGCAGGCGACAGCGCCGCGCCCAGGCCAGCCACTCGTCGAGAAGTCGGACGGCCGCCTTGGGCCCCAGCCGGTAGATCTGGCGCAGCTGCTCCTTTAGCAAGTAGGCGCGGTAAAGCGGCCGGTTGAGCTGCTCGATGTCGGCGAGCTTGGATTGCTGGTGCTCGGTCAGGTTCTCGGGGTTCTTCCACAGGCAAAAGCGAGCGCCCTTCAGCTCGCGGGCGGCATCGGCCTGTCCCTGGCGGCGGGCCTCGTTCCAGACCTCGCGGCGAACCTCGTCGAGGGCCTCGGTGGCGAGGGCGATGACGTGGAAGGGATCGACGCAGCGCCTTGCCTTGGGGCAGCGCCTGGCCAGCACCGCCTCGATCCAGCCCGCCATGTCGCAGGAGACGAGCGCCAGGCGTCTGGCGCGCTTCTCGCCCAGCGCGTCGAAGAAGGCCTCGACGGTCGCCTTGTCTCGTCCCGGCGCCGCCCAGATGAGCCGCCCGGTGTCGTGGTCGACGACGACTGTCAGGTAGCGCTGGCCCTTGCGGTGGGAGATCTCGTCGATGCCGATCCTTCGCAGGCCGGCGAGCAGGTCGGCCTCGCGCCCCGCCTCTGCCGCCACCCGCTCGCAGATCGCCCCGACGCTGCGCCAGCTGGTCCGCATCAACTCCGCCACGGCGCTGCCCGAGGTGTTCACCGCCAGCCAGGCGACCTGCTGTTCGAAGGCGAGCGTGAAGCGGGAGTCGTGGCGCGCCCAGGGCATCGCGCAGACGACGACGCCGTGCTCGGAGCAGTTGACCCTGGGCGCGTCGGCTTCCAGGTGGGCGATCGTCGTGCCCAGGTCCAGTGCCCGCCAGCGACGTCGCCCCTCGCCGAGGTCGAAACCGGGGGCGCGGCGCCCGCAGACACCGCAGCGGCAGCGCTCTCGACGGTGCGGCCTGACCGCCACCACCACCTGCCCCTTGTCATCGATCTCCACGCCCTCGACTACCGCCCGCTCCAAACCGAGCAGGCGGGCCCATACCCTTTTCTCGCGCACGTCGTTGCCGCTCCTTCCGTCTCCGACTCTTCGAACAAGCCGGAAACCTAGGCGCGGAGCGGCGTGCGCCTCTTCTCAGCGGCCTACGCGACCCACGGAAACGTCAATAGAGCCTGAAAAAGGACGTCTCGGGTGCACTGGTCAAGAAAGAAGGTCGGGACCCTTCGATCCTGCTCAACGCCGAAGACGGCAAGTCGCGCAAGCGATTCACCTGTGCGCATGAGCTGGGGCACTACATCCGGCGCTCTCGGGAACCGGTACCCCGGTACGAATACGTCGACTACCGAGACAAGAGGTCGTCGACGGGCACGGACGAGGAGGAGCGGTACGCGAACAGCTTCGCTGCCAGCCTGCTGATGCCGGAGATCGCGGTCAGGGCCGTACACAGGCCCGCGATGCCCGCGTTTCGGCTGGCGAAGCAATTCGGGGTCTCCCCGGAATCCATGCAGCACCGCCTCAACAACCTCGGCCTTGCCTGACGTGGTCGGGAGCGAGGCCATGTGGCGGGTCAGCTGCTGATCGCCGACGCCGTCTTCGTCGTCTACGCATGGGCGGGCCGCAACTGGAACCTCGAGCCGGGCGTAGTCCAGTTCTGGCTGGCCGCGACGATCGTCGAGCTGATCGGCGTGGCGCTCGTCGTCACCCAGTACCTCTTCCCGAAACGGGACCAGAGCTAGTCAAGCTGTACGAGCGGTAGCGCCGAGCTCCTGGCGGGCTTCACCGTAGAGGCGGGGCGGCATCTCGACCATCGCCCGCAGGCGGGCGAGCGCGCCGGGGGCGCTCTCCTCGATCGCGATCCCCTGGGCGCCCTCGGCCTCCTCGCCGAAGACGACGGCGGCGATCGTCGCCAGCGGATCGCCCGAGAGGGTCAGGTCGGGATCGGCGACCTCGCCTCGCCCGGCGGTGGCCCAGCCGTCGCGGACCAGGAGGTGGAAGCTGTTGCCGTCGCTGCGCAGCAGCACCGTCATCTCCTCCTCGGCGGGCGGGCGCAGGATCACCCGCAGCGAGTTGGGCAGCCAGGAGGCTTCGATCTCGTCGACCTCGCCGGCCTGGAAGAAGTTGAGGCCCCAGCGGGCGAGCTCGAAGATCGGCCGCTCGAGGCCGCGGCCGAGCTCGGTTAGCTCGTAGGCGGTGCCCGAGGCGGGTGGGTCGAGCTCGCGCCGGCCGACGATCCCGTCGCGCTCGAGGTCGCGCAGGCGTTTGGTGAGGATGTCGGTCGGGGCACCGCCGACGGCGCGATCGAGTTCGGAGAAGCGCAGCGGCCCGAGCAGCAGCTCGCGCACGATCAGCAGCGACCAGCGCTCGCCGATCCGGTCGAGGGCGCTGGCGAGGCTGCAGGCCTGGCCGTAGTTGCGTCTCGTCACACAGTAGAGTCTACCTTAATTTGAATCTCCAAGTGCTCGCTTGGAGTTCTGGTACAGTCCCCGCCGTGCCCGTCTCACGCCTGACCCAGCCGCCGCGTTGAACCCCCGATGAGCCGCGTCGCCGACCTCACCTGGAAGCACCCGAAGCTGGTCCTCGCCGCGGTCGGCGTCTTCGCCCTCTTCGCCGCGGTCGTCGGCCACGACGTCGAGCGCCACCTGCAGGCCGCCGGCTTCACCGACAGCGCCTCGGAGAGCGAGATCGCGACCCGGACGCTGCGCGACGGCCTCGGCTACGACCCCAACCCGGCGATCGTCGTCGTCGTCCGTCAGCCGGGCGGCGGCAAGCTCGAGGTCGCTGACCCGCGGGTGCGGGCCGAGGTCGCCCGGATCGCCAAGGGGATGGAGGGGGTCGAGTACGTCGGCCGGGTCGTCAATCCGCTGCGCGACCGGCGCGCCGGGGCGGCGCTCGTCGCCCGCGACGGCGAGTCGCTGGCGATCGCCGGCTACCTCTCGACCGAGGAAGTCGAGGACAAGGGCGGGTACGCGGCCGAGGGCGTCGCCGAGGTGATCTCGACCAGCTCGCTCGACGTCGCCGAGGGCGGCTTCGCCCAGGGCTTCAACGAGACCAACGACCAGACCCGCAAGGATCTGACCAAGGCCGAGCTGATCGCCTTCCCGCTGCTGGCGATCTTCCTGCTCTTCGTCTTCCGCGGCGTCGTCGCCGCCGGCATCCCGCTGCTGATCGGGGCGGTGTCGATCATCGGCACCCTGCTCGTGCTGCGGATCATGTCGGAGTTCGTCGACACCTCGCTGTTCGCGCTCAACATCGCCACCGGCACTAGCCTCGGCCTGGCGGTCGACTACGCGCTGCTGATGGTCACCAGATACCGCGAGGAGCTGGCCAGCGAAGGGGCTACCCGCGAGGCGCACCGGCGCACCGTGCAGACCGCTGGCCGCACCGTCGTCTTCTCCGGCCTCACGGTCGCCGCCGCGATCTTCGCCCTGATCGTGATGCCGCAGCGCTTCCTCTACTCGATGGCCGTCGCCGGCGCCTCGGTCGCCGTGCTCTCGGTTGTGATCGCGCTGCTCGTCGTGCCCTCGCTGATGACCCTGCTCGGCGAGCGCATAAACGCGCTCTCGATCCGCCGCGGCGCCGCGGTCTCCGACAGCTCGGACGGCTGGTACCGGCTGGCGCGCGGGGTGATGCGCCGCCCGGTCGCGGTCGCCCTGGCGAGCGGCGGGCTGATGCTGGCCGCGGCCGCGCCGCTGCTGTGGACCACCTTCACCGGTCCCAGCGCCGAAGCGGTGCCACCCAACCAGCCCTCCTACGACGCCTACCGCTACCTCGAAGGCCATTACCCGCGCGACGTGACCGAGGCGGTCACCGTCGCCGTCGACGGCGAGGCGAGCCCCGCCCAGCTGGCCGCCTTCGGGCGGCGGGTCGAGGCGACCGGCGGGGTCACCCACGGCTCCCCGTTCGCGCCGGCGGGCAAGGGCCTCGCTTACGCCAACTTCGCCCTCGCCGACCACGCGCTCAGCGGCGAGGCCCAGGACACGGTGGGGGCGATCCGCGAGCTGCCGCCGCCCGGCCGCGCCGCGGTCCTCGTCTCCGGCAACACGGCACGCTTCATCGACCAGAAGCAGAGCCTGCTCGAAAACGCGCCGCTGGTCGTCGGCCTGGTCGCCGCCTCCACCCTGCTCCTGCTCTTCCTGCTGACCGGCTCGGTGCTGCTGCCGGTCAAGACGCTGGTGATGAACACGCTGACGCTGGGCGCGACGCTCGGCGTCCTCGTCCTCGCCTTCCAGGCGGGTTGGCTGAAGACGCCGCTCGACTACAGCGGCCCCTCGGCGATCGAGGTGACGACGATCGTCTTCCTCTTCGCGATCCTCTTCGGCCTCGCCACCGACTACGCGGTGCTGGTCATCGCCCGGATCAAGGAACGCCACGACCTCGGCGACTCCAACGAGGAGGCGGTGGCGACCGGGATCGCCCGCACCGGCCGGGTGATCACCGCCGCCGCGGTGGCGATCGCCCTCGTCTTCCTCGCCTTCGGCGTCAGCTCGGTCTTTTTCGTCAAGCAGACGTCGATCGGGATGGCCTTCGGCGTGCTGATCGACGCCACCGTCGTCCGCGCCCTGCTCGTCCCCTCCCTGATGCGCCTCTTCGGCGAGTGGAACTGGTGGGCGCCCAAGCCGCTACGCAAGATCTATCTGCGCCTCGGCTTCTCCGAGGCCTGACGGCCGGGCTTCTGTGCGGCTGATCACTTGACGTTGACATAGATCGATGTCGCGTTAACCTTTACATCAATCCCTGTAACGAAAGGTTGACCCCTCTTGATCGATAAGCCCCGCCGGGTCGCCGTGGTCGGCGGCAACCGGATTCCCTTCGCGCGCTCCAACTCCGTCTACTCGCGCGCCTCCAACCAGGACATGCTCACCGCCGCCCTCGACGGGCTCGTCTCCCGCTTCGGCCTCGAGGGCGAGCGGCTCGGCGAGGTCGCCGGCGGCGCCGTGCTCAAGCACTCGCGCGACCGCGACCTGACCCGCGAGAGCGTGCTCGGCACCCGGCTCGCCCCCGAGACGCCCGCCTACGACGTGCAGCAGGCCTGCGGCACCGGGCTGGAGACGACGATCCTGGTCGCCAACAAGATCGCCCTCGGGCAGATCGACGCCGGCGTCGCCTGCGGCGCCGACACCACCTCCGACGCGCCGATCGGGCTCAACGAGGATCTGCGCGAGGTGCTGCTCGACGCCAACCGCGAGAAGTCGAACATGGGCCGGCTGAAGCAGCTGACCCGGGTGCGGCCCGGGCACCTCATCCCCTCGATCCCGCGCAACGAGGAGCCGCGCACCGGCCTCTCGATGGGCGAGCACTGCGCGATCATGGCCTCCGAGTGGGGCGTCGAGCGCGAGGCGCAGGACGAGCTCGCCGTCGCCAGCCACCACAACCTCGCCGCCGCCTACGAGCGCGGCTTCCAGGACGACCTGCTCACCCCATACCTCGGCCTCGAGCGCGACCAGAACCTGCGCCCCGACTCCTCGCCCGAGAAGCTGGCCAAGCTCGGCCCGGTCTTCGGCGGCGAGGAGGGGACGATGACCGCCGCCAACTCGACCCCGCTCAGCGACGGCGCCTCGGCGGTGCTGCTCGCCAGCGAGGAGTGGGCGAAGCAGCGCGGCCTGCCGGTCCTCGCCTACTTCGCCGAGGGGCAGACGGCGGCCGTCGACCACGTCCACAAGCGCGAAGGGCTGCTGATGGCCCCCGCCTACGCGATGCCGGCGATGCTCGACCGCGCCGGCCTCGCCCTGCAGGACTTCGATCTCTACGAGATCCACGAGGCCTTCGCCGCCCAGGTGCTCTGCACGCTGCGCGCCTGGGAGGACGAGCGCTTCTGCCGCGAGCGGCTCGGGCGCGAGGCGCCGCTGGGCTCGATCGACCGCGAGAAGCTCAACGTCAACGGCGGCTCGCTGGCCGCCGGGCACCCCTTCGCCGCCACCGGCGGGCGGATCGTCGCCAGCCTCGCCAAGGCGCTCGACGAGCGCGGCGGCGGGCGCGGCGCGATCAGCATCTGCGCCGCCGCCGGCCAGGGCGTCGTCGCCATCCTCGAGAGCGGGGAGGCGGCCTGATGAGCGACCTCTACACGCAGCTGGTCAACTCGCCCCCCGGGCGCTTCATCGCGCCCCGGGTCGGGCTGCCGCAGCCGGTCGAGCTCGAGCGCCACAGCCCCGGAGCGCCGGTCATCGCCGGCGCCGTGCTCGCCGGCGGCGCCCCCGGCGGCCGGCTCGGCAAGGCCGTCGAGCGCCTGCTCGGCGCGATCGGCGCGCCGCGCCCGGAGAAGTCCGACAGCAAGGTCAAGGCGCTGGTCTTCGACGCCACCGGGATCGCCGACTCGACCGGGCTGGTCGAGCTGCAGCGCTTCTTCTACCCCAACCTGAAGCGCCTGCAGCGCAACGGCCGCGTCGTCGTGCTGGGCACGCCGCCGTCCGGGCTGCCGGCCCGCGCCGCCACCGCCCAGCGCGCGCTCGAGGGCTTCACCCGCTCGCTCGGCAAGGAGGTCGGCCGCGGCGTCGCCGTGCAGCTCGTCTACGTCGCCGAGGGCGCCGAGGCCGAGGTCGACTCGACCCTGCGCTTCCTGCTCTCGCCCAAATCGGCCTACGTCTCCGGCCAGGCGATCGAGGTCGGCCCGGCGGTCGCCGAGGCCGGCGCCGTCGACGTCGCCCAGCCGCTCGACGGCAAGCTGGCGCTCGTCACCGGCGCCTCGCGCGGGATCGGCGCGGCGATCGCCGCGACCCTGCACCGCGACGGCGCCGGCCTCGTCCTGCTCGACGTGCCCGCGCTGGCCGCCGACCTGGCCAAGGTCGCGACCGAACTCGACGCCGAGACGATCGAGCTCGACATCACCGAGGAGGGCGCCCCGGCGGCGATCGCCGACGCGCTCGGCGACGGCGTCGACGTCGTCGTCCACAACGCCGGCGTCACCCGCGACCGCACCCTGGCCAAGATGCCCGAGGAGCGCTGGGCGTCGCTGATGGAGATCAACCTCTCCAGCGAGGAGCGGATCGACGACGAGCTGCTCGAGCGCGGCCTGCTGCGGCCCAACGGGCGGATCGTCTGCGTCTCCTCGATGAGCGGCATCGCCGGCAACTCGGGCCAGACCAACTACGCGACCTCGAAGGCGGGCGTGATCGGCATGGTCGAGGCGATGGCGCCGCAGCTGGCCGAGCGGGGGGCGACGATCAACGCGGTCGCCCCCGGCTTCATCGAGACCCAGATGACCGCGGCGATGCCGGTGCCGGTGCGCGAAGCGGGCCGGCGGATGAACAGCATGTCGCAGGGCGGCCTGCCGGTCGACGTCGCCGAGACGATCGCCTGGTTCGCCAGCCCCGACTCGGCCGGGGTCAACGGCAACGTGGTCCGCGTCTGCGGCCAGAGCCTGCTGGGGGCCTGACGATGGAGAGCCGCACCCTGGAGAGCCCGCCCAGCATCCTGCCGCTCTACGCGCGGGCGGCGGCGCCGCTGATCCCGCTGGCCTCGCGCCTGCCCTTCGTCCCCGGCGGCGGCGAGCAGGTCCCCGAGCTGGAACTGGAGCTGCGCGCCGTGCGCGCCGAGCGCGAGCGGGTCGCCGCCTACGCCCGCGTCTGCGGCTTCGCCCTGCGCGACGACCTCCCCCCCACCTACCCGCACGTGCTCGCCTTCCCACTGCATATGGCGGTGATGGCCGACGGCTCCTTCCCCTTCGGCGCGGTCGGCCTCGTCCACGTCGAGAACCGGATCGAGCAGCACCGCCGCATCGGCTTCGACGAGGAGCTGACGATCCAGGTCCGCCCGACCAAGCTCCGCCCCCACCCCAAGGGCCGCACTTTCAGCCTGCAGACCAAGGTCAAAGCCGGCCGCCAGGTCGTCTGGGAGAGCACCAGCACCATGCTGCGCCGCGGCCCCTCCGAAGCCAACGACTCCGAACTGCATCAAATTCCAGCTCCGCCGGAGCTGGAATTTGATGCAGTTCGCGATGGGGGCGGCCAAGAGGCCGCGCCAGGGGTCGAGTGGCGGCTGGGGGGCGATCTGGGACGGCGGTATGCGGCGGTCTCGGGGGACCGCAACCCGATCCACATGCACTCGCTGAGCGCCAAGGCGTTCGGCTTCCCGCGCGCGATCGCCCACGGGATGTGGACGAAGGCGCGCTGCCTGGCGGCGATCGAGAGCCGCCTGCCCGACGCCTTCGCCGCCGAGGTCCGCTTCCGCAAGCCGATCCTGCTCCCCGGCAGGGTCGAGTTCCACAGCACCCACGAGGGCGAGATCGATTTCACGGTGCGTGACGCCAAGCGCGGCACCCCGCACCTCGACGGCAGGCTGACGCCGCTCGAGGCCAAAACCAGAACCGCTAGGAGGAAGTAGAGATGCCCACCGCCACCGAGGAGAAGAGCGTGGCCGAGCGCAGCATGGGCTTCGGCCTGCGCTGGCTCAACCGGCTCGCCGGCTCCGACCTGCTCGACCGGATAAAGATCCGCAAGCAGGTCGAGCGCGCCCTGTTCACCGGCACCAAGAGCGGCTTCCGCTCGGCGACCGCCGCCGGGCGCACCTTCAAGGCCGCGCAGAAGCTGACCCGCCCGGCCCGCCAGGCGACCGGCAAGCCGCGCAGCCTCTTCGACATCACCCCCGACGAGGAGCAGCAGATGCTGCAGGAAGGGGTGCGGGACTTCGCCGAGGCCAAGGTCCGCCCCGCCGCCAAGCAGGCCGACTTCGACTGCGCGGCCCCGGCCGAGCTGCTCGCCCAGGCCGACGAGCTCGGCGTCAACATGCTCGGCGTCCCCGAGGAGCTGGGCGGCGTGATGCACGAGCAGGCCGCGGTGACCAGCGTCCTGATCGGCGAGGCGTTCGCCCGCGGCGACATGGGCATCGCCTACGCGGCGCTCGCCCCCGGCGCGGTAGCTACCGCGATCGGCCGCTGGGGCAGCGCCGAGCAGGAGGCGACCTACCTGCCCGCCTTCACCGGCGAGGACACCCCGGCCGCGGCGCTGGCGATGCTCGAGCCGCGACCGCTCTTCGACCCGCTGGCGCTGGAGACCAGGGCCCGCCGCGAAGGCGGCGGCTGGGTGCTCGACGGCGCCAAGTCGCTGGTCCCCCGCGCCGCCGAGTGCGAGCTCTTCGTCGTCGCCGCCGATGCCGAGGATCACGGGCCGGCGCTGTTCCTGATCGAGTCGGGGGCCGACGGGCTCTCGGTCGAGCCCGAGCCGGCGATGGGGCTGCGCCCCGCCGCCACCGGCCGCCTGATCCTCGAGGGCGTGAAGCTGCCCGAGGGCGCCCTGATGGGCGAGGGCAAGCGCGAGGCCTACGCCGAGTGCGTGCAGCGCGCCCGCGTCGCCTGGTGCTCGCTGGCGACCGGCACCGCCGAGGCGGTGCTCGACTACGTCAAGGAGTACGTCAACGAGCGGCAGGCGTTCGGCGAACCGATCTCCAACCGCCAGGGCGTCGCCTTCGCCGTCTCCGACATCGGCATCGAGAGCGAAGGCATGCGCCTCGCCACCTACCGCGCGGCGAGCCGCGCCGACCAGGGCAAGGACTTCGCCCGCGAGGCGTCCCTCGCCCGCCGGCTCTGCGCCCAGAAGGGGATGCAGATCGGCTCCGACGGGGTGCAGCTGCTCGGCGGCCACGGCTTCGTCAAGGAGCACCCGGTCGAGCGCTGGTACCGAGACCTGCGTGCAGCGGGCGTGATGGAGGGCGCCCTGCTCGTCTAGGCACCCGCCGCGAGCGAAAGGCAAAACGATGATCAACCTAGAGATCCCCAAGAAGTTCAAGCCCCTCGCCAGCCAGGCGAACCAGGTCGCGACCGAGGTCTTCCGGCCGATCTCGCGCAAGTACGACGTGGCCGAGCACTCCTACCCCAAGGAGCTCGACATGCTCGCCTCGCTGATCGACGGCATGAACGAGGGCTCCGACATCGGCGGCGCCGGCGCCGCCGGCGTGCGGCGCAGCTCCAATGATGACGGCGGTGAAACAAGCAACCGCAACGGCTCCAACCTCTCCACCGTGCTCGGCATCGTCGAGCTCTGCTGGGGCGACGTCGGCCTGCTGCTCTCGATGCCCCGCCAGGGCCTCGGCAACTCGGCGATCGCCTCGGTGGCGAGCGAGGAGCAGCTCGAGCGCTACGGCGGCAAGTGGGCGGCGATGGCGATCACCGAGCCCGAGGCGGGCTCGGACTCGGCCGCGATCCGCACCACGGCCGATCTCGACGGCGACGAGTACGTGCTCAACGGCGAGAAGATCTTCGTCACCTCGGGCGACCGCGCCGAGCTGATCGTGGTCTGGGCCTCGCTCGACCGCAAGGTCGGACGGGCGGCGATCCGCTCGTTCATCGTCGAGCGCGACAACCCCGGCCTGAAGCTCGACCGGCTCGAGCACAAGCTCGGCATCCGCGCCTCGGACACCGCCAACTTCACCCTGCAGGACTGCCGGGTGCCAAAGGAGGCGCTGCTCGGCGACCCGGAGGTCAAGTCCGATCCCAAGCAGGGCTTCGGCGGCGCGATGCAGACCTTCGACAACACGCGGCCGCTGGTCGCGGCGATGGCGGTCGGCGTCACCCGCGCGGCGCTGGAGAAGACGCGCGAGTGCCTCGAGCAGGCCGGGGTCGAGGTCGACTACGACGCGCCGGCTCTGGGCCAGCACGCCGCCGCCGCCCGCTACCTGGAGATGGAGGCCGACTACGAGGCCTCGCTGCTGCTCACCCTGCAGGCCGCCTGGATGGCCGACAACGGCAAGCCCAACTCGCTGCAGGCCTCGATGGCCAAGGCCAAGGCGGGCCGCACCTGCGTCGACGTCACCCTCGGCTGCGTCGAGCTCTGCGGCGCCGTCGGCTACGGCGAGACGGAGCTGCTCGAGAAGTGGGCACGCGACGCCAAGATCCTCGACATCTTCGAGGGGACCCAGCAGATCCAGCTGCTGATCGTCGCGCGGCAGCTGCTCGGCAAGAACTCGAGCGAACTGCGGTAGGTGTGAGGGCCCGGTGGCCCCACCCCAAAACGCTCGGCGGGAGCCTCGCTGGAGTGTTTTGGGGTGGGGTCCCCGGCCCCTCTCGCCGGCCGGTCTTGCTCTGGGTCAGCTGGGGTGGATGCGGTCGATGTTCAGCTGCACCCACTCGGGTAGGAACGGCTCGGCGATGCGGTAGGCGCCGCCGTCGCCGCTGACCACTTCGCGGCGGACGAGGGTGCGCAGGGCCTTCTGCACGTTGGTCGTCGCCGGCAGGTCGTGGGTGGCCCGGTACTCGGCCCGGTAGGGGTGGCCGGGCTCGCGGGCGAGGGCTCGGAGCACCTGCTTCTGCACCGCCGAGGCGCCGTCCCAGAGCAGGCTGAAATGCGCGTGCTCGGAGCGCAGCACGGCGGCGAGCGCCTGGCTGAGGTCGGCGCCGGAGGCTGTCGCGCCCGGGGCTGTCTGCTCCCAGAGGAAATAGCAGAGCTCCTGGGTCGCGTAGGGGTGGCCGGCGGTGCGCCTCAGCAGCCCCTCGACCACGCCGGGCTCGACGTCGCGGTCGCTCTGGCGAAAGCGCTCGGCGATGAACTCGGCGAAGGGGCCGGCGTCGATCGGTCCCAGCTCGATCGCTTTGGCGCTGCGCCAGAAGGGCTCGTTGGCGTCGTTGAAGATCCGGTCCATGATGTGCTGCTTGCTGCCCAGGTAGACGTGGGCGACCTCGGGCTGGCGCTGGAAGACGGCGCGCAGCACGCGCGGCAGCCCGGCGTCGATCTCGACGATCTCCTGGAACTCGTCGATGACCAGCGCGGTGCGGCGCTTGCGGGACGCGCCCAGCTCGGCGGGGAGCTCGAGCAGGCGCTCCAGGGTCGCGTCGATCTCCGCCTCGCGGCGGGCGGCGCCGAAGCTGAAGGAGAGCGAGCCGTCCGCGGGGTCGACGTTGATCGTCGGTTGCACGGTGAGGCCGCGAAACGGCGCCAGCGCCCGCTCGCGGACGCGCTCCAGGGTCGAGGCGATCTGCTCGTGGATCGACTTCGCCAGCGCGGCGGCAAGGCCCTCCTTGGTCGGGGTGGTCATCAGGTCGACCTGGGCGACCAGCACGCCTTCCCGCCCCAGCTGCGCCGCGGCGCGCCAGATCAGCGAGGTCTTGCCCGCACGGCGGGGGGCGAAGACCACCACGTCCTGACCGTTGCGGATGTCGGCGCTCAGCTCCTCGAGCTCCCGTTCACGGTCGGCGAAGGCGGCGTCGAGCGCGAGCGCGCCGAAGTTGAACGGGTTGCTCGGATCGCCGGCCTTCACTTATACCCCTGCGTATTATGCCACTCGGTATTCAGTCCCTTGGTATCCATTTCCCTATACCTACCCTTCTTATACCTCTAGGTATTATACCATTCGCTATAAAGCCTGAAGAACAACTTCTTCCCATATAAGTCCCTAGCGGCGATGACTCTCCCCCCCACCAGCACGAATTTCATCGACGAGATGGAACGCTCGCCGGCCTCGCGGCTGGGGATCGTGGCCGTGGATGGCGACGGGAAGCGGCGGGACTGGCACTTCGGCGAACTGATCGCCTGCTCGGCGGGGCTCTCGGGGGCGTTCGCGGCGCGCGGGGTGGGGCGCGGGGACGTGGTGATGACGCTGGTGGGGAACCGGATCGAGTGGGTGCTCTCGCTGCTCGCCTGCTGGCGGATGGGGGCGGTGGCGCTGCCCTGCTCGACCCAGCTGCGCCGCCACGACCTCGAGCTGCGGGTCGCCGCGGCCAACCCGGCCCTCTGCGTGGGGGAAGACGAGCTGCTGGGCGAGCTCCCCGGCGGCGTCGAGACGATGACGATCGAGGAGGTCGGCGCGGTGCTCGACGAGGACCGCCCGCAGGAGACGCCGGCCGCGGTCGAGGCGATGGACGCCGGGGACCCGGCGCTGATCGTCTTCACCTCGGGCACCACCGGCGAGCCGCGCGGCGTCGTCCACGCCTACCGCTACCTGCAGGGCCAGCGCGCCCAGGCCGAGCACTGGCTCGGCTCGCGCAGGGGCGACCTGGTCTGGTGCACGACCGCCACCGGCTGGGCGAAGTCGGCCCGCAACGTCTTCGTCGCCCCCTGGCTGACCGGCGCCGCCGCGGTGATCCACGCCGGCCGCTTCGACCCGGCCGAGCGGCTCGACCTGATCGAGGCGCTCGGCGTCGAGGTTCTCTGCCAGGCGCCGACCGAGTACCGGATGCTGGCCAAGCGCACCGCCCTGCGCCCGCTGCCCTCGCTGCGCCGCATGGTCTCCGCCGGCGAGGCGCTCGAGGCGGGGACGATCGCCGCCTTCGGCGAGGCGACCGGGCTCGAGCCCGCCGACGGCTACGGCCAGACCGAGACCGGGCACATCAGCGGCAACCTCGCCGGCGACCCGGTGCGCCAGGGCTCGATGGGCAGGCCGCTGCCCGGCGTCGAGGTCCGCATCGTCGAGGGCGAGCTGCAGCTGCGGGCGGCCTCCTCCCCCACCTTCTTCTGCCGCTACCTCGACGGCGAGCGCTTCGCCGGCGAGTGGTGGCCGACCGGCGACCTGGTGCGCGAAGACGAGGGCGGCTACCTCTACTTCGAGGGCCGCGACGACGACATCATCCTCTCCTCCGGCTACCGGATCGGCCCCGCCGAGGTCGAGTCGGCGCTGCTCACCCACCCCGCCGTCGCCGAGGCCGCCGCGGTCGCCGCCCCCGACCCCGAGCGCGGCGCCGTCGTCCGCGCCGTCGTCGTCCCCCGCGACCGCGAGCCGAGCGAGGAGCTGGCCCGCGAGCTGCAGGAGCACTGCAAGCGCGAGACCGCCCCCTACAAGTTCCCCCGCATCGTCGATTTCGCCGCCGAGCTGCCGAAGACGACGACCGGCAAGCTGAAGCGCGCTGCCCTGCGCTCCCCGTCGCCCTAGCCCTGGAGCACATTTGACGGAATCTGGCGATCGTCAGCTACGCCAGATTCCGCCAAATCCGCTCAGCGGCTCTTGAAGCTGGACAGAACCGGGGCGATCGTCGAGCAGGTCTTGATCAGCATCCCTGGGCTCACCTCCTTTGCACGTATTTTTTTAATTAAAAAAATATATTAGAACATTAAGAACCGCCCGAGATCTCTTCTCCGGTTAGCAGGTATCTTTTTTCGCAAATTGGCCCGCCGTATCAATCCCAAACCGACCCAGTACCGCGATTGGGCCAGAGAGGAGTCGAAGTGGCAGCTAAGAAAAAGGCGTCTGGGAAAGCAGCCTCCGATGCGAAAGGCAAGAAGGAAGAAAAAAGTCGCCTTTCGCTCAAAGAGAGGGTGATCAAGGCACTCGCGCATCCCCTCCGGGTGGAAATCCTCGACCTCATGAACGACGGGGAGTGGAGCCCCCGCGAACTCGAAATGGAGCTCGAGGACAACCTCGGCAAAGTCAGCTACCACGTCACAGTCCTAAGGGACTTCGACCTCGTTGGGATGACGAAAACAGAGCCCCGCCGCGGTGCCGTGGAGCACTTCTACCGGGCCAAGGAGCGTGCCTTCGTGCCAGCCGGCATGGCATCGCGGATCCCGAAGTCAGCGCAGAAGATCATCGGCAACGACCTGCTCCAGAAGATCGACAAGGATGTTGCGTCGTCCTTGAAGTCAGGCAGGTTCTTCGAGCGAGACGACTGGCACATCAGCTGGACGCCGGTCGATGTCGACGGCGAGGGCCGCCGCGAAGCTGAGGAATTGGCCGACGAATTCGTCGAAGGCATGCTCGAGATCCAGGCCAGGACCGCAAACCGACGGGCGGAGGGTAAGAGCGATGACCAGCATCATTCGACGAGCGCCGCAGTGCTGGTATTCGGCTCCGATCTGGCGGAGAAGAAGATCGCCCCGTCGAGAAAACCGGCCGGTCAGAGGAAGGCGAAGAGCAACACCAAGGCAAAAGGCAAGGCCAAGCGAAAGAAAAAATAGCTTCGGATTTACCTATTAAGACAGGAATCTTTTGCATCTAGCATCCCCGCTGCGCCGGGTGTCGATGCCACGGGGATTCGTCAGCACTGCCTCGTGCAGGCACCCGGCGCGCTAGATCGAGACGGGAAGGCGGCCGTCCCTGGAAGCGGCTCGAGGACCGTTGGCTAAAGCGCCTCGGCGATGTCGACCGGGCGGCCGAGGTGGTAGCCCTGGGCCATGTCGACGCCGTATTCGCGCAGCATCTGGGTGGTGGCGTCGTCCTGGACGTACTCGGCGATCGTCGTCTTGCCCAGGCCGCGGGCGATCTGGACGATCGCCTGGACGGTGAGCTGGTCGGCGTCGCTGTTGGGCATGTCGCGGACGAAGGAGCCGTCGATCTTGATCAGGTCGAAGGGGATCTGCTTCAGGTAGTGGAAGGGGCCGAAGCCGGCGCCGTAGTCGTCGATCGCGACCTGGCAGCCGAACTCGGTCAGCCGGTCGGCGAAGCCGCCGGCCGCTTCGTAGTCGTGGACGCGGGCGGTCTCGGTGATCTCGAAGGTGCAGCGAGCCGGGTCGGCGGCGCCTTCGTCGAGCCGCCGCTCGATGAATTCGAGCACCGAGATGTCGGCGACCGAGGCGCCGGAGAGGTTGACGTGCAGCGAGACCGGCCGTCCCTCCTGCTCGCGGGAGGCGAGCAGCTCGAGGGCGCGGACGACGACCCAGCGGTCGAGCTCCTGGACCATGCCGGAGCGCTCGGCGGCCTCGATGAAGGAGGCGGCGGGCAGCAGCGCGCCGTCCTCGCCGGTCATCCGCAGCAGCAGCTCGTAGCGCTCGATCCCGCCCGAGGCGAGGCTGCGGATCGGCTGCGTGTGCAGGCTGAGCCGGTCCTGGGTCAGGGCGTCGCGGATGCGGGCGCTGGTCGTCTGGCGGCGGCGCTGCTCGCGGCGTGTTTCGCGCGGGTCCTGGAAGAGGGCGATCTGGTTGCGGCCCTCCTCCTTGGCCCGGTACATCGCCTGGTCGGCGGCCAGCAGCACCGCCTCGGCGCCGACCGCGCTCTCGCCGCCGAACATCGTGATGCCGACGCTGATCGTCGCCGCCGCGCCGTCGCCGCCCGCCGCCGACTCGGCGACCTGGGAGCGCAGATCCTCGCCCAGGTGCAGCGCCCCCTCGGTGTCGGTCTGCGGCATCAGCACCGCGAACTCGTCGCCGGAGAGGCGGGCGGCGATGTCGGTGGTCCGCACCCGTTCGCGCATCACCCCGGCGACGCGGCGGATCAGCTGGTCGCCGGCGTGGTGGCCATGGGTGTCGTTGACGCCCTTGAGCCCGTCGATGTCGAGGATCATCACCGCGCCCTGGCCGCCGTAGCGGGCGGCGAAGGAGACGTACTGGTCGAGCTCGGCGCGGAAGCGGCGGCGATCGAGCAGGCCGGTGAGCGAGTCGTGGTCGGCGATGTAGCGCAGCTGGGCCTCGGTCTTCTCGGCCCGGGCGAGCGCGTCTTCGACGACCTTGCGATCGGCGGGCTCGAGCTTGGCGAGCACCGACTCGATCGCCGCGTCGCTCTGCTTGGAAAGTCCGGCGCTGGTCACCCTGAGAAGTTAGACCCAAACCGCGGCGCTCGTTGCGTGAGCCACGCACACGTACCGAAAAAGGAACCAAATTTCAGCTACCGCCGGGACCCAAAAGTTGGCTTTGTGGAGCGGAGTGGCGGCGCCGCGGGCTGGGTAGTGTGAAGGGATGCCCAACCGCCTGGCGCAGGAGACCAGCCCCTACCTGCTGCAGCACAGCGAGAACCCGGTCGACTGGCACCCCTGGGGCGACGAGGCGCTGGGCCGGGCGCGCGAGGAGGACCGGCCGATCCTGCTCTCGGTCGGCTACTCGGCCTGCCACTGGTGCCACGTGATGGAGCGCGAGTCCTTCGAGGACGCCGCCACCGCCGCCTACATGAACGAGCACTTCGTCAACGTCAAGGTCGACCGCGAGGAGCGCCCCGACGTCGACGCCCTCTACATGGAGGCGGTGCAGACGATCAGCGGCCAGGGCGGCTGGCCGATGACCGTCTTCCTCGACCCCGAGGGCGTGCCCTTCTACGGCGGCACCTACTTCCCGCCCGACGAGGGCCGCGGCATGCCGAGCTTCCGGATGGTGATGGAAGCCGTGGTCGAGGCCTTCGAGAACCGCCGCGGGGAGATCGCCGAGCGGGCGCCGCAGATGCGCGCCCAGCTCGGGGCGATCGGCGCGATCGAGCCGGCCGAGCCGCCCGAGGCGGCGCTGCTCGAGCAGGCGCTGGAGGGCCTGCGCGCCGCGGCCGACCGCGAGCGCGGCGGCTTCGGCGGCGCGCCGAAGTTCCCGCCGGCATCGGCGCTGGAGCTGCTGCTCGCCCGCGGCGAGCGCGAGATCGTCGAGCGCACGCTCGACGCGATGCTCGCCGGCGGCATCTACGACCAGCTCGGCGGCGGCTTCTCCCGCTACTCGGTCGACGCCGGCTGGCTCGTCCCCCACTTCGAGAAGATGCTCTACGACAACGCGCAGCTGGCCCGCGCCTACCTGCACGGCTGGCAGGCGCTCGGCCACCAGCGCTACCGGCGCGTCTGCGAGGAGACGCTGGACTGGATGCTGGCCGAGATGCGCGGCCCCGAGGGCGGCTTCCACTCCGCCCTCGACGCCGACTCCGAGGGCGAGGAGGGCCTCTTCTACACCTGGACGCCGGAGGAGATCGAGGCCGCCATCGCCGCCGACCCGAACTGCATCAAATTCCAGCTCTCCCAGAGCTGGAATTTGATGCAGTTCTACGGGGTTGCCGAGGGCGGCAACTTCGAGGGGCGCAGCGTGCTGCACCTGGCCGGGGGCGCGGCGGGGAGGAGCCGGAGGGACTGGCGGAGATGCGGGCGGCGCTGCTCGCGGCGCGGGCGCAGCGGGTGCGGCCGGGGCTCGACGACAAGCGGATCGCGTCGTGGAACGCGCTGGCGATCGGCGCCCTGGCCGAGGCCGGCGCGGTGCTCGAGCGGCCCGACTACCTCGACGCGGCGCGCGAGTGCGCGGCCTTCGTCTGGGAGCGGATGCGCGACGAGCGGGGACGGCTGCTGCGCACCTTCAAGGACGGGCGCGCCCGCATCCCCGCCTACCTCGAGGACCACGCCTTCCTGCTCGAGGCGCTGCTCGCCCTCTACGAAGCGAGCTTCGAGCCGCTCTGGTTCGAGCGCGCCCGCGAGCTGGCCGAGGCCACGATCGAGCGCTACGCCGACCCCGAGCGCGGCGGCTTCTTCTCCACCGCGGCCGACCAGGAAGCGCTGATCGCCCGCCGCAAGGAGATCGGCGACCACCCGATCCCCTCCGGCAACAGCGCCGCGGCCTACGCGCTGCTGCGCCTGGCGGCGCTCAGCGGCGAGCGGCGCTACGAGCGCGCACGCCGAGTCCGTCTTCCGCCTCTTCGCCGGCCCGGCCGCCCGCCGCCCGGAGTCCTTCGCCCACCTGCTGCGGGCGATCGACCTCCACCTCTCCCCCGGCCGCGAGGTGGCGCTGGTCGGCGGCGAGGTGGGCGAGCTGGCCCGGGTCGTGCGCGCCGGGCACCGCCCCCACCTCGTGCTCGCCGCCGGCCCGCCGGGCAGCGAGCTGCCCGAGCTGCTCCACGGCCGCACCGAGGTCGACGGCCGCCCGGCCGCCTACGTCTGCGAGAGCTTCGCCTGCCGGGCGCCGGTGACCGATCCGGAACGCCTCGCCGAGCTGCTCTGATAGAGATAGGCCCCTTGCGCGGGTCCCTCTTCACCTTCGCCGCCGGCCGCCGCTCGAAGTGGGTCGTCTTCGCGATCTGGTTCGTCGGCATCCTCGTCGCCGCCGGGCCGGCCGAACTGCCGACCCGCTTCGAAGACGCCGAAAACAACGAGGCGACCTCCTACCTGCCCGGCGACGCCGAATCGACCGCGGCGCTGGAAGCGACCGACTCGCTGCAGGACGGCGAACTCGCCCCCGCGGTGATCGTCTTCCGGCGCCAGTCCGGCCTCACCCCCGCCGACAGCCGCACGATCGAGGACAACGTCGATGCGATGGCCGCCAAGCGCTTCCCCGGCGTGATCGCCGACGGCGCCACCGCCGCCGCGGGCGGCAAGCAGGGCGGGGACGAGCGCCAGGCGGCCGCGGGGCAGGGCGGGCTCAGCGCCGACAGCCCCTGCGGCGGCCCGACCACAGCCGTCCCGGGCCAGCCCGCCGGCTACGAACCGTTCGTCGGCCCGGTCTGCTCGGCCGACGGCAAGGCGGCGATCGTCACCGCCTACATCGACGCCGAAGGCGAGGGCGAACGGATCGTCGACCCGGTCAAGTACTGGCGCGACCAGCTAACGACGAAACCGGCGGCCTGGAAGCGAAGGTGACCGGCGGCGCCGGCTTCTCCGCCGACGCGATCGAAGTCTTCGAAGGCATCAACGGCACCCTGCTGCTGGCCGCGCTCAGCCTCGTGATCTTCCTCCTGATCGTGATCTACCGCTCGCCCTTCTTCTTCCTCATCCCGCTGGCGGCGGTGATCTTCGCCGAGACCCTCTCGCGCTCGATCGGCTACGGGATCTCCGAGCTGGGAGTGACGATCAACGGCCAGTCGAGCTCGATCATGTCGGTGCTCGTGCTCGGCGCCGGCACCGACTACGCGCTGCTGCTCGTCTCCCGCTACCGCGAGGAGCTGCACCACACGGCCGACAAGCACGAGGCGATGCGCACGGCGCTGGCCTCCGCCGGGCCGGCGATCTTCGCCTCGGCGGCGACGGTGATCGCCGCCCTGCTCTGCCTGATGCTGGCCAAGGTCAACGGCACCGCCGGCCTCGGCCCGATCGCGGCGATGGGGATCGCCTGCGCGGCGCTCTCGATGCTGACCCTGCTGCCGGCGCTGCTGACGATCTTCGGCCGCCGCGCCTTCTGGCCCTTCGTCCCCCACACGCCGGAGACGGCGCCGGCGCCGGACGCGGTCTCCGAACGGGCGCGACGCGGCGTCGTCGAGGGCTCCGGCGCCCTCGCGCTGCTCGAGGTCGTGCTCGCCTCGCTGCTCGTCCTCGTCCTGCTGCCGCTGGTCCTGCTCAACTGGGTCCTGCGCCGGCTCAGCGGCCGCCGCATCCCCTCGCTGGTCGTCGGCCCGCTCGACCGGCGGTTCTTCACCCCCTACGAGGTCCGCCGCCACCGGCTCGAGCACGCCGCCGACGCCACCCACGGCTTCTGGGCGAAAGTCGGCCAGCGGGTCTCGGTCTCGCCGCGGCGGGTGATGGGCGGCACGATCGCCCTGCTGCTGGTGCTCTGCGCCGGCTTCGCCTTCTTCTCCACCGAACTGACCAGCGAAGACACCTACATCGACGAAGTCGAATCGGTCGAAGGCCAGACCCTGCTCAACAAGAGCTTCCCGGCGGGGACGACGGCGCTGACCGACGTGATCGTGCCGGAGCGATCCGAAGTGCCGCGGGTGCGCGCCGCGGTCGCCGGCGTCGACGGGGTCGAGACGGTCTCCCAGCCGGTGGCCGAAGGGGCGCCCGGCACGCTGGTGCAGGCGACGCTGGAACCGAACCCCTACTCGACCACGGCCTTCGACCTGGTCGAGCCGATCCGCGAAGCGGCCCACGAGGCATCGCCGGAAGCGCTGGTCGGCGGCCCGACCGCGGTCGAATTCGACGTTCGCGACGCCGCCGGGCGCGACTCGGTCGTGATCCCGCCGATCATCCTCCTCGTCGTCTTCCTGATCCTGGTCGGGCTGCTGCGCGCGGTGGCGGCGCCGCTGGTCCTGATCGGCACCGTGATCCTCAGCTTCCTGGCGGCGCTCGGCGTCGGCTACTTCTTCTTCGACGTCGTCTTCGGCTTCCCCGGCTCGGACCCCTCGCTGCCGCTCTTCGCCTTCGTCTTCCTCGTCGCGCTCGGCGTCGACTACAACATCTTCCTGATCGCCCGCGCCCGCGAGGAGACGATCAAGCACGGCTCCGAACAGGGCATCCTGCGGGCGCTGGCGGTGACCGGCGCGGTGATCACCAGCGCCGGCATCGTCCTCGCCGGCACCTTCTCGGTGCTCGCCGTCCTCCCCCTCACCTTCCTCACCGAGCTCGGCTTCGTCGTCGCCTTCGGCGTCCTGCTCGACACCTTCCTGGTCCGCAGCGTCCTGGTCCCGGCGATAGCGCTCACCCTCGGCGACCGCTTCTGGTGGCCCTCGGCGCTCTCGCGCGGCGAGCGGCCCTCCGACTAGAGGACGGGCAGGAAGTTCTCGATCTCGTACGGGGTGACCTGCACCCGGTACTCGTCCCATTCCTGGCGCTTGATCTCGACGAAGCGCCGGAAGGTGTGCTCGCCGAGGGTGCGCAGGACCAGCTCCGAGTCGGCCGCCACCTCGATCGCCTCGCCCAGCGTCGCGGGCAGCTGCTCGATGCCCTGGTGGGCGAGCTCCTCGGGCGAGAGGTGGTAGAGGTTCTGCTCCATCGGCTCGGGCAGCTCGTAGCCCTTCTCGATCCCCTCCAGGCCGGCCTGCAGCATGCCGGCGAAGCAGAGGTAGGGGTTGCAGGCCGGGTCGGGGCAGCGCAGCTCGGCCCGGGTCGCGCCCTCCTTGCCGGGGTGGTAGAGCGGCACCCGGATCAGGGCCGAGCGGTTGCGGCGCGACCAGGCGAGGTAGACCGGCGCCTCGAAGCCGGGCACCAGGCGCTTGTAGGAGTTGACCCACTGGGCGAAGAGCGGCGAGATCTCGCGCGCGTGCTTGAGCTGGCCGGCGATGAAGGCCTTCGCCGTCGGCGAGAGGAAGTACTGGTCGTCGGGGTCGAAGAAGGCGTTGCGGCCGTCTTTGGTCAGCGACTGGTGGACGTGCATCCCGGAGCCGTTCTCGCCGAACAGGGGCTTGGGCATGAAGGTCGCGTGCCAGCCGTATTTCATCGCGTACTCCTTGACCACGATGCGGTAGGTCATGCAGTCGTCGGCCATCGCCAGCGCGTTCTTGTAGCGCATGTCGACCTCATGCTGGGAGGGGCCGACCTCGTGGTGGGTGTACTCGACGTGGATGCCCATCTTCTCCAGGGCGAGGACGGTGTCGCGGCGCACGTCGGAGCCGGCGTCGAGCGTGGTCAGGTCGAAGTAGCCGCCCTCGTCGAGGACCTCGGGCACGCCGCCCTCGGGCTTGGCCGAGCGGAAGTAGAAGAACTCGAGCTCGGGGCCGATGTTGAAGGCCTCGAAGCCCATCTCCTCGGCCCGTTTCAGCGCCCGGCGCATGATCCAGCGCGGGTCGCCCTCGTAGGGGTCGCCGCCGGGGACGCGGATGTCGCAGAACATGCGGGCGACGGCGTTCTCGCCCTCGGGGCGCCAGGGGATCAGGGCGAAGGTCGAGGGGTCGGGCATGGCGATCATGTCGGACTCCTCGATCGGGTTGAAGCCGGTGATCGAGGAGCCGTCGAAGCCCATGCCGCCCTCGAAGGCGTCCTCGAGCTCGGAGGCGTTGATCGAGAAGCTCTTCAGCTGGCCGAGGACGTCGGTGAACCAGAGCCGCACGAAGCGGACGTCGTGGTCGGCGACGATCCTGGCGACGTCGGCGGGACTGGTCGGTTGCTCTGCCATGCGGGCCTCCTTCTCGGTGGAGCGCCGCAGTCTGAACCATTTGCGATAGCGGCGACGTAGATACGGGTATAGGCAGCTTGCGGGAGAACCCGAAAGCGGCTATAACTTACGAGACGTAAGTAAGAGGCTAAAAGTAAAGTTAAGGCCACGTAAAGGCTTTGTGAAGCGGAATCCCCGCCCACAGAGCGGAGGCGGATGCACGTGACAGTCAAAACAGACGTGAGCAGGTTCCAGATCCACGACGAGTTGACGGCGCCCGACGAGAGCGCCCCCCTGATCAAGACGATCCAGGCCACCGGCGGCGCGGTGACCAAGTTCGTCGGCGTGCTCGCCGGCGCACCGGCCGTGCTGCGGGCCTACACCCGGATGCGCTCGGAGCTGCGCGGCGGCGTCCTGCCCCGCGCCACCCGCGAGCGGATCGCCCTCGCCGTCGCCGAGTACCGCGACGACAGCTACAGCATCGCCCAGCACGCGAAGTCGGCGCGCAGCGCCGGCCTCGGCCTCGACGAGGTCTCCCGCGCCCGCAGCTTCGGCTCCTCGGACCCGAAAGAGGCGGCGCTGCTCGAGTACCTGCACGGGGCCCTGGAGGCCAACGGCCACCCGCCGCTGCACCTGCACGAGGAGGCGCGGGAGAGCGGCTGGTCGGACGAGGAGCTGCTCGAGGCGGTCGCGCACCTGGCGCTCAACGAGTTCCAGAGCCTGATCGCCGGGGCGGCGGAGCTGCCCAAAGACCAGAGCGGCCCGCGGGTTCTGCCTTCGGTTGCGTAGGCGCAGGAGAGGGCGGTGCCCTTCCTCAGAACGCTCGGCGGGAGCCTCGCTGGAGTGTTCTGAGGAGGGGCACCGCCCTCTCCTCCAGCTTCGAAAGGTGAGGCAGAACCCGCGTCAGCTTCGCCGGCTCAGTCCTCGACGACCGTGACGGTGTAGAGCAGTCTTGCGGTGCTGTAGCGGCAGCCGTAGGTGGCGCGCTGGTTGAGCTTCAGTTGGGGTTCGCCCTGGCGGACGTCGGTGGGGTTGACGCACTTGCCCGGCTCGCGGCTGGCGCGCCAGGCGTTGGCGGCGCCCAGGCCCTGGGCGAAGGCCGGGGCCCAGGTCGGGATCGTCAGGCCGACGATGTCGCCGCGGCGGACGCGCAGCGAGGCGCCGAAGCGGACGTTCTGGCCGAGGTAGGGGCTGAGCACGTGGATCGAGCCTTGGGCGCGCAGGTTGTAGCGCGGCGGGTTGGTCTTGGGCACGCGGCGCAGGATCGCCAGGCGCGCCTCCGGCGGGGTGCCGAAGAAGCCGTTGAAGAAGTTGCGCTGGCTCGGCGTCGGCTGGGCCAGGTCGAGCGTCCAGGACTTGATCTTGCCCGGCTTGCGGATCCGGAAGGGCAGCGAGCCCTGGCTGGTGCTGACCTGGAAGCCGGTGACGCTGCCGATCGCCTGGCAGGGCGACTCGGGGCAGGACGGGTCGGGCATCGCCGCCGTGCTGCCGAGGACGACGGTCGTGCGCGAGGCGGTGGCGGCGCCGGCGCTGGCGACCAGCGCGACGAGCAGGCAGAGCAGGGCGGCGAGCCCGCTGAAAGCCGCTTGCGAAGACCTCGACATGCCCATGCTCCTCTCGTCGGAAACCTGTCCCATCCGGGCCAGGTTTGCCATAAAACCGCGAAATCCTGCCTAGCTGCGGTGCCCGGAGCGGCGGCGGGCGGACTGGCGGGCGCCGGGGCGGCGGCCGATCGAGTAGCGGACGGTGCCGACGCCTTCGAAGCCGAGGGCGCGGCGGGCGCCGTTGGTGAGGTCGAAGTCGTTGCCGGGGGTGTAGGGGCCGCGGTCGATGACGCGGGTGAGGAGGTAGTGGCCGTGGTAGGCGAACCTGATCGCGGTACCGCAGGGCAGGGTGCGGTGGGCGACGCCGACGGTCCGCGGACGCAGCGTCTGGCCGCAGGCGGTGCCGTTGCCGTACAGGCCCGGCCCGTACCAGGTGGCGCCGGCCGAGCGGGTCGGGCCGAAGACCAGGTTGCGCCCGGCGGGCACGGAGCCGTCGGTCGAGGCGACGCCGGCGCCGCCGGTCATCGCCGCGGCCGGGGCCGCCGTGGCCGCGATCGCCAGGGAGAGCGCTGCCAGGGCCAGGGAGAGGCGCAGCCAGGAGCCGCGACGCCCGTTCTGGGCGCGCACCGGTGCCGCGTCGTATTTCCGCCAGGGGCGGTTCGTGCCTGTCTTCATTGCTCTTTGCGACGCTTACGGGGTTAGCTGACGGGCTCGCGCTGAAAGAGCTGCGCTACGCGGCAGATGCCTGCGATTCGCCCCAACTGTCTGGGTCCCCCGCTCCCCGCGGTATGTAGGCGGAGATTCAGCGGAAGTGTGCGGCAGGTTAGCAAACGCTAAGACACGAAACCGTGTCGTGGTGGCCGGCAGCGACGTGCCGTCCCTGCGAGGCCATAAACGACCTCCCAGGGACGGCACGTCGCAATGCGAGAGGCCCCCTTGCGGGGGCCTCTCGGTCAGCGGGCCTGTAAGCCGGATCCTGTCGTGAGCGACCATCTGTCTCCCGGGGCCGGAGCCCCGGGGAGCCGCCTGCGGCGGCCCTGCGGCCTACCTGGATCTCGCCGGGCAGGGTCGACGATCCTGCTTGGCCTTGCACCGGGCGGGGTTTGCCTGGCCGCCGCGTCACCGCGACGCCGGTGCGCTCTTACCGCACCATTTCACCTTTGCCTGTCCGCGGCTCACGTGTGGCCGCGTCATCGGCCGTGTATTTCTGTGGCACTGTCCCGCGGGTTTCCCCGGGTGGGCGTTACCCACCGCCCTCGCCCTCTGGTGTCCGGACTTTCCTCGAGGGGTTTTCTCTCCCCCCGCGGTCGCTCGGCCCGCCCGTCCATGGTAGCCCCCGGCCGCCGCCGCGGCTATAGCCTGGTCGGGATGGCAACGGCCGTTGTGACCGGAGCGGGAAGCGGCCTCGGGCGGGCGATCGCGCTCGAGCTCGCTCGCCGTGGCTACCTCGTGCACGCCACCGACCTCGACGCCGAGGCGGCGGCGCGGACCGCGGCCGAGATCGACGGCGATGCCCGCGCGGCGGCGCTCGACGTGCGCGACGAGGCCGCCTGCCGGGCGCTCGCCGCCGAGGTCGCTGCCGGCGCCGGGCTCGACCTCTGGGTCAACAACGCCGGCGTGCTCGTCACCGGCGACCCCTGGAAACAGGACGAGGCCGCCCGGCGGCTGATGCTCGAGGTCAACGCGATCGGCACGATGAACGGCACCGTCGCCGCCCTGGGGCCGATGGTCGCCGCCGGCCGCGGCCACGTGATCAACGTGATCTCGCTGGCCGGGATCGTCGCCGCCCCGGGTGAGGTCGCCTACTCGGCGAGCAAGCACGCGGCGATGGCCTTCACCCTGGGCACGCTCTTCGACCTGCGCCGGGCCGGCATCGGCGGCGTGCAGCTCTCGGCGCTCTGCCCGGACGGGATCTGGACGCCGATGCTCGAGGACCGCCTCGACGACCCCGACGCCGCCGGCTCCTTCTCGGGCCAGCTGCTCACCGCCGAGCGGGTCGCTGCCGAGGCCGGCAAGCTGGCCGAGCGCCCGCGCCCGGTCGTCGTCATCCCCCGCTGGCGCGGGCCGCTGCTGCGGGTCTTCGACCTCTTCCCCCGCCTCGCCCTGCGCCTGCTGCCCTGGGTGATGCGCGACGCCCGCCGCCGCCAGCGCCGCTACAAGAAGCTGATCGAGTCAGGCCGCTGGCCCTGACGGGCGTCAGATCTTGCGGAAGACGCCGACGACCTTGCCGAGCACCTGGGCCTCGGTGGTGCGAATCGGCTCCATCGTCTCGTTCTCGGGCTGCAGGCGGACGTGGTCGTCCTCGCGGAAGAAGCGCTTGACCGTCGCCTCCTCGCCGATCAGGGCGACGACGATCTCGCCGTTGGCGGCGTCGTCGGCGGGGCGCACGACGACGTAGTCGTTCTCGAAGATGCCGGCGTCGATCATGCTCTCGCCGCGGACTTTGAGGATGTAGTCGCCGTCCTCGCCGCCGATCACGTCGGGGACCTCGATGTACTCCTCGACGTTCTCTTCGGCCAGGATCGGCGCGCCGGCGGCGACCTGGCCGACCAGCGGCAGGCCGCTCTCGGGCCGGATCGTCCGCTTCGCCTTGTCGAAGAGCAGCTCGATCGCCCGCGGCTTGGAGGGATCGCGTTTGAGCAGGCCGATCTTCTCCAGGTTGGCCAGGTGCGCGTGCACGGTCGAGGAAGAATGCAGCCCCACCGCTTTGCCGATCTCGCGCACGGTCGGCGGGTAGCCGGTTTTGGCCGCGTAGCGGCGGATGAAGTCGAAGATCTCCTTCTGCCTCTTGGTCAGATCCAGCTCCACGCCAACGTCCCTCCCAACCTGGGTTCAACTGCTCGATTTACGCCGAACACCTGTTCGCAAGACTACCGCTCCCCCCGGACAACCGCAACCGGACCCACCCCCAGGCCGCGAACATCTAGAATCGACGCCCCTCGAGCGGCTGTGGCGGAACTGGTAGACGCGCAAGGTTGAGGGCCTTGTGCCCCTAACGGGGCGTGATGGTTCGACTCCATTCAGCCGCATGACGAAATCCCTGCAAATGGCAGGGTCCAAGATCGCGGTCCCGAATCGGGGCGCATCTTGGGCCTGCCGCTAGCGGACCATCTGAGGACCATTCTGTCCGCGGAAGGCTCGCTTTCGGTCGCGGTCCACGTGATCGCGCCCGTCCGGCGAGGCGCGCAAGTGCGCCGGATTGCGCACCACCCGGGTCCTTTTCGGCACCGGGTCTCGGGCGTAACGTCAGGTCATGGACGTCGCGTCCAGCCCCGTCGAGCGCCGGTCGGACTCTCCAAAGCGCGGCGCGGCAACGGCACCGGAACCCTGCACGTCCAAACCCGCGCCGACGGGCGCCAGGTCTGGTACGGCCGCTGGCATGCCGGCGGCCGACGGCTCAATCGCCGCATCGGGCTGAAGCGCCGGGGCGGGCCCAATGGCTTGACCAAGGTCCAAGCCGAGGAAGAGCTGCACCGGATGATGCTTCGCGACCGCCCGCCCGGAGCCGGCGAGGCGCCGACCTTCGCCACGGCGGCCGAGATCATGCTCCGCGAACTCGAGGAGATCGGCCGCAAGCCGACCACGCTCGCCAACTACCGAGGCATCCTCGGCTTTCGCCTGGGTGAGGCGTCCGCGGATTCTTCCCAGCTCTGACATTCGCTTCCTCGACAAGCACGAACTCGAGGCGGTGATCGGCGCGATCGACGTCACGCGCATGCCGTTCGGCGCCGTCGACCGAGCGATCGTCCTCACCGCGGCGATGACCGGGATGCGCCAGGGCGAGCTCTTGGCTCTTCGCTGGCGCGACGTCGACTGGGCGGCGCAGCGAGTCCGGGTGCGGCGCAACTACGTTCGCGGGCACTGGGGGACGCCGAAGTCGCGCAGCGGCGAACGTTCGGTTCCTCTCTCGACCCGCGTCGCCTCCGAGTTGGCGCGACTGCAGGAGTGCTCGCGCTTCGGCCACGACGACGATCTTGTCTTTGGCCACCCCCTCACCGGCGAGCCGCTCAACCACGCGCCGTTGCTGCGTCGCTTCCAGAAGGCCCTGAAGACAGCCGGGGTGCGTCGAATCCGCTTCCACGACCTCCGCCACACCTTCGGCACGAGAATGGCGGCGTCTCCGGAAGTATCGATGCGCAGGATCCAGGAGTGGATGGGCCACCGCGATTACAGAACCACCCTCATCTACGCCGACTACGAACCAGGCGAGGACGAGAGCGGAATGGTTGACGCGGCCTTCTCATAGCCGCGGAACCCTCAATCCAGCCCGGCAGCTACGATTGAACTTCCGCTTTCACGCGAAAGCAAGAGCGAAAGCCACCAGCCTGCGGAGACAACCCTCCGAGGCATCAGGATCGGGATGGATTCTCCGGTACGGCCGCAAGGTGCACGGGCCACTACCCCGCCGGGACTGGCACTAGGCTGACCTGGATCAATGGATATTCATCCTGGTATTGCACTAGTACGCCGACGCCTCGCGGCCGCCGTACCTGGTTTCGTGCTCTTTTCCGCGATGGGCTTTGCTGGGCTTTCCTCTGACTCGAACCAAGCATGGTTTTTCGTCGGGCTCGGTCTCGCGCTCTCCGCCACCTTCATCGAGCCCTATTACAGGGGGCCTCGAACCGCAATCGTCAATAGCGGAGCCGCCCTCGCCTCCTACGCTGGCATTAGCACCGGCTCTGTGGAGGCGCTTTGGATTGCAATGCTCGTGTTCCTCCTGCTGGTGCTCGTAGCGGGAGTGACGGCCTCGGTTTCACCAGAAGGTCCAGTCAACATCGCCTCGAAGCAGTTCTCAACGCGCTTAGGAGGGGCTGCCGTTCTCGGGGGCCTCCTTCTGGGATTGATCGTCGTCACCGACGCGCAGATGCGTATCGCTGGCTTCGAGTGGCTCGCGTTTGGCTCAGCGATCTTGGTCGTCTCGGTGACCTTCGACTGGGCGGGCCTTTGGACTCGTTTCGGCAGACGCCAAGAAACCGCAACCGCACTCGCCGCAATTGGTCCACGCATGCTTCTCGTCTCCTCTTCGCCATCGCAGGCATTTATGCCAGGCGACGATGTCACGGTTGCTGCCGGGGCGCACGAGATTTCCGGATCTGTCATAGCGCGCCTCCCTCACGCGCAAGGACTCCGGTACCGAATTGCCCTTGCTGAAGAATGGACGAACGTATGCCGCTCGTTCCCGCAGTCCATCACACTCAGTCAGCGCGCGGGTTCCGACCTCCAGGTTGCGGGCGCTGTCTCAGAGGGCACGACTCAAGACGCCATCCGATTCGAGCCCATTCGCCGCCTCCATGTTGGCGACCCACTCCTGATTAGCTCCCCCGCCGGCGACCTCCTCTATCAGGTGGCGCATCTAAGCTTGACGAGTTCGACTTGGGCCGGATCCAAGTCCGTGATACCCGAGGCGGTAGCTCATCTGGTTGGGCATCCGGAAGGGACGCTCGTACGGAGCGTCACCTACCTCCCGGAACCCCACGACACCGTCTACGCTGCCCGGGGCTTTGAGGGGTCTCTCAGCGATGGCTACTACGAGTTGGGCACGGTGAAGGGGACGCGGGTTCCAATAGGAATTCGGACGGACGATGAGCGACGAGGCCACATTGCCATCTTGGGGATGTCTGGAATGGGAAAGACGGCGGTCGCGCAGCGGATATGCAAGACCTTCGGCGCCGACCATACGGTCGTCGCACTAGACGCCACCGGAGAGTACGCGAGCCGACTTGAATTCCCTGAGTGGGAAGGCGACCTAAACGCGCCTGGGCACTTCGTATTCCAGCCGCGCGGAGAGCCTCCGAAGGAGGCGTCCAATTTCATCAAGGGATGCATGACCGCAGGCGATCAGGAATATCGGGAAAACAAAACGCCGCGTCGGCGGGTGATCATGCTTGAGGAGGCTCACGCATTCCTGCCTGAGTGGAACTTCGCGCTTCAGAAGAACGAAACGAACGTCGCGTACAGCACCCGAATGATCATGCAAGCGAGGAAGTTCGGCCTCACCTTCATGATCGTGTCTCAGCGAACCGCCGTCGTTTCTAAGTCGGCACTCAGCCAATGCGAGAACTACATCATTCTCAAGACCCTAGATCAGACTGGTCTCGAGTATCTGGAGTCGCTGGTCGGTCGGGAGATGCGACACGCAATACCGAACCTAGAGCGATATGAGGCTATGTGCGTTGGACCAGCTTTCAACGCTGAGGCGCCCGTGATCGTGTCCTTGTCGCCCCCATGAATGCAGGCCGTTTCCAGTGGAATCGTGCCTTCGGACGCTGGTTCAGTCGCGTGACGTCAGAGCATGAGGTGAGTTCTCCATCGCGCTGGGTGCCGGGGTGGCTGGTCCGTGGAGCAGAGGGCGCATGGCGATGTGTCCGTAAGGAGCCGGGGGTGAAGGAGTCTGTGTCTCCCGAGCACCCTGGCGTGCTCGTGGGCGTAGCACCCATGCGCCTAGCCGTCGCCCCCGGGCGTCCCCTCCCGGAATCGGTTAGCGACGATGACCACAAGCTCGTCGCCGACTTGGCTCTGGAGTGGCAGCAGACTGCGGGGCAAGCAGTATTTTGGGAGATGGGCGCGGCGGTACGGGGGACCGGCGAGGGACGGGTCTACGCGCTCGCGGGTCAAATGGCTTCTGTCGGTGAGCAGCTCGCTCTGGCTCACGCTAGCGCAATCGAGGTTGCGCTCTGGCGAGATGCTCGCGCGAAGTCCGAGCCGGACCCTGCGCACGAAATGTCCATGCGGGGAATGGCGGAGGCCCAGTGCCTGTTCGTGATGGGGACCGGGCATGCTTTTGCCAACGTTGTGGTGCGCGCCTTGGCCCTCGATCCCTCCCTGAGAGCGGAGCTCAGCAAGAAGTTCGGGCGTGGGCGTTCGTCCCCCACGTTTGGCCCCTTCTCGCAAGACCGAGCCGACTGGGTATCCCTCAACGTCGATACCTGCGAGAGGATCGCAGGGGTGGCGGAGTCCAGTGGGGCGAAAGACGTGATTCAGTTGGCTGAGTCCATCGTCCATTTCGGCACTGCGCGCACCTGGAAGGACCTTGTAGAGAGGCGAGGTACGGACTTCCATCGGTGGCGGCCGCAGACTCACGGCATCGAGGGTGTACCGCGCATCTCGCCGTGGAAGCGGGAGGGAAACACGCGGCGCTTGGAGCTGGAGCACCCGAGCTACGAGGATGCTCAGGGCCTGGCAGACGAAACAGCCCGCCTAGCGAGCGACGCAATGATCGACCTGGCGTTTTCCATGAGGACCTTTATGGAGCGGTGGCCCCCCGCGAGCAACCACCTTGGAGGCCCCAGGTTCAAGCTGGCCTAGACGCTCCCGCTTCGCGCGACGTCCGGCTGGTGAATGCGCGAGAATTGCCGCGTGTTTCGAAGGGAGTGGGTTAGGGATCCGGGCAGGAAGTTTCCCTTTGTTGGGAGGCGCGAGGAGCTGGAGATCTTGCGGCGTGAGGTGCAAACGGGATCTCGATCTCGCTGGCTCATCACGGGGCCGCCGGGAAGTGGAAAGACCCGGCTCATGCAGGAGGTGGGTTTGATGTTCGGGGAGGGCTGCCGCTACTTCTCGTTGCAGGGAGCTGGGCTTCCGGGTGAAGAACCATTCGAGCTGGCCCCCGAACTCGAAAGGGATAGGAAGCGGGAGTCGGTCCTGATCTTCGACGACATCGACTCCATCTATCCGGTGGATCTGCCCTCTGCGAGTCGGCTCCTGGAGGCCGTTTCCGATGGGCCGGTGTTCATGACCGCGCGGAGGGAGGAGGTTTGGTTCGAGTGGGAGCGGTTCGCTCCGATCACCGACAAGATGCAACTGGGCGGCTTCAGTCAGGCTGAGGTCGCCCAGTTGCTCCGCGCGGCTGAGGTTCCGGATGCCTTCAGGAGCATCGCTGCGCTCGATCAAGGGCAAATCCCCGCTGTTCTCCTGGGATACGTCGACGCGTTGGGCTGGGCGCGAGACGGCGGAATGTTGGAGACGATCCTGACCCCGGACGGCAAGCCTCAGCGCGACCCCGGGAGCCTGAGCAAGGTCGAATTCAGCGTTCGCGAGGTCGACGACGTGCTTATCTCCGAGCTCGCGGCACGACCCGAGTTGATGCACCAACTCTCACCGAGGAAATTCGAGGAGTTTGTCGCGGAGCTCTACTCCAGGAGCGGCTTCGAGGTCGAGCTGACGCGGCCTTCAAAGGACGGAGGGGTTGACATCTACGCGGTCCAGAGAGCCCCGTTCGGGTCGTTCCTCACGGTTGTCGACTGCAAGCGCCACAGGGCCGACCGCCCGGTCCAAGTGGGGCTTGTCCGCGGCCTGTACGGGACCGTGATGGAGACCGGCGCCAGCGCCGGTGCGATTGCCACCACCTCCTATTTCACCAAGGGCGCCAAGGCCTTCCAGGATGAGCGCAAGCATCGGATCGGTCTCCAGGACTTCGTCTCGCTGAGGCAGATGCTCTTCAAGACGACCGAAAGCGAGGGTTGCTAGCCACGCGCGCGAGGCGTCTAGCTGTGGCCCGAACGAGTCCCGCTTCGCGCGAAATGCGGCTGCCGGTTCAGACCACCCGCATGTTGCGACTCGCTCGCGAATCCAACTCCAGTCGATCCGCTCCTCGAACCCCCGAAGTTCCAACTCACCCGCCGCCCACGACAAGGCCGACCCGCTCGGCCGCATGTTGCAGGTCAGCGTCCCAGCTGACCATCACGACGTTCCCCTCGCCAAGCTCCAGGGCGCTCGCGAGATGGGCGGCGTCGTAGCCGCGAAGCTCAAGATCTTCGGCGAGCTGGCCGGCCCGGCGGGCGAGGTCCTCGTCGACTCCGATCGAGATCAGGTCGCTGAAGAGATCCTCGAATTCCGCCAGCGCTCGCGCGTGCGCTGCACTCGTCAGGCGGGCGCTACGACGGGCGGCGGCCAGGGCCGCGCGTCCCTCGGGGTAGGCGAGGATGCTGGTAGCGACGGGCTCAGGGCTGTTCCAAATCTCGGCGGCCTGATCGGAGCCCTCCTCGACGACGAAGAGCTTGACCAAGGCGGAGGTGTCGAAGTAGAGGATCAGCGGCGCTGCTCAGCTATGAGGTCCGACACCGGTTCGGTGGCCTTCACCTGGGCCCGCCGGGGCGTTCGCCCCCCCTCGGGGAGGCGGACCAGACCGCGGCGCACGAGATCTTCGAGCGGGTCGTCGTCGAGCTTGCTGATGCGAGCGATGCGCCTCCCGCGCCGGGTGACGACCACCTCTCCCCCCTCCTCGACCCGCTCCAAGTAGGAGCTGAGCCGGTCGTGCAACTCGCGGACTCCGACCTCGCTCCCTCGCTGATGTAGCGTCATATTGAGATCGTAGCAGCTACATTTTCGCGGACCGATCTGCGGACCTCCAGATCGCTAACCTGCGTGACCTCGGAGCACCTCAGGTCACCTGAGAGCACTGAATAGAACGGAAACGCCGGTTTGAGGGCCTTGTGCCCCTTACGGGGGTGGAGGTTCGACTCCTCTCGGCCGCATAGTCGGAATCAGGCGGGCGTCCTTCCCGCTTCCCGGACGGGTGCTCTCAGAACTGGGGCACTCTTCGTCTGGCCCCGACCGCAAACTCGCGGACGCATTGGTTCTTTGGTACGCACCATGTCGCAATCCCGGTGCGTTTGCGATAAGAAACCCTGCATATTGAGGTCGAAGCAGGCTTCCGGAAGCAGAGAGGGGTGGGCATGGGTCTCTTCGACCGCCTGATCGGAACAGAGAGACAGGAGGCGGCGAGCGCTTCCGCGGAAGAGCCGAACTTCGAGTTGACGGTGACCATCGGCGACGAGGTCTCCACCTTCTCGATCCCGGTCGAGCTGACCGGAGAGGATCCCGCGTTGCCCAGCCCCCGCCGGGGGCAGCCAGCACAGACGGCAGACCAGTGCTGGGTGCCCGGTGGGAAGAACGTGGAGGTGGCGGGGCGCAACATCAGCGGCGGCCTGTTCTACCTCGGGAGCAATCTCGCGACCGGCAGCCGCGATTTCCCGATCCTCGAGCCCGCCCTCGTCGACCCGTCGCTCGAGGTCGCCTCGCAATCCTCGGGCGACGGACCGTCGCGCTTCTACTGGCCGTCCTACCAGAGCCTCTCCCCCACCGACCGGGCCATCTACCTGGACTGGCTCGCGGGCCCGCGGCGCGCCCTCGATGTTTCGCAATCGCTTGCCTTCCTTTACTTCTACGGCCTCGAGCGGCGCCTTCTCGACGACACCCGAGAGAGCTCTGCCGCGGCCTCCGAACGCGCCGCGATCGCGGAGGAGCTGGTGCGCCTGCGGGAGGAAGTCGAGGACGACCGGGAGCGCACCTCGCTCGCTCATCAGCTAGGACGACTGCTCGAGTTCCTGGACGCGCAGGATCAACTCCGCGGCCACAGCAACCCGCCACCTCCCAGGGAGCTCTCCGGATGGCAAGTACCGCTCACCCTTCGGTTGATGCTCGGGGAGGTCGCGGCCGCACAGCTGCCGCTGCCCGCCGAGCTTGCGTTGAGTTGGGCACTGACGAGCCCGGAGGCCCATCTTCGAACCCCCGCGCAACGTTGCGAGGAGGAGTTCTCCTCGCTCTTCGAGATCCGCTACAGGGACCGCTTCGGCGAGGGTCTGCGCCTCCCCCGGGACGGGAAGCTGGAAGTCAGCTATCGCGCATCCAGTCCAGGCTTGCAGGAGGTCGGAGAGCCGACCTCACTTCCCGACGTCGCCGGATCGCCGAAGCTGATCGAACCGCTGCGGGAGCTGGCCCGCGACTGCTGCGCCGAGCTCGACCCCTACAGCCGTCTCCTCGGTCGCAAACCGCTCGAGGCCAAGAGCCTCGAGGGCGTCGCTCTACTTCCGGCCCCGCTCCTGGAGACCAATGATCACGAGGGACTGAGGACCATGAAGAAGCTCCTCCGGGAAGCCGCGCTGGGTGAGCGGCCCTGGGTCCTGGAGGCAAACGACCTCCTTGCCCGCTGGCCTGGGGATCGGTCAACGCTGCCGAAAAAGGGCTCTCCTGACGTTTCCGTGGGTCACGTGATCGTGACTCTGGCGGGCAGGGGCGGACACAACCCGCCGAGCTTCAGCATCGCCAGGGAGATCAACGCCTCGGGTGAGTGAAAGCCGAAGGCACGCCTTGCGATCAGCCGGATCTGGGTGTTGATCGCCTCCACCCGGGCGTTGGAGAGGCCGTGGCGGATCGCAGCGACGATCCCCTCCCGCTGCTGGGTGATCGTGCGGGCGAGCTTGACGAAGGGCCGCAGGCGACAGCGCCGCGCCCAGGCCAGCCACTCGTCGAGAAGTCGGACGGCCGCCTTGGGCCCCAGCCGGTAGATCTGGCGCAGCTGCTCCTTTAGCAAGTAGGCGCGGTAAAGCGGCCGGTTGAGCTGCTCGATGTCGGCGAGCTTGGATTGCTGGTGCTCGGTCAGGTTCTCGGGGTTCTTCCACAGGCAAAAGCGAGCGCCCTTCAGCTCGCGGGCGGCATCGGCCTGTCCCTGGCGGCGGGCCTCGTTCCAGACCTCGCGGCGAACCTCGTCGAGGGCCTCGGTGGCGAGGGCGATGACGTGGAAGGGATCGACGCAGCGCCTTGCCTTGGGGCAGCGCCTGGCCAGCACCGCCTCGATCCAGCCCGCCATGTCGCAGGAGACGAGCGCCAGGCGTCTGGCGCGCTTCTCGCCCAGCGCGTCGAAGAAGGCCTCGACGGTCGCCTTGTCTCGTCCCGGCGCCGCCCAGATGAGCCGCCCGGTGTCGTGGTCGACGACGACTGTCAGGTAGCGCTGGCCCTTGCGGTGGGAGATCTCGTCGATGCCGATCCTTCGCAGGCCGGCGAGCAGGTCGGCCTCGCGCCCCGCCTCTGCCGCCACCCGCTCGCAGATCGCCCCGACGCTGCGCCAGCTGGTCCGCATCAACTCCGCCACGGCGCTGCCCGAGGTGTTCACCGCCAGCCAGGCGACCTGCTGTTCGAAGGCGAGCGTGAAGCGGGAGTCGTGGCGCGCCCAGGGCATCGCGCAGACGACGACGCCGTGCTCGGAGCAGTTGACCCTGGGCGCGTCGGCTTCCAGGTGGGCGATCGTCGTGCCCAGGTCCAGTGCCCGCCAGCGACGTCGCCCCTCGCCGAGGTCGAAACCGGGGGCGCGGCGCCCGCAGACACCGCAGCGGCAGCGCTCTCGACGGTGCGGCCTGACCGCCACCACCACCTGCCCCTTGTCATCGATCTCCACGCCCTCGACTACCGCCCGCTCCAAACCGAGCAGGCGGGCCCATACCCTTTTCTCGCGCACGTCGTTGCCGCTCCTTCCGTCTCCGACTCTTCGAACAAGCCGGAAACCTAGGCGCGGAGCGGCGTGCGCCTCTTCTCAGCGGCCTACGCGACCCACGGAAACGTCAATAGAGCCCGAAAAAGGAGGCGGTCAGCCTGGTCCAACTGGTGGAGAAGCTGGGCTTTGGAATCGAGCCCGACGTGCGTTTCGGCGGGAATCCTCCGGCCAAGGACAACGCCGTGGTGATCTTCCCGGTGCAGGAGCACGACCCACGCACCCCGTCTCCGGCCTATGCGACGGCGGTGATGCTGCTGGATCTGGTCGCCGCCATCGCCGCCGCGGACGGCACCGTCGCCCCGGAGGAGGAGCGCCACCTGGAGGCACATATCGAGGGCGCGATCGGCCTCCAGCCCGGAGAGCGAGAGCGGCTGCGCGCCCATGTCGAGCAGGTGACGAGATCGAAGCCGTCCTTCACCGGCCTGCGCAAGAAGCTGGAGCCACTCACGCCCGAACAGAAGGGGCGAATCGGGACCGGCCTGGTTGCCGTTGCAGCCGCCGACGGCCACATCTCCCCGGAGGAGGTAAAGGTACTCGGCAAGGTATTCGACCTTCTCGGTCTCGACCCGGATTCCGTCTACGCAGAGGCCCACGCGGCGGCGGCTGGCGCAACACCGGCCACCAACGAACCGGTGCCCATCGGCGCGGACCGGCCCCGAGCCGCAGATCACGAGGACCCGGGAGCGCTCGACCGCTCCGCGGTCGAGAAAAGGATCGAGGAAACCGCACGCGTCTCTTCGATGCTCGCCGGCATCTTCGACAGCGAGGATGAGGCCGAGGCCACCACCCAAACCCACGCCGGAACCGACTCCCCGAATGGACTGGACGCAGGTCAGACTGCTTGCCCGCGACCTCGCCAAGCGGGCGTCGTGGCCGAGGGCCGAGGTCGAGGAGCTGGCCGCAGAGCGCGATCTGCTCGTGGACGGCGCCCTCGAGGCGCTCAACAACGCCGCCTTCGAGCTCTGCGACGCACCCCTCTCCGAGGGGGACAACCCGATCGAGATCGACGCCGAAGTGGCGGAGGAGATGCTCCCGTGAGCCCGCGGCGGAAGATCCGACCCCGTGAACGCGAGGCGATCCTGCGCTCGCTCGGAGCCGGAGTGGTGCCGAGGGTTGGCCAGCAGCACATCCAGGTGGGCCGGGTCAACGAGATCCAGGCGCTGGTCAATGACATCGACCACATCGCCGAAGGCGGCTCGGCCATCCGGTTCGTGATCGGCGAATACGGGTCGGGCAAGACCTTCTTCCTCAACCTCATCCGCTCGATCGCGCTCGAAAAGAAGCTGGTCGCCGCGAGTGCCGACCTCACCCCCGACCGTCGCCTGCACGCAACCGGCGGGCAGGCCCGGAGCCTCTACGCGGAGCTGACCAGGAATCTGGCGACGCGGGCCAAGCCGGAAGGGGGCGCGATGCCAAGCGTGGTCGAGGCCTTCGTCACCTCGGCCCTCAAGCAGGCCACCGAGTCCGGGACTCAACCCCAGGCGGTGATCCACACGCGGCTGGACAGCCTCAGCGAGATGGTCGGCGGCTACGACTTCGCGCAGGTGATCGCCTCGTACTGCCGAGGCCACGAGACCGGCGACGAGGCGCTCCAGTCCGACGCGATCCGCTGGCTGCGCGGAGAGTTCTCGACCAGGACCGACGCCCGTCAGGCACTCGGGGTGAGGACGATCGTCGACGACGCAAACGTCTACGACCACCTCAAGCTGCTGGCGCGGTTCGTCCGCCTTGCCGGCTACAGGGGGCTCCTCGTCTGCCTGGATGAGCTGGTCAACGTCTACAAGCTCGCGAACTCGCAGGCGCGCAAGTCGAACTACGAGCAGATCCTGCGAATCCTCAACGACACGCTGGGCGGCGGCGACGGCATCGGCTTCGTGCTCGGCGGGACACCGGACTTCATGATGGACACCAGGAAGGGCCTCTACAGCTACGAGGCGCTGCAGAGCCGGCTGGCCGAAAACCAGTTCGCGCGCGAAGGCATCGTCGACTACAGCGGACCCGTCCTCAGGTTGATGAATCTCAGCCCGGAGGATCTCTTCGTCCTCCTCCAGAACATCCGCAACGTCTACGCGAGCGACGACGAGGAGACGCCGCTCCCGGACGAGGCGATAGAGGCGTTCATCAGGCACTGCTCGCAGAAGGTCGGGGAGGCCCACTTCCGCACCCCGCGCAGCAGCGTCAAGGCCTTCGTCAACCTGCTCTCGGTGCTCAGCCAGAATCCGGGTCTGCGCTGGGACGACCTGGTTGAGACGGTCGAGCTGGACCGCGAAGTCAACCCCGACCTGGAGCCGCTCGAGGAGAGCGCGGAGCCGGGCGATGAGCTCACCAGCTTCCAAATCTGAGAGCGGCGCCCGCTCCAGCTCATACGCCCTGCTGGACAGGAACGTGCAGCGATGGGTCCACAGGAGCGGCTGGACCGCGCTCCGCGACATCCAGGAGGAAGCGATCCCACCGGTCCTGAAGGGGGAGCGGGACCTGATCGTGGCTGCGCCGACCGCATCGGGCAAGACCGAGGCGGCGTTCTTGCCGATCTGCTCGCGCCTCGCCGACGATCCCCCGGAACAGGGCCTGGGCGCGCTCTACATCAGTCCGCTCAAGGCCCTGATCAACGACCAACAGCAGCGACTGGAACCGCTCTGCGAGGCGGCCGGCATTCCCGTTGGCAGCTGGCATGGCGATATCGCCAGCAGTCGCAAGCGCCGCATCCGGGAGCATCCGGACGGCGTTCTGCTGATCACGCCGGAGTCGATCGAGGGCATCTTCGTCAATCACGGCACCAGCGCCCACCGCTTCTTCGGGGGCTTGCAGTTCGTCGTCATCGACGAGCTCCATGCGTTCATCGGCAGCGAGCGCGGGCGGCAGCTTCAGTCGCTGCTCCACAGGATCGAGCTGGCAGCGAGGCACAGGGTGCCGAGGATCGGGCTGAGCGCGACCCTCGGCGACATGCGCGTCGCGGCCGGCTTCCTGCGACCAGACAATGCCGACGACGTCACCGTCATCGAGTCGTCCCAGGACGGGCGGACGCTGAAAGTGCAGCTCCGGGGCTACCTCGCCACGCCCCCGCGGGCCGAGACGGCCGACCTCGAAGAGCAGCCCTCGCTCGAGGACCTCGCCGCCGGGGATCAGCTCGAAATCTCCGACCACGTGTACAAGCACACGAGGGGCCACGACAATCTGGTCTTCGCCAACTCTCGCGGGCAGGTCGAGGAGTACGCCGACCTGCTCCGTCGCCACTGCGAGCGAGAGCGGGTTCCAAACGAGTTCTGGCCGCATCACGGCAACCTCGCGAAGTCGATTCGGGAGGACGTCGAGCAGCTGCTGCGCGATTCCTCGAAGCCGACCACGGCGATCTGCACCTCGACCCTGGAGCTGGGCATCGACGTCGGCTCCGTCTCCAGCGTCGGGCAGATCGGCGCACCGTTCTCCGTCGCAGCGATGCGACAGCGACTGGGCAGGTGCGGACGCCGGCCCGGCGACGCGTCGGTGCTCCGCCTCTACGCAAGCGAGCAAAGCCTGGAGCCGGGCGCTCGCCTCCAAGACGATCTACGGGAGGAGATGGTGCAGACCATCGCCACCGTCGAGCTCTTGATCGACCGCTGGTACGAGCCGCCTGTGGATGGCGCCCTCCATCTCTCGACCCTGGTCCAGCAGGTGCTCTCGACGATCGCCCAGCACGGCGGCGCCAAGGCCGACGAGATCTGGCGCGCTCTCTGCGGGAGCGGTCCGTTCGAGTGCGACCAACCGACCTTCTCGGTCCTGCTGCGCGGCCTCGCCACGCGGGAGGTGATCCAGCAGACCGGGGACGGGGATCTGATCCTCGCACCCAAGGGAGAGCGGGTCGTCGGTCATTACAGCTTCTACGCCGCCTTCGCCACCCCCGAGGAGTACAGGCTGGTGGCGGACGGCACCGAGATCGGGTCCCTGCCGATCAGGTTCTCGCCGCCGGAGGACTCCCATCTGATCTTCGCCGGTCGCCGCTGGGCCGTCCTCTCCGTCGACCACGAGCGGCGAACGATCTCCGTCCACGCCTCGGAGGCGGGCCGCGCGCCCCCGTTCCACGGCGGGGGCGGCGAGATCCACGATGGGGTCCGCGCGCGGATGCGAGAGATTTACGAAGGCGAGGACATGCCCGCCTACCTGGATCCAACCGCCAGGCAGTTGCTGGGCGAGGGCCGGAGGGCCTTCCGCGAGATGGGCCTCGACCGGGGGCAGCTGGTCGAGCGCCGACCCGACGCCTTGTTCTTCCCCTGGGCCGGAGACCGCACTATGAACACCCTGGCCCTCGGGTTGACCCTCTCCGGCTGCATGGTCCACTCGGAGGGCGCTGCCGTGGTCGCTCCCAAAAAATCAGCCGCCGAGCTGGCCGAGGCGCTGCGCGCCACCTTCGTCGAAGACGAGCCCGACGTGGCCGTGATCGCCTCGCGGGTCGGGACCCTGGAACTGGAGAAGCACCACTGGCTGATCGACAAGGAGCTGCTGGCGCTCGATTTCGCCAACTCCCACCTCGACGTCGCCGGGGCGACCCGATCCGCCGCGGCGGCCTTGAGCGAGCAGTGAGCGGGGTGACGGCCGGCTACGGGAGGTGCATGACCCGGTTGCGCAGGGCGTCGTCGGCCGGGTTCTCACTGAGGAGCTGATCCAGGGTGCTCACCCAGAGTGGGATCGATGCCTTGTTTCGCGGCATCGTGGAATCGCTGGTGAAGATCAGGCCGTAGTGCTCCTCGCCGGCGGTCAGCATCTGGTTGTGGATCAGCTGGAAGTCGAGCACGTCGTTGCTTACAACGGCCCGACCCTCGGATGCCATGCGGCGGACGATCTCGCGGTCGGCGACCGCCTCCAGGTCGGGCCGATCGCTCTTGATCGCCTGGACGTCGTGGCCCTTGTCTCGTAGCTCGCGAGCGATCTTCGGCGAGATCATCTCGTCGAGCAGGAGCTTCACGCAAGGGCCTCGCGACCCCGACGCCAGCGCTCGCGCTCTCGCTCGCTGGCGGCTCGGGAGCGCTCGACCAGCTCGTCAATCTCGTCGGTGTACTCGCCGTAGTAGCGCGCTGCGGCCTCCAGCTGCTCGACCGGGATCTCGAGGTAGGAGGCGGCCTCCTCTACCGAGCCGTCGTTCTGGCGGACCGTCTCGATTGCCTCGGCGACATCGAGTCGAGAGCCGAGCAGAGCCGGCCGGCGACCGGCTGCCCCCTCCCGGAAGTAGATCAGGGGGTGCTCGTCCTGGCGAATGCCCTCCTCGATGTAGCGCTGAGCGAGCGCTGTCTGGCCAGAGCCCGCATCGGCGGCATGATCTTTGAGGCGTCGAACCGTGATCGGGTCGAAGCGAAAGCTGACGCTCTGCTTACCTTGCTTGCTCTGCTTGTTGGCCATGGTGCACTCTCCGTATTGTCGCGTATTGCGAAGTATAGCGAGAGTTGCTCAATAGGCAGGGGCAAGCCCGGTGATCATCGGGAAGTGGCGCACGTTCGTCGTCAGCAGGTCGGCCTCGAGCAGGAGGGCGGTGGCGGCGATCAGGTAGTCGGCGTCGTCGATGCCGCTGTGGGAGCGGCGGTGGCGCTGGGCAAGGGACCCGGCGGCCCGGGCCACCTCCTCCCCCACCGGCACCCAGGAGATTGCCGAGAAGAACTGCTCCAGCGCATCGACCTCTTTCTCGCGCACGCCGGCCAACAACTCAAAGCGAACCACCTCGCTGGCAAAGATCGATTCTTCGGCTTCCAGCAGATCTGTTAGGAGATCGACGGCGGGCGATGAACCGCGCAGGTGATCGATTGCGACGCTGGTGTCGAGCAGCTTCACTTGACGCCGAGTCGGGCCAAGCGGTCGTTGAGGTCACTGCCGCGGATCGCATCGACGTACTCGGCGCCGCCGATGCGTCGGCCTTTCCAGGAGCCGGCGCTGGCCTTGAGCGCGCGAAGCTTCTCGTCCGCCCCCTGCTCACCGAAGGTCGTGCGAACAGCGCGGCGGATCAACTCCGAGCGGGATGCGCCCGTGTCGCGCGAGGCGCGCTCGAGGAGGGCCAACTCGCCCTCGCCCAGGTAAACCTGCGTTCTGTTCACGACATCACTATACACCTTGTGGTGTCGTCTCCACGATCGCCTGGAACCCCGCTCCGGCGGGGTTTCGCGTTGTGGGGGTTCACGTTCACCGGGGGCCGCCAGCCGCGCAGCCCGGGCGGCGCGAAGTTCACGCCTTGTGGTGTCATCCCGAGTTGGCGGGGTCGCTGATGTCCTCTGGTAGCGGCGGCCCGCATGTCCCGCGCACCTCGCCGTCGTCCCGCTCGGGGTAGACCCGGGAGTCGACCTCCACGCCATCGGCGTCGAACAGGGAGATCGTGTCGCCGCCGTTGTTCCAGCTCGCCCCCTTGCCGCCGTAGAGGTCGTGGCTCGTGTCGGCGAGACTCTCGCCTCCGCCAGGATGGACGCGGACCGTTGCCCGTGGCGCGAGGCTGAACTGCGGCAGCGAGTTGACGATGCCCTCGGCGTCGGTCAGCTTCCAACCGGTGAGGCTGACGGCCTCCTCCCCTTCGTTGACGAGGCAGACGTATTCCGCCGCCGGGTCCTCGTCACCTTCCGGGTTGACCGATGACGCCGCCGCGTCGATCCGCACGTCGGGACCGGGGGGAGGTTCGTCGCACCCTTCGATTCCCCTGACCACGAAGAAGCCGACGACGACGACCAGCAGCGGCGCGAGGACCAGCTTGACCGCTCGGCTGTCCAGCGCCCTCTCCCACAGGGCCTTCTGCCCCTCGCTCTCCACCATCGCCGCCTGAGGACAGTACCGAAACAGATATCTAGAAGAACCGGTCTACCGGCGCCGCCTGAAGCGCGGCTCGCAGCCGAGGGCGAGGGACCAGGCTGGGCCGTACTCGTAGGCGGTGCCGTCGGGGCGGACTTCGACTCCGGCGGCGCTGCGGTCGAGGTGGCCGCGCTCGAGCTGGGCGGCGACGTGGCGGAGGTTGTGGGCCCAGCCTCGCTGCATCTGCCTGCCGCTCATCAGCGGCCAGTGCTCTGAGCCGGCGAGGGCGTCGGCGGCGGCTCGCTCGGCGGCTGCGTCGCCGGCGCGCCGGGCGGCGAGCCAGCTCTCGACCCAGCCGCAGGCGACGGCGCTTGCGACCTCGACCCTGAGCTGGACGGGGTCGCGGACGGCGTCTCCGCCGGCGAGGGTCGCCCGGTCGAAGCCTGGCGGCAGGGGCACGCCGCGCAGCGCCCGCTCCACCGCGCGAGCGCGGCCGCCGGGGGTCACGACGCTCGCCGGCATCGCCGCCAGCCAGGCGTCGACGCCGACCGTCCGCAGCGATCCCAGCGCCCTCCGGTAGGCCCTCCTGCCGCCGAGTCGCCCGCGGACCTCGACGAAGACGGGGCCCCGCGGGGCGAGCATCGTCGCGTATTCGCCGCGCCCGTACTCGACCGTGGTCGCGGCCCCGCCGAGTAGGGTCGAGCGCAGCGGGCGGCTGACCTGGGCGCGGTCGCGCAGGTAGCTGCCGTAGAGGCGCGCCGGATACCAGCGGACGGTGAGTTGGTGGCGGCCGTCACCGAAGGTCAGTTCGCCGCTCTCGGGCGCGAACTCGTCGGCGCGCGTCACCTTCCAGCCGGGCTCGGTGACGAGCAGGCGCGGATTGGCCTCGGCGACCTCGATCGCCGCGGCGGCGTACTGCGGGGCGCCTCCCCCGCTCCCCGGCAGCCCGGCGAGAAGCGCCAGCGCGGCCAGGGCTGCCAGACAGGCGGCCCCGACGGCCAGGGCAAGCGGGCGGCGGCGGATGACAACCGGGCCGCGCCCGGGTCGCGCGCCATCGGGGTCGGGGCCGGGAGCCGAGGAGGGCCGCTCCCCGGCGGCGATCGCCGCCCGCATGATCCGCTCGAGCTCCTCCCCGCCGACCTCGTCGCGCAGTCGCGCCGCTGAAGCGGGGTTGGCCGCTTGCATCGCGGCGAGCGGGTCGTCTCTGTGGCGGTCGCGGGTCATGGCGTCTCCTCGGCGGTTGAACCTGATTCGCCAGGTACGTGTCCGGCCGCCTGCATTCGTTTCGCGAGCCGGCGGCGGGCGCGGTGCAGGCGCACCCGGAACGCGCCCTGCGAGCAGCCGAGCACGCGGGCGGCGTCGCGCGCCCCGAGACCCTCCCAGGCGACCAGCCGCAGCACCTCCCGCTCAGCCTCGGAGAGCTCGGCGAAGGCGACGCGGAAGGCGTCGCGGCGGGCCAGCTGCTCGCCCGCCCCATCCGGCTCGGACGCGCCGGCGGCCTCGCGCGCGAGGCGCTCGTCGAGGCCCCGGCGGCGGCGAGTCGAGCGGTTTTGGTTGGCGATCACCCTCCGGGCTACGGCGTATAGCCAGGGGAGCGCCGGGTCGGGGATCAGGTCGCGCTTGCGCCAGGCGACGGCGAATGCCTCGGCGACCGCGTCCTCGGCCAGGCCGCGATCCGCGACGCGGCGCAGGGCGAAGGCGAGCAGGTCGGCGTGATGGGCCCGGAAGCAACGCTCGAAGCGAGCCCGCCGCGGATCCGCTGCGGCGGTGGACCGATCGTCGGCGGGCGCCATCGAGAGGTAGGTGTACCGGGCGGCCCGATCGTTACTCGGCAGGCACGGCGGCGGGGTGCGGGTCGGCCAGCGGGATGCCGGTGCGGCGCAGGTTGAAGGCCGCCGCGACGAGGACGAAGACGGCGAGGGTGGCGAAGGCGAGCTCGCCGCTGCCGCGCGAGAGGGCGTGGCCGACCAGCGGGATGGCGACGATCGGCGGGATCAGGGCGGCGAGGGTCATCAGCGCCACCGGCTCGCCCGGCGCCTTGGGGAAGAGCTGCTGGGCCTCGGTCAGCGCCGTCGCGTAGGGGATGCCGAAGCCGAAGCCGATCAGCATCACGCCGCCGAGGGCGAGGGCGGCGACCGGGTCGAGGACGATCACCGCGATCCCGACCGCGGCCAGGGCGAGGGCGCCGCAGAGCAGCTTGTGGGGGACGCCGCGCTGCTGCAGCTGGGCGCCGAGGACGCGGACCGCGGCCGAGAGCCCGAAGAGCAGGAAGGCGATCCCGCCGGCCAGCGCTTTGCCGACGTCGCCTTCGCGGCCGAGGTACTCGATCAGCCAGGCGCTGAGCACCATCGGCACGCCGTAGATCGAGATGAAGAGCAGGGCCAGGCGGTAGACGCGGGCGTGGCGCAGCGCCGGGCCGAGGAAGCCGCCGCCGCGCTGCGGCGCCGCCCCGTCGGCGCCGTCGGCGGGAGTGGCGAGCAGCGCCAGGGCCGGCAGCGCGGCGCTGATCGCGAAGCCGATCCGCCAGTCGGCGCCGAAGTCCGAGAGGGCGCTGCCGACCAGCAGGGCGCCGGCGATGCCGAGCTGGATCGAGGCGCCGAAGACGCCGAGCAGCCGCACGCCGCCGGATTCGCGCGCCCAGACCGCGCCCAGGGTGTTGGTCAGGGCGAAGGCCAGCCCGGGCAGGACCCGGCCCAGCGCCAGGCCGGCGAAGACCGGGGTGAACGCGAAGACCGCGTTGCCGGCGATCAGGACCAGGCAGGAGAGGCGCAGGCCGCGCACCAGCCCCAGCCGCTCGCCGACCTGGGCGGCGAAGAGCAGGCCGACGGCGCAGGAGCCGAGGAAGCAGGTCCCGGCGAGGATGCCGACCACCGCCAGCGAGATGCCGAACTCGGCGGCGATCTCCGAGGCGACCGGCCCGACGTTGCCCGCGTTCCAGGCCCCGCTGAGCCCGAGCAGAGCGACGGCGGCGGTGACTCGCGTCGAGGCGTCTCCCACGGCGGCAGCATATGCACGCCCCCCGGCGCCGGCGTCCGCGCTCAGCCGGGCGGCGCCATCGTCTCGATCCGCCCCTCCGCCGCCGCCGCCCGCAGCGCCTCGTAGTCGCGCTCGTTGCAGTCGGCGTAGGACTCGGCGAAGGCGGCCATCGCCCGGTCGAAGACCTCGCCCTTGCCGAGGTAGGCGGCGATCGCGATCCGGTCGCCGCTGCGCGCGTGGGCGTGGGCCAGGGTGGTGCCGCAGATCTCCGCGTAGGCGCTCAGCGCCCGCGCGTCCATGCGCTCGACCCGGGCCGAGCCCTTCATGTCCCAGAGCTGGCGCACGTAGAAGTCGCGCGCCTCGCCGTCGAGCCCGCGCGCCGTCACCCAGCCGAGCAGGATGTCGCTGGCGGCCTGGACCAGGCGCTGGCCCTGGACCACGCGCTCGCCCTGGTGGCTGTAGGCGCTGGCGGCGGCGTAGGGCTCGAGCACCGAGCGCTGCGCCTCCTTGACCTGGAGGAAGAGCGGGTCGCCTTCGTCGCGGCCGACCAGCAGCACGATCCAGGCCCGGGTGCCGACGCTGCCGACGCCGACCACCTTCAGCGCCGCCTGGTGGAAGCGGTAGCTGTCGAGCAGCACGCGGCGGTCCTCGCCCAGCGTCTCGCGATAGGCGGCGAGCACCTCCCCCACCCGCGCCTCGACTTCCTCCTCGCCGCCCGGCGCCAGCTCCTCCATCGGCACGACCAGCGGCGGTTCGCTGACGATCCGCAGCCGCCCGTCGACCTCGCGGGTGAGCTTGGAGAGGGCGCGCATCCGGTCCTTGGCCCGCGCCTTGGCGACGTTGCGGCGGAAGCGCGCCGCCTCCTTCTCGCCGGCCGCCGACGCCCAGCCGGCGGCGATCGCCTCGACGTCGATCTTGGTGTTCCAGACCTCGAGGTTGCCGAGCGCCGCCAGACGGCGCATCGCCTCGCGGTAGGAGGCCGACATCCGCATCGCGATCCGCCGGCGCTCGCCGCCGCCGAGGCCGAGCGAGCGGCCGGCGACGGCGAAGCTCGCCGCCAGGCGCTCGACGTCCCACTCCCAGGGGCCGGGCAGGGTCTCGTCGAAGTCGTTGACGTCGAAGACCAGCTCGCGGTCGGGCGAGGCGTAGGCGCCGAAGTTGGCGAGGTGGGCGTCGCCGCAGAGCTGCACCTCGAAGCCGCTGCGCGGCGCCGCGGCCAGGTCGGCCGCGATCACCGCCGCGGCGCCGCGGAAGAAGGCGAAGGGCGAGGCGAGCATGCGCCCGTAGCGCAGCGGCACCAGCTGGCCGACGCGGCTCACCGCCTGGCGCTCGAGCAGCTCGACCGGGTCGGGGCGGTCGCTCGCCGGCGCCCACTCGCCGTGGCTGGAGCGCGGCGCCACCCGGCGCGCCGCCCGGCCGGCCTCGGCCCGCTCGGCCGGCGAGAGGCGCCCGCCGCGGCCGCCGGCCACGCTCAGGCCGTCGCCCCGGCGACGGGCGGGTCGGGGCCGGCCGCCTGCTCCTCGAAGCGCTGCGCCGGCAGCCGCCGCGTCGCCCAGAACGCGGCCAGCGAGAGGAAGGCGGCGAAGAGCAGCGCCGTCTTCAGCGCCTCGAGCTGCGCGTCTTCGTAGTTGTCGACCACGGTCGCCGTCGTCTGCGGGTCGAGCCCTTCGGCGCTGGCCGCGGCCTGCACCTCGTCGGCGGCGACGAAGCTGCCGCCGGCGCTGAGCCTGAGCTCGATCGTTTCGCTGACGTCCTTGGAGATCTGCGGGTCCTCGGCGACGTTGGCAGTGAAGGCGGCGATCAGGCCGGTGATCACGATCGCGCCCAGCAGCGCCGTCCCCAGCGAGGAGCCGAGCTGCTGCGCGGTGCTCTGCAGGCCACCGGCCTCGCTGCGGTCGCGGTCGCCGACCGCCGACTGGACGACGTTGCCGAGCTGGGAGGCGATCAGCCCCATGCCGACCCCGAGCACGCCCATCGCGACCAGGAAGGAGGCGTTGTCGAGTTCGGGCTCGATCGTGCCCAGCAGCAGCAGTGTCGAGAGCAGGACGATGCCGAGCCCGATCTGCACCAGGGGGCGCGGGGCGAAGCGGCGGGCGAGCGCCGAGCCGCCGAGCGCGGCGAGGAAGAGCCCGGCGGAGGCGGGCAGCATGCGGATGCCGGTCTCGAGCGCGTCGAGGCCGAGCACCACCTGCAGGTAGAGCGGCACGGTGAAGAAGATCCCCATCAGGATCAGGTTCTGCGAGAGGAACATCGCGACGCCGCCGCGCAGCGCCGGCGTGCGCAGCAGGCCGAAGTGGATCAGCGGTTCGAGGCCGCGCCGTTCGCGGCGCCGCTCCCAGGCGACCAGGGCGGCGAGCGCCAGCAGGCCGGCGGCGACCACGAACGGGGTCAGCGAGAAGCCGAAGGGCTCGATCGGCGAGCTGCGCGGCTGCAGCCAGCCCCAGTTGCTCGCCTGCAGGACGCCAAGCACGACCAGGGCGAGGCCGGCGGCCGAGAGCACGCTGCCGACCCAGTCCAGGCGCGGCTGGGAGGCCTCGCGCGCCGGCTCGCGGATCAGGCGCGTGCCGAGCAGGATGCCGATCGCGACGACGACCTCGCCGACGAAGACGATCCGCCAGCTGAGCTCGGTCGTCGCCCAGCCGCCGAGGATCGGGCCGACCGCGATCCCGGCCCCGGCGACGCCGCCGAGCACGCCGTAGGCGAGCGCCCGCTCGCCGCCCCGGTAGCTGCTCGCGACCAGGGCGAAGAGCGCCGGCAGGACCAGGGCGGCGCCGATCCCCTCCAGCACCGACCAGCCGAGCATCAGCGAGGGCACGTTCCAGGAGGCGGCGGTGAGCGCCGAGCCGGTGCCGTAGATGACCAGGCCGATGGCGAAGGCGCGGCGCCGGCCGAGGATGTCGCCGAGCTTGCCGCCGGTCAGCATCAGGCCGGCCATGACCAGCGCGTAGAAGGCGATCACCGCCTGGATCGTGGTCACCGTGGTGTCGAAGTCCTCGACCAGCTGCGAGATCGAGACGTTCATCACCGCCTGGTCGAGAACCATCAGGAACTGCGCGGTCGCCAGCACGGCGAGGATTCCCCACTTGCTCATCGGCGGCGGAATCCTTTCGCAGTCGGACCTCGACCGCAAGCTCGGCAGCTCAGCCGGCGCAACGGTCGCACTCGCCGCGCAGGACGACGTCGTGCTCGCTGACCTCGAAGCTGATCTGCGCCGAGAGCCTGGAGATCGCCCGCTCCAGGCTGCGGTCCTCGAAGGGGACGACGCGGCCGCAGCGGCTGCAGATCGCGTGGTGGTGATGGTGGCCGCCGGGGTCGACCCGCTCGTAGCCGGCGGTGCCGCGGGCGACCTCGATGCGCTGCACCAGGCCGAGGCCCTGGAGCTGCTCGAGCGCCCGGTAGACGCTGGCCCGGGCGACGGCCGGCTTGCGGCGGCGCAGCTCGTCGTCGAGCTCGATCGCGGTCACCGCGCAGTCGTGGCCGGCCAGCGCCTCGACCACCGCGGTGCGGGCGCCGCCGCGGCGGTAGCCGGCCGCCCGCAGGGCGGCGAGGGCGTGCTCGGCCCACTCCGATCCGGGCGCCTTCGCCATCACTCGATCGTAGCCTCCACCGGCGCCGGCGCCGGCCGGCGCGCCGGGCGCAGGCGGGCGAGCAGGACGCAGAGCAGGTAGGCGGCGACCAGGGCCAGCGCCACCGAGGCGCCGCCCGCGGTGCCGGCGTAGTAGGAGAGGTAGAGCCCGGCGGCGCCGGCCAGCACCGCGATCGCCGCGGCGAGCGCCATCGTCGCCGGCATCCGCTCGCTGAGCCGGCGGGCGGCGGCGGCCGGCCCGACCAGGACGGCGACGACGAGCAGGTTGCCCAGCCCCTGCACGGCGACGACGATCGTCGCCGCCAGCAGCGCCAGCAGCGCCGCCTCGGCGAGCGGCGCCGAGACGCCGAGCCAGCGGGCCGAGCCGCGGTCGAAGCCGGCAACCAGCAGCCGCCCGTGCAGGAGGCGCAGGGCGAGCAGGACCAGCGCCGCCAGCGCGGCGGCCGCGGCGAGGTCGCCGTCGGTCGTCCCGAAGGGGTCGCCGAAGAGCAGCGCGCCGATCCCCGGCGGGCTGGCCGGGGCGAGGGCGAGCAGGGCGCCGAGGCCGAACATCGTCGTCACCACGACCGCGATCGCCGCCTCGCGGCCGACCCCGGCGAGCCGCGCCGCCAGCGCGATCCCGAGCGCCGCGAGGGCGACCGCGGGGGCGGCGCCGAGGAGCAGCGGCAGGCCGGCGAGCGCGGCGAGGACGAGACCCGGGAAGAGGGCGTGGGACAGCGACTCGGCCGCGTAGGAGAGGTCGTCGAGCACGACCCAGCAGCCGAGCGCGCCGGCGGCGAGGCCGATCAGGGCGACCTCGGCGAGGGCGCGCTGCATGAAGGGCTCCTGCAGGGGCTCGATCATCTCAGTGGTCGTGGTGGTGCGGTGGCAGGATCGCCCGGCCCTCGCCGCCGGGCAGCTCGACGATCGCGCCGCCGTAGGTCTCCTCCAGGACCCGCAGGTCGGCGAGCACCGAGTCGGGCTCGCCGACGGCGACCTGGCGGCGGTTGAGGCAGAGGACGAGGTCGCGGGCGCGGGCCTGCTCGAGGTCGTGGGTGGCGACGATCAGCGCCCTGCCCTCCGCCGCGAGCTCGGCGATCAGCGCCTCGAGCCGCTCGGCGCTGGGCCGATCGAGGCCGGAGAAGGGCTCGTCGAGCAGCAGGGCGCGGGCGTCGCGGGCGAGGGCGCGGGCGATCAGCACCCGCTGGCGCTGGCCGCCCGAGAGGCGGCCGAAGGTCTCCCCCGCCAGCTCGCCGAGGCCGACCCGCTGCAGCGCCCGCCGGGCGGCGTCGCGCTCACGGCGGCCGGGGCGCCGCCACCAGGGCAGCCCGGCAAGCGTGCCCATCGTCGCCACGTCGAGGGCGGAGACCGGGTAGTCGAGCCGCGAGCGCTCGGTCTGCGGCACCGAGCCGCAGGCGACGGCGACGCGCAGGGACCCGGCGAGCGGCTGCAGCTCGCCGAGCAGGGCGCGCAGCAGGGTCGTCTTGCCGCCGCCGTTGGAGCCGAGCAGGGCCATCGTCTCCCCGGCGCCGAGCGAGAAGGTCACGCCGGAGATCGCCGCGCGGCCGTCGTAGCCGGCGGCCAGGCCCTCGGCCTCGATCAGGGCAGCGGGTCGCATCCACGCCTCCCCGCGGTGAAGCCGCGCACCAGGGCGTCGGCGTTCGCCGCCTCCATCGTCAGGTAGGTGGCGCCGGGCGAGCCGGCCGGGCCGAGCGCGTCGCCATAGAGCTCGGGCCCGACCGCGGCGCCGGTCTGGGCGGCGATCGCCCGCGCCACCCGCGAGCTGAGCGAGCTCTCCGGGAAGACCGCGGCGACGTGCTCGCGCTCGATCAGGCGGGCGAGGTCGGCGAGGTCGGCGGCCGAGGGCTGGGCGGCGCTCGTCTGCGAGGGGAGGACGGCGCCGACCACGTCGATCCCGTAGCGGCTGGCGAGGTAGCCGAAGGCGTCGTGGTCGGTGACCAGCTTGCGGCGGGCGGCCGGGACGGCGCCCAGGCAGCGCCGGATGCCGGCGTCGAGCGCCCGCAGGCGGGCGCGGTAGGCGGCGGCGTTGCGGGCGAAGGCGCGCCGGCCGGCGGGGTCGGCGGCGGCGAAGGCGCGCTCGATCGCCCCCACCGCGGCGGCGGCGTTGCGCGGGTCGTGCCACCAGTGCGGGTCGTAGCGCGAGGCCTCCTCGCCGCTCGACTCGCCCGGCAGCCGCACCGGGACGGCGGCGCCGAGGTCGACGACGCGGGCGTCGCTGCCGCTGTCGGCGACCAGCTCCTCCGACCAGGAGTCGAGGCCGTCGCCGCTGACGAGGACGAGGTCGGCGTCGGCGGTGGCGAGCACGTCGCTGGGCCGCGGCTCGTACTCGTGCGCGTCGGTGTTCGGCTGCAGCACCTGGTCGACCTCGACCCGGCCGGCGCCGACGGCGCGGGCGAAGTCGCCGACCTGGGTCGTCGTCGCCACCACCCGCAGCCGGCCTTCAGCCCCGGAGCCGGCGCCGCAGCCGGCGAGCGCCAGGGCCAGGGCGGCGAGCGCCGCCGGGGCGAGGGCCAGCGCCGCGAGGCGGCCGCGCCGCGAGCGGGTCAGCTCGCGGGCGAAAGCGGCGAGCGCGAAGGTGGCGCCGGCGACGACCGCGATCGTCGCCCCCGGCGGCGCGTCGAGCGCGACCGAGAGCAGCAGGCCGAGCGTGCCCTCGGCGGCGACCAGCGCCACGCTGCCGAGCTGCAGCGCCGCCAGCCGCTCGGCGAAGAGCCGCACGGTGAGCGCCGGCAGAACGAAGAGGGCCGAGACCAGCAGCGCCCCGACCACGGTCAGCGCCGCGGTCGTCGCCAGGGCGAGGAGGACGAGCAGCGCCGCGTCGAGGGCGGCGCCGGGGGCCGCGGCCGGGTCGAAGCCGGCGGCGAGCCAGCGCTGGCCGAGGGTCGCGCTCGCCGCCAGCGCCGCGACCGCCGCCAGGGCCGCCAGGGCGACGTCGCCGCCGTCGACCAGCAGCAGGCTGCCGAAGAGCAGGCTCTCGACCCCGGCCGCCGAGCCGAAGACGTCGCTGGCGAGCACGATCCCGGCGGCCAGGCAGGCGACGAGGACGAGCGCCACCGCCGCGTCGCGCCTCTCCCCCCGCCGGCCCAGCGCGAGGACGCCGGCGGCGAAGGCGAGCGCGGCGCCGAGCGCGCCGAGCGGCGCCGCGAAGCCGAGCCCGTCGGCGAGGACGAGGCCGGGGAAGGCGGCGGTGCCGACCGCGTGCGAGAAGAAGGGCAGGCCGCGCAGGACGATCCAGGTGCCAAGCAGCCCGGCGGGCACGGCGAGGATAAGGACCTCGACGAGGCCGCGCTGGAAGAAGGGCAGCTGCAGGTACTCGAGCACGCGACGACGATTAAATCAAAATGAGACTCGTTTTTATTTACTCCCCCGAACTGCATCAAATTCCAGCTCTGCCAGAGCTGGAATTTGATGCAGTTCGGGGGGCGGCGCCGCGGGGGCTAGGTTTAGGGCGATGAGGGCGCTGGTGCAGCGGGTGAGCCGGGCGGCGGTCGAGGTCGAGGGCGAGCGGGTGGCCCAGATCGGGCCCGGGCTGCTGGTCCTGCTCGGCGTGCGCCGCGGCGACAGCCCCGAGCAGGCCGACCGGCTCGCCGACAAGGTGCGGGCGCTGCGCGTATTCGACGACGCCGAGGGGCGGATGAACGAGCCGCTGGGCGAGCGCGAGGTGCTCTGCGTCAGCCAGTTCACCCTCTACGGCGAGACCCGCAAGGGCAACCGGCCGAGCTACGTCGAGGCCGCCCCCGGCCCCGAGGCCGAGCCGCTCTACGAGCGCTTCTGCGCGAACCTCGGCGCCGCCCGCGGCGTCTTCGGCGCCCGCATGGAGGTCTCCCTGGTCAACGACGGCCCGGTCACCCTGATGCTGGAGGCATGAGGGTGCAAAACTCCCCATGCCGCCCTGGGGCGGGATCGCCGGGGTAGCTGATTCATGGACACCTCGGTTGAGCGGCGGATTTGCCCCAGGGTGCTACTGAAGTCCACCGATCGATTTCTCGGGAACCGAGACGGTCGTTATGCGGTGAGCGTTGACCAGGACCTTGTTTCCACTGGTCCGCGTGAGCTGAACGAAGGGGACATCCTGGGTTCCAAGAGCGAGGATGGCGCCTTGCACCTCCTCCGGCGTCTCCGTGACGCCGAGCCTGTTCCCTTTGTCGAATTTGATGAACGCTTGAGGATCAGCTTCTGCCACGCAGCGGGACCCTATCGTCTTTAAGCTACGCGACCATCAAGTATGGGCCTTCTCCGTTGGGTAGACCCTGTGCTCAGGGTCCCACCAGACGACGTGAAAGACATTGCCTTTCCGAAACCCCCATAGCCGCTGCTCGCCAGAGAGCCGGAAGCGGAACATCGTTTCGTCAAACTTCTCTGGCAGCTTCCTCTTCATCAAGTCCTGCTGAGCAGCGCGCGTGAGCCGCTTGATCTCCTGGCTGTGATTGCGTCTGCGATACCCCTCCTGCGTGCCCACCCGCTGAGCCTCTATCTGCCCCCAGGTCAATTTGGCCATCTCGCAGATGAAGTCCACGAGTGCCGGAGCGTGGCTTTCTGAAGGCTTGAACTTCCACGCTTGCCTTGTTGCCCGATCAGCGAACTGGAAGCAGAAATGCGGATTGTCCTGCTGCGTGGACGTAGACGCGGGAAGCGACGCCTTGGCCGCCTTGCCCCGAGCGTGCGCAGCGGTGCCCTTGTGGGCCTTCGGCTTTTTCGCCATCGATCAGGCGGACGCTTCGAGAGTAGCCCAGTCGATCTCCTCGACAGGCCTCGCCTCAACATTCGCGTCGAGCCACGAATAGTAGCTCTGCATGTCCTCAGGCTTGATCCTGCGTGTCGAGGGTGCGGTCGGGTCAAGACCCTCACGTGCGTTTTTCCACGGGGACTCATTGTGCGTCAGAACCACGAGTTGGCGACCCGACAACTGGCCGTATCCGGCCAAGACCCCGTCGATGGTCTCCTTCTCTGACTTCTTGAGCTTTGCTCCGCTTCCCTCGGGCCAACGGGACACGGAGAATTTTTTCCGGTGGAGTCGGTAAAGAGCAGGAACTACCGGTCCATTTGGCCAAGCCTGGATCTGAGCGTCGAAAAGCGGCTCCTCATTCCACGCGAGGTTCCATGCCTGCGAGTAGTAGACGAGCTTCTGGAGCTTCCAAGTGGAGATGCTCCCTTGTTTATGGAGAATGTAGGAAGCAACGTCGTGGACCGAGGCCATCAGGCCCTCCTCGCGAGTCCGGGGCTGGTCGGGCGGCTACAAACAGTAGCGATTCGGTCGGATTTGGCCGGCATGCCGGCCGGGTGCAGATCGGCGTCCATTTCCTCCCCTAAGGTCGTTGACGACCCGAACCGTACCCGACTAACGGGTGGGGAAGCAAGTTTTTAGCCCAATCTTTACAGAGTGTCAATTCCGCTTTCTAGAGCGATTTACGCGAGAGTTCGGCTCTCGTTCGCCACTAGCGGAGGTTTGCCCCAGACTGAGCGGCTACGTAGCTCACGGCAACCCCAGGCTCTCGCAGCGAAGGGCAGCCGGACTCTGCTTGACCTGGCGGCCCACGTGCACCCCGGTGGGGCTGGGAGAATCGTCGGCATGGAGGAACTGGCGCCGCGGCTGGAGGGGTCGATCGTCGTGCTCGAGCCGCTGGCCGAGGAGCACGTCGAGGGCCTGCGGGAGGCGGCGCGGGCGCCGGAGATCTGGGCCTGGCTCGCCGACCTGAACCGGCGCGAGCGCTTCGACCGCTGGCTCGAGCTCTCCTTCGAGGCCGCCCGCGCCGGTCGCGAGGGCGTCTTCGTCACCCGCCGCGCCGGCGGCGGCGAGATCGTCGGCAGCAGCCGCTACCTCAACGTCCGCCCCGCCGACCGGGTGGTCGAGATCGGCTGGACCTGGCTCGAGCCGGGCGCCTGGCGCAGCGGCGCCAACGTCGAGGCCAAGCTGCTGATGCTGCGCCACGCCTTCGAGGGGCTCGGCTGCGTGCGGGTCGAGTTCAAGACCGACGCCCGCAACCAGCGCTCGCGCGCCGCCCTGGAAGCGATCCCCGCCCGCTTCGAGGGCGTCCTGCGCAACCACATGATCGTCCCCGACGTCGGCCAGCGCGACTCGGCCTACTTCAGCGTGATCGACTCCGAGTGGCCGGCGGTCGAGGCCAACCTCGAACGGCGCCTGGCAAACGGGGGTCAAGTCGAGCCCGAAGATGGAGCGCAGATCTCAGTGCGCCGCTCGGCCGACGCCGATGAGCTGGACCTGCTGGAGCCACTCTGGAACGCCCTGCAGGAGCACCACGTCACGGTCACCCCGGACCTCGGGTCGCAGACCCCGAAGCGATCGCTCACCCAGGCTTGGCGAATCAGGCGGGCGAAGTACGAGCGCTGGCTCGGCGATCCCGACGCCTTCGTCCTGATAGCCGAAGTCGACGGCGCGCCGGTTGGCTACGCATTCCTCACCGTCGGCCCGCCGTACGCCAGCTGGGACACGGGCGAGCGCCTCGCCAGCCTGGAGACCCTCTCGGTCCTGTCTGGCCAGCGCGGGTCCGGAACCGGCGCCGCGCTGCTTAACGCGGCCTGGCAGCACCTGACCGAGCTCGACGTCGATGCGATGCAGATCGTCACCACGGCGACCAACGCCGGCGCGCAGCGCTTCTACGAGAGACAGGGCTTCGCCCGTCACTTCAACCTCTACTACGGCAAGAAACCGCATTAGGCCCGGGCCGCCCTGCAGGTGCAACGCGTTTGCGTCCATATAGGACCCAAACGCGTTGCACCCCGGGGTCAATTGCCGAGCGCCTCGTCGATGAAGGGGCCGAGCAGCTCGCCGGCGTGACCGGCGGTCTCCTCGGGGGTCTCCGAGGGGGTGGTGATGTAGCTGATCGCGAGCCGGACCAGGGACTCGGCGAGCAGCGCCACCTTTGCCGCGGGCGCCTGCGGCCAGCCCTCCTCGATCGTCGTCGAGAGCCGCGCCGTCGCCCACTGCACCACCGGGATGCCCTGGGTGGTGACCAGGGGCAGCATGCCGCCGGTGCCGTCGTCGCTGAGCAGGATGCGGACCAGCGGGTCCTCGCCGGCGCTGCGCAGGAAGGCCTCCAGCGCCGCGCCGACCGCGGCGCGCGGGTCGTCGAGGTGCTGGCGCACCGCTTCGTCGACCCCGTCGAGGAAGCGCTCGCCCTCGTGGATGACGAAGGCCTGGCCGAACTCGTCGCGGCTGCCGAACTCCTTGTAGAGGGTCTGGCGGCTGACCCCGGCGGCGCCGGCCACGTCGGACATCGTGATCTCCGACCAGGAGCGGTGCTGCAGCTCGTCGCGGGCGGCGCCGAACAGGGTCTCGCGCAGCAGCTGGCGGGCGGCCTCCTGGTAGGGGGTGCGGGCGGGCGGCGCCATCGCCCCCATCGTGCCAGCGGCGGCGGTCACACCGTCGCGTCGGCGCCGGGCCCCTGGGGCTCGAAGTCGACCTTGTCGCGCACGCCGCAGTCCGGGCAGGCCCAGTCGTCGGGCACCTCGGCCCAGGGGGTGCCGGCCGGGAAGCCCTCGCGCGGGTGGCCCTGCTCCTCGTCGTAGACGTAGCCGCAGCCCGGGCAGGCCCAGCGGCTCATCGCACTCCCCCCTTCCGGTGCGCTTTATGCGGGTATGTCCGGCAAAAGGCGCACCGGAAGCTCATGCTGCGCCTCCGTAGCGGGCGAGGACGCGCTTGCGGGCCCGCGGCTGGATGTTGGCGCGGCTGAGGTCGCCGCCGTAGTGCTCGACCAGGATCGGGTCCATGATCCGGCGCCAGAGCGGCGGGATCCAGGCCAGCACGATCATCCCGGCGTAGCCGGTGGGCAGCTGCGGCGCTTCGTCGACGTGGCGCAGCGCCTGGTAGCGGCGGGTCGGATTGGCGTGGTGGTCGCTGTGGCGCTGCAGGTGGTAGAGCAGGACGTTGGAGGCGACGTTGTTGCTGTTCCAGCTGTGCTCGGCGCGGCAGCGCTCGTAGCGCCCATCCTCCCGCTTCTGGCGCAGCAGGCCGTAGTGCTCGAGGTAGTTGACGACCTCGAGCAGCGAGAAGCCGAGCACCGCCTGGACCAGCAGGTAGGGCAGGACGACCGGGCCGAAGGCGATCGTCAGGGCGGCGAAGAGGGCGACGGTCATCGCCCAGGCGCCGACGATGTCGTTGCGCAGGCTCCAGTGCGATGCGCCGAGCCGGTCGAGGCGGGCGCACTCGATCCCCCAGGCCGAGCGCAGGCTGCCGGCGACGGTGCGCGGCAGGAAGGCCCAGAAGCTCTCCCCCAGCCGCGAGCTGGCCGGGTCCTCGGGGGTGGCGACGCGCACGTGGTGGCCGCGGTTGTGCTCGATGAAGAAGTGGCCGTAGCCGGTCTGCGCGAGGGCGATGCGGCTCAGCCAGCGCTCCATGCTGTCGCGCTTGTGGCCGAGCTCGTGGGCGGTGTTGATCGCGATCCCGCCGACGACCCCCATCGTCAGCGCCAGGCCGGCGCTCTCGAAGACCGAGAGGTCGCCGCTCGCCCACAGCCAGCAGGCGAAGACGAGGCCGGCGTACTGGACCGGGATGAAGAGGTACGTGCACCAGCGGTAGTAGCGGTCCTGCTCGAGCCACTTGAGGATGCTGTCGGGCGGGTTGGAGGGGTCGACCCCGATCGCGATGTCGAGCAGCGGGAAGACGCCGAAGACGAGCAGCGGGCCGAAGAACCAGAAGCCCTCGAAGCCACTCAGCTCGACGCTGGCCCAGGCGATGAAGGGGGCGAAGGGGATGATCAGGCCGAGCAGCCAGGCGTAGCGCTTGGCGTCGCGCCAGGTGGCCGGGTTGAGCTCGACCTCCGGACCGTGGTCGTGGCTATGCCCGTGACTCTGGACGGCTGCCTCCATCGACGTTCCTCCTTGTCAAAACCCACGTTGACGTGTGCGTGGTTGACACGATAGCGGCATTTGTAAACCAGCGCAACAAACGGCCTGAAACTGTTTCAGGCGCTACCATGCCCGGCGTGTACACGTTCCTGGGCTTCCTGCAGGTGATCATCTCGGTGGTGCTGATCTTCCTGATCCTGCTCCACTCGGGCAAAGACACCGGCCTCTCCGGCGCCTTCGGCATCGGCGGCGGCGGCAGCGCCTTCGGCGGCGGCTCGATGGTCGAGCGCAACCTCGACCGGGCGACGATCTTCTTCGCCGTGATCTTCGTCCTCAACACCCTCGTCCTGCTGAAGATCTAGACCGGCTCGGCCGGTCGCTCGGTCGGCTCGGCTGGTTGCTCGGCCGGCTCGGCGCGGCGCCCGTCGGCCGAGTCGAGGATCTCGACCGCTTCGCGGCGCAGCTCGGCGTCGAGGATCGCGAAGTCCTCGTCGGAGAGCTTGCCCGCGGCGTGGTCGAGCTCGGCGTCGCGGATCTCGCGGTACTTGGCTTCCTTCTGCGCCTCCAGCTCGCGGTCGGCGGCGGGGACCCGGCGGCGGCGCGCCGGCCAGATCGCGATCAGCGCCCCGGCCAGGGCGATCAGGCCGCCGACCCAGATCCAGGTGACGAGCGGATCGACGATCACGCGGAAGGTGGCCGGCGCCCCGGCGACCAGGTAGCCGCGCACGATGCGAGTCGCGATCGCCTCCTGCAGGGTGGAGACCTGGCGCAGCGCCAGCGGGCGCAGGGCCGGGTTGACCGCCGCCGCCCGCATCAGGCGGGTGACCGCCGCGCACTGCGGCGGCGTCCCCGGGCCGCCGCGCACGCAGCGGCGGAAGCCGCGGTCGGCGGCTGCGGCGCGCGCCAGCACCGAGCTGACGTCGGGGCGGATCGCGATCCAGAGGTCGCTGCCGGCGCCGGCCCGCAGCCCGACCTCGGTCGTCGCCTCGCCGTCGAAGAAGCTCGAGATCGTCCCCGTCCCGCCCTGCCCGGTCGGGCGGAAGAAGCGGCGGCTCGGGCGCAGGACGTAGCTGCGGCCGTCCTGCTCGACCCGGACCACCGAGCCGAGCGTGAACTTCTGCTCGTCGACGGCGACCGTCGGCCGCACGTAGGTGACCGTGCGCCCGTCGACCTCGGCGCTCTGCCCCGGCCGCAGGCGCAGGTCGCGGTTGGTCTGGAAGCTGGAGGAGGCGGCGATGCCGATCAGCAGCACGGCGATGCCGGCGTGGACGACGTAGCCGCCGTAGCGACGCCGGTTGCCGGCGACCAGGCCGGCCAGGGCCGCCGGCAGCGAGCCGCCGCGCAGCCGCCGGCGGGCGGCGGCGCTGCGCCAGACCTCCTGCCCGAGGCCGACCAGGGCGAAGGCGGCGAAGACGAAGAGGGCGAACGCCCAGGGCTCGGAGGCGGCGTCGGTGAAGAGCGCCAGCAGCACCCCGACCGCAGCGGCGGCCGCGGCCGGCAGGCGGAAGACGCGCCGCGCCGAGGACCAGCTGACCCGGCGCCAGGCGAGCAGCGGCCCGACCCCGGTGAAGAGCACCAGCCCGATCGCCAGCGGGGTCGTATAGCGGTCGAACCAGGGGGCCGCCAGGGTCGACTTCTCGCCGGTGAAGAGCTCGGCGATCAGGGGGAAGAAGGTGCCCCAGAAGATCGTCGCGCAGAGCGCCACCAGCAGCAGGTTGTTGACCAGAAAGACGGCCTCGCGCGAGGCCAGCGACTCGATCCGCTTCTCGCTGCGCAGGTCGTCGAGGCGGGAGACGATCAGCGCCGTCGAGCCGATCAGGACGACCCCGATCAGGCCGAGGATGTAGGGGCCGACGGTGCTGTCGCCGAAGGCGTGGATCGACTGCAGCACGCCGGAGCGGACGAGGAAGGTGCCGAGCAGCGCCAGGCTGAAGGTGGCGACGATCAGGCAGGCGTTCCAGACCTTCAGCATTCCGCGCTTCTCCTGGACCATGATCGAGTGCAGGAAGGCGGTGCCGGCCAGCCACGGCATCAGCGCCGCGTTCTCGACCGGGTCCCAGGCCCAGTAGCCGCCCCAGCCCAGCTCGGTGTAGGACCAGCGGGCGCCGAGCAGCAGGCCGAAGCCGAGCAGCGCCCAGGCGATCAGGGCGAAACGGCGGGTGGAGCGGATCCAGGCGGCGTCGAGCCGGCGGGTGACGAGGGCGCCGACCGCGAAGGCGAAGGGGATCGTGAAGGCGACGTACCCCGAGTAGAGCATCGGCGGGTGGATCATCATGCTCGGGTGCTGCAGCAGCGGATTGAGGCCGACCCCGTCGGCCGGCACCGGGGCGGGCGTCGAGGCGAAGGGGTTGACGCCGCCGGCGAAGAGCATCAGGCCGGTGAAGAAGGCGGCGATCGCGGCCATCGTCGCGGTCGCCCAGGGGACGATCTCGCGCAGCCGGCCGCGGGTCGCGTAGAGCGCCAGCGAGGCGGCGATCGAGAGGACCCAGGCCCAGAGCAGCAGCGAGCCCTCCTGGCTCGACCACATCGCCGCCAGCTTGTAGAAGGCCGGCGTCTCGATCGAGGAGTGCTGCTGGACGATCCGGTAGGAGAAGTCGTCGCCGCCGAAGGCGAGCTCGATCGCGACGACGCAGAGGGCGAGCAGGCCGAAGAGGGCGTAGACGGCCCGGCGGGAGACGGTCACCCAGCGCTCGTCGCCGTTGCGGCCGAGCAGGGCGGCGAGCACGGCGAAGAGCGCCGTCAGGAAGGCAAGCGCCAGGACGACGCTGCCCAGCTCAGCTAGCATCCGCGGTGAACTTCGACGGGCACTTGGTGACCAGCTTGTCGCGCTCGCCGACGAAGACGCCGCCGGCGGCGAGCTCCCCGGTGAGCACGATCTCGCGCCCACCGCGGAATGGATCGGGCACGGTGCCCGCGTAGGAGACGGGGATGCTCGCGCCCCCGTCCCGGTCGGCGACCCGGAAGCGCAGCGTCTCCCCTTCGTGGCTGACCGAGCCCTCGACCACCTTGCCGGTCAGGTCGTAGCTGGTCCCGGGCGCTGCGCTCAACAGCTGCGACGGCTCCTTCGCATCGGTCGAGGCGCTGAACGACGTATAGACGAGCGCTACCGCAAGCAAGACGGCGACGCTGAGCGCCACCACCAGCCGAATCTTCCGTTTGCGCTGCGGGTCCACGGGGCCAAGCATTATCGCAACCCGCGTTGGATGGGCGAGCGCATCAGGGTCGGCGGACGCGCTTCGCGCTGGAGTGTCCGCCGACCCTGATGCGCTCGCCCGCCGAACGAAGCTGGAAGAATCGACCGGTGGCCGATAACGACGACCATCCGGTCCTGCTGATTACGGGAGCCTCCAGCGGGATAGGGGCTGCCGCCGCCCGAGCGGCAGCCGGGAAGTACCGGCTGGTGCTGGCGGCGCGGCGGATCGACGAGCTCGAGGAGCTTGCACAGGAGCTGGGCGGACCGGAGCGGGCGGTGGCGGTGCGCTGCGACGTGACCGAGTGGGACGAGGTCGAGGCGCTGGCGGCGACGGCGCTGGAGCGCTTCGGGCGGATCGACGCGGTGTTCGCCAACGCCGGCTTCGGCGCCTCGCGCGGCTTCCTCGAGGAGTCCCCCGAGCACTGGCGCTCGATGGTGCTGACCAACGTCTACGGCGTGGCGCTGACGATCCGCGCCACCCTCCCCCACCTGCTCGAGCGCGGCGACGGCCACTTCCTCGTCACCAGTTCGGTCGCCGGCCGCCGGGCGCTGCCCGGCTCGCTCTACTCGGCGACCAAGTGGGCGGCGACCGCGATCGGCGAGGCACTGCGCGCCGAGCTGCGCCAGATGCACGACAACCACGAGATCAAGGTCACCCTGATCGAGCCGGGGATGACCGACACCCCGTTCTTCGACAACCGCCCGGGCGACTGGGCCCTGCGCGACGAAGACATCGCCAATGCGGTGCTCTACGCGCTAGAGCAGCGCCCCGGGGTCGACGTCAACGAGATCCTCATTCGCCCGACCGCACAGCCGACCTGAGGAGGACGGATCGGGCAGGGGTTTCGCTTAACTTTTTCGAGGTTCCGGAATTGGCTGTCGCCCGGGGGAGCGGCCGCGAAAAAGTACAAGACGCTCCACCCCTGCCGGATCCGTCCTCACCGACGCTTGGCGCGGTGGTGACGGTGCTTCTTGTGGCGGCAGGGGGCGCGCAGCTTGGGGCGCACGTTGGCGTGCTTGCCATTCTGGCCTCGGAAGCGGGCGACCGCCTTATAGCGGTGGGTGCAGAGGTTGCGTGAGTTGACCAGGAGGCCGCGGCGCTTGCCGCCGCGCACGGTGAGGATGAACTTCGAGACCGGCACGTCGGGGACGACGTCGAAGGTGTTGCGGATGCGGCCCTTGACGCTGTCGATCCGGCCGGCCAGCTCGATGTCGACCTGGCCGTGCAGCGAGGCGACCATGTCGGGCAGTTGGTTGTCGGAGGAGCGCAGGTAGACCGGGCCCTGCAGGGGGCCGTCGAGCAGCGGCGTGTAGGCGCGGGCGAAGCCGTAGATCGAGTCGCGCGGGCACCGGTGGGCGGCGAACTGGACCCGGGTGCAGACGTTGGCCAGGCTCGCCTGTTCGAGGTAGAGCGCCTTGGGCAGGGTGACCGCGGCGCGGCCGATGTTGGCGTCGCCGTCGCGCGCCACCAGGATCGCCCGCAGCTTCGGGCTCTTCGCCCGGCGGGTGCCGCCGAAAACGCGCATGTAGAGCTTCGGCCGGAAGCCGAGCCGCTCGCAGCCGCCGACCTGGAACGGAGCCGAGGCGCCGAACGAGCTGAAGGCGCCCGGGTCGAGCGGGTTGGCGCCGCCGCCGTGCAGGCCGGCGCCGACCGCGAGTGGCGCGCAGCTGGTCGGGTTGATCCCGAACCGCGGCCGGTCGAGGCTGACGTCGACCGAGCGGACGTGCAGGTTGGCGCCGCCGAATACGTGCGGGATCGGGTCGGAGACCGCCGTCACTTGAGCCGTCCGCGGGTCGACGAACAGCGCCACCCTCACCACGGCCGTGCCGAGATCGAACGGCCCGGCCGTGGCGGGGGTGATCACTGCCAGGGAGAGGGGGGCGCCGTGATAGGGCCCTGCGAGGAAGACTCTGCCGGCGATCTGGACCGGGTCGGGACCGGCGCCGGCGGCGACCGCGGCGCTGCCGACGAGGCTGGCGCCCGGACAGCTCGCGGCCGCCGACTCGGCGGTGCCCGCGTTGGCCGCGGCGGCGGCGATCGTCGCCTCGGGGCAGTAGCGGACGCCGGCCAGCTTCGCGGTCAGCCCGGGCGGCAGGGTGACGTCGACGCTCTTCAGCTCCTGCTCGCCGTCGGCGCGTCCGACGCCGACCGAGAAGTCGGTGAAGGTGCCGCCGCGCGGGTTGCTGGCGTGGGCGGAGAAGCCGGGTGCGAAGGGCCGCTCGCCCATCTGCCGCGCACACCCGCCGCCCCCCGGCGCACTCGTCAGGGAGAACGCTGCGCCGGGGGTGGCGGCGGGATTGCCGGACCAGGGAGTCATGCGGGATGCGGTCCGGCTCGGCCCGCAGGTCGGCGGCGTGGTCAGCACCGCGTGGGGGCCATCGTCGAAGTCGAGGACGAAGCGGCTGAACGGGACCTGGGGCAGGCCGCCGAACTGGCTGTCGTCGAAGGTCGTGGTCAGCACCCCGGTCCGCGGGTCGGCGGCGACGTGGCCGGCGAGCCGCACCGAGACCCCGTAGCGCTGCGACGCGGCGTGGACGAAGATCCGGTACTCCTCGCCGGAGAGCGGGTCGCGGCTGAATTGGCGGGCGACGTAGACCTCGCCGCCCAGCGAGCCTTCCGGCAGCGGCGGCGTCTCGATCGCGACCGTGCCGACCTTCGACGCCGCCGGGCAGGCGACCGGGTTGCGCGTGTGGATGCCGAACTGGGCGTCCGAGCAGGTCTGCAGGCCGTTGGCGGCCGAGGGGTTGAGGCCCATGCCGGCGGGCAGCGTCACCTCGGCCTTGCGCAGGTTGGAGCGGGCCTGCTCGAGCGGGTCGGGTTCGAAGGGGACGTCGACGTCGACCCGCGGCCCGGCCGGGGCGTCGGTGCTGGAGCTCCCCGGCTCAACCGCGATCGAGGGGTCGAAGGGGATCGAGTCGCATTCGAGCGGCTTTTTGCCCGGCGGCAGCGGCGACTCGATGAAGGGCGAGCCGGCGGGGAAGGCCGGGTCTTCGTCCTCGTAGGAGTCGGCGCGCAGGTAGGTGGAGTAGACGTGCGCGAAGGCGGCCGCGCCTTCGGGGTCATAACAGGTGCTCGGCGTGGTGATGAAGGTGCCGTCGCCGGAGCGGCCGTCGAAGACCAGCCGGTTCTTCAGCAGCCTGACCGCGAGCAGTTCGCCGAGCGGCGGCAGCGGCAGCCCTTCCTCTTCGAGGTTGACGGCGTGGATCGTGAAGCCCTCGTGGAAGTCGCCGTCCCAGGCGACGTCGGCCTCGAGGTAGACGTCGCTGCCGAGCAGGCTGAAGCCGAAGCGCGCCGGTTCCCCCTGGTTGGGGACGACGTTGTAGACGGGCACGACCAGGGGCACCGGGGCGCCGAGCAGGTCGGAGACGGTGACCTGGCTTTCGCCGACTTTGCTCGCCAGCGGGCAGGTGGTGCTGTCGGGGTGCTCGCCGGCGCCCACCTCGCACTGGGCCGCGGTCGCCTGCGGGTTGACCGAGAGGCCGACGGGGAGGTCGACGCGCACAGTCTTCAGGTTGCCTACCGGTTTGCCGCCTTCGCTCTTGACCAGGATCTGGGTGAAGCCGACCGGCGGGTGGCCGGCGGCCTGTTCGAAGTACTGGGCCGGGGTGTCGACCGAGCAGGGGGGCGTGTCGATCGCGCAGGTCCCCGCCTGCCAGCCGTCGTCGGCCTGGTGGGGCTCGTGCTGCGGGGCGATGATCGTCGAGTCGTCGATCTCCTCCGCCGCCGCCCCCGGCGCGCCGAGCAGCGTCAGCGCCATCGCCGCGGCCAGAACCCCAATCGTGCGAAAAACCCCTGCACCTGCGCCCATTCGCGTCTCCTTCCCAAAGACCATGCCAGGGATACTACCCGATTTTAAGGATTTGCATCATCATTTTTTGGTATCAATTAGCCGACAAGTTGGTACCCACCAATCGGAATCGACGGAGGAATCGCTCATGAACTGGCAACTCCTTGCCCGTGCCAATACCCACCCGCTGCGGATCTCGATCCTCGAAGTGCTGAGCATGGACGGCGGCCGCACCCTCTCCCCCAGCGACCTCAGCTACGAGCTGCGCACGCCGCTCAGCAACGTCAACTACCACGTCACCGAGCTCTCGGACTCGGGCCTGATCGAGCTGGTCGACGAACGCCCGGTGCGCGGCGCGACCGAGCACTTCTACCGCGAGGTCGACGGCGAGCGCGCCAACGGCAACGGCTCGGCGAAGAGCCGGCGGCGGCGCTCGGGCGCGGCGCGCAGGAGTTGAGCCGGTGCGGGCGGGGAGAAGCCTCGCCGGGCCGCGTGCTGCTACGGTGGCCCGGTCGGGCTTGGCCGATTCGCCGCCCGAGAGGTTCCGTTTCCTCCACGTGTCCGATTGGCGCCTTGGGGTCGCAGGATCTCCCCTAGTCGTTCAATCAAGGAGTTGAAACATCGCTACCTTCGCCGATCTCGGCACCTCGAAGCCTGTCGTCGACGCCCTCCGGGCCCGCTCGATAGTCCAGCCGTTCCCGATCCAGGAGATGGTCGTCCGCGACGCGCTCGCCGGCCATGACCTGCTCGCCCAGTCGCCGACCGGGTCGGGCAAGACGCTCGCCTTCGGCGTCCCCCTGGTCGACCTGGTCCGCCCCGGGGGCAAGCGCCCCGCGGCCCTCGTCCTCGCCCCCACCCGCGAGCTGGCGACCCAGATCGTCGCCGAGCTGACGACGCTCGCCAAGGCCCGCGGGCTGCGCATCGCCGCCGTCTACGGCGGCGTCGGCATGGGACCCCAGATCTCCGCCGCGCGGCGGGCCGACATCCTCGTCGCCACCCCCGGCCGGCTCGAGGACCTGCTCGGCCGCGGCGCCGTCTCGCTCGGCCGCGTCCAGCTGCTCGTCCTCGACGAGGCCGACCGGATGCTCGACATGGGCTTCCGGCCCGCCGTCGACCGGATCGTCAACCAGACCCCGGCCGACCGCCAGACCCTGTTCTTCTCGGCGACCCTGGAGGGCGCCACCGGCCGCATCGCCGCCGCCTACACCCACGACGCGCGCTCCCACACCCACGCCGAGCCCGAGCGCTCCGAGGCCAGCATCGAGCACCGCTTCCTCGAGGTCGACTCGCAGGGCGCCAAGCTCGAGCGGCTGGTCGAGCACGTCGCCGACGGCGACGGCCGCTCGCTGGTCTTCGTCCGCACCAAGCGCGGCGCCGACCGCCTGGTCAAACGGCTGCGCGCCCGCCAGGTCGACGCCGTCGCGATGCACGGCAACAAGAGCCAGGGCCAGCGCGAGCGGGCACTGGCCCAGTTCGAGCGCGGCGAGGTGATGACCCTGGTCGCGACCGACGTCGCCGCCCGCGGCATCGACGTCCCCGACGTCGCCCGGGTGATCAACTACGACGCCCCCGGCGACCGCGACGCCTACGTCCACCGCGTCGGCCGCACCGGCCGGGCCGGGCGCACCGGGACCGGGATCAGCTTCGTCCTCGCCGACCAGGCGGATGAGATGCGCCAGATCGTCGCCAGCCTCGGGCTGGACGGCGGCTCCGGCGCCCCGGGCCGGGCCGCCGCGAAGCCGGCGCAGTCCGGGCAGCCCCGTCGCCGCCGCAACCGCAGTCGCAACCGCCGGCGGCGCAGTAAAGCGGCTGCCTGAGCCGGCCGCGGCGCTACCGGTGCAGGGCGACGCCGGTCTGTCGCCCGGTGCAGGTGCCCGCGATCTCGGGCTGCCCGGGGAACTTGACGCTGAAGGAGAGTTCGACGAAGACCTCGATCGCGAGCTTGACCGGGGAGCGGAACTTGCCCAGCACGACCGTCCTCATCGTTCCCCTGCCCAGGCCCGAGGCGAGCGTGGGATGCGTCGTGCGGTCCAGCCCGAAGCGGCCGCGCTCGATCGGGATCGGGGTCTTTTCCAGCACGGCGAATCCGCCCGGCATCTGGGTGCCGTCGCAGTGGTCGGGCAGGAAGCCGCTCACCCTGACCTGAGCCCCCTGGCGCTTGCCGACCCTGACCACCTTGGCTTCGGTTTCGTGGACCTCGACGTTGCCGTCTTCGGGCGGCCCGACGGTCTGGCCGAAGTAGAAGCCGTAGCTGGGAGCGACCCCCTTCCTGGGCGCGTAATGGGCGACGAAGGCGATCTTCTGCACGCCGTCGCAGCTGGCTTCGGGCGCCGCCTCGTCCTCGACCTCGGAGAGCAGGATCGTGCCGGTCACCTTGGTCGCCGAGCGGAACCTGCCGACGATCCTGACCCTCATGCTGCCGCCGACGCCGCGGGGTACGGTGCGGTTCAGGGCGAAGGTCGCGTTCCGCCCGAGCCGCACGGGAGCGCCGAGCGCACCATCTGATTTGCCGACGACCGTCCGCGTCGTGCTCAGCGTCATCGCGGTCCGCCTCGGGCACTTGACCTCGATCCCCATGTTCAGCCCCACGGTCAGGTTCCCGCCCCGCCCGATCACCCTCACCCCGGCGGCCAGCAGCTCGTCGTGCTGCGAGGTCTTGCCTTCGTACCAGCCGACCCTGGGAACCGGCGCCTTCGCCGCCGCCTCCGCCCCGACCAACCCAACCAGCAGCAAAACCGCCGTAAAGCTCAATGCCCTGCGCTTCATCCCCGCTCCTCAGCCGATCGTCGCGTCCGCAGCGGCGCGAGCCTACCAACCGGCCGTGCCGATCCGTCGGTGCATGCCCTACGTATGCCCTACACTGTGCCCATGCGCAAGACCAGCCTCTACCTCGATGACGCCCAGGCCGACCGGCTCGCCCGCCTCTCTCGCGCGGAGAGCCGCCCCCAGGCCGCGATCATCCGCGAGGCGATCGACAGGTACGAACCGTCCCCCGGCGGCGACCGCAACTTCGAGCTCGCCGGTTGCGTGTCGGGTCCCGGCGACTCGATCGCCGACCACGACGTCGATGAGTTGATGCGCGGCTTCGGCGAGTGACCCTGATCGTCGACGCCGCCCCGCTCGTCGCCCTCGCCGACGCCAACGACCGGATGTTCGAGCCGGTTCGCGAGGCGGTTGCAACCGCCGAGGGCCCCCTCGTCATTCCCGCGCCGGTCAGCGCCGAGGTCGACTACCTGCTGGGAACCCGGCATGGCGAATTCGCCCGCCGGCGCTTTCTCGCCGATCTCGCCGCGGGTCGCTTCCAGGTCGCCTGCCTGGAGCGCGAGGACTACGCCAAAGTCGCGGCACTGGACGCCCGCTACGCCGATCTCGGCCTGGGCCTGGCCGACTGCTCGATCGCAGTTCTCGCCGAGCGCCTGCACAGCCGACGCCTGCTCAGCTTCGACGAACGCCATTTCCGAGCGGTAGCCCCGCTGCAGGGCGGATCGTTCGAGCTGCTGCCAGCCGACGCTTGAGTTGACCAGTTCAAGCGGACTCCGCTGCCGGTAAGCAGAGAGCGCCTGCCCACGGTATTCATCTATTTCTTTTGAATTCAGAAAGAAAGGAGGCGGCCATGACCGTCGCAAGCACCGACCGGGTGACCCCATCCCTGATTACGAAGAACGCCTAACGGCGCGCCGCCCCAGCTGATTCAAGCTGGGGCGGTCCTCAACCGGGGGGCCTTCTGGAGTCCCGCCAGCAAATGCGCGAATGAAGAAGCGGACGACCGGTCTCGAACCGGCGACCTCGAGCTTGGGAAGCTCGCGCTCTACCAACTGAGCTACGTCCGCGCGATGTCGATTCTACGCGGAGTCCAAATGACCGGACCCCGTTCATCGGTCCACCCCGAGTGAGAGTCCGGGGTTGGTCTGTGTTGAGTATCGCTCCTGATCGCCGCCTCGCGTAGCGAGCCCGGAGGGCGAGCGCAGCGAGGCGGCGAAGCGCTCGGGCGACATCATCCCGAGCGCCGAGTGTGGATGGTTGGCGTTGTAGTCGGCCCGCCAGTCCTCGGCGAGCACCCGGGCCTCCTCCAGGCAGGTGAAGACCTCGGTGTTCAGCAGCTCGTCGCGCAGGCGGGCGTTGAAGGACTCCACGTAGGGGTTCTGCCAGGGCGAGCCCGGCTCGATGTAGGCGGTGGCGGTCTTGCCGAGGCGGCACCATTCGCGCAGCACCGCGGCGGTCAGCTCGGGGCCGTTGTCGGCGCGGAGGTTGGCGGGGGCGCCGCGCTTCGGCGGCGAGGCGCTCGAGGACTGCCGACGGTCTCCTCGGCGTCGATCGAGCGGTCGACCTCGATCGCCAGCGCCTCGCGGGTGAACTCGTCGACGACGTTTAGGAACTTCAGCTCGCGGCCGTCGTCGGTGGCGTCGTGCTGGTAGTCGAGGGCCCAGACGTGGTTGGGGTATTCGGCCTCGAGGCGCTCTGCGGGCGCCGTGGAGTCGCCCAGGCGCCGGCGCTTCTTGGCCTTGGCGGGCACCCGCAGGCCCTCCTCGCGCCAGATCCGCTGCACCCGCTTGCGGTTGACGCTCCCAGCCTTCGGCGAGCAGGTGGCCGTGGGCGCGGCGGTAGCCCCAGCGGGGGTGCTCGTTGGAGAGCTTGCGCAGGCGCCCTGCGCAGGGCCTGGTCGTCTTCGGCCACCTGCGGGCAGTGGCGCTGGGTGGAGCGGTTCTGGCCGGCAAACCGGCACGCCCGACGCTCGGAGAGGCCGAGGCGGTCCACCAGCATGCGGACCGCCTTGCGCCTCCGGGACGGGCTCAGAAGTTTCCCTTGGCGATCTCCTTCAGGCGCGAGGTTTTCGAGCTCCTTGTCGGCGACCAGCCGCTTCAGCTGGCCGTTCTCCTTCTCGAGCTCCTTCAGCCGCTTGGCGTCGGCGGCCTTCATGCCGCCGTACTGGTTTCGCCAGCGGTGCAGGGTCTGCTCGGAGACCTCCAGGGCCTTCGCTGCTTCTGCCGTCGTCTTGCCCTCCGAGAGCATCTGCTCTGCCATTCGCAGCTTGCGGATCACCTGCTCGGGGGTGTGCCTTTGCCTCTTCACCTGCTTGCGTCCTCCTTTGCCCATTGTCGCGGGCGGGAAGGACTCTCAAACAGGGCGGACCGATTTCAGGGGGTCGGGCCACAAACGCCAGGCGGCACTCTGCTGACACCGCCGGACAGCGGACTACGCTCCAAGACGATGGCGAAGGACAAATCTCAACAAGTCCAAGCTGACAGAAGCACCTTCGCCGGCTTCTTGCTCTTGGCGGTAATCGCAGTTGGTCTCTTTTTCTTGGTTTGTGGCTTGATCCCGGCAGACCTTCCGCCGGCCAGTTCCGCCAACTTCATCGACAGCATCTTCCACAACAAGGGCGTGGTTCTGGCAGCCCGGTTGCTGCTTGTTTCGGCGGCCGTTGTTCTCGCCATGGGGGGCGTCTACATCATGATTTCGATGGGGATCCGCATGGCTAACGGACAGTGGCTCAAACGGGCGGGTCCGTTTGAGATCGGGGAAAAGGAGATCGCGGATATCGAAACCGAGATCTCAAATTGGAAGAGGGCAGCCGAAGCAGGACAGGAAGAAGTTGAGGAACTGGCAGTTCGACTGAAAGCGTCCGACGAGCTAATCGAGGAACTCGAGCAGGACATAGAGAAATTGCATCTGGACATGGATGACGGCTAGCAAGAGGGCGAAGATGCCAGACGGGCCGGCGACCGCCGGCTATCATCCAGCTGGTAGGCAGAAGAAGACGATGACGGCAGATCAGAGAAGCAAAAGGGTCGAGCGGACGCTTAAGCGAAATGAGTCCGCAATCGAGCGCGCAAACAAGCGCACTGACCGACTGCGGGAGGCTGCACGCCAGTCCTCTGGCGCCGCTGATCGCGCCTTGCGGCACCTGCGCGAGCAAGCTGCCGGTTAGCGAGCGCACACAGAACCGGGGTTTCGGGACCGCAGCGATGGGTAGCGCTTGGGGGTGAGGCAGCGCGCGGAGGGCAGCGATGTGCTCGACGTCCTCCGACCGATCTGCGCCACTCGACAGGGAAGGTGATTCCAGATGAGAAGCAGTGTGAACGCCGGCCGGGCGACGCGGGTCTCTGCCCGTGTCCTGCTCGCCACCGCCGCGGCCCTCGGCATCCTCGCCGCCGGTCTGGGGAGCATGGCACTGGCCGGCAAGAAGGGGCACCCGATCAAGCCCGTCGCGCGCTCGGACCGCGGCGCCACCAAGCTGGCGCGAGCGATCTTCGAGGGTCGCGGCGACAAGTTCGTGCGGGCGAAGTTCGTCTCCGTGCCGCCCGGGCACGACCCGGTGGCGGTGAGCCACCGGCGGATCGCCGGCTTCCCCCGCAAGGGCGAGTCCTTCGCGATCCTCTCCACCGGCTGCGCCCACTTCGCCCTGCGCAAGAACCACGGCACGGCGACCGGCTGCAAGGACGGCGGTGTCAAGACCCGGGGCGCCCGCGACGTCACCATCTGGCGGATCCGGGTGCGGGTGCCGAAGGGGGCCAACTGCCTCTCCTTCCGCTTCAAGTTCCTCTCCGAGGAGTACCCGGAGTGGGTCGGCTCGGAATACAACGACGCGTTCATCGCCGAGATCGACCACTCGCCCCGCTGGAGCGCCTCCGACAACCGCAACCCGGTGATCCGGGCGCCCGGTGACTTCGCCACCACCAGGCACGGCCGCGACATCATCAGCGTCAACGGCACCGGGGTCGCCAAGGTCTCGCGCGCCGCGGCGAGGGGGACGACCTACGACGCAGCGACGGGCAAGCTGCGCGCCTCGGCGCCGGTCAGCCCCGGCAACCACCTGCTCTACCTCTCCCTCTTCGACCAGGGAGACCGCCAGTGGGACTCGGCGGTGTTCATCGACCGCCTCCTGGTCCGCCACGCGAACCGCTGCAGGTCGGGCCTGGTCGGCTCGAAGTAGGGCCCCGCGCCGGCCGCCCTGCGGGGCGGCCGGCGCCGACGGCGAACTAGAGTCCGTCGCCGTGAGCGCCCGCGCCTTCCTCGCCGTTCTCGCCGTGCTGGCCGTCGTCGGCCTGCTCGGCTTTGGCCTGCTGAGCAAGAACGGCGCCAGCATCGCGGTCGGAGACCGCGTCCCGGACGAGACGCTGCCGCGCCTGCCCGGCCCCGGTAGGGCCTCGCTCGCCAGCTACCGCGGCCGCTGGCTGCTGGTCAACCTCTGGGCCTCCTGGTGCGGCCCCTGCCGCGAGGAGGCGCCGCTGCTCGGTCGCTTCCAGCGCCGCTGGCGCTCGCGCGGGGTCACCGTGATCGGGATCAACGTCCAGGACAACGAGGAGGACGCGCTCGCCTTCCTGCGCGAGTTCCCGCCCGGCTACCCGCAGCTGCGCTCGGTCGGCGACGAGCGCAGCCGCGCCTTCGGTGCCGGGGGCGTGCCGGAGAACTTCCTCGTCGACCCGCGCGGCCGGGTGGCGCTGATCTGGCGCGGACCGATCCCCGACGACGCCTTCCTGCGCGAGCGGGTCGTGCCGGCGATCGAAGGGCGCACATGAGGGGCGTGAGGGGCGCCGCGCTCCTCGCCGCGCTGGCGACCCTCGCCCTCGCCCTGCCCGCGGCCGCGACGGCCGCCCCCCGGGCCAGCCTCAACGACCTCGAAGACGAGGTGATGTGCCCGGTCTGCGGCACCCTGCTGGAGCTCTCCGAAGCGCCGCAGGCCCAGCGCGAGCGCGCCTACGTCGCCGGCCTGGTCGCCGCCGGGCGCAGCAAGGCCGAGATCAAGGACGCGCTCGTCGCCCAGTACGGGCCCGAGGTCCTGGCGCTGCCCGAGGGCTCGGGCTTCGACCTCTCCGCCTACCTGGTGCCGGCCGTAGCCTTCCTCGCCGCCGCGGTCGCGCTGGGGCTGGGAATCGGCCGCTGGCGCCGGGCCGCCGAGGCGGCGCCCACCCCGCCGCGCCCCGCGCCCCGGGGCGAGGCCGCCGAGCGGCTCGAGGCCGACCTCTCCCGCTACGACCCCTGATCAGGTGACGACCATGCCGTCGACCGGCATCGGCAGGCGGCGGGGGATCTCGCTGCGCTCGCCGCAGACCAGGGTCTTGCCCGCGTGTTCGGCCAGGGCGCGCAGCGAGTCGGGGTCTTCCTCCAGCGGCGGGCCGTCGACGATCAGCAGCTCGTAGGCGTTGCGCAGCTTGGCGATCGCGTGGTCGCAGCGCTCGGAGTCGATCAGCGCCACCGGGCTCGGCTGCTCGCGGCCGGCGACGACGCAGACGAGCGGCTCGTCCGCCCGGCCCGACGCCGGGCCGGCGAGCAGCAGCGGCTGCACGATCTCCCCCGCCCCGGCCTCGCCGTCGAGGTACTCGCGCAGGCCGGGGCGCGGGCGCAGCCCCAGGGTGCCGGCCAGCGTCGGGGCGGCTAGGTCGCACTCGAGCAGCGCCACGCGGCGGCCGGCGGCCAGCCCCGCGGCGGCCAGGCCGAGGGCCACGGCCGACTTCGCCGGCCCGCTGAGCAGCACCGGGCTGGCGCCGTCGAGGCGGCTGACCAGCTCGGCGTAGGCGTCGAGCTCGGCGCGCCCGAGGGCGCCGAGCCGGCCCGAGCCGCTGCGCGGCGGCGGCACCTCGGCAAGGACGGGGGTCTTGCGCCGGCCGAGCATCACATCCGCTCCGGGGCCGAGATCCCGAGCAGGCCGAGTGCCGCGGCGATCGTCCGCATCGTCAGCAGGGAGAGCGCCAGGCGCGACTCCTCGACGCCCTCGCCCTCGGCGCCGACGACCTGGCAGTCGCGGTAGAAGCCGTGGAAGTCGGCGGCGACCGCGGTCGAGTAGGCGCAGACCCGGTGCGGGGCGCGGCGCTCGGCCGCCTCGCGAACCTCGGCCGGGTACTCGAGCAGGCGCTTGACCAGCTCGCGCTCGGCCGGCTCCAGCGCCGTGCCCGGCGTCGCCGCCCCGGCGCCGCCGGCGACCGCGCCGGCGTCGCGCTCGGCCTTGCGCAGGATGCTGGCGATGCGGGCGTGGGCGTACTGCACGTAGTAGACCGGGTTGTCGTTGGACTGGCGCCGGGCGAGGTCGAGGTCGAGGTCGACTTCGGTGTCGTGGCTGCGCCAGAGCATGAACCAGCGGGTGGCGTCCGGGCCGATGTCGTCGAGCAGCTCGTCGAGGCCGACGAACTCGCCGGTGCGCTTCGACATCTGCAGCCGCTCGCCGCTCTCGACCACGTGCACGAGTCGCATGATCAACGCCTCGAAGCGCTCGGGGTCGGCGCCGAGCCCGGCGATCGCGGCGCGCAGGCGGGCGACGTAGCCGTGGTGGTCGGCGCCGAGCACGTCGACCAGGCGGCCGAAGCCGCGCTCCAGCTTGTCCCAGTGGTAGGCGACGTCGGCGGCCAGGTAGGTCGGCTCGCCGTTGGCGCGGATCAGCACCCGGTCCTTGTCGTCGCCGAAGCTCGTCGTCCGCAGCCAGAGCGCCTCTTCGCTGCGGTAGGTGTGGCCTTCGCGCTCGAGCTGGCCCAGGGCCTGCTCGACCTCGCCGCGCGCGTAGAGGTCGCGCTCGGAGAACCAGTTGTCGAAGCGCACGCCGAAGCGGTCGAGCGTCGCCCGCACCTGCTCGAGGATCAGCTCGACGCCGCGGTGGCCGAGCGCCTCGAGGTCGCCGGCGTCGCCGCCCTCGGCCCCGATCCGCTCGCCCAGCCCGATCACGTACTCGCCGCCGTAGCCGTCCTCGGGCGGCTCCTCGCCGCGCATGCGGGCGGCGATCGAGGCGGCGAAACGCTCGACCTGGCCGCCGGCGTCGTTGACGTAGAACTCGCGCTCGACCTCGTGGCCGACCGCCTCCAGCAGGCGGACGAGGACGTCGCCGTAGGCGGCGTGGCGGCCGCCGCCGATGTGCAGGGGGCCGGTCGGGTTGGCGGAGACGAACTCGACCAGGACGCGCTCGGGCGCGGGCGCCGCCGCCGGGCCCAGGTCCTCGCCGGCCGCCCCGAGGCTCGCCATCGCCCGCCGGAACCAGGCGTCGGCGAGGAAGAGGTTGACGAAGCCGGGGCCGGCGACCTCGACCCGCTCCAGGTCGTCGCCCAGCTCGCGCTCGAGCTCGGCGGCCAGCCGGGCGGCGACCTCGCGGGGCGCTTCGCCGAGCGGCGCCGCGAGCAGCATCGCCGCGTTGGAGCTGTAGTCGCCCAGCTCCGGCTTCGGCGGCCGCTCGAGGGTCGGCTCGGGGCCGATCGGCTCGCCGTCGCGCAGCGAGCGGGCGGCCGCTTCCACGGCGGAGCGGAGCTCGGCGATCGGGTCGGTGCTCGCCATCGTCGCGCCATCGTATGGAGGGCAGAGCCGCGAAGTAGGCTGGCCGAGGTGCGCGTCGCGGCGATAACCGACATCCACGCCAACCTGCCGGCGCTCGAGGCCGTGCTCGACGACGTGCGGATCGCCGCGGTCGAGGAGATTTGGTGCCTCGGCGACGTGATCGGCTACGGGGTCGAGCCCGACGCCTGCGCCGACCTGGTGCGCGAGCGCTGCGACGTCTGCCTGGTCGGCAACCACGACATCGCCGTGCTCGGCGGGCTCGACATCGGCTCCTTCTCCGAGGCGGCGGCGGTCGCGGTCGAGTGGACACGGCGCAACGTCGCCGATCGCACCCTCGAGTTCCTGCGCGAGCTCGACCCGGCCGGCGCCCGCGCCGGCTTCGGCCTCTTCCACGCCTCGCCCAGCGACCCGGTCTGGGAGTACGTCCTCGCCCGCGACCAGGCCGAGGCGGCGATGGACGCCCACGAGGACCGCATCGCCCTGATCGGCCACTCGCACGTCGCGCTCTTCTTCAACCGGCCGCTCGCCGGGCGCGGCGAAACCCGCGCCGCGCAGGCCAGCGACGGCGCCCTGCTCGACCTCAGCGAGGGCGAGTGGCTGGTCAACCCCGGCAGCGTCGGCCAGCCGCGCGACGGCGACCCGCGCGCCGCCTGGCTCGAGCTCGACACCGAGGCGATGACCGCCCGCTACCACCGCGTCGCCTACGAGGTCGAGCTCGCCGCCGGGCCGATCATCGACGCCGGCCTGCCCAGACGCCTCGCCGACCGCCTCTACACCGGCCAGTGAGCGGCGATTTGCAGGCAAATCTCCGGCCCCGGGGGTTCTCTAGACTCGCACGGGTGCGCAGCCTGGCCACCTTCCCCCTCGCTCTCGCCCTCGGGCTCGCCACCGCCTTCGCGCTCGTCTCCTGCGGCGGCGAAGACGCCAAGCTGCTGCCGGGGACGACCGCCCAGGAAATCACCGACAACCTCGACACGGTGAAGCGGCTGGCGAGCGAAGGCGAATGCGTCGGCGCCGCCGACGCGGCGCAGGAAGTCGGCGCCCAGGTCGAAGCCCTCGAAGACGTCGACCCGAAGCTGAAGCGGGCCCTGCAGGCCGGCGTCACCCGCCTCGACGAAGTGGTCACCACCTGCGAAGAAACGACCGCCGAAACGACCGCGCCGAGCACCGAGACGACGACCACCGAACGCAGCCAGCCGCCCGGTCAGCAGAAGAAGGCCGAACGCGAACAGCGCGAAAGCGAAGCGCGGGAACCCGAAGAAGAACGCACCTCCCCCGGCAAGGGGCAGCCGGCCGAAACGACGCCGGCGGAAACTCCGTCCAGCCCGGCCGAAGAAGGCGGCGGCACCGGCGCCCCGGGCGGGATCAGCCCGGCCGAACCGGCCGCGCCGGAAGGCGAAGGATGACGCCGCCGAGCACCCTCTCGGGCCGCTATGAGATCGGCGAGCGCCTCGGCTCGGGCGGGATGTCGAGCGTCCACATGGCGACCGACCTGACCCTGGAGCGCACGGTCGCGGTCAAGATCCTCGCCGAGCACCTCTCCGACGACGAGCGCTTCGTCGCCCGCTTCCGCCGCGAGGCGCTGGCGGTGGCGAAGCTGATCCACCCCAACATCGTCCAGGTCTACGACACCGGCATCGACGAGGGCCGCCACTACATCGTCATGGAGTACGTGCAGGGCCGCTCCGGGGCCCAGATCCTGCAGCGCCAGGGGCCGCTCGACGCCGAGACCACGGCCGAGGTCGGCGCCCAGGCCTGCGCCGGGCTCGACTACGCCCACCGGCGCGGGATCATCCACCGCGACGTCAAGCCGGGCAACCTGATGATCGTCGGCGGCCCGGTCGGCGGCGGCGAGATGACGGTCAAGCTGACCGACTTCGGCATCGCCCGCGCGGTCGAACAGACGCGCATCACCCAGGTCGGCTCGGTGGTCGGCACCGCCGCCTACCTCTCGCCCGAGCAGGTGCGCGGCGAGGAGGCGACCCCGGCCACCGACGTCTACGCGCTCGGCGTCGTCCTCTACCAGTTCCTCACCGGTCGCCTGCCGTACGAGGGCTCGACCCTGGCCGAGCTGGCCGTGCGCCAGCAGAACGAGAAGCCGCTGCCGCCCACGACCTACAACGACGCCGTGCCCGAGACGCTGGGCGCCGCGGTGCTGCGCGCGCTGGAGGGCGACCCCGGGCGCCGCTACGCCAGCGCCGGCGAACTCGCCGGCGGCCTGGAGCTGGGCATGCAGGGCGAGGACGTGACCCTGCCCGAGGGCGAGGGCACGGCGGCGACCAGCGTGCTCGGCGGCGAGACCGCGACCCGCCGCATCGACCAGACCGCGCAGACCGAGTACCGGCCGGCGCCCTCGCCGACCCGGCGCCCCGAGCCGCGCATCCCGCCGCCGCCCGCACCGCCTGCGGCGCCCGCCGCCGCCCCGCACCGGCGCAGCCCCTTCTCGCGCTTCGCCAGGTTCGTCCTCGCCCTCGTCGCCCTGGTCCTGATCGCCGCCGCGGTCGCCGCCGCGGTGATCTACACCACCGACAAGGCGACCGGCGTCAAGGCGACCGAAGTCGCCGGCTCCACCGTCGACAAGGTGGTCGAAGAATTCAAGGAGCTGGTCAAGAAGAACACCGAATAGACCAGGGGGCGGCGCCGTCGAGGACGGCGGCCGAGTAGGCGGCGAAGGCCTGGGCCTCGATCGCCCGGCGGGCGCCCTCGATCAACTCCTGCAGGTAGGTCAGGTTGTGGAGGCAGAGGAGGCGGACCGCGGTCAGCTCCTCGGCGCGGGAGAGGTAGCTGAGGTAGTCGCGGTCGTGGCGGCTGCAGGCCGGGCAGGGACAGCCCTCGGCGAGCGGGCGGCGGTCGCCCTCATGGCCGGACTTGCGCAGGTCGAGGCGGAAGCGGTTGCCGGGGTCGGCGACGAGGGCCACGCCGTGGCGGGCGAGCCGGGTCGGCACGGCGCAGTCGAAGACGTCGAGGCCGAGGGCGATGCCGGCGAGCAGGTCGTCGACCTCGCCGATGCCGAGCAGGTGCTTGGGCGCCGCGGCCGGCAGCAGCGGCGCGGTCATCGCCAGCACCTCGCGCATCTCCTCCTTGTCGCGCCCCAGGGTGCCGCCGATCGCGATGCCGTCGACGGCGGCGGCGGACACCCGCTCGGCCGACTCGCGGCGCAGGTCCTCGTAGACGCCGCCCTGGACGATGCCGAAGACGGCCTGGCGCCCGGGCCCGTGCTCGCCGTGCCAGGCGAGGCAGCGGTCGAGCCAGCGGTGGGTGCGCTCGGTCGAGCGCGCGGTGTACTCGCGCTCGGCGTGAAAGGGGGTGCACTCGTCGAAGACGAGGGCTATGTCGGAGCCGAGCGCCGCCTGCACCTGCATCGAGACCTCCGGCGAGATGAACAGCTCGGCGCCGTCGCGGTAGGAGCGGAAGTGGACCCCCTCCTCCTCGATCGAGACCACCGAGCCGTGCGCGCCGCCGCCGGGGCGGCCGCTGCCCTTGACCTCGTTCGCCACCCCGCCGTGGGCGAGGGAGAAGACCTGGAAGCCGCCCGAGTCGGTGATCAGCGCCCGCTCCCAGCCGATGAACCCGTGCAGGCCGCCGGCGGCGGCGATCCGCTCCGGCCCCGGCGAGACGAACAGGTGGTAGGTGTTGCCGAGGATCAGCTGGTAGCCGAGCGCGGCCACCTCGCGGGCCTCGAGCCCGCGCACGCTCCCTTTCGTCGCCAGCGGGATGAAGGCCGGCGTCCGCACCTCGCCGTGCGCGGTGTGCAGCACGCCGGTCCGCGCCGCGCCGTCCCTCGCCGCGATCTCGAATCTAAGCCTGTCCGGTTCGGTCCGCATCTCGGTCGAGTGATCGGTTGACCACCCTATTCGTGGGTCAATCGATCACTCGGCGATCAGCGAGCGGCCGGTCATCGCCGCGGGCTGGGGGATGCCGAGCAGATCGAGGGCGGTCGGGGCGACGTCGGCGAGGATGCCGCTCTCGCGCAGCTCGAGGCCCTCGGCGGTGACGATCAGCGGCACCGGGTTGAGCGAGTGCGCCGTGTTCGGCGAGCCGTCGGGCTCGAGCATGTGGTCGCAGTTGCCGTGGTCGGCGGTGACGATGCAGGCGCCGCCGCCGGCGCTCACCGCCTCGACCACGTCGCCGAGGCAGCCGTCGACCTCCTCGACCGCAGCCACCGCGGCCGGGATCACGCCGGTGTGGCCGACCATGTCGGGATTGGCGAAGTTGATGATCCCGAAGCGGAAATCGCCCGACCCCCACTCGCCGCCGAAGGCGTCGGCCGCGGCGCGGGCGCTCATCTGCGGCTTGTGGTCGTAGGTGGGCACGTCGCGCGGGGACTCGACCAGGCGCCGCTCCTCCCCCTCCCACTCCTGCTCGCGGCCGCCGTTGAAGAAGTAGGTGACGTGGGCGTACTTCTCGGTCTCGGCGACGTGCAGCTGGCGACCGCCGGCGGCCGAGATCGTCTCCGCCAGGGTCGTCTGCGGCCGCGCCTCGGGGAAGGCGACCGGGTAGGGCCAGCCCTTTCGGTACTCGGTCATCGTCGTCAGCGCCGAGCTGCGGCCCGCCGGAGCGCGAGAACTCCTCGAAGCCGGGTTCGGCCAGGGCGCGGGTCATCTGCCGCGCCCGGTCGGGGCGGAAGTTGACGAAGAAGGCGACGTCGCCGGCCTCGACCCCGTCGTAGTCGCCGATCACGGTCGGCTTGACGAACTCGTCGGTCTCCTCGCGCTCGTAGGAGGCCTCGATCGCCTCCGCGGAGCTGGCGGCGCGCAGGCCCTGGGCGTGGACGATCGCGTCGTAGGCGAGCTTGGTCCGCTCCCAGCGGGTGTCGCGGTCCATCGCGTAGTAGCGGCCGCCGACGGTGCCGACCCGGCCGGCCTGGCGCAGCCAGCGCTCGAGCTCGGCGAGGTAGCCGCGGCCGCCGTGCGGCAGGGTGTCGCGGCCGTCGGTGAAGGCGTGGAAGACGACGTCGGGGACCCCCTCCTGGGAGGCGAGCTCGATCGTCGCCTCGATGTGCTCCCAGCCCGAGTGGACGCCGCCGTCGGAGACCAGGCCGAGCAGGTGCAGGCGGCCGCGCGGGCTGCGCCGGGCGGCGTCGCAGGCGGCGAGCAGCGCCTCGTTGTCGAAGAAGCTGCCGTCGGCGATCGCGTCGTCGATCCGGGCCAGGTCCTGCTTGACGATCGCCCCGGCGCCGAGGTTGAGGTGGCCGACCTCCGAGTTGCCCATCTGGCCCTCGGGCAGGCCGACGTCGCGCCCCTGGGCGGAGAGCTGCGTGTGCGGGAAGCGCTCCCAGAGCCGGTCGAAGACCGGCGTCTCGGCGAGCGAGATCGCGTTGCCCGGCCCCGGCGGGGCGAGGCCCCAGCCGTCGAGGATCACCAGCACCAGCGAGGGAACGGTCACCGCCATCCCTTCCGGTTGTCCTTATGTACGCCCAGGGTGCAAAAGGCGCACCGGAAGCTCATGCGGCGGCCACGATCGCGGCGAATTCGTCGGCGTCGAGGCTGGCGCCGCCGACCAGGGCGCCGTCGATGTCGGGCTGGCCGAGCAGCTCGGCGGCGTTGGCGGGCTTGACCGAGCCGCCGTAGAGGATCCGCAGCTCCTCGGCCCGGGCGCCGCGCTCGCGCAGCAGGTCGCGGATGAAGGCGATCGTCTCCTGGGCCTGCTCGGGCGTCGCCGTGCGGCCGGTGCCGATCGCCCAGATCGGCTCGTAGGCGATCACCACGCCGCTCAGCGCCGCCCCCTCGACCCCGGCCAGGTCGGCCTGCAGCTGGCGCTGCAGCACGGCGTCGGTCTGTTCGGCGTCGCGCGCCTCCTCGCTCTCGCCGACGCAGAGGATCGGCTCCAGGCCGGCGGCCAGGGCCGCGGGCAGCTTGCGCGCCAGCGCCTCGTCGGTCTCGCCGAAGAGCTGGCGCCGCTCGGAGTGGCCGAGGACGACGGCCTCGACGTCGAGCTCGACCAGCATCGCCGCCGAGACCTCGCCGGTGAAGGCGCCGGAGGCCTCCTCGTGCATGTTCTGGGCCGCGACCTTGACCGCGGTGCCGTAGCGGCGCTCGACCACGGCGCTGAGCGCGGTGAAGGGCGGGCAGATGACGACGTCGCTCTGGGTCGCGGCGATCCGCGGCAGCAGCGCGTCAACGAACTCGCCCGCCTCGGCGGCGGTCTTGTGCATCTTCCAGTTGGCGGCGATGTACGGGGTTCGCTCAGACATCGCGCAGAGCCTCCACTCCCGGCAGTGCCTTTCCCTCCAAAAGCTCCAAGGACGCTCCTCCTCCGGTCGAAAGCCAGTCCACCTTCTCGGCCAACCCGAACTGTTGCAGGGCGGCGACCGAGTCGCCACCGCCGACCACCGTCGTGCCCGGCGCCGCCGCCACCGCCTCGGCCACGGCGCGGGTGCCGGCGGCGAAGGACGGCAGCTCGAAGGCCCCCATCGGGCCGTTCCAGAGCACGGTGCCGGCGGCGGCGATCGCCGCCGCGTAGGCGGCCGCGGTGCGCGGCCCGACGTCGAGGCCCATCCAGCCCTCGGGCACCTCGACCCCGTCGCTCTGGCGCGGCTCGGCGTCGGCGGCGAAGCGCTCGCCGAGCACCAGGTCGACCGGCAGCCGCAGCACGCAGCGCGAATCCTCGGCCCGCTTCAGCGCCTCGGCGGCGAGCTTCACGCCGGCCTCCTCGACCAGCGAGTCGCCGGTGCCGATGCCCTGGGCGCGGAAGAAGCTGAAGCACATCGCGCCGCCGATCAGGATCTCGTCGGCGAGCTCGAGGAAGCGGTCGATGACGCCGACCTTGTCGCTGACCTTGGCGCCGCCGAGGACGACGACCAGCGGCCGCGCCGGGGCGCCGACCACGGCGCCCAGCTCGGTCAGCTCGCGCTCGAGCAGCAGGCCGGCGTAACCGGGCAGCATGTCGGCGACGCCGGCGGTGCTGGCGTGGGCGCGGTGGGCGGCGCCGAAGGCGTCGTTGACGTAGAGGTCGGCCAGCCCCGCCAGGCGCTTGGCCAGGGACGGGTCGTCGTCGGTCTCGCCCGGCTCGAAGCGGACGTTCTCGAGCAGCAGCACGTCGCCGGGCGAGAGCCCCGCGGCCATCGTCTCGACCTCGGGGCCGACCACGGCGGGCGCCTGCTTGACCGGCGCCCCGAGCAGCTCCGCCAGCCGCTCGCCGACCGGCTTCATCGAGAGCTCGGGGACGACCTCGCCCTTGGGCCGGCCCAGGTGGGAGACGAGGACCAGCGACGCGCCGCGCTCGCGCAGCAGCTCGATCGTCGGCAGCGCGGCGCGGATCCGGGTGTCGTCGGCGACCCGGCCGCCCTCCAGCGGGACGTTGAAGTCGACCCGCACGAGGACCCGCCTGCCGGCGACCTCGGCGTCGCGGACGCTTGCCTTGGCGAAGCTCACCGCGCCCCCACGGCGGCGCTCAGAGGACCTTGCCGGCGAGCTCGACGCAGCGGTTCGAGTAGCCCCACTCGTTGTCGTACCAGCTGATCACCTTCGCCATGCGGCCGTCGCCGATCACCATCGTCGACTGCCCGTCGACGATCGAGGAGTGCGGGTCGCCGACGATGTCGGTGGAGACGATCGGGTCCTCGGTGTAGGCGAGGATCCCCTTCAGCGGCCCCTCCGCGGCCTCCTTCAGCGCCGCGTTGATGCCCTCCGTGGAGAGCGGGTCGGGGCTGACGAAGACGAGGTCGACCGCCGACCCGGTCGGCACCGGCGCCCGCATCGAGAACCCGTTCAGCTTGCCGTTCAGCTCGGGCAGCACGAGGCCGACCGCCTTGGCGGCGCCGGTCGTGGTCGGGATCAGGTTGAGCGCCGCGGCGCGCGAGCGGCGCGGGTCCTTGTGCGGCATGTCCTGCAGGCGCTGGTCGGCGGTGTAGGCGTGGATCGTGGTCATCAGACCCTGCTCGATGCCGAACTTCTCGTGCAGCACCTTGGCCAGCGGCGCCAGGCAGTTGGTCGTGCAGGAGGCGTTGGAGATGATGTCGTGGCTGTCGCGGTCGTAGGCGGTCTCGAAGTTGACGCCGAGGGCGACGGTCACGTCGGGGTCCTTGGCCGGGGCCGAGATGATCACCTTCTTGGCGCCGGCGGCGAGGTGCTTGCCGGCGTCCTCGCGGCCGGTGAAGAGGCCGGTCGACTCGATCACCACGTCGACGCCGAGCTCGCCCCAGGGCAGCGCCGCGGGATCGCGCTCGGAGAGCGCCTTCAGCTCCTTGCCGTCGATGCGCAGGCCGCCGTCGGCGGCCTCGACCTCGCCCGGGAAGCGGCCCAGGATCGAGTCGTACTTGAGCAGGTTCGCCATCGTCGCGGTGTCGACGAGGTCGTTGACGGCGACGAACTCGACCTCGGCGCCGGCCGCGTGCGCGGCTCGGAAGACGTTGCGCCCGATCCGACCGAAGCCGTTGATTCCGACCTTCACAGCCATTGCCTCACACCCTCCTGAATCTCGCTTGACGTCCTAGTCGGACCCGATGGTGATCTCTATCTCGTACCCGTCCGGGTCCTTGAGGAAAGCGGAGTAGGAGCCGGAGCCGTAGGAGCGCCGCTCGCCGGGGTCCGAGACGCTGGTCCCGCCGGCGCCGACGCCCGCTTCCCAGGCCGCCTTGACGGCGACGATCCCGAGGCCGGAGAAGCTGACCAGGCCGAAGCCCGGCTGCGGCCCGTGGTGGGCGGAGATGAAGAAGACCGGCTTGGCGATGCCCCAGCCGACCGTCTCGTCCTCCTCGAAATGGCGCCGCCAGCCAAGCGGCGCGAGCAGCGCGTCGTAGAACGACGCGCTCCGCTCGAGGTCTGCGACCTCCAGGAGGACGTGGTGCAACATGCGGCGGGGAGGCTATACGGGCCGGCGGATCAGCCGCCGCGCGGGGTCCAGCGGAAGCGGCTGATCGCGAGGACGAGGCCGGCGATCCCCCAGAGGGCGACCACCGCCAGGTCGCCCCACTGCAGGGCGGCACCGGCGGTGCCGGGGTCGTAGACGTCGAAGAAGGCCTCGAAGAAGTGGCGGATCGGGAAGAGGTCGGCGAAGTGGATGACGCCGCTGGGCAGCTGGTCGTCGGGGATGAAGACGCCGGAGAGGAAGTAGAGCGGCAGCAGCAGCGCGTTGACGATCGGCGCCGCCGCGTCCTGGGAGGGGATCGCCGCGGTCAGGGCGATGCCGAGGCAGCAGAAGGCCGCCGCCCCGACCAGGAGCACGAGCAACAGCTGCGGCAGCCGCTCCCAGGGGATCGGCACGCCGTAGAGCAGCCGCCCGATCGCCGCCACCAGGGCGAGCATCAGCAGGGCGACGACGGCCGAGTTGCCGACCCGGCCGGCGACGAAGACCCAGGCCGGCATCGGCGTCCCCCGCCCGCGCTTCAGCCGCCCGTCCTCGCGGGCGATGACCAGCGACATCGCCAGCGACTGCATCGTCGCCGAGATCACCGCCAGGGTGATGATCGCCGGCACGTAGTAGGCGGTGGTCTCGACCCCGCCGCGCACGTCGACCGTCTGGTCGCCGAAGACGGTGGCGAAGATCAGCAGCAGGATCACCGGGAAGGCGACGGTGAAGAAGATCGAGGCCGGGTTGCGCCAGAAGACCTTCTGGTCGTAGCGCAACTGGTGGGCGAAGAGCGCGATCCCGGTCACTCCGCCCCCTCCCCGGTCAGCGACAGGTAGACGTCCTCGAGGCTGGGCCGCCTCACTTCCAGGTCCTCGAGCTCGGTGCCGCGCTCCAGCGCCCGCCCGGTCAGCTCGGCGAGGTCGGCGACCGGGGTGCGGGTCTCGACCGAGACCCGCTCGCCGCCGGCCCGGTAGCTGATCGTGGTCGGCAGGCTGGCGCGGTCGCCGATCTCCTCGGGGGCGCCGCCGGCGACCACCTCGCCGCGGGCGATGATCGTCACCCGGTCGGCGAGCCGCTGCGCCTCGTCCATGTAGTGGGTGGTGAGGAAGACGGTCTTGCCCAGCTCGCGCAGGCCGGCGATCGCCTCCCAGGCGTGGCGCCGGGCCGAGGGATCGAAGCCGGTGGTCGGCTCGTCGAGGAAGAGCAGCTCGGGGTCGCCGACCAGCGCCATGCCGACGTCGAGCCGCCGCTGCTGGCCGCCGGAGAGGCCGCCGGTCCGCGCCCCCGCCTTGCCCTCCAGCCCGACCAGGGCGACCACCTCGTCCACCGGCCGCGGCGCCCGGTAGTAGCCGGCGTACAGCTCCAGCGACTCGCGCACGGTCAGGTAGGGGTCGAGCCGGCAGCTCTGCAGCACGATCCCGATCCGCTCCCGCCACTCGCGCCCGGCCCCGTGCGGGTCCTCGCCCAGCACCCGAACCTCCCCCCCGCTGCGCTCGCGATAGCCCTCGAGGATCTCGACCGTGGTCGTCTTGCCCGCCCCGTTGGGCCCGAGGAAGGCAAAGACCTCGCCCGCCGCGACCTCGAGATCGATGCCGCGCACCGCTTCGAAGTCGCCGTAGCTCTTGCGCAGCCCACGCACGGATATGACGGGTTCAGCCAAAGCCCGGCGATTCTAGGGTTGGGACGAGTCGGGGACGGGTCCGGTCGCGCCTCGGTCGAGTTGAGTCGCGCGCGCTGCGCGCGGCGCTCCGGATGTCGGTGCGCGCCTATGGCGCGCAGAAACCAGATTGCATGTCGCGGCCTGCGGCCACACTCGCCCGAGGCACGACCGGACCCGTCCCCCGCGCCGCCGCAGCCCAGTCGCGAGCGGTCGGCGTGCACGCGCCGCGGGCAGGAGCCCTCCGCGGGAATGTCGCGCCAGCGGCGATATGCAATCTGTCTTCTGCGCGGCGTCAGCCGCGCTCATCGATTGGAGCGAAGGCCCGCAGGGCCGCAGCGACTCAATTCACGCGGAGGGCTCCTGCCCGCGGCGCGCACCCCCGCCCAGCTCGTACGCGCTACTCGTCCAGTTCGGCGTCGCGGTGCTTCATGTGGACGACGACGTCGTCGCGGCCCTCGAGCTCGCGGCGGACGCGGTCGGCGACGGTGATCGAGCGGTGGCGGCCGCCGGTGCAGCCGATCGCGATCGTCAGGTGACTCTTGCCCTCGGCGACGTAGGCGGGGACGAGGAACTCGAGCAGGGGCAGCAGGCGGCCGTAGAACTCGCCCGCCTGGGTGCCGTCCTCGACGTAGTCGCGGACCCGCTCGTCGAGGCCGGTCAGCGGCCGCAGCTCGTCGACGTAGTGGGGGTTGGGCAGGAAACGGACGTCGAGGGTGAGGTCGGCGTCGTGGGGCGGGCCGTTCTTGAAGCCGAAGGTGAGCAGGGTGAGCGCCATCCGGCTGCCGGGGTGGCGGCCGAGCAGTTCCTCGGCGATGCGGCGGCGCAGCATGCCGGCGGTCAGGCCGCTGCTGTCCATGACGATGTCGGCCCGCTCGCGCAGCGGCGCCAGCAGCTCCTGCTCGGCCCGGATGCCGTCGATGATCCGCCCTTGGGGCGCCAGCGGGTGGCGGCGGCGGGTCTCCTTGTAGCGGTCGACCAGGGTCTCTTCGTCGGCTTCGAGGAAGAGCACGGTCGGCTTCAGGCCGTCGGCGCCGAGCTCGTCGAGCACCTGCAGCAGCTCGTCGAAGTAGTCGCCGCCGCGCACGTCGGAGACGACCGCGGCGCGCTCGACCCCGCTGCCCTCGTGGCGGAAGAGCTCGCCGAGGCTGCCGATCATCCGCGGCGGCAGGTTGTCGACGCAGAAGTAGCCGCCGTCCTCGAAGGCGGCGATCGCCTCCGACTTGCCCGCGCCGGAGTGCCCGGTGATCAGCACCAGGTCCATCAGCCAGTCCTGTTCAGCTGCTCGTGGATCTCACGCGCAACCTTGCCAGGCAGGCCGGGCACCATTTCCAATTCCTCGCGGCTGGCGGCGAGAAAGCGCTCCGGGGAGCCGAAATGCCGCAGCAGCGCCCGCTTGCGAACCGGGCCGATGCCCTTCAGCTCGTCGAGCACCGAGCCGGTCATCGCCCGGTCGCGACGGCCGCGGTGGTGCTCGATCGCGAAGCGGTGCGCCTCGTCACGCACCCGCTGCAGCAGCTGCGAGGCCTCCGAGTCGGCGGGCAGGTCGATCGGCGCCGCGCGCCCCGGCACGTAGACCTCCTCGAGGCGCTTGGCGAGGCCGATCACGGTCACGCCGCGGTCGAGGAAGGGCCGCAGCGCGCGCAGCCCAGCCGAGAGCTGACCCTTGCCGCCGTCGATCACGACCAGCGAGGGCATCGCCGCGAAGCTGGCGTCGCGCTTGCCGTCGTGAGGTGAGAGGTCGGCCTGCTCCAGGTAGCGGTTCATGCGCCGGCCGAGGATCTCCTCCATCGAGGCGAAGTCGTCGGGGCCGCCCTCGGGGCCAGCCCCCTCGCCCCGCACCCGGAAGCGGCGGTAGTCGGACTTCTTCGTCGCGCCGCCCTCGAAGACGACCATCGAGGCGACCGTGTGGGTGCCGCCGATGTTGGAGATGTCGAAGCCCTCGATCCGAACCGGCAGCTCGGCCATGCCGAGCGCGTCGCGCAGGTCGGCCAGCGACTCGACCCGGCGCTGGCGGCGGTGCTCGCGGCGCAACCGGTCCTGGTCGAGGGCCAGCTTCGCGTTGCGCTCGGCCAGCTCGCGCAGGCGGCGCTTGTCGCCGCGCTCGGCAGCGCGCACCTCGACCGGGCCGCCGCGGCGCTCGGCCAACGCCGCCTCCAGCACCCCGACCCGGTCGCGCAGGGCGGGGGCGACGATCACCGTGCGCGGCACCGCCGGCGAGGCCGAGTAGTACTGGCCGAGGAACTCCTCGGTGACCTCGGCGAGGTCGCGTTCGGCCTGGTTCTCGAGGTAGAAGCTCTGGCGCTCGGCGAGGATTCCGTCGCGCACCTGGAAGACCTGGACGTTGGCGTCGGCGCCCTCGGCGGCGACCCCGATCACGTCGGCGCTGCCGACCGTGGCGCCGGCCACCCGCTGGCGCTCGAACAGCGACTGGATCGCCGCCAGCCGGTCGCGGTGCAGGGCGGCGCGCTCGAACTCGCGCGCCTCCGCGGCGGCCTCCATCTTGCCCTTCTCGTCGGCCTCGACCTGGCGGTAGCGGCCGGAGAGGAAGGCGACGATCGCCTCGATGTTGCGCCGGTACTCCTCCCTGCCGACGTAGCCGACGCAGGGCGCCCCGCAGCGCTTGATGTAGTAGTCGAGGCAGGGGCTGCCGGAGCGCCGCCCGGGCTCGCGCCCCTCGCAGGTGCGGAACTGAAACAGCTTGCCGAGCAGGTCGAGCGTCTCGCGCACCCGCTTGGCGCTGGAGAAGGGGCCGAAGTAGGCGCGGCCGGGCCGGTGCTTCTCGCGGGTGAAGTAGACGCGCGGGTAGTCCTCGTCGAGGCTGACGCAGACGTAGGGGTAGGACTTGTCGTCGCGCAGGCGGATGTTGAAGCGCGGCCGGTGGCGCTTGATGAAGCTCTGCTCGGCGAGCAGGGCCTCGGCCTCGGTCGAGGTGACCAGGGTCTCGATCCGGTCGATGCGCGAGGTCAGCCGCGCCTCGCCGCCGGAGAAGTGCGAGGCGACCCGCTTGCGGATCGAGCGCGCCTTGCCGACGTAGAGCAGCTCGCCGTCCTTGCCGTGGAAGAGGTAGACGCCGGGCGCGTCGGGCAGGTCGCGGGTCATCTCGCTCACCCGACAAAGGGTAGGCTGCCGCCCACATGAACCCACCTGAGCTGGAGACGCTGAAGATCGAGGTCGACGGGGAGATCGGCACGCTCACCCTCGACCGCCCCGACGCCTTCAACGCGATGAGCCCGGAGATGATCCTCGAGCTCGACACCGCCTTCGCCTGGTTCGCCGACCAGGCGCCGCTGCGCGGCCTGATCGTCACCGGCGCCGGCCCAGCCTTCTGCTCGGGCGGCGACATCAACGGCTTCCGCGACGGCGTCGAAGACGACTCGATCGACCTGCCGGCGCAGGTGCGCCGCGGGGCCGAGGCGCTGCACATGGCGATCGTCGACCTGCGCCGCATCCCCTACCCGGTGATCGCCGCGGTCAACGGGCCGGCGGCCGGCGCCGGCTTCTCGCTGGCCCTCGCCTGCGACCTGCGGATCGCCTCCGAGAAGGCGTTCCTTGCCTGCGCCTACGGCCGCATCGGCGCCTCGCCGGACGGCGGCATGACCTACTTCCTGCCCCGCGTCGTCGGCCCCTCGCGGGCGCTGGAGATCCTGCTCGAGGACCCGAACCTGACCGCCGCCGAGGCGCTCGAGGAGGGCCTCGTCTCGCAGGTCGTGGCGGCCGACGAGGTGATGGCCGCAGCCCGCGCCAAGGCCGAGGAGCTGGCCAAGAAGGCGCCCTACTACGTGAAGATGGCCAAACGGCTGGTCGGCGTCAGCATCGAGAACGGGATCACCGAGCACCTGCAGCTGGAGCGGCACGGGATCGCCGACAGCATGGCGACCGAGGACCTGCGCGAAGGCGCGATCGCCTTCTTCAGCGGCGAGACGCCGCAGTTCAAGGGCCGCTGAACCGGCCGCGGGCATCGCCCGTATCCAGCTACAGTCCCTCTGAGCATTCCCCGAGGAAAGGACTCGATCGATGAAGCCGCTTGCCGCCCTACTCGCCCTCGCCCTCGCGTCCGTCGCCCTGGCCGCCTGCGGCGGGAGCGACGACAGCTCCAGCTCGACCACGACTTCGGGCGGCGAAACGACCGCCGGCGGCGGCGCCGGCGGCAAGGAAGAAGCGGCCGGCGGCTCCTCGGGCGGCGGCTCGACCGTCTCCTTCGAAGCCGACCCGGGCGGCGGCCTCGCCTACACGACCGACAGCGCCACCGCCGAAGCCGGCGAAGTGACGATCGAGTTCGACAACCCGCAGGCCCTCACCCACGACGTGCAGATCGAAAACGCCAAGGGCGAAGACGTCGGCGGCACCGACCTGATCGCCAGCGAATCGACCAGCGCCACCGTCGACCTCAAACCCGGCACCTACACCTTCTACTGCTCGGTCCCCGGCCACCGCGAAGCCGGCATGGAAGGGACGCTGACGGTCAAGTAGGGGCGCCCGCCGATGGGACGCTGGGAGACGACGAGCTCGCTCGAGGCCGACGTGCCGCCGGCGGCGGTCTGGGAGCGGGCCTACGCGGACGCGGACGCCTGGCCGGCCTGGAACGCGGAGATCAGGCGGGCGAGCCTCGACCGGCCGCTCGCGCTCGGGGCCGAGGCGAAGATCGTCTTCGGGACCGGGCTGCGCCTGCGCTTCCGGGTGGTCGAGTTCGAGGACGGCCGGCTCTTCACCGACGAGTCGCGCCTGCCCGGCGCCCGCATGGGCCACCGCCACGCGATCGAGCCGCTGCCCGGTGACCGCTGCCGCCTGACCAACACGATCTACATCGAGGGCCCGCTTGCCGGCCTCTGGCGCCGGCTGATGGGCCCGCGGGCGGCAAGGGCGCTGCCCGGCGCCCAGCGGGCGGTGGCCGAGCTGGCTCGCCGCGCTTAGGCCGGCGCCATCACCCGGGTGACGCTGTCGCCGACTAATTGTTTGGCCATTTCCCATGCGGAAATCAGGCCTAGGTTTGCACCGTACGGACAAGGGCCGTACACTCTCTCGTCGATGGAGCCAGCCACCAGTGCCAAGACGCGCCGGATAGAGATCCGGATGACCGACGAGGAGCGCGACCTGGAGCAAGCCGCCGCAGCCGCCCAAGGCCAGACCCTCAGTGAGTTCGTCCGCCAGGCGGCGCGCCGCGAGGCCGAGCAGGTTCTGGCCGAGCGCACGAGCATCGCGCTCAATCCAAAGGAGGCCGGCCGCTTTCTCGCGGCCCTGGACGATCCCTCTTCCTTTGAGGCCGGCCTGAGCGCCCTGACCGAGCGTCCCAGCGTTCTCGGCGATTGAGCACTCGCTTCGGAGCGGTTGAGCCGCTCGGATCGCGGCACCAGGTCGATCGCTTCGCGTGCGGCCGCGAGCAGCTAGACCGGTGGCTGCGCGCCTATGCGGGCCAAGGCCAGCGCCGAGACACCGCCCGGACCTTCGTGGTCTGCCGGCGAGGAGAGACCGACGTTGTCGGCTACTACACGCTGGTCGCCTCCCAGGTTGAGCAGGGCGAGGCAACCGGTGAGGTGCAGCACGGAACGTCCCAGCGCTTCCCGATCCCCGTCTGCCTGATCGCCCGTCTCGCCATCGATCACTCCGCGCAGGGTGCCGGCCTAGGTCGCAGCCTCCTCCTCGATGCTCTGCAGCGCACTGAGCGCGCCTCGCGCTCAATCGCCATGCGTGCCGTCCTCGTCCATGCACTCGATGAGGAGGCTGCCGCCTTCTATGCGCGCTTTGGGTTCAAGCCAACGAGTGCAGAGCCGCTAACCCTGATGGTTCCTTTGGACGCAGTGCGCCGGACCCTCGGCTAGGCATCCGTCGGCGGGCATCACGAACTGGACGGAATCGCCTATGAAGGAGGCCGATGGAGCCTAAGTGTCGGCGGGTGCCATTACCCGCGTCACCGAGTCGCCGACGAAGCAGGGCTTCTCGTTGCCCTCGACCTCGAGCGTGAAGCGGGTGACTACCTGGTACCAGCCGCCGCCCTTGTCGTCGACCGAGACGACCTCGGCGCGGGCGCGGACGCGGGAGTCGACCGGGACGGGCGCCGGGAAGCGGATCTTGTCCCAGCCGTAGTTGACGCCGAGGGCGAAGCCGGTCGAGGAGATCAGTTCCTTGCGGAAGCCGTCGACCAGCGAGAGGGTGAGGTTGCCGTGGGCGATCGTGGTGCCGAAGGGGCTCTCCGCCTTGGCCCGCTCGACGTCGACGTGGATCCACTGGTCGTCGCCGGAGAGCTCGGCGAAGGTGTCGATGTCAGCCTGGGTGACGGTGCGCCACTCGCTCGGGCCGATCTCCTGCCCGAGCACCGAGTGCATGCCCTCGATGCCGTTGATCTCGACGGTCGCCATCGCCGCGCAGTCTAGTGCGACGGAGTGCTCACGGCGACGCCGGCCACGGCTCGACTAATTCCCCTCGATCGCCAGCGGGACGTGCCGGGCGATCGCGTCGAAGCCGGCGAAGTGACGATCGAGTTCGACAACCCGCAGGCCCTCACCCACGACGTGCAGATCGAAAACGCCAAGGGCGAAGACGTCGGCGGCACCGAACTGATCGCCAGCGAATCGACCAGCGCCACCGTCGACCTCAAACCCGGCACCTACACCTTCTACTGCTCGGTCCCCGGCCACCGCGAAGCCGGCATGGAAGGGACGCTGACGGTCAAGTAGGAAACCGGCCCGGCGCCCCCACCGGCGGGCGCCGGGCCGGTGCAGCAAACGGGAGGACTCAGGCGCACTCGGCCAGCGACAAGAGGTTGTCCGGCGAGTAGCCGTCCGCTTCGGTCTTCAGGTATTTGTGGCCGTTGTGCTCGGCGACGATGACGTTGGCGGTGTGCTCTCCGGCGACGACTACATAGCTCTCGCCGTTCTCGATATTGGCGATCGCCTCATCCGTGGTGAGTTTCCAGCCCCGGCCGCCCACATGCTCGATCCGCTTGTGCGGGTCTTCCCTCGGCTGCTTGTTGATGCATTCGATTCTGGTTGCCACTTTGCATTTCTCCTAGCGCTGAGAATGATGTACGCAATAGAGCATATTTAGAAATTGCAGAGACTTCAGTCCATCGGGCAACGCAGCCGTCGATGAGACCGCTCTGGGCTGGTCGAGAACGCTGGGTCGCCGCAAACGTAGAGCTATTCGAGCAGGCCGATCGCCGAATGCCGTTGTGGACTTTAGGTACCCCATCGGGGCCCTAAACTCCACAGCGCTAACTCGCTGGCGCCATTACCCGCGTCACCGAGTCGCCGACGAAGCAGGGCTTCTCGTTGCCCTCGACCTCGAGGGTGAAGCGGGTGATGACCTGGTACCAGCCGCCGCCCTTGTCGTCGACCGAGACGACCTCGGCGCGGGCGCGGACGCGGGCGTCGACCGGGACCGGGGCGGGGAAGCGGATCTTGTCCCAGCCGTAGTTGACGCCGAGGGCGAAGCCGGTCGAGGAGATCAGCTCCTTGCGGAAGCCGTCGACCAGTGAGAGGGTGAGGTTGCCGTGGGCGATCGTGGTGCCGAAGGGGCTCTCCGCCTTGGCCCGCTCGACGTCGACGTGGATCCACTGGTCGTCGCCGGAGAGCTCGGCGAAGGCGTCGATGTCCGCCTGGGTGACGGTGCGCCACTCGCTCGGGCCGATCTCCTGCCCGAGCACCGAGTGCATGCCCTCGATGCCGTTGACCTCGACGGTCGCCATCGCCGCGCAGTCTAGGAGATCGGGGCGGCGCGGGCCCGCCGCGGAGCGCGCCGGTGGGCGTGCCTCGAGCCGCTTCGTGACAGAATCCCGCCCCGCAGCCGGAAACGCAGATGAGCGACGAAGCCAGAGCGACAGCCGAGAACCCGTTCCGCGTGACGATCGCCGGCGGCGGCATCGCCGGCGCGGAGGCGATGCTCGCGCTCCGCGACCTGCTCGGAGACAGGGTGCGGATCGAGTTGATCGCGGGCAGCCCACGGATGGCCTACCGGCCGCTGGCGATCGCCGAGCCCTTCGGCCTCGGCGAGGCGCGTGAGCTGCGGCTCGACGAGCTGGCAACCGAGCACGGCGCGGAGTTCCGCCAGGACACGGTCACCGCAGTGGACCCCGAGCGTCGCACCGTCACCACCCAGGGCGGCGCCGAGCGCGCCTACGACGCACTGCTGCTCGCCGTGGGCGCCCGCGGCACTGACCGGTTCCCCGAGGCCCTCAACTACGACGGCGGGCCGCTCGCCAACGCCGCCTACCGGACGCTGCTCGACGAGCTGGAGGCGGGCGACCTGAAACGGATCGCCTTCGCCGCCCCGACCGGGCTGCGCTGGAGCCTGCCGCTCTACGAGCTGGCGCTGCTCACCGCGCACCACGCCCGTGAGCACGACCTCGGCGACGTCGAGCTGATCATCGCCACCGAGGAGAGCCGGCCGCTGGACTCCTTCGGGCGGCGCGCCAGCGAGGCGCTGGCGGCGCTGCTGCGGGCGGCGGGCGTCGAGTTCCGCGGCTCGCACGCCCCGTCCGCAGCCGAGCCCACCGGGCTGGTGCTGGCCGACGGCAAGCTGATCGAGGCCGATCGCGTCGTCGCCCTGCCGGAGCTCAGGGTGGCACCGATCCCCGGCGTGCCCCAGGGACCGTCCGGCTTCATCGGCACCGACCTGAAGATGCGGGTCGAGGGGATGCAGCGCGAGTTCGCGGCCGGCGACGCGACCTGGTTCCCGATCAAGCAGGGAGGCCTCGCCGCCCAGCAGGCCGACGTCGCGGCCGCCTCGATCGCCGCCTGCGCCGATCCGGCGATCCCGAGCGCCCCCTTCCACCCGGTGCTGCGCGGCGCGCTGCTGACCGGTGCCGCGCCCCTGTACCTGAGATCCGGGGTCGCGGGCTCGGGCGTCGCGTCCGCTGCCGGGGCGGTGCCGCTCTGGTGGCCGCCGGTGAAGATCGCCGCCAAACACCTCGCCCCCTACCTGACCGGCGAAGAGGAGGGTGAGCAGGCGCTGGAGGACGTACCGGCGCTGCACGGCGAGGACATGGAGGAATCGGCCGCCGCGCATCAGGAAACGGTCGAGCTGGCGCTGGCCGGCGCCGACGCCGACGCCCGCTGGCAGGACTACGACGGCGCTCTGCGCTGGCTGACGATCGCCGAGCAGCTGAACATCACGCTGCCCTCCGAGTACGCCGAGAAGCGGCGCCAGTGGAGCGCCGCCCGCGAGCGCAGCTGACCCGCTCGACCGTCAACCTGCGGCAGCGAGCCGCAGCGGCGCGTGGCGGGCGATCGCATCGAAGTCGGCGTCGGCGTGGAGCAGCGGAGCGTCGCTGCGGATCGCGACGGCGGCGATCAGGCAGTCGCTGAGCTTGCGCGGCGTCTCGCCGCCACGGCGGCAGAGGCGGTAGATCTCAGCCGCCTGCTCGTAGTCGGTCGGCCCCTCGACGGCGAGGAACTCGAGGCCGTGCAGGAGGCGGCGCAGGCGTTCGCGGTCGGCGTCGTCGCGGGCGCCGGCGAGGATCTCCATCACGACCACGTCGGTGCAGGCGAGCTCCTCCCCCGCCTCCAGGGCGGCGCGGACCCGCTGGTTCGCCGCGCTGCCGGTGGCGCGCAGGAACTCGACCCAGGCCGAGGTGTCGACCAGGATCACGGCTCGGCGACCTCGTCACGCGCGCGGACCTCGGACAGCTCGCCGGCCCAGCCGCTGCCCTCGCTGGCGAGCAGCTCCTCGCGGCCCATCGGCTCGCCGACCAGGCGGCGCAGGGCGAGGTCGACCGCCTCGCGCTTGCTGCGCAGGCGGTAGAGGCGCATCGCCCGCTCGACCAGGACCTCGTCGATCTCGATGTTCGTGCGCATGGTTACACCATTATACACCTTGAGGTGTTTTGGCTTGCGCGGAGGGGCGAGGGCAGCGGCCATCAGTCGACCAGCCTCACTTCGAAGCTCGGCACGGCGAGGGCGCCGGCGCCGCCGACGAGGGCGAGGATGCGGCTGACGTAGGCCTGGGTCTCGGAATAGGCGGGGACGCAGCCGCAGACCGCGACCGGGGCCGGGCCGGCGTTGTAGGCGGCGAGGGCGAGCGCCGGGTCGCCGAAGCGGCGCAGCAGGTCGGACATCAGGTGGGCCTCGGCGTCGATCGCTTCCTCGGCGTCGTAGGGGTCGCGCAGGCCGTAGGCGGCGGCGGTCGAGGGGATGAACTGGGCGATGCCCTGCGCCCCGGCCGGAGAGCCGGCGTAGGGGTCGAACCCGGACTCGGCCATCAGCTGGCCGGCGAGCAGCGCCGCCGAGACGTTCCAGCGGGTCGCCGCGCGCAGGATCGGGCCGCGGAACGGGGCGGGCACGAAGCCGGGCAGCGGGGCGCCGGCCAGGGCGCCGTCCCCGCCGCCGGCGCCGACCCCCTCGCCGGCCGCCGAGCAGGGCGGCGGGCCGGCGGTGAAGCCGTAGTGCCAGGCCTCCCACGAGTAGCGCTGGACGAAACCGAAGTGGCCGGCGTTGGCGGCGAGCCAGCCGTAGGCCGATTCCGGCCCGAGGTCGAGCTCGGTGGCGCAGCGGTGCAGCGAGTGGCCGGGCGGCGCGACCCAGGTCGGGTCGGGGTGGGCGGCGAAGAGGGCCGCCTGTTCGGCGTCGGAGCGGAAGCCCGAGTTGACGATCAGGTCGAGGCCGGCCCCGGCCGCCGCGGCGGCCATGCGGTCGTAGGCGGAGGCGACGTCGGGGCGCATGCCGTGGCCGTCGCGGTAGACGAGCGTGCCGCCGTAGCCGCCGCCGCTGGCCCGCTGCGGCGCCCCGCCGCCGACCGTCGCCGCGGCGGGCGCGCCGGCTTCGGCCGTCGCCGCGGCCCTGACCCGCCCGCCGCCGGCGAGGTCGAGGCGAGCGAGGACGACGACCCGCACCCGCAGCGGCGCAAACGTGCCGCGATCGGGAAAGGCGACCCGCACCGCGGCCGCCCCGACCCCGTTCTCGGCAGCCGCGGCGAGCGCCGCCGCCCGCGCGCGCCGCAGGTAGGCCAGCTTGGCCATCCGCGCCGGGTTGGGCCGCCCGCCGCCGAGGGTCGGGGGCGAGAGCAGCCGCGGCAGGTCGTCGCGCAGCGACCTCGCCGCCGAGATCGCCGCCAGGTCCGCCGCCCGCTGCTCGCGCCCCTTCCCCGTCGCCGCGCCGGCGATCGCGACCAGCGCCAGGGTCGCGGCGGCCAGCGCCAAGGCTCCCCCGAGGGCGAGGGGGAGCGCCTGCCCTTGGTCCCTCCTCTTCATGCCCCCGACCCTTGCGGGTCGCGGCGCACGCGTGGCGCGCACAAACGCGCGAAAGCGTGCCTACCAGCTCACTGACGGCCTAGATCCGCTCGGGGACCATCTCGATCGCGCCGCAGGGGCACTCGGCGGCGCAGAGGCCGCAGCCCTTGCAGTAGTCGAGGTCGATCTCGTAGCGCTCACCCGGGGCGCCGAGCTTGATCACGGCGTTGTCGGGGCAGACCCCGTAGCAGTTGTCGCAGGAGAAGCAGTTGCCGCAGGAGAGGCAGCGGCGCGCCTCGTACAGCGCGTTGTCGGCGTCGAGTCCGGCGACGACCTCGGCGAAGGAAGAGGTGCGGCGCGCCGTCTCCAGGCGCGGCTGCTCGGCGCGCGGCGCGTCGGAGTAGTACCAGGTGTTGAGCGTCTCGAAGCCGGCCAGCTCGGGCCGCGGCGGCGGCTCGAAGGCCTCCCCGCGCAGCCAGCCGTCGATCTGTCGCGCGGCGCGCTTGCCGTGGCCGACGGCGACCGTGACCGTGCGCTCGGCCGGCACCATGTCGCCGCCGGCGAAGATCCCCTCGTGGCCGGTCATCATGTTGGGCCCGACCTGGACGACCCCGTCGGCGACCTCGATCCCCGCCACCCCCTCGAGCAGCGAGAGGTCGGCTTCCTGGCCCAGGGCGAGGACCAGCGAGTCGGCCTCGAGCTCCTCGGTCTCGCCGGTGGGCTGCGGGAAGCCGTCGGAGTCGAGCTCCATCCGCTCGAGCAGCAGCTTGCCGCCCTCGAAGCGCTTCACGGTGGAGAGCCACCTCATCTTCACGCCCTCCTCGGCCGCCTCGGTGACCTCGACCTCGTGCGCGGGCATGCGGTCGCGGGTGCGGCGGTAGACGACGACCGCGTCGGTCGCCCCCAGGCGCCGCGCCGTGCGGGCGGCGTCCATCGCCGTGTCGCCGCCGCCGTAGACGGCCACCCGGCGGCCGAGGCGCGGCGGCTCGTCCCCCTCCATGCCCTCCAGCAGCGAGACCGCGTCGAGGATCCGGTCCGCCTCCCCGGCCGGCACGTAGGCGCGGCGGCCGATGTGGGCGCCGACGGCGAGGAAGGCCGCGTCGAAGCCGCCCTCCCGCATCTCCTCCTCGACGTTCTCCACCTTGCGGTTCAGCTCCAGCTCGACGCCGAGGTCGAGGATGCGCCGCAGCTCGGCGTCGAGCACCTCGCGCGGCAGCCGGTACTGGGGGATGCCGAAGCGCATCATCCCGCCCGCCATCGTCCCCGCCTCGTGGATCGTCACCGCGTGGCCGAGCCGGGTCAGGTGGTAGGCGGCGGAGAGGCCCGAGGGCCCGGCGCCGACGACGAGCACCCGCTTGCCGCTCGGCTCGGCCTCGACCCCGAGCTGCCAGCCCGTCCGGATCGCCTCGTCGCCGAGGAAGCGCTCGACCGAGTGGATGCCGACCGCCTCGTCGAGCTGGCCGCGGTTGCAGGCCGTCTCGCAGGGGTGGTAGCAGACGCGGCCCATGATCGCCGGGAACGGGTTGTCCTCGACCAGCCGGCGCCAGGCGCGCTCGTAGCCGCCCTCGCCCTCCTCCGCCTCGTACAGCCAGGCCTGCACGTTCTCCCCCGCCGGGCAGGCGTCGTTGCAGGGCGGCATCCGGTCGACGTAGACGGCGCGCTCGGTGCGCCAGCTGCCGGTGTGGTTGGCGCGGCTGGAGCCGACGTCGAGCGTGATCGCGTAGGGCTTGGCGCTCATCGCAACAGCCCGTAGCGCTCGATGTTCGCGTCGGCCATCGCCTGCAGGCGCTCGACGATCTCGGGGTGGCCGGGGTCGCCGAACAGGTGCGCGTAGCGGCGCTGGAGGCGCAGGTAGTCCTCGACCGGCACCTGGCGGCGGATCTTCGTCACCTCGGTCAACTCGCCGTCCTCGGCGGCGAAGACCGGGAAGAGGCCGCTCTCGACGACCAGGCGGGCGAGCTTGATCGTGTCGGCCGCCTCTGCGCCCCAGCCCAGCGGGCAGGGGACGAAGACGTGCAGGTAGCGCGGACCGCGCAGTTCCATCGCCCGCTCCACCTTGGCCTCGAGGTCGTGCAGGCCGGCGACGGTCGCGGTGGCGACGTAGGGGATGCCGTGGGCGATCGCGATCCGGGGCATGTCCTTGCCCTGGCCGAAGCGGTTGCCCTGCGCGGCGCCGATCGGCTTCGTGTTCGCGGTCCGCGCCGCCGGCGGCGTCGCCCCGGAGCGCTGCACGCCGGTGTTCATGTAGGCCTCGTTGTCGTAGCAGACGTAGAGCACGTCGTCGCCACGCTCGAACATCCCCGAGAGGCAGCCGAAGCCGATGTCGACCGTGCCGCCGTCGCCGCCCTGGCCGACGACGCGCACGTCCTCGCGGCCCTTGGCGCGCAGCGCCGCGGCGACCCCGCTGGCGACCGCCGGGGCGTTGCCGAACAGCGAGTGGATCCAAGGCAGCTGCCAGGAGGACTCGGGGAACGGGGTCGAGAAGACCTCGAGGCAGCCGGTCGCGTTGGCCGCGATCAGCTTGCCGCCGGTGGCGCGCATCGCCGCGTCGAGCGCGTAGCGGGCGCCGAGCGCCTCGCCGCAGCCCTGGCAGGCGCGGTGGCCGCTGGTCAGGCTGTTGGAGCGGTCCATCCGCGCCTGTACGGTGCGCTGCTCGGGGTCGAGCAGGCGGTTGCCGACCGCCGAGGTCCCGACCTGGTAGAGCTTGACCCGCTGCTCGGCCATCAGTGCGACCTCGCGGCGACGATGCCGGCGTCGCGCAGGATGTTCTCGGCGTGGGGGCCGCTGCGCCCGCCCTCCGCCATCCGCCGCAGCTCCGCCTCGATCGTGCCCCAGTCCATGTCGAGGAAGCTGAGCGGCTCGAGCCGGTCGGCGACCGCGTCGGCGAAGAGGCCGCGCAGCGAGCGCTTGCTGATCGGCCGCCCGCCGAGGCCGGCGATCACCGTGTAGCCGTGCAGGTCGAGGCCGGCGAGCGCCATCCGCACGTTGGCGCTGACGATGCCGCCGATCCCGACCGCCAGCGCCTTCTCCAGGACGACGACGCGCTCGGCGCCCGCCAGCGCCGCCCGCACCTCCTCCAGGGGAAAGGGCCGGAACGACTTCAGCGCCAGGGCACCGATGCTGACTCCCTCCTCGCGCAGCTCGTCGATCGTGTCCTCGATCGTGCCCAGCACCGAGCCGAGGGCGACGACGACCGTCTCGGCGTCATCGAGCCGGTAGCCGCGGACCAGGCCGCCGGAGGGGCGCCCGAAGGCGCGCTCGAACTCGGCCGCCACCGTGGGGATCAGGTCCAGCGCCTGCAGTCTGCTTGGCGTGGGCCAGGTACCTGACCTCGGTGAAGGCCTCCGGCCCGACCATCGAGCCGATCGTCACCGGGGCGTCGGGGTCGAGCACCTGGCGCGGCTCGAAGCGCGGCAGGAAGGCGTCGACCTGCTCCTGGGTGGGCACGTCGATTCGCTCGTAGGCGTGGGTGAGGATGAAGCCGTCCATGCAGACCATCACCGGCAGCGAGAGCGACTCGGCGATGCGGAAGGCCTGCACGTGCAGGTCGGCCGCCTCCTGGTTGGTCTCCGCGTAGAGCTGGATCCAGCCGCAGTCGCGCTGGGACATCGAGTCGCTGTGGTCGTTCCAGATGTTGATCGGCGAGCCGATCGCCCGGTTGGCCACCGTCATCACGATCGGCAGGCCGAGACCGGAGGCGTTGTAGAGGGCCTCGGCCATGTAGAGCAGGCCCTGGCTGGCTGTCGCCGTGTAGGAGCGGGCGCCGGTCGCCGAGGCGCCGATGCAGACCGAGAGAGCGGCGAACTCCGACTCGACCGTGACGTACTCGCAGGGGTCGAGTCGCCCGCCGCGGACGAGATCGGAAAGACCCTCGACGATGTGGGTCTGGGGCGAGATCGGGTAGGCGCAGACGACCTCCGGCCGGCAGCAGGCGACGGTCTCGGCGACCGCCGCCGATCCCTCGACCTGCCTATACACGGGAGATCGCCTCGAGTCGCTCCTCGACCATGCCGAAGCAGGCATGGGCGGCGCTGATGTTGCCGTCGGCGGCGGCACCGGAGAACCGCTCGCCGATCGCGGCCCGGACCGAGCCCAGCCGCATCTGTCCAGTGAGCGCGGCGAAGCCGCCGAGCAGGGCCGCGTTGGGCAGCGGCCGGCCGAGGTGCTCGCGGGCGATCTCGCTCGCCGGCACGGTCAGCAGGCGGTCGCCGTAGAGCCTCGCGGCAAGCTCGCCGATGCCCAGCTCGGCCGGCTCGCGGCCGCTGTTGATCAGCACGTAGCCCTCGGCCCCGAGGCCGGCGAAGAGGTCGACCTGATGCAGCAGCGTCGGATCCTGGACGATCAGCGCGTCGGGCTCGGCGATCGGCTCGCGGGTGCGAATCGGCGCCTCCGAGAGGCGGCAGAAGGAGACCACCGGCGCGCCGGTGCGCTCCGAGCCGAAGCTGGGAAAGGCCTGCGCGCAGCGGCCCTCGTCGAAGGCGGCGAGCGAGAGCAACTCGGCGGCGGTCACCACTCCCTGGCCTCCGCGACCGTGGATGCGCACCTCGAACATGCCGTTAGCTCCCTCACCTCGCATGGGCCTACGCACCGTAGAAGACCGCCACACGGGCTCAATCCGGGAGAACCCGCATCTTCGCTCGGCAGTTCACCGGTTACAGGCGGGCGGTGCAGCGGGGGCACCCCTCAGGGACGGCACGTCTGCTGGCACGGCGGTCGAGGGCGGCGTAGGCCCAGAGCTTGGCCTGGTCGAGGAGCAGCATCCAGGCGAGGGCGTAGGCCCAGGCGAGGCCGACCAGGACCAGCGCGATCGCGAAGTCGGCCCAGCGCGCGGTCGCCTCGGTCAGCGCCAGCGCCACCTCGATCATCCACGGGATCGGCGCCCAGAAGTGGGAGAGCAGCTCGAGCAGGACGCTGCGCAAATGCAAGCAGGCGAGCCCTGCCACGCGAAGAACCATCCCCGGACCGTGGTGGGGGTCAGTCGATAAGGCGGGCGCGGACCGTGGCGGCGATGTCGATCCGCAGCGCCCGGCGGGTCGCATGGGCGACGGCGAGCAGGGCGAGAGCGAGGGCCGGGACGATCGCCCAGAGGAAGTTCGGCAGCTCGGCGTGCAGGCCGATCTCGAACCAGGCGCGGGCGATGCTGCTGGAGAGCGGCGCCGCGATCAGGATGCCGAGCGGCACCGAGAGGGCGGCGGCGAGCACGGTCAGGGTCAGCGCCTCGCCCGCCACGGCGCCGGCGATCTGGCGCCGCCCGTAGCCGAGCGCCGCCAGCGTCGCGAACTCGCCGCGCCGGTCGAGGAAGGAGAGGGCGAGGGTGGAGACGAGGAAGAGCGCGGCGACCCCGAGGCTGATCGCCTGCAGGACCGAGATCAGCTTGGTCAGCTCGGCGAGCATCTCGCGCTCGGCGCTCTTCGCCGAGGCCTTGGAGGTGACCCGGGCGATCTCCGGCTCGCGGCGCAGGCGGCGGGCGGCGGGCCGGCGGGCGGCGACCAGCATGCTCGTCACCCGCCCCCGCGACCCCAGCAGCCGGTCCGCCTGCGCCCGCGGCAGGTAGCTGCTCTGGGTCGCCAGGGTGCGGACGACGCCGCCGACGGCGACCCCCGTGCGCGCCGCCGGGGTGCTCAGCCGGAGGCGGTCGCCGACCCCGACGCCGAGCTTGCGGGCGGTCTGCTCGCTGATCGCGACCCTGCCGGGCGCCGGCGGGGAGCCGGCGACCAGGCCGAGGCGGAGCAGCGCCGGGCGGGCAGGCAGGCCGGCGAGCTCCACCTCTTCGCCGCGTCCGCCGGGGGCGCGCAGCCGCGCCGGTCCCTTCACCGTCGCCTCGGCCCGCCGCGCCCCGGCGGAGCGGGCGAGGGCCGTGGCGCGGGCCGCCGGCAGCGGCCGCGCCAGGTCGACGGCGTAGCTCCAGCCCTGGTGGTCGAACTCGGCGTCGACCGAGCTGTCGGTCGAGCTGACGAGGATGTTGAGCGCCGCGGCGAGCCCGATCGCGACGGCGATGCTGGTCACGGTCGCCGAGCTGAGCAGCGGCCGGCGCAGCATCGTGCGCACCGCGTAGACGAATGCCGGCGGCCCCTTGGCGGTGAGGCGCTTGAGCCAGCCGGGCGGCCGGAAGCTGACCAGCCGTTCGCCGTGCATCGCCTCGGTCGGCCGCAGGCGCGAGAGGCGGTAGGCGGGGACCGCCGCGGCCAGCAGCGTCGCGCCGATCGCCAGCCCCGCGGCGAGGGCCAGGGGGACCGGCGCCAGCGTGTGCACGGTCTGCGGGAAGCCGACCGCGCTCGCGTACTCGCTGGCGACCAGGGCGCCGACGCCGACGGTCGTCGCCACGGCGAGCAGCGCCCCGGCGAGGGCGAGGAAGGTCGCCGGCAGCAGCACCGTCGCGACCACCGTGCGCGGCGGGTAGCCGATCGCCAGCAGCGCCCCCAACTCGCGCCGCTGCGAGATCACCAGGCGCCGCAGGCTGAGCACGATCAGCAGCAGCCCGACCAGGGCGAAGACGGCGCCCATCACCGGCGCGAAGACGCCGAAGGCGTGGATGTCGGCGTTGGTCAGGCGCAGGCCGTACTGCTGGGAGCGGGGCGTGCTGCGCGCCACCGGCAGCCCTGCGGCGAGGCGCTCGCCGCGCCGCCCCACGTCGCCCCCGGGCAGGTCGACGGCGAGGTCGTTGACGCGGCCGCCAAGCCCGGTGAGGCGCTGAAGCGAGGCGCGCGGCAGGTAGACGATCGCCAGCGAGCCGGGCTGGGGGACCAGGTAGGAGGGGTTGGCGGTGGCGAGCAGGTACTCGGGACTGCGGGCGAGGCCGCGGATGCGCAGGTCGAGCCGGCGGCCGCCGAGGCGCAGGCGCAGCCGGTCGCCGGTGCCCAGGCCGAAGCGCTCGGCGAAGTCGGGGTCGAGCAGCGCCCCGCGCGGCGCCCGCGGGCTGAGGCCGCGGCCGGCGACGACGGCGAGCCGGTTCAGCCTCGCGGCGGGGTCCATGCCGACCGCTTCGGCAGCCGGCTGGGCGCCGCGCAGCAGCGCCGCGCCGGAGAGGATCAGGCGCGTCTCGGCCGGCCGGGCGCCGGCCCGGCGCGCCCGGGCCAGCAACGGTTGCGGCGCCAGCGGCCGCAGCATGCGCAGATCGAGCCCGGCGAGCCGGTAGTTGGAGTAGAAGGCCTCGCGGCTTTCCCTGACGTCGTGCAGGGCGAGCGAAATCCCGGCCGCGGTGCCGGCGCCGACCCCGATCACGACGACGATCAGCAGCGCCCTGGCCCCCATCGCCCGCAGGTCGCGGAGCGCCTTGCGCCAGAGCATCAGGCCGGCGACCCCTCGGCGACCCGACCGTGGGAGAGGCGAACCACCCGCGGCCCGGCCCGGGCCAGCTCGGGGTTGTGGGTGACGACGACGAAAGCGGCGCCGGTGGCCTGGTTCAGCTCGGCCATCAGCTCCAGCACTCCCGCCGCCGTCGCCTCGTCGAGGTTCCCTGTCGGCTCGTCGGCGAGCAGCAGCGGCGGGCGCTTGGCCAGGGCGCGGGCGATCGCCACCCGCTGCTGCTCTCCCCCGGAGAGCTGCGAGGGGAAGCGCTCGGCGAGCGCGCCGAGGCCGACCCGACCGAGCAGCTCGTCGGCCGCCTCGCGCGCCGCCTCGCGGTCGGCGCCGGCGACCCGCACGCCGGCCTCGACGTTCTCGCGCGCGGTCAGCGTCGGCAGCAGGTTGTAGAACTGGAAGACGAAACCGACCGAGCGCGCCCGGTAGGCGGTCAGCTCGGCGCGGGTCGCCCGGCCGAGGTCGACGCCGCAGGCGCGCACCGCGCCCGAATCGGGCGTGTCGAGACCGCCGATCAGGTTGAGCAGGGTCGTCTTGCCGCAGCCCGAGGGGCCGAGCACGACCGCCAGCTCACCCGCCTCCAGGGTCAGCGAGAGGTCGTCCAGGACGAGCTGCTGACCCGGCGCCGCTGCCGTAGGACTTGCGGACCCGGTCGACGGTGACGAGCGGATCGGCCACCGGCCAACCCTACGTGGTGAGCGGCGGAAAGGCCCCAACCGCTCGCCTTGACCGCGTCGCGACGGCGCGTAGTGTGGTGGTGTGAACCGGCCCGAGACCAGATACGCGCGCAGCGGCGAGATCGGCATCGCCTACCAGGTCACCGGCGAAGGCGAGATGGACCTGGTCATCGCCTTCCCCTTCGTCTCCCACCTCGACCTGCTCTGGGAGAACCCGCGGCAGTCGCACTTCATCCAGAGGCTCGGCTCCTTCGCCCGCGTAATCCTCTTCGACCGGCGCGGGGTCGGGCTCTCCGACCCGGCCGGCGGGCGCGCCGACGCTCGAGCAGCGGATGGACGACGTACGCGCGGTGATGGACGCCGCCGGCTCCGAGCGCGCCGCCCTGCTCGGCATGTCGGAGGGGGCGACGATGTCGCATGCTCTTCGCCGCCACCTACCCGGAGCGGGTCTCGGCCCTGGTCCTCTGGGGGGCGATGGCGCGCTCGACCGCCGACGACGACTACCCCTGGGCGCCCTCGCGCGAGGCGGCGATCGAGGCCAACGACGAGCTGGTCGCGCCGCTCTGGGGCCAGGGGGCGACGATCGAGATCTTCTCCCCCAGCCTCGCCGACGACCGCCGGGCGCGCGAGTTCCAGGCCCGTTTCGAGCGCCAGGCCGCCAGCCCGATGCGCGTCGACCAGCTCTTCCGCATGTTCCTCGACACCGACGTCCGCGACGCCCTGCCCCTGATCCACGCGCCGACCGCGGTCCTCCACCGCCGCCACGACCGCGCCGTCAACTACCGCGCCGGCACGCTGGCTGGCCGAGCAGATCGAGGGCAGCCACTACGTCGAGCTCGAGGGCGAGGACCACTTCCCCTGGGTCGGCGACAGCGAGGCGGCGCTGGCCGCGATCGAGGAGTTCCTCACCGGCGTCCGCCCCGGCCCGGCGCCCGAGCGGGTGCTCGCCACGGTCCTCTTCACCGACATCGTCGACTCGACCCGGCATCGCGACCGAGATCGGCGACCGCCGCTGGCGCGGCCTGCTCGACGCAGCACCAGGCGCTGGTCCGCCGCCAGCTGGCAGCGCTTCCACGGGCCGCGAGATCAAGACCACCGGCGACGGCTTCCTCGCCACCTTCGACGGGCCGACCCGGGCTACCGAGTGCGCGCGGGCGATCGCCGCCGAGATGCCCTCGCTGGGCGTCGAGGTGCGGGCCGGCCTGCACACCGGCGAGGTCGAGCTGATCGGCGACGACGTCGGCGGCATCGGCGTCCACGTCGCCGCCCGGATCTCGGCCCTGGCCGGGCCGGGCGAGGTGCTCGCCTCGCGCACCGTGCGCGACCTCGCGGCCGGCTCGGGGATCGAGTTCGAGGCCCGCGGTCCGACGGCGCTGAAGGGCGTGGACGAGAGCTGGGAGATCTTCGCGGTCGGCTCGACCCCGCTCTCAGCCGGCGTTAGGAGCTGAGACCCCCGGCCGCCGCTGCCGGCGATCGCCCGGCCGGCCCGGCTCAGCGCGCGCGGACGGCTGCCACCGTCTGGCGCAGGGTCTCGCGGGCATCGTGGTGCGGCATCCAGTGCAGCTTACGGCGCGCGCGGGCGGTGTCCATCAGGACCGGGCGGCGCACCGCCTCGATCCAGGCCGCCTCGTCGGGCAGGAAGGGCATCAGGGCGACCGCCTCGGCCGTGGCGCTGACCGCCAGGTGGGGCGCCGGCACCGAGTGCCAGCCGAGGGCGCGGGCGAGGTCGGAGATCGTCAGCTCGCCGGGGCCGGCGAGGTTGTAGACGCCGGGCTCGCCGTGGCCGAGCACGGCGGCGGCGAGCGCGGCGGCGACGTCGTCGTGGTGGACGAGCTGGAAGGGGACGCCGGGGTCGGGCAGCACCGGGCGCAGCTCGGGCACCCTGCCCAGCGCCCAGCGCAGCGGGCTCGGGATGCGCTGGCCGAGGGCGAGCAGCGGGATCAGGTCGAGCAGCAGGTCGCCTCGGGCCGGCGACGATGCAGGGCCGGAAGACGTAGGCGTCGGTGTCGGAGCCGGCGAGCGCCTCGACCAGCTCCTCCTCGACCGCCGCCTTGTGCGCCGAGTAGTGGGTGGCGCTGGTGCCCCGGGCCGGCACGGCCTCGGTCGAGCAGCGCCGGCATGCCGCGGCCGAAGCCGTAGGCCGCGACCGAGGACGTGTAGACCAGCCGCTTGGCGCCGCGCCGCGGCGGTGGCCTCGAAGACGTTGCGCGAGCCGGTCAGGTTGACCTCGCGGCTCTCCTTGCCGCCGGCGACGATGACGAAGGCGAGATGGACGACGACGTCGGCCTCCTCGACCAGGGCCTCGACCGCCTCCCGGTCGAGGATGTCGCCGCGCCGGTATTCGGTCTTCTCCCAGCCCTGGCCGCCGATGTCGAACGGCCGCCGGGCCATGCCGATCACCCGCCCCACCTCGGGCGTACGCTCGAGCGCGGCGATGAACGGCCTGCCGATCTCCCCCGTGGGGCCGGTGACGGCGACGGTCAGCATGGGACGATCTCTATCAACTCCTCGAGGCCCTGGAGGTCCTTGGAGTTGCGGGTGTAGAGAGGCAGGTCGTGGGCGAGCGCGGTGGCGGCGATCATCAGGTCGACCGAACGCGCCCCGCGAGCCTTGCGACCCCTGGCGACGACCGCGGCGTAGGCCCGGCCGAAGGCGCGGGCACAGCGACGGTCGAAGGGGAGGGCATCGGCTTCGAAATGGTCGAGGCGATCCTGACGGCGGGCGCGCTCCAGCTCGTCGGAAACGGCGTGCGGGCCGGCGGCCAACTCGGCCAGGGTGAGGGTCGAGACGCAGATCTCCGCCGGCATCCTCTCGCGGTCGACTTCGTCGATGGAGATCACGACCGATGTATCGACCAGCCCCCGCCCCGACTCGCCCTCAGCCACGAGGCGTAGGGTCCTGGTCGAGGTAGCGGTCGATGTCGGCGCGGAACTGCTCGTAGTCGATGTGCGGCGCGCCCTCGAACATGGCGAAGAAGACGTCGCGGGGGATGAACTTACGGCGCTGGTAGGGGCGCAACTCACCGACCGGCCTCCCGTTGCGGGTGACGATGAAGTCCTCCCCCGCGTCCAGGGCCCGCATCACCTCGCCGCTCTTGTTGCGCAGTTCCCGCTGGGTCAGCTTCTTGGTCATCGGCCTCACTGTAGCACGCGTGCACCGCTGAAATATGGCTTTGCAAAAGGGATTCGACCACCGATGCCGGCAGGCCACCGGGCGCCGAGCCGGGCAGCGCGCCGAACAGGGCGCGGCGCGCCGGGACCCAGGCGAGCGCCTCGCGCAGGACCTTGACCCGCAGGCCGCGGCCGACCAGGTCGCGGGCGGCGAGCGCCGCCAGCGCCCGGTCGCGGTCGAGGTCGGCGCGCAGCAGCACCCCGCGCGGTCGCAGGCCGCCCTCCCCCAGCGCGCCCTGGAGGCGGGCCGGCGGCAGGTGGACGACGGCGACCGCCCCGCGGGCCAGCGGCAGCGCCGCCCGCACCCGGCCGAGCGCCTCCTCGTCGTCGGGGACGCCGAGCTGGCAGGTCAGCCCGCGGGCCGCGGCGCGCAGACCCGGCAGGTGCGACGCGAGCCGCTCCTCCAGCGCCCGCGCCGCCGCGCTGGCGAGCAGGGTCGGCCGCGGCGGGCGGCCGCCGACCGCGATCAGCAGACCGGCGCGGTCCGGGTCCGAGCCGGCGCAGGCCAGCGCCGCCGCGGCGGCTAGCGAGCCCCCGGCGGCGCCGGCGGCGACCGCGACGATCGGCTCGTCGCTCACCGCCGCGGCCCCCGGGCGAAGGCCGAGCTGTCGACCGCCAGGCGACCCGCCAGCGGCGGCAGCAGCGCCGGCGGCGCGATCGCGACGCTCACCTCTCCCCCGCGCACCCGCACCCGCGCCCGGTCCGCGGCCCAGCCCGGCAGCGAGTCGAGCGCCGCCGGCTTCGCCTGCCGGCCGGCGGCGAGGGCGAGGGCGCCGGCCTCGGCGGCGCCGTCGGCCAGGCTCAGCGCGTAGCCGGCAGCGAGCAGCTGCAGGGCGAGCGCCCCGGCGGCCAGCAGCAGGGCCAGCGCCGCGACCGCTTCGACGCTGGCCTGGCCGCGCTCAGCCACCGCCGAGCCCACTGCTCGCGCTCACCCTCAGCAGCGGCAGCGGCAGCGGCAGCACCCGCGGCACCGAGACCGCGACCGCCACCGCCTCCCCCGCCCGCCGCACCCGGGCGCCGGCGCGCAGCGGCGCCGGCAGCGCCCGGCGCGCGGCGTCGCCCGCCTCGCGGCCGACCAGCGCCGCCCGCGCCCCCGCCCGCGCCGCCAGCCCGGCCGACCACAGCGAGGCGCCGGCGAGGACGAGCTGTGCCGCCACCAGCACCGCCAGCAACAGGAAGGGAACCACCGCGATCAGCTCGACCGAGGCGGTCCCCTCCTCCCTGTGGCCTGCGCTGCGGGCGGTCGGTGACGGCACACCCCGACCGTGCCACGACCCGGCCCACGCGTGGCGCGCACAAACGCGCGGAACTGTCAATTCGGCGACGCGGATCCCGCGCTCGGCGGGTGCGGGCGCCGCTCAGTAGCTGTTGGCGTCGATCCAGACCCGCCAGATCGCCGCCACCGAGGCGCCCAGCAGGAGGATCCAGGCGAGGGTGCCGCCGCCGCTGGCGAGCAGCTCGTCGCTGCCGGCGATCAGCAGCGCGATCACCCCGAGCGCGGCGTAGAGCAGCGCCCGCCGGCCGTCGCTGAGCGCCGCCAGGGTGAGCTGCTTCTGGCGGCTGAGCACGAACAGCCCCCAGGCGATCGCCGCCAGGAAGCCCATCGTGATCGCGGTCAGGATCGCCTCGGCCAGGTTGCCGCCGGCCGGCACGAAGGCGACGACCAGGGCCAGCGCCATGACGATCGCGACGTTGCGAGCGGCCCTCATGGGAAAAATTCTACGCACCGGAAGCCGGATCGCCTAGCCGTTGGCGACGACGATGACCCCGAAGGCGACCGCGGCCAGCGAGGCGACCAGGGCGGCGCCGGCCAGGGTCGCCGCCGCCCCGGCGGCCAGCGGGCGGTCGGTCCGGCTCAGCTCGGCGAAGCGGGCGGCGCCCCAGATCGCCACCGAGAAGACGACGGCGAGGCCGACGCCGGCGATCGTCGAGGCGAGGACCGTCTCCAGCAGCGCCTTGCCCTCGACCAGGACCGCCATCGCTCAGGCCGCCGGCACCGGGGAGCCCTGGCGCGAGCGGCGGGCGAAGATCGCCGCGATCAGGGAGAGCGACATCAGGGTCACCAGCACCGGCCCGAGGGCGCCGTCGCCGAAGATCGCGGTCAGGCCATAGGCCAGGGCGCCGATCGCCGCCGCCGCCGGCAGGGTCAGCAGCCAGGCGGTGACGATGTTGCCCGCCACCCCCCAGCGCACCGCCGAGAGCCGCTTGCCGGCGCCGGCGCCCATCACGCCGCCGTTGATCACGTGCGTGGTCGAGAGCGGGAAGCCGAAGTGGGTCGAGGCGAGGATCACCGCCGAGCCGGCGCCCTGCGAGGAGAAGCCCTGGGCGGCGTCCATCTTGATGATCCGCGTGCCGGTGGTGCGGATGATCCGCCAGCCGCCGCTGTAGGTGCCGAGGGCGATCGCCGCCGCCGCCGAGACGATCACCCAGAAGGGCGGATCGGCATCGGCGCCGAGGGTGCCGTTGGCGACCAGGGCGAGGGTGATGATGCCCATCGTCTTCTGCGCGTCGTTGGTGCCGTGCGCCAGCGCCAGCAGCCCGCCGGAGACCAGCTGCCCGTAGCGGAAGCCGCGGGTCACCAGTCCCGGCCGCTGGCGGCCGACGATCCGGTAGACGATCCCGATCGAGACCCCGGCGACGAGGAAGGCGAGGATCGGCGCGACCACGGCCGGGATCAGCACCTTGCCGACCAGCCCGTCGGCGAAGACCGCGCCGAAGCCGGCGGCGGCGACCGCCGAGCCGACGACGCCGCCGATCAGCGCGTGCGAGGAGGACGAGGGCAGGCCGAAGGACCAGGTGATCAGGTTCCAGGCGATCGCCCCGATCAGGCCGGCGAAGACCACGGTCGGGGTGACCACCGCCGCGTCGACGACGTCGTTGGCGACGGTCGCGGCGACCGAGATCGAGATGAAGGCGCCGGCGAAGTTGAGCAGGGCCGCCATCCCGATCGCCACCTGCGGCCGCGCCGCACCGGTCGAGATCGAGGTGGCGACGACGTTGGCGGTGTCGTGGAAGCCGTTGGTGAAGTCGAAGGCGAGCGCCGTGCCGACGACGATGACGAGGATGACGTCGGAGCTCATCGCGCGATCGTGACGGGGCTCAGGCGTTGCCAGACAAGGACGCAGGGAGCGTGGCGTGCTTCGCACGCGAGCGACCGAGGACGCCGTATGGCAGCGCCTGAGGCCGTCACGAGTTCTTGATCACGATGCCCTCGAGAATCTGGGCGGCCGTCTCGGTGGCGTCGATCGCGTTCTCGAGCACGGCGAACATGTCCTTCCAGCGGATCACGACCATCGGGTCGATGCCGTTGGAGAAGAGCGAGGCGACCGCGTCGCGCGAGATCCGGTCGCCCTCGTTCTCCAGCCGGTGGATTTCGATCCAGTAGTGGTCGAGGTCCTTGAACTCGGGCAGCTGCTCGAGCCCGTCGGCCAGCTGCTCGCAGGCGCCGACCAGGACCTTGGTCAGGGCCTGGGCCTGGGCCATCGGCGCCTCGATCTTGTAGAGGCCGAGCAAGTCGGCGGCCTCCTCGGTGTAGTCGACGATGTCGTCCATCTGGGTCGCCAGCCCGTAGATGTCCTCGCGGTCGATCGGGGTGACGAAGGTCGAGTTGAGGCGCTTGATGATCTCGTGGGTGATCCGGTCGCCCTCCTGCTCGGCGTCGAAGATCTGCTGCGAGAGGTCGCCCGCGTCGGGCCAGGAGCCCATCATCCGGTCGAGCAGCCGCGAGGCCTCGAGCGTGTTCTTGCCGGCCTCGATGAAGAGGTCGAAGAAGGTCCGGTCGCGAGGCAGGAGCGAGAGGCGAGCCACCGCGGGCCATCCTAGTGATCGCGACGGCCGCGGGAGAGGGTCTCAGCCGCCCGCCGCGGCGAGCTGCTCGGCGGCGCGGGCCGCGTGCCGCTCGCGCAGCTCCTCCTGGACGCTGCGCCGCTGGCCGTCGGCCGGGCTGAGCCGGGTCCAGTTGCCGTCGCCGTCGAGCTCCCAGGCATTGGCGTTCTCGGCGAAGCAGCGCTCGAGCACGTCGAGCAGCTCCGCTTTCAGCGCCGGGTCCTCGACCGGGGCGACCAGCTCGACCCGGCTGTCGAGGTTGCGCGGCATCAGGTCGGCGGAGCCCATCAGCACCCGGGTCCGCTCGCCGCGGGTGAAGGCGTAGACGCGCGAGTGCTCGAGGAAGCGGCCGACGATCGAGACCACGCGGATGTTCTCCGAGACGCCCGCCACGCCGGGCCGCAGGCAGCAGATGCCGCGCACGTTGAGGTCGACCGGGACGCCGGCCTGCGAGGCCGCGTACAGCGCCCGGATGCAGGCGGCGTCGACCAGCGAGTTCATCTTCAGCGCGATCCGCGCCTCCTCCCCGGCCTCGTGGGCGGCGACCGTCGCCTCGATCTCCTCGACGATCCGGTCGCGCATCGTCGTCGGCGAGACCAGCACCTTGCGGTACTCGGCCGGGCGGCCGTAGCCGGTGAGGAAGTTGAACATCTCGGCGACGTCGGCGCCGATCCCCTCGTCGGCGGTGAAGAGGCCGAAGTCGGTGTAGAGGCGGGCCGTCTTCGGGTGGTAGTTGCCGGTGCCGATGTGGACGTACTCGCGCACCCGGTCGCCCTCGCGGCGGGCGACGAGCACCGCCTTGACGTGGGTCTTCAGCCCGGGGATGCCGTAGACGACGTGGACGCCCGACTCCTCCAGCGACTTGGCCCAGCCGATGTTCGCCTCCTCGTCGAAGCGGGCCTTGAGCTCGACCATGCAGACCGCCTGCTTGCCGCGTTCGGAGGCGCGGATCAGCGACGGCACCAGCGGCGAGTCGTCGCTGGTCCGGTACACGGTCTGCTTGATCGCCAGCACGTCGGGGTCGGCGACGGCCTGCTCGACGAAGCGCTCGACCGAGGTGGCGAAGGAGTCGTAGGGGTGGTGGACGAGCAGGTCTTCCTGGCGGATCGCGGCGAACATGTCGACCGGCTCCTCGTCCTCGCCCTGCAGCCGCGGCTGGGTGACCGGGGTCCAGGGCGGGTAGCGCAGCTCGGCGTGGCCGGGCACGTCGGCGACGTCGGTCAGGTCGGCGAGGTCGATCAGGCCGTCGACGTCGTAGACCTCGCGGTCCTCGAGCCGCAGCGCGTCGATCAGCTGCTGGCGCAGCTTGGGGTTCATCCCGGCGGCGATCTCGAGCCGCACCACCTCGCCGAAGCGGCGGCGGCGGATCTCGTCCTGGACCGCCTGCAGCAGGTCGTCGGCCTCGTCGGAGACGGTGAAGTCGGCGTCGCGGGTGACGCGGAAGAAGCCGTGGTCGACGACCTCGGTGCCGGGGAAGAGCGCATCGAGGTTGGCGGCGATCGCCTCCTCCAGGGGGACGAAGGCCTTGCCGTCCTCGCCGACCGGGAGGAAGCGGCCGAGCAGCTCCTTCGGCACCTTGACCCGGGCGATGATCTCGTTGTCGCTGTCGGGGTCGCGCAGCAGCACGCCGAGGCTGAGCGAGAGGTTGGAGATGTAGGGGAAGGGCCGGCCGAGGCCGATCACCAGCGGGGTCAGCGCCGGGAAGACCTGCTCGTGGAAGCGGGCGTCGATCTCGCGCCGCTCCGCCTCGGTCGCCGAGTCGAGCGAGACGATGCGGATCCCGTGCTGCCCCAGCGCCGGGCGGATCGTGCCCTCGAAGCAGCGGTGCAGGCGCCGGTCGAGCTCCAGCACCCGGGCCTGGATCGCGTCGATCTGCTCGCCGGGCGAGAGCCCGTCGGGCCCGCGGGCGTCGATGCCGGCGTCGAGCTGCTCGAAGAGGCCGGCGACGCGCACCATGTAGAACTCGTCGAGGTTGGAGGCGTAGATCGCGCAGAAGCGGACCTGCTCGAGCAGCGGCACCTCGGGGTCCTCGGCCAGCTCCAGCACGCGCTGGTTGAAGTCGAGCCAGGAGAGCTCGCGGTTGAAGTAGAGGCCGGGATCGTCGATCCCCGGATCGTACCGGCGCCCCCCTCCCGTTCCGGTGCGCCTTTTGCCGGTCATAGGCACATAAGGCGCACCGGAGGGCCGGTGCCACGGCAGCAAGCCCGCTGCGGTCGTAGTTGTTCCCGCCGTGCGGGAACAACTACGACCGCAGGGCGGCCTCCAGGGCGGCCCAGGTCCCGCTGCTCGCCTCGGCCTGCCAGAGCTCGACGAACTGGCGCTGGAGGCGCTCGCGGCGCGCGCGCAGGGCGGCGGCGAGGGAGGGCACCGCCTCGGCCTCGGCCAGCATCAGGTCGCAGTCGTGCAGGTCGCCGAGCACCGACTGCAGGCGCCTGGCGGCGCGGCGCGCCTCGTTGGCCCGCTCGCCGATGCAGGGGCCGACGATCTCCAGCGCGTAGCGCAGGCGCTTGGCGGCGATGCGGGCGTCGTGCTGGGGGCCGGCCGCACCGGGCTCGAGCGCCGCCGCGGCGAGCTCGCGCAGCTCGGCGAGCCTGGTGGCGACGATGCGCGCCGCGTTGGGCCGCAGCGGCGCCGCCGGGTCGAGGCCCTCGACCGCGCGGGCCTTCATCTCGCCGCCTCGGCCAGCCGCTCGAGCCGGCGGCGCAGCTTCTTCAGCCGCTTGCCCGCGACCAGCGGCGCCAGCCGCTCGTTGGCGCGGCGCTGGCGCTCCCGGCGCGCGGCCAGGAGCCGCTCGAAGGCGTCCAGGTCGGGCTCGGCGACCTCCCCGCGCAGGCTCTCCAGCAGCTCGATCTCGACGTCGGGGTCGCGGCGCTCGCCGAGCGCGTCGGCCAGCGCCTTGACCCGCTTCAGCGCCTTGCGGTGGCGCTTGCGCGGGAAGGCCGGGGCGAAGACCTCCAGCGCCGCCCGCAGCCGCCGGGTCGCGACCCGCATGTCGTGCACCCGCTCGGGGTCGTCGCGGTCGAGCACGCCGGCCGAGCGGGCGAGGACCTCGGCGGCCCGCACCTCGACCGCCTGCGCCGCGACGACGGCGAACGGAGCCTCACAGTCGACGTCGACCTGACGGGCACGGGCCACGCCAGGAGGCTAGCTCAGCGGCGCGCCCGCTCAGGCGACGAGGCGCAGGCGGGAGCCGTTGGCGCTGCCGTTGAGCATGTCGAGGACGACGCCCTCGCGCAGGCCGCCCTTGCCGATCTGCAGCGGCTGGCCGAGCAGGTCGGAGATCTTCTCCAGCAGCAGCACGCCGGTGGCGAGGATGCGGACCCGTTCGGGGTCGAGCTCGAAGCGGCGCGCGACCTCGGCCGCAGGGTCGCCGCAGAGCACCCGGATGCCGCGCTCCAGGGTCTCGTACTCAAGCACGGCGCCGACCAGGCGGCGCAGCGAGGTGGCGCTGCCGCCGACCGCGACCGCCTGCGCGGGCGGCTCGATCTCCTCGCCGGCGAAGATGTCGTCGATCCGGTCGCGGACCTTGCGGATCTCGGCCGCCGAGGGCGGGTCGGAGGAGATCAGCTCGTCGGCGAGGACGCCGGAGCCGACCTTCCAGGAGAGCACCTCCTCCGCCCCGCCGGGCACCGCGCCGAGGATCACCTCGGTCGAGCCGCCGCCGACGTCGACGACCCCGACCCGGCCCTCGACCGGGTGGCCGAGGGTCTTGGTCGCGCCGATGAAGGAGAGCCTGCCCTCCTCCTCCTCGCTGAGCACCTCGACCGGGATCCCGGCGGCGTCGCCGATCGCCGCCGCCACCTCGGCCCCGTTGGCCGCCTCGCGCACCGCGGCGGTGGCCACCGCCCGGATCTCGGCCGCACCCAGCTCGCGGGCGAGCTTCACCTGGGTGGCGACCACGTCGCAGACCTCGGCGACCTTCTCGGCCGGGATCGCGCCGTCGGCGTCGACCGCCTTGTTGATCCGCGTATACGCCCGCTGCTCCATCGCCTTCTTCAACTGCCCCTCGACGGGCTCGGCGACCAACACGCGCGTCGTGTTGGACCCAATATCTATGGCGGCACAGAGCGTCACGGGGCTGACCTCGGATATTCCCAGACGCCCCGGATCTCAACCGGCGGGATGCGAAGCGTCCTCGAACTCCCGGAACAGCCCGGTGACGACGAAGGCGACCTGCTCGCCGATGTCGACCGCGTTGTCGCCGATCCGCTCGATCGCCCGCGCGGCGAGCAGCATCGTCATCGCCCACTCGCGCCTGTCGGGGTCGTCGCCGATCGCCAGCGCCAGGCCTGGAAGCACTCGCGGTTGAGGTTGTCGATCACGTCGTCCTGGCGGACCAGGTCGCGGGCGAGTTCGACGTCGCGGTCGCCGAAGGCGCGCTTGGACTGGCTGATCAGGGTCTTCGCCTGGCCGCCCATGGTGAGGATCAGCCTCACCATCTCCTCGTCGGCCGGCGGCTCGTTGCCGGTCAGCGGGATCAGCTTGCAGACGTTGACGCACTGGTCGCCCATCCGCTCGATGTTCTTGAGGATGTGCAGCAGGGCCGAGATCAGGCGCAGGTCGGTCGCCACTGGCGACTGCGTCGCCAGCAGCGTGATCAGCGACTGGTGGACCTCCAGATAGCGGCCGTCGATGCGGTCGTCGTCGGCGACGACGATCTGGGCCAACTCGACGTCCTGGTGCTCGATCGCCTCCAGGGTGCGGTTGAGCGCGGCGCTGACCATGTCGAGGCCGCCGAGGGCGCTCGCCTCGAGCCGTTCCAGCTCCTCCTGGTATTCGACCCTGATCCCGGTCGGCATGCTCAGCCGAACCGCCCGCTGACGTAGTCCTCGGTCGCCTGCTGGGTGGGGCTGGTGAAGATCGTCTCAGTGGCGCCGATCTCGACCAGGCGGCCGGGCTTGCCGGTCTCTTCGAGGTTGAAGAAGGCGGTGATGTCGCTGGCGCGGGAGGCCTGCTGCATGTTGTGGGTGACGATCGCGATCGTGTACTTGGCCTTGAGCTCGCCGATCAGGTCCTCGATCGCCAGCGTCGCCACCGGGTCGAGCGCCGAGCAGGGCTCGTCCATCAGCAGCACCTCGGGCTCGACCGCGATCGCGCGGGCGATGCAGAGCCGCTGCTGCTGGCCGCCGGAGAGGCCCGAGCCGGGCCGGTCGAGCCGGTCCTTGACCTCGTTCCAGAGGTGGGCGCCGCGCAGCGAGCGCTCGACCACGGCGTCCTTGTCGGCCTTCTTCACCCGGCCCGAGTTGAGGTTGAGCCCGGCGGCGACGTTGTCGTAGATCGACATCGTCGGGAACGGGTTGGGCTGCTGGAAGACCATGCCGACCAGGCGGCGCACCTGCACCGGGTCGACCCCGCGCGCGTACATGTCCTGGCCGTCGAGGGTGATCTCGCCCTCGACCCGCGCCCCGGCGGTCAGCTCGTGCATGCGGTTGAGCGAGCGCAGGAAGGTCGTCTTGCCGCAGCCCGAGGAGCCGATCAGGGCGGTCACCTTGTTCGGCTCGACCTTCAGCGTCACGTCCTCGACCGCGTGGAAGTCGCCGTAGAAGAGGTTGACGCCGCGGGTCTCGATCGTCTTCGCCAGGCGATCGGCCCCGGCTGCCGGCTGGGCGGCGCCGGTCGCGGCCGCCGGCTGCGGCGGCCCCGGCGCCCCAGCGCCGGCCTCGGTCCCTGCCCTGGTTGCGCCTGCTGCTCCCATCGGTCGTGATCTCCTTTTGTCCACTTGGCTAACGGATCTCGGTTCGGTACCGGCGGTAGATCAGGCGCGCAACCAGGTTGAGCACCATGACGATAACGATCAGCAGCAGCGCCGCCGCCCAGGCGCGGTCGTAGGAAGCCTGCTTGAACACGCCCGGCGTTCGGTACTCGCTGTAGGCGTAGACGGCGAGGTTCTGCATGCGGCCGTCGAAGGGGTTGCTGTTGATCGAGTCGACGACGCCGGTGGTGACCAGCAGCGGCGCGGTCTCGCCGATGATGCGGGCGACGGCGATCATCACCCCGGTGACCAGGCCGGCGAAGGCGGTCGGCAGGACGACCTTGACGATCGTCTTCCACTTCGGCGTGCCGAGCGCGTAGGCCGCTTCGCGCAGGTGGTTGGGGACGATCTTCAGCACCTCCTCGGAGGAGCGGATCACGATCGGGATCATCAGCACCGAGAGCGCCACCGAGCCCATCACCCCGAGCCGGATGCCGGGGCCGAGGATCAGGGCGAAGAGGGCGTAGGCGAAGAGGCCGGCGACGATCGAGGGGATGCCGGTCATCACGTCGACGAAGAAGGTCAGCGCCTTGCGCAGCCGGCCTTCGCCGTACTCGGTCAGGTAGATCGCCGCCAGCAGCCCGATCGGAACCGAGATCGCGGTCGCCACGCCGGTTATCACCAGGGTGCCGACCAGGGCGTGGGCGGCGCCGCCGCCGCCGATCTTGCCGCGCGCGTCGTCGATCAGGAATTCGAGGCTGAGGCCGGGGATGCCGCGCTTCGCCACCTCGAAGACCAGCGAGAGCAGCGGGATCAGGGCGAGGGCGAAGGCGCTGACGATCAGCAGCGTGACCAGCCGGTCCTTGGCCCGGCGCGGGCCCTCGACCGCGCGCGACCAGGAGTAGGTGACGAGACAGGCGACGGCGGCGCTGAAGACGAGCAGCAGGGCGACGCTGAAGGCGCCGGCGGCGAGCAGCGCCGCGGCCGCGAGCAGGGCGGAGCCGGCGACCGCGCCGTAGGGCGCCCAGTCGGGCAGCACGCGTCGGTCGAGCGCCGTCACTGGATGTTCTGGCGGGCGATGATCGCGCGCGCGCCGAGGTTGGTGACGAGGGTGATCGCGAAGAGGACGAGGCCGGAGGCGATCAGGGTGTTGATCGCCAGCCCAGAGGACTCGGGGAAGTCGAGGGCGATGTTGGCGGCGATCGTCGAGGGGTTGGCCTGGCTGATCAGGTTGAAGCTGACGATGCCCGAGACCGAGAGGATGATCGTCACCGCCATCGTCTCGCCCAACGCCCGGCCGAGGCCGAGCATCGCGCCGCTGACGATCGAGGACTTGCCGAAGGGCAGGACGGTCATCTTGATCATCTCCCAGCGGGTCGCGCCGAGGGCGAGGGCGCCTTCCTGCAGCTTGCGCGGCGTCTGCGAGAAGACCTCGCGGGCGACGGCGGAGACGATCGGCAGGATCATCACCGCCAGCACCAGGCCGGCGACCAGCATCGTGCGCCCGGTGGCCGAGGCCGGGCCGGCGAAGAAGGGCAGGAAGCCGAGCTTGGCTTCCAGCCATTCCATCGGGCCGACCGCCGCCGGGCCGAGGACGAAGATCCCCCAGAGGCCGTAGACGATGCTGGGCACGGCGGCGAGCAGGTCGACCATGTAGCCGAGCGCGAGGATCGCCTTCGGCGGGGCGATGTGGCTGATGAAGAGCGCCACGGCGACCGCCAGCGGCACCGCGATCAGGACCGCGATGCTCGCCGCCAGCACGGTGCCGAAGGCGAGCGGGGCGATGTAGTCGACCAGGCTCTGGCCGCCCGGCAGCCGCGAGGAGGAAGCGGTGATCGCCGGCAGCGCTTCGATCAGGAGGAAGAAGGCGACCCCCGCCAGCAGGGCGAGGATCGTCACCGCAGCGGCGACCGAGAGGTTGGAGAAAACGCGGTCGCCCGCTCGCCGCCGCCCTCCTGAGGCGGCGGCGAGCAGCTGACCGGCGTTGGTGGTCGTGTCGACCGCCATCAACCGCCTAGGAGCCTTCGATGGCTTCGACGGCCGGTTCGATCTTTTCGGTCAGCGAGGCCGAGAGCGGAGCCGAGCCGGCGTTTTCGGCGGCGACTTCCTGCCCTTCGGGGCTGATCACGTATTCCAGGTAGCCCTTGACGATGTCCGCTTCGCTGGCCGAGCCGTACTCGGTGCAGGCCAGCAGGTAGGAGGTGAGGACGATCGGGTAGGTGCCCTCCGCTTCGGTCTTGCGATCGAGCTTGAAGGGGAACATGTAGGGCGACTTGGTCACCGCGGTGTCGGCGGGCGACTCGTCGAGGATCTTCGCCGCCGCTTCGGCGGTCGGTTCGACGTATTCGCTGCCGACCTTGATCGAGGCGATGCCGAGTTCGCCGGCCTGGCTCTCGTCGGCGTAGCCGATCGCGCCGTCGCCGGCGGTGACCGCTTCGACCACGCCGGAGGTGCCCTGCGCGGCCTCGCCGCCCTTGACCGGCCAGTCGCCGCTCACTTCATAGCCCCAGACCGAGGGGGCGACCTCGGAGAGGTATTCGACGAAGTTCTCGGTCGTGCCCGACTCGTCGGAGCGGTTGACCGGGGTGATCCGGGTGGAGGGCAGCTCGACGCCGGGGTTGTCGGCGGCGATCGCCTTGTCGTCCCAGCTGCTGATTTCCTGGTTGAAGATCTTCGCCAGCGTTTCCGGCGAGAGCTGCAGGCCTTCGACGCCTTCGAGGTTGTAGATGATCGCGATCGGCGAGACGTAGACCGGGAGCTCGATCAGCTGACCGGGCTTGCAGCGGTCCAGCGCCTTCTTCAGCTCGCCTTCTTCTTCGGAGAGCGAGGCGTCGCTGCCGGCGTAGGCGACGCCGCCGGCGACGAACTGCTCACGGCCGCCGCCGGAGCCGACCGGGTCGTAGGAGATCGTCACACCCGAGTTTTCGTTCTCGAATTCGGCTCTCCAGGCTTCCTGGGCGGCCTCCTGGGCGCTTGACCCGGCACCGGCGATCTGGCCGGAGAGGTCGCCGGAGGAGCTGCTGCTGTCGCTGCCGCAGGCGGCGACGCCGATGGCCAGGACGGCCAGGGAGGCGAAGACTGCCATCCATCTTGGGAAACTCACACGAACTCCTTCTGTCGTTTGGCACGAGAGCGAGCCAGGACGGCCGGCTCGCCGGCCACACTCTCAGCGCTCCCCCGACAGCTTGTTACCTGCCTGTATCGGGGTTGTGAAAAAGATGTGAAAGGCCGGGGAAGAGGTCGCGATGCGGGTCATCCTCGGGCATGCAACTTCCGGGTTTGGCTAGATTTGGATGTGTATTTAGGTTATTATCTACTGCGTTATATGGACAATATATCCCCGACCCAGACCCCCTACCGAAGGCGCCTGATCGACAGCAGCCTCGACCAGCTGCTCGCGCAGCCTGCCCGGCCTGCTGGTCGTCGGGCCGCGCACGACCGGCAAGACGACAACCAGTGCGCGACGGGCGCAGACGGTGGTGCGCCTCGAACGGCAAGCGGAGGCGGTCAGCTTCGAAGGCGACCCCGACGCGGCGCTGAGGGACCTGCCCGAGCCCGTTCTGCTGGACGAGTGGCAGGCGGTCCCGGGGGTCCTGGGCGCCGTCCGCCGAGCCGTCGACAGCGAGCCGCGACCGGCCCGATTCCTGCTCACCGGCTCTGTTCGGGCGACGCTCGAAAACCAGATCTGGCCCGCGACGGGCCGGCTCGTGCGGGTGCCGATGCACCCGATGTCGATCAGGGAGGTGAGCGGGGCGACGCAGGGCCCAACGGTCTTCGACCGCCTCGCCGAGGGCGAGCCTCTTCGCCTTCCCGCCGATCCGCCGGATCTGCGCGGATACGTGGAGTTGGCGCTGCGCAGCGGCTTCCCCGAGCCGGCGCTGAAACTGAGCGGCGAGCCGCGGCGGGCCTGGCTGGAGAGCTACGTCGAGAACCTGCTGGCGCACGACGTGGCGCAGCTGGAAACCTCGACCACCAAGCGCCGGGACGTCCGCAGGCTGCGCGCCTACTTCGAGGCCTACGCGCTCAACTCGGCGGCGATCGCCGATCACCGCACGATCTACGAGGCGGCGGAGATCAACAAGGCCACCGCGAGCGCATACGAGGACCTGCTCGAAGGGCTGCTGGTCGCCGAGCGGGTTCCGGCCTGGACCTCGAACCGGCTCAAGCGCCTCAGCCGCCGGCCGAAGCGCTATCTGGTCGACCCTGCCCTGGTCGCGGCGGCGCTGCGCCTAGACGTTCAGGGCGTGATGCGCGACGGCGCCGTGCTCGGTCGCGTTCTCGACGCCTTCGTCGCCGCCCAGTCTGCGGCCCGAGCTCTTCCCCTCGCGGACGCGACCCCGACTCCACCACCTGCGCACGGCCCAGGGACGGCACGAGATCGACCTCCTCGCCGAGCTGGCCGGAGAGCGGCTGATCGCGATCGAGGTCAAGGCGGGCGCCACCGTGACCGCCGAGGACGCCCGCCATCTCGCCTGGCTGCGCGACGAAACCGGCGAGCGCTTCCTGATCGGCCTGATCCTCCACACCGGCCCGCGGATCTTCGAGCTCGGCGAGCGCATCGTCGCCGCGCCGATCGCCGCGCTCTGGGGCTGAGCCGCGGCGGAGCCCATCCGAACGGCCGCTACGCGAGCGGCGCGGGCGCCGAAGGCCCCCGGCGAGCCCGCTCCGGCTCATTCCTCGGGGGCGAAGCGGTAGCCGATGCCGCTGTGGGTGTGGATCAGCCGCTGGCCGGGGATGGCCTCGTTCAGCTTCGAGCGCAGGCGGCTGACGTAGACGTCGACCGAGCGGTCGTCGTGGCGCGGGGAGCGGCCCCAGACCTCGGCGTAGAGCTCCTCGCGGGTGAGGATCCGCTGCGGGTGCGAGGCCAGCGTGGTGAGCAGCTGCAGCTCGCGCATGGTCAGGCTGAGCGGCCTGCCGTCGACCAGCGCCGCGTGCTCCTCGGGGCGTATCTCCAGCATCCCGGCCAGGATCGCCGGCCGCCGCGAACGGCCGGGTTACGCGGCCGTAAAGCTGCTGTGAACTACTTGTGAATCGGCGGCGGCCGGGCCGGCGGACGCCGCCGCGGCGGCGGCGCTGGGCTCGGGGTCGAAGCGGTAGCCGACGCCGAAGTGGGTGTGGATGTAGCGCCAGCCGGGCGAGCGCTTCTCCAGCTTCTGGCGCAGCTTGCGGATGAAGACGTCGACCGAGCGGTCGCCGTGGGCCATCGCGTAGCCCCAGACCCGCTGGTAGATCGCCTCGCGCTCGAGCACCTGGCCCTTGGCGTCGGCGAGCAGCTGCAGCAGCTCGAACTCGCGCCGGGTGAGGTCGAGGCTGCCGTCGCCGACGAAGGCCTGGAACTGGTCGGCCCGGATCTGCAGCTCGCCGGCGACCATCGGGCCGGTCTCGACCCCGGAGCGGCTGCGCCGGCGGCGGCGCGAGACGGCCTCGATCCTGGCCATCACCTCCTCCGGGTGGCAGGGCTTGGATACCCAGTCGTCGACCCCGAGCCGCAGGCCGCGCACCCGCTGGGCGACAGTCGAGCGTCCGGTGCAGACGACGACGCCGAGGTCGGGCAGCATCCCGCAGACCCGCTCGAGGTAGGGCCAGGCGTCGTCGCCGAGCACGGCGATGTCGACCAGCAGGGCGCCCAGCTTCATCGCCACCAGCTCCTCGGGCGGGACCGAGGTGCTCAGCACGCGCTGCTGCCAGCCGGCCGCCTCGGTGCGCTTGGAGAGCACGGTGACGAAGCCGCTGTCATCGTCGATTACCGCAAGCCGGATGGTCTGCTGCTGGTTCAAATGGCGGTTGCCGTTCGGGGCGCGGGAGCGCACATGGAAGCGACGCCGGGATCATAAGCGCAGAGGACGACGGCGAGAATCCCAAAATCCCTGCGTTTACAGGATTTTCACAGGAGAATGTCCCGAATTTGCGGGAAAGCGCGGCGATCCGCGCGGGGTCGATTCTCCGAATCTTCACCCCGCCGGCCCCGCTCCCGGCACACTTCGACCTCACGAGACTCCTCTCTCGTCACCGCGAACGGCCCACTGCCCCGGGCCGTTCGCTCTTTTTGGGGACGGATTCGCTCAGCTCAGAAGGTCGCCGGGCGCAGGCCGGTGGCGATGATCAGCAGGATCGCGGCGCCGGCGACGTAGCGGTAGTAGACGAAGGGCCGGTAGCTGGAGGTGCGCACCAGGCGCAGCAGGAAGGCGATCGCCAGGTAGCCGGAGACGGCGGCGGCGATCGTGCCGACGATCATCGGCCCGGCGACGCCGCTGGGCAGGCCGTCGTGGACGGCGGTCGCCGCCTTGTAGACGGTGGCGCCGGCGACGATCGGGATCAGCATCAGGAACGAGAAGCGCGCCGCCGCGTCGCGGTCGAGGCCGAGCCAGCGCCCGGCGGTGATCGTGATCCCCGAGCGCGAGGTCCCCGGCGCCAGGGCCAATACCTGGGCGAGGCCGATCTTGAGGCCGTCGCCGAGCGAGGCGCCGTCCAGCCCCTTGCTCTGCGGCAGGCGGTCGGCGAGCAGCAGCAGCCAGCCGAAGAAGATCAGCTGGATGCCGATCATCCAGGGCTCGCCGAGGCTTTCTTCAAAGAGGTCGGCGAAGAGGCCGCCGGCGATCACCGCCGGCACGGTGGCGATCGCGATCGCCACCGAGAGCCGCTGGTCGCGGCTGGCGATCGTGCGCTGGGCGCAGGCGGAGAGGAAGCCGCGGGTGAGGGCGACGACCTCGCGCCTGAAATAGGCGATCGCGGCGACCAGCGTCCCGGCGTGCAGGGCGACGTCGAAGGTCTTGTTGAAGTCGGGGTGTTCGAGCAGGAAGGTGTAGTCCTGCAGCCAGGGGACGACGATCAGGTGACCGGAGGAGGAGATCGGCAGGAACTCGGTCAGCCCCTGGACCACCCCCAGCAGCAGGGCCTCTAGCTCGGACATTGGCGGGGAATCCTATGGAAGCGGCTAAAGCTGCGATGAAGCGCTCGACGCCGCCGCCGTGCGCTAGATTGCCGGGCGTGAAGGCACCCTCGCGCCCGACCAGCATCGCCGCCGCCCTGAGCGCGGCGCTGCTCGCGCTGCTGGTGGCAGCGCCGCTGGCGCTGGCCGAGGACGGAGTCGGCCTCGCCGGCCGGGTCACCGACAAGACCGTGACCTTCTTCTGCTTCGGCGTGATCGGCTTCTTCGCCGTCCTCGTGATCGTCCTCTCGCTGGTCCAGGGCGGCCTCGAGAAGCGCAAAGAACGCCGCCGCTACGACCTCGAGCGCTACGGCTGAGCCCCCTCAGCCCAGCTTGAAGCCGCTGAGCAGGCGCTTCTCGGACTCGCCCTCGATGCTGGCCACGACTTCGACCCTGCCGTCCAGCGGCGTGTCGCGGATCTTGGTCGCCAGCAGGTCGTCGACCTGGAAGATCCCGGCCGAGTTGTTGAGCTCGATCTCGATCCGCACCGGACGCTCCTCGCCGGCCTCGATCCGCACCTCGTCGACGGCGGCGGCGGAGATCGAGTGGATTCCCTCCTGGCCCGCCTCGAGCGGCAGCCGGGTGCGGCCCTGGGCCATGTCGAGCGCGTCGGCGACCCGCACCACGCCGGCCTCCAGCGTGTAGGGCTGGCCGCGGCGGCGGTGGCCGATGATCGCGTGCAGGATCTCCGAGGCGACGATCGTCCGCTGCGGCTCGCGGTAGGACTCGGCCAGCAGCCGCTGCAGCGCCCCGTTGGCGAGGAAGAGGCTGTAGGCCTCGTGATCGGCACGGTGGATCGACATGCCGACGTCGTGCAGCAGGGCGCCGCCGGCGACGACGACCTCGGCGTCGCGCGCCGACATCGCGTGGTCGGCGACGACCGCCGGCTCGACCCCGGCCTTGACCAGCAGCCGCAGCAGCCGCAGGGCGATGTTGAGCACGATCTGCACGTGGACCCAGGAGTGGTCGGACATCCCCAGCCGCTCGGCGTGGACCTGGGCCATGTACCACCAGGCCCGCACCTGCTCGTCGGCGTTGACCGCCTCGAGGAAGGCCTCGAGGCGGCGGTTGCCCCGGGTCGGCACCCGCACCCGGGCCTCGGCGACCGCCTCCCGCGGCGGCTTGCGCGCCGGCCCCTTCGGATCGGGTGTGGGGACCGCGTCGCTCACCTGCGGGATCCTACGAGGCCCGCCGGGTGGCTCAGCCGCAGATCGGCCAGGGGCTGGAGCCCGAGGCGGCGTAGAGCAGCGCCGCGCGGTAGTCCTGCTCGGCCTCGGGGGCGGCGGCCGGGTCTCCCGAGCCGCCGACCGATGCCCAGGTGCCGACGCTGAACTGGTACTTGCCGCGGTAGGTGCCACTAGAGGAGACGGCGGCCGGGTCGCCGCCCGACTCGCAGGCGGCGATCGAGTCGAGGGTCGCCTGCGAGACGCCGCCGGGCAGGCTGGCGTAGAGCTCGCGGCGCTGGCGGCGGCGCTCGGCCCGCCGGGCGCGGGCAATCCGCCGCTTGGCGAGGCGGATCGTGCGATGGAAGCGGGCAACGGGCCGGTGCAGCACGGCGATCTTCACCGGCTGCGCCGGGCCGAGGCCGATCCGCGGCTCGGCGACCGAGTCGGTGCCGGTCGCGGCCAGCGCCGCGGCCGGGAAGGCGACGAGCGCGATCAGGACGGGAATCAAATATGTGCGTTTTGTGAGCAAGCGGGGTACCGTGCCGGTCCTCGCGGCCCCGGAGCGTGACCGGGCGCACACTGCTCACAAGCGCGTGACGATTGCCACGATCGCAGGCACGGGCGGCGGCGCGAAGGTGCGGCCGGCAACCCGGCCTGCACCGAATTTCTCAGCCCGCCATGGGCGAGATTCGGCACGGCTGCTGGGATGCGGGGATCTGCGGATCGGCGCTGCGGTGGGCTGCGGATGAACGTGACATCGATTTGTGAATTGATTTCGTCGCCAAGCGATGCGCGGTGCCCGATCCGCGCATCCGAAAGATGAGAGGTGGAAAATGACGGTTCCCATGCAGCGCTCAGCCGTCGCGCTTGCGCTGATGGCGATCGCCGTGTTCGCGATTGCCGGCTGCGGAGGCGGCGACGACGAAACGACCACGACCACGACCGAGGCGGAGCAGTCGGAGGGTGCCGCGGGCGGTGGGTCGGCCACGAGCGGTGGCGGCAAGACGGTCGAAATCAAGATGGGCGACTACTTCTTCGCCCCACAGAACACCGCGCTGGAAGCCGGGCCGCAGACGATCGAAGCGCCGAACGAAGGCTCGGTCGAGCATGAGTTGGTGGTGTTCAAGTCGAACAAGAACCCGGCCAGCCTGCCGACCGAATCCAACGGCGACGTCAACGAGGAGAAGCTCGACGAAGAAGCCGAAGAGATCGGCGAGATCGCCGACGTCGAGGCCGGCGACACCAAGTCGGAAGAGTTCGACCTCGAACCCGGCAAGTACGTGATCTTCTGCAACCTGCCCGGCCACTACGCGCAGGGCATGTACGGGACGATCACCGTCAAGTAGCTGTACCGCTGCTAGTCCGTCAGGGCGCGGAGGGCATTGACGATCACCGCGACGTCGATGCCCTCCTGCAGCAGGGCGCCGGCGACCGGGGGGATGTGGCCGGCGGCGGCGAAGCCCATCGCGACCAGGCTGAGGCCGATGCCGACCAGGACGCTCTGGCGGGCGATCGCCAGCGAGCGGCGGCCGATCTCGACCGCGGTCGCGACCCGGTCGACGCGGTCGACGGCGATCACCGCGTCGGCGGTGTCGGAGGAGACCGTCGCCCCCGGGCCGCCCATCGCGATGCCGACGTCGGCGAGGGCGAGGGCGGGCGCGTCGTTGACGCCGTCGCCGACCATCACCACCGGCGCCAGGCCCGGGTCGGCGCGCGCCTCGCGCACCACGTCGAGCTTCTGCTCGGGCGTCCGCTCGGCGTAGACGCGGTCGAGGCCGGCCTCGACCGCGATCCGCTCGGCGACCTCGGCCCGGTCGCCGGTCACCATCGCCACCCGGCGCACGCCGGCCTCGCGCAGCGCCGCGGCGAGGCGGCCGGCGTCCTCGCGCAGGCGGTCGGCCATCACCGCGACGCCGGCGAGGCGACCGTCGACGGCGATCGCGACCTTGGCCAGGCCCTCCTCGCCGCCGCCGTCGCCGACCGCCACGGCAGCGGCCACGTCGACACCGCGCGCCGCCAGCCAGTGCGGGCCGCCGAGCGCCACGCGGCGGCCCTCGACCGTCCCCTCGATCCCCTGGCCCGGGTCCTCGACCGCGCCCACCGGCTCGGCCAGGTCGAGGCCGCGACGCTCGGCCTCGTGCACCAGCGCCTCGGCCAGCACGTGGGCGGAGAGCTGGTCGAGCGAGGCGGCCAGGCGCAGGACCTCCTCCTCGCTCTGCTCGCCGAGCGCGACCAGGCGCTCGATCGCCGGCGCGCCGAGGGTGAGGGTGCCGGTCTTGTCGAGCAGCACGGTGCGCGCCTCGCCGAGCCGCTCGATCGCGCCGCCGCCCTTGACGATCACCCCGAAGCGCGCCGCCCGCGAGACGCCGGAGACGATCGCGATCGGCGCCGCCAGGATCAGCGGGCAGGGGGTGGCGACGACGAGCACGGCGACGGCGCGGACCGGGTCGCCGCTGGCGACCCACGCCGCGGCGGCGACGAGCAGGGTGAGCGGCAGGAAGAAGGCCGCGTAGCGATCCGCCAGCCGCACGAAGGGCGCCCGCTCGGTCTCGGCAGCGCGCACGAGGCGAACCAGGTTGGCGTAGGCGCTCTCCGCCGCCGGCCGCGTCACCCGCAGCTCGAAGGCGCCGCCGGCGTTGGCGACGCCGCTCTGCACCGCGGCGCCGCGGGCGCAGGCGACCGGCAGCGACTCGCCGGTCAGCGCCGACTCGTCGAGCGTCGCCTCGTCGCTGCCCACGGCGCCGTCGGCCGGCACCAGCTCGCCGGCGCGGACGAGGACCAGGTCGCCGACCGCGAGCTCGCCGACCGGCACCTCCTCCCAGCCGCCGGCGGCGGCGCGGCGATGGGCGACGCTCGGCATCCGCTCGAGCAGCGCGGTCAGCTCGCGCCGCGCCCGGCGCGAGGCCGAGGCCTCGAGCGCGTTGCCGCCGGAGAGCATCAGCGCGATCACCGCCCCGGCCAGGTATTCGCCAACCGCCAGCGCCCCGGCCATCGCCACCAGGGCGATCGCGTCGACCCCGACCCGGCCCGCGGCCAGGGTGCGGACGATCGACCAGGTGAGCGGCACCAGCATCAGGGCGACGGTCGCCGCCCAGACCGCGTCGGCGGCCGTCCCGGCACCGAGCAGGGCGAGCAGGCCGCCGAGCGCGATCAGCAGCAGGCAGGCGAGGGCCAGCAGCCGCGGCCGGGCCTCGGCGGCGAGCGCCTCAGGCATGCCGCCCCTCGACGAAGGCGAGCCGGGCGGCGCCGATCGCGGCGGCGCAGGCGGCGATCAGGGCCAGCCCCGCGGCGTCGTGGCGGACCAGCTCGTAGAGCAGCGCGCAGGCGGCGGCGAAGCAGGCGGCGGCGCCGAGCCGGGCGAGGCCGCGATCCCAGCCGGGACGCGCCGTGTGGCGGGCGTGCAGGAGGTTGACCAGGCCGAAGACGAGGAGGAAGGTGAGCGAGCCGAAGGCGACGACCTCGGTTATCCCCGGCAGCAGCGAGAAGGCGGCGCCGGCGAGGGCGATCCAGGCGACCGCGGCCGCCGGCAGGCCGCGCCGCTCGGCGCCCAGGGCGGCGGGCAGCTCGCCGGCGGCGCTGACGTCGCGCACCAGGCGCGCGGTCGAGAAGAGCGTCGCGTTGATCGCCGAGCCGGTCGAGAAGGCGGCCGCGGCGGTCGCCGCCCAGAGCCCGAAGGTGCCCATCGCCTGCTTGCCGACCAGGGCGAAGGCGACCTCCTTCTCGGCGATCAGGGCGCGGTCGTCGACCAGCATCTGGGCGGCGAGGGTGACGCCGACGTAAACGAGGGCGACGACCGCGACCGAGATGTAGAGCGCCCGGGGCAGGGTGAGACGGGGGCGCTCGAGGTCGTCGTAGTCGTAGGGCAGCAGCTCGAAGCCCTCGTAGGCGACGAAGATCAGCCCGGTGGCGAGGAAGACGCCGAGCAGGCCGCGGTCGTCGAGCGGCGCCAGGCGCTCGCCGGAGAGCGCCGCGACCCCCGCCACCGCGATCGCGCCGAGCACCGCCAGCTTGATCGCGACCACGGCGTCCTCGGCCAGGCCGGAGGTGGCGACGCCGCGCAGGTTGATCGCGACGAAGGCGGCGAGCACGGCGACGCCGGCCAGGCGCGCGACCGAGGCCGGGGCGCCGACCGCGTGGGCCAGGTAGTGGCCGAAGGTGAAGGCGTAGACGGCGAGGGCGAAGACGTAGCCGGCGATCAGCAGCCAGGCGACCCAGGCAGCGGCGTCGGGATGGCCCTCGTCGCGCAGGTAGGCGAAGGGGCCGCCGGAGCGGCCGGAGCGGATCGCCAGCCGGGCGTAGGCGCGGGCGGTAAGGGCGGCGATCGCGGCGCCGAGGGCGAATGCGGCGAAGGCGAGGTGGCCGGCGAGCTCGACGGTGACGCCGAGCACGCTGAAGATGCCGCCGCCGATCATCCCGCCGATCGCCATCGCGCAGGCCTCGCGCAGGCCGAGCCGCTCGCCCCGCCGCCGGCCGGCATGGGCCCGCGGGTGGTACGGGAAACGGCGTGCGGCGGGGGTGCTGGCGCTGCCGGCAGTCGTCACAGCCGCAATCATCCCGGCATCGCCGGCCACTCGCCGACAACCCGCCTGCTGCTCGCCTGCCCCGACCGCCCCGGCCTGATCGCCGCGGTCAGCGGCTTCCTGGCCGAGAACGGGCTCAACATCGTCGACGCCGACCAGCATTCCTCCGACGAGGGCCGCTTCTTCATGCGGATGGCCTTCGACGCCGTGCCCGAGGCCGAGCGCGAGGCCGTCTACGGCCGCTTCCGCGGCGAGATCGCCGAGCGCTTCGCGATGGAGTACCGCTTCGCCGAGTCGTCCGAGCGCAAGCGGGTGGCGATCATGGTCTCGCGCGAAGACCACTGCCTCTCCGACCTGCTCTGGCGCTGGCGCAGCGGCGAGCTGGGCGGCGAGCTGACAGCGGTCGTCTCCAACCACGAGGAGCACCGCGGCCAGGTCGAGTCGCTCGGCCTGCCCTACCACCACGTCGCGGTCGAGCCCGGCGGCCGCGAGGCGGCCGAGGAGCGGGTGCTGGAGTTGCTCGCCGGCGTCGACCTGCTCGTCCTCGCCCGCTACATGCAGATCCTCTCGGCCGGCTTCCTCGAGCGGCTCGGCGCGCCGGCGATCAACATCCACCACAGCTTCCTGCCCGCCTTCGTCGGCGCCGACCCCTACCGCCGCGCCCACGAGCGCGGCGTCAAGCTGATCGGCGCCACCGCCCACTACGTCACCGAGGAGCTCGACGCCGGCCCGATCATCGACCAGGACGTCACCCGGGTCAGTCACCGCGACGAGGTCGCCGACCTCGAACGGATCGGCCGCGACGTCGAGCGGCTCGTCCTCGCCCGCGCCGTCGCCGCCCACCTGGACGACCGCGTACTGCTCGACGGGGCGAGGACGATCGTGTTCTAGGGCGATCTCTGTTGTAGGGGGCGTCGGGGGTGGGTCTCCGGGCCGGCCTTCGGCCGGGAGTTCCCGGAGACCCACCCCCGACGCCCCCATCGTCCTGAGGCACCCTCGAACGCGCGGAACTGGCCAGCCAGCCAGTTGACTATGGTTCCCGGCGTGGAGCAGGCGACGATCGGGCGGGCTTCTGTTGAGCTTTCCAGGCATCGGGGGATGCCTCCGGGGTCGCGGGCGCCAGGGCTGGTGCAGGCGCTGCGCTACGTGCGCGACCCGCTTGGCTTCCTGATCGAGCTGCAGCGACGCCACGGCGACATCTTCTCGGTCCACTTCCCGTTCTGGGGCGAGCTCGTCTACCTCGCCGACCCGGCCCTGGTCAAACGGCTCTTCACCGGCTCGCCCGAGCTGCTGCACGCCGGCGAGGCGAACGCGACCGTGCTCGAGCCGGCGCTCGGGCCGAACTCGGTGCTCACCCTCGACGAGGCGCCGCACATGCGCCAGCGCAAGCTGCTGCTGCCACCGTTCCACGGCAAGCGGGTCGAGGCCTACGGCGAGCTGATCCGCGAGGTCACCCGGGCCGAGATGGAGAGCTGGCCGGTGGGCGAGCCCTTCGCCCTGCGCCCCCACACCCAGCGAATCACCCTGGCGGTGATCATGCGCGCCGTCTTCGGCGTCCACGACGAGCGGCGCCTGACCCGTCTCGAGCGGCTGATCGAGCGCTTCAGCGACCGGGTCAGCGCCGTGCTCGCCTTCCCGATGCTGCGCCGCAACCTCGGGCCATGGAGCCCCTGGACCAGGTTCCAGCGCGCCCGCAAGGCGCTCGACGAGTTCATCTACGAGGAGATCGCCCTGCGCCGCGCCGAGCTCGCGGCCGGCGAGGGGGACCACGACGACGTGCTCTCGCTGCTGCTCGGCGCCGAACACGAGGACGGCAGCCCGATGAGCGACGAGGAGCTGCGCGACGAGCTGGTCACGGTGCTGGCCGCCGGACACGAGACGACCGCCACCGGCCTCGCCTGGGCGATGGAGCGGCTGCTGCGCAACCCCCGCGCGATGCACGAGCTGCGCGACTCGCTCGCCGCCGGTGAGGAGGAGTACCTGGAGGCGACGATCAGGGAGACGCTGCGGGCGCGGCCGGTGATCGTCGACGTCGCCCGCAAGCTGACCGCGCCGGCCGAGATCGGCGGCTACGAACTGCCCGCCGGCACCTTCGTGATGGCGGCGATCGCCGCCCTGCACTACCGCGAGGACCTCTTCCCCGCGCCGCAGGAGTTCCGCCCCGAGCGCTTCCTCGAGGGCAAGGCCGACAACTACGCCTGGATCCCCTTCGGCGGTGGCGTGCGGCGCTGCATCGGCGCCGCCTTCGCCGAATACGAGATGCGCGTCGTCCTGCGCGAGTTCGTCGAGCGCGCCGCGCTCAGCGCCCCCGACCCGCGGCCGGAGAAGGTCAAGGTCCGCAACATCACCCTCGCCCCCGGCCGCGGCACCCGGGTCAGGCTCGATCGGCCGCTGAGCTGACCGCGGCTTCGGCCCGCTCCCACTCCTCGTAGAGCTCGGCCAGCTCGCGCTTCGCCGCCTCGTGGCGCTCGCTGGCCCGCGCCGACTTGGCCGGGGTCGCCCAGGCGGCCGGGTCGGCCAGCTCCTCCTCCACGGCGCGCAGCCCGGCCTCGGCCCGCTCGACCCGCTCGGCGAGGCGGCTCGCCTTGCGCTCGGCGCTGCGCGCCGCCGCGCCCGGCTTGCGGCGCCTGCCGCCGCCGCGCTCCTCGCGCTTGGCCGCCGCCGCGGCCGCCGAGGCGGCCTCGGCCGCTTCGTCGCGGCGGCGCTGGAACTCGGCCCAGCCGTGCGGGTGGCTCTCCAGCCGGCCGTCTTCGCAGGCGACGGTGCGCGTGCCGACCGCCTCGAGCAGGGCGCGATCGTGGGAGACGAGGATCACCGCGCCCTCGTAGGCGAGCAGGGCGTCCTCGAGCGCCTCGCGGCTCTCGACGTCGAGGTGGTTGGTCGGCTCGTCGAGGATCAGCACGTTGGCGCCGGAGGCGACCAGGATCGCCAGCGAGAGCCGCCGCTGCTCGCCGCCGGAGATGTCCTCGAGCGATTTCTCCACGTCGGCGCCGGAGAAGAGGAAGCCGCCGAGCAGGTCGCGCGCCTTCTGGCCGGTGAGCCCGGTCTCGCGCACCGCGGCGTCGAGCACCGTCCCCTCCCCGGCGGCGGTCTCGGCGTGCTGGGAGAGGTAGCCGACCTTGACGTTGTGGCCGGTGCGGACCGAGCCGGCGGCGGGCTCGGTCCGGCCCGCCAGGGCCTCGATCAGGGTCGTCTTGCCGGCGCCGTTGGGGCCGACGAGGACGACGTGCTCGCCGCGCTCGAGTTCCAGCTCGGCGCGATCGAGGAGGACGCGGCCGGGGACCTCGATCCGGCCGCCGACCAGTTTCACCACCACCCGCCCGGGCCGCTCGGGGGCGGCGAAGGAGAAGCGCAGGTGGCGGCGGTCGCGGGCCTCGGCCTCGACCCCGTCGCGCTTGATCTTCTCGATCGTCTTCAGCCGCGACTGCGCCTGGCGCGCCTTGGTCGCCTTGTAGCGGAAGCGCTCGACGAAGCGCTCCATGCGGGCGATCTCCGCCTGCTGGCGCTCGATCGCCTTGCCGCGGGCGATCTCGCGCGCCGCCTGCTCGGTGCGCCAGGCGTGCCAGGGGCCGGCGAAGAAGCGCCCGCGGCCCGCCTCCAGCTCCAGCACCGAGGTGCCGACCGCCTCCAGGAACCAGCGGTCGTGGGCGACGAGGACCACCGCCGCCTCCATCTCGACCAGGTAGCGCTCCAGCCACTCCAGCGAGGGGATGTCGAGGTGGTTGGTCGGCTCGTCGAGCAGCAGCAGGTCGGGGCGGGCGGCGAGCACCCGGGCCAGCGAGGCGCGGGTCAGCTCGCCGCCCGAGAAGGTCGCCAGCCGCCGGCCGCCGTCCTCCTCGCCGAAGCCGAGGCCGCCGAGCACGGCGAGCACCTCGTCGCGCCAGCGGTAGCCGCCGCCGGCTTCCAGCCGCTGCTGGGCCGCGGCGTAGGCGCGCATCGTCTCCTCGCCGGGTTCGCCGGCGGCCATCGCCTCCTCCAGCCGCGCCAGCTCGGCCTCGGTCGCCAGCATCTCGGCGCGGCCGCTGAGCACGTAGTCGCCGAGGCTGACCTCCGCCTCGCGCGGCGGGCGCTGGTCGTGCAGCGCGACGCGGGCGCCTTTCTGCAGCGAGAGCGAGCCGGAGTCGGGCGGGCGCTCGCCGGCCAGGACCCGCAGCAGGGTCGACTTGCCGGCGCCGTTGCGGCCGGAGAGGGTCATCCGCTCGCGCGGCTCGAGCTTGAAGGAGACGTCGGCGAAGAGCAGCGCGCCCCCCGCGTAGACGTCGATCTGGGTCGCGGTCGCGATCGCCATCCGGCCCCTGACATTACGCGGCGCCCGGCCGGCGGGGCGTAACCTGGGTGCGATGGCGGGACCGCTGCGGCACCTGGGGGATCTGACGCGGGCGCGGCTGTCCCGCGCCGCCGACGCCCACGCCGACGGCCAGGCGCTGGGCGAGCTGCAGGCGGCGACGCTGCGACTGCCGGCCGGGGTCGAGATCGAGTGGCTCGGGGTCTCCGGCTACCGGATCTCCTGCGAGGGGCAGACGCTCTTCGTCGACCCCTACGTCTCGCGCGTCCCCTTCGCCGACCTGCTGCGCAAGCGGGCGGCGCTGCCCGACCCGGCGGCGCTCGACCGCTTCGCCCGGGCGCCGGGCGAGGTCGCCGGCGTGCTCGTCGGCCACACCCACTTCGACCACGCCGTCGACGCGCCGGCGATCGCCCGCCGCTTCGGCTGCAAGGCCTACGGCTCGGACTCGCTGGTCGGCCTGATGGCGCTGCACGGCCTGGCCGAGCGCGCGGTCGAGGTCGAGCCCTACCGCACCTACGAGCTGGGACCGTTCACGGTCAGCTTCACGCCCAGCGTCCACTCGAAGCTGCTGCTCGGCCTCGCCGTCCCCTACGACGGCGACCTCACCTGCGAGCACCTCGACGCGCTCAGCCCCGGCGCCTACCGCTGCGGCCAGGTCTGGGGGATCGCGATCGAGGTCGCCGGGCTGCGCCTCTACCACCAGGGCAGCGCCAACCTGATCGACGAGGCGATCCGCGAGAAGCCGGTCGACGTCTTCCTCGCCGGCGTCGCCGGCCGCAGCTTCACCGACGACTACTGGCGCCGGATCCTCCCCCGCCTCGACCCCGAGACGATCGTCCCCACCCACTACGACAACTTCTTCCGCCCGCTCGGCGCCGAGCTGGAGTTCGTCTCCAACGTCCAGCTCGCGGCCCTACCCGAGGAGATCGGCGCCGTCAGCCGCGACGCCCGCATCGCCGCCCTCCCCCGCGCCGACCTCTGACCCATTCGCAGGATTGACAGTTCCGCGCGTTTGTGCGCGCCATGCGTGCGTCGCCGTCGCCTACGGTGGGCGCGATGAGTCTGTTCGATCCAGCCGGCATCAGAGACCTGATCGAAGCCGGCGTCACGGCGATCTCGGTCCTCGGTGGCGCGATGGCTTATTGCAGCGGCTTTGCTGCGACGCAGGCGGTAGCTGAATCACAGCCGCCCGAAGTGCTCGGTCAGCGGGTGAACGAAGGCATCGCCCAGGGCTTCTCCCTGGGATGGCCGGCGGCAATCCTGGCACTTATCATCGAGATGTGGACCTGATGGTTCGCTTTTTCAAGTTCCCACGCGGTGCCATCGCGCTGAGCACCCTCGTGTCCACCATGGCCGCAATCGCAATCATCGCCTTCGATGCCCCGCCGGCGATCTTCATCCTCGCCAACTGGGCGACGGCCACCGCGTACATCGAGCTCAGCTCCCGAATGAATCGGCGTCTCGGGCGTCGCCAGTTCTAACCCGCCAGGTACTTCGCGACGATCTGCTCGACGGTTCCCTTGGTGCGCATCGTCCAGGGGCCGAGCGTCGTCTCCAGCGCCTTCAGGTCGAGGTCGGTTTCGGAGATGCCGCCGCTGGGCAGCCAGTGGAGCTGGCGGCCCTCGATCGCCAGGCGGTCCGCCTCGCTGGAAAGGCCCAGGGCGCTCTGGCGCGCCGCCGCCGTCGGCGCCGCGGGCAGGAAGGCGATCTGCGGCTTGCCCTTGGCGGCCGCGACCGCGGCCGCCGGGAACGGCTCGTGCGCGGCTACCTCCCGCAGCTCGGCGGCCGGCCGCAGGAAGACCGGGACCTCGTAGCCGAGGCCGGCGGCGAGGCCGGCTTCGATGCGCTCGGCGAGCGCCGCCTCGCTCCCCTCCCCGGCGGCGAAGACGACGTTGCCGCTGGCCCGGAAGCAGGCGACATGGTCGAAGCCCAGGGACTCGAACTCGCCGCGCAGCTCGTCGTTGGCGATCCGGCGACCGCCGAGGTTCATCCCGCGCAGGAAGACGACCAAGCGCTCCACCCCGCGCACCATACGATGCAACCCGTGAGCGCCGAGTACAGCCAGTTGCCGGCGGACCTGCCCGTACCCGAGGATGACGGCGCCGCCGACCACCTGACGGGGATGGCGATCCCCTCCCTGGCCCTGCCCTCGACCCGGGGCGGAGAGCTCGACCTGGCCGCGATCGCCGCCGACCCCACCGCGGTCGCCATCTCATCCGCCAAGCGGATGAGATGGCGACATCTCGTCGTCTACGTCTACCCGCGCACCGGCACGCCCGGCCAGGCGCTGCCCGACGGCTGGGACGACATCCCCGGCGCCCGCGGCTGCACGCCGCAGAGCTGCGCCTACCGCGACGCGGGCGCCGAATTCGGCGCGCTCGGTGCTGGCGTCGTCGGCCTCAGCGCCCAGAGCCCCGCCGAACAGCGCGAGTTCGCCGCCCGCGAGCACATCCCCTTCCCGCTGCTCGCCGACGAGCGCCTGCGCTTGCGCGACGCCCTACGCCTGCCCAGCTTCGAGGTCGAGGGCATGACCCTCTACAAGCGCCTCACCCTGATCGCCGTCGACGGCCGCATCGCCAAGGCCTTCTACCCCGTCTTCCCCCCCGACCGCGACGCCACCCGGGTCCTCGACTGGCTGCGCCGTCACCAGGCAGCTACGCCGAGTTCTAGCTGAGGTATACTGAGGCCGTATGACTCAGCGAATCGGTGCCAAGGGGCAAGTGGTGATTCCCAAGGATCTCCGCGAACGCGCAGGGCTTGGACCGGGTTCGGACGTGTCCTTCGAGCACGTCGACGACGGGGTCGTTGTGCGGCGGGCCACCCCTCGGTCGACGCTGCGGGGAAGATTCGCTGGCAGCGGCATGGCGGCGCGGCTACTCGAAGATCGCGGCAAAGAGCCTCGGTAGACCTTGTCCCACTGTCTGGATTCCTGGCCGGTTCTGTCCTGGCTCGACGGAGACGAGCCAGCGGCGGGTTTGGTCGATGAGATCCTGAATCGAGAACGCCCGGGTATGAGCTGGATCAACTTGGTCGAGGTCCACTACCGAACGAGCCGCGATCACGGCAAGGAAGAGGCAGACCGCGTTCTCGAGGAACTCCGCCCGCGAATCACCGAGCATCTCCCCGGTGTCTCGGCGATGCGGGCGGCGTCGAACCTGAAGGCCTCTCACCCAATGGCGTTGGCCGACTGTTTCGCAGTCGCACTCGCGGCATCTGAGGGCGCAGTGCTCCTGACCGGCGACCCGGAGATCATCGATCGGGCGGAAAGCCTGCCCTGCGAGGTCCAAGACCTTCGTCCCTAGCTGGCCGTGAGTGGGCCTGACCGGACGGCATAAGCGATTGACTGAGGCGTTGCCTGGTCACTAGCCCCTGACCTCGCCCGTAGAGCCCTCGTGACGAGTCCCGACCTGCGTGTGCGATGTCTCTTGCGTCCGACGGAATCCCTCCGTCGTGGACGATCACCTCGCGTGCAGCGCGAATGCGTTCGTGCTCTGTCTGCTACATCCAGCTTTTCGCATCAATCAAGTGCTCCTACGTTTTTTGAAAGAAGTCGATAGCGTTCCCGAGTCGAGGACGCCTTGCGAGCGGAGGAATTCGAACACGGCCTTGTGACGCCTGGCGCAGTTGTGACCGAGATCGAGCTGGACAAGCTGCGAGAAGAAGACGCGACCGGCGACGCTGCGGCGGCGCGAGATCTCGGCATCGCCCTGGAAGAGAACGGCGAAATCGACGAAGCGGAAGCGGCGTTTGCTCGCGCCGGCGACCGTGGAGACGTCGCTGCACTGGCCAAGCTGGCGATCTTGATCGACGTTCATCGCTCCGATCCGGAGAGAGCAGAGGCCGCCTACCGCCGGGCCGACGAGGCGGGAAGCGTCGACGGGGCCGGAAACGTCGGGCGCATTCTCAAAGAGCGGGGCGAGCTCCATGACGCCGAGACGGCGTTTCGCCGCTGCGTCGAACGAGGGAGCGTACGTGCCCTGGCCGACTACGCCGGCTTGCTGTCGCAGCGCGCCGATGCCGACCCCGAGGAGATCGCAGCGGTCGTCACACGTCTGTGCGAGGTCGAAGATCGTGCCGGCAACGACGTGCGAAGCGACTCCTACATGGAGGCCGCGGCTCCGCTACTGGTCTTCTCCGGCATGTGGGAGAGGTGTGACCCGGGGGCTATGGAGGCCGGGGTGCGTGCGGCGGATGTTGCCGGAAGCGCCGCGGGCGCCTACCACCTGGGCGTCGTGCTGTTCAAACGCCGCCTCCTCGTCGAGGCCGAGGAGGCGCTGGAGCGAGCCGAAGAGCGAGGCATCGAGAAGGCCGCGGGCATCCGCAACCTCGCCCGCCGCGAGTTGATGCTCGAGCCGACCGGTCAAGCCCAGCGGGCCCCCGAGGAGCCCACCTGGGACTACGCGGTCCGGCTGGAAGATCTGGGCGACCCCGCCGGTGCCGCCGCTGCCATGACGGAGGCGTATGAGACCAACGAGGAGCCGGTCTCCCCGATCGCGATGCTCCGCCGTGCGGAGGTCATGGAGCTCAAGAACGACCCCCGCGCCGAGGCGGCTTTCGAGCGCATCACGGACGCTGCGGAGCCGGCGATACGCGCAGGCGCCTGGCGAGGTGTCTCCCGGTACCTCATGGATCGAGGGGAAACCGTCGCGGGAATCGAGGCGCTTCGCATGGTCATCGAGACCGAGGATCCGGAGGAGGCCCCGCGGGCGTGGGCCAATCTCGGCGTGGTGCACGAGGATCTTGGCGAACTGGACCCCGCCTGCGCAGCGTATGAATCCGCGATCGCCCACGGCCACCCAAAACACTCGCTACGAGCAAAGGTAAACCTGGCCCAAGTTAAGGAAAAGCAGGGCGACGACGAAGGTGCGATCGCCATGTTTCGGGAAGTGGCCGAATCGGACCACCCCGAACAGGCGCCCCGCGCCGGGTGTCTCTTGGGCTTGTTGCTGCACCGACAGAGCCGACAAGCCGATGCGTTGGAGTGGCTGCAGGCGGCCATGCGCTCCGAAAACGACGAGTGGGCGCAACGGGCGAGCTTCGAGGCCGGCGGGATGTACCTGATGGAGCTCGACGACTTCGATCGTGCGGTCGAGGCGTTCAGGCTCGCCGAACGGATTCACGAACCCAACCAATCCCTGATGGCCTCCTACCTGCGTGGCGAGGCAGAGCGCAGGCGCGGCAACGTGGACGAAGCCTTGAACGCGTATCAGCGGGTCCTCGATGCCGACAGCGACGACGCCGGCTTTGCTCGACATGCAGCGGCGAAACAGGTCGGCGTGATCCTGCTCGAACGGACGAGCTACGCAGCGGCCCGCGAGATGCTGATGCTCGCCGCTGCAGCGGCAGACCCCGGTGAGAGCGCACGCGGCCTCTGCCTGCTCGCTGCCTGCGAGCGCCGGCTCGGGAATCGGGAGGCGGCGCGCGGCGCGCTCGAACACGCGCTTGCGATCACGGATGCGCCGACGGACATTCGCGACCTCGCGCGGCAGGGGCTCGCGGAACTGAGCTGAGCTGAGCCAAGCAATGGGACAAATGGCCTAGTCCGAAAGGGGAGGGACGATGGATGCAGATCATTGGCGGTCGATGAGGCAGATCTTCGGCGACCCGGACCTCGGCATGCCGGCGAGCGGAAGCCAGAAAGCCGACGACGAGTACGCCCAGGCTGTCGCGTTGATGGAACGGGGGGACGTCTCGCGGGCCATTGAAGCCTTCGATCGAGCCGACGGGCTCGGTCACCCGGGCGCCCCGAGAGAACTCGCCCATTTGGCCGCCTCGGTGGGCGAAATGACAAGGTGGGCCGAACTCATCGACCGCGCCAGAAAGCGAGAGGACGGCAACGCCGCAGCGTGGCTGGGCACGACCCGGCGCAACGAGCCCGACCGCGGTCTGCCGGATCTGCGCTTCGCCGACGAGGCAGGCGACCCCGAGGGGGCCAGGGGCCTGGGTCTCGTGCTCAAGGACGAGGGAGACCTCGCTGAGGCGGAGGGGGCATTCCGTCGCTCCGACGATCGCGGCAGCGCCAGCGGATCCCTGGCCCTCGGGCTCTTCCTTCGCGACCAGCGCAACGACCTGACTGGAGCCGAGGCCGCCTTTCGCCGAGCGGAGCAACGCGGTCACCCCAAGGGCGCGTTCAACCTGATCGAGCTCTACTCCGCCCAAGGCGACATCGCCGCGGCCGATGCATTCCGCGAGCGAACACTGGAGTTGGCCGCCATGCATCGGGAGACCTTCAGCGAGATGCAGGACCCGGATTTCGCCGACTACATCCGAAACCGCGCCGGCAAGACAGCAGGCACCGCACAGACAGCCGGCAGCGGTTGCGCAATCGTCGCGATTTCAGCGCTGCTGGCCTGCGGCGCATCGGCCGTTCTCCTCTGGATCGGCTGAGCATGGCGAAGTTGTCACGGGTGTCAGGCGAATCATCAAAATAAAGGGAGGCACAGATGGCAGAAACCAAGCGAGGTCGAATAGTCAACTTCGGCGAGGATCTCAAGGTCCGGGTCGTCAACTTCGGCGAGGATCTCCGCATCGTTCCGGTCAACTTCGGGGAGGACCTGAAGATCAGGATCGTCCAGTTCGGCGAGGACAAGAAGGTAAGGCTCGTTAAATTTTGAGGGGAAGAGGGCTCGCCGTTGAGGAGAAGGCTTCGGCGAAGCCGAGGTCACCGAGCCGGTTGCCACGCTTACCGAACCGCAGCTGCCCAAGGCGCTCAGCGGCACGGCGCCCACCCGCACCGCCGTTTCTTCTGGCGGCGGTTCAAGTGAGGCGCGTTTGATGGAGGCGGCCGGAATTGAACCGGCGTCCGAGGTCGTAGTGCGAAGGCGTCTACAGGTTTAGCCGGCGCTTGATTCTCGTCTCCCGGGGTCCGCGCCGGCGGGCACTGCGGGAGATAGAGCCCTCTGAGGTGTCCCCTGGCGGACGGGGCGATCCGCCCGGGTGAGCCCGCGGTTTGAAGCCGGCGATCCTCCCTGCGGGCGCAGGAGGGCCGACTCTCTTCGCTTAGGTCTTAGCTAAGCGGCGAGGGCGAACTCATGGTCCGCACGTATTGGTTGGTGCCGGTGTTTAACGAGGCCTCCGGCCACCTCGACCTGCAACCGTTCGCACGGACCGACCGCGTCGAAGCCTGTCGCCCCCGTGCTATGTGGACCGATTGTACGCGGTCGGGTAGGAATACCCGATGAGCGGCAAGCGATTCGACGCGATCGTGCTCGGCGCCGGCGCCCCCGGCGAGGTTTGCGCCGGCCGTCTTGCCGACGGCGGCATGTCGGTGGCGATCGTCGAGCCGGGGCTGGTCGGCGGCGAGTGCTCCTACTACGCCTGCATGCCCTCCAAGGCGCTGCTGCGGCCCGGCGACCTGATCGCCGAGGCCCGCCGCGTGCCCGGGGTGGCGAGCGCGGTCAGCGGCGAGATCGACCCGCAGGCGGTGCTCGACCGCCGCGATGAGGTGATCCACGACCTCGACGACTCCGGCCAGCTGCCCTGGCTCGAGCAGCGCGGGATCGAGCTCTTCCGCGGCGCCGGCCGACTCGACGGCGAGCGCCGGGTGCTGGTCGGCGAAGAGGCGCTGGAGGCCGGGGAGCTGATCGTCCTCGCCACCGGCAGCGGCGCCGCGATGCCGCCGATCGAGGGCCTCGACTCGGTCCCGGCCTGGAACAACCGCGAGGCGACCACGGCCAAGCGGGTGCCGGGCAGCATGGCGATCCTCGGCGGCGGACCGGTGGGCTCGGAGCTGGCCCAGGCCTGGGCGACGCTGGGCACCGAGGCGACCCTGATCGAGGGCGCCGAGCGCCTGCTCGGCCGCGAGGAGCCCTTCGCCGGCGAGCAGGTTGCGCAGGCGCTGCGCGAGCGCCACGGGGTCGACGTGCGGCTCGGAGCGCTGGCCGAGCGGGTCGCCGCGACCGACGGCGGCGTCCGGGTCGAGCTCGGCGACGGCAGCGCGGTCGAGGCCGAGGAGCTGCTGGTCGCGATCGGGCGCAAGCCGCGCACGGCCGGGATCGGGCTCGACTCGGTCGGGGTCGAGCCCGGCGCGGGCGGCTTCCTCGAGACCGACGCCCGGATGCGGGTCGGCGGCCGCGAGTGGCTCTACGCGGTCGGCGACGTCAACGGCCGGGCGCTCTTCACCCACAGCGGCAAGTACCAGGCCTGGGTCGCGGCTGAGAACGCGCTGGGGCGCCCGGTCGAGGCGCGCTCGGAAGCCGTCGCCCTGCCCCGCGTCACCTTCACCGACCCGCAGGTCGCCGCCGCCGGCAGGACCCTGGAGCAGGCGCGGGAGGCCGGCATCGACGCCCGTGCGATCGACGTCCCCACCGACGGCACCGCCGGCGCCAGCTTCCAGGGCAAGGGCACAGGCGGCACCTCGCGGCTGGTCGTCGACCGCGAGCGCGAGGTGATCGTCGGCGCCACCTTCACCGGCTTCGAGACCGCCGACTTCCTCCACGCCGCCACCGTCGCGATCGTCGCCGAGGTCCCGCTCCCCCGGCTGAGGCACGCCGTGGCGGCCTACCCGACCCGCAGCGAGATCTGGCTCAAGCTGCTCGAGGCCGCGGGGCTGTAGGGCTCAAACCCGCGCGCGCTGCTTCAGGTCGGCGAGGACGTCGTCCGGGAAGCCCGGCACTTCGTCCAGCTCGTCGAGCGAGCCGAAGCGGCCGAGCCGCTCGCGGTGGGCGAGCAGGCGGGTGGCTTGGGTGACCGAGAGGCCCTCGGCGCGAAGCTGCTCGAAGGTGACCGAGTTGAGCTCGATCGCCCCCCCGGCCGCAGGCGCCGGTGGGGTCTGCGGCGGTGCCGGTGGCGGTGGAGTCTGCGGCGGGGCCGGCGGCGGGCCGGGCTGCGGCTCGGGAGCCGGCGCCGGAGGCGCGGGCGCGGGCGGCTCGGGCGGCGGCGACGGGGCCGGCGCGGGAGGGGTCGGCGCGGGCGCCGGAGGGGTCGGCGCCGGCTGCGGTGCGGCGGGCTGAGCGGCCTGGCCCTGGACCGACTGGATCACGGCCTGCTCGGCCTCGACCGCGCGGCGCTCCGCTTCGCGGGCGCGCTCCTCGGCGGCGGCGACGCTGTCGCGGATCTCCTGCAGGCGCCGCTCGCGCTCCTCTTCCTCGGACTTGAGCGCCGCCAGGCGCTCGGCCTCGGCGGCGCGGCGCTCGGCGGCCTGGGTGCGCTCTTCGATCTGGCGCAGCCGCTCCTGGGCCTCGGCCATCGCCTGCTCCTGCGCCTCGCGGCCCTGCTGCAGGGCCTGCTCGGCGGTCTGCAGCTGCGGGGCCGGGGCGCCGGGGGCGGCCGGGGTCGGCGGCGCGGCGGCCGACAGCACTGCCTCGCCGGCCTCTGTCGCCGGCGGCGCCTGGGCGCGCGCGGCGCGCTCCTCGGCCTCGCGCTGCACCCGCTCGGCCTCGGCGATGCGGCGGTCGGCCTCGGCCCGGATCCGCTCCTCCTCCTGCTGGATCTCGCCGACCTTGTCGCGCACCCGCTGCTCGGCGGCGGCGGGGTCGTCGTAGCCGGGCGGGGCGCCGGGCGGCGCCTGCGGCGCCGGCCCGCCCTGCGGCGGCAGCGGCGCGACCGGCGGCAGCTGCTCGGTCGGCCCCGGGCCCGCCGGGGGCGGCGGCACGGCCTGGGTAGGCGGCGGCGTCGTCGCGGTCGGGACCGCGGCGGGGGGCGGCGCCGCCGGGGGCAGGGTCCCGGCCTGGGCGGCCTGGGCGGCGGCCTGCAGCCGCTCGCGCTCGTGCGCGGCGCGGGCCTCGGCCAGCTGGCGCTCGGCCTTCTTGGCTTCGCGCTTGGCCTTGCGCCCCGAGCGGCCCTTCTTCGGCTCGCCCGCGTCCGGCTTGTGACGCTTCTCGGCGCGCTTCGCCGTCCGCTCTTCCTTGCGCCGCTTGGCCTCCTCCTGGCGCCGCTTGCGATGCTCGGTCCGCGCCGCGCGCTGTTCCTCGCGCGCCTGCTTGCGCTTCTCCTTGGCGCTCAGCGGCGGGCCGCCGGGGGGCGGCGCGGAGCTCTGCGGCGGGGCGCCGCCCGGCGGCGGGGCGACCGGCATCTCGGTGGTCTGCTGGGCGGCGGCAGCCGCGGCGGGCGCCGCAGCCGGCGGCGGCGGCGCGGCATGCGCTGCCGGCTTGCCGGCCTCTTCCTTGCTGCGCCGCTGGCGGACGCTGATCACCAGGAGGAGCAGCAGGATCGCCACCACCAGCCCAGCGACGAAGAACTGGATGTTGTCGCCGACGAAGTCGCCGGCCTTGCTCGGGAAGGACTCTGCGTTTGCCTGCGCCGGGCCGATCATGGCCACGATCAGCGCCAGCACCGGCAGGACCAGGGCGGAGCGGGAGCGCATAGGACCCGAAGCTACCTCATCCGGCCCTTGAATTCGCGCTCGACCTCGCGCCGCACGTCGCGCTCCGCGATCTCACGCCGCCGGTCGCGACCCTCCTTGCCCCGCGCCAGCGCCAGCTCGACCTTCGCCCGCGAGCCCTTGAAGTAGACCCGGGTCGGGATCAGGGTCAGCCCTTTCTCGGCGGTCTTGCCGATCAGCCGTTCGATCTCGGCCCGGTGCAGGAGCAGCTTGCGCGGCCGCTCCGGCTCGTGGTTCTCGCGGCTGGCCGGCTCGTAGGGCGGGATGTGCAGGTTGCGAAGCCAAACCTCGCCGCGCTCGACCACGGCGTAGGAGTCGCCCATCTGCGCCTTGCCCTCGCGCAGCGACTTGACCTCGGAGCCGCGCAGGACGATCCCCGCCTCCATCTTTTCCACGGCCTGGAACTTGTGCCGGGCGCGGCGGTTGGTGGCGACGTCGCCCGAGGCCGGCTCGCGTTTCTTCTTCGCCTTCTTAGCCATCGCCGACCCTCTCCAGGTCGACCCTGCCGCGCGCCGCCTCGACCCCGGTGACGCGGACGGATATTGGATCGCCGAGCCGCAGCGCCGCCCCCGACTCGGCGCCGAGGAGCGCGGTCTCGGTCTCGTTCAGCTGCCAGCGCTCAGCCCCCATCGTCCGAGCCGGGACGAAGCCCTCGTAGACGTCGCCCAGCTCGCCGCCGAAGGAGACGAAGGCGCCAGCGCGGATCGTCCCCGAGACCTCGCCGGCGAACGCCGTGTCCTCGCCGCGCTCGGCCAGCTCGCGGCGCAGCAGGAAAGCCGCGCAGAGGTCGTCGGCGTCGCGCTCGGCCTTGGCCGACTCGCGCTCGGTCTCGCTGCAGTGCCAGGCGACCTCGCGCGCCTCGGCGGCGCGCGGCGCCTCCTCCCCCTCGCCCAGCGCCGCCAGCAGCGCCCGGTGGACGAGCAGGTCGGGGTAGCGCCGGATCGGCGAGGTGAAGTGGCAGTAGGCGGCGCTGCCGAGCCCGGCGTGGCCGCTGTTGCGGTCGCTGTAGGAGGCCTGCATCTGGGAGCGGAGCACGAGCGATGTATACGCCTCGCGGCCATGCCCGCGCCGTCTCGCCTCGGCGACCACCAGGCGGCTGGCCGCGGCCGCCACCGCCCCGGCCTGTGCCGGCGCCAGGCCCTGGCCCAGCGGCGGCGTCGGCACCCCCAGCGCCGCCAGCTGCTCGACCAGGCGCTCGACCCGGGCGGCGTCGGGCGGGGCGTGGACGCGGTAGACGGCCGGCACCCGCTTGCGCTCGAGCAGCTGCGCGACCTGCTCGTTGGCGAGGATCATCAGCCGCTCGATCAGGCGGTGCGACTCGGTCTGCTCGACCGCCCGGGCGCCGCTCGGCTCGCCGCCCTCGTCGAAGCGGAACTCGGGCTCGAAGGACTCGACCTCGAGGCTGGTCGCGCCGCGCCGCTCGCCCAGCGCCGCGGCCGCCTCGCGGGCGACCGCGAGCGGCTCGGCGACCTCCTCGGGCGCCGCCGCCCGGCCGGCGAAGACGAGGTCGAGGCGGTCATAGTCGAGCCGCGCCCGCGAGCGGATCCGGCTGCGGTAGAAGCTCGCCGACCGCGGCTGCCCGTCGCCGCCGAGCTCGATCTCGGCGGTCACCGCGAGACGCTCGGCTGCCGGCGCCAGGCTGCAGGACTCCTCGCTCAGCGCCCGCGGCAGCATCGGCTCGACCGCGCCCGGGACGTAGGTGCTGTTGCCGCGGCGGCGCGCCTCGAGGTCGAGCGGCGTCCCCGGCCGCACGTGGGCGGCGACGTCGGCGATGTGGACCCAGAGGCGCACCCCCTCCCCCTCGCGGCGGGCCGAGACCGCGTCGTCGAAGTCGCGCGCGGTCACCGGGTCGACGGTGAAGGTCGGCAGCCCGGTCAGGTCGCGGCGCGGCAGCTCGCTGGCCGCCGCCGCCTCGGCGGCGCGCACCGCCTCGCTCTCCAGCGCCGCCGCAAAGCCGCGCCCCCCGAGCCGCTCGGCGAGCAGCGCCTCGACCGCCTCGCGGGCGCTGCGCGGCTCGGCCTCGCGCCGCGCCCGCGAGCGCTTGCGCTGCCGGTCGCGGTAGTAGCGCCAGTCGCGCCCCCTCACCCCCCACGCCCCTTCCGGTGCGCTTTATGTACGTATAGAGAGCAAAAGGCGCACCGGAAGCTCATTGCTGGGACGCCAGCTCCTCCAGGGCGCGTTCGCGGGCCTCGTCGGCGGCGGTGCCGGGGTCGTCGGCGGCCTTCACGTCGGGGTGGACACCGTGGCTGCGGGCCAGGTTGACGCCCTCCGGGGTGAAGTACTCGCCGACGGTCAGCTTCAGGGCGCCGCCGTTGGAGAGGTCGACCTCCTGCTGGAAGACGCCCTTGCCGAAGGTGCGGGTGCCGACCACGGTCGCCCCGGCGTCGTCGGCCAGGGCCGCGGTGAGGATCTCCGCCGCCGAGGCGGTGCCGCGGTCGACCAGGACGACGACCGGGACGCGCGGCAGGTTGTCGCCGACCGTCTCGTAGGTGGAGTCGCCCTGGGTGCGGGAGCGGGTCTCGACCACGACCTCGCCCTCGGGCAGGAAGACGCTGGCGCTGAGCACCGCCTCGTCGAGCAGGCCGCCGCCGTTGGCGCGCAGGTCGAGCACGATCCCCTCGGCGCCCTGGCGCTGCAGCTTCTGCACCTGAGCGCGCAGCAGCGCGTGGACGCCTTCGGTGAAGCTGGCCATGCGCACGTAGCCGAGCTTCTTGCCGTCAACCTCGATCAGCCGCCCGCTGACGATCGGCAGCGAGATCTGCGCCCGCTCCAGGGTCAGCTGCCGGGTCTTGCCGCGCTTCGGGTCGCGCACGCCGATCGTCACCTCGGTCCCCTCCGGGCCTTTGATCTTCGCCGTCGTCACCCGGCTGTTCTGGCCGGCTATCGATTCGCCCTCGACCGAGACGATCAGCTCGCCCTGCTCGATCCCGGCCTGCTGCGCCGGCGAGCCGGGGAAGACCCGTTCGACCCGCAATCCGGGCTTGACCTGGGTGACGCTGAGCCCGACCCCGGAGAAGCGCCCCGAGATCGCTTCGTTGAAGTGGGCGAGCGCCTCCGGCGAGAAGTATTCGGAGAAGCGGTCCTCGTGGCGGCGGCGCAGCTCGCGGACCATGCCCTGCAGCGAGGCGTTGCTCAGCTCGCCGTTGCCGACCCGGCGGTAGTAGTTGTCCTCGATCAGTTCCTCGGCTTCGACCGTCAGCCCGGCGGACTCGTCGAGCAGGCGGTCGCGGAGCAGTTCGGGCAGGTTGGCGGGGTGGCCGCCGAGCCAGATCCCGGCGAGCAGGACGACGACGAACCCGGCCACGAGGGCCGGCACCCCCCAGCCCCTCACGGCCCGATCAGACCTTGAGGAAGCGGCGCAGGGTCACGCCCGAGCCGATCGCCGAGACCAGGACCGAGGCGCAGAAGAGGATCGCGACCAGGGCCGGGAAGGAGAGCGTGCTGTTGTTCTGCGCCGCGAGGAACGAGAAGGTGTCGCTCAGCGGGTCGACGATCGTGATCTTGCCCAGCCACAGGATCAGTATGGCGAGTAGGCCGCCGGCGAAGCCGACGACGACGCCCTCGATCATGAACGGCCAGCGGATGAACCAGCGGGTGGCGCCGACCAGGCGCATCACCTCGACCTCGCGGCGCCGGGTGTAGATCGAGAGCCGGATCGTGTTGCCGACCAGCATCAGCGAGGCGAGGATCAGCAGCGCGGTGATCACGGTCAGGACGATCTTCAGCGCGCCGGTCACCTGCTCGATCTGCTGCGACTCCTGCTGGCGGTCGAAGATCGGGTCTTCGGCCGGGATGATCGGCGAGATCGGCCGCGGCTTGCCGTCGGGGCCCGGCGGCGTGATCGCCGCCCGCACCGAGTCGAGGTTGGCGGCGTCGTCGGCCTTGATCTGGAAGTTGGCCGGCAGCGGGTTGTCGTGCAGCTGGCCGAGCAGGTCTTCGCTCTTCTTCTCGCCGAGGTCCTTTTCCAGCTCGTGCAGGGCCTCGGCCTTGGTGATCAGCTCGACCGACTCGACGTGCGGGATCTGCTGCAGCTTGCGCTCCAGGGCGCCGATTTCGGCCCGGGTCGCGTCGTCGTAGATCGGCACCCGGAACTCGAGTTCGTCGCGGACCTGGTCGCTCTTGGCCTGGGTGGTCTGGAAGACCGGGATCAGGACGCCGAGCAGGATCACGGTGGTGACCGTGGTGACGATCGCCGCCATGCTCGGGGCGCCGTTGCGGCGCAGGGCGCGGAAGGCCTCCTGGGTGAAGAAGATCAGGCGTGACATCTAGAAGAGGGAGTCGTGTCCGTTGGTCTGGCCCTCGGGGGCGACGCCCATCTCGGCCCGCATGCGGACGCCGAACTCGGTCGTCGACTCCTCGGTGTAGCCGCCGGCGACCTCGTCGCGGACGACGCGGCCCTCGTAGAGCTCGATCACGCGGCGGCGCATGTTGTCGACCATCTCGCGGTCGTGGGTGACGACGACGACCGTGGTGCCGGTCTTGTTGATCCGGTAGAGCAGCTGCATCACGCCGATCGACGTCACCGGGTCGAGGTTGCCGCTGGGCTCGTCGGCGAGCAGCAGCGGCGGGTGGTTGACGAAGGCGCGGGCGATCGAGACGCGCTGCTGCTCGCCGCCGGAGAGCTCGTCGGGGAAGCGGTTGAGCTTGGTCGAGAGGCCGACCAGGCGCAGCGTCTCGGCCACCTGGGCGCGGATCTGGGCGCGCGAGGCGCCGATCACCTGCAGCGCGTAGGCGACGTTGTCGTAGACGGTGCGGTCGGGGAGCAGCTTGAAGTCCTGGAAGACGGTGCCGATGTTGCGCCGCAGCTGCGGGATCTTGTTCTCGGGCAGGGCGCCGATGTCGCGGCCGGCGATGCGGACTTCGCCGTCGGTGGCCTCGAGCTCGCGGATCAGCATCTTGATCAGGGTCGACTTGCCGCAGCCGGTCGGGCCGACGAGGAAGGCGAACTCGCCGCGGTCGATCGCCAGCGAGACCCGGTCGAGCGCCATGTGGCCGCCCGGGTAGACCTTGGTCACGTCGCGCAGCTCGACGATCGGCTTGCCGCCGACCCGTCGCCGCGGCGGCTCCTCGCCGCCGCCCTTGCGCTTTCGCTTTCTGCCCAGTGCCATGCCCGCGAACTTTCTCCGGGTACAGGGTGACTCCTGCGCCCCCTCGACCCCGCAATTCCCCGCCCAAAGCGCGTGAGCGGGAGATTAGCGAATTATGAGCAGATGTTCGTAAAGATGGATGGCAGGTATGCCCTGGCGTGAATTGGGGTCGCGTCGCGCTTCGCGCTCGCGACAGAAGAGGAGCGCGCCTACGGCGCGCAGAGACCGGATTGCATTGCCGCCGCTTCGCGACATTCACGCCAGGGCATACCTGCCACCCATCTCACGACACACCAGCTTCGGGCATAGAGCTGAGGGGCTCCAGCGGAACGACTAGCTCGCCAGCGACTCGGCCGCTGTGACGATCGCGTCGGCGTCGATGCCGGCGGCGGCGAGCAGGTCGGCGGGGGGGCCGCTGCCGGGGCGCTCGGTGACGGCGAGGCGGGTCAGCTTGGGGCACTCGCCGGCGCCGGCGAGGACGGCGGCGACGACGTCGCCGATGCCGCCCTCGGCGTAGTGGTCCTCGACGGTGACGATCGCGCCGGTCTCGCGGGCGGCGGCGAGGATCGCGGCCTCGTCGACCGGCTTCACCGAGTAGAGGTCGACGACGCGGGCGGCGATGCCGTTGCCGGCCAGCCGCTCGGCGGCGGCAAGGCATTCGTGCAGGGTGATGCCGGCGCCGATCAGGGTGACCGCGTCCGCGTCGGAGGAGCGCACGGTGCGGCTGCCGCCGATCGCGAAGCTCTCCTCCGGCCCGTAGATGACCGGGGTCTTTTCGCGGGTCGTGCGCATGTAGCTGATCCCGCTGTGCTCGCGCATCGCGTCGAGCAGCTGCACGGCCTGGTTGGGATCGGACGGGTAGAGGATCACGCTGCCGAGCACGGCGCGCAGCGAGGCGATGTCCTCGAGCGCCATCTGCGAGGGGCCGTCGGGGCCGATCGAGACGCCGACGTGCGAGCCGCAGAGCTTCAGGTCGGCGGCCGAGATCGCGGCCATGCGGACGAAGTCGTAGGCGCGGCTGAGGAAGGCGCCGAAGGAGGAGGCGAACGGCTTCCAGCCGCGCGTCTGCATGCCGATCGCCGAGGCGACCATCTGCTGCTCGGCGATGTACATCTCGAAGAAGCGGTCCGGGTGCTTGTCGGCGAAGCGCTCGGCGTAGGTCGAGTTGCCGACCTCGCCGTCGAGGGCGACGACCCTCTCGTCGACCGAGCCGAGCCAGGCCAGCGCGTCGCCGTAGGCGCCGCGGGTGGCGACCTTCTCGCCGAGCTCGTAGCTGGGTCGCTCGACCGACGCGGTGGCGACCTCGTAGGGCTGCGGGGCCGGCGGGCCCTGGACCGCGACGCTGACCTCGCGCAGGCCGCCGAGCTCCTCGACCGCCGCCTCGGGGTCGGCGAGCGGCTTGCCGTGCTGGCCGTCCTCGTCCTCGACCGCGGCGACGCCGGAGCCCTTCTTGGTGCGGGCGAAGATCGCCGCCGGGCGATCGGCGGCGAGCGCCCGGCCGTAGGCGGCGTCGATCGCCTCCAGGTCGTGGCCGTCGATCTCCTGCACGTCCCAGCCGCAGGCCGCGGCGCGCGCCGCCAGCGCCGAGGTGTCCCAGCCGTGCATGGTCGGGCCGCGCTGGCCGAGACGGTTGACGTCGACGATCGCGATCAGGTTGTCGAGGCGGTTGTGGCCGGCGTGCTCGAAGGCCTCCCACATCGAGCCCTCGGCCATCTCCGAGTCGCCGCAGAGCGTCCAGACCCGCAGCGCGGAGGACTCGAGCCTGGCCGCGGCGGTGGCGATGCCGACCGCGATCGGCAGGCCCTGGCCGAGCGAGCCGGTGGCGACGTCCACCCAGGGGATCTCCGGCGTCGGGTGGCCCTGCATGCGCGAGCCGAGCTCGCGGAAGCTGAGCAGCTCGGCGTCGTCGATCGCGCCCGCGGCCTTGTAGAGCGCGTAGAGCAGCGGCGAGGCGTGGCCCTTGGAGAAGACGAGGTGGTCGTTGGCGCGGTTCTCCGGCGCGCCGAAGTCGTAGCGCAGGTGGCTTTCGAAGAGGACCGCCATCAGGTCGGCGGCCGACATCGAGGAGGTCGGGTGGCCGGAGCCCGCCGCCGCAGCGGCACGCACCGAGTCGACGCGCAGTTGCCGCGAGAGCTCGTTCACGCCGGGGACAATATCTCGCCCTAGCCGATCGCGACCATGCGCTCGATCGGCACCCGGGCGCGCTCGGCCACCGCGGCCGGGACGCTGACCTCGAAGCGCATCTCGAGCAGGCTGTCGCGCAGCTTGGGCAGGGTGATCATCTTCATGTACTTGCAGAAGGCCATCCGGTTGGCCTCGACCAGGTTGGCCTGCGGCGCCGCCTGCTGCAGCGGGTAGAGCATGCCGTTCTCGGTGGCGACGATGAAGCTGCCGTCGGGGTTCTCCTCGACGTGGCGCAGCATGCCCGAGGTGGAGAGCATGTGGACCCCCTCGGGGTCGATCTCGCCGGCGGCGACGTACTCCATCGCCTGCGTCGCGCAGCCGCACTCGGGGTGGATCAGCAGCTCGGCCTCGGGGTTCTCGGCGCGGGTGCGGGCGATGTCGCCGGGGCGGATGCCGGCGTGGACGTGGCACTCGCCGTCCCAGACGTGGAAGCGGGCGCGGCGCCCGGGGTCGTCGCGCAGGCCGGTCTCGCGCTCGACGTAGGCGCCCAGCCACATGTCGGGGCCGAAGAGGATCTCGGTATCGGGGCCGTGCTCGGCCCAGATGTGCTCGACCACCTTGACCGCGTTGGAGGAGGTGCAGCAGTAGTCGGTCTCGGCCTTGACCTCGGCCGAGGTGTTGACGTACATCACGACCAGGGCGCCGGGGTGCTCTGCCTTCCAGGCGCGCAGCTGGTCGGCGTCGATCGAGTCGGCCAGCGAGCAGCCGGCGTCGAGGTCGGGGATCAGGACGGTCTTCTCCGGCGAGAGGATCGAAGCGGTCTCGGCCATGAAGTGGACGCCGCAGAAGGCGATCGCCTCGGCGTCGGTGGCGGCGGCCTCGCGCGAGAGGCCGAGCGAGTCGCCCATCCGGTCGGCGACGTCCTGGACCTCGGGCAGCTGGTAGTTGTGGGCGAGGATGACGGCGTTGCGCTCGGCGGCGAGCGCCCGCACCTCATCGCTCAGGGCAGCGATCTCTGCGGGCGAGAGAGCGTCCGGCATGCTGGGTTGGATCGTCGGGAGCTCTTGCATGAGCCCTTCCTTTCCTGATGTTCGCTGGCCCGGCTGTCGCCTCGAAACCAGTCGAATGAACGTGCCTACAAGTCTAACCTCTCGGCATGCCCGAGTTGCCCGAGGTCGAGATCACGGCGCGCCGGCTCGACGCAGCGCTGTCCGGGACCGTGGTCGAGTCGGCGCTGGCGCCGGGGATGAACGTGATGAAGACCTTCGAGCCGCCGCTGGAAGCGCTGGCCGGCCGCGAGCTGACCGGGGTGCGGCGGGTGGGGAAGATGCCGGTGGTCGAGCTCGGCGACCTGGCCCTCCTGATCCACCTGATGTCGGCCGGGCGGCTGCGGGTCTTCGACAAGCGCGCCTCGCCCAAAGACCGCGCCTCGCGGGTGCTGCTGCGGCTCGAGGGCGGCCGCGAGCTGCGCCTGCGCGAGTTCGGGACCAGGCAGCGGGCCTGGGCGAAGCTGCTGCCGGCCGGCGCCGTCGGGGAGGACGAGGCCGTCGCCCGGCTCGGCCCGGAGGCCTGGCCGGCGCCGCCGCTGGCCCAGTTCGCGGCGCTGATCGACCAGCCCCGCCACCTGCACCCGCTGCTGCGCCACCAGGGCGACATCGCCGGCATCGGCCGCTCCTGGGTCGACGAGATCCTCTGGGAGGCGAGACTCTCGCCGTTCAAGCAGGGCTCGGAGCTGAGCAGCGAGGAGGTCGAGCGCCTGCACGCCGCGCTCCACGTCCTGGGCGACGCGATCGAGCACTACGAGCGCACCATCCCGGACCAGCTCCCCGACAAGGCCCCGATGCCGCTCCAGGTCCACAAACGCGAGGGCACACCATGCCCTCGCTGCGGCACGCAGCTCGAGGCCGTCTACTTCTCAGAGCACCAAACGACGTATTGCCCCGAGGAGCAGACCAACGGCCGCATCCTCAAGGACCGCCGCCTCTCCCGCCTGCTCAAGTGAGGCAGCGTGGGAGGAGAGGACGGGCGCCCCTCCCCCGGAGGCCGTCGCGCAGCTGAATCGTCGGTCGTCCTGCGGGGCGTGGACACAGAGCCTCCTGGGGAGGGGCGCCCGTCCTCTCCACTCAAGCCGGATCCAGGAGCAGGCTGAAATCGAGCGTTGGAGCAGAATGAGTTAGGGCGCCTACGGAGATGAAGTCGACGCCCGACTCGGCGATGGTTCGAACGGTCTCCAAGCTGACGCCGCCCGAGGCCTCCAGCGAGGGGCCGCCGCCGGCCCTGCCGGCGTGGCCGTCGCGCAGCTCGACCGCCTTGCGCAGGGTGCCGGCGTCCATGTTGTCGAGCAGCAGGACGTCGGCGCCGGTGCCGAGCGCGTAGGCGACCTCGTCGAGGTTGCGGCACTCGACCTCGACCGCGAGCTCGGACTGGGTGGTGCGCGCGGCGTGGACCGCCTTGGCCAGGCTGCCGGCGAGGGCGATGTGGTTCTCCTTGATCAGGATCGCGTCGAAGAGGCCCATGCGGTGGTTGCGCCCGCCGCCGGCGAGCACCGCCGCCTTCTCCAGCTCGCGCAGGCCCGGCGTGGTCTTGCGGGTGTCGAGGATCGCCGCCCCGGTGCCGGCGACCGCCTCGACGAAGCGCGCGGTCAGGGTTGCGATCCCGGAGAGGTGGCCGAGGAAGTTGAGCGCCGTGCGCTCCGCCGCCAGCAGGCCGCGCGCCGGCCCGGCGGCGAAGGCGACCTCGGCCGGCACCTGCTCGCGCCACTGGCCCTCGACCACGAGGTTGTCGACGTCCTCCACCCCGCACTGCCGCATCGCCTCGGCCACCGCCGCCAGCCCGAAGACGACCCCGGGCTGCTTCTGCACGATCCGCGCCCGCGCCCGCGCCCCGCCGCTCACCGTCGCCTCCGCGGTCACGTCGCCGCCGCCGACGTCCTCGGCCAGCGCCCGCTCGACGATCACCCCGAGATTCAAGTCGCTCACAGCCCCGTGCTCTTTCAAGTGGATACCCAGATTCAGGTCGGCCAATAGGCCACCCTAGATCAAGGTTGCAATCCGACGGGGCAGACCTCTCGGTGGCGGGTGATCGATTGACCCCCACATACGGGGCAAATCGATCACTCAGCGACGCGCCGCGCGCACGGACCGCACCGGGAGCCGGGCCCCGAGGACATCGGCCACCGCGGCCACGGTCTTCAGCTCAGGGTTGACTTTCGCCGTGAAGAACCGGCGGATGCTCGACGGCTCCTTCCCGATCGCCCGCGCCAGTTCTGCCTTCGACATTCCGACTTCCACGGCCAGCGCCCGCTCGACCAGCTCCTGCAGATCGGACATTGGTGCACCCAAGATCAGCGGCGGGTGGGGGGCTGAGAGCGATGGCCGCCCCTCCCCGGGAGGCTTTGTGTCCACCTTGCGCAGGACAGCGCGGATCTGCTGCGCGACGGCCTCCAGGGGAGGGGCGGACATCGCTCTCACGTTCTATGCACCAACGGCGTTTAATCCCATGAGTGAACGCGCTGCCGCCGTTTCAGACCCTGCTCGACGAGCACGCCGCCGACGTGATGGGCGTGCTGCGCGGTGCGGTCGGGCGGGCCGACGCCGAGGACTGCTTCCAGGAGACCTTCCTCGCGGCGCTGCGGGCCTACCCGAAGCTGGGGGACGCCGGCAACCTGCGCGGCTGGCTGCTGACGATCGCCCACCGCAAGGCAATCGACCATCACCGGGCCAGCGGCAGGCGGCCGCTGCCGGTCGCCGAGGTGGCCGAGAGCGGGGTCGAAGACCCGCTGCCCGGCGACGACGGGATCTGGGAGCTGGTCGGGGCGCTGCCGCCGAAGCAGCGGGCCGCCGTCGCCCTGCGCTACGGCTCCGACCTGCCCCACGCCGAGATCGCCGCGGCGCTCGGCTGCTCGCCGGAGGCGGCCCGCCGCAGCCTGCACGAGGGCATCAAGCGACTGCGAGAGGAGCTGGCATGAAGGACCCACTGCGACGCCTCGCCGAGCGCGCCGACGCCGAGGGGCTGCTCGACGTCGCCTACGCCAACGTCGACTCGCCCTTCGGGACGCTGCTCGTCGCCGCCACCCGGCGCGGAATCGTCCGCCTCAACCTGCCCAACTACGACCCCGGGGAGACGCTCGAGGAGCTGGCGGCGAAGGTCTCCCCCCGCGTGCTCGAGGCCCCGGCGAAGCTCGACCGGGCGCGCCGCGAGCTCGACCTCTACTTCGCCGGCAAGCTGACCGAGTTCGACCTGCCGATCGACTGGCAGCTGACCACCGGCTTCCGCGGCCGGGTCCAGCACGCGATCAACCGCATCCCCTACGGCGAAACCCGGACCTACACCGAGATGGCCCGCAGGGCCGGCAACGAGCGCGCCGTGCGCGCCGCCGGCACCGCCTGCGGCACCAACCCGATCCCGGTCATCGTCCCCTGCCACCGGGTGCTGCGCAGCGGCGGCGGCCTCGGCGGCTACGGCGGCGGCCTGCCGATGAAGGAGGCGCTGCTGAAGATGGAGGGCGTGCTCTAGGCGGGCGAGCCGAACAGCTCACGGGCGCGGGCGGCGACCAGGTCGGGGCGCTCCTCGGCGACGAAGTGCCCGCAGCGCTCGACCGTCTCGACGCTCATCTCATCCGCGTAGGGCTCGAAGCCGGCGAGGACGTCGGCGCGGATCACCGGGTCGGCCTCGCCGGCCAGGATCAGGGTCGGCACGGTGAGGCGCTGGCTGCGGTAGTGGCCCGCTTTGAGCCGCGGCAGCTCGCGGGTGAGGAAGCTGCGGTAGACGGCGGAGGAGGCCCGCGCGTGGTCGCGGGGCCGGAAGCTGGCGGCGAAGCAATCGACCTCCTCCTCGCTCCAGCGCATGTCCGGGTGGGCGCCGCGGCGCAGGGCGAGGCCGACCAGGCCGGTGCGGCGCAGCACCGCGGGGCCGAGGCCGGGGGTGGCGAGGACGAACTGGTAGGCGGTCCGCTTCAGCGTCGCCGGCGAGACGGCGGGCGGCTGGAAGAAGGGGTGGACGATGCCAAGCGCCAGGTAGTGGCGCACCCGCTGCGGCGCCCCGAGGCAGAGCAGGAAGCCGGCGTAGCCGCCCCAGTCGTGGCCGATCAGGTCGACCCGGTCCAGCTCCAGGGCGTCCAGCAGGGCGAGCATGTCGTCGGCCAGCTCCTGGATCTCGTAGCGCCCGGCCGGGGCATCGCTCCAGCCGAAGCCACGCAGGTCGGGGCAGATCAGGCGCCGCTCACCGGCCAGCTCGGGAATCAGCTTGCGCCAGATCCACCAGTGCTGCGGCCAGCCGTGCAGGCAGAGGACCGGCGGGCCGTCCCCCGCTTCGGCGACGTGCAGGCGGACGCCGTTGGCCTCGACGTAGCGGTGGCTGACGCCGTCCAACTCTGGCGGTGACCCCTGTTGCATCGCCGCTGAATCTACCCGGGTAAACCCGCAGGCGCGCCCGCGGCGCTCAAGGAAACGGCGAGAGCGGCCGATCCAGAGCCGGCATGGACTCCCGCCCGCGCCCGCACGACTCCCGCCCGGACCCCCTGCGCCCCCTGGTGCTCGTCTTCCAGGCCGCGCTGGCGATCTGCCTGCTGGCGGCGGCGATGGCGCCGCTGACCGCGCCGGCCAAGGCCGCCGCCGCCTTCGTCCCAGCGGCCGGAGAATTCGTCGCCAGCGCCGGCGAATTCGAAGACGAAGAAGCCTTCGAAGGCGAAGAAACGGACCTCGAATGCCTCGAAATCGCCGCCGAGCTCGACCCCGAAGAAGCCGCGGAATTCTGCTCCGAAGAAGAAGACGAAGCCGAAGCCGAGGAAGCCGAGCCCTGCCCCCTGCGCAGCGCCAGCGCCCGCGCCACGACCCGCCACAACCGCCTCAAGATCACGATCGGCTACACCACCTTCGAACCCACCCCGGCGCAGATCAAGCTGAAGAGCGGCTCCCATCGCCTGGGCACATTCAAGCGTCACCTGGGACGAAGCGGCGTCCTCCGCTTCACCCGCCCCGCGCGCAAGAAGCTGAAGCTCGTCGTGCAGATCAAGCCGCTGGGCGAGTCCGGGTGCCCCTCCCGGCGGCTTGTACTTTTTCCGCACTGACCTCCACGGACAGCCGCCCTCCTGTCTTCGGAAAAAGTTGAGCCGGGAGGGGCACCCGGACTCGCCCGTCCCTCTAATTCGCCGACGAAGCCGCCGTCTTGTTGAGGTAGTCGCGAATGAAAGCGTCGAGGTCGCCGTCGAGCACCCGCTCGGCGTCCCCAACCTCATGCCCGGTGCGGTGGTCCTTGACCCGCTGGTCGGGGTGGAGGAAGTAGCTGCGGATCTGTGAGCCCCAGGCGACGTCCTTGACCTCGCCGCGCTCGGCCGCCAGCGCTTCGGAGCGTTTGCGCTCCTCGAGCTCGATCAGCTTCGAGCGCAGCAGCTGCATCGCCGCCGCCTTGTTCTGCGTCTGCGAGCGCTCGTTCTGGCACTGGACGACGACGCCGGTCGGGAGGTGGGTGATGCGCACCGCGGAGTCGGTCTTGTTGACGTGCTGGCCGCCGGCGCCGGAGGCGCGGTAGGTGTCGACCCGCAGGTCGGCGTCGTCGACCTCGACCTCGACCCCCTCGTCGACCAGCGGGCCGACGTCGAGCTGGGCGAAGCTGGTGTGGCGGCGCGCCGAGGAGTCGAAGGGGGAGATCCGCACCAGGCGGTGGACGCCGCGCTCGGCGGCGAAGAGGCCGTAGGCGTTCTCGCCGCGGGCGATGAAGGTCGCCGACTTCAGCCCCGCCTCCTCCCCCGGCGAGGCCTCCTTCATCTCGACCTCGAAGCCGCGCCGCTCGGCCCAGCGCAGGTACATGCGCAGCAGCATCTCGGCCCAGTCCTGGGAGTCGGTCCCCCCCGCTCCGGCGTGGACGCTGACCACGGCGTCGCCGGCGTCGTAGGCGCCGCTGAACAGGCGCGCCTCTTCGAGCCCGTCGAGGCGCCGCTCGACCGTCGCCAGCTGGGCGAGCAGCTCGCCCGCCATCTCCTCGTCCTCCTCGGCCAGCTCGGCCAGCTCGCCGAGGTCGCCGGCCTCGGCCTCGAGCTCGCGGAAGGTCTTCAGCCGCCGCTGGGCGCGGGCGTGGGCGGCGGAGGTGCGGGCGGCGGCGTCCTGGTCGTCCCAGAAGCCCGCGCCCTGCATCTCGGCCTCGAGCCGCTCGATCTCGGCTTCCAGCGCAGCCGGGTCAAAGATAGTCCGCGAGCAGCTTCAACTGATCGCGGATCGCGCTGAGCCGCGCCGGCACCGACTCGGTTGACGCGGTCTCGGTCACCGGCGCAGCTTACCCAGCGCCGCGGAGCGGTCCTCGTAGGGGCGCCAGTCTGCGGACCCTGTGGTCGCTGAGCTCGAAGAGCCAGGCCATCTCGTCGGTCGAGGCGTGCGAGCCGTCCTCTTCCCAGCGCCAGACGCGGCGGATCAGCGCCACAGCCCGCCCGTGGCCGGACTCGAGCCCTTCCTCGTACAGCTCCTCCAACTCGATCGTCTGCTGCACCCCGCCGGGCGGCCGCGTCGCCCACAACCGCGCCGCCTCCCGCCCCTTCCGCAGCCCCCGCATCGAGTGCAGCTCCACCTCGGGGTCCAACACCTCGACAAAGCCGTCCAGGTCCCCGTCGTTGAACGCCCGGATGAACTCCCGGACCGGGTCGTGGATCACCGGGGACTCAGGCCCCGTGGCACTTCTTGTACTTCTTGCCGCTGCCGCACCAGCAGGGGTCGTTGCGGCCGATGTTCTTCTCCCGCTCGTCCTTGACCACCGTCTCGACCACGTCGGTGGCGCCGTTGCCAGCCTCGCTGGCGACGCGGTCGGCCACTTCCAGGCCGCTGCCGGCGCCCGAGGCGACCTGCTGCAGGGCCGAGGGCTGGCTTTCCGGCGTGCCGCCGGAGTAGTCGAGCGCCGCCGGCTCGTTGCCGCCGTTGGGGCCGAACGCCCGCCGCGCCTGTTCGGGGTCGAGCTCTACTTCGACGTGGAAGATCGTCTTGCTGAACTCCTCCCAGATCGAGTGCATCAGCTCCTCGAACATGCCGAAGCCCTCGTTCTTGTAGGCGACCAGGGGGTCGATCTGGGCGAAGCCGCGCAGGTGGATGCCCTCGCGCAGGTAGTCCATGTCGTAGAGGTGCTCGCGCCAGCGGTTGTCGATCACCTGCAGCAGGATCGAGCGCTCCAGGTAGCGCATCAGCTCGTCGCCGAAGACGCCCTCGCGCTCGTCGTAGGCGTTCATCGCGTCGTCGTCGAGCTCGTCCTTGAGCTTCTCGCGGTCGACCGACTCCGGCGCCAGCGAGCCGACCTCGACCCCGACCGGCCAGATCTGGCGCAGCTGCGCCTCGAGCCCGGGCATGTCCCACTCGTCGAGCTCGTCGCCGGGCGTGTACTCGTCGACCAGCCGCTCGATCACGCCCTCGAGCTCGTCGCGGGCGATCTCCGACATGTCGCGCCCCTCGAGGATCTCGCGCCGGTATTTGTAGACGATGCGGCGCTGCTCGTTCATCACGTCGTCGTACTCGAGCACCCGTTTGCGCAGCAGGAAGTTCTGCTCCTCGACCTTCTTCTGCGCGCCCTCAACCGTCTTGGTCAGCATCCCCGCCTCGAGCGGCATCTCGCCGCCCTCGTCGTCGACCGGGCCGAGCCGGTCGAGGATCTTGTAGATGCGGTCGCCGGCGAAGAGCCGGATCACGTCGTCTTCGGCGGAGAGGAAGAAGCGCGTTTCGCCGGGGTCGCCCTGGCGGCCGGAGCGGCCGCGCAGCTGGTTGTCGATCCGCCGCGACTCGTGGCGCTCGGTGCCGCAGATGTAGAGGCCGCCGAGCTCGCGCACCTCCTCGGCCTCGGCGTCGCACTGCGGCTTCAGCTCGGCCGTCTTCTCCGCCAGCGCCGCCTCGTAGTCCTCGCCGCCGGGGGCGATGCCCTTCTTCTTCAGCTCGTGGATCGCCAGCTGCTCGGGGTCGCCGCCGAGCTTGATGTCGACGCCGCGGCCGGCCATGTTGGTGGCGATCATCACCGCGCCCTTGCGCCCGGCCTGGGCGATCAGTTCGCCCTCTCGCTCGGCGTGCTCGGGCTTGGCGTTGAGCACCGCGTGCTCGATCCCGCGCCGCTTCAGCTCGCCGGAGATCATCTCCGAGACCTCGACCGAGACGGTCCCGACCAGGATCGGCTGGCCCTTTTCGTGGCGGGCGACGATCTCCTCCAACACCGCCTTCCACTTGCCGTCTTTGGTCTTGAAGATCTGGTCGTTCTGGTCGGCGCGGACCATCTCCCGGTGGGTCGGGATCTCGACCACCGGCACTTTGTAGATCTTCATGAACTCGGTCGCCTCGGTCAGCGCCGTGCCGGTCATCCCGGAGAGCTTGTCGTAGAGGCGGAAGTAGTTCTGCAGGGTGATCGTCGCCAGGGTCTGGTTCTCCTCGCCGATCGCGACGCCCTCCTTGGCCTCGACCGCCTGGTGCAGGCCCTCCGACCAGCGCCGGCCCTCGAGGATGCGGCCGGTGAACTCGTCGATGATCATCACCTCGCCTTCGACCACGGCGTAGTCCTTGTCCTTCTTGTAGAGCGCCTCGGCCTTCAGCGCCTGGACCAGGTGGTTGACGAGGCTGCCGTGCTCGCTGACGTAGAGGTTGTCGACGCCGAGGTACTCCTCGGCCTTCTTCACCCCGCGCTCGGTCGGCGAGACGGTCTTGTGCTTCTCGTCGTATTCGTAGTCGTAGTCGGCCTCGGAGGTGTCCTTCGATTCGCCCAGCGAGCGCAGCCTGTCCTTCGAGGGCACGCCCTCCAGCTGGCGGGCGAGGCGGGCGACGGTGTAGTAGGTCTGGGCCGCCTGTTCGGGGGCGCCGGAGATGATCAGCGGCGTGCGCGCCTCGTCGATCAGGATGTTGTCGACCTCGTCGACGATCGCGAAGTCGTGGCCGCGCTGCACGCAGTGCTCGAGCGCCTCGGCCATGTTGTCGCGCAGGTAGTCGAAGCCGAACTCCGAGTTGGTGCCGTAGACGACGTCGAGCGCGTACTTGCGCTGGCGCGCCTCGTGGTCGTCGCCCTCCTGGATCGCGGCGACGCTGACCCCGAGCATGTCGTAGATCGGCTTCATCCATTCCGCGTCGCGGCGGGCGAGGTAGTCGTTGACGGTGACCAGGTGCACGCTGCCGCCGGCCAGGGTGTTGAGGAAGACGGCCAGGGTCGCGGTCAGGGTCTTGCCCTCACCGGTCCGCATCTCGGCGATCGCCCCCTCGTGCAGGGCCATGCCGCCGATCAGCTGCACGTCGTAGTGGCGCTGGCCGATCGTCCGCCGCGCCGCCTCACGGGTCAGGGCGAAGGCCTCGGGCAGCAGGTCGTCGAGCGGCTCTCCCTCGCTCGCGCGCTTGCGCAGCGCGTCGGCCTCCTCGCGCAGCTCGGCGTCCTCGAGCAGCTCCATCTCCGGCTCGATCCGGTTGATCGCCTCAGCCCGCTTCTCGTAGGAGCGGAATTTCCTCCCCTCGCCCACGCGCAGGGCGCGCGTGACCATGTCCCTCGCATTGGCCATGGTCCAAGGGTAGCGATGGGGTCCTGCTCAGGCGGTGCGTCCCCGCATCCTCGCCACCGCCTTGCGCGTGCGGCTGCGCTTGCGGCGCAGCTCGCGGTGCTTCTTGACCTGCCGGCGCACGTCCTCGGCCAGCTCGTGGATCGTGTGGGCCATGCTCGGCGAGGCCTCGCTGGCGTGGATCGTGACCCCCTTGAGCCGCAGGGTCGCCGAGGCGACCTGGTTGTCGTCGATCGACGGGTTGCGCTCTTCGTGGAGCTCGACATCGAGCATCGCCAACTCGGAGACCTGCTTGCCGACCCGGCGGAACCGCCTGGTGACGTGTCCCCGAAGCTCGTCCGTAATCTCGACGTTGCGCCCGCGTACCTCGATCCGCATCTTTGCCTCCTTGGCTGTCTCTTGGCTTCGATGCTACGCCCTCACAACCGCCGGGTAAAGGTAACGGCGGCGACCCGCACGGCGCCGGCGGCGCGCAGCGCCCGGGCGCAGGCGGCGAGCGTCGCGCCCGTGGTCAGCACGTCGTCGACGAGCAGGGCCGAACGCGGCGCCGGACCGCGCAGCTCGATCAGCGGCGGGTGACCGACGCGCTCGGCGCGGCGCCGGCCGACCTGGCGCCCGCCGCCGCGGCGGCGCAGGCAGGGGCGCAGCGGCAGGCCGCTGCGGCGCGCCAGGGCGGCGGCGATCTCGGCCGCCGGATCGAAGCCGCGGGCCAGCGAGCGCAGGCGCGCGGTCGGCACCGGGACCAGCTCGCCGCTGAGCAACACGGCCGGCGCCAGCCACTCGATCCGCTCGGCGGCGATCTCGGCGACCGGCAGCAGGCGGCGGAACTTGAGCGCCGCGACCAGGTCGCGGGCGACGCCCTCGTGGGCGGCGGAGGACCAGGCGCGGTCGAGCCCCGGGGCGCCGTGGCCGGCGAGCGGCTCGGCGGCGGCGAGGCGCCGCGCGCAGCGCGTGCAGAGCACCGCCTCGCGGCGGCAGGAGCGGCCGCAGGCGGCGCAGAGGGCCGGGATCAGGGCGCTGGCGATCGCCTGCGGCGCGGGCATGCGCCGAGCCTGCACGATCGCGGCGCACGCGTGGCGCGCAGAATGTCAGGGAAGTGTCAGGACTTCGCCACGCGACCCGCGATCGCGCCGACCAGCATCCCCTGCGGGCCGAGCTCGGCCCCGGAGAGCAGGATCGAGTCGCGGATCCAGGCGCCCTCGCCGACCCGGCAGCCGTCGCCGACGATCGCCGGTCCCTGGATGCGGGCGCCGGCGCCCAGCTCGACCCCCTCGCCGACCAGCACCGGTCCCTCGACCTCGACCCCGCCCAGCGGGCTGGCCGAGCGCACCCCGGCGGCCACCTCGGGCGCGCCGGGGTCGACCGCGACCGCGCCGTTGAGCGCGTCGAGGTTGCCCTGGCGCAGCTCGTCGAGGTTGCCGATGTCGTTCCAGTAGGCCTCGATCTCGTGCGAGTAGAAAGGCACGTCGTTCTCGAGCAGAGCCGGGAAGACGTCCATCGCCCAGTCGGCGAAGCCCTCGGGGTCGTCCTCGCCGGCGGCCTTGCTGGTCCCGGGCGGCGGGAAGAAGTCGAAGATCTCCGAGCGGAACATGTAGATGCCGCAGTTGGCCAGGTCGGAGAGCGCTTCGGCCGGCTCGGGCTTCTCCTGGAAGCCCTGGATGCGCCCGTCGGCGCCGGTGATCGCGACCCCGAACTGGGTCGTGTCGGCGACCCGCTTGGTGGCCAGGGTGGCGATCCCGTCGTGGGACTCGTGGAAGGCCCGCATCGCGCCGAGGTCGATGTCGGTCAGCGCGTCGCCGGAGATGACGAGGAACGAGTCGCCGAGGAAGCCGCGCGCGTTGCGCACCCCGCCGGAGGTGCCGAGCAGCTGCTGCTCGCGGCTGTAGGAGAGCTCGACTCCGAAGGCCGAGCCGTCGCCGAAGTGGCCCTCGATCGTCTCCGGGAACCAGTGCAGGTTGGCGATCGCCTCGCCGAAGCCGTTGCCGGCGAGCAGGCGCACGATGTGCTCCATCACCGGCCGGTTGAGCACCGGCACCATCGGCTTGGGCAGGGCGTAGGTGATCGGCCGCAGGCGGGTGCCCAGCCCCGCCGCCAGAACCATCGCCCGCATCTCAGTAGCGGTAGTGGTCGGGCTTGAAGGGGCCGGCGACCGGGATGCCGAGGTAGGCGGCCTGCTCCTCGGAGAGCTCGGTGAGGCTGACGCCCAGCGCCGCCAGGTGCAGACGGGCGACCTTCTCGTCGAGGTGCTTGGGCAGCACGGTCACCTCCTTGGCCATGAAGCCCTCGGGCTGGCCGTAGAGCTCGATCTGGGCGATCACCTGGTTGGTGAACGAGTTCGACATCACGAAGCTCGGGTGGCCAGTCGCGTTGCCGAGGTTGAGCAGGCGGCCCTCGGAGAGCAGGATGATCGAGTGGCCGTCGGCGAAGCGCCACTCGTCGACCTGGGGCTTGACGTTGACCCGCTCCGCGCCCGAGGCCTCGAGGCCGGCGACGTCGATCTCGTTGTCGAAGTGGCCGATGTTGCCGACGATCGCGTTGTGCTTCATCCGCGCCATGTGCCCGGCGGTGACGATGTCCTTGTTGCCGGTGGCGGTGATGAAGATGTCCGCCGTCTCGACGACCTCCTCCAGGGTGCGCACCTCGTAGCCCTCCATCGCCGCCTGCAGGGCGCAGATCGGGTCGATCTCGGTGACGATCACGCGGGCGCCCTGGCCGCGCAGCGACTCGCTGCAGCCCTTGCCGACGTCGCCGTAGCCGCAGACGACGGCGACCTTGCCGCCGATCATCACGTCGGTCGCCCGGTTGATCCCGTCGATCAGCGAGTGGCGGCAGCCGTAGAGGTTGTCGAACTTCGACTTGGTCACCGAATCGTTGACGTTGATCGCCGGGAAGAGCAGGTCGCCGGTCTCGGCCAGCTGGTAGAGCCGGTGCACGCCGGTGGTCGTCTCCTCGGTGACGCCCTTGATCCCCTGCGCGATCCGGGTCCAGCGCTGCGAGTCGTCCTCGAGCGAGCGCTGCAGGGTGGCGAGCACGACGCGGAACTCCTCCGAGTCGGCCGAGGCCGGGTCGGGGACGGCGCCGGCCTTCTCGAACTCGACCCCTTTGTGGACGAGCAGGGTGGCGTCGCCGCCGTCGTCGAGGATCATGTTCGGGCCCTCGCCGCCGGGCCAGAGCAGAGCCTGCTCGGTGCACCACCAGTACTCCTCCAGGGTCTCGCCTTCCCAGGCGAAGACGGGGATGCCGGCGGCGGCGATCGCCGCGGCGGCGTGGTCCTGGGTCGAGAAGATGTTGCAGCTCGCCCAGCGCACCTCGGCGCCGAGCGCGGTCAGCGTCTCGATCAGCACGGCCGTCTGCACGGTCATGTGCAGCGAGCCGGTGATCCGCGCCCCCTTCAGCGGCTGCTCGGCGGCGAACTCCTCGCGGGTCTGCATCAAGCCGGGCATCTCGACCTCGGCGAGCGCGATCTCCTTGCGGCCGAAGTCGGCGAGGCCTATGTCGGCGACCTTGTAATCCTCGGTGGCGGTTGCCATCGGTTCCTTTCCTGGGATCTCTTCGTTCCGGTCCGTCGAAGGATACGGGGATGCTCCACTTCGGGGCGGTTGCCGGGCGGGCATCTTCGGCGCCTGAAGAACTGCAACTTTCCGCCATTGAAAATGCAAGTTTCTAACGAGGCAGCACCCTGCTGCGCCAAATCGCCGCGGGGGACCGTCGACCGTGACACCTCCCCGGTGCAGTTCCTCCTCACCGGGTCGGCAAATCCGCTGCGGGGACCGCGCGTCCTCGACGCGAGGCGCGGACCCGGGCGGACCGATCCCGAGCCCGATGGCTCGATGAACGCGACGAGATAGACCTCGTGCTGGAAAACCAGGCAGGCGAGATCGTCGCGATCGAGGTCAAGTCGACGGTCTCCCTCTCGGCCCGCGACTGGCGCCCGCTGGAACGGCTGCGCGACGCACGCGGCGACTCGTTCCGGTGCGGCTGCGTGGTGCATCCCGGCGAGAGCACAACCCCCCTTGGCGATCGCCTCTTCGCGGTGCCGGTCGGCGCGCTTTGGACCTAGGGCGCGGTCCGTCAGGGACGGCCGAGAGCGGCCTTGAACTCGTCGATCGCCTCCACCGGGAGCGGATCCACGCCGCGCGCCTCGGCTAGAGCGAGGGAGACGAGGTCGCCGAGCATGGTGGCCCAGAGCAGGCGGGCGACGCGGGTCTCGCCCTCGGTCTCGATCGCGACCGCCTCGGCGCCGGCGGCGCGGATCGCCTCGGCGGTCAGCTCGAAGCGGCGGCGCTCGCGCGGGTGCTGATCGGAGTCTTCGAGCAGGACCGCGGCGAAGTCGCCGGTGCCCCAGGCGCAGATCTCGTTGTGGTCGGCCTCGGGCAGCTCGGCGAAGAAGGCGTGCGCGTCGGCGTTCTCGTTGACCTGGGTCTTCCAGCGGCGGGCGACCGGGGCGGTGAGGTCGGCGCCGAGGACGACCGGCGACGCCCCGCCGAGGCGCTCGGCGATCTCGGCGGCCCGGCGCTGCAGCGGCTCGGCGCGCTCGGCGAGGAAGGCCGCGGCGGCGTCGAGCTCGGTGTGGACGCGGGCCGCGACGCCGGCCAGGGCGGCGACCTCGAGCGCGCAGACCAGCATGTAGGCGACGGCGGTGCGCGGCGCCGGCAGCAGGCCGGGCAGGCCGATCACCGGCACGCCCGCCTCGCGCGCCCCGGCGACCAGGGCGCCGCCCGTGCTGGCGACGAGGCGGCGTGCGCCGAGCGCCTCGGCGGCGTCGAAGCAGGCCAGCGTCTCCTCCGTGTCGCCCGAGTAGCTGGAGCAGAGCACGGTCCACTCCGGCGTCGCCCAGGCCGGCAGCTCGTAGCCGCGGATCGTCAGCAGCGGCCGGTTGAGGCGGTCGCCGAGAGCCGCCGCGGCGAGGTCGCCGCCGATCGCCGAGCCGCCCATGCCGCAGACCATCAGCCCGGCCGACTCGGCCGGCTCCAGCCGCGCCGATTCGACCCGCCAGAGAGCGTCGCGCAGGTGCTCCGGGATCGCCAGGACATCGTCGAGCATCAGGCGGGCACTCTTTCATCCGCACCGGCGACGGCCCCCTCGACCGTCGCCCCGGCGGGCACCTCGGCGCCGGCGGAGAGGATCGAGCCGCGCACCGTCGCCCCCTCCCCCACCCGGCAACCGGCGAGCAGGACCGAGTTGGCGACCTGGGCACCGGCGCCGATCCGGGCGCCGGGGCCGACCACCGCGCGCGGCCCGGCAGCGGCCGTGGCGTCGATCTCGGCCCTGCCGTCGACCAGCAGTCCCGGCGCCGTGGGCTCGACCCGGGTCTCGACCCGCCCCTCGAGGATGTCCCAGCTCGCCTGCAGGTAGCGCTCGGGGGTGCCGATGTCCATCCAGTAGCCGTCGAGCAGCCTGGCGCCGAGCCCGTCGCCGACCAGGCGGGGGAAGACGTCGCGCTCGATCGAGACCTCCTCGCCGGGCGGGATCAGGTCGAGCACCGAGCGCTCGAGCACGTACATGCCGGCGTTGATCTCCCCCGGCACCGCCTCGCCGGTCTTCTCGGTGAACTCGAGCACGGCGCCGTCGGCGTCGCAGCGAACCAGCCCGTAGGCCGAGGAGTCCTCGACCGGGTGCAGCGCGATCGTCGCCCGCGCCGAGCTTCCGGTGCGCTTTATGCCGCCATCGCCGGCATAAAGCGCACCGGAACGGCTGGTGTGGGCCTCGAGCAGCGCCGAGAGGTCGAGATCGGTGAGCACGTCGCCGTTGAGGGCGAGGAAGCGGTCGTCGAGGTCGTCGCCGAGCTGGTCGGCCGCGTAGCGGATCGCCCCTGCGGTGCCGCGCCGGTCGGGCTCGACCACGTAGCGGATGCTCACCCCGGCGCGCTCCTCCTCCCCGGCCAGCGCCTCGCGCAGCACGTCGGGCAGGAAGCCGCAGGCGAGCACGACCTCGGTGACCTCGTGGCCGGCGAGCCACTCGATCATGTAGGCGAGGAAGGGGCGGTCGACCAGGGTCAGGGCCGGCTTCGGCACGGTCTCGGTCAGCGGCCGCAGCCGCGTCCCCTCGCCGCCGACGAGGACGATCGCCTGCACTAGGCGGGCACCGAGCCCTCGACCGCGCGGCCGATGCCCTCGTACTCGAACCCTGCTGCGCGCAGCGCCGTGGCGTCGAGGAAGTTGCGGCCGTCGACCAGCAGCGGGCGCGCCATGCGCTCCGCCGCCGCCGCCCAGTCGAGCTCGGCGAACTCGGGCCACTCGGTGACCAGCACCGCGGCGTCGGCGCCCTCCAGCGCCGCCAGCGCCGAGTCGCTGAACTCGACCCCGTCCATCAGGCCCCGCGCCGCCCCGGCGGCGACCGGGTCATAGGCGGCGACCTCCGCCCCCTCGCCCTGCAGCCGCGCCGCCAGCACCAGGCTGGATGCCTCGCGCATGTCGTCGGTGTCGGGCTTGAAGGCGAGCCCGAGCAGGGCCACCCGCCGCCCCGCCAGCGGTCCGAGCCGCGCCTGCAGCTTGTTCACCACCCGCCGCTTCTGCAGCTCGTTGACCTCGATCACCGCGGTCAGCAGCTGGAAGTGATAGCCGGTGTTGCCGGCGAGCTGCTTGAGCGCCTTCAGATCCTTCGGGAAGCAGTTGTGCGCGATCAGGCCGCCGCTGGTCGCGACCGTCTGGGAGCCCGGCACCTCGAGCGAGTAGACCGCCCCCTGGAAGCGCGACCGCGAAGTTCGGGCGACCCGCGCCCAGGCAATCGACGCCTTGCCGAAGCGACGGAACCCGGTTGGGGCGATGCGCTTGCTCTGGCGAGCCAGGGATGCGAGTACCTCCGGTCGGTCGCGCTCGGGCACGAGCTGGATCGCCCTCTCCACCTGCTCGGCGCCGCTGACCCTGAGCCAGTGGGTCTCGCTCGTCGACTTGGACGTCCGACCGCGCCGCCAGCTGCAGACCACCCCCAGTTCGCCGAGCAGACGCGCGACTCCGTCGGCCAGCTCGTCGCTGACGGTCCCGAACTCGACCGCCACGCTCGGACCGCCGTTGACGAATGACCATGACCCATCCCCCTCCCAGAGGCCGGAGAGCAGGGCCCACTTCCGATCGGCGGTCTGCTCCCAGATCAGGTCCGGAAGCCGCTGCTCGTAGCTGCCCCTTCCGAGCCCGATCAGGTCGGTCCACCAGGCGGCGAGGATCCGCGAGGAGATCTGCACGCAGCGGGTGGTCGAGCCGTTGAACACCCGGGCGCGGACCCCCTGGCTTTCCCAGTAGGCGGCGACCTGGCGAACGAGGTGCTCCTCCTCGCTGGGGTGGAAGGACCAGGTGATCCGCTGCCGGGTCGCCCCGTCGCGCCCCTGGTCCCGGGAGACGTGCCCCTCGGCCAGGTAGAGGCCGACGACCCGCCAGAAGGCATCGTCGATTCGCAGCGTCTCGGGTATGTAGGTCCCGTTGCGCGCCGTTCCCATGGTCGCCCCGCGCAGATCCATCCCGGACTCGCAGGCCTCGACGAGCCGCAGCGCTCCGCTGCGGCTGATGTCGCCCATGCGCTGGGCCTGCCCGCGCGGGTGATCGAGGAGTGCTGTTCGCGCCGCGGCGGGGAGCGCCCGCAGCGCTTCGACCTCGCGCCGCTCGGGACGGACGATCACCTCGCCCGCCGGGATCGAGTCTTCGACGGCGCCGAAGGTCGAGTAGTGGAGCGGCGCCACCCCCGGGGCGGCGCCGCCGGCCAGGGGCATCCAGTCCGAGTCGGTGACCTCGGCGGCCGGAACGGTCGTCGCCAGCCGGTCGTCGCGACCGTCGCCGACGACGATCGGGTGGTCCGCGGTCACCTTCAGCCGCCTGCCCATCTTGGTCCGGATCTCGACCATCTCGCCGTCATAGGGGCGCTTGGTCAGCAGGGTCACCGGCATCCACTCAGCCGCTTCCTCGCCCGGCAGCCACGACCACGTCCAGAGGTCGGCGGGCTCTATCGCCTCGCCACCGGCGGCCCCCTCGTCGCCGCCCGCGAGCTCCCAGAGCTGTTTGAAGGTCAGCAGCTTCACCGACCCCCGATGGCGGACGAGCAGAGTCTCCTCGCCCGCGAAGCACGAGCCGCCGTAGCCGATCCCGGCGCGCAGGAAGGAGGGGCCGATGCGCTGGTCGAGGCCCATGCCGCGGGCGACTTCGGCGACGTCGGCGCCGACCTCCTCGCAGACGTTGGCGATCTCGTTGACGAAGGAGATCTTGGTCGCCAGGAAGGCGTTGGAGGCGAGCTTGATCATCTCGGCGCTGGCGACGTCGGTGCGCACCAGCTCGCCGCCGAGCGGCTCGTAGAGGGCGGCGACCGCGTCGCCGGCGCGCTCGTCGCCGGGGTCGGCGCCGATCACCACCCGGTCGGGGTGGAGGAAGTCCTCGACCGCCGAGCCCTCCTTGAGGAACTCGGGGCAGGAGACGTAGGGCACACCCGGCAGGTCGCGGCGGATCGTCTGCCCGGTGCCGGCCGGCACCGTGCTCTTCATCACCAGGACGTGATCGCCGTCGGCGCCCAGCTCCTCGACCACCGACCGCACCCGCGAGAGGTCGGCGTCGCCGGAGGGCGTCGGCGGCGTGTCGACGCAGACGAAGAGCAGGCGGGCGGCGCCCAGCAGCTCGTCCATGTCGGTGGTGAAGGTGAGCCGCTCGGCGTTGCGCTTCAGCAGCTCGGCGAGGCCGGGCTCGTGGATAGTGATCTCGCCCCGCGAGAGCGCCTCGACCTTCTCCGGCAGGATGTCGCGGGCGACGACCCGGTGGCCGACCTCGGCGAAGCAGGCCGCGGTCACCAGCCCGACCCAGCCGACCCCGATTACCCCGATCGGCTCTCTCTGGCGGTCACCGCTCATTGCTGCACCCTCCCCTTCGTTGGCTTCTTGTTCGGAATGATCACCTGCGCCGAGCGTGCCATGCCGACCATCTGGTCGTTGGTCAGGACGCGCAGCAGGCTGTTCGAGATCCAGTAGGTGTTGTCGCCGCGGTGCCAGGCGATCAGCTTGATCCGGTCTCCATCGAGGAATATCTCGTAGTCGCGGCCGCGGATCTTCTGGTCGATGCTGGGCCCGCCCAGGATCGGCGGGTCGCTCCAGCCTCTGATCCCCTGCAGGCCGAAGTAGTGGGCGCCGTCGGGCAGGTCGAGCACGATCACCATCCGGTAGGCGCCGTGGCGCTTGCCGTCGGTGTCCTTGAAGTGGTAGACCCGCGGATCCTGGACATGGAGATACGGGTTGCTTTCCTGGTAGAAGGCGCCCGGCGGCAGCCGGCTCGGGTAGAAGACGGGGAAGCCACGGTTGACCCTGCGCGCCACCGCCTTAGCCTCCGCCAGGCCGGCTTCGCCGGCGCCGACCAGGCCGTCGTCTCCCGGCGGCTTCGTCTTCACCCGCTGCTTCTTCTTTTTCTTCTTCGCCTTCCTCTTCGCGGCGCTCTTCTTCGCCTTCTTCTTCTTCGCCTTCTTCTTCTCAGCCTGGTCGAGCGAGCCGCGCGGGCCGCCGCTGGCTTCGATGCCGAGGAACTTGTCGACCGCCCCTTCGATCATTTCCGGCGAGGAGTAGACGAAGCTCGGCCCCAGTTCGGCCGGGAAGTCGACCTCGTTGATCGTCGCCCCGCGCGAGGCGATGAACAGCTGGAGCACCTCCAGCATCGCCTTCGTGTCGCTGATGTCGGAGGTCGTGTATTCGGTGAAGACGTCGATCAGTTCGTTGCGGCCGAGCACCAGGTCCTTGATCGGGACGCGCTGGCGGGCGGCGCTGAGGAAGTCCTGCTGCCGCGCAGCGCGCACTATGTCGGTGTCAGTGTGGCGGTAGCGCACGTACTGGAGCGCCTTTTTGCCGCACATCAGCTGGTAGCCCGGCTGGACGTTGATCTCGGCGTATTCTTCGGAGGACTCGGCGTTGGAGTGGTAATAGCGACGGTCGATGTCGATGTAGACGCAGCCAATCGCGTAGACGGCGCGGACGAAGCCCAGGTAGTCGACGTTGACGACGTGGTTGATCGGCAGCCCGGTCAGTTCCTTGACCACCCGCAGGGTGAGCTTCGGCCCGCCGTAGGCGTAGGCCGCCGAGAACTTGTTGGTGCCGAAGCCGGGGATTTCGACCTCGAGGTCGCGCGGGATCGACATCAGCGCGATCGCGTCGTTGTCGGGATCGAGCCGCAGCAGCATCGTCGTGTCCGAGCGGCCCGGGTCTTCGGGTTCGTTGGCGCGCTTGTCGGAGCCGAGGATGAGGATGTTCTGGGGCTCGCCGCCGGTCGTCTTGGCGAGCACCCGCTGGACTTTGCTCTTCAGCACGTTGTTGTGCGAGAGCGCGTCGGCGATGCTGCCGATGTAGAGGAGGATGCTGGCCGAGGTCGCGGCGGCGACCGCGATCACGATCACCAGCGAGCCGGCGGTGAAGCGCCACCAGTAGCGCTTCGGCTTGGGCGGCGACTCGTGGTCGCCAGAGGGCGGCGGCTTGCTCAGCCCGGCCTCAGCCACGACTCAGGCCTCCAGCCGCGCCGGCAGCGAGCCGAGGAAGGTGTCGAGCGTCTGCCGGTAGGTGCGCAGCGAGGAGATCGAGACCCACTCCCCGGGGCCGTGGTGCCCCGCCCCGACCGGGCCGAACTCGACCGCCGGCACGCCGACCCGCAGGAAGGAGACCGCGTCGGAGGCGCCGTCGCGCCCGACGCTCATCGGCTCGCCGTCGTGGTGGGCGCGCGCCGCCTCGCGCAGCGCCTGCAGGTAGGGCAGCTCGCGGTCGACCACCGCCGGCGGCCGGGTGAAGAGCTGCTCGACCTCGGCGTCGCCGATCCCGCCCACCTGGGCGAGCACCTCGGCGGGGTCCTGGTCGGGCAGGTAGCGGATGTCGACGTCGATGGCGCATCGGTCGGGGACCTTGTTGAGCGCGTCGCCGCCGACGATCCTTCCCAGGTTGATCGACGGGCGGTCGAAGAGCTCGGAGCTGTGCCGGGCGAACGGTAGCGACTCGATACTGCGGAAAACGTCGATCGCGCGCAGAACGGCGTTCTCGCCGAGCCAGGGCGTCGCCCCGTGGGCGGCGACGCCGCCGACCGTGACCCGCAGGGCGAGCACCCCCTTGGCCTCGACCCCGATGTGCAGGTCGGTCGGCTCGCCGGTGATCGCGAAGTCGCCGGTGAAGCCGGAGTCGACCAGCCGGTCGCTGCCGCGGTCGGCCTCCTCCTCGGACTCCTCGTCGCCGACGATCCCCAGCCGCACCCGCACCGCGTCCTGCTCGCGCATCGCCGCGGTGCTGAGCAGCATCGCCGCCAGGGCGCCCTTCATGTCGTAGGCGCCGCGCCCGTAGAGCCGGTCGCCCTCGACCCGCGCCTCGAACTGCCCTGGCCGCCCCGGGACGACGTCGATGTGCCCGTGCAGGACCACGGTCGGCGCCCCCTCGGGCCCCACCTCCGCCCGCAGCACCGGCAGTCCCCGCACCTCGTCGTGCGCCGCCTCGATCCCCCGCGCCTCGAGCCAGCCTTTGACGAACCCGGCGCATTCGAGCACGCCGTCGTCGGAGTCGGTCTCGTAGGAGATCAGGCGTTCGGCGAGCGCCACCAACTCATCGCTCATCGAGACCCCTGCCCCGGGGCGAGTCGGTCGGTCCAGCCGGGAATTGAGTCGCTCGGCCCTCCCGGACCTCGCTCCAACTGAAGAGCGCGGCCTACGGCCGCGCAGGAGACAGATTGCATTTCGCCGCTTCGCGACATTCCCGGCTGGACCGACCGACTCGCCCCTCCCAGGACACGTCTTTCGCTCTGCAGATTCATTGCGGAACGGACGGTATTTGAAGCTCGGTCGGGACGAGTCCCGCATTCGCCGTCGATACGACGGTCGATGCGGGACTGATAGCGCTGTTCACACGCTCGCCGGCGTCAGAGGGCGTCGGTAGCCCCTTCCCAGGAGGCTCTGTAGCTACGCGATGCAGTTGAGAACGGACCAGCTGCGCGACGGCCTCATGGGAAGGGGCTACCGACGCCCTCAACCCTCGGCGATCGCGAGGAAGGTCTCGGCCCGCTCGCGGTCCTTCTTCGCCCGCGACTCGGCGCCGCTGCCCTCCTCGGCCTCGGCGAGGCGCTGCTCGGCCTCGGCGAGCTGCTCTTTGAGCCGCGCGGCGTCGAGGTCGGCGGGCTCGATCGCCTCTTCGATCAGCAGCTTGGCGCGGTTGCCGAAGACCTGCAGCCAGCCGTGGGCCTGGGCGTAGCGGCGGGTCTCGCTCTCGCCGAGGTGCAGGCGCAGCTCGGCCGGCCGCAGCGCCGCCAGCAGCGGCGCGTGGTTGGCGAGGATGCCGACCTCGCCGACCGCGGTGCGGGTCGAGACCTGCCGGACCTCGCCGCTGAAGACCTCCCCCTCGGGGGTGAGGACCTCGACCTCGAAGGTGTGCTCAGTCGCCACGGTTCACCTAGGCGGCCGCAGCCGCCTCCTTGTCGGCGGTGACCTGGTCGATGCCGCCCTTCATGTAGAAGGCGCCCTCGGAGAGGTCGTCGTGCTCGCCGTCGAGGATCTCGCGGAAGCCGCGCACCGTCTCGGCCACCGGCACGTACTCGCCGGAGCGGCCGGTGAACTGCTCGGCGACGAAGAACGGCTGCGAGAGGAAGCGCTCGATCTTGCGCGCCCGCGAGACCGTCTGCTTGTCCTCGTCGGAGAGCTCGTCGATGCCGAGGATGGCGATGATGTCCTGCAGCTCCTTGTAGCGCTGCAGCACCTCCTGCACCTCGGTCGCCGTGCGGTAGTGGTCCTCGCCGACGACGTCGGGCTTGAGGATCGTCGAGGTCGAGTCGAGCGGGTCGACCGCCGGGTAGATGCCCTTCTCGGAGATCGCCCGCGAGAGCGTCGTGGTCGCGTTGAGGTGGGCGAACACCGAGGCCGGCGCCGGGTCGGTGAGGTCGTCAGCGGGGACGTAGATCGCCTGCACCGAGGTCACCGAGCCGCGCTCGGTCGAGGTGATCCGCTCCTGCAGCCCGCCCATCTCGGTCTCCAGGGTCGGCTGGTAGCCGACCGCCGAGGGCATCCGCCCGAGCAGGGCCGAGACCTCGGAGCCCGCCTGGACGAAGCGGAAGATGTTGTCGATGAAGAGCAGCACGTCCTGGCCGCCCTGCTCGCGGAAGTATTCGGCCATCGTCAGCCCCGAGAGCGCCACCCGCAGGCGGGCGCCGGGCGGCTCGTTCATCTGGCCGAAGACCAGCATCGTCTTGTCGATGACGCCGGACTCCTTCATCTCGAGCCAGAGGTCGTTGCCCTCGCGCGAGCGCTCGCCGACGCCGCAGAAGGCGGAGAGGCCTTCGTGCTCTTCGCCGATCGAGCGGATCAGCTCCTGGATCAGCACCGTCTTGCCGACGCCGGCGCCGCCGAAGAGCCCGACCTTGCCGCCCTTGGCGTAGGGCGCGAGCAGGTCGATCACCTTGATCCCGGTCTCGAGGATCTCCTGGGTGGGGGCGAGCTCGGAGGCCTGCGGGGCGGGACGGTGGATCGGCCAGCGCTCGGCCGCCTCGACCGGCTCGCCGAGGTCGATCGGCTCGCCCAGCAGGTTGAAGATCCGGCCCAGGGTCGCGTCGCCGACCGGGACCGAAATCGGCGCCCCGGTGTCGACCACCTTGTCGCCGCGCTGCAGGCCGTCGGTGGCGTCCATCGCCACGGTGCGGACCCGGTCGTCGCCGAGGTGCTGCTGCACCTCGCAGACCAGCTCGGTCGCTTCGTTGTCGGCGTCGCCCGCCATCTCGATCTTGACCGCCGAGTAGATCTCCGGCAGCTTCTCCGGGAAGACCGCGTCGACGACCACGCCGGTGACCTGCTCGACGCGCCCTACGTTGGTTCCGTTGCTCTCAGCCATGTTGTCCTTTTCTCTCGTTCCAAGTCCTATCCGAGCGCCTCGGCGCCGGCGACGACCTCGAGGATCTCCTGGGTGATCTCTGCCTGCCTGACCCGGTTCATCTCCAGGGTCAGCGCTCCCATCATGTCTTCGGCGTTCTCCGCAGCGCTGCGCATCGCGGTCATCCGCGCCCCCAGCTCGGAGGCGGCCGACTCGAGCAGCGCCCGGTAGACCGAGATGTTGACGTACTCCGGGATCAGCTGGCCGAGCAGCTCCTCGGCTTCGGGCTCGTACTCCCAGCTCGAGTGGCTGTGAGCCTTCTCGATCTCGGTCTGCTCGGCCTCCTCTTCCTCCTCGCCGACCCCCTCGCCGATCACGTCGGCCTGCTGCAGGGGCAGCAGCGTCTGCCGCCAGACGTGCTGGGTCAGCGGCGAGACGTAGCGGTTGTAGACGAGCTCGACCCGGTCGAGCTCCTCGTCGACGTAGCGCGCGGTCAGCTCCTCGCCGATCTCGCGCGCGTTGGCGAAGCCGGGGCGGTCGGTGAAGCCGACGTAGGAGGTGCGCGGGTCCTGTTTGCGGAAGGTCAGCGCCGAGACGCCCTTGCGGCCGACGGCCGAGAAGACCGCCTCCTTGCCCTGCTCCTGCAGCTCGCCGCGCAGCCGCAAGCCGTCGCGGATGATGTTCGTGTTGAAGGCGCCGGCGAGGCCGCGGTCGCCGGTGATCAGCACGATCCCGACCCGCTTCTCCTCGGCGCGCTCTTCCAGCACCGGCACGCGCGGCACGCCGCCCGCCTGCTCGGCGGCGCGGCGGGTCAGCTTGCGCATCGACTGCGCGTAGGGCCGCAGCTGCTCGATCCGCTGCTCGGCCCGGCGCAGCCTGGCGGCCGCCACCATCTCCATCGCCCGCGTGATCTTGTTGATGTTCTTGATCGACGCGATGCGATTCTTGACGTCCTTCTGGGTGGCCATCAGGCGGGCGCGGTCTCCTTCTCGGCTTCCTCGGTGCGGCCCGGCTTCGCGCGCTCCTCGGCCGACTTGACGCGGTCGGACTCGCCGGCCTCGATCGGGTCGCCGTGCTCGTCGAAGTCGGGGCCGAAGTCGTCGACGAACTCGGCGATCGCCGCGCCCAGCTCCTTCTCGTCGTCCTCCTCGAGCTTGCCGCTCTCGCCGATCCGCCCCAGCAGCTCGGCCTTCTCGGCGTGCAGGCGAGTGCGCAGGTCGCGCAGGAACTCGCCGACCCGCTCGACCGCGATCCGGTCGAGGTAGCCGCCGGTGCCCGAGTAGATCGCCGCCACCTGGTCGGCGACCTCGAGCGGCTCGCGCTCTTTCTGCTTGAGCAGCTCGACCAGCCTTTCGCCGCGGTTCAGCGTCTTCTGCGTCTCGGGGTCGAGCTCGGAGCCGAACTGGGCGAAGGCCTCGAGGTCGCGGTACTGGGAGAGGTCGAGGCGCAGCTTGCCGGCGACCTTCTTCATCGCCTTGGTCTGCGCGTTGCCGCCGACCCGCGAGACCGAGATGCCGACGTTGATCGCCGGCCGCACGCCCGAGTAGAAGAGGTCGGACTCGAGGAAGATCTGGCCGTCGGTGATCGAGATCACGTTGGTCGGGATGTAGGCGGAGACGTCGGAGGCCTGGGTCTCGATGATCGGCAGCGCCGTCAGCGAGCCGCCGCCGAGGTCGTCGTTGAGCTTCACCGCCCGCTCCAGCAGCCGCGAGTGCAGGTAGAAGACGTCGCCCGGGTAGGCCTCGCGACCCGGCGGGCGGCGCAGCAGCAGCGACATCTGGCGGTAGGCGTAGGCGTGCTTGGTGAGGTCGTCGTAGACGCAGAGCGCCGCCTTGCCGTTGTAGAGGAAGTGCTCGCCCATCGCGCAGCCCGCGTAGGGGGCGATGAACTTGATCGGCGCCGCCTCGTCGGCGGGGGCGGCGACGATGATCGTATTCTCCATCGCGCCGTTCTCCTCCAGCACCTGCTTGAGCTGGACCACCGTCGACATCTTCTGGCCGATCGCGACGTAGATGCAGATCATGTCCTTGTCGCGGTTGTTGATGATCGTGTCGACCGCGATCGCCGTCTTGCCGGTCTGCCGGTCGCCGATGATCAGCTCTCGCTGGCCACGGCCGATCGGGATCATCCCGTCGATCGCCATCAGGCCGGTCTGCACCGGTTCGGTCACCGGCTGGCGCTGGACCACGCCGGGGGCCTTGAACTCGGCCGGGCGGGTCTGCGTAGTGGCGACCTCGCCGGCGTCGTCGAGCGGGCGGCCGAGCGGGTCGACCATGCGGCCGAGCAGCTCGTCGCCGACCGGGATCCGCAGCAGATGGCCGGTGCGCTTGACCGTGTCGCCCTCGACCACCTTGTCCCACTCGCCGAAGAGGACGGCGCCGACGTTGTCCTCCTCGAGGTTGAGGGCGAGGCCGGTGACGCCGTGCGGCAGCTCCAGCATCTCCAGCGCCATGCAGTTGTCGAGGCCGTGGATGCGGGCGATCCCGTCGGCGACCGAGAGCACGGTGCCGACCTCGGCCAGGTCGGCCGACTCGGTGTCGAGGCCCTCGATCCTCTCGCGAAGGATCGATGCGATCTCGTCTGGCTTGATCTCCATCTGGTGCTTTCTTCCTCCTTACGCCGCCCGGGCGACGCTCTTTCGAAGTTTCTCCAAGCGAGCGCGGATGCTCGCGTCGAGGACCTTGTTGCCGACCTGCAGCACGATGCCGCCGAGGATCTCGTCGTCGACCCGGCTCGAGAGCTCGACCTTCTGACCAGTCTGACGCTCGATCTCCTCGCCGACCTTCTCGACCACCGCGGGGTCCAGCTCGACGGCGCTGGTCACGGTCACGTCGATGCGGCGGTTCTCCTCCTTCCAGAGCTGGTCGAGGTGGCGGCGGATCCGGAACAGCTCCGGCATCCGCTGCTTCTCGACCAGCAGCTCGAGGAAGTTGAGCAGCTCGGGGTCGGCGCCCGAGACGGCCCGCCTCAGCCCCGCCACCTTCTCCGCCGAGGAGAAGTAGGGGCTGAAGAGGAAGACCTGCAGCTCGCGGTTGCCGTCGACGGCGGCGGCGAACTGGGCCAGCTCGTCGCGCAGGGCGTCGAGCTTGCCCTTGTCCCTGCCGACGTCGAAGAGGGCTTCGGCGTATACGCGGGCCGCCTCCTGCATCAGTTCTGCGATCCCTCCGAGAGGGCCGAGAAGTCGACCTCGCCGAGCGCCTCCTCGACCAGGCGGCGCTGGTCGTCGGCGCTCAGCGACTTGCGGGTGACCTTCTCGGTCGCCAGCACGGTGAGGTCGGCGACCTCCTTGCGGATCTGCTCCAGCGAGCGCCGCGTCTCGGCCTCGATGTCGCGCTTGGCGGCGGAGACCAGCTCCTCGCGCTTCTCCTTGCCGGCCGCGGTCGCCTCGGCTTCCGCGGTCTCGGCCGCCTTGCGCGCCCGGGCCATGATGTCGTCGGCCTGCTCGCGGGCCTCGGCCAGCCGGCCGCGGTACTCCTCGAGTAGCTCGTCGGACTCGCGGCGCTGACGCTCGGCCGCCTCGATCGAGTCGGCGATCGCCTTGGCGCGCCGGTCGAGCGCCTCCTGGATTTTCGGGAAGGCGAGCTTGCTCAGCACCCACATCGTGAAGAGGAAGAGCACCAGGGTCCAGATCATCAGGCCGAGGCCCGGGGTGACCAGGAAGCTGCCGCCCTCTTCGGAGCCGTGCTCCGCGGCCTCTGCCGCAAGCGGCAGCAGGCCAGCTATTCCACCGATCAGCTCCACGCGATCGTCCTAGAGGAAGAAGGCGATTAGGCCGAAGATGAAGGTGTAGAAGGCGACCGCCTCGGTCAGCGCGAAGCCGAGCCAGCGGATGCTCTGCAGCTCGTCTTTGAGCTCGGGCTGGCGGGCGACCGACTCGATCTCCTTGCCGAAGATGAAGCCGATGCCGATACCGGCGCCGATCGAGCCGAGGCCGGCGCCGACGCCGAGGGCGATCGCCCTACCGGCGGTTTCGATCCCTTCGTCGGAGATCGCGGCGGCAACAGGGGACAGGTCCATTTGAGGTAGCGCTCCTTTTTCTAGTGGCTCGCGGAGGTCGCTCCGCCGAGGTAGATAGCGGTCAGGGTCGAGAAGATGAATGCCTGCAGGGTGGCGATCAGGCCCACCTCGAGGATGAAGAAGAAGAAGGCCAGCGGGAAGGTTAGAGCGCCGAGCGCCGCGATCCCGAGCAGCACCGCCAGCCCGCCGCCCATGAAGAGCAGCAGCAGGTGGCCGGCGAGGATGTTGGCGAAGAGCCGCACCGAGAGCGAGATCAGGCGGGCGAAGTGGGAGATCGCCTCGATCACGAAGATGAAGCCCTTGGCGGCCGGGTTCATGTCCTCCAGGCCGGGCGGCAGCCAGCTCGCCAGGTACTTGAACAGGCCCTTGGCGCGCACGCCTTCGACGTGGTAGGAGACCCAGACGACCAGGGTCAGCACCAGCGGGATCGAGAGGTTGGCGGTCGCCGCGTAGATCGCGAAGGCGGGGATGTTGACGCCGAAGACGTCGACCGTGTGCTCGGTGTTGGTCGGCAGCGGCAGGAAGCCGATCATGTTCGAGAACCAGATCCAGAAGAAGAGCGCGGCGAGGAAGGGGAACCAGCGCACCGCGGTGGCGTGGTCGAGGTTGCCGCCGGTGATGTTGTTCTTGGTCATGTCGTAGGCGACCTCGATCGCGGTCTGCACCCGGTTCGGCTTCTGCGCCATGCGGCGGCTGATCCAGACCATGGTGAAGATCGTCAGGGCGCTGGCCAGGATCAGGTAGAGCACCGCCTTGTTGATGCTGAAGTCGATGCCGCCCAGGTGCAGCGAGATCCACGGTTCGAGCTTGAACTCGTTCTGCGGTTCGAAGGCCTCGTTTTTGCCGCTGCTGCCGAAGATCAGCAGCATCAGGATCGCGATCGCCAGGTAGACGCCGAGCCCGGTGAAGACCTTGGCCTTGGTGCTCACGCCTGGCCCGCCTCGGGCTGGTCGAAGAGGTGGGCGATGCCCTGGGCGGCGAAGGAGACCGTGAAGAGGACGGCGAGCATCACCGCGGCGGCGAGCCCGGCTTCGCGGTCGGCCAGCCCGGTGAGCAGGACCGCGGTCGCCATCAGCCAGACGCGGCCGAGCGCCGACCAGGCGACCGTCGCCATCGCCCGCTGGCGCCTGCGGGCGGCCATCTCGGCGGCGGCGCGGCGGTTGGCGAGCGCCTGCACCCCGCGCTGGGCGAGCCAGATCGCGGTCGCGGCGGCGAAGCCGAGCAGGGGAAGCCCGCCGAGCAGGAAAACGGCCAGCGAGACGGCGAGGACCACCAGGTCGACGTGCTTGGGAGGAGACATAAAAGTCGCCCGTCGCAGGTTGGGCGGGCGCACTTGGCGACTATATCCGAACGGCCGGCGATTGGCTTTCTAGAGCCAGTTCGTGAGGCTTGTTACAACCTGTTACTAACTCCCCGGCGGACTCGCCGTTTTCCCCGCCTGCTCCAGGGAGATCGCTTCGAACTCGCCGGTCTCGGGGTTCTGGCGGCCGCGGCGCAGCTTGAGGATCTCCAGCACGTAGACCAGGTAGACGCTGTAGGCGAGGGCGCCGAGGCCGCAGAGGACCATCACCGCCGTCCAGGCGAGGTCGAAGTTGCCGTGGTCGTCGCTGTAGGGGACGAAGCGCAGGGCGAGGGCGAGCGCCGCCATCACCAGGGTCCAGCCGTAGAGGTAGGCCAGCGTGCGCCGCTGCGAGAAGCCGATGTTGGCCATCCGGTGGTGGAAGTGCCAGGTGTCGGCCTTGTAGATCGGGCGCCGGTACTTGAGCCGCTTGGCGACGACGAAGCCGGTGTCGAGAATCGGCACGGTGAGGACGAGCAGGGGCAGGAAGAGGGCGATCACGGCGTTGGTCTTCAGCGCGCCCTGGACGGCGACGACGCCGAGCAGGTAGCCGAGCAGGTTGGAGCCGGTGTCGCCCATGAAGGTGGTCGCCGGCGGGAAGCCGTGGCGCAGGAAGCCGAGCGAGGCGCCGGCGGTGAGCGCGGCGAGCACCCCGGCCGCGTTGCGGTCCAGCGAGAGGGCGATCGCCGCCAGGGCGACGCCGGAGATCAGGCAGACGCCGGCGGCGAGCCCGTCGACGCCGTCGATCAGGTTGATCACGTTGATCACGGCGACGATGCCGAGCACGGTGCCGAGGTCGCCGAGGTCGACAGCCCCGCCCCCCGGCAGGCCGAACAGCTCGACCGAGCCTGGGTCGAGCGCACCGAGGAAGGGGACGGTGAAGCTGTCGACCGTGACCCCGGCCGAGACCGGCACGATCACGGCGATCGCCTGGCCGACCAGCTTCGCCGCCGCGTTGAGCTCGTAGACGTCGTCGAGGAAGCCGACCACGGCGACGATGCAGGCGCCGGCGAGGATCGCCCGCGTCTCGGCGTCCCAGGGCAGCCAGATCAGCGCCGCGGCGAGGACGGCGACGAGGATCGCCAGGCCGCCGAGGCGCGGCGTCGGCGCCTCGTGCAGGGAGCGGGCGCCGGGCAGGTCGATGGCGCCGACCCGGCGCGCGAGGCGGTCGGTGAGCGGCACCAGCAGCAGCGCCAGCAGCCCGGCGAGCAGGAAGGCGAGCAGGGCGTCGAGCGAGTCGGGCATCGATTCAGGCTAGGTCGCGTAGCGGTCGAACCACAGGGTCAGCGCCATCAGGCCCCAGAGCTGGCGGCTGAGGTCCTCGCGGCCGGCGCAGTGGGCGTCGAGCAGCGGCGTCACCGCCGCCGGGTCGAGCAGGCCCTGGCGGGCGAGGGTCGCCGGCGAGAGCAGCTCGCGGGCGAAGGGCTGCAGCGGGCCGCGCAGCCAGCCGGCGAGCGGGATCGAGAAGCCCTGCTTGGGCCCGCGCAGGATCTCGCCCGGCAGCAGCGGCGCAAGGGCGCTGCGCAGCAGGCGCTTCTTCGCCGTGCCGCGGACCTTGAGCGGGGTCGCCAGGCTCATCGCCAGCTCGGCGACGCGGCGGTCGAGGAAGGGCACGCGCAGCTCCAGCGAGTGGGCCATGCTCGAGCGGTCGGTCTTGACCAGCAGGTCGTCGACCAGGTAGATGCCGAGGTCGACGTCCTGCATGCGGGCCAGCTGCTCGGCGCCGGCGGTCTCGGCGTAGCGCTCGCGGTAGAGGTCGACCGGGTCCCAGCCGCCGCCCGGCTCGGCGAGCAGCGCGGCGCGGTCCTCGGGGCCGAAGATCTCCTTCCAGGCGTGGTGGCGCTCGAGCGGCGGCAGGTGGGCGGCGCGGGCGAAGCGCTTGGCTTTGTAGTCGAAGCTGGCCTTGGCGTCGGAGCTGGGCAGGGCCTCGATCAGCGGCGCCGCGGCGCGCGCCAGCCAGCCGACCCGGGGCGCGAGCTGGTCGGCGACGTAGGTGTAGTAGCCGCCGAAGAGCTCGTCGCCGCCCTCGCCCGAGAGCGCCACCTTGACCTCGCCCGCGGCCAGCTCGGAGACCAGGTAGGTGGGCAGCGCCGAGGAGTCGCCGAAGGGCTCGTCGAAGGCCTCGACCAGCTTCGGCAGCAGCTCGGCGGCGTCGGGGCGCAGGACCAGCTCGTGGTGGTCGGTGCCGTAGCGGCGGGCGACGAGGCGGGCGCGCTCGAGCTCGTCGAAGCTCGCCTCCTCGAAGCCGATCGAGAAGGTCTTCACCCCCTCCCCCGCCTCGCCGGCGGCGAGCGCCGCCAGGCCGGCAGAGTCGACCCCGCCGGAGAGCAGCACGCCGACCGGCACGTCGGCGACCAGGTGGGCGCGGACCGAGTCGCGCAGCGCCTCGCGCAGCTCGGCGGCGAGCGCCTCGAAGGGGCCGCGGCGCACCTCGGCGGCGGGGACCGGGGCGGGACGGGCGTAGCGGGCGAGGTCGAGCTCGCCCTCGCGCCAGGAGAGCGAGCAGCCCGGCGGCAGCTTGCGCGCCCCGGCGAAGATCGTCAGCGGCGCCGGGATCGAGTTGAAGGCGAGGAAGGCGGAGAGCGCCTCGGGGTCGATGCGGCGCGAGAAGCCCGGCGCCTCGAGCAGCGCCTTCAGCTCCGAGGCGAAGCAGATCGCGCCGTCGGCGACGCGGTAGTAGAGCGGCTTGATCCCGAAGCGGTCGCGGCCGAGCAGCAGGCGGCGCTCGCGCGAGTCCCAGATCGCGACGGCGAACATCCCGCGCAGCAGCTCGAAGAGGCCCTCGCCGTGCTCCTCGTAGAGGTGGACGAGCACCTCGGTGTCGGAGGCGGTGGCGAAGCGGTGCCCGGACCGCTGCAGCTCGGCGCGCAGCTCGCGGTAGTTGTAGATCTCGCCGTTCTGGACGACGACGACGCTGCCGTCCTCGCTGGCGATCGGCTGGCTGCCGCGCTCGAGGTCGATGATCGAGAGCCGCCGCGCGGCGAGCACCGCCGCGCCGCCGTCGTGCAGCCCGTCGCTGTCCGGTCCCCGGTGGACGAGGCGGGCGTTCATCCGCGCCACCGCCGCCGCGTCGGCCGGCGCCCCGTGCGCCGACGAAGCCATGCCGCAGATCCCGCACATGCGGGGCAGTCTCTCAGCCGCTGGGCGAGGCGGGGCCGCGGCCGAGGACCTTGGCCACGGTGGCGAAGAGGACGCGGACGTAGAGGCCGACCGAGCGGTCGGCGATGTACTCCATGTCGTGGGCCAGCTTGTCGGCCCACGACTCCTCGCGGGTGAGCCGGGTCTGGGCGAAGCCGGTGACCCCGGGCCGGACGACGAGCCGCTGCCAGTACTGGGGGATCTGCTCGCAGAGCTCGGTGAAGAAGGCGGGCCGGATCGGGCGCGGGCCGACCACCGCCATCTCGCCGCGCAGCACGTTCCACAGCTGCGGCACCTCGTCGAGGTGGACCTTGCGCAGGGCGCGGCCGATCCGGGTCACCTCCTCCTCGGTGCGCCGCGAGAGCTCCTCGCCGTAGTAGGGCCCGAGCCGGGCTTCGGCGTCCGGCGCCAGGGTGCGGAACTTGAACATCAGGAAGATCTCGCCGCCGCGGCCGACGCGGGCGCCGTGGTAGAGGACCGGGCGACCCGAGGTCAGCGCGATCGCCAGCGCGGTCAGCGCCAGCAGCGGCGAGAGGACGAGCAAGATCAGGCCGGCGATGGTCAGGTCGAGGGCGCGCAGGAGGAGGTCGACCGGGCGGCGCTCGCCCTCGCCGGCGAGCGCGATGTAGCGGTCGAGGTCGGCGCGGACCGCCTCCGCCTCGGCCAGCGGGTCAGCTCGGGATGTCGACCGGCGTGGGATGGGCCCCTCCGACGGTAGCGAGGATCGTCTCGACCAGGGCGGCGGGATCGCGCTTGACCGGCTCCGAGCCGGCCTCCCGCTTGCGCAGCTCGATCGCCCGCGGGTCGGTCAGGGGCCGCAGCCGCCCGGAGCGGATCAGCGCTTCGTCGACCCCGCCGAGGCGGCCGCCGTAGGTGGTGTAGACGGGGACGCCGAGCGCCGCCGCCTCGCGGTTCATCGTGCCGCCGGCGGAGACGACGAGGTCGGCGAGCGCGACCAGGCTCTGCGCCTCGACCGCCCCCGGCGGCACGATCAGCGAGGGCAGCGCCAGGCTCTCGACCATCTCGCGCTGGGCCTCGGTGCGGGGCAGGACGACGGCGTGGACCTCGGGGTCGCTGCCCAGCCGCGCCAGCACCTTGGGGAAGAGCGGGTTGGACTTGCGGTGGTAGAGCGAGACGTCGGGCGGCGGGCGGACGATGACGACGACCCGCGACTCGTCGACCCCGAGGCCGGCGAGGGCGCCGCGGTCGGGCTCGAAGTCGTAGAGGTAGTACTCCTCCTTCAGCCCCGGATAGGGGAAGAGCTTCTCGGCGGTGACGCCGAAGCGGCGCAGCCGCTCGAGCGGCACCGAGTCGGGGAACATCACCCGGCGGGCCAGGCGGCAGCCGATGTGGTGCTGGGTCACCGCGTACTCGTAGTCGTGCATGTTGGCCTCGGGCACGCCGAGGGCGCGGGCGGCGAGCGCCAGGTCGTTGGAGCCGTGGGCGAGGGCGAGGTCGAACTCGCGCTCGCGGCCGAAGCGCAGCATCCCGGCGCTGCGGGCGCCGAGCCGGTATGCCTTGCGCAGCCGCGAGGCGCCGCCGTGGCGCCCGATCGGCGTGTGCGCCATGCCGTGCAGGTCGAGCAGCGCCTGGGTCTGGGCGTAGTCGCGCGAGGTGATCTCCACCTCGTGCCCCTGCCCGCGCAGCCGCTCGATGATCGGCCGCAGCACCAGCACGTGCGCCGGCGCCGACATATCGACCCAGATGTTCAAGCCTCAGACCGTCGCCGCGGAGAGGTGCGAGTAGAGCGGGTAGCGCTCCATCAGGGCGCCGGTTCGCTCGACTAGGGCGTCCTTCTCGGCCTCGAACTCGTCCGAGAGCGCGGTGGCGATCACCGCGGCGATCTCGGTCAGGTCGTCCTCGAGCAGGCCGCGGGTGGTCAGCGCCGGGGTGCCGATGCGCAGGCCGGAGGGGTTCATCGGCGGCCGCGGGTCGAAGGGGATCGCGTTGCGGTTGACGGTGATCCCGACCGCGTCCAGCCGGTCCTCGGCGGTCTGCCCGTCGAGCCCGGTCGGGGTCAGGTCGACGAGCACGAGATGGACGTCGGTGCCGCCGGTCAGCACCGGCACGCCGCCGGCTTCCAGCCCGGCGGCCAGAGCCCGGGCGTTGGCGATCGTCTGCCGCTGGCGGGCGGCGAACTCCTCGCTGGCGGCGATCTGCAGGGAGACGGCCTTGGCGGCGATCGTGTGCATCAGCGGCCCGCCCTGCTGGCCGGGGAAGATCGCGCTGTCGATCGCCTTGGCGTGCTCCCCGGAGCAGAGGATCATGCCGCTGCGCGGCCCGCAGAGCGTCTTGTGGGTCGTCGTCGTCACCACGTCGGCATGAGGCACCGGGTTCGGGTGCTCGCCGGCGGCGACGAGCCCGGCGAAGTGGGCCATGTCGACCATCAGCTTGGCGCCGACCGCGTCGGCGATCTGGCGGAAGGCGGCGAAGTCGAGCTGGCGCGGGTAGGCCGACCAGCCGGCGACGATCAGCTTCGGCCTGCGCTCATGGGCGAGCCGCTCGACCTCCTCCATGTCGATCCGCAGATCCTCGCGGCGGCAGTGGTAGGCGACGACCTCGTAGAGCTTGCCCGAGACGTTGATCTTCATCCCGTGGGAGAGGTGCCCGCCGTGGTCGAGGGCGAGGCCCATGATCGTGTCGCCGGGCTCGATCAGCGCCATGTAGGCGGCGTTGTTGGCCTGGGCTCCGGCGTGCGCCTGGACGTTGGCGTGCTCGGCGCCGAACAGCTCCTTGGCGCGGTCGATCGCCAGCTGCTCGGCGACGTCGACCTCCTCGCAGCCGCCGTAGTAGCGCCGGCCGGGGTAGCCCTCGGCGTACTTGTTGGTCAGCACCGAGCCGACCGCGTCGAGCACCGCCTGGGGCACGAAGTTCTCCGAGGCGATCATCTCCAGGGTGCCCTGCTGGCGGCGCAGCTCGGCCTCGAGCACGGCGGCGATCGCCGGGTCGACCTCGGCCAGCGGTGCCGATTGCAGGTTCTCGGGTAGCTCGCTCAACGTGCCAGCGACATTACCAGCGCTCATGGATAGCCTGGGGCCGGTGAGAGCCCGCCTGTCGCTGTGCCTGGCGGCCGCAACCGGCCTCGTCGCGCTCGCCGCCCCGGCCGCCGCCGCGCCCCTCGCCAACCCCTGCGAAGGGCCCGGGGGCGGGCGCCTGCTCTGCCCCGACCTGCGGGTCGGGCCCGCCTTCGACCTCTTCGCCGAGCGCGAGCCCGGCCGCTACGGCTACGGCGGCGGCGTCCACCTCTACGCCGGCACCGACCTGCGCTCACGCGGCCGCGGTCCGATCGAGCTGCGCGGCCGCCGCTACAAGCCGCACTGGATGCGCGCCAACCAGGCGATCCACCGGGTCGGCGGCGGGGTCGAGGTCTTCCGCACCGACGCCCTCCTGCACTTCTACTTCGTCGGCTACGAGTACGGCGGCGCCTACTGGAAGATGCGCGACCCGCTGAGCATGGAGATCTGGACCCTCGACGAGCGGCGCCGGCCGCTGCGCCGGGTGCGCAAGGGCCCCAAGGTCTTCTACTGCCTGCGCGACCTGGAGCGGACCAGGCCGATGCGCCGCTCCCCCCACCGCCGCGTCTACCCGGCCTGCAGTCAGGACCCGGGCCGCCAGCGGCTGCGCCTCGGCACCTCGGTCGGCTGGTCGGACATCTATCCGGCCGAGTACGACCGCCAGTGGGTCAACGTCACCGGCCTGCGCGGCTGCTACGCCTTCGTCCTCCACGTCGACCCGCTGAACCTGCTCTACGAGTCCGACGAGCGCAACAACCGCTCCCTGCGCCGCATCCGCCTCCCCTACCGCCCCGGCCCCCAGCGCTGCTGACCCGCCCCGCGGGCCGACGGGCCTAAATGTCGCCCTGGGGGCGACATTTAGGCCCGTCGGCGGCGGAGTTCAGCCGCCTATGGGGGCTCTTGGGGTCGAGCCCCAGAAGACGACCGTGCCGAGCATGCCGATGATGTGGACGAGGATGATGTTGACCACCATCGACTGCGCGGTCGCGGTGCCGACCCCGACCGGGCCGCCGGAGGCGGTGTAGCCGTAGTAGCAGCCGACCAGCACGATCGCGGTCGCCATCACCATCCCCTTGATCAGGCTGAAGGTGAGGTCGAGCGGGTCCTGGAACATCCAGAAGATCAGCAGGTAGCCGCCGGAGGAGACGTCGCCGACCTGCTGGACCACCGAGAAGTAGCTGGCGAAGTAGGCGACCCCGATCCCGACCAGGTAGAGGAAGGGGATCGCGATCCAGGCGCCGAGCAGCCGCGTCGCGGCGAGGAAGGTGACCGGCTGGATCCCCATCACCTCGAGCGCGTCGATCTCGTCGGAGATCCGCATCGCGCCGAGCTCGGCGACGATCCCGGTGCCGACCTTGGCCGAGAGGATGTAGCCGAAGGCGTAGGGCAGGCCCTCGCGCAGGTCGCAGTAGGCCGAGAACAGCCCGGCCAGCGAGGGCGCCCCGATCGAGCGGTTGAAGTAGGCGCCCTGCAACCCGCACTGCAGGCCGAGGATGAAGACGAAGGCCCAGATCACCACCGCCGAGCCGAGGATCAGGATCCCGGCCTGGCGCAGGCTCTCGCCGAAGTACTTGAGCACCCGGCCGCTGTAGACGAGGCCGGCGACCCGCGAGCCGAAGCGGGCGACCTCGCCGAAGGCGTCGAGCCAGGCGCGCGGGGCGTCGAGCCAGCCGATCATCGTCCCGGCCCCCTCACCGGATGCTCTGCAGTTCGGGGTTGGTGGCGAGCAGGATCGCGGTGAAGACGAAGTTGAAGAAGAAGACCGCGACGAGGGCGATCACCACCGCCTGGTTCACGGCGCGGCCGACCCCCTCGGCGCCGCCGGAGGCGGTCATCCCCTTGAACGAGCAGACGACGGCGATGATCGCGCCGAACATCGTGCACATCAGGACCGAGCCCCAGATGTCGGTGACCGAGGCGTTGGAGAAGAGGGTGGCGAAGAAGCCGCCGAGCGGCTGGTTGTAGAGCAGCTCGGCGGCGATCCCGGCCGAGAGGCCGAAGACGATGGCGAAGACGTCGAGCAGGCCGGTGATCACCATCAGCGCCAGGAAGCGCGGCACGACGAGGTTCTTCACCGGGTCGACGCCGAGCACCTGCAGCGCGTCGAGCTCCTCGCGGATCTTGCGGGCGCCGAGGTCGGCGGTGATCGCGGTGCCGGCGACGCCGGCGACGACGACGGCGGTGACCAGCGGCCCGATCCAGCGGATCGCGGTGAGGACGAAGAAGCCGCCGAGCCGGTCGAGGGCGCCGAACAGCGAGAGCACCCCCGCCGCCTGCAGCCCCGGCGCCCCGAGGCAGAGGGCGAAGGTCGAGATCAGCAGCGGGAACCAGGAGAGCTTGAGCACGAAGAGGAACTGCCAGACCAGCTCCTCGCCGTAGGGGTAGGGCGGCCGGATCGCCGAGACGATCGTCCGCGCGGTGAGGATCATCATCTCCCCCACCTGCTCGAAGGCCGACTTGGCGGGCAGCAGCGCCCGGCTCACCGTCTCGCCCTCCCGCGACCCGCAGAGCTCCCGCAACTCATGCTGCGAGCGTACTTTCGACGGCGATCGCCGTCGGTTAACGCGAGGTTAGGTCGGCGAGCCGGGCGGAGAGCTCCTCGGCGGCGAGGCCGCCGGGACGCAGGACGCTCCACTCGCCGCGCTCGAAGCCGGTCAGGTCAACGACCGTGGAGGGCAGCCCGGTCAGCGCCCCGCCGTCGATCGCGACGTCGACCGCGGTGAGGATCTCACGCGGCACGTCGGCGAAGATCGCCGGCGCCGGCTCGCCGCTGCGGTTGGCGGAGGTCTGGAACAGCGGCTGCGCCATCCCCGCCAGCGGGCCGCCGAGCAGGCGAACCCCGAGCCGCCCCGGGTCGGCGCGGCAGGCGAGCGGGTAGCGGTGCGCCGGGTTGTCGACGACGAGCGTGACCGGGCCGGGCAGCAGGGCGCCGAGCGCGGCGCGGGTGCGGGGCCCGAGGTCGGTGACCAGCTCGCGCATCGCCAGCGGCGAGAAGTAGAGGACGGCCGAGGGCTTGCCGTCGTCGCGCCCCTTGATCTCGTGGATGCGCGCGATCGCGCGCTCGTCGAGCGGGTCGCAGGCGAGGCCGTAGAGGCCGTCGGCCGGGAACAGGGCGACGCCGCCCGAGGCGATGCAGAGCTCGAGCCCGGTGCGGGCCCGGTCGGCGCCGTCGCGCTCGATCGAGACCGCGACGCTCACGGGCGGCCCACCACGACGCGCTCGATCCCGGCCAGGTCGCGGCGCACCTCGGTCCGGCCGAGGCCGGCGCCGGCCAGCAGCGCCTCCACCGCCGCCGCCTGCCCCTCGCCGACCTCCAGCGCGACGCAGCCGCCCGGCGCGTTCGTCTTTTGTCGGGACAGGGCCGACAAAAGGCGAACGCGGTCGGCGAGCAGGGCGCGGATCGCGTCGAGGCCGTCGGCGCCGGCGAGCAGCGCCTCGCGCGGCTCCCACTCGCTCACCTCCGGCTGCAGCGCGGCCCACTCCCCCTCGCTCACGTAGGGGAGGTTGGCAACCAGCAGGTCGAACTCCTCGCCGGCGGGCAGCGAGCCGAGCCGGAACTCGACCCGGCCGCCGAGCCCGAGCCGCTCGGCGTTGGCGCGCGCGACCTCGAGCGCCCCGGGCGAGGTGTCGGTCGCGACCACCTCGCAGGCCGGCAGCTCGGCGGCGACGGCGAGCGCGATCGCGCCCGAGCCGGTGCCGAGGTCGAGCAGCCGCGTCGGCGCCAGCTCGAGCGCCAGCTCGACCAGCAGCTCGGTCTCCGGCCGCGGGATCAGCACCCGCGGGTCGACCCCCAGCTCGATCCGCCGGAAGCCGCGGCGGCCGACGATGTAGGCGACCGGCTCGCGCCGCAGCCGCCGCCGCACCATCTCGCCGAAGCGGCGCGAGGCGGCGGGCTCGAGCGGGGCCTCGGGCTCGGCGACCAGGCGCGCCCGGTCGCGGCCGGTGGCCTCGGCCAGCAGCAGTTCGGCGTCGAGGCGCGGGTCCTCGACCCCGGCCGCGCCGATCGCGTCGACCGCCGCCGCCAGGGCCTCGCCGGTCACCCGACCGCGGCGGCCTCGAGGCGCCGGCGCTTCTCCTCGGCGGAGAGCGCCTCGGTGAACTCGGCGAGCTCGCCGGCCAGCACCCCGGCCAGGTTGTGCGAGGTGTGCTTGATCCGGTGGTCGGTGACCCGGCCCTGCGGGAAGTTGTAGGTGCGGACCTTCTCGGAGCGCTCGCCGCTGCCGACCTGGGCCTTTCGCTCGGAGGCGATCTTCGCCTGCTGCTCGGCCAGCTCGCGCTCGTAGAGCCGCGCCCGCAGCACCCGCATCGCCCGTTCCTTGTTCTGCAGCTGGGACTTCTCGTCCTGCATCGAGACGACGATCCCGCTCGGCTTGTGGGTGATCCGCACCGCCGAGTCGGTGGTGTTGACCGACTGGCCGCCGGGGCCGGAGGAGCGGTAGACGTCGATCTGCAGGTCGTTGGCGTCGACCTCGACCTCGACCTCCTCGGCCTCGGGCAGAACCGCCACGGTCGCGGTCGAGGTGTGGATCCGCCCCTGCGACTCGGTCTCCGGCACCCGCTGGACGCGGTGCGTGCCCCCCTCGTACTTGAACACCGAGTAGGCGCCCTCGCCCTTGATCTCGAAGGTGACCTCCTTGAAGCCGCCGACCTCGGCGCTCGACTGCGACAGCGGCGCGGCGGAGAAGCCGAGCTCCTCGGCGTAGCGGCTGAGCATCTTGTAGAGGTCGCCGGCGAAGAGGGCCGCCTCGTCGCCGCCGGTCCCGGCGCGGATCTCGACCAGGACGTTCTTGGCGTCGTTGGGGTCGCGCTCGACCATCGCCAGCCTGATCTCCTCCTCCAGCGCCTCGAGCCGCGGCGGCGCCTCCTCGACCACGCTGCGCAGCTCCGGGTCCTCGCCGTCCTCGGCGAGCAGCTCCCGGGCCCCGTCGAGGTCGTCCTTCAGCGTCCGGTACTCAGCGGCGAGCTGCTTCGCCGGCTCCAGCTCCCGGTACTCGCGCCCCACCTCGGCATACCGCCCCCGATCCCCGATCACGGCAGGGTCGGACATCTCCCGCTCCAAGTCGGCAAACCGAGCCTCTATCTGCTCCACGAGAGAATCAATCATCACGAGCAACACTAGCTGCGAGCGACGGCTTCTCGCGGCGGGTGGCGCGGATCTGGGGGACCACCCCGAGGAGGCGGCGCAGCCGCCCCCGCAGCGGGTGGTGGCACCAGATCCGTGACAGGACCCGCCGCGCCAGAAACCTAAGCGACGATCTCGATCTGCTGCTCGCCGGCGGCGACCTCGGGGGACTCCTCGGCCAGCACCCGCTCGAGCGAGGCGATCGCGACCGCGAGCTGCTCTTCGTCGGGCTCGCGCGTGGTCAGGTTCTGCAGCATCAGGCCCGGCCACATCACCGCCCGCACCCAGCGCTTGCGCCGGTTCTTGCCCGCCCACTTGATCACCTCGTAGGAGAGGCCGGCGATCAGCGGGATGCCGAGGATGCGCGAGGCGAGCAGCCAGTACCAGGCGGGCAGCCCGATCGGGGCGAAGACGAAGATCGCCAGCACCATCACGATCAGCAGGAAGCTGGTTCCGCAGCGCGGGTGCAGGCGCGAGTAGAGCTTGGCCCGGGCCGGGACCAGCTCGTCTTCGGCCTCATAGCAGGAGATCGTCTTGTGCTCGGCGCCGTGGTACTCGAAGACCCGGCGCAGGTCCGGCATGCGGCTGATCGCCGCGATGTAGCCGATGAAGATCGCCGTGCGCAGCACCCCCTCGACCAGCCAGAAGAGCAGCGGCGAGCCGAGCTTGTCCTTGATCAGGCTGGTGAGGCCGACCGGGACGACGAAGAAGAGGCCGACCGCGAGCGCCAGCGAGAGGGCGATCGTCAGGCCCCAGACCCAGCCGCCGATCTCTTCGCGCTCGCCGTCCTCGTCCTCCTCCATCTGGGCGTTGGCGGAGATGCCGAGCGCCCGGAAGCCGATCTTCAGCGACTCGCCGAGGGCGACGACGCCGCGCAGCACCGGCAGCCGCCAGAGCCGGTGGCGCTGGGCCCAGGGCTTGATCCCTTCCGAGGAGATCTCGACCTCGCCGTCGGGGCGGCGCACGGCGACGGCCCAGACCGAGATGCCGCGCATCATCACGCCCTCGAGCACCGCCTGGCCACCGACCGGCGCGTCGCGCTTGGCGACCAGGGCGCCGTCGGGCATGCGCAGCGGATCGGCCCCGTTCTGCGACGGGGCGGCTGCTGCCGGCGGCGAGCCCAGCTCCGGGCTCACGCGCTACCTCCCGGCCTTGGCGTGCTTGGCAGCGCGGCGCTGGAAGCGCTCGACGCGGCCGCCGGTGTCGACCAGCTTCTGCTTGCCGGTGTAGAACGGGTGGCACTCCGAGCAGAGCTCGACGTGGAGGTCGGACTCGGTGGAGCGGGTGTAGAAGCTGTTGCCGCAGGAGCAGTGCACGTGCGCCAGCTGGTAGTCGGGGTGGATTCCGGTTTTCATCTGCATCCAGTCTAGATCACGCGCGCAATTCGCTCGTTCAGGGCTTGGGAAGGCGGCCTTCGCTGCCGATACCTCCACCGGTGCAGCCCGCCGAACCGACAGCCGCAGTTCCGCGCATGCGGGCGCTGCGCGTCGCCCTGGCGACGATCATCTTCGGCGCCACCGGCCTGATCGTCCTCCACGACTGGCTCGGCGTCGGCTCGGCCAGGCTCGACGACCTCGCTGGCGGCCAGCTCTACGACGCGGTGGTGATCGCCGCCGGGCTCGCCTGCTTCCTGCGCGGCCGGATCGTCCCCGGCGAGCGCGGCGCCTGGCGCCTGCTCGGGGTCGCGATCCTCTGCTGGGCGGCGGGCGAGGTCTACTGGACCTGGCAGATCCTCGGCAACGCCGAACCGCCGTATCCGTCGCCCGCCGACGCCTTCTACATCGCCTTCTACCCGCTGGCCGCCGCCGGGCTCGCCCTCCTGGTCCGGGCGCGGGCCGACGAGCTCGACTGGCGGCGCTGGACCGACGCCGCGATCGCGGCGCTCGGAACAGCTGCCCTGGGCACCGCCTTCATCTTCGACTTCGTCGCCGACCACACCGCCGGCAACTCGCTGGAAGTCGCGGTCTCGCTCGCCTACCCGCTGGGCGACATCGCGATCATGGCGATGATCGTCGGCGTCATCGCGCTCACCGGCTGGCGCCCCGGACGCGCCTGGTCGCTGCTCCTCTTCGGCCTCACCGCGCAGGTCGTCGCCGACATCGCCTACACGCTGCAGGCCAGCGACGGCGCCCTGCCGCCCGGCAACTGGATCGACCCGATCTACCTGATCTCCGCCGCCGTCCTCGGCGCGGTCCTCTGGCTGCCCGCGGCGGCGGCGATCGAGCCGCACGAGCATCGCGGCGGCTGGCGCGAGCTGGTCGTTCCCGGGATCTTCGCCGCCGTGATGATCGGCCTCTTCGCGATGCAGAGCTTCGGCGCGACGAGCGGCCTCTCGGCCCTGCTCTGGGGGGCGACGATGGCGGCGGTGATCGCCCGCCTGGCGCTCAGCGTCAACGAGAACCGGCGGCTGCTCGAACAGGTGCGGACCGACCCGCTGACCGGCCTGACCAACCGCGGCGGCATGCAGATCGACCTCGAAGCCGCCTGCAAGCGGGCGACGGCGGAGGCGCCGGTCACCTTGATGCTCTTCGATCTCAACGGCTTCAAGCTCTACAACGACACCTTCGGCCACCCGGCGGGCGACGACCTGCTCGTCCACCTCGGCGAGGAGTTCCGCCACGCGACCGGCGAGGCCGGCGCGGCCTACCGGATCGGCGGCGACGAGTTCTGCGTCATCGCCAGCGGGCCGGGGGCGGAGCAGGACCGGCTGATCCGGCGCGCCGCCGGCGCCCTGACGGCGAAGCGCAACGACGTCTCCGTCTCCTCCTCCTGGGGCACGGTCTCGATCCCGGCCGAGGCGAGCTCGCCGCTCGAGGCCCTGCAGCTCGCCGACGTCCGCATGTACGCGCAGAAGGAGTCGCGCCGCGCCGCGCGCAGCGAGATCGAGGAGCTGCCGGCGCCGAGCGTCACCCGCGCGGCGGCGCGGCAGAGCTGAGCGCGGCGAGCAGCGCGTCATCGGTATGTATCGTTTCGCGCCGTGAGCGAGCGCAAGCAGATCGAGCTGCCGGCGGGGACGGTGCGCTACCGCGAAGCGGGCGAGGGCAAGCCGGTCGTCTTCGTCCACGGCTTCCTGGTCGACGGCCGGCTCTGGGACGGGGTCGTCGACGCGCTCGCCGACCGCTGCCGCTGCATCGCCCCGGACTGGCCGATCGGCGCCCAGCAGATCGCGATGAAGCCCGACGCCGACCTCACCCCCTACGGCATCGCGGGCATCGTCGACAGCTTCCTCGCCGCGCTGGAGTTGGATGACGTGACCCTGGTCGGCAACGACTCGGGCGGCGCCATGTCGCAGGTCACGGTCACCCGCCACCCCGAGCGGATCGGCCGCCTGGTGCTGACCAACTGCGACAGCCACGACAACTTCCCGCCGGGGGTCTTCAAGGCGATGCCGCCGATCGCCGCCCTGCCCGGCGGCATGGCGCTGCTCTCGGCCCCGTTCCGGATCCCGGCCCTCGCCCGCGCCGCCTTCCGCCCCTTCGCCAAGACGCCGATCGCCGACGAGCTGATCGCCTCCTGGATGGAGCCCGGCCTGCACGACGCCGGCGTCAAGCGCGACGCGAAGAAGGTGACGGCGGGGATGAACAAGCGCTACACGCTGGAGGCGGCGGAGAAGCTGAGCGAATCCGACCTCCCCCTGCTGCTCGCCTGGGCGCCGCAGGACAAGTTCTTCCCGATCTCCTACGGCGAACGGCTGCAGCGCGAGGTCCCCAACGCGAAGCTGGTCCGGATCGAGGGCGCCGCCACCTTCGTGCCGCTCGACCAGCCCCAGCGCCTGGCCGACGAGATCGCCGCTTTCGTCGCCGCCGATTGAGGCAAAACGCGCAATCTGCGGCTTCTTTTCCGCTAAGTGCATGTTTTTCGTCCGACCGGGGGGCGATTGTTCACATAACGCCCCCTACAGGACGGAGAGCCATGCCAGCGGAAATCTTCGACCAGGAACGGCCCCAGCGGAGGAGTGCGATGGCGCGACGCCTCGATGAGGCGTTCGCCGGCTGCGATCAGTGGACGCTCGCCCCGCCCTCGCCGCGGCGCAGCGAGACGGTCTTCAGCCCCCGCCTCTCGAGCTCGTCGAGGATCGCCGGCAGCGCCGCCGCGGTGCGCACCCAGGAGCCGCGCGCGCTGTAGTAGTCCGCATCGTGCAGCAGCACGACGTCGCCGGCGCCGAGGCCGGCGGTCGCCCGCGCGGCGATCGAGCCCGGCGTCGCCCGCCGCGTCCAGTCCCGGCCCCAGCGCGACCAGAGCACCGGACGCCAGTCGCGGCGGCGCACCGCGCGCAGGGTCGCGGCGCTGAAGATCCCGTAGGGCGGGCGGTAGTCGCCGATCGCCGCGCCCGTCGCCTCCTCGATCGCCGCCCTGCCCCGCTCGGCGTCGTCGAGGAACTCGCGCACGCCGAGGCGCAGCAGGTTGCGGTGGCGGAAGCAGTGCAGCTCGACCCGGTGGCCGGCGGCGACGATCTCGGCCGCCAGCGACGGGCGCCGGGCTACCTGCTCGCCGGCGAGGAAGAAGGTCGCCGTCGCCGCCCGCTCGCGCAGCGCCTCCAGCACCGCCGGCGTGCCCTGCGGGTGCGGACCGTCGTCGAAGGTGAGGGCGACTCCGGCGGCGTCGACCCGCATCCGCACGCCGAGCGCGTCGCCGAGGCCGGGGACGACCGGCGCCAGCGCCGGCCCGGCATGCAGGACGGTCGCCGCCGCGGCGGCCCCGGCGCCGAGGGCGCCGATCAAGGGGTCTGGTCGCCGGCGGCGCCGGCCTCGGTCCTGCTCGCCGCCCGGGCCTTGGAGACCGCCGGCTCGGCCGGCTCATTCTCCCGGCCGAGGTGGATGCGGCCCTCGAGCGGCTTGGCGATCACCTTGTAGGGCGGCTCGCGGTCGACCACGGTGAAGAACATGACCACCGCCAGGGCGGCGAGGCTGACCGCGGTCGCGACCCGCTCGAAGCGCAGCCGCCAGACCGGCTGCGGCCTGACCCGCGGCCGCACCGCGAGCGCCCGCGAGGCGATCGAGGGCAGCGAGGCGAAGGAGGAGTCGGGCGAGTGGCGCTCGCGGCTGAGGTGGCGCAGGACCGACTCGAGCTCGTGCTCGGAGCGCGCCACCTCGGCCAGGCCGAAGCGCTCGTAGGCGGCGTTGTTGGCCCGCAGGTGGCCGGCCGAGAAGCCGAAGGAGACGACCGGGCAGCCGCGGATGTGGGCCTCGAGCACGGTCAGCCCGGCGGTCGAGTGGACCATCACGTCGGCGGCCGCCATCCAGTCGCTCATCTGCTCGGTGAAGCCGAGGATCCGCACCCGCTCGTTGCCGCCGAAGCGCTGCTCGAGCTTCTCGCGGGCGACCTCGTTGCGGCCGGTGATGCAGGCCACGGTGGCATCGTCGCCCGCCAGGGCGGTCTCGATCGCGCCCTCCAGGTCGCCGATCCCCCAGCCGCCGCCGGAGACCAGCACGAGGCGGTCGTGGGCCGGCACGCCGAGCGCGGCGCGGGCGTCGGTGCGGGTGCGCGGGGTGAGGAACTCGCGCGAGATCGGCGGCCGCGTCCACTCGACGCTGCCGGGGCCGGCCAGGCGCTCGACTTCCTCGATCGACTCGGGGTGGGTGACGAAGTGCATGTCGACCCCGGGGTGGGCCCAGTAGCGCAGGCCGGCGAGGTCGGTGATCGCCGACTGCACCGGGATCAGCAGGCGGCGGTTCTCGCGCAGCATGCCGAGCACGGCGGTGACGCCGGGGTAGGTGGAGATGACGACGTCGGGGTCGTGCCGCTCGATCAGCCGCATCAGGCCGCGGGCGCCGAGCGCGTAGTTGAGGTGGTGGGCGAGCCAGCGGGTCGGCGCGAACTTGGTGATCAGCCAGTACTGGGCGTCGAAGAGCCACGGCATCCAGCGGAAGGTCACCTTCGAGCCGCCGCGGATCACCGCCGAGAGGATGCGGCCCATCGCCTTCAGGCCGTCGGCGATCTCGACCTCGGTCCCCGGCATCTCCTCCTCGATGTCGGCCTTGACGATCCGCGCAGGCAGGTCGTGGCCCTCGCCGATGTCGGCGGTGAGGACGAGCACCCGCGGCTCGCGGCCGCCGAAGCGCGAGGCGCCGGCCAGCAGCGCCCCGGCGGCGCGTTCGTTGCCGTTCAGCGAGGGCCGCTTGCCGGGCACCGGGTCGGGCGGCCGGGTGCTGCTGCGCACCCACTCGACGTACTTGCGCACGCCCTCCCGGAAGCTGGTTTCCGCCTTCCAGCCGAGCTCGTCGAGCGCCCGCTGGTTGGAGATCGCCTTGCCGGGGAAGTCGCCGGGGCGGGGCGGGGTGTGGACGATCTCGCAGTCGTCGGTGTTTTCCTGCACCCGCTCGGCGATTTCGAGGATCGTCACCACCTCGTCGCCGGAGAGGTTGTAGGTGCGGCCGGCCGCCTCGGGGGCCAGCGCGGCGACGATCCCCGCGGCCAGGTCCTCGACGTAGATGAAGCTGCGGGTCGTGCTGCCGTCGCCGGCGATCGTCAGCGACTTGCCTTCGAAGGCGAGGTCGGTGAACTTGGCGACGACGCCGGCGGCGCGGGCGCGCGGCCCGTAGGGGATGCCGAAGCGCAGCACCGTCGACTCGAGGTCGAAGAGCTCGGCGTAGCCGGCGCAGTAGGTCTCCCCCGCCAGCTTGGTCGCCGTGTAGAGGTGGCGCGGGGCGGGGATCGGCGTCTCCTCGTCGACCTCCTGCTCAGTGCAGTCGCTGTAGACCCAGGTGGTCGAGCCGTAGACGACGCGGTCGACCTTGGCCCGGCAGGCGGCCTCGAGCACGTTGAGCGTGCCGCGAGTGTTGACCTCCTCGGCGAGCACCGGGTCGGCGTGGACGTGGCCGACGTCGGCGACCGCGGCGAGGTGGATGACCGCGTCGCAGTCGCGCATCGCCAGGTCGAGGTTGGCCGGGTCGGTGATGCTGCCGGTGAAGGTCTCGACCTCGAGCGGCGAGTGGTAGGGCGAGGCGCTGAGGTCGAAGATGCGCGGCGTCAGGCCGCCCTCGAGCAGGCGGTCGACGACGTGCGAGCCGATGAAGCCGCCGCCGCCGGTGACCAGGACCCTCATGCTTCCCCTTCTCGCCGAGAGCCGCGGCGCGGCTCTCGGGCCGGTAGTAGAGCGGCACGCACCAGTGGTTCTCGGCGACCCACTCGGTGTTGGGCAGCTCCTCGGCGCGGCCCATGATCCGGTGGCAGGGTTCTTCGTAGACGCGGCCGGTGCTCTTCTCGATCTCATCGAAGACGACGTACTTGTAGAGGCCGGAGGTCATCCCCTCGGGCAGCTCCAGGCGAGCCGGGTGCAGCGGGTCGAGGTGCTCGCGCGCGTAGGCGTTCTTCCAGGCGACGATCTCCTCCATGCGCTCGGCCTGGACCAGGCCGAGGGCGGCGGTGAACTCGCTCATGCGGAAGTTGAGGCCGTCGACCTCGTGCTCGAACTTGCCGTAGTTGCGGAACTTGCGGGCGAACTCGATCAGCTCGGCGTCGCCGCTGACCAGCACCCCGCCCTCGCCGGTGGAGACCGTCTTGGTCGCGTACAGCGAGTAGACCCCGGCGTCGCCGAAGCCGCCGGGCCGGCGCCCGTCCCAGCCGGCGCCGTGGGCGTGGGCGCAATCCTCGAGCAGGAAGATCCCCTTGGCGCGGCAGTACTCGGCGATCCGCTCGGCCTCGAAGGCGATGTGGCCGCCGATGTGGACGAGGATCGCGGCGCGCGGCCTGTGGCGCTCGGCCTTGGCCTCGAAGTCGGCGAAGGACATGCAGAGGTCGTCGCGGTTGCAGTCGACGAACTCGACCTCGGCGCCGGCCTTGATTGCCGCCAGCGGCGTCGCCATGAAGGTGTTGGAGGGACAGAGCACGGTGCCGCCGCGCACGCCGGCGAACTCGAGCGCGGCCAGGGCGCCGCCCGCCCAGCTCGAGAGCCCGAGGCTGGGCAGCCCGTTCCACTCCGCCCAGCGCGCCTCGAAGGCCTCGAGCATGCGCCCCTCCGACCACTGCTCGGAATCGAGCACTTCGCCCCACAGCTCGAAGAGCCGGGCGCGGTCGCGGTGGTCGAAGCCGATCGCGAACTTGCTCGCGTCGACCGGCAGGCTGACTGGTTGCTCCAAAGCCGCGTCAGGCTACCAGCGCGCCCCGACCGGACACCCCGCCGACGGGCCTAAAACGGGCCTATATCTCCCCTTTTAGGCCCGTCGGCGGTGTGGGCGCTGGCGATCACGGCGCCGACGGCGCTCGAGCCGGCGAGCAGCACGGTGCCGGCGACGGCCAGCGCGATCGAGGCGACGAGGACGGCGCCGCCGAGCGGGGTGGCGCCCCAGGACTCGCCGAAGATCAGCGGCGCGAGCAGCACCGGGACCAGCACCTGGACGGCGAACATCGCCGGCGCGACGTGGGTCGCCGGACGGCTCTGCAGGGCGCTCATCTCGCTGAGCAGGGCGAGTCCCTCGGAGAGCGCCGCGGTCGCCAGCCAGGCGACGGCGACGAGCAGCGCCCCCGCCGCCAGCTCGTCGGTCAGCAGCTTGCTGGCGACTGCGGTCCAGGCGTAGCCGCAGCCGGCGCTGATGACCATCAGGGCGCCGATCGCGCCGCTGCGGCGGCCGCGCAGCGCGTAGGGCGCGAGAGTCGGCAGCGCGACCAGCGCCAGGGCGAGGGCCAGGGCGCCGGTCCCGGCGTGGTCCGTGGTCCGCTCCGGCGCCGCCAGGGCGATCCCGGCGACCCCGGCGACGATCGCCGCCACGGCGGCCCCCTCCCGGACGCCCGGCCTCTCCCCCAGCCTGGTCACCCCGAGCCAGAGCAGCAGGATCAGCCCGCTCGCCAGGCAGGGCTGGACCACGGTCAGCGGCGCCAGCAGCAGCGCCACGATCTCCAGCGGCCAGCCCGCCAGCCCCAGCGCCGTCGCCCCCAGCCAGCGCCGGTTGCGCAGCAGCCGCCCGAACAGCGATACCCGCAGCGAGTGCTCCCGGTCGACCCCCCGCACCTCCAGCGCCTGCAGCGCGATCGCGGTGTTGTAGAGCAGCGAAGCCCCCACCGCGGCGACGATCCCGAGCGCGATCACGGCCGCAAGCTACAGGGCTCCTCCGTCCTCAGCGCTGCGTCTTCGTCTTGCGGTGCTTCCCGTGCCTCTTGGGCTTCTTGTGCTTCCTGGGGGGCAAGAGGTTCGACTTCATAGTCAGCACATTCACGCCAAGGCCGTCAGTGACCCTGATCTTCACCGTTGACGCACCCTTGCCGGCCTTGCGTAGGGCGACCAGCGCTCTGCCCCCGACCCTGACCTTAACCTTGCCCTTCTGGCCCGGTGCCAGCCCTCTCGGCACCATTCCCTTGATCTTGTAGGTCCTGCTTCGAGCCCTCTTCTTCGGCTTCTTGCTCGTAGCCGCCCCGGACGCCATGCGAGGGTGCTTCCCCCTTTTCGCCTTGGGCTTGCGAATCTTCAGCAGCGCCACCATAACCTTGAGCGCGCAGGGAGAGCTTCCACAGAAGATCGCTCCGATCACAGCCTGATTCTTCTTGTTGAGCCTGATCCGGCCCTTGCGAACGATCGCCCTGGGCGGAGTCTGCGGAGGCGCGGAAACAGCGAGTGGCTGCCAGCTCGGGGACGAGCCGTGGTCGATGACCTTTGTCAGCCCGCTGCCGTCCGTGCCGATCGTGTTGATGCCGTAATCCCATTTCCCGGGAAAAAAGATCGTGCGTTCGAAGGCGATCGTCGCGCCATCCGGCGAGAACACCGGGTTGCTGGCAGCGCTGCTGAACGCGTCGGAGGGAGTCGGTGTCGGGAGAACCGTCAATGGTCCGCCCGCCGCACCGACGATCGCCAGTTCCCCACCATGACTGAACGCGATCTTCGTGCCGTCCGGCGAGAAATCAGGTTCGGCGAGGTTGTAACCAGATGCCACCTGAGTGGGCGAACCCCCCGGCGCATCAACGACGAAGAGTCCGCGGCCCGGCGACATGCTGCGAACAAAGGCGATCTTCCCGTCCACCGAGTAGGCGGGTTGGTAGTCGTAGCTGCCTTTCGGTGCCGTCGTGACGACCCCGGTCTTCGCTCCGGTTTTCGAGTCGATCGTGATGATCCCGGAGCTGCAGGTCAGGCATTCGTATTCGTAATCGAAGAACGCGTCCGGGTTGCTGTATTCGAGGCATTCTTCTTCGCCTTTGGTTTCGACTGCACAGATGGTCGTGAACGCGGTGTCTTCAATCCCCTCCGATATCGCAAGCTGCTTCCCGTCCGGCGAGAAGGACGGCCCTCCGAAGGAGTGCCATTTTCCGCGCACGGTGTAAATTCGGACCACCGGAATGGTGCGCGGCGGATTCTCCGAGGTTTCGTATTCCGTCTCGAATTTGGTTTCGCTCGATGTGGTGCCGCTGCCGTTGATCAACTGCGTCAGGGCTGCGCCATCGGCATTCATCACCGCAATGCCCAGGTCCCGTTCGAATGCGACCCTGCCGCCGTCCGGCGAGTATGTAGGCGAGTTGTCATTGGTCCCACTGGTCAGCGTCGTCGGGGAGCCGCCGTCGGGATTTGCCGACCAAATCGAGCCTCCGCCGTAGCCGTAGCTCGCGCCATAGGCGTAGGCGATGCGGCCGTTTGCCCCCGGGTAGGCGGCGTTGCCGGAGCGACTCGCCGAAACGGTGAGAGCAACGAGCGCAGCGAGCGTCACAGCGGCCGCAAGAAATGCGAGTCTGCTGGCGTGGTGACGGAGCATGGCAGCCGCCTTATATCAGTCGGGCCCACATGAATGCGCCCAGTTACCTGAGCGGGCTACTCCTTCTTGCGTTCGTGCTCGCCTGTTTCGGAACCACCGCTCACTCACTGCGACTCTGGTTGGCGCCGAGCTGGACGGGCTCGTCGGCGCTGTTGGCAGGCCTCGTCCTCGGGATCTCGGTCGCGACCGTCACCTGCGAGGCACTTGGCCTGGTGGGCCTCTTCGATGTCCCGGGGCTGGCGGTTGCCGCCGCCGCTCCGGCGGTGGCCTTGCGCCTATGGCCCCTCCCGCCTGGCCAGGCAACCGTGACGGGATCTACTCCTGCGGGCCGGCCTGAGATCCTCCTTGCGGTCGGCGCGGCGCTGCTCTGTGCGATCCACTGGGCAGGACCGGTCCTTCACAGCTTCGACGTCGGCATCTACAGGCAGGACAGCACCTGGTACCACCTGCCCCTGGCAGCCTGGTTTCAGCAGACCGGGTCGATTACCGGCCTGCTTCAGACGGACCCGCTCAAGCTCGCCGTCTGGTACTACCCGCTCAACTCCGAGCTGCTGCACACACTCGGCATGGTCGTCTTCGGCAATGACGTGATCTCGCCGCTGCTCAACTTCGGGTGGCTCGGGGTCGCCCTGCTCGCCGGCTGGTGCGTCGGCCGTCCCTTCGGGCTCGCTGCCGCAACCCTGCTCGGAGCGGCTCTGGTGGTCAACTCCGACATGATGCTTGTGCAGGCCGGCAACGCGCCCGGCGATATCGCGGCGCTCGCCTGTCTATTGGCGGCCGTGGCCCTCCTCTTCACCGCCGTCGATCCCCGGCGAAAAAAGGGCTCCGACGCCGGACACCTCGGGGTCGAGCCGGGTCCGCTCGCAATCGCCGCGCTGGCCGCAGGACTGGCCGTGGGAACCAAGGTGACGATGCTCGCCCCAGTGGCCGTGCTCACGATTGGCCTCGTTGTCGCGGCCAGGCATCGGCGCCCGTCGCGACAGGCGGCGATCTGGGTTGGAGGCGTAATCGTCGGCGGTGGATTCTGGTACTTGCGCAACCTTTTCCATGCCGGCAATCCGCTGCCCTGGCTGACGCTGGGGCCGCTCACCGGACCAAGCCAGGAACCGCTTTACCCGCGACCCGCCCACTCGATCGCCGAGTACCTGGCGGATCAGCATGCATGGAGCCACTACTTCCTGCCGGGATTCTCCGAGACGCTGGGCCCACTCTGGTTCGCGGTGGCCTTTGCCGGACTGGCCGGCCTCGGACTCGGCCTGCGGCGGCGGCATGGAACCGTGATCCGCTTGGTCGCGCTCGCCGGCCTCACAATCCTGCTCGCTCACGTCTTCAACCCGGTCTCCGCTTCCGGCCCCGCAGGCGGGCCTTATGGGTTCGCCTCGAACCTGCGCTATGCGGCACCTGGCCTCGCGATCGGCCTCGTCCTGCTGCCCCTGGTCGAGTCCCGCTGGATGGCCAGACGGGTGATCGTGCCGGCCTATGCCGTGCTTCTCACGGTTGGCGCAGCCACTTCGGCAGAATCGGATCCAGCCAGACCTGGTCGCCGGGATCGCGCTTGCCGGGATCGCCGTGCTCATGCCCGCGTGGCTGCTCAGCGCTGACCACGGCCGATACCGTCTCCCGGCCCTCGTCGGGCTCTTTTGCGCCATAGCCGTCATCGGCTACCCGGTTCAGCGCCACTACTTCGACAATCGCTACGTCGCCGACGCGGCGCCACCGCTGGACAATCCCGGCTTCCGCGCGACGCCACAGTGGAGCCTGATCCAGACCTGGGCGCTCGACCAGCACGGAGTGAAGATCGGGATCGTTGGCGTTCCGGCCGCCTATGGGCAGTACGTCTTCGCCGGGGCCGACCTCTCCAACGAGGTTCGCTACATCGGCGAGCCCGGCCCGCATGGAGGCTTCAGGACGATCAAGCGTTGCCGCGACTGGCGCCGGATCGTCAACGCAGGGGAATTCAACGCGCTTGTGATCACTCCCGAAGACCCCGGCTCACCGGTGCCCCCGCCTCAGATCGCCTGGACGGAATCCCCGGGCGCTTCGGTGCCGGTCATCAACGCCCTTCCAGCCGCGGTCTTCCTGCTGGTCGCCCCACTTGACCCGCACCAGTGCTCGCGGATCGAAGCCCGCGGTCCATTTCCCGCTGGACCGCCTTCTCGGGGGCTGCCGCCAGGATGGTGGCCGAGTTACTCCAGGCTCCCGGGCGCAAGCAACCGATTCGCCCCCTAGGGCGCCGCTATTTCGAAATCAGGAGCTGTTCGCGTTTCTGACGCTCGCGACGCTGCCCGTAGTGCATCACGATCACCGAAGAGAAGTAGCCGCCGGCGACGCAGGACAAGCCAAACACCAGGCCGAGGACACCGCCACCAGCGCCGGCCTTGATGCACGCGACTAGCACAGCGCCAGAAATCACGAGAAGCGCCACGACGAAAAGGACATAGGCTTTGGTCTCGCTCACCCTGAACTCTCCCTTCACTAAGACAATACATTACCCAATTGCGACCGACAGAGCCGCCAGCGCCACCGCGACGGCCAGTCCAGCTAGACCACCGACTGTGGTCGCCTTCCTGAGTTCCAGCTCTGAGCTACCCAGCAGGCTGGGCCGCGCGTGTCCAAGGAACCCGCCAACGGCGATCCCACCGGCCAAGAGGCCGACGATCGTCGCGATCTGACCGAGTAGCGTGCCCACCGCCGCCGACCATAGGAGGCCGGGACGCGCGTATGGCGCGCAGAAACGCGCCAGATCCAAACGCCCGCGGCGTCAGGTTTCCTGGTACAGCGGGCCGTCGCCGCCCTCGGGCAGCGTCAGCCTGCCGCCCTTGGCGGTGATCGCGCCGCACTGGACGCAGTTGGAGGCGGTGACGTGGACGTCGACCTCGGCGGCGCCGTTCTCGAGCTGCTCGTCGGGGATCTCGTAGACCTGCGCCGGGCACATCGAGACCCAGGTCTGGGCGATCTCGCGCGGCACCTTGGTCTGGATGCGGACGTGGTTGGGGGCGTCGTCGCGGGTCGCGTTGCCGGAGAGGAAGACCGAGTCGAGCTTGGCGAAGGTGAGCTCGTTGTCGGGCTTGGGGTACATCTCGCCGGCCCTGCCCAGGTGCATCTCGATCTCCGAGTCGTGCTCCTGGGACCAGTGGCCGCCCGGGAAGTTGCCTTTGGTGATCGTCATCGCCGAGGCCATCGCGCCGCCGACGAAGAAGCCCTTGCTGAAGGGCTGGCGCATGTTGCGCGATTCGAACAGGTCCTTCTCGATCAGCGAGCTGTGGACCTTCTCGTCGTAGGCCTCGAAGTTGACCGAGTCCTCCTTCAGCGCCTCGACGATCGCCTCGGCGGCGTACATGCCGGCGTGCATCGCGTAGTGGACGCCCTTCAGGGTCGGCACGTTGACCATGCTCGCCGCGTCGCCGGCGATCACCATGCCGGGCACGGCCAGCCGCTTGGGCATCGAGAAGTAGCCGCCCGACGGGATCGTCTTCGCCCCCCAGGCGACCCGCTTGCCGCCCTCGAGCAGGTCCTTGACGAAGGGGTGGGTCTTGATCAGCTGCAGGGCGTCGTGGACGCTGAAGGTCGCGTCGGTGTAGTCGAGCCCGGCGACCAGGCCGATGCAGAGCTTGTCCTCGCCCATCGGGTAGATGAAGGTGCCGCCGAACTCGTTGAAGCGCGGCGACTTGCGCAGCGGCCAGCCCATCGTGTGGATCACCCGGTCGAGCGGCTTGGGGACCTCCCAGACCTCCTTCACCCCGAGCTCCCAGCGCATCGGGTCGGCGCCGTGCAGGTCGAAGTAGTCGTAGGCGGCGTAGCTGAGGTGGCCGACCGTGCCCTCGGCCAGCACCGTCGCCTTGGCGACGACGTCGGAGCCGGGCTCGAAGTTGCCCAGCTCTTCGCCCTCCTTGCCGCGGCCGCGGTCGCCCGAGCGCACGCCCTTGACCACGCGGTCCTCGACCAGCAGCTTGGTCGCGGCAGTCTCGGAGAGGATGTAGACGCCGGCTTCTTCGGCTTTGTCGGCGAGGAAGCGGCCCAGCTTGGAGACCGAGGTGACGTAGTTGCCGTGGTTGCGGAAGTTGGGCGGCATCGGCTTCAGCGGCAGCGCCGCCTTCGAGGTCAGCAGGTAGACCGCGTCCTTGGTCACCTCCTGGTAGACCGGCCACTCCTCCTTGGGCAGGTCGGGGAAGAGCGCTTCCATCGCCGAGGGCTTCATGTTGGCGCCGGAGAGCAGGTGGGCGCCGGCGACCTTGCCCTTCTCGATCACGGCCACCGGGACTTCGCCCAGCTTCTCGGTCAGCTCCGGCTCGTCCGCCAGCAGCTGCATCAGCCGGTTGGCGCAGGCGAGGCCGGCCGGCCCGCCGCCGACGATCGCGATGCCGACCTCGATCCGCTCGTCCGGGGAGTCGGTCGGCGGGCCGATCGCGTCGGCCGGATCGAACGGCGGCGGGAACTCGCTCGGTGCTACAGCGGGCATCTCAGCCCTTCTTCGCCTTGATCGCCTCGGTCAGCTTGGGGACGATCTTGTGCAGGTCGCCCACCACGCCGAGGTCCGAGAACTCGAAGATCGGCGCGTTCTGGTCCTTGTTGATCGCGAGGATGTTCTCCGAGCTCTGCATCCCGACCTTGTGCTGGATCGCACCGGAGATGCCGGCGGCCAGGTAGAGCTTCGGCGCGACCGTCTTGCCGGTCTGGCCGATCTGGGCCGCATAGGGGTACCAGCCGGCGTCGACCACGGCGCGGGTCGCGGCAACCGCCCCGCCCATCGCCTCGGCCAGCTCCTCGCACTGCTGGAAGCCCTCCGCGGCGCCGAGGCCGCGGCCGCCGCCGACCAGGATCTCGGCGTCCTCGATGTTGACGTCGGCGCCGCGCTGCTCGCCGCGCGTCACCATCGTCGCCTTGGTCGACCAGGGCGAGAGCTCGACCTCGACGTCGACGACCTCGGCGCTGCCGCCGGTCTCGTTGGCGTCGAAGGCGTTGAGGCGGCCGATGATGATCCCCGGCTCGCCCACGCACTCGACGTCGGCGACCTTGGAGTCCTGCAGGATCGGGCGCTCGGCGATCAGCTTGCCGTCCTGCACCTTGACCTTGGTCACCTCCATCGTCACGCCCGCGTTGAGGCGGGCGGTGAGCCCGGCGCCGATCTCGAAGCCGAGCAGGCCGCCGCCGAAGAGGGCGTAGGAGAAGCCCTGGTCGCCGATCACCTTGGCCATCGCGTCGACGATCGGCTGGGCCAGGCCCTCGGGCACGCCCTTGGCGCGGTAGACCTTGGCGGCGCCGTAGTTGCCGAGCGCGGCGCAGGCGTCGTCGGCGACGTCGCCGACCACCAGCGCGGCGGCCTCGCCGCCGATCTCGCCGGCCAGCCTGGCCGCCTCGGAGACCGCCCCGAGCGAGTTCTTGTTGAAGTTGCCCTCGCCGTCGTGGAGGGCGTAGGTGAGAATGCCTGCCATCTAGATCAGCTTCCTCTCGTCGAGCCAGGCGACGATCTTTTCGACCGTCTCGTTGGTGTCCTCGTCCTCGATGATCTCGCCGGCCTGCTTGGCGGGCGGATCGCTGAGCGCCAGGACCTTCGTCTTCGAGCCGCCCTCGCCGACCATGCCGCCGTCGATGCCGACGTCGCCGGTCGCCTTCGCGTCGAGGGGTTTCTTCTTCGCCCCCATGATCGCCTTCAGGCTGGGGTAGCGCGGCTCGTTGATCGCGTCGCCGACGCTGATCACGGCGGGCAGCTCGACCTCGACCGTGTCGTAGCCGTACTCGGCCTGGCGCTCGCAGCGCAGCTTGCCGTCGGTGACGTCGATCTTGATCACCTGCGTCAGCGAGGGCATCTTCAGGTGGTCGGCGACGACGGCGCCGATCGTGTAGCACTCGCCGTCATCGGACTGCTGGCCGAGCAGGACCAGGTCCGGGCTCTCGGCCTCGAGCACCTTGGCCAGCGAGTAGCCGGTGGCGCAGACGTCGGAGCCGGCCAGCGCCTCGTCGGAGAGGTGCACCGAGCGATCGGCGCCGAGCGCCACCGCCTTGTGCAGGGCGCGGACGGCGGAGTCGGGGCCCATCGTCACGGCGACGACCTCGTCGACCGGGATTGCGCCGCCCTCCTTGATCTGCATGGCGGCCTCGATGGCGTGGGTGTCGAAGGGGTTGAGGTTCTTCTCGCCGCTGCGGTCCAGGCGCATCGTGTTGGGGTCGATGCGCTTCTGAACGGCGGCGTCCGGGACCTCCTTGACCAGGACGCAGATCTTCAAGGTTCAAGCCTCCTTGGCTTCGTTCTCGGGTTGGTCTCAAGCGGTTGACTGACGAGTCAATCAGTCTACCTATGCATCAAGTCGTGTGACGTTCTGCGGCACCGTCGCGGATGAAATCTACGATCTCGTCGGTCCCGGCGCCGGGGGTGAAGACGGCGGCGACGCCGAGCTTCTGCAGCTCGGGGATGTCCTCGGCGGGGATCGTCCCCCCCACGGTCACCATCACGTCGTCGACGCCCTGGGCGGCGAGCAGCTCGACCACCCGCGGCACCAGGGTCATGTGGGCGCCGGAGAGGATCGAGAGGCCGACCGCGTCGGCGTCCTCCTGGATCACCGTCTCGGCGATCTGCTCCGGCGTCTGGTGCAGGCCGGTGTAGATCACCTCCATGCCCGCGTCGCGCAGGGCCCGGGCGATGATCTTCGCCCCGCGGTCGTGCCCGTCCAGGCCGGGCTTGGCGACGACGACGCGGATCTTGCGGGCGGTTGCTGCCTCCATTGCGGCGGGAACATTAGCGGTGAGGCCGAAAACGTTGCCCCGGCTCTACTCGGGGGCGAGGCGGCCCAGCCCCGAAACCAGGTCGAAGCCGGAGTCCGAGCTGACGATCAGGTCGCAGCCGGCGGCGATCGCATGGGCGGCGTGGAAGGCGTCGCGGGGCGAGAGGCCGGGTTGCGACATCAGAGCCTTGGCGCCGTCGACCACGGCATGCTCCGTTGGCTGCAGCTCGAGAGGCAGGGCGTCGACCGCGCGCCACGCCGCGGTCAGGCGACGCCGCATCGCACGCATCACATTGCGAGCGTCGGCGCGATAGGTCGTGAGCGGATCCTCATCGCCGTCGTCGCGCAGCCAGGAAAGGACGAGCCGGTACGCGAGCTCGTCCAGCACCAGGGCGCTGATCACGCCGCCGCCATCCTCGATCTCGGCCCGCGCCCGCGCCCGCCAGGCCTCGACCGGCCCGAGGGTCGCGCCCCGCTTCGAGCGCAGGTGCGCGTAGAGGAAGTTCGTGTCCAGATAGCAGCGGCTCAAGGCGACCGGAGAGCTCTCTCCAAGCCCGAGTCGATCGGCTCCGGCCAGCTGCCGGCGAGAACCTCGTCGAGCTCGCCGGCCCCAGCCTCGCCCGCGGCGCCCGCCGTCCTCTCCCATGCACCCGCGGGATCGGCGCCAAGCTCCCAGAGAGACCCCGGCCCCACGCCGAGCGCCCGCGAAAGCCGCTCGATCGTGTTGAGGTCGACCCGCGTCGCTCGCCCGGCGAGGATGTTGCGCACCGTCTTCTGGTCGAGCCCAGCCTCCTCGGCAAGCCGCCGCGCCCCCCAGCCGCGCTGCGCCGCCAGCTCCTCGACCCTCCAAGCGATTGCTGCCATGGGAACATCGTACTGACGCGGGAGGATGTTGTCAGGAAAGCGAGCTAGAAGACCGGCGACTCGGTGTAGGTGCCGAAGACCTCCTGCATCGCCGCGATCATCTCGCCCTCGCTGGCGCGGGCGCGGGCGGCGGCGATGATCGGCGGCATCAGGTTGGCCTCGCCGGCGGCGGCGCGGCGCAACTCGGCGAGGGCGGACTCGACCGCGGCGGCGTCGCGCTGGGCGCGGGTCGCCTGCAGGCGGTCGACCTGCTTGCGCTCCAGGGCCGGGTCGATGCGCAGGATCGGGGTCGGGTCATCGTCCTCGCTGGCGAAGTCGTTGACGCCGACGACGATGCGGCGGCGGTCGTTGAGCTCCTGCTGGAAGCGGAAGGAGGCGTCGGCGATCTCGCGCTGGGGGAAGTTCTGGCGGATCGCCTCGACCATCCCGCCCAGCTCGTCGATGCGGGCGAAGTAGCCGTAGGCGGCCTGCTCCATCTCGTCGGTCAGCTTCTCGACGAACCAGGAGCCGCCCAGCGGGTCGGGCGTGTTCGGCGCGCCGGACTCGAAGGCGATGATCTGCTGGGTGCGCAGCGCCACCCGCACCGCCTCCTCGGTCGGCAGCGCCAGCGCCTCGTCGAAGGAGTTGGTGTGCAGCGACTGGGTGCCGCCGAGCACCGCGGCCAGCGCCTCCAGCGAGGTGCGGACGACGTTGTTGAGCGGCTGCTGGGCGGTCAGCGAGACCCCCGCGGTCTGGGCGTGGAAGCGCAGCCGCATCGACTCCTCGCGGCTGGCGCCGTAGGTCTCCTTCATCTCCCGCGCCCAGATCCGGCGCGCCGCCCGGTACTTGGCGATCTCCTCGAAGAAGTCGATGTGGGCGTTGAAGAAGAAGGAGAGCCGCGGCGCGAACTCGTCGACGTCGAGGCCGCGCTCGAGCGCCCGCTCGACGTAGGTGAAGCCGTCCTTGAGCGTGAAGGCGAGCTCCTGCTGGGCGGTCGAGCCCGCCTCGCGGATGTGGTAGCCGGAGATCGAGACCGGGTGCCAGCGGGGCATGTTCTCGCTGCACCACTCGATCATGTCGGTGACCAGGCGCATCGCCGGCTCGATCGGGAAGCACCACTCCTTCTGGGCGATGTACTCCTTGAGGATGTCGGTCTGGATCGTGCCGCCGAGCTCCTCGGGCGGCACCCCCTGCCGCTCGCCGACGAGGACGTAGAAGGCGAGCAGGATCGCCGCCGGGGCGTTGATCGTCATCGAGGTGGTGACGCCGCCGAGCGGGATCCCCGCGAAGAGCTGCTCCATGTCGTCGAGGGTGTCGACGGCGACCCCCTCGCGACCGACCTCGCCGAGGCTGCGGGCGTGGTCGGAGTCGTAGCCCATCAGGGTCGGCATGTCGAAGGCGGTCGAGAGCCCGGTCTGGCCGTGGTCGAGCAGGTAGTGGAAGCGCTCGTTGGTCTCCTCGACCGTGCCGAAGCCGGCGAACTGGCGCATCGTCCACAGCCGCCCCCGGTACATCGACTCGTAAGGGCCGCGGGTGAAGGGGTACTCGCCGGGCCGCCCGATCGTCTCCTCGGGGTCGGCGCCCGCCGCTTCGGGGCCGTAGAGAGCGTCGATCGGCTGCCCCGACATGGTCGAGAACTCCGCCTCGCGCTGCTCGAACCTCGGCTTCGCTCCGGGCTCCGCGGCCATCGCCACAGTCTAGGCCCAGACGTGCCGTCCCCGGGAGGTCATAAACGGCACCGCGGGGACGGCACGTCTGCGGACTTACACGGAGGCAGGTCGGGTGGTGTTCACGGAGGCGGCGGCGGAAAGGGCGTGAGAGCGTCACCGCTGCACGTATCGATGTAAACAAATCGTCCATCTATCGACGGAGGTACGGAAGTGCGCAAAGGACTTGAGATCGGGGGAATCGTCGCCGGGATCGTGCTGATCGTTTTCGGCGTCGTCTCGATCGTGCTGGGGGCCAATGGCCAAAGCACGGTCGCCGACGAACTCGAAAAGCAGAGCATCGTCGGCTCGCCCGACATGACCCCCTCGGCGATCGCCGAAGAGGCCGAAGGAGCCGGCCTCACGGAAGTCGACCTGCCGACCTGCGACGTCGCCGAAAAGAAGGTCGACAGCGGCGATCGGGCGCGCTGCTTCGCGTCCTACATGCAGATCCACGCGCTCGAGGCAACGGGCGGCTACGTCTACGCGGAAATGGGCCGCTACGAAGCGAAGCCGAACACGCCGAAGTCCGAGCTGGCCGCTGGCGGTGGAACCGACAACGAAGAATTCGCGGTCACGGACACCGAAAGCGGTCTGCCGGCCGACAACGCGGCCCGCGAAACGTGGGTCACGGAGACGGCCCTCGCCACGGCGCTCAACGCCAGCTACATGGCCGACCGGCTCTCGCTCTTCGGCATGGTGATCGGGATCGCCCTGCTGCTGACCGGGATCGGGTTCCTGGTGCTGGTCGCGGGGGGCTCGGTTCGCGAGCCCAAGCTCCCGCACCGGGACAGCGCCGGCAGCGCCTAACGACGCGGAGGGAAGCGGCGCGCCGGCTCACGCCGGCGCGCCACGAAGCGCGAGCCGCCGAAGCCGGCGACCGTCGCCAGCAGGGTGGCGGCGACCGCGACGAGGCGGCGGCCGAGGCGCTCGAAGCGCATCGTCTGCCAGCCCTCCGCGCGGGCGATCTCGAGCAACGGCGGGTCGGGGTTGACGACGACCGGGTGGCCCACCGCGCGCAGCATCGGCAGGTCGGAGACCGAGTCCGAGTAGGCGTAGGAGGCGGCGAGGTCGATCCCGTGCTCGGCGGCGAAGGCCCGCATCGCCTCGACCTTGCCCTCGCCGTAGACGAAGGGGCCGTCGAAGCGGCCGGTGAGGGCGCCGTCCTCGCCGACCCCGTAGCGGGTGCCGACGCCGCCGTCCATGCCGAGCACCGCGGCCAGCGGCTCGACCACGCCGCTGCCGGCGGCGCTGACGATGAAGGTCGGCCGGCCGGCGTCCTGGTGGGCGTAGACCTCGTCGAGCATCTGCGGGTAGACGCGCGGCAGGATCGCCGCCATCACCTCGGGGTTCATCCGTTCCAGCGTCCGCGCCGGCACCCCGGCGATCAGCTCGCGGGCGACGCGCAGCACCTCGGTGGTGCGCTCGTCGGTGGTGCCGCGCAGGCGGTAGCGCAGGTGCTCGACGCCCCAGCTCGCCAGCTGCCGCCGTCCGACCAGCTCGTGGCGGCGGGCGACGCGGGCGAACTGCATCCCCGAGGACCCCGCCATCAGGGTCTTGTCGAGGTCGAAGAAGGCAGCCGCCCGCTGCACCGCCCTACACCTCGATGACTATCGCGTCGCCCTGCCCGCCGCCGGAGCAGATCGCGGCGACGCCGAGGCCGCCGCCGCGCCGGTTCAGCTCGTGGACGAGGGCACCGACGATGCGGGCGCCGGAGGCGCCGATCGGGTGGCCGAGGGCGATCGCGCCGCCGTTGACGTTGACCTTGTCCTCGTCGATGCCGAGCATCCGCACCGAGTTGAGCGCGACCGAGGCGAAGGCCTCGTTGATCTCCCAGAGGTCGACCTCGTCGGGGCTCTTGCCGATCTTCTCCAGCGCCTGCTTGGCGGCGTTGGCCGGCGTCTTCGCCAGGTAGGGGAAGTCGTCGGCGACGGTGCCGTAGGAGAGGACCCGGGCCAGCGGCTCGCGTCCTTCCCTCTCCGCCCACTCGGCGGAGGCGGCGACGATCGCGCCGGCGCCGTCGTTGACCCCGGGCGCGTTGCCGGCGGTGTGGGTGGCGTCCTCGCCGCCGATCGCGCGCAGGCCGGCGAGGGTCTCGACCGTAGTCTCGGGGCGGATCGCCTCGTCGGCCTCGATCGTATTCTCGCCCTTGCGCGACTTGACCGTGACGCCGGCGATCTCCTCGGCGAGGCGGCCGGCGTCGGTCGCCTCGGCGGCGAGCCGGTGCGAGCGCTCGGCGAAGCGGTCCATGTCGGCGCGGGTGATCTCCAACTCGTTGGAGACCTCGCTCGCCTCGTTGATCATCTGCTTCTCGGTGAAGGGGTTGGTGAGGCCGTCGTGGACCATCGCGTCGATCGTCTCGACGTGGCCCATCCGGTAGCCGAAGCGAGCGCCGGGCAGCAGGTGCGGGGCCTGGCTCATCGACTCCATGCCGCCGGTGACGGCGACCTCGGTGTCGCCGGCGCGGATCATCGTGTCGGCGAGGCCGAGCGAGCGCATGCCCGAGGCGCAGACCTTGTTGACCGTCTCCGAGGGCACCTCCTTCGGCACGCCGCCCTTGATCTGGGCCTGGCGCGAGGGGATCTGCCCCTGGCCGGCCTGCAGGACCTGGCCGAAGACGACCTGTTCGACCTGCTCGGGATCGACGCCGGAGCGCTCGAGCGCGGCGGAGATCGTGTGGCCGCCGAGGTCGGTCGCGTCGAGCGAGGAGAGGGTGCCGCCCATCTTGCCGAAGGGCGTGCGCGCGGTACCGAGGATCACTGTGCTGGGCATATGGGGCTGCCTTTCTTCTAGTTGTTGTGCCGGGTCTCGGCTCGATAGAGGAGGGCCGCCTGGCCCGTTTGGGGACGATAGCGGTTCGCCAAACTGCTTCCGTGCGCGAGGTCATAGACTCGCGCATCCCGTGAACGTCTCCGTCAGCCAGGATCCGATCGCCGAGCTCGAGGCCGGCCTGCTCGCCCTCGGCCTCTGCGAGGGCGAGGAGCTGCCGGCCGAGCTGGCCGCCGCGCCGGGCGCGGCCGACGTCAGGGCGGGGTTCAGGAAGCTGACCATGCTGCGGCCCGAGCGTCCCCCCCGCGCCCTCGTCGTCGGCCTCGGCAAGCGCGAGGATCTCGACGCCGAGCGCCTGCGGGTCGCGGCGGCGCTGGCCGCGAAGCAGGCCGGGCAGCTGAAGCTCGGCTCGCTCGCCTGGCTGCTGCCGGAGGGCGAGGACGAGGGGGCGCTGGCCGAGGGGCTGGTCACCGGCACGATCCTCGGCGCCTACCGCTTCGACCGCTTCATCAGCGGCGATGCCGACGACCCGCCGGCGCCGGCGCTCGAATCGCTGACCCTGCTCGGCTCTCAGAGCGTCGCCGCGGCGGCCGAGGCGGCGCGCGCCTGCGCCCAGGCCCAGAACCGGGCCCGCGACCTGCAGAGCCTGCCCTCCAACGTCGCCACGCCCTCCTACCTGGCGAAGCGGGCGGAGCAGATCGCCGCCGACCACGACTCGCTCGCGGTCGAGGTGCTGGGCCGCGAGGAGATCGCCGCCAAGCAGATGGGCGGCCTGGTCGCGGTCAGCCAGGGCAGCGCCGAGGAGCCGAAGCTGATCGTGCTGCGCTACGCCGGCGGCGGCGCGGGCGGGACCCTGGGCCTGGTCGGCAAGGGCGTCACCTTCGACACCGGCGGCATCTCGCTCAAGTCGGCCCCCGGCATGCAGGAGATGAAGATGGACATGTCGGGCGCCGCCGCGGTGCTCGAGGCGGTCGCCGCGATCGCCGAGCTCGGCCTGGCGATCGACCTGATCGCGGTCGTGCCGGCGACCGAGAACATGCCCTCGGGCACGGCGATCAAGCCCGGCGACATCATCACCCAGTACAACGGCAAGACGGTCGAGATCAACAACACCGACGCCGAGGGGCGCCTGATCCTCGCCGACGCGCTCGCCTACGCCGCCGAGCAGGGGGCCGACCGGCTGGTCGACATCGCCACCCTGACCGGCGCCGTGATGATCGCCCTCGGCTCGACCCACGCCGCGGTGATCGCCAACGACGACGAGCTGGCCGCCGCGGTCGAGAGCGCCGGCCGCCAGACCGGCGAGCTGGTCTGGCGCCTGCCGCTGCACGAGGAGTACAAGGCGCTGATGAAGGGCACCTTCGCCGACCTCACCAACGCCGCCCCGAAGCGCAAGGCGGGCACGATCTCCGCCGCCGGCTTCCTCGAGGAATTCGTCGGCGACACCCCCTGGGCCCACCTCGACATCGCCGGCACCGCCTGGGACGTGGGACGCGCCTACACCGGCAAGGACGCCAGCGGCTACGGCGTCCGCCTGCTCACCGCGCTGGCGCGCGAGCTGGCGGCCTGAGCCCGCTACTCGCCATCCCGGCCGGCGCGCTGCTGCTCGTCGGCGAGCACGATGTACTCCTCGACCATCAGCTTGTCCTTGGTCCGTCCGGCAGCGCGCTTCATCGCAATGAGGTGGTCGATAGAGGCGACCTTGACGAAATGGCCGAACACCTCGCGATCGACCGCCGCTGACTTCAGCTCCTCATAGGACGGCATTCCCGCCGCATCGGCGAGGACGTCGAAATCCCCGAATGGGGTGACGAAGGTGAAGTTGGCGCCGTTCTCGATCGTCTTCACGTCGAGGATGAAGGGCACATCCGGCGTGGCGCCTCGGAGGCGGACGCCGATTTCCCCGAGGGCCGCGACCAGACGCTCCACGTTGTCACGACCGCGGGCATAGAGAACATCGAGGTCATAGCTGGGATAGCTGGATCCGTGTGAGATCCCGGCCTGGCCACCGATCAAGACGAAATCGACACCGTGCGCGATCAGGGGCTCGAGCAGCAGGTCGATTTCCGGGGCCTTGCTCGGCAATGACCGCGTGTCGTTCACCATGCCTCCCGGCGAGGGAGCGGGCTGCTGGCGATCACCTGGTTGGCAAAGGCCCTTCCGTATTCCAGGCGCTCGGACGAGGAGAGCTTCAGTCGCTCAGCGTTCAACGTGCGGTCGATCCCGGAGTCGCGCTGCTGAGTCGCCAGCCCCAGATCCTCGCCCAGCAGGTAGAGCAACTCGCGCAGGGTGTCAACCGATGGTGAGACCCTGTCGCGCTCGATGCGCGAGATCGCCGACTGGGTGGTAGAGGCCCGCATCGCGAGCCGCTTCTGGCTGACGCCGTGGCGCTTGCGAGCTTCGCGCAGCAGCCTGTCCTGGGGTCGTCTCCACCCCCGAAACATAGCAAATTTGTGCTTATTGCATATTTGCTATATCAGCTGAGGATCATGCAGGTGGCGATGCCGTGGGCGAGGAGCTTGCCGGTGTCGGCGGCGGTGAGGTTGGCCTCGGCGGTGGCCTGACGGCGGCCGCCGTAGAGGACGTTGGCCTCGCAGAGGACGCGGCCGGTGTCGCGGGTGATCGGCCGCACGTACTTGGCCTCGAGGCCGAGCGAGGTGTAGCCGACTCCGGCCGGCAGCGTGGTGTGCACCGCGCAGCCGAGCGCCGAGTCGAGGATCGTCGCCGCGTAGCCGCCGTGGACGACGCCGATCGGGTTGTAGTGCTCCTCCCCGGGCTCGCCCTCGAAGACTGCGCGGCCCTCGCCGATCTCGATCGGGCGCATCCGCATCGTCACCGCGATCGGCGGCGGCGGCATCTTGCCGCCGACGATCGCCTCCATGTACTCCATGCCGGTCATCGTCGCCCCCGCCGCCGCGGTCGGCACCGGGTCCTGCCAGACGAGCTCGCGGCGGCGGGTGATCTCCGGCTGGGCCTCGGCGAAGGCCAGCGCCGCGTCGACCGCGTCGCCGCGCTGCGCCGCCACGCCCTCGGCGCTCACCTGGCGGCTCCGCGCCGGGCCGCGGCCCGGCCTCCGACCGTCCCCGGCCGTGCCGGGTAGAGCAGGTCGGCGGCGATCTCCGCCTCGCTTATCGAGATCCGCGGCGCCTTCGGCCGCGCGCGGTGCCTGTGCCTCGGTATCAGCCTCATCTCACTGCCTCCGTTACTCGCCGTTTCCTCGCTGACTTCGCCTTTTAGGTGGCATATGCGTCCCAAACCACGAAGTCAGCCCATGCATGGGTTGTTTGATGCAACTTGATGCTCGCGAGCCTAGAACACTTAGTTGCTTGATGCAACCTTGTGTGCCAAGATCACTCTCGTGCTGCGCAGCGACTATCCCGACCAGGTCTGCTCGATCGCCCGCTCGCTGGAGGTGGTCGGCGAGCGCTGGTCGCTGCTGATCGTGCGCGACGTGATGAACGGCCACCGCCGCTTCGACCAGCTGCAGAGCAGCCTCGGCGTCGCCCGCAACGTGCTCTCCGCCCGCCTCCAGCGCCTGGTCGAGGAGGACATCCTCGAACGCCGCGCCTACCAGCACCGGCCGGAGCGCCACGAGTACTTCCTCACCGAGAAGGGGCTCGACCTCTGGCCCGCCCTGGTCGCCCTGCTGCGCTGGGGCGACCGCCACTCGCCCAGCCCCGGCGGCCCGCCGATGCTGATCGAGCACAAGGGCTGCGGCGGCACGGTCAGCGACCGCGGCATCTGCGAGCGCTGCGGCGAGGTGCTGCAGGCGCGCGACGCCCGCGCGGTCCCCGGACCCGGCATGATGGAGACAACGCAACCAGCGAGGAGGGCGTGATGGCGACGGCTGCAGGAATCCAGGCCAGGGACAAGATCTTCATCGGCGGCGAGTGGGTCGAGCCGCAGGGAACGGAGACACTCGAGGTGGTCAACTCAACCACGGAGGAGACGATGGGCTCGATCCCCGCCTGCACCCCGGCCGACGCCGACCGCGCCGTCGCCGCCGCCCGCGAAGCCTTCGACGCCTGGTCGACGACCCCACGCGAGGAGCGCGCCGGCTACCTCAGCGCGATCGCCGCCGGCCTCGGCGAGCGCAGCGAGGAGATCGCGGCGACGATCACCCAGGAGCTGGGCATGCCGCTGAAGCTGAGCCAGATCATCCAGGCCGGCCTGCCGATCGGCCAGTTCGCGGCGATGGCGGGCCTGATCGAGGAGATCGAGTGGGAGGAGGAGATCGGCAACTCGCGGGTGCTGCGCGAGCCGGTCGGCGTGGTCGGCACGATCACGCCCTGGAACTACCCGCTGAACCAGATCGCCGCCAAGATCGCCCCCGCCCTCGCCGCCGGCTGCCCGGTGGTGCTCAAGCCGAGCGAGATCGTGCCGCTCAACGCCTTCATCCTCGCCGAGGTAATCGAGGCCGCCGGGCTGCCGGCCGGCGTCTTCAACCTCGTCACCGGCACCGGGCCGGTGGTCGGCGAGGCGATCGCCGGCCACCCCGGCGTCGACATGGTCTCCTTCACCGGCTCGACCCGCGCCGGCCGCCGCGTCTCCGAGCTCGCTTCGGCGACGGTGAAGCCGGTGGCGATGGAGCTCGGCGGCAAGTCGCCGAACGTGATCCTCGACGACGCAGACCTCGGCAGGGCGGTCCCCGACGGGGTCGGCAAGTGCTACCTCAACTCGGGCCAGACCTGCAGCGCCCTGACCCGGATGCTGGTCCCGCGCGAGCGGCTGACCGAAGCCGAGGAGATCGCCGTGCAGGCGGCCGAGGCCTTCACCCCCGGCGACCCCTTCGAGGACTCGACCCGGCTCGGCCCGCTGGTCTCCGCGACCCAGCGCGAGCGGGTGCGCGGCTACATCGAGAAGGGCGAGGCGGAGGGCGCGAAGCTGCTCACCGGCGGCACCGCGCCGCCCGAGGGCCTCGACACCGGCTACTTCGTCCGCCCCACCGTCTTCTCCGAGGTGACGCCGGAGATGACGATCGCCCAGGAGGAGATCTTCGGCCCGGTGCTGGCGATCCAGCCCTACGAGGACACCGAGGACGCGGTGCGGATCGCCAACGACACCGAGTACGGCCTCTCCGGCGGCGTCTGGTCGGCCGACCAGGAGCGCGCGATCTCAGTCGCCAAGCGGATCCGGACCGGGCAGATCGAGATCAACGGCGGCGCCTTCAACCCGCTGGCCCCGTTCGGCGGCTACAAGCAGTCGGGGCACGGGCGCGAGAACGGGCGGTATGCGGTCGAGGAGTTGCTGCAGGTGAAGAGCCTGCAGCTGTAGTGGGAGAGGGGCGTGTTCCCCCTCACCCGGAAACCGTCGCGCAGCCTGAGACGTACTCGAGGGTTCACGCGGGGATTCGAAGTTTCCGGGCGAGGGGGAACACGCCCCTCTCCGTCTCCCAAATAGGCTCTTCATCGTGGATTTTGAGCTGAGTGATGAGCAGAGGTTGCTGCGGGACATGGTGCGGGATTTTGCCGTGCAGGAGGTCAGGCCCGTGGCCGAGGAGCTGGATCGGACCAAGTCCTTCCCCTACGAGATAGTCGCCAAGCTTGGCGGGCTGGGGCTGATGGGGATTCCGTTTCCGCAGGAGTACGGCGGCGGCGGGGCGGACACGCTCTCCTACGTGCTGGCGGTGGAAGAGCTGGCTCGGGTCGACTCCTCGGTCTGCATCACGATGGCCGCCCACACCTCGCTGGGGACGATGCCGATCTGGCTCTGGGGCTCGGATGAGCAGAAAAGCGAGTGGCTGCCGCGCCTCTGCAGCGGCGAAGAGCTGGCGTCGTTCGGGCTGACCGAGCCGGAGGCCGGCTCGGACGCCGGCAACGTGCGCACCACGGCCCGGCTCGAGGACGGCGAGTGGGTCGTCGACGGCGCCAAGCAGTTCATCACCAACTCCGGGACCGAGATCTCGGGCTGCGTCTCGATCACCGCGGTAACCGGCGAGGCGAACGGGCGCAAGGAGATCTCCAACCTGATCGTGCCGACCGGCACGCCCGGCTACGAGGCCGGCGAGCCCTACCGCAAGATGGGCTGGAACGCCTCCGACACGCGGCCGCTGACCTTCGCCGGCTGCCGGCTGCCGGAGGGCGCCCTGCTCGGCCGCCGCGGCGAGGGCTTCAAGAACTTCCTCCACATCCTCGACGGCGGCCGGATCGGGGTCGCGGCGATGGGCGTGGGGCTCGCCCAGGGCGCCCTCGACGAGGCGATCGCCTACGCCAGGGAACGCCGGGCGTTCGGCCAGGCGATATCCAAGTTCCAGTCGATCCAGGCCAAGATCGCCGACCTCTCGGCCCAGATCGAGGCGGCCCGGCTGCTGACCTGGCGGGCGGCGTTGGAGAAGGACGCCGGGCAGTCGTTCACCCTGACCGCGGCGCAGGCGAAGCTGATCACCGGCCGCCTCGCGGTCCGCGCCACCGAGGAGGCGGTCCAGATCCACGGCGGCTACGGCTACATCGAGGAGTACCCGGTCTGCCGCTTCTACCGCGACGCCAAGATCCTCACCATCGGCGAGGGCACCGACGAGGTGCAGCAGATGGTGATCGCCCGCCAGCTCGGCTGCTGAAGTTTTTTCGCTCGAGGGGGGAGAGATTTCGTCGCTGTGCCCTTATAGGGGTGCACACGACAAGCGAGCAGGCCGGTGGGTGGGTGCTGCACCTGGTGCTACACTCATCGGCGTGCCGACGAAGAGGAGGCGACACATGATCACCGAGACGGCCGAGGTCGAGGCAGCGCTCGAGCCCCTGCGCACCAGGGGCATTCCGGTGAACTTCCAGAGGCTCGTGATCCGCGGGGCCGAGGCAACCGCCGAGGAGGCGCGCGCCGCCGCGGACGACGACGAGCGGCGGCGCCAGCTGCGGGAGCGCTTCATCCAAAGGATGGAAACCGGGGCCGGCCTGGACCTCGACATCCTGACCGACCCCAGTCGCCCCGCCTGGAGGAGGCCCTCGGTCGAGCGGCTCCTCGAAGAGCTCGACGAGCGATGAAGCTGCGACCGGCCGTTCTCGACTGGTCGGCTCACGTGCGGATATCGCTTTCCGATACCCATCCGCACAGCGGCCGACGAATCGACCCCGACACTGTCCGCGCCTTTCGACAGGCGGTGAGGGACGACCTGATTCATGCCGCTCCTCCATTCCGGCTCGAGGCGCTTCACTCTGCCCAGTCGACGAAGGAGTACTTGGCCTTCCGCGATGAGCTCGATGCGCTCGCCCAGGCTCCCGCCGACGCCAACTCCTGGCTGATCGCCGAACGCAGCCAGCGCGAGCTCGCCGAGGACCCCGCCGTCAGCCACCGCATCGCGATGCCCGACCTGCTGCTGGCCACGATCGCCTCCCAGCACGGGCTCGCCGTCCTTCACTACGACGCCGACTACGACCTGCTCGCCGAGCACACCAGCCTCGAGTTCGAGAGCGTCTGGATCGCCCCGCCCGGCAGCGTCGACTAACCGCCCGCCGACGGGCCTAAAACCGACGCTATGCGTCGGTTTTAGGCCCGTCGGCGGCGGGTCTCAGGCGGAGCGGAGGGTGAAGCGGACGCTGGTGCCGGGGCCGGCGCTGGCCAGCCAGATGCGGCCGCCGTGGGCCTCGACGATCGCCCGCGAGATCGCCAGGCCGAGGCCGGCGCCCTCCTCGCTGCGCGCCTCGTCGCCGCGGTAGAAGGCCTCGAAGACGCGCTCGCCGTCGCCGGCGGCGATGCCCTCGCCCTCGTCGGCGACCTCGATCTCGACCCCGTCGGGGTCGGTCCGGGCGCGCACCGTGACGCTGCCGTCGGCGGGCGTGTGGCGGATCGCGTTCTGGATCAGGTTGAGCAGCACCCGCTGCACCTTCTCGGCGTTGGCCCGGGCGAGCAGCCCGGCGGCGGGGAGCTCGGCGGCGAGGGTGACGCCGCGCGCCTCGGCGGCGGCCCGCATCGAGGCGACCGCCTCGTCGATCAGCTCGCGGACCTCGATCTGGCTCATCGACCAGGCGATGTCGCCGGCCTCGATCCGCGAGAGCTCGAAGAGGTCGTCGATCAGCGCCGTCAGCGCCTCGACGTGGGTGCGCATCTCGCCCAGGTAGCGCTCCCGCGTCTCCCCCGTCGCGACGCCGTCGTCGATCGCCTCGACCAGCAGCCGCAACGAGGCCAGCGGCGTGCGCAGGTCGTGAGAGACGGCAGCGACCATCTGGCGGCGGGCGCCCTCGATCTGGCGCCGCGAGCGCTCCTCCATCGCCAGCCGCACCGCCAGCGCCGCGGCCAGCGCCGCGCCGGAGACCGAGAGGGCGACGAGCAGGATCTGCTCGATCCCCATCCAGTGCGGCACGGCGACGGCGGTGGCCCCGGCGAGGAAGGCCGCGATCGCGATCAGGGCGGCGCGCTTCACGGCTTCAGCCTGTAGCCGACGCCCCACACGGTCTCGATGAAGCGCGGCTCGGAGGGGTCGTCGCCGAGCTTGGCGCGCAGGCGACGGACGTGGACGGTGACCGTGCTGGTGTCGGTGTAGAAGGGGTAGCCCCAGACCGCGTCCATCAACTGGTCGCGGGAGAAGACGCGGCCGGGATGGGCGGCCAGGTAGGCGAGCAGGTCGAACTCGCGCTGGGTCAGGGAGACGTCGGCGCCGTCGAGGGTGACCGTGCGCATCGCGGCGTCTATCCGCAGCGGCCCGACCTCGAGCGGCTCGGGCTCCTCCTCCGGCGCTGGCGCCGCTCGGCGCAGCACGGCGTCGACCCGGGCGACCAGCTCGGCCGGGGAGAAGGGCTTGACCACGTAGTCGTCGGCGCCGCGGCGCAGCCCGACCAGCCGGTCGGACTCCTCGCCGCGGGCGGTGAGCAGGATCACCGGCAGCGGCTTGCCCTCGCCCTCGTGCAGGCGGCGCATCACCTCGATCCCGTCGATCTCGGGCAGCATCACGTCGAGCACGACCAGGTCGGGGTCGCGCAGCTCGGCGAGGCGCAGCGCCTCGAGCCCGTCGCCGGCCTCGAGCGTCTCGTAGCCGGCCCGCTCCAGGTAGCGGGCGACGACCTCGACGATCGTCGGCTCGTCGTCGACGACCAGCACCGTGCCGTTCGCTTCCTCGGCCACGGCGGAGATTGTCGCGCTTCGGCTAACCGAAGGTGAAGGCATAGCCGGTGACTCCCGGTTCGGGGATCAGGCGCAGGTCGTGGCGCTCGACCCGGGGCAGGTCGACGAGGCTGTAGAGGCGCTGGCCCGAGACGCGCACCTCGCCGCCCCGCACGTCGCGGCCGGCGAGCCGCGCCGGGATCGGCTTGCCGTCGAGCAGCACGCGCACGCCGCGGCTGTGGCCCGGCGAGCCGAGCACCAGGTAGACGCGGCGGGCGCCGAAGGCGAGGTCGATCGCGCCGCCGTCCGCGGTCGCCGACTCGGGCCGCACCTTCCAGCGGCCGCGGTAGGCGAGGTGGTCGGCGGGCGGCGCGGGCGGGTCGCCGAAGTCCTGGCTGCCGGGGCGGATCGCGCCGTTGACGTAGCCCGCCGCCCGGGCCGAGCCGAGGTAGGTCTCCGGCGTCGTCACCCCGGCCGAGGCGGCGATGCCGCGGGCCCCCGCGTCGCCCTTGCCGACCCGCTCCCCGGCCTCGGCCAGCAACTCGCGGATCTTCTGCTCTTTCTCCTCGTATTCGCCCTCGCCGAAGTCGTAGGAGCGCACCCGGCCCTGGGCGTCGATCAGGTACTCGGCGGGCCAGTATTCGGTGCCGTAGTTGGTGAAGTTGGTCAGGTCGTTGTCCTGGACCACCGGGTACTCGATCCCGTTGTCGGAGATCGCCTGGGCGACGTTGCCGGCGTCCTTCTCGAAGGGGAACTCGGGCGAGTGGACGCCGATGATCGTCAGGCCGTCCTTGCGGTAGCGCTCGTCCCAGGCGGTGACGTAGGGCAGGGTGCGGATGCAGTTGATGCAGCTGTAGGTCCAGAAGTCGATCAGCACGACCCGGCCGCGCAGCGACTTCAGGCTCAGCGGCTTGCCGCCGGGCGTGTTGAACCACTCCTGGGTGTCGGTCAGCTCCGGGGCGACGCCGAGCACCGGCAAGTCGGACCGTATGGGCCGTCGGGGGCCCCTCCCCAGGCCGCTTCGCGGGAGTTCCCGGGCAGGGGCCCCCGACGGCCCTCCCGCACCGCTCGCCGCCTGCGCGGCGAACCCGTGGGTGGATCTGGCGCGCACGCCATCGAGCGCGGTGCGTGCTGCCGCCGTGTCCTCGAGGCTTTCGGTCGGGTTGACCAGGAAGCTGGGCAGGTCGCTGGCGATCCGGTTCTGGAACTTGATGTCGTAGTTGCCCCACATCGCCAGGGCGACGAAGACCATCACCGCGCCCATCGCGATCTGCAGGCCGGCGCCGCGGCGGGCCAGCGGCGCCATCAGCCGCCGACCGCCGAGCATCAGGAAGTAGAGGACGACGGCCGATCCGATCCCGTAGCTGAGCGCGACCGCGAGCCGGCCGCCGGTGAAGGGCTGGGAGGCCGAGACCGTGATCACCCCGGCCAGGATCGGGCCGGCGCAGGGCGCGTAGACCAGGCCGAGGCTGGCGCCGAGCAGCGTCCCCGACCAGAAGCCGTCGCCGCCGGAGCGCGGCCCGCCGAAGCGGCCGGCGAAGCCGCTCATCGCCGCCTCGACCCGGGCGGCGAGCGGCGGGATCATCAGCGTCACGCCGAAGCCGAGCAGGACCGCGATCGCCAGCTTGCGCAGCAGGTCGTCGGGCAACCCGAGGGCGGAGATGACGTAGACGAGGGCGACCGTGGCGAAGGTGAAGGAGACCGCCAGGCCGGCGACTATCCCCAGCGGCCGCCGCCGGCCGCCGGTCGCGCCCGCGGAGAGCGCGATCGGCAGCACCGGCAGCACGCAGGGCGAGAGTGCCGTTCCCGCCCCCGCGAGGAAGCCGAAGAGCATCAGCAGGGCCATGATCGCAACCTTGCCAGCTCGAGATTACGCGGAGGTGACGATCAGCCTTCCTTCTTCATCGCGTCGTCCTCGTGCTTCATCGAGTCGTCGCCGTGCTTCATCGCGTCGCCTTCGCCTTCGTGCTTCATCGCGTCGTCGCCTTCCTCGTGCTTCATCGAGTCGTCGTCCTTCTTCATCGCGTCTTCGTCGTGCTTCATCGCGTCGTCGCTCTTGGTCGACGTCGCGGCGGCGTTCTCGGAGGACTGCGTGGTCGAGTCGTCGTCGCTGCTGCCACAGCCGGCGACGCCGAGGGCGCCGATGCCGACGACGGCAGCGGCCAGCAGGGCCAGGATCGATTTCCTCACGCGCATGGTTCAGCTCCCTTCGTAGAGGTCCAGTCGCCGCCACGCTAGGCGGAAAATGTGACGAGGAGAGAAACGGCGGTTGCGGTCGTAGTTGGGCCCGGCATGCGGGAACAAGTACGACCGCAACGGGGCCGGTTAAGCGACCGGCTTCGAGGTGACCGAGCCGGCGTCGCGTCCGGCGACCTCGGCGGCGCGGCCGAGCGACTCGCCGATGCCGAAGTGGGCGGCGATCGCCAGCTCGTGCTCGCGCAGCAGCGGCCGCGCCGGGTCGACGACCGGCGCCTCGGCCACCGTCGCCCGGTCGTGCGCGACCCAGACCCGCGAGGCGGCGGCGGCGCAGTCGCGCAGCGGCACCGCGACCAGGGTTCCGCGCAGCCGCCCCTGGCGCACGATCAGCCAGCTCGGCTCACCGCTGCCGGCGTCGACGAAGAGGCCGTGGACCTTGCCGACCTGGGCGCCGCCGGCGTCGTCGACCGCGTGGCCGGCCCAGGCCCTCGCCTGCTCCAGCGAGGGCGGCGCGCCCGGGGCGGCCTCAGTCATCGGCCTGGCGCTCGAGCAGCTCGCCGGCGGCGGTCGCCGGGTCGATCTCGCGCCGGACCACGCGCTCGAGCAGCGCCGCGGTCTCGGGGTCGCTGGCGGCGGTCTCCTCCATCCGCCGCCGCATGCGCGAGGCGGCGATGCCGAGCACCTCGCTGCGCAGGTTTCGCGCCCGCCGCTCCTCCAGCGTCCCCTCGGCCTCGATGAAGGCGCGGTGCTCGGCGATCGCCTCGGCGAGCTCGTCGACCCCCTCGCCGCGGGCCGCCTCGGTGCGCAGGATCGGCACCTTCCAGCCCTCGGGGTCGTGGGAGAGGGCGAGCACGCCGCGCACCTCGCGCACCATCGTGTCGGTCATCGGGTGGTCGGCCTTGTTGACGACGATCACGTCGGGGATCTCCATCACCCCGGCCTTCAGCGCCTGGATCGAGTCGCCCGAGCCCGGCATCAGGGCGAGCACGATCGTGTCGGCGTGGTCGACGATGTCGATCTCCGCCTGGCCGACGCCGACGGTCTCGATCAGGACGTCGTCCTTGCCCGCCGCGTCCATCGCCAGCGCCACCTGCAGCGCCGCCTCGGAGAGGCCGCCGAGGGCGCCGCGCGAGGCCATCGAGCGGATGAAGACCCCGGGGTCGAGGAAGTGGTCGGAGAGGCGGATCCGGTCGCCGAGCAGGGCGCCCTGGGTGAAGGGGCTGGAGGGGTCGATCGAGAGCACCGCGACCTGGCGCTCGGCCTTGCGCAGCTCCGCCGTCAGCGCCCCGATCAGGGTGCTCTTGCCGACCCCGGGCGGCCCGGTGAAGCCGACGATCCGCGCCTTGCCGGTGCGCGGGTAGACCTCGCGGACCAACTCCCAGCCGGCCGGGTCGTCGGACTCGATCAGGGTGATCGCCCGCGCCAGGGCGCGCTTGTCGCCGCCGACGAGCCGCTCGGCGAGCGGCGCGGTCTTCGCTGCCTCGGTCACGGTCGTGAGTCTAGAGTCCGCGCCGCCGTGATCCGCTTCCTCGCTCGCAACCGGATGCTGACGCCGAAATACGCGCGCCTGCTGGGCCGCTACCTGCGCCGCCGCCTGCTGACGGCGGCCGGCTGGCGCTGGCGCACCGAAGGACCGGTCTTCTTCGGCCGCGGGCTGGAACTGCAAGTCGGGCGCGGCGCCGGGCTCGGCTTCGGCCGCTTCGTCTGGATCGGCGACGGGACCAAGATCCGCTGCCACGAGGGGCGGGTCGAGATCGGGCCGAAGACGGTGCTCGGCCAGGAGTGCACGATCTCCGCCTACAGCCGGGTGCGGATCGGCGAGCAGTGCGTGATCGCCGACCGGGCGATGTTCATCGACTTCGACCACGGCGTGGTCGAGGTCGAGCGCCCGATCCGGCTGCAGGGCATCTACACCCGCGACGTCGAGGTCGGCTCCAACGTCTGGATCGGCTACGGCGCCTGCATCCTGCGCGGCGTCAGCGTCGGCGACAACGCGATCGTCGGCACCAACGCGGTGGTGACCAAGGACGTCCCCGCCAACGCGGTCGTCGCCGGCATCCCGGCCCGCGTGATCCGCATGCGCGAGGCGCCCGAGCGCCTGCGCTGGCCCGACCCGGTAGAGCCGGACCCCGAGGCGTGGACGACGCTGTCGCCGCCGAACGGCGAGTGACGGCCGGGCGCAAGACGGCGTCGCGCTCGCGGCTCAGCCGAGCACCGCAGGCAACGTCGCAAACCATGTTCGCGCGCAGCCCGGTGCAGGTCGCGGTCCCAGGTGACGAACGTCGGGTCTTCCTCCCCCAGGGTCAGAGCCGCCGCGAGGTCCAACGCGTCCAGAGTGCGCAACCCGTGCCCGACGGCCAGCTCGGCGGCCCGCTCCGCCAAGCCACGATCGACCTCGACGACGCCGACACGGCTCCAGTCGCCACACTGCTCAGGTTCGCCTTCAACTCGGTGACTCCGATTTCTCGCACATGATCATCCTAGGCTCAATCCCGCACACGCCGGCGAGACTTTCCGTCTGAAAGAACTATAACATGAAAAGATGCCTACTGTCTGCAAGACAAAACATGGATTCGAAGGGCGTCTACCGCATGATCGAACGCATATTTCGTCGGTTGCCTGGCTCTTCGAAAAGCAAAAGACTGCGGCGGTGGACGTCGCCACCAGCTTCGGCAGGAACCTGGCCCGCTGCCGCCAGCGGGCGAAGCTCTCCCAAGAAGAGCTCGCGGTTCGCGCGTCCCTGCATCGAACCGCCGTCGGTCAGATCGAGCGCGGCGAACGCGTTGCCCGGGTCGATACCTTGATCAAGCTGGCCGGATCGCTCGAGATCCCACCAGGCGAACTGCTCGACGGGATGAGCTGGGACCCGGGCGGCACCCGGGTCGGCTCGTTCAAATCGGACGAGTGAGCGGCGGCGCGGCTCAGGCGCGGCCGAGCTCGGCGCCGACCAGCTCGGCGTAGAGCGCCGCGGTCTGCTCGGCGACGTCGCCCCAGTCGAAGCGGCGCAGGTGCTCGTAGGCTTCGGCGACCAGGCGGCGGCCGAGCTCGTCGTCGGAGAGGACGCGGATCGCGACCTCGGCCAGCGCTTCGGGGTCGTGGGCGCGGAAGCGCAGGCCGACGTCCTCGTGCGGCACCACCTCGCGCAGGCCGCCGGTGTCGGCGACGATGCAGGGGCAGCCGCTCGCCATCGCCTCCAGCGCGACGAGGCCGAAGGGCTCGTAGATCGAGGGCACCACGGTCAGGTCGGCGATCCGGTAGAGCGAGTGCAGCACGTCGTCGCCGATCCAGCCGAGGAAGGTGCCGTGCTCCATCAGGCCCAGCTCCTCGGCCTGCTTGTGCAGCTCGGCCTCGTGGGTGCCCGAGCCGGCGATCAGGAAGCGTGTCCCGGGCACCTCCTCGATCAGCCGCGGCATCGCCTCCAGCGCCAGCTGGAAGCCCTTCTCGTAGACCAGGCGGCCGATCAGCAGCACCAGCTTCTCGTCCGGAGCCGCGAACTCCGAGCGCAGCCGGGTCAGCTCGGCCGGGTCCTGGGGCTGCAGGTCGCCGGGGTCGATCCCGTTGGGGATCACCGAGACCCGGCCCTCGTCGACGCCGAAGATGTCGGCGATCTGCTCGCGCATGTAGTGCGAGCAGGCGATCGTGCGGTCGGAGCGGTTGACGATCCAGCGCTCGACCCCGTGGATGTAGGTCTGCGGGTGCTTGTCGACCCAGCCCTGGTGGCGGCCGTGCTCGGTGGCGTGGATCGTCGTCACCAGCGGCGCCCCGAAGCGCTTCGCCAGGTGGTCGCAGGCGTTGGCGACGAGCCAGTCGTGGCCATGGACGAGGTCGAAGCTGTAGCGGTCGCCGAGCTCGACTCCGGCGGCGAGCATGTCGGAGTTCATCCGCTCGACCCAGGCGACGAACTCGCCCAGGTCGGTCGGCCGCTTCGGCTCGCGGATGCGGTGGATGGCGACGCCGCCGCGACGCTCCTCGGCCGGCGACTCCTCGCCGCCGCGGGTGAGGACGTGGACCTCCACCCCGCGCTCGACCAGGGCCTCGGAGAGCTTGCGCACGTGGCGGGCGAGGCCGCCCTCGATCAGCGGCGGGTACTCCCAGGAGAGGATCAGGGTGCGGGTCACGGTTGCAGGAGCGGCGAGAGGCTCAGGTCCGGGGCGAGTGCGCGCAGACGCGGTTCGGCGATGGCCGGGGAGTCTATGGCCTCCAGCGCCGCTTCGGAATGGGCGACGGCGCGCTGGTAGGCGTAGTCGCCGGCCTGGCCGCGCTTGTCGAGGAAGGCCCAGTCGCTGGCCTGGGCGGCGAGCAGCTCGCGAGCGGCGCGCAGAGCCGCGTCGCCGCGCAGGCCGCCGGAGAGCGCCCGCAGCAGGCGCAGCTCCAGCCGCCGCGCCCCCCAGGCGAGGTCGGCGACCGCGGGCGAGTCCCAGGTGCTGAGGTCCTTGCCCTCGCCCCAGGTCGAGGCGGCCAGCGGGCGGGGCTGCGGCTCGTGCTCGGCGAGCGCCTCGGGCACGGTGAGCAGGCGCACGCCGGCCGCGGCGGCGCCGGCCAGCACCTCGCGCAGCCAGATCGCGCCCTCCGACCACCAGTGGCCGAGCAGCTCGGTGTCGATCGCGAAGACCAGCAGCCCGCGGCGCGAGCGCTCGGCGGCGAAGCGCCGCAGCCGCGCGGCGGCCGCGGCGAGGAAATCGCCGGCCTGGCGCCGGGCGGCGGCCCGCGCCGCGTCCGGGTCATAGCCCCCTCCCCCCACCTTCCAGATCCTCACCCCGCGCAGCGATTTGCCGGCGAACTGGGCGTGGGCCGGGTGGGACGGGTAGCCGTCCAGCGACCACAGCCACTGGATAGCCTCCCAGTCGATCGGCAGCGCCACCGGCCCGGCCTCGGTGGCGAGCGGGACGAGCGCGTCGATCGACTCGGCGCCGGCGCTGCGGTCGACGCAGAACCAGCGCACGCCGGCCTCCTCCAGGCGCCACTCCAGGCCCGGCGCGTAGGCGCACTCGGGCAACCAGAAGCCGCCGTCCCACTCGAAGCGGCGGCGGTGCGAGCGGATCCCGGCCTCGATCTGCAGCCGCGTCCCGGCCCGCGTCGCGAGCAGCGGCAGCACCGCGTGGGTGGCAGCCGAGGCGGCGAGCGCGACACGCCCCTCCGCGGCGGCGGCCTGGAAGGCGCGCAGCGGGCTGCCGCCGTGGGCGTCGAGCAGCTCCAGGGCGTGGGCGTAGCGCTCGCGCTCGGCCTCGCAGGCGGCGCGGCATTCGCGCGGCACCTGCGGCGCGTCGGCCTCGGCGGCGCCGATCCGCCACTCGGTCAGGAAGCGCCGCAGCCGCTCCTGCACGCCGCGGTCCTCAAGCTGGTCGGCGAGCACCGGCGTCACCGTCATCGTCAGCTTCTCGGCCACCTCGAGCACCGGCAGGTAGGAGCGGATCGCGGCGTCGAACAGCCACTCCTCGCCGAACGGGTAGGTGCCGAAGCCCTCGACGTAGGGCATGTGCGAGTGGAGGACGATCGCCAGGTCGCCGGCGCTCCGCTCAGGGGGCATGGCAGACGGCGAGGAAGTCCAGCGCCCTGTCCAGGTCCCCCTCGCGAAGCTTGAAGTCCGACGCGGCGATCGCCGGGGTGAAGCGGTCGTAGAAGGGCCCGGTCAGGCGCAGCGCCTTGTGCACGCGGTCCCAGCCGAGCCGGATCGCGAGCTCGTGGGCGCGCAGCTTGCCGGCGTGGAAGAGGCCGAGCAGCTCGACCCGCGGGAAGTGGGCCTCGCAGAGGGCGCGGAACTCCTCGGCGCGGTACTCCTTGACGTGCCAGGGGTTGTCGGACTTCTCCGCCCCGGGCGGCGCCAGGGTGAGCAGGTTGGGGGTCGAGACGTAGGCGACGCCGCCGGGGGCGAGCATCGACTTGAAGTGCTCGAGGATCGCGCCGGGGTCCTGGACGTGCTCGATCGTCTGCAGGAAGACGACCGCGTCGCAGGGCTCGGCGAAGCTCTCGACCAGGTCGCGCTCGTAGCGCAGGTTGTCGCGCACGTAGCGCAGGCGGGCGTGCTCGTGGGCCTCGGGGTTGGCGTCGACGCCGACCACGCTCGCCGCGGTGCCGGCCAGCACGGCCGAGCCGTAGCCCTCGCCGCAGGCCATGTCGACCACGCGCCTGCCGGCGACCCGCTCCGCGATCCACTCGTAGACCACCAGGTGGCGCCGGTACCAGTAGTTCTCCTCGGGCACGTCGGGCAGCGTCCGCTCGCCGGTCAGCGGCAGCGGCGGCACCCCGGGGGGCTGGTTCTCCTGCACGAACTCACGCGTCACGTCCGGGGACCGTATTGTTCCCGGGCCGATGCCTGCCTCCCCGACGGCGACGCCGGAGCACATCAAGGACGTCAACACCCGCTACCACGACGCGGCGGCGCACGAATACGACGCCAAGTGGGGCATCGACTTCGGCGCCACCGGCCAGGAGCAGGTCGGCGCCAAGCTGGCCAAGGCGCTCGGCGGCAGCGGCGAGGAGCGCTTCGGCGACGGGCTGGAGATCGGCTCGGGGACCGGCTACTTCTCGCTCAACCTGGTCCAGCTCGGCGTGGTCGAGAGGCTGACCGCGACCGACATCTCGCCCGGCATGCTGAAGCGTCTGGCGACGACGGCCGAGGGGCTGGGCGTCGAGGTCGAGACGGTCGAGACCGAGGCCGAGGAGCTGCCCTTCGAGGACGAGAGCTTCGACCTCGTCTTCGGCCACGCGGTCCTGCACCACATCCCCGACCTCGACAGGGCCTTCGCCGAATTCCGCCGCGTGCTGCGCCCCGGCGGCGCGATCGCCTTCGCCGGCGAGCCCTCCCGCTACGGCGACCGCCTGGCGGCGCTGCCGAAGCGGGCGGGGATGCTCGCCGCGCCGCTCTGGCGCCGCGCGGTCGGCGCCACCGAGCGCGCCGTCCCCGAGGCCGAGCAGTCCGAGGGCCACGGGCTCGAGGGCGAGGTCGACGTGCACGCCTTCGCCCCCGCCGACCTGCGCCGCCTGCTCGACCGCGGCGGCTTCGAGCGGCGCCACGTCGGCGGCGAGGAGCTGCTGGCCAACGCCTGGGGCTGGGGCCTGCGCACGGTCGAGTCGACCGCCGAGCCCGACTCCGTCTCCTGGGGCTGGCGCAGCTTCGCCTTCCGCTCCTACATCGCCCTGCAGAAGGTCGACTCCCGCCTGCTCGAGCCCCGCCTCCCCGCCGAGCTCTTCTACAACCTCGTCCTCTCCGGCCGCAAGCCGTCGTAGAAGTTGCTCAATGATCGATTGTGCGCACATGGCGCGCACAATCGATCATTGAGTGGCTACCTTGAGCCTGGTGATGACGGTCGCAAGGACCGCCTGCGTTCGCCTCGGCTCGTATGTCACCTGCGCGGCGGTGAAGCGGAGCGTCGTCATCCCGGCGACGGCGTGCGCCTGGTCGCGCGCCCGGTCGATGCCCTGCTGGCTCGCAGTCCGGTGGTACCGGTGGCCGTCGGTCTCGACGACCAGGCCCAGCTCGGGCCAGTAGAAGTCGACCCTGTATCCGTTCACCCAGACCTGCGTCTCGGGCACCGGCAGGCCGGCGGCGCGGACGAGCCTGAGGAAGCGCGGCTCGAGCTCGGCGTCGGTCAGCGCAAATGTCTCCGCGTCGAGCAGAGCCCGCAGCGGGGCGAGCCCTGGCCGCCGAGGCATCGAGTCGAGCGCCGTCCGCAGCGTGATCGGATCGACCAGATCGAGCCGATCGGCCTCCCGAACCGCTCGCTGCACCACGCTCTGCGGCTTGCAGCTGGCAACGTCGACGAGGGTGGCGACCGGATTCGTGACCGGGATGCCGTCCACCTCGCCGGGGTCGTCCGAAGCAGCCCGCAAGCGACGATGAATCCGTATCCCGGGGCGACGGCGGGATGAGCGTTGGGGCACTGTGATGTCGAGGCTCCCGTCCCAGGCCAGCATTCCCCACAACGCGGCGGCGCCGGAATGACTGAGCGCAGCGGCTGGACCGCCGCAGAGAACCGCAGCCATCCAGCGACCCCTTTCGCTCACCTCGGGCCGGCCGACCGCATAGATGCCACGCCAGAGCGGATGAAGTCGGCCGGCCTCGATGCGACGCTGAATCGCATCCCTGTTCAGCCCGTGCTCCAAGAGCTGGGCTCGCGCCACGACGCCGTGCTGTGCCCGCACCAGATCCCAGATCGCCGAGGAGTCTGGATGGGGATTTGTGCGCGCCATACGCATACAAGGGTTCAGCGAGCGATTCTCTCCCCCCTTGGCGCGACGAATCTGGCCGTTCAGGGCTCGCGGCGGCGGGCTCGGTAGAGCCTGGTGCGGGCTTCGAAGCCCTTGAGGCGGCGTTCGCCGGCGAAGGAGTAGTCGAAGGCGTCGGGGGCGGCGCGCCGGGCGTTGGCGTCGACCAGGACGCTGCCGGGCTTGGCGACGGCGGTGATGCGGCTGGCGAGGTTGACGGCGCGGCCGTAGTAGTCGCCGGTCTGGGCCAGGGCGTGGCCGCGGGCGACTCCGGCGCGCAGCTGGGGAAACTCGTCGCCGGCGCCCTCGGAGGCCTCGACCAGGCGCAGCGCCGCGGCGGTCATCGGCTCGGCCTCGGGCGAGACCAGCATCGCCGCGTCGCCGATCGTCTTCACCAGGCGCACCGGCGGCTCGGCCACCTCGGTCGCCAGCTCCTCGAGCCGTTCGGCCACCCCGCCCAGCTCCTCGGGCGCGATCTCCTCGCCGAGCTTGGTGAAGCCGACCAGGTCGGCGAAGCAGACCGAGACCTCGACCGTGGCGCCCATCTCGCCCGAGGCGAGGTCGGCGGCGCCGATCACGTCGCGGCGGATCTGTTCGAGGAGGTGGGCGCGCTGGGCGTAGAGCAGGGTCGGCTCGAAGATCGGCAGCATGTGCTCGGCGGCGGCGGCGAAGCGCATCGCCAGGTCGCGCTCGGTGTCGCCGGGCTGCATCAGGGTGCGGCGGATCAGCTCGCGATTGGCGTCGGCGATCCGCGCCGTGCCCATCCCGATCGTGCGCGCCACCTGGATGATCCCGTCCTCGGGCAGGCCGGCGTCGAGGAAGGCCTTGACCCGCCGCGCCGCCTCCAGGTCGGCCTCGTTCAGCACCCGCTCGTCGGGGTTGGGATAGGGGATGCCGAGCGCCGCACTCGCCCGCTGCAGCAGCCCGAGGTCGGCCTCGGCCAGTTCGGCGATCTCGCGCGGCGTGTAGCGGGGGCCGTCGCCGGCAATGCCGCGCTCGACCGGCAGCAGGGTGAGGCGGCCGGCGGCGACCGCCTCGCGCAGCTCCGCCAGCGGCACGCCGTCCTCGGCCAGCTGCTCGAGCAGGGCGAGGCGCGCGTCGCGGGCGGCCCCCTCGACGCCGTCGAGCAGCCCCTCTGCGGCGAAATCGGTCATGCCAGCGCCACGCTACCGCCGCGGCGCGGGTCGCCGCCGCCGCTGAGGGCGCCGCTGGACGGATCGCGGGCGACCGCCTGCACGCCGCCGAAGAAGAGGTTGACCTCGGGACGGCGCAGGACCGGCAGGCCGCGGCCCTCGATCCGGGCCAGCGCCTCCTCGTCGATCCCCGGCTCCGCCTGGACGACGCCCTGCTCGAAGTGCAGGCGCGGCGCCCGCACCGCCTCGCCGGCGCTCATCCCCTGCTCGACGGTGCGCACCACGGTCTGCAGGATCGCCGAGCGGATCCGGTTGGAGCCGGCGCTGCCCAGGCCAAGCTCGATCTCGCCCCCGCGCAGGACCACGGTCGGGGCCATCATCGACGGCACCCGCCGGCCGGGGGCGATCGCGTGGAAGCCGAGCGGGTTGAGGTCCTCCTCGCCGAGCATGTTGTTGAGGATCACCCCGGTGCCGGGGACGAGGACGCCCGAGCCCGAGCCGTTGGAGCAGGTGACGCTGGCGCACATGCCCTCACCGTCGAGCACCGAGATGTGGGTGGTCGAGCCGAGCAGGTCGCCGGCGGCGGCGTCGAGCGCCGCGCCCTCGAGCAGCTCGGCCTCGAGCCCCTCGCCGTAGAGGGCCTCGGCGAAGGCCTCGCCGCGGGCGGCGTTGGCCGCCCCCATCGCCGCCACCAGCTGCTCGGGGCCGCTGCGCTCGCCGAGCCGCTCGAGCAGGCCGAGGCAGTAGGCGATCAGGATGCCGCCGGAGGAGGGCGGCGGGTTGGTCAGCACCTCGGCGCCGCGGAAGGGGGTGCGGATCGGCTGGCGCTCGACCGCCTCGTAGGAGGCGAAGTCGGCCGGCCCCAGGGTGCCGCCACCGGCGACCACGTGGGCGCTGAGCGCGGCCGCGACCTCGCCGCGGTAGAACGGCTCGGCGCCCTCGGCGGCGAAGCGTTCGAGCGCCTCAGCCAGCTCGGCGAAGCGGAAGGTCTCGCCTTCGCGCAGGGTCCGTCCCCGCGGCGCGTAGAGCTCGCGGGCGCCCTCGAGGCGCTCCTGGATCGGCGCCAGGATGTCGAGGATGTAGGCCTGCTCGGCGTTGACCGGGGCGCCCTCGCGGGCGAGCCTCACCCCCGGCCCGGCCAGCTCGGCGAGCGGCATCGAGCCGAAGCGCCGCAGCGCCAGCTCCAGCCCGGCCGCCGTCCCCGGCACCCCGCAGGAGGCCGGGCCGACGTAGAACGTCTGCACCGTCTCGGCGTCGAAGTGGACCGGGACCGGGACCAGCTCGGCGCCGCGCTCGATCCCGTCCCGGCCGGGGGCGGCGACGAAGAAGTCGAGCAGCGAGGTCTGCTCGCCGCGGTGGACCATCATGAAGCCGCCGGCGCCGAACCCGGTCAGCGGGCTCTCGACGGCGAAGGAGGCGAGCACCGCGCAAACCGCGGCGTCGACCGCGTTGCCGCCCTCGCGCAGGACCTCGGCCCCCGCCTCGGCGGTCAGCGGGTGGCCCGCGGCGACGACCCCTTTCATGGGCCGCCCGCTCAGCCGGGCAGGAACTCCGGCACGTCGAGCGAGCCGAGCTCGCCCGGCTTCTCGGCGCGGCGCGAGCGCGGCGCGTCCTTGCTGCGGCGGATCGTCGGCTCGGCCGCGGGACGGCGCGGCGCCGGGCGGCCGTCGAAGCGGGTGGCGACGACGGTGACCCAGACCTGGTCTTTGAGCTCCTCGTCGATGTTGGCGCCGAAGATGATGTTGGCGTCGGGGTGGGCGGCCTCGCCGACCAGCTTCGCCGCCTCGCTGACCTCGACCAGCGAGAGGTCCTCGCCGCCGGTGATCGAGAGCAGGATCGAGCGGGCGCCCTCCATCGAGGTCTCCAGCAGCGGCGAGGAGATCGCTTTCTCGGCGGCGAGCACGGCGCGGTCGTTGCCGTGGCCCATGCCGATGCCGAGCAGCGCCCGGCCGGCCTCGGACATGATCGTGCGCACGTCGGCGAAGTCGAGGTTGATCACGGCGGGCAGCGTGACCAGGTCGGAGATGCCCTGCACGCCCTGGCGCAGGACGTCGTCGGCGACCTGGAAGGCCTCGACCATCGAGGTCTGCTGGTCGAGTACCTCGAGCAGGCGGTCGTTGGGGACGACGATCAGGGTGTCGACCTCGGCGGCGAGTTCCTCGATCCCCTTGCCGGCCTGGTTGCCGCGGCGGCTGCCCTCGAAGCTGAACGGCTTGGTGACGATGCCGACGGTGAGGGCGCCTACCTCGCGGGCGAGGCGGGCGATCACCGGCGCGGCGCCGGTTCCGGTGCCGCCGCCGGCGCCGGCGGCGACGAAGACCATGTCGGAGCCCTTGAGCAGGCGCTTGATTTTGTCCTGTTCTTCGAAGGCGGAGCGGTGGCCGAGCTCGGGGTCGGCGCCGGCGCCGAGGCCGCGCGTCGACTCGTCGCCGATGTGCACGGTGACGTCGGCGACGCAGAGCTGCAGCGACTGCAGGTCGGTGTTGACCGCCATGAACTCGACTCCGGGGATGCGCGCCTCGACCATGCGGTTGACGGCGTTGACGCCGCCGCCGCCGACGCCGACCACGCGGATCACCGGCTGGTGCGGCTCGCCGCTGCCCGGCGGCTCGTACTCGGGCTCCTCCCGCCCGTAGCGCGGCGCTTCGACCACCGGCTCGATCTCCCGCCGCTGCGAGTGCGGCTCGTCGAAGACCCGCTTCAACCGCTCGGGAGGGGTCTCCTCCTCATGCGCGGCGGGCGCCGGCGGCTCGGCGGGGGGCTGCTCCGCCGGCCGATCCTCTTCGTCCTTCGTGGTCGAGCGGAAGAGGTCGGAGAGGGGACCCTCTCTCATGCTCGCCCGCTTGTCACGCCGACTCATGCGCAAGAACCTCCTCGGCCAGGTCGCGGTAGTAACCGGCGGCGTTCCCCTGGGGATCGTACTTGAGGACGCTGGCGCCTTTGACCGGGGCCTCGGCGAACTTGATCGCCTTGCGGATTCGCGACTTGAAGACCAGGTCGCCGAAGTTCTCCTCGAGGATTTCGACCGCCTCCTTGGCGTGCACGGTGCGGCTGTCGAGCATCGTCGGCAGGATGCCCTCGATCTTGACGTCGGGGTTGAGGTTCTCCTGGATCATCTTCAGCGTGTTCTGCAGCTGTACCAGGCCGCGCATCGAGAGATACTCGCACTGGACCGGGACGATCACCTTGTTGGCCGCGGTCAGCGCGTTGATCGTCAGCAGGCCGAGGCTGGGCGGCGTGTCGATGCAGACGAAGTCGTAGTCGCCGGTGACCTCTTTCAGGGCCTTCTCGAGCGAGCGCTCGCGGCCGATCTTGGTGCTCATCGCGATCTCCGCCCCGGCCAGGTCGATCGAGGCGACGGCGATGTCGATCTCGCGGTGCTGGATGATCTCCGAGATCGGCATGTCGTGGACGAGCACGTCATAGAGGCTCTTCTCGACCTTGTCGGGGTCGATCCCCTGGCTCATCGTCAGGTTCCCCTGCGGGTCGAGGTCGATGCAGAGCACCCGGTACCCGGACTCGGCGAAGGCCACGGCCAGGTTCAGCGTCGTGGTCGTCTTCGCCACCCCGCCCTTCTGGTTCGCGAAAGCGATCACCTCGGCATGCTTGACAGGAGCCTCCGGCTCGGCGGCTTCGTCCTCAGCTGCCCCGTTGCGCGAGGGCGCGATCAGATCCCGAGCCATAAACCGCTCAGACTCTTCGGACTCAGCTTTATCGGCGACGACGGGGGGCTCCTCAACCGACGTCGAAGTGGGAGCGTCCGCCTCAACCGCCTCTGCGGCGGGTGGCACCGTAGGGGGGACCTCCCCCGAGGAAGCTTTAGCTACCGCAGGGGGAGGTGGGTCCCCTGCGGTGACAGGACCCGCCGCCCGAGGCTGCTCAGGCACAGCCCTCTCCATCTCCTCCAACTCATCGGCCATAGGGTGCACCTCGTCGGCGACAGGGGCGGACTTGAACTTGCTCTTGCGGCTAAGGAATCCCATTGCGCGGGTATTCGCATACCCATCCGCTTTTCCTGCTGCCCACCGAAATTGCTAGGAATCACCCGGTAACCGAACTCCTCGACAAGCGGCTGGTCTTCGTCACCGGCAAGGGCGGCGTCGGCAAGACCACGGTCGCGGTCGCCCTCGGCCTGCGCGCGGCGGCCGAGGGCAAGCGGACGATCGTCTGCGAGGTCGCCGCCCAGGAGAACGCCTCGCGCTTCTTCGACCACGCCGAGGTCGGCTTCCATGAGGTCGAGATGGAGGAGAACCTCTGGTCGATCTCGATCGACCCCGACGAGTCGATGCGCGAGTACGTCCTGCTGCAGCTCAAGGTGCGGGCGATGCGCGACATGCTCTTCCGCAGCCGCATCTTCAACTACCTCGCCGCGGCCACGCCGGGCCTCAAGGAGCTGGTCACGATCGGCAAGATCTGGGAGCTGGCCCAGCTCGACCGCAAGGTGAAGAAGGGCCGCAAGTACGACCTGGTGATCGTCGACGCGCCGGCGACCGGGCACGGGATCGGCTTCCTGCAGACGCCGCGCACCTTCGCCAACATCGCCCGCGTCGGCCCGATCCACTCCCAGGCCCAGCAGCTCGACCGGCTGATCACCGACACCGAGCACACCGGGGTGGCGATCGTCTCGCTGCCCGAGGAGATGCCGGTCAACGAGTCGGCGGCGCTCGAGCACGACCTGCGCGCCGAGGTCGGGGTCGCCGTCGACCGCGTCTACATGAACGCGCTCTACCCGGAGCGCTTCTCCGGCGAGGAGTGCGAGCGGCTCGGCGCGCTCGCCGCGGGCGCCGAGGGCGCGGTGCGGGCGGCGGCCCGGGCGGCGGTCTCCGAGCACGAACGGGCGCGCTCGCAGCGCGCCCAGCTGGCCCGCCTGCGGCGCCGAGTCGAGGCGCCGGTGAAGACGCTGCCCTTCCTCTTCGAGCCCGAGCTGGGCGTCGAGTCGGCGCGGCGCCTGGCGCGGAGGCTGGGCTGATGGCCGCGGTCGGGGACATCCTCGCCGGCAAGGGCATCTGCATCTGCGCCGGCTCGGGCGGGGTCGGCAAGACGACCACCTCGGCGGCGATCGCCACCGGCATGGCGGCGCGCGGGCTCAAGGTCTGCGTGCTGACGATCGACCCGGCGAAGCGGCTCGCCGACTCGCTCGGGCTGAAGGAGCTCGGCAACGAGGCCAAACGGGTCGACCCGGCCCTGTTCGAGCGCCAGGGGGTCGAGGTCGGCGGCGAGCTGTGGGCGATGATGCTCGACGCCAAGGCCACCTTCGACGAGCTGGTCGCCCGCCAGGCGCCCGACGAGGAGGCGCGCGACCGGGTGCTCGGCAACCGCATCTACCAGCAGATCTCCAGCGCCCTGGCCGGCTCGCAGGAGTACATGGCGATGGAGAAGCTGTTCGAGCTGCACACCGAGGGCCGCTTCGACCTGCTCGTCCTCGACACGCCGCCGACCCGCAACGCGCTCGACTTCCTCGACGCGCCGAAACGGCTGACCCAGTTCATCGAGGGCCGCTCGCTGCGCGTCTTCATGAAGCCGACCGGGCTGGCGGCCAAGGTCGCCGGCCGCGGCGCCTCGGTCGCGCTCAGCGTCTTCAAGCGGATCGTCGGCTTCGACCTGCTCGCCGACCTGGCCGAGTTCTTCAACGCCTTCAGCGGCATGGTCGACGGCTTCCAGGCCCGCGCCAAGCGGGTCAACAGCCTGCTCGCCGATCCCCACACCTGCTTCCTCGTCGTCTGCGGCCCGCAGGGCGAGCCGGTCGACGAGGCGGTCTACTTCCACCGCAAGCTGGTCGAGGCGAAGCTGCCCTTCGGCGGCGTGATCGTCAACAAGGTCCACTACCCGGCCGAGCAGCTGCGCGGCGACGGCGAGGAGCTGGCCACCGCCCTGGCCGAGAAGCTCGGCGACGAGGAGCTCGCCGCCCGGACGACCGAGAACTTCGCCGACTACCAGGCGCTGGCCGAGCGCGACGCCGCCAACATCGAGCGCCTCGCCCGCGAGCTGCGCACCCAGGCCGTGATCCGCGTCCCCTACCTCGACGAGGACGTCCACGACCTCGCCGGCCTGGCCGAGATCAACCGCTACCTCTTCGCCAGCGGCGAGGAGCGAGCGGAGATAGCCGCCGGCCGCGCGTAGGGGTGCAACGCGTTTCGGCCCTCACAGGGCCGAAACGCGTTGCACCATGGAGGCGTGCGGTCGTCGGCGGGCTTTTTCAGCCCGCCTCGCGGCGGTAGTGGTCGTAGCGCAGCTCTTTGACGTCCCACTCGGCGTCCTCGGGGACCGGGAAGAGGTGGCGGACGCGGGGGGTGTCGATGCGCTCGCGGCGGCGGACCTCGATGTCGCCGTCGACCGCGGGGAAGTCGAGGGTGCTCTCGGGCGCCTCGACCTCGTCGAGCCAGGGCGTGGCGGTGATCCGGATCTCGCCCTCGGCCGGGATCGGCTCGAGGATGCGGGTCTGCTGCTCCTCGCGCTCGCGCTCGGCGCGCGGCTCGGGCTCCGGCTGCCGGGCGACCGGCTCGGGGCGCCGCGGGACGTCTTCTGAAATCGGTGCCATCGCTGTCTCCTCCACCTCTCCCGTCGTGGGTGTCTCCCAGTCCACTTCGCCGACCACGGTGCCGTCGCCGTCCTGCAGGCCGCTGGCGATCAGGGTCTCGTCGGCGGCGGTGTTGAGGTCGGCGGCGAGCTCGCCGAGGGCGGCGTCGCGCAGGATGCGGCGCACGCCCTCCTCGATCCAGGCCGCGGTCGCCAGGCCCGGCAGCTGCTGGCTGCCGTTCATCAGGCCGCGCTCCAGCTCCAGGGCGCTCTCGATCCGCTCGCGCGCCTCGATCCGGTCGACGTCCTCGCCGGCGATCAGGGCGGCGGCGCGCATCGGCAGCGAGGCGCCGACCGGCCCCTGGCCGTCGAGCACCGCGCGCAGCGCCAGCAGGTGGTCGCTGAGGCCCTCGAGGGCGCTGCCACGGCCGCAGCCGAGCTCGAAGCGGCCGACCGCCCAGGCCAGCGAGCCGTCCGGTTCGGGACGCGCCTCGAGCGCCTCGGCCAGCTCGGCGAGGGCGACGGCCTCGGCCTGGTCCAGCTCGTAGCCGCCCGCGCGGGCGGCTGGCGCCCCGGTCGCGAGGCGGGCCCAGCGGCCCTCCCCGGTCGGGGCGAAGGCGTAGGGGCCGAGGCCGACGCTGCCCGGCTTGAAGAGATGCATGACGCTGATCAGCGCGTGCAGCTGGCGCATCGCCGCCTCGGCGCTCTCGGCGCCCTCCTCCTGCTCGGCGACGGCGAGGAACTGCGGCTCCCAGGCGGCGCGGCCCATGCCCTCGCTGCGCATCGCCTCCAGCGGCGCCTCGATCGCGTCGGCGCGGACGATCTGCACGCCGTGGGGCAGCTGCAGGCGGGGCAGCGGCATGCGCAGGCCGACCAGCGGCGCGAGCAGCACCTCGGCCTCCTCGGCGCCGCGCGTCTCGGCCTCGAGCACCGCCAGGGCGTGGCGCAGGCGGGCGTGGTCGAGCGCCATCTCGGTGCTCTCCTCCCAGAGCGAGGCGAGGAAGACGACGAGCATCTGCGCGGCGCGCTCGCCGGGGTCGCCGGGCACCGGCTCGCCGCGCGCTTCCAGGTAGGCGGGGGCGACGCCCGCTGCGGCGACCGCGTCGCGGGCCGGGCCGAAGGCGGGCAGCGAGCGCAGCGCGCTCTCGCGCTCGCGCACGTAGCGGCCGGTCAGCGGCCGGTAGCTGTAGAAGAGCGCGTCCTCGCCGCTCTCGGCGTCGACGTCGAAGGGGATCTGGTCGCCTCCCGCGACCAGGGAGCTGAGCTCGATCGCCGCCTCGGAGGCAAGACGAGTGAGGCTGTCATCGAGAAGGCGATCGCGCACGTCCCTCGCTTCCCGTCCGCGCCCACCCCTCCTGCGCCTGCACGGCGCCTTGCAAGCTCAGGCCGGGACGGGCTCGCCGGCTTCTTCGAGCAGCCAGCGGCTGCCGTAGCGGCGCATGTCCTCGACCAACGGCACCAGGGCCTCGCCCTTGACCGTCAGCGCGTACTCGACCCGCGGCGGCACCTCGGGGAAGGTGTGGCGCTCGACGATGCCCTCCTCTTCCAGCGCCCGCAGGCGCAGCGAGAGGGTGCGCGGGCTGATGCCCTCCAGCGAGCGCTCCAGCTCGCAGAAGCGGCTGGAGCCCTCGGCGAGGTCACGGATGACCAGGAGGGTCCACTTGCCGCAGACCACTTCGGCCGTGCGGCAAACGGGACATCGTGCGTTCGAGTCAGCGCTCATTTGGCGATCCGAGGCGGATTGCGAAGAAAGCCTCTACGAGCGAGTGTAGCGGACCCCGCTTCACTAACTGAAGTTTTGGCTATTCGACGCTGGGATCGGCCTTGCCGGCGACGACGGGTTCGACGTCGAGGACGGTGATCTTGTAGCGGACGTCGGAGTTGGCGCCGACGAAGGTGACCGGCAGGCCGGCTTCGATTTCGAGCAGCTGGCAGGTGCTGGAGCCGGAGATGCACTTGCCGTCGCCGTAGACGGCGGTGACCGTGTCGGAGATCAGCATCAGCGGCTTCTGCGTCTTCGGGCTGATCCCCATGTAGGTGACCAGCGCCGACTTCTCGCCGGGCAGGGGCGCCGGCGGCAGCACCCGGTGCCGGGTGCTCGTCTGCTTCTCCTTGTGGCCGTCGGGCTTGGTTTCGGTGCGGACGATCTTCAGGTCGACGGCGAAGGCGAAGAGGACGAGGCCGCCGTGCGGCTGCCCGTCGGTTTCGGTGGTCGTCGTCGTGGTCGTCTTGCCACCGCTGGTCGTCTTCGTCGTCTTGGTGGTGCTGGTCGAGGTCTTGGTGGTGCTGGTCGAGCTCGTTTCGCCTTCTTCGCCGTTGCCCAGCTCGGTGCCGTCGAGCACCGGCGCCGTGTAGCGCTGCTTGAAGGGGTCGGTCGGCCTGCGCCCGTGCAGGCGGCGGCGGTAGTCGCGCAGGCCCGGCTTGGCCTCGACCACGGTCAGCTTCGCCGCGCCGGCACCGGCGCTGGCGCGGCCGATCGCGGCGCCCGCCGCGGCGGGCGGCACCACCGGCTCTTCTTCGGCGTCGCCGCCGAGCAGGAAGGGCACGGCGACGATCGCGACGATCGCCAGCCCGACCAGCGGCAGCAGGTGGCGGTCGCGCAGGTCCCAGTAGAGGTCGACGAGGAAGTCGGGTGGCTTCAGCCGGTTCAAGGCGCACCTCCGGTGGTCGTCGCCGCGGGGGTCAGCGCCGGGCTTTCGGCGGTCGCGCCGGCGGTGATTCCCTGCTCGGGCGGCGTCAGGTAGGCGGTGACGGAGAAGGTCGCGGTCAAGGCCGGGAAGCCGACCGTGGGCCGGGGGGCAAGCGTGAAGCCGTCGATCGTCAGCAGCCGGCCGTCGACGGCGACCTTGTCGTTTTCGGTCGCGACCAGGGCGTCGAGCCCCTTGATGAAGTCAGCGATCTCGAAGAAGCTGCCGTCGAAGGTGAGCGCGTAGGGCATCACCGCGAGGCCGGCGGGACCGACCGCTGCGCCCAGCGGCAGCAGCGAGGCGGCTGCCTCGGTCGCCGAGACCGGCTGGGAGCCGGGGGCGCTGGCGGGGGCCGCTTCGGCTTCGGATTCGCCGCCGGTCGAGGGCTTGAGCTGCAGGTCGCGGAAGCTGACACCGGCGCGCTTGGAGATCCGGTTGACCTGGACCAGCAGCGAGGCGGTGTCGTCGTCGCCGGGCACGGCCTTGCCGAGCACGACCAGCTTGCGGTAGTCGGCCGCGAAGCTGCGCCGGGCCTGTTCCGCGCTCGCCGCTTCGGCTTCGTGCTGGGCAAGCGAGCTCTCCAGTCGTTCGACCTGCTTGCCGAGCTCGCTCGCTTCCTCGCGCTTGGGGCTGAGAGCGAGCACCCAGAAGGCGGTGGCGATGCCGGCGACGACCAGCATCGCGACCACCACCAGGTTGGTTTTCGACATCTTCAGCTTCATCTCAGCCGCCTTCCGCCGCTTCGCCGGAGGCTTCGGAGGTCTCGGCGGAGGCCGTTTGCGCGTCTTCGGACGGGGCGGCCGGCGCTTCGCCTTCTTCGCCGCCGACTATCGGCACCGGCGCCGCGTCGAAGGCGACGACGATCTCGAACCTGGCGATGAAGTTGCGGGTGCGGCAGTCCTCGCTGCCCGAGCCGCCCTGCGGCCCGACGCCGGCGCCGCTGTCCTTGTCGGCGAGCTGCGAGGACTGGACGCCGACCCGGGTGACGCCGTCGATGTCCTTGAGCACGGTGACGAAGCTGGCGACCGCTTCCTGACCGGCGGCACAGCCGCTCAGCTGCAGGGCCGGGCCCGGCGTCGCCGCGCGCAGCCCGGACGCCGAGCCGCCGGCCTCGCCGCCGCCAGCGCTGGCGCTCGGCGTCGCGGTCGCGGTCAGGCCGACCAGCCAGACGTCGCTGGGCAGGACCAGCGAGAGTTCGCGCATCACCCGCTCCCAGTCGAAGCGGCTGTCGGCGAGACTGGTCACGGTCGCCACCCGCTGTTCGCTGAGCAGCTGGAACTGGGTGTAGGCGGCGAGTCGCTCGGCCCGCGCTTTGGCCGCCGCGTCTTCCCGCTGCAGCCGGGTCACTTCCGCTTCGCGCTCGGAGATCTCGGTTGCCGACCAGGACCAGGGCGGTGACGCCGACCAGCGTCGCGACCAGGGCGCCGAGCACGATGTAGGCGACCGGCCCGGTGCGCAGCGGGGCGGCGCTGCCGTGGCGCTCCTCGGGCGGGATCAGGTTGATCGGCCGCACCGCTCAGCTCTCCAGGGCGAGGCCGAAGGGCAGGGTCAGGCGCGCGGCGGAGGCGGGGTCGAGGCCGGCCAGGGCCTGCGGGCTGGCGGCGCCGATCGGCAGGGGGACGGCCTGCTCCATGCGCGCCGCGAGGCCGGCGATCGCGCTGCCGGGGCCGCAGAGGACGATCCGCTCGACCGGCACCGCGCCCTCCTGGGCACCGTAGTAGTCGAGCGAGAGGCGCAGCTCGTCGAGCAGCATGCCGACGCCCTCCTCGAGCGCGGCCCGTGCCGCGGCGACCGTCTCGGGGTCGCCCTCGATCGCCTCCAGCGGCTGCTCGAGGCCGACGTGCATCAGCCACTGGGTGGCGTGCTCGGCGCTGAGCCCGCTGGTTGCCGAGAGGCGAGCGGCGATCTCCTCGACCCCGGCGTGCGAGACGCGGGTGAAGAGGCAGGCGCGGCCGCGGGCGACGGCGAGGTTGGTGACGTCGCCGACGCTGCAGTAGAGGGTGGCGCCGGCCGGCTGCTCGCCGGGAGCGGCGACCGGCTCGCCGGCGCCGGCGAGGGCGCGGATCATGCCGAAGGCGGCGAGGTCGACCCCGACCGGCTCGAGGCCGGCGCGGCGCAGCGGCTCGACGAAGGAGTGGACCATGTCGCGGCGGGCGGCGACGACGACCACGTCGACCTGCGGGGTCGAGCCCTCCCCCGCCGGCACGCCGCCGACCACCTGGTGCTCGAGCACCGCCTGGTCGAGCGGCATCGGGATCTGCTCCTGGGCCTGGAAGCGAACGGCTGCCTCCATCTGCTTGGGGTCCTCGATCGCCGGCAGGCGCACGGTGCGGACGACGACGCGCTGGTTGCCGATCCCGAGGCGGACCTGCTTGGGGAGCTTGTGCTGGGAGAAGAGCGACTTCAGGGCCTCGGCGAGCGCGTCGGACTCGAGCACCTCGCCCTCATGGAAAACGCCGGGGGCAAGGGGCTCGATCGCCGAGGCGGTCACCTGCGCCGTGCCGTTGAGGCGGACCTCGGCCGCGGCGATGCTGCCGGCCTGGATATCGAGGCCGACGACGCCACCCGTCTTCTTCCTGGTCAGTCGCATGGTGGGGGATCGGCCACCCCGGCGGGCGGCCGCACCCCCTGCATCGGCAGAACCGGGCCAGAACTTTCGCCCTGCAACTACCAACTTCTATGAGGAATTGGACGCGCGTACTAGAACGTGCCCAGGTACCAGTCGACCATCTGGTCGCCGGCGAGCAGGCCGGCGACGCCGCCGAGGGCGAGGAAGGGGCCGAAGGGGATCGCCTGCTTGCGCGCGGCGGCGCCGTGGCGGGCGATCATCGCCAGGCCGACGAGCGAGCCGGCGAGCAGGGCGACGAGGATCGCCGGCGCCACGTTGCGGCCGAGGAAGAGCCCCATCGTCGCCGCCAGCTTGACGTCGCCCATCCCCATCCCGCGCGGGTAGGCGAGCGCCGCGGCGAAGAGGACGCCGCCGGCCGCCAGGGCGGCGAGCGCCCGCTCGGGCAGGCTGGCGGGGTCGGAGATCGCGGCGATCGCCACGGCGAGGACGGCGGCGACGATCAGGATCTTGTTCGGGATGATCCGCCGCTCGAGGTCGGTCAGGGTGACCGCGGCCAGGACGCTGACGAAGACGAGCCCGAGCGCCACCTCCCCCGGCTCGTCCCAGAGGACGAGCACGGTCGCCGCCCAGAGCAGGCCGAGGACGAGCTCGGTCAGCGGGTAGCGGGGCGAGATCGGCGCCCCGCAGCAGCGGGCGCGGCCGCGCAGCACCAGCCAGGAGACGACCGGCAGGTTGTCGTAGGCGGCGATCTGGGCGCCGCAGGCCGGGCAGCGCGAGCGCGGCCCGACGATCGACTCGCCGCGCGGCACCCGGTGAGCGACGACCGTGATGAAGCTGCCGGCGATCAGCCCCCCGAGGAAGGCCAGCGCCGCGGCGGCGGCCACGGGCTACGCCCCCCCTTCGCTCGCTTCGATCGGCGTGTCGGTGTCGACCTCGAGCCGGCTCGGGTAGTTGGGGTGGTCGTACATGATCGGGATCGCCTCGGCGGGCGTGTTGGCCGGGTCGACGCTGAGCCCGACCCCGAGCCTGTCGCCGGCCGGGATCGCAAACGGCGCTCCGTTGAACTGAACCGTCATCCGCACCTTGGTCCAGGCATTTCGCGGCCAGTACCCGTTTCCCTCCGGCGTGTAGGCCCAGTAGGCGGCGCTGTCCGCGACGTTGGTCAGCAGTGCGTCTTCGGCCAGCGGTTCCCCTTCAGGCCCGGTTTCGTGGCGGTCGAAGAGGTAGAGGCAGAGCGTTCCGGTGTAGAGGCCGTCGTTCAGCGTCCGCGTGTAGAACTCGAGCGTGACCGTGTCGGTCATCCGGAACTCGTCCGGCAGCGGGTCGGTCACCCAGCGGTGGACCTGGGCCTCGGGATGGGTGGTGCCGGTCGGGTCGTAGTGGCAGCCGCTGGTGTCGTCGCGGAGGATCTGCACGCCCTTGTCGGTGTCCGGCGTCGGCTCCAGGTAGGAGTCGTTGGCGTAGTCGTAGAGCAGCGGGTTGGATTCGTCGAGCGGGTCGGGGTCCGGCGGCGCGCCGAGCAGCAGCGCGTCGGGGGCGCCGGGGTCTTCGGACCCGGTCTGCGGGCCGCTGGCGCAGGTGCCGAGCGTGTTGTGCAGCTGGTGGTCGCCGGTGATTTCTTCGCGGGCGGTGGTGCCGCCGGCGTCGCAGCTCGTGTCGGTGAGGAAGAACTGCTGGGCGGTGAACGTCGGACCCGAGCCGCCGCCTCCTTCCCCTTCGCCTTCTCCTTCCCCTTCGCCTTCTCCTTCGCCACCGCCGCCACCCCCACCGCCGCCGCCTTCTTCCATCGTCGCCGGGTCGACCACCTTCGACTGGACTTCGACGTAGCCGCGCTCGCCGGACTGGTTGCCGGGAGTGTCGAGCTTGGCGGCGACGACCAGCTGCTTGTAGTCATGGGTCCCGGGGCAGATTTCTTCGCCGCCTTCGTCTTCGCCGCAGGTCGGGTCGTTGCGCCAGACGACGTAGCGGTAGAGCTTGCCGGTCACGTCTCCGCTGGAGAACGACACCGGCCCGGGCGTGACTGCGCCTGTGCCGAAGCCGACGACCATCGTCGCCGGTTCGCTCGCCGGTTCGCGCACCAGGGCGAAGGTGCCGCTGGCGTTGTTCACGCGGTAGTTGGGGTCGAGCTGGCTGCTCGCGTGCGACGGCGTCGTTTTCATCACCAACTGGTCGTAGTCGAGGCTCTGCAGCTTCTCGAGCTCCTCCTGGGCCGCGTCGAGCGCGACCTGCGAGGACTTGGCGCGCTGCGCGTTCTTGGTCGCCGAGACGAGGATGCCGAAGGTCGCCGCGGCACCGAGGGCGAGGATGATCGCCGCCACCAGGACCTCGACGATCGTCATCCCGCTCTCGCCGCCGGGACGCTCGAGGCGCTGCACTCGACGGGCGATCACTGGGCGAGCCTCGCGCTGCGCAGGCTGGCGCCGTCGGAGACGGTGAGGGCGCCGGGGCCTTCGGGGTTTGGCACGTGCAGGTTGACGCCGACGTAGGTGGTCGCTTCGGGGCTGACGGCTTCGCCGCACTCGAGTTTGTCTGCGCCACCGCTCGGCACGAAGCAGAAGGCTTCGGGGTCGTCGATGTTGCGCACGACGATCACCGGCGTGCCGCCGAATTCGCCGTCTTCCGCCTCACTGCGGGTGCAGGTGCTGGCGCTGCACTGGTAGGTCACCTCGCACTTGATCGCCTCGGCTTCGGGGTCGGTGGGGACCGGCCCGCCGCAGGAGGTGCGCCGCACGCGGGTGAGGAAGGAGACCTGGGTCGGGGTGGCGACGTCGATCCGGATCCCGTTGCGGAGCTCACGGGTCAGGCGCTCCAGCTCGTAGCGCGCCTCGCTGACGTTCTGGGACTGCTCGCTGAGCCGCGGCTGGCCGCGCACGGCGCTGATCAGCATCGAGCCGGCGGCGCCGACGAGGACGACGCTCATCGCCGCCGCGACCAGCAGCTCGATCAGGGTCAGGCCCGATTCCTCGGTCCGCAGGCGGCGGCGGATCATCGTGCCCTCCGCCGGTGACGGTGGCCGAGGCGATGGCCGCCCCTGGCGACGACCTTGAAGCGACGGCGCACCGGCCGCGGCTCCCAGACGCCGACCGCGTTGACGGCGCGCACGGCGAAGACGTGGCGGCCGCGACCGAGCTTCTTCCGCGGCCGGACCGGCGAGCCGCAGTGGCGCCAGCGCTGCCGGTCGAGCTTGCAGCGGAAGTGGGTGCCGCCTTGGCCGGTGACGTCGGCGAAGCGGAAGACGGGACGGCGGGCGCGGGTCTTGGAGGCCGGGGCGAAGGTGATCCTGGTGTGGGGCACGACGTGCGCGGGGCCGGCGGGGACCGCCGGGGCGACCGCGACCGGGCCGCTGCCCGCACTCGAGCCGCCGCCCCCTCCCCCACCGCCGCCGCTCGGGGCGGGGACGTCGTGCTCGTAGACGAGCGAGTTGGAGCAGGCCGAGGTGTCGCCGTTCTCGTCGGAGGCCGTCGCCCAGAAGGTCGTCGTGCTGCCCGAGACGACCGAGACCTGGATCCCCGCCCCGGACAGCTCGGCCGCGGTCCCGGCCTTCTTCACTTCGCCGCTGCAGCCGGCCTGGGTGTAGAGCTTGATCGAGGTTTCGGGCTCGGCACCGCCGATGATCCGCGGCGCAGTCGAGCTGCCCGGGGAAACGGGGTCGGTTTCGTCCAGGGTCGGCGGCGCCGGGCCGAGTTCCAGGTTGGGGTTGTTGCCGGTCGAGACCAGGCGTGTGGTCGGTCCGCCGGAGCCGAGGAAGCGTTCGTAGACGTCGGTCTCGTCGTCGCCGTCGTCGAGGGTGAAGCGCTCGACCGAGGTGAAGAAGACCCGCGTCCCGTCCTGCGAGGCGCCGACGTAGGTCGCGCCGCAGTTGCCCTGGCCGGCTTTGAACGGGCAGTAGCTGGGCGAGGTGGTGACGAGGCTGGTTTCTTCGCCTTCGACGTCGCGCGCGTAGATGTCGTCTTCGCCGTCGCCGTCGTCGACGGTCAGCGTCTCGGCGGTCGAGAAGACGATCTGCGAGGCGTCGGCCGAGGCGCGGTTGAAGCTGGCGTCGGCGGCGTCGTTGCCGCAGCCGCCGCAGCCGGCGCCGGCGCGCGAGACGAGCACCGGTTCGCCGCCGCCGACGTGCTGGCGGTAGATGTCGTCGCTGGAGTCGGTGTCCGCGCCGGCGAGCGGCTCTGCCGTGCTGAAGACGACCTCTTCGGCGTCTTCGCTGGCGGCGTCGAAGGTCGCCCCGCAGGCGCTCGAGCATTCGGCCGAGGTGACCAGCGCGAAGCTGCCGCCCGACCACTCGTAGATGTCGTTGGCGCTGTCTTCGTCTTCGGGAACCAGCTGCTCGGCGGTCGAGAAGAAGACGTGGTTCCCGTCGGGGGAGGCGGCGTCGAAGTTCGCCGTCTGGGCGGTTGGTTCGCCGCCGGAGATCAGGGTCGTCGGGCCGCCCGGCAGGTCGCGGGCGTAGACGTCGGTGACTTCGTCTTCGTCGGCTTCGACCAGCTTCTCGGCGGTGGTGAAGAAGACGCGGTTGCCGCTGGCGGAGCTGGCCCGGAAGACCGGCACCTCGCCGCTGTTGCCGCAGCCGGGGGCGCAGGCTTCCTCGCCGCGCGAGACCAGCGTCGTCGTGCCGGCGCCGGCCAGGTTGCGCGCGTAGATGTCGGCGGTCGTGTCGAGGTCGGCTTCCGACAGCTTCTCGGCGGTGGTGAAGAAGGCGTGCGAGCCGTCGCCCGAGACCCGCCAGAAGGTGGCGTCGAAGTCGCCGTTGCCGCAGGCCGGGGCGCATCCGGAGGTGCCGGCGCTGACCAGGCCGGTCGCCGGTTCGAGGCCGAGAGTGCGCACGTAGACGTCGAAGCGGCTGTCGGTGTCGGCGGCCGAGAGCTTCTCGTCGGTGACGAAGAAGACCTCGCTGCCGTCGGCGGAGGCGCCGGCGAAATGGCTGTCCATTTCGCCGTTGCCGCAGCCGGGCGCGCAACCGGAGGTGCCGCGGGAGACGAGGGTCGTCGTCCCCGAGGCCGGTTCGCGCATGTAGATGTCGGTGCTGCGGTCGGTGTCCTCGGCGGTGAGGCGCTCGTCGGTGGAGAAGAAGACGCGCGTGCCGTCGGCGCTGGCCTTCTCGAAGAGCGCGTCGTAGGCGTCGTTGCCGCCGTCGGGCCCGGTCGAGACCTCGCGGGTGACGTAGTCGCCGGCTTCGGCGTCGAAGCTGCGCAGGTAGACGTCGCGCTTGCTGTCGGTGTCGCCCTCGGCCAGCTTTTCGGTGGTGTCGAAGAAGACGACCGAGCCGTCGGCGGAGGCGCCCTTGAAGTTGGGGACCGCGGCGCCGGCCGGTGGCGCGGCGAGCAGGAGGGCGGCGAGCGCCGCTAGGAGGGCAGCCGCGACGCGCGTGGAGCGCGCTGCGCCGCGGGTTGTCGGCTCTGCCGGCATCGCTTTCCTATCGGCTCCGATCGGCCATCCGTTTAGGCCCGGCAGGCGCGTGCTGGACGAAAAGCGAGGGGCGGGCCAAAGTGGCCCGCCCCTCGGAACATCACGCTTGGCTAGGCCAAGTAGACGGGGTTAGACGACTAGCCCCATTCCGCCGGTTCGACGTTCGGACAGCCGCCAACACCCTTGGTCGTGCAGGGGAAAGTCAGAGTGCCGCTTTTGTTGACGATCTTGAACACCTGCGTCGCTTTGCTGCCTTCGACGCTGAGTTCGTAGCCGGAGCCTTCTTCGATCACGGTGACCGTCAGACCCGGGGCGCTGCTCAGGGTCGGCTCGATCGCTTCGAGTTCCCCCTTGGTGGCACCGGTGTACGAGCCACTGTTGTCGGTCGAGTAGGTCTCGATCGCGACCTGGGCGCTGTGGGCGTACTCCTTGGCCTTCGCGTCGCCGGCCTTGTCCTTCTGGTTGAAGAAGGCGGGCAGCGCGATCGCGGCCAGGATGCCGAGGATGAGCATGACGACGAGCAGCTCGATCAGCGTGAAGCCGCCCTCGCTGTCGCCGTTGAGCCGGGCGCCAACCTTGGCCCGGAGATTCTGGAGAAACATCAGGGACCTCCTAGGTTCCTATCGATTTCGCCAGAGCCCCGTCGCGTCTCAGCCACGTGGTGTCCACAGACCCCGGTGGTAGCCCGGCCAGCTCCGAGGGAGCTCCGAAGGCTTTGCGCCCCCGCCTCGCGGCGAGTTTGCCTTTTGCACCAGGGCACTGGCAGATTCATCACCCTCCGCTAATCGACCGTCGACCCCAGACCTTTATCCCCGAAACTAGGGTTTCTTCGGCCTAAAAGTCGGCATCCACGGCTAATCCCAGCCCCAAAACGCGGATAACCCGTAAACGAGCCGAGCCGCAGGGCCACTGAGGGGACCCGATTTAGAGACCGCTTCGCTCCTCGAAGCGTTCGACCAACTCCAGCAGCTCGTCGCACTCCCAGACCCTGCCCCACTTCCGCTCGTTCAGCGGGCGCAAGATACGCGCCTGCTCCAACCGCCTCATCGCGGCACCGACGGCCACGTGCGAGCGCCCGCTCAGTCGCTGCGCGGCGGCGACGTCGAGCACGGGCTGCTCTGGGAGAGCGGCGACGAGCCGTCGTGCGGCGGAGTCGCTCCGCGGCCTGCCGAGGCGAAGGAGCCAATCCTCCTGCAGGGCGTCGATCTCGTTGGCCAGGACCTCCGCCTGCGTCGCCGCGCGCAGGACAGCCCCGGCGAAGAACTCGCACCACTCGCCCACCCTGCCGTTCCGGTATCCGGTCAAGCCGCCGACGTAGCTGCGAAACGCTCTTTCGAGCACGGGGCTCACCGGCGGCACATAGGTGGGAATCTCACCCCGGCGGCGCAGAACGGCATAGATCAGCGCACGGCCAGCGCGGCCATTGCCGTCGGCGAAGGGGTGAATGGTCTCGAACTGCGCGTGGGCGATCGCCGCCTGGGCAACGGGCGGCAGATCGTCACGCGCGACAAAGCGACACAGATCCTCGAGCAGCCGCGGTAGATGGCGCGGGGGCGGCGGCACGTAGTCGGCGCCCACCGGGCTGTAGTCGTTGCGGCCGATCCAGTTCTGAGATTCGCGAATCACTCCCGCGATGTCGCGATCCTCCGTGAAGCGCAGCAGTCGCCGGTGAAGGTCGAGGAGATCCTCGACCGTGAACGACCCTCCCTCGGCACCGATCGAGATCGCGCGTTTCATCGACTCGACGTTGCCGAGAACCGCCGCCGCACGGAAATCGCGGCGCAGTTCCCGGCTCCGCTCGAAGGCCGACCGCGCCAGGCGCTTCTGCGAGATCGCCACACCCTCGATGCGCGACGAGGCAACGCTCTCGGAGCGCAGCAAGCTCGACGCCACGGCCCCGAGCGTCGCCACACGCCGAGCCGAGTGCTCCAGGTTGGCGAGGGCCCTGGTGGCCTCGTGGACGGCGGCGCCGGCCTCTCCGTCGAGGAGAAACGAGCGGCTGGCGATTCGGGCGGGCACGAAGGTGCGGTAGTGCCCCCCGCGTCGCGCAACCCGCGTCTGAGCGGCGGGGTTGGCGGGCCAGATGTGCTCCTCGAAGGCACCCGTCGCCACCTCGGACCGTCCGGCCATTCACCCCACATCCTTTCAGAGCTTCCGGAGTTTTGTAAGGTTACCAGGTAAGGTTACAATTCGATTAGACCGAGACGACCAAGAGGTTCTCCACAGGGCCCGACAGGGCCGCCATGTCCTCGGCGTCCGAGGTGATCAGCGCGGCGTCGTGGTCGAGGGCGCAGCAGACGACGTGGGCGTCGGCGACGTCGTCTCGGTCGCGGCTGCCGAGACGCTCGCCGACTTCTCTAGCTCGAGCCTCGTCGAGAGCGTCGACCTCCCCGGCTGACACCAGCCGCGCGAGCAAGGCGGACCGCGGGCCACCGCGCCAAACCTGCGCGAGCGCGCTCGCCGGGATCAGGATCTCCTCGTCCCCCTCGATCACCTCGTCGAGCAGAGCGTGAATTCGTTCCTCGGATCGCTCGAAGGCGATCAACGCTCCGGCGTCGAGGACGAGTACTCCGCCCGCCGTTTCCGACGCTCCGCCCTGATCCTTGCCATTTCCTCTCTTGCCCACTGTCTCGCCTCCTCGCCGATCGGGCCGTGCTCCGCTTCCTGCATGTCGAGCGCTTCGCGCAGCGCACGCCTCCTGGCACGGGCCTTGATGGCGTCTTCTATGGCGCCGGAGACGCTCGCCGCCCTGCCAACCTCGACGTCTTCCTTGGCGATCTGAATCACCTCTGGCTCCACGGAGATCGTGACCCTCTCTTTCATACGGAGCATCATACGCACCGTCGATTGACTTGTTGGGCAACCGTAGGGGGCGGCGACGCACGCATGGCGCGCAAAATGTGACGCCTTCGCGCCGGCTCAGCGGATCTTGTCGTAGAGGGTGAAGATCGGCAGGTACATGGCGATCACGATGAAGCCGACGACGCCGCCGACGAAGACGATCATCAGCGGCTCGATCAGCGCGGTGAGCGCCTTGACCTTGGCGTCGACCTCGGCCTCGTAGAAGTCGGCGATCTTGCTCAGCATGTGTTCGAGCTGGCCGGTCTCCTCGCCGACCGCGACCATGTGGGCGACCATCGGCGGGAAGATCGGTTCGCGTTCGATCGGCGCGGCCAGCGAGCCGCCGCGCTTGACCGAGGCGTAGACGTCCTCCATCGCGTTCTCGATCACGATGTTGCCCGCCGTCTCTCCGGTCAGCTTGATCGACTGCAGCATCGGCACGCCGGCCGAGACCGAGCCGGAGAAGGTCCGCGACCAGCGGGCCAGCGCCACCTTCTGGATCACGTCGCCGATTTTGAACGGGATCCGCAGCAGGAACCGGTCCCACACTTCCTTGCCGGTTTCGGTCCGCTTCCAGCGGAAGAAGGCGACGAAGCTGGCGACGATCACCGGGATCAGGATGTACCAGCGGCCGGTGATCGCGTCGGAGGCGGTGACGCAGATCTGGGTCGGAATCGGCAGTTCGGCCTTTTCGCCCGGGTTTTCTTCGGCGATCTCTTCGAAGATGCCGACGAAGACGGGGATGACGAAGGCGACGACCCCGATCAGCACCACCATCGCGACGCCGAAGACCAGCGCCGGGTACATCAGCGCCGATTTCACCTGGCGCCGCAGGGCATCGGTCTTCTCGACCTGGAAGGCGACCCGGTCGAGCGCGTCCTCGAGCCGTCCCGATTCCTCCCCCGAGCGGACCATCGCCCGGTAGAGGCGGTCGAAGACTTCCGGGTGGCGCTCCATCGCCTGCTCGAGGGTCGAGCCGGCCTCGATGTCGGCCCGCACCCCGGCGGCGGCCTCCTTGATCCGTTCGTCCTGGGTCTGCTCCTCGAGCGTGTGCAGGGTGCGCAGCATCGGCATCCCCGAGGAGACCAGGGTGGCGAACTGGCGCGAGAAGACCGCCAGCTCGCGCATGTCGACGCCTTTCCAGGTGCGCCACAGCTGCTCGATCTTGAACGGCTCGCTCTTCTCGGAGACGTCGAGGACGATCAGGCCGCGCTGGCGCAGCTGCTCGGTGACCTGGGCCTTGGACTCGGCCTCGACCTCGCCGGCGGTCGCCGCCCCGGCCACGTCCATCGCCCTGAAGGCGAAGGTGCTGGCGCCGGCCATCGCCTATGCCCCCTGCGTATAGGCCGGCGGCACGCCGGTCACCGCCGGCGGCGCCGCGATGCCGTTTCCGCCCGCGTCGGCGATGCCGGCGACCGGCTGCTCGCCGCCCAGCAGCCGCTTCAGCTCCTCCGGCACCGAGGCGCGCTGCTCGGCCAGCGAGCGGGTGATCTTGCCGGCGCGCACGAGGCGGGCCAGGTCGGCGTCCATCGTCTGCATGCCGACCGCGCCCGAGGTCTGCACCGCGGCGTAGATCTGGTGGGTCTTGCCCTCGCGAATCAGGTTGCGGATCGCCGGGGTGGGAACCAGGACCTCGGTGGCGACGGTGCGGCCCATGCCATCGGCGGTCGGCAGCAGCTGCTGGGTGACGATCCCCTGCAGGGCGATCGAGAGCTGGGTGCGGACCTGGCCCTGCTGCTGGGGCGGGAAGACGTCGATGATCCGGTCGACGGTCTGCGCGGTCGACTGGGTGTGCAGGGTGGCGAAGACGAGGTGGCCGGTCTCGGCCGCGGTCAGCGCCGTGGAGATCGTCTCCAGGTCGCGCATCTCGCCGACGAGGATCACGTCGGGGTCCTCGCGCAGGGCGGCGCGCAGGCCGAGGGCGAAGTCCTCGGCGTCGGCGCCGACCTCGCGCTGGTTGACGATCGAGCGCTTGTGGCTGTGCAGGAACTCGATCGGGTCCTCGATCGTCAGGATGTGGTCCTGGCGCTCGGAGTTGATCACGTCGATCATCGCCGCCAGGGTCGTGCTCTTGCCCGAGCCGGTGGGCCCGGTGACGAGGACGAAGCCGCGCGGTTTGGCGGCCAGCTCGCGCAGCACCTGCGGCACGCCGAGCGAGTCGAGCGCCGGGATGTCCTGGGGCACGAGGCGGAAGGCGGCGCTGACCGCGCCGCGCTGGAAGAAGCAGTTGACACGGAAGCGGGCGACGCCCGGGATCGCGTAGGCGAAGTCGAGCTGTTTGTGGTTCTCGAAGCGTTTGCGCTGGTCGTCGTTGAGGATCGAGTAGACGACCTCGCGGGTCTCCTGCCCGGTCAGCACCGGGAAGCCCTGCATCGGCTCGATCTTGCCCTTTTCGCGGATCGCCGGCGGGAAGCCGGGCGTCAGGTGAACGTCGGAGGCGCTGACCTCGACCATGTGACGCAGCACCTCGGAGAAATCGAAGTCCATGAGCCCTAGATCGTCTCCCCGGCCCGAATCCTTGAGCTACGCAGTGACACGGATCACCTCTTCGAGGCTGGTCAGGCCAGCGCGGACCTTGCCGACGCCGTCCTCGCGCAGGGTGAGCATCCCCTCTTCGCGGGCGACGGCGGCGATCTCGGCCTCGGGCTCCTGGGCGACGGTCATCTCCTTGATCCGCTCGCTCATCGCCATCACCGAGTAGATCCCGACCCGGCCGCGGTAGCCGCTCTGGTTGCAGCGTGAGCAGCCGACCGGTTCATAGGCCTCGAGCTCCCCTCCGACCCGGATCTCGGCCTCGGCCAGCGCCTGCGGGGGCACGACGGTGCGCCGCTTGCAGTGGGTGCAGAGCTTGCGCGCCAGACGCTGGGCGACGACGCAGTCGACCGAGGAGGCGGTGAGGAAGGACTCGATCCCCATCTTGGTCAGGCGGGTGATCGCACCGGGGGCGTCGTTGGTGTGCAGCGTGCTGAGCATCATGTGGCCGGTGAGCGCGGCCTCGATCGCGATCCGCGCCGTCTCGCCGTCGCGGATCTCGCCGACCATGACGATGTCGGGGTCGGCGCGCAGGATCGAGCGCAGCCCGGTGGCGAAGTCGAGGCCGGCCTTGCGGTTGACGTTGATCTGGTTGATCCCGGCCAGCCGGTACTCGACCGGGTCCTCGATCGTGATGATGTTCTTCTCGACCTGGTTCATCGCCTGCAGCGCCGCGTAGAGCGTGGTCGACTTTCCCGAGCCGGTCGGGCCGGTGACCAGGACGGCGCCGTAGGCCTGCTTGAAGGCGGCCTCGAAGCGCTCGCGCGCGGAGCCGTCCATGCCGAGCTCGTCGAGGGTGCGCTGGGCGTTGTCCTTGTCGAGGATGCGGATCGTCGCCCCCTCGCCCCGCTGGGTGGGAAGCGTGGTGATACGCAGGTCGACGCGACGCTCCTCGACCGTGACGCTGACCCGGCCGTCCTGCGGCACCCGTTTCTCGGCGATGTTGAGGTCGCTCATGATCTTCACCCGCGAGATCACCGCGTTGACCATCCGCTTCGGCACGTGGGCCGCCTCGCGCAGGACGCCGTCGATCCGGAAGCGGACCCGCATCTGTCCCTCTTCGGGCTCGAAGTGGACGTCGGAGGCCCCCTCCCCCACCGCCTGGCCGAGGATGCTGTAGACGAGCTTGATCACCGGCGCGTCCTCGGCGCTGACTTCGATGTCGCTGACGGCGGCGAGCTCGGCCTCCTCCTCGTCCTCTTCGGTGATCGCCTCGGTGACCGCGCTCTGCAAGGTGTTGAGGCGCCCGATCAGGCCTTCGATGTCCTCCCGGGCGGCGACCGCGACGCGGCAGTCGAGCCCGGTGGCGATCTGGATGTCGTCGACGGCGAGCACGTTGGTCGGGTCGGCCATCGCGACCAGCAGCGTCTCTTTGTCGACGAAGCCGACCGGCAGCGCCCCGTAGCGGCGGGCGGTGTTGACCGGGATCAGGTTGGCGGCGGCCATGTCGACCTGGTAGGAGGAGAGGTCGACGTGGTCGAGGCCGTAGCGCTCGGCGACGGCGCGCGAGAGCTGGTCGGCGGTGATCGCCCCCTGCTCGAGCAGCAGCTGCTCGGGCGGGCGGCCGGCGGTGCGCGCCTCTTCGATCGCCTGCCGGGCGCGGCTTTCGTCGGCGTAGCCGAGATCGACGAGGACGTCGGTGACGAAGCCGCTGGAGCGGCCGCGGGCGAGCGGCGGGGTCAGCCCCGGGGTGCCGCCGGCGCCGGGGTCGAGCGCGGGCGCGGTCGAGTCGCCCGAGTCGGGGACCGGGCGCAGGTGACTGGGGAAGTCCGGCCCGTCCATCGCCGGCTCACGGGTGGTAGTCGACGCTGGGGCCGTCGTAGCCGGCGTCGATCACGGCCTGGGCGATGCTCTGCGGCGCTCTGGAAGCCGTAGCTGACCGAGGCGGTGGACGACCGAGCCGGCGACGTCCTTGGGCCGGATCACGACCAGGGCCGGGACCCGGTCGACGCCGACGCCCTCGGTGATCGCCGCGTAGCGGGAGATCTTCGCCGCCGGCACGACGTAGGTGGTGACGTCGGGGAAGCAGGCGAGCCCGTCGCTCGCGCGCCTGACCAGCTCGTCGTCGATGCCGCCGTCGTGGACGAAGAGGATGGACGACGGTGCTGCCCGAGCGGTAGGCGCGCACGACCCGCGCCGGCGGCGGCGCGGTGGGGACCGTAGCGGTCGCGGTCGCAGGGGCGGCCCCGGATTCGAGCGTTTCGACCGCGCCTTCGACCGCTTCGCCGGGCGTCGCGCCGGTCGCCGTGGCGCCGTTGACGGTGGCGGTCACCGAGCCGCCGGTTTCGCCTTCTTCATCGTCGCCACCCCCCATCGAGGAGAGGACGAAGAAGCCGGTTGCGACCAGCAGCACGCGCAACCACGGCGACCTGGGCAACGGGGTTGTTGTTGATCGCGTCCCTCATACGTTCGCTTATTAGCTCGGCAGCAGAGCGGGCGAGCTTGAGAGCTGGGCGCGATCAGCAATCGGCGTTGGGAGCGGTGCCGGCTTCTTCGGCGCCCGAGCACTCGACGTAGCCCTGCGGCGTGAACCAGCGGAGGTTGCTCTGTTCGGCCTCGACTTCTTCTTCTTCGCTGCTTTCCGATTCGCTGGATTCTTCTTCGCTGACCTGTTCGCCGGGAATGATCTCGGTCGGCGGCACGAAGCCGGCGTCCTGCTTGACGATCGCGTTCTCGGACAGGTGGACCGTCTTGCCGACGATCACGCCGTAGAAGACCGCATTGTTTTTCAGCTCGATGTCGCTCTTCGGGGCGTAGAGCACGAACTCGTTGGTGCCGCTGTTGTTCGACCATTCGACCTTGGTCGAGATCGTGTCCGAGCCCAGCAGGTAGAAGCCGGGGACGTCGAATTTGCCCAGTGTCGGCTGGTAGCCGGTCGAGGTGATGTTGGCGTTGTTCGAGACGTCGATCTGCTTGGCACCGTTGCCCAGGCCGCAGTTCTCCGGGGTGTCGAAGAAGATCCGGACCTTGGCACCGTCGGCCATGATCAGGTGCGAGTTGTTGCTGAGCAGCAGGCGGCAGACGAAGTAGTCGTCTTCCCCGCCGGGTTCGCCGATCGTCAGGGTGGCGTTGTTCGAGGTTTCGATCGTCCGCGTGCTCGGGTCCCAGGGCTTCGTGCTGCTCCACTTCTTCGAGTAGGAGTCCGACTGGCAGCCGGCCGGGACGTTCGTGCCGGTGCACTGCGCCAGCCGGTAGTTGGAGTTGTTGGTGGCGATGTCGGCGGGGATGAAGCTGCTCACCGGGGTGACCGTCACGTTGCCTTCGGAGATCGTGTAGCCGTTGCACTGGGTGCCGTTGTTGTCGAACGTGGCTTCTTTGCCGATCCCGTGGCGGATGTTGCCGCAGACGTTGCCGTTGTTGTGGACGTGGATGTTGCCGTTGGTGCCGACGCTGACGCGGGCGTCGCCGTTGTTGTCGATCTCGACGTCGTCGACGCCGATCAGCCCCTCGATCCCGTTGCCGGTTTCTTCTTCGCTGCCGCCTTCGCTCGATTCTTCTTCGCTCGATTCTTCTTCGCTCGATTCTTCGCTGCTGCTCTCGGCGCCCGGCCCTTCTTCGCTGAAGCCGATCTCGATCCGCCGGCTAACCCCGCCGGCGTAGCCGGTCGAGACGACGCACAGCATGTACTCGCCACAGCTGGCCGCCGACCGGGCTCACCCGGTAGGTGTAGGTGCCGTTGCCGACCGCGCCTTCGATCGGAGAGCACCAGCCGTCCGCGGCCGCGGCGCCCGCTTCCAGGGTGCCGCCGAGGCCGATTTGGAGACAGGGCTCTTCGGCGCTCATCGTCGAGGCGTAGCGGTTGAGGCGCAGGCGGGCGACGCTGGCGCCGGCGTCGGCGGCGGCGATCGCGCTCTTCGAGCCGCTGTCGCGCTTGGTCCCGTGCTGGACGTCGACCGAGGAGACCACCGCGGCGCCGGCCAGGGCGACGCTGGCGATCGTCGCCATCATCGCCACCGGCAGGGCCATGCCGCTCTCGCTGCGGATCAGCGTCCGGAGGCGGTGGCGCAGGGTGGTTAGAGGCTCCATCTGCACGGTGATCGGCCGCCCGCGGGGCTTGCTTGAGCGTGCTTTACCGCAGTCCCGGAAACCTGGACGCTCGTACTACTGGGCCGGCTCGGCGGCGAGTTGCTCGATGCCGCTGGCGCGCTGGCCGCCGGCGGCCAGCATCAGCTTGAAGTCGTGCGGGCTGGAGGCGTAGTCGAGCGCCACGTCCTCGCTCACCTTGCCCTCCATCACGTAGGTGAGCAGCGACTGGTCGAAGGTGCGCATCCCGTAGTACTCGCCCTCGGCGATCACCTCGGTGATCTTGCCGGTTTCCTCGGGGTTCATGATCAGGTCCTGGACCCGGCCGGTGACGACCAGCACCTCGGAGGCGGGCACCCGGCCTTCGCCGCTGATGTCGGGGACGAGGCGCTGGGCGATCGCCCCCTTCAGCGTCGCCGAGAGCATCACCCGCGCCTGGTGCTGCAGGTGGGGCGGGAAGAAGTCGATGATGCGGTTGATCGTCTCGGTCGCGTCGAGGGTGTGGACGGTGGAGAGCACCAGGTGGCCGGTCTCGGCGGCGGAGAGCGCCGTGCGCACCGTCTCCTCGTCGCGCATCTCGCCGATCAGGATCACGTCGGGGTCCTGGCGCAGGACGCGGCGCATGGCGCGGCCGAAGCTCTCCGTGTCGGAGCCGACTTCGCGCTGGTTGACGATCGAGCGCTTGTCTTCGTGCAGGTACTCGATCGGGTCCTCGAGGGTGATGATGTGGTGCGAGCGGTTGCGGTTGATGTGGTCGATCATCGCCGCCAGCGTCGTGCTCTTGCCCGAGCCGGTGGTGCCGGTGACGAGGATGATCCCGCGCTGCTCCTCGGCCAGGTTGGTGACCACCGGCGGCAGGCCGAGCTCCTCGACCGAGCGGATGTCGAAGGGGATCGCGCGGCAGACGATCGAGATCGAGCCGCGCTGTTTGAAGGTGTTGACGCGGAAGCGCGAGAGGCCGGGGATCGAGTAGGAGAAGTCGGCCTCGCCGGCCTCCTCGAACTCGGTCAGCGAGCGCACCTCGGCCATGTCGTGGAAGGCCTTCTCGGTGTCCTCCTGGGTCAGCGGCTCATAGCCCTCGAGGTAGACCAGCTCGCCGTGCTGGCGGATGATCGGTTTCGAGGAGACCTTGACGTGCAGGTCGGAGCCCTCACGCTCGATCAGCGTGCGCAGCGCTTTGTCGATCTCGAACATCCCGGCCTGTATCGGCCGGGATGCCCAGAGGCCTTAATCGAGGTTCTGGCGAGTGTCCGCAGTGGCGCTGGCCAGGACGCAGGGAGCGTGGCGTGCTCCGCACGCGAGCGACCGAGGACGCCGCCAGCGGCGCTGCGGCGCCGCCAGGATCAGGTGACCTCGCGGAGCTTCTGTGCTTCGCCCAGCTGCTGCAGCTTCTTCAGGCTCTGGTTCTCGATCTGGCGGATGCGCTCGCGGGTGACGTTGAAGGTGCGGCCGACCTCGTCCAGCGTGCGCGGGTGCTCGCCGCCGAGCCCGTAGCGCAGCTCGAGCACGCGGCGCTCGCGGTAGGAGAGGTTCTCCAGCGCCTCCTTCAGCGCCTCTTTGGTCAGCAGGTCGGCGGCGCGGTCGAAGGGCGACTCGGCCTTCTCGTCGGCGATGAACTGGCCGAACTCCGACTCCTCCTCGTCGCCGACCGGCTTCTCCAGCGAGACCGGGGCCTGGGCCGAGCGCTTGATCGAGTCGACCTCCTCGGGGTCGATGCCGGTGACGTCGGCGATCTCCTCCGGGGTCGGCTCGCGGCCCAGCTCGGTGACCAGCTTGCGCTCGGCGCGGCCGATCTTGTTCAGCTTCTCGACCACGTGGACCGGGATGCGGATCGTGCGCGCCTTGTCGGCCAGGGCGCGGGCGATCGCCTGGCGGATCCACCAGGTCGCGTAGGTCGAGAACTTGAAGCCCTTGCGGTAGTCGAACTTCTCCGCCGCGCGGACCAGGCCCAGCGTCCCCTCCTGGATCAGGTCGAGGAAGGGCAGGCCCTGGTTGCGGTAGTTCTTGGCGATCGAGACGACCAGGCGCAGGTTGGACTCGACCATTTTCTGCTTCGCGTCGAGGTCGCCGCGCTCGATCCGCTTGGCGAGTTCGACCTCCTCCGCGGCGGTCAGCAGGCGGACCTTGCCGATGTCCTTGAGGAACAGCTGCAGGCTGTCCGTGGTCATGTCCGGTTTCAGGTCGAGCGCCTGTTTCTGGCGGCGCCGGCCTTTTTTCCCGGTGTCGATCGGCAGCGCTTCCGCCGCCGCTTTCTGGGCCGGGTCCATGTCCTCGACCAGCTCGATCCCCGACTTCTCGAGGTGCCCGTAGAGGTCCTCGACGTCGGACTCGTCGAGGTCGACCTCCGAGACCGCCGAGGCGACGTCGCCGAAGGTCAGCACGCCGAGCTGCTGACCGCGGGTGATGAGGCCTTTGACCTCCTCCAACTCCTGAAGCTCTGCTACCAGCATCCTGTTCTACTCGTCACTTTCCTCGGGGTGGATAAGTCCTGCCACTTGAAATGCCGCCGGGGCCTGAAAGTCGCGAAAAAACGGACCGGGCGATCCGGTCCGCGAAGCCGACTAGTCTGCGCTCCCTAGCCCTGGATGGGCGTCTGGGATCGCCTCAAACGTCTGTTCGCATGATAGTCGCTTCAGTTTCTGAAGTCAATGCCCAAAACGATGCGAAGATCCCATCCCTGGCTGCGGGCCTTCTGGAACCGGGCCTACCGCGAGAACGTCACCGGGCTCTCGGCGATGGTCGCCTACAACCTGATGCTGGCGGTCTTCCCGTTCGCCCTGCTGGTGCTCTTCGTCTTCGGCCAGGTGCTGAAGATCGAAGGGGTCGAGCCGAGCGTGCTGGACGACCTCAAACGGCTCTTCCCCAACGTCGAGCAGGCGACGCTGACCGACGTGCTCAACCGGATCGAGGGCAACTCGACCACGATCGGGATCGCCGCCTTCGCCGGCTCGCTCTGGATCGGGGCCTCCTTCTGGGGGGCGATGGACACCGCCTTCTGCCGCATCTACCATGTCGAGTGCCGCGGCTGGGTCGAGCAGAAGCGCTTCTCCTTCGCGATGCTGGCCGTCGTCCTGCTCTTCATCGCCGCCAGCATCTTCCTGCCGACGGTCGAGGGATCGCTGGTCGCCAGCACCGACCGGTTGCCCCTGGGCCTCTCCGACATCAAGGCGATCGACACCGCGCTGCTGCTCGGGGCCGCGATCCTGGTCGTCTTCCTGATCTGCTGCGTGATCTTCTGGGCGGTGCCCAAGGGGCACATGCCGTGGCGCGCGGTCTGGCCCGGCGCCGTCTTCGTCACCTTCGCCGCCAGCGTCGCCAACTGGCTCTTCCCGGTCTACCTCTCCAACGTCTCCAGCCTCTCGCGCTTCGGCTCGACCCTGGGCTTCATCCTGATCGCCCTGCTCTGGTTCTACGTGCTCAGCCTGGCGCTGATGGCGGGGGCGGTGATCAACTCGCTGCGCCATGAGCTGCACGACACGGGCGAGCTGCCCTACGCCGGCTCGAGCACCGGGTCGCGCTCGGGCGACTGCGGCTGCGAGGAATCGGGCAGCGAGTCCTCGTAGAAGGAGAGCGTGAACTGGACCAGCTCCGGGGCGAGGCCCGGCAGCCGCTCCTCCTCGCCGGCGAGCACGACCTGCTTGATCCGCGAGGCGATGCCGCCGGCCACGGCCGGCTCGACCTCGGGCCGCGGGCGGGCGGCCTCGGTGCTGTCGATCGCGGCGAAGCGCAGCAGCCGCCCGTAGCGATCCAGCCAGCGGTGGTGCCGGGCGACGATCTCGCCGCCCGCCGCCGGCGCCTCGATCATCACCAGCCGGGTCAGGACCGGGTCCTCGGCGAGCAGCTCGAGCAGGGCGGCGAGGGCCTTGCCGACCCGGTCGGCGAGGCCGGCCCCGGTGTAGCAGCGGTAGGTGAGCACGCCGAGCACCCGTTTCTGGGCCAGCTCGTAGGCGGCGGCGAAGCAGTCGCGCTTGTCGCTGAACTGCTCGTAGAAGGAGTTGCGCCGGACCTGGGCCAGCTTGACGATCTGGTCGACGGTCGTTTCCTCGAAGCCCCGTTCGGCGACCGCGAGCGGCAGCGCCTCGAGCAGGCGGCGCCGTTGATCCGCCGCCACCGCCTCCGGCGCGATCGCGTACGGCCCGCGAGGAAGGGGCTTCTCGTTCGTGCGCTGGGTGGTCGAGGAGGCCGGCATAATTTTCGGTACGACTGCATTCTAACAAAGAACAAAGCGGTTCTATGCTAAAAAGGATGCGGTCCGCTCCCCCGTCGCAAGGGAATGCCGACGCTCAACCCGGGCGTCGTTGACAGGCCGCGACGGGGCCAGCGCCAGGCGGCTGGCGGTGAAGAACTCTCATCGTTGCCAGTGGCCCCCGTGGGCGGAAGTCCACGGAACCCATGCGCGGGAGCGGGAAACGATGCAGAAGCCGGAATCGTCCGTAGGGCCGCAGGCTCTAGCGCCGGCCGTTCCCCAGGACGTCGTCCAGCGCTCGCAGCGCGAGCGAATCCTGGCGGCGATGGCGGCGAGCTGTGCGGAGAAGACCTTCGCGGCGACCACGATCGCCGACATCGTCGAGCGCGGCAGCATCTCGCGCGCCACCTTCTACAAGCACTTCGCCAACAAGCGCGAGTGCGTCGAGGCGGCGATCGCCGCCTTCGTCGAGGAGCTGGAAGCGGCCATGGTCGCGGCGTCGACGGCCGGGGACTCCCGCCCGGTGGCGGTTCGCATGGCGGTTGCGGCGATGCTCGAACGGCTCGCGGCGAAACTCGACCAGGCGAAGCTGGTCCTGCTCGACGCGCCGATCCTCGACCCCGCGATCGTCGCCTGGCACCGCGACCGCGTCGTCGCCGGACTCGAGGCCCAGTGGCACGCCGGCAAGGGCGGCAGGCACTCGAAAGCCGACGCCCGGATCGCGATCGGCCGCGCCCACGTCCTGATCGCCGACTACCTCGCCGCCGGCCGCGCGGACGAGCTCCCCGAGCTGATCCCGGAGCTCGTCTACATCACGCTGCTGCCCTTCGTCGGCCACGAGGAGGCGCTCGCACAGGACAAGCTGTCCCGATGAACGAGCCGCCCCCCAAGCGCCGCCCCGGCGGGGCGTCGGGCGCCAAACCCGGCTCGCAGGACCTGAGGCTGTGGAAGCTGCCCCGCGGCCGCCACGGCCTGCCCAAGGAGGTCGTCGCCCGCTCGCAGCGCGAACGGCTGATCGCCGCCGTGGTCCAGGTCACGGCCAGCAAGGGCTACCGCGCCACCTCGGTCGCCGACGTGCTCAACGCCGCCGGGGTCGGACGCGAGAGCTTCTACAAGCACTTCGAAGACAAGGAAGACTGCTTCCTGGCGGCCAACGACGTGCTGATCGACGACCTCGAGGCCGCGGTCGCCGAAGCCTACGCGCGACCGGGATCGTGGCCGGAACGGGTGCGCGAGGGCCTCGCCGCGACGCTCGCCTGGCTCGCCGCCGAGCCCGACGTGGCGCGGGTGATGCTGATCGAGATGGGGACGGTGGGGCCGGTAGCGACCACCCGCTTCCGCCAGACCTTCCACCGCTTCGTCGCCCTGCTCGACGACGGCCGCGAGTTCATCGAGGACGCGCCGGCGCTGCCCCACCTGGCGAGCATCGCCGGCGGCGCCGTCTTCGCCCGCGTCTACGAGGAGGTGGCGATGGGCGACGCGGAGACGCTGCCCGCGCTGCTGCCGCAACTGACCTTCGAGCTTCTCCTCCCCTACGTCGGCGAGAAGCAGGCGTCCCGCGAGCGCAGGGCGGCCGAGCGCGACCTGGCGGCGGGGGGAGCGCAGGCTGGGAGCCGCGACGGAGCCCCGCAGTAGGAGAGACCGGAGGGCGCCGTCGCGGCCTTACCCGGGCCCGGTGCAAGACCGGTCGCGAGCGTACTTCCAACCGTAATTCCAAACGAAGCCGTGCCAGGCACGGAGCTCCGCCCGAACGAGTCTGGTGAGCGCCGGCGCGGCCGTCAACGGAATCGCCCAATTGCCCCGCCGGCGCCCTGCCGGCGCCAGCGGCGGCAGAACTTTCCCCTGCAAATCGCGGAAGTGCGGATCTACGCGCGCACGGATCCGTGCGCTGCGCCGATCCGTGCGCCGGGCTCGCCGGAGCCGCCGAACAGGGTCCGGTGCAGGCTCTCGACCAGCTCGGCGGTGATCGTCCGGTCGCCGCAGGCCTCGAGCCGCCCGACGCTGCCGTCGACCAGGGCGTCGAGCCACTCCATCGCCGAGCCGGCGATGCGGCTCTCGGTCCGCGGCCCGAGCTTCGAGGTGCAGCCGCGCAGCTCGCCGTCGCCGACCGTGACCCGCACGCCGGCCGAGCGCCAGCCCGAGTCGTCGCCGCCGCGGACGGCGAGCTGGGCGACGCCGTCGGCCCCGGCGGGCGGCGCGGCGAGGGGCAGCGCCAGCAGCAGGATCGTCTCGACGTCGAGCCGGGTGAGCGGCGCGGTGACGGTCGGCAGGTGGCGGCGCTCGCAGCGCACCGCGGCGAGCAGCGGCGCCATCGCCAGCCGCAGCCACTCGCCCGCGGCGTACGGGGTCCCGCCGCCGCCGCCCTTCGCGGCGACGACCAGCCCGCTCAGCCTCATCGCCGCCAGCCGCCGCTCCAGCGCCGGGTAGCTGAAGGCGCTGATCAGGTTGTCGAGCTCGGTCAGCGAGAGCGGGCGCGCCGCCAGCGCCCGCAGCATCGTCGACTCCCAGCCGTTGACCAGCGCTTTGATCGCGACTTTGCCCCCGTCGCTCTCGAGCAGCAGCGGCCCGTCGGGCGCCAGGGTCAGCCAGGCGTCGAGCGCGTCGGAGACGCGCAGCAGCTCGCTGCCGAGCGGCGTCAGGGCGTTGTCGACCGTGTTCGCGTGCGGGCTCTGGCGCTTCTCCAGCACGCCGCCGTCGAAGAGGTTCTCGAGGTTGCCGCGCAGGGTGGTCTGCGCCGGTCCGCCGACCCGGCGGCGCAGCTCGGCGAGGCGCAGGGGGCCGTCGGCCAGGGCCCGCAGGACGAGACCGTTCAGGGCCCGCGAGAAGAGCGAGAGGGCGTAGCCACCGGCCCGGAACGGGTACTCGGCCACGCGGTCGATCCCGTCGGCGCCGTCCAAACCGAGCGGCGCGCCGACCAGGTCAGCGTCGGACAAAGGAGCCTCCCTTCCCGTCGAGGAATGCGGAGGTTCTATTTTAGAACAAATTAGTTTTAATGAAAGTCGCTATCCGTATCGCTCGCCGATGATCGCCCGCAGCTTGGCGCGATCGTGCCTGGCGTGGACCCGCCGCACGGTGCCCGAGCGGGAGCGCATGACCAGCGATTCGGTGGTCGCTCCGGGGCCCCGGTAGCGCACGCCCTGCAGCACGTCGCCGTCGGTGACCCCGGTCGCCGAGAAGAAGACGTCCTCGCCGGCGCAGAGGTCGTCGGCGGTGAGCACGCGGTCGAGGTCGTAGCCGGCCTCGAGCGCGGCGCTGCGCTCCTCCTCGTTGCGCGGCCAGAGGCGGCCGAGCAGCTGGCCGCCCATCGACTTCAGCGCCGCGGCGGAGAGCACGCCCTCGGGCGTGCCGCCGATGCCCCAGAGCAGGTCGACCGGGGAGCGGTCGCTGACCGCGAGCAGGGCGGCGGAGACGTCGCCGTCGGTGATCAGGCGGATGCGGCCGCCGGCGTCGCGCACTTCCTGCATCGCCTCCTCGTGGCGGGGCCGGTCGAGCATCACCACGGTGACGTCGCCGACGCTGCCCCCCTTGCGCTCGGCGATCAGCTTCAGCGTCTCCGGCAGCGGCCGGTCGAGGTCGAGCAGGTCGGCGATCTCCTCGCCGCCGGCCATCTTCTCCATGTAGACGCAGGGGCCGGGGTCGAACATCGTGCCGCGCTCGGCGAGCGCGATCACGGCGAGGGCGCTGGGCATGCCGAGGGCGCAGAGGCGGGTGCCCTCGAGCGGGTCGACGGCGATGTCGGCCACCGGCGGGCTGCCGTCGCCGATCCCCTCGCCGTTGTAGAGCATCGGCGCCTCGTCCTTCTCGCCCTCGCCGATGACGACGACGCCGTCCATCGCCACCGAGTCGAGGACGAAGCGCATCGCGTCGACCGCGGCCTGGTCGGCGGCGATCTTGTCGCCGCGCCCGACCCAGCGGGCGGCGGCGAGCGCCGCCGCCTCGGTGACCCGGACGAGCTCCAGGGCGAGGTTGCGATCTGGCTTTGCCGGCGAGGTCTCCCCCATGCCGGCCGCAGGCTATAGGACGTGCCGTCCCCTGGAGGTCGAAATCGACCTCCAGGGGACGGCACGTCTGGATCGTGGCTAGAGTCGGAGCCACATGGTTCAGCGCTGGGGATTGACGTTGCCGCTGCCGGGGCTGACGCTCTCGGCCCATGAGGGGCTGGTCAAGCAGGCCGAGGCGGCCGGCTACACCGACCTCTGGAGCGGCGAGACCAACGGCCCCGACGGCTTCACGCCGCTGGCGCTGAGCGCCGCCTGGACCGAGCGGGCGCGGCTGGGGACCGGGATCGTCGGCGTCTTCCAGCGCGGCCCGGCGCTGCTGGCGCAGGAGGCGGCGGCGCTCGCCAGCGCCTCGGACGGGCGCTTCGTCCTCGGCCTCGGCTCCTCCTCGGACCGGATCGTCGAAGGCTGGAACGGGATCCCGTTCGAGAAGCCGCTGAGCCGGGTGCGCGAGACGCTCGACTTCCTCGACGCGGCGCTCGCCGGCGAGCGCACCGCGAGCGGCTTCAAGCTGGAGACCGCCCCCGCCGAGCGGGTGCCGGTCGTGCTCGCGGCGCTGCGCGGCAAGATGCTGGAGCTGGCGGTCGAGCGCGCCGACGGCGCCTTCACCAACTTCCTGCCGCTCGGCGGCCTGCCGCGGGTGAGCGCCCAACTCGCCGCTGCGCCCGAGGGCTTCGAGCTGCTCTGCCGCTTCTTCTGCATCCCGGGCGAGCGCGAGGCGGTCGAGCCGCTGGCCCGCTTCATGTTCTCCTCCTACATCACCGTCCCGGTCTACGCCGCCTTCTACCGCTGGCTCGGCTACGGCGAGCAGATCGAGCCGATGCTCGCCGCCTGGGCGGAGGGCGACCGCCAGGCGGCGGCCGCGGCGGCGCCCTGGGAGCTGATCGAGGAGATGTTCGTCTTCGGCGGCCCGGAGGAGATGAAGGAGCGGATCGCGGCCTTCGTCGAGGGCGGCGTGACGCTGCCGATCCTGACCCCGATCACGACCCCGGACAAGCTCGGCGAGCTGATCGCGGCGCTGGCCCCTTAGAGCGGCCGGGCGAGGCTGAGCGCGTAGTCGCCGGCGGCGTCGGTGAACCAGCCGCTCATCTCCATCCCCGCCTCGGCGTAGACGCCCTCCAGGCGGCTGCGGGTGAACTTGGAGGAGATCTCGGTGCGCATCTCCTCGCCGGCGGCGAACTCGACCTCGAGGTCGAGCCCCTCGAGGCGCACGGTCTGCCCGGCGAGCGCCCGCAGGCGGATGTCCATGCGCGCCTCCCCGGCGTCGTAGCGGGCGACGTGCTCGAAGGCGTCGAGGTCGAAGTCGGCGCCCAGCTCGCGGTTGAGCACGCGCAGGACGTTCTTGTTGAACTCGGCGGTGACGCCCTCGGCGTCGTCGTAGGCGGCCTCGAGCCGGCCCGCCTCCTTGACCAGGTCGGTGCCCAGCAGGAGGCGGTCGGCGGGGCCCATAAGGGCCGCCAGCCGGGCGAGGAACTTGCGGCGCTGGGGCGGGTAGAAGTTGCCGATCGTGCCGCCGAGGAAGGCGATCAGGCGGCCGCCGGCGCCGGGCGGCACCCGCTCGAGGTCGTGCTCGAAGTCGCAGACCAGGCCGCGCACGACCAGGCCCGGGTACTCCTCGACCAGGCACTCGGCGGTCTCGTGGGTGATCTCCTCGGAGATGTCGACCGGGACGTAGGTCTCCAGGCAGCCGATGTCGCGCATCGCGCTGAGCAGGTGACGGGTCTTCGCCGCCGAGCCGGAGCCGAGCTCGACCAGGGTGCGCGGCGCCTCGGCGGCGGCGACGATCTCGGTGGCGCGCTCGGTCAGGATCGCCCGCTCGGCGCGGGTCGGGTAGTACTCGTCGAGCTCGGTGATCTGCTCGAACAGCTGCGAGCCGCGCTCGTCGTAGAAGTACTTGGGCGCCAGCTCCTTCGGCGTGCCGGTGAGGCCGGCGCGGACGTCGTGCGCCATCGTCGCCGCGGTGTCGGCGTCGAGGTGTACTTCGATCGCGATCATGCGTCCCTCGCGCAGCGCAGGCCGGCGAAGATCTGGCGGCGTTGGGGCAGGTCCCAGTTGCGGAAGCTGGGCCGCATCACGCTCGGGTGCGTCGCCCAGGAGCCGCCGCGCAGCACCTTGTAGCCGTCGCCGAAGAAGACCTCCGAGTATTCGGGGTAGGGGAAGGCCTCGAAGCTGGGGTAGGCGAGGAAGTCCGACGAGGTCCACTCCCAGACCTGGCCGACCCCCGCCAGTCGCGGGCTGGCGGCCTCCCACTCCTGCTCGCTGGGCAACCGCCGGCCGGCCCAGCGGGCGTAGGCCTCGGCCTCCTCCCAGGAGACGTGGGTCACGGGCAGGCGCGGGTCGAGCGGCTCGCAGCGCCCCATCGCCGTGCTCACCCAGCCGGCCTGGCCGTCGTGGCGCCAGTACATCGGCGGCTCGGCGCCGGTCTCGGCGACGAACTCGGCGTAGGCGCCGTTGCTGACCGGCGTCGCTTCGATCTCGAAAGCGTCGAGGGCGACGGCGTGGCGGGCGCGCTCGTTGTCGTAGGCGAAGCCGTGCGGGCCGGCGCCGATCTCGTACTCGCCGGCGGCGACGGAGATCGTCCCGGCCGCGGCGGCGGGCGGCTCGGCGGCCGGGCGGGGAGCGCCGTCGAGCGGCTCGTAGCCGTCGAGGAGCTGCAGCAGCTGCAGCATCGTCTCCTGGTGCTGCAGCTCGTGGGCGAGCAGCATCTCGTAGACGAAGCCGTCGCGCAGCAGGCGGTCGTCGGCCTGCGGGCCGATCTCGACCTCGTCGAGCACCTCGAGCGTGCGCTCGCGCACGTCGGCGAGGTAGGCGCGCAACTCGGCGTCGCGCAGGATCGGCAGCTCGCCGCGGGTCTTGCGCGGGTTCTCGATCGCGTCGTAGAGGCGGCCGAGCTCGCCATGCAGCGGCTCGCGGCCGCCGATCGTCTGCACCAGCCAGAGCTCCTCGAAGTTGGCGATGTGGCCCAGGTCCCAGGCCAGCGGGCTGAGCAGCGGCGAGTAGACGCGGTTGAGCTGGGCGTCGTCGAGCGGCTCGAGCAGCGTCAACGTCCTCTCCCTCGCCTCGGCGAGGCGCTGGGCGATCGCTTCCTTGGTCCTGGACGTCACCTCGGTGGCGATGCGGAAACCCTAGCGAGACCCGCTTCCCGGCGTGTGAGCTTCCGTCTACTCGGTGCCTTCGGCCTCGGGGTCGCGCCAGACTCGCTTGCGCCAGGGCGGGGAGATCGCGAAGCGGGTCGGGTCGGCGGCGGCGATCGGCTCGAGCGCGATCAGGTGGACTCGGCGGGAGGGGGTGCGGCGGTCGCCGTCCTGCTCGCCGGCAACGTTGCCGGCGTGGCTGCCGCCGGAGACGAGCAGGACCCGGGTCTCCGGGCCCCAGCCGCCGCGCGGGCGGGCGCCGAGCGCCTCGGCGGCGTCCTTCAGCGGGCCGATGCCGGCGTCCGAGCCCCAGTTGGCGACGCTGCGGTCGTGGTTGTAGCCGTGGTGGGAGGAGGCGCGCTGGTCGACCGAGCCGTCGGGGCGGACGCGCAGCCGGACCGACTCCCAGTCGTCGCGGTGATAGCCCTTCTCGCCGGCGACAGGAACGCCGCGCAGGGTGGCGGAGTCGGCGTAGTAGGTCCACAGCTGCACGTAGAGGTTGCCGGCGCGCTCGCCGCTGCAGTCATAGCCGGCCGCAAATGAGTCCTCGGCCGCGGCGGGGCGGCAGTCGATGACATGGACGAAGGCGGTCGGCGGCAGGCCGGCGTCGCTGTGCAGGACGAGCCCGCGGTCCCTGCCGTCGCCGCAGGCGGTCGCCCGGCAGCGCCTGTAGTTGACCGGCAGCGCCCGCGAGCCGCGCTCGAAGAGCAGTTCAGGAGCGTGGCGGCGCACCAGCCGCCCCACCTCGCTGCCGTAGGCGGCGATCAGCGCCGGCTCGTCCCCACAGCGGTCCCCCATCGCCACCGCGCAGAGAATCCGCGCCCCGATCCCCCGCACCAGCGCCGTCCCCGGCACCCGCGCCCCGGCCGCAACCAGCCCCGCGAGCGCCAGCGCCACCACGCAGACCAGCGCCACCCACTCCACCGTCCCCTGCCCCCGCTCGCGATAGTTCACATAGAACTAAGGGCGCAGCGGCCGAAACTCTCCCCCCGGACGGCTACAGGCCCTGGATCTCGGAGGCGATGTCGGCGGCGGCCTGTTTGGCGTCGGCGAAGAGCATCGAGGTGTTCGGTTCGTAGAAGAGGTCGTTGTCGATGCCGGCGAAGCCGGGGCTGAGCGAGCGCTTGATCACGATCACCTGCTGGGCCTCGGAGACTTCGATGATCGGCATGCCGGCGATCGGGCTGTCGGGGTCGTTCTTGGCCGCCGGGTTGGTGACGTCGTTGGCGCCGACGACGACGGCGACGTCGGTGCGCGGCAGCTCCGGGTTGATCTCCTCCATCTCCTTGAGCTGCTCGTAGGGCACGTCGGCCTCGGCGAGCAGGACGTTCATGTGGCCCGGCATGCGGCCGGCGACGGGGTGGATCGCGTAGTTGACGGTGACGCCGCGCTTCTCCAGCTCGTCGGCGACCTCCTTGATCGCGTGCTGGGCCTGGGCGACGGCCAGCCCGTAGCCGGGGACGATCGTCACCGAGTCGGCGTAGGCGAGCTTGATCGCCGCGTCCTGGGCGCCGATCGAGGTGTGCGGGCGCTCCTCGCCCGAGCCGCCGCCACCGCTCGCGGGGGCGCCGCCGAAGCCGGCGAAGAGGATGTTGCCGACCGAGCGGTTCATCGCCGTCGCCATCTCCATCGTCAGGATCGTTCCCGAGGAGCCGACCAGGGTGCCGGCGACGATCAGGGCGACGTTGTCCAGGGCGAAGCCGGCGGCGGCCGCGGAGAGGCCGGTGAAGGCGTTGAGCAGCGAGATCACGACCGGCATGTCGGCGCCGCCGATCGGCAGCACGACGAGGTTGCCGAGCAGGCCGGCGGCGACCAGAATCGCGATGAAGATCGCCTGGTTGGGATCGTCGTTGTTGATCGCGATGTTGACGCAGGCGGCGACGATGCCGATCAGCAGGATCGCGTTGATCACCTGCTGGCCGGGGACCGCCAGCGGCCGGGTCGGGATCAGATCCTGCAGCTTGGCGAAGGCGATGTTCGAGCCCCAGAAGGAGACCGAGCCGACGACCGCGGCGAAGAGGACCGGGATCAGCGTGTCGAGCGGGATCGAGGCGATCGCGCCGTGGTCGATCTCGGCGATCCCGTTGCGGATCTCCGACCAGGCGATCAGGGCCACGGCGCCGCCGCCGACGCCGTTGTAGAGGGCGACCATCTGCGGCATCTCGGTCATCTGCACGCGCACCGAGGCGATCACGCCGACGGCGGTGCCGACGCCGAGGCCGAGCGCGATCAGGCCCCAGTTGCCGATCCCGTCGAGCAGCAGCGTGGTGACGACCGCGATCGCCATGCCGACCGCGGCGATCAGGTTGCCCTGCTTGGCCGTGGTCGGGTGGGTGCCGCGGCGGACGCCGAGGATGAAGAGCGAGAAGGCGACGATGTAGAGCGCGGTGGCGCCGTCGCCACCGGGCTCGAGCACGGCGAGGCTCATGACCCGTCCTTCGGTTTCGGCTTTTTGCTGAACATGCCGAGCATCCGGTCGGTGACCATGAAGCCACCGACGATGTTGATCGCGCCGAAGGCGATCGCGATCGTGCCGATGACGTACTCGAGCGGGTCGTCGGCGTAGCCGACGACGATCAGGCCGCCGAGCATGACGATGCCGTGGATCGCGTTGGTCTGCGACATCAGCGGCGTGTGCAGGGTCGTCGGCACCTTCGAGATCACCTCGAAGCCGACGAAGGCGGCGAGCACGAAGATCGTGATCTCGGTCATCAGGCTCATGCGTCCCTCCCGGCTGCCCTCTCGTTGTGGATCTCGCCGCCGTGGGTGATGCAGGCGGCGTCGACGATGTCGTCCTCGAAGTCGACCTTCAGCGCGCCCTCCTCGTCGACCAGCAGGCCGAGCAGGTTCTCGAGGTTCTTCGCGTACAGCTGCGAGGCCGGCACCGGCATCTCGCTGGCCAGGTTGCGCGGGCCGATCACCTTGACCCCGTTCTCGACCACGGTCTCACCGGCCTCGGTCAGCTCGCAGTTGCCGCCGGTCTCGGCGGCGAGGTCGACGATCACCGAGCCGGGCTGCATGCCGCGCACCGCCTCGGCGGTGATCAGCAGCGGCGCCGGCCGGCCGGGGATCGCCGCAGTGGTGACGATCACGTCCTGCCGGGCGGCGTTCTCGCCGAGCGCGTCGCGCACCTGGGCGTTCTCCTCCTCGGTCAGCGGCCGCGCGTAGCCGCCCTCGCCCTCGGCGTCGGGAATGAAGTCCAGTTCCAGCGGCCGGCCGCCGAGCGAGGCGATCTGCTCCCAGGCGGCGCGGCGGATGTCGAAGCCGGTGACGATCGCGCCGAGGCGCTTGGCGGTGGCGACCGCCTGCAGGCCGGCGACGCCGGCGCCGAGGACCAGCGCCTTGGCCGGCGGCACGGTGCCGGCGGCGGTGGTCATCATGCCGAAGAAGCGGCCCGACTCGCGGGCGGCGAGCAGGGTGGCGGCGTAGCCGGCGGCGGCGGCCTGCGAGGAGAGGGCGTCCATCGCCTGGGCGCGGGTGGTGCGCGGCACGGCCTCCATCGCGAAGCTGGTGACGCCGGCGGCGGCCAGGGCCTTGTTCGAGTCGGCCGCGGTCCAGGGCGCCAGGTGGCCGATCAGCACCTGGCCGGACTTCAGCCGGCCGATCTCCTCGGTGCTCGGGGCGGCGACGCGGAGGACGACGTCGGCGCCCCACGTAACCTCGCCCTCGACGACCTCGGCGCCGGCCTCGCTGTACTGCGAGTCGGGGTGGCCGGCGGCCTCGCCGGCGCCCTTCTCGACCGCGACGTCGATCTTCTCGCCGGCGGCCAGCGACTTGACCACGTCAGGGACGAGCGCGACCCGGCGCTCCCCCGCGGCACTCTCTTTCGGAACTCCGATCTTCATCGTCGGGATGCGGCGCGGGAGGTTATGCGATCAGCGCCGCGAGGCGCTGCAAGGTGTGCAGTTGCTGGTCGCGCTCGGCGTGGACCGGGGAGACGATCAGGCGGTCGATGCCGGCGCCGCGGAAGCGCTCGACCCGCTCCGCCACCTCGGCCTCGGTGCCGACCAGGGAGGTCGCCTCGACCACCTCGTCGGGCACGGCGGCGAAAGCGCCGGCGCGGTCGCCGTCCTGGAAGAGGCGCTGGACCTCGTCGGCGACCTCGCCGAAGCCGAAGCGGTGGGCGAGGTCGACGTAGAAGTTGGTCTTCTTGCTGCCCATGCCGCCGAAGTAGAGGACCAGGCCGGCCTTGACGACCGCCTTGGCCGCCTCTTGGTCGCCGTCGATCGCGACCTGCAGCGAGGGCGAGACCTCGAGGTCGGAGCGCTGCCGGCCGCCCTTGGCGAAGCCGGCCTCGAGGTGCTCGCCCCAGGTCGCCTCGAAGGCGTCGACGGAGAAGAAGATCGGGATCCAGCCGTCGGCGACCTCGGCCGCCATCTCGACCGATTTGCGCCCGATCGCGCCGACGAAGACCGGGATCCGGTTGCGCTGGGGGTGGAAGTTGAGCTTCAGCGGCTTGCCCTCGCCGCCGGGCAGCGGCAGCGTGTAGTGGGTGCCCTGGTGGTCGACCGGGCCCTCGCGGGCGATGATCTCCCGCACCACCTCGATGTACTCGCGGGTGCGGCCCCAGGGCTTGGCGTAGTCGACCCCGTACCAGCCTTCGGAGACCTGCGGGCCGGAGGGGCCGAAGCCGAAGAGGAAGCGGCCGCCGGAGAGCTTGTCGATCGTCGCCCCGGCCATCGCCGCGGCGGCCGGCGGGCGGGCCGGGACCTGCATGATCGCGGCGCCGAGGTTGATCGTCTCGGTCTGCCCGGCGAGCCAGGCGAGCACGCTGACCACGTCGGAGCCGTAGGACTCCGCCGCCCAGACCGACTCGTAGCCGGCGGCCTCGGCGGCCTTGACCACCTCGAGGGCGTCCTCGCCGGCCGGGCCGATGCCCCAGTAGCCGAGGTTGAGTCCGAGCTTCAGTCCCATCCGCCGCGCACCCTATTGAATAGACGGCGATGAGCGAAGCCCAAGAGCGGGGACTGTCGAGCGCAACCGCGGCCAGGCGCCTGCGCCAGCTGGGCGCGCCGCCGGAGACCTCCTCGCGCTCGACCTCGAGCATCGTCGCCGGCAACGTCTTCACCCTCTTCAACGCGATCATCGGCGGCTTCTTCGTCCTCGACCTCGGGCTCGGGCTCTACGCCGACTCGGTCTTCGGCCTGATCGCCGTCGTCAACAGCTGGATCGGGATCCGCCAGGAGCTGAAGGCCAAGCGCACCCTCGACGAGCTGGCGGTGCTGGTCGCCCCCCACGCGCGGGTGCTGCGCGACGGCGCCGTGGTCGAGCTGCTGGCCGAGGAGATCGTCCCCGGCGACACGATCCAGGTCGAGCCCGGCGACCAGCTGGTCGCCGACGGCGAGGTGGCGCGCAGCCGCGGCCTGACGCTCGACGAGTCGCTGCTCACCGGCGAGGCCGACGGGGTGCGCAAGGGACTCGGCGAGCGGGCGCTCTCGGGCTCGTTCTGCATCAGCGGCTCGGGCTCCTACGTCGTCGACGCGGTGCGCGAGGAGAGCTACGCGGGCCGCCTGGCCGGCGAGGCGAAGGCCTTCCGCCACCCGCCCTCGCCGCTGCAGGGCGAGGTCAACCGGGTGATCGTCGCCTGCGTCTACGGCATGGTGCCGCTGGCGATCCTGCTGGTGCTGACGCTGAAGCTGCGCAACACCGGGATCGAAGAGGCGGCGCAGACGGCGACCGCCGGCCTGGTGACGCTGGTCCCCGAGGGGCTGGTGCTGCTGATGAGCGTCACCTTCGCCGTCGCCGCCGTGCGCCTGGCGCGCCGCAACACGCTGGTCCAGCAGATGAGCGCGACCGAGAGCCTCGCCGCCGTCGACACGATCTGCGTCGACAAGACCGGGACCCTGACCGACGGCGAGCTGCGCCTGCTCGGCGCCGAGGTCGCCGAGGGGCTGGCGCCGGCCGCCGCGCATGCGGCGCTGGGGCGCTTCGCCGCCAGCGCCGGCGAGCGCAACCGCACCCTGGAGGCGATCGGCGAGCGCTTCGCCGGCGAGCCCGAGCGGGTCTCGGGCGAGGTCCCCTTCTCCTCGGAGTGGAAGTGGAGCGGGCTGCGGATCGGCGCCACCAGCTACGTGCTCGGCGCCCCCGACGTGCTCGCCGAGGCCGGGGCGCTGGCCCTCCCCCCCGGGCTCGCCGCCAAGCTCGAAGAGCACACCGCGGCCGGGCGGCGGGTGGTCGCCTTCGGCGAGTCGAGCGAGGCCCTGCCCTCCGAGCCGGCCGCGCAGGCGCCGCCGCGCCTGGCCCCGGTGGCGCTGGTCGTGCTGGAGGAGACGCTGCGGCCCGACGCCGCCGAGACGGTCGCCTCGATGCGGGCCGAAGAAGTCGAGCTGAAGCTGATCTCCGGCGACGCGAGGGCGACCGTGACCGCGGTCGCCAACGCCGTCGGCGTGCCGCCCGAGGCCGGCGTGGTCGAGGGCCACGAGCTGCCCGCCGACGCCGAGGGCCTGGCCCGGGCGGCGCAGGAGAACACCGTCTTCTGCCGGATCAAGCCCGAGCAGAAGCGCGACCTGGTCGGGGCGCTGGCCGCCTCGGGGCGCTACGCGGCGATGATCGGCGACGGCGTCAACGACGTGCCGGCGCTGAAGAAGGCGCGGATGGCGGTGGCGATGGGCTCCGGCGCCCAGGTGACCAAGGGGGTCGCCGACGTGGTCCTGCTCGAGGACGAGTTCGCCCGCCTGCCGCAGGCGGTCGCCGAGGGCCGGCGGATCGCCCGCAACATCCACCGCCTCGGCCGCCTCTACCTGACCAAGACCGTCTACGCCGCGGCGCTGATCCTGCTCGTCGCCGTGCCCGGCTTCGCCTTCCCCTTCCTGCCCCGCCACCTGACCCTGGCCGCCTTCCTGACGATCGGCATCCCCTCCTTCGTCCTCGCCCTCGCCCCCTCCGACGGGCCGCTGTACCGCGGCCGCCTGCTGCGCGCCCTGGCCGCCTTCGCCGTGCCCGCCGGGCTGGCGACGGCGCTCGGCTCGATCCTCTCCTTCTTCCTCGTCGACACCGTCTTCGGCGGCAGCCTCGAGTCCGGCCGCACCGCGGCGACGACGACCCTGATCGTCCTCGGCCTCGCCTTCGTCCTGCTGCTCGAGCGCGGCCCCGGCCGCGAGCACATCGCGATCCAGAGCAACATGCTGATGCTCGTCGTCGGCCTCGGCGGCCTCTTCGCCGGCATCCTCGCGATCCCGCCCCTGCGCGACTTCTTCGAGATGGACCTGCTCAGCTCGGCCCAGTGGTTCCTCACCCTCTTCTCCGCCGCCGCCGGCCTCGCCATCGCCAGCATCCTCTGGCGACTGCCGCAGATCGAAGCGCTGGAAGCGCCGGCCGAGGGCTGAGGCGCCGCCGAGGGCGCTCAGCCGACCGGGGCCAGGTCCTCGGTCCCCAGATCCTCCATCTGGGCCTCGAGGATCCCGGCGAGGCGATCACGTTCGGCGCGGTCGGCGGCGCGGTGCGGCTCGCCGGTGCGGTGGTCGAGGAGGTTGACCCGCTCGTCGGGGTCGCGCTCGAGGTCGTACATCTCGTACTCGGGCGCCGCCCGGCCTGCGGGGTCGAGGTAGGTCGCGTACTTCATCCGCGCCTCGCGCACGCAGCGGACCCGGTTCGGCTGCCCGGGAGCGTCCGCCTGGGCGGTCCCGGCCTGGTGGTCGTCGTAGCTGAAGTGAACCGACTCGCGCACCGTCTCGGCCGGCGCGGTGCGATCGGGCAGGCCGCCGAAGTCGATCCCGGCTCGCCCGATCGCCTCGCGCTCGGCGGCGGCGTGGCGGGCGAGCAACGGCGTCAGGTCGCAGCCCTGGGTGCCGGCCGGGGGCTCGGCTCCGCTCAGGGCCGCCATCGTCGGCATGACGTCGATCAGCGAGGCGAGCGCCTCGGTCTCGGCCGGGCGCGGGAAGAGCAGCGGGTTGGAGACGACCAGCGGCACGGCGATCGTCTCCTCGTAGGCGTTGAACGCCTTCTGGCGCAGCCCGCCGTGCGAGAGGCCCATCTCACCGTGGTCGGCGCAGCGCACGACGACGGTGCGCGAGCGCAGCGAGCCGGGATCGGCCGGGTCGCCGAGCGCCGCCAGGACGCGGCCGATCTTGGCGTCGACCAGGCCGTGCAGGTAGGCGTAGAAGTTGACGTAGTCGAGCTGGGCGCGACGGCCGCGCAGCGGCCCGAGGTAGGCGGTGATCCCCATCTGCATCAGGCTGTGGACGCTCGGCTTGGTCGCCAGGTCCTCGTCGACCGTGGGCGGCAGCTCGACGCCCATCTCGCGGAACTGCGAGGCCTCGTAGCCGCCCTCGCGGTACGAGGAGGCGTAGCCGAGCACATCGTGCGGGTTGACCAGCGAGACGACCAGGCAGAAGGGCTCGGGCAGGGCCGGCTGGCCGAGCCAGCTCTCCGCCTGGCGCGTGTAGACCTCGTCCCAGCCCTCGCCCAGCGGGCCGGCGAGCCCGCCGCCGAAGTTCTCGGCCTTGGCGTTCTCGCCGGCGTCGGGCGGCTGCCAGCCGGCGAAGCCGAAGCGCGACTCGATCGCCTCGGCGTCGCGGGCGCTCCAGCCGCCTTCCTCGAGTGGCTGGGTCAGGTGCCACTTGCCCTTGTAGGCGACCTCGTAGCCGGCGCCGCGCAGCATCCGCGCCAGGTTCGGCGTCGCCGGGTCGAGCTGCGGCTCGCCGCCCCCCTTCGGCCCCAGCTGCAGCGCCCCGCGCACGAACTGACGCGCGGCGCGACGGCGCGGCGCGCCGCGGCGCGCCATCAGCCGGCCGAGCGCGGCGGCGACCGCGGGGGCGTGGCGGGGATCCGGCTTGAGGTCGGCCGCGGTCAGCGTCAGCCTCACCCCGTGGCGCGCCGGGTACAGGCCGGTGAGCAGCGTCGCCCGGCTCGGCGAGCACATCGAGGCGTTGCAGAAGGCGTTGCGGAAGCTGAGCCCGGTGCGGGCCAGCTCGGCGTCGTTGGGCATCAGCGCCGACAGCCAGCCCGGCTCCTCCGGCCAGTGCCGCGGCCGGCGCTGCTGGTCGGTGATCAGCAGCAGCAGGTTAGGCGGGCGCATGGCAGGCGGCTCAGCGCGGCGGCAGGACGAACTGGCTGACGATCAGGTTGGCAGCCAGGCGCGGCTCCTCGCCCTCGCGCCGGCGCTCGATCTTGACCTCGATCACGACCGTGCTCTTGCCGGCGTGCAGGGGCTCGGCGCGGGCGAGGATCTCGTCGCCGAGCAGGCCGGCGGCGAAGACGTTGAGCTTCAACTCGATCGTGGTGAAGTTGTGGCCGTGGGGGATGTTGCGGAAGGTCGCCCAGGCGGCGACCGTGTCGCCGAGCGCGGTCCAGACGCCGCCGTGGACGAAGCCCCCCGGGTGCAGGTGGCGCTCGTCGACGACGATCCGCCCTAGGGCGAAGCGGTCCTCGATCTCCAGCGGCTCGATCCCGAGGTCGCCGGGGAAGCTGCCGCCGATGAAGGAGCGCACGTTCTCCGGCGTGAACGGCGAGCGCTCGGCGGGGGTCGGCGGCTCGCTCATCAGGCGCCCGCCAGCTCGTAGGCCCCCGGCGCCAGCCGCTCGGTGCGGCGCCGGTAGGTGCGCCACAGCCAGGGCCAGTTGCTCGGGTCGTTGCCGTTCTCGTCGACGTACCAGTTGCTGCAGCCGCTGTGCCAGACGGTCCTCTCCAGGGCGGCGCGCAGCTCGCGGTCGAAGCCCTCGGCGGCCTCGCGGCGGACCTCGATCCGCTGCGCCCGCGCCCGCTCCATCTCGCGCAGCGCCGCCAGCACGTGGCCGATCCCGCACTCGAGCGTGTTGACCACCGAGCCGCTGCCGCCGTTGGTGTTGGGCCCGTAGAGCAGGAACATGTTGGGGAAGCCGGGGACGCTGAGGCCGAGGTAGGCGCGCGGCACCTCGCCCCACTCCTCGGCCAGGGTGCGGCCGCCGCGGCCGGCGACCCGCATCGGGGCGACGAAGTCGTGGCTGGCGAAGCCGGTGGCGAGGACGATCGCCTCGGCGGCCCGCTCGCGGCCGTCGGCGGCGCGGATGCCGGCCGGGGTCACCGCCTCGATCCCCTCGGCGACCACCTCGACGTTGGCCTGGGCCAGGGCCGGGTACCACTCGTCGGTGAGCATGATCCGCTTGCAGCCGATCTCGTCGCCCGGGGTCACCTTCTCGCGCAGCTCCGGGTCGGAGATCGCCGCCGATGATCTGGCGCTCGGCGACGAAGCGCAGCGCCGGCAGCAGCCAGCGCTGGCTGGTCATCGCCGCCGCGGCGAACTCCTGGAAGGCCTGGATCGAGGCGCGGTCGAGGCGGTGCAGCGCCGGGAAGCGCTTGAACGCGGCGCGCACCGATGGCGGGTACTCGTAGTCCATCTTCGGCAGGGTCCAGCCGGGCGAGCGCTGGTAGACGTCGAGCTTGGCGACTTCGGGCTGGATCGCCGGCACCACCTGGATCGCGCTGCAGCCGGTGCCGACGACGGCGACGCGCTTGCCGGCGAGCTCGGCGTCGTGGCGCCACTCGGCGGTGTGGAAGGCGGGGCCCTCGAAGCTCTCCAGGCCCGGGATCGCCGGCACCTGGGGGACCGAGAGCTGGCCGCAGGCGGTGAGCAGCAGGTCGGCCTCGTGGCGGCCGGCGCTCGTCTCCAGCACCCAGCGACCCGCCCCCTCCTCCCAGGCGGCGCCGGTCACCTCGGTCCCGGTGCGCACCCGGTCGAGCACGCCGAAGCGGCGGGCGACGCCCTCGACGTAGGCCTGGATCTCGGCCTGCGGTGCGTAGCGGCGCGACCAGGTGTTCGGCGCGAAGGAGTACTCGTAGAGGTGGGAGGGGATGTCGCAGGCGGCGCCGGGGTAGGTGTTGGCGTTCCAGACGCCGCCGACCCGCTCGCCCTTCTCGAAGACGGTGACGTCCTCGTAGCCCTCGCGCTTCAGCATCGCGGCGGCGCCGACGCCGCCGAAGCCGGCGCCGACGATCGCGACCGAGGGGCGGCGGCGGGCGGGCGGGCCGCCGTTGCCGCTCATACGCCGAAGCCCTCGAGGCCGAAGTCGCCGAAGGGCTCGTCGCGCTCGCGCACCGCCTGCTTGAAGCCGTCCTCGGCGGCGCGGCGGACGAAGTCGTGCCCCTCCTCGGTGTGGCGGGCGATGCCGTCGAAGAAGGTGCCGAGCAGCTGGGTCTGGTGCAGGCCCTGGGAGTAGAGCGACTGGTTGACCAGCATCTTCATCATCGCCAGCTGGTTGATCGGCAGCCGGGCGACGCGCTCGAGCAGGGCCTCGAAGCGCTCGTCGAGCTCGGCCGCCGGCGGCGCCTCGGTCGCCAGGCCCCACTCCTCGGCCTGGGCGCCGGTCAGCGAGTCGCCGGTGAGCAGCAGCCGCTTGGCCCGCATCGGCCCCAGCCGCGCCGCCCACATCGCCGTCGTCGGCGAGCCCCAGACGCGGGCCGGTGGGTAGCCGATCTTGGCCTCGGCGGCGATCGTCAGCAGGTCCGAGCAGAGAGCCATGTCGGTGCCGCCGGCGACGCAGTAGCCGTGCACCTTGCAGAGCACCGGCTTCTCGGAGTGGAAGAGGCTCATGAAGCCGCGCACGTTGCGCGACATGAACTGGAAGTCGGCGACCGGGTCCCAGTTCGACTCGGGCGCGTGGTTGGCGGCGATCGTCGCCGGGTCGACCGGCGACCCGGCGGGCGCCTCCACCCCGTCCAGCCCGCTCATCTCCCCCTCGGCCGAGGCGACCAGGTCATAGCCGCCGCAGAAGCCGCTGCCGTTCCCGGCAAGCGCGATCACATGAACGTCAGGGTCGAGATTCGCCCGCTCGACGCAGGCCGCCAGCTCGACCGGCATCCGCGGCACGATCCCGTTCCCCCGCTCGGGGCGGTTCAGGGTGATCCGGGCGATCCGCCCGTCGGCCTCGTAGGTCAGGGTCTCCACGGAAACAACTTACGTTGTCTGAGGCGATCCGGCCAAGCAGATCGAGGACGCAGGGAGCGTGGCGTGCTCTGCACGCGAGCGACCGAGGACGCGGATATGCGCAGGCCAGATAGCCTCAGACGCGTTCGACGATCATCGCCTTGCCCTGGCCGCCGGCGACGCACATGGTCTCGATCCCGACCTGGTGGTCGTCGGTCTCCATCACGTTGAGCAGGGTGCTCATGATGCGGGCGCCGGTCATGCCGAAGGGGTGGCCGAGGGCGATCGCGCCGCCGTGGGTGTTGAGCTTCTCGAGCGGGATGTCGCACTCATCCATGATCGGGATCACCTGGGCGGCGAAGGCCTCGTTGAGCTCGACCGCGCCGACGTCGTCGATCTTCATCCCGGCCCGGTCGAGCACCTTCTTGATCGCGCCGATCGGGGCGACGCCCATGTACTCGGGCTCGTTGCCGTAGGTGGCGGCGGTGACGATGCGGGCGCGCGGGGTCAGGCCCAGCTCCTTGGCCTTGACGTCGCTCATCAGCAGCACCGCGGCGGCGCCGTCGTTGAGCGGGCAGGAGTTGCCGGCGGTGACCCCGCCGCCGCCGAAGGCCTCGGGCAGTTCGGAGAGCTTCTCCAGGGTCGAGGAGGCGCGCGGGCCGTCGTCCTTGGCGACCTCGCTGCCGTCGGGCAGCTTCACCGGGACGATTTCGCGGTCGAAGAAGCCGTCCTCCTGGGACTGGACGGCGAGTTCCTGCGAGCGCTGCGCGTACTTGTCCATGTCGGCGCGGCTGACCTCGTAGCGTTCGGCGACGTTGACCGCGGTCAGGCCCATGTCGATGTAGGCGTTGGGCTGGCCGTTCTCGCCGATCAGGTTCGGGTTGCGGTCGTCGGCGCCGGCCGGCTCGGTGCGCTCGTTGAAGCGGCTCACCCACTCGACCCCGGCGGCGATGTAGACGTCGCCCTCGCCGGCCTTGATCGCGTTGCCGGCGTGGCGGATCGCGTCGAGGCTGGAGGAGCAGTAGCGCGAGACGGTGACCCCGTTGACCTCCTGCGGCAGCTTCTCGGAGAGCAGCGAGATGATGCGGCCGATGTTGAAGGCCTGCAGGCCCTGGGGCATGCCGACCCCGCAGAAGACGTCCTCGACCAGGGCCGGATCGACGCCGGGATTGCGCTCGAGCAGCCGATCGACGACGAAGGCGCCGGTCTCCTCCGGGCGCAGCTGGGCCAGCGAGCCCTTGAAGGCGCGGCCGATCGGGGTGCGGATGGTGTCGACGATTACTGCCTCGGGCATTCGGGTTCTCTCCTTGCGAGCGGGGTCGTGAAGTGCGGGCAGCAGGGTAGTGGATTAAGTTCTAGGCGATGTCGCTGGACGGGCTACGGGCATGGATCGGGCTGCTTGAGCGCAAGCTGACGATGCGCACGCGCGTCTTCCTCGTCCTGGTCGCGATCGCGGTCGGGCTTGGCGGGGTGGCGCTGTTCGTGGCGATCGACGCCGGCGACAACGCGGTCAGCAAGAGCGATCTCGAAAACGCCCGCGGCGAGCTCGGCGGCGGCGGCGCGGCGGCGGAAGCGGGCGAGCTGAGCCAGCTGGAAGCCGAAGTGCAGGCGCTCAAGTCGCAGGTCGAAGCGCTGCAGAGCGGCTCCGGCGCGGGCGGCAAGAACGGCGGCGGCTCTTCCTCGGGTGGCTCAGGCGGGTCGTCCTCGGGCGGCGGCTCGGGCGCAGGCGGCGCGGCCTCCGGCGGCGGCAGCGCCCCGGGCACAGGAGCGGTGCCCGAAAACCAGAAGCAGCTGCGCGAACTGGTCGAAAAAGCGCAGAAGGAAGCGGAAGCGACCAAATAGCACATCGTGCGGATTAGCACGATGTTTCGCGCCTCCGTCCCTGCCCTGCGTTACATTCGCCGCTAATTCGACCTCGCGGGCAACGCGAGCTCTGCCGACCGGCAGCGAAAGGAGGCCCCCTGATGCCAGAGGGTTACTGCGTCAAGGAGCGTAAGAAGGTCGAGATCAAGGACGCCAAACAGGTGACGATGAAGAACGGTCGCCCGGCAATCCAGGGGGTCTGCCCGGACTGCGGCACCAAAATCTTCAAGATCGGCAAACTCTAGGAAGGGCCGAGCGAAAATCGGGCCGCGCGGGCGGCGGCCCTTCATATCGTCTAAGTGACCAAGGTCACGTAGTTAGCGGGACCGGGGTTCGAGGGTATCCGTCTCCTCGCTGCAATCAGCGACTCCTTCCTCGTGCGATCCCCAACTATCTAAAGTGCCGTCTGTGACGCAGAAGCCGCTCGAGCTGATCCTCGCCCGCAACCTGATGTCGGCGCTCTCGACGCCGGCCTTCCTGGTCGACGAGGGCGGCGTCCTCGTCTTCTACAACGAGGCGGCCGGCAGCCTGCTCGGCAAGCGCTTCGAGGAGCTGGGCACGGTCGGCGCCGACGAGTGGGGGGCGATGTTCGGCCCCTTCGACGCCAGCGGCGAGCCGATCCCCTACGACGAGCTGCCGCTGGTCGTCGCCGTCCGCAACGGGCGCCCGGCCCACGCCGACTTCGAGATCAGCTCGGTCGACGGCACCCGCCACCAGGTCGAGGTCTCGGCCTTCCCGATCCTCACCGCGCACGGCTCGCGCGGCGCGATCGCCGTCTTCTGGCCAGCCGGCTCGAGCAACGGGGCGGGGCGCTGAGATGAAGGTCGAGCTCTGGGGCACGCGCGGCTCGGTGCCCTCCCCCGGCCCGGAGACGGTCCGCTACGGCGGCAACACCTCGTGCGTCGGCGTCACCCTGGCCGACGGCTCGATGCTCGCCCTCGACGCCGGCACCGGCATCCGCAACCTCGGCCTCTCGCTGCCCGACGAGCCGACCCGCCTGCACATCCTGCTCACCCACCTGCACCTCGACCACATCCAGGGCCTGGTCTTCTTCGCCCCCGCCTTCCGGCCGCAGACCGAGATCGTGATCTGGGGCCCGGCCTCGCCGGAGGCCTCGCTGCGCGACCGCATCGCCCGCTACATCTCGGCCCCGCTCTCGCCGGTCGAGGTCCGCGAGCTGCCCTGCGACGTCTCCTTCCGCCACTGCCCGCAGAGCGAGTGGGAGATCGGCTCGGCCCGGATCAGGGCCGCCTCGGTCGCCCACCGCGGGCCGACCCTCGGCTACCGGATCGACGACGGCGACAGTTCGCTCGCCTACATCCCCGACCACGAGCCGGCGCTGGGCGCCGACCTCGACGCCCTGGAGGAGGACTGGATCTCCGGTCTCGGCCTCGCCCGCGACGCCTCGCTGCTGATCCACGACGGCCAGTACGCCGACGACGAGTACCCCGACCACGTCGGCTGGGGCCACTCCTCGCTGACCCACGCGATCTCCTTCGCCCAGCGCGCCCGCGCCGAGCGCACCGTGCTCTTCCACCACGACCCGCTCCACTCCGACGACCGCCTCGACCGCCTCGAGGCCGAAGCCCAGCGGCTCTGGGAGCAGCGCGGCTCCAGCGGGAACCCGCTGGAGCTCGCGCGCGAGCGTGCTCAGTACCGATTGGGCGCCGGAATAGCCGCGGCAGCGCCGACGCTGTAGCGAGTTGAGTTAAACACCGCGGTTCACGACCGTACCCGAGGCCGCTAGGCTGGACAGGGGATGTCGTCGACGCCTGCCATCGACGCTGCGATCGAGCGCTCGGCGCTGGTCCGCGACGCGCTCGAAGCGGCCCGCCAGGCTCACGCCGGCCAGTCTGCGCCGCGGCAGCGACGGGCGGCCCTTCATCGACCACCCGCTGGCCGTCGCCGAGCTGCTCGCCGCCAACCGCTACTCCGACGAGGTCCTCGCCGCCGCCCTCCTGCACGACGTGGTCGAGAACAGCCCGACCCGCGCCGAGGAGGTGCGCCGCCGCTTCGGCGACGTGGTCGCCGACCTGGTCGAGGCGCTGACCGAAGACGCGACGATCGACGACTACGAGGAGCGCAAGGCCGAGCACCGCCGCCGGGTCGCCGAGGCGGGCGCCGCGGCGATCGCGATCTTCGCCGCCGACAAACGGACTAACGTCGAAATGCTGCGCGAGGCCTACGAGCTGATCGGCGAGCGGGTCGGCGAAGAACTCGCCGTCTCGCTCGACCTGAAGATCTACATCTGGGAGAACGACCTCGAAATGCTGTTCGACGAGGCTCCCGACCTGAACCTGACCGACGAGTTCGCCGACGAGATGGTCAACCTGTGGGGCGACCGGTTTCGCGCCGCCCAGACCTCTTCAGAGTGACCCGCCGCCTCGCGTCCGGAAGGCCGTCCCTCCACGCATCGCCATAGGCCAAGTGAGCACCGCGATCGTCCTCTTCAACCGCGACCTGCGGGCGCACGACAACCCGGCGCTGGCGGCCGCCTGCCGGGCCGATCGCACCGTGCCGCTCTTCGTCCTCGACGAGCGCCTGCTCGGCTCGCGCTTCGCCGCCCCGAACCGGGTCGCCTTCCTGCTCGAGGCGCTGCGCGACCTCGACCGCTCCCTGCGGCGGGCGGGCGGGCGCCTGCACCTGCGCCGCGGCGACCCGGTGCGCGAGGCGCTCGCCCTGGCCGCCGAGTGCGGCGCCGGCGCGCTGCACGTCAGCGCCGACCACAGCGCCTACGCCCGCCGCCGCGAGCAGCGGCTGCGGCGCGCCTGCGCGGCGCAGCGGATCGCCTTCGAGGCCCACCCCGGGACGACGATCCTGCCGCCGGGCGCGGTGACGCCGGCCGGCGGCGACCACTTCAAGGTCTTCAGCCCCTACCACCGGGCCTGGGAGGCGGCGCCGAAGCGGGCGGCGGCGGCGCCGCGCCGGCTCACGACCCCTTCCCGCCTCGCCGTCGGCCGCCTGCCGGCGCTCGACGCGCTGCTGCGCGGCCGCCCCTCGCCGCGCCGGGCCGAGGGCGGCGAGGCCGCCGGGCGGGCGGCGATGCGCGCCTTCCTGCGCGACGGCCTCGGCGCCTACGCCGAGCGCCACGACGACCTGCCCGGCGACGCCACCTCCGGCCTCAGCCCCTACCTGCGCTTCGGCTGCGTCTCCGCCCTGGAGCTGATGCGCGAGGCGGGCTCGCGCGCCGGCGGCGCCGCCTTCGCCCGCCAGCTCTGCTGGCGCGACTTCCACCACCAGGTGCTGGCCGCCTTCCCGGCGCTGCCCGGGCGCGACTACCGGCCGCGCGGCGACCGCTGGTCGCGCTCGCGGCGGGCCTTCGAGGCCTGGCGGGAGGGCAGGACGGGCTACCCGGTCGTCGACGCGGCGATGCGCCAGCTGCGCGAGGAGGGGCGGATGCACAACCGGGCGCGGATGATCGTCGCCTCCTTCCTGACCAAGGACCTCTACCTCGACTGGCGCTGGGGCGCGCGCCACTTCTGGGACCTGCTCAGCGACGGCGAGATCGCCAACAACGCCGGCAACTGGCAGTGGGTCGCCGGCACCGGCAACGACACCCGTCCCAACCGAGTCTTCAACCCGCTCCGCCAGGCGCACCGCTTCGACCCCGATGGCGACTACGTGCGCCGCCACCTGCCCGAGCTGGAGGCCGTCGAGGGTCGCGCCGTGCACGAGCCCTGGCGGCTGCCGGAGCGCCAGCGGCGGGCGCTCGACTACCCGGCGCCGATCGTCGACCACGACGACGCCGCGGCCGCCTTCCTGGCGCGACGAAGCCGGTAGCCCGTTGCGGTCGCAGTTGTTCCCACCGTCCGGGGACAAATACGACCGCAACGGCGGGGCTTAGGATCGCGGTCATGGGACGGCTGGCGGTGATGATGGGCAGCAGCGCCCTCGGCCCGGGGGGCGAGGCGGTCGTGGCGGCGGCCGCGGAGCACGGCGCGGCGGTCGTCCAGCGCCACGGCGACGCCGAGAGCTACCGGCTGCCGCACGAGATCGACCACGAGGCGAACCTGCGGCCGCTGCTCGAGCAAGGCTGCGACCGGGTGCTGGCGATCGCCTCGGTCGGCTCGCTGCGGGCCGAGCTGCCGGTCGGCAGCCTGCTCTGTCCCGACGACTTCATCGCCCTGCAGCTCGGCGTCTCCGCCTTCCCCGACCAGCGCGCTCACCGGGCGCCGGGCTTCGACCGCGCCTGGCGCCAGGAGGTGATCGGCGCCTGGCCGGCCGCCGCCGGGCTGCGCGACGGCGGCGTCTACTGGCAGACGATCGGCCCCCGCTTCGAGACCCCGGCCGAGATCCGGCTGATCGCCGCCCACGCCGACGTGGTCGGGATGACGGTCGCCGCCGAGTGCGTCGTCGCCGGCGAGCTCGGCCTCGCCTACGCCGCGGTCTGCGCCGTCGACAACCTCGGCAACGGGCTCGACGCCAGGCCGCTCGACGTCGCCGAGCTGGAAGCGGCGCGGGCGGCCAACGCGCTGCTGCTCCACGACGGCCTCGCCGCGGTCCTGCCGCGGCTCGGCGCGGTCGGGGCGTGAGCGCGCCGCTGACGGTCACCGGCGCCGTCCTCGACGGCGAGACGGTCGGCCTGCGCTGCGCCGACGGCGCGATCGCCGCGCTCGGTCCGGCGGTGGGCCCCGAGCCCGGCGACGAGACGCTCGACGCGGCCGGGGCGACGCTGGTCGCGCCGCTGCTCAACGGCCACACGCACGCGGCGATGACCCTCTTCCGCGGCCACGGCGGCGACCTGCCGCTGATGCGCTGGCTGCAGGAGAAGATCTGGCCGGTCGAGGCGAAGCTCACCGACGAGGACGTCTACTGGGGCGCCCGCCTCGCCTGCGCCGAGATGGTGCGCAGCGGCACGACCCGCTTCTGGGACATGTACTTCCACCCCGCGGCGACGGCGCGCGCGGTCGAGGAGGCGGGGATGCGAGCCCACCTGGGCGAGCCGATCTTCGACTCCGGCGGGGGGACGGAGGGGATGCGGGAGACGGTCCTGCGCAGCCTCGAGCAGCTCGCCGCGAGCGGCCCGCTGGTCGGCGCCAGCCTCGCCCCGCACTCGATCTACGCGGTCGGCGAAGAGCTGCTGCGCTGGACCGCGGAGCTGGCCGCCGAGCGCGGCCTGCCGGTCCACATCCACCTCTCGGAGACCGAGCGGGAGGTGAGCGACTGCGTCGCGCAGCACGGGGTGCGGCCGGCCGCCTACCTCGACCGGCTCGGCCTGCTGAACGAGCGGACCGTGCTCGCCCACGGCGTCTGGCTCGACCGCGCCGAGCTGGAGCTGATCGCCGCCCGCGGCAGCACCGTGGTCGCCAACCCGGCCGCCAACCTGAAGCTCGCGGTCGGCGGCGTCCTGCCCTACCCGGCGGCGCGCCGGGCCGGGGTCAGGGTCGGCCTCGGCAGCGACGGCGCCGGCTCCAACGACGCGCTCGACCTGTTCGCCGACCTGAAGCTCTTCGCTCTCAGCCAGCGCCACGCCGCCGGCGACGCGGCCGCGGTCCCCGCCCGCGAGGCCTGGTCGGTCGCCACCGGCGACGCCGAGCTTGCGGTCGGCGAGCCGGCGGACTTCCTGTTGCTGCGCAGCGACGCCCCGGAGCTGGCGCTGGGCGAGCTCTACTCCGATCTGGTCTACGCGGCGAGCGGCGCCGTCGTCGACACCACCGTGGTCGCCGGCCGGGTGCTGATGCGGGGAGGACGGATTCCGGGCATGGAGGAGATCGTGGCGCGCGCGGTGGAGCGGTCGAGGCGCCTGGGAATCGGATGACGTCGTATACCCCCTAGGGGTATTTGGTAGGGTGGTCGCGTGGCTGACGTCCTCGACAAGGCGCTGCAGGGCCTCGAACAGTCGCTGCTGATGGCCTACGAGGTCTGGTGGGTCCTGGTCCTCGGCTTCGCGATCTCCGGCATCGTCCAGGCCTGAGTGCCGCGCCACCAGCACGACAGCGGCGGCGTGCACTGCGCCGGCGCCGAGCGGGTATACGCTCGCTCCGAGTACCCAGCGACGAGCTGACTTACCGCGGGTCGAGCAGCGCCCCCTCCGCCCGCTTCATGCCGACACGGGCCAGGTAGGCGGCGGTCAGGCCGGAGGCGGCGGCCAGGAGGAGGGCCGCTCTTGGGTCGTAGGTCTGGGAGAGCCAGCCGGTTAGGGGGCCGCCGATCGGGGTGGAGCCGAGGAAGACGACCGAGTAGAGGGCCATCACGCGGCCTCGCATCTCGGGGTCGACCGCCAGCTGCAGGGAGGAGTTGATCGTCGCGGCGAAGGTGACCGCGGCGCCGCCGAGCAGGGTCAGGGCCGCCGCCTCGACGACCAGGCCGGGGGCGATCGCGGCGAGCAGGGCGAAGCCGCCGAAGGCGAGCGCGGCGCCGGCGATCAGGCGGGGGCCGGTGTGGCCGTGGGAGCCGGTGATCAGCGCCCCGGCGACCGAGCCGACGCCCATCGCCGAGACCAGGGCGGCGTAGGCGCCGGCGCCGCCGTCGAAGCTGAAACGGGCCAGCATCGGCAGGACCACCTGGAAGTTGAAGCCGAAGGTGCCGACCAGGGCCATCAGCGCCAGCGGCACGGCCAGCTCCGGCGTGGCGCGCACGTAGCGCAGGCCGGCGCGGATCGCCCCCGCCTCGCGGCCGGAGCGGGGAGCGGCGCGCAGCTGCGCCGGGTCCATCGAGGCGAGCGCGGCGATCATCGCCGCGAAGCTGAGCACGTTGACGGCGAAGCAGGGGGCGACGCCGAGCAGGGCGATCAGGACGCCGGCGATCGCCGGTCCGACGATCCGCGCCGACTGGACGACGACGCTGTTGAGGCTGACCGCGTTGACGACCCGGTCGGCGCCGACCATCTCGATCACGAAGCTCTGCCGGGTCGGGTTGTCGACCGCGTTGACCAGCCCCATCGCCGCCACCGCCAGGTAGACCATCCAGGGGGCGGCGACGCCGCCGGCGCTGACCGCGAAGAGGCCGAGCGCGGGGATCGCCATCAGCACCTGGGTGACGATCAGCAGCCGGCGCTTGGCGAAGCGGTCGGCGAGCAGGCCGCCCCAGGCGCCGAAGAGCAGCATCGGCAGGAACTGCAGGGCGGTGGTCAGGCCGACGGCGACGCCGCTGCCGGTCAGGCTGAGGACCAGCCAGACGGCGGCGACGGTCTGCATCCAGTTGCCCGAGAGCGAGACCAGCTGGCCGACGAAGTAGCGGCGGTAGTTGGGGACGCCGAGCGAGTCGAAGCTGCGCCTGACCGCGGCGCTCAACGCCGCTCCCGCTCGAGGATACCCTCGAGGATCTCCGCCGCGCGCTCCAGGGTGCGCAGGTCCTCGCCGGGCAGGTCGCGCATGCGGCGCGCCAGGTAGGCGTTCTTGCGGCCGCGCAGGCGGCGCAGCCGCTCGCGCCCGGCGGCGTTGACGCTGAGCAGCGAGCTGCGCCCGTCCTCGGGGTCCGAGGAGCGGTCGAGCAGCCCGGCCTGCTCGAGCACGCGCAGGATGCGGGTCGCCGTCGGCCGCTTGATCCGCTCGATCCGGGCCAGCTCGCTCGGCGTCAGCGGCCCGTGCCGCTCGACCGAGGCCAGCGCCGAGACCGCCGTGGGCGTCAGCTCGCCCCCCCCGCCCGCCGCCTCCTGCCGCAACCGCCGCGAAGTCCGCACGATCGCCATCCGCAGGCGGGCGGCAGCGTCGGTGAGCGCCGTGTCGGTGGTCGAGGTCATTAGTTAGCCTTGGTAATTAGTTTAGCAAACTACTTCGGCGGCTTCAGCTTTCGAGCCCTGGCACGTAGGCGCACGGGCGCGCGCGTCGAAGAGGACGCGGATGGGTGCGGTGGAGCCTCAGTACGAGCCGGGGATGGACGCGCGCTCGACCCGGGTGGCGGCGGTGCTCAACGCGCCGATGCTGGTCGCCTCGGCGCTGACGATCCCGGCGGTGGCGATCGGCGAGTCGCACCCGGGCGGCGCCTTGGAGGCGGTCGCCCACACGCTCAACTGGGTGATCTGGCTCGCCTTCCTCGCCGAGTTGGTGGCGATGCTGATCGTCGTCCCCGACCGGCGCGCCTGGCTGCGCCACCACCCGCTCGACCTGGTGATCGTCCTCTTCACCCCGCCGGTCCTGCCGCCCGGCCTGCAGAGCCTGCGCGTCCTGCGCCTGCTGCGGCTCCTGCGCCTGCTGCGCCTGGCCCAGCTCTCGCGCCAGGTCTTCTCGCTGCGCGGCCTGCACTACGCGGCGCTGCTGGCGATGCTGACGGCGATCGCCGGCGGCGCCCTCTTCGTCGGCTTCGAGAAGCAGAACCAGGACCTCAACGCCTGGGACGGCGTCTACTGGGCGGTGACGACGATGACCACGGTCGGCTCGAACATCTACCCGACGACGACCGGCGGCCAGATCGTCTCTGTCGCGGTCGTCGTCGTCGGCATCGCCTTCGTCGCGATGCTGACCGGCGCCGTCGCCCAGCGCTTCCTCTCCAGCCAGGAGTAGGGCGCGGCCGCTGATCGATGAGCGATTGTGCGCGCCATACGCGCACAATCGCTCATCGAGACCCCTACTCGCCGCCGACCTTCGCCTCGAGCTCCTTCATCACGCCCGGGTCGCGCAGGGTGGTGACGTCGCCCAGGGCGCGGCCCTCGGCGATGTCGCGCAGCAGGCGGCGCATGATCTTGCCCGAGCGCGTCTTCGGCAGGTCGTCGGTCCAGATCAGCCGCCTCGGGCGGGCCAGCTTGCCGATTCGCCCGGCGACGTGCTCGCGCAGCTCGGCGACCAGCTCCTCGTCGCCCTCGTGGTCGCCCTCGAGGGTGACGAAGGCGCAGATCGCCTGGCCGGTGTCGTCGTCGGACTGGCCGATCACCGCCGCCTCGGCGACCTTGGGGTGGGAGACGATCGCCGACTCGACCTCGGCGGTCGAGAGCCGGTGGCCGGAGACGTTGATCACGTCGTCGATCCGGCCCAGCACCCAGAGGCAGCCGTCGGAGTCGCGGCGGGCCGCGTCGCCGACCAGGTAGGTCTGCGGCCCGAAGCGCTCGAAGTAGGTCTCGACGAAGCGCTCCTCCTCGCGGTAGAGGGTGCGCAGCATCGCCGGCCAGGGGCGGCGCAGGACGAGCAGGCCCTCGCCCTCGGCCAGCGGCTCGCCGTCGTCGTCGAGGACGTCGGCCTCGATGCCGGGCAGCGGCACGGTCGCCGACCCCGGCTTGGTCGCCGTGATCCCCGGCAGCGGCGAGATCATGATCTGGCCGGTCTCGGTCTGCCACCAGGTGTCGACGATCGGGCAGCGGCCGCCGCCGATCACCTCGCGGTACCAGAGCCAGGCCTTGGGGTTGATCGGCTCGCCGACGCTGCCCAGCAGCCGCAGCGAGGAGAGGTCGTGGCCGCCGGGGTGCTCCGGCCCCCACTTCATGCAGGCGCGGATCGCGGTCGGCGCGGTGTAGAGGATCGTCACCCCGTAGCGCTCGACGATCTCCCACCAGACGTCCTTGGCCGGGTAGTCGGGGGCGCCCTCGAACATGACGCTGGTGGCGCCGTTGGCGAGCGGGCCGTAGACGATGTAGGAGTGGCCGGTGATCCAGCCGACGTCGGCCGCGCACCAGTAGACGTCCTCCTCCGGCTTCAGGTCGAAGACGTGGCGGTGGGTGCTGGCGACACCGGTCAGGTAGCCGCCCGTGGTGTGCAGGATGCCCTTCGGCTTGGCGGTCGAGCCCGAGGTGTAGAGGATGAAGAGCGGGTCCTCGGCGCCCATCGGCTCCGGCGCGCAGGCGGGGTCGGCGGCGGCACAGGCCTGGTCGAACCAGACGTCGCGCCCGGCGCGCATCTCGCAATCGCTGCCGGTGTGGCGGACGACGAAGATCGTCTCGATCGAGTCGACGCCGCCGATCGCCGCGTCGACCTCCGACTTGACCGGCGCTGTGCGCCCCTTGCGGCGGGCGCCGTCGACGGTGACCAGCGCCTTGGCGCGGGAGAACTCCATCCGCTCGCGCACCGCCTCGGCCGAGAAGCCGCCGAAGACGACGTTGTGGATCGCCCCGATCCGGGCGCAGGCCAGCATCGCCACCGCGACCTGGGGGATCATCGGCAGGTAGATGCCGACCACGTCGCCCCTGCCGACGCCGTGGTCGCGCAGGGCGTTGGCGAAGCGCTGGGTCTCGGCCAGCAGGGCGGCGTAGGTGACGTCGCGCTCCTCGCCCTCCTCGCCGCGCCAGCGGTAGGCGACGCGCTCGCCGAGGCCGGCCTCGACGTGGCGGTCGAGGCAGTTGGCCGAGGCGTTGAGGCGGCCGTCGGCGAACCACTTGAAGAAGGGCGGGTTGGAGTCGTCGAGGCCCTGGCTGGGCGGCTCGACCCAGTCGAGCAGCTCGTTCGCCTGGCCCAGCCACCAGGCCTCCGGGTCGGCGGCGGCCTCGGCGTAGACGCCCGGGTCGCCCCACAGCGCCCGCTCGCGGAAACCAGGCGGCGGCTCGAAGCTCTCCACCTCCAGCAGCTCGTTCAGCTGGCGCTCCAGATCGGTGCTCTCCTCACCTGCCACTTCAGCTCCTTCCCTCGCCGGCTACCCTGGACGAACCGTAGCCGTTCGACCGCCGATGCGATAGCCACCGCTCAGATGCTCTTCCGCCAGATCATCCACGAGGACCTCGGTTGCGCCTCCTACCTGGTAGGCGACACCGCCTCCGGGGTCGCCGCCGTGGTCGACCCGCAGTGGGACGTCGACCCCTACCTGCACCTGGCGCGCCTGCACGGGGTGCGCATCGAGCACCTGCTGGAGACCCACAACCACGCCGACCACGTCTCCGGCCACGGCCGCCTGGCGCGCGCCACCGGGGCGACGATCCACGTCCACGAGCTGGCCGGCGCCGAGTACCCGCACGAGCCCTTCGCCGACGGCTGGGTGCTGCGGCTGGGCGAGGCGGCCAGCGTCGAGGCGATCCACACGCCCGGCCACCGGCCCGAGCACACCTCCTTCCTGCTGCGCGACGCCGAGCGCGGCGACGACCCCTGGGCGGTGCTCAGCGGCGACTCGCTGTTCGTCGGCGACGTCGCCCGCCCCGACCTGGCGATCGAGCCGCATGAGGGGGCGGCGGACATCTTCCGCTCCCTGCACCAGCGGCTGCTGGCGCTGCCCGACGAGTGCGAGGTCTGGCCCGGGCACCTCGGCGGCTCGCTCTGCGGCAGCTCGGGGATCGACCTCAAGACCTCCTCGACGATCGGCTTCGAGCGCCGCCACAACCGGGCGCTGGAGTTCGAGGACGAGGAGGAGTTCGTCGCCAAGGCGATCGCCACGATCGGCAGCAAGCCGCCCAACGTCGAGCACATCGTCGCCCTCAACCGGGGGCCGCTGGTGGAATCGATCTCGGCCCCTACCCGGCTCACCCCGCACGGCTTCGAGGCGGCGATCGCCGAGGGCGCCCTGGCGATCGACTCGCGCACCAACGAGCAGTTCGACGAGGCGCACATCCCCGGCTCGCTCAGCGCCTCCGCCTACGACACCGGCTTCGCCACCAAGGTCGCCGAGATGGTGCCGGTCGACGCCGACCTGCTGGTCGTCGCCGCCTCCGACGGCAACGAGCTCGAGGCGGCCGAGCTGCTGGCCGCGGTCGGGCTGCGGGTGCGCGGCTTCCTCGGCGGCGGGATGACCGCCTGGCGCGCCGAGGACCGCCCGGTGGAGCGGATCGAGGCGATCGACCTCGCCGAGCTGGCCCGGCGCCTGGACGGCGAGGAGCCGCCCCAGGTCGTCGACGTGCGCCGCGAGGCCGAGTGGGAGGAAGGCCACGTCCCAGGGTCGCTGCACATCCCCTTCGCCGAGCTGCGCGAGCGCCTCGGCGAGTTGCCCCGCGAGCGCCCGGTAGCGACGATCTGCAAGGCGGGCAAGCGCAGCGGCCTGGCGGCCTCGATCCTGCAACGCGAGGGGTTCGAGGGCGTCATCCACGTCGCCCGCGGCAATGCGGCGACGTGGGGTGCTCAGTAGCCGGGCGGGTGACGGGCGATGAAGCCTTCGGTGCTGCTGACGGGTGAGGGGTGCCAGCGGGGGCCGGCGCCGCCGGAGGTGTCGAAGGCCAGGCCGGCGATGATCATCCAGGCGTGGCCGGCGTTGGCGTAGACGGTGATCCACTGGCCGGCGCCCGCTTCGCCCCAGGTCTCGAGGCCGGTCGAGTCGAGCGGGCTGGAGAGGAAGCCGCCGCCGTGCAGGGCGAAGCTGACCGAGCCCGAGCAGTCGTATCCGGAGGATTCGAAGGAGCCGTGGCCGCCGCCCCAGATGTAGGGGGTGGTGGCGATCGAGTTGGCGGCTTCGATCGCGGCGGCGACCGCCGGCGGGGCGCCGCGCGGCACGCTGGCCTGGCTTTCGGAGATGTAGTCGGCGGTCTGGCCGGGGGTGAGCGGCGCCGGGGTGCCGCTCGGCGCCGGCGCGCCGCTGGCCGCCAGCTGTTCGGAGATCCCGGCCAGGTTGCTGCTCAGCGCCGCTTCCCGCGATTCGAGCGATTCCAGCGTCGCCCGGCGCTCGGCCTGGGCCGCTTTCAGCGCCGCGAAGCGCTGCTCGGCCTGCTGGCGGGCGGCGGCGGCTTCGCGCTCCTTGACCGCGACCGCGTCGCGGGCGTCCTTGATCTGCAGGCGCACGGCGGTCATCCGCTTGACCGCGGCGCGGGCCTGGTCGCGCAGCCCCTTGACCCGCCCGGCGACGGCGTCGTCGTAGTCCTGGATCCGGTTCAGGTAGTCGGTGCGGGTGCTGACTTCCGCCCAGCTGGCCGAGTCGAGCACGACGTTGAGCATGTCGGGGCTGCCGGTCTCATAGATCGCCACCAGCCGCTCGCGGAGGACGAGCAGCGCCCGGTGCAGGCGCGCCCGGACCCGGGCCAGGTGGCGCTTCTCGGCCAGTAGCTTGGCCGTGGCGCGGTCGAGCTTCGCCTGCTGGGCCGCGAGCTCGTCCTCGAGCGCCTGCTGCTGCTGGCGCAGCTTCGAGACTTCGCCGAGCATCGCGTCGACCTGGCGGTTCTGCGCGGCGAGCGAGGCGGCGACCGCGCTCTGGCTCTCGCGCACGTGGTTCAGCTTGCCCTGCGTGTCGCGCAGCTTCTGCTGCAGGGTCTCGGCCGGCGCCGAGGCGACCGCACAGAGCAGGGCGAGCAGCAGCGCCGCGGGCAGCAGCAGCCGCCAGGAGTGGCCGCGAGGGGAAGCGCGCATCGACGGCGCACGGTAGCGAAGCGCGCGCCGAATTGTTAGGAGTTGCTAATAACCTGCAACTTCGGTTGCAGTTCGGCGGCGCCGGCAGGAAAAGGCGCCGCAGCCCCGATGTAGGCTCGTCTCGTGCTCAACGTGCTCGTCCTCGCGCTCGGCGCGGCGATCTCGCCGACGATCCTCGCCGTGGTGATCGTCGTCCTGCGCCGGCCGCAACCGCGGCGCCTGCTCGCCGCCTACCTCCTGGGCGGCATGCTGACCAGCATCGCGGTCGGGATAGCGATCGTCACCTCGCTCGACGGCCTCGACCTCGGCGCCGAATCGGGCTCGGCCGTTGACCCGGTCGTCAACCTCACGGTCGGCCTGCTCGTCCTCCTGGTCGCCTTCGTGCTGGCCACCGACCGCGACGCCGCCCTCGCCGCCCGCCGCCACCGCAAGCAGGAGGCCAAGCCGGCCCGCGACCCCTGGTCCGAACGGGTGCTCAACCGCGGCAGCGCCCCGATCGCCTTCGCCGTCGGCGTCATCCTCAACCTGCCCGGCGGCTTCTACATCGTCGCCCTCAAGGACATCGCCCAGCTCGACGCCGGCACCGCTCAGCAGATCCTCGCGGTGGTCGTCTTCAACCTGTTGATGTTCGTGCTCGCCGAGCTGCCCCTGCTCGGCTACTCGTTCGCCCCCGAGGCGACGCAGGACCGGGTCGAGCGGCTCAACGCCTGGATGGGCAGCCACGCGCGCCAGATAGTGATCGCCGTGGCGACGACGATCGGGCTCTACCTGGTCGCGCGTGGCCTGGTCGGCCTACTCTAGGCGAGCAGCTTGGCCTTGGCCTTGTCGAACTCCTCCGCGGAGAGAGCGCCCTTTTCCTTCAGCTCGTTGAGCTTGTGCAGCTCCTCCGCGGGCGAGCCGGCGCCAGCCTGCTCACGCACGTAGGTGTCGAAGTGCTGCTTGGCCTCGGCCTGGGCCTTGATCGTCCTTTCCCGCATGCCGGCGCCGCGGGCGATCAGGTAGATCAGCGCCGTGACGAATGGGATGACGACCAGGAACAGGACCCAGGCGGCCTTGGCCCAGCCTGAGGTCTCGTGGTCGCGGAAGAGATCGGTGAGGATCGTGATCAGGATCCAGATCCAGATCACGAAGAAGAAGACCTCGAAGGCGACGAGGAGGGCTTCCCCGAAGTTGATGTCTGCTAGCGGCACTGGCGTGTCCTTTCTGACGCGTAATGGACTGGTAAGGCCCGGCCACGATACTCGCTGCAAGGAAACGCGACGAGAGGAGCGGGATGGGACTGCTGGCGGTTCTGGCGATATCCGCGGTGGCGCTGATCGGCGGCGACGCCGAGCGCCCCGGCAACAAGGGCAAGCGGGTCAAGGCGGTGGGCTCGAGCTACGGCCGGGTTATCGCCGACGGCCGCGGCGAGGCCTTCTACCTGTTCGCCAAGGAGCGGGGACGCAGCTCGCGCTGCTACGGCGCCTGCGCCCGCGCCTGGCCCCCGGTCCTGACCCGCGGCCGCCCGCGCGCCGGCAAGGGCGCCAAGGCGAAGCTGCTGGGCACGACCCGGCGCCGCAACGGCAAGCTGCAGGTCACCTACGCCGGCCACCCCCTCTACTACTACGTGCACGACTCGCCCGGCAACATCCTCTGCCAGGACGTGGTCGAGTTCGGCGGCCGCTGGCTGGTGGTGAGGCCGAGCGGCAGGGCGGTGGGCTGAGCCGGCTCAGAGCCGCCGGGCGAAGAGGACGGCGGCGACCGCGGTGGCGAGGTTGAGGCTGGAGACGCCGGCGCGCATCGGGATCGCCAGGCGGGCGTCGGCGGCGGCGAGCAGCTCGTCGCTGAGGCCGTAGCGCTCGCTGCCGAAGGCGAGGATCGCGCGCGGGTCGAGCGTCGCCAGGTCGGCGCTCTCGCCGCCGGGGTCGATCGCGACCAGGGGGCGGTCGCTGGCCGGCACCGCGTCCACCCTCGCCACCGGCAGGGCGAAGTGCAGGCCGGCGGCGCCGCGCAGCGCCTCGGGGTGCCAGGGGTCGTTCTCCCCCGTGGTCAGGACCGCGGCGGCGTCGGCGGCGGCGGCGACCCGCACACAGGCGCCCATGTTGCCCATCGTGCGCGGGTCCTCGAGCAGGACTGCCGGCGCCGGCCGCGGCGCGGCGAGCGCCGCCCCGGGGTCGACGACGGGGCGGCGGGCGATCGCGACGACGCCGGTGCGGGGGGCGTGGGGGACGATGCGCGCCAGCAGCTCGGCGTCGACCGGGGTCACCCGGCCGGCCAGCGAGCCGGAGAGGTCGGGCGCCAGCTCCTCCGCCAGCCGCTCCAGCTCCGCCGGGTCGACGGCGACCGCGTCGAGCAGCTCGGCGCCGAAGCGCAGCGCGTGCTTGAGCGCGTGGAAGCCCTCGAGCACGGCAAGCTCGGGGTCGCGCCGGGCGGCGCGGCAGCGCTGCACGAGAGCCTCGCTCACCGCCGCATCATTGCGCGAAGCTCAGGCCGCGGCGGCCAGCGAGTCGATCAAGGGCGCGAGGTAGCGGCCGAAGACCTTGCCGCCTCGCGGCGCGTCCCCCGGCTCGGTGCTGAGGCTCGAGGTCTCGCCGTGGCCGCCGCCGAGGCGGCCGTAGAGGTAGCGCGGCTCGGCCCCGGTCCAGAGCACGGCGCGCAGAACCGGGTCGAACGGCTCGGGGTCGACCGCCGCGCCGGCCTCGGCGGCGATCAGCTGCGCCGCCGCGTCGGCCTGCTGGGTGGCGATCCCGCCCTGCTTGACCGGGAACGAGGTGACGTCGCCGGCGGCGAACACGCGCTCGAGCCCGGGCACGCGGCCGTGCTCGTCGGTGGGCACGAAGCCGTCGGCGTCGTGCGGCACGCCCTCGATCTGCCGGCCCTCGAGCCGCGGCAGGCTGACCACGGCATCGGCCTCGACCTCGCCCTCGGGCGCGGTGCGCAGGCGACCCGCCTCGAACCCGACCGGGTGCGCGCCGGAGACCAGCTCGACCCCGTTCTCTCCGAGCAGCTCCGCCATCTGCCCGGCGGCGCGGCGGCCGAAGACGGCCAGCGGCGCCTCCTCGGGGGTGACCACGGTGAGGCGCGGCTCGCGCGTTCCCCGGCGCCGCCGTTCGCCGGCGGCGAGCAGCGCCAGCTCGTAGAGCGGCAGGGCCCAGCTGCGGCCGCCCGGCATCGTGAACGCGAGCCGCCGCAGGGAACCGGCCCGCAGCCGGGCGACCACGCCCCCCACCCCGCCCTCGTCGGCGGCTCCCCAGAAGACGATCGCGCCGGGGACCGACCTGAGCATCCGCACGCCGGGGGCGAGCAGGAGGAAGTCGTAGGGGAGGCGCTCGCCGTCGCGGGTGACGGCGAGGCGGCGCGAGGCGTCGACCGCGGCGATGCCGTCGGGCTCGAAGCTGGCGCCGCTGCGCTCGGCGAGGGCGCGCAGGTCGTAGCGGAACGCGGGCGCCGCGCCGTAGGGCACGCCGACGGCGAAGGGACGGAAGGCGAAGCGGCGGCGCGGATCGCGCAACTCCACCTCGACCCGCTCGCCGCAGAGCTCGCGCAGGGCGAGGGCGGCCTCGATGCCGGCGATGCCGCCGCCGGCGATCAGCACCTTGGAACGCCTGCTCACGAGCCTCCTGCCCGGCGAACGAGAGCTGGATCTCTAAGAACAGTCACCAGCAGGAATTTTGGAGACCCCCATGCCCCCATGCATCCGGGAAATACACAGCACCGGCTTCGGCTTTCCCCGTAGGGTGGGGCGTGTGAGCGAGAGAAGGCGCGGCTCCGCGGAGGCGCCGAACCTGGGACAGCCGTCGGTGCCGCGACCGGCGGCCTCGGTGGTGCTGCTGCGCCGCGGCGGCAAGCACCGCCAGCGGGCGCTGGAGGTGCTGCTGCTGAAGCGCACCGAGACGGCGAAATTCATGCCCGGGGTCTGGGTCTTCCCCGGCGGCGCGGTCGAGGGCGGCGACGGGGCCGACGAGGCCCGCTTCGGGGCCTGCGCGCGGCGCGAGCTCGAGGAGGAGGCGGGAATCGCGCTCGCCGCCGAGCAGGAGCTGGTCCTCTTCTCGCGCTGGATCACGCCCGAGGTCGTCTCGCGCCGCTTCGACGCCTGGTTCTTCCTCGCCCTCGCCCCGGCCCACACGCCGCCCCGCCCCGACGGGGTCGAGACCGTCGACGCCGCCTGGTTCGAGCCCGCCGGCGCGCTCGAGGCCAACGCGGCCGGCGAGCTCGCCCTCGCCTTCCCGACCGTCAAGCAGCTCGAGTCGCTGCTCGGCTTCGCCACCTCCGACGAGGCGATCGCCGCCCACCGCGACGCCGCCGTGGAGCCGATCCTGCCCAAGGTGATCGGCACCCCGGAGGACAACCGGGTCGTCCTCCCCGGCGACCCCGACTACCCGGCCTGACTCAGCTCTGCGGGAAGGGCTCGAGCCCGGCGTGCCAGGGGCCGGGCGGGTAGGTGTGGATGCCGCTCTCCTCCATCTCGGCCTGCAGGCGAACGAAGAGCTGGCCGGCGTTGCGCAGCATCTCCTCCAACTCGGCCGCGCTGCGCTCGCGCAGGTGCCAGAGGAACCAGAGCTGGCGGTCGTTGACGCCGAAGTCGACCTCGCCGGTCATCGTCGTCGTCCACTCGAGGAAGCCGGGGCCGAAGAGCTCGCGCAGGGCGACCGGGTCGTACTCGCTGGGCACGGTGGCGAGGAAGCGCCGGTTGAACTCGATCGACTCGAACTCGACCTTGCGGGCGAAGCGCTGGGTGAGCCGCTCGGCGCCCTCGATCGACTCGACGTTGAAGGCGGGGACGACCCGGGCGAGGTCGGGCATGTGGGCCTTGGCGAGCAGGGCGTCGGGCAGCAGGGCCTTGGCGAAGAGCCCGCCGGCCTGCTTCTCGTCGGCGTCGCAGCAGGCTCCCCAGAAGCCCTCGGCGAGATGCCCGGTGAGCCGGTTGGTGCCGCCGACGCAGAGCGCCACCGGCCCGTCCTTGGGGTTGATCCCGCCGACCGGTTCGTAGGCCAGCCCCTGGCGCTCGCCGTAGCCGCGCACGATCCCGGCCCACTCGGCTGCTTCCTGCTTGGCCCCCATCGCAGCGATCCTATGCGGCTGGCCGGGCAGCCAAGTAGGATGCGGGCATGGTCTGGGTCCTGGTCGGGATCGTCGCGATCGTCGTCGTCGCGGTCCTCTACTACATCTCCAAGCGCAACTCGATCATCGCCTCGCGCAACCGGGTCGACGAGTCCTGGAGCGGGATCGACGTGCAGCTCAAGCGCCGCCACGACCTGGTGCCCAACCTGGTCGAGACGGTCAAGGGCTACGCCGAGCACGAGAGCGAGGTCTTCGAGAAGGCGACCAAGGCCCGGGCCGAGGCGATGTCGGCGCAGGGCGTCGGCGAGACCGCCCAGGCCGAGCAGAAGCTGAGCGGGGCGCTGACCGACCTGCGCGCCGTCGCCGAGAACTACCCCACCCTGCGCGCCACCGAGAACTTCCAGCAGCTGAGCCGCAACCTGAGCCAGCTCGAGGACGAGATCCAGGCCTCGCGCCGCATCTACAACTCCAACGTCCAGTCCTACAACACGACGATCGAACAGTTCCCTGCCTCGATCGTCGCCAACCAGGGCGGCTTCAGCAAGCGCGAGTTCTTCGAGATCGAGGACCCGGCCGAGCGCCAGCCGGTCGCGGTCGACTTCGGCAAGGACTGAGCGCCCTCTAACCTTCAGGCATGACCGCGACGACCGAAACGACGCTCTGGATCTGCGAGAGCTGCGGCTTCATCTACGACCCGGCGATCGGCGACCCCGACGGCGGCATCCCCCCGGGAACCGCCTTCGAGGACATCCCGAAAGACTGGTTCTGCCCGGTCTGCGGGGCGCGCACCTCCGATTTCCGGCCGCTGGAGCCCGGCGAGGCTTGAGCCACGACTTCGACTGGCTCGTAGTCGGGTCGGGATTCGGTGGCAGCGTCTCGGCCCTGCGCCTGGCGGAAAAGGGCTACAGCGTCGGCGTGCTCGAGTGCGGCAGCCGCTTCCGCGACGAGGACTTCGCCGAGTCCAACCTCAAACACCCGCGGCGCTACTTCTGGCTGCCCCGCTTCGGCTTCCGCGGCGTGCTGCGGCTGACCTTCTTCAAGGACGTCCTGATCCTCTCCGGCAGCGGCGTCGGCGGCGGCAGCCTCGGCTACGCCAACACCCTCTACCGGGCGCGGCCGGCCTTCTTCGAGGACCGCCAGTGGCGCGAGCTGGCCGAGTGGGAGCGTGAGCTGGCGCCCCACTACGAGACCGCCGAGCGGATGCTGGGCGCGGTCGAGTACGACGGCATCGGCCCCGCCGACCAGCTGCTGCAGGAATTCGGCGAGGAGATCGGCGTCGGCGAGACCTTCACCAACACCCGCGTCGGCGTCTTCTTCGACCAGCCGGGGGTCGAGGTCGAGGACCCCTTCTTCGAAGGCGAGGGGCCGGCCCGCAGCGGCTGCATGCGCTGCGGCAGCTGCATGGTCGGCTGCCGCCACGGGGCGAAGAACACGCTGATGAAGAACTACCTCTGGTTCGCCGAGAAGCTCGGGGTGCGGATCGAGCCCGAGCGCCAGGTGACCGAGATCCGCCCGCTCGGCGCCGCCGACGGCTCCGACGGCTACGCGGTGACCAGCGAGCGCTCCGGCTCCTGGCTGCGCAAGCGGCGCCGCACCCAGACCGCGCGCGGCGTGATCCTCGCCGCCGGCGCCCTCGGCACCAACAACCTGCTCGCCAACTGCCGCCACAGCGGCGCCCTGCCGCGGGTCTCGGGGCGGCTCGGCGACATGGTGCGGACCAACTCGGAGTCGATCCAGGCGGTCACCGCCCCCGACGACGAGCGCGACTTCAGCCGCTCGGTGGCGATCACCTCGAGCATCTACCCCGACCCCGACACCCACGTCGAGGTCGTCACCTACGGCCAGGCCGGGGACGCGATGTCGGGCACCTTCACCGCGATGACCGGCCCGGGCACGGCGTTCAGCCGCCCGCTCAAGTGGCTGGCGGCGATCCTGCGCCATCCGCTGCGCACGGCGCGGATGCTGATCCCCCACCGCTGGTCGCAGCGCACCGTGATCCTGCTGGTGATGCAGACGGTCGACGCGGCGATGCACTTCCGCCCCAAGCGCAAGCTCTTCGGCCGCGGCGTGCGGCTGCAGACCGAGCAGGACTCCGGCCGCCCCAACCCGACCTACATCCCCGCCGCCGAGCAGGCGGCGCGCTGGTTCGCGAAGCGCACCGGCGGCGTCGCCCAGAGCGCGCTGACCGAGTCGCTGCGCAACATCCCCTCGACCGCCCACATCCTCGGCGGCGCCGTGGTCGGCGCCGACCCCGAGCACGGCGTGGTCGACGCCGGCAACCGCGTCTTCGGCTACGAGAACCTGCTGGTCTGCGACGGCTCGGCGATCCCCGCCAACCCGGGCGTCAACCCAAGCCTAACCATCACCGCAAAGGCAGAGCACGCAATGAGCTTGATCCCGGCCAAGGACGGGGCGGCACCGGGCCACCTGCCCGACGCTGCCAGGCCGGCGGGCGTCGGGGGCGGGTCCCCGGGCCGGCCTTCGGCCGGGAGCTCCCGGGGACCCGCCCCCGACGCCCTCACAGGGACGGCGCGGGGAGAGGTCTCCGGGTAGGTCGGGCTCAGCCGGCGTTGGCCAGGCGCTCGGCGACGTAGTCCCAATTGACCACGTTCCAGAAGGCGTCGATGTAGTCGGGGCGCTTGTTCTGGTACTTGAGGTAGTAGGCGTGCTCCCAGACGTCGCAGCCGAGCAGCGGCGTCTTGCCGTCGGAGAGCGGCGAGTCCTGGTTGGGGGTGGAGACGATCGCCGCGCCGGAGCCGTCCTTGACCAGCCAGGCCCAGCCCGAGCCGAAGCGGGCGATGCCGGCGGCCTTGAACTCCTCCTTGAAGGAGTCGAAGGAGCCGAAGGCGGAGTCGATCGCGGCGCCGAGCTCGCCGCCGGGGGCGCCGCCGCCGTCGGGGCTCATCATCTGCCAGAAGAGCGAGTGGTTGTAGTGGCCGCCGGCGTTGTTGCGGACCGGGCCCTGCTTGTCGGCGGGGAGGTCGGAGAGGCTCTTGAGCACGTCCTCGACGTCGGCATCGGCCCACTCGGTCCCCTCCAGGGCCGCGTTCGCCTTGTCGACGTAGGCCTGGTGGTGCTTGTCGTGGTGGACCCGCATCGTCGTCTCGTCGATGTGCGGCTCGAGCGCGTCGTATGCGTAGGGAAGGTCGGGAACCGAAAATGCCATCTGGCGTCTCCTCCGTGTTGGACTGGTTGTCTTTCGGGGTGGGTTTCGGAGCCTAGCGTGCCGGGTTCCTAAGCTGGTGAGATGCCGGCCGACGAAGCAAAGCTCTGGCGCGAGTTCGCGCGGACCCGCGACCCGGCCCTGCGCGAGCAGCTGATCGAGCGCAACATGGCCTTCGCCAAACGGCTGGCGCTGCGCTACCGCGGCGCCAGCGAGTCCTTCGACGACCTGCTCCAGGTCGCCAACCTGGGCCTGGTCAACGCCGTCGACCGCTTCGACCCCGAGCGCGGCATCCCCTTCACCGCCTACGCCTCGCCGACGATCCTCGGCGAGCTCAAGCGCCACTTCCGCGACCGGGTCTGGACCGTGCGCGTGCCGCGCGGCCTGCACGACCGGATGGCCGAAGTCGACAAGGCGATCGTCGAGTTGACCAAGAAGCTGCAGCGCTCGCCCTCGGTCGGCGAGATCGCCGCGCGGCTCGAGCTCGAGCAGACCGACGTGCTCGAGGTGCTCGAGGCCAACCACAACCGCCGCCCGCTCTCGCTCGACCGCCCCCCCGGCGGCGAGCAGGTCGACGACGCGCCGCCGGCCGAGTGGGTCGGCGCCGAGGACGAGCACTACCAGCTGGTCGAGGGCCGGATCGCGCTCGACGCCGCGCTCCCCTCGCTCGACGAGCGCGAGCGCGAGGTGCTGCGCCTGCGCTTCGTCGAGGACATGACCCAGTCGCAGATCGCCGAGCGGATCGGCCACTCGCAGATGCACGTCTCCCGCATCCTGCGCCGCGCCCTGGCCCGGATCCGCGAGCGGATCGAGGCCGAAGAAGCCGAAGCGGCCGGCGAGGCCCAGAGCCCGCCGGCGCCCTAGCCTTCGTCGCCGGCGCCGCGGAAGCAGACGATCAGGTAGTCGCCGTCGGCCGACTCGTCGACGCTCAGCTCGTCGGCCAGCGCCTCCAGCGAGCCACCCACCTCGGGCAGCTCCAGGCTGCGGCGGATCTTGCCGGCGCCGCCCTTCTCCATCGGCCCGAGCCGCAGCTCCAGCCCGTCCTCGCCCTCGGCCAAGCCGAGCCGGACGCAGCCGTCGGCGAAGCGGTTCGGCGCCGCCTCGGCGATCGCGTCGGTGATCAGGACGGCGTCGGAGAGGCGCTCGACCGAGATCTCGCGGCGGGCGGCGAGGGCACTGACCATCCGCGCCAGGACCGGCTCGAGCAGCTCGGCCCGGCCGACGGCGATCTCGGTCCCGGTCACTTCCGGGGCGAGCCGCTGCTCGGCGCCCGCCCCGTTGGTGCCGCCGCCGTGCAGCGGCAGGCGCATCATCACCTCGGTGCCGCGCCCGAGGCCGCCGGAGATGCTGAAGCTGGCCGAGAGGGCGGCGATCAGCGAGAGGCCGAGTTTGAGGCTCTGCCGCTCGGAGTCAGCCTGCGGGCTGATCCCGGCGCCGCTGTCGGCGATCACCACCGTCAGCCCCTCGCTGTCCGGTTCGGCCTCGACCAGCAGCGGGCCGCTCCCCTCCGGGTAGGCGTGGACGACGACGTTCATGCAGGCCTCGGTGACGACCGTCTTCAGGTCGGCCAGCCCGGTCTCGTCCATCCCGATCCGCTCGGCCAGGCCGGCCAGCGCGTGGCGCACCACGGCCACGTTCTCGGCCTGCGCTGGAAGCCGCATCTGCAGGCCCATGGGCCCATCGCTGGTGGTTGCGCCGTTCGCCATCTCGATTTCGGCTGTCGACCCGGGATTCTCCCGCGAGCATAGCCTTCAGGTCCTGCCCCCCCGTACCCGCGAGCAATCCGGGTAAAACGGGGGTGGCTCGACGGGGCGCATGATCCCCGTCGCGCGCGGGTATTGGCGGCCGGCTGAGGCGGGCGCTCAGGCCGGCGTGCGGGCGAAGCTCGCGCTGGCCGCGTCGGGGTCGGCGAAGACCTCGCCGCGGACGAAGCGACCCTCGCGCAGTCTGCCAGACCCAGCCGACCGGCATGTCGCGGATGCCGAGCTCGCGGCTGCGCACGTAGACGCGGCCGTGGACGAGCAGCCGCTCGCCCCGGGCCTCGATCCGGGTCGGGGTGATCAGCAGCTCTTCCCAGACGCCCTCCACGTCGGCCATGTACCGGCGCAGGCCCTCTGGCCCGCGGTAGGGCTCGCCGCGGCCGGCCTCGGCGCCGGTGACGGCCTGGAACTCCATCTCCTCGTCGCAGAGGGCGACGAGCGCCTCGGCGTCGCGCTGGTTGAAGGCGCGGTAGAGGTCGCGGATCAGCTCCTCCTGCGACTCAGGCATCCGCCGCCGCCCTCGAGATCGCCAGGATCGCCGCGTCGTCGTCGAGGCTGTCGTCGGTGAAGGCGTGCAGCGCGGTCTCCAGGCGCTGCACCGCGTGGGCCGGGTTGCTGGCGCCGGCGAGATGGGCGTGCAGCCGCTCCTCGCCGAAGCGGCCCTCGTGGCCGCTGGCCTCGGTGATCCCGTCGGTGATCATCACCAGCTGCTGGCCGGCGCCCAGCGGGCTGTGGGCGATCCGCCACTCGACGTCGCCGAAGGCGCCGAGCACCGGGTCCGAGACGGCGGCCTCCTCGACCCGGTCGCCGTCGATCAGCAGCGGCGGCGGGTGGCCGGCGACGGCGATCCGGACCGGCTCGGCCGGGTCCTCGGCGAGGACCACGGCGGCGATCGTGCAGAGCGCCGCGCCGCGGCGGGCGAGCAGCGCCCGGTTGAGGGTCGCCATCGCGACCAGCGGGTCGTCGGTCAGCGCCGCGGCGGTGCGCAGCGTGTAGCGGGCGAGGGCGGTGATCGAGGCGGCGTGGGCGCCGCGGCCGGTGACGTCGCCGATCACCAGCATCCAGCCGCCGGCGACGCGGAAGGCGTCGTAGAAGTCGCCGCCGACCTCGTTCTCGGCCCCCGCCGGCCGGTACATCGCCGCCACCGACCAGCCGGGGATGTGGGGCAGCGGCGGCGGCAACAGGCCGTGCTGCAGCGTCTCGGCGATCCGCGCCCGCGCCGCTTCGGCGCGCTCGAGGTTGGCGAAGAGGCCGCTGTTGTCGAGGCTGAGGGCGACGCGGCCGGAGAGGATGCGGGCGAAGTCGGCGTCATCGCGGCGGTAGCGGCGGCCCGACCAGGCGACCCCCAGGGTCAGGGTGCCGGTCACCTTGCCGCGCGCCTTGAGCGCGACGGTGATCACCGAGCGCATGCCGAGGCCGCGCAGGAACTCGAGGTCGGAGCCCTCGTCGTGGGCGATCTGGCATAGCTCCCGCTCGCCGACCCGCTCGAAGAAGCGCGGCTCGATCGACTCGGAGCCCTCGCCCTCGACCATCCAGGCCGGGGTCGAGGGCGGGCGCTGGCGCAGCCGCTGCTCGAATCCCGGCTCGCCGCCGCTGGCGACCCGGGCGGCGGCCCGGCGCACGCCGCCCTCCTCGATCACGTCGATCATGCAGAAGTCGGCTAGCTCGGGGACGATGATGTCGCAGATCCCGTCGAACGTCTCCTCCAGCGAGCCCGCGGTCTCGGAGACGGCGGCGACGTCGGCGAGAACCTGGAAGCGGCGCCGCGCCTTGCGGGCGCGCAGCAGCATCACGACGAGGGCGGCGCAGAGCGCCACCAGCGCCAACTCCAGCGCGGATATGGCTATCCAGTTCAACTGTTCTCGGGGCCCCGCGAAGTGATTCGCCACGGCGAGGCGCTCGGTGCCAGCGTCGTCCCGCGGGCCTAGCCTAGCGCGCCGTCAGCCGTCCGAGAGAAGCGGTCGGGGCCAGAGCCCGCGCCGGCGCACGACGTTGAGCTCGGCGGCGATGACGGTCAGCGTGGCGCCGAGCTGGATCCAGGCGAGCAGGCCGATGACCAGGGCGAAGGTGCCGTAGACCGGCGCCGCGTTGCGCACCTGGTGGGAGACGAACCAGCCGCCGACGAGCTGCAAGCCGGTCCAGCAGACGGCGGCCAGGATCGCCCCCGGCAGCGAGGCGCGCCAGGGCAGGTCGGCCGCGCCGAGCAGGTGGTAGACGCCGAGGAAGACGACCAGGTTGAGAGCCGCCGAGACGGCGACGTCGCCGACCGTTCCGAGCCAGGCCGCGCCGCCCGCGGCGAGCCCCGAGACCGCGGTCGAGACCAGGGTGGCGCCGCCCAGCAGGCCGAGCAGGCCGAGTCCGCGCAGGCGCGGGCCGAGGAAGCCAGCCCGCTGGCGCGGCGGCACGCCCCAGACCCGGTCGAGCGCCTCCTCGGTGGCGACCACGACCCCGAGCCCGGCCCAGAGGGCGCCGACGGCGCCGATCACGAGGGCGACGCCGCTGCCCTGCAGCGAGCGCCCCTGCAGCTGCTCGCCAAGCACCGGGAACTGGGCCAGGGTCGAGTCGACGATCTCGTCGCGCAGTTCCGGGTTGCCGGCGAGCACGTAGCCGAGCACGGTGGTGAGCAGCAGCAACAGCGGGAAGAGCGAGAAGAACGCCCGGTAGGCGATCAGCGCCGCCAGGCTCCCACCCCGGTCCTCGCCGAACTTCTTCGCCACCGCAACCGGCACCGCCAGCGCCGCGTGCCGGCGCTGCAGACGGTCGAGCCGGCCCAGCCGCTGGTTCAGGTCCATGACAGGCCCCTACCCGGATCGGCGCTTCTCAGCCCGCGCCCACTGCGAGCTTCTCAGCAGCCAGACGAGGAGTGCGGTCAAGACGTCGTGGATGTCTCGGGTTTGAAGCGTTCTGCTGCCCGCTGCATCTTCCTTGGACCATAGAAACGGCGCGCCCACCACGACGTTGGGTGAGCGAGTCGGCAGGCAGCGACCACCCAAACCATGCCGAGGATAAAAAATCCAAGAAAGAACGCCGCCCGGTGCCCCTTGCTCCAAGTGATTCCAGCCGGAACGCCGATCACAACGATCAGGATGCTCAATACAAGCAGACGTTCGGCCACGAATTATCCTCCGATCAGGACAGACTTAGCGTGTCTTACCGAGCTGACCGAAAATCCCCCGGCGTAGTTTCGGCCTGAGGCCGAAACTGTTGGAGTATCGGTTGCGAACGGTTGAGATCGCCGCGCAGTCTCTCAGGTCTCAGCCGATGGCGCGGCGTGTTGTCTTCGGCCCGCCTCGTGGCGGTGACTCCCCGGCCTGGACCGCCGTCGCGATCGAGGGCGGTGCCGAATGCCGGCTGGCTGGGCGAGGCGCGAAGCCACCGGGCTGCAACTCACTCGGGCAAGCGAAGCGTCAGCTCCTGGTCCCTCTCTGAGACGCTGACCGTGAAGTTCATCATCAGGTCCGCGCGACCCCACAAGGCGTTGAGTCCCCCGACGAACAGCGGTTCGATCTCGAACTTGACGTGGGGGATGCCATCGACGAATGCCTGACAAGGCTTCTTCGCCACCCAGGCCGTCGCCAATCCCTCCACCTGGCTGACCTCTCTTGGCTCCAGGTCATCGACGGTGTACCCCAGTGCCTCTGCGTAGTCGATCGGCAGCACCGACCTGTCCGCGCCCGTGTCGACCAAGCCGAGAATGTCGACCTCCAGGTCGGTTTTGACCCCGAGCAGCGTCAGCAGAAGGTAGGGCCGCAGCCTGCCCGTCGGGACCGGGCTTGTACGGAGCGATGAGGCGCTCATGGCGCTGCACGGGCTCAGGCGATGAAGAATCCGGCGCGGGAGCGGGGAACCGGGACGATGGCGTCTGTCGGCCTCACATCGGGCTTGTCTCGCAGGCCCTTGGCGCTCAGGTCGCTGGCGATGACCTTGCCGCCCCGAAGCGCGACCCACTTGCCCATGTAGGGGGCCAGATCCTCTTTGGCGTCGAGCTTGGCCTGGGCCTCGCGGAAGCTCTCTTGATCCTGGACTGCCATCCGATCCTCATTCCGGTGAGATCGCCGTATTCCTTGAACCAAGATAGCGAGAGCGCCGGAGCCACTGGGCGCGGCGGGAGCGTCGATCAAGGGCCCGAGTCCTTCCCGGCACCCACAGCGCGCTCCTCGCACTCCCCCGCGCTCCATCCGCCCGCTCTCCCCCGACGCTCGCATCCTGATCGAGTTCGAGGGTCGACCGGTGGAGCGCTACGCGATCATGCTCCAGGCTGCGAATCGAGGGTCGCTGGCAGACCGTTCGCCTCCTCGACAATGCCCACGGCGACCACGACATGCACCGCTAAGCTGGAAGCGAGGAGCAGCCTGCGGAGCGGTTTGCCGAGGGTTCGGTCAACGAGGTCGCGCCACAGGCCATCAACCACCTGATCGACCACTGGAAAGCGATCGCCGAATCATGGAGAAGCTAGAGCGCAACGAGTTCACCCGGGCGGGCGAGCTCGCCAACGAGCGAGTCGTCGAGGCCGTCCTCGATCCTGAGCGCTACCCCGAGGGGACCACCTTCATCGCCGCCGACCAGGTTGGCTTTGGCGCCATCCTCGCCGAGGCCGTGGCCGAGCACCTACCCGTCGCGATCGTCTACCCCGACGGCCGTGAGGTCGTCGCCGCCCCCCGGGGCGGAGCGCTTGCCTTCTTCGAGCGCCGACTTGCCCGGCGCCGCGAGCTTGGGCGCCGCGAGCCGGTCGTGCCCCTGCCCGCCGACTACCGGGTCGAGATCAGAGACCAGGCGCTCGCCGTCGCATGAGGACGCGCCGTCGGGTCGGGGCGAGCAGACGCCAAGGGTCCCCCTTTCGCCTCCCTTAATCGAGCGCCTACGGCGTATTGCGCAGCGCCCGCCCGGAGGCGCGGGGGACGACGCGGGGGTCGCCGCCGGTCCAGGCGTTGAAGCGGTACCAGGCGGGCTTGGCTTCGCGGGCGGTCGTCAGCAGGCCGGCGGAGTCGCAGAACTGGCAGTTGCCGGCGATGTCGGCCCAGGAGAACCACCAGACGCCGCCGATCCGCCAGCGGCCGCGGTTGCCGACCAGCATCGAGAAGGAGCGGTTCAGTTCACGCGCCTGGCCGCGCGGGCCGCGCTCCCAGCGCGACTCGAAGCCGTCCGAGCCCCAGCCCATCTCGGTGATGTAGATCTTGGCGCTGGCGTCGTGGTTGCGGCGCATCACCCGGCGCAGGCCCTCGATCTGCGAGCGCATCGCCCGCGCGTCGGCGACGTAGGGGTGCAGGGCGACACCGTCGAAGTAGCGCTTGATCCCGCGCTGGGCGTAGACCCCGGCAAGGAAGGCCGGCGAGTAGATGTTGGGCGGCACCTGCAGGGGGCGGCCGAAGAGGCCGCCGAGGATCACCGTCGAGCCGCGGTCGGCGCGGTGCAGGACGCGGCCCGAGATGCGGATCAGGCGGGCGAAGGTGGCGGGGTCCGGTTCGCGCGAGAAGGTGACGATGTTCTCCTCGTTCCAGATCTCCCAGCGGCGCACCGGCAGTCGCGGCAGTTCCGGGTTCTCGCGCCAGAAGCGCCCATCGGGGCCGTAGCGGTAGGCGGCGCCGCGCAGGAAGCGCAGCCACTCGCGCCGCTGGCGGGCGGTCGCGACCGGCTCGGCGCCGAGCCTGCGGGAGACCCAGCGCGGCACGCCCCAGACGAAGGGGAAGGCCCTGATCCGCTGTTCGGCGGCGAGCCGCACCTGGTCGTCGAAGAGCCCCCAGTTGGGATCGAAGCGTTCGCGCGCGCGGGGCACGATGTCGGCCCAGTTGAGCGGTAGGCGCACGCTCTTGACCCCGGCGGCGCGCATCAACTCGTAGTCCTCGGTGCCGGTCGGCCCCTGCGGCGACATGCCGATGAAGCCGCGCGGCGCCAGGCCGCGGACCGAGGCCGCTCCGGCGATCGTCGGAGCGAGCGCCGCCAGCGCCGCCACGACCACCGTTGCGATGAGGAGAAGTCTGCGCATCCGTCCCAACACTGGACCCAGTGCAAGGCGCAAAGTAGCGGTCGCCGTCGCCGGAACGCCGGCCGGTCAGCCTCGCGGCTTCCGCTGAAACCCGGCGCAGCTCAACACCGGCGTGCGCGGATAGCGCGGGAAGGCGGGGTCCCGGCGCGAGCGCAGGCAGAGCGAGAAGGTCGAGTCGCGCGTGTTGCTCACCAGCTTCTGCTGGGCGCACTCGTCGCAGAGGCCGTTGCCCACGGCGCGCTAGCCGGGGTTGGTCGCGGCGACCAGCCAGACGGAGGCGTGGCCGACGATCGAGCCGTCGTCCTGCTGCCACTCGGCGTAGCGGGCGGCGAGCGCCTCGGCGATCTCCGGGCGCCGGCTCTCGCCGTGCTCGCCGTTGAGGCGGATCAGCTCCGCCCCGGGGCCGATCGCGAGCATCGCGTCGACCGCTTCCTCCATGTCCTTGCCGATGAAGTAGTCGAAGTCGCGCAAGTGCAGCTCGACCTCGGCGAAGCCGGCCGCTTCGAGGATGCCGGTCAGGGTTTCCGGGTTGCCGAGCGAGAAGGGGCCGGGACCGCAGGTGTCCGCCTCGTACTCCTCGGGCCGCGAGAGGAAGCGCTGGACGACCGCCTCGGTCTCCGCCCAGAGCGGGCTCTCGTCCTTGCGCCGCCAGCAGACCTTGCGCAGGCCGGCGCCCGGCTTCAGCGCGGCGCGGATCGCCCGCATCGCCGGCACCGGCGCGGCGAAGAACTGCGTGCCCATGCGCGAGAAGGCGTAGTCGTGGACCGGCTCCCAGGCCGCCGTCTGGGCGTCGGCGACCTCGAACTCGACGTTCGCGACCCCGGCCTCGGCCGCCTCGCGGCGGGCGTCCTCGACGAAGCGCGGCGAGGAGTCGGTGCCGAGCACGAAGCCGTCGGCGCCGACCATGGCCGCCATCTGCCGGGTCGTCTCGCCGAAGCCGCAGCCGACGTCGATGCAGCGCCCGCCGGCGGGCGGCGGGTAGCGCTCGAAGAGGTCGTCGGTGATCTCGTCGAGGGCGCCGACGAACACTTTCCGGTTCTGCTTCCAGCGCTCGTAGAGGACGGTGTCCCAGGCCCTGACCGCCTCCTCGTTGGCCAGCGCCACGGCGCCTGCGTCTGGCAAATCGGCCACGACCCCCAGCGTAGCGCGAGCCCGGCCGCGTCCGCGCGGCGGGAGCGACGCTGACGACGGGGTCCGCCAGGAGCGAACGGATGAGGGGGCCGCGCGCTTGCCAGGCCACTCGTACGAGGTAGGCTCGAAACTAGGTGGAGGCGCCACAACCCAACCGAGGAGGACGACAATGCGGATGATGATGAAAGCCCAGATCCCCACCGAGAAGGGGAACGCGGCGATCGAAGACGGCAGCCTGCCGCAGATCCTGGGATCGGTGCTCGAGGGGCTGAACGCGGAGGCCGCCTACTTCATCGCCGAGGACGGGATGCGGACCGCCCTGGTCTTCTTCGAGATGGCCGACTCGACCGAGATCCCCCCGGCGGCCGAGCCGCTCTTCATGGGCCTCGGGGCCAAGATCACCCTCTCCCCCGCGATGAACCCCGACGAGATGAAAGCCGGCGTCGGCAAGGCGATGGAGGCGGCGGGCTGAGCCGCCGTCCCCGCGACGGGATCGCGAGCCTGAGGCGCTGGAACCTGGGAGTGGGGTCCGCGCACCTGGCGCAGGCGTTCGCGATCCTGCTGCTCGCCGGCGCCGTCTCGCTTCCGGTGACTATCAGCTACCTCACGGGCCCGCCCGGGGCCGGGGAGTTCGGCGGCCCGAAGCAGCTCTTCGACGTCCGCGTCGACATCGCCGTTGCGGCATTCCTCCTGCTCGCCGCGATCGACCACCTCTCGGTGGGCACCTGGGGACGGCGCTGGTACGAGCGCCAGGTATCGCGGGGGATCAACCCGGCGAGGTGGTGGGAGTACTCGGTCAGCGCCTCCCTGATGGTCGTGCTGATCGCGATGCTGGCGGGGGTGCGCGAGGGCACGGCCCTCGTGGCGCTGTTCGGAGCGAACGCCGCGATGATCCTCTTCGGGCTGACGATGGAGCGGGTCAACGTCGGACGCGAGCAGGTGCGATGGCGACCCTTCGTCTACGGCTGCGTGGTGGGAGCGGTGCCCTGGATCGCGATCGCCCTGCAGATCGCCGTCTCCCAGAGCGAGACCGGCGACGTGCCCGGCTTCGTGATCGCGATCTTCGTGACCCTGCTGATCCTCTTCAACAGCTTCGCCGTCAACATGTGGCTGCAGTACAGGCGCCGCGGTCGGTGGGCGGACCCGCTCTTCGCCGAGAAGGCCTACCTGGTGCTGAGCCTGGTGGCCAAGAGTGCGCTTGCCTGGCAGGTCTACGGCGGCGCCCTGGCCGGAAGCTGACAGCGGACGGAGCGATCCGCTCGGCCGCAGCCCCGCTTCCCAGGCCGGCCTGCGGCTGGATGTCCGCTCGCGCCCGAGGTCTACCCTCGATGCATGAAGGAGACGCTCGGCCCACCCCTGCGCGCCGCCGCGCTGCTCGCGTTCCTCGTCGGGCTGGCGATGCTGCTGCTCAACCCGCCCTCGTTCGCCGGGCTGGGCGGCCTGCTGGCGCTGCTGGCGGGGATCGTCGCCGTCGTGCTGATCACGGCCTGGGCGACGGTGATGCTGCTCGGCGACGAGATGCCCGAGCGGGAGTTCCGCCGGCTTTCGGAGCGCAGCGAGGCGCTGGCCAGGCTGCCGCCCCCCGAGCAGCCGCTGAGCGAGTTCGACCAGCTCGTCGTCGAGGCGATCGACGGCCTGCCCGAGGATCTGCGCGACGTGGTCGAAGGCATCCCCGTCCTCGTTTCCCACCTCGGCCACCTGCACCACGCCTACGGCCACTACATCGGCGACACCGTCGCCCGCGACGACTACCGCGACCACATCGTCATCTACCGCGACACGCTCGAGCGCGACTTCGGCCACGACCCCGAGCTGCTGCGAGCCCAGGTCGAGCGCACCGTCCGCCACGAGGTCGCCCACCACCTCGGCTGGGACGAGCGCGGCGTCCGCGACCTCGGCCTCTGAGCGACCCGGGCCAGCGGGTCGCGTTGGTGATGTATGTTTATACATCGTGAATCGCACCCAGATCTACCTCGACGACGACCAGACATCCCGGCTCGACAGGCGCGCCGCGGCCGCAGGCACCTCACGCTCGATGTTGATCCGCCGCGCGGTGGACGCATACCTGTCCAAAGAGGAGCAGGACGCCGCGGAGTGGCGGGCGCAATGGAAGAGCGCAGTCGAGGGCACCGCCGGCATCGCGCCCTACCTCGCGGAGGGCGCCGACTACGTCGAGGACATCCGGCGCGAAGACGCCGAGCGGCTGGCGCGGCTCGAGCGTTGAGCGTCGTCCTCGACACCAGCATTCTCGTCGATCACCTTCGCGCCTCGACTCCGGCCAGCGAGTACCTCGCCGGCCTCGACGGCCGCCCCTCGTGTTCGGAGATCAGTCGCATAGAGGTGATCCAGGGGCTGCGGTCCGCGGAGCGGCGTGCCGCCGACAGGCTCTTTGCGCTGCTCGTCTGGGTTCCCGTGAGCGAAGCCGTGGCACGCCGCGCCGGAGAGCTGGGGCGCAAGTGGCGCCGCAGCCACCCCGGCATCGGAGTCGCCGACCTCGCGATCGCAGCCACGGCCGAGGAGCTCGACGCCGACCTCGCCACGCGTAATCTCAAACACTTCCCGATGTTCGAAAACCTTCGCCCGCCGTACTGAGACCGGCCCAGGGCCGCAATCCCCCCACCGGTCCCGAGCCTTCCGGTGCGCTTTATGTACCCATGGCGAGCATAAAGCGCACCGGAGCGACGAAAGCGACACTCCTATGGAGTGACGCTCTACGTAATGTATGCACGGTTCCGATAGGACAAATCACGGTTACCGATAGGACAACTACACGAGAAAGGTGACTCGATGGCGAAGGCAGCAGGTGGCGCGGGCAGCGCGGATGGCTCGGTCGCGGACCAGCTTCGCGAGCTTGGCGTGAGGGGTGTCCTCGTGCAGATGGCCGAGCGCGGCCAGATCCTCGCCCTGAAGTGCGAGATGCCGCAGTGCTACCACCACAACGGGCGCGGCGCGTTCGATCAGGTCACGACGCCACGCAGCAAGTGGGCCCCCTCGGCCGACCACTACCCGGTCCTCAAGTCGGCCGGCGGGCACCTCCGGCCCGAGAACGTTCGACTCTCCCACACGGAGTGCAACCAGCGGGATTACACCCGGCGCAAGCAGATCGGGACCCTGCTCGCGAAAGGCAAGTCCCTCGCCGACATCGCCGAGTTCCTCAACCGCAAGGGTGTTCCCCCCGCCCACGGCACGAACCGGTGGACGGCGGCGATGGTGCGCAAGGCGTACGTGTCCTAGGGCCGGACCTCCGGAACCACGCCGAGGCTTCCGGTGCGCTTTATGTGCCCATGGCCGGCAAAAAGCGCACCGGAAGCTACGAACATCGGGGCGCCCGGATTTGAACCGGGGACCTCACCGACCCGAACGGTGCGCGCTACCAGGCTGCGCCACGCCCCGAGAGGGCGGATTATCCCAGACGGGGGGCGGGGCTAGCGGACTGCCTCGATCGCGGCTTCGATCCGGGCCAGGCTGGGGCCGTCCTGCAGGGTGCGGGTGCCGCCGGGGCCGCTGACGATCACCGCCTGGCGGGTGCGGATGCCGAGCTCGACGCCGAGCTTCTCGTAGGACTCCAGGCGCCGGGTGATCGGGCCGTCGCCGCCGAGTTCGGCTTCGAGCAGGTCCTTCCATTCCGGCACGTCGAGTTCGCCGATCGAGCCGGCCAGTGAGGCGAGCAGCTCGTCGCCGACGCCGAAGCGCTCGGCCTCGGCCTGGTTGCGGAAGAAGAGGTAGGTGTACTGCCAGCCGTAACCCTGCTCGGCCGCCGCCTCCGCCCCGTAGAAGCCGAGCTCGAGCGGGTTCTCGGCGACCGAGTAGTGGCGCATCAGCAGCTTCGCGTCGCCGGGGCGGGCGTAGCGTTCGGTCAGCGCCGGGATCGTCTCGAGGAAGTCGGCGCGGCAGCTGGAGCACTGCATGTCGTTGAAGACCTGGACCGAGACGGGGGCGTCGGCCGAGCCAAGCCGGTCGCCTTCCTGGGGGATGCCGCCGAAGATGCGCTGGGCGTCGGCGATGCCGCTCACCCGCACCGCGTCGCGACCCGCCGGCCGGGTGGCGATTTCGACGATCGCGTAGCCGAGGGCGACGACGGCGAGGCCAAGGGCGAGGATGACCCAGACCCGGCCGCGGCGCGGCAGCGGCACGGCGGCCGGCTCGGGCCGCTGGTCCTCGGCGAGGGCGGGCATCGGGGCATTATCGCGGCTCGCCGCTCCCGCCCCTCCCCCACGCTGCGGAAATCTCGTTTGACAGGTCCGGATACCGGAGTAGATTCGGACTACCTGGTTTCGACTACGAGGGAGGTCCGCTGTGGCCAATCACCTGACGCCGTCCGAGCTTGCCGAGCAGCTCCAGATGCAGCAGCAGGAGGTGATCGGCCGCTGTGCTCAGATGGGGGTTCCGATCTTCCACGGCCGCATCGACAGGGCCCTCTTCGAGGCCTCGCTGCGCAGCATGACCGCCGGCGAACAGCGCGGCGAGGCTCGCGCCACGTAGCGCTCAACTACACTGCGGCACCGGATGGAGAGGGGAACCGGTTCGGCCACGCTCGCAGACCTGCTGCCGCTGTCGGCGAAGAGGTACGGCAGCGCTCCCGCGGTCTGCTTCAAGCAGGGCGGGGAGTGGCAGCGGCGCAGCTACGACGAGGTGCTGGAGACGGTCCGCTCGCTCTCCCTCGGCCTGATCGACCTCGGCGTCGAGAAGGGCGACAAGGTCTCGATCCTGGCCAACACCCGGGTCGAGTGGACCTACTTCGACTTCGCCGCGCTCTCGGCCGGCGCCGTCGTCGTCCCGATCTACCAGACCAACTCGCCCGAGGAGTGCCAGTACGTGCTGGAGAACTCCGACGCCAAGGTCGTCGTCGTCGAGGACGACGAGCAGCTGGAGAAGGTTCGCGCGGTGCGCGACAGGCTGCCGCTGCTCGAGCACGTCGTGCGGATGAGCGGCGCCAGCGAGGACGCGATCTCGCTCGAGGATCTCGCCACCCGCGGCGCCAGGCGCGAGGCGGCCGAGTGGGAGCAGCGCTGGCAGTCGGTCACCAAGGACGACATCTGCACCTTCATCTACACCTCGGGCACGACCGGGCCGCCGAAGGGCTGCATCATCAGTCACGGCAACTACCGGGCGATGCTCGACATGGTCAACGAGAACAGCGTGATCGAGCCCGAAGACCTGACCTACCTCTACCTCCCGCTCGCCCACTCCTTCGCCCTGCTGATCCAGCTCGGCAGCTTCGACCTCGGCGCCACCCTCGCCTACTGGGAGCGCGACCCGCTGAAGATCGTGCCCAACCTCGGCGAGCTGAAGCCGACCTACTTCCCCTCGGTGCCGCGCATCTTCGAGAAGATCTACACCGCTGCGACCAGCGCGATGGAGAAGGAGGGCGGCCTCAAAAAGGCGATCTTCAACTGGTCGATCGGGGTCGGCAAGAAGGTGCGCGCGATGGAACGCGAAGGGCGCCAGCCGGGCTTCCTGCTCAGCCGCCAGTACAAGTTCGCCGACGAGAAGGTTCTGTCCAAGATCCGCGCCCTGTTCGGCGGCAACCTGCGCCTCGCCGTCTCCGGCGCGGCGCCGATCAACCCCGAGATCCTGCGCTTCTTCGACGCCGCCGGGGTGCTCGTGCTCGAGGGCTGGGGGATGACCGAGACCTCGACCGCGGCGACGATCTCCACCCCCGACGACTTCAAGATCGGCACGATCGGCAAACCGTTCCCCGGCTGCGAGGTGAGGATCGCCGAGGACGGCGAGATCCTGGTCAAGGGCCCGAACGTCTTCCAGGGCTACTACAAGAACGAGGAGGCGACCCGGGAGACGATCGTCGACGGCTGGCTGCACACCGGCGACATCGGCGAGATCGACTCCGAGGGCTTCATCACGATCACCGGCCGCAAGAAGGACATCATCATCACCGCCGGCGGCAAGAACATCACCCCGGCGAACCTCGAGAACGAGATCAAGCAGCACCCGCTGGTCTCCCAGTGCGTCGTGGTCGGCGACCGCAAGCCGTACCTGGTCGCCCTGGTCACCCTCGACCCCGAAGAAGCGGTCGCCTACGCCAAGGAGCACGGCCTGCCCGAGGACCCGGCGGCCCTGGCCTCCAACGCCGAGGTCGTCGCCTCGATCGAAGCCCACCGCGAGCAGATCAACGAGAAGTTCGCCCGCGTCGAGCAAGTCAAGAAGCTGAAGATCCTCCCCCGCGACCTCTCCCAGGAAGCCGGCGAGCTGACCCCGACCCTGAAGGTCAAGCGGGCGGTGGTCGCCAGCAAGCACGAGGACGAGATCGAGCAGCTCTACGCGGGCTGAGATTCTCGATTCCTCCGTGTCTATTGACTGATCAGCCGCAAACCTGAGAGGGTTTGCGCCAATGTCGGAGCGGGTGCAGGAGCTGCGGGTCGCGATGGCCCTCAACGGCGGCGTCAGCCTGGCGGTCTGGATGGGCGGCTGCGCGGTCGAGCTCGACCGCGCGCGGCGGGCGGGGCGGACCAGCGGCGAGCCGGAGCGCGTGTACGACACGCTGTGCCGCAGCTTCGGCCGCCGCCTCGTCTTCGACATCCTCACCGGCGCCAGCGCCGGCGGCATCAACGGGGCTCTGCTCGGCGCGGCGATGGTCAAGGGACGCCGGCTCGAGACCAAGTTCGTCCGCGACCAGTGGCTCGACCTCGGCGACCTCGGCGACCTGATGTACCCGGCGAGCGCCGAAGAGCCCGCCTCGCTGATGGACGGCAAGCTCTTCCACGAGCGCCTGCGGAAAGCCTTCGAGGGCGTGCTGGGCGTCAACAAGCAGGTGCCGGGATACGAGGACTGCAAGGCGCCGGGACTGCGGCGGGTCGTGCCCAGCCTCGACGTGACGATGACCGACGTGATCGGCGTCGAGAAACGCTTCCGCGACACCTGGGGCGGCGAGCTGGTCGCGCGCGAGCATCGCCCCCGCTTCAGGTTCCGCGAAGCTGCCCACTTCAGCGCCGAGTCGCTGGCCGCGGCGGCGCGAACCTCGGCGTCCTTCCCCTTCGCCTTCGAGCCCTGGATGGTGAACGAGAACGCCCGCGTGCTTGCCGGCCTGCCGAACCCGACCTTCGGCATCGACGGCGGCCTGCTCGACAACGCCCCGATCGAGGCCGCGCTCGACCTGATCCCGACCAAGCCCGCCGACTCCCGGGTGGTGCGCTACGTCTGCTACATGAACGGCGATCCGACCGCGCCCAGCGACGCGCTCGCCGGCGAGGCCCCCAGCCTGCGCGAGGTCGGCGCCTACGCCGTCAACCTGCCGCGCACGGCGCCCTTCGTCGACCAGCTCTACGCGATCAAGCGCGCGGTCGAGCGGCCGCGGCTGTCCGCCGACGTGCAGCTGCGCCTGCTGAAAATGGACCTCGGCGAGCTGCAGGGCACGGCAAGAGCGCTCTTCGGCGCTTACTGCGAACGCCGCACGATGACCTCACTCGAGGAGCTGCTCGGCGAGCCGGCCGCGGCGACGGCGATGAGCGACCTGCTCAGCGCCTCGCGGGCGCAGCTGCCCTGGATCCCCTTCCAGCCGACGCACGTGCCGGGCACCACCTGGCGCTGGGGAGTGCGCCCGGCGCAGCGCGTCCTCCACCTGCTGCTCGACCTGCTGCGGGCCGAGCTGCCGACCGCCGACGACGCGCTGCGCGATGAACTGCTCGCTACCAGAGACGCGATCGACGCGCAGCTCTTCCGGCTTACCGCCGCGCGAGAGGAGGTGCTCGAGCCGGCCGGCGACGGCGATCCCGCCCGCCTGCGCGAAGAGCCGCCGCTCGACCGCCTGCAGAAAGCCGTCGCCAAGGCGGTCGCCCAGGCTCCGCTCGCCGACGCTGCCGTTCGCGCCGGCGCCGAGGCCGTGCGCGACCTGCTGCTCGAGTTTCCGGGGGAGCTGGCCGAGAGCCCGATGCGCAACCTGTTCGGCTCCCTGCAGGCGACCGAGGCCGACCGGCTCGCGGCCTTCTTCGACCGGGTGCTCGCGATCGAGGTGGTGCGGCGCGCGTTCAGCTCCGAAGCGGACATCGAAAGCGCCGAGGAGCTGCACTTCGTCCAGCTCACCCCGGCCGCGCCCGCGCCGATCTTCACCTCCGGCCCCCTGCGCCTGCCCAGCCCGGCGTCGGCGCAGGAGAAGCTCACCGGCGTCGGCCTGGGCCACTTCGCCGGCTTCTACCGCCGCTCCTGGCGGGCCAACGACTTCATGTGGGGGCGCCTCGACGCGGCCGCGCGGCTGGTCGACATGCTGCTCGCCCGGCCCTCTGACGAATGCGGCGACGGGAAGGCGGCGACCCGGGCGGAAAAACTGACTGAGGCGCTGCTGCCCGCCAGCGCTGCGGAGGACGCCGCGGAGACGAAAACGCGGCGCTGGCTGCTCGAAGAGGCGCTCGAGGACGCCGCCGCGGCGCGCGGCGCGCCGCTCGAGGGCAAGCTGCGCGAGCGGGTCGAGCAGACGATCCGCGCGGAGCTGGAGGCGGCCGACGAGACGACGGGCGTCGAGCGCATGCCCTTCACCCGGGCGGTCTTCCAACGCGCCGCGCAGCTGGAGATCGTCAGCGAGGAGCTGGGGATCGTCTTCGAGGAGGCAACCGCCGACAGCGCGCTGGGCAGCGCGGTGGAGCCCTTCGCGGTGGGCAGGCGCACCGACCCCCAGACGGCGGTGAAAGCGGTGCGCAAGATGTACGCCGACGGCGGATTCTCTGCCCGAGCGGCTGACCGACAGCGAGGAAGCGGTCAGCGACCTCGGCCTGCGCACGATCGCCCACGCCGCCTTCGTCTCGCTCTCGGCGCTGCGCACAGCCGGGCTGCCGCTCTCCAAATTCCTCGGCCTCGCCCGCACGCCGCTCTCGGCCGTGGCGGCGACAGTCGCCGAGCGCCCGCTCTACCGGGCGACCGCCGGGCTCGGGCTCTGGGTCGCGGCGATCTTCCTCACCGCCCGCCTGCTCGAGACCGACCCCGCTGGCGTGCTGCGGTTCGATGACGTCTGGACCTGGATGACGCTGACCGCCCTGGTCGCGGCGATCGGCGCCGTTGGCTTCGCCAGCGTGCCGGGCCTGCGGCTGCTGCGCGGGGTCGAGCCGCGCCGCAACCTGCCGCTCACCGTCGGCCTGGTGGGGGCGCCGATCGGCTTCGCCGTGGCGCTGGCCGCACTGTTTGGCTCGCTCGACCTCGAACGCATCCTCTTCGCACCGGCCGTGCCGGGCTTCGTCAACCCGCCCAACCTGGTGCTGCTCGCCCCGCTCGCAGCGCTCGGCGTCGTCTCCGCGGCGCGGCTGCCGGTCCCGAGCTGGGCCGGGGGCGCGATCAGGGCGCTGAGCAAGATCCGCAACGGCCCCCTCACCTGCGCGATCCTCGCCGTCAGCTTCGGCCTGCTCGGAGTCTGGTCCGGAATCGACCTGGTCGAAGCCGGCTTCGACGGCGGCGCGACCTGGCAGCTGCTCAGCGCGATCTCGGCCCTGGCGCTGACCCCGCTCGTCGCCGCCTTCTCGCTCGCCCGCTGGGGCAGCCGGCGGCGCCAGGGCTGCTGAGCGCCTAGGAGGCCTCGCCGGACTGGCGCAGCAGGGCCGAGGTGGTCTGCTCGAGCACCCGGCGCCAGGCGGAGGACTGCTCGGGCTCCTCCTCGGCGGCGCGCTCGACCACGCGGCGGACGCGGCGCTCGGAGATCTCGAGCCCGTGCTGGTCGGCGATCTCCTCGTAGCGGTCGTAGTCCTGGGCCAGGGTGGCGGTGACCGATTCGAAGCCGTGGCGGGCGATCTTCAGGCGGCGCGAGTAGTCCATGATCGGCGTGCCGAACATCAGCTCGTCGTTGGCCTCGGGCTCGATCAGGACGATGTCAACGCCGGGGTAGCGCTCCTGCCACATCTCGACCGCCTGGTGCAGGCGGGCGTGGGCGATCAGGCGGAAGGTCTGGTTGGCGATCGCCGGCAGGCCCATGTCGGAGACGCGCCGCACGCGGGTGCCGAAGACGGTCGGGATCCGTTTGGCGAAGTCGTTGACGAAGGGGACCAGCGGGTTGACGACGACGATGAACTTGGCGCCCTTTTCGACCGCGATGTCGACGTTGGTGGTGGAGCGGATGCCGCCGTCGATCAGCTGGCGGCCCTTGAGGTCGACCGGCTTGTAGACGACCGGCAGCGCGGTCGAGCACTGGACCGCCTTGGAGATCGGCACGTCGTTCCAGCCCTCCTCGCCGAAGACGATCCGCTCGCAGGTGTCGAGGTCGGTGGCGGTCAGGTAGAGCTCTTTGTCGAGCAGCCGGAAGTCGTCGATCTTCGCTTCCTCGACCACCGCCTCGGCGACGTAATCGGCGATCCCGCGGTTGGAGTAGAAGCCGGTCGGCAGCGCCTCGGCAAGGCCGACGCCGATGTCGATCGCCGAGAAATCGCCCATGCGCAGCAGGCTGCGCGCCAGCTCCAGCGAGCGCAGCGGCAGCATCGCCGCCTTCTGGGCGAAGCCGAGGTAGTTGGGCTTGAGCACCTTGCCGAGGTCGAGGTCATCGAGGTCGGAGGGGATGCGGCGGTTGATCACCTGCATCATCTCGTCGGGCGTGATCCCGTTGGCGAGCATCCCGGCGACGAAGGAGCCGGCGCTGGTGCCGACGTAGACGTCGAAGTTGTTTACCGTGCTGTTGACCGCGAGCAGGTCGAGCGCCCGCAGGGCGCCGATCTCGTAGACGCCGCCGGTGAAGCCGCCGCCGCCGAGGACGAGGGCGGTCTTCGAGGGGCGCTTGCGGCTGCGGCGGCGCCGCGGTTGCGATTCGATGTCCACAACTTTGCCCATAAACATGCATTATCCCACTCAGTGAGGCGAACCCCAGCATTTTTCGTCGCGATTTGCGCGCTGTTCGCTCTGCTGCCCCTCGCTCCGGTGCCTGAAGCGGGGGCCGCAGGCCCCTCCTGCGCGGCGATGCGCGCCCGCCTGACCCGCGGCGGAGGCGGCGTCAGCGGCCTGCTCGTCGTCGACGCGGCCAGCGGCAGGCGGCTCTGCGCGCGTGCCCCGCAGCGCGGCAGGCCGCTCGCCTCGAACATGAAGCTGTTCACGACCGCGACCGCGCTCGCCCGGCTCGGCCCGCGAGCGCGGATCGCGACCACGGTCCGCGCCGACGGCCGGCTCGACCGCGGCGGCACCCTGCACGGCAGCCTCTACCTGGTCGGCGGCGGCGACCCGACGCTGGGCACCCCGGCCTTCTACGGGCGCGTCCTCGGCGGCCTGGGAACCAGCGTTTTCCTGCTCAAGCGGCGCCTGCGCGAAGCGGGCGTCAAGCGCGTCACCGGCCGCCTCTACGCCGACGACGGCGTCTTCGACCGGCTGCGCGGCGTCGCCGACTCCGGCTACGCGACCAGCCCCTACATCGGCCCCCTCTCCGGCCTCGCGTTCAACTCCGGCTACAGCAGCCCGCGGGCGACCGCCTTCGCCAGCGACCCGGCGCGCACCGCCGCCCGGGTCCTGGCCCGCGCCCTGCGCCGGGCCGGCGTCCGCCTCCCGGCGCGGGTCGCGCTCGGCCGCGCCCCGGCCTCGGCCAGGACCCTGGCCGAGGTCGAGTCGCCGCCGCTGACCAAGATCGTCGACACCACCGACGTCTACTCCTACAACTTCTTCGCCGAGATGCTGATCAAGCTGCTCGGCGCCCGCTTCGGCGGTGCCGGGACGACGGCGGCCGGCGCCGGGGTGGTCGAGCGCTTCGCCCGCGCCCACGGCTCCGGCCTGCACGCGGTCGACGGCTCCGGCCTGACCAGGAGCAACCGCGCCTCCCCGGCCCAGGTGGTGGCCCTGCTCGCCGCGATGCTCGACAACGAGCGGGCCGGCGAGGACTTCGTCCAGGACCTGGCGCTCACCGGCCGCGAGGGCACCGTCGCCGACCGCATGCACGGCACCGCCGCCTACCGCCGCTGCCGGACCAAGACCGGCACCCTGACCGGGGTCAGCAATCTCTCCGGCTACTGCTTCAACCGCAGCGGCCGGGTGATCCTCTTCTCGGTCCTGATGGGCAGCGTCGGCAACCTCTACCTCGCCCACCGCGAACAGGACCAGATCGCGGCCGAAGTGGCTGGCTACTGAGGGCGTCGCTTCTCGCGGCGGCTCGCTCGCTCGTCAAGCGTGTGGTAGACGGCGAACGCCGCGACAAAGGCCATGATCGCAACGAGCTGCAATGCCGCTTCACCCGAGTTCCTGAAGATGAATGCCCCGGCAAAGAGGATTACCCAACCGACGGCAATGCCGATATTGGCGCAGCGAAGCCTACTCATGTCCCCTCAATTGCAGACAAATCATTTCAACCCACCATACCGGATGCACAGATCGACCAGCACCGCGCCAATCCCGATCGCGCCTCCGAGGTAGCCGTCGAAAAGACCCCGATTCCCAATCGCCTCGCGTGGCCAGCCGCGGGCCAGCCCGTAGAGGCCAACCGAGACGCTTCCGAGCACGACGCCCGCCCCAACCGCCGTAGCGATCGCCTCGAGCACCGTCGTCACCGGTCCAATCTGAGCCAGCACCATGCAGCCGACCCTGCCAGACGCCGGCGCACGCGTGGCGCGCAGAATGTGACGGAAGCGCCAATTCCGACGGGGTAGCGGGCGCACCCGGCGCGGCGCCTAGAATCGCTTCCATGCGAGTGCTGCTCACCAACGACGACGGGATCAGCGCCCCGGGGCTGCAGGCCGCCCGGCGGGCGCTGCGCGAGATCGAGGGCATCGAGGTCGACGTGATCGCCCCCGACTCGAACCGCAGCGCGACCGCGCGCAGCATCACGACCCGCTCGCCGCTGAGCGTCGAGGAGGTCGAGTTCGGCGACGGCGACGTCGGCTACGCGACCGACGGCACGCCGGTCGACTGCGTCCGCTTCGCCGAGCTGGGCCTGGTCGGCCACCGCCCCGACCTGATCCTCTCCGGGATCAACCACGGCGCCAACCTCGGCGACGACATCACCTACTCGGGCACCGTCGCCGCCGCCTTCGAGGGGATCGTGCTCGGCATCCCCGCGGTCGCCGTCTCGCAGCAGTCCTCGGGCGGCGGCATGGGCTACGTCAGCGGCCGCTTCGACTTCTCGGCGGTGGCGCCGTTCGCCGCCGAGCTGGTCCGGCGCCTGACCCGGGAGCCGATGCCCGAGGCGACGCTGATCAACGTCAACTGCCCCGCCGGCGAGCCGCAGGGGGTCGAGGTGACGAAGCTCGGCAAACGCATCTACAACGACGAGCTGAAGCTGGTCGGCGAGGAGGGCGGCCGGCGCCACTACGAGATCTACGGCTGGCAGCCGGGCTACGAGGAGATCGAGGGCACCGATCTCAACGCCGTCGCCGAGAAGCGGATCTCGGTCACCCCGATCCACTTCGACCTCACCGACCACGGCGGCCTCGAGCGGCTGCGCGGCTGGGGCTTCGAGGAGATGCTGGCGGCGAGCTCCCCCACCTCGGTGTGAGCGCCGCCGAGGCGAAGCGGCGCGCGGCCGAGCTGCGCAGGGAGCTCGACGAGCACAACCACCGCTACTACGTCCTCGACGAACCGTCGATCGGCGACGACGCTTACGACGCCCTGCTCGACGAGCTGCGCGCGATCGAGGCCGACCACCCCGAGCTGCGCACCCCCGACTCGCCGACCCAGCGGGTCGGGGCGCCGCCCCTCGACCGCTTCGAGCAGGTCGAGCACCGCGAGCAGATGCTCTCGCTCGGCAACGCCCGCAACGAGGAGGAGCTGCGCGGCTGGGAGACGCGGCTCCGCAACCACCTGAAACGGCTCGACATCAGCGCCTCGCAGTTCAGCTACACGACCGAGCCGAAGATCGACGGCCTGGCGATCTCACTCACCTACGAGGACGGCGTCTTCCTCCGCGGCGCGACCCGGGGCGACGGCCGCGTCGGCGAGGACGTCACCCGCAACCTGCGCACGATCGGAGCGATCCCGCTGCGCATCGACGACGCCCCGCCGCTGATCGAAGTCCGCGGCGAGGTCTACCTGCCGATCGCCGACTTCAAAGCCCTGAACGAGCGCCGGGCCGAGGCCGGCGAGCCGACCTTCGCCAACCCGCGCAACTCGGCCGCCGGCTCGATCCGCCAGCTCGACCCGGCGCTCGCCGCCGAACGGCCGCTCTCGGTCTGGTGCTACGGCATCGGCGCCGTCGAGGGCCTCGACCTCGCCACCCACAGCGAGGAGGTCGAGTGGCTGCGCGAGCGCGGCTTCAAGGTCAACCCCGACACCGCCCACCACGACGAGATCGACGCGGTGGTCGAGCGCTGCCACTGGTGGGAGGAGCGCCGCGAGCAGCTCGACTACGAGATCGACGGCGTCGTGGTCAAGGTCGACGAGCGGGCGATGTGGCGCGAGCTCGGCGTCGTCGGCCGCGAGCCGCGCTGGGCGATCGCCTGGAAGTTCGCGCCGACGACCGCCACCACCAAGCTGCTCGACGTGGTCTGGAACGTCGGCCGCACCGGCCACCTGGTCCCCTTCGCGATGCTAGAGCCGGTCCACGTCGGCGGGGTCACCGTCTCCACCGCGACCCTGCACAACGAGGAGGACCTGGCCCGCAAGGACGTGCGGGTCGGCGACGAGGTGGTGGTGATGCGCGCCGGCGACGTCATCCCCCAGGTCGTCTCGCCCCTGGTCCAGAAACGGCCGAAGGGCACGCGCAGGGTGAAGCCGCCGAAGAGCTGCCCGGCCTGCGGCACCCCGGTGGAGAAGCCCGACGACGCCGTCTTCTCGATCTGCCCCAACCGCACCGGCTGCCCGGGCCAGTCCTTCCAGCACGTCAAGCACTTCGTCAGCCGCGGGGCGATGGACATCGAGGGGCTCGGCGAGAAGCAGGCCCAGTCCTTCCTCGAAGCGGGCGTGATCGCCGACGTCGCCGACGTCTACGACCTCAGCGAGGAGCGCCTGGTCGAGCTCGACCGCTTCGCCGAGACCTCGGCGAGGAACCTGGTCGCCGCGATCGACGCCTCCCGCCAGCGCCCCTTCAACCGCGTCCTCTACGCGCTCGGCCTGCCCGGCGTCGGCTACGTGACCGCGGAGGCGCTGGCCGACCACTTCGGCTCGATCGACGCCCTGCACGAGGCCGACCCCGAGGCGATCGAGGAGGTCGAGGGCGTCGGCCCGATCATGGCCGTGCAGATCGCCGAGTCGCTGGCCGACGAGCCGACCTGGGCGCTGATCGAGAAGCTGCGCGAGAAGGGCCTGCGGCTCGAGCAGGACCCCTCCGAACGGCGCGCCGCGGGCGGGCCGCTGGACGGCCGCTCGCTGGTCCTCACCGGCACCCTGCCCGAGCTGACCCGTGAGGAGGCGGCGGCGCTGATCAAGGACGCCGGCGGCAAGGTCGTCAGCTCGGTCTCGAAGAAGACCGACTACGTCGTCGCCGGCGAGAACCCGGGCTCGAAGCTGGCCAAGGCCGAGAAATACGAGACCGAGGTTCTCGACGAAGCAGGGCTGCTGAGGCTGCTCGGCAAATGACCGCGGTGCGGATAGATCTCGAATACGACGGGTCCGGCTTCAGGGGCTGGGCGAGGCAGCCGCAGATGCGGACCGTGCAGGGCGAGCTGGAGGCGGCGCTGGCGACCGTGCTGCGCGAGCCGGTCGAGTTGACCGTCGCCGGGCGCACCGACACCGGCGTCCACGCCCTGGGGCAGGTGGCCAGCTTCGAGACCGGCGCCCAGCTCCCCGCCGATCTGGCCCGCCGCCTCAACGGGGTCGGCCCGGACGACATCGCGGTGACCGCGGCGGCGCCGGCCGCGCCCGGGTTCGACGCCCGCCGCGACGCCACCTCGCGCAGCTACCTCTACCGCATCCTCGCCCGCCCCAGCGCCAACCCCTTCGAGCGCGGCCGCGCCCTCTTCTGGCCGCAGCCGCTCGACCGCGAGGCCCTCGACGCCTGCGCCGAGGCGCTGCGCGGCACGCACGACTTCACCGCCTTCACCCCGACCCAGACCGACCACGTCCGCTTCGACCGCGACGTGCTCGCCGCCGAGTGGACGGCCGACGGCGACCTCCTAGCCTTCCGCATCACCGCCGACGCCTTCATGCGCAACATGGTCCGCGCCCTCGTCGGCACCATGCTCGAGACAGGAAGCGGCCGCCGATCCCTGGACAGCTTCAACCAACTCCTACACGGAGCCCCCCGCTCCGCCGCCGGCGACACAGCCCCCGCTCACGGCCTCTACCTAGAGTCGGTCTCCTACACCAACTCGAGGTAGACCATCTCGGTCGAATCGGACTTGCGCGGGCCGATCTTGACGATCCGCGTGTAGCCGCCAGGGCGCTCCTTGTAGCGCGGCGCGACCTCCTCGAACAGCTTGTGGACGACGAACTTGTCGTTGTGCAGGGTCGCCAGCGCCTGGCGGCGGGCGTGCAGGTCGCCGCGCTTGGCGAGCGTGATCAGCTGCTCGACCTCGGGCTTGACCGCCTTGGCCTTGGCCTGGCTGGTCTTGATCCGTTCGTGGTCGATCAGCTGCTTGCAGAGGTTGGAGAGCAGCGCCTCGCGGTGCGACGCGTCACGGCTGAGCTTGTTGCGCTTCTTGCGGTGGCGCATCGCCGGTCGGGGCTCCTCAGTCTCCCTGCAGGTCGAGACCGCGGCCGTGCAGGGTCTCGATCACTTCCTCGATCGACTTCTGGCCGAAGTTGGGGATCGCGTTCAGCTCCGAGCGCGTCTTGCGCACCAGGTCGCCGACGGTCTGTACCCCGGCCCGCTTCAGGCAGTTGTAGGAGCGCACGCCGAGCTCGAGCTCCTCGATCAGGATCTCGTCGAGCCCGTTGCTGGAGGCGACGCTGCTCGCGTCGTTGGCGGCGCCCTGCAGCACGTCGGCCGGGTGGGCGGCGACCGGCTCGCGCGCGGTCAGCTCCTCGACCCGGTCGGCGTCGGTGAAGATCGCCAGGCTCTTGATCAGGATCTCCGAGGCCTCGCGCAGCGCCGCCCCGGGCTCGATCGAGCCGTCGGTCTCCAGCTCGAGCGTCAGCTTGTCGAAGTCGGTCCGCTGGCCGACGCGGGCGGTCGCCACCGAGTAGGAGGCGCGCCGGATCGGCGAGAAGATCGAGTCGATCGGGATCACCCCGATCGGCTGCTCGTCGGACTTGTTGTCCTCAGCGGCCGAGTAGCCGCGGCCGCGGCCGATCGTCAGGTAGATCTCGAGCTTGGTCTTTTTCTCCAGCGTGGCGATCGGCGCCTCGGGGTTGAGGATCTCGACGCCCGAGGGCAGGTCGATGTCCTTGGCCTTGATCTCGCCGGGGCCGGTCGCGACCAGCGGCGCCTCGACCTCGTCGGCGTCGGTGTGCATGCGGACGACGAGGTCCTTGAGGTTGAGGATGATGTCGGTGACGTCCTCTTTGACGCCGGCGACGGTCGAGAACTCGTGCGCGACGCCCTCGATGCGGACGCTGGTGACGGCGGCGCCGCCCAGCGACGAGAGCAGCACCCGGCGCAGGCTGTTGCCGAATGTGTAGCCGAAGCCCTTGTCGAGCGGCTCGACGGTGAAGGTGCCGTGACGGTCGTCGGCCTTCTCTGCGGTGATGCGCGGAACCTGGAAGTCAGTGCTCATGTATTCCTTGCGTAGCGGTGTGTCAGAGACGTGCTGCGGGTTACTTGGAGTACAGCTCGACGATCAGCTGCTCCTGCACCGGCGCCGAGATCTCGGCGCGCTCGGGATAGCGCAGGATCTTGGCGGTGAGCGAGTCGTGGTCGGCCTGCAGCCAGGCCGGCACGGTGGAAACCAGCTCGGTCGCCTTGCGGATCGTCTCCGAGGCAGCCGAGTCGGCCTTGATCGAGATCACGTCCTCGGGACGGACCTGGTACGAGGGGATGTCGACGCGGCGGCCGTTGATCAGCCAGTGGCCGTGGCGGATCAGCTGCCGGGCCTGGCGGCGCGAGGCGGCGAAGCCGAGGCGCACAAGCACGTTGTCGAAGCGCGACTCGAGCAGCCGCAGGAGGTTCTCGCCGGTGACGCCGTCCTGGCGCGAGGCCTTGTCGTAGTAGGCGCGGAACTGTTTCTCGAGCACCTGGTAGTAGCGGCGCGTCTTCTGCTTCTCGCGCAGCTGCACCCGGTACTCGGACTGGCGCATGCGCCCGCGGCCGTGCTCGCCGGGCGGGTACGAGCGGCGCTCGACCCCGCACTTGTCGGTGAAGCAGCGCTCGCCCTTGAGGAAGAGCTTCTGGCCCTCGCGGCGGCACTGCTTGCACTGGGGGGCGGTGTCGCGGGCCATCTAGACGCGCCTCCGCTTCTTCGGCCGGCAGCCGTTGTGAGCCTGCGGCGAGACGTCCTTGACCGTGGTCACGTCGAGGCCGGCGGCCTGCAGCGAGCGGATCGCCGTCTCGCGGCCCGAGCCGGCGCCCTTGGCGAAGACCTCGACCTTCTCGAGGCCGTGTTCCATGCCTTTCTTGGCGGCGGCATCGGCGGTCACCTGGGCCGCGAACGGGGTCGACTTGCGCGAGCCTTTGAAGCCCGCCGAGCCGGCCGACTCCCAGGCGATCACGTTGCCGTCGGTGTCGGTCAGGGTGACGATCGTGTTGTTGAAGGAGGTCTTGATGTGCGCCTGGCCGTAGGTGACGTTCTTCTTGGCGCGGCGCCGGGAGCGCCCTTTGGCGGGTTTTTTCGCAGCTGCCACTCGGTCTCCCCTACTTCGGCGACGGCGCCTTGCGCTTGCCGGCGACGCTCATCCGGCGCGGGCCCTTGCGGCCGCGCGCGTTGGTCTTGGTCCGCTGGCCCCGCACCGGCAGGCCGCGCCGGTGGCGCAGGCCGCGGTAGGAGCCGATCTCCATCAGCCTTTTCACGTCCTGGGAGCGCTCGCGGCGCAGGTCGCCCTCGACCTCGCGCTGCTCGACCGCGTCGCGCAGGCGGATCACCTCGTCCTCGGTCAGGTCCTTGACCAGGGTATTGGGGTCGACCTTGGCCTCGGCGACGATCTTCTGCGCGGTCGAGCGGCCGATCCCGAAGATGTAGGTGAGCCCGATTTCGACTCGCTTGCCGACCGGGACGTTGACGCCTGCGATACGTGCCATCGGTGCTCTCCCCTAGCCCTGGCGCTGCTTGTGGCGGGGGTTCTCGCAGATCACCAGCACCGCGCCGTTGCGGCGGATGATCTTGCACTTTTCGCACATCGGCTTTACGGAAGCTCGAACCTTCATCGCTCCGGTCTCGTATCGACTACAGGACTCCCGCTCGCCCCAGGAGACGGACAGCAGGCACGTACAACCGGCCTTGTGGGCCGACGGGGAAAGATAGCAGGGGGGCGGCCTCGAGGCGTCGCTGGTTGAGGCGGGTGGGGGTGCCTCAGGGGAATTGACCACCGGGCCTGCGGCCCGGTGGAATTTGGTGCGCAGGCTCCGCCTGCGCCGAAGACAGATTGCATGTCGCCGCTTCGCGACATTCCCCTGAGGCACCCCCACCCGCCTCCAACACGCCCCCCAGGCATGGCCCTTGAAGCTGGGGCGAGCCACTGGCCGGCGACTCCTCTCGCCGGTATCGCAGACGCTGGCACCCAAGCCGAGAGCGAGATCAGTGAGGTCCCGGCGGGGGCGCGTCCGGGGGAATGTCGCGAAGCGGCGGCAATGCAATCCGGTCATTGCGCGGCGTCAGCCGCGCTCCTCCTCTGTCGCAAAGCGCGCGCAGCGCGCGTGCGACTCAAATTCCCCCGGACGCGCCCCCGCCGGGACCACCCGCCAACCCCGCTACTCGTCTTCGTGCCAGGGCGTCAGGATGCGCGGCCCGTCGGCGGTCACGGCGACGGTGAACTCGAAGTGCGCCGCCAGCGACCCGTCCTGCGAGTAGACCGCCCAGCCGTCCTCGCCCATGCGGACCAGGGCGCCGCCGGCGTTGACCATCGGCTCGATCGCCAGCACGGTCCCCTCCTCGAGCAGCGGGCCCTTGCCCGGGGTGCCGAAGTTCGGCACCTGCGGCTCCTCATGCATCTCGCGGCCGATCCCGTGGCCGACCAGGTTGCGGATGATCGAGAGGCCCTCGATCTCGACCGCCTTCTGGATCGCCGCCGAGACGTCGCCGAGCCGCTTGCCCGGCTGCATCTGCTCGACCCCGGCGAAGAGCGCGCCTTTGGTCACCTCGAGCAGCTTGCGCGCCTCGGGCGAGACCGGGCCGATCGGCAGGGTCATCGCCGCGTCGGCGACCCAGCCGTCCTTGACCACGCCGACGTCGACCGAGAGCACGTCGCCGCGCTTGCACTCATAGCTGTCGGGGATGCCGTGCACGACCATCGAGTTGGGCGAGGCGCAGATCGAGGCCGGGAAGCCGCGGTAGCCCTTGAAGGCCGGCTCGGCGCCCTGCGAGCGGATCAGCTTCTCGGCGGCTTGGTCGAGCTCCTCGGTGGTGACGCCGGGGCGGGCCTTGGCCGCCACCATGCGCAGGCAGCGGACCAGGATCTCGCCCGCCGCAGCCATCTTCTCGATCTGCTCCGGGCTCTTGCGAACGATCATCCGGTACGTGCCAGGACGGGCAACTAGATGGTCTCGTCGGCCTCGAGGCGCAGGGTCGCCAGCGTGCGCCGGATCTCCTCGCCCACGGCCTCCGGCGCCTGGGCGCCGTCGATCCGCCGCAGCAGGCTGTGGTCGTCGTAGTGGGCGACCAGCGGCGCCGTCTTCTCGTGGTACTGCTCGAGCCGGTGGCGGATCACCTCGGGCTTGTCGTCGTCGCGGACGACGAGCTCGGAGCCGTCGATGTCGCAGACGCCCTCCTCGCGCGGCGGGTTGAACTCGACGTGGAAGACGTGGCCGTTCTCGGCGCAGGTGCGCCTCCCCCCAGCCGCCGCACGACCTCCTCGTCGGAGACGTCGATCAACAGCACGGCGGTCAGGCCCCGCCCCAGCTCCTCGAGCTTCGCCGCCAGCGCCTCGGCCTGCGGCTCGGTGCGCGGGAAGCCGTCGAGGATGAAGCCGTCGGCGGCCTCCGCGGAGTCGATCCGCTCGCCGATCATGCCGACGATCACCTCGTCGGGGACCAGGTCACCGCGGTCCATGTACTGCTTGGCGCTGCGTCCCAGCTCGGTCCCCTCGCGCACCGCCGCGCGCAGGATGTCGCCGGTCGCCCAGTAGGGCAGCTCCAGATCCTCCTGCAGCCGCTCCCCCTGGGTGCCCTTGCCCGACCCCGGCGGGCCCAGAAGTACGAGATTCAGCTCGGCCATCGAGGCGTTATTTCAGGAAGCCCTCGTAGTTGCGCATCATCAGCTGCGCCTCGAGCTGCTTCACGGTTTCCAGGGCGACGCCGATCACGATCAGGATCGAGGTGCCGCCGAAGAAGAAGTTGGCCGAGGTCTGGCTGATCAGGATCGTCGGCAGCGCCGCCACCGCGCCCAGGTAGAGCGCGCCGGGGAAGGTGAGGCGGGAGAGGATGCGGTCGAGGTACTCGGCGGTCGGCCGGCCCGGGCGCACGCCGGGGATGAAGCCGCCGTACTTCTTCAGGTTGTCGGCCTGGTCGACCGGGTTGAAGGTGACCGCCGTGTAGAAGTAGGTGAAGATGATGATGAAGAAGACCTCGCCAACCACGTAGGCCCAGCTGCTGGGGCCGAAGAAGGCGGCGAAGTCGAGCGCCGCCGGGGTGTTGAGCAGCTGCCCGATCGTCGCCGGGAAGGCCATGATCGAGGCGGCGAAGATGACCGGGATGACGCCCGCCATGTTGACCCGCAGCGGCAGGTAGGTCGAGCCGCCCGAGGTCATTTTGCGGCCCACGACCCGTTTCGCGTACTGGACCGGGATCCGCCGCTGGCCCTCCTGGACGAAGACGATGGCGACGATCACGGCGAGGGCGACGAAGGGCATCATCACGACGAAGACCTGGTCGGGGTTGGTCCACCAGGACTGGATCCCCTGCGGCAGCCCGGAGACGATCGAGGCGAAGATCATCAGCGAGATGCCGTTGCCGATGCCGCGCTGGGTGATCAGCTCGCCCATCCACATCAGCAGCGTGCAGCCGGCGGTCAGCGCGATCACGATCAGCAGCACCTTGGCGCCGGTCAGGTTGCCGAGGAAGTTGTTGCCGCCGGACTGGCCGAAGGAGCGGAAGAGGAAGACGTAGCCGAAGGACTGGGCGAAGGCCAGCCCGACGGTCAGGTAGCGCGTGTACTGGGTGATCTTCTGCTGCCCGACCTCGCCTTCTTTCTGCAGTTTCTCCAGCGAGGGCAGGACCACCGTCAGCAGCTGCAGGATGATCGAGGCGGTGATGTAGGGCATGATCCCCAGGGCGAAGAGCGAGAGCCGCGAGAGGCTGCCGCCGGAGAAGGTGTTGAGGAAGTTGAGGATGCCGCCGCCGGCGAAGTTTTCCTCCAGTTCCTTGACCGCGTTGAGGTCCACCCCGGGGGCCGGGATGTAGGCGCCGAGCCGGTAGAGCAGCAGGATCGCCGCGGTGAAGGCGAGCTTCTTGCGAATCTCGGCGACGCTGAAGGCGTTCGCAATGGTCCGGAGCATTACGGCTCCAGAGTGTGGCAGGTACCGCCCGCCGCTTCTATCCGCTCCCGGGCGGTGGCGCTGAAGGCGTGTGCGTGCACGTCCAGCTTCTTCGAGATCTCGCCACGGCCGAGGATCTTCACCGGGTCGGAGCGCTTCGCCAGGCCCTTCTCCTTGAGCGCCTGCGGGTTGACCTCGGCGCCGGCGTCGAAGCGCGCCTCGAGGTCGGCGAGGTTGACCGGCTGCGAGGAGGTGCGGAAGTTCTCGAAGGGCATCGACTTCTTCATGTGCGGGCCGCGCAGCTTTCGCATCCGCATGTGGATCGGGTTCTGGCCGCCTTCGTAGCCGGCCTTGCGCTTGGAGCCCGAGCGCGAGCCGGCGCCCTTGTGGCCCCTGCCCGAGGTCTTGCCCAGGCCCGAGCCCTCGCCCCGCCCAAGCCGCTTCGGCGCCTTGCGCGAAGACGGCTTCGGCCGCAGGTTGTGCAGCCCGATCTCCTCGGAACGACCCTTCTCAGCCATCGCTGACCTCGACCAGATGAGAGACAACATCGAGCTGCCCCTTCAGCTGCGGCGAGTCCTTCCGCTCCACAGCCTTCCCAATCCGCCCCAGCCCAAGAGCCTTAAGCGTCGCTTTCTGGCTGGGATTGCTCCCGTTCGCCGAGCGAACTTGCTTGATCCTCATCGGGCTTCACCTCCTCAGCTTTCGGCTCCTCCGCGGCGGGGGCCCCCGTCTCGGCGGCCGGAGCCTCGGTCTTGTCAGCCATCTCCGCCTCTCCAGCGGGTGGCGCCGCAGGGGGAGGTGGGTCCCCTGCGGTGACAGGACCCGCTGGCGAGCCGCCACTGGGTGCCACTCCAAGCACCTCTGCCACCGTGAGCCCACGCAACTCAGCGACCTCCTCGGGCCGCCGCAACCGAATCAGCCCGTCCATAGTCGCCTTGACCAAGTTGATCGGGTTCTGCGTGCCGATGCTCTTGGTCAGCACGTCCTTGACCCCGCCGAGCTCGAGCACGGCGCGCACGCCGCCGCCGGCGATCACCCCGGTACCGGGGCTGGCCGGGCGCAGGACGACGTGGCCGGCGCCGTAGCGGCCGATGATTTTGTGGGTGATCGTCTGCCCGTATTTGGGGATCCGGATCAGGTTCTTGCGGGCGTTCTCGACGCCCTTCTGGATCGCCAGCGGCACCTCGCGCGCCTTGCCGTAGCCGATCCCGACCACGCCCTCTTCGTCGCCGACGGCGACCAGGGCGGTGAAGGAGAAGCGCCGGCCGCCCTTGACCACCTTGGCGACGCGGTTGATCTCGATCACCCGCTCCTGCAGGTCGAGCCCGCGCGGGCTGACCGTCTCAACGCTTGTCGTGTCCATTCCCTTCATCGCGGTCGCCCACCGTAGCGGTTCAGAAGCTCAGGCCCCCCTCACGGGCCCCTTCGGCGAGGGCCTTGACCCTGCCGTGGTACTGGTAACCGCCGCGGTCGAAGACGCAGCTCTCGACCCCGGCCGCCTTGGCCCGCTCGGCCAGCAGCTCGCCGGCGCGCTTGGCCTGCTCGGAGGCGGTCAGCTTGCGCAGCTCGGGCTCGATCCAGTTGACCGCCGCCACGGTGTGCCCCTGGCGGTCGTCGATCAGCTGGGCGAAGACGCCGCGGTTGGAGCGGTAGACGGAGAGCCGCGGCCGCTCGGCGGTACCGCTGATCCGGGCGCGGACCCGGCGCCGGCGGCGCAGGCGCGCCTGCCTCTTGGTCAGAGTGGCCATGCCTAGGCTCGCTTCCCGACCTTGCGCGCGACGTGCTCGTCGCGGTAGCGGACTCCCTTGCCCTTGTAGGGCTCGGGCGGGCGGCGCTTGCGGATGTCGGCGGCGACCTGGCCGACCAGCTGCTTGTCGATGCCGCGCACGATCACCTCGGTCGGCTGGGGCACCTCGAACTCGATCCCCTCCGGCGCCTCGATCGAGACCGGGTGGGAGTAGCCGAGCGCCATCTCCAGGTTCCTGCCCTTGAGCTGGGCGCGGTAGCCGACGCCCTGGATCTCGAGCCGCTTCTCGAAGCCGTCGGTGACGCCCTCGACCATGTTGGCGATCAGGCTGCGGGTGAGGCCGTGCAGGGCGCGGTGCTCGCCGCGGTTCGTCGGCCGCTCGACCGTGACCACGCCGTCGGCCTGCTCGACCTTCATCTCCGGCGAGAGCGCCGTGGCCAGCTCCCCCTTGGGGCCCTTGACCGCGACCCGGCCAGGGGCGACCTCGACGCTGACCGCCTCGGGCACGGGGATTGGCTTTCTGCCGATCCGGCTCATCACCAGATGTAGGCGACGACCTCGCCGCCCACCCCTTTCGCCTTCGCTTCGTGGCCGGTCATCACGCCCACCGAGGTGCTGACGATCGCCGTGCCGGTGCCGCCGTCGACGCGGGGCACTTCGGTGTGGTCGACGTAGCGCCGCCGCCCCGGCCGCGAGATCCGCTCCAGCCCGGAGATCACCGGGCGGCGGTCCTCGGTGTACTTGAGGCGGATCGCGATCTCCTCGCCGACATCGCCGGGCTTCTTGGCGAAGTCGAGGATGTAGCCCTGCTCCTTGAGGATGCGCGACATCTCCAGCTTCAGCCGCGAAGCGGGGATGTCCACCGCGTCGTGGCCGGAGCCGAGCGCGTTGCGGATCCGGGTCAGGTAATCGGCTATCGGGTCAGTGAGCATCGTCAGATTCCGTTGGGGGTTACCAGCTGGACTTGGTCATGCCGGGGACGTGGCCCTCGTGCGCGGCCTCCCGCAGGCAGATCCGGCAGAGCCCGAACTTGCGGTAGTAGGCGCGCGGCCGGCCACAGCGACGGCAGCGGTTGTACTTGCGGGACGAGAACTTGGCCTTCCGTCCCTGCTTCACCTTCAGCGAGGTCTTAGCCATCTTACGAGTCCTCCTCCTTTTCAGCGTCCTGCGCAGCGTCCTCTCCGGCGGGTGGCGTGGGGGTGGGGTCCTCGCCCGCAGCTTGCGAGGACGAGGACTCCTCCCCCTCGACAGGACCCGCCGGCGTGGGCGTTTCGTAGGCCTCGGGGTTCTCCTCCTTGAGCTGGTCGAGGGCGGCCTGCTCGGCCTCGGCGCGCTGGCGCGCCTCCTCCTTGCGCTTCTCCTCCTCGGCCGCTTCCTGGGCCTCGACGTCGGCGTCGGGCTTGCCCGGCCGCCCCTCTTTGGCGAAGGGCATGCCGAGCGCGAGCAACAGCTCGAAGGCCTCCTCGTCGGTCGGCGCCGAGGTCGTGATCGTCACGTCCAGGCCGCGCACCTCGTCGATCGAGTCGTAGTCGATCTCGGGGAAGATCAGCTGCTCGCGGACGCCCATCGAGTAGTTGCCGCGGCCGTCGAAGGAGCGCGGGTTGAGGCCGCGGAAGTCGCGGATGCGCGGCACCGCGATCGAGCAGAGCCGGTCGAGGAACTCCCACATCCGCGCCCGGCGCAGGGTCACCGAGAGCCCGACCGGCATCCCCTCGCGCACCTTGAAGGAGGCGATCGACTTGCGCGCCCGGCGCACGTTCGGGTACTGGCCGGCGATCGTCGCCAGCTGCTCCTGCGCGGCTTCCAGCATCTTCGCGTTCTGCTTGGCCTCGCCCAGCCCCATGTTGAGGGTGATCTTCTCCAGGCGCGGCGCCCGCATCGGCGTCGAGTAGCCGAACTTCGCGATCAGCGCCGGCAGCACCTCCTGCTCGTAGCGCTCGCGCAGGCGCGGCGGCGGCGTGGCCTGGGATTGCACGGTCGTCGCCTCCATCAGAAGTTGGTCCCCGTGCGCTTGGCGAAGCGCTCGCGCTTGCCGCCCTTGTCGCGGCGCACGCCGACCCGGGTGGGTTTGTTGTCTTTGGGGTCGAGCAGCATCACGTTGGAGACGTGGATCGGCCCCTCCTTCTCGACGATGCCGCCAACCTGGCCGCCTTTGCTCGCGTCCTGGACCGAGCGCGGCCGTTCGTGGCGCTTGACCATGTTGAGGTGCTCGACGTAGACGCGCCGCTTGCGCGGCTCGGTGCGGATCACGCGGCCGGTCTTGCCGGAGTCCTTGCCGCCGATCACGATCACCTGGTCGTCTTTGCGGATCCGCATGCCCTTGGCCATCAGAGCACCTCCGGCGCCAGCGAGATGATTTTCATGAAGTTGCGATCGCGCAGCTCGCGGGCCACCGGCCCGAAGATGCGGGTGCCGCGCGGGTTGTTGCTCGCCGGGTCGATCAGCACCGCGGCGTTCTCGTCGAAGGAGATGTAGGTGCCGTCGGAGCGGCCGAGCTGCTTGCGGGTGCGTACGACGACGGCCTGCACAACCTCGCCCTTGCGCACGCCGCCCTGCGGGCTGGCGGCTTTGACGGTCGCCGTGATCACGTCGCCGACGCCGGCGTAGCGGCGGTGCGAGCCGCCCTTGACGCGGATGCAGAGCAGCTCGCGGGCGCCGGAGTTGTCGGCGACCTTCAGCCTCGACTCCTGCTGGATCACTTCGCACGCTCCAAGACCTCGACCAGGCGCCAGCGCTTGGTCTTCGAGAGCGGCCGGGTCTCGACGATGCGCACGATGTCGCCCTCGCCGGCCTCGTTGCGCTCGTCGTGGGCGTGCAGGGTCCGCGAGCGGCGCACGACCTTCTCGTATGTCGGGTGGCGGCGGGCGATGTCGATCCGCACCGTGATCGACTTCTCGGCTTTGTCGGAGACGACGATGCCCTGCCGCGTCTTGGCGGCGACGGAGTCCTTCTCGGCCACCGGCGTGCCGCTGCCCGCCTGCCCGGCCGACTTCTTCCCGGCCCGCTCCTTGCGCCGCGACTCGGCCTTGAGCTTTCGCTCCTCGGCCCGCCTGGCAGCCCGCTCCTCAGCCGTGAGAGCCGGCCCAGCCCGATGCGCCCGCCGCGACCGCTCGAGCCTGCGCTTCTCCTTCCAGGGAAGACCGTCCTCTTCGGAAGGCTCAGCGGGAGACTCCTCAGCCTCAGGCGCCTCTTCCGCGGGTGGCGTAGGGGTGGGGTCCTCGCCCGCAGCTTGCGAGGACGAGGACTCCTCCCCTGCGACAGGACCCGCGGACTCAGGCGCCTCGTCCTGAGCCGTCTCGTCCACTGCGTCTTTTTCTCTTCGTCCGTCATCTTCTTCAACTCTCTCTCGACATCGATCCCGCGCTCCCTGGCAACCGTCAGCAGCCGCGCCACGTCGCGCTTGGACTCGCCCAGCCGCGCCGTGTTCTCGAGCTCCCCGGTCGCCTGGCGGAAGCGCAGGTTGAAGGCCTCCTGCTTGGCGTCGATCAGCTTCGCCACCAGCTCGTCGTCTTTCATGTTGTGGACCTCGGAGGCCTTCACTGGTTCTCGGCCCCCTCGCGGGCGACGAACTTGGTCCGCACCGGCAGCTTGTGCCCGGCCAGGCGCAGCGCCTCGCGGGCGAGGTCCTCGGGCACGCCGGCCAGCTCGAACATCACCTTGCCCGGCTTGACCACCGCGACCCAGCCCTCCGGGTTGCCCTTGCCGGAGCCCATCCGGGTCTCGGCCGGCTTCTTGGTGTAGGGCTTGTCGGGGAAGAGGTTGATCCAGACCTTGCCGCCACGTTTGATCTTGCGGGTCATCGCCACGCGGGCGGCCTCGATCTGGCGGTTGGTGATCCAGGCGCGGTCGAGCGACTTCAGCCCGTACTCGCCGAAGGCGACGGTGCTGCCGCCCTTGGTGTTGCCGCGCATCCGGCCGCGCATCTGTTTGCGGTGCTTGACCCGCTTCGGCATCAGCATCGGCTAACGCCCCCCGCCGCGCTGCCCGCCGCGGCCGCCGCCGCGCCCACCGCGATCGCCGCCGCGGCCCCCGCGGCCGCGCTGGCTCGAGCCCTGGGCGGCGCCGCCGTCCTCTTCGGTCAGCTGGTCGTTGCGGAAGCCCTCGGGCATCACTTCGCCCTTGTTGATCCAGCACTTGACGCCGATCCGGCCGGTCGTCGTCCGCGCCTCGTAGAAGCCGTAGTCGATGTTGGCGCGCAGGGTGTGCAGCGGCACGCGGCCGTCCGAGTAGCCTTCGGTGCGCGCCATCTCGGCGCCGCCGAGGCGGCCCGAGACCTGGACCTTGACCCCCTTGGCGCCGGAGCGCATCGCCGAGGTCAGGGCGCGTTTCATCGCCCGCCGGAAGGCGACCCGGTTCTGCAGCTGCTCGGCGATCGACTGGGCGACCAGTTTGGCGTCGAGCTCGGGGCGCTTCACCTCGCGGATGTTGACCTTCACCGGTTTGCCGGTCAGCTTGTGCAGCTCCTTGCGCAGGGCGTCGACTTCGCTGCCCGACTTGCCGATCACGATGCCGGGGCGGGCGGTGTGGATGTCGACCGCGATCTCGCCGTGGCGCTCGATCTCGATGCTGGAGAGGCCGGCGTGGGCGAGCTTGCCTTCGATGTGCTCGCGGATCCGCAGATCCTCGTTGAGCACGTCGGCGAAGTCTTTCTCCTCGAACCAGTTGGACTTCCAGTCCTGGATGTAGCCGACGCGGAAGCCGCCCGGGTGGATCTTCTGTCCCATGTCTCCTCTAGTCCTCTTCCTCGGGGCTGAGCGCGACCGCGATGTGGCAGGTGCGCTTGTTGATCCGCGTGGCGCGGCCCTGGGCCCGCGGCCGGAAGCGCCGCAGGGTCGGGCCCTCGTCGACGGTGATCTCGGAGATCCGCATCTCGTCGGCGACCAGGTCGTGGTTGTTCTCGGCGTTGGCGGCGGCCGAGTCGATCAGCTTGCGGATGTCCTCGGCGGCCCCGCGCGGGGAGAACTCGAGCAGGGCGCGGGCCCGTTCGATCTCCATGCCCCGCACCTGGTCGGCGACCAGGCGTGCCTTGCGCGGCGCGATGCGCACGTAGCGCGCGCTGGCGCGGACGACGATCGGGGCGGCCACGCTACTCACCCTTGCCCGTTCCCGAGTGCGAGCGGAAGGTCCGGGTCGGCGCGAACTCGCCCAGCTTGTGGCCGACCATCGACTCCGAGATGAAGACCGGCACGTGCTTGCGGCCGTCGTGGACGGCGATCGTGTGGCCGACCATGTCGGGGAAGACCGTCGAGCTGCGCGACCAGGTCTTCAGCATCTGCTTGTTGCCGGACTCGTTCATCGCCGAGATCCGCTTCATCAGCGCCTCTTCCACGAACGGTCCCTTTTTCGTCGAGCGTCCCATCGGCTTGCTCTACCTCTTCTTCTTCCCGCGGCGACGGCCGCGAACGATGTAGCGGTCGGACTGCTTGCCCTTCTTGCGCGTCCGGTAGCCCAGGGTCGGCTTGCCCCAGGGCGTGACCGGGTGGCCGCCGGGCGTGTGGTGGGCCTCGCCGCCGCCGTGCGGGTGGTCGACGGGGTTCATCGCCACGCCGCGGGTCTGCGGCCGCTTGCCCTTGTGCCGGCTGCGGCCGGCCTTGCCCACGGTCAGGTTCTGGTGCTCGGCGTTGGAGAGCACGCCGACGGTCGCCCGGCACTCGGCGCGCACCAGGCGCATCTCCGAGGAGGGCAGGCGCAGGGTGACCATCTCCCCCTCCTTCGCCGCCAGCTGAATCGAGGTCCCCGCCGAGCGGCCGAGCTTGCCGCCCTGGCCGGGGGTGAGCTCGACGTTGTGGACGATCGTGCCGGTCGGCATCTCGCCCAGGGCGAGCGCGTTGCCGGGCCGGATGTCGGCGCCGGGGCCGCTCTGCACGGTGTCGCCGACCGCCAGCTGCGCCGGGGCGAGGATGTAGCTCTTGGCGCCGTCGGCGTAGTGCAGCAGGGCGATGTAGCAGCTGCGGTTGGGGTCGTACTCGATGCTCGCCACCTTGGCGGGCACGCCGTCCTTGAGCCGCTTGAAGTCGATCTGCCGGTAGCGCCGCTTCGCCCCGCCGCCGCGGTGGCGGGAGGTGACGCGGCCGTTGGCGTTGCGGCCGCCGGACTTGCGCAGGCCCTCGGTCAGCTTGCGCTCCGGGCGGTCCGCGGTCAGCTGCTCGCGCAGCGGGTAGGTCGCGAAGCGGCGCCCCGGGCTGGTCGGTTTTGTTTTTCGGTTCGGCATCCCTTGTTCCCTATGCAGTCTCGGCGCCCTCGAACAGCTCGATCCGCTCGCCGGGGGCGAGCTGCACGACGGCCTTCTTCCAGCTCCGCGTCCGGCCCACGCTGAGCCCGCGGCGCTTGGGCTTGGAGCGCACCTTGGCGGTGCGCACGGCGTCGACCTCGACGCCGAAGATCTCCTCGACCGCGCGCGCGATCTGGGTCTTGTGGGCGCGGTCGTCGACGCGGAAGGTGTACTTGCCCTCGGCGATCAGGGCGTAGCTCTTCTCGGAGACGACCGGGCGGATGATCACGGTGCGGGCGTCCATCAGGCGAGCCTCTCCTGCAGGCTGGCGAGGGCGGTCTCGGAGACGACCAGCGAGGCGGCGCCGACCACGTCGGCGACGCCGATCGCGCCGACCTCGGCGACTTCGACCCGGGCGATGTTGCGGAAGCTCTTCGCCGCGCCGCCCTCGTCGGGGGCGAGCACGACCAGGGTGGCGCGCTTGGCGCCCCACTTCTCCAGCGCCTCGGCGGCCGCCTTGGTCGACGGCGTCTCGAAGGCGCCGGCGTCGAGCAGGGCGACGCTGCCGCGCTCGGCGTGCACGGAGAGGGCCGAGCGCAGCGCCTTGCGCCGCGCCTTGCGGTTGACCTTGACCGTGTAGTGACGCGGCTTGGGGCCGAAGGCGACGCCGCCGCCGAAGCGGCTGGGCGCGCTCAACGCGCCGACCCGGGCGCGGCCGGTCCCCTTCTGGCGCCAGGCCTTGGCGCCGGTCATCGACACCTCGGCGCGGGTGCGGGTCGAGGCCGAACCCTGGCGGCGGGCGGCGAGGTCGGCGCGCGCCGCCTCGTCGACCAGCGAGTGGTGGAAGGGCTCGGCGAAGAGCTCCGGCGGCAGCGCGGCCTTGGTCGTCTTGCCGAGCACGGCGGCTTTGACCTCAGCCATCGGTCCTCACCTCGACCATCGCGTTGCGCGAGCCGGGGACCGAGCCCTTGATCAGCAGCAGGTTCTTCTCGGCGTCGACCCCGGCGACCTCGAGGCCGCGCTGGGTGACGCGCTTGTTGCCCATCTGGCCCGGCATCCGCTGGCCCTTGAAGACCCGGGCGGGGAAGGTGCTGGCGCCGATCGAGCCGGGGGCGCGCACGTTGTGGGAGCCGTGGCTGACCGGGCCGCGGCTGAAGTTGTGGCGCTTGATGCCGCCCTGGAAGCCCTTGCCGATCGAGACCCCGGAGACCTTCACCTTCTGGCCCGCCTCGAAGGCGTCGACGGTGACGTCGTCGCCGATCTTCGGGCCCTCCTCGGCGCCGAGGTCCTCGTCGCGGAACTCGACCAGGTGGCGCAGCGGCGGCGCCCCGGCCTTTTTCAGGTGGCCTTCCTCGGCGCGGCTCAGCTTGCCCTGCTTGACCTCGCCGAAGGCGATCTGCACGGCGGCGTAGCCGTCGCGGTCGGCCTCGCGCACGGCGGTCACCTTGCAGGGGCCGGCCTCGATCACGGTGACCGGCACGACGCTGCCGTCCTCGCCGAAGACCTGCGTCATCCCGAGCTTCTTTCCGAGGATCGCCGCCACCGGTCCACCTAGAGTTTGATCTCGATGTCGACCCCGGCCGGCAGCGAGTCGAGCCGCTGCAGCGAGTCGACCGTTTTCGGCGAGGGCTGGAGGATGTCGATCAGGCGCTTGTGGGTGCGCATCTCGAAGTGCTCGCGCGAGTCCTTGTCCTTGAACGGCGAGCGGATCACGCAGTAGACGTTCTTCTCGGTCGGCAGCGGCACCGGGCCGGAGACGCTGGCGCCGGTGCGCTCCGCGGTCTCGACGATCTCGCGGGCAGCGCGGTCTATGGCGTCGTGGTCGTACGCCTTCAGCCTGATTCGGATTTTCTGTGCCGCTATCGCTGCCACTTGCTTCGCTCGTCTTCTCTTTTCTTGCCGCGCGTCTTACCGCGCAGTAAGGGCGGGGCCCCTTGTTTGGGGCACCGCCCCGGTCGTATGTCCTTGCAGTTGTCTCGCTGCCCCCTGGGCAGCGAAAGGGCGGGCCGACGGCCCGCCCCGTGGTGAGTCGCCTACTCGATGATCTCGGAGACGACCCCCGAGCCGACGGTCCGGCCACCCTCGCGGATGGCGAAGCGCAGGCCCTGATCCATGGCGATCGGCTGGATCAGCTCGATCGTCATCTCGACGTTGTCGCCGGGCATCACCATCTCGGTCCCCTCGGGGAGGTTGGCGATCCCGGTCACGTCGGTGGTGCGGAAGTAGAACTGCGGCCGGTAGCCGGAGAAGAACGGCGTGTGGCGACCGCCCTCCTCCTTCTTCAGGCAGTAGACCTCCGCCTTGAACTTGGTGTGCGGGGTGATCGAGCCGGGCTTGCAGAGCACCTGGCCGCGCTCGATCTCCTCGCGCTTGGTGCCGCGCAGCAGGGCGCCGATGTTGTCGCCGGCCTGACCCTCGTCGAGGATCTTGCGGAACATCTCGACTCCGGTGACCACGGTCGTGGTCGTGTCCTTGATGCCGACGATCTCGACCTCGTCGCCGGTGTTGACGATGCCCTGCTCGACGCGGCCGGTGGCGACCGTGCCGCGGCCGGTGATCGAGAAGATGTCCTCGATCGGCATCAGGAAGGGCTTGTCGAGCTCGCGCACGGGCTCGGGGATGTAGGAGTCGAGCGCGTCGGCGAGTTCGAAGATCGCCTTCTGGGCCTCCTCGTCGCCCTCCAGCGCCTTCAGCGCCGAGCCCTTGACGATCGGCGTGTCGTCGCCGGGGAAGTCGTACTCGTTGAGCAGGTCCTTGACCTCCTCCTCGACCAGCTCGATCAGCTCGTCGTCGTCGACCTGGTCGATCTTGTTGAGGAAGACGACCACGTGCGGGACGTTGACCTGGCGGGCGAGCAGGATGTGCTCGCGGGTCTGCGGCATGACGCCGTCGGCGGCCGAGACGACCAGGATCGCGCCGTCCATCTGGGCGGCGCCGGTGATCATGTTCTTCACGTAGTCGGCGTGGCCCGGGCAGTCGACGTGGGCGTAGTGCCGGCTGTCGGTCTGGTACTCGACGTGGGAGGTCGCGATCGTGATCCCGCGTTCCTTCTCCTCGGGGGCGTTGTCGATCTCCTCGAAGCTTTTCGCCTCGGCGTCACCCTTCGTGGAGAGGGTCTTCGTGATCGCGGCCGTCAGCGTCGTCTTGCCGTGATCGATGTGACCGATCGTGCCGACGTTGACGTGCGGCTTATCGCGCTCGAACTTCTCCTTGGACATCTCTCTCCGTTCTACCTTTCGAAGTCGGGTTCTGTCTGCTTTGCGTGGTTAGGTTTGAAGGGTGTCGCCGGGCAGGCCGGTCAGGACTGCCTGCGGGCGAACCTGGGAAATATAGCCAGAATCAAGAGGCCGCTCCGACCGGCTCGCCCGAGCGGTGCTCGACGATCTCCTCGGCGATGTTCGAGGGGACCTCTTCATAGCGCTCGAACTGCATCGTGTAGGTGGCCCTTCCCTGGGTCATCGAGCGCAGTTCCGTGGCGTAGCCGAACATCTCGCCGAGCGGCACGAAGGCCTGCACGGCGAGCGCGTTGCCGCGCTGGTCCTGGCCCTGGACCTTGCCGCGGCGGCGCGAGAGGTCGCCGATCACGTCGCCGAGGAAGTCCTCGGGGGTGACCACCTCGACCGCCATCACCGGCTCGAGCAGGACCGGGCTCGCCTTGCGGGCACCGTCCTGGATCGCCATCGAGCCGGCGATCTTGAAGGCCATCTCGGAGGAGTCGACGTCGTGCGAGGAGCCGTCGACGAGTTCGACTTTGACGTCGACCATCGGGTAGCCGGCCTTGACGCCGTTCTCCAGCGCCTCGGAGATCCCCTGTTCGGTCGGGCCGATGAACTCGTTGGGGATGACGCCGCCCTTGATCTTGTTCTCGAAGACGAAGCCCTCCCCCGGGGCCGGCTCGACGTTGATCACGACGTGGCCGAACTGGCCGCGGCCACCGGTCTGGCGGACGAAGCGCGCCTCGACCTTCTTGACCTCCTTGCGGATCGTCTCGCGGTAGGCGACCTGCGGCTTGCCGACGTTGGCCTCGACCTTGAACTCGCGCAGCATGCGGTCGACGATCACCTCGAGGTGCAGCTCGCCCATGCCGTGGATCAGGGTCTGGCCGGTTTCCTCGTCGCTTTCGATGCGGAAGGTCGGGTCCTCCTCGCCGAGCCGCTGCAGGGCGTTGCCCATCTTCTCCTGGTCGGCCTTGGTTTTCGGCTCGATCGCGACCGCGATCACGGTCTCGGGGAATTCGATGCTCTCCAGGGCGATCGGCGCGTCGGGGGCCGAGAGGGTGTCGCCGGTGCCGGTTTCTTTGAGGCCGACGCCGGCGCAGATGTCGCCCGCGTAGCACTCGTCGATCTCCTCGCGGCTGTTGGCGTGCATCATCAGCAGCCGGCCGATGCGCTCGGTCTTGCCGGTCTTCACGTTGAGGACGCGGCCGCCTTTCTCGAGCTTGCCGGAGTAGACGCGGAAGTAGGTGAGCTTGCCGACGTAGGGGTCGGACATGACCTTGAAGGCGAGGGCGCTGAAGGGCGCCCCATCGTCGGCGGCCCGCTCGTCCTCGACGTCCTCGGGCTGGCCCTTGGTGGCGGGCACGACGCCGGTCACCGGCGGCACCTCCAGCGGCGAGGGCAGCAGCTCGACGATCGCGTCGAGCAGCGGCTGCACGCCCTTGTTCTTGAACGAGGTGCCGCAGAGCACCGGGGTCACCTTGGTGTCGAGGCAGGCCTGGTGCAGGGACTTGGCGATCCGCTCGTGGGGGATCTCCTCCTCGGCCAGGTAGGCCTCCATCAGCTCGTCGTCGTAGTCGGCGCAGGCCTCGATCAGCTGGGTGCGGTATTCCTCGGCCTGCTCGGCGAGGTCGTCGGGGATCTCGATCGTCTCGTACTCGGCGCCGAGCTCGTCGGTCCAGACCAGGCCCTTCATCTCGATCAGGTCGACGACGCCCTTGAAGTTGTCCTCGGCCCCGATCGGCAGCTGGATCGGCAGCGCGTTGGCGCCGAGCCGGTCCTTCATCGTCTGCACCGAGTTGAAGAAGTCGGCGCCGGTGCGGTCCATCTTGTTGATGTAGGCGAAGCGCGGCACGTGGTACTTGTCGGCCTGGCGCCAGACGGTCTCCGACTGGGGCTCGACCCCGGCGACCGCGTCGAAGACGGCGATCGCGCCGTCGAGCACGCGCAGGCTGCGCTCGACCTCGACCGTGAAGTCGACGTGGCCGGGCGTGTCGATGATGTTGACCCGGTGGCCCTTCCACTCGCAGGCGGTGGCGGCGGAGGTGATCGTGATGCCGCGCTCCTGCTCCTGTTCCATCCAGTCCATGACGGCGGCGCCCTCGTGAACCTCGCCCATCTTGTGGGTGCGGCCGGTGTAGTAGAGGATGCGCTCGGTCGTCGTCGTCTTGCCGGCGTCGATGTGCGCCATGATCCCGATGTTGCGCGTCTTCTCCAGGGGGAATGTGCGTGCCATGGTTCCTAAGGTAAGGGTTTGGTCGTGAAACGGGGACGGGACAAAAGCGGGCGATCCGGCAAGAGCCGCGATCGGCGCATGAAAAAGGCCCTCGCGGGCCCGGCGAAACCTACGTCGAAGAAACTGCCTGAGCGACGCGCGATGATAGCAGCGACGCGGCGGCGCATCGGCGCGGCGCTGCTCGCCGCCGGCAAGCGCTCGCGGCAGCTCGACCGGGCGCTGGCGCGGCGGATCGAGCGGCTGCGCCCGCCGCTGGCCCGCCGCCTGACCCGGCTGCGGGCGCTGGCGAGCGGCGCGGGCGACCGCCTGCGGCGCCTGGCGGCGCGAGCGGCGCGACTGGTCTGGCGCCTGGCGCGGCCGGCCCTCGTCCTCCTCCTGCGCGGCTTCGCCCTGCTCGAGCGCCTGCTGCTGGCGACCGGCTCGCGCTCGGCTCGCGCCGCGACCGCGGCCAGCGCCGCGCTGACCCCGCGCCGCGCGGTCTGCGCCGCGACGCTCGGCGCGGCGGCCTGCCTGCTCGCCGCCCAGTTCGTCGAGTACCGCAGCGTCGAGGTCGGCCAGGCGGCCTACGCCGGGCTGCCGGCCGCCGCGGCGCCGACCGTCGGCGGCGAGACGCCGAGCGACGCCCACTCCTTCGCCCTGGTCGTGCTCGCCCTCGCCGCGGCCGCCACCTCGCTGCTCGCCCTGCGCCCCGGGCGGCTCGGCCTGGCCCGGGTCACGGTCGCCCTGGGGGCGGCCTCGCTGGCCGTGATCCTGCTCGTCGACCTGCCCGCCGGGCTCGCCACGGGCGCCCAGGCGGCCCGCTTCTCGGGGGCCAGCGCGGTGCTCGAGGACGGCTTCTTCGCCGAGCTGGCGGCAGCGGCGGGGCTGGTCATTGGCGGACTGCTCTACTATGCGCGGCCGTGCCGAATACGAATCAGCTCGTCAGGAAGGGCCGCAAGCGCCCGAAGAAGAAGACGGCGACGCCGGGACTCAAGTCCTCGCAGGGCCGCAAGAAGACCGTCGCCGCCCCCCAGCGGCGCGGCGTCTGCACCCGCGTCGCAACGGTGACGCCGAAGAAGCCGAACTCCGCCCTGCGCAAGATCGCCCGTGTGCGGCTGACCAACGGGATGGAGGTCACCACCTACATCCCGGGCGAGGGCCACAACCTGCAGGAGCACTCGGTGGTGCTCGTCCGCGGCGGCCGGGTCAAGGACCTGCCGGGCGTCCGCTACAAGGTCGTGCGCGGCACGCTCGACGCGGCCGGCGTCTCCGACCGCAAGCAGGCGCGCTCCCGCTACGGAGTGAAGGCTTCCTAGGACTTCCCATGCCGCGCCGCTCCGCCGCCCAGATCCGTCCCGTCGAGCCCGATGCGCGCTTCCGCAACCGGCTCGTCCAGCAGCTGATCAACAAGGTGATGCGCGACGGCAAGAAGCAGGGCGCCGAGCGCATCGTCTACGACGCGCTGGCCCTGGTCGGCGAGCGCTCCGGCGAGGACCCGATCGAGACCCTGGAGGCAGCGATCAAGGCGCTGACCCCGGTGCTCGAGGTGCGCTCCCGCCGGGTCGGCGGCGCCACCTACCAGGTGCCGGTCGAGGTGCCCGCCCGCCGCGCCCGCACCCTGGCCGTCCGCTGGCTGGTCGACTACGCCCGCAACCGGCGCGAGTACTCGATGGCCGAGCGGCTCGCCGGCGAGATCCTCGACGCGACGCAGCAGCAGGGCAGCGCCTGGAAGCGGAAGGACGACATCTACCGCATGGCGCAGGCGAACAAGGCGTTCGCGCATTACCGCTGGTAGGCCGATACTCGCCGTCGACATCGACGGCGTCATCTCCCTATTCGGGTCCGAGGAGAAGCCGGACCGGACGCATACGAAGCTCGAGCTGGTCGACGGCGTTCCGCACCTGATCTCGCTGCCCTGCGGCGACCGCCTGCGCCGGCTGGGCGAGAGCTTCGAGCTGGTCTGGGCCAGCGGCTGGGAGGACAAAGCGAACTTCTACCTGCCCGGCCTGCTCGGCCTGCCCGACCTCCCCCACGTCAGCTTCGACGGCTCGGTGTCGGCCGGCGCCGCCCACTGGAAGCTGGGGCCGCTGGAGGCCTACGCCTCGGGCCGCGCCCTCGCCTGGGTCGACGACAACCTCGACGACAGCTGCTTCGAGTGGGCCGAGACCCGCGAGCACCCCACCCTGCTCGTCCCCACCGAGACCCACCTCGGCCTCGAGGAGGCCCACGTAGCCGCCCTCGAGTCCTGGGCCGCCGCCATCTGAGCCGCCGACGGGCCTATTTCCGTCGCTATGCGTCGGTTATAGGCCCATCGGCCCTGGGTACACTGGGCCAGGTGGAGGGCTTCTGGCCGATTTTCTTCTTGCTCGTGGTGCTGAAGATTCCCGTCTTCGGTGCTCTCTGGCTGGTCTGGTACGCGAGCAAGGCCCCCGAAGAGGAGACCGCCGGCAATGACGCCGACGAGGGCGGCTTCAACCGCTGGCGCCCCTCTCCAACAAGGCCCCGAGGGCCCCAGCATGGACCTGGCGGGGCGGGAGCGCTGCGGAGGAGGCGGGGTGCCCCTCCGGCGCAGCGGCGTCCTGTTTTTCGCCCCACCCCCCTACCTCGGACGGCTGCCACCTCTTCTGGCGAAAAACCCAGCACGCGGGAGGGGCACCCCGCCTCCTCCGCCTCCCCTCACACCCGCTGAGCAGCCCGCTTCCGCTCCCGCTTGAGCTGCCGCAGATACGGCTGGAAGTCGACCTGGATCGTGTGGCGCTTGGAAGCTACGTAGCGCTTGCGCATCTTGCGTTCCTCAGCCTCGATCTCAGCGCGCATCTGCGCCGGTGAGGGCAACGTGCCGCGCCCGTCGAGCAGATCGCCGACCCACTCTGCTTGGGCCTCGGCGAGGGGCATGATCGCGCCGAGGGGCTGGATCAGGCCGATGAAGTAGAGGCCGGGGTGCTCGACCGAGACGACCCGGCGGTAGAGCGGCAGCCGGTTGTCGGTCGCCGAGACCAGATCTTCGTCGAAGAAGGGGAAGGTCACCTTGTAGCCGGTGCAGTAGACGACGAGGTCGATCTCCTCCTCGCCGCCGCCGACGAAGCGCACGGTGCGCCCGCCGGGGAAGCTCTCGATGTTGGGCCGGACCTCGATGTCGCCGTGGCCGAGGCGGGAGAGCAGCTCGGCGGAGACGGTCGGGTGGGCCTCGAGCAGCTTGTGGTCGGGCTGGGGCAGGCCGTAAGCGGTCATCTCGCCGGCGGTCAGGCCCAGCATCCGGTTGAGCACGAAGCGCTGCACCGGGAGCGGCATCATCGTCAGGATCTTGGAGGCGGCCTCGTCGGTCGGCTTGCCGTTCAGGTACTTGGGCATCACGTAGGCGCCGCGGCGCATCGCCAGGAAGGTCTTCTCGGCGATCCGCGAGGCCTCGACCGCGACGTCGGTCGCCGAGTTGCCGATGCCGAGCACCAGCACCCGCTTGCCGCGCAGCAGCTCGGGCTCGCGGTAGTGGTGGACGTGGATCTGCTCGCCCTCGAACTCCCCGGCGCCGGGGAAGGGCGGTTCGGGCCAGCGCGGGTCCCAGTGGTGGCCGTTGGCGACCAGCACCGCCCGGTAGCGACGGCTCTCCTCCTCGCCGCCGGGGCCGGCGACCGTCACCTCCCACTCGCCGTCGACCGGCTCGACCCGCCTGACCTCGGTGCGGAACTCGATCCGCTCGCGCAGGCCGAAGTGGTCGACGTAGTCGTCGAAGTAACGGGCGATCTGGAAGTGGTTGGGGTAGTCGGGGTAGTCGTCTGGCATCGGGTAGGTGGCGTAGGCCATCAGCCCGCGCGAGGTGTTGATGTGCAGCGAGCGGTAGGCCGACGACATCCCGTTGTCGTTTTCGTAGCGCCAGTTGCCGCCGACCTCCGACCCCTTCTCGAAGCAGTCGAAGCGAATCCCCCGCGCCCCCAGCACCTGGCAAGCCGCGATCCCCGAAGACCCGGCCCCGATCACGCAGACCTTCTCAGCGGCAGGCATGGCTGAAATCTACCTCCCGCCCGCCCCCTCGCCGTGCCGCTCGCCGGCAGCTGGACCAAACGTCGCTGCTTTTGCGTTTGGTGGTACCAAACGCTAATCTACTAGCATATGGTTCTCCGCAGTCACTGGGTCTCGCTGCTCGAGCAAGCATGGAAACGGCGGTCGGTCGTCTGGCTCGCCGGCGTTCGGCGGGCGGGAAAGACCTGCCTCTGCCGCAGCCTGGAGGAGGTCGAGTACTTCGACTGCGAGCTGCCCCGGACTCGTGCCCTGCTCGATGACCCGCAGGAGTTCCTGGCCGCGCACCGGGGACGGCGCATCGTGCTCGACGAGATCCACCGCCTCGGCAACCCCTCCGAGCTGCTGAAGATAGCCGCCGATCACTTCGGCGACACGCGGGTGCTCGCAACCGGCTCCTCCACCCTCGGGGCAACCGCGAAGTTCCGCGACACCCTGACCGGCCGCAAGGCGAACGTCTGGCTGACGCCGATGGCCTCAACCGACCTGGCGGAGTTCGGCGACCAGAGCCTGCGCCACCGTTTCCTGCGCGGTGGCCTGCCGCCGCTCTTCCTCGCCGAGGATCCCGTCGAGCCCGAATTCCAGGACTGGATCGACTCCTACTGGGCGAAGGACGTCCAGGAGCTGTTCCGCCTCGAGCGCCGCTGGTCGTTCCAGCGCTTCGTCGAGTTGCTCTTCGCGCAGAGCGGCGGGCTCTTCGAGGCGACCCGCTTCGCCGCGCCCTGCGAGGTCAGCCGGCAGACGATCTCCAACTACCTGGCGGCGATCGAGGCGACCTTCGTCGCCCACGTGGTGCGCCCGTTCAGCACGCGCCGGTCGACGGAGATCGTCGCCGCGCCGAAGGTCTACGGCTTCGACACCGGCTTCGTCTGCTTCTACCGCGGCTGGAGCACGCTGCGCGAGGAAGACCTCGGCCTGCTCTGGGAGCACTACGTCCTCAACGAGATCCAGGCCCGGCTGCAGCACCGCACGCCGCGCTACTGGCGCAACAAGAAGGGCGCCGAGGTCGACTTCGTGCTCCCCCGCCGGGGTGAGGCGGGCCCGATCGCGGTCGAGTGCAAGTGGAAGGGGGAGTCGTTCGACCCGGGCGGCCTCGCCGCCTTCCGCCACGGCTATCCGGACGGCCCAACCTACGTCGTCACCGCTGACACCGAGACTCCCCGCAAACGCCGCTTCCGCGACTTCGAGGCCGAGTTCGTCTCCCTGGAGCAGCTGATCGCCAGGCTCTCCGGGGAGCCCCTGGCGATCTGAGGCTTCCTATTTCGACGACTCGTCGGAGGTCTGCTCGATCTCCTGCGCCAACTCCTCGAGCTCCTCCGCGAACGAGGGTCCGAAGCTCTCGACCGGCTTGTCGTCGCCGTCGAGGCCGAGCTCGGCGGCCAGCTCCTCCTCGTCGAGCAGGCCTTCCTCGCTCGGCGCCTCGATCGGTTCGGAGGGCTCCACCGCCAGCGTGCGGTAGTGCTTGAGGCCGGTCGCGGCCGGGATCAGCTTGCCGATGATCACGTTCTCCTTGAGCCCGACCAACTTGTCGCGCTTGCCCTCCAGGGCCGCGTCGGTCAGCACCTTGGTCGTCTCCTGGAAGGAGGCGGCGGAGAGGAAGGACTCGGTGGCAAGCGAGGCCTTGGTGATGCCGAGGATGACCTCCTCGGCCTTGGCCGGCGTGCCGCCGCCTTCCTTCGTCGTCTTGTTCAGCCGTTTGAGCGCGCCACGGTCTTCGAGTTGGCCCGGCAGCAGGCTGGTCGAGCCCTTCGACTCGATTTTCACCTTCTTCAGCATCTGCCGCGCGATCAGCTCGATGTGCTTGTCGTTGATGTCGACGCCCTGGGCGCGGTAGACCTTCTGCACCTCGGCCACCAGGTAGAGCTCGGTGTCGGTGCGGCCGCGGATCGTCAGCAGGTCGGCGGGGTAGAGCGAACCCTCGTTGAGCTGCTCGCCGACCTCGACCTTGTCGCCGTCGGCGACGTGCAGCCGGGTGCGCGGCGGGAAGCTGTAGGAGTGCTCCTCGCCGCTGGACTCGGTGACGATCACTTTCAGCGCTTTGTCGGTTTCCTCGACCGAGACCTTGCCGGCCGCCTCGGCCATCTGCGCCAGGCCCTTCGGTTTACGCGCCTCGAAGAGCTCGACGATGCGCGGCAGGCCCTGGGTGATGTCCTGGCCGGCGACGCCGCCGGTGTGGAAGGTGCGCATGGTCAGCTGCGTGCCCGGCTCGCCGATCGACTGGGCGGCGATGATGCCGACCGCGTCGCCGATGTCGACCATCGAGCCGGTCGCCGGCGAGATCCCGTAGCAGGAGCGGCACACGCCGGAGTCGGCGTCGCACTTGAGCGCCGAGCGAACCGGGACCTTGGCCTCCTCGTCGCCGAATGCCTCGGCGATCTCCTCGACCTCGGCCAGGGTGATCTGCTGGTTGCGCTTGAGCAGTTCGCGACCGCGCTTGGTCTCGAACTTCTTCGCCGCCAGGCGGCCGATCAGGTTGTCGTTGAGCGAGCCGTCGTCCTTGCGGATCGCCATCTCGATGTGGTCTTTGGTCTTGCAGTCCTCCTCGCGGACGATCACGTCCTGGGCGACGTCGACCAGGCGCCGGGTCAGGTAGCCCGAGTCGGCCGTGCGCAGCGCCGTGTCGGCGAGCCCCTTGCGGGCGCCGTGCGTGGAGATGAAGTACTCGAGCACCGAGAGGCCCTCCATGAAGTTGGCCTTGATCGGCCGCTCGATGATTTCGCCCTTCGGATTGGCCATCAGGCCGCGCATCCCGGCCAGCTGGCGGATCTGCTTGAAGGAGCCGCGGGCGCCCGAGTTGGCCATCATGAAGATCGGGTTGAGCTCGTCGAGGTTGTCCTCCATCGCCTGGGCGACCTCGTCGGTCGCGTTGTTCCAGTGCGAGGTGACCGCCTCGTGGCGCTCCTCCGCGGTGATGTAGCCGTCGTCGTACTGCGACTGGATCTCGGCCGTCTGCTTCTCGTAGCGCTCGAGGATCTGCTCCTTGTCGGGCGGCGAGACGACGTTGTTCTTGGAGACCGTGATCCCGGCCTGGCTGGCGTAGTGGAAGCCGAGATCCTTGAAGGCGTCGAGCACCCGCGAGACCGCGGGGGCGCCGTAGGCCTTGACCAGGTCGGAGACCATCTCGTTGACGTCGCGCTTCTTCAGCGCCCGGTTGACGAAGACGAACTGCTCGGCGTCGAAGTCCTCGCCGAGGGCGTCGGCCAGGGCGCGCTCGATCTTCTCGTTGAAGATGATCCGCCCGACCGTGGTCAGGAAGTGCTCGTGCCCGGCCCGCCGGTACTCGGCCTGGTCGTGCAGCTTGCAGCCGCCGTTCTCGTAGACCAGCTCGGCCTCCTGGGAGGAGCGGAAGACCTTCGGCGCGGAGCCGTTGCGCTTCGCCCCCTTGCCGGCCTTGAGCTCCTCGTCGATCTTCTCCAGCTGCTCGGCGTCGGGCCCGTAGGTGAGGTAGTAGATGCCGAGCACCATGTCCTGGGTCGGCGTCGCCAGCGGCGCGCCGTGGGCCGGCGAGAGGATGTTGTTCGCCGAGAGCATCAGGATCCGCGCCTCGGCCTGGGCCTCGGCGGAGAGCGGCACGTGGACCGCCATCTGGTCGCCGTCGAAGTCGGCGTTGAAGGCGTGGCAGACCAGCGGGTGGACCTGGATCGCCTTGCCCTCGACCAGCACCGGCTCGAAGGCCTGGATGCCGAGGCGGTGCAGGGTCGGGGCGCGGTTGAGCAGCACCGGGTGCTCGTGGATCACGTCCTCGAGCACGTCCCAGACCTCGGGCACCATCGACTCGACCATCTTCTTCGCGGCCTTGATGTTCTGCACCGCTTTGCGCTCGACCAGCTGGGCCATGATGAACGGCTTGAAGAGCTCCAGCGCCATCAGCTTGGGCAGGCCGCACTGGTGCAGCTTGAGGCTCGGCCCGGAGACGATCACCGAGCGGCCGGAGTAGTCGACGCGCTTGCCGAGCAGGTTCTGGCGGAAGCGCCCCTGCTTGCCCTTGAGCATGTCGGAGAGCGACTTCAGCGGCCGGTTGCCGGGCCCGGTGACCGGGCGGCCGCGGCGGCCGTTGTCGAAGAGGGCGTCGACCGCCTCCTGGAGCATGCGCTTCTCGTTGTTGACGATGATTTCCGGCGCGCCGAGGTCGAGCAGGCGCTTGAGCCGGTTGTTGCGGTTGATCACCCGGCGGTAGAGGTCGTTGAGGTCGGAGGTGGCGAAGCGGCCGCCGTCGAGCTGGACCATCGGCCGCAGCTCCGGCGGGATCACCGGCACGCAGTCGAGGATCATCCAGTCGGGCTTGTTGTCGGAGTTGAGGAAGGCGGAGGCGACCTTGAGCCGCTTCACCGCGCGGGCCTGTTTCTGGCCTTTGGAGCTGTTGATCGACCTGCTCCAGCTCCTCGCATTCGGCCGCCAGGTCGACCTGTTCGAGCAGGTCGCGCACGGCCTCGGCGCCCATGCTGCCGCGGAAGTACTCGCCCCAGCCGAAGGGCGAGCCGAAGCGGTCCTTGAGCTCGCGGAAGACGGTCTCGTCGTTGACGACGTCCTTCGGCTTCATCTCGGTGAAGATCTTCCAGACCTCGTCCATCCGCTCGATCGCCTCGTCGATGTAGGCCTCGGTGTCGGAGATCTCGGCGTCGAAGGTCTTGCGCAGCTCTTTGATCATCTTCGCCCGCTCGTCGTCCTTGAGCTTGCGCAGCTGCGCCGCGGTCAGCTTCAGCGAGTCGGCCCAGATGTGGTCCTCGTCGTCGAACTTGGTCTGGGTGCCGTCCTCGAGGTACTTGATCCGGCGCTCGAGCGACTCGCTCAGCTCCTGGGTCCGCTTCTGCCTTTCGGCCTCGTAGGAGTCGGTGACCTTCTTGACCTCTTTCTCGAGCTTGCCGAGATCCTTGTCGCGGGCCTCGACGTCGACCCAGGTGATCATCGAAGCGGCGAAGTAGAGGACCTTCTCCAGCTCCTTGGGGGCCATGTCGATCAGGTAGCCGATCCGGCTCGGCACGCCCTTGAAGAACCAGATGTGGGAGACGGGCGCGGCCAGGTCGACGTGCCCCATGCGCTCGCGGCGCACCTTGGAGCGGGTCACCTCGACGCCGCAGCGCTCGCAGACGATGCCCTTGTAGCGGACCCGCTTGTACTTGCCGCAGTAGCACTCCCAGTCCTTGGTCGGACCGAAGATGCGCTCGCAGAAGAGCCCGTCTTTCTCGGGCTTCAGCGTCCGGTAGTTGATCGTCTCGGGCTTGGTGACCTCGCCCCAGCTCCAGGAGCGGATCTTCTTCGATGACGCGAGGCCGATCTCGATCGCGTCGAAGTTGTTGATGTCGATCATCAGTGCCTATCCTCCACCTTGGCCTCAGCGGCCTCTTTCTCGGTCTCTGCCCCGTCTCCGTCGGAGCCGCCGGTGCCGCCCTCGCCCTCTGCGACTGTCTGCTCCTCCTGCTCGTCGGCGGCGCCGTTGGAGGCATCGGCGCGGACCCCGGTCAGGTCCATGCCCAGCTCCTCGGCGGCCTTGAGCAGGTCGTCGTCCTCCTCGGCGATCTCGACGTCGCCGCCTTCGGAGACGACGTTGGCGTCCAGCGAGAGGCTCTGGATCTCCTTGAGCAGCACTTTGAAGGACTCGGGGATCGAGGGCTCGGGGATGTTCTCGCCCTTGACGATCGCCTCGTAGGCCTTGACCCGCCCGACGGTGTCGTCGGACTTGACGGTCAGCATCTCCTGCAGCGTGTAGGCGGCGCCGTAGGCCTCCAGGGCCCAGACCTCCATCTCGCCGAAGCGCTGGCCGCCGAACTGCGCCTTGCCGCCCAGCGGCTGCTGGGTGACCAGCGAGTACGGGCCGGTCGAGCGGGCGTGGATCTTGTCGTCGACCAGGTGCAGCAGCTTGAGGATGTACATGTAGCCGACCGTGACCTTGCCCTCGTAGGGCTCGCCGGTGCGGCCGTTGTAGAGCTGCGCGGTGCCCGCGCGCGCGGGCGCCCGGCGCGCGCGCTCTTGTCGATGCCGAGGTCGATGCCGCGCTCGGCGTTCTCGTCGGACCACTTGACCAGCGCCTCGTCGACGTCCTCGACGATGGCGCCGTCGAAGACCGAGGTCGCGACGTAGACGCGGCCGTCGCCCTCGGTCGGAGTGCGCCTGCTTGTAGGCCTCGGAGCCGTCGTCGTACCAGCCGTTGGCCGGCGACCCAGCCGAGGTGCGTCTCGAGGATCTGGCCGATGTTCATCCGGCTCGGCACGCCGAGCGGGTTGAGGATGACGTCGACGGGGGTGCCGTCGGCGAGGTGGGGCATGTCCTCCTCGGGCACGATCTTCGAGATCACACCCTTGTTCCCGTGGCGGCCGGCGAGCTTGTCGCCCTCGGCGATCTTGCGCTTGGTGGCGACGTAGACGCGGACCAGGTCGTTGACGCCGGGCGGCGAGGTCGTCGCCGTCGTCGCGGCTGAAGGTGAGCACGTCGATGACGACGCCGCCCTCGCCGTGCGGGACCTTGAGCGAGGTGTCGCGGACCTCGCGCGCCTTCTCCTTGAAGATCGCGCGGATCAGCTTCTCCTCGGCGGTCAGCTCGGTCTCGCCCTTCGGCGTCACCTTGCCGACCAGCAGGTCGCCCGAGCTGGACCTCGGCGCCGATGCGGACGATGCCGCGCTCGTCGAGGTTGCGCAGGCTCTCCTCGGAGCGGTTGGGGATGTCGCGGGTGATCTCCTCGTCGCCGAGCTTGGTCGTGCGGGCGTCGATCTCGTACTCCTCGATGTGGATCGAGGTCAGCTCGTCGTCCTTGACCAGGCGCTCGGAGAGGATGATCGCGTCCTCGAAGTTGTAGCCCTCCCAGGACATGAAGGCGACCAGGCAGTTCTTGCCCAGGGCGATCTCGCCGCCGGCGGTCGAGGAGCCGTCGGCGAGCACGTCGCCCTCCTTCACCTTCTGGCCGGTGGTGACGATCGGCCGCTGGTGGATGATCGTGCCCTGGTTGGAGCGCATGAACTTGTGCAGCGGGTACTCGGTCCTTCTTCGAGCCGTGCTGACCACGATCCGCTCCGAGTCGACGTAGGCTGACCTCGCCGTCGGCTGCCGGCCAGGGTCACGTCGCCGGTGTCGACCGCGGCGCGGCGCTCCATGCCGGTGCCGATCAGCGGCGGGTCGGGCTTCAGCAGCGGCACCGCCTGGCGCTGCATGTTGGAGCCCATCAGGGCGCGGTTGGCGTCGTCGTGCTCGAGGAAGGGGATCAGCGCCGTCGCCACCGACCAGATCTGGGTCGGCGAGACGTCCATCAGGTCGACTTCCTTGGGCGAGGCGGTCGAGTACTCCTGCTCGGCGGCGCGGACCAGCACCTGCGGGCCCTTCAGCTTGCTCGTCTTGGGATCGACCTCGGCGTTGGCCTGGGCGATCACCTTGTCCTCCTCCTGGGTCGCGTCGAGGTGGACGATCTTCGTCGCTGACGACGCCGTCCTTGACCGACCCGGTAGGGGGTGGTGACGAAGCCGTGCTCGGAGATCTCCGCGTAGGAGGAGAGCGAGCCGATCAGGCCGATGTTCGGGCCCTCCGGCGTCTCGATCGGGCACATCCGGCCGTAGTGGGTCGGGTGCACGTCGCGGACCTCGATCGGCGCCCGCTCGCGGGTCAGGCCGCCGGCGCCGAGCGCCGAGAGGCGGCGGCGGTGGGTGAGCCCGGCCAGCGAGTTGGTCTGGTCCATGAACTGCGAGAGCTGCGAGGAGCCGAAGAACTCCTTCATCGCCGCGACCACCGGGCGGATGTTGATGATCGTCTGCGGGGTGATCGCGTCGGAGTCTTCGGTGGTCAGCCGCTCGCGGACGACGCGCTCCATCCGGTAGAGGCCGATCCGGAACGCCTCCTGGATCAGCTCGCCGACCGTGCGCAGGCGCCGGTTGCCGAAGTGCTCGTACTCGTCGAGGTGCTCGTTGACCGGCTCGCGCGGGTAGGTGATCGCCTCCGCGGCGTAGTCCTTGATCGGGTTCTCCTCGTCGATCTCCTCGGGGATGCCGAGCAGCTTCGGCAGGCTGACCAGCTCCTTGATCAGGGCGATGATGTCGTCGTGGGTGAGGACCCGGTTGTCGAGGTCGACGTCGAGGTCGAGGCGCGCGTTCAGCTTGTAGCGGCCGACCCGGGTCAGGTCGTAGCGCTTGGGGTCGAAGAAGAGCTGCTCGAGCAGGTTGCGGGCGGCGTCGACCGAGGGCGGCTCGCCGGGGCGCTGCTTCTTGAACAGCTCGATCAGGGCGCCCTCCTCGGTCTGGGTCGCCTCGGTGTCGGCGGCGATCGTGTGGCGGATGTAGATCGAGTTGTCGAACAGGTCGAGCAGCTTCTCGTCCTCGACGTAGCCCATCGCCCGCAGCAGCACCGTCACCGGCAGCTTGCGCTTGCGGTCGATGCGGACGAAGACTCGGCCCTTTTTGTCGATCTCGAGCTCCAGCCAGGAGCCGCGGGCCGGCATCAGGTTGGCGATGAAGACCTGCTTCTCGGCGTCCTTGGGCGCCATCACGTAGGCGCCGGGCGAGCGCACCAGCTGGGTGACGACGACGCGCTCGGTGCCGTTGATGATGAAGGTGCCGCGCTCGGTCATCCACGGGAAGTCGCCCATGAAGACGGCCTGCTCGCGGATCTCGCCGGTCTCCTTGTTCTGGAAGGCGACGGTCGCCGATGAGCGGCCGCGAGTAGGTCATGTCCTTCTCGCGGCACTCCTCGATCGTGTGCGGCGGCTCCTCGAACTTGAACTCGCCGAAGACGATCGCGAGGTTCCCCGTGTAGTCCTCGATCGGGGATATGTCGTCGATCGTCTCCCGCAGCCCGCCCTTCTTCGGATCCGTCAGCTCTTCGAAAGAGCGACGCTGGATATCGATCAGATGGGGGACTTCGAGGGGATTCTGCAGTCGGGAGAAGCTCCTGCGGGTTACGGGGGCAGCGTTCGAACGTGCCAAAGTCGGCGACTCCTCAGACGGTCAGAGGGACGTGGATACAGCGCAGATATGGGGCAGGGAAGACAACAGGCGCGCGACCGCGAAAAATAACACACGGCCGCGCTCGACCGCGCGCATGGCTCCCTGCCTGGGTTCCAGGCGCGGTCTTTCGGCTCTTACTTGAGCTCGACGGTGGCGCCGGCCTCCTCGAGCTCGGCCTTCAGCTTATCGGCCTCCTCGCGCTCGACGCCCTCCTTGATCGCCTTCGGCGCCTCGTCGACGAGGGCCTTGGCCTCTTTCAGGCCGAGGCCGGTCGCGGCGCGGACGACCTTGATCACCGGCACCTTCTGGCCGCCGACCTCGGTCAGCACCACGTCGACGGTCGAGGACTCCTCGCCGTCGCCGTCGCCGTCGCCCGCCGGGAGCGCCGGCAGCGGCCGGAGCCGCGGCTGCGACCGCGGTCGCCGAGACGCCGAACTCCTCCTCCAGGGCCTTGATCCGCTCGGAGAGCTCGAGCACGGAGATGCTCTTCAGCTCCTCGATCCAGTCCTCGGTTGAGATCTTGGTTGCCACTCTTTATTCCTCCTCGTTCGAAGCTTCGGCGGCAGGAGCCTGACCAACCAGGCCCTGCTCCTGGATCTGTTGAAGTTGGGTTGCGAGACCGGAGATCATCGAGCCCAGGCCGCGGACCAGGCCGGTCAGCGGGCTGGCGACGACGCCGGCGAACTGGCCGTTGAGCACCTCGCGCGCGGGCAGCTTGGCGATCGCCTTGAAGCGGTCCTCGTCGAGGTCCGTCCCCTCCATGAAGCCGCCCTTGTAGGTGAGCACGTCGTGCTCCTTGTTGAAGCTCGTGATCGCCTTCGCCGCCTGGGCGGTGTCGCCGCGGACGAAGGTCAGCGCGGTCGGGCCGCGCAGCAGCTCGGCGAGGCGCTCCTCGCCCGACTTCTCGGCGGCGATTTTGGTCAGCCGGTTCTTGACGATGCGGAAGCTGGCGTCGGCCTCACGCAGCTCGGCGCGCAGCTCGGCCGCCTGGGGGACGCTGATGCCCCGGTAGTCGACCGCGAATATCGCCTCGGCCGCCTCGATGTCGGCGGCGATCTCCGCGATTGCTTGTGACTTCTCGTCTCGGTTCATCTCTCACCTGCACCGGGCTTCCTGCTGCCGATGGGCCGAAATGTCGCCTGTGGCTCCACATATAGGCCCGTCGGCGGCTGCCGGTGGTCTCGGGTTGCGCGGCGCGGGAGTTTAGGCGGTTGCGGGCTCCGGTGCGGCCTCGTCTGCGGGCGCCGCCGCGGAGGGCTCGTCCTTGGCGCCGACCTTGCTGGCGTCGACGCGGATGCCGGGACCCATCGTCGTCGTCAGCGTGCAGGAGACGATGTAGCGGCCCTTCGCCGCCGAGGGCTTGGCGCGGACGATCTCCTCCATCACCGTGGTGAAGTTCTCCAGCAGCTTCTCGGCCTCGAGGCTGGCCTTGCCGATCGCCAGATGGACGATCGCCTGGCGGTCGGTGCGGTACTCGACCTTGCCCGCCTTGGACTCGCCGACAGCCTTCTCGACGTCGTCGGTGACGGTGCCGACCTTGGGGTTGGGCATCTTGCCCTGCGGGCCGAGCACGCGGCCCAGCTTGCCGACCGTGCCCATCATCTGCGGGGTGGCGATCGCCACGTCGAAGTCGGTCCAGCCCTCCTCCTCGACTTTCTTCGCCAGCTCGTCGCCGCCGACGAAGTCGGCCCCGGCCGCCTCCGCGTCGCGGGCCTGCTGGCCCTGGGCGAAGACGGCGACGGTGACGTCCTTGCCGAGCCCGTGGGGCAGGGCGAGGGTGCCGCGCAGCTGCTCCTCGGCGTGGCGGACGTTGACCCCGAGCAGGACGTGCAGCTCGACCGTCTCGTCGAAGTTGGCGCTGGCCGTCTCCTTGATCAGGGCGACCGCCTCGGCCGGCGGGTAGGCGCGCTCGCGCTGGACTTTGTCGAGCTGTTTGCGGTAGCGCTTGCCGTGGGCCATCGCTCCTCCTCCTAGGCGACGTCGACGCCCATCGAGCGGGCGGTGCCGGCGATGATCTTCGAGGCGGCGTCGAGGTCGTTGGCGTTGAGGTCGGGCATCTTGCGCTCGGCGATCTGGCGCACCTGGTCCATCGAGATCGTCCCCACCTTGTTGACGTGGGGCTCGCCCGAGCCCTTCTTGATCCCGATCGCTTCGCGGATCAGCACCGCGGCGGGGGGCGTCTTGGTGATGAAGTCGAAGGAGCGGTCCTCGTAGACGGTGATCTCGACCGGGATGATCGTGCCGCCCTCGGACTGGGTCTGGGCGTTGAACGCCTTGCAGAACTCCATGATGTTGACGCCGTGCTGGCCCAGGGCGGGGCCGACCGGCGGCGCCGGGTTGGCCGAGCCGGCCGAGATCTGCAGCTTGATCTGAGTGAGGACTTTCTTCGCCATCGGGATCGGGGAGAGTAGCGGTGCCTAGATCTTCTTGACTTGGTCGTAGCCGACCTCGACCGGGGTCTCGCGACCGAAGATCGAGACCAGCACCTTGAGTTTGGCCGCGTCCTCGTTGATCTCGGCGATCTCGCCGGAGAAGTCGGAGAGCGGGCCGGAGACGACCTTGACCGATTCGCCGACCGAGAACTGGGCCTGGGTGCGGGGGCGCTCGGCGGTCTCGCGGTGCAGCAGGCGGTCGACCTCGGCTTTGGAGAGCGGCACGGGCTTGTCGCGGGGGCCGACGAAGCCGGTCACCCCGGGGGTGTTCTTGACCAGGCCCCAGGCGTCGTCGGTCATCTCCATGTTGACCAGCACGTAGCCGGGCATCGTGCGCTTGGACTTCGGTTCTTTCTGGCCGTCCTTGCCGACCTCCATCACGTCTTCGGTGGGGACGACGACCTGGCGCACGTTGCGGTTCTGGCTCATCGTCTGAACCCGGTGCTCGAGGTTGTGCTTGACCTTGTTCTCGTGCCCGGAGTAGGTGTTGATCACGTACCAGCGATACATCGTCTTAGGAGGCCTTTTCGGTTGGGGATCCGCTTAGAGGATCTGCTTGATCAGGAACTGGAAGACGGCGTCGAGGGCGCCCAGGTAGGCGGCGGCGACGGTGACGAAGATGATGGTGACCGCGGTCGCCTGGACCAGGGTGTCGCGGTCCGGCCACTGGACCTTCTTCAGCTCGGCCCAGCAGGAGAGCAGGAAACCGAGCACGCCGCCGCGCTGGCGATCGGCCTGGGCCTGCTTCTGCTTCTTGGCGAGCTGCTCGCTCTCGCGGCGCTTCTGCTCGGCGCGCTGGCGCTTCTCGGCTTCCTTGGCCGCCCTGGCCTCGGCGCGCTTCTCGGCCCGCGAGGACTTGGGCGAGTCGGGGAACTCGAGCGCCGACTCCGCCGCGCCGGCGGCCATGCCGGCCTCGACCGCCTCGACCTCGGCGACCTCGCCGGAGACCGGCACCTGGGTGTCGTGCTGGGCGCGCGAGTCCGAGTCGCGCGCCTTGCCGGAGCGCTTGCGTTCCTGCTCTTCGCGGGCGCGGCGCTCGGCCTTGCGCTGTGCGCGCGTCTTGGCCATGGGCCTAGCGCGTCTCCTTGTGCGGAGTGTGCTTGCCGCACCAGCGGCAGTACTTGCGCATCTCGATTCGGTCCGGAGTATTTCGCCGGGACTTGTTTGTCTGATAATTGCGCCGCTTGCAGTCTTCGCAAGCCAGCGTCACCGCGATGCGGACATCTCCGCGAGCCATTCGTTCCTCGATCCGCTTCCGAGTCGTTACAAGAGAAAACCCCGGGCCGAGGCGCGAGGCTGGGCCGAAGGATAGCGCTCGGAGAGCAGCGACGACGCGCCCAATGCGGCACCATGCCGACATGGCGACAACGGCCGAGACCGTCGTGCTGCTCGGGGCAGGGGCATCGGCAGAGGCCGGCGTTCCGACGACATTCGACATGACCGAGCGCCTCGCCGAGCGAATCAACGAACGACCCTTTGACCACCGGCCGATTTCCGCCGCGCTTCACTTCGTCTGCGGCGCACTTCTCTCTCACGATGGCGCAGCAGGTCACAACCCGTTTTCGGGCCTAGATGTCGAGCGAGTATTCGCCGCAGTGGAACTACTGGCTGAACGAAACACGCTCGAGGTTTCTCCGTTCGTCTCATCCTGGCACCGAGCAGTAGATGCCCTGGACACCCAATCAAGCAACGTGGAGGGGAACTTCAATTTTCGCTTCGCGCAAGCCCTTGAACGACCTCACAGCTTCGGCGGCCCCCGCGATCTCTTGGTTGAATTGATCGACGCGCGAACTGGCTCCGCAGCCGACGGAAAGACCTATCGCGACCTTGCGTCGGCAATGCTCGACGAGCTCCGAAGCCTAGTCGCCACCACTGCCAAGGAGTCCGCGTACCTATCCCCTCTCGTTCGACAGGGGGAGCAGGCTGGGGGGATAACGGTCGCGACGCTCAACTACGACCTAAGCGTCGAGCAAGAGTCAAGTCGCGAGTTGTGGTGTAACTCCTCGTCGGGTCCTTCACGCGGCTTGTAGCTGGGGCACCTCCCCTCGGTCCGACTCCGCCAGGGCTTCATCGCCCTGGTCCTCGAGGACCAGGGCGAGCGACTCCTCGGAGAGGTAGCGGCGGCTGACCAGCCACTCGACTCTCCTATGTCAAGTCGCGGCTGGTGCGAGCGCGTCCGGAGCCCAGGCGAGGAGCCGTCTGAAGACGACGTTGGCGAGGTGGCGCTTGAGCGCCCGCCGTGCCTCGCGTGCGGTCTTGCCCTCGTCGCGCTTGCGGGCGAGAAAGGCCTGGGCCTCGGGTGAGACGCGGGCCTGGACGATCGCGATGCGGTGCAGAGCCGCGTTCAGCTGACGGTTGCCGCCGCGGTGGAGTCGATGCCTGCCGTCGCTTTGCCCCGAGCCGCACGGGATCGGGGCGACGCCGCAGAAGCGGGCGAAGGCGGCCTGACTGCGGAAGCGCCGCACGTCACCGGCATGGGCGACCACCGCAGCGGCGACCTGAGGGCCGGCACCCTGCAGGTCGGCAAGCGGGTCGCCGTGTTCGGCCAATAGCTCGGCCATCTCCGCCTCGAGCTCGCCGATCCGATCGTTCAGGGCGGCGATCTCCCGGGCGAGCTCACGGACGCAGCGGGCAGCCGCCCGGTCGGCGAGACCATCGCCGAAGCTGATCCGGCGCAACCTGCGCAGCGGGCGTTGACGGTGCAGGTGGGCGACCTCCCGCTCTGCCCCCGGGTCTACCTGCGTCCAGATTGCCCGCAGCCGTTGGATCGCCTGGGTGCGCTGGGCGACCGACTGGCGACGCAGGGACTCGAGCAGCGCCATCGCCCGCACCACCTCGGGCTCGGCCGCGGGGCCCAGCTCCGAGCGCTTGCGCAGCACCACCTCGGCGACCGCCGTGGCGTCGCCAGCGTCGCTCTTTCCCGGTCCGACGAGATCACGGTCGCGGTGGGTGCGCCAGGAGGGAACCGTCAGGACCTCGTGGCCGGCGGCGATCAGAGCCGCAGCCAGAAGGCGACCGTAGCCCGCGGCGTTCTCGATGCCGACCACCGCCTTTGACCCGCCACGCTGGGCGAGCCAGTCGCGCAGCCGGGCGATCCCGTCGGCGCTGTTGGCGAACGTGAGGGTCGAGATCTCCCCGCTCGGCGGGTCGAGCAATGCTGCGGTGTGGGTGTGCTTGTGGACGTCGACGCCGACGATCATCGAAATGGCCTCCTTGTTGGTGGTTATGGTCGAGGCCGGGTCGGCGAGCGGACGAGACTGTGTCGATGCATTTGGCGCAACACTCCTATGAAGTCACGGTCGCCGACCCGCCCACGTCCGGCGGTCGACGAGTCGAGTGAAGGCCACTTGTCGATTCATCCGGCCCCAGCTGGGGCCGGATGAATCCCGGGCATTCGTTTCTGCGAGTCAGACCACCGGATGCGGGAGAGCCTCTTCGCCCATACGGACGACATTTCCCATCCTGAGACACAGTCGTTTTGCTCGATGAGCAGGGCGCCGGCGAGGCGGACGGCGGACTCGTCGTTGGGGAAGATGCCGACGACGTCAGAGCGACGCCCGACCTCGCGGTTGACCCGCTCCAGCGGGTTGGTGCTTCTGAGCTTGGACCAGTGCGTGGAGGGGAAGCGGTAGAAGGCGATCAGGTCCTCCTCGGCCTCCTCAAGCAGCTCGGCGACCTTGGACACCGCCGGCGCCAGGCGCTCGATCACAACGGTGGCGCGCTCGCGGGCCTGCTCGTAGCTCTCGGCCTGGAAGACCTCGCGCAGGGCGGCGGAGACCATGCCGCGCTGCTGGGGTCGGCAGTGCTGGTGCATGTCGCGCACGAAATGCACGGTGCAGCGCTGCCAGGGGCAGCCCAGCACCCTGGCGATCGCGCCCTTCAGGCCCTCGTGGGCATCGGAGACGCAGAGGCGCACCCCGTGCAGGCCGCGGGCGCGCAGCTCGCGCAGGAACTCCACCCAAAAGGCGCCCGACTCGACCTCGCCGATGTTGAGGCCGATCACCTCGCGGCGGCCGCTCTTGTGCACGCCGTAGGCGATCACCAGCGCCTTTGAGTAGACGTGGCCACGGTCTCTGACCTTGACGTGCTTGGCGTCCAGCCACAGGTAGGGGAAGGGGTCTTCCAGCGGACGCTCGCGAAAGGCTGTGACCTGCTCGTCAAGGGCCTTGCAGAGCCGGGACACCCGGTCCTTGCTCATCGAGCCGATCCCCAGCTGCTCGACCAGGCGGTCGACCTTGCGGGTGGAGACGCCGTTGACGTAGGCCTCCATGACGACACTGACGATCGCCTGCTCGGAGCGTTTGCGCGGCTCCAGGAAGCTCGGGAAGTAGGCGCCTCCGGAGCGCTTTTTGGGGATCGCCAGCTCGATCTCCCCAACCCTGGTCTCCCAGAGGCGGTCGCGGTAGCCGTTTCGGTGGGTGCTCCTCGCCGCCGAGACCTCGCCCTTGTCGGCACCGATCTCCGCAGTGATCTCCGCCTCCATGATCTGCGCGGCGGCCATCGCCACCGCCTCGCGCAGGAGGTCAGCGTGCTCGTCGATCAGGGTCTTGGCGACGACCTCGGGGGTCGTCATGCTTCGGCTCTCGGCCATCGTGGTGCTTCCTTTCGTCGTCGACTTGGTGGTCAACCGACGAGCTGGGGCCCGCGGTGGCCGGAACTTCGTTCCGGCCACCTACGTGCTCGTTACACCACTTGTAGCGACGTGACCCGAGCAAGCAGCCAACGCGGCCGGAATACCGCTATCGACGGGGATAGACCACTGGCTGAGTCACGGGAGCTGGAACTGGCCGGCGAACGGACTCCGCCTTCTCAAGCTCCATGGTTCGATCGATTGGATCTGGGCCGATCTGGAATATGCAGACGGCCATCTGCCACGGCGGGCTATGCAGGTTGTCGACGACCCCGACGCCCGCGATGGCCAACCCGCCCTCGTCTTCGGTCAGCGCGGCAAGCTTCGCGCCGAGGGTCCGTTCCTCGGCCTTCTGGCCGAGCTGGAGAAGCAGATGTCTTCCGCGACCCAGCTGGCGATCATCGGGTACTCATTTCGGGACGACCACGTCAATGAGTTGATTCAGCGATGGTGCCAGGAGGACATCGCCAGGACCATCCTCGTCATCGATCCCGCATGGCCGGACACGATCGGAGCGCCCGAGCACTTGGCAAGCGATTTCAGGGCGAAATTGAACAACTACCTCGTTCCCTGGGCCGACGGCGAGGATCAGAGCTTCGAGCGGCGCCTCTACGTCCAACGAGAGCGATGCTCCGAGGCCCTACCACTCGTCTTTGGTGAGCCTGTGCCCGCGTTTGTCGACTCAGCGGATTGAGCGCCGGCGGTTTCCGCTCTGTGAACTCGATGACCTCCGGACAGCAGCTACGGAGCATCAAGATGCAATTGCTCGGACTCGCCGGGGAGATTCCCGTCTCTCCCCGGCTTAATTCCTCACAGGCTCACAAGGGTGTTGACTGATCGATTTGCCCCCGTAGGTGGGGGTCAATCGATCACTCGGCACCGGGGTTGGCCCCAGCCATGCTCGCCGACCCGGTGCAGGACTCATGACTCAGGACGCTAGGGCCTGGTGATCGCTGCCGTGAAAGCGGTCGCCGCGCCGGTCGCGCGAACCTCGAGCCGCAGGGAGTCGTGCCCGCAGCTCGAGTAGGCGAGGACGGCGCTGCCAGCGGCATCGCTGGTCGCGCGGGCGAGGACGCGGTCGCTCTGCGGATCGCGCAGCGAGACGGCGAGGGCGCCGGGGGCGCCGTCGACGCTGACCGAGACCGGGCCGTCGAGGGGAGTGCGGATCGTGCGCGCGGCGAGCCAGTCGCGGCCGGCGACCGCGCGGGCGCCGCCGACGGCGAGGCTGCCGGCGCGCGCGGCCGGCGCCGGGCGGGACTCCGGCGCCGCCCCGAGGGCGCCCTGCCACTCGGAGCTGACCGGGCCGCTCCAGGGCCGCGTCACGTCAGCGTGGATCCGCGCCAGCGAGCCGGCGGTCGGCCGCAGCAGCGAGTTGTACTGCCAGGGGACGCGATCCCGGGGCCGGTTGAGGCTGGCGTAGGACTGGGCGAAGGCCTCTTCGGGGTCGTCCCAGTAGTGGGCCCCCTGGTCGCCCGGGAAGAGGCGACCGGCCCGCGAGAGCTGGCAGACCCGCTCGTAGGTGGCCCAGCGCGCCGTGCCCCCGGTGAGCGGCGAGGGGACGCTGCCCGCCTGGCTGTTGGCGATGTGGTGGCCGTACTCGTGGGCGATGACGAAATCGCGGGGCACGCCGGCGACGGCGCGGTCGACGCCGGAGACGACCATGCGCGACTCGGCGGGCAGGTAGCAGGCGACGACGGTGGCGCCGCATTCGCGCCGCAGCTCGGCGGCGTCGGCGACGTAGACGGAGAGCGAGGCGATCTCCGGGCCGTGGTCGAGCGAGCGCAGCGTGGCGGCGACGGCGGCAACGGCGTCGGGGCCGAAGCGGGTCGATGAGATCCGCAGCCCCTCGGCGGCCGGGGCGAAGCGCCGGGCGCCGCTGCGGACCATCGCGCGCAGCGCCGCCGGGTCGGGGCGCGAGCTGGCCGACGAGGCGGCCGCACCGGGGTTGGGGTGCTCCGCGGCCGCCGGCGGCGCCTCGCGGGTCGCGGCCGCCGCCGGTGCGGCGAGCAGGGCGAGGGCGGCGATCGGGGCCGCCAGCGCGCCGGCCGCGCGAGCCGATATGCGCCCGTGTCCGTACACATGGGGCGCATCGGTTCAGGCCCGTTGCGGCGAGAGGGCCGCCCGCCCAACTGGACGGACGGCCCACCCACTTTCGATGAGGCGCTCGCCGCTACTTCAGCCGAATCAGGCGACTCGAGATCGTCGGCGAACCCGACGTCTGCGCGGTGCGGGCGAACACCCGCGCCTGCAGGGCGCCGCCGTGCCGCCGGGCGACGCGGAGCGCGCGCAGCAGCTTGCGCCCGAGCCCGACCCGGACGACCGCCTTGCCGCCGCGGCGGATCGAGTAGACCTTCTTGGCGACGGTGCCGCGGCTGCGCAGGACCAGCGTCCCGACGCAGCGGTTGGCGGTCGTCCCGGCGCAGCGCAGCCTGACCGGCACCCCGCCCTTGCGGGCGACGATCACCGGCCGCCGGGCGAAGCTGACCGCCATCTTCACCTTCAGCGACTGGCTGCCTTTGCCGTTTTTGCCGTTTTGGCCCGGAGCGCCTTCTTTGCCGGTCGGCCCGACCTGACCCGGAGGTCCTTCCAGGCCGGGTTTGCCCTGCGGCCCTTCGGGGCCAACGGGCCCTTCGGGACCGGTGGGGCCTTCGGGACCGGTGGGGCCCGTTTCGCCCTGCGGCCCTTCGGGGCCGGTCGCGCCTTCGGGGCCTTCCGGACCGGTCGGTCCTTCGGGGCCTTCGGGGCCGGTCGCGCCTTCAGGGCCTTCCGGGCCGGTCGGTCCTTCGGGGCCTTCGGGGCCGGTCGCGCCTTCAGGGCCTTCCGGGCCGGTCGGGCCGGTCGGTCCCGTGGGGCCGGTCGGCCCTTCGGGCGGTTCGACGACCTCCACGGCGACGTGGGCCGTCTCGCTGTCCAGCGTCGCGGTGGCGTCCGCCGTGGTCAGCGCCGACCCGGCGCTGAAGAGGCTGCGGGCGCGGCCGTCGACGGTGTCGTCGGCGAGCGGCGCCACCGTCCCCCCGGTCGCGCCGAAGCCGATCTCCGTCCCGTCGGGGAAGCCGCTGCCGGCGACCCCGCCGTTCGAGTTGTGGGTCAGGTCGGCGGTCAGACTGCGACTGGCCGACTTCCTTGTAGACGGTCGCCGGGCTGGCCGCCAGCCCCAGCACCAGCCAGGGCGAGGCGTCGATCGTCCCCTCGACGTCCTCTTCGACCGGGTCGCAGCCCGCTTCGCCCGGACCGGCGTTGCAGCCCCACCAGTTGTTCTGAGCTTCGAGCGAGCCGGCGCCTTCGTCGAGGGCGCCCACCGCGTTGCCGGCGATCCGGTTGAGGTGGGCCTCCATCCGGGCCTTGTAGGCGTCGGCGTCGAAGTCGGCCAGGGCCAGCGCCGCTTCGGTGTTGCCGAGCAGGGTGTTGCGCTCGGCCCGGACCAGGAAGCCCTGGTCGGCCGTGTACTCGGCGGCGAAGATCGCCTCCGAGTCGGGGAAGCCGCCCCCGCTGGCGTCGATCACGTTGTCGCTGACCGTCGCCGCGTTGTCGAACAGGGTCACCGCGTAGCGGTTTTCGAGCAGCGTGTTGCCGAGGATCTCGGCGCCGCCGCTTTCCTGTCCGTAGATGCCGCACTGGATGTGGTCCAGGGCGTTGCCGGAAACCGTCACCGGCGCCGCTTCAAGCAGCAGGATGCCGGCGGCGCACCAGGAGTTCGGCGAGTAGCCGATCTCGCCGATCTCGTTGCCGGTCACCGAGCCGCCGGCGCCTTGGCCGATCTGAACGCCGTTCTGGGCGATCAGTTCGGTGAAGCCGGCGCCTTCGATCGCGTTGTTGCTGACGTCGGCGCTGAGGCCCTCGCCGCTGACCACGATCGCGTTCTTCTGGAACTCCGAGAACGAGTTGCCGCGGACCAGCAGGTCGCGTCCTTCGCCGTCTTCGTCGACGGCGAGCAGGCCGACGCCGGCCTGGTTGCCGTTGAGCGGCGTGTTGCGCACGCGCACCACGGCGCTGTTGCGCAGGCTGCCGTCGGCGTCGTCGAAGGCGACGCCGACGATCCGGTAGTTGGCGTTGCCCTGGCCGTCGCCGTCGACGGTCAGGTTGCGCAGCGCCACCGTGGCGCCGTCGTGGACGTAGACCACCGGCTTGTTGGGGCCGCTGGTGGTGAACTTGGTCGCCAGCGCGGCCGGGGCGACGACGCTGGTGTCAGCCGCCGCGTTGCCGATCACGGTCAGCGACTTGCCGAGGTCGACCTGTTCGACGTAGCTGCCCGCGCAGACCAGGATCGTCGAGCCGGCGGCGACCGCCGACGCGGCGCTCTGGATCGTGGTGAAGTCGGGCGCTTCGCAATCGGCGCCCGAGGGACCGGGGCCGGCCAGGTCGTCGTTGACGGTGAAGCTCCCCGACGCTGCCGCCGAGGAGGCGAAGGCGACGTCGTCGAGCACGTATCCCTGGCCGGCGACGCCCGGGTTCGTGCCCGAGCCGCGGGTGAGGAAGATCAGGCCGCTGGTCGTCGGCACGACGTTGCCGTTGCCGGTCTGCTCGGCGTCGAAGCGGTAGTAGTCCTCCCAGCTGGTGCCGGTGTGGACGAGGGCGCCGTCGATGAAGATCCGCACCACGTCGTTGCCCGCGCCGGGAACGAGGTCCATCGCGAAGCGGATCGTGTGCGCTTCGGAGCGGTCGAGCACCGGCAGTTCGGTCGGTTCGAATTCGGCCACCGTCGGCAGCGGCCCCGGGTCGTCGACGTCGTAGAAGGTGACGTGGACCCCGTCGGGCTGGTCGACGAAGCTCAGGTAGCTCATCCGCGAGCCCTGGCCGTCGTCGGGGCTGACCGACATGCTCAGCCCTTCCTGCTCGGTGCCTTCGGTGGTGCCGATCCTGAAGCTGCCCTCGAAGTGGGTGTTGGCGAGCGACTCGCCTGCCGCAGAGCTCGAGCCTGCGGCGAGATCGTCTGGTCGCCGAAGCTGCCGCTCATCAGCGCGTTCGAGATGCGCAGCGCCTGACTGCCGAAGCCGTAGCCGGCGGCGTCCGGGAAGGCGGCGACCGAGCCCACCTCGGAGTCGTAGGCGCCGGTCTTCGACCAGCCGTCCTGGCCGTCGACGTTGCCGGCCGCGTACGACTCGAAGTCGATCGGTCCGATCGAGTCGGCCATCGCCGGCGCGGCGATCGCGGCGGCGACCAGCGCCATCGCGCCGATCGCGAGCAGCGCCTTGATCAGGCGACCACCCCGCTCCATGGATTGCTCGGTCCTGCCACTTCCTGCCAACACGGCGTCTCCCTTCGACTGGTCCGCGCCCTTGCGCGCGGAGCTTCGGGGGCGGAGCGCTCGGATCGGCACCGCCCAAACGGCGGCGCACCTTAGGCGGCTGTTTCCGAGTTCTCAAGCCGTATCTACTCGGAGATACGTCCAGTTCTACTCAAAAACCTAAAGTTGGCCGCCTGGGAATGGGAGAAGCGCCCGCTGCAGGATCGCGTGCAGGAGGAGGACCGGCCGGGATGCGAACATCGAGCCGATGGGCGACCTGGTCCGCTACGAGGACAGCTACCGCCTCTGCTACGTCCGCGGCCCCGAGGGGATCATCGTCGAGCTGGCCGAAGAGCTCGACTGAGGCCACCGAAACGATCGACGCGGATCAGCTCGTCTCGAATCGCTGCACGAGAGCGGCGAATTCGCGCAGCTCATCGAGGTGCCCAAGCGCCTCCCAAACCTGGTCGTCGTCAACCTCCAGGTAGGCGTGCACCAAGACATTGCGCATCCCTGCAGCCGCCGAAAGCCCCGCGACTAGGTCGGGCTCGAGTCCGAGGGGCTCGCGCAGAGTGGCGAAAACGCCCTTGTAGTCGTCCGGCATGCGCAGGCCAAGCTCGGCAATCAGATGAGCTCCGACATCGACGCAGATCTGAATCGCAAGTTGGATTGCGTGCTGCGCTGCGAGTTGATCGCGAAGGCCAGAGTCGTAAGCCTCACGACCACCCGCCCGAATCCGCTCTGACTCGACGAGCAGCTCGGCAAGGTGCTCGAGTCGAGCATCGATGCTCTCACGGTCGACCAAAGCTGCCCTTCTTCATCCGCTCGCGGAGTCCCCGCGACATCTCCGCTCTCAGCGGTTTGGTGTCGAGGTAGTCGAGAAGCGCCCGCGCGTCGAGGCGAACGCGGGCGACCGGATCGCGCTCGACCAGGATCCTCGCGTCTCGAACCGCCCGGTGGCGCAGCAGCGGGGGAGCTTGGTTGAGCATGACGATGTCGACCTCATCCGTGGCGAGGGCTTCCGAGGCGGCCGATGTCAAATCGAGTTGAAGGCGCAGACGACCCGCCGAATCGAGTCCTTGGTCGTGCCAGACGCCGATATCGACATCTGAAAGCGGCCCGGGCGTGCCGCGCGCCTGCGAGCCGATCAGCATCGCCGCAACCACCCCCTCCCGGTCGAGCGCAGCGCCCAATCGCCCCAGGGCGGCCCCATCGAGCGGCGGAATCCGCGACTTCTCGTTGACGACGACCATCGAGCACATCGTCGCCTATCTACCGGACCGAGTCCACTCCCCCACGCTTCTGGTCCGAAACCAGCGGAATGCGCCCGGCGAGAATCGAACTCGCGACCTTCGGCTTGAAAGGACGGTGTCTATCCGTATCGCAGAGCGGATTGCGGCGACTATTGGACCGGGATGAGACTGACGGCCGCGGTCATTTCGCCTTGACCTCTTAGCCCGCGCGAAGCGCCCGGGCTATCTCATTCGCAGCCCTCGTCAAATCCTTAAGGGGGCGCTCGAACTTCTCGAACATCGCATCGGCAGCTCTCCGCTCTGGTTCTGGCGGCTTCCAGCTCTGACGTGCCCTCTCGACCAACTCTCCCCACTCGGGCAAGTCTGCAAAGCGCTCCTCCACCTCATGGGAATTCCCGGCCGCGTCAGCCATACATCCAATGAGACGAACTTCCTTGTACATCTCGGGCAGCGATTCAATGTTTCCACTCAGCTCTTCCGGCGGGAACAACTCGACCTGTTCGCCCGGCGCGAGAATGTTGCAACGCCATCGTGCGCCCGGCATTGACACAGACTCGTCAACTGGAACCCATTCAGCTCGTACGTCAATGTCCATTGCTGCACCAGGCCCAACGTTCTTGATCGCAAGCTCAAAGACATCTGGACCAAGCGCATGCAAATCCAGTGCAAGCTTTGGCAAGATTGCGGCGTCGCGCGCCTTCTTCATCTCACCAACCATCTTGCGATTCTGCCACGCGTAAAAGAGCGTGACAGCAACCAGAGCAGCGGTAAGGATCGCGGCGGCGGCACCTTGATGCCTGTCGAGTGAGCCCAGTAGGTCCGCGTATGGCATGTAGACAATCCTCTCGCCCACGCAAGACGTTGCCGCTCACAGGGCCGCTCTGGAATCAACGGTCGTAAGCGCGACCGCGCGGCAGAATGCGGAGGATGACGATCTCGAGTTCGGCGGCATCGCGCCGAAACCGAACGCGCCACTCGCCAGCCCGGAGGCGGTATTCGCCGGCCCCGGAGAGTTTGAGGACGTTGGCACGCGGATCACCTTTGGCGAGGCGATCGATTGCCTGGATAACGCGTTTCGCGATTTGGCGATCCAGTCTCCTCAGATCACGACGGGCCCGCGATGTGTAGCGAACCTGCCGCTCGGTCACTCGACACCGAACTCGCGCTTGATCTCGTCGTGCGAGATCAGCGGAGCCCCCGCTGTCAGTTCGTCGCGGGCTTCCTGCACCGCGGCCTCCTCCTCAGCCGAAATCTCTTCGTCCTCGGGGGCCACATCCTCAAAGCGACGAATCAGCGGGTCGTCGGTGCGAGACTCAATTGCCTGCAGGGCAGCGTCAAGCTCCTCCTCGGGGAGCTTGTCAACAAGCTGATGCAGCTTTTCACGCACCGTCACGATCTCGATGGTAGCGGTGCCCCCAGCCTTTGCCTGTGCACCAGCCGATAGCGACACGAATCGCTCCGTGGCTGCATCCCATCGCATGGGTAAACCGCGCAGCGATCTACGATCTCCGCCGTGCGTTCATGGCGCATCATGATGTAATAATGCAGCTATGACAAAGGCGCGTACCACCGTCACGCTCGATGAGGATGTCTTTCGCGCGGTCAAGATCAAGGCTGCGCGAACCGGCAAGCGCGATTCGCAGGTGATCGAGGAATCGCTGCGCCGCGACCTTGGTATCGATGACCTTGCGGATATTTGGGCCAGGGTCACGCCCGCATCCGAAGACGAGGGTTTCGAGCTCGCCGGGGACGAGCTCCGAGCACTGCGCAGGGAGAGGCGTGGCGAGGGCAGTCCTTGATCCAGGCGTCCTCGTCTCAGCGCTGATCACGCCGACCGGTAAGCCGGCGAAGCTGCTGCTCGCCGCGCGCGCCGGCAACTTCGAGTTGATCATTTCGCCACAGCTACTTGACGAGTTGGAGGCAGTTCTGCGACGCAAGAAGTTCCGGCGCTACATCGACCTCGACGGCGTCATTGCCTACATGGACGTCCTGCGGCGCGACGCCCAGCTGGCGGCCGACCCCGAAACCCCTCCGCCCATCCGCTGCTCAGACCCCGATGACGACTACCTCATCGCCCTAGCCCATAGCCAAAGCGCAGCCCTCGTCTCAGGGGACAGCGACCTATTGGAACTCGCCGGAGAGATTCCCGTCTTCTCGCCGGCTGAGTTCCTCGAAGGCTGATCGTGGGCAGGCTCCCACGGCGAGCTCTTCTTCTTTCAGGGCCTATCTCGCCCTTTTGGTGACGGTCGTTGTCGCCGGCTTTCTAGGAGGCGCAGTAGGCGCGGCACCGCCCCGAAACCAGCGGAATGCGCCCGGCGAGAATCGAACTCGCGACCTTCGGCTTGAAAGACCGACGCTCTTTGGGGCTCGTTAAAACCCCGTTGACCACTGAGCTACGGGCGCTCTCACTCCTGCCTACGGGAGTATGCCGGTCTTAGAGCCCGAACGTCTTGGCGATGATGTTGCGCTGGATCTCCGAGGTGCCGCCGTAGATCGTCGAGACCAGGGTGCTGCGGACGAGGCGCTCCATGTCGTACTCGGAGGCGTAGCCGTAGCCGCCCATCATCTGCATCCCGTCGAGCGCCGCGCGCTTGGCGACTTCGGTGACGAAGAGCTTGACCATCGAGGCCTCGCGGGGCAGCATCTGGTCGGGGTCCTCGTCGGTCAGCGTCGCGACCCAGCGGGTCATCAGCCGCGCCGCCTCGATGTCGGTCGCCATGTCGGCGATCCGGTGCTGCAGCGACTGGAAGCTGCCGATCGGGCGGTCGAACTGCTTGCGCTCCTTGACGTAGACGATCAGGTCGTCGAAGACGCGCTGGGCGATGCCGAGCATCGTCGCGGCGAGGATCAGGCGCTCGACGTTGAGGCCGGCCATCGAGCTGGGTCCAGCCCTGGTCGACCTGGCCTAGCAGCTGGTCCTCGGGGGCCTCAACGTCGGTCAGGTAGAGGTGGCTGGTGTCGCGGCCGCCCATCGTGTCGATCGGGACCACCTCGAGCCCCTCGGCGTCGCGCGGAATCCAGATCATCGAGAGGCCCTCGTGCTTGCTCGCCCCGCGGCTGGTGCGGCAGACGACCAGGATGTGGTCGGCGATGTGGGCGTTGGAGCAGAAGACCTTCTGCCCGTTGAGCACGTAGCCGCCGTCGCTGCGCTCGGCGAAGGTGCTCAGCGCGCCGACGTCGGAGCCCGCCTCGGGCTCGGTCATCGCGATCGACTCGACCGCGCCCTCGGCAATGCCGCCGAGGATCTCGTGCTTCTGGTCCTCGCTGCCGAAGCGCATCGTCGCCCCGGCGACGATCAGCGTCGTCGCGTAGCCGCCGATCGGGGCCAGCGCCCGCGAGGTCTCCTCCATGAAGATGCAGGCGTCGAGCATCGTCCCGTCGGAGCCGCCGTACTCCTCGGGGATGGTCAGCCCGGTCCAGCCGAGCTCGGCCATTTCCTTGTAGATCGTCTCGTTGTGGTGGTCGCGGTAACCGTCGGTGAGGCGCTCGCGCTGGTCCGCCGTGCCGCACTCGTGATCGCAGTAGCGGCGGATCGCGTCGACGAAGTCCTCCTGCTCCTCGGTCAGAGCGAAATCCACGAAGCGGCAGACTAGCGGTCAAACGCGGCTCAGTGCAGGCTCATGTTCGGCCTGCAAGCAGCCGATGAAGCCCAGGACCGGACTCGAACCGGTGACCCCTTCCTTACCATGGAAGTGCTCTACCAACTGAGCTACCTGGGCAGGGACCCGATCTTAGAGATTTAGAGAGATGACGCAGCCAGGGAGAAGACCACCGCTCGCCGCAATCGGCGCGACTCTGCTCGCGCTGACGCTGCTGCTCGCGCTCGCCGGCCCGGCGCAGGCCCGCGCCGGCGCCCGGGCCTCGATCGTCGGCGGCGCGCCGGCGAGCAGCGCGGAGTGGCCCTGGGCCGCCTTCGTCCTCGCCCTCGACCGCCACGACAACGGCTACATCTGCACCGGCACGGTAATCGCGCCGACCCTGGTGCTGACCGCCGGGCATTGCGTCGAGGACATCGCCACCGGCAAGCGCACCCCGATCGGCCGCTACACGGTCGTCACCGGCAGCAGCGACATCCGCAACAAATCCCAGCGCCAGCTCTCGCGGGTGAGCAAGGCCGCGCTCTTCCCCGGCTTCAACCGCTTCAAGCTGCACGGCGACGCCGGCCTGCTGATCCTGAAGACGCCGACCACGGCCCCGCCGCTGGCCCTCGCCGGCCCCGAGGACGCTGCGCTGCTCGCGCCGCGCCAGGCGACCGGGATCGCCGGCTGGGGCAACCGGGGCGCGAACCTGCTCGCCAGGCAGACGCTCGTCCTGCGCCAGGCGCAGACCTTCGTCCAGCGCCGGACCTTCTGCCGCAACCACGCCGGCGTCTACTACCCCTTCTACAACTCCTCCTCGCAGCTCTGCACCTTCACGCCGACACCGCCGCGCACGGGGACCTGCCACGGCGACAGCGGCGGCCCGGCGGTCGCCCTGCGCGAGGACGGCACCCCGGTGCAGATCGGGATCACCAGCCTCGGGCCGCCCAACTGCGACTCGCGCCTGCCCGACGTCTACACCCGCGTCGACCGCATCGCCTGGTGGGCGCAGCGCTGGATCGCGGCGACCGCCCCGCCCGAAGCGGCCCAGCCCGCCGCCGGCTGACGCCGCCCCGGAGCTACCGCCGCACGCCGCAGTTGCGGGTCAGCGTCGTGCGCAGCTTCTTGCCGTCTTCGAAACCGAAGTTGGCGCGGGCGAAGGCGAAGCTGGCGCCGGGGAAGCCGCTGGGCGCCGGACAGCCGGCGGTGAAGTAGCTGCGCACCCGCCCGCGCCAGCGGAAGCGGCGCTGCAGCGTCATCGAGAAGCCGCGCACGTAGCCCCAGTCGGCCGCGACCTGCGGCAGGTCGGCGACGAGCGTGATCCCATAGGTGCCGTGGCGGCGATGCCGGACCTGGAAGGGGAGCGTGAAGGAGGTCGGCAGCGGCTGGGTGCCGTAGATGTGGGCGAAGATCACCCGCTTGCCGTGCAGCCGCCCGTTGAAAGCGAGGATCGTCCCGTCGGAGGGGTAGGGCGACTGTTCGGGCAGGTCGACGGCGGCTTTGAAGGTGCCGCGGCCGACCAGCCCTCCCGGGCAGGATGCCCGCGCCTCGCGGGTCGAGGCGGGCTGCAGTCTGGCGGTAGCGGCAGTTGGTCAGCCCGCGCGGGTTGAGGTGGCCGTTGCGGTTGATCGAGAGGACGATCCGCCGCAGCTGCGGCGGCGCCGCCCGGTCGACCGTCTTGATCTCGGCCGAGACCGTGACCGCGACCGGGGCGGTGCCCCGGCGCGGCAGGTTGTGGGGGGCGATCCGCCCCCCGTAGGAGACCTGCAGGTTGCCCTTGCGGATCACCTCGCCCCGGGCAAGGGCACCGCTGGCCAGGCAGAGCAGCGCGACCGCGAGCGCGAGCGCGGCGGTTCTTTTCGCTGCCCTGCCCACCCAGCTCCCGTGCTCAGGTGAACTTCGACTGTTCGAAGCGGCAGTAGCGGAATTCGAAGGGCAGAACCTGGTTGTTGGCCTGGTTGGCGTTGTGGTTGAGCTTGATCACCATTCGCTGCGCGGCGCCCTTGTTCCCCTGCTTCAGCTTCTTCGCGGTCTTCTGGAAGAGCTTCGCCTCTTCCTGGACGTACTTCAGCCACTTGTTGAGCCGGGCCGTGTCGGCGGGCGGCTGTTCGACCGCGCGCAGCTGCTTGACGGTCTTTGCCAGCGCCCGACCGGCCTTGGCGAACTGACGCGCCGCGGCCTTCAGCTTGCCCTTGTTGAAGTTGGCACGCACGCCCTTGAGGATCCGTTCGTTGGCCTTCGTGTTCCTCTGGCAGATCGGCTCGACCGCTTCCTTGTAGCTCTCGCGCGTCGCTTCCGCGGCCAGCGCCATTGGCGCCGCCAGCATCGAGACGACCAGGACAACCACGCTCAGCGCTGCGAACGACTTCTTCCCCACAGGAGACCTCCCTTTCCTTCCTATTTCCCAAGGATCGCATCTTCCCAAACACACCCCGGTGTCCAAGGACTCGGAGCTTAGGCATCGATTAAGCGGAGGGGGTGGGATTCGAACCCACGAGCGCCTTGCGACGCCAACGGTTTTCGAGACCGCCCCGTTCAACCACTCCGGCACCCCTCCGGGACTCGGTCAGGGGCCGATTCTAGGGCGGGGCGGGGGTCGAGACCCGGCCGGTGGGCTGGCACGACTCAAGAACGGGCGGATCTACTCCGATGGAGCCGTGTGCAGGCCAGCGAGCAGACCCGGATCGGGCGGTTCTTCGACCGCCACCCGCTGCTGCTCCGCGGGCTGGCGATCCTCGCCCTGCTCTGGGGCGTCGGCTACCTCGCCTGGCGCATCGGGTGGAGCGCCGAAGGGGCCAGCCCGCTCGCCTTCGGCATGCTGCTGGTGACCGAGATCTACGGCATCTGGGCGCTCGGCACCCTGGCCTGGTTCTCCTGGTCGCGGCCCCCGGCCACGCGCCCGACGGCGACGCCGGGGCGCTCGGTCGACGTCTACGTCTGCACCTACGACGAGCCGACCGAGGTGGTCGCCGCGACCCTGGCCGGCTGCCGCTCGCTGACCTACCCGCACACCACCTACCTGCTCGACGACGGCCGGCGCGAGGAGATGCGCGAGCTGGCCGAGCTGGCCGGCGCCCGCTACCTGACCCGCCCCGACAACTCGCACGCCAAGGCGGGCAACATCAACGCCGCCCTGCAGCGCACCGCCGGCGAACTGGTGCTGATGCTCGACGCCGACCACGTGCCGATGCCCGACGCGCTCGACGCGATGGTCGGCTACTTCGACGACGAGCGCATGGCCCTGGTCCAGAGCCCGCACGACTTCTTCAACCACGACTCGGTCCAGCACTACGTCGTCGGCCGCCACGAGCAGTCGCTCTTCTACCGCGTCGTCTGCCCCGGCAAGGACCGCCACGGCGCCGCCTACTGGTGCGGCTCGGCGGCGCTGATCCGCCGCGCGGCGCTGCTCGAGATCGGCGGCGTCGCGACCGAGACGATCGCCGAGGACTTCCACACCACGATCCGCATGCAGCGCCACGGCTGGAAGAGCCGCTACCACGACGAGGATCCTGGTCCAGGGGCTCGCCCCCCACGACCTCGACGGCTACCTGCTGCAGCGCGACCGCTGGGCGCGCGGCAACCTCGCCGTCTTCACCCTGCCCGAGTCCCCCCTGCGCGCCCGCGAGCTGCGCCCCCTGCAGCGCCTGTCCTACTTCGCCAGCCTCGCCGCCTACCTGGCGCCGCCGATGCGCCTGCTGCTGCTCGCCACCCTCGGCCTGGTGATGTGGACCGGCGAGCTGCCGATGAAGATCAGCGTCGTCGCCCTGGCGGCGCTCTGGCTGCCCTACGTGACGCTCAACCTCGGCGCCGGCGCCGCCCTCGCCCGCGGCTACATGAAGATCGGCGAGACCGCCCACTACGAGCTGCTGACGATGGAGATCTACTCGCGGGCGCTGCGCTGCATCGTCCGCCCGGGGCGAACCGCGTTCGAGGTGACGCCCAAGCAGGGGACCGGCGGCGGCGGCATCGACTCGGTGCGCAAGCTGCGCCTGGTGCTGGCCTGCGCCGTCGTGCTCGGCGCCGGCACCGTGCTGCGCCTGCTCGACCTCGCCGGCGCCGGCCCGCTGCCCGACCTGCCCGGCGTCGCCGCGGTCGTCGTGCCGCTGCTCGGCCTGATCGAGCTGCGCCGCGTGCTGCGCACCCTGCTCGTCGTCGGCCGCCGCCAGCAGCGTCGCCTCGTCTACCGCTTCGAGGGCGACGCCCCAGCCCAGTGCTTCTCCGAGGACGGCCACGTCCCCGGCCGCCTGATCGACGCCAGCGCCGCCGGCGTCGGCCTGCTGCTCGAGGCGCCGCTCGCGGTCGGCGACGCGCCGGCGGTGCTGCTCGAGCTGCGCGACGCCGCGGGAGAGCCGCACGAAGTCGCGGCCCAGGTCGAGGTGCGGTCCTGCCGCGAGGCCGGCGAGCGGTGGCTGGTCGGCGCGACGATCACCGAGATCGACCCGGCGGCGCGCATGCGGCTGATGGAGTGGTGCTACGTGGTCTGCAGCCACGAGCGCCTGCGCGGCCACCGCCCCGGCGCCGCCCCCGCCGCGCGCGAGGCGATCGTCCTGCCGATGCCCGAGCCCGCCCCGGCGCTCAAGGCCCGGCCCGCCGTCGCCTGAGCTCGCTCGACGCTTGGTGCAACGCGTTTGCGGTCTATTTGACCCCAAACGCGTTGCACCCTGCAGCGGAGAGGGTGGGATTCGAACCCACGAGGCGGGTTAACCCCGCCCACGCGATTTCCAGTCGCGCTCCTTAAGCCACTCGGACACCTCTCCGGGGCCGGGGCAAAGGGTATTGACTCAGCGCCGCGCGGCGAAGAACTCGCGCAGCAGGGCGGCGCACTCGGCTTCGCGGACGCCGGCGATCACCTCGGGACGGTGGTTGAGGGCGGGCTCGGCGAGCACGTCGAGGACGCTGCCGGCGGCGCCGGACTTGGGGTCGGGGGTGCCGTAGACGACGGTCGGCACGCGGGCGAGGACGACCGCCCCGGCGCACATCGCGCAGGGCTCGAGGGTGACGTAGAGCGTCGTCCCCGGCAGGCGCCACCCGCCGAGCGCCTCGGCGGCGGCGCGGATCGCGAGCAGCTCGGCGTGGGCGGTCGGGTCGCGGCGCAGCTCGCGCTCGTTGCCGGCGGCGGCGAGCACCTCCCCGTCGCGGGCGAGCACGGCGCCGATCGGCACGTCGCCGTGGCGCTCCGCGCCGCGGGCGCGCTCGATCGCCACCGCCATCAGGCGGTCGTGATCGGCCGTCGCCTCCGCGCCTCGCATACATGCGGGAGTATGTGGCACTACAACTTCGCAGGCGGGCCGGTGTTTAGGGGTGGCTCGCCCAACTGCAGGGGTTAAGCGAGCGAGACGCAAGATGATCCGACGCCTTCCGACCGCCGCCGGCCTCGCCCTGCTCGCGCTGCTGCTGCCGGGCGGCGCAGCCGCGGGCGCCGCGGCGGGACTCGGCCCGGCGCACGGCTTCGCCCCGCGCCAGGTCGTGGTCAAGCGCGCCGGCGAGCCGCCGCGCACGGTCGGCCTGCGGCGCGGCGTCAGCGTGCGCGAAGCGGTCGGCGCCCTGCGCCGCCGCGCCGGGGTCGAGTACGCGGCGCCGAACTTCCTCGCCACCGCCTCGGTCACCCCCACCCCGGCCTCGCACCCGGTCCCCAACGACCCGGGGCCGATCGTCGGCCCGCCCGGCCCGCCCGGCGGCTGGGTGACGCGGCAGTGGAACTTCCTGCCCTGGGAGGGCACCGCCACCCCGCTGCTGCCGGTCTCGCCCGGGGGGATCGACGCGGTCGGCGCCTGGGCGAACCTGGAAGCGGCGGGGCGGCCCGGCGCCAGGGGCGTCACCGTCGCCGTCCTCGACACCGGCGTCGCCTACCGGGCGAAGGGCAGGCGCTTCCGCCGCAGCCCCGACTTCAGCGCCGGGCAGTTCGTCAGGGGCTATGACTTCGTCGACGACGACCGCCTGCCGCTCGACGAAAACGGCCACGGCACCCACGTCGCCGGCACGATCGCCGAGAAGACCAACAACGGCATCGGCCTCACCGGCCTCGCCTACCGGGCCAAGCTGATGCCGGTCCGGGTCCTCGACCGCCACGGCCGCGGCCGCGCCAGCGACATCGCCAAGGGGATCCGCTTCGCCGTCGGCAACGGCGCCGACGTGATCAACATGAGCTTCAACTTCGGCTGCCGGCGGCGGGTGCCGGCGGTCAACGAAGCGCTGCGCATGGCCTTCGACCGCGGCGTCGTCACCGTCGCCTCGGTCGGCAACCTCGGCTCGGAGGGCTGCCTCGCCCCGCCCGCCACCGGGCCGCACGTGCTCGGCGTCGGCGGCAGCACCGAGGGCGGCTGCATCGGCAGCTACTCGCTGCCCGGCAAGAAGCTCGACCTGCTGGCGCCCGGCGGCGGGCCCTCGGCCAGCGGCTGCCCCTCGATCTCGGCCGGGACGATCTACCAGGTGACCTTCAAGGACTCGAGCCCGCGCGTCTTCGGCGAGCCCAAGGACTACGCCGGCACCTCGATGGCGGCCGCCCACGTCAGCGGCGTCGCGGCGATGGTGCTCGCCGCCGGGGTGATCGACCCCCGGGCCAAGTCGCGCGGCAAGGTCGCCGCCGTCAGCCAGCGCCTGCGCCGCACCGCCCGCGACCTCGGCCTCCCCGCCCGCCGCCAGGGCGCCGGCCTGATCGACGCCGCCGCGGCGACTGCCGCCGGAACCTGACCGCTCAGGTCGTGCGGACGATGATCACGCTGCACGGAGCGTGATGGGAGACGTTGTTCGGCACGCTGCCGAGCAGGAAGCGGCGGGCGCCGGTCATGCCCTTGTTGCCGACCACGATCAGGTCGGCGTCGGTGTCTTCGGCGGCGTTGAGGATCGCCTCGGCGGGATCGCCCTCGACCGCGTGCGTCTGCACCTCGATGCTCTCCTTGCGCGCCTCCGCCGCAGCGGCGTCGAGCACCAGGTTGACGTCCTCGCGCGGCCCGATCTCGTACTGGACGTCGGCCGGGGCGTCGAGCGACTCTTTCTCGACCCGGCGCTTGGAGATCGGCTCGTAGGCGCTGACGATGTTGAGCTGGGCGCCCGTCAGCTTGGCCAGCTCCACGGCTTGGCGGACGGCCTCGCCGGCGGTCTCCGAGCCGTCGGTTCCAACCACGATGCGAGTGAACACGTCCCCCTCCTTGCCTCGGTCGCCGAACGCGGCTGATACTAACGCCGCTGCTGGCCGTGAGCGGGAAGCCCGCGGAAGCCGTCGCCGAGGATCTCGGTCGGGGTCGTCGCCAGGCGGTAGGAGGCGATCGCGATCGAGGCCAGCAGGCAGAGGATCAGGATCAGCATCCCGGCTTTCCAGAGGCTGGGCATTAGGCTGATCTCATCATGGAGCAGGTTGCCGAGGGCGTCTGGGTGCTGCGCGGGGACTTCCGCAAGGCGATGAACATCTACTTCCTCGCCGACGGCGACGGCGTGGTCCAGTTCGACGCCGGCACCAAGGGGATGACCAAGAAGGCCCGCGCCGCCGGCGCGCAGCTGGGTGGCATCAAGCGAATCGTGCTCGGCCACGCCCACGCCGACCACCGCGGCACGGCGCCTTACCTGGACGCGCCGGTCTACTGCCACGCCGACGAGATCGCCGACGCCGAAAGCGACGCCTCGATCACGCCCTACATGGACCTCTCGCAGCTGCCGGTCGCGCCGGTCCGCTGGCTGTACAGGCTGCTGCTGCCCCACTGGGACGGCGGCGCGGTGAAGGTCGAGGGCGCCCTCGCCGAGGGCGAGGAGGTGGCCGGCTTCCGCGTCCTGCACTTCCCCGGCCACGCCCCCGGGCTGATCGGCCTCTGGCGCGAGAGCGACCGCCTGGCGCTGGTCAGCGACGTCGTCTACTTCGTCGACTCGGGGCGGATGCGGCCGCTGCCCGAGGGAGAGGCGAGCGTTCCCCACCCGGCCTGGGCCTGGGACCACGCGCAGGCGAAGGAGTCGGTGCGCAAGCTGGCCGCGCTCGAGCCGGCTGTCGTCTGCGCCGGGCACGCCGAGCCGCTGCGCGGCGAGAACCTGCGCGAGACGCTGGAACGGGCGGCCGAGAAGTACTGAGCCGGAGCGCCGCCCGGCCGGCCGCTGCCATAGTTTCCGGCGCCTGATGATCGGGACCTACGCCTCGGCGGCGCTGATCTGCGCCGCCTCGCTGCTGGTTGGACGCGCGATCCTCGCCCTCGCGGGCAGCGGCGCCGCGCGCGCCTGGCTCGCTCCCGCCGCCGGCTACGGGGCGCTGCTCACCGTCGCCGGCGTGCTGGCGCGGGCGCCGGGGCACGCGACCAGCGCCGCGCTCGGCACGGCCGGCCTGCTCGCCCTGGCCGCGGCGGTGCTCTGGTGGCGGCCGGGCGAGTGGCGCTCGGCCCGCGGGCTCGGCGAAGCGGCGCTGGTCGCCCTCCTCGTCGGCGCCGTGCTCTCGATCCCGTTCGCGGTCAGCGGCCGCTGGGGGCCGCTCGGCGTCGGCACCAACAACGACCTCGGCCTGCACCTGGCCTGGGCCGAGTGGCTGCGCAGCGGGCTCGGCCCAGCGGCCGAAGCGGGCTACCCGCTCGGCCCGCACGCGCTCGCCGCCGCCGCGGCGGCGCTCCCCGGCGTCGGGCTCGGCCAGGCCTTCGTCGGCCAGATCGTCGCGATCGGCGTCCTCACCGCGCTCACGGCGCTGACCGCGCTCGGCGAGCTGAGCCGCGGCCGGCGCCTGCTCGCCGCCGCCCTGGTCGCCGTCCCCTACCTCGGCGCCTCCTACTTCGCCCAGGGCGCCTTCAAGGAGACGGCCGAGGCGCTCTTCGTCCTCGCCTTCGCCCTCTGGCTCTACACCCTCGAACGCGACAACGCCCGCCGACGGGCCGAAAAGTGGCCTCCAGGGCCACATTTCGGCCCGTCGGCGGCGGGGTGGCTGGTGCCGCTGGCGCTCGCGGGAGGGGTTTGCTTCTCCTACAGCTTCGCCGGGCTCGCCTGGCCGCTGGCGATCCTCGCGCTCTGGGGGGCGAGCGTGCCGCAGCTGCGCGCGGCGGCGCGGCCGCGGGCTCTGCTGCGGCAGGCTGCGGCGCCCGGTCGTCCTGGCCGGGATCGCGCTGCTCGCCGCGGCGACCGTGCTGCTCACCTTCGTCGGCCCCTACGCCTTCGTCCACGGCTTCAACCGGGTCGCCGGGACCGACACCTACGGGCCGGTCTCGCCGCTCGAGGCGCTCGGCGTCTGGCCGGCCTCCAACTACCGGCTGAGCGCCGCCGGGGGCGCCCACCTGACCGGGCTGGCCGGCGCCGTCGGCCTGCTCGCTCTCGTCTTCGGCGCCGCCTGGTGGCTGTGCCGCCGCCAGCTGGCGCTGCCGCTCGCGCTCGCCGCCTGCACGCTGCTCTACCTCGCCGCGGCCGCCGGCAGCGGCGAGTACTCGCAGGCCAAGGCGCTGATCATCGCCGCCCCGCTGGCGATGCTGGTCGCGATCCGACCCCTGCTCGCCGAGCTGCCCGGGCGCGTTCGCGATTTGTCGCCCCATGCCCGACAAAAGACGAACGCGCTCCCGCTTGCGCGGGCTGGGTGGACGCTGCTGGCGGTGGCGTTCGTGGCCGGGGCCGTCTACTCGAGCCTGTTGGTGCTGCGCGACGCGCCGGTCGGGCCGCCCGGGCACGGCGCCGAGCTGCGCGCCTTCCTGCCGACCCTGCGCGGCGAGCCGGTGCTGTTCGCCAGCCAGGACCGCTACGCGGCCTACGAGCTGCAGGGGGCCGACACCCACGTGCCGCTGGTCGAGTTCCCCGACGCCGCCGTCGCCCCCAACCCGGAGAAGCCCTTCGACACCGGCGACGCCTACAGCCCGATCGACTTCGACTCCTTCAACCGCGGCACCCTGCATCGCTTCCGCTACGTGATCACCGGCCGGGCCGCCTGGAACAGCCAGGCGCCGGCAGGGTTCAGGCGGATCGGCGCCACCGCGTCGTTCATCCTCTGGGAACGGACTGGGCCGCCGCCCGAGCACCGGCACGTGATGCTCGAGGGGGTGGAACCGGCGGCGCGCGCCAACTGCGCCGCGCCGGAGACGCGCATCCTGCTCGCCGCCCCGGGCCGCGCCGGCCTCTTCCCCGCCGCCGCGGTCGGCGCCAAGCGCCGCTGGCGCCCGGGGCCGACGCTGGGCACCGGCGAGCGGGCGACGCAGGCGCTGCGCCTGCCGGCCGGCCGCTGGCGCCTCTCCCTGCAGTACTTCTCCCCCTTCGGCCTGACCCTCTCGGCGCCGGGCTTCAGCCAGCCGCTGCCGGCCGCCCAGGACGGCCAGCGCCCAAGCACGATCAGCCTCGCCAGCGACGGCCAGTACTGGCCCGCCGGCACCCTCCGCTCCCCCGGCGGCACCGTCCCCTTCACCATCACCGCCGCCGACCCCACCACCCTGCAGCGCCTAACCAACTACTCCGCCAAAGCCAACCTGGGCACCCTGACAGCAACCCGCGCCCACCCCCACGCAACGGTGCCACTGCGGGCGGCATGCGGCCACTGGGTCGACTTCTACGAAGCTGAGGAAGCCCCATAGGGCCCGGTCCGGCGGGGGTGGAGCGTCTTGTACTTTTTGCGCTGACCGCCCCGGGCGCCAGCTAACCCGCGCCCCAACGCAAAAAGTTAAGCGAAACCCCCGCCGGACCGGGCCCTACGAAGCAGCCTTAGCTGCGAGCCGCTCCTCACTGGGCCGCACTACGTCCCAAACCCACCCCGGCTTCTCCATCAGGTCGATGACGATCGCCGAGACGTCGAGCTGCCAGCGGCCGAGGCCGTGGGTGGCCGAGGTCGGGAAGGCGTGGTGGTTGTTGTGCCAGGCCTCGCCCAGGGTCGGGATCGCGATCAGGGCGAGGTTGCGCGACTCGTCGGTGGTCTCGTAGTCGCGCTTGCCGAAGACGTGGCAGAGCGAGTTGATGCTGTAGGTGAAGTGGTGCAGGACGAAGACCCGCACCAGGCCGCCCCAGAGCAGGCCGGTGACCCCGGCGAAGAGGGTGCCGCCGATCAGCCAGCCGAGCGCGAAGGGGATCAGCAGGCCGAGGATGGCCCAGAGCAGGAAGGTGCGGTCGACCCAGTTGATCACCGGGTCCTCGATCAGGTCGGGGGCGAAGCGTTCCTTGTTGCCGCGCTGGGTGTGGATGAAGAGCCAGCCCATGTGGGCGTGGTAGAGGCCGCGCAGGGCGCCCGACCAGCCCTGCCCGTGGTCGACGTGGGGGCTGTGCGGGTCGCCCTCTTCGTCGGAGAAGGCGTGGTGCTTGCGATGGTCGGCGACCCAGGAGATCACCGGGCCCTCGATCGCCGCCGAGCCGAGGATCGCCAGCAGCCCGTGCAGCCAGCGCTTGGCTTTGAAGCTGCGGTGGGTGAGGTGGCGGTGGAAGCCGACCGTGATCCCCAGCCCGGTCAGCAGGTAGATGCCGACGAAGAGGAAGACGTCGCTCCAGTGCAGGGCCTGGCCCCAGACCTGCCAGCCGGCGAAGCCGATCGCCAGGAAGGGGATCAGCGTCACCAGCCCGGTGATGATCCGGTCGCGGGTCTCGTTGGCGACCGGCTGGATGTCGGATGGGAGAGGACCTGCCACGCCAGGCGATCATACGGCGATATGCGGCGATAGGGTTGCGGCGATGCCGTTCGCCAGCACCGCGCCGCTGCGGCGCGAGATCGAATCCCGGGTCCCGCAGCGGCCCTTCGCGGTCGAGTTCTGGGACGGCACGACGCTGCCGGCGACCGACGGCGGCGACGGCCCGACCTTCTACGTGCGCTCGCCGCGGGCCGCCGCCCACGTGCTGCGCGCGCCGGGCCAGCTCGGCCTCGGCCGCGCCTACGTCAGCGGCGAGATCGAGGTCGACGACATGGACGCGGTGATCGCCCTGCTCGACGGCTGGCAGCCGCCGGCGCTGGAGGGCGCCGACAAGCGCGCCCTGCTGCTCGGCGCCCTGCGCGCCGCCGGCCTGAGCAAGCCGCCGCCGCGCCCGCAGGCCGAGCTGCGCCCGAGCGGCAAGCGCCACAGCCGCGAGCGCGACGCCCGCGCCGTGCGCCACCACTACGACGTCTCCAACGAGTTCTTCGAGCTCTTCCTCGGCGAGACGATGGTCTACAGCTGCGCGATCTTCTCGCGCGGGGCGCAGACGCTGAAGGAGGCGCAGGAGGAGAAGCTCGAGACCGTCGCCCGCAAGCTGGCGCTGAAGGAGGGCGACCGGGTGCTCGACGTCGGCTGCGGCTGGGGCGGCTTCCCGCTCTGGGCGGCGACCAGGCACGGCGCCAGCGTGGTCGGGATCACGCTCTCGGCGCCGCAGGCGGAGAAGGCCCGCGAGCGCGCCGAGCGGGCGGGCGTCGCCAACCGGGTCGAGATCCGGGTGATGGACTACCGCGACCTCGCCGGCGAGCAGTTCGACGCGATCGCCAGCATCGGCATGGTCGAGCACGTCGGCGCCTCCCAGATCGAGGTCTACGCCCAGACCCTGGCCCGGGTGCTGAAGCCGGGCGGCAGGCTGCTCAACCACGGCATCACCCGCCTGCGCCACAGCGACGCCGAGGCCGGCGCCTTCTCGGAGCGCTACGTCTTCCCGGATGCCGCCCCCCTGCACCTCTCGCGCAACCTGCTGGCGCTCGAACGCGCCGGCTTCGTCACCCACCACGTCGAGGACTTCGCCCCCGACTACGCCGAGACCCTGCGCCACTGGGCGCAGAACCTCGACGACAACCTCGACCAGGCGATCCGCCTCGCCGGCCCCGAACGGGTCCGCGTCTGGCGCCTCTACCTGCGCGCCGCCCGCAACGGCTTTCTCTCCGGCTTCACCTCGATCTACCAGGCGCGCTGCGAGCTGGCCGAGCCGGCCTAAGAAGCGGCGCCCTTAACCGAAGCTACCCTCCGGTACCGCATAAACGAGCTAGTTTGTGGCTCGGGCATGCAGGGGACTGGGCTCCGATCACGCTGGCTGGAGATGATCGCCGACCCGGTGCGCCTGCAGATCCTGCGCTCGCTCTGCGAGGTCGGCGAGGCCACCGCCGCCGAGCTGACCGTGACCAGCCCGGCCAGCGATCAGACCCTGCGCCGCCACCTGGAAGCGCTCGAGGCCGGCGGCGTGATCCGCGCCAGGCCGGGGGTCAGCGACGGCGAGACCTCGGGCCGCCCCGCGACCCGCTTCAGCCTTGCGCCGGAGGTCCGGGAGAGCGTCCGCCAGGCACTAGGCGATCGAGCCAGCGCGGCATCCACCAGCTCCGCTCGCCGAGCCAGCCCATCAGCGAGGGGATCACGATCAGCCTGATCAGGAAGGCGTCGAGGAAGACGCCGACGGCCTGGGCGACCCCGAAGTTGCGGATCGACATGAAGCTGGAGACGGAGAAGGCGAGGAAGACGGCGATCATGATCACCGCCGCCCCGGTGACGATGTGCGCGGTGCGGCCCAGCCCCCGCTCCAGCGCCAGGGCCGCCGAGCCGGTCCGCTCGTACTCCTCTCGCATCCGCGAGAAGACGAACACCTCGTAGTCGATCGCCAGCGCGAAGACGATCATCAGCGTCGCGAAGAGGACGGAGACGTCGACGTAGCCCGGCCCGCCCAGCAGCGAGCCGTCGAAGAGCAGCGCCAGCACGCCGAACGTCGCTCCGACGACGAGCATGTTGAGCAGGGCGGCGATCAGGGGCATCGTCAGCGAGCGCATCACCGGGATCAGGATCACCAGGCTGATCAGCGAGAGGACGATCCGCATCAGCGGCGCCCGCTCGCGCAGCACGTCGTTGAGCTCGTTGCCGGCGAGGACGGTGCCGCCGACGACCACTTCGGTTCCGGTCTTCGCCGCCAGGTCCGCCGCCCGCGATTCGAGCCGGTCGACCATCTCGCTCGCCGGCCCCCCGCTCGGCGGGTCGCTGCCGACGACGAGCATCCTCGCCACCTGCCCTCCCTGGCGCAGGCTGACCAGCGAAGAGGCCTGGCGGCGCTGCTCCGGCCGGCCGCCGTCGAGCCCGGCCAGGGTCAGGTACGGCGAGTCGAACAGGCCCGGCGAGCGGCGCGACAGCCGCGACTGCGCACCGGCCGTCGCCAGCCGCCGGTCGAGAGCGGAGCCGATCTGCGCCAGGCCGTCGGTCAGCCGCTGCGACTTGCCGGCGCCGACGGCCAGCCCGTCGGCGAGCGACTGGGAGCCGGCCTGGAGCTGGCCGAGACCGCCCGCGAGGCTGCGCGCGCCGTCGCTCAGCCGCGCCAGGGCGGGTGAGAGCTGCTCGCTGCCGCCGGCAAGCGCGGCGATCCCGTCGTACAGACGGGCGCTGCCGCCGGCGAGCCTCTCGAGGCCGCGCTCGAGCTGCCGGGTGGCGCGCGCCAGCTTCTTCATCCCCTTGCCGGCGCTGCGGCCCTGCTCGTCCAGCTGTTCGGCGAGGTAGAGGCCGACGTCGAATTCCCCGGCAACGCCTTCCAGGCCGGGGCCGAGCCCGTCGTAACCCGGGTCCACCTGCTCGCCGGTCTGCGGATCGTGACCGCCGATGCGGCGCTGGGCCTCTTCGACCGCGTCGAGCACGGCTGCGTATTCGGGATCGGCCTTGCCGGCCCCCATCCGCAGCAAGCCCGCGCGGGCGCTCGCCAGGCTTTCTTCGGCTTCCCGCGCCGGCGGCTCGAGCGCCTCGACCCGGTCTTCGCCGGAACGCATCGCGTTGCGCAGCAGGCGGGCGGTGTTGGAGAGCTCGCCCGTCTGTTCGCGCGCCCGCGCCACCGCGTCGGCGATGCGCTCGGCGCCCTCGCTCGCCTGCTCCGTCCCCTTCGCCACCCGGCCGCTGCCTTCGTCGGCCTGCCCCAGGCCCTGGGTCAGCTTCTGCGAGCCTTCGCTGGTCGCCGCCAGCCCACCGGCGACCGCGCCGCTGCCCGCATCGGCAACCCGCAGGCCGGCGCTCAGCTGACCGGCCCCCGACGCCGCCCGCGCCAGGCCACGCTGGCTGAGCTCGGCGCCGTCGTGGGCGGCGCCGACGCCCCCGGCCAGGCGCCGCATGCCCCGCTGCTCTCCCGCCAGCTGGTCGCCGAGGCCGGCAAGCTCACGCGCCCCACGGGCGATGCCGTCCAGGCCGACGACCGTGTCGACGCCCGGGTCGCGTTCCAGCTGGTGCTGGAAGCGGGCGAAGGCGGTGAGGCGGGCGGGCGAGGTCACCGGCCGGCCGTCGTCGGCGATGACGACTTCGCTGGGCGCCACCCAGCCCGGCCCGAGCGCCCGGCCCACCTCTTCCTGTTCCTGGCGGCCGCGATCGCCCGCGGGCAGCAGATCGAAGCCGACGGTGCGCGAGTCGAGCCCGAAGCCGAGCGCGGTGAAGATCGCCAGGCCGGCGAAGATCGCCGCGACGACGCCGGGACGCCCGACGAGGCGTCGGGACCAGCGTGGCCCGGGCGCCGCCCCGGGGCTCCTCCGCGGCAGCGACCATACGTCGAGGCGATCGCCGGCCAGCTGCAGAATCGCGGGGACGACGGCGATCGCCGACGCCATGCTGAGCAGGGCGACGACCGTGAGCGCCAGCGCCACCGAGGGGCCGATCGAGCCCGGCATCATCAGCGCCGCCGCCGCCATCGCCAGGATCAGGGCGGACCCGGCGGGCACGATGCTGCGCGCCGTCGCCGCCACCGTCTGCTCGATCGCGTCGCCGGGCCCCTCCCGCGCCCGCTCCTCGCGGAAGCGGGACACCGCCAGCAGCGAGTAGTCGACGCCCAGGGCCAGCCCCATCATCGCCACCACGCCGGCGACGAAGAGGTCGAGCTCGAAGACCCCGAGCAGGAGGCTGAGGATGCCCCGGGTCGCGACCACGACCGCCCCGCCGATCAGCACCGGCAGCAGGGCGGCGAAGACCGAGCGGAAGACGAGCAGGAGGATCAGGATCAGCACCGGGAAGGCGACCAGCTCGCCGATCCGGGTCGCTTCCTCCCCCGCCCGGCGCAGCGAGTCGATGACGGCGGGGAAGCCGCCGACGCTGGCGCGAACGGGGGCCGTGACGGTGGCGTCGACCCGCTCGCGCACCGGATCGAGCAGCCGTTCGGGGCCCTCGCTGCCGCCGCCCTCGAAACGGACCACGATCGCCCCCGCCCGCGGCGAGAGCGCGAGACCGGCGGGCCCGCGCCGCGGCGACCAGGGTGAGACCGCGTAGACACGCGGCATCGCGTCCAGGCGCCGCGCCAGGAGCGCGCCCTGGCGCTCGAGCTCGGCGTGCGGGCCGCGCAGCAGGACGACCAGCGAGTAATCGCTGCCGAATGCCCTTTCGGCGATGTCGTGAGCCCGCGTGCTCGCCTTTCCAGAGACGTTGACCGGGTGGATCGTCAGGCGCTGCTCCAGGTCCCGCCCCTCGATCGCAAGCGCAAGCGTGAGCAGGATCCAGATCGCGACCACCCAGCGGGCGCGGCGCAGGGCAAGACCGGTGACGCGGCGCCGGGCGCGGGCGGCGAGGCCGCGAGGCCGCCTCATCGCCCGCCGCCCCGCGCCGCCGCGCCTGCTGCCCGCGCACCGCCGCGGGACGATGCGGAATCGCAACGGGGGCGCGTGGCCACTCGCAGGCGAAGCCGGCGCCGCGAGCCGGCCTGGCTGCTCAGCGCGACCGATGCGAGCAGGCCGTGACGCCCGCAGGGACCTTCGCGCAGCCTTACAGGACCGCTCCCGCGAGCCCCGAGCCGGAGACGTAAGGCCGAGAGCGGCATGTCGGGCAGGCCGGCGAGCGCAGCGATCAGCCGGCCGTGCGAGAGGCGGGTCCTCCCCCGAACCTGGACTTCGACGCCTTCCGCGCTCAGGCTCAGCGCCAGGTCCGGCCGGCCCGGCCCGCGCGGGCGCACGACGTAGACAGGCCCCTTTAGCCGCCTTCCCAGCAGCGGGCTGCGGGCCGCCGCCCAGCCGACGCGGGAGCCCGGTGGGCAGCGGCCGGCGAGCGCGTCGGCTCGCGAGCAGATCCGGCCCAGGCCGCCGCTGCCGAGGCGCAGGCTGCGCGGCAAGGCGACCCGCAGCGCCCGCAGGTTGGCGTCGGCACGACGCAGGCGGAGGCCGAGGTCGAGCCGCACCCGACTTCCCCTGCGCAGCGGCCCGCTCCCGACCAGCCGGGCGCGAGCGCGCGGCCGGAAGCCCAGCCGGCGGCAACCGACGACAGGCAGCGAGGCGCCAGCCGTGGCCTGCGCGCCCGCCTGCGATTCGAGCCGGCCGGCGGCGGAGGCGTCCCCGCAGGAGGTCGGGTTGCGCAGCAGGCCGGGACGGTCGAGGTCGAGCTCGAGGCGCCGGAGGCGGACTTCGACGCCTTCGACCAGGGACGGCAGCGGGCCGGAGACGATCGTCACCCTGCCGCTGCGGGGGCCGACCCGAAGCCCGGCGCGCATCTCGATCGTGCCCAGGTCGAAGGGCCCGATCGCGGCCGGCATCGAGATCAGCAGCCCGAACGGCGAGAAAACCTGGGGTCCGGTCAGATAGACGTCGCCGCGCAGCGTCGCCGGCACCGGGCCCGAGCCGACCGAGGCGGCGACGGAGCCGACCCGGCTGGCTGGCGGGCAGCCGGCGGCCAGCGGGGGGCAGGGCTCGACCCCGCCGAGCGAGGCGCTGAGGCCACTCGGCATCGCGATCGAGAAGCGACGGGGCAGGCTGCTCGCCCGGCTGGCGCTCCAGGACCGAGGTGACTCCGGTCGCCCTCCCCGCCCGGTGGTCGGTGCCAACCAGGTCGAGGCTGGGCGCGAACGGCGTCGCCGGCGGGCAGCGCGGGTCGCCGTCGGCCGCGGCGACGCCGACCGTCTCCTCGTCGCGCACCGCCGCGCCGCCGCCGTGAGGAACGAAGACCGCCCCAGCCGCGGCCGGCCCACAGGCGAGCGGCGTCGCCAGCATCCCCTGCTGCCCCCCGTCGAGCGAGATCGCCAGCCGCGAGAAGATCAGCGGCGGCAGGCCCGCCAGGCGGGTCGAGAGGCGGCCGCTGACCGGGTCGGCGCGCATCACGGCGACGAACTTGACGTTCGCCCCGGGCGCCGGTGCCGATGCCAGCAGCCGGAAGCGGTCGCCGCCGCGCTGCTCGCCGAGGTAGACGGTCCCGCGCAGGGGCTCGGGCAGCGACGGCGACTCGACCTCGAGCGCTCCCAGGCGCGACGCGGAGGGACAGTCGGGGCTCTCGCCGTCGTCGGTGCCGAACCGGGCGTCGGTGCAGGCCAGCAGGCCGGCCGCGCCGCCCGGGGACAGCGTCATGCCAGCGGGCATGAGGATCTCGGCTTCGGCCACCGGGGCCGCGGCGAGATCGTCCGCAGAGGACGTTTCGGCGGCGCTGATCTCGATCGACAGCCCGCTCGGAGCGTCGGCGAGCGGGTGGTCGAGCTCGACCCCGAGCCGGGGTGCGAAAGGCAGCTCGGCGCAGCCGGTGAGCGGCTCGGTGCTCGCCCGGGCGCTGACCCAGGCGGCGTCAGGCTCCCGCGAGCGGGCCCGGAACGTCGCCACGACCGGCCCGCAGGCCGGCGGCGCGGTGAGGAACGGGCGCCGCGGCCCGGGCTCTTCCCGGTGGTCGGCGGGAACACCCCACAGCTCGACCTGGCCCGAGCTCGGCGCGCCTTCCGGCAGGTCTTCGGCGCGAAAGGAGACGCCCAGGTCGCCGGGGCGCAGTTCCATCGCGAACGGCACTTCGATGCCCACCCGGGAGACGAAGGCCGCGACCTGCCCCGCCTCGGGCTCGATCTGGAAGATGGGCAGGGGTTCCCCGGAACCGAACGACATGATTCCCACCTGGGTGCCCGCCGGACATTCGGTGCCTTCCAGGTAAGCCTGGCGCGAGCACTGCGGCGTCGCCCCCGGATCGCCGCCGAAGCCCGGTGGCAGTTCGAAGACCAGATCTCGCGCCGAGGTTCCTTCGGCGCTCAGGGCGAACTCGATCCGAAGCCTGTCGGGGTGCGCGCCGGCGCGGGTCTCCGGGTTGCCTTCGGCGTCGAGCATCGCCAGCCTGGAAGCCATCCGGGTCGATCTCGAATGTCGCCGCGGCTGCCGGCCGGGAGCCGGCACCGCCGGCCAGGGCGGCGAGGACGAAGCAGGCAATCGCCAGCCTGGCCACGCGTCGCTGAAAGACCACTGTTCCCCCCGCCCGTCACCCCGAGGTCCGTTGCGAATTCCCTGCCCGGGGGCGACCGGTCACGTTATGCAGGTGCCAGGCGAGCGGCAAGCGTTTTTGCCAAAGATGCGAAAAACGACCGCGGACGGCGAGCCGGGCTCGCTAGGCCGGAAAGCCGGCGGCCAGCGAGTCGAGCGCCCAGTCCGCCCCGGCGGCGGCGAGCCCCTCGACCGCGTAGCTGCCGGTCGCCACGCCGACCACCCGGATGCCGGCGCCGTGGCCGGCCTCGACGTCGCGCGGGGTGTCGCCGACGGCGATGCAGGCGCCGTCGGCGAGCGGGCCGCCGGCGATCAGCGAGCCGCGGCGCAGGGCGGCCTCGGTGACCTCGGTGCGGCTGGCCGAATCCGAGCCGTAGCCGCCGAAGCTGAAGAAGCGGTTGAGGCGGCCGCGGGCGAGCTTGACGTGGGCCGCGGCCTCGACGTTGCCGGTGACCAGGCCGAGCAGCAGGCCCCGCTCGATCAGGCGGGTGAGCAGATCCTCGACCCCGGGCATCACCCGGTAGCCGGCCGACTCGGCGACCGTGTCCGGCAGGTGGGCGAGGTAGCGGCCGATCGCCTTCGCCCGCTCCTCGCCAGAACCCTCGCGGCCGATCACCTCGCGGAAGACGATCTTGACGATCTCGGGGTCGGTCATCCCGGCGTCGGTGTGCTCGGCGACGTCGGCCTCGACCCCGTAGAGCTCCTCGAAGGCGCGCTGCCAGGCGGCGCCTCCGGCGCCGCCGGTGACCAGCAGCGTGCCGTCGATGTCGAAGAGGACGGCGCGGATCGCGCCCGCCGCCTCACTCACCCAGCAGCTCCTTCTGCGAGAGCCAGTAGAGCAGGGCGAGGGCGGGCAGGACGAGGATCGCGGCGGCGATGAAGACGACGATCACGGTGGCGAGCGTGTCGGCCGGCGCGGCGCCGGCGGAGATCGTCAGCGAGGCCGGCAGCAGGTAGGGGAACTGGGCCACGCCCCAGCCCCAGATCACGGCGACGACGGCGCCCGCCGCGAGCGGGCGCAGCAGGCGCGAGGGGGCGGCGAGCGGGCCGCGCGCGGCGCGCAGCAGGAGGACGAGGACGCCGAGCCCGCAGAGGGCCGAGAGGACCACCAGCGGCAGGCCCTCGGCGGTGAGGCGGTCGAAGACGTAGCGCGCTTCGGCGTGCAGCTCGACCAGGCCGAGGGCGGCGAAGGCGCCGGCGACCGCGGCCGCGCCGAGCGCGCGGCGGGCGAAGTAGCGCTGCAGCTCGCCGTCGCCGGCGCGGCGCGCGTCGCCGACCAGGAAGACGGCGGCCAGGTAGGCGCCGCTGGCGACGAACATCGCCCCGGTGAAGAGCGGCAGCGGCTCGAGCCAGCTGGAGAAGGGCGCGCCGCTGCCCGCGGCCGGGACGTTGCCGGCGGCGACCGCGCCGACCACGGTGCCCATGAAGAACGGGGTCAGCAGCGAGGAGATCGCGAAGGTCGCCCCGGCGATGCGCCGCCCCGAGAGGCCCTCGATCGACTTGCGGAAGGCGAAGCCCGAGCCGCGCAGGACGATCCCCACCGCGGCCAGCGCGATCGGCACGTAGAGCGTCGTCATCACCGCGCTGAAGGCCGGCGGGAAGGCGGTCCAGAGGACGACGAGGATGAAGATCAGCCAGACGTGGTTGGCCTCCCAGACCGGGGTCAGCGAGCGCTGGATCAGCGCCCGCGGCCGCTCCCCCCGCTTCGCCCCGCCGGCGACGAGGTCCCAGAGCCCGCCGCCGAAGTCGGCGCCGCCGAAGAGCGCGTAGAACGTCGCCCCCGCCCAGAGAATCACCGCGCAGACGTCGGCCCTATTCATCCGCGCCCCCTCCGCCGACGGGCCGATCTGTGGCCTCAGAGGCCACAGATCGGCCCGTCGGCCCCGGTGGGGAGTAGGGGGTGCCGGCGGGGTCGGCGGCGCCCGCGCGCCAGCGGCGCGACATCTGGCGCAGGACGAGGACGGCGATCGTGCCGATCGTGGCGTAGAGGACGAGGACCAGGGCGAAGGCGAACCAGATGCCCTCGGCCTCGGTCACCGCTTCTGCGGTGCGCATGTAGCCCTGCACGATCCAGGGCTGGCGGCCGACCTCGGTGACGATCCAGCCGCACCACAGCGCCACGATCGCGCCGACGCCGGAGACCGCAACCGCGCGCAGGAACCAGGGCGTGCGGGGGAGGTCGCGGCGGCGCCACCAGACGAAGCCGAACCAGGCGCCGAGCGCCAGCAGCGCGGTGCCGATGCCGACCATCGCGTCGAAGGAGAGGTGCAGCAGCGTGTTGGCCGGCGGCCGTTCGTCAGCCGGGATCTCGTTCAGGCCGGTCACCTCGGTGTCGGTGCTGAAGCCGACCAGGAACGAGTCGAGGCCGGGGATGCCGATCGCGCCCTTGACCCCGTCCTCGGTGCAGATGCCGCCGATGTACTCGGTCTGGTCGCTGCCGGTCTTCTCGATGCACTCCATGCCGGCGAACTTGGCCGGCTGGTGGTCGGCGACTTCGCGCGCCGCGGTGTCGCCGACGAAGAGCTGGATCGGGGTCGCGATGCAGGCGATCGTCAGCGGGATCAGCAGCCCCAGCCGGTGGACCCGGTCGCGGCGGCCTTTGAGCATCCCGACCGCGTAGATCGAGGCGACGAGGAAGCCGACCACCATGTAGGCGGCGAGGATCATGTGCGGCACCTCGTAGCCGGTCGCCGGGTTGAAGAGCACCTCGACCGGGTTGACGTCGACCACCTCGCCGGCGGCGTCGAGGGTGAAGCCCTGCGGCTGGTTCATCCACGCGTTGGCGGCGACCACCGAGAAGGCGCCGCCGATGCCGGTCACCACCATCGGCACCCCGGCCCAGAAGTGGGCCCAGCCGGGCAGCCGTTTCCAGCCGTAGATGTAGATCGCGAGGAAGATCGCCTCGGTGAAGAAGAAGATCCCCTCGATCGCGAAGGCGATGCCGAAGGCGGCCCCGAAGCGGTCCATGAAGTGCGGCCAGAGCAGGCCGAACTCGAAGCTCAGCACGGTGCCGGTGACGGCGCCGACCGCGAAGGTCACCGCCATCGCCTTCGACCAGCGCCGGGCCAGCTCCAGCGCCGCCTCGTCGCCGCGCTTCAGCCCGATCCAGTGGGCGACCAGGATCGTCGCCGGCAGCGCCACGCCGAGGCAGGCGAGGACGATGTGGAAGCCGAGGGTGAAGGCCATCAGCTCGCGCGCGGCGAGCAGGTTCGACTCCGTCGCTGCCAGCGGCAGGGAGCCGAGCAGGGCCATCTCCTAGGCTCCGCGCCTCGCCTGCCGGTAGCGGCGGATCAGGGCGTTGGTCGAGCTGTCGTGCCCGAGCCGCGGCTCCTCGGCGGCCTGCAGCTCGGGGATGATCCGCTTGGCCAGGACCTTGCCCAGCTCGACCCCCCACTGGTCGAAGGAGTCGATCCCCCACACACTTCCCTGGGTGAAGGTGCTGTGCTCGTAGAGGGCGACCAGGGTGCCGAGCGTGTGCGGGTCGAGGCGCTCGGCGAGGATCGTGTTCGAGGGCCGGTTGCCCTCCATCACCCGGTGCGGGACGATCGCCTCCGCGGTGCCCTCCTCGCGCACCTGCTCGGCCGTCTTGCCGAAGGCCAGCGCCTCGCCCTGGGCGAAGACGTTGGACATCAGCAGGTCGTGGTGCTCGCCGAGCGGGTTGTTGGAGTGGAAGAAGCCGATGAAGTCGCAGGGGATCAGGCGCGTGCCCTGGTGGATCAGCTGGTAGAAGGAGTGCTGGCCGTTGGTCCCCGGCTCGCCCCAGAAGATCGCCCCGGTGTCGTAGTCGACGCGGGCGCCCTCGAGCGTGACGTGCTTGCCGTTGGACTCCATCGTCAGCTGCTGCAGGTAGGCGGGGAAGCGGTGCAGGTACTGGTCGTAGGGGAAGACGCCGCAGGTCTGGGCGCCGAAGAAGCCGCCGTACCAGACCGAGAGCAGCCCCATCAACAGCGGCAGGTTCTCGGCCGTCGGCGCCTCGCGGAAGTGCTCGTCCATGGCGTGGAAGCCGGCCAGCATCTCGGCGAAGCGGGCCGGGCCGATCGCCAGCATGGTCGAGAGCCCGATCGCCGAGTCCATCGAGTAGCGGCCGCCGACCCAGTCCCAGAAGCCGAACATGTTCTCGGTGTCGATGCCGAACTCGGCGACCCCCTCGGCGTTGGTCGAGACGGCGACGAAGTGCTTGGCGACCGCGGCCTCCTCGCCGCCGAGCCCGGCCAGGCTCCACTCGCGGGCGGTGCGAGCGTTGGTCATCGTCTCCAGCGTGGTGAAGGTCTTCGAGGAGATCACGAACAGGGTCTCCTCGGGGTCGAGGTCGCGGGTCGCCTCGGCGAAGTCGGTGCCGTCGACGTTGGAGACGAAGCGGAAGCTCATCTCGCGGCGCGAGTAGTGGCGCAGCGCCTCGTAGGCCATCACCGGACCCAGGTCCGAGCCGCCGATGCCGACGTTGACCACGTTGCGGATCGGCTTGCCGGTGTGGCCGGTCCACTCTCCCGAGCGCACCCGCTCGGCGAAGGCCGCCATCCGGTCGAGCGTCTCGTGCACCTGTTTGACCACGTCGACCCCGTCGACCAGCAGCGAGCGCTGGCGCGGCATGCGCAGGGCGACGTGGAGCACGGCGCGGTCCTCGGAGACGTTGATGTGCTCGCCGGCGAACATCGCCTCGCGGCGCTCGGCGACGCCGCGCTCGGCGGCCAGCTGGCCGAGCAGCATCAGGGTCTCTTCGGTGACACGGTTCTTGGCGAAGTCGAGGTGCAGGCCGGCGCCGTCGGCGACCAGCCGCTCGCCGCGCCCGGGATCCTCGGCGAAGAGCTCGCGCAGGTGGCGGTCGCCGATCTCGCCGAAGTGGCGCTCGAGCGCCCCCCAGGCGGGCGCCTGGCGGAGCGGCGCCTGGCTCACGCCAGCGCCCCGCGCTTGGACTCGATCGAGCCCATCAGGTCCTCCCAGGACTTGACGAAGGCCGCCTTGCCCTCCTCCTGCAGCCGCGCGGCGAGCGCCTCGACGTCGATCCCGGCGGTGGCGAACTCGGCCAGGACCGCCTCGCAATCGCCGCCGTCGGCCGGCACCGGGTCGCCGACCTCGCCGTGGTCGGCGAAGGCGAGCAGGGTCGGCTCGGGCATCGTGTTGACGGTGAAGGGCGAGGCGAAGCCCTCGATGTAGAGGACGTCGGAGGCGTTCGGGTCCTTGGTCCCGGTGCTCGCCCAGAGCAGCCGCTGCGGGCGGGCGCCGGCGTTCATCAGCCGCTGCATGCGCGCCGAGTCGAGCAGCTCGCGGTAGGCGGCGTAGGCGCGATAGCCGATCGCCAGGCCGAGCCGGTTGTGCAGCTCGCCGGGGACTTCGTCGCCGACGGCGACGTCCCAGCGCGACATGAAGATCGAGGCGACCGAGGCGACGTAGGGGTCGAGCCCGGCCTCGATCCGCCGTTCGATCCCCTTCAGGTAGGCGTCGGCGGCGGCCAGGTACTGCTCGCGGTCGAAGAGCAGGGTGACGTTGACCGGGATGCCGGCGAAGATCGTCTCCTCGATCGCCGCCAGGCCGGCGTGCGTCCCGGGGATCTTGATGAAGAGGTTGTCGCGGCCGGCCTCGCCGTGCAGCTTGGCCGCCTGGGCGATCGTCGCCGCGGTCTCGTCGGCGAGCTTCGGCGAGACCTCGAGCGAGCAGTAGCCGTCGACGCCGGCACTGCGCTCGTGGACGCCGGCGAAGAGGTCGGTGGCGTCGCGCAGGTCGGCGAGGGCGAGCTCGAAGAAGACCTCCTCGGCCGAGCCGGCCTCGCCGCCCAGCTCGGCGATCTGCCCGTCGTAGGCGTCGCTGCCCGAGATCGCCTTGTCGAAGATCGTCGGGTTCGAGGTCAGGCCGGTGACCGAGAGCTCGTCGATGTAGCCGCGCAGGGTGCCGTCGGCCAGCATCGTGCGGGTGATGTTGTCGAGCCAGAGGCTCTGTCCCTCTGCGTGCAGCTTCGCGGTGGGCTTCATGGGAGCAGCTCCTTTGCGGCTTCGGCCACCCTGTCGGGGGTGAAGCCGAACTTGGTTTGGACGTCTTTCAGCGGCGCCGAGGTGCCGAAGGTGTGCATTCCGACCTTTGCCCCGGCAGGGCCAACGTAGCGATCCCAGCCGATCGTCGAGGCCTCCTCGACCGAGACGCGAGCGCTCACCGCCGGCGGCAGCACCTGGTCGCGGTAGGCCTCATCCTGGCGGTCGAAGAGCTCCCAGCAGGGCAGGCTGACGACCCGCGAGCGGACCCCTTCGGCGGCCAGCTCCTCGTGGGCGGCGAGGGCGAGGGCGACCTCGCTGCCGGTGGCGATCAGGATCACGTCCGGATCGCCGTCACCGACTCCGTCGGTGACGGTGGAGTCCCCCGCATCGGCCAGCACGTACCCCCCGCGCCGCAGCCCCGCCGCCGAGCCGTAGCGCTCGCGGTCGAGCACCGGCACGCTCTGGCGGGTGAGGACGAGGGCGACCGGCTGGTGGCTGCGGTCGAGCGCCACCCGCCAGGCCTCGGCGACCTCGTTGGCGTCGGCGGGGCGGATCACGTCGAGGCCGGGGATCGCCCGCAGCGAGGCGAGCTGCTCGACCGGCTGGTGGGTCGGCCCGTCCTCGCCGAGGCCGATCGAGTCGTGGGTGAAGACGTGGATCACCGGCAGCTCCATCAGCGCCGAGAGCCGGATCGCCGGCCGCGCGTAGTCGGAGAAGGTGAGGTAGGTCGACCACAGCGGCCGCAGCTTGGAGAGCGAGAGGCCGTTGGAGATCGCCGCCGCCTCGTGCTCGCGGATCCCGTAGTGCAGCTGGCGGCCGTCGTAGGCGCCGGGCTCGAAGTCGTGGGCGCCGTCGAAGCCGAGGCGGACCGAGGTCGAGTCGGTGAGATCGGCGGAGCCGGCGAGCAGCCAGGGCAGCCGCTCGCCGATCGCGTTCTCGACCTGGCTGGACGCCTTGCGGGTGGCGATGCCCTTCGCGTCGGCCTCGAAGTGGGGGATCGCCGCGTCCCAGCCCTCGGGCAGCGCCCGCTCCTGCTGGGCGCCGATCTCGGCGGCGAGCGCCGGCTCGGCCTCGGCGTAGGCGGCGAGGCGCTGCTCCCAGGCGGCGTGCGCCGCGGCGCCGCGGGCGCCGATCCCGGCGGCGAAGTGCTCGCGGACGCCGTCGGGGACGAGGAACTGGGCGTCCTCGGGCCAGCCGTAGGCGCGCTTGGTCTCGCGCACCTCCTCCTCACCCAGCGGTTCGCCGTGGGCGGCGGAGGTGTCGACCTTGTGCGGCGAGCCGTAGCCGATGTGGCTGTCGACGATCAGCAGCGTCGGCCGGCCCTGCTCGCCGCGGAACTCCTCGAAGGCGGTGGCGATCAGCTCGGTGTCGTTGGCGTCGCCGACCCGGGTCACGTTCCAGCCGTAGCCCATGAAGCGGGCGGCGGCGTCGTCCTCGTAGGCGAGCCGGGTCTTGCCGTCGATCGTGATGTGGTTGTTGTCGTAGACCCAGCAGAGGTTGTCGAGCTTCAGGTGGCCGGCGATCGAGGCCGCTTCGTTGGAGACGCCCTCCATCAGGCAGCCGTCGCCGGCGATCGCGTAGACGTCGAAGCCGAAGAGGTCGGCGCCGTAGCGGGCGGCCTGCCACTTGCCGGCGATCGCCATCCCGACCGAGGTGGCGATGCCCTGCCCGAGCGGCCCGGTGGTCGTCTCCACGCCGGAGGTCCAGCGGTACTCGGGGTGGCCCGGGGCGCGCGAGTCGAGCTGGCGGAAGCGCTCGATGTCGGTGAGGCTGACGGCGGGCTCGCCGACCACCTCGTAGTCGGGGTCGACCGCCTTCACCCCGGCCAGGTGGAGCAGGGCGTAGAGCAGCATCGAGGCGTGCCCGGCGGAGAGCACGAAGCGGTCGCGGCCGGGCCAGATCGGGTCGGCCGGGTCGAAGCGCAGGAAGCGCTGCCAGAGCGTGTAGGCGACCGGCGCCATCGCCATCGGCGTCCCCGGGTGGCCCGAGTTGGCCTTCTGGATCGCGTCGATCGAGAGGGTGCGGATCGTGTCGATGCAGAGCTGGTCGAGGTCGCGGTCCGCCGACGGCATCGGCCCCGATCCTAGTCACTTCCGCCGACGGGCCTAAAACCGTCGATATACGACGGTTTTAGGCCCGTCGGCGGCGGGTTGGCGGGCGGGTCAGGCGAGGGCCACGGCGTGGTTGGCGACGATGCGGCCCTCGGGGTCGTGGGCGCGCTTGACCTCGGCCAGGCGGGCGCAGACCTCGGCGGGCAGGATCGCGTCGACCTCGCAGGGGCGCTCGGTGAAGTTGAAGTAGCCGCCGCCCGCGGCCCAGGGTGCCATCGTCTGCTCGAGGCGGTTGAGGAAGGCCGGGATCGCGGCGCCCAGCTCCGGCGTCACCGGCATCCCGATGCTGTACATGACGAAGCCGGCGTCGAGCTGGGAGAGCGCGCCGCCGCCCTCCGCCGGGCGGGCGAGGGCGGCGCCCAGGTGGCGGATCTCGCTGAGCAGAAGCGGCATGCCGGACTCGGGGCCGACGGCGCCGACCCAGGCCTCGATCGCCTCGTCGGGCAGCTCGGCGAGCGTCATCCCCTCGCCGATCCCCGGCACCGGGTTCTCGGGGTCCATGTGGATCCGGCTCAGCTCCGCCGTCGGCATCTGGGCGAAGGTGTCCATCAGCGGCTCGCCGAGGGCGCGCAGTGGCGCGAACAGCTCCTCGCCCTCGGCCTGGCTGCCGAGGAAGGCGCCGTCGATGGTCAGCAGCGGCGTGCCGCGCAGCGGCTCGGGCACGTCGGGGAGGTCGGGTGGGGTGACGAAGCGGACCACGGTGGTCGCCTCGGCGGGGGCGTCCGCCGCCCAGTCGCGGTAGGCGCGCACCGCCGCGGCGCCGAGCGCCGCCGGGAAGAGCAGGGCGCCGCCGTAGGCTTCGGCGTGGGGCAGCAGCTCGACCTGCAGCGCGGTGACGATCGCGTAGCCCCCGCCGCCGCCGCGCAGCGCCCAGAAGAGGTCGGCGTCGTTCTGGGCGTCGACGGTGCGCTGCTCGCCGGCCGCGTCGACCAGCTCGATCGCCCGCACGTGGTTGCAGGCGAAGCCGTGGGCGCGGCCGAACCAGCTCAGGCCGCCGCCCAGCGTGTAGCCGGTGACGCCGACGTCGGGCGAGGAGCCGGGCAGGAAACAGAGCCCGTGCCGGTTGGCGGCCGCGCCCAGCTCGGCCGAGAGGACGCCGGCCTCGACCCGCGCGGTGCGGGCGGCCGAGTCGACTTCGACCCCGCGCATGCGCTCGGTCTTGATCAGGATCGCGCCGGACAGCGAGGCGGCGAGGGCGAAGGCGCCGTGTCCCGTCCCCTGGCCGGCGACGCGCAGCCCGTTCTCGGCGGCGAAGCGCACCGTGGCCGCCACGTCGGCGGCGCCCTCGGCGAAGACGACGGCCTCGGGCCGCTGGTCGGCGGCCAGGTTCCAGGCCTGCCGCGCCTCGTTCCAGCCGGCGTCGTCGGGGGTGGCGATCGTGCCCTCGAGGGCGAGAGCGGCGAAGTCGGTCATCGGGAATCTCCTCTGGTCAGGTGAGCGTCAGTTCTTCCACGGTGCCCCCGGCCCCAACCAGCACCGCACTCACCATATCCGGGGGGAAGAGGCCGTGGGCGGCGACGCCGGGGTCGGCCTCGAGCCGGGCGGCGAGGGCCGCCGGGTCGCCGATCGCGCCGCGGTAGTCGGCGATCGCGCCGCCGTCGGGGCTGGGCGGCACGTCGCGCAGCGCCACATCGGGACCGAGGCGCTCGAGGGTCGAGGCGAGGCCGAAGGCGAAGAGCTCGAGCGGCACCGGCGCGCTCAGCGCCTCGACCGGCTTGCTCGAGTCAGCGATGACGACGAAGCGCGCGGCCGCGGCGGCAACGATCTTCTCGCGCAGGTGGGCGGCGCCGCCGCCCTTGATCAGCCAGCCCTCGGGCGTCACCTGGTCGGTGCCGTCGATCGCCAGGTCGAGCCGCGTCAGCTGGCTGAACTCCTCGACCGGGATGCCGAGCGAGCGCGCCTGCTCCTCGGTCGCGACCGAGGTGGCGACGCAGCGGATGCCGCCGAGGCCGCGGGCGGCAACCGCCGGCAGCAGGTGGGCGACGGTCGAGCCGGTGCCGAGCCCGAGCGTCATCCCCTCCTCGACCAGCTCGGCAGCCGCCTCCGCCGCGATCCGCTTCTCCCCGTCGGCGCTCACCGGCCGCGCACTCTACCTAGTCCAACCCCGCCGAACTGCATCAAATTCCAGCTCTGGCAGAGCTGGAATTTGATGCAGTTCGGCGGGGGGCGGGTCTATGCTCGCGACGATGGAGGCGCGGATCTGGCTGACGGGCGAGGGCGGCGAGCCGCGCTCGGTCGCCCTGGCGGCGGGGCGCACCGTGGTCGGGCGCGACCCCGAGGCCGGCGTCCACCTCGACGACGCCGCCGTCTCCTGGCACCACCTCGAGATCGAGAGCCGCGGCGGGGTGCTGATCGCCACCGACCTCGACAGCCGCAACGGCACCGCGCTCAACGGCGAGCCGCTCGACCGGCCGCGGCGCCTGCGTGACGGCGACACGCTGGTCCTCGGCAGCCAGCGGCTCGAAATCTCCGACCCCGCCCCCGGCCGCGCCGGGGCCACCGTCGCCGCCGCCGCGCCCGCGGTCGCGCTGAGCGCCGAGGAGCGGGCGACGGCCGCCGCCCTCGTCGCCCCCTACCGCAGCGAGGGCGCCTTCGCCGGCCGTCCCGCCACCCGCGCCGAGCTGGCGGCGGCCCTGCAGGTCAGCGAGCGCACCGCGCAGCGGCGCCTCGACGCGCTCGCAGCCAAGCTCGAGGTCTCCGGCGATGCCGGGCGCGAACGCCCGCGCCTGGTCGCCGCCCGGGTGATCGAGCTCGGCCTCGACCGCTGACCCGGACCGGGCCAAAGCCGGCCCGGTCGACGCCACGGAAGTCGTTTTCGCGCCCGCCCCGGCGGCGGAGCATCGGTCCGGCAAGCAAACCGACCCGAAAGGGGAGTCCGATGTTCAACCGTTCGATCAAGTTCCTGCTCGCGATCCTCGCCCTGGCCCTGCTGCCGGCGGGCAGCGCGGTCGCCGCCGGCCCGGCCGGCGCGGTCGTCTTCTCGCGGGCGATGACCACCACCGAGCTGACCGAAGCCGGCCCGGTCGAGACAACCGAGGGCGGCCTCTACGCCGCCCGCCGCGGCCACCTCAACCAGCTCACCGAGAACCCGGCCGACAGCCAGCCCGACTTCTCCGCCGACGGGCGCAAGATCGCCTTCGTCCGCGACGGCGACGTCTGGGCGATGCGCGCCGACGGCAGCGGCCAGTACCAGCTGACCGGCGGGCCGGAGGTCGACGCCCACCCGCGCTTCGCTCCCAACGGCCGCTACCTGGTCTTCGAGCGCCATGCCGCCGGCGCCGAGCGGCCCCGCGACCTCTACACCGTGCGCGCCGACGGCCGCAACGAGCACCCCCTGGTCGAGTTCGTCGAAGACCTGCACGAAGCGACCTTCTCGCCCGACGGCAGGCTGATCGCCTTCGTGCGCAGCATGGCCAAACCCGACGGCGGCTTCAGCGACGACGTCTACACCGTGCGCCCCTCGGGCTCCGGCCTCAAGCGGACGACGATCACCTACCGGGTGGACGAGTTCTCGCCCCGCTTCTTCCGCGGCGGCATCGTCTACAGCCGCGGCCAGAGCGAGGACGGCCCGGGCGCCTACGCCGACGTCTACACGATGCGGCGCGACGGCCGCAAGCAGCGGCCGCTGATCCGCGGCGCCGGCTCGGCCTTCGTCGAAGACGTGACCCCGGACGGGCGGCTGCTGCTCTTCCGCCGCGACCAGGGCCTCTGGGCCAAGCGCTTCGGCCGCGGTCGCGCCCGCAAGCTGACCGAGGTCGCCGACAACTCGACGACCAACGCCGTCTTCTCCTCCGACGGCCGCAGCGTCGCCGCCTTCATCGCCACCGACGAAGCGGAGACCCTGGCCGCGATCGCGGTCGGCAACCGGCGGCGCACCTACCTGGCCCAGGGCTTCTCGCTGGCAAGCGGCTCGACCGCTTCCTCGATCGGCCCGGTCATCGCCTGGCAGCCGGTTCGGCGTTAGGACTCCCCGGCTCCAGCTCGAAGGGCCCCCTCGGCCGAGGGGGCCCTTCGCGGTTCCGGAGGCGGCGGTATAACCGCCGCGTGGGGGAACCGTCCATCGGCTCGACGCTCGCCGGCTACCGGATCGAGGCGCTGATCGCGCGCGGCGGCATGGGCGTCGTCTACCGGGCGACCCAGATCGCGCTGGAGCGGCCGGTGGCGCTCAAGGTGATCGCCCGCGAGCTCGCCGGCCAGCCGGGCTTCCGCGAGCGCTTCCTGCGCGAGTCCCGCCTCGCGGCGCGCCTCGACCACCCCGCCGTGGTGCCGGTCTACGACGCGCGGGAGGAGGACGGCGAGCTGATCGTCGCCATGCGCCTGGTCGAGGGCGGCGACCTGCGGCGGCTGCTCGACCGCGAAGGCGCGCTGGAGCCGCAGCGGGCGATCGCCCTGCTCGGCCAGGTCGCGGCGGCGCTCGACGCCGCCCACGCGGCTGGCATCGTCCACCGCGACGTCAAGCCGCACAACGTCCTGGTCGAGGGCGAGCGCGCCTACCTCTCCGACTTCGGCCTCGCCAAGGACAGCGGCGAGAGCGGCGCCAGCAGCGCCTCGGTGGTCGGCACGGTCGAGTACATGGCACCCGAGCAGTGGCGCGGCGAGCGGGCCGGGCCGGAGGCCGACGTCTACGCGCTCGGCTGCGTCCTCTACGAGACGCTGACCGGCGTCGCCCCCTACGCGCGGCGCGAAGCCGGCCCCGAGCCGCAGCTGCCCGGCGGCGTCGAGGCGGTGATCGAGCGCGCCGTCGACAAGGACCCGGCGGCGCGCTACCCCTCGGCCGGGGCGCTGATCGAGGCCGCCGCCGAGCGGGCGGGGACGGCGCCGGCGGCGACCCGCGTGCTCGCCGCCGGGCGCGAGCCGGCGACCCGGCGGCTCGGCTCCGGCGCGGGAGGAAGGCGCGGCCTGCACCGCTGGCGCAACCGGCGCCGCTACGCCGGCTTCTTCGCCGCCTGGACGATCGGCGGGGTCCTGGCGGCGGCGATCGCGGTCTTCGCCGCGACCGGGCTGCTCGGCGGCGAGGGCGTCTCGGTCTCCGACCCGATCGCGATCGGCCGCCCGCCGCTGCGGCTGGCGGCCGGGCCGCAGAAGCTCTGGGCGACGAGCGCCGCCGACGGCACCCTGAGCGCGATCGACGCCGCCAGCCGCGAGGTGACAGTCAGGCGCCACCTCGCCCGCGGCGTCTCGGGGGTGACGATCGGCGCCGGCTCGGTCTGGGTCTCCAGCCCGCGCAGCGGCACCGTCCTGCGCACCGACGCCGAGGGCCGGGTGATCGCCCGGGTCGCGGTCGGCGGGCGCCCCGGCGCGCTCGCCTTCGCCGGCGGCCGGCTCTGGGTCGCCGACGGCGACGGCGCCGGGGTCAGCGCGGTCGAGGCCGCCAGCAACCGGGTCCTCGCCCGCGGGATCGAGCCCCGGGCGGCGCCGCTGCGCCTGGCGGCGGGCGCCGGGGCGGTCTGGGTCAGCAGCGCGACGAGCGGCACGATCCGCCGCATCGACCCGGCGAGCGCCAGCGCCGGCCCGCCGATCCGGGTCGGCCGCGGCCCGGCCGGGATCGCCGTCGGCGGCGGCCTGGTCTGGGTCGCCAACAGCCGCTCGGGCACGGTCACCCGGATCGACCCCTCGCTGCGGGCGATCCTCGGCGACCCGATCGCGGTCGGCCCCCGGCCCGGGGGGATCGACGCCGGCACCGACACGGTCTGGGTCGCCAGCGCCACCGAGGACGCACTGACCCGGATCTCGATCGACGGCGGCGAGGCCGAGGGCGGCCCGGTCGGCGTCGGCCCCGACCCCGGCGCCGTGGTCGTCGGCGGCAAGGCGGTCTGGGTCGCCAACAACGGCGACGGCACCGTCAGCCGAGTCGAGCCTTAGTGGTAGGATCGACCCACTATGGCATTCGTGGTCGCCACCAAGGACGGTCGCTACGAGGTCCGCGAGTCGCGGAGCACGCCGAACGGACCGCGCAGCAAGACCCTCGCCGGCTTTCGCGAGCTCGACGACGAGGTCATCCGGAAGGCGCGGGAAAGGGCTTCGAACCCACCCAGCGCCGAGCAGTTGCGCCGGGCCGCGCGGCGGGCCGGGGCTCCGGTCGCGCGGCGGCCGGTCGATCAGGCTGCGCGCGAGCTGATCGCGGCGCTGAGCAGGGGCGAACGGCTCTCATCGCCGCTGCGCCGGATCCTGCCCGAGATGCTGAACACGAACTTCGAGGCCGGCGACCGCCCGGCCCCGTCCAACGAGGCCGCTCACTCGATGGCAGCGTGGATGGCGGCGAGCCCCGAGGAGCGTGGCCGCACCCTGTTCGAGCTGTTGCTGCTGGCCGATGCCCTGCCCTCCGGCGGGCGCAAGCACAAGCCGCTGCGCTTCCCGCGCCTCAACTCCAGCGGCGATCGGCGATGACGGCGCCCAATCCACCCGCCCGGCCCGACCAGCAGCCCAGCCTGCCCGAAAAGGTGATCATCATCGACGAAGCGCTGGACGAGGCGAGCATCCCCCACGCCTTCGGCGGCGCCCTGGCGCTTGCCTATTACGCGGAGCCGCGGGCGACGATCGACGTCGATGTCAACGTCTTCGTCGCCACGGAGCGCTGGCGAGACGTGGTCGAAGCGCTCGCGCCGCTCGGCGTGGATATCGGGACCCTCGACTCCGCCGCGCTGGAGAGGGACGGCCAGTGCCGGCTTTGGTGGGGTCCCAACGCCGTCGACCTCTTCTTTGCCTACGACCCCTTCCACGGCGAGATGAGGGAACAGTCCCGCCGGGTCCCGTTCGCCGAGGCCAGAATCCCGGTCCTCGGCCCCGAGCACCTCGCTGTCTGCAAGGCGATGTTCGACCGGCGCAAGGACTGGCTCGACATCGAGCAGATGCTGATCGGCGCCGACGAGTTGCAAACGGTCGAGGTCGAGTCGTGGCTGACCCGGATGGTCGGCGACGACGATCGCCGCTCGCGCCGCTTCGGCGAGCTCGTCAGCCGGTTCCGGGATCTGAGCTGAGCGCGCCGTCGAGGTCGGCCGCCAGGCCGGCGTCGAGCAACTCGACCGAAATTATCTCGGCGCCGCGGCCTCGGTGGCGACCACGGTCATCCGCGGGTTCTCGACCCGGCCGGCCGGGATCGAGGCGTCGCCGGCGAGCAGCTTGGCCAGCGGCTCGCGCTTGTCGGCGGCGGTGACGAGCCAGACGACCTGCCGCGCCGCGGCCAGCGCCGGGTAGGTGAGGGTCATCCGCTGGTGGCCCTGGTAGGCGGTCTCGGTCAGCGCCACGCGGCGGTCGCCCACCTCGAGCACCGGGTCGCCGGGGACCAGCGAGGCGGTGTGGCCGTCGGGGCCGAGGCCGAGGTGGACGCAGTCCAGCGGCTCGGGCAGGGCGCTTTCGTACTGGCGGGCGGCGGCCTCGAGGTCGCGCTGGGTGACCGGCATCGGCCGCAGCGCCGACTGGTGGTCCATCGAGAGGCCGAGCACCATGTGGGTCAGGTTGCGGTCCTCGCTGCCCGGCGAGGCGATCCGCTCGTCGACCTGGAAGAGCTCGGTCTCCGCCCAGGGCATCGTCTCGTCCTCGCCCAGAATCGCCAGCATCGCCCAGGGCGAGCGGCCGCCGCTCATCGCCAGCGAGAAGGAGCCGCGCTCGGCGACCGCCGTGGCCCCGGCCGCGGCGATCAGCTCGGCAGCGCGCCGCGAGGCCGTCTTGTCGTCGGCCATCACCTCGAGCTCGATGGCCATCCGCCGCCGCCTAGGAGGGCTTCTCGTCGTGGCCGCCGAACTGCTTGCGCATCGCGGAGAGCACCTTGTCGCCGTAGTCGTCGAGCCCGCGCGAGTAGAAGCGCTCGTAGAGGGCGGTGGTCAGCACCGGCGCCGGCACCCCCTCGTCGATCGCCGCGATCGAGGTCCAGCGGCCCTCGCCCGAGTCCGAGACGCGGCCGGCGAAGTCGGCGAGGTCGGGTGATTCCTGCATCGCCGCCGCGGTCAGGTCGAGCAGCCAGGAGCCGATCACGCTGCCCCGCCGCCAGACCTCGGCGACCTCGGGCAGGTCGAGCTCGTACTGGTAGTACTCGGGCTGCTCGAGCGGCGCGGTCTCGGCGTCGGCCTCGCGCTCGGCCTTGCCGGCGTCGGCGTTCTTCAGGATGTTGAGTCCCTCGGCGTAGGCCGCCATCACCCCGTACTCGATCCCGTTGTGGACCATCTTCACGAAGTGGCCGGCGCCGTTGGGGCCGCAGTGCAGGTAGCCGTTCTCCGAGGGCGAGGGGTCGCCGGAGCGGCCCGGGGTGCGCTCGGCCGACTCGACCCCCGGCGCCAGCGAGGCGAAGACCGGGTCGAGACGGGCGACGGCGCCATCGGGGCCGCCGATCATCAGGCAGTAGCCGCGCTCGAGGCCGAAGACGCCGCCGCTGGTGCCGCAGTCGACGAAGTCGATGCCCTGCTCGCGCAGGACGCCGGCGCGGCGGATGTCGTCGCGGTAGTAGGAGTTGCCGCCGTCGACGATCGCGTCGCCGGAGTCGAGCACGGCGGCGACGTCGGCGATCGTCTTCTCGGTGATCTCGCCAGCCGGGACCATCACCCAGACCGAGCGCGGCGCGCTCAGCTTCTCGGCCAGCTCGCGCAGCGAGCCGGCGCCCTCGGCGCCGTCCGCGGCCAGCTCGGAGACGGCGTCGGGGTTGACGTCGTAGGCGACGATCCGGTGCCCGTCGCGCATCAGGCGCCGCGCCATGTTGGCGCCCATGCGCCCCAGTCCGACCATGCCCAGCTCCACGGCCATACACCCTAGTAGCCTGCGGGCCGATGGCGAGTCGCGGCAACGGTTCCGGGCAGGCGGCCGACGTGATGACGATCTTCGGCATCACCGGCGACCTGGCGAAGAAAATGACCTTCCGGGCGCTCTACCGGCTCGAGGCGCGGGGCAAGCTCGACTGCCCGATCGTCGGCGTCGCGATCGACGAGTGGACGACCGAGCAGCTGGTCGAGCACGGCCGCGAGGCGATCGCCGCCAGCGTCGAGGACCCCGACGAGGACGTCTTCTCCCGGCTCGCCGCCCGCATCTCCTACGTGCAGGGCGACTACGCCGACCCCGAGACCTTCAAGCGGGTCGCCGCCGCGGTCGGCGAGGCGCAGCGGCCGGTCTTCTACCTCGAGGTGCCGCCCTCGCTCTTCCTCACCGTGGTCGCCGGCCTCGGCGAGGTCGGCCTCACGGCGAACGCCCAGGTGGTGATCGAGAAGCCCTTCGGCCACGACCTCGACTCGGCCCTGGCGCTCAACGCCGAACTGCACCAGGTGCTGCGCGAGGAGCAGATCCTGCGCATCGACCATTACCTCGGCAAGGAGCCGGTGATGGACATCGCCTACCTGCGCTTCGCCAACTCGCTGCTGGAGCCGGTCTGGAACCGCGAGCACGTCTCGCACGTGCAGATGACGATCGCCGAGGACTTCGGCGTCGAGGACCGCGGCCGCTTCTACGACGCGGTCGGGGCGATGCGCGACGTGATCCAGAACCACGCCCTGCAGGTGCTCTCGCTGATCGCGATGGAGCCGCCCGCCGGCAACCACCCCGACTCGGTGCGCGACAAGAAGCTGGAGCTGTTCAAAGCGGTGCGCACCGCCGACCCGCAGCGCTACGTGCGCGGCCAGTACGAGGGCTTCCTCGGAGTCAAGGACGTCGCCCCGGACTCGACCACCGAGACCTTCGCCGCGGTCGAGCTGGCGATCGACAACTGGCGCTGGAGCGGCGTGCCCTTCTTCGTCCGCGCCGGCAAGAACCTGCCGGTCAAGGCCTCCGAGGTGACGGTCGTCTTCAAGCGCCCGCCGAAGCTCGGCGTCGGCCCCGGCAGGCTGCCCGAACCGAACCAGATGACGGTGCGGATCGAGCCGGCGCCGGGCTCGCGCATCCGCCTCTTCGCCAAGCAGGCCGGCGAGGACGCCTTCGAGACCGCCGACCTCGAGGTGCTCTTCGAGAAGGTGCCGGGCGAGGACCCCGAGCCCTACGAGCGCCTGCTCGGCGACGCGCTCGCCGGCCGCAACCAGCTCTTCACCCGCGAGGACGCGGTCGAGGAGACCTGGCGGATCGTGCAGCCGCTGCTCGACCAGCCCGGCCCGGTCCACCCCTACGCCCCCGGCAGCTGGGGCCCGCCCGAGGCCGAGCAGCTGACCCGCGGCATCTGCCAGTGGTTCGACCCCTGGCTCCCCTGACCGCCGACGGGACGATTTCCGTCGATATGCGTCGGTTTTAGGCCCGTCGGCGGGGGTTGGGAGGCGCAATCCCGAGTTGGCTGCTAGGTTTGGAGACCCTTATTAGGGACGCCTAATGCAGACTCCGACCGACAGCCCCGCACGTTGATCCCGACCTTCGTCATCGCCCTGCGCGAGGGGGTCGAGGCCTCGCTGATCGTCGGCATCATCGCCGCCTTCCTCGTCCGCGAGGGGCGCCAGGACGCGATGCGCCAGGTCTGGGCCGGGGTCGGGATCGCCGTCGCCCTCTGCGTCGCGATCGCCGTCTTCCTGCGCGTCGTCGGCCAGCAGCTGCCGCAGCGCGAGCAGGAGGGGCTGGAGACGGTGATCGGCCTGATCGCGGTCGCCGCCGTCACCTACATGATCGTCTGGATGCGGCGCAACGCGCGCGGCATCAAGAAGGCGCTCGAGGGCAGCGCCGCCCACGCCCTGGCCCAGGGCTCGACCCTGGCCCTGGTCGCGATGGCCTTCCTCGCCGTCCTGCGCGAGGGCTTCGAGACCTCGGTCTTCATGCTCGCCGCCTTCCAGGACGCGACCGACACCACCGCCGCCGGCGCCGGCGCCGTGCTCGGCCTCGTCGCCGCGATCGCGATCGGGCTCGGCATCTACCGCGGCGGCGTCCGCCTCAACCTGAGCCGCTTCTTCCGCGTCACCGGCCTGATCCTCGTCTTCGTCGCCGCCGGCCTGCTCGCCACCTCGCTGCACACCGCGCACGAGGCGGGCTGGTTCAACACGATGCAGGCGCAGGCGCTCGACCTCACCTGGCTGGTGCAGCCGGGGACGATCTCGGGCTCGCTGCTGACCGGGATGCTCGGCCTGCAGCCGACCCCGACCGTCGGCGAGGCCGGCGTCTACCTGCTCTACGCGGTGCCGATGGCCCTCTACGTGCTCTGGCCCGACCGGCTGCGGCCGCGGCGGGAACCGGCGCGGCCGCGCCGCGCGGCCCCCGCCGAGAGCCCGGCCTGAGCCGGGGCCCAGCGACGATGACCGAGCTGACGCGGCGGCGGCTGCTGGCCTCGGCCGGGGTTGGGGCGGCCGGGATCGGCCTCGGCGGCGCGGCCGGATACCTGATCGGCAGCGACGACGCCAGCGCCGCCGAGGGCACCGGCAGCGTCCCCTTCTACGGCCCGCACCAGGCGGGCATCGCCACCCCGGCCCAGGACCGCCTCCACTTCGCCGCCTTCGACCTGGTCGACGGCGCCGACCGCGCGGCGCTGCGCGAGCTGCTGCGCGAGTGGTCGGCGGCGGCCGCCGAGATGACCGCCGGCCAGATGGTCGGCGACGCCAACGGCGTCCAGCTCGCCCCGCCCGACGACACCGGCGAGACCGTCGGCCTGCTGCCCTCGCGGCTGACCGTCACCTTCGGGCTCGGGCCCAGCCTCTTCGCCCGGCGCGGCCTCGGCCTCGCCCGCAGACGCCCGGCCGCGCTGCGCGAGATCCCGCCCCTGCCCGCCGACGAGCTCAACCCGGCCGAAGGCGGCGGCGACCTCTGCGTGCAGGCCTGCTCCGACGACCCCCAGGTCGCCTTCCACGCGGTCCGCAACCTGGCCCGGATCGGCCGCGGCACGGTGACGATGCGCTGGTCGCAGCTCGGCTTCGGCCGCACCGCGAGCACCAGCCGCGACCAGGACACGCCGCGCAACCTGATGGGCTTCAAGGACGGCACCGCCAACATCAAGGCCGAGGACCGCGAGGCGATGGACCGCTTCGTCTGGGTCGGCGGCGAAGGCCCGGCCTGGATGCGCGGCGGCACCTACCTGGTCACCCGCCGCATCCGCATGCTGCTCGAGGTCTGGGACCGCTCCTCGCTCGCAGACCAGGAGCAGACGATCGGCCGCGACAAGTACCGGGGCGCCCCGCTCGGCGGCAGCGAGGAGTTCGAGCCGCTCGACCTCGAGGCCGAGCGGGGCGGGCAGCCGACGATCCCGGCCGACTCGCACGTCCGCCTCGCCTCGGCCTCGCTCAACCGGGGGGAGCGGATCCTGCGCCGCGGCTACTCCTTCACCGACGGCGTCGACGAGAGCCTCGGCGAGCTCGAAGCCGGCCTCTTCTTCATCTGCTTCCAGCGCGACCCCGAGCGCCAGTTCGTCGCGATCCAGCGCCGCCTGGGCGAAGCGGACGCGCTCAACGAGTACATCAAGCACGTCGGCAGCGCCGTCTTCGCCGTCCCCCCCGGCGCCCACCAGGGCGGCTACGTCGGCGAAACCCTGCTCGGCTGAGCGGACGTGCCGTCCCTGGGAGGTCGAAAATGACCTCCCAGGGACGGCACGTCCAGGTAATCCGACTGCTTCCGTCGGTTTTTGTTAGGTTGCCCTAACTCTCGTCCGAACGACCGACAAGGAGCCCGACCCAGATGAAGACCGTCCCCGTCCGTGCCCTGCTCGCCGTGGCCGCCCTGGCCGCCGCCGCGGCCCTGCTCAGCGCCTGCGGGTCGAGCGGCGACGCTCCCGCCGGGGCGAAGAAGATGGCCTTCCAGATCACCGACGCCGGCTGCGTGCCGAACACCGCCAAGGCCCCGGCCGGGCCGATCGTCTTCGAAGTCGAGAACGCCGGCACCTCGAAGGTGACCGAGTTCGAGGTGCTCGACGGGGAAACGATCCTCGGCGAGGTCGAGAACCTCTCCGACGGCTTCGACGGCAGCTTCTCGCTCACCCTCGAGCAGGGCGAGTACACGCTCTACTGCCCGGGCGGTGAGGAGGAGCGAGGCACGCTGACGGTGAGCGGCAAGGCGTCGGCGAAGGCTGCCTCCCCGGCCGAAGAGAAGGCGGTCACCCAGTACCGCACTTACCTGGAGGAAAACACCGAAGATTTGGTCAAGGCGACCAAGCCGTTCGTCGCAGCAGTCGAAAACGGTGAAATCGAGGAGGCCAAGATCCTGTACCCGGTGGCCCGCATCCCCTACGAGCGGATCGAGCCGGTGGCCGAGTCCTTCGGCAGCCTCGACCCGCGCATCGACGCGCGGGAGAACGACGTCGCGGCGAGCGAGTTCGAAGGCTTCCACCGGATCGAGCAGGCGCTCTGGGAGGAAGGCACGACCGCGGGCATGGCGCCGGTCGCCGCGCAGCTGCTGGCCGACGTCAAGGAGCTTCAGGCAAAGGTCGAGACGGTCGAACTGCAGGCGGTGCAGATCGCCAACGGCGCCAACGAGCTGCTCGGCGAGGTCTCGGCCTCGAAGATCACCGGCGAGGAGGAGCGCTACTCGCACACCGACCTGGTCGACTTCGAGGCCAACGTCGAAGGCGCCGAGGCGGCCTTCGAGGCGGTCGAGCCGCTGCTCTCCGCAGGGGACCCTGAGCTGGCGGCGGAGATCGAAGCCGGCTTCGAGGACGTCCACGCTGCCCTCGAGCCCTACCGGCGCGGCGACGGGTTCGTCCCCTACACCGAGCTGAGCGAGGCCGACACCCGCAAGCTGGCACAGGAAATCGACGCTCTCGCCGAGGAGCTGTCACAGGTTCCCGCGCAGATCGTCTGAGGCCGCCGCGAAAGCGCATAGCCTGGGGCGGCGATGCCCCAGGCGATGCAAAGCCCCGACGAGCTCCTCCACCGGCTCGGCTTCTCGAGCTGGCGGCCGGGGCAGCGCGAGGCGGTCGAGGCGGGGCTCGAAGGGCGCGACTCGCTCGTCGTCATGCCGACCGGCGGCGGCAAGAGCCTCTGCTACCAGCTCCCCGGCCTGGCCAGCGAGGAGCTGACGATCGTCGTCAGCCCGCTGATCGCGCTGATCAACGACCAGTGGCAGCGGCTGACCGCGGCCGGCCACCCGGTGGCGATGGTCTCCTCGGGGATGAGCGCCGAGGCGGTTCGGGCGGCGCTCGGCCAGGTCCGCGACGGCAGCGCCCGGATCGTCTACTGCTCGCCGGAGCGCTTCGCCTCGCCGGTCTTCCTCGAGGCGATCGGCCAGCGCCGGATCGACCTTATGGCGGTCGACGAGGCGCACTGCGTCTCGGAGTGGGGCCACGACTTCCGCCCCGACTACCTGCGCCTGCCCGAGGTCGCCGAGCGGCTCGGGCGGCCGGCGGTGATGGCCTGCACGGCGACGGCGACCGAGGCGGTCGCGGCCGAGATCGTCAGCCGCTTCGGCCTGCGCGAGCCGCTGCGGGTGCGCTCCGGCTTCGACCGCCCCAACCTCTCCTTCGACGTCGTGCCGCTCGAGGGCAAGGGCTCGGTGGCGCGCCGCCTGGCGCTGCTCGAAGCCGGCCTGCGCGACCCGGCCAACCGGCCGGCGATCGTCTACTGCGGCACCCGCCGCGACACCGACGAGCTGGCCGCGGCCCTGCGCGAGGACGGCCTGCGGGCGCTCGCCTACCACGCCGGGATGGAATCCGGCGAGCGCGACGCGGCCCAGCGCCGCTTCATGGCCGGCGAGGCCGAGGTGGTGGTCGCCACCAACGCCTTCGGCATGGGCGTCGACAAGGCCGACGTGCGCTCGGTCTGGCACATGACGATCCCGACCAGCCTCGAGGCCTACTACCAGGAGGCGGGCCGGGCCGGGCGCGACGGCCTGCCGGCGCGGGCGGCGCTGCTGGCGATGAAGTCCGACCTCGGCCGGCTGGTGCGCTTCAACCAGCAGCGCGACGGCGACCCCGAGCTGGCGATCGCCCGCGAGCGCGGCTGGCGCGACTACCGGACGATCAAGGGCTTCGTCTACGGCGAGCGCTGCCGCCGCCGCGCCGTGCTCGACCACTTCGGCGACCGCGCGGCGGGCGCCCCGCTCGGCCGCTGCTGCGATGTCTGCGACCCGGTCGAGTGGCTGCCCGACCCGGCGACGATCGCCGTCCGCCCGTCGCCCAAGGCGAAGGCCCCGGCCGCGCCGCCGCCCGAGCTCGGCCCCGGCGACGAGGCGCTCTTCGAGCAGCTCAAGCGGTGGCGGCTGCAGGCCGCCGAGGGCAAGCCCGCCTACACCGTCGCCCACAACTCGACCCTGGCCGCGATCGCCGCCGCCCGCCCCACCGACGAGCCCGCCCTGGCCGCGATCCGCGGCGTCGGCCCCAGCTTCATCGCCAAGCACGGCAGCGCCGTCCTCGCCCTCCTCGCCAGCGCCGACTGACCGCCGACGGGCCTGAAACCGACGCATAGCGTCGGTTTTAGGCCCGTCGGCGGCGGAGGGCGATGCCGGTGAGGATCTCGCGGACGATGCGCTCGGCGGCCAGGGCGGTGACGTCGGCGGAGCCGACCGCGGTCGGGATCACCTCGACCAGGTCGGCGCCGACGAGGTCGAGGCCGCTCGCCAGCTCGCGGCAGGCGCGCAGCAGGTCGGCGCTCGTCATCCCGCCCGGCTCCGGGGTGCCGGTGCCGGGGGCGAAGGCGGGGTCGAGGACGTCGATGTCGACCGAGAGGTAGGCCGGGCCCTCCCCCACCACCGCCAGCGCCCGCTCGACCGCCGCCCCGACGCCGATCTCGCGCAGCTCGTGCATGAAGACGCTGGCGATGCCGCGCTCGGCCTGCCAGGCGAACTCGGCCTCCCCGGGCCAGTAGCCGCGCAGGCCGAGCTGCAGGTAGCGGCGCGGGTCGACGTGTCCCTGCTCGACCAGGCGGCGCATCGGCGTGCCGTGGGAGACCTCGACCCCGAAGACCTCGCTGCCGGTGTCGGTGTGGGCGTCGAAGTGGACCAGCCCGAGCGGCCCGTGGCGGCGGGCGCAGGCGCGGATCGCGGGCTCGGCGACGCCGTGGTCGCCGCCGAGCACGACCGCGACGGCGCCGGCGCCGAGCGCCTCGCCGACGGTGCGCTCGATCGCCGCGTGGCTGGCGGCCGGGTCGGCGGGCAGCACCGGGGCGTCGCCGTAGTCGACCACGCGCAGCTCCGCGAAGGCGTCGACGCCCGCCTCGAGGTGAGGGCCGGGCGGGCAGCTCGGCGGCGCGGATCGCGCGCGGGCCGAAGCGGGCGCCGGGGCGGTCGGAGACGAGGTCGTCGGTTGGGGCGCCGACGATCGCCACGTCGGCGCCGGCGAGCTCGTCGGCGTCCTCGGTGTACGGCGCCCCGCCGAAGCTCGGCAGCCCGGCGAAGTCGGGCTTCTCCCCGTACTGCCGCCAGCGCGCGAGCGGATCGATCACCGCTGGCAAGTGTTGCATCACACACAAACCTGCCGCCGGCGGGCCGGCCTCTGAAAGCACCTCCGATTGCCGGTCCGCCGGGCGGGCAGGTGGGAGGCCGGCGACGGTCGAATGAGGCTCGGACATGCGCGTGTTGAGACGGAGAATCCTGGTTGCCGCCCTTGTCGGGGCGGCGCTGCTGCTCAGCGGCGTCGCCAAGGCCGAGGCCGGGCCGCTGCTGCCCAAGGGCAAGCGGGTCTTCTTCGGCATCACCGACACCGGCGACCCAGCCGACTTCGGCCAGTGGAGCCGCGACCTGCGCAAGCACCCGGCGCTGATCGAGACCTTCCGCAGCTGGGGCGCCGACTTCCCCGAGTCGATCGAACGCTGGCAGGAGGCGCGGGCGCGGCCGGTGCTGCACTTCACCACCGCGGACAACAACGACGGCCACGAGCTGATCAGCCCGCGGGCGATCGCCAAGGGCGGCGGCGACGACTACCTGATCCGCCTCAACCGGCTGTTCTGGGCGAAGAAGATGCGCGCCTACCTGCGACCGCTGGGCGAGCCCAACCGCTGCCTCAACGTCTACGCCTCCTTCGACTGCGCCGGCAAGCTGCGCGACGCCGCCCACCGGCCGCGCTGGTACCGGCTCGCCTTCCGCCGCATGTACGTGATCCTGCACGGCGGCGGCAAGCGCCGCCAGATCGACCGCCGCCTGGCCCGAGCCGGTGTGCCGCCCCTGCAGAGCGACCTCGGCGGCCTGCCCCGCGCCCCGGTCGCGGTGATCTGGGGGACGCTGCCCGCCGGCTCGCCGACCGTGCCCCACAACCGGCCGCGCCACTTCTTCCCCGGCGGCGAATACGTCGACTGGGTCGGCACCGACTTCTACTCCGACAACCAGGACTGGAAGGCGCTCAACGGCCTCTACAACCGCTACCCGGTCAAGCCCTTCGCCCTGCCCGAGTGGGGCCTGGCCAACGGCGACGACCCGGCCTTCGTGCGCAAGCTGATGACCTGGGTGCAGCGCCACCGGCGCACCAAGCTGCTCGTCTACTACCAGGACTTCGCCTCCTCCAGCTCCTACCGGATCCAGAATAACCCGGCCAGCCTCGGCGTCCTGCGGCGGCGGCTGCACCGCGTGCGCTTTCCCTCCTACGCCCCCAACTTCCCCAAAGCCCCGCCCCCACCGCAGGGGGGGCTCGCCCCCAGGGACGTCAACTAGCGAACTGCATCAAATTCCAGCTCTGGCAGAGCTGGAATTTGATGCAGTTCGGGTCTAGGGGCGCTGCTTGCGCTTGGGGGCGACTATCGCCGGCGCCAGGGCGCGTTTGAGCTTGTAGGGGGCGAGCGCGGTGATGCTCGAGTAGCCAGTTAGGTAGAGGCGGCGGCCGTCGGAGATCACCGGCGAGTAGGTGCCGCGGCGGTAGCGGAAGACGCGCCGGCCGCTGCGCATCATGAAGCCGTTGGTTGAGTTGTGGGTGAACTCGGCGGCGTAGACGACGTCGCCGACCGCGGAGAGCGAGCCGATCACCTGGCCGCCCGCCGAGCGGCTCCAGCGCACGTGGCCGTCCTTGGCGTCGAGCGCGTAGACGTTGCCGTCGAAGGAGCCGATGTAGACGCTCGGCGGGCTGTGGCGGGTGTTGGCCACGGTCGGGCCCGAGTAGGCGTAGCCGCCGGTCGAGTAGGTCCAGGCGATCTCGCCGCTGCGGCGGTCGAAGCTGTAGACGCGCGAGTCGTTGTTGCCGGCGTAGACGCGGCCGAAGGCGACCGCCGGGGTCGAGTAGAAGGCGCCCGAGGTGCCGAAGCCCTGGCCCAGCGAGTCGGCCTGCCAGCGGATCCGCCCGCTCTTCGCGTCGACCGCGTTCATCAGGCCGCCGTAGTCGCCGACGTAGAGGGTGCCGCCGTAGTAGGCGGGCGCCGCCTTGACCGGGCCGCCCAGCGCCGTCGCCCAGCGCACGTTGCCGTTGACCGTGCTCAGCGCGTAGAGGCGGCCGTCCTCGCAGCCGAAGTAGACGGTGCGGCCGATCACGACCGGGGAGGACTCCGCCCGCCCCGGCAGCGAGCGCTTCCAGATCGTCTTGCCGGTCTTCGCGTCGAGCTTGACGATGTGGCCGGGGACGAGGTTGACGATGTAGAGGCGGTGTTTGAAGTAGGCCGGCGAGGAGGCGTTGAGGCGGCCGACGCTGCGTTCCCACAGCACCCGGCCGCTGTCGGCGTCGAGGGCGAAGGCGGTGCCGTTGTTGTTGACGAAGTAGAGCTTGCCGCCGACGTAGATCGGCGGGAACTCGAGCAGCGGCCGGTCCTTGAAGCGCCAGAGCTTGCGGAAGGGCGGCTTCACCCCGCGCGCCGGCAGGTAGCGGGTGCGGGCGCGGTCGAGGCCGAAGACCGGCCAGTTGACCGTACGCGGCTGCTTCGCCCGCTTCGGCTGGCGCGCTTCGAAGGGGACGTCGGCGTTGTGCACGTCGGGCGGGCGCTTCAGCACCTCGTAGGCGAGCACGGTGCCGGCGGCGAGGGCGAGGACGCCGCCGGCGAGCAGCGCCAGCGCCAGGCCGCGGCGCTCGTGCCAGAAGCGCCCCAGCTCGTCGCGCAGGCGGACGACGCGGGCTTTCGGGGTGCCGTTCAGCGGCGCAGCTCCCACATCTCGACGCTGCCCAGGTCACGGAAGCCGAGCCGCTCGTAGAGCGGGGCGCCGGCCCTCGACGCCTGCAGCGAAGCCGACTCGAGGCCGCGCTCGCGCGCCCCGGCCAGGGCGCGGTGCAGCAGCCAGCCGGCGATGCCCCGGCCCTGGTGCTCGGGCGGCGTGGCGACCCCGGTGACGCAGCAGTCCGCGCCGGCCTCGATCGCGCCGACGCAGCCCACCGGCTCGCCGGCGGCGAAGGCGCCCGACCACCGAATCGCGGTCTCGCCGGCCAGGGCCGAGCGGAAGCCGTCGGGCCCGTAGCCGTAGGCGCGGTCGTTGAGGGAGGCGCAGGTCGGAGCATCGACCGGCCCCGGCGCGACGCCCTCCGGCGCCGGCGGGGCGGCGGCGAGGTCGGCGAGATCGATCGCCATCGCCCGCGGCGCGGAGTCGAGCAGGTGGCCGCGCTCGGCGAGCAGCGCCGCGGTCTCGCGGTCGGTGTCGGGGACCCAGACGGTCCAGGCCCGCACCCCGGCCTCGTCGTATGCCGCGGCAAGTGCGTCGAGCCCGGCGGCCAGGGCGGCCCTGTCGTCGTAGTAGACCGAGTTGAAGATCGAGCGCTGCGGGCAGGCCGGGACGACCGCGGCGAGCAGCCCGGGACGGTCGATCAGCCGCGAGTCGGGCGCGCCGCTGCCGAAGGCCTCGACCTCGTCGCGCACGCCCTCGAGCGCCCTTCGTCGCAGCTCGGTCGGCTCGAGGCGCGGGCTCATCCGCGCCCGCTCAACCGCCCGCCGCGCGCCGCTCGGACTCGCTGACGATCCCTTCGACCAGCTGCTTGACCGCCTGCTTGACGACGGCGATCACGGCGAAGCCGGCGAGCGGCAGGGTCGCGTGGGTGCGCACCGCGTAGACCATCTCGGTGCCGCCGTCGCCGTTCGCCTTCAGCTCGACCGTGCCGAGGTGGTCGCGGACCGGGATCCCGGAGAGAACCTTGTAGGAGAAGCGGCTCGGCCGCTCGTAGGAGACCACTTCCTCGCGCAGCGGCGGCCCGACCGAGATCAGCCGCCGGATCGCGCCCACCCCGTTCGGCGCCGGCTCCCCCTCCCGCTCCAGCTCCGAGCGCCGCAACGGCGTGATCTCCGAGTACCGCGCATGGTCGGTAAGCACCTCGAACACGGTCTCGGCCGGAGCCGCAATCTCCCGCTTGAACGTGAAGCTGGCCATCAGCGAGGCAGCCTACAGAGGGCGACGGGCACCCCTGCCGGCGGCTTGTACTTTTTCCGCTGATCCGCCCGCGGACAGCCCCTTCCTGTCTTCGGAAAAAGTTGAGCCGGCAGGGGTGCCCGTCGCCCTCATGAGAGCCGCCACCGCTGCGGATCGGTCCCCTCGACCTTCGCCACTTCCCCGGTGATCGCCATGTGGTCGAGGCAGGAGAGGACGATCTGCAGGACCCAGGCGCTGACCGGCGTGTTGAGGTTCTCGGCGCCGACGATCTCGCCGACCACCTCGAAGGCCGGCCGCTCGCCCTCGGCGAGCGCGTCGCGCACCTTGTCGAGCAGCTCGTTGACCTGGCGCCGGGCCTCGGCGATCTTCGCCTCGGGGTCGCGGAAGGGGCGGCCGTGGCCGGGCAGGCAGAGGTCGACGTCGAGCGGCTCGATCGTCTCCATGCTGGTCAGGAACTCGCCCACCGGGTCGGGCGAGTGGCCGTGGTCGAAGAAGAGGACGGTGCGGCCGAGCAGGTGGTCGCCGGAGATCATCAGCTTGCGCTTGGGCTGGTGCAGGACGACGTGCGAGGGAGCGTGGCCCGGCGTCTCGTAGACCTGCCAGGCGCCGAGGTCGGTCTCCACTTCCACTCCCGGCAGCAGGTCGCGGTCGGGCTCGACGATCGCCTCCACCCCGGTCTCTTCGTCGCCGCTGCGCTGCTCGCGGTAGCGCTCCAGGGCGGCCGGCGGCACGCCGCTCTGGCGCGCCACCTCGATCCGGTGCTCGAGCGCCGCCGCCGGGTCGTCGGCGAGCAGCCGGATGTGCTCCCAGGCGGGGTGCATCCACAGCTCGCAGCCGGCGCCCTCGACGATCGGCGCGGCGAGCCCGTAGTGGTCGGAGTGCGAGTGGGTGCAGACCAGCAGCCGCACGTCCTCGAGCCCGAAGCCGGCCTGGGCGAGGGCGAGGTCGAACTGGCGCATCCTCCCCTTGCCGCCGATGCCGGTGTCGAAGAGGACGATGCCGCCGTCGGCGGCGACCGCCCAGACGTTGCCGTGCGGCACGCCGGGCCAGGGCAGCGGCAGGCGCAGGCGCCAGACGCCCGGCAGCACCCGCTCGGTGCGCGGCGCCTCGGGCCGTTTGCTCTGGCTCGGCATTGCGGCGGGACACTACCCACCTGGGCGGGACCGCCCCGCTCGGGTAGGTTGGGCGGGCAGATGGAGTCGAGCAGCCCCAAACGCGCCGGACTGGTCCTCGCCGCGCTGATCTTGGTCGCCGCGGTGGCAAACCTCAATCTCGCCGTCGCCAACGTCGCCCTGCCCGACATCGGCGCCGCCTTCGACGCCGGCCAGACGACGCTCAACCTGGTCGCCGTCGGCTACTCGCTCGGGCTCGCCGCCTCGGTCCTCTACCTCGGCGCCCTCGGCGACCGCTACGGGCGCAAGACGATGCTGCTGCTCGGCATGGCGATCTCGATCCCGGCCTCGCTGCTGGCCGGGCTGGCGCCCTCGGTCGGGGTCCTCTTCGTCGCCCGGCTGCTCGGCGGCGTCGCCGCCGGCATGGCCTTCCCCACCACCCTGGCGCTGATCACCGCGCTCTGGTCGGGCGAGGCGCGCACCCGCTCGATCGCGCTCTGGTCGGCGATCGGCGGCGCGATCGCGGCGCTCGGGCCGCTGCTCTCCGGCGCCCTGCTCGAGCAGTTCGACTGGGGCTCGGTCTTCCTCGTCACCCTGCCCCTCGCCGTCCTCGCCCTGCTGCTCGCCTGGCGCTACGTCCCGGCCCACGTCAACGAGACCAGCGACCCGGTCGACAACCTCGGCGGCATCCTCTCGGTGCTGCTCGTCGCCGCCATGGTGCTGGCGATCAACCTCGCCCCGGTGCCCGGCAAGGGCGCCCTGGCGATCGGCCTCGGCCTCGTCGCCGCGGCGGCGATCGGCGCCTTCGTCCTGCGCCAGCGGCGGGCGCCCTCGCCGCTCTACGACCTCGGGGTGGCGCGGCGGCGGATCTTCTGGGTCGCCGCCTGCGCCGGGATCATCGTCTTCGGCTCGCTGATGGGGGCGATGTTCATCGGCCAGCAGTTCCTGCAGAACGTGCTCGACTACTCGACCCTGGACTCCGGCCTGGCGATCCTGCCGGCGGCGATCCTGATGGTGATCGTCGCGCCGCGCTCGGCGAAGCTGGTCGAGGCGCGCGGGGCGCGCTTCACCCTGCTGCTCGGCTACGTCTTCTGCGTGCTCGGCTTCCTCACCATGCTGCTGCTCTGGAAGCAGGGCATCCCCTACTGGAAGGTCGGCCTCGGCTACGCCTTCATCGGCGTCGGCGTCGGCTTCGCCGGCACGCCGGCCTCGCACTCGCTGACCGGCGCGGTGCCGGTCAGGCGGGCGGGGATGGCCTCGGGCACCGCCGACCTGCAGCGCGACCTCGGCGGGGCGATCATGCAGTCGATCCTCGGCGCCCTGCTCACCGCCGGCTACGCGGCCGCCGCCAGCGAAGCGATCGCCAACTCGGGGCAGTCGGCGAAGATCACCGAGAGCGTCGAAGGCCAGCTGACCAAGTCGTTCTCCAGCGCCGCCAACCTCGCCGAACGGTATCCCGGCCACGCCGACCAGATCATCGCCGCGGCCAAGGCCTCCTTCCTGCACGGCGACCAGGCCGCCTACCTCGCCGGCGTCATCGCCATCTGCCTCGGCGGCGCGCTGGTCTTCTTCGCCTTCCCGAAACGGGAGCGCGAGCGCGAGTTGCTGGCCGAGTATGCCGCCGCCGACCGCTAGCCCCCGGCTCGGGGCGACCCTGCGCGAAGGCGAGCGGGTGACGCCGCTGGAGCTCTTCTTCGACCTCGTCTTCGTCCTCGCGATCACCCAGTGCACGGCGCTGATGTCGCACAGCACGACCTGGGAGGGGATGGCCCAGGGCCTGCTGGTGCTGGGCATGCTCTGGTGGGCCTGGGTCGGCTACGCCTGGCTGACCAGCGTCGTCGACCCCGAGGAGGGCCCGGTGCGCCTGGTCATCTTCGGCGCGATGGCGGCCCTGCTCGTGGTCTCGCTCTGCGTGCCCGAGGCCTTCGGCGAGCTCGCCCTCGTCTTCGCCCTCGCCTACGGCGCGGTGCGGGTCGCCCAGATCGGCCTCTTCATCCTCGCCAGCCCCGACGACGACGGCCTGCGCCACTCGGTGCTCGGCCTCGCGCTCAGCACCGGCGTCGCCGTCGTCCTGCTCTCGCTCGCCTCGCTCTTCGACGGCGCCGCCCAGGGGGCGATCTGGGCGCTGGCGCTGGCCCTCGACATGGGCGGGCCGTACCTGATCAACGCCGAGGGCTGGAGGCTCGTCCCCGGCCACTTCGCCGAGCGCCACGGGCTGATCATGATCATCGCCCTCGGCGAGTCGATCGTCGCGATCGGGGTCGGCGCGGCGGGCGCGCTCGACCTCGGGATCGGCACCGCCGCCGTGCTCGGCGTCGCCCTCATCGCGGCGATGTGGTGGGTCTACTTCGACGTCGTCGCGATCGTCGCCGGCCGGCGCCTGGCGGAAGCGCCGCCGGGCCGGGTGCGCAACGAGATGGCGCGCGACTCCTACTCCTACCTGCACCTGCCGATGGTCGCCGGCGTGGTCCTGGTCGCGCTCGGGATGAAGAAGGCGATCGGCCACCACGACGAGCACCTGCACACGGTCGAAGCGTTCGCCCTGCTCGGCGGCCTCGCCGCCTACCTGCTCGGCCACGTCGCCTTCCGCTACCGCCACGTGCAGACGGTCAACCGCCAGCGGCTGGGGCTGGCGGTCCTGCTCGTCGCCCTGGTCCCGCTCGCCACCGGCCTGCCGGCGCTGGCGGCGCTGGCGATCCCGACCGCGCTGCTCTGGGCGATGATCGTCTACGAGACGCGGCTATACGGCGATGGCCGTCACCAGCTGCGCCGCCCCGAGCCGGTTTAGAGCGGCTGCGCGCCGCCGCGGCGAGGCGGGCGCCTCGGCTGGTCGCGAGGCCGATGGCCAGCAGGGGGAAGGCGAGCATGACCCCGAGGTAGGCGCCGATCGCGGCGCCGGCGGCGACGCCGGTGGTGCGCGAGCGAGCACCGGCGACCACCCCGATCAGGAAGATCGCGGCGGCGAGAACGAGTCCGACCCAGAAGACGTCAGGCATCAGCGGCCGCGAGCCTATCGAACCGCCCGCCGACGGGCCTATTTCCGTCGATATGCGTCGGTTTTAGGCCCGTCGGCGGAGGATTTGGGGGGCGGCTGGCAAATCGGACGGTGTGACCGAGGGGCGGGGCGGCAAGAACCTGGTGCTGGCGGCGATGATCTTCGCTGTCGCGATGACCTTCATCGACATGACGATCGTCGCGATCGCCGTGCCCAGCCTGCAGGACGACCTCTCGCTCTCCGCGACCGGCGTGCAGTGGATCGTCAACGGCTACCTGCTCTCGCTCTCGGCGCTATTCGCCTTCGGCGGGCGGATCGCCGACATCGCCGGCCACCGCAACATGGTGGTCCTCGGCGTGATCGTCTTCGCCACCGCCTCCGCTCTCTGCGGCGCGACCCCGACCGGCAGCCTCGACGAGGCCTGGATCATCACCTTCCGCGTGATCCAGGGCGCCGGCGCGGCGATCATGTTCCCGGCGGCGCTGGCGATCGTGCTCGGCGCCTTCCCGGTCGCCGAGCGCGGCCGGGCGATGGCGATCTTCTTCGCGATCACCGGCGGCCTGACCTCGATCGGCCCGCTCGCCGGCGGCTACCTGGTCGAGGTCACCTGGCGGGCGATCTTCTGGGTCAACGTGCCGGTCGCGATCATCGCCCTCGTCCTCACCGCGATCTCCAAGCCGGCCAACCACAAGCACCCGGCGCCGGTCGACTACCGCGGCACGGTGCTCGTCTCCGGCGGCATGGGCCTCGCCGTGCTCGGCCTGCAGCAGTCGAGCGTCTGGGGCTGGGGCAGCGCGGTGACCTGGGTCTGCATCGCCGCGGGCCTGGCCCTGCTCGCCGCCTTCGTGCTCTACGAGCTGCGGGTCGAGAACCCGCTGATCCAGATCCGCACCTTCGCCGACCGCGCCTTCGCGGTCGACAACGCGGTCCTCTTCCTGCTGATGATCCCCTTCGTCCCGCTCTTCTTCTTCGCCAGCATGTACGCGCAGGTCTCGCTCGGCGAAAGCGCCTCGGAAACCGGCCTCTACCTGCTGATCTTCTTCGCCGGCTTCGCCAGCGCCTCGCAGGTCGGCGGCCGCGTGCTGGACCGGATCGGGGCGCGGCCGGCGGTCGTCGTCGGCTGCGCGGTCGCCGCTGTCGGCTTCGCCCTCTGGGGCCGCTCGCTGCCCGACCTCTCGGTCGGCGAACAGTGGTACTGGATCGTGCTCACCGGGTTCGGCGTCGGCCTGGTCCTGGCGCCGGCCAACACCGACGCGCTCAACCGGGTGCCGCCGAGCCGCTACGGCGAGGCGACCGGGATCACCCAGACGGTGCGCAACTTCGGCTCCAGCCTCGGCATGGCGGTGCTGGGCACGGTGCTGATCCTCGAGAACAAGGCGAACCTGGAGTCGACCCTGGGCGCCGACGGGGTGCCCAAGGCGCAGGCCGACGCGATCGCCGAATCGCTGAGCCAGGGCACGACCAACAGCGGCGCCGACTTCACCCAGATCGCCGGGGTCTCGGCCAAGCAGCTCTACGCCGCCGTGCAGACCGACTTCGCCCTCGCCTCGCGCACCGTCTTCTACGGGATGGCGGCGGCGATGGCGATCGCCTTCCTCGTCTCGCTGATCTGGATGCCGGCCGGCAAGGTCGAAGAACCGCCCGCCCAGCCCACGCCGTAGCCACTGCAACGCCCTACGGCTCTCCGGGCGCCGTAACGCGTTGCACCCCGAGCGGATGTCGCATACGTTGCCGGGCGTGACCGTCGCCGCTCGCCGCCTCGTCCCGACGGTAGTGGCAGCGCTCCTGCTCGGCCTGCCGGCGGCGGCGCCAGCGGAGTCGACGCCGGCGCAGAAGCTGGTCGACGCCTACACGCCGGTCGTCATGGTCCGCGAACAGCAGGACCCGCCCTGCGACATCAGCGGCGAGCAGTACCAGCCGACCACGGTCGAGACGGTGCTCGGCAACCCCGCGGTCGAGCTCACCGAGATCCAGGCCGACGGCAGCGAAAAGCTCCTCGAGCAGGCGCCGCGCGCCGCCGACATCGCCGGCCTCGACCAGAACCACCACCTCAACCTGCCCGGCGACCCGCTCGGCGACACCTGCGTCTACGCCCGCGACTTCGCCAAGCTGGTGCGCGAAGGCAAGGCGCCCCTGGTCACCTACGCCCACCTCGCCCGCGAGCAGGGGCGGCCCGGCCTCGCGGTCCAGTACTGGTTCTTCTGGTACTTCAACCAGTTCAACGACCTGCACGAGGGCGACTGGGAGGGCATGCAGGTCGTCTTCGAGTCCTCAGACCCGGCCCGGGCGCTGGCCGAAGGGCCGTCGGAAGTCGGGCTCTTCCAGCACGGCGGCGGAGAGAAGGCGAACTGGGAGGACGGCAAGGTCGAGAAGGAGGGCACCCACCCGGTCGTCTACGCCGCCGCGGGCTCGCACGCGACCTTCTACGAGCCCGCCGTCTACGTCGAGAACGGGCGCAAGGGTTCGGGGGTCGGCTGCGACGACACCAGCGCCCCGGTGCGGCGCCTCAGCGTGCGCCCGGTGATCGTGCCGACCCGGCCCGGCCGCAACGGCGAGTTCAGCTGGCTCACCTACGAAGGGCGCTGGGGCCAGCGCGAGAAGGGCTTCAACAACGGGCCGACCGGGCCGGCGGGCAAGGACCGCTGGCTGGCGCCGCTGACCTGGATGGAAGAAATCCGCTCGACCAGCCCGCACCTGCCGGCCGGCTCGGTGCTCGGCCCGACCGTGACCAAGGCCTTCTGCGGCACCGTCGCCGACGTCACCTCCTTCCTCAACCACACCGACGACGACCCCTGGCTGAAGCTGGCGATCCCGCTCGCCTTCCTGCTCCTGGTCGGCTTCGTCGCCTGGCGCACGAGCTGGGGGCCGGTCGAGCTCGACCGGCTGCGCCGCCGCCGCGCCTTCGGCCAGCTGCTGCGCACCGACGTCCGCCTCTACCGCCGCCACTGGCTCACCTTCGGCGCGATCGGGCTGACCGCGATCCCGGTCGTCGGCGGGCTGACGGCGCTGAGCTGGCTGATCACCGGCGACCCGGGCCGCCGCCTCGACGACTCGGTCGGCGTCTCCGGCCTGCACGTGACGATCGCCGAAACGCTGACCCAGATCGGCGAGCCGATCGCCTTCGCGATCGTCTCCGCGGCGGTGATCGTCGCGATGCGGCAGCTGGAGGAGGACGGCGAGACCGGGTTCCGCGCCGCCTACGCCGGCGCCTGGGAACGCTTCGGCCGCGTCGTCGGCGCCCAGCTGCTGGTCAGCCTGCTGCTGCTCGGGATGGCGATCACGATCGTCGGCCTGCCCTTCGCCGCCTGGAAGTTCGTCGGCTGGCTCTTCGTCCAGCAGCGCATCCTGTTCGAGGACGAGTCGCTGCGCGAGGCCCTGCGCGGCAGCTCGCGGCTGGTCCGCGGCAGCTGGTGGTACACGGTGCGCGTCGCCGGCTTCCTCGCCCTGGTCGCGCTCGTGATCGGGCCGGTGCTCGGCTTCGCGCTGATCTTCACCAACCTCTCGCTGCTGCTGATCAACGCGATCGGCGCCCTCGTCTTCGCCCTGCTCGTCCCCTTCGTCGCGATCGGCCGCACCCTGCTCTACTTCGACCTCGACCTCAAGGCCGAGGAGGAGCCGGCGCGGCGCTGGCGCGAACGGCTGCCGCGGCGGCGGCCGGCGGCGGCCGAGGCCTGATCGCCGGGCCGGGGCCGCCGACCGCCCGCCCGCCGGGCTTCGGCGCGGGAGTCGGCTAACTTGTCGTGCCGATGAAGCTGCTCGCCTTCAGCGACCTGCACCGCGACCTCGGCCAGGCGGCCGAGCTGGTCGCGATGGCGGCCGAGGCCGACGCGGTGATCGGCGCCGGCGACTTCGCCTCGGTGCACGAGGGGCTGGACGAGACGATCGGCGCCCTGGCGGCGATCGAGGCGCCGACCGTGCTGGTGCCCGGCAACAACGAGACCGACGAGGCGCTGCGCGAGGCGGCCGCCGGCTGGCCCGCCGCCACCGTCCTGCACGGCGAGGGGACGACGATCGGCGGGGTCGAGTTCTTCGGCCTCGGCGCCGGCGTCCCGGTCACCCCCTGGGAGTGGAGCTTCGACCTCGACGACGAGGCGGCGGGCGCGATGCTGGCCGGCTGCCCGGAGGGCGCGGTCCTCGTCCTGCACTCGCCGCCCCGGGGCCACTGCGACGCCAACGGCGCCGGCGATCACTTCGGCAGCCCGGCGCTGCTGGGCGCGATCGAAGCGAAGTCCCCGCGGCTCGCCGTCTGCGGCCACATCCACGAGTCGTGGGGCTGCGAGAGCGCGGTCGGGGCGACCCCGGTCCGCAACCTCGGCCCCAAGGGCACCTGGCTCGAGGTCTAGGGCCGGCCCTCGATCAGCTCGGCCACGGCGGCGGCGCGGAAGTCGAAGATGCGCCGCAGGTCGCGGCGGACGAAGAGGCGGTCGGCGAGGCTGCCGAGCGGCCCGAACGGGATCGCGTAGCGGACGCGGTCGCGGATGATCGTCTCGCCCTCGCCGGCCGGCTCGAAGGTGTGGGTGTGCTCCCAGAGCGAGTAGGGCCCGCGCAGCTGCACGTCGACGAAGCGGTGCGGCGGCTCCCAGCTCTCGATCCTCGTCTGCCAGCGGACCGGCACCCGGTGCAGCTTCAGCCGGTACTCGAGCAGCGCCCCGGCCGCCATCTCGATCCGGCCCGGGGTGGTCAGCTCGAAGTGCAGCCAGGGCGGCGTCAGCGGCTCGAGGTTGCCGGCGTCGGCGTAGAAGGCGAAGGCGCGCTCCGGGGGCACCGGGACGCGCTGGCTGCGCTCGAGGAGATGCACCCGCACAGCGGCCAGTCTTGCAGCCGGGGCCGGCCGGGTACCGTTTCGGTATCGCGCCACGCACACTCATAGCCGGCGCCACCGGTTTCGTCGGCGCCAGCCTGGCCGGCTCGCTGGCCGAGCGCGGCGAGGTGGTGCGCTGCCTGGTCCGCGACCGGGAGAGGGCGGCGCCGCTCGCCGCCTCCGGGGCCGAGCTCCACCTCGGCGACGTCACCGACGCCGCCAGCCTGACCGGTGCCGGCGCCGGCATCGACGTCGCCTACTACCTGGTGCACGCGATGGCCGGCGGTGGCGGCTACGCCGAGCGCGAGCGGGCCGGCGCCCTCAACTTCGCCCGCATGGCGAGCCGCGAAGGCGTGGGCCGGGTCGTCTACCTCGGCGGCCTCGGCGAGGCGAGCGTCTCCGCCCACCTGCGCAGCCGCCATGAGACGGCGCGGGTGCTGGCCGCGGAGGGGCCGCCGCTCACCTACTTCCGCGCCGCGATGGTGGTCGGCGCGCAGAGCGAGTCCTTCCGCACGCTGCGCTACCTGGTCGGGCGGCTGCCGGTGATGATCGCCCCCGCCTGGCTGCGCACGCCGACCCAGCCGATCGGCATCGAGGCGGTGGTCGAGTATCTGCGGCGGGCGCCGGAGGTGCCGGAGTCGGCCGGGCGGGAGGTCCAGATCGGCGGCCCCGACGTCCTCACCTACGCGGAGATGATGGACCACATGGCGCTGGCGCTCGGCAAGCGGCCGCGGCCGAAGCTGCCGGTGCCGCTGATCACGCCCTGGCTCTCGGCGCTCTGGCTCGGCCTGGTGACGCCGGTCGACGTCAACGTCGCACGGCCGCTGGTCGAGGGGCTGACCACCCCCACCGTGGTCACCGACCCCTCGGGCGCCGAGCCCTTCGGCATTCGCCCCGAGAGCTTCGACCAAGCGCTGCGCCGGGCGCTGGCGGAGGAGCCTCAGCCGGGCCGGTAGCGCAGCCTGGGCACTTACGCGGCGGGCGAGCTCGGGCCGGGCTCGGCGAACAGCTCGCCGGCGCTGATCCGCGCCGCCATCTGCGCCGATTCCTCGCGGTAGACGCGACCGTCCTCGAACTCGATCGTCGGGTACTTGCGCTGGCCGGAGAGCTCCTCCAGCTCGTCGCGCTTGCTCGGCCGCAGCGGGCCGGTGACGACCTCGTACTCGATCCCCTGCTCGTCGAGCGCCTTCTGCACCCGCCAGCACGGGTGCGCGTCGATCTTCGCGAACATGACCGAGCAACGGTGCAGCTTGATCGCCATCGACAGCAGGCTACCCCAAGGTGGGGCGAGAGAGCGCGAGGCCGCTCAGCGCCGCGGCAGGACGCGGAAGGCGTAGCGGTTCCCGGGCGCGGGTGGGAGACTGGGCGGATGAGACGCGCGGGACGAGCGGGCCTGCTGCTCGCGGCGCTGGCCTGCGTGGCCGCGGTCCCCGCCCCCGGCGCGGCCCGGGCGGCGCGCCCGTTTCAGGCCGAGGTGCGCTTCGCGACGGTGGGGGCGACGCGGGTCGCCTGGTATGAGCGCGGCCACGGGCCGGCGCTGCTGATGCTGACCGGGACCGGATCGACGATGGCCGAATGGGACCCGGCGCTGCTGCGGCTGCTCGCCCGCCGCCATCGCCTCGTCCTCTTCGACTACCCCGGGGTGGGGCGCTCCGGCCCCTGGCGGGGGAGGTCGTTCGACTCGCTGGCGACGGTCGCGGCGGGGCTGATCGGGGCGACCGGGCTGCGCTCGGCCGACGTGCTCGGCTGGTCGATGGGCGGCTTCGTCGCCCAGCGCCTGGCCCTCGACCACCCCGGGCGGGTCGGGCGCCTGATCCTCGCCGGGACCAACCCCGGCGGTCGCGCCGCGGTGCTGGGCACGCCCGCTGCCCAGGCGGTCGACAGCGAGCCCGACCCGCCCCTGCGGGCGATCCTGCGCGAGCTCTATCCGCGCGGGCGCCAGGGCGAGGCGCGGAGCTTCCTGCGCCGGGTCCGGCGAGCCAGCGCCAGCGGCGAGATCCCCGGCGACTTCCGCGTCCCCGCCGCGACGGTCCGCGCCCAGGTCGCCGCCGAGGGACCCTGGCTGCGCAGTGAACGCAACTACCGGCAGCTGGCCGGCCTCGGGGTGCCGACGCTCGCCGCCGCCGGCGCTCGCGACCCGGTCACCCCCGCCGTCAACCTGCGCCGCATCGCCGCCCGCGTGCCCGGCGCCCGCTTCCGGCGCTTCGCCGGCGCCCACGCCTTCCTCTTCCAGTCGCGCGCCCGCTTCGCGCGGGCCGTCGAGCGCTTCCTGCGGAGCCCCTGAACGACCGAGACCGCCCGCAGGCGGCCCCGGCCAGGTGCTTGGAACGAGCGCGGGAACCGCGACCGGGTGGGACAAAGCCCGGCCTCCCTTCGCCCGCCGGTGCCCGGGTTGGATTCCACCGGGCGCCCCAAACGAGTGCGGCGCCTAGCGGCCCTGCACCTCCAGTGTCCCCTGCAGCATGTGACTCAAAGTAGGACCACCTCCTTTCTCTGGTCGTCCGATTGAAGCAAACCGAGCGGTCCACCGCCGCTAACGCGCGGCCCTGGCGCGCTCGATCGCGTCGTCGAGGGTGTCGTCACCCCGCACCATCGCCACGCCGATGCTCGCCCGGGTGCCGAAGTGGCCTTCGGCGAACTTGGAGCATGTGTCGCCCAGCGAGCGGCTTGCTTCCTCCTCGCTGACCCCGCTGAGGGCGCAGGCGAGTTCGCTCACCTCCCAGCGAACGATCGCATCGTAGGGACGGATCGTCGCCTGCAGGGCGAGGAAGAGACCGCGAGCCAGGGCGTCGCGGGCCGGGTCGTCCTCGCCTTTCTCGGCCTGCGCCGTCCTCTCGATCGTGACGATGCCGAGCGCCAGGTCCGCGCCCGTGCCCTGCGCGCGCTCGACCTCGTGGCGCAGCAGCACCTCCCCGATCTGGCGCCCGTAGGCGCCGGTCGACTCGTCCATGTGGGAGCGCTCGATCTCGGCCATCAGGAGGTTCCGGTCGCGGGCAGCTTCCTGGCGGTCGCGGGCGGCGCGTTCGCGGTCCTCGGCGGCGCGCGTCCTGGCGGCGGCGGCCGAGGCCCTGGCGACGGCCGCCACCTTGGCCGCCGGGCTGTCGGTGCCGAGCTCGCTCGCCAGCCGCTCGGCGGATTCGTCTATCTCCTCGGCCTCGCGGTCGCGGTTGGCCGCCACCTCGTCGCGGTGGCGAGCCATCTCGTCGCGGCGCCATGCCTGTTCGTGGCGCTCGGCGGCGACCTGGGCGCGGACCGCGGTGGTCGCCATCCGCGCCATCGTCCCCTCGCCCCGGCCCATCTTGGCCCGCTCATGAGCGTGCAGAGAGGCTGGATCGGCGGGCGCGGTCTCCAACTCGCGGTCGGCGAGGTCCTGGTCTCGGTCCGAGACCCGCTGGTCGGCTTCCGAGGCCGCCTGGTCGCGGTCGGCCATCGTCTGGTCGGCGTCGGAGGCGGTCTGATCGGCGTCGGAGGTCGTCTGATCCCGATCGGAAGCCGATTGGTCGGCGTCCAAGTCCGCCGAGCGCCGGTGCCGGGGAACGCGTGGAGCGATGAGATCCTCCCTCCGGCCGAACGAGGCTGACCCAGAGCGAGCCCTCACCTGCTGGCCGTCCATCGAGGGTAGCAGTGACCACGAAGGATCCCCGAAGCGTCGGGCCTGGAGGCCGGCGGATCGAGCCCCGCTGGGATCGGCTGGAACCCGTGGGGCATGTTGCCCCAGGAAGCCTTCAGGCAGATTGGCTCTCCGTCCTTGATCGTCTCGCCATAGTCGAGATTGCGATCGACTCCCGCAAGAGCTTCTCCGCCAACAGCCTGACACGGGCGCCGTCATTGCTTCGCAGCGCATCCACCAGTGCCAGGCGCTGCCACAACTCGGGATCCGCGAGCGCCGCCTTGGTCACCATCGGATGGAGCGGCTCCAACGCGAGTCCGCGTACCTTGCCCATGGCGTAGGGCCAGACCACCGGCAGCCCCGCGTAATCGGCGAGCTCTCGCTTCAGCGGATCAGCGGCCCACGATGTCGGAACCCCCGGGGCTTCGGAGCCCAATTTCGCCGGGAAGCTGAACTTGACCGCATGGACGAGGAACTCTTCAGCATGCGGCTCGTGGACCCGCCGACGCTCCTCCGAGTAAAGGCCCGCTTCGCCAAGGCGGCGCATCGCCCGATGCGTGCCCGCGACATCGAAGCCAAGCCCACTCGCAAGGTCTCGCACAGGAGGCGGCTCGGCTGGATCAAGCAACTTCAGCAGCACAACCACGTCCTGCCCCTTCAGCATGGTCATACTGTTTCATGTTTCGATACGTGAAACAAGGCCGCTTTGGCCGCCCGCCTCGGCGCGGTTTTCGGCGAATCGAGCCACGTAGATATCGGCTGGAATCTGTGGGGCATGTTGCCCCATTTGTTGCCCCAGGGATCGCGGCCGGAGGGCTACCCGGCTGCCGCTTCAGGCATCAAGACCTGGGAACTGCCGTTGGCAGCGACGAGGACAACGGGCAGCCCTTCACCGGCAGCACGCTTGATCTCCTGACCGGCCGATCCGTGTCGGCGTCGATGAAGGCGGCGCGCTCGGGATAGGGCGAGCGGCCTTCGATTGCGAGGTCGATCGCTTCGTCCATGACCTTGGCGGCGGGGGAGCGTCCGTTGTCGATGCTCATCGTCCCTTCCATCGCGGATCGTCCTCCGCGTAGCGGGCCTCGCACTCAGCACCCTGTCCACGCCACTGCCCGATTTGGATCGAACCGTCGTCCCAACCCCAGACCGAGAAACCAGCGGCTGCGAGTTCGTCAAGAACCGCGTTGAGCCTAGCTTTCGCCTCTGCGAGGTCCATCGACTCAGACTTGGTCCCAGTCGAGCGCAACCGCTTCAGCGAGTACGCGGTCGCGCACGTAAGGCGACAGGCTGGCCTCGGTGACGACATCCACCTCCACCCCGAAGCTCTCTTCCAGCTCGTTGGACAGCGCGATCAGATCAAACAAAGTCCGGCCCTCCGCCATGTCAACAAGAAGGCCGAGATTGCTGGAGGCGTTCTGCTTCCCACGTCCGGCTGAACCGAGCAAACGAACATTGCTTGCCCCGTGGGCGGCGACGATGCTGCGCACATCCTCCCGAATCTCCGTCAGCACCTCGATGCGCTTGAGGACATCGCGGTCCAGCCCGTCGGCGCTACGCAAACGCCTGGCCAACTGGCGAAGCCGCTCCGCGCGGTCGTTCATCTCCCCAATCTCGCATCCCGCCTCCGCCTTCCTGGCGAGGGCGTCAATCAGATCGTCGGTGATTTGCCTGCCGCTGGCCGTCTTGCCGTACGTCTTTGTCGCCTTCGATCTCACAGACAACAAGTATCGTAGAAGCCATGGGTTACGAGCGCATCAAGACCGAGCACGCCAGAGCCAAGAACGGCGGTGGAGCGTGGATGACGCGCGCCGCCGCGAAGCAAACCGCAAAGCACAAGCGCCGCGAGATCGATAGGCAGAATGCAGTGACCACGCAACTGCGTGGCCTTTTTGCCGACATCGCTCCCGACACGGGCCTGGCAGATGAGCTGATCGCCGATCGCCGAGCCGAAGTCCGCATCGAAGAACAGGTAGAGGTCGGGCGCCGCAGCGGGGGCTGACCACATCGGCGCACCGGTAGACATGCGGAAGGACCCTGGACAGAATCAAATCCGCAGCCCGGCGACTTCGATGCCGAGCTTGACTCCGATCAGCTGATCGAAATACGCAGTGGCAATCCTCATGCTCGCCTCGTAGTCCTGAGCGTCACCGCAGAGCCCGAAGAGCGCAGCCAGCTAGCCCTGATCCACCGATAAGCACCTGAGGAAACCATCCGGGAGCGTCCTCTTGGCTCTTGAGAATGCGGTTTGCGAAGACCCATTCCCCAAGCCAGGAGGACACCCGGAAGGTGAAGACACAAACGACGCGCCAAACCGTAGAAGTCAGGGCGGACGGCGAGGGCCTGGTCTCCCACGCCGGCGCCTTTCTCCTTGTAGAGCTGGCCGATCGGCTGAGGCTGACGGCGGCGCTCTCGGAGGCGATGGCGCCGAGCAGGGAGCGCCGAAGCGCCCACGATCCCGGCGTTGTCCTGCGCGACCTCGCCGTCGCGATCGCCGACGGCGGCGATCATGTCTCCGACCTCGGGGTGCTGCGCGGCCAGGAGGCGCTGTTCGGGGCGGTGGCCTCCGAGACGACTGCCCACCGGGTGCTGAAGTCGGTTGACCCCGAGCTGCTCGAGGCGCTGCGCACCGCCCGCGCCAAGGCACTGGCCAGGGCATGGGATGTCGGAGCCCGGCCCGAGGAGCTGATCCTCGACATCGACGCCTCGCTGCTGATCGCCCACTCCGAGAAGGAAGGCGCCGCCGGCAACTACAAGGGCGGCTTCGGCTTCCACCCGCTGCTCTGCTACCTGGCCGAGACAGGCGAGCCGCTTGCCGCCCTCCTGCGGCCCGGCAACGCCGCCGCCCACACCGCGGCCGATCACTTCGAGGTGCTGGCGCTGGCGCTCGAGCAACTGCCCGAAGCCGACCTGGATCGCGAGATCCTCGCCCGCGCCGACATCGGCGGGCGCACCCACGCCTTCACGCAGGACTGCCGCGACGCGGGCATCCGCTTCTCGGTCGGCTACGAGGTCGATGCCCGGGTCCGAGAGGCGATCACGGAGCTGCCTGAATCGGCCTGGGAGAGCGCAATCGACGGTGACGGCTCTGGGCGCGAGGGCGCCCAGGTCACAGAGCTGACCAAGCGCGTCGACCTCTCCACCTGGCCCGAGGGCACGCGGCTGATCGTCCGCCGCGAGCGGCCCCACCCTGGCGCTCAGCTGTCGGTCCTCGACTGCGAGACCGGCTACCGCCACACCGCCTTCATCACCGACCAGGCCGATGTCGACATCGCCGCCCTCGAGCTGCGCCACCGCCGCCGGGCCCGTGTGGAGGACGCGATCCGCGTCGGCAAGGAGACCGGGATGCGCAAGATGCCCTTTGCCGCCTTCGCCCACAACGAGGCCTGGTTGGAGGTCTCGCTGCTGGCGCAGGCGCTGTTGAGGTGGGCGGCGCTGCTCTGCCTGGATGGAGAGCTGGCGCTCGCCGAGCCCAAGCGGGTACGCCAGCGCCTGCTGCACGTCGCCGCTCGCCTGGTGCGCTCGGGCCGGCGGGTAGCGCTGCGGCTGCCGCGCAGCTGGCCGTGGGCCGAGGCGCTGGTGGCGGCGTTCGCGCGGCTGCGGGCGCTGCCGGTCGCGAGCCCGTAGCCACAGGCTCGCCGCCCACCTCAACACCCCCTTTGCCGCACCTGCCGATCCCGGCCTGCCCGAGAACGGCGCCCGGCCCTTCGATTCGCCGGCGACGGCCTCGAAAGGAGCGCCGGGGTGGCTCCGCGGAACCGCTTCGGCGCCGTTACCTACCTCAAGTCGCCTCGCTTCACCACGCGGGGTGAAAACGGCGGATCGAGGCTAGCACCGGGCATGGCCTCGAACCTGATCGCTCCATCCCCCCCGCTGGTTGACCCTAGCTATCTGGGTATATGTCCACATCTACCGATCGCAGCCGCCAGCGGCCAAAACGATGTGCAGCAACCTCCCAATTCTCCCTACCGCCTGCCAGGATCACCATCAGAGGGTGAGGACAACGCGCCTCGGTTGTGCGAGCAATCTGTCGCGCCGTGGCGCGGTCAAGACCGCTCGGGCGTCCCGGTCCGTTGGGGTGAGAATGCCAGTCACCAAGATACGTCACGATTCTGCCGCTGCGCTCGTAGGCCGCTGCGACTTGGCGCTCCTGCCAGGGGCCGTCGGGCTCGAAGCGATGTCGTTCGTGAACCGCCTCTGGGCCCGGGCCGACCTGACAAAGCACCGACAGCAGATTGGGGTCGTCGCGACCCGCGAAGCCGAGCAGAATTCCGCCACTCTCGTCAGGGGCTCGCCGCTTGGCCTCCTGCTCCATCTCTGTGAGAACCCGCTCAGACAGCAGGATCCGTGCCATTTTCATCCTTCTCCGGATTGCAGACGGGACAACTGGGATGAACCCTTAGCGGATGACCGCTCCATTGCGGCGGCACCGGCGGCTCTCCGATAAACGAGTAGACAAATACGTCATCGCGACCATCATCACCCTTCCTATGTGCCTCGTCCATTCGTCTCTCGTCGGAAAGCATCGAAACTGCCGCCCGCGTCCCCTGCGCCACCACGGGCAGGATGTCGAACCCAGCTCCAACAAAAGTGAGCGTTCCACAGCCCCGCGGCTGAACCGTCCCGGCCTCGTCAGCCGCCGGCGCAGGGATCGTTCCTTCGTCAAGATGCATTTGTAGACACATCCAACAACCGGTCAGTCCAGGCACCACCCGTGCGACTAGACCGCCTCGCGCCCCCTCCGTGGTCGACACATAGAGTTGCGGGATCCCGCGTTCAGCCGCGAGGTCGGCCAGTACTTGCTGAACGCCAATCTCGCCGGTTGCGTCCATCGCGAGGTCTGCACCGTCAAGAAACTCATCCAAGATGTCGAGCTCGCTGCGCTGTCGTGCAGTTCTTACCCCGGCGCTCTGCCCCAGCCGATGAATCGTCGCCTTAAAGTTCGTATAGGGATAGTCTTGAGCAATTCGGCGGGCCAGCGCCCCACCCTTCCACCGACCCGATGCACTAAGGCCGAGGGGCCAGCGTACGGTCGTCCCGGCTTCGACCGCATCGTCGTCCATCCCCCGCAACTCGTGTACACCTGCCCGCGCTAGCTCGACCGTGAGTCCAGCGCCAACCGACCCAAGCCCTACCAGTGCGACGGTTGCGTCCTCCAGCCGCACCCAGGTCGGCAGCCTCTCCTCCAATCCTGAGCGGCTTAGTCGCTGTCCACCCGCCAAATGCGCACTCTCGCCCCCAGATGGGTGCCGCAAGCGCACCGCAAATAGCCATGAGTCCTCCTGCTCCCCCTGCCGCACCTCCTCAGAGAAAACCGCCCCAGTGATGGCGATCTGACCACCGGGAATCGCCTGCCAAGGTGGGGAGCCGAAGCCCTCCTTGGCCTCCTCGATCGCCGCTAGAACTCCCTCCACGGTGTTCTCCGCTGGAGGGACTGGAAGTCGTACCCAACGAAATGGCAATTGCTCGCCGCCGAAACGAGCCAGCAACGCCTCTTCCGCTCTCGCCAAATGCCGCGACTTGCGGTTACGTCCTTTTTCGACCAACTCGGCGAGCAAACCTCGGACCTCGGGCTGCGGCGGCTCGAAAACCGAAAAGGCGATTCGCCCTGAGCCAGCCTTCGCCTCGGCAGGCAATTCAAGGGCAGCCTGGGGAACGAAGACGACGTTCCCTGGCATTGCGGGGAAGTAAACGGAGGCTGGCTCGCCTTGGGGCGTCTCGGCCTCCCGCAGGGCCTCCTCCGCCCCTGGCTCAAGCAGTCCCAATAGATACGGCACGCGCTCGATGACCAGCCCGGCGGCAGTTTCGTCCGTATCCCAAGCCCTCGTGGAAGGGTCAAGCAGACAGAGGTTGCCTGCGTACGGATGCTGGTGTCGTCCTAGGCTTAGCTCAGGCGCCACTACCTCCGGCCGCAAATAGGGGAAAAGGTCGGGATAGCGGATTTCAAGCCGCACTTCCTTGCCCTTGTGGTCGATCGCCCCCCGCAGAACCACTCGTCCCTGCTCCTCGAGCTGCTTGCGGTCAAGCTCGAAGACGAGCTCACGCCGCTCGAACTCAGCGAGCTCATGCTCGAAGCGCTCGGGAAGGCGATCGACCCAGGTTCGCACGAGACCTCGCTAACCGACTGGTCTGTGATGGGGCGGCTTGGGTGGGTTCGGGGGACCAGGCGGGGGCGGTTCGGGGTGTGGCGGATGGGGTGGATGCGGGGGATGATCCGGACCTTTGCCCGGCTTCTCCTCCGGTGGACCCTTAGGATCTTTCGGCATCGGAGCAACTCCTTTCTCTTACTGGAATCGGCACTTGCTGCCATAATCTGTCATAGAGGTACGACATGAGCACGACAATGATAGCTCCAGCCGCTTCTCCCGAAACCGACGTTCGGGACACTGCCCCTGAAGGGGGACACGGCGATTGGGCGCTTGAGGGGACGATTCCTAGCCACGTCGCTGATCCCGCTGAGATCGCCCGCGAGCTAGGTGAGCGCAATCTCCGCCTGGCTCGGGAAACCGAGATCTCCGACGATCTGCGCCTCTTCCTCGATCAACTCGCCGATGACGTTTTCAGTCTCACTGGGGAGACCGGGCTCGACATCGACCCTTATCTCTTCCTCGCTGTCCAAGGGGCGCTGATCCGTGCCCTACGCTTGGCCGACTCTCCCGACGTTCCCGGTGCTAGGCGGGAGATGCGCACTCGCCTTGAGCAGATGCGTCAAGTCTTCCGCGATATCGCCGAGGGCGGCCCGCTCTATGAAGACAGCACCGCGAAGGATCTTGCACGATGGCTGGCCTTGGTCCTTGAGACCTCGCAGTCGAGCCTGGCCGAGTTGTTGGGCGTCAGTCCACGAACCTTCCAGCGGTGGATCTCAGCGGGGGATGGCACCGGCCCAGAGGGGGAGGACGCTCGCCGCGTGCGCGTTGTCGCCCGCATTGCGAATCATCTTCGGCATGCAATGACCGGTCCAGGCGTTGTCCGGTGGTTTGGAATACCGCATCCCCAACTCGGCGGGCGGCGGCCACTCGATCTCCTCGATGATCCCGGTGCTGCCGAGCAACTCACTGCTCTAGCGGCTAGCGCTCGATCCCACACCGCCGCCTAGCTGTGCTGAGCGAGGTCGGCTTTCGCATCTCTGACTGGGACACCCCACTCCGCCCAAATGCCCATCGCACTCCCGGCCGCTTTCACCGCGTCGGCTCGCCGCCGACCCAATACATCAGCCTGCACCCCCTCGGACCCTGGGCAGAGTATTTGCGCTACCACGACGTGCGCCGCCCCGAGGATGCGGCTGATCGCCGACTCAATGTCTGGGCGCTGCGTCTCGACCTCGATAGGGCCGTAGAGATCAGCTTCGAGGATTGCCTTGCCGCGTTTGAACTTCGGCCGGACGACCTCGTCGGAGACGACCACGGACCCTGTCAAGAACTCGCTGACCGCCTTCGCGCCGATGCTGCTGCCCCGAAGCAGATCGTAGTTCCATCGGCAGCCCTTCCTGGATCGCGCAACCTCGTGGTTTTCGGCTCGCAAGTGGAGATTCCCTACATGTGGGAGCCGATCGACGAAGGAGATGTTCCGGCATGCGTCCTGACGAAGGCGAGCCAGCCGCCCGACGGCCTACTGGAGCTGGTCCGGTTCCAAGGCGACGCTCACACGGAACTTGCTGCCTGGAAAGAAGGTAGGCGCTTCGTTTTCGCCGACCTGGCTTGAGCTTCCCCCCGCACCTAGCTAGCCAACGTCAGACCTCCGAAGGCCAACGAATCGTCGTCAAAATTTGAGTGGGGGTGCCTCGTCGCCGGGCAGAAGGTGCGCGTAGCGGATCAAGCGTGAAGGCGGGTGAGTGGTGGCCGAGGGCGCGGCTGAACTGGAGGACGTTGGCGCCCTGGCCGAGGTGGAGGGGGCGAAGATCTGGCGGAACGTGTGGAAGCAGGCCCAGGGGGCGTCGACCTCCTCTACGAGCGGCTTTAGGATGCGGCGGCGGAGGTTGCCGGGGTCGAGCGGGCTGCCTGCTTCGCTGGAGAAGGCGCGGGCGGTCGAGTCCTGGTCGGGCTGGGTGAGCAGCGCCGATGGACCGACCTCACGAGAGCCGTGCTGGCTCTTCGGGCGGCACGGTCCGCTCGCGGACGATAGAGCAGCGTACGCAGGCCTCAAGCTCGTCCTCGTCAGGCTAGCTTGCCTGGGCGGCGCGCGGCCGCTTCCCACCAAGCGGGATCACGTCAACGCGCCAGACAGGATTCGAACCTGTGACCTTCGGTTTCGTAGACCGACGCTCTATCCAACTGAGCTACTGGCGCGGGCGAGGGGCGGATTCTACGGGTTGCCCAGCGCGCGGGCGATGGCGCGGGCGTCGAAGCGCATCAGGCGGAGCTGGCCAGAGAGCTCGGTGCGGAAGCCGGTGAAGAAGAGGCCCGGTGCGGAGGGGTGCTGGCGGCGGCCGTGGGCCAGCGGCCTCCCCTGCCGGTCGAGCACGCCGAGGTGGCCGACGATCGGCTCCAGGCCGCGGCGATAGCCGGTCGCGGCGATCACGGCCTCGGGCTGGATGCGGGAGCCGTCGGCGAGCAGCACGTCGCCTTCGTCGAAGGCCTCGACCGCGGCGACGATCTCGATGCGCCCGGACTTGACCGACGCGACGAAGCCGTCGTCGAACGCCGGCGACTGGTTGTGCTTGGCCATCGAGGTCGCGATGCCGGTCCCGGGACGCGGCAGCCCGAAGCGGGAGAGGTCGCCGACCACCAGCCGCTCGGTCGCCGCGGTGACCGCGTCCGCGACGCGGAGCGGCAGATGCTGCAGCACGGTGCCGGTGATCTGCGCTGGCGTGCCGAACAGCTTGCGCCAGATGATGTGCGGCGGCGTGCGGGTGGCCACCACGACGGCCCGCGCGTCGAGGTCCGTGGCTCGCGTAGTCCTCCGGGAAGGTCGTTCTAAGCGGCCTCGGGCGGCTGGTTCAGCCGCACGTGCCACTGGACGGTGGCGGTGGCGACCCGCTGCTCGCCGGCGTCGAAGAGCTCGATCTCACAGGGGAAGACGACCTTGCCCTCGGCGTCGAGCGTGGCCAGGGCCTGCTCGGCCGGGACGGCGAGCCTGGCGCGGGCGTCGATCGGGCCCTTGGCGATCTTCTCGTAGGAGATCTCGGCGCCGCGGGCCAGCGGCGTCACGTCGCCGAGGCGCTCGGCGAAGGCGCCGACGAAAGCGGCCCCGGAGGCGGCCTCGGCGGCGGTGAAGAGGGCGCCGGCGTGCTGGGAGCCGACGTGGTTGGTGAGCTCGGGCCGCTCGGGCAGGCGCACCGTCGCCTCGCCGGCCGCCACGGCGGTGACCTCGAGGCCGAGGTGCCCGGTGAAGGGCACCGCCTGCGTCATCCCCTTGGCGATCGCGTCGAAGTCGGTCACGGCCGGCAGCCTATCCCGTTCGTGCTCCCTTTCGACGCCATAGACGACCAAAGGGAGCGCGCTTCGGCCTCAGCGGCCCTCGAAGCTCGCGTGCCCGGGGCCGCCGTGCTCGAGGAAGGTCTTCACCGCCCGCTGCAGGTCCTCGGTCGCGAACAGCTCGCCCGCCTCGCGGCGCACGGCCTCGTCCGCCGCCGGGATGCCGCCCTCGCGGAAGCGCCGCAGGATCAGCTTGGTCATCGCGTGGGCCTTGGTCGGCCCGGCGGCCAGCTCGGCGGCGAAGGCCCGCGCCGCCGCGTCGAAGCCCTCGTCGTCGAGGACCCGGTTGACCACCCCCCAGCCGGCCAGCTCCTCGGCCCCGAACAGCTCCCCGGTCAGCACCAGCTCGCGCGCCCGGCCGCTGCCGGCCCGCTCCGCCAGCCGCTGCGTGCCGCCCATCGACGGCGTCAGCCCGACCACTTTCTCGACCAGGCCGAACCTGGCCGTGCGGGCGGCGAGGATCAGGTCGCAGCCGAGCGCCAGCTCGAAGGCCGCGGTCAGGGTCAGGGCGTGGGCGGCGAAGACGACCGGCAGCGGCAGCGCTTCGACCCGCTCGACGGCGCCGATCAACTCGTCCCACAGCTCGCCCGCCCGGGCCGGCGTCAGCCCGTCGAACTCGGCGACGTCGACCCCGCCGGAGACCGCCCGCCCCTCGGCGCGGAAGAGCAGCGCCCGTGGCGGCTCGGCCTCGACCGCGGCGATCGTCGCCTGCAGCGCCTCGAACATCTCGCGGTCGAAGAGGTTGAGCGGCGGCCGGTCGAGGGTCGCCACCGCCAGCCCGCCGTCGCGCTCGAGTCGGATCGCCTCGCCCACGGCCCGGACCCTACTGCGCCCGGCTCAGGGCACGCGGTGGACCTCGAAGAGGTTCGTCCCCAACTCCTGCTCGGGCAGCCCGGCGGTGATCGCGATCAGCGCGCCGGAGGCGGCGACCCCGTGCTCGCCCGCCAGCCGGGCGCAGTCGTGCAGCAGGCCGTGGATGTCGGTGACGTGGTCGTTGAGCACCGCGGTCACCCCGAACAGCAGTCCGAGGCGGCGCACCGTCTCGATCCGCGGCGAGATCGCCAGCACCGGCACGTTGGGACGGTGGGCGGAGATCAGCCGCGCGGTGCGGCCGCTCAGCGTCGGCACCACCAGCGCCGCGAGGTTGAGCCGGTAGACCGAGCCGACCGCACTCTGCGCCACCGAGTCGGCGACGTCCTGGGTCGCCTGGTCGGTGCGGTTGAACAGCCACTCGCCGTAGGGCAGGTCGGGCTCGGTCGCCCGCGCGATCCGGTCCATCACCCGCACCGCCTCGATCGGGTTCTGCCCGACCGCCGTCTCCTCGGAGAGCATCACCGCGTCGCTGCCGTCGAAGATCGCGTTGGCGACGTCGGTGACCTCGGCCCGGGTCGGGCGCCGCGCGGTCACCATCGAGGCCAGCATCTGGGTCGCCGTGATCGCCGGCTTCGAGCGCCGGCCGGCGGCCCGGATCAGCCGCTTCTGCACGACCGGCACCTCGGCCAGCGGCAGCTCGATCCCGAGGTCGCCACGGGCGACCATGATCCCGCCGGTCGCCGCGGCGACGATCTCCTCGACGTTGGCGGCCGCCTGCGGCTTCTCGACCTTGGCGATCAGCGGCACGTCGGCGCCCAGCGCCCGCAGCCGCTCGGCCACCGGCTCCAGGTCGGCGGCGGAGGAGACGAAGGAGACGGCGAGCAGGTCGATCCCCTGCTCGACCGCGAACTCGACCCAGCCGAGGTCGCCGTCGGTCGCCGCCGGGGTGCTCGCCCCCGGCACGTTCATCCCCTTGTGCGAGGAGAGCGTGCCGCCGACCTCGACCTCGCAGTCGACCTCGCCGCCGTCGGGCTCGTTGACCCGCAGGCGGATCGCGCCGTCGGCGAGGTAGACGAGCTCGTCCTCGCGCAGCGAGCCGACCTGCGGCCAGCTGACCGGGATCGTCTCGCGGTCGCCCTCGACCTCGCGCGGGGTCAGCTTCACGTGCGTGCCGGTCTCGAGCTCGGCCACGTCGCCGCGCAGCTCGCCGATCCGCAGCTTCGGCCCCGGCAGGTCGCCGAGCACCGCGACCTCACGCCCGGCCCGCTCGGCGCCGCCGCGGATCGCCTCGACCGTGCGCGCGTGCCGCTCGCGGTCGGCGTGGGAGAAGTTGAGGCGCAGCACGTCGGCACCGGCCTCGATCAGCCGCGCCAGCACCTCCTCGTCCCAGCTGGCCGGGCCGACCGTGGCGATGATCTTGGTCCGCCTGCCGCGCATGCGTATGACTGTAGAGAGTGGGCTGCGCCAGCCCGCAACTCGCCAACCATGACATCGATCTGTGTCACAATCCGCCTGTGAGCACCGTCGCCGAGCCCGTCGAGACCGCCGCGCCGCCCGCGGCGGACCTGCTCGGCGAGGCGCCACCCTCCCCCGCCGGGCCGGTCCCGGCCGAGGACGCCGCAGCGCTGCCCAGGCCGCCGGTCGTCCCCCTGCCCCGCGCGGCGCAGATGCTGCGCTTCAACCAGCGCCAGATCGAGTACGTCTTCGGCGCCCGCCGCCGCCTCGGCGACGTCTTCCGCATGCGCACCTCGATGCCGGGCGGGCCGGTCGTCACCTGCCATCCCGACCACGTGCGCTCGCTGTTCACCGCCAAGCCCGAGCAGGCGCCCTCGCTGACCGGCGAGTCGCCGCTGCGGCCGATCCTCGGCACCGGCTCGGTGCTGACCGCGGTCGGCCCCCGCCACATGCGCCAGCGCAAGCTGCTGCTGCCGCCCTTCCACGGCGAGGCGATCGAGCGCTACACGGCGATGATCGCCGCCGCCGCCGAACGCGAGATCGACAGCTGGCCGCTCGACCGCCCCTTCGCCCTCGCCCCGCGCATGCAGGCGATCACCCTCGACGTGATCATGGCCGGCATCTTCGGCATCGAGGGCCGGCCGCGGCGCGGCACCCCGGAGAACCGCATGCGCGCCACGGTCAAGCACCTGGTCGCCGCCTCGACCTCGCCCCTGGCCCAGGTCGGCGAGCTGATGAACCTGACCCGCGAAGACGCGGTCGGCCTGACCAAGCTCGGCGTCAACCTGCTCGACCGGCCGACCTACGCGGTGATCGAGGCCCGCCGCCGCGACGACCACCTCGCCGAGCGCCACGACATCCTCTCGCTGCTGCTGCAGGCGCGCACCGAGGAGGGCGAGGCGCTGAACGACAAAGAAGTGCGCGACGAGCTGCTCACCCTGGTCCTCGCCGGCCACGAGACGACCGCCAACTCGCTCGCCTGGGCCTGGGAGCGGCTGGTCCGCAACCCGGCCGCCCACGAGGCGCTGCGCGAGGCGGCGCGCAGCGGCGAGGGCGCCGAGGAGCGGGTCGAGGCGACGATCGTCGAGAGCATGCGCGCCCGCCCGGTGGTCCCCTTCATCGGCCGCCGGGTGACGGTCCCCTGGCAGCTCGGCCCCTACGGCGTCGGCGCCGACACCCCGATCGGGATGAGCATCCTCCTCGTCCACCATCGCGAGGACCTCTACCCCGAGCCCTTCGAGTTCCGCCCCGAGCGCTGGCTCGGGGACCGCAAGCCCGGCACGTATGAGTGGATCCCCTTCGGCGGCGGCATCCGCCGCTGCCTCGGCGCGGCCCTGGCGATGGCCGAGATGCGCGTCGTGCTCGAGGCCACCGCCCGCCGCCTCGACCTCGAGGCCGCCGAGCCCGAGCCCGAGCGCGCCCTGCACCGCAACGTCACCATGATCCCCGCCCGCGGCGGCCGCGTCGTGCTCCGCGCCCGCCGGGCGTAGAGCCCTACAATCGGGGCCGAACGCCCGGAGAGGTGGCCGAGTGGCTGAAGGCACTCGCCTGCTAAGCGAGTAGGGGGCGCAAGCTCTCTCGAGGGTTCGAATCCCTCCCTCTCCGTTCCCGGGTACGCGGCGGTTAGTCTCGTGGCGTGTCCGGCCGCTCGCACGCTGAGCTCGAGGCGATCTTCGCCGAGGTCGAGGCGCCGTTTGCCTTCGTCGACCTCGACGCGATGTGGGCGAACGCGGCGGCGATGCTGGCGCGGGCGGGCGGCAAGCCGGTGCGGGTGGCGAGCAAGTCGGTCCGCTGCCGGGCGCTGCTGGAGCGGATCCTCGCCCGCGACGCGCGCTTTGCCGGGCTGATGACCTTCACCCTGCCCGAGACGCTGTGGCTGGCCGAGGCCGGCTTCGAGGATCTGCTGCTCGCCTACCCGACGGTGGACCGCGAGGCGCTGGGCGAGCTGGCGCTGCGCTCGGCGGCGAGCCCCGAGGGGGCGCCGATCGTGATGGTCGACTGCGCCGAGCACCTCGACGCGATCGAGTCGGTGCTCGGCGCCGACGCCGCCCCGGTGCGGGTCTGCATCGACCTCGACGCCGGCTGGCGGGCGCTGGGGGGCCGGCTCGTGGTCGGGCCGAAGCGCTCGCCCGTGCGCACCGCCGAGCAGGCGGCGGCGCTGGCGGCCGAGATCGTGCGCCGCCCCCAGGTCGAGCTGGCGGCGCTGATGGCCTACGAGGGGCAGATCGCCGGCGTCGGCGACCGGCCGCCGGGACGCCGCCTGCGCGGCGCCGCGATCCGCTGGATGCAGCGCCGCTCCGCGGCCGAGCTGGCGGCGCGCCGCGCCGCGGTCGTCGCCGCCGTGCGCGAGGTCGCGCCGCTGGCGATCGTCAACGGCGGCGGCACCGGCAGCCTCGAGCTGACCGCGGCCGAGGAGGCGGTGACCGAGGTGACCGCGGGCTCGGGCTTCTACGCGCCGGCGCTCTTCGACCACTACTCGCGCTTCAGCCTCACTCCCGCCGCCGGCTTCGCCCTGCCGGTGGTGCGCAAGCCGGCGGCCGGCGTGGCCACCGCGCTCGGCGGCGGCTACCTGGCCTCGGGGGCCGGCGACGCCGCGCGCCTTCCCGTCCCCTGGCTGCCGGCCGGCCTCGCGCTCGACGCCGAGGAGGGCGCCGGCGAGGTGCAGACGCCGCTCAGCGGCCCGGCGGCGGCGCAGCTGGCGATCGGCGATCGCGTCTTCATGCGCCACGCCAAGGCCGGCGAGCTCTGCGAGCGCTTCGCCGCCCTGCACCTGGTCGAGGGCGACGAGATCGTCGACGTCGTCCCGACCTACCGCGGCGAGGGCCAAACGTTCCTCTGACCCACCCGGGGCCGCACCCCACCCAGGGTGCAACGCGTTTCGGCTCTATTTGACCCCAAACGCGTTGCACCCCGGGCGTTGGGACCCGTTTACGGTCCGAGCACGCGCGCCGCGTACTCGTTGCTGAAGACGCGGCCGGGGTCGAGCTCGTCGCGGGCGGCCTGGAACTCGGCCCAGCGCGGGTAGCGAGCGGCCAGGGTCGCGGCGGTCTGGAAGTGGCGCTTGCCCCAGTGCGGGCGGCCGCCGTAGGAGTCCATGATCTCCTCCACCGCCTCGAAGTAGGGGCGCCACTCCATGCCGCGGTACTGGTGGACGGCGATGTAGGCGGTGTCGCGCTCGTGGGCGGGGCTGAGCAGGGCGTCGTCGCCGGCCGTCACCCGCATCTCGATCGGGAAGAAGACCGGGTAGCGGTTGGCGCGCACCCACTCGATCACCCGTCGCGCCGCCTCGGGCCCGTGCTCGCGCGGCACGCCGTACTCCATCTCGGTGAAGCGCACCCGGCGCTCGCTGGCGAAGACGCGATCGCTGCGGTCGGTCGTCTCGCCGCCGGAGGCGAGCCAGGCCGCCAGCCGCGAGAGCGACGGGATCGCCCGCGGCAGCGCCTTGCCGGCGGCGGAGATCGCCTCCAGCGCCCAGTTCTCGAGCACGATGTCGTTGAGGTAGGCGGCCGCCCGGCCGCGCGGCCGGGCCGCGCCCTCGCTGCGGTTGCGCTCCAGCACCAGGGCCGAGTCGGCGTAGGGGAAGGTGAAGAGCTCGAAGTGGTCGTTGGCCTCGGCGCTCTGCTCGAAGGCGTCGAGCACCGCCTCGCGCGGCCGCGGCGAGTCGACCCGGCGCAGGTTGAAGGCCGGCACGCAGCGCAGGGTCAGCGCCGAGATCGCGCCGAGGGCGCCGATCCCGATCCGCGCCGCGCGCAGCAGTCTGCGGCTCCCCGTCGGCGCTCAGCTCGCGCACCGAGCCGTCGGCGAGGACCAGCTCGACCGCCTCGACCTGGGTGGAGATGTTGCCCAGCCGGGCGCCGGTGCCGTGGGTGCCGGTCGAGATCGCGCCGGCGACCGTCTGGCGGTCGATGTCGCCGAGGTTCTCCATCGCCAGCCCGAGCCCGGCCAGGGCCTGGTTGAGCTCGGCCAGCACGGTGCCGCCGCCGACCCGCACCAGGCCCGACTCGCGGTCGGCGTCGAGGACGCCGCTGAGCGCGCCGACGTCGACCATCATGCCCTCGGTCAGCGCCGCCTCGGTGAACGAGTGGCCGCTGCCGGCGACGCCGACCTTGCGCCCCGCCGCTGCCGCCGCGGCGACGGCCTCGGCGAGCTGCTCGCGACCGGCTGGGCGCACCACCTCGTACGGGGCGCAGGACTGGTCCCCCGCCCAGTTGCGCCAGAGTCGCCCGCCGCTCGCCGCCGCCATCGAGGGTGAGCCTAGCCCGCTCAGCCCTCGGCGGCGCGGACCGCCGGCGCCGCCGCCAGCGCCTGCGAGGCGTAGGCGACCGTGCCGAGCAGCAGGACGATGATCGCCAGGCTCGGCGCCGCGTTGCCGGCGACGCTCGCCGCGGCACCGCCGGCCAGGCCGCCGACGACCTGCCCCGCCGCCCATGCCAGGTTCGAGAGCCCGGCCGCGAACCCCTGGTGCAGCCCGCTCGTCTCGGCCGCCTCGGAGAGCATCGTCAGCGCCGGCGTGAAGCAGATCCCGCCGCCCAGCGAGGTCAGCATCAGCCCGGCCATCACCACCCCGAGCGTGCTGCCGATCGCCACCGTCGCCATCGCCACCGCGCAGATCGTCAGCCCGACCATGAACGGCAGGCGACGCCCGGCGCGGTCCGAGTAGCGACCGGCCGCCGGGGCCAGGACCGCCTCCAGGGCCGCTCCGACGATGAAGCCGCCGGCGATCAGCACGTGGCCGCCGCCGAGGTCGGCGATCTGCAGCGGGGCCAGCACCTCGATCGCGCCGAACATCACCGTGGGGATGGCGACGAAGGCGGTGGCGATCACGATCGGCCGGCTGAGGATGGTCTCGACCACCTCGCGCAGGTCCTGGCGCTCGGGCGGGTCGGGCTGCGGCAGGCGCGAGGCGGCGAGCGCCAGGATCGCAGCGACGCCGAGCACGGCGCTGAAGACGATCTCGGTCCCGACGGAGGCCGCCAGGGCGCCGAGCGCCGGGCCGAGCAGAGCGCCGGCGACCGCGGTGCCGAGCGCGGTGCCGATCACCGCCCCGCGCCGCTCGGACGGCGCCTCCGCGATCAGCCAGCTCAGCGCCCCCGACCAGATCATCGCCCCGGCGGCGCCCTGGCAGAAGCGGGCGGCGTCGAGCAGCAGGAAGTCCTCGGCGAAGCCGAACACGACGCTGGCGCAGCCGAGCAGCATCAGGCCCCAGATCACCGTGCGGCGCGGGCCGAAGCGGGTGGCGAGCAGCCCGGCCGGCAGGGCGAAGACCAGGGTGCCCGCCGCGTAGGCCGCCGAGAGCACGCCCGCCTGCGCCTTGCTCAGCCCCAGTTCGGCGACGTAGTCGGGGAGCAGCGGCGCGATGGCCGAGAAGAAGGCGACGTCGAAGAAGATCATCGCCGAGGCGAGTATGAGCAGGCGACGCATTGCAGACAATACAATCATCTATTGATACAAACCGCCAGAGCGATCCCAGTTTTGCTCCACTCCGTCTAGCATCGAGCTTAGACCTACTCCCCGGAGGGGTGGCAGAGCGGTTGAATGCACCGGTCTTGAAAACCGGCAGGCGCCTCTGGCGTCTCGGGGGTTCGAATCCCTCCCCCTCCGCTTTTTGCCTGGTTGAGTCCCCTATTCGAACTTTCATCCGGGCCCTGCCATCGTCGGAGCGCTACCTGCGGACACGCGTGGAGAGCCGTGGCCTCGACCACGATGTTCGCGAGTAGCGTGTTCTGGCCCGTGCGCTGGGATAAGCTTTTCTAAGTGTTCAAGACCCTGACCGGCCCACAGAAGGCACTTCTAGGTACCGGGATTGCATTGATCCCCCCAGCTTGCGGTCTAGTCATCCCCGGAGGCTTGGTGGGTGGCTCAGTCTCTCTCGAGTTCGACGACATCTTCTTCGCGACGCTTCCTTGGAGTTTGTCAATCGCCGCCATCGCGTGGTTGTGGCTCGCCTGGGATGAATCCGAAAAGGTAAAGCTGGGCACCTCGGCGGCCATCCTGGCCGTGGGGGCAGCGTTTGCGCTCGTTACGACGCCATACTTCGAGGTAAGCGCAGAGAGGGCGGATGACCCCATCTACTATGTCGCCGCTCACAGTTCTTCGGAGGTGGCGGTCGTCCAAGGGGGGAGAGTGATCTCCCACAACCCGCGAGCTGCGGGCTTGGCGGTGGTGGTGGGAATCACCGTCTTCATCGCCTTCGCGTACGCGCTTCTCTATGGGCTTCCACTCTGGCTGGCCGGAATCGCCTGCGGCGCCTACCTTGGATACCTTCTCCACAACGCTCTTACGGCGTCAGCCGAGCCGCCGCCGATCGGCGGCTGATCTCGGCGCCTTGGCCTTAAGGATCGAGGCCAAGTTGAGTCAGACGCTTCTTAACGTCGGGGTTCGCGAATACCGTTTCATCAGTCCGCAAATTGCAGGGAGAATGTTGACTATGCGAAGTCTCAAGCACTTTTGAGTGCGGCCCCTCGGGAGTAGAATGGTCACATGGCACTCGATCTTCAATCTCTTACCGACGATTTGCGTCCGTACATGGTTCGTGAGATCGACTCCGACCTTGCTGACGGCAGTCTGTATCTGAGCCCTCGACTCAACGAGGCAGGCAGGGATGCCTTCCCGAGATTCCTTCGAGACGCAGCTGAGCACGGCACGGACGAGAATCTGATCCGGGATCTGTCCAGCGGGAACTACTTCAACGCAACCGAGATTCGACAGTTGAAGTCGGGTCCATCCGAAGCCAAGGTTCCCTCCAACGCACCCTCTGTGCTGGGAGAGGGAGAGTTCAATCGCATCTACCTCCGCGGTTTGTGCCGGCGTCTGGTCGAGGGCGGTGGCGACACGGTGGAGGTCTACCGCGCACGTGAATCGTCCTGGGCACGACCGGAGTCCGAGGCGTTGATTGGCACTCAGATTGACGCTGCGGAACTGCTTGCCGATCTCCGCGCTCACAAGGGCGAAGCGCCGACGCTTCTGCCGCATGTGAACTCCGGCCTCAGTGCCCGCGCGGTAGATTGAGCCGATTGAGTCGTTCCTGGACCTCGGGGTTCGAATACCGTCTCACGATCTCCGCTGATCGCCCCGCAATCGACTTGTCAGAGCCGTTTGCCTAGGCCAGCAAGACCGCCTCCTGATCCGGCGTCGTCCGGCCGAATCCGGTTGCCTCGGTGGCACGACGGTGGCGCGGGCGGCATCAAGCGCTGCTGCAGTATGGACGGGCATGTCGCGGAGGAAGTCGTCATGGCCGCACTCGCGCCCCGAGAACGCGGTCAAGCTCCCGGCCTCCAACGTCACCAGGGGGTTGCTGGGACGCTCGCCCGGCTTCCGACGATGATCGTCCAGGGCGCGGGTGCCAACTTCCTGACCCCCGGCGCAGCGGATAAGTTGCGGCCATGGGAAAGATTCGTGAAAGCGTGCTCCGGCTCGGGATGACAACGCCCGCTGAGAAAGCCGCACTGTCGGCCTTCATCGACTCCGCCACGAGCGATGTCGATCCCGGCTACCCGCGTGGAGCCGCCTTCGTCCCCTGGCAGGACACGCCCCAGACGGATCGGATTCTCTTGCGCTACCTGCACGAAGAGCGACCGGCCGTCATCGTCGGAACGGAGGATTTCGACATGCTGATCGAGCCAGTCCATACAGGTCGCCTCGCCCGCCTTCGCAACGAGCTTCTACGGCGGATCACGGTCGAGGTTTCCTATCGCCACAAGGACGCCCCGCCTGCCCCAGACATTCCCGCCGTACGGGTCGATATCAGCCGCCACGCCCTGAAGCGACCGACTCCCCCCGCTGCTTGACCGTGGCCGAGCCCGTCCGAGTTCTTCACCACCGGGAGGGCAACTGCTGGTGGTCCGAGTCCCCCGACGTGGTGGGCTGGTTCGCCGCTGGTGACACCTATGCCAAGGTCGTAATGCTCGCTGAGGAGGGCATCCCCTTCGCGCTTGGACACCCCGCTTAACTGGAGAACTACGTTTCTGCCGGCTAGCGCGTGCCTACCCGAACCTCCGGCGAGTGAGGACCTGGGTAGGGACCCACGGCGGGGCGCTTGCGCCCGACCGGCGACCGATCCGCGGTGTCTACCGAGGCTGGGACTCGCCGCGTGCGGGCTCGCCGACCAGCGCGATGTTGAGGCCGTCGTAGCCCTTGGCGCCCACGGTCTGGATCGTGGTGGCCTCGACCCGGGGGTCGGCGGCGATCAGCTCGTGCAGGAGGCGCTGGGCGGGGATGGTGGGGTCGTCGCTATTGGGGTTGGCGAGCTCGCCCGAGCGGACGACGTTGTCGCTGACGATCAGGCCGCCTGGCCGGGTTCGATCCAGCGCCCAGGCGAAGTAGTCGGGCGTGTGAACCTTGTCGGCGTCGATGAAGACGAGGTCGAAGGGCCCGGCGTTCTCGGCCTCGAGCGCGGGGAGCAGGTCGAGGGCGGCGCCGACCCGCAGTTCGACGCGGTCGCCGAGTCCGGCGCGGGCGATGTTGGCGGCGGCGGTCTCGGCGTTGCGCGCCTCGGCCTCGAGCGTGATCAAGCGCCCGCCCTCGGGCAGCGCCCGCGCCAGCCAGATCGTGCTGTAGGCGCCGAGCGTGCCGAACTCGAGGATCGTGCGGGCGCCGATCGAGCGCGCCAGGAGCCGCAGCAGCATCCCCTGCGGGGGCGAGACCTGGATCGCCGGCAGACCCGCCGCCTCGCTCTCGCGCAGGGCGGCGAGAAGCGCCTCGTCGTCAGGCGCCAGCAGGGACGAGACGTACTCGTCGACCGCGGTCCAGGCTGCCTCGGCCACGTCCGAAGGTCTATCAGGGGCGCGTTCGCGGCAGGAAACCCAGCGCGGCAGCCGAAGCAGGCCGAGATGCAGACCAGCACGCGCCGGGAGCGCACGGGTCAGCGGTGGCGGCGCCGGGCGGAGCGGGCCAGCGACGCCTTCGGCCTCGTCCTGATCCTGGTGCTCACCACCTTCGTCCTCACCTCGCTGCTCGACAACGACGGCTGGTCGTCGGTCCTGCTCGTGCTCTCCACCAGCGTCACCTCGATCGTCGCCCTGACCAGCTCCCACGCCAAGCACGAGTTCGTGCGCGCGGCGCTCTGGGTCTCGGCGCTGACCGTCGCCCTGGCGATCGTCGGCGCCGCCAGCGGCGCCCACCTCTGGCTCAACCTCGCCTCGCTGACCCAGGTGCTGCTGCTCGCGGTGGCGATGGCCTCGGTCCTGCGCCGGGTCGTCACCGCACCCGAGGTCGGCTCGCGCACGATCCTCGGCGCGCTCAGCGTCTACACCGTGCTCGGCATCCTCTTCACCTTCGTCTACGGCACGATCGACCGCATCCAGGGCGGCCCCTTCTTCGAAGGCGTCGCCCACCCCGCGAGCTCGGACTTCATCTTCTTCAGCTACACGACGCTGACCACCACCGGCTACGGCAACCTCGTCCCCGGCGGGCAGCCCGGGCAGCTGGTCTCCGGCCTGGAGATGATGTCCGGCCAGATCTTCCTCGTCACCCTGGTCGCCGGCCTGGTCAGCCTCTGGCGGCCGGGCGAGGGGGTCCGGCGACGACGCGAGCAGCGCGGCAAGCAGGCCTGAGCGGGCGGCCGGCTCAGGCGCCCAGCGTCGCCCCGAGCGCCGCCAGCTGCGACTCCATCGCCGTGCAGAGCCGGTCGCAGAGCTCGAGCACGGTCGGATCGGCGATCCGGTAGAGCGAGCTGGTCCCCCGCTTGCGGCGGGCGACGAAGCCCTCGGCGCGCAGCGCCCCGAGGTGCTTCGACACGTTCTGCTGGGACGTGCCGAGCGCCTCGGTCAACTCCCCCACCGAAGCCTCCTCGTGGCGGCGCAGCTGGTCGAGGATGCGCAGCCGGGTCGGGTCCGCCAGCGCCCGGAAGCGCGCCGCGATCAACTCGGCCGCCTCGGGCTGCAGTGGGCTCTGCATCGTCGCCATCGGTCTGCTATCTTACCAATTCACAACTGTAAAGTTGTTAACTTGTAATTCGACGAGCAGGAGGATAGCGATGCCGACAGTTGCCGCCCCCCACCCAGCGCCCCGGGAATCGCCCGGCAGCGCCCCCGCGACGCACTGGCCGCTCGAGCGCATCCTCTTCGCCCTGGCGGGGACGATGACCGGCCTCAGCGCCCTGCTCGCCGTCCTGGTCAGCCCCTGGTTCCTCCTCCTCACCGGCTTCGTCGCCTTCAACCAACTGCTCTACGTCGCCGTCGGCGAGTGCCCCGCCTCGCTGATCCTCGGCCGCGTGTTCGGGGTCGAGAGGGGCTGCGCCCGATGAGCTTCCGGTGCGCCTTTTGCCGGCCATGCCCACATAAAGCGCACCGGAAGGGGCGGGCGTGAGGCGGCTGGGGCCGATCGGCCGGCTCGGGCGCTACGCCGCCGTCCGCCGCGGCCGGGTCTTCGCCGCCTGGGCGGTGATCGCGGTCGGCCTCGGGGTCCTCTCCCCGCGGGTCGAGACGGCGCTCTCCGGCGCCGGCTGGCAGGCCAACGGCTCCGAGTCGGTGCAGGTGCGCGAGCAGGTCGACGCCGCCTTCGCCGGCAACGGCGCCTACGCCCTGCAGCTCGCCGTCCACTCCGACCGACTGACCGCGAGCGACCCGCGCTTCCGCCGCACCCTCGTCCGCGCCGAGCGCATCCTCGCCGCCGACCCCGCGGTCAGCACCGTCACCCCGCCCCGTCCCGGGGCCTCGATCTCGCGCGACGGCCACACCGCGGTGATCCGCGCCGGCGCCGCCGAGGACCCCAACGGCATGGTCGCCGCCGCCGACGACCTCAAGGACGAACTGGCGGCAGCTGCCGCCCCCGGCGTCGAAGCGAACCTGACCGGCGCCGCCGGCATGTGGTCGGACTTCAACGAAGCCAACCGCGACGCGATGCTCAAGTCGGAGCTGATCTCCTGGCCGGTGACGCTGGCGATCCTCGTCCTCGCCTTCGGCTCGCTGGTCGCCGCCGGCCTGCCGCTGCTGCTGACGATCACCGGCCTCGTCGCCTCGGCCGGCGTCCTCTACCTCGGCACGCAGATCGCGCCGATCTCGATCTGGGCGATGAACTTCGCCCTGATGTTCGCCCTCGCGCTCGGCATCGACTACGCCCTCTTCATCGTCATGCGCTTCCGCAACGCGCTCTTCGGCCAGAGACACGCTGTCGTCGACGCGGTCGGCGAGACGATGGACACCGCCGGCAAGGCCGTCCTCTTCTCCGGCCTCACCGTGCTCATCTCGCTCTCCGCCGTGATGCTGGTGCCCAGCCCGGCGTTCCGCTCGATGGCGCTGGGGATCATGGTCTCGGTCCTCTTCGTCCTCGCCGCGACGCTCACCCTGCTGCCCGCCGTGCTGGCCAAGCTCGGCCCCCGGGTCGACCGGCTGAGCCTGCCCTGGGCGCACAGCGGCGATCACCGCTCGTCCCGCTTCGCCCGCTGGGGCGAGCTGCTCTGGCGCCACCCGCTGGCGCTCGGCGGCGCCGCCCTGGCGGCGCTCGTCCTGCTGGCGCTGCCGGTCCTCGGCCTGCGCACCGGCATGCCCTCGATCAAGGTCGTGCCCAGCGAAGACCACTCGCGGGTCGGCTACCGCCAGGTCAGCGCCGCCTTCGGCCCCGGCGCCCCGGGCGCCCTCCAGGTAGTGATCCCCCCGCCGACGGGCCGAAAACCGACGCATATCGACGGAAATCGTCCCGTCGGCGGGGTTTTGGCGGCGGACCCGGGGATCGCGGCGGTGCTGCCGGCGCAGGCCGGGGCCGGGGGCGTGCGGCTGATCGAGGCGGTGCCGAGCGCCGGGCCGTCGACCGAGGCCTTCGGCGCCACCGTCGACCGCCTCCGCGAGGCGCTGCCCGACGGCGTCCTGGTCGGCGGGCCGGCGGCCGAAAACCACGACCTGGAAGCGGCGCTCGCCGCCAAGACGCCGCTGGCGATCGGGGTCGTGCTGGCGCTCGGCTTCCTGCTCCTGCTGGTCGCCTTCCAGGCGCCGCTGGTGGCCGCGATCGGCGTGCTCGCCAACCTGCTCTCCACTGCGGCCGCCTTCGGCGTCGCCACCCTGATCTTCCAGGACGGCCACCTCTCCGGCCTGCTCGGCTTCGAATCGCAGGGCTTCCTCGACGCCTGGGGGCCGATCTTCTTCTTCGCGATGATCTTCGCGATCGCGATGGACTACACCGTCTTCCTGCTCTCCTCGGCGCGCGAGCACTGGGAGGAGTCGGGCGACGCCCGCGAAGCGATGGTCGGCGGCCTCGCCCACTCCGGCCGGGTGATCCTCGCCGCCGGCGCGGTGATGGTCGCCGTCTTCTTCACCTTCGCCCTCTCCGGGCCGCTGCCGCCGAAGGAGATGGGCGTGATCCTCGGCGTCGCCGTCCTGCTCGACGCCTTCCTCGTCCGCCTGCTGCTGCTGCCCGTCTTCCTACGCCTGGCCGGCCCGGCGGCCTGGTACATGCCGACCTGGCTCGACCCCCTGATCCCCGACGTGCGGTTCAGCCACGAAGGCTAGGGCGGGTCCTACTCCGAGAGCTCGACGCGCTCGATCGCCTGCGGCTCGACCGGTCGGTCGGAGGCGTCGGTCTCGGTCGACTCGATCGCGTCGACCGCGTCCATGCCGTCGGCCACCCGGCCGAAGACGGTGTGCTTGCCGTCGAGCCAGGGGGCGGCCTCGGTGGTGACGATGAAGAACTGCGAGCCGTTGGTGTCGGGACCGGCGTTGGCCATCGCCAGCGCCCCGCGCACGATCTTGTGCTCGTTGAACTCGTCCTCGAAGGTGTAGCCCGGCCCGCCGCGGCCGGTGCCCTCCGGGCAGCCGCCCTGGATCATGAAGTCGGGGATCACGCGGTGGAAGACGAGGCTGTCGTAGAACCCGTCGGCGGCGAGCTTGCGGAAGTTCTCGACCGTCTTCGGCGCGTCCTCGTCGTGCAGCTCGAGCACGATCGCCCCGGCGCTGGTGTGAAGCGTTGCCTGCGACATCGGCGCCAACACTATCGGTTGACCCGCTCCCAGCGGGGCGGGTGCGCAGGGGCGGGGGTCCCGGGGCTGGCTTCGCCGGGAGTTCCCCGGGACCCCGCCCCTGCGCACCGATCCGTCGCCGGCCGGCCTCAGCCGGAGACGTGGACGACGATGGGTTGGGAGAAGCCCGGGGCGTAGGGCCAGCGCTCCTCGGGGAGGGCGGCGGCTCGCAGGCGGATCGCGGCCGTGCCGGTGACGTAGCGGAAGCGGTAGCTGGCGCGGAAGCGACCGCTGTGGTCGCTGCGGGTGACCAGGACCGGCCGCCAGCGGCGCGTCGCCTGCTCGTAGTACTGGATCGCGATCAGCTTGCCGCGCCGCGGGATCGGCGCCCCCAGAGTCCGCACCCGCCCGCGGAGGCGCAGCGCCTCGCCCGTGCGCAGGTGGGTGGGCGCGGCGGTCAGCTCGACCCCGCCCCGCACCCGCAGGCGCAGCGGCAGCCGCCGGGCGGGCGCCAGGCCGCCGCCGCCGCGGAAGACGACCGAGACGCGGCGCGAGGGACCGGGCGCCAGCCGCAACCGGAAGCCGCCGTGGCGCCCGGTGAGGACGCGGCTGACCCGGCGCGGGCGCAGCGCCCCGCGCGAGGGCCGCTCGACCACCCGCAGCCGCCGCCCGCCGAGGCCGGCGCCGTCGGCGTCGAGCAGCCGGCCCCGCAGCCTGGCCGCGACCCGGAAGGGGACGCTGAGTTGCCCGCCGGCGCGCCCGCGCCAGGCGAGCCGGGCGAAGATCCGGGTCTTGGCCCCGCCCGCCGCGGCCCGCCGCGCGCCGCCGAGCTTCGCCGCCGACCCGGCCGCCGGCGTCGGCAGCTTGCGGATCGTCATCTGCGATCCGTCGAGGCGGCGGGCGCTGGACGCCGCGTTGCCGGCCGCGTCGACAGCGTCGGCGCGCAGCACGTAGGTGCCCGGCTCGAGCTCGCCGGGAACCCGGGCGACCAGCGTCGCCTGCCCCGCCTCCACGCCGCCCTGCAGCTTGGCCGGCAGCTCGTCCCAGCGCTCGCCGCCGAGCCGGCGGATGTGGATCTCGCCAGCCGCCGGCCCGGAGTGGGCGTCGGCGACCCGCGCCCGCACCAGCTCCGGCGTCGCGCCGTCGCCGGGCCCCGCCTCGAAGGCAACCGCGGGCGGCACGTCGTCGAAGCGCAGCGGCACCGAGACCGCCGTGCCGCGCGCCTCGTTGCCGGCCTCGTCGCGCAGCCAGAGCTCGGCCTGGAAGACGCCCGCCCGCGGCACGAAGAGGTCGTGCAGCTCGTGCAGGTCGCGGCCGGCGGCGAACTTCACCGGCGTCGCGTAGCCCTCGGGCCCGACGATCCGCCAGCTGGCGCCGCCGATCGGGCTGGCCGGCCCCTGGTCGGGGTTGGCCCAGGCGAGGTCGAAGTCGTTCGCCCGCCGCCAGCCCTCGGCCCCGGCCAGCGCCGCGCCGCGCGGGTGCGCCGGCGGGTTGTTGTCGATCAGCACCGTGCGCGGCGCGAGGCAGTTGGGGTTGCCGGCGAAGTCGGTGGCGCAGTGGCCGACGCTGTGCGGGCCGTCGGTGAACGACGCCGTGTTCAGCGGGTAGTAGCCGACCCGCTCGGTCGGGCAGGGGCGCATCGTCGTCGCCCGCAGCTCGCTGCCGACCTGGACCGTGTTGCAGGGGTGGTCGTGGCGGTAGACCGCGATGCCGTCGACGACGGCGTCGGTGTGGCTGAGGCCGGCGCCGACGTCGCTGGCGCTGTAGCCGAGCTTGCGCACCCCGCGCAGCCAGCCGCCGGCCAGCATCTCGCCGTCGATCGAGGATCCCGGCGGGTGGTCGTCGGTGACCGTGATCGTCAGCGCCCGCACCGCCGACCACGAGCCCGGGCTGAGGCTGCACCACTTGCTCTCGCCGCGGGCGCAGAGCAGCCGGTCCTCGAGCGCCGGCTGGGCCGGGTCGAAGCCGGCGACGAAGGCGCGCGGCGTGGTGTCGGTGCTCGCCGCGCTGGCGAACGGGTTGAAGCCGCCGCCCCAGGTCGCGACCCCGATCCGCTGCTCGAGCCCGTCGTGCAGCGCGTGCCACCAGGTGCCGCTGACCCGGGTGATGCCGGTGCCCGGCGGCGCCTCCCAGCGCCAGCGCGCGTAGCGCGTGCCGGAGACCGTCGCCTGCCCGTCGCGGGTGAAGCTCTTTAGGTGGGCGCCGTCGAACGGGTCGGCCCCGGGCGGCGTCGCGCAGTAGGCGTCGGAGCGGAACTTCGCCCCGCCGGTGCTGTCGGCCCAGCCGGCGTCGGCGCCGACGTGCCAGCCGCACTGCGCCACCGAGTACTTGCCCGCCGTCGCCTCGCGCGCGGCGAGCAGCAGCAGCGCCAGGGCCAGCGCCACTCCCATCGCGACGATCCGGCCGATTCCTCCACGTGTGCTCAACATCGATTCCTCCTCTGTCGTGAGACGTGCAGAGGTCTAAGGGCACAGCGAGCAAAACTCTCCCCCCTGGCGGCGGCGAATTGGCCGGACGGTCGGCGCCGCCGCTTTGCCAGAATGGCCCCGATGCCACTTCCGACGCAGGATCAGATAACCGAGAAGCTGCGCGCCGTGATCGACCCTGAGCTGCGCCGCTCGATCGTCGAGCTGGGGATGGTGCGCTCGATCGAGGTCGCCGAGAGCGGCCGGGTCGAGGTCGTGGTCTCGCTGACCACCGCCGGCTGCCCGATCCGCTCGCACTTCGAACAGGCGGTCGCCCAGCAGGTCTCCGCCCTGGACGGCGTGACCGAGGTCGCGGTCGGCTTCGACGTCCTCTCCGAGGAGGAGAAATCGAGCCTGCAGCAGACCCTCGGCCGCGGCAAGCTGCCGGCCGGGGCGCTGGCCCAGGTCAAGAACGTGATCTGCGTCGCCTCCGGCAAGGGCGGCGTCGGCAAGTCGACGATGACCGCCAACCTGGCCGCGGCGCTGACCGCCGAAGGCCACCCGGCCGGGGCGCTCGACTGCGACGTCTACGGCTACTCGATCCCGCGCATGCTCGGGGTCAACCGCAAGCCCGAGGTCGACGCCGAGCGCAAGATCCTGCCGCTGCAGGCGGCGGGCGGCGTCAAGGTGATGTCGATCGGCTTCTTCGTCGAGGAGAACTCCGCCGTCGTCTGGCGCGGGCCGATGCTGCACAAGGCGATCCAGCAGTTCCTCGAGGACGTCGCCTGGGGCGAGCTCGAGTACCTGCTGCTCGACCTGCCGCCCGGCACCGGCGACGTCTCGATGACCCTCGCCCAGCTCCTGCCGCAGGCCAAGTTCGTGCTGGTCACGACCCCGCAGCCGGCGGCCCAGACCGTCGCCAAGCGGGCCGCCGACATGGCGCAGAAGTTCGACCTCGAGCTGCTCGGCGCGATCGAGAACATGTCCGGCTTCACCACCCCGGACGGGGAGCGCTTCACGATCTTCGGCGAGGGCGGCGGCCAGCTGCTCGCAGACGAGCTCGACATCCCGCTGCTCGGCAAGGTGCCGCTCTCCGAGCCGCTGCGCGAGCACGCCGACAGCGGCTCGCCGCTGGTCACCGCCGACCCCGACGCGCCCGCCTCGCAGGCGATCCGCCAGGCCGCCCGCGGCATCGTCGCCGCCACTCCGCAGGAGCTGCCCGTCCTGCAGGCGGTGCCGGGCAGCGCCGAAGCGCCGCCGGTCGGCGGCACGCCGCTGCCGGTCGTCCAGTAGCGAGCGCGGCTCAGGCGGCCAGGAAGCGTTCGACGTCGGCCGCTTCGGCATCGAGCGCCGCGGCCGCCGGCTTGGCGATGCGGCCGAGCGGCTCGATCCCGACCTCGCCGCGGTTGAGGCGCCAGGTCGCCGCGGCGCGGCCGCCGACCAGGGCGAAGGGGCGGAAGATCCCGTTGCGGGTGACGATCTGGGTGTGCGGGCCGAGGATCTTTTCGCGTGAGGTCCAGCCGAGCAGCAGCGGGTCGAAGGCGCCGAGCAGGCGCGGCGCCGGGACCTCGGCGGCCGGCGGGCGCCTGGCGAGGTGGACGAGGCCGTCGTCGCGCTCGACCAGCTCGGAGCCGATCGCCGCCAGCCCGGCGCGGGCGTCGCGCAGCGGCAGGCCGGCCCAGCGGGCGAGGTCGCGGTCGTCGGCGGGCGCGTGGCCGGCCAGGTAGCGGCGGGCCAGCTCGCCCAGGGCGACGTCGCGCTCGGCCGGCTTCGCCGCCGGCAGCCAGTCGGAGACCAGGGCGTAGGCGTGGTCGCTGCCGGCCATCGGCCCGCGCACCGCGACCCCGCGTACCGCGGCGAGGAAGAGCAGGTGGATCAGCGCCTGGCCCTGGACCGGCACGTCCGCGGCCTCGAGCCGCTCGCGCAGTCTGCTGGCGGGTCAGCGGCCCCTCCTCCGCCAGGGCGCCCTCGATCCTCGCCACCGCCCGCTCGCCCTGCTCGGGCGAGATCCCCTCCTGGCTCAGCCGCCGCTTGCACGAGCTCAGCAGCGGCGGCGTGGTCAGCGCCTGCAGCAGCGGGTAGTCCTCGCTGCGCACCAGGTGCAGGGTGCCGCGGTTGAGCCAGGTGATCAACAGCTCGCGCTCGCCCAGCGCCCGGTCGACGTCGGCCGCGCCCAGCCCCTCGCTGCGCGCCCGCACCGCCAGCCGCGCCCCGCGCGGGTCCTGCCCCTGCACCGCGAGCAGCCGCTCCGCGACCGCGGCGGGACTGCGCGCGGGCGCCCCCGCAAGCCCCTGCGAGAAGAAGCGCTCAGCGAAGATCGACGCGGTCGGCATGCGCGAATGATCGCGCCCCGGCCGCCGCAGCCGCTATTCGACCTCGAGCAGGTCGACGACGAAGATCAGGGTTTCGTTGGGGCCGATCGCGGGGGGCGAGCCGGCTGAGCCGTAGGCGAGTTCGGGCGGGATGATCAGCTCGCGGCGGCCGCCGACCTTCATCCCTTCGATGCCCGCTTCCCAGCCCGGGATCACCTGGCCGGCGCCGAGGCTGAAGGCGAACGGTTCGTTGCGGCTCCAGGAGGAGTCGAATTCTTCTTCGGATTCGTAGCCGACGCCGACGTACTGGACCGTGACTTCGTCGCCCGACTTGGCTTCCTTGCCGGTCCCTTCGACGATTTCCTCGGTCTTCAGCTGCTCCGGCGGCGCGCTCTTGGGCACCGTCACCTGCGGCTTCTTGCTGGTGTCGACCGAGCCGCCCGACTTGGCGGCCGAGCCGGACTGCTGCTCGGTCGTCGCCGACCCGGTGGTCGAGTCGTCCCCGCCGCCGCAGCCGGCGACGACCAGCGCAGCGCAGACCGCAATCATGGTCAGCAGCCTCCTCACGGCCGCGCATGCTACCGCGTTCGCCCTTTGTCGGGATCAGGCCGACAAAGGACGAACGCGCCGGATTGCCGGCGCTGGCCCGAGCCCGTAGGCTGCTGCACCGGGAATGGGACTGAACCTCGCATCGCTGCTCACCGAGAGCGCCGCGCGGGCGCCGCAGGCGCCGGCGATCCGCCTCGGCGGCGGCGAGCTGACCTACGGGCAGCTCGACGAGCTCAGCGCCAGGCTCGCCGCCCTGCTGCGCGCCAAGGGCTTCGAGCCCGGCGACCGGGTCGGGGTGATGCTGCCCAACGTGCCGCAGTTCCCCGTCGCCTACTACGGGGTGCTGCGCGCCGGCGGCATCGTCGTGCCGATGAACGTGCTGCTCAAGCGGCGCGAGATCGACTTCTACCTCGAGGACTCCGGCGCCGAGCTGCTGCTCGCCTGGCACGGCTTCGCCGAGGAGGCGCGGGCCGGCGCCGCCGATGCCGGCGCCGAGCTGGTCGAGGTCGAGCCCGAGTCCTTCGCCGCGCTGCTCGCCGAGCACGAGCCGGCGCCCGGCCTGGCCGAGACCGGCGAACAGGACACCGCGGTGATCCTCTACACCTCGGGCACGACGGGCAAGCCCAAGGGCGCCGAGCTGACCCACCTCAACCTCTTCCGCAACGCCGACGTCTCCAGCCGCACCACCTGCGAGATCGCCGCCGGCGACGTCGTCCTCGGCGCCCTGCCGCTCTTTCACTCCTTCGGCCAGACGGTGGGGATGAACGCCTCGCTGATGGTCGGCGCCTGCCTCACCCTGGTGCCGAAATTCGACCCCGGCGAGGCGCTGGCGACGATGCAGCGCGACCGCGTCACCCACTTCTACGGGGTGCCGACGATGTTCGGCGCCCTACTGCACCACCCGGAGCGCGAGAGCTATGACACCTCGACCCTTCGCACCTGCATCACCGGCGGCGCCTCGATGCCGGTCGAGGTGCTGCGCGGCTTCGAGGACGCCTTCGGCGCCGTCGTGCTCGAGGGCTACGGCCTCTCGGAGACCTCGCCCGTCGCCTGCTCCAACCACCCCGACAGGGAGCGCAAGGCGGGCTCGATCGGCACCCCGATCGAGGGGGTCGAGATGCAGCTCGTCGACGAGAACGACGAGCCGGTCGGCGAGGGCGAGGTCGGCGAGGTCGTGATTCGCGGCCACAACATCATGAAGGGCTACTGGCAGCGCCCCGAGGCGAGTGCCGAGGCGATGCGCGGCGGCTGGTTCCACAGCGGCGACATGGCCCGCACCGACGAGGACGGCTACTTCTACATCGTCGACCGCAAGAAGGACATGATCATCCGCGGCGGCTACAACGTCTACCCGCGCGAGGTCGAGGAGGTGCTCTTCGAGCATCCCGCGATCCGCGAAGCGGCGGTGGTCGGCGTCCCCCACGACGAGTGGGGCGAGGAGATCGGCGCCGCGGTCGTCCTCCACGATGGCGAGGAGCTGGGGCCGGATCAGGTCAGCGCCTACGTCAAGGAGCGGATCGCCGCCTACAAGTACCCGCGGGTCGTCTGGTTCCTCGACGACCTGCCCAAGGGCCCAACCGGCAAGATCCTCAAGCGCGAGATCGAGCCGCCGCCCTCCTCGTAGCCGCTGCGCCAACAAAAATTCCTGCGGCCCGGGGGGAGAGAATCGGCCGCTGATCCCTTAACCACTGTATGGGTGGGTCAACCGATCACTTGGCAGAGGGGGCAAGCGCTGCGATCTGGCGGCTGGTGAGAAGCCAGCACGGCGTGGTCGCCCGCTGGCAACCGCTCGAACTGGGGATGGGGGCGAGGGGGATCGAGAGGCGGGTCGCCTCCGGTCGACTGCACCCGGTCTGGCGCGGCGTCTACGCCGTCGGACGACCGGAACTGGGACAGCGCGGGCGCTGGATGGCCGCCACACTCGCCTGCGGGCCCGCCGCGGTGCTCAGCCACGGCAGCGCGGCGGCGCTCTGGGGGTTCGGCAGCGAGCCGCGCGGCGTGGTCGTCGTCTCGGTTCCCACCTCCTCCCCACGGCGCCGGCCCCGCATCCGGGTCCACCGGCGCGCCGCGCTGCGCCAGGAGGATCTGAGCACTTGCGACGGCATTCCCCTCACCTCACCGACCCTGACGCTGATCGACTCGGCGGCAGAGCTGACCCCGAGGCGGCTGGAGCGGGCGGTCAACGAGGCCGACAAGCTCGGCCGGGTGCAGGTTGACGAGCTGCACGAGGCGCTCATGCGGCACCGCGGCGCGCGGGGAGTGGCGCCGTTGCGCAAGCTGCTGGACCCTCTCGTCTTCCGCCTCACCGACTCCGACCTCGAGCAGCGGATGCGCCAGCGTGCCGACGGCGCCGGCCTGCCGGTGCCGGAGACGAAAGCCGAGGTGAACGGCTTCGAAGTCGACTTCTTCTGGTCCGGGCTCGGCATCGTCGTCGAGGCCGACGGTCTGCGCTACCACCGAACCCCACTGCAGCAGCGACGGGGGCTGGAACGCGACCAAGCCCACACCGCTTCCGGCCTCTGCCCCCTCAGATTCTCCCACTGGCAGATCGCCTTCGACCCCGGGTACGTGGAGCGCATTCTGCGTGAAACCGCTGCACGGGTCCGTTCTCGCGCGGCATCTGATCGATTGACCACCTAATCCGTGGGTCAATCGATCAGGTGGCGTCGGAGACGCTCTGTGATGACCTCGCCCGCGGCCAAACTGGCTGCCCAGCCAGTTTGGCGGTAGTCTTCGCGGTCAGCCCCCGCCTGACCAACGAAGGAGAGAGATGAGCGTCGCGTCGCAGAGCCTGATGGCAAACGTAACCTACGAGGACCTGTACCACCGCTGGGAGCAGGGCAACTGGAGCGCGATGGACATCGACTTCTCCGCCGACAAGGCGGGCTGGGAGGCGCTCAGTGAGATCCAGCAGCGCTCGGCGATGTGGATCTACTCGATGTTCTTCTACGGCGAGGACCGGGTCGCCGACACCCTCGCCCCCTACGTCACCGCGGCGCCGACCGAGGAGCAGTCCTACTTCCTCGCCACCCAGCAGGTCGACGAGGTCCGCCACTCGATCTTCTTCCACCGCTTCTTCAAGGACGTGATCGGGGTCGGCGGCGAGACCGTCCAGCAGACCCTCTCGGCGACCCTGCCGCAGCTCAACTGGGGCTACCGCGGCATCTTCGACCGCCTCGACCTGATGGCCGAGGAACTGCGCAAGGACCGCTCGCTGCCCAAGTACGCGCAGGCGATCACCCTCTACCACCTGATCGTCGAGGGCTCGCTGGCCCAGCCCGGCCAGCACTTCATCGAGGACTTCTTCGCCTCCGAGGAAACGATGCCCGGCTTCAGCGAGGGGATCGCCAACGTCTCCCGCGACGAGCAGCGCCACATCGGCTTCGGCGTCAAGGTGCTCTCCGAGCTGCTCGCCGAGGACGCCCCCGGCTGGCAGGAGAACCGCGCCGCGGTGACCGAGCTGCTGCGCGAAGTCCTGCCCTACGGGCCGGCGGTCTTCTACCCGCCCAACTTCGACCGCTCCTACACCGAGTGCTACGGCTTCTCGCTCGAGGACATCTTCGCCTTCGGCCTCAAACTGATCCGCCAGCGCTGGCGCACGATCGGCTACCCGACCGAGGAGATGCCCCCCGGGGTCTTCCCCTTCGACCCCGAGGCGACGCCCGAGGAGGTCGCCGCGCGCCAGGTGCAGCTGATGGAGGCCGGCATCCTCGGCCCGCCCGAGGCGACGCCGAAGGCGACGCCCGAGCTGCAGCGGCTCTACTTCGACGTGGTCCAGCGCGTCGCCGATCCGAGCGCCGCCAACGGCTCGCCGCTCATCTACCAGTACCGCTTCAGCGACGCCGACCCCTGGCACCTGACGATCGACAACGGCTCGACCCGCGCCGAGCCGGGCGAAGCGCCCAACCCGACGGTGACGATCGAGGCCAGCTGGGCCGACTTCGTCGCCCAGGCGAAGCCCGACGCCAACCCGCTGAAGATGATCCTGCAGCGGCGCATCCGGCCGCGGGGCAGGCTGCGCGAGATCGCCCGGATGCGCAAGGTCTTCGGTTAGGAGATCGGCGGGCGGGCTTGGGCCCAGGGGCGCTCGGACTCGAGCTGGGCGGCCAGCGAGAGGAGTGTGGGCTCGGCGTTCGGGCGGGCGATGACCTGGACTGCGAGCGGCATCCCGTCGGCGGCGAGGCCGGCGGGGACCGACATCGCCGGGTTGCCGAGGTGGTTCCAGGGCACGCAGTAGGGATAGAAGCGGCTCATGCCGAGCACGGTCCACAGCGCGCTGCGGCCCTGCCAGCGGCGCACCGGCAGGGCGGTGCCGCCCATCACCGGCATGACCAGCACGTCGCAGCGCTCGAAGATCGCGTTGACGCGGGCCGCGTCGGCCGCCTCGCCGGCGCGGGCGCGGGCGAAGAGCGGCTCGGGGATCAGCTGGCCGAGGCGGGCGAAGCCGCGGGTGCGGCGTTCGAGCCGCTCGGGACAGGGCACCGCGGCGAAGTCTTCGGCGGCGCCGCGCAGGTAGCGCGGCACGCTGTTGTTGCCGATCCCGCCCCACTCGGGGTCGATCTGGGAGACCTCGTGGCCGAGCGAGCGCAGCAGCTCGGCGGTCTCGGCGACCGCGCCCTTGGCGACGTCGGAGACCTTGGGCGGGGCGGCCGCCCGCGGCGGCAGGGTCGACCAGGCGACGCGCAGCTTGCCGGGCGCCGTCTCCGCGGCCTCGGCGAAGGGCCGCTCCGGGGGCGGCGGCGCGCCGGGCTCGGCCGAGCCGCCGCTGACCGCGTCGAGGTAGAGCGCCGTGTCGCGCACCGTGCGGCTGAGGCAGCCGTTGACCGAGAGGCCGTTCCAGTGCTCGGCGAAGGGCGCCAGCGAGACCCGGCCGCGCTGCGGCTTGAGCCCGAAGAGCCCGCACGACGCGGCCGGGATGCGAATCGAGCCGGCGCCGTCGGAGGCCGAGGCGAACGGGACCAGGCCGGCGGCGACCGCCGCGGCGCTGCCGCCGCTGGAGCCGCCCGGCGTGCGCTGCGGGTTCCAGGGGTTGCGGGTCACGCCCCAGGTCGCCGACTCGGTGAAGCCGCAGATCGCCAGCTCGGGCAGGTGCGTCTTGCCGATCACGATCGCCCCCGCCTCGCGCAGCCGGCGCACCATCTCGTCGTCGGCCGGGGCCGGGTCGGGGTAGGCGTCGGTGCCGTTGCAGGTCAGCTCGCCGGCCAGGCCGTGGTTGTCCTTGAGCGCCACCGGCACGCCGAGCAGCGGCCGCTCCTCCCCCGCCCGCAGCCGCGCCTCGGCCTGCTCGGCCTCGAGCAGCGCCCGCTCGGCGAGAACGACGCGGAAGGCATTCAGCTGCGGCCCGAGCCGCCCGATCCGGTCCAGGTACAGCTGCACCAGCTCCCGCGGCGAGACCTCCCGCCCGCGAACCATCTCGGCCTGCTTCGCTGCCCCGGCAAAAGCAATCTCGTCGCTCATGGATCCAGCGTATTCACTTGCGGTCGTAGTTGTTCCCGTATGCCGGTAACAACTACGACCGCTAAGGCGTCGAGGGCTCTGGCGCCGGCGTGGCCCCACCCGCCTCGAAACTGAGGTCCGGCAGGGCGCGGTCGAGCCAGGATGGCATCCACCAGTTCCAGTCGCCGAAGAGCTTCATCGCCGCCGGCACCAGGATCAGCCGCACCAGGGTCGCGTCGAGGGCGATCGCCACCGCGCAGCCCATGCCGAGCTCCTTGATCGAGGGCACGCCGGTGAGGACGAAGACGCCGAAGACGGCGGTCATGATCAGCGCCGCCGAGGAGATCGTGCGGGCGCTGGTCGAGAGCCCTTCGGCGACGGCGCGCTCGTTGTCGCCGTGCTCGAGGTAGTGCTCGCGGATCCGCGACATGAGGAAGACCTCGTAGTCCATCGAGAGGCCGAAGACGATGGCGAAGATCAGCGGCACGTTGATCGTGTCCAGCGCCCCCTGGCTTTCGAAGCCGAGCAGGCTGTCGAACCAGCCCCACTGGAAGACCGCGACGAGGACGCCGAAGGCGGCCCCGATCGAGAGCAGGTTCATCAGCACCGCCTTCAGCGGGATCAGCAGCGAGCGCAGCATCACCATCAGGACCAGGAAGCTGAGGGCGAGGACGAAGAGGACGATCTTCCACATCGAGCCGCTGATCTGGGCGCGGGCGTCCTGGCTGCGCGCCGTTTCGCCGCCGACGTCGACCGTCGCGACCCTGGCCAGGGCGGAGGCGGGCGCGACCGTGTCGCGCAGCCGCTCGACCAGGGCGATCGTCGCGTCGGACTCGCTCGGCGTGCTCGGCGTCGCCTGCAGCAGGACGCCGTCGCCGGCGTAGCTGGGCGGCGCCACCGCCTCGACCCCGGGCGTGGCGGCGAGCGTGCGCGCGAAGCCCGCCACCGCGGCCCGCTCGCCCAGGCCGGGCTTCGAGCCGTCGAAGGAGGCGGCGATCAGCACCGGGTCGGCGGCCCCGCCCAGCTGCTTGCCGGCCAACTCGTTGCCGACCCGGACGTCGCTGTCCTTGGGGAACTGGCCCAGCGCCTGGGTCCCGGTCTCGATCGAGAGCAGCGGCACCGCCAGGGTGAGCAAGACGGCCGAGACGCCGATGACCGCGCGCCAGGGATGGGCCATCACCCGCTCCGTCCACCGCACCCAGAAACCACCGCCACCTCCTCCGCTCCCGCGAGAGCCTGAGGAATCAGAGATGGACAGGCTCTCGCTCCCGCGTCCGGGGGTGGCGGTTCGACCCTGGAATGCCTTTCTGACCCAACTCAGCGCCTTCGCCACAACGCCGCCCGGCAGGACCCGGTCGCCGAGCATCGCGATCAGCGCCGGCAGCAGCGTCGTCGCGGTCAGGATCGAGACGGCGACGACGGTCATCGCGCCCAGCGCCATCGAGCGCAGCGCCTGGTTGTCGACCATCCACAGGCCGGCCAGCGAGACGATCACGGCGAGCCCGGAGAAGGCCACCGCGAGGCCCGAGGTCGAGAGCGCCTCGGCCCGGGCGGAGTCCTTGTCGCGCCCCCCGGCGCGCTCCTCGCGGTAGCGGGCGAGGATGAAGAGCGAGTAGTCGATCGCCACCCCGATGCCGATCATCGAGGCCATGTTGGTGACGAACACCGAGGTGCTCATCTGCAGCGAGATGAAGTAGATCAGGGCGCCGGTGACGATCACGCTGACGAAGCCGAGGGTCAGCGGCAGCGCCGCGGCGGCGAGCGAGCCGAAGACGACGAGCAGGATGATCGCGACGATCGGGAAGCCGCCGGCCTCGGCCTTGGCCAGGTCCTGCTTGGAGAGCTCCTGCATCCCGGCCCAGATCGTCGGCTGGCCGGCGAGGTAGGTGGTGACCCCGGCGCTGGCGCTGCCCGGGTCGAGCTCGTCGCGCAGGGTCACGGCCGAGTCGGTCTGGCGGTCCGGCGCCTGTTCGCTGCTCAGCGGCAGCAGCGCCGTGCCGGTCCGCTGCAGCGCCAGCTCGCCGCGCCTGGCGACGGCGGGCGGCAGGGTCACTTCCTCGAGGCCGGCGACGGCGCGGCGGACGCGGTCGACGGCGCCGGCGCGGGCGGCGGCCGTGGCCTCGGGCTGGGCCGTCAGCAGCACGGTGATGCCGCCGGTCTTCGCCGCGAAGTCGCCCTGCAGCGCCGCGCTGACCGCCTGCGACTGGCTGCCGGGAACGTCGAAGCCGCCCCCGGTCAGGTGCTCGGTCTGTTTCGCCGCCAGCGGCAGCGCCGCGAGCACGATCGCCACCCAGGCGAGCAGCACCCAGCGACGGCGACGGCCGAGGAACCCGGCGAGCTTGACCATTGACCCCCGCATTGGCTGGTCAGCCAGTTTTTCGGACCGGCGGGCCGAGGTCTGTGAGTCAGGTCACTCGGCGACGAGCAGGTAACGGCCGGCGGCGGTGGCGACGGCGAGGCCGCCGCTGATGTCGCGCTCGGTGTCGGAGAGCGCCTGCAGGGCGAAGCCGTCGGCGATCGCGAAGAGGTAGGAGACGATCTCCTCCGCCTCGTGGCGGAGCTTGAGCACGCCCTCGCTCTCCTTAGCCCGCAGCACGTCAGCGACGTGGGAGCGGGTGCGCTCGAAGAGCTGGCCGACCTCGTGCTGGATCTCCGGGTTGCGGCGGCCGGCGCTGAACAGCTCGTAGAGGAGGAGGAAGAAGCCGGGCTCGTTCTCGATCATGTCGGTGAGGCTGTCGACGAGGACGCCGATCACGTCGTCGACGGTCTCCGCCTTGCCCAGCGGCTCGTCGAGGCGGGCGATGCGGATCTCGGCGTCGCGGCGGACGACCTCGACCAGCAGCCGCTCCTTGGTCCCGAAGTAGTAGTGCAGCAGGCCGCGGCTGACCCCCGCCTCGCGGGCGACGTGCTCGAAGGTCGAGCCGGCGGCGCCGCGCTTGGCGACGCTCTCGCGCATCGCATCGACGATGCGCTGCGCCTTCTCGCCGCTCAGCTCGCGCTGCTTTGTCGCCGCCTCCATGGAGTCAGTCTATGGAGTGCGGCGGGCGATGCGCCCCCGGGGCGCCCCGTCAGCTGCCGTTGATGCTGGTGGTGCTCGTGTACTCGAACTCCTCCTCGGCACCGAAGAGGGTGTCGAGCACGGTCTTGCGCGCGTCCTCGCTGACGATCAGGGCGATGATGGCGCCGACGATCGCCAGCAGCACGATGCGGCCGAGGCGGCTCTTGCGCTTCTTCGGCGCCCGCAGCCGCTCGGAGGCCTCGCGCAGGTTGTCGGCGGCGGCGCTGAGGTCCTTCTGCACCTTCTTGTCGCTGGTCACGGCCTTGACCGTGCCCTTGCCGTTGCTGGTCGCCCGGCCGTAGGCGCCCCGGGCCGCCTCGAAGGCCTTCCTCAGGCTGTCGCGCAGCTCTTCGTCTTCGATCAGGCGCTGGACGTAGGGGTTCTCGCGCGCGGTCGAGTAAAGGTCGGCGGCCTGGTCGGTCTTGGTCTTGCTCATGCCATCTCCTCGCTGAGTTCTCCGGGGGGACCAGAATAGCTCGCCCTGCTATTACCCGTTCAGCGAGGGCCGATCCCGTCGAGCAACACCCGGTTGGAGCGGAAGCCGAGATCGGCGCCGGCGATCGGCCGCAGGCGGAGGCGGGCCAGGCCGGGGCCGGGCAGCGCGTAGCGGCGGATGCGCAGGCGGCCGACCCGCCGGTAGCCGGCCGGGCGGAGGCGCGGCCCGAGCAACCGCCGCGGGGGCGGTGGCGCCGGCCCGTCGGAGATGAAGTCGACTTCCCCCACCCACCACTCGAAGCCTTCGTAGGGGCGGGGCTGGAAGGAGCCGGTCGAGAGGTAGTAGCGCAGCGGCGCCTGGCCGATCGTCCAGGTGACGATCGCCCGCGGCCGGCGCGGCTCGCCGAGCGCCGCCGCGGCGGCGTCCCAGTCGACCCGCTGCAGCGAGGGCGAGAGGCTGGCCCAGAGCGCGAAGCCGAGCGAGTAGGCGACCAGGAGGGCGGCGATCGCCGGGCCGGCGCGCCGCGCGCCGCGCACCCCGGCCCCGATCGCGACCGCGAGCAGCAGCGGCACCAGGGCGGGCAGCAGGTTGCGGGCGAGGACGAAGTCCTTGCCGGGGTCGAGCAGGGCGAGCAGCAGCGGCACCCCGGCGGTGAGCGCGACGATCGCCAGCGGCAGCGCCGCCGCCCGGCGCTCCGCACGCTCGCCGCGGGCGAAGAGCAGGGCCAGCGCCGCGAGCGCCAGCAGCGCCGGGGCGAGGGCGAGCAGCGGCTGCTCGGGGCGGGCGATCACGTCCCCCGTCTCGCCCAGCAGGAAGGTCAGCCCCGTCTCCCAGAGCCGGTGGCCGAGACCGAAGTTGCCGATCCATTCGGCGTGCGCGTAGGACATCTGGTGGACGACCAGCGGCACCAGCAGCAGCGCCGCGCCGCCGAGGATCGCCAGCCCCGGCAGCGCCTCCCGTCCCCGCCGCCGCCAGAGCCAGGCGGCCTCGACCGCGAGCGGGAAGACGGCGAAGTAGTGCGTCGCCAGCGCCAGCGCCGAGAAGCCGCCCCAGAGCACCACATCGCGCGACGTGCCGTCTCCAGGAGGTCGTTTATGACCTCCCCAGGACGGCACGTCCGCGGGGGCTGGGGTCAGGGCCCGGAGGCAGTAGAGGAGAGATACCGCGCAGAGGAGGACGAGGAGGGCGTAGGCGCGGGCCTCCTGCGAGTACCAGATCAGCATCGGGTTGACGGCGACCAGGGCGGCGGCGGCGATCCCCACCCGGGCGCCGCGCAGCTCGCGGCCGAGCAGGTAGGCGACCGGGATCGTCGCCGTGCCGGCGAGCGCCGAGAGCGAGCGCAGGCCGACCTCGGCGGTGCCGGTGACCTGGGTCCAGAGCCAGGCCAGCGCGTAGTAGAGCGGCGGCGCCGACTCGCTGAAGCCGACCGCGTCCATCGCGTGCCAGAAGCTGCCGCGCAGCAGGCGGCTGGCGGTGATCACCTCGTCGTGGTGGTAGCTCTGCAGGCCGAGCGTGGCGAAGCGCAGGGCGGCGCCGAGGACGGCGATCCCGGCGACGATCCAGAAGGCGCGCGAGCGGTTACGCAAGCGCGGCGTCGATCGCCTTGGCGACCTCGTTGACGTAGACGAACTCGAGCTCGGCGCGCTCGTGCTCGGGGATCTCCTCGACGTCGCCCTGGTTGCGCTCCGGCACCAGCACCCGCTTGATCCCCGCCCGCTGCGCGGCCAGCGACTTCTCCTTCACCCCGCCGATCGGCAGCACCTGGCCGGTCAGGGTCACCTCGCCGGTCATCGCCACGTCGTTGCGCACGTGGCGGCCGCCGATCAGCGAGGAGAGGGCGACGGTCATCGCCACCCCGGCCGAGGGGCCGTCCTTTGGCACGGCGCCGGCCGGGACGTGGATGTGGATGTCGTGCTCGCCGAACCAGCCCTCGCCCAGCTCCGGCGCCAGCTCGCGCCAGTGGCCGCGCACGTAGGAGAGCGCCGCCTGCGCGGACTCCTTCATCACGTCGCCGAGCTGGCCGGTGATCGTCAGCTTGCCCGAGCCGGGCATCGAGGTCGCCTCGATGAAGAGCACGTCGCCGCCGGTCGGCGTCCAGGCCAGGCCGGTCGCCACCCCGGGGTCCTTGGTCCGCCGCCGCTGCTCGGCGAAGAAGCGGCGCCGGCCGAGCAGCTCGCGCGCCCGCTTGGCCGAGACCCGGACCTTGCCCTTGCCGTTGCCCTCGGCGACCTCGCGCGCGACTTTGCGGCAGACGGTGCCGATCTGGCGCTCGAGGTTGCGCACCCCGGCCTCGCGCGTGTACTCCTCGACGATCGCGCCCAGCGCCGGCTCGGCGAACTCGATCTGGGAGGGCTTCAGCCCGTTGGCCTCGATCTGGCGCGGCACCAGGTAGCGCTTGGCGATGTGGCGCTTCTCCTCCAGCGTGTAGCCGGCCAGCTCGATCGTCTCCATCCGGTCCTGCAGCGGCCCGGGGATCGTGTCGAGCACGTTGGCGGTGGCGATGAAGAGCACCTCGGAGAGGTCGAACTCGAGGTCGAGGTAGTGGTCGCGGAAGGAGTCGTTCTGAGCCGGGTCGAGCACCTCGAGCATCGCCGAGGCCGGGTCGCCGCGGAAGTCGGAGCCCATCTTGTCGATCTCGTCGATCATGAAGACGGGGTTGCGCGAGCCGGCGTCGCGCAGGGCGCGGACGATCGTGCCGGGCATCGCCCCGATGTAGGTGCGGCGGTGGCCGCGGATCTCGGCCTCGTCGCGCACGCCGCCGACGCTGATCCGCTCGAACTCGCGCCCCAGCGCCCTGGCGATCGAGCGGCCGAGGCTGGTCTTGCCGACCCCGGGCGGGCCGACGAAGCAGAGGATCGGGCCGGGCGAGTCCGGCTTCAGCTTGCGCACCGCCAGGTACTCGAGGATCCGGTCCTTGACCTTCTCCAGGTCGTAGTGGTCGGCGTCGAGCACCTCGCGGGCGTGGGGGATGTCGAGGTTGTCCTCGGTCGCCGCCGCCCAGGGCAGCTCGGTCAGCCACTCCAGGTAGGTGCGGATCACGCCGTGCTCGGCTGCCGCCGGGGGCAGCTTCTCCAGCCGCGAGAGCTCGCGCTCGGCCGCCTTGCGGGCGTGCTCGGGCAGCTCGGCGGCCTCGATCCGCTCGCGCAGTTCGCTGACTTCGGCCTGCTGCTCGTCGCCCTCGCCGAGCTCGTCCTGGATCGCTTTCAGCTGCTGGCGCAGGAAGAACTCGCGCTGGCCCTTGTCGATCTCCGACTGCACCTGGCTCTGGATCTGGCTGCCGAGCTGCACCACCTCGAGCTCGCCGGCGAGGATCTGGGAGAGGTGGCGGAGGCGGGCGACGACGTCGACCTGCTCGAGCAGCTTCTGCTTCTCCTCGGTCGAGATCCGCAGCGCGCCGCCGATCAGGTGGGCCAGCGAGGATGGGTCCTCGATGTTGGCGACCGCCATCTGCAGCTCCTCGGGCAGGTAGGGGATCTGCTCGATGATCTCCGAGAAGGTGCGCTGCACGTTGCGGGTCAGCGCCTCCAGCTCGGCGCTCTCCTCGACCACGTCGGGCAGCTCGGCGATCCGCGCCACCAGGTAGGGCTCCTCGGCGACGTAGGGCCCGAGCCGCACCCGCTGCGCGCCCTGGACGAGGATGCGCAGGCTGCCGTCGGGCACTTTCAGCATGCGGGCGACGACGCCGACGACGCCGACCTCGTGGAGGTCGTCGGGGCCGGGCTCGTCGAGCTCGGGGTCGCGGGCGGCGACCATCGCCAGCATCCGGTTGGCGCCGAGCACGTCGTCGACCAGCTTGATCGAGCGCTCCTGGCCGACGGCCAGCGGCGTCATCGTCTCGGGGAAGGTGACGGTCTCGCGCAGGGGCAGGACCGGCAGCGCGTCGGGCAGCGGCTCATTGGCGCGGATCGCCTCCTCGGCGTCGAGCGAGTCGACCACCTCGAGCAGCGGGCTGCCCTCCACCGGCTACTCCCTCCCGATCGGCACGCGGCGGGTCGACTCGGACGGGTCGCGCAGCGGCAGGTCGATGCGCAGGACGCCGTCCTCGTAGGTCGCCTTGGCCCGCTCGGCGTCGACGTCGACCTGCAGCTCGACCACGCGGCGGAAGGGCCCGGAGGCGATCTCGACCTGCTGGTAGACGCGACCCTCGGTCTCCTGCACCTGGCGTTCGCCGAGGATCGCCAGCTGGCGGCCGGAGATCTCGATGCTCACCTCGTCGAGGCTGATCCCGGCGAGGTCGACCTTGACCACCGCCATCTGCGGGTCGCCGCTGTAGTAGACGTCGACGTTGGGGGTGAAGCCCCTGCTGCGGCGCGAGACGTAGGTCGTCCGCGCCCAGGCATACAGATCCCGCTCCTGCATCGGCGGAAGATTAGCCATCCGCGCCTCCCGCGGCGGGCTATGCGGTCTGCGCCTGCGACGCCCAGCGCGGCGGGCGCATCAGCAGCACCGGCTGCTTGGGCGGGACCAGGCCCTCGGGCCGGTTGGGACGGAACGTCGCGCAGGGCTCGTCGAGCTCCAGGGCGCAGAGCATGTTGCGCTGGAAGTAGCAGTCCTCGCAGCTCGGTTTCTTCTTGCGCGGCACGGCGGCGATATTGCCACTCCCGTGCGCCTCTCGTGCGCCGCGATCCCGCAAAGCGCAACGTTCTTGACACAGTCTCGTCACAACTTCCCCGCGTCTTGCGGAAGCCGGCTCCGGCCGCCGCTACCATTCCCGCTGGATGGAGTCCCCCAGTCGCACGGACAAGCTCTCCGCCTCGCCGCAGCTGTTCGAGAGCGAGTTCCTCAACTTCTTCTCGCGGGTGCACCCGGCGATCCCGGCCGCCGTCTTCGTGCCGGTGGTCGTCGCCATGGAGTGGCTCGGCGCGGCGCGCGGCTACGGCGCCTGGCAGCTGATCGCGCTCAGCCTCGGCGGGGTCGGGATCTGGACCCTGACCGAGTACTGGCTGCACCGGCTCGTCTTCCACTGGCAGCCCGACAACGCCTTCGGCCACAAGATGCACTTCATCATCCACGGCGTCCACCACGACCACCCCAACGACAAGCTGCGCCTGGTGATGCCGCCAGCGGTCTCGATCCCGCTCGCCGCCCTCTTCTTCTTCGGCTTCACGCTGCTCTTCGGCACGCCGGCCGCCTACCCGCTGTTCGGCGGCTTCATCCTCGGCTACCTCGGCTACGACTACACGCACTACTACGTGCACCACTTCGTCCCCAGGTCCGAGTTCGGCAAGCGCCTGCGCGAGCAGCACATGCGCCACCACTTCCAGGACCACCGCTTCGGCTTCGGCGTCTCCTCGCCGCTCTGGGACGCGGTCTTCCGCACGCTGCCTAGGCAGCGTCGGCGCTGAGCGCCGCGGCGCGCAGGGCTATCTCCAGCTCCAGCCGGGCGTCGGGGTCGTCGAGCTGCTCGCCGAACAGCTCGCGCAGGCGGACCAGGCGCTGGCGCACGGTCTGCGGGTGGATCTGCAGCGCGGCGGCCATCGCCACCGCGTTGCCGGTGTGCTGGACGTAGGCGAGGGCGGTCTCGCGCATCCGCCGCTGCGCCCGCGGCGTCAGCCCCCGCAACGGGGCGAGCCGGCGGGCGACGATGTGGTTGACGATCGCCGGCTGGCCGAAGACGAGCAGCTCGGTCAGGTGGTCCTCGGCCGCCAGCAGCCCGCTCGCCGGCAGCACCCCGGCCTCCATCGCCGCCAGCGCCGCCTTCGCGATCCGCCACGACTCGCCGGTGTCGGCCGGCTCGCAGGCCGGCCCGAGGGCGGCGCGGCCCGACTCGACCGCGCGGGCGAGCTGCTCGGCCCGCCCCGGGCCGTCGGGGTCGGGGACCAGCACGCAGCCGACCTCGTCGAGGTCGGCGCGCAGGACGTCGGCGGGCAGCCGCCGGCCGAGTGCCGCCAGCTCACTCTCGTCGCAGGCGAGCGGCGCCAGGCGGCGGGGCAGCTTCCAGCCGGCGGCGTGGGCGACGGCGCGGATGTCGGCGGGGTCGGCCGGCGGCTGCTGGATGAGCAGCGCGAACAGCTCGCGCCGGCGCCGGGCGCGCAGCTCCTCGCCCTGCGAGCGGGCCTCGGCGTAGCCCTCGACCGAGTCGGCGGCGAGCTCGTCGATGTAGGCGAAGATCGCCTCGGCGAGCAGGCTGAGCAGTTCGGCGTCGAGGCCGGCCCGCAGCCCGGCGGCGGCGACGCGGCGCCAGGCGACGCGGGCGCCAACCCGGTAGGCGGCCTGCAGCGAGTCGAGGGTGCGGCCCTGGCGCAGCTCGCCGCGGCCGAGGGCGACGTAGACCTCGCGGCCGACGCGGCCGGCGTCGGGGTTGCGGATCAGGGCGACGAACTGGCTCAGCGCCTCGGCGACCCCGGTGCGCAGGCCGCGGCCGAAGCTGCCCTCCAGCGGCCGCTGGTACTCGGGGACCTCGGCGGCGATCGTCGCCAGGATCTCGATCGTCGTCTCCTCGAGCTCGGGCTCGATCAGGTCGGCGACCGTGACCGGCAGGCCGCGCCAGGGCTCGAATGAGACTTTTTCTGTCATCTAACTGACCGAAGTCGTGGGAACGACGTTGCGCAATACACGATTTATTGTGGCTTAAATTAGCGTAGATTGCTCTGCCCCGTGAGCGAGATGACCCGCACCGAGAAGCTCGCCAACCTCGGCGCGGTGGTTGTCCCCTTCCTCGCCACCCTGGCCGCGGTGGCGCTGCTCTGGAACCGCCTGGTCAGCCCGGCCGACCTGGCGATCGCCGCGGCGATGTACCTGCTGACCGCGGTCGGGATCACGGTCGGCTTCCACCGCCTGCTCACCCACCGCTCCTTCCAGACCCGCAAACCGCTCGAGTACGGGTTCGCGATCCTCGGCTCGATGGCGGTGCAGGGGCCGGTGATCTCCTGGGTCGCCGACCACCGCAAGCACCACGCCCACACCGACGAGGAGGGCGACCCCCACAGCCCCCACGTCGGCCACGACGGCGGCGTGCGCGGCGTGCTCGCCGGCCTCTGGCACGCACACAGCGGCTGGCTGATGTCCACTCAGGGAAGGGCTGACTGGCGCCGCTACGCACCCGACCTCTATGAAGCTCCCGGTATGCGGGCGATAGCCCGGATGTTCGTACCACTCGTGCTGCTCAGCCTCACCCTTCCCGCCCTCGCCGGCTACCTGGTCAGCGGCAGCCTCGCCGGCGCCGCCACCGGGCTGCTCTGGGGTGGGCTGGTGAGAGTCTTCTTCGTTCACCACGTCACCTGGAGCGTGAACTCGGTCTGTCACTTCACCGGTACACGACGGTTTACCACCGATGATCGCTCCACCAACGTGTTCTGGCTGGCGCTGCCGTCGCTGGGCGAGTCCTGGCACCACAACCACCACGCCTTCCCCCGCTCTGCGGTTCACGGTCTGCGGCGCTGGGAGGTCGACCCGTCCGCGTTGATAATCAAAGCGCTGGAGCGGTTGGGGCTGGCGCGCAACGTGGTGCGGATCTCACCCGAGCGCCAGGCCGAACGCGCCGCCTGAGGCCACGCCGCACGCAAGCTGCCAGCCAAATGGCCAGAGTGACAGGCGGAGATTTGACTATATGAACACTCACTGTCACTGTGACTCTGCCACACTTTCGGGTAGCTGACGACCCCGGAGATTCCACTCGCGGGACGAAAGGACGGAAATGCCCAGCACCAGCAATGCACTCGACGAGGCACTCGATCTCGTCAAGAAGCGCCTCGCTGAGCTCGATGAGGAGCGTAAGCGCCTGGAGCGCGCGCTCGTAGAGCTCGGCGGCAACATCACCCGCCGCGGTCCGGGCCGCCCGCGCGGAGGTAAAAAACGGGGACCAGGCCGTCCCCCCAAAGCGGCGTCCGGCTCGAAAGCGCCGCGCAAGCGCCGCCGGCGCGGTGGCACTCGTGCCGACCAGGCGGTCACCCTGGTTCAGAAGAACCCCGGGATCAGCGCCTCGGAGATCGCCAAATCGATGAAGATCAAACCCAACTACCTCTACCGAGTCCTCGGTGAACTGGAGGAGGAGGGCAAGGTCGTCAAGAAAGGCCGCGAGTACCACCCGGCCTGAGACCTGGACATCGCTGTCCACACGAAAAAGCCGGCCCCCTGGGGGCCGGCTTTTTCACGCCGATGGGCCTGAAACACCCCCTATAGGGCAACAAATAGGCCCGTCGGCGGCTCAGAGCAGGGCGCTGACCGCGTCGCGCTCCTCGCGCAGCTCGGCGGCGCTGGCGTCGATCCGCCCGCGCGAGAACTCGGGGATCTCCAGGCCCTCGACCACCGACCACTCACCGCCGCTGCAGGAGCAGGGCAGGCCGGCGACGATGCCCTCGGCGACGCCGTAGGAACCGTCGGTGGGGACGCCCATCGAGACCCACTCGCCCTCGGGGGTGCCGAGCACCCAGTCGCGCACGTGGTCGATCGCCGCGTTGGCGGCCGAGGCCGCGCTGGAGGCGCCGCGCGCCTCGATGATCGCCGCCCCGCGTTTGGCGACCCGGGGGATGAACTCCTCGGCGATCCAGGCCTCGTCGTCGACCGCGTCCCAGGCGCTCTCCCCCTTCACCCTGGCGTTGACCAGGTCGGGGTACTGGGTGGTCGAGTGGTTGCCCCAGACGGTCATGTTGGTGACCTCGGCGATCTCGACCCCGAGCCGGTTGGCGGTCTGGGCGATCGCCCGGTTGTGGTCGAGGCGCATCATCGCCGTGAACCGCTCGCGCGGCACGCCGTCGGCGTTGGACATCGCGATCAGGCAGTTGGTGTTCGCCGGGTTGCCGACGACCAGCACCCGCACGTCGTCGGCGGCGCCGGCGGCGATCGCTTCGCCCTGCGGCTTGAAGATGCCGCCGTTGGCCTCGAGCAGGTCAGAGCGCTCCATGCCGGGGCCGCGCGGGCGGGCGCCGACCAGCAGGCCGACGTTGCAGCCCTCGAAGGCGGCCTTCGCCTCGTCGAAGATGTCGATCTTGCGCAGCAGCGGGAAGGCGCAGTCGTCGAGCTCCATCGCCGTGCCCTCGGCGGCCTTGACCGCGTCGGGGATCTCGAGCAGGCTGAGCTCGACCGGGGTGTCGGGGCCGAGCATCTGGCCGCTGGCGATGCGGAAGAGCAGCGCGTAGCCGATCTGCCCGGCGGCGCCGGTAACGGTGACTTTCACTGGTGCGCTCAATGCATCTCCTTCCGGAGGCCCTCGTCGATCGCGGCGAGGAACTCCTGCGTTGTCAGGTACTCCTGGTCGGGGCCGATCAGGAGAGCGAGATCCTTGGTCATCTTGCCGGCTTCCACCGTCTCCACGCAGACCCGCTCCAGGGTCGCGGCGAAGCGGCTCACCTCGGGCGTCTCGTCGAGCCGGCCGCGCGCGGCGAGTCCGCGGGTCCAGGCGAAGATCGAGGCGACCGGGTTGGTCGAGGTCGGGTTGCCCTGCTGGTGCTGGCGGTAGTGACGGGTGACGGTGCCGTGCGCGGCCTCGGCCTCGACCGTCTTGCCGTCGGGGCTCATCAGCACGCTGGTCATCAGGCCGAGCGAGCCGAAGCCCTGGGCGACGGTGTCGGACTGCACGTCGCCGTCGTAGTTCTTGCAGGCCCAGACGTAGCCGCCCTCCCACTTCAGCGCCGCCGCCACCATGTCGTCGATCAGGCGGTGTTCGTAGGTGATCCCGGCGGCCTCGAAGTCGGCCTTGAACTCGGCCTCGTAGACCTCGGCGAAGAGGTCCTTGAAGCGGCCGTCGTAGCGCTTCAGGATCGTGTTCTTGGTCGAGAGGTAGACCGGGTAGCCGCGGTCGAGGCCGTAGCGCATCGAGGCGCGGGCGAAGTCGCGGATCGAGTCGTCGAGGTTGTACATCGCCATCGCGATGCCGCCGCCGGGGAAGTCGTAGACGTCGAGCTCGACCGGCGCGGTGCCGTCCTTGGGCGTGTAGGTGAGGGTCAGCGTCCCCTCGCCGGGGACGACCATGTCGGTCGCCCGGTACTGGTCGCCGAAGGCGTGGCGGCCGATCACGATCGGCTTCGTCCAGCCCGGCACCAGGCGCGGGATGTTGGCGATCACGATCGGCTCGCGGAAGATGACGCCGCCGAGGATGTTGCGGATCGTGCCGTTCGGCGAGCGGTACATCTGCTTCAGGCCGAACTCCTCGACCCGCGCCTCGTCGGGGGTGATCGTCGCGCACTTGACGCCGACCCCGTGCTGCTTGATCGCCTCGGCGGCGTCGACCGTGATCCGGTCCTCGGTCGCGTCGCGGCTCTCGATCCCGAGATCGAAGTAGGCGAGCTCGAGGTCGAGGTAGGGCAGGATCAGCTGCTCTTTGATGAACGACCAGATGATCCGGGTCATCTCGTCGCCGTCGAGCTCGACGACGGGGTTCTTGACGGCGATCTTGGACATGCGGCGCGCGATGCTACCGATGGGCTGGCACAATCAACCCGATGGCCACCGCCGAGCGCCGCAGCGCCGCCACCCACGAGGTCCTCAACCAGGCCCCGCCGCTGGAGGACTACAACCCCTTCGAGGCCGACCTGCCGCTGCGCGAGGCGCTGCAGCGCGAGGGCGGCGGCTGGGCCGAGGAGCGGGCGCTCGAGCTGGGCGCGATCTGCGGCTCGGCGCAGACGATCCGCTGGGGCTTCGAGGCCAACGAGCGCAAGCCCGAGCTGAAGACCCACGACCGCTACGGCAACCGGGTCGACGAGGTCGAGTTCGACTCCTCCTGGCACGAGCTGATGCGGATCGGCGTCGGCCACGGCCTGCACGCCCTGCCCTGGCGCGAGCCGGGCCCCGGCGCCCACGTCGCCCGCGCGACGATGTTCATGCTGCTGATGCAGGCCGAGAGCGGCGTCGGCTGCCCGATCTCGATGACCTACTCGGCGATCCCGGCGCTGCGCAAGCAGCCCGAGCTGGCCGCCGAGTGGGAGGACCGCTTCCTCTCGCTCGACTACGACGAGCGCTCGCTGCCGGCGGCGCGCAAGAGCGGCGCCCTCTGCGGGATGGCGATGACCGAGAAGCAGGGCGGCTCGGACGTGCGCGCCAACACGACGACGGCGACGCCGCTGAACGGCGGCGGGCCGGGGGCCGAGTACGAGCTGGTCGGCCACAAGTGGTTCTGCTCGGCGCCGATGTGCGACGCCTTCCTCGTCCTCGCCCAGACCGACTCGGGCATCTCCTGCTTCCTGATGCCGCGCTGGACCCCCGACGGCGAGCGCAACCCGTTCCACATCCAGCGGCTCAAGGACAAGCTCGGCAACCGCTCCAACGCCTCCAGCGAGATCGAGTTCCGCGGCGCCTGGGCGCGGATGGTCGGCGAGGAGGGCCGTGGCGTGCCGACGATCATCGAGATGGTCAACCACACCCGGCTCGACTGCGTGATCGGCGCCGCCACCGGCTACCGAGCCGGGGTCGTGCAGGCGCTCAACCACGCCGCCCACCGCGCCGCCTTCGGCGCCGAGCTGATCGACCAGCCGCTGATGCGCAACGTGCTCGCCGACCTCTGCATCGAGTCCGAAGCGGCGACCGTCGCCGCGATGCGCCTCGCCCGCGCCTACGACGAGGTCGCCGACGGCGACGAGGCCGCCTTCGAGCTCCGCCGCCTCGCCAACGCGGTGCTCAAGTACTGGCTCTGCAAGCGCCAGCCCTCGCACGCGGTCGAGTGCCTCGAGTGCCTCGGCGGCAACGGCTACGTCGAGGAGTCCGGCATGCCGCGCCTCTACCGCGAGGCGCCGCTGGCCTCGATCTGGGAGGGCTCGGGCAACGTCCAGTGCCTCGACGTGCTGCGGGCGATGGTCAAGAGCCCGGCCTCGGTCGAGGCCTTCTTCGCCGAGGTGATGGAGGGCGCCGGCGCCGAGCCGCGCCTCGACTCCTACGTCGCCTCCCTGCGCGCCGAGATCCCCGGCGACGTCGAGACGATCCAGGCCCGGGCGCGCAGCATCGTCGAGCGCATGGCGCTCGCCCTGCAGGCCTCGCTACTCGTCCGCTACGGCGACCCCGCCGTCGCCGACGCCTTCTGCACCACCCGCCTGACCGGCGATTGGGGCTACGCCTTCGGCACCCTGCCGGCGGGCACGGACTTCGGTCGCATCATCGGGCGGCACATGCCGGCCGCCTGATCTGCCGCTGCCTCGCTTGCGCTCGCTGCTGAGGGTGGGATCGGCGATCGAACGCGCCCAGCTGCCGAGCGCTTCGCGACGGCCGTCGTTGGATGGCGGTTCGGGCGGTGGCGGAGGGGCGCCGTGATCGAATGCGGGCAGACCGCGCTCGAGCCAGCGCGGCAACCACCAGGCGCGCGGGCCGAGGGCGCGCATGATCGCCGGCAGCAGGATCAGCCTGATCACGGTCGCGTCGAGCAGGATCGCGAAGGTCAACCCGGCGCCGAACTGCTGCAGCGAGGCGATCTCGGCGGTGGCGAAGGCGAGGAAGACCGAGCTCATGATCGCCGCCGCGCCGGTGATCACGCCCGCCGTGCGACGCAGGCCGTGATCGATCGCGTAGAGGCTGTCGCCGCTCGCCAGCCACGCCTCCCGCATCCGGGTCAGCAGGAAGACCTCGTAGTCGACCGAGAGGACGAACATGATCGTCAGCACCCCGGCCGCCGAGATCGCGTCTATGTAGTGCGGGCCGACCAGCAGGTCGAGGCCGAAGAAGAGCTCGAGCGCGCCGAAGGCGGCCGTGATCGTCAGCAGGTTGAGCGCGACGGCAACCAGCGGCAGGGCCAGCGAGCGCAGCACCAGGATCAGCATCAGGACCGAGACCAGGGAGAGCGCGCCGACGAGCAGGGGGAGGCGGGCCATGGTGGCGTCGGTGTAGTCGGCGAGCACCTGGGCCCCCTCGCCGATCCCCACCTGGGTGCCGCTGGCGCGGGCGAGGCCGGGCAGCATCCCGCGCAGCCGCCGCTCGAGGCGCTGGGTGCGGGTCGCGTTCGGGCCGGAGGCCGGCACGACCAGCATGCGGACCGCCTCGCCGCCGCTGTCGAGGTTGACGAGCTGCGCGATCTGCTCGCGCATCCGCGGCACCGTCCCGTCCAGTGCCGTCAGCATCAGGTAGCCGGAGTCGATCGCCCCCGGCGCGGCGGAGCGCAGCTGGCCGAGGTCGCCCCGGTAGCCGCGCAGCACCGTTGCGTAGCGGCCCAGCGGCCGGTCGGCGCCGGCCAGGCCGCCCGCCAGCGCCCCGCTGCGCGCCTCGCCATCGCGCAGCCCGCCCGAGAGGCCGTCGGCACCGGCGGCGATCGCGGCGAGGCCGTCGGCGAGGCGGGTGCCGCCGCCGCGGGCGTCGGCGAGGCCGCGGTCGAGGCGGTGGCCGCCGCGAGCCAGGCTGCGCAGGGCGTGGCTGAGCGAACGCCCGCCGCGCTCCGAGCGCCGCGCGCCGGCCGCGACTTCGCCGGCGCCGGCGCTGAGCCGCCCGACGCCTTCGGCGAGCCGTTCGATCTGGGTGGGCATCTCGGCCAGCGATTCGACCGAGCCGGCGAGGCGCTCCTGGACGCCGACGATCTGCGCGGTCAGCGAGGCGGTGACGCCCTCGGGCAGCAGCGGCTCGCCCGTCGCGGGGACGGCGCCTTCGGGCAGGCCGACCAGGACCGCGGCTTCGCCGATCGCCTCGAGCAGGCGCTCGTAGCGCGGGTCTTCGCGGCCGACGGTCATCGCTTCCAGCTCGCGCACGGCGCGCTCGAGGCGCTGCGCCGCCATCTCGGTCGGGGTGCGCAGCGAGCGCAGCCATTCCGACCAGGCGCGCAGCTGGGCACCGACCGCGCGCACCTCCCCGAGCGAGGCACGCAGCGTCCGGTCGAGCTCGCGCGCGCCCCGGGCCAGCCGCATCGCTCCCCGGCTGAGCCGGCGCTGGCCCGCGACCAGGTTGCGGGCGCCGCGCAGGGCGCGGTCGAGGCCGGCCGCGAGGCGCTGCGCCCCGGCGTCGGCGCGGCCGAGCCCGCGCTCGAGCTGCCGGGCGCCGCTCTCCGCGTCGCGCGTCCTGGCGGCGATCGTGCCGGCGCCGTCGGCGGCCGAGCCAAGCCCGGCGCGCAACTCGGCGACGCCGCTGCCCGCCTCGTGCAGCCCCGAGCGCAGCGAGGCGATACCACGCTGCGCCCGCGCCAGCTTCTGCGGCGCTGAGCGGTAGGCGCGGCGCGCCCCCGCCAGGGCGGCCTCGGCCTCGCGCAGCGAAGCCGGGCCGATCACCGCCTCCACGGCCGGGTCGCGGGCGACCCGTTCCTGCCAGCGGGACACCTGCGCCAGCCGCCCGCGCTCGGAGATCACCCCGTCGCGCGCCGTGGCGACGATCGCGATCGGCGCCGCCCAGCCGGGGCCGATCTCGCGCCGCAGCGCCTCGAATCCCTTCCGGGTCGGGTCCGACGGCGGCAGCTGGCGCGCGTCGGGCGGGCCGATCGTCAGCGCTCCGGCCGGCGCCGCGATCGCCACCATCGCGCCGACGATCAGCGGGATCGCGATCCACGGGCGGGCGACCAGCGCCGAGGCGAGGCCGAGCAGGCGGCCACCGTGGCCGAGCGACGGCAGGCGCCAGCGCTCCAGGTGCGGCGCCACCACGCGGATCAGCGCCGGCAGCAGGGAGATCGCCAGCAGCACGCTGAGCAGTGCCGAGACCATGACGCCGGCGGCGACCGAGCTGAGCAGGTCTCCGGGGGCGATCAGCGCCGCCGCCAGCATCGCCAGCGCCAGGATGCCGCCGGCGAAGACGATCGTCCGCCCCGCGGCCCGCGCGGCCACCTCGAGCGCGGCGTCGGTGCCGGCGCCGCCGTCGCGCTCCTGGCGGAAGCGCGAGACCATCAGCAGGGCGTAGTCGACACCGAGCGCCAGGCCCATCATCGAGGCGACCGAGACGGCGAGCGCGTTGATCGGCATCACGCCGGCGACGAGCAGCAGCAGGCCGCGCCCGGCGAGGACGGTGGACGCCCCCATCAGCAGCGGGATCGCCGCCGCCACCGGGCTGCGGAAGACGAGCAGCAGGACGAGGATCAGGATCGGCGCGACGAGCAGCTCGGCGCGATGGGTGGCCTCGAGCGCGTTCTCCTGGAGCGCCAGGCCGACCGCGGCCAGGCCGCCGACGTCGGCGCGCAGCGGCCGGTGCACGTTGGCGGCGACGACCCGCTGCGCGTCGGGAACCACGTCGGTCAGCGCCACCGAGTCGGGGCGCTGGAAACCGGCCACGATCAGCGCCGCGCCGGGGCGGGGCCTGAGGCTGGCCGGCGCCTCTCCGGCGCCCCAGGGCGCCATCACCTGCACCCGGCCCTCGCGGCGGAGGGCGGCGACCAGGCGCGGTCCCTGCCTGTCGATCGCGCTCGCCGGCCCGCGCAGGAGGACCGTCACCGTCACCGAGTTGCCGAACTGGCGCTCGAGCATCGCCTGGGCGCGGGCCGACGGCGTTCCGGGAACGAGCAGCGTGCTCGGCGTCAGGCGCTCGGCGATCCCGGCACCGAGCAGCGCCAGGGCGGCGATGACGGCCACCCAGGTGACCAGCGTGAGCCAGGCGTGGGAGGCGGGTCGCACGCCGTCCGCCGCCCGGGGGCGGCGTCTCTTCGGCTGGCGCGGTTCGCGATCCATCGCGACCTCCCGTTAAACATACGTCCGTATGAATCTATACAGCCGTATAGTAGCCTCTGACTATGCCGAGCGAGCGTGAGGGTGGTCACAGAGAGCTCCTCCTGGAGGCGGCGATCGCCTGCCTCCAGGACCGGGGCTACGCGCGCACCACCTCGCGCGACCTGGTCGCCGCCTCGGGCACCAACCTGGCCTCGATCGGCTACCACTTCGGCTCCAAGGAGGCGCTGCTCAACGTCGCCGTCGCCGAGGCCTTCCAGCGTTGGCTGAAGCCGCTGGTGGCGCTCGCCGCCGAGCCCGGGCCGGCGGCCCCCCTGGAGCGCCTGCGGCGCGGCCTCGCCGGCGTCACCGACAGCCTCGAGGAGAACCGCTCGCTGGTCGCCGCCGCGCTCGAGGCATGGGCGCAGGTGCCCCGCTCCGAGGACCTGCGCGCCACGATGAGGGCGAGCTACGAGGACTTCCACCGGGCGATCGCAGCCACCGTGCGCGACGCCTTCGCCGAGGTCGGGGGGGAGGAGGTCGACGCCGAAGCCGTGGCGACCCTGATCATCGCCCTCTTCGACGGCCTGCTCGTCCGCTGGGCGCTCGACCCCGCCGACCCGCCGAGCGTCGAGCGCCTCACCGCGGCGGCCCAGGGCGCCCTGGCAGCGCTCGCTGCCGCCTGACATCCGGGCGCTGGCGTCAGGGCACCAGCCTACGAGGAGGCGTCGCGCAGCGCTCGCCCCACCTGCTCAGCGGTGATCACGCCGGAGAGGCGGCCGCTGGCGTCGACCGCCATCACCGCGCCGAAGCGGCGCATGGCGCGGTTGGCGAGCAGGCTGTCCAGGGGGGCGTCGTCGCGGACCTGGAAGCTGCCGTCGTCGCGCTCGAGCAGGTCGGCAACGTGCGAGCTGGCGCGCGAGGTCTCCGGCACCTCGTCGGCCTTGTCTTTGACCACCAGGCCGAGGAAGTGGTGGGCGGCGTCGACCACGGGGAACCAGGGCCAGCGGTAGCGGAGGAAGTACTCGTCGAGGGCCTGTTCGACGCTGATCTCGTCGGGGATCGCGACCGGCTCGCGGTCCATCACGTCGGCGACGCGCAGCTCGGAGATGCGGCCGGTGACCGCCGTCTGCATCGCCGCCCCCTTGGCGGCGCCGTTGATGACGAAGCCGATCAGGACCAGCCAGATGCCGCTGAAGGCGGCGCCGTTGACGATCAGCAGCAGGCCGCCGCCGATGAAGATCCAGGCGAAGGCGCGGCCGAGGCCGGCGGCGAAGCGGGTCGCCGAGTTACGGTCGCCGGTCCAGCGCCAGGCGATCGCCCGCGCGATCCGGCCGCCGTCCATCGGGAAGGCGGGCAGCAGGTTGAAGACGAGGACCAGCAGGTTGATCGAGGCCAGCCAGCCGACCATCGCCATCGCCCCCGAGACCCCCGAGCCGGACTCGATCAGGACCGCGTCGCGGAACTCGCCGGGGCCGACCGCCGCCAGCCCGACCGCGGTGAGGACGACGACGATCGCCAGCGTCACCAGCGGCCCGGCGACGGCGACCTTGAACTCGGTCCCCGGGCTGTCGGATTCGCGGTCCATGCGCGCCATGCCGCCGAAGATCCAGAGCTGGATCGAGGAGATGCCGATCCCGTGCCGCTGCGCGGTGAAGGCGTGGCCGAGCTCGTGCAGGACGATCGAGCCGAAGAAGCCGGCGGCGCTGAGCACGGCGAGCAGGAACGGGGTCGAGTCGCTGCCGCTCTCCCCCAGCACGTCGCCGTAGAAGCGCGAGAGCCAGAAGATGACGAGGAAGAGGATCAGGAACCACGACCAGTCGACCGCGATGCGAATCCCGCGCACGTGGAAGAGGGTGATCGAGCCGCCGCCGAGCATCGCTCCATGGTACGGGGCGCCACACCCCTCCACCGATCCGAAATCCGACTTCGCGCTCGGATTTCGGCTCTATAGAGTGCTCGCCCGTGCCTACGCATGACGTACTGGTGATCGGCGCCGGGCTGGCCGGACAGCGGGCCGCCCTGGCCGCCGCCGAGCAGGGGGTCTCGGTCGGGCTGCTGAGCAAGGTCCACCCGGTCCGCTCGCACTCCAACGCCGCCCAGGGCGGAATCAACGCCGCCCTCAACCCGGGCGACTCCTGGGAGTCGCACGCCTTCGACACGGTCAAGGGCTCCGACTACCTCGGCGACCAGGACGCGATCTCGGTCATGTGCGAAGAGGCGCCGGAGGAGATCCTCCACCTCGAGCACCTCGGCGTCACCTTCCACCGCAACGAGGAGGGCAAGCTCGGCACCCGCGCCTTCGGCGGCGCCTCGGCCGCCCGCACCTACTACGTCGCCGACATCACCGGCCAGGCGATCATGCACGTGCTCTACGAGCAGCTGATGAAGCACTCCGAGCAGGTCGCCCGCTACGAGGAGTGGTTCTGCACGGCGCTGGCGCTCGACGAGCAGGGCGAGTGCTGCGGGGTCGTCACCCGCAACGTCGCCGACGGCTCGATGGAGCTGTTCAGCGCCAAGGCCGTGATCCTCGCCTGCGGCGGCAACGGCCAGGTCTGGCAGCCGACCACCAACGCCCTGATCTGCACCGGCGACGGGATCGCGATGGCCTACCGGGCCGGGGCGAAGCTGATGGACATGGAGATGATCCAGTACCACCCGACGACGCTGGCGGGCAAGGGCTTCCTGATCACCGAGGGCGCCCGCGGCGAGGGCGCCCACCTGCTCAACGCCAAGGGCGAACGCTTCATGGAGCGCTACGCGCCGAACAAGATGGAGCTCGCCTCGCGCGACGTGGTCTCGCGCGCCGAGCAGACCGAGATCAACGAGGGCCGCGGCTTCGAGGACGGGACCGTGGCGCTCGACATCACCGTGGTGCCGAAGAAGCGCGTACACGAGGCGCTGCGCGAGATCGTCCTCGTCGGCCGCGACTTCGCCGGCGTCGACATCACCCGCGAACCGATCCGGATCAAGCCCGGCAACCACTACACGATGGGCGGCGTCAAGACCGACGTCGACGGCCGCACCGAGATCCCCGGCCTCTACGCCGCCGGCGAGACCGCCTGCGTCTCGGTCCACGGCGGCAACCGGCTGGGCGCCAACTCGCTGCTCGACACGCTGATCTTCGGCCGCCGCTCCGGCGCCGACGCTGCCGCCCGCGCCAAGCGGATCGAGGGCTCGCGGCCCTCGCGCTCGGTGCTCGAGGGCGAGCAGGCCCAGGTCGACGCGATCCTCGCCCGCGAGAAGGGCTCGGGCCGCCGCGTCTCGGAGATCAAGCGCGAGCTGGGCGAGATCATGGACGCCAAGGTCGCCGTCTTCCGCGACGAGGCCGGGATCGCCGAGGCGCTGGAGACCGTGCGGCGGCTGAAGGGCGAGGCCGAGAGCGCCTACGTCGACGACAAGGGCTCGGTCTTCAACCAGGACCTGCTCGGCGCGATCGAGCTCGGCTACATGCTCGACAACGCCGAGGCGACCTGCGTCGCCGCGCTGGAGCGCAAGGAGAGCCGCGGCGCCCAGTACAGGACCGACTTCCCCGAGCGCAACGACGAGGAGTGGCTCAAGCACATCGACCTGCAGCTGGGCGACGACGGTCCGGAGATCTCATACTCAGAGGTGACGATCACCCAGTGGGAACCGGAAGAGCGAAAGTACTGAGAGGACGCCGATGGCCAACTACACGCTGAAAGTCCGCCGGTACCAGCCCGAGAGTGGCGAGGGTCCCTACTGGGAGCAGTTCGACGTCGACCTCGACCCCTCGCTCTCGGTCCTCGACGGCCTGCTGCAGGCCAGGGACCGCGACGACGGCTCGCTCTCGGTGCGCTGCTCCTGCCGGGCGGCGATCTGCGGCTCCTGCGGGATGAAGATCAACGGCCAGTCCGGCCTCGGCTGCAAGACCCAGATCGGCGAGGCCCAGGAGCTGGCCGAGAAGAAAGCCTCCGTCTCCCCAGACGTGCCGTCCCAGGGAGGTCATAACGGGCACCCGGGGGACGGCACGTCCACCCCGATCGTGGTCGAACCGATGGGCAACATGCCGGTGATCAAGGACCTGATCACCGACATGGAGTCGACCCACTGGACCAAGATCCGCCGCGTCACCCCCTGGCTGCTGCCGCACGGCGAGGCGCCCGAGCGCGAGTACGTGGTCGAGCCCGAGTCGATGATCGACATCACCCAGTCGATGGCCTGCATCCAGTGCGGCGCCTGCGTCTCCTCCTGCCTCTCGATGGAAGCCGACCCGGACTTCATCGGCCCGGCGGCGCTGGCCAAGGCCTACCGCTTCGTCGGCGACCCGCGCGACGCCGAGACCACCGAGCGGCTGCACGACCTGGCCAACGACCCGCACGGGATCTACGACTGCACCCACTGCTTCAGCCTGCGTCGACGCCTGCCCCAAGGGCGTGGCGCCGATGGACCAGATCATGCGCCTGCGCCGCAAAGCCGGCGAGCACGAGGTCCCCGACGTCAACAACGGCGAGAACCACGTCAACGCCTTCGTCAAGATGATCGAGAAGAAGGGCACCAACGACGAGGCGCTGCTGGTGCAGGAGTCCTACGCGCCCGGCATCAAGGGCAAGCTGAAACCGACGAAGGCCGCGATCAAGGGCCTGGTCGAGTCGCTGCCGACGGTCCTGCGCGCGATCAGGTCCGGCAAGGCCCGCTCGCCGGCGAAGGTGATCCCCGGCGTTCACCCGAAGCTGCCCGGCGGCGCCCAGGACGAGGTGAAGGCGATCTACGCCCACGCCGAGGAGCACCGCGAGGAACTCAACCTCTACATCACGGGCGAGGACGACGTCGAGCCCGAGCCCGACGAGACCGAGACGGAGGAGAAGGTATGAAGCTCGCCTACTGGCCAGGATGCGTGTCGCGCGGCTTCACCACCGAGCTGCACGGCTCGATGGCGATCGCCGCCGAGCAGCTCGGGATCGAGCTGGTCGAACTCGACCGCGCCAACTGCTGCGGCGCCGGGATCATCGCCGAGCACAACCAGGAGCTGGCCGACACGCTGAACGCCCGCACCTTCGCCCTCGCCCAGCAGACCGGGCTGGCGATGATGAACATCTGCTCGACCTGCCAGGGCGCCCAGTCGGAGTGCCAGCAGCGGCTCGACGCCGACTCCGCCTACCGGGCCCACATCAACGAGGTGCTGAGCGGCCAGGGCCTCGCCTACGAGAAGGGCAAGGACGGCTTCACCAACAAGAACTTCCTCTGGCTGCTGGTCGAGGACTACGGCCTCGACCGCCTCGCCGAGAAGGTGACGCGCCCGCTCAGCGGCCTGCGCGTCGGCCCCTTCTACGGCTGCTACGTGGTGCGGCCCAAGGAGCGGCTCGGCTACGACGAGTTCCCCGACCGCGACGTCTACCTGGAGCGGGTGATCGAGACCCTCGGCGGCGAAGTGGTCGAGTACGACGGGGCGCGCAAGTGCTGCGGCTTCCCGGTGATCACGATGAACCGCGAGACCTCGCTGCGCCAGGCCGGCACCCACGTCGGCGACGCGATCGACGCCGGCGCCGACTGCCTGGTCACGCCCTGCCCGCTCTGCCATCTCAACCTCGACATGCAGCAGCCCGAGGCGGCCAAGGTGGTCAACCGCGACCTCGGCCTGCCGGTCCTACACCTCCCCCAGCTGGTCGCCCTGGCGCTCGGCGCCGAGCCCAAGCAGCTCGGCATGAAGAAGCACATCGCCTCGACCAAGCCGGTCGAGCAGCGCCTCGCGGTTCCGGCCTGAGCTCAGAGCTGGGCCGCGAGCAGGACGCTGCCGAGCGAGGCGACGATGCCCGCGAGCGTCAGGATCATCGTTCGCTGCAGAGCGTCGAACTTGGCGTCGAGAGCGGCGAACTTGGCGTCCATGCGCGCTTCCTGACGTTCGAAGCGCTCGTCCATGTGGTGGCGCAGGGAGTCGACCTGGCCCGAGAGGTGGTCGAGGCGGTCGTCGTTCCACTTGGTCCTTGCCTGCTCCATCGTCAGCCCAGACTAGCGGACAAAATGTCACGTGTGGCGCACGAAAGCGTGACGGACGGATAGGCACCGGCGAGCATCGCCGGCCACCGGATTCGCACGCCCTCTCATCTCTGTAGTGTCTGCCGCGGTGAGCCGGGAAGCCTGGTCGGCAACACTCGTCGTCGACCCCGAAAGGCTTCCTTGGCCATAGCCGTAGCGACATTCCTGATCGCCCTGGCGATCATCGCCAGCGAGAAGATGCACCGCACCAACGTGGCCCTGCTCGGCGCCGCGATCGTCGTCCTCTTCGTCGGCGACTTCTCCCAGGAGCAGGCGATCGAGGCGGTCGACTTCAACACGATCGGCCTCCTGACCGGGATGATGATCCTCGTCTACCTGACCCAGCAGACCGGGGTCTACGACTTCGTCGCGATCCGCGCCGGGCAGCTCTCCGGCGGCCGCTCCTTCGCGGTGACGATGAGCCTGGCCGGGATCACCGCGCTGCTCTCGGCCTTCCTCGACAACCTGACCACGATCCTGCTGATCGCGCCGATCACCTTCCTGCTCGCCGACGCGCTCGACATCGAAGCGGTGCCGCTGCTGATCATCGAGGTGATCGCCTCCAACATCGGCGGCACCGCGACCCTGATCGGCGACCCGCCGAACATCATCATCGCCGGCGCCACCGGGCTCAGCTTCAACGCCTTCATCGCCAACCTGGCGCCGATCGTGATCGTCACCTTCGCCGTCGTCATACCGCTGCTCTACCTCTTCTTCCGCCGCCGCCTGCAGGTCGACGAGCGCAACCGGCGGGCGATCATGGAGCTCGACGCCGCCGCCTCGATCCGCGACTGGCCCGAGCTCAAGCGCACCGGGCCGGTGCTCGCCCTCACCGTGCTCGCCTTCTTCGCCCACCAGGCGCTGCACGTCGAGCCGGCGACGGTGGCGCTTACCGGCGCCGCGGTCGGCCTGCTGGTGACGAGGATCGACTTGGAGAAAGCGCTCTCCAATATCGAGTGGACGACGCTCTTCTTCTTCGTCGCCCTCTTCGTCATGGTCGGCGCGCTCGAGGCGACCGGGGCGATCGGCCACGTCGCCGACGCGGTCAAGGAGCTGACCGGCGGCGGCCGCACCGCGGAGCTGATCGGCATCACCTGGGTCGCCGCGCTGGGCTCGGCGGTGGTCGACAACATCCCCTTCACCACGGCGATGATCCCGGTGGTCAAGGAGCTGCAGCAATCGGCCGGGACGGGCGGCGACGACGCCTACTGGTGGTCGCTGGCGCTGGGCGCCTGCTTCGGCGGCAACGCGACGATGATCGCCGCCGCCGCCAACGTCGCCGCCGCCGGGCTCGCCGAGCGGGCCGGGACGCCGATTGGGTTCGGCGCCTTCCTGCGCGTCGGCCTGCCCGTTACCGTGATCTCGATCGCCCTCGCCACCGCCTACATCTCCGTCCGCTACATCCTGATCTGAGGAGAGACAGATGACCGACTCGATCACCAAGAGCGCCCTGCAGGAGATCCAGCCCCTCGACGCCGACGAACTGATCGGCCCCGCCGCGCGACGGGTGATCGCCGCCGGCCTGCCGGCGCTGCCCGCGGTCGAGGCCGACGGCAGCTTCGCCGGCATCTTCGGCGAGCGCGAGTTCATGGCGGCGCTCTTCCCCGGCTACGTCGGCGAGCTGGCTTCGGCGGCGATGGTCTCGCGCTCGGTCGACGAGACGATCGAGCGCCGCAGCCACTGCGCCGAGGAGCCGATCCGCAACTGGCTGACCACCGACCACGTCGTCGTCGAGGACGCCTACTCGGACACGCAGATCGCCGAGATCTTCCTCCACCACCGGGTGCTGATCGTCCCGATCGCCACCTCGGGCCGCATCCACGGCGTCCTCACCCGCCACGACTTCTTCTGCCAGCTGGTCGACCGCTTCGGCTCGCTGGCCGAAGACCTCGGCGACTGACGACAACTCAATGAAGCTCAGAGCAGCGAGACCGGCCACGCGGCCAGGCGCTCGCCGAAGGTGACGACGCGATCCCCGGCGTAGAGCACGACGCCGCGCGCGAACCGCCCGCCGAGCTGCTCGGCGAGCGGGGAAAAGCGCTTGAAGTCCGCAGCATCGACGCTGCGCGATGCCTTCACCTCGACCCCGGCGACGCGGCCGTCGGCCGCTTCGACCAGGAAGTCGATCTCGGTCCCCCTGGCCGTCCGGTAGTGCATGACGTCGGTGCCGATCGCCGCGACCCCGGCCGCCTTGATCAGCTCCATGCCGACGTAGCTCTCGAGCACGAGCCCGCGCAGCGCGTCGTCCTCGAGCAGCCGCTGGCGATCGAGGCGCAGGACGCTGCAAAGCAGGCCGGAGTCGCCGAGCAGCAGCTTCGGCGCCTTCACCATCCGCGGGCCGAGGCGGCTGTGCCAGGCACCGAAGCGGCGGACCAGGAAGACCCGATCGAGTAGGGTCAGGTATCGGTCGATCGAGCTGTTGGGAATGCCCAGGTCCTGGCTGATGCCGCTCTTGTTGAGCGGCCCCCTGCCGCGCAGGGCGATCGCGCTGAGCAGCGCCGGGACCTGCTCGAGCCGCTCGATGTCCGCCATCGCCCGCACGTCGCGCTCGAGAATCGTGGTCAGGTAGCTCGCGAACCAGTGGCGGCGGCGCTCGTCCTCCTCGCGGGCGACCGCCTCCGGGTAACCGCCGGCGAGCAGGCGAGTGGCGAGCTCCTCGCGAGTCGTTCCGCCGCCCGTCGGCGGCGACGCCCGCTCGCCGAAGAGCATGTCGGTGAAGCGCTCGCCGGGGCTCCCGCGCAGCTCCGCGGCTGAGAACGGCCACAGGGTGAGCACCTCCATCCGCCCGGCCAGGGCCTCGGCGACGGCGGGGACGAAGAGCACGTTAGCCGAGCCGGTGAGCAGGAATCGCCCCGGGCGGCGATCGCGGTCGACCGCGGCCTTGATCGGCCTGAACAACTCCGCCGCGCGCTGCACCTCGTCGACGATCACCGGTCCCTCGAAGCGCTCGACGAAGGCGACCGGGTCGCTCCGGGCGCCGGCCAGCTCGGTCGGGTCGTCGAGGGTCACGTACTCGGCCTGATAGCCGTGCGCGGCCAGCCCGGAGACCAGCGTGCTCTTCCCCGTCTGCCGACCTCCGACCAGCGCCACCACCGGCGTGTCGGCCAGCGCCGTCAGCAGCGGTCGCGTGATCGCCCTCTCGATCATCTGTGCAAATTTACCACGTCGTGGGGAAATATCCCCCACGACGTGGGAAAATGTGCCGCCCTCAGCCCTGGGGGCCGAGCAGGTCGCGCTCGATCAGCAGCTCGGCTACCTGGACGGCGTTGGTGGCGGCGCCCTTGCGCAGGTTGTCGCCGGCGACCCAGAGGTTGAGCGTGCGCTCCTCGCTGGGGTCGCGGCGGATGCGGCCGGCCAGGACCTCGTCGCGGCCGGCGGCGTCGATCGCCATCGGGTAGGAGCCGGCGGCGGGGTCGTCGACGACGACCACGCCAGGCGCCTCGCGCAGCAGGGCTCGGCAGGCGTCGGGCGAGAGCTCCTCGCGCGTGCGCACGTTGACCGACTCCGAGTGGCCGCTGACCACGGGCACCCGGGCGCAGGTGGCGGAGATCGAGAGCTCCTCGCCGGCGCCGAGGATCTTGCGCGTCTCGGCCATCACCTTGCGCTCCTCGGTCGTGTAGTCGTCGCCGTCGGCGAAGACCTCGACCTGGGGCAGGACGTTGAAGGCGATCCGGTGCGGGTAGGCCTGCGGCGCCGGCGGCTGGTCGCCGGCGAGCACCGCGCGCGACTGCGCCAGCAGCTCCTCGATCGCCCGCTGGCCGGTGCCGGAGACCGCCTGGTAGCTGGAGACGACGATCCGCTCGAGGCCGACCGCGCGGTGGATCGGCGCCAGCGCCATCATCGCCACCATCGTCGTGCAGTTGGGGTTGGCGACGATCCCCCTGTGGCCGGCGGCGGCCTCGGGGTTGACCCCGGCGACGACCAGCGGCACGTCGTCGTGCATGCGCCAGTAGCTGGTGTTGTCGACGACCACGGCGCCGGCCTCGACCAGCTTCGGCGCCCACTCGGCGCTGACCTTGCCGCCGGCGGAGGAGAGGACGAGGTCGAGCCCCTGGATCGTCTCCTCGTCGAGCGCCCGGCAGCGGAGCAGCTTCTCGTTCCACTCGATCTCGCGCCCGGCCGAGCGCTCCGAGGCGAAGGGCACCACCTCGGCGGCGGGGAACTCGCGCTCGGCGAGGATCTCGAGGATGGTCGAGCCGACCGCGCCGGTGGCGCCGAGGACGCCGACTCTGTAGCCGCTCATGAGGAGACCGTCGGGTGGTGCTCGGCGCCGGCGGCGTCTTCGGGGCGGACCGCGTCGGCGCCCAGCTCGAAGGCGGCGTGCAGGGCGCGGACGGCGTCCGGCACCTGGCCGGCGGCGATGACACAGGAGATCTTGATCGGCGAGGTGGAGATCATCTCGATGTTGATCTCCTCGCGGCCGAGCACCTCGAAGACCTTGGCGGCGACTCCGGGGTGCGAGCGCATGCCGGCGCCGATGATCGAGACCTTGCCGATCTGCTCGTCGGTGCGCACCCCCTGGCTGACCTCGCCGAGGGCGGCGATCGCGTCTGTCGCCGCGGTCAGCTCGGCGCGGTCGATGGTGAAGGAGAGGTCGGCGAGCTCGTCGTCGCCGACCGGCTCGTTCTGGATGATCACATCGACGTTGATCCCGGCCTCGGCCAGGGCGGCGAAGATCCGCCCGGCGACGCCCGGCTCGTCGCGGATGCCGACCAGGGTGACCCGCGCCTCGTCGGCGGAGTGGGTGACTGCTGTGACGAAAGGCTGCTCCATGGTCTCCTCCTCGCTGACGACGAGGGTACCGGGGCCGTCGTCGAAGCTGCTGCGGCAGTGGATCCGCACGCCGTGGTTGCGGGCGTACTCGACCGAGCGCAGCTGCAGGACGCGGGCGCCCGAGGCCGCCATCTCCAGCGTCTCCTCGAAGGTCGCCAGCGGCAGCTTGCGGGCGTCGGGGACGATCCGCGGGTCGGCGCTGAAGACGCCGGCGACGTCGGTGTAAATCTCGCAGACCTCGGCGTCGAGCGCCGCGGCGAGGGCGACCGCGGTGGTGTCGGAGCCGCCGCGGCCGAGCGTGGTCACGTCGCGGCTCTCGGTCGAGACGCCCTGGAAGCCGGCGACGAGCACGATCCGGTCCTCCTCCAGCGCCTCGCGGATGCGCTCGGCGCGCACGTCGATGATCCGCGCCTTGGTGTGCGAGGAGTCGGTGACGATCCCCGCCTGCGAGCCGGTCAGCGAGATCGCTTTGTGGCCCATGTCGTGGATCGCCATCGCGCACAGCGCGCAGGAGATCCGCTCGCCGGTCGAGAGCAGCATGTCCATCTCGCGCGGCTCGGGGCGGTCGGAGATCTCCAGCGCCTGGGCGACCAGCTCGTCGGTCGTCTTGCCGCGGGCGGAGAGGACGGCGACGGCGCGCTTGCCCTCCTCGCGGGCGGCGACGATCCGCCGCGCCGCGCGCAGGATCTGCTCGGCGCCGGCGACGGAGGTGCCGCCGAACTTCATCACCACGGTCTTGGCGCCGTCTGCGGGCATCGAACGGTTGAGGATAGGCGACCGCGCCCATGCTCCCAGCCACCCGCAGACGGGGTGCAACGCGTCACGGCTCTGTCAGGGCCGAAGCGCGTTGCACTCTGGGCGGGGCCCGGGCCGCTCGGCTACTCGGGGCCGCCGCCGAGGTTGCCGAGCATCGCGTGCTCGGCCATGCGGATCAGGCCGAGGGCCATGTGGGGGCGCATGTCGCTGGTCCGCACCCGCACGTGCGAGCCGTGCGGGCCGACGACCTCGACGATCGTGCAGACGTCGCCGATCTGGCAGTCCTCGCCGTAGTCGGCTTCGAGCGCCTCCATCTGGGCGGTCACGACCTGTCCCATCTTGCTCTGGTCTAGTGGCATCGCTGCAGACTACATGTGCGCACGATCACACTTGGCGATATATCGCTGCGATATATCTCCAAGTCATGGAGTTGAGTCCGACCGCCTACGTGATCCTCGGCATGCTCAGCCGCGAGGCGCGCTCGGGCTATGAGATCAAGGCGGCGGTCGACAACTCGACCCGCTTCTTCTGGGCGGCGAGCTACGGGCAGATCTACCCGGAGCTGAAACGGCTCGCCGAGGCGGGGCTGATCGAGGGCCGCGACGCCCCCCAGGGCGGCCGCAAGCGCACCGTCTACGCGATAACCGCCGACGGCGCGGCCGAGCTGAGGGACTGGCTGCGGCGGCCGCCGGAGACGAGCGAGATGCGCGAAGAAGGGCTGCTGAAACTGTTCTTCTCCGGCGTGCTGGAGCCGGCCGAGGCGGTCGAGACGCTGCGCTCGATGCGCCGCGCCCGGCAGGAGCTGGCCGAGCGCCTGCGCTCGATGCAGGCCGAGAAGGAAGCGATCGAGGATCCCTACCCGCCGATGGTGCTGCGGGCGGGGATCGAGTTCAACGACTGGTTCGCCGAGTGGTGCGAGCGGATGGAGGCCGAACTGCTCGCACCGACACACGAGAAAGGGAGCAGCTGATGTTCGACGCACTTGCCAGGCTCGCCGACCGCCGCCCGCGCCGGGTCGGCCTCGCCGCGATCGTCTTCTTCGTCCTCGCCGGGGCGCTCGGCGGCGGCGTCGCCGAACGGCTCGACCCCTACGGCGCCGACGACCCGGCGACCGAGAGCGTCGAAGCGCGCGAACGGCTGCTCGACGCCGGCCTGCGCGTCACCGGCGCCGTCGTCGTGGTCGAAGGCGGCCCGGTGCGCTCGGCGGCGATGCGCGCCAGGGTGACCGGGATCGCCGCCGAGCTGCGCCGCCGCGGCGACGTCGCCTCGGTCAGCGGCTACTACGACACCGGCTCCCCCGCCTTCGTCGCCAGGGACGGCCGCGCCACCTACCTCGCCGTTGGCCTCAAGCCGCGCGGTGACAAGCAGTGGCAGGAAGCCGGCGACGGCGTCGCCGCGGCGATGAACGGCCGCCCGGGGGTGACGGTCGGCGGCCCCGCCGTCGCCCAGGAGCAGGTCAACGAGCAGGTCGAGTCGGACCTGCAGAAGGCCGAGATGCTTGCCTTCCCGCTGCTCTTCCTGCTCTCGCTGCTCTTCTTCCGCAGCCTCGTCGCGGCGATCCTGCCGGTGATGATCGGGGTGCTGGCGATCGTCGGCACCTTCCTCGTCATCCGCGGCCTCAGCGAGGTCGGCTCGATCTCGATCTTCGCCCTCAACCTGACCACCGGCCTGGGGCTGGGGCTGGCGATCGACTACAGCCTCTTCATCGTCTCCCGCTACCGCGAGGAGATCGCCAAGGACGGGCCGGGCCTGGCGGCGATGCGGCGGGTGCTGGCGACCGCCGGGCGCACCGTCTTCTTCTCCTCGCTGACGGTGGCGGCGGCGCTCGCCTCGCTGATCGTCTTCCCGCAGCGCTTCCTCTACTCGATGGGCTTCGGCGGGGCGCTGGTCACCCTGCTCGCCGCCGCCGTCTCGCTGACCGTGCTGCCAGCGGTGCTGACCCTGCTCGGCACCCGCGTCAACTCGCTCTCGCCGAAGTTCCTGCGGCGCCGCGCCGAGGCCGAGGCGCGGCCCGACGAGAGCGGCTTCTGGTACCGGCTCTCGCGCTTCGTGATGCGCCGGCCGCTGCCGATCGCCACCGCCTGCGCGCTCTTCCTGATCGTCCTCGGCCTGCCCTTCCTCAACATCAAGTTCACCGCCGCCGACCCGGCGATCCTGCCCACCGAGGCCAGCGCCCGCCAGGTCTACGACGCGATGCAGGAGGACTTCCCGCCCTACCGCGACACGCCGATCTGGGTCAGCGTCGACGGCGGCGGACCGGCGACCGCCGCCCGGGTGCGGGCCGAGGTGCGCGACACGCCGGGCGTCGCCGCGGCGCTGCCGCCGCAGCGGGTGGCGCCCGGGCTGAGCGCGATCCAGGCGATCTCGGCCGACAGCTTCCGCTCCGAGGCGAGCCAGACCACGGTGCAGGATCTGCGCGAGATCGAGGCCCCGGGGGCGACGGTCCAGGTCAGCGGCGCGACCGCCGACTTCGTCGACTTCCAGGACAGCCTCGCCCGCCACCTGCCGCTGGCCTTCGCGATCATCGTCGTCTCGACCCTGGTCATCCTCTTCCTGATGACCGGCTCGGTGGTGCTGCCGATCAAGTCGCTGATCATGAACATCCTCAACCTGACCGCGGTCTTCGGCCTGCTGGTGGTGATCTTCCAGGACGGCCGCCTGGAAAGCCTCTTCGACTACACCAGCCAGGGGGCGCTCGAGCAGACGATGCCGATCCTGCTCTTCGCCGTCGCCTTCGGCCTCTCCACCGACTACGCCGTCTTCCTGCTCTCGCGGATCAAGGAGGCGCGCGACGGCGGCGCCTCGGACTCCGAGTCGGTGGCGATCGGGCTGGAGCGCACGGGGCGCATTGTCACCGCCGCGGCGCTGATGTTCGCGGTCGCGATCGGCGCCTTCGCCACCTCGCAGATCATCTTCATCAAGCAGAACGGGGTCGGCACCGCGCTCGCCGTGCTGATCGACGCCAGCATCATCCGCGCCCTGCTCGTCCCCTCGCTGATGGAGCTGCTCGGCAAGTGGAACTGGTGGGCCCCGGCCCCGCTGCGCCGCCTGCACCAGCGCTGGGGGATCAGCGAGACGGCGGTGGTGGAGCCGGCGCCGAAATAGGTTTGAATTCCACCCCCGGACTACACTGACCGGGTGACTTCGAAGGCGCCTCGACACGACATCGGTGACATGGAGCGAGCTCGCGAGTTGCGCTCGAAAGCGGACCGCGACGCGCCGATGAGCGAGCGGCTCGCGCGGCTGGCCTCGCTGAGCAGGCAGCTGACGGCGATCAGGGGCGCCGCGCGTCGAAGTTGACCGAGTTCGACCTGCGATCGCTGTTCGCTCTTCTGCGCGAGCGGGGGGTCGAGTTCGTCGTGATCGGAGGTGTCGCGGTCGGAGCCCATGGCTTCGTGCGCGGAACCGCCGACCTCGATCTCGTCCCCGACCCCGACCCGGAGAACCTCAGGCGATTGACCGCGGCGCTCGGTGAGTTGGATGCGACCCTTCCCACCGTGGGGGGACGGTCCTTCGACGCGGCGAGGGACGCCGGCGTGATCCGCCGCGGCGGCAACGTGACCGCGATGACCCGCTTCGGCGGCCTCGACGTGGTGCAGCGCGCACAGGGTGTCCCCAGCTACTCCCAGCTCGCCGATGACGCAGTCGAGAGCGAGCTGTTCGGGATCCCCGTGCGCATCTGCTCGCTTGCCCGACTGCGCGAGATGAAGGAGGCCCAAGGGCGCACCCAGGATCGGCTCGACTTGGAGAACCTGCCCGAGACCGACGCGCAGGACTGAGCAAAAGAGGGGGGCTTTTCTACATTTGTGGGTAAGAATGACCCCTACAGTGCTGCACTGAACTGAGCGCGGCCGCAGCGACGCGGCCGGCCCGCGTGGCCTACAGCTGGGTCGCGATCAGGCCGATCAGCGCCACGATCACGCCGCCGCCGACCTGCAGCATGGTCCGCTGCAGTCCGTCGATGCGGGCGCTGAGCCCTCGCAGGTCGGCGTCGACGCGCCTGAACCCGTCGTCGACGCGCTCGCTGAGATCGTCCAGCCGCCCGTCCGTCCAACTCTGCCTCGTCGTCTCCATGATCGCACCGTAAGCCAATCGGCATCACGCATGGCGCGCATAGACGCACGTCTCTGTAAATCCAGACGGACGCCCGTCTCGCTAACCCCGCCGCGCCCTGCGCAAATGCCGTCTGTGCGCCCGCTTGGCCCGGCGCTGCTTGGCGCACTTGGCGTTGAGTTTGGGGCGGAAGGTGTGGCGCTTGCCGTTTTGGCCGACGAACTTCGCGGTTGCCCGCGGTGTCTTGCCCTTGCAGATGTTGCGCGAGTTCTGCAAGAGGCCCTTCTTGCCGCCCTGGAAGGTGAAGATCGCCCAGGAGACCGGCACGTCGGGGACGACGTCGAAGGTGTTTCTGATGCCGCCGTTGACCGAGTCGATCCTTCCGGAGAGGTCGAAGTCCACGCGACCGCCCCTGAAGGCCGCTACGAGGTCGGGCAGGGGGTTGTTGGAGGACCTGAGGTAGATCGGGCCGCTGAGCACTTCGTCCAGCAAGGGGCTCTTGGCCTTGACCGTGCCGTAGATCGAGCCTCTGGGGCAGGTGCTTTGGGCGAACTGCACCCTGGTGCAGATCGTCTTGATGTGGCCCTGGTCGAGGAACTCCGAGTGGGGCAGGGCGACAGAGGCCCTGGCCGTGTTGGCATCGCCTTCGCCGAAGCGGGCCACGGCCCTGAACTTGGGGTGGGCGCCTCGTTTGATGCCGCCGAACAGGCGCAGGGCCAGCTTGGGCTTGAAGTCGAGGTCTGAGCAGCTACCTACCTGGAAGGGGCTTTGGGCGTTGAAGATCGCCCCGCCTGTGCCCAGATCTCCCCGTCGACCGACATCTGGGTGCAGTTGGTCGGGTTGAGCGTGGTCTGGTCTCGGTCCATGCGCAATCTGACGTCCATGACCCTGAGGATCACCCCATGCAGCTTGGTCGGGAAGGGATCTGAGACGGCGGTGACCCGGGCGCTGGTGGGGTCGACGTGAAGGGCGGCTCTGACCACGGTGTTGCCGAGGTCGAAGGGCCCGGCAACGCCGGGGGCGACTATGGCGAGGGAGAGGGGGGCGCCTTTGTAGGGGCCGGCGAGGTAGACCTTGCCGGGGAAGTAGTTGGGGCCCGGTCCTGCGCCCAGGCCGGCGGTGAGGGTGCCGATCTGCGAGGAGGCGGGGCAGGCGGGGTTGTCTTGCTCTGCCTTGCCGGTGCCGAGCGCTTCAGAGATCGAGGCGATGGCCTGATCGGGGCACAGATCGATGCCGGCGATCTTGGCGACCAAGCCCGGGGGCAAGACGGTCGTGATCCCGCTCAACTCCTGTTCGTCATCTGAGCGGGAGAGGCGGAACAGGAACGGGCTGTAGGCGCCTGCAACCGGGTTCAGGGTGCCAGCGTTGAAGTCGGGGCCGAAGGGGCGGCCCGAGGCATCGGGCGGGCAGGGGGTGCCGTTCGGGCCTTCGGTGATCTCATAGGAGTTGGAGCGGTTGAGCGCTTCCTGCGGGCGGGCGTAGGAGGCGACTTCGACGCCGATCGTGTACTTGCCGCAGGAGGGTGGGCTGACCAGCGGCGCCCGGGGGCCGCTTCTGAACTTCAGGACGAAGTCTTCGAAGGGGAACTGCGGGGTGTCGGAGAAGACGGTGGTGATCTGGCCGGTGTCCTCATCGACGTCGATGCGGCCCGGGATCTTGACCAGGGCGCCTCTTTCTTCGGTGTCCTCCAGGGTCAACAGCAGGGCGAAGGTAGAGCCGAAGGGGTTGTCCCCCTGGGCGGCCAGGTACATCGAGCCCTCCGCCGGCTTGGGCAGCAGTGGCAGCGCCGCTTCCACTTCGCCGATCCGGCTTGCGTCGGGGCACTGCACTGGCTCGTTGTTGCCCAGCTGCATCTGGGCCAGGGTGCAGCTCTTTAGCCCGTCGGCGAAGGAGGGGCTGAAGGACATCCCCTCGGGCAGGGTGACCGTCATCCGCTGCACCGGCGGGGTCGCCAAGGCGACGGGGCTTTCGTTCTGGGCGATCTTGACGTGGACGTCGAGGCCCGTGGGCGTGTTGGCCTGCTTGCCGGTCGGTTCGACTTCGACTTCGGGTTCAAAGCGCGGGCGCTCGCATTCGGTGAACTTGCCGGGGATCGTGCGGCTCAGCTCGGGGCCGTAGTCGCCGATGCCCTGCCAGGAGTCGTAGTGGTGCAGGCGGAAGGTGTTGTCCTCCTCGCACTGGGCCGGCACGGTGATGAAGGGCTTGGACTCGAAGTCGGTGGGGCAGGCTTTGGAGGTGTCGATGCCCACCGTGGGGTTGAACACGGTGCAGCGCTGGCGGTCGTGGCTGGAGTCCGCCGGCACCCCCCAGATGATCAGCTTCTGGTTGAAGGGCGGGAAGGTCTCGTTGATATCCGGAACTTCGGTGCGGATCGCGTAGCGGTTGGCCGGGTCCAGCGAGGCTTTGATGTGGACCGGGTTGCCGGCGACCGAGAAGGCCAAGTCGGAGATCGCCCCGCGCGGATGGTTGAGGTTGAAGAGCGGCTGCAGCGGGTTGTCGTAGCTGTCTCCTGGCCTAGGGACCTGGAGAATTTTGGTGATCTTGACCCGCGAGAAGCCGACCTGGCTGGAGGGCGGGCAGAGGTTCAGCGTGAAGGCCGCCGCCGAGCACTCCCCAGCGGCGGTCGGGTTGCCGATGAAGCCGGGGGGCAGGTCGACAGTGAGGTCGTGGATCGAGCCCGACTCCGCCTTGAGGAAGGGGGTCTCGGAGAACTTCTCGTCGTCATCGACCGTGGTGAAGTCGAAGGGCACCGAGAGCAGCGTCGGGTGGGAGCTGGCGGCGCGCACCGGGGTCACCCCGTCTTCCTCGAAGAAGTCGGGCAAAAACGACTCGCCGACGATGCCGAAGCCCGCCGGCGTGGCCTCGATCGGGGTCGGCTCCGAGGCGCAGGCGGCAACGCCCGGCGTGCAGCCGGCAGCCGGCGGCGCTTCAGCGGCGCCGCCGCCGCTGAGCGTCGCCGTCGCGGTCCGCACCGAGCCCGGTTTTAGGCCGGGGTTGACGTCGACCAGAGTGACCATGGCGGAGGAGGTCCGGTGGCGGGGGATCGAGTCGGAGGTGGTGCAGGTGACGGTCGTATCGCCGGGCGCGCCCGGGCAGCTCCATTTCACCGGGCTGCCGTAGTTGAGCTGGCTGTTGGTCGCGTCGAGCCGCACCGAGTTGCGGGTGACGCCGGCGGGCAGCTGGACGCTCAGCGTGATCGGCCCGGCGGTCGGATCGTCGCCGACGTTCTCGACGTCGAACCAGTACTCGGGCCCGAGCCGCAGGTCGTTTGGCGCCGGGGCGGAGGCGATCTGCACCTGGGGCACGTCGGTGAGACCGAGGGCGCCGGTGAAGGTGAGTTTGTAGGCGGGGTCTCCGTCGGAGAAGCTGCTGACGTTCACGTTGGGCGAGCCGATCGCCGGCAGGGCGCGCAGGGCGCTCTGCACCGCTCCCGCCGTGGCATCGTAGGGTAGGTAGGCGGTCTCTTCCCCGGCGAAGGAGAGCTTGAATTCGCCCTTGCTCGCCCGCACGTAGACCTCTTGGCGCTCACTTGCCAAGCCCGAGCCCTGGGCCAGGGTCACCGCCCCCGGCTCGGCGAGGGCGCCGCCGGGGGGGAAGTTGGTCTGGGCGTGGTGGATGTCGAGGTTGAGGATCGGCGCCGCGCTCGCCGCCGGGGCGGTGAGGCCGAGCAGGGCCAGGGCGCAGCTGAAGGCGAGCTTTCTCATCGGGCGTTCCTCCGGTTGCGGTTGGCTGTGCGGCAGCGCTTGACCGCCGCCGAGCGGCGCTTGGCGCCCTTGGCGTAGCGGGCGGCCTTGCGGCGCAGGGCCCTGGCGCGCCTGGGGTCGGAGCTGTGCTTGGCTGCCCCACGCAGGCGCTTTGCCCGACGCGCGAGGCGCTTGGTGGCCCGCGCCGGCCCCGCGCAGTTGCGCAGCTGGATCGGGTTGCCGTTGCCCTTGAAGTTGGCCGAGGACGGTTCCTGTTCCTCCGGCGCTCCCTTGGGGATGCCCTGGCAGACCTCGAGCGGGCAGGGCTTGGGCTCGGGCGGGAAGTCGATGCCACCGCCGATGCGGGCGTCATAGAGGCGCGGCACGGCGTCGATCGCGTCGCGGGTGTAGCGGGCGGGGGCGGTGAAGTAGACGTCGTGGCCCGAAGCAGAGATCGAGAGCGTGTGCGGCGCCAGCGCTTCCTCGGCCGGCCAGCTGGTCAGCCCGTCGGTGACCAGCAGCGGGCGGCCGTCGCGGAACTCATAGACGTCGGTGCCGGTGACCGGGTCCCCGCTCGGCCCGGGCGTGTTCTGGTCGGCGCCGGCCAGCGCCGTGGTGGTGAGGAAGGCGACGGTGCCGTCGTCGGCGAGCGAGTTGATCCCCGGCGAGCCGGGGTCGCCGAAGACGAGTTCGTGGCTGGCGTCGGCAAGCGGCTGGGAGCCATCCGGCGGGCAGGAGGCACAGACGAGCGAGCGCTCATCGTCGTCGTAGAGGTAGTACTGCTGGGTGGCGCCGTTGTCGCTGGCGTCGCCCAGCGGGTTGAGGGCGGAGCGAGAAGAGTAGAAGAGCAGGAAACGCCCGTTGGAGCTGATTCCCACTCCTTCGCCGATCGCGCCGACTTGGTTGCTCGGAGCCACGTAGGCGAGATCGCCGTCTTCGAGGTCGACCCGATAGATCGCCTTCTGGCCCTGCGGCGGGGTGCCGGGGAGAAGATGAGAGCTGCTGGCGAAGTAAAGGCGCGAGCCGTCCTCTGCGAGGCCGACGCCGTAGAGGTCGGTGCCATCGACGTCTGCCGTGAGGCCGTCGACGACGCAGGTCACGCACTCGAGCTGCCCGCTGGCGATCTCATAGCGGTAGACGTCGTTGTCGGGCGGAGTCAGCCCGCAGGAGGCGGGGGCGACGTCCTCTGCGACCAAGCGCGAGCGGCTGGCGAAGAAGACCGCGTCGGCGGTGGTGCCGATCAGGGCCGCGTCGCAGGCAGGGCCGGAAACCGGCGCCGGCGATATCTGTTTGGTCTGCGCGGCGGGGATGTCGCGCAGGTAGAGCTGGGCAGAGGCAGAGCAGTTGTCGCCGCTGCTGGGGAAGAGGACCCGCTCGCCGTCCTCGGAAACCCAGTTGGAGGCCTGGGTGCCGATCTTATCGAAGGCTCCCCCCACCTTCGCGACCCCGCAGGCCGGCGGCTGGCCGCTGGGCAGCAGGCTGACCAGCTGGGGGGCTCCGCTGCTGACGTCATAGAGGTTGGACACCACGCTCGCCGCCGGGAAGGCCGGGTCCAGCGAGCCGAGGGCGAAGCCCTCGATCACCCGGGCGGCGTCGGCGGAGGTGCCGAGCACGGCGCGGCCGCCGCCGGCGCCGTTGAGGCTGGCATATTCGGTCGGCGCCTGCAGGTCATAGAGCTCTGACGGCGTCCCCTGTGGGAGCAGGCGCCAGAGGGTCCCGTCTTGGTCGCTGGAAGGAGCCAGGGAGGGGGCGTTGATGCCGACCAGGCTGGAGAGGTCGGGGCTGCCGTGCAGCTCGGCGGCCCAGTTGGGCCCGGCCAGACTGCGCGCGCGGCGGCGTGATCGAGCGGGTCTGCCAGCCCGTGGTCGGGTGGGCGCCCGCCGGGCGCTGGGCGAAGTAGAGGCTGAAGGCAGAGCCCGAGTCGGAGATCGGGGTGCCGCCGAAGATCGTGTAGATCGCGCGGTTGGCGTCGGCGGCGAATGCCTTGGCGCCGAGGAAGCTGACCGGGTTGCCCGAGGAGTCGGCCAGGCTGACCATCTCATAGGCCCGATCGGAGCCCGGCGGGCCGGGGAAGCGGCCGTGGGTGAGGGGCGCATCGGAGGCGCGGGTGGTGAGGGTGCGATCCCCGCCGTAGGCGATCCCCCCCTCCCCGTTGTCGGCGGCGATCCGGTAGTGGTAGGTGGTGCTGGGGCTGAGGCCGATCACCTGCTGGGAGGCGAGCTCGGTTTCCTGGCCGGCCCCGGCGGCGATCGGGGCGGTCTCGGTGCAGGGGCTCGAGTCGCAGGGCCCCTGCGCCCCGTACTGGAAGCGGTAGGTGGTCGCCGTGCCGTTGGGCAGCACCCGGCCGAACAGGGTGGCCGTGTGCGCGGTGCGCAGGGGGCTGCCCGCGGTCTCGACCGAGGGCGCCGAGGCGAGGGTCGGCGCGCTCAGCTCGTTGCTGAGCTGCTCGGTGGCGAAGCGGCGTTGGTAAACCATGCGCACGTGGTAGAGCGTGTTGGGCAGGAGGCCGGTGCCCGGCGGTTCGATCCGTTCTACGACCGCCTGCGGGGTTTCCTGGCCGCCGAGCAGGACGGTTGGCGTGCGGGCTGCTTTGGCGAAGCCGCTTGCCTGGAAGGTGGCGTCGTCGACGTACTCGAAGCGGTAGGAGCTGGCCGGCTGGCCGTGGGGGTTGAGCGTGGCGTGGGCAGTGAGGCCGTTGGCGGCGGCTTCGTCGATCGAGTCGAGGCTGCCCTCGGGCGGTTCCGGGTTGACGTCGTCGAGGACGTAGACGCCGGGCCCCTCGGAGCCACTGGCGGCGACGTAAAGGCGACCGGTGGCCGGCTCGGCGGCGAGGGCATTGTGGGAGGTGAAGGCCGGGCCGGTACCGTGACGGTCGTCATCATTGGCCGGCGGGGTGGGGAGCCCCGGCGCGTTCAGTGGGCCGAACTGCTGGATCGCACCGGCGAACCCGGCATAGAGGGTGTCGGTATCGGGACCCGCGCCGTCTTCGTCGGGATCGATCGCCAGGGACTGATTGAGAGACGGGAGGAGGCCCGCCTGGCCGGGAAAGACGGTCGTGACCGAAGCGCCGGCGCCGCCCGCGAGGCTCGATTCGACGACCGTCAGCTGGGCGACATCGGTGGCGCCGAGGCCACGGAGAAATTCAACCTCGTAGGGACTCGAGCCGGCGGCGTTTCCAGGCCCGCCAAGGACCAACACCGATCGCCCTGGGACGGAGGGCAGCGCTTCCAGCGCGTCCTGAACGGAGTTCACGATCGTATCGCCGTTGCCCAGAACCGCGCCTGCGTCGTTCTTGGGCCAATTGAAGGGGATATCGACCGTCGTCTCGGCTACTTTCGGTCCCACCCCATCGGGGTCGAAGCTGAGCTTGTAGGTGCCGGCGGTGGCGACTACGGTCAGGTCTTGCCGCTCGTTGGCGCCGCCGCCCCCGTAGCCGTTTATGACCGTCGTCGGGGTGATCGAGCCGGTAAGCGGCGTGGTTCCGCTGGAGACGATCAGCTGCGGGAGGTCGGTGTTGGCCTGCGCGCCACGGAACGTGATCGGGAAATATTTCTGCCCTTCGTTAGAGAGATTGGTGACTCCAACTTCGCCGATCGCCGGCAAGGCCTCCAGCGCTGCCTTCACCGTTTCTTCGTTTGCGTTATAGGGGATATCGGTTGTGGTTTCTCCTTCGAAGGTGAGGCGGTATTGGCCCGCGGTGGCATTGAATTTAAGCTGCTGGACCTCACTGACCGAGGCGCGCAACGGTGGGAGGAAGCCGACCCCTTCACCGTTGGCGTTGGTGGTGTCGTGGCGGAGAATCTTGACATCGTTAACGCCGCCTCCGGCGCTACGGCTGTTGCTGGCGTAGAGGATGCCGCGCGAGTCGACGGCGACCTTTTGCGGCGACCCGGCGTCGAACTGGGCGGCGGAGCCGATCGCGCCCGGCGTGCTGCCGTCGAGCGCGTAGGTGTTGACCCGCTGGTTGGGCCAATCGCCAAGGAAGACGGTGCCGGTGGCCGGGTTGCCGTCGGGGCTGAGGGCGATGCCGCCTGTTTCTCGGAAGGATACGGGGCCGATCTGGCCTGTCCCGGCGCCGGCCACACCCGACTTGCAGACGTCGCCGTCGGCGCCGGCGCAGATCTCATAGCCCGTGCCTTCGTCGCCGGGCCCCGATTCGACCACGTCATAGCCGAAGGAGCGCAGGAAGGTGCCGTCGCCTTCATAGACGTTGACGCGGTTGTTCTTGAGCACGCTGGGGCTCGTGTCGAAGACGTAGAGCTCGCCGGTGTCGGGGTCGAGGGCGATGCTCCGCGCGCTGCTCAGCGCGCCGTTGCCCGAGACGGCGCCGTTGCCGCCCGAGCCCACGCCCGCCTTGCACTGGGCGGCGACGGTGCAGATCTCATAGGCCTTGGCCGCTGCGTCGCCGACGTCGCCGCTGCCGCCGGGGCTGACCACGTCGGCGCCCCAGGCGCTGATGAAGAAGTAGGTGTCATCGGAGGTGTCGCCGGGGGTGCCGTGCTCGTCGCGGCCGAAGCGCTCGATCCGGTTGTTGGTGGCGTCGGCGACGTAGACGTCGCCTACATTGGCAGGCCCGGTACCGGTGGTGTTGACGGCGACGCCGCCGTTGGCCGCTCCGAATTGACCGCCGAGGGTGCCCGAGCCACCGATGAAGTCGACCGCCTCCTTCGAGGCCTGGGCGACTGGGGTCGACACCAGTGCCGTGAGGGCCGTGGTGACGAGTGCGGCCGCGAATGCGATGCGTTTCATGCGTGTTCTTCTCCCGGTTGACTTGCGAGATTCGGGCGACGCGGGATGCGCACACCCGAATCTCGCAGTGTGAACCCCTCAGGCGATTGGCTAACCCGTTACGGCCCAAGTGCCGGCGCCGTACGGGCCGTTCTTGTTGAGGCCCACTTCCCAGTTCGCATCAGGTGTGTATTTGAGCAGGGCGCCTGATTTGCCAGCCCCGAGTTCTTCGCCGGTGGGCAGTAGAATGAACGGACTGGAGAGCTTGACGAGCAGCGCCGACTCGTATACGCATAGGTATCCGCTTTCAGCCTGAGGGTCGAGCGCCGAGCCTGGGCAGTTACCGTTCACTTCTTCGTTGTGCACGACGATGACGTGTGATTCGTCGAGTGTTCCAGCGAGAGGAATCGGAAACGAGATGGGAATTATCGCGCCCAGCGGGTTGTATTTGGCTTTATAGTCGGTCGTGCCAGCGCTGAGCTTCTCGACCACTGTTCCGGTGAAGCTCCATGTACCGGTCTGGGTCGCGCCAGTGGGCAGACTGCCGCCTGCTGTCCAGGGGTCGCCTTCGTCGCCTTGTTCACCTTTTTCGCCGTTGCAGAGAGCGTTTTCGCCGGAAGCAGAGAGCAGTCGCACACCTTCCCTTTCACCGCACTCTTCGAAGGCGAAGATTTCTTCGGTGGTGACGCTTTGCCCGTCGGCGCCGGTCGCACCGTTGGACCCGTTCGAGCCGTTGGCGCCGTTATCTCCCTTTGCTCCCTGGGCTCCTGCCGGGCCCTGCGGGCCAGCCGGGCCTGCGGGACCCGCCGGTCCTGTAGGTCCCCGCTTGCCCCGCGGGCCGCGCTTGGCCTTGCTCTTCTTCTTGTGAGCGCGCTTGGAGGCTTCTGCGGTCTGATCGCCGCTTCCGTTGGAAGCGGCGTAGGCGCCGCCCAGCATCGCGAAGACGAGCGCGATCACTGAGATCACGCCCGGGATGCCGAAGCGGTTGCGTAGTGGCGAGAGCATCGAAATCTCTTCTCCTTGTCCCGTGAGCCCCTCTGCCCGCCGCTTCCCATTGCGGCTTCCTCGAGGCTCGGTTATGTCCCTGTTGGGGCCCGCTCTTGCAAACGGGCTATGCCGGCAGCATAAAAGAATCGTTTTCTGAATGCAAGTGCCAGTTTCTGTTAAGAAGGTTTTCGGCTCTAGATTGCGCTCTGCGGCGCGCCTAGAACGGACGTGCCGTCCCTGGGAGGTCGAAAATGACCTCCCTGGGACGGCACGTCCACGGGCTCGCGGGTCAGGCGAGGCGGTGCGTCAGCTACTCGCCCGAAGCCACGGGGCGAGGAACGGGTCGACAGCAGCGGGACGGCCGGCCTCGAGCCTGATCTGGCCCTCGGCGACGAGAACGTCGCGAGCCTGCTGCGCCGTGCTCTTGCCCAAGCCCATCGCCTGCAGCGAGGCCGCCCCGAGCAGCTGCGGCTCGCCTTCGGCGACGGCGCCGAGGACCTGACGCTGGGCCCGGGTCAGGCCGGACCAGAGCTGCTCCAGCTCGCCGCCCGCTGCTCGTAGCGCCTCGGCTTCGGCGGCGTTCAGGCCGGCTTCGTCGAGGCGCGGCTGTTCCCAGAGGAAGTGGGCGACCATCGCGGCGCGCTGGGGATGGCCGCCGCTTCGCGCCGCAAGTGCCTGGGCCGTTTCGGCAGGCAGCGACCTGCCGACCCGCTCGAAGCGCTCACCGACCCAGCCCGCGGTCGCCTCGATCGCGATCGGCGCCAGCGTCACCTCGCGCGCCTGTCCGAAGAGCGGCCGCTGGCGATTCTCGAACAGCGCCCGCAGCAGCGACGCCTGGCTGCCCGCATAGCAGTAGGAGGCGATGCCGGCCTGGTGCTGGACGTGGCTGCGCACCAGCCCGTCGAGGTCGTCGCCCGCGGTGAGCAGGTCCTGGAACTCGTCGAAGACGACCAGGGTGCGACGCTGCGCCGAGCCGACGCGCTCGGGGAGCGCGAGCAGCGCATGCAACCGCGCCAGCGGCCGTTCGCCGCGGCCGGCCCGGCGGCCGCGCACCGATGCGCGTGCGATGCCCGGAACACCCGCCTCGACGCTGGCCTCGAGCTCACGGTTGGCCTTGCGCCAGAGGTTGCGCAGGCCATCGCGGTCCAGGGCGCGGCGCCAGCCGTCGTACAGCCTCTCGGCCGCGTCCTCGACCGCCCGGCAGCGCGAGAAGTCGGCGACGCAGACGACCCAGCGCTGAGCGCGCAGCTCGGCGGCGAGGGTGCCGATCAGCGTCGTCTTGCCGTAGCGCCGGGGCGCCGCGAGCCGGCTGGTCTGCCCGCTGGTCGCCAGGTCGAGGAGCAGGATGCGCTCCTGAGCCCGGTCGATCGCCTCGCCCGGAGGGAGCGGCCGGTCATAGGAGAAGGGATTGGCGGCTGTCATCGGTACAGCGAAACTGTACCAGTACAGTCCCGCTGTACCGCCGCTTCCAGGTCGTCGAGGACCTGATCGACGACCGCGCTGCTTGAGGACGCCGGGTCAGGCCCAGGCGAAGCGGCGGGCCTCGTCGCGGCCGATGTAGGGGGCGAGGGAGAGCTCGACCAGGTCCGGGAGAAGCTCCGGCAGGCGGTCGGCTTCGCCGGCTTTGAGGCGGCGTGAGATCAGGGTGGCGATGCCGCCCATCAGCACCTGGTCGCGGACTTCGACGTCGATCTCGGCCGGGCCGCCCTGGGGGCGGATCGTCTCGGCCAGCAGCTGCATCGCGTCGCGGTAGCGGGCGGCCAGCTCGCCGCCGGCGGCCAGCGGCTCGACCAGGTAGAAGCGGGCGACGGCCTCGTCGCGGGCGAGGATGGCGAGCAGGGCGGCGAGGCGGTCGCGGACCTGCTCGGGCCAGGGCGCGGCCGGGTCGCCGGCGGCCAGCATCGCGCCGCGCACGTGGTCGTCGATCATCGCGTAGGCGGCGCCGAAGCAGTCCTCCTTGCTGCGGAAGTGCTCGTAGAAGGTGCGGCGCGAGATCTTCGCCGCGTCGACGATGCGTCCGATCGTCGTCGCCTCGAAGCCGTGCACGGCGACCGCCTCGACCACGCCGTTGAGCAGCCGCTCGCGCTGGTTGTGAGCGACCAGTTCGCGCGGCAGGCCGTGGCGGCCGGGCGGCAGGCGCTCGGCCGAGGGGTCGAGCCTGCCCGCCGCGCGCCCGCGCTCAGCCATGGGCGAGCGGGGGGGCGAGGATGGCGTCGGTCATCTGCGGGAGCAGGTCCCGCACGCTCCCTCCCCCGCCCAGCTCCAGCCGCTCGCGCACCAGCCAGGCCAGACCGCCGGCGAGCGCCTCGCCGAGCGGGTCGTCGAGCTGCGCCGCCGCCTCCTCCAGCGCCCGTTCGCGGCGCGCCCGCAGGGCCGGCCCGCCGCCCTGAGCCTCGACGAAGCAGAGCCGCGCCCGCGCCGGCTCGGCGTCGAGGGCGGCCAGCAGCGCCTCGAGCCCGGCCCGCAGCCGCGCCTCGCCCTCCGCCCCGGCCGGCACCGCGTCGCGCACCGCGTCCCGCAGCGCCTCGACCGCGCGGTCGAAGGCGGCGAGGAAGCACTCCTCCTTGTCGGCGTAGTGCTCGTAGAAGGTGACGGTGGAGACGCCGGCCGCCTTGACGATCGCTTCGATCGTCGTCTTCGCGCAGCCGCGCTCGGCGATCAGCGCCTCGGTCGCGTCGAGGATCCGCTCGCGCTGGGAGGCGGCGAGGCCGTCGCGCGGCGGGGCCGCGTCCCGCGTGCCGACCGCATCGGAGGCGAGTCGTTGCGAGAGGTACTGCATGGGCCGAGCATAGCTCTTTCTAAAAAGCTTTCATATCTGGAGAAAAAGGAGTAGTTTCTATTCACGGCCCGGGTTCCCGGGAGAAGGAAGCGACAAGGAGAGCAGCGCATATGCGACCAGAAGCGTGCGCGGCCGCCGGGGAGGCGCTCCAGGTCGAGACCGCAGAGGCGACGCCCGACGCGACGATCCGCGCCGGCGAGATGGAGGGCGCCCTGCAGGTCGTCGGCGAAGCCGGCTACCGCGAGGCCTCGGTGCGCGCCGTGCTCGAGTACAGCGGCAGCCACCGGCGCCAGTTCTACGAGCACTTCGACAGCCTCGAGGACTGCTTCCAGCAGGCCTACGTAGCCTGGGTGCGGCGGCTCGGGGCCGAGCTGCTCGAGGTCGCGGTCGCCGCCGCGGGCTGGCGCGGGGCGCTGCGGGCCGGGCTCCTCCACCTCGCCGAGCTGGTCGAGGGACGGCCGGCGATCGCCCGCTCGCTCTTCGTCGAGGTCCAGGTCGCCGGCGGCGCGGCGCTGGCCGAGCACGAGCAGGCGGTCGAGCGCCTGGCCGCGGCGCTGGACAGCGTTCGCGGGGAGATCGACGAGGGCGAGCAGCCGCCGCCGAGCACCGGCGTCTTCGTCGCCGGCGGCATCGAGGCCTGTCTCGCCGACGTGCTCGGGGCGGGCGACCCGGCGCGCGTCTGGGAGGCGCTGCCGGAGCTGATGCACATGGCGGTCGGCTCCTACCTCGGCGACGCGGCGGCGGCCGAGGAGTTCGAGCGCACCCACGAGCTGCTCGCCCGGCGCCGCGCCGAGCGTGAGGGTGAGGCGCGGTGACCGAGCTGCGCGTCCTCCCCGGCGAGGCCGAGGACGGCCCCTTCTCGGCCGGCACCCCCCTCCCCCGCTCGCTGCCCCCGGGCCGCCACGGCATCCCCGCGAACCTCGTCGTCGAGCACCAGCGCCGCCGCCTGCTCGCCGCCCTGGCCGAGTCCCTCGCCGAGCACGGCTGGGCGAGCCTGACCACGACCCAGGTCAGCGAGGCCGCCGGCGTCTCGACCGCGACCTTCTACAAGCACTTCGGCAACCTCTGGGACTGCGCCCTGGCCGCCTACGTCGCCGCCGCCGACCGCCTCTGCGCCGCAATCGAGGCCAGCCTGCCCCACCGACCTCGGGGCCGACGGGCCGATATGTAGCCCTGAGGGCTACATATCGGCCCGTCGGCGGTTGGAGGCTGGGGTCGGGGCGGCGCTGGCGGAGCTGGCGGGGGAGCCGGCGACGGCGCGGCTGCTCTGCGGGGCGGCGCCGCTGGAGGCGAGCTCGCTCGCCACCGCGCGGCGGCTGCTGATCTCCCGCCTCGCCGCCCTCCTGCGCCGCGCCCGCGGCGGCGCCGAGGACCCGCCCCGCCCCGCCAACCTCGACGAGCGGATGATCGACGCCACCCTCGCCTTCCTCCACACCCGCCTCGCCGCCGGCGAGGCGGACACGCTCGCCGCGCTCACCCCCGAGCTGACCGCAATCCTCGGTCGCGAACTCGCAGCACCCCGCCGACGGGCCTAAAACCGACGCTATGCGTCGGTTTTAGGCCCGTCGGAGGCTTGGGAATACTCGGAGGCCGCCCCTGGCAAATAGATGCAGTTTTCGCTGTCGAAAAAGTGTATACAAAGGAGGCGAATTTATGTAGTCTGTTGAGACCATGGCCGATTCGGGCTATAGGCCGCGACTGATCGACGCAACTGCGGCCGATCTGTTTGCCGAGCTGCCGGCGCTGATGATCACCGGGCCTCGCGCGGCGGGCAAGACCACGACCGCGGCACGGCTCGCCGCGAGCATCGTGCGCCTCGATCGGCCCCGCGACGCGGAGCTGTTCCTCGCCGACCCGGACGTCGCACTCGAAACCTACGACGAGCCGATCCTGCTCGACGAGTGGCAGGAGGTGCCTGCGGTTCTCGGCGCGGTCAAGAGGGCGGTCGATCTCGAATCGCGTCCCGGCCGTTTCCTGCTCACCGGATCGGTTCGAGCCGATTTGCAAGCTGCCACATGGCCTGGAACCGGGCGGGTGGTGCGCGCGCCGATGCACGGGATGACGGTGCGGGAGATTCTCAATGGCGTCGACGGGCCGTCCCCGGTAGACCTGCTCGCCTCAACCGGTGAGCTGCACCGGCCCTCCGACCCGCCCGATCTTCGCGGTTACATCGACCTCGCCCTGCAAAGCGGCTTCCCCGACCCGGCGCTGTCGATGAAGGCCGAGGGTCGCCGGAAATGGCTGCAGGGATACGTCGACCAGCTGATCACCCGCGATGCGATCGAGCTGGAGCCGCGGCGCGACCCGAGCCGGATGCGGCGCTATCTCGAAGCGTATGCGCTCAACACAGCCGGGATCGCCGCCGAGAACACGCTGCTGCGGGCCGCTGAGATCAACCGCCGGACCGCCACCGCCTACGAGCGGCTGCTGAGCGATCTCTTCGTGGTCGAATCGATGCCCGCCTGGAGCTCCAACCGGCTGCGGCGCCTTTCGCGAGGCCCGAAGCGCTACTTCCTGGACCCCGCGATCGCAGCCGCCGCGCTGAAGATGGATGCGGACACGGTCCTACGCGATGGCGACATGCTGGGCCGCCTGCTCGACACGTTCGTCACCGCCCAGCTGCGAGCCGAGTGCACGCACAGCAGCGCCGGCCCGACCCTGTACCACCTGCGTGAGGAGCACGGTCGGCGCGAGGTCGACGTCGTCGCAGAGCTCGGCATGAGAGGGGTCATCGCCTTCGAGGTGAAGGCGACCGCAGCGCCGGACCGCGACACATCCAGGCACCTGGCATGGCTCAAGGACCGGCTTGGCGACCGCTTCCTCGCCGGGGTTGTCTTCCACACCGGCCGCTTCCCGATCAAGCACGACGAGCGAATCGTCGCGGCGCCGATCGCCTCGCTGTGGGCATAGCCCGCCGACGGGCCGTCGGCGGATTGGGGTCAGCCTTCGGCCTCGATCCAGTCCCAGGGCTTGCCGCAGAGGCGGGTGGCGTCGGCGACCGGGACGGTGACCACGGCGCCGGCCTCCTCTGCCGCCGGGGAGAAGAGCAGGGGGCCGGTGGCGGGACGGGGGAAGCCGCTGCTGCCGGGGTGCAGGTCGGCGCCGCCGTAGCGCAGCTCGACCTGGTGGGCGCCGCGGGCGAGGCGGGCTTCGCCGAGCGGCATGTAGCCGTCTTCGTGTTCGAGCTGCTGGCGCACCTCGCCGACCCGCTCGCCGTCGACGTAGAGCGTGATCGAGCCGCGCGCCGAGCCCTTCAGCCAGGCCGCGTAGCGGCCGGCGCGCGGCAGGCGGAGGCTGCCGTCGGTGGCGTCGTAGACGGGCGCGTGGCGGGCGGCGTGCAGGCGGACGACGCCGCCGCCGTTGAGCAGCGCCAGCTGGCCGAGGCCGAGCACTTCCGAGCAGTTGGGCACCGCGACGGGGCTGTCGGGACCGCCGAGCGGCAGCATCTCGCGCACCGCCGGCTGCGGCTTGGAGGGCAGCTGCCAGACCTCGTAGTAGTCACCGGACCAGACCAGCCGCCAGGGCAGCGGCGGGCGGCTGCGTGCCGGCGAGCGGCGCAGGACGAGGGTCGGCCACTCGAACAGCGCTTCGAGCTCGATCTCGTCCGCTTCGACCGTTTCGCTCTTCTCCGGTTCGCCGCCGCCGCGCAGGGGCACCGAGCGGCCGCGCAGCTCCGAGGCGCCTTCGCCGTCGAGGTCGCGGAGGAAGTGGCGGGCGCCGTAGGGGTTGTATTCGGTCATCAGCGCCGGTCCCTGGCCGGCGAAGCGCTCGCCGATCGTCTGCAGCTCGCGCAGCTGCCCGTAGGGGGCGAGGTCGACGCCGCCGTAGGCGAGCACGTTGGACCAGAGCACGCCGCCGGCGAGCACGGCGAGCAGGGCCGCCCCGCTGAGCCGGTCGAGGCGGAGCAGGGCGACGGCGCCGACCATCGCCAGGGCGAGGACGACCGGGGCCGCGGTGGCCAGCGCCTTGCCGCCGTTCCAGGGCGAGCCGACGATGAACAGCGCGACAGCGGCGAGCAGGCTGCTGGCGTAGAGCAACGGCACCAGCCAGCCGCGCCGCCAGCAGAGCCAGAGGCCCGCCAGGGCGGCGGCGATGCCGAGCCCGACCAGCACCGCGGTCGCGACCGTCGAGTCGGGGGCGACGCGGAAGTCGCCGGCCGGCCAGACGCCGAGCACCTGCACCGGGTTGAGCGGCTCGATCAGGTTGCCGAGCGAGTTGGGGTCGGTGAGCGGCTCGGCCGACGGCGGCAGCAAGCCGCCGACGACGGCCGGGATCGTCAGCAGGCCGGCGAGCAGAAGGAAGGGCAGGGCCAGGCGGATGGCTTCCCCCCAGCCGAAGCGCTGCACGGCGATCGCCGCCACGGCGAGCAGTGCCGGGCCGACCCACGCCAGGCCGCCGACGCTGAGTTGGCCGGCGAGCGCGGCACAGGCGAGCGCCAGGGGGATCGTGTCGCGCGGGCCGGAGTCGTCACGGACGACCGCGGGCGCCACCGCGGCGACGAGGGCGATCCCGGCCGCCGCGCCGACCTCCTTCACCCCGCCCCAGAGCGAGTAGCCGAAGAGCAGCGCCGGCTGGGCGGCGAGGAAGGCGGCCAGGGCGCGCAGGCGGGCGCCGGGGATCGCCCGGCCGAGGATCTCCCAGAGGCTGAGCGAGAGCAGCGCGGCGAGGAACGAGACGTAGGGCTGGAAGACCCAGGCCAGATCGCCGCCGATCAGCCGCTGCGGCACGGCGAAGGGGATGAAGGTGCCGACCGGGTAGCCGCCGGCGAGGTTGAATTCGAGCGTCGCCCGGTAGCTGGACGGTTCGAGCCCGGAGAGGCTGCGGCCGTGCTCCATCACCCTGTCGGTCAGGGCCAGCCAGGTGGCGGTGTCGTCGAGCTTGATGTAGCCGGCGAAGGTCGGGTGGCCGGAGAGGACGACGGGGGCGGCGAAGACGGCGAAGACGCCGAGGGCGGCGGCGGTCGGCCAGGGGTCGGGGCGGCCGAAGCGCCAGGGCACCGCGGCGGCGGCGCCGAGCGCGGCGAGCAGGACGACGAGCGGCACGGTCAGCTCCGCGGTCGCGTCGCTGGCGGTGGTCGCCACCCCGACCACGACCATCGCCGCGAAGCCGGCGGGCAGGATCAGCGCCCCGGGCAGGCGGCGGCCGGCGATCGCGTCGACCAGCAGGCCGAGGCCGGCGCAGAGCAGGGCGAGGATCAGCGGGTAGACGACCCAGGCGACGAAGAGGCTCACGCTGCCGGCTCCCCCGAGCGGCTCAGGGGACCTGCTCGACCTGGCCCGAGCTGGCCAGGGTCAGGGCCCGCTTGGCGGTCGGCGCGTAGACCTCGACCTGGACCTCGTTGCCGGACGGCACGAAGTAGACGCTGGTCGGCGCTTCGCTGCTGATCACGAGTTCCTGCCCGTCCTTGCCGCTGATCTCGGTCGACTCGGGCCGCTTGGCGAAGCCTTCCAGCGACTTCTGCGGGTCGGCCAGCGGGTAGCTGCCGACGGTCAGCGTGTCCTCGGCGGTCTCGCCCGCCGCGCTGCCCTCGGGCACGTAGCGGACCTGGACGCCGCCTTCCGCGCCGCCGAGCTCGACCAGTTCCAGCTCGGTGCCGTCGATCTCGCCGGCCCAGTAGACCGGCTGGCCGAGGTCCTCGGCGGCTTCGGACAGCTCGTCGCCGCTGACGATCCGCGGCCCGGCCGCGGCGGCCGGCGCCGCCGGTTCGGAGGAGCCGTCGTCGTCGGAGCCCCGCGTCGCCAGCCAGGCGACCAGCGCGATCAGGATCACGGCGAGGACGATGCCGCCGCGCAGCAGCCAGCGACGATCCGAGTAGCCGTCGAGCTCGGGTCCTTGGCCAGCCCCACCGGCAGCAGGAAATCCCCCCTCCATCAACGCCGAGTATAGGCCCAGACGAGCGGCCCGGCTCAGTCCCGGCGCCCGCCGCTACCGCTGCGCCAGCGCTGCAGCCAGCCGAGCTCGCGCTCGGCGAGCAGGTAGACGACGAGGGCGATGAGCAGGGCGGCGACGGCGAAGCCAACCCGCAGCTCGACGTGGCCGAGGCGGTCGGGGGCGCGGCTGCCGGCGATGCTGTCGAAGAGGGCGACGACGACCGTGACCAGGGTCAGCGCGGTCAGCGCGGTGAGCGCGTTGCGGCTGCGGCGCGAGCTGCGCGCCGAGGCCGACTGCACCCGCCCCTCGGCGACCGACTGCAGCACCTCGAGCTTGCCCTCGACCCCGGCCAGCAGCTCGTCGAAGCGGTTGACGTCGGCGATCGGCGCCCAGAGGTTGGTCTGCCGCGGCCCGAGCCCGGTCAGGGCGCTGTCCAGCCGCGCCTTCGCCTCGCGGAAGCGGAAGAAGGCGCGGTAGGTGCTTTCCGCGTCGCGCTCGAGCGCCCGCAGCGAGGCGTGCTCGCCCCAGCGGTCGGCGTCGAGGCTGGCCAGCAGGCCGCGGTCCATCTCCATGAACAGCGCGTAGTAGGCCCAGTTGAGGACGACCATTCCGAGCGGCTCGCGCTTCAGCTCGAAGCCGCCGCGGGTGACGATCGCCGTCTTCTGCAGGCCGGGGACGAAGAGGCCGTCGGGGTACTCGACCTGGCGCGAGTAGGTCGACTCGAAGGGGCTGGCGATCCGGGCGAGCTCGGCGACGCCGGCCTCGCGCGCGCCGCGCGCGACGTAGACCGGGTGCAGCCAGAGCAGCCGGCCGGGCTCGACCTCGCCGTCGGGCCAGCCGTCGGCGCCCTCGGCGCGGGCCGCCAGCCAGGGCTCCTGCAGCTCCTCGCGGGCGCGCTCGGGGACCGCCTCGCGGAAGGCGTCGACCGATTCGCGCGCGACCGCCTCGTAGGCCGCGGCCAGCGGCGAGAGCCCGGCGCCGCCGCGCTCGCGCTCGCGGTCGAGCTCGGTGGCGGCGTAGACGGCGTCGGCCGCGGCGCCGACCTCGACCCCGGCCGGGGCGGTGACGTCGTAGACGCCGGCGATGACCCCAACGCCGAGGTCGTAGAGCTGGATCGTCAGCTCGGCGAGCGTCCAGCCCCACTCCCGCCCGTCGCCGAACGGGTGCGGAGCGCCGTCGCCGTGGCGGGCGGCCGCCTCGCGCAGCGGCGCGCCTTCGCGCTGGACGAGGACGAGGGGGACGAGGTTGGCGTAGCCGCCGGCGCCCTGGCCGTAGGAGGAGACGCCGCGCCACTTGACCCCTTCGCGGTTCCAGCCGCCGCTGGCGTGCCGCTCGAGCCGCTCCCCCACTTCGTCCTGGAAGCTCGCGTACTCGGCCAGCCGCACCCGCAGCGGCGCCCCGGTCGAGAAGGCGCCGGTGAGCACGACCTGGAACTGTGCGCGATCCCCCGCCACCGGGTCGCGATGCTATCCGCCCGGGCCGAGCGGCTGTTCGCACGATAATGCGAAACAGCGCAGTTTTCCCGCTTCTGCCGCTATGATCGCACGATCATGCGAACCACGGAGCGGGACAGCGCGGCGCCATCGGCTGCGTCCAAGCGAGAAGCCGAGGTTATCGGCCTGGCTATTCGCGACGCCCGCCGGAGGCTCGGGCTGAGCCAGGACGAAGTCGCCTTCGCCGCCCACGTCAGTCCGCGCACCGTCTTCTCGATCGAGAAGGGAAAGGCGACCGTCCGCCTCGACATGCTGACGCGAGTCTTGGCGGCGGTTGGCCTGAGACTCGAGACTGGCCGACGGGATCGGGTCTGGCACCCGGGCGCTGAGCGCCGATGAGCCTGGCGGTGCACCTGCAAGGCGCGCGCATCGGCACGATGCGACGCGACACCGGAACGGACTACACCTTCGAGTACCTCCCACGGGTGGTGGAAAACGCCGGCACCGGGGCGATCGTGCTCAGCCACTCCCTGCCGGTGCGGGCGGAGCCCTACGGGCCGACCGAGACGCGGACGTTCTTCGAAGGCCTGCTGCCGGAGCGAGCGCGCCGTGAAGAGCTGGCTCGGGAGCTGCGCCTCGACGCGAACGACAGCTACGCCCTTCTCGCCGCTATAGGTCGTGACTGCGCCGGCGCGATCGTCGTCGTCCCCGACGACGAGGACGCGACGCCGAAAGGCGGGCAGGTGGAATGGCTCGGCGACGAGGAGCTCGCGGAGCTCGTCGACGAGCTGCCACGCCGGCCGCTCGGCATTTCCCGAGGCGAACCGAAGATGCGGCTCAGCCTCGCCGGCGTGCAGCGCAAGCTGGTCCTCGTGCGCGACGCCGCGGGTAGATTCGGGGTGCCGACGGGCGATACGCCCAGCACACATCTGGTCAAGCCCGAGTACGAGCATGAATACCCAAGCCTCGCTCGCAATGAGATGTTCTGCATGTCGATCGCCAGCCGACTCGGCCTGCCTGCAGCCGAGACCGAGCTGATCTCGATCGCCGATCGCACCTGCCTGGTCTCGCGCCGCTTCGATCGCGCCGGGGGCGCCGGCGAAACCGTTCGGCTGCACCAGGAGGATCTCTGCCAGGCATTGGCGGTGCCCTCGAACCTGAAGTACCAAAGCGAGCTGGGCCCCGGCTTCGCCAGCATTCGCACCCTGCTCGAGGAGATCGGCCGCGGCGCCGACGTGCGCAGGATGGTGCGGGCGGCGGTGATGAACTTCGTGCTCGGCAACAGCGACGCACACGGCAAGAACTTCGCGATCCTCTTCACCGAGACCGGCCGCGAACTGGCACCCCTCTACGACATCGTCTCGACCGCCGTCTACGACCTCGACGACGAGATGGCGATGGCGATTGGCGATGCCTTCGATCCCGGCTCCGTGCAACTGGCTGACTGGCTCGACATGAGCGCCGATTGCGACCTGGCGCCCAAGCCGTTCTTCGAACTGGTTCGCGAAACGTCCCTCGAAACGCTCGAGTGCGCTCGGGCCGTGGCGGGGCGGTCCCGCACCGAGGCCTGGCACGTGCCGCTGCTCGACCAGATCGTCGCCGTGGCCGAGCGACGCTCGAGACAGATCGAGACTGAACTGGGCCGAGCGGATCGACTGTCGACTTGACCCCCGTTTTCGGGGGCAAAGTCGACTGTCTGGCGCTCAGCGGTAGAGGGCGATGTAGAAGCCCTCTTTGGTGCGGGCGCCTTCCATGAAGGTCTGCACCTCGACCGCGGGGGCGGGGCAGTCGATCGTGCCGCCGACCTTGGCGAAGGCGTCGATGTCGCCGCCGCCTTCGAAGTAGGGGGTGACCTGGGCGCCCTTGGGGTTGAAGCCGGCGGCGGTGACGCAGTAGATGCCCGCCGAGCGAGCCGTCTTTGACGCTGGCGATGTTCTTGGTCTGCGAGCGAGTCCGTGTCGCCTTCTTTGGTCACCCGGGCGAAGGCGGGCGGGTTGGCCGAGTCGGCGCTGGAGGCGAAGTCGGCGTTCTGAGGCCGCGCGGCACCTTGGAGAAGGTCGACTCGTTGGCCTTGTCGCCGGTCACCGCCTCGGCGCCGAGCTTGGAGTTGGTCACCGAGCCGTCCTGCAGGGTGGCGGTGCCGATCGCGGCGTTGGTCATCTTCGCCGCGGTGATCGAGGAGCCGGCGATCTTGCCCTTCTTCATCGCGCCCGCCTTGATCTTCGGGCTGGTGATCGCGTTCTTTCGGATCTTCGGGCGACGATCGCGCCGGGGCGCAGCTGCGGCTGGCCGACCGACTTGTTCGGCAGGCGGAACTTGAGGCCGCGTAGGCGCCGCCGCTGGTCAGCGCGGCGAAGAGCGCCAGGGTGGCGACGACGTTGGCGTAGGTGAGCTTCGGCATGGTCTTCATCTGTCTCCTCCTGCCGCGCGCTTGCAGGTCTTGTTCAGGGTGCTCGGATGTGCAGGTTGCCGGCGAAGTCGAAGCCGGCCCGGGCCAGCGGGAAGCTCGACCTTTTGAGCGCCCGGGGCGCCGGGCAGCCGGCGCGCAGGAACCGGCTTGTTCAGCTTCAGGCTGATCCCGGTGATGTAGCCCCAGTCGCCGGTGGCGCGGGGGAAGGAGGCTTCCAGCGTGGTGCCGAAGCGCCCGCTTGCCGGTGCGCTTGACGCGGAAGGCGAAGACGTAGGAGGTGGCCAGCGGGCGGGTGCCGTAGACGTGGGCGAAGATCGCCGGGCCGGCGGCCGATCGTGCCGTTGAAGGCGAGCAGCCTGCCCTTGGAGGGAAAGGGCGACTGCTCGGGGAAGACGACGTTGGCGCTGAAGCGGCCGCTCGCCGATCAGCGAGTCGCCGCAGAGGGCGAGCGCCTGTGCGGTGGTCGAGGGGTTGATGTGGCCGATGCGGCAGTGGGGGATGCCGCGCAGGTCCAGCACGCCGTGGCGGTTGATCGCGATCTGCATCGCCTTCAGCTGCGGCAGGCCGCCCTTCTTCGCCGCGGCCTTGATCTGGCCCGCCACCGTCGACCGAGACCGGCGCCGTCCCCCTGCGCGGCAGCTTCGTTCGGCACCATCGCCCCGGTGACCTTGACCCTGACCCCCCGCTTCTGGGCGACCTCGGCCGGCGCCGTCGCGGCGACCACGCTCAGGATCAGCGCCACGCTCGCGCCGAGCACCCCCAGATGCAGCTTCCCCATATTCCCTGGCTCCCTTCGTTCAGCGTCCCAGCGGCCCGTCGTCCCCGTCCCGAGGGTCGCCGTACCGACATGTGTCCCGAAAACAGTAGCTTATGAAACACGCTTGTCCTAGGAAGGACTCGGCGTCCTGCCTGCATTGGACAGTTTCAAAGTTCAACTTTGATATTGTCCAAACATGATCGAGCGGACCCTGCGCCGGGAGTTGGAGACAGCTGCCGAGCGCTACCCCGCGATCACGGTCACGGGGCCGCGGCAATCGGGCAAGACGACCCTGGCGCGGATGACCTTCCCCGACCTGCCCTATGCGTCGCTGGAGACCCCGGCGGAGCGGGAGTTCGCCGACGAGGACCCGCTGGGCTTCCTCGCCCGCTTCCCGGCCGGGGCGATCCTCGACGAGATCCAGCGCGCGCCGCAGCTCCTCTCCTACATACAGGGGATCGTCGACGAGGACCCCAGCTCGGGCCGCTTCGTCCTCACCGGGTCGCAGAACCTGGCCCTGATGGAGGGGGTGAGCCAGTCGCTGGCCGGGCGGACCGCCCTGCTCGAGCTGCTGCCGCTCGAACTCGACGAGACTCCGCCGCTTCGACGGTGCCGCGCCGGACCTCGACTCCTTGCTCTGGCAGGGCGGCTATCCGCGAATCCACGACCGCCGCCTGCCCGCCGCCCAGTGGCTGGCCGACTACACCGCGACCTACCTCGAGCGCGACGTCCGCAGCCTGCTGGCCGTCGGCAACCTGGGGACCTTCCACACCTTCCTGCGGATCTGCGCGGGGCGGGTCGGCCAGCTGCTCAACCTCGCCGCGCTCGCCGCCGACTGCGGCGTCTCCCAGCCGACCGCGCGCGCGCTGGCTCTCCGCCCTGGAAGCGAGCTTCATCGCCTTCCGGCTGCCCCCGTTCCACGCCAACCTCGGCAAGCGCCTGGCGAAGCGGCCGAAGCTCTACTTCCACGACCCCGGCCTCGCCGCCAGCCTGCTCGGCGTCGAGGAGCCCGGTCAGCTCGCCACCCACCCCCTGCGCGGCGCGATGTTCGAGTGCTGGGTGGTGTCGGAGGTCGTCAAGTGGCACCGCCACCGCGGCCTGCGCCCGGCGATCTCCTTCTACCGCGAGCGCGACCGCCACGAGGTCGACCTCGTGCTCGAGCACGGAACCGACCTGACGCTGATCGAGGCGAAGGCGGGACGGACCCCGGCCAGCAGCCACTTCGCCGCCCTCTCCGCCCTCGCGGAGACGATCGCGGCCCGCGGGGACGAGCGCTGGCGAGTCGGCTCGCGGTTGGTCGTCTACGGCGGCGAGGAGTCGCAGTCTCGCGAGGCGGGCGAACTGGTCGGCTGGCGCGACCTGCCCGAGGCGCTGGCGGCCGTGCGGTAGACGGCCGACCGTCACTACCCCTACCGCCGCCGCAGGTGCCGCCGATGCGCCCGCTTGCTCTTACGCTGCTTCCCGCACTTGGCCTTGAGCTTGGGCCGGAAGACGGCCCGGTCGCCGTTCTGCGCGTTGAAGACCGCCTTGGCCCTCGGGGTGCGGCCCTTGCAGAGGTTGCGGCTGTTCTGCAGCAGGCCCTTGCTCCCGCCCTGGAAGGTGAACACCGCCCAGGAGACCGGGACGTCGGGGACGACCTCGAAGGTGTTCCTTATGCCGCCGTTCTTGGAGTCGATCCGACCGGCGAGGTCGACGTCGATCCGCCCGCCCCTGAAGGTGGCGACGATGTCGGGCAGCAGGTGGCTGGAGGACCTCAGGTAGATCGGGCCGCTCAGCACTTCGTCAAGCAGCGGGCTCTTGGCCTTGACCGTGCCGTAGATAGAACCCCTGGGGCAGGCCTTGGCGGCGAACTGCACCCTGGTGCAGAGGGTGTCGATGTGGCCCTGTTCGAGGAACTCCGAGTGGGGCAGGGCCACCGAGGCCCTTGCCGTGTTGGCGTTGCCTTCGGGGAAGCGCGCTACGGCTCTGAGCTTGGGGAAGGCTCCCCGCTTGGTGCCGCCGAAGAGCCTGAGGGAGAGCTTTGGCTTGTAGTCCAGGGAGGCGCAGGAGCCGACCTGGAAGGGGCTTTGCGCGTTGAACACCGCTCCCCCCGCCCCGGAGATCTCCCCGTCTACCGACATCCGAGAGCAGTTGGTCGGGTTCAGGGTCGTGTCGGGGCGGTCGATCCGCAGGCGCACGTCTCTGGTGCGCAGGATCACTCCGTGGAGGATCGTCGGGAAGGGGTCTGAGATCGCCGTGACCTGGGCGGTCTGGGAGTCGATCTGAAGCGCTGCGCGGACCACCACGTTGCCGAGGTCGAAGGGGCCGGCCAGGGCCGGGGCGACTACGGCCAGGCTCGAGCGGCGGCGCCCTTATACGGCCCGGCCAGGTAGACCTTGCCGCCGAAGTAGTTGGGGCCCGGTCCCGCTCCCAGGCCGGCGCTGATCGAGCCGAACTCCGAGGAGGCCGGGCAGGCGGGGTTGTCGCGCCTCCCGCACCGGCGAACTCCGCGGTTGAGATCGACTGAATCGCCTGATCGGGGCACAGGGTCTTGCCGGCGATCTTGCCGACCAGGCCCGGGGGCAGGACGGTCTTGACGCCCGTGAGCTCCTGTTCGTCGTCTGAGCGGGAGAGGCGGAAGAGGAACGGGGAGTAGGCGCCCGCCACCGGGTTCAGGGTTCCCCCCGAGAAGTCGGGGCTGAAGGGCCGGCGGTTTTCGTCGGGCGGGCACGGCGTGCCGTTGGGGCCTTCGGTGACCTCGTAGGTGTTGTCGCGGTTGAGCGCCTTTTGCGGTTGGGCGTAGGAGGCGACTTCGATCCCGATCGTCTGGGTGCCGCAGCTCGGAGGAGACACCAGCGGCGCCCTCGGGCCGCTGCGGAACTTCAGAGTCAGGTCGTCGAAGGGGAACTGCGGGGTGTCCTCGAAGACGGTGGTGATCTGGCCCGTGTTCGGGTCGACGTCGATCCTCCCCGGGATCTTGACCAGGATGCCGCGTTCTTCGGTGTCGTGTAGGACTAGGAGCAGGGCGAAGGTTGAGCCATAGGGGTTGTCTTGCTGGGCGGCCAGGTACATGCTGCCCTCCGCCTGCTTTGGCAGCAGCGGTGAGTGCAGCTCGACCTCGCCGATCCGCGAGGCGTCGGGGCACTGCACCGGATCGTTGTTGCCGAGCTGCATCTGGGCCAGGGTGCAGGACTGCAGGCCGTCGGCGAAGGAGGGACTGAAGGACATCCCATCGGGCAGGCGCACGGTGAAACGCTTGACCGGCGGGCTCGCCAGGGCGTTGGGGTTTTCGTTCTGGGCGACCTTGACGTGTACGTCCAGCCCGGTCGGCGTGTTCGCCTGCTTGCCGGTCGGTTCGATTTCGACTTCGGGTTCGAAGCGCGGGCGATCGCATTCTTCGAATTTGCCCGGGATCGTGTAGTCGATCTCGGGGCCGTAGACGCCCGGATGGTCCCAGGAGTCGTAGTGGTGCAGGCGGAAGGTGTTATCGGATTCGCACTGAGCGGGCACGGTGAGGAAAGGCAGCCGCGCCAGGGAGCTGGAGCAATCTTCGTCGGTGGTGAGCCTCATGAAGTTGCCCGAGTCGCAGCGCTCGGAATCGTGGCTTGAATCGGCGGGAATCCCCCAAAAGACGGTCTTCGCCTCGAAGCTGGGCAGGGTCTCGTTGATGAAGGGGACCTCGGTGCGGATCGCGTAGCGGTTGGCCGGGTCCAGCGAGGCGTAGATGTGGATCGGGTTGCCGGCGATGATGAAGGCGAGGTCGGAGATCGCCCCGCGCGGGTGCTCGATGTTGTAGATCGGGCGGGCCCAGTGGGTGAAGGACTGCTGGGGTGCAGGCGAGCCGTCGAATGTGGTCGTGCGGATGTAGGCGACGCCGACCTGGCTGGGACGCGGGCATTCGGCGCTGATCAAGGTGGCCGCGGGACACTCGCCGACGGTCGTCGGGTTGCCGATGAAACCCGGCGGCAGGTCGACGGTCAGGTCGCGCACCCGCTCGGCGTTGTCTTTTTCGTAGGGGTTGTTGGCAATCGGCGCCTCGACCGTGGAGAAGTCGAAGGGCACGACGAGCCGGTCGGGATGCGAGCCCGCCCCGCGCACCGTGGCGATCCCGTCGGCTTCGTGGAAGTCGGGCAGGAAGGTCTCGGGCAGGATCTCGAAGCCCGCCGGGCTCGAGTCGACGTGGGTCTGCTCGAACACCAGCGGGCTGGGGGCGGCCGCACCGCCCCCTTCGGCTTGGGCTTTGGCGAAGCGGTCGATGCCCGAGGGAAGGCCTGCGGAGACATTCGCCAGCAGGGCGATGTTGGAGGAGTTCAGGTGGCGGGGGATCGGTTCGGTTGTCGTGCATTCGACGATCGCGTCGCCGACCGCCCCCGGGCAGCTCCAGATCACGTCGTCACTGCCGCCCGCAGCCTTCCTGACCGAGTAGCGGGTGATCCCGTTGGGCAGGGTCACCTTCAGGCTGACAGTGCCAGTGGTGTCGGCGTCGCCGGTGTTTTCGACCTCGAACCAGTATTCGACCTGCCCGCCCGGTGCGGCGTTGGTCTGGGCGTGGTGCATGTCGAGGTTGAGCCGCGGGGCGGCGAGAGCGGCGGGGGCGGCGAGTGCGAGCACCGCCGCAATTGCGGCGAGTGCGCTGGCGAGGCGGGTCATCGGCTGCTCCTGCGGTCGCGGTTGACGAGGTTGTGCTTGCGGTGGCGACGGTGGGCGCGGTGGCGCTTTCGGTGGGCGCGCCTTCTCACGCAGCGCGCCTTGCCCTTGCGCCTCACCCGGCGCTTGCCCTTCGGGCAGCGTCTTACCTTGGCGGCGGGCTTGGCGTTGCCGGGCCCGGCGAGGCTGGCGCTCGAGGGTTCCTGTTCCTCGGGAGCTCCCTTGGGGGTGCCCTGGCAGACCTCCAGCGGGCAGGGTTTGGCCGCCTCGGGGAAGTCGATGCCGCCGCCGATGCGGGCGTCATAGAGGCGTTTGTCGGCGTCGATCGCGTCGGGGGTGTATTTGGCGGGGATCGAGAAGAAGACGTCGCGCCCGCTCGGCGAGACGCCCTCGGGCAGGGGCGGGAAGTAGCGTCCCTCGATCCCATCCGTGACGAGCAGGATGCGCCCGTCGCGCCACTCATAGACATCGTTCCCCGCCTGGTAGGGGTCGGTGCCTTCGCCCGGCGGCGGAGTGTTCTGATCGGCGCCCAGCAGCGGCGTCGAGGTGGCGAAAGCGAAGGTGCGCCCGTCGGCGGAGAGCGTTTCGCGGTTGGGGTTGACGCCCTGGGAGGTGGGCCCGAAGTCGGACTCCACGTTGGAGAGCGGCGCCGCGCCGTTCCTCGGGCAGGAGACGCAGGTAAGCGAGCGGTCGGCGTCGTCGTAGAGGTAGTACTGAAGTTTGCCGCCGTTGGTCGTCGTCCCCCCCAACGGGTTTAGGAAGGCGTCGCTGGAGATGAAGGCGAGCACCCTGCCGTCCGGCGTGAGCTCGGCTTTGCTGACGCCGGGGCCGACGTAGGCGACATCGCCGCTCGCCACCTCGAGGCGATAGATGCTGAGCGAGCCCTGCGGCGCGCCGGGGGTGAGCCGGCGGTTGCTCTGGAAGTAGACGCGCGAGCCGTCCTCCGCCACCATGTTCTCTCCCCGCGTCAACCCGAACAGTTCCGCCGCCAGTCCGGGGGCGATGCAGGTCAGGCACTCCAGCCCGCCGTCTGCGAGCCGGTAGCGGTAGACGTCGGCGCCCTTGGCGCAGTTGCCGCCGGTGGGCTCCTCGTCTTCGCCGCTCAGCCGCGTGGCGGTGGCGAAGAAGACCGAGCCGGCCGTGGCTTTGAGCAGTTCGGCTTCGCAGGAGGGGCCCGACAGGGCCGGGCCGGAGATCAGCTTCGTCTGCGCGGCGGGGACGTCGCGCAGATACAGGCTGGGGCTGGCCGCCGCAGCTGGACCCGGCGCTGCGGAAGTAGACCAGCGAGCCGTCGGCGGAGATCCAGTGGGCGCCCTGCATCTCAAGCGCGAATCCCGCCGCCCCGCAGGGGGCCGGTTCGTCGCCCGGCAGCAGGCTGACCAGCCGCGGCGGGCTGCTCGAGACGTCATAGAGGTTGCCGACCCCGGCCGCCGCCGGGTAGGCGGGGTCGATCGCGCTCGAGCCGCTCAGGAAGGCGACTGCGTGGCGGCCGTCGGCGGAGGCGCCGAAGACAGTTGAGTCGAGCACGAGTTCTTGCGCCGCCGTCGGCTTGAACAGGCTTTCGGCGGGCTCGTCGGGGCTGAGCCGCCAGATCGGACCAACCAAGTTGGTGTCGTTGGCGGCGATGTTGGAGGAGAGGTCCGAGGCGCCGAAGAGGCCGCCCCAGTTGGGACCGACCAGGTCCTCGCGCGGCGGCGTGATCAGCTTCGAGTGCCAGCCCGTGCTCGGGTGCGCGCCGAGCGGCCGTTCGGAGAAGTAGTAGCTGAAGGCGCTGCCCGAGCTGGAGATCGGCGTGCCGCCGAAGACGGTGTAGACGGAGCGGTCGCCTGAGTCGGAGAAGCCCTGCACGAAGCCGACCGGGTTGCCGCCCGAGTCGGCCATGCTGACCAGCTCCCAGGCGCGGTCCGATCCGGGCGGGCCGGGGTAGGCCTCGTTCTGGTCGGGCAGCCCTTCGGAGGAGCGGGTGCTCACGGTCATGTCGCCGCCCGTCACCGGCGAGCCGGGGTTGCCGTTGTCGGCGACCACGCGGTAGTGATAGGTGGTGTTCGCCTCCAGGCCCGTGACTTCCTCGGCGACCAGGTGGGCGAGGTTGTCCGAGCCCGCCGCCCGGGTCGGGGTGGAGGCGCAGGGGTTGGCGTCGCAGGGGCCTTCTGAGCCGTACTCGAAGTGGTAGGTGGTCGCGCCGGCGCCGGGTGTCACCCTGCCGGTGAGCCGCGCCGTGGTCGTGGTGCGCAGCGGCGCCCCGGTCGTCTCGGCCGCTGGCGGGGAGGCGCCGGTGGTGGCGCCCAGCGCGTTGCTGGTCACCGGTGGCGCGAAGCGGCGCTCGACCACGACCCGCACCTGGTAGGCAGTGTTGGGTTCCAGGCCGACCGGGAGAGGTTCGAGCCCGATCGAGACCTGCTGGGGGTCTTCCTGGTGACCCAGCGGGGTGCTCGCGGTCGATTCCCAGCCGGCGCCGCCGTCGGCGGAGTATTCGAGCCGGTAGGAGCTGTCTGGTGGGCCGTTGGGGTCGATCGTCACATGGGCGGTGAGGCCGTGTGGGCCGACTTCGTCCAGCGAGTCGAGGCTCACCGTCGGCGCCGGGCCGACGTCGTCGAGGACGAAGACGCCGTTGACCCCGCTGGCGTCCGCCAGGGCCGCCGGCACATAGAGGCGTCCGTCGCCGGTGTCGACGGCTAGGCCGCTGGCGCCGTTGTAGGCGGTGCCGTCGAAGCCGGCGCGCACCCCGTGGCGTTCGTCCTCTTCGAGCGGTGCCGCGCTGAGCCCGGGGGCGTGCAGGGGGCCGAACTGCTGGATCGTGTCACCACGGGCGACGTAGAGGGTGTCGGCTTCGGGGCCCGCCCCGTCCTCGTCGGGATCGACGGCGAGGGCCGAGGTATTGACGCCGGGAATCAGTCCCGCCTGTCCCTGCACGGTCGTTTCCACGCTTGCCCCCGAGCCTCCCGAGAGCGGCACCGAGCCGTTGGAGACGGTGAGCTGGGCGACGTCCTTGGCCCCGTAGCCATGACGAAACCAGACTTCGTAGGGTTTCGAGCTGCCGGCGTCGCCGGGACCGCCGCTTACGTAGACGTTGTCCCCAGCAAGCGAGGGCAAGGCTTGTAGAGCGTCTTGGACGCTGTCCACGAGGGGGTTGGGAGGGCCCGAATCCTTGGCGGGCCAGTTGAACGGCATGTCGATCGTGGTCTCGGCAGGCAGCGGTCCTGCTCCGTCGGGGTCGAAGCCGAGCCGGAAGGTGCCCGCGCTCGCCGCGATCTTCACCTTCTGGCGCTCGTCGACTCCGGCCGGGATCGGCGCCAGGAAGCCGACACCTTCCCCGTTCGCGTCCTCGGTGTCGTAGCGTGAGATCGGCGCGCTTTGGTTCTTGCGGTTGCTGATGTAGAGGATGCCGCGCGAGTCGACCGCGACGACTGCGGGATTGGGGCAGTATTTGGCGCATTCTTCGAACTCGGCGGGGGAGCCGATCGTGCCCGGCCCCGAGCCGTCGAGGCCGAAGGTCGCAACGCGGTGCCTGGCGGCGTCGGCGAGGTAGACGGTGCCGGAGGCGGGGTTGCCGTCGGGGTCGCTGACCGCGATGCCGGTGCCGAGGTCGATCGAGCCTTCGCCCGCGCCGACGCTGCCGACGCGACAGACGTCGCCGTCGGCGGCGACGCAGACCTCGTACGCCCCACCCTCGCTCGCCGTGGTCACGTTCGCTTCCGGGCTGCCGCCGGAGTTGGTCAGGTTGTCCCCGACCGCCCTGATCTGTGGCAGGTCCGATTCGACGAAGGAGCCACCGTCGAAGGCGATCGTGTAGGGGGTGGAGCCGGATTCGCTTCCGGGGCCGCCGCTGACCGTGACCGAGCCGCCAGCGCCGCCGATCGTCGGCAGGGCGTTGAGGGCGTCTTCGACTTCTTTGGCGGAGGCGTCGTGGGGGAGGGTGCTGCCGTAAACGTAGTTTTCGTACCCGCCGCCGCAGCAGGAGTCCGTGGCGGCCTGCGAAGCGATCAGTCCGGCGCCTTCCAGAGCCGCAATCGTCGTGCCCCGGGGGAAGGAGTTGGGTCCGGCGCCGGGACCGCCTCTCTCGGCGGTCGAGAGGCCCTGGCCGACTTCGAAGCTGCCGGTGACGCCGGCGAGGCCGCGCACGAGCTTGCTTTCCGAGGAGACGGAACCGCCGATCGACCGCGCCCCCGTCGCCTCTCCTTCGAATTCGAGGCTGAACTTGGCGCCGGTGGCCTTCACAGTCAGTTCCTGCACCTCGTCGGGCGACGCCACGTTGCCGGGTCCCGACTGCGTGACGCTGTGGCCGAAGGAGCGCAGGAAGGTGCCGTCGCCGGCGTAGACGTTGACTCGGTGGTTGCCCATATCGGAGACGTAGACCTCGCCGGTGTCCTGGTCGACGGCGACGAGGTCTTGATTGACGGAATTTCCCGACCCGTTACGGAGGTCGAGCGAGCCGTCGCCCGAGACGCTGCCGTTGCCCGGCGAGCCGATCCCGGCCTTGCACTCCGAGGCGACGGTGCAGATCTCGAAGTCGGCGTCCTGGGCATCGCCGACGTCGCCGCTGCCGCCGCTTTTCACCACGTCGGCGCCCCAGGCGGAGATGAAGAAGTAGGTGTCGTCGGTGGGATCGGCGGGAGTGCCGTTGTCGTCACGGCCGTAGCGTTCGATGCGCTGCGTGGTAAGGCTGGCGACGTAAACGTCGCCAGCGTCGGCGGGACCCGCGCCGGAGCTGTTAACGGTAACCCCCCGTCCGCGTTGCCCAAACAAATCCACCGCCTCCTTGGCCTGGGCGCAGGGGACGAAGGCCAGCGTGGCGAGGGCAACCGAGAGCACCTGAGCGAGGCGCACTCGATGCAGGCAGCCTGCGGGGTTCGACGGCGCGTTTGGTGCTGGACGATCGCTGGTCATGGACGGATCTCCTTGTGCTGCAACCTTGGTCGACTTCCGATTCGCGTATTGCCGGCGGGGCCTAGAGCCCCGGCGATTGCCGTCGCCGGGGCTCTAAGGCGGCCGGGGCGGCTCCTAGCCGGTCACCGCCCAGGTGCCCTGGGCGAAGCCCGGGGCTTCGAAGCCAAAGCTGACCGCCGCCCCCGCCTTTGCGGCCCCGGGGGTCCCCGGAAAGGCGGACGGGTCGGTTACATGAGTTTGCGATTCTTCTGTTCCGCCGTGGAAGCCGTCATAGACACAGAGGTGGCCGCTCGGAGCGGTGGGGCTTGCGGCACTTCCCTTGCAGCCCGTTGTTTCCGAACCCGCTTCGTCGAAGTCGGCGAAGTTGGCTTCCGTGTAGACGTGTACGTGGGAACTGTCGAGCGCGGCGGCGAGTGGCACCGTAAAGGAGAGTGCGACAAATACCCCCCCGGCTTCGCCGACTATCGCCGAATAGGCCCCGGTCTCGGTCGACCCAGCGGGAAGGGTGCCGCCCGCAGTCCAAGGAGAGCCGTTGTTGCCCGGAAGGCCCGGTTCGCCGTTGCAGACGTAGTTGGTGCCGCTGGCCGAGGTGAGTTTCACGCCGCCTTCGATGCAGTTGGCGCCGGGATTCTCAGCTTCGCTGGTGACGCTCTGCCCGTTGTTCCCGTTGGAGCCGTTGCTCCCGTTGGACCCGCTGTCGCCCTTGTCCCCCTTGGCGCCCTGCGGGCCAGCCGGGCCGGCGGGGCCCGCCGGGCCTGCGGGGCCGGGTGCGCCTTTGGGGCCGCGCGGGCCGCGCTTGGCCTTTGCCTTCTTCTTCTTCTTGTGCTTGCGCTTGGAAGCTTCTGCGGTCTGTGAGCCGTCCCCGCTGTTGGAAGCGGCGTAGGCGCCGCCCAGCATCGCGAAGACGAGTGCGACAACCGAGATGACTCCGGGAATGCCGAAGCGGTTGCGTAGTGGCGAGAGCATCTAGATCTCTTCTCCTTGTCCCGTGAGCCCCTCTGCCCGCCGCTTCCCTTTGCGGCTTCCTCGAGGCTCGGTTATGTCCCTGTTTCCAGCCGGCTCCCTACGCCAACTGAACTATTTCGTACATCAACTATGCGGGAATGAGAACAGACTTGTTTGTGGTTGTCAAGGCCAGGCGCGTTCCCGATAGGGGGATTTGGCGCGCAGAGCGGTGGGGTCGCCCGAGGCGAGGTGGTCGCGAAGCGGTCAGCGCCTGCCTGACGCGCCCCTCCCTCTACCGCAGCAAAGGCGGCGAGGGCTACTCGGCAGGGTCGACGAGCTCGACGCCGGCGGGCTCGAAGTCGCGGCCGTTGAGCGTCGCCACGGAAAGGCCGTGCGCCAGAGCGCTGGCCGCGATCATGCTGTCCTTGACCGGCATCAGCCGGCCGCGGCGCCGTAGATCGGCCAAGAGCTCAGCCCAGCGCAGGCCGACCGACTCGTTCCAGCTCAAACACTCGATGCGTCGCACGCCCGCCTCGAACCAGCGCTCCAGGCCGGCGCGACGCGCTCCCATCTCCAGCAGCAGGATCCCGTAGCGAACCTCGCCCAGCACCACCGGGTCCACGGCCAAGGCCTGCTCATGCTTGCGCAGCCAGCCGATGACGCGCTCGTCGGGATCCGGCTTGGTCGCCTCGGAAAGGACGTTGGCGTCGACCAGATACTTCACAGCGTGTCGGTCGACTCGGAGTCGATCGGCACGAAATACCCCTTCTCGGGGCACTCGAGCAGCCACTCGACCAGGCCGGCGTTGGCCGGCGCCTTGAGGCGTACGAGCCGGTACTCGTCCGGACCGACCCGCTCGATCTCGAACTCCTGCCCGGGCCGGATGTCATCCTGCCGGCGCAACTCGGCCGGCAGCACGATCTGCCCCTTGGTGGAAACCTTCGTCGTCACAAAAGTAAGATAACAACTTACCGAATTCGGCCCCAGCGGCGGAAGGCAATCCGCATCAGGCAGTCGATCGCATCGCCCACTCGCGGGCCTCGGCGCGGCCGACGTAGGGGACGAGGAGCAGCTCGACCAGTTCCGGAACCGAGGCGCGGAGGGCGTCGAAGTCCTCCGTGCGCAGGTGGTCGGCGAGGGTGCGGGCGAGGCCGCCGATCAGGGCCTGCTCGGTGCTCTTCGGCCGGCGCCGGTCCTGCGGCGCCTCGGCGCGCAGCAGCTCGGCGAAGTGCTCAATCGTGCGCGCGTAGCGCTCGCCGCCGTCGGGGCGGTGGACGAGCGACTCGATCGTCAGCAGCCGGGCGCGCTCGGGCTCGGCGGCGGCGAACTCGACCGCGGCCCGCACCGCGGCGGCGACCTTCGCCGGCCAGACCCCCTCCCCCTGGCAGGCCTCGAGCACGGCAACCTGCAGCCGCCCCACAGCCCCGGAGAACTCGGATGCAAACTCATCCGTACATGACACCGGTTAAACATAGACGAATACGTTTTTCAAGCGTCGGCGGTCGGCGGCTCGCCCCCGAGCATGGCGAGGGGGACCAGGTGCACGTCGTCGCGCTCGCGCTCCAGCTCGCGCAGCCGCGGTGAGAAGCCGACCCGGTCGAAGAAGTAGAGGCCGGCATCGGGCGCACCCAGCTCGGCGCGGATCGTCTCCAGCTTGTCGAGCTCGGCGGCATCGTGGACGTGATCGCTCGTCGCCGCATCCGGCCACTTGCAGGAGCCGAGCGCGATCACCGCGCCCTCGGCGTCGACCGCGGCGACGTCGGCCTCGTAGGCGCGGCTGCGCAGCCTGCCGCCCTCGCGGCGGCGGATCGAGCCCCACCAGCGACCGGCCTCCGCCGCCCCGTCCACCTCGCGCAGCGCCCAATCCTGGCAGACCCGCTCGAAGGCATCCTCGGAGACGAACTTGTCGAGCTCGGGCAGGACCGAGTCCTCGAGATAGAGGTCGGCACTCTCGCGCGACTGCAGGCGGCTTTCACGGGGAGCCACGAAGCGGAACCAGAAGCGCAGGAAGGGATCGGCGATCGCGTAGCTCACCTTCCTCCCCGAGGTCCGGGTGACCGGGTAGCGGCGTTCGATCAGGTCCATCTCCTCGAGCGTCTCGAGGAAGGGGCGCGCCTCCTCGGAGCGCGTCTTGCCGATCCGCTGGGCGATCTCGTTGAGGCGGGTGGCGCCGGCGGCGATCGCGCGCAGACACGACATGTAGGTGGCCGTGTCGCGCAGGCGGCTCTCCTGGGAGAGCAGGAAGCGCGGCTCCTCGCGCAGCAGGCCGTCCGGGTAGAGGATCGAGCTGCGGATCGCGTCGGCCAGCGTGGTCGCCGGGTCGATCTCCTTCAGGAAATAGGGCACGCCGCCGAAGACCGCCCAGGCCCTGATTCTGTCCGCGACGCTCCAGCCCTCGGCGAAGGCGCCGATCTCCCGCCAGGGGAAGGGCAGCAGCCGCAGCGAGCCGGTGCGGCGCCCGTAGGTCGTCGCACCGTAGCCGACGACCGAGCGCTCGAAGAAGCTGACGTCGGAGCCGGAGAGGCAGAGCAGCAGGTCGGGGTTGTCCTCGTGCTCGGCGGCGAAGCGGTTGAGCAGCGAGCCGATCTCCGGCTCCTGGCGGGCGATGAACTGGAACTCGTCGAGGACGATCATCGTCTGGCCCTCGTCGAGCAGCTCCGAGAAGGCGGCGAATGCGGCGCTCCAGCTGCTCAGCGGCTGCTCGGCGTAGACCCGGCTGCCGCTGAACCGCGCCAGCTCGGCCGAGAGGTCCTCGAGCTGGTCCCGCCTGCTGCCGGCGCTCGCCTCGAAGTACAACTGCCGGCAACGCTCGCCGAAATGGAGGAGCAGCCGGCTCTTGCCGACCCGCCGGCGTCCGTAGAGGACGAAGTACTCGCCGCGGCCCGAGTTGAGCCGCTCATCGAGCGCGGCAAGCTCATCGACGCGGTTGAAGAAGGTCATTGTGCAGAGAAACTGTATCACAACTTACTAATGTGTAGTACAGAAAGTATGTACGTATGAGATTTGGCGCCCCCAGGGGGAGAGTTTTCGCTTCCCAGCCCTTAGAAGGGGATGGAGCCATCTCTCGGCCACGCCGCAACGCCCAGCGGAAGAGTCGTCGTCTTGACCTGGACCGCTTGGTGCCACATCCTCGACGAGCACCCCGAGATGGCGATCCACCGAGTCGAGGTATTGGAGACCGTCGCTTCACCGCACGTCGTGCACGACGATCCCGAGGCTGGGCGTCAGCGGTTCCACCGGTCCGGCGTCGGCCCGAGCCGCTGGCTGCGAGTCGTCGTAGACTTCAATCAGCGGCCTGCGCTGATCATCACGGCATTCGGGATCCGGAAGGAGAATCCAGCGTGATCCATCTTGGGCCATACAGCTTGGACCACGTCGTGTACGACGCCGACGGCGATGTCCTCTACACGGCGATAGAGAAGCCTCGCCCCGCCTACGACTGCGCGGAAACGCCGGAGGGCCACGCAATCCGCTTCGACGAGAACTACGAGGTGATCGGGGTGACGATCATCAGCGCTAGGTGGTGGCTGGAGAAGGAGGGCGAGCTCCGGGTGACCTTCCCCGACCGACCGGCGGTCGCAGACAGCGACGAGGTCCGCGCGGCGCTGGTCGCCTGAGAGTGTCGATGGCGATCAGTCTTCGCCGAGAGCCTGGCGGTAGCGGTTGACGTAGTTCGTCAGCGTCTCGCGCATCACCGCCGCCTTGGTCTTGCCTTCTTCCTCGGCGATCCGCCGCAGGCCGGCGTCGACCCAGGACTCGATGTAGACAGTCGTCTTCACCATGCCCACACCGTAGCGCCTGCCTTCAGCGCCGGCGCGATTTGCCGCGCGGCTTGCGCTCGCCGGCGGCCGGCTTGCGGCGCCGGGCGGCGGCGCGCAGGGTCTGATCGCTGGCCTTCTCGACCGCCTCGCCCATCGCGATCTGGAAGACGGCGAGCAGGGCGTCGGAGGCGAGCGGGCGCAGGCGGTCGAGCGCCTCGCGCACCTGCGGCCACTCGGCCTCGGGGCGACCGGCGCGGTCGAAGGGCTGCCAGATCTCCTTGACGAAGAGCTCGACGAAGGTGCGGGCGACGCCGTCGGCGTTGCGGCGCAGCTTCTCGGCCGTCTCCAGCGCCCCCTCGGGGCCGATGCCGAGCTCGGCGAGGGCGACCGCGGCGCGCTGCAGGCGGGGGCTGATCACCTCGACCCGGCCGTCGGGCAGGGCGCGCAGGATGCCGAGCTTTTCGGCGCGCTCCATCAGCTTCGGGTTGGGCGCCTCGCCGTTGCCCCAGAGGCCCCGCAGCTCCTCGGCCTCGACGATCTCCGAGGCCTCGTCCTCGAAGGGCGCCCGCAGGGCGCGGGTGAAGTCGAAGATCTCGGTCGCCGAGCCCTCTCCCCCCTCGATCACGCGGCGGATCGCCTCCAGGTTGAGGCCGTCGGCCTGCATCTCCCGGGTCAGCGCGATCCGCGCCACGTGCTCGTCGTTGTAGTAGCCGGTGCGGCCGCGGACGACCGGCGGCGGCAGCAGCCCCCGGGTCTGGTGGGCGCGGATATTGCGCACCGTCATCCCGGTCCGCTGCGCCAGCTCGTGGATCGTCATCTCACCCTCGGCGGGCTTGCTCACGGTCCTATGTTAGGCGGATCGCGAAGAATCGCCTCCGCTTCGCCGGTCGGAGAGGCGAGGGCGTTTGCCGCCTCCAGCTGTGCCGACGCCCGCTCCATGCTCGACCACTCGACGAGCGCCGCCCAGCGCTGGGCCCGGTCGACGGCGCGGAGGAGCGGCCCGGTGTCGCCGTTGCGGCTCAGCGCGCGCAGCGCGCCGAGGTAATCGGTGCGGAAGGAGAGGGGGATGACCACCCGGCACTGGGCCGCGGCGCTCAGCTCGGCGTTGAGCAGCAGGCGGGCGACGCGGCCGTTGCCGTCCGCGAACGGATGGACCTCGCTGACCGCGAAGAGCGCAAACGTGCCGCGGGCGAAGCCGGCCGGCAGCGTCTCGTAGAAACGCCACGCCTGCCGCAGGGTGCCGACGACCAGCTCCGGCGCGACGAAGACGGTGCCACCGGCGCGGTTGGCGCGGTTCTTCCACTCGCCGGGGCGGAGCGCCGGGCGCCACTCGAGGACCTTGCGGTTGAGCCGCTGCAGCAGGGTGGCCAGGTCCTCGGCGTCTGCCGGGACTCGGGCGCGCAGCCCCGGCTCGGTGGCGGCAGCAAAGGTGCCGATCACGTCGTGCGCGTCTTCGGGGCGCTCATCCGGCACCTCACCGCGGAAGACGATCGCCTCCGCCTCGGCGACGTCGAACTCGGTGCCCTCGATGAAGTTCGAAAAGTAGGCCTCGAAGAAGGCGAAGACCCGGTTGGGGTCGGGAGGTTCGGGCCGGTCGACGGCGATGTGGCCGGCGAGGGCGCCATGCAGCTGCTCAAACAGCTCGACCCGGGTGGCGTCGAATGGGGCGCGGCGGCCACGTGCCCGGCCGGCTGCCGTAACCAGCCTCGCCTCGCCGGTGCCGAGCAGCGAGCCGATCAGGTCGTCGAGGCGCTGCCGCTCCTCCTCCGCGTCCAGGTCGGCCGCGATCGCCGCCGCCTCGTCGCGAATCTGCAGCAGCCCGGCCTCGCCACGGTTGCGCGCGATTCGCTCCAGCCACTCCTCGAGCTCGGCCCTGGTAAGCGTCCTGGCGACTCCCGAGCGCGCCCTCGAGGCGCGCACGTTGTCGAGCGCGGTTCGTCCCTCGCCGCTGCGAGCGAGCGGCCCGAACTGCATGTCGCCGGGCAGCCTTCCGGGGCCCGCACGCGGCTTCACGACCAAGCCCGGAAGCCTGACCGGGCTCGGGTTGCGGGGCTCGGGGCCGGAGTCGACGAAAAGCGAGCCGTCGGCGGCGGGGCGCCCCTCGACCGCGGAGCGATCGACGATCACCGCCCCGGGGAAGGCGATGCTCGCGACCTCGATCCAGTTGCGGGAGACGAGCTGCTCGACAGGGGTCTCGAGGTCGGCCGTGTAGAAGCCACGCGCGACTCGCCGCAGCCGGCCGCTGCGCACGGCGCGGCTGGCGGCGGCGGTGTCCGCCGGGCGAAAGACCTCGGGCTCGGACAAGAAGTCCCGGTTAGCGTCGGGCACAGCGTGCCTTTCTGTCAATAACTCTTAGATAAGAGCCGGAAAACGAGAATAACCGGTGTTTAAGGCTCGGTCTGGGTCCGGTGGCCGGTTGGGACGGAACGCCCGTCTCAGCCGCCCATCGTCAGCGGCAGGCGCTGGCCGTTCATCTTCCCGGCCGCGTCTGAACAGAGGAATGCGACCGCGTCGGCGATCTGCTCGGCGGGGGTGAAGGTGGGATAGGGCTCGTCGGGGTTCTCGGCGCGCATCTGCGGGGTGAGGATCGCGTCGACGACGACGATGTTGGCGGTGGCGGCGCTGCCTTCGAAGCCGTCGGCGAGGGCCAGGGTCCAGGCCTCGGCCGCGGCCTTGGCGGCGGCGTAGGCGGCGTTGGAGTTGGAGGGGCGCTGGGCCTGCTTGGCGGAGACGAGGACGAAGCGGCCGTGGGCGGAGGCGAGCAGGGCGTCGTGGAAGGCGCGGGTCGTGTGCTGGACGGTGCGGATCAGCAGGTCGTGAAGCAGCTCCCAGTCGGCCAGCGGCTCCTCGTGCAGCGGCTGCCCGCCGCGCCAGCCGCCGACCAGGTGCAGGAGGGCGTCGACCCGGCCGAAGCGCTGCTCGAGCGCGGCGCACCAGGCGCGCGTCGCCGCCTCGTCGAGCAGGTCGACCGCGCGCCCGTCCCAGCGCTCGGCCGGCAGCCCGAGCGCGGCGCCGACCTCCTCGACCCGCTCTTGGGCGACGTCGGCGCCGGCGACCGTCGCCCCAGCCGCGGCCAGCCTCCCGGCCACCACCGGCCCCAGTCCACCGGCCACCCCGGCGATCGCGACAACCCGGTCGTCAAGCAAGTCCACGCTCACCCCCGCATCTTCGCGTACCGCGAGCGACGAAACTTTCCGTCCGACCGCTATGCGAACGTCTGTTCGTATGGAGCTACGGCGAGCCAACCCTCGAGAGCAAGGGGCGATCGGAGAGTCGATTGCGATGAGTTGGCTGATCCAGGCCGGCTTCGGCGTCTGGATACCGTTCGGCCACAGCCCCGACTGCGACCTCGTCGCCGAGCGAAACCGGAAGCTGTTTCGCATTCAGGTCAAGACAGCGACGCTCTCACGCAAGGGAAGGTGGGAGGTGGCGGTGTGCACTCGTGGCGGAAACCGCAGCTGGAATGGCATCGTCAAGAAGCTGGAGACCGAGAGATTCGATTACCTCTTCGCGGTCACAGGCGATTGGCGATGCTGGTTCATCCCCGCGAATGAGGTGGGAGGAGGCACGATCATTCTCCTGGGCGGGCCCAAGTACGCTCGTTTTGAAGTCGGCTCACCGGGCGACTTCGCGGCCTCTCCGGCGGCGGCAACCCTGCCAATGGGGGAGACAGGATTCGAACCTGTGTAGGCAGAGCCAATCGGTTTACAGCCGATCCCCTTTAACCACTCGGGCACTCCCCCGACTGCTTTCGCGAGTCTACTGAGGCGTCGTATCTCCCAGCCGCTTCGCCATCTGCTCGTTGAAGGCGGTGATCGCGGAGAGGGGGCGCATGAAGACGGTGAGGACGGCGACGCGGCCGTCGGGGTCGAGCTCGAGGAAGTCGATGCCCTCCAGCTCGCGGTCGCCGACCCGGGCTTTGAAGCGCAGGGCGACGGTGTCGGCCTCGTGCAACTCGTCGGTGTAGGTCAGGTCCTCGAGCGTGGCTGCGACGTGGGTGAGGACCTGGCCGACGATCTCGCGGCCCTCGAAGCCGCGGAAGAGGATCGGGCTGTGCAGCTCGACGTCCTCGCGCAGGGTCTCGGTCATCAGCGCCACGTCCTTGGCTTCGGCGGCGCGGCGGAAGGGGTGCGGCTCGGGCATTGCCGTGTACCTTACGCCCCGTGCCAAACGACCACACGATCGCCCGCATCTCCAACGCACTCGGCGCCACCGGGCTGCGCTGGACCGGCAAGCTCAACGTGCCGCTGTACCGGCTCAGCGGCGGGCGGATCGGCGGCAAGGTCGGCCGCGCGCCGGTGCTGCTGCTGACCACGACCGGGCGCAAGTCGGGCGAGCCGCGAACGGCGCCGGTCGTCTACCTCGCCGACGGCGAGAACGTGGTCGTGATCAACACCAACGCCGGCAACGCCAAGGTCCCGGCCTGGTCGCTGAACCTGGCCGCCGAGCCCGAGGCCGCGGTCGAGGTCGGGCGGCGGCGCTACCCGGTGCGCGCCCGGGTCGCCGAGGGCGAGGAGCGCGCCCGCCTCTGGCGCGCCCACAACGAGCAGTACGCGGGCTTCGACGACTACGAGGAGAAGCTCGACCGCGAGCCGCAGGTGATCGTGCTCGAGCCCCGCTGAACGGGGAGCTCAGCTCGCCTCGCGCAGCATTTGCGCCTCTGGCAGGGCGCGCAGCTTCTTCAGGGTGTTGGTCTCGATCTGGCGGATCCGCTCGCGGGTGACGCCGAAGGTCTTGCCGACTTCCTCCAGGGTCAGCGGCTCGAGGCCGCTGAGCCCGTAGCGCAGCTCGATCACCTGCCGCTCGCGCTCGGGCAGGGACTCGAGCGCCCGGCGCACGCCTTCGCGCTGCATGCGTTCGCTCGCCTCCTCGAAGGGGGCCGCCGTTTCCTCGTCGGCGACGAAGTCTCCGAGCTCCGATTCGTCCTCGTCGCCGACCGGTTTCTCCAGCGAGACCGGGTGCTGGGAGAAGCGCAGGATCTCCCGCACCTCGTCCAGCGGCCAGCGCAGCTCGGCGGCGATCTCGGCCGCCTCGGGCTCCCGCCCCATCGACTGCACCAGCTGGCGCTCGACGTGGGTGACGCGGTTCAGCTTCTCGACCATGTGGACCGGGATGCGGATCGTGCGCGCCTTGTCGGCGATCGCCCGGGTCACCGCCTGGCGGATCCACCAGGTGGCGTAGGTGGAGAACTTGTACCCGCGCCGGTAGTCGAACTTCTCCACCGCGCGGATCAGGCCCAGCGACCCCTCCTGGATCAGGTCGAGGAAGCCCAGTCCCCGCCCCAGATAGCCTTTCGCGATCGAGACCACGAGGCGCAGGTTGGCCTCGACCATTTCGCGCTTGGCCTGCATGTCGCCGCGCTCGATCCGCTTCGCCAGCTCGACCTCCTGCTGGGCGGTGAGCAGGTCGACCTGGCCGATCGAGCGCAGGTAGAGGCGCAGCGAGTCGAGGCTCGGCTCGACCGTCAGGTCGAGCTCGGATTTCTTCGCCGCCGGGGCGTCGCCGTTGACCTCGCCGGCGCGCGCTTCCTTGTAGGCGTCGACGCCCTCCTCGGCCAACACTTCGACGCCGATCTCGACCAGGTGGGCGTGCAGGCCGGAGATCTGCTCCTTGGTCACCTCGACCTCCTCCAGGGTGGAGGCGATCTGCTCGAAGGTCAGGTAGCCGCGCTCGCGGCCCAGCGCGATCAGCCCGCGCAGCTCCTCCGGCTCCGCAAAAGGCTGTCCATCCGAGTCCTGATCGAGTCCCTGCGGGACCGTCTCCAACGGTTCGATCTCAGTGCCTCCGCTGCAACCCTCTCCCCCTCCCCGGGGCAGCCGGCCCCAACGCTCCGGCCGCGCCGAAGTATAGGCAGATGTGGCCGGCCGGCCGTCGCGGCGCACGCCGGCCGGGCGGGCGGGTCGCTTACGCTTTGTCGCGATGGCGACGCGCGCGACGAGCACCCCGGCGGTTTCCGCCCCCGACGTGCAGGCGGGCGTGCCCGCCACCCAGGTCAGCCTCTCGCGGGTCGGCGTCACCGGGGTCGAGAAGGTGATCCGGGTCAGCGCCGGCGGCGCCGAGAACCTCTACCACGCCAACTTCGAGTGCTTCGTCGACCTCGAGGCGCAGCAGGCGGGCGTCCACATGTCGCGCTTCGAGGAGATCGTCGGCGAGGCGATCGACGAGGTCGTGCTCGGCGAGGCCTTCCGCGCCGAGGTGCTCGCCGCCCACATCGCCGCGCGGGTGCGCGAGCGCCAGGGCGGCCTGCGGGCCGAGGTCGCGGTCGAGGCGCGCTATCCGGAGACGGTGCGGACGCCGGCCAGCGGCCACTCGACCCAGGAGATCTACGGCCTGTTCGGCACCGCCGTCGCCTCCGAGCGAGGGACGCGGACGCTGACCGGGGTGCAGGCCCAGGGCATGACCGCCTGCCCCTGCGCCCAGGAGATGGTCGCCGGGCTGGGGCGCCAGCGGCTGGCCGAGGCCGGCTTCGACGCCGAGCAGATCGAGCGGGCGATCGAGGCGGTGCCGGTCGCCACCCACAACCAGCGCGGCATCGGCACCCTGTACGTCGGCTGCCCGGAGGGCGGCCCGGCCTGGATCGACGCGCCCGAGCTGCTGCGCCTGGTCGAGAGCTCGATGAGCTCGGAGATCTACGAGCTGATGAAGCGCCCCGACGAGCTCGCCGTGGTCGCCAAGGCCCACGAACAGCCACGCTTCGTCGAGGACTGCGTGCGGGAGATGGTGCGCGCCGTGGTCGAGGGCTATCCCGACCTGCCCGACGCCGCCTTCGTCATGGCCCGCCAGGAGAACCTGGAGACGATCCACCGCCACAACGTGGTCGCGGAGCGCTACGGCACGCTCGGCGACCTGCGCGCCGAGCTGGCCGCCGGCGAGCACCAACCGCGCCACACGACGATGCGCGAGTGGCTCGAGTCCCCCGCCCCCTGAGCGACCCAACGCCCCGCGCGCTCCCGCACCCCGTCCTCGCCGCCGCGCCCTCGCCGGGGTGCAACGCGTTTGCGGCCTATTTGGCCGCAAACGCGTTGCACCCCGGGCGGTGGGGGTTGGGTTGGGGCTGGGACCTGGGCACGGACGCGGGCGCGGGGCGGGGTTTGGGTTGCCATGGCCGGGGACGCTGGCAGGGTCGGGCGCGCGTGTGGTGCGCATAAGCGCGCGGGTTGCGCGGGGCGGCGTGGCGAGAGGCGCGCGTCAGCCGGGGCGGGTCTTGGCGCGGGAGGGGCGGTCGCCGCGCTCGGACTCGAGGCGGCGGCGCTCGGCCTCGATCCGGCGGCGCAGGCCGAAGAAGTAGTCGGCGCCGCTGACCACGGTGGCGACGACGGCGAGGTAGACGAGGACGTTGACCCAGCCGGGCGCCGGGTTGGCGGCGATCAGGGCGAAGACGGCGGCGATCTGCAGCACCGTCTTCAGCTTGCCGAGCCAGCTGGCGGCGATCACGACGCCGCGCTCGGCGGCGATCGCGCGCATCACGGTGACCGCGAACTCGCGGGCGATGATCACCATCGCGACCCAGGCGGCGAGCCGGTCGAGCGAGACCAGCGAGACCAGCGCGGCGACGATCAGCAGCTTGTCGGCGATCGGGTCCATCAGCTTGCCGAAGGCGGTGACCGCCCCGCGCGAGCGGGCGAAGTAGCCGTCGAGTCCGTCGGTGGCCGCGGCGAGGGCGAAGATGGCGGCGGCCAGGGCGTCGCCGTTCGGCGTCTCCCCCAGCAGCGCGACCACCACCACCGGCACCGCCAGTATCCGCAGCAGCGTCAGCGCGTTGGGCAGGTTGAGCGGGAACATCAATCCTCCCGCCGACGGGCCGAAATGTCGCCCATACGGACACTTTTAGGCCCGTCGGCGGGGGTGGCGGCCAGGGCCGCGTCGCGCTCGGCGAAGTAGGCCTCGCCCTCGATGCTGATGTGGGGGACCCAGCGGTCCATCCAGCGCGGCAGCCACCAGGCGCGCTTGCCGAGCAGGACCATGATCGCCGGCACCAGCAGGCAGCGGACCAGGGTCGAGTCGATCGCGATCGCCACCGCCAGGCCGACGCCGAACTCCTTCACCACCGGGTTGCCGTTGAGGACGAAGCTGGTGAACACGCAGACCATGATCGCGGCGGCAGAGGTGATCACCCGGCCGGTGTTGGCGAGGCCCTCGATCACCGCCTCGCGCTCGTCGCCGCTCTGCGTGTAGTGCTCGCGCATCTGGGTGAGGAGGAAGACCTCGTAGTCCATCGAGAGGCCGAAGAGGATCGCGAACATCAGCAGCGGCACGAAGCTGACGATCGGGATCGCGTGGTCGAGGCCGATCAGGCTCGCGCCCCAGCCGAGCTGGAAGACGGCGGTGACCACGCCGTAGGCGGCGGCGACCGAGAGCAGGTTCATCGCCGCCGCCTTGAGCGGCACCAGCAGCGAGCGGAAGGCGAGCAGGAGGACGATGAAGCTGAGCCCGACGACGATCGCGATCATCAGCGGCAGCTTGTCGGCGATCTGGGTGGCGAGGTCGATGTAGCCGGCGGTCTGGCCGCCGACGTAGGCGGCCGCGGCGGTCCCGGCGAGCGCCGCGGGGATGGTCGTGTCGCGCAGCCCTTCGACCAGGCTGACGGTCTCGTCCGCCCAGGGGGCCGAGTTCGAGATCACGGTGAAGACCGCGACCGTGCCGGCCTTGTCGAGCGTCGGTTCGGAGACCCGGTCGACGTCGGCGGCGCCGCCCACCTCCTTGACCAGGCCGGGCAGGACCCGCTGCGCTTCGCCGGCGCTGTCGAATTCGGCGGCGACCAGCAGCGGCCCGTTGACCCCTGGCCCGAAGCCGAAGGTGAGGCTGTCGTAGGCCTGGCGCGAGGTGGTCGACTTGGGCAGGGCGCTGATGTCGTTCTGGCCCAGGTCGAGCTGGAAGATCGGCAGGGCGAGGACGACGAGCACGGCGAGGGCGGCGAGGGCCGAGCGCCAGGGGCGGCCGGCCACCCCCCGCGCCCAGCGGCGCCAGCCGTGCGGCTCGGCGTCGTCGGGGTGGGTCTTGCCGAGCTGCACGCGCAGCGAGTCGATCCGCGGCCCGAGCGCGCCGAGCATCGCCGGCAGCAGCGTGGCCGCGGCGCAGACGGCGACGACGACGGCGATCGCCGCGGTGAAGCCGAGCGTGGCGACCAGCGGGATGCCGGCGAAGGCGAGCGAGCAGAGCGCGATCACCACCGTGAAGCCGGCGAAAACGACGGCCCCGCCGGCGGTCGCCGTCGCCCGCGCGATCGACTCGCGCAGTTCCATCCCTTCGCCGAGCTGCAGTTTGTGGCGGGTGACGATGAACAGGGCGTAGTCGATGCCGACCCCGAGGCCGATCATCGTCGCCAGGGTCGCGGCTACGCTCGGCACCTGGACCGCGTGCTCGAGCAGGCGGATGATCGAGAGCGAGCAGGCGAGGCCGAGCACGGCGGAGAAGATCGGCAGCACCATCGCCGTCGCCGTGCCGAAGGCGAAGAGCAGGATGACGATCGCCGCGGCGATGCCGATCGCGTCGCTCGCCCCGGTGTCGGGCTTGGAGAGTTGCTGGCCGACGTAGCTGCCGACGGCGACCTTCAGCCCCGCCGCTTCGGCCGGCCGGCCGGCGTCGAGCACCGCTTCGGCCTCGGCCTCGTCGAGGTCGCCGGGGCCGATCGAGAGCACCACCGGCACGTAGGCGACCGAGCGGTCCTGGCTGAGGAAGGCGGCGCCCTCGCGGCTGAGCGGGCTGATCGCGGAGTTGACGTCGGGCATCGCCCGCAGGCGCTTGACCGAGGCTTCGATCGCTTCCGCGTAGCGCGGCTCGGTCAGCGACTCCCCGCCGCGGGTCTGGAAGACGAGCGGGTTGTTGCCGTAGGCCTGTTCGGGCAGGTTGTCTTCGAGCAGTTCGGTGGCCGCGGTCGAGCCGGTGCCGGGCAGGGTGAGGTTTTCGCTGGTCTTGCTCTCCCCCGCCTGGCCGGAGAGGACGAGGGCGACGGCGAGCACGACCCAGGCGCCGATCGTCGCCCAGTGATGCCGGGAGCAGAAGCGCCCGATCGCGTAGAGCGGCCCGGTCACGCCCGCATCATCCCTGTTCGCCGCTCTCGAAGGGCTGGGGGACGGAGGCGGCGAGGTCGGCGCCGAGCAGCTGGCGGAGGACGACCAGGTGCTGGGCGTGGCTGGCGAGGAGGGAGGCGCCGAGCGTGCGGGGGGCGCCGAGCTCGAGGTGGGCGGAGGCGTCGAGGGCCTGGGCGAGGGCGGCGTTCTCGGCTTCGTAGAGGGAGACGAGCGCCGCCTCGCGGTCGGCGGGGGGCGGGCCCTCGGGCTCGGCGGCTTCGGCGTCGACCGTGCCGCCGAGGCCGCGGACCGCCTTGTTGATCGCGTCGACGTGGGCGTAGCCCTGGCCGCGCAGCTGGCGGGCCAGGGCCAGCGCCTCGCCGCGCAGGCGCGGGATCGCCCGCCCGTAGGCGTCGACCGCGGTCAGCTCGGCGGCGAGCACGGTGTCCAGCGTCTCGACGTCGGCCGCCTTCTCGGCGTCGGTCTTCGCCCCCTGGCCCTTCTTGCCGCAGCCGGCGGCGAGCAGCAGCGCCAGCAGGGCGACCGCAGAGATGGAAACGACGCGGCCGAAGCCGCGCCGTCTCCTGCTAACGACACATGGACGCTCCGCCACCATCGGCGCGGAGCATATGTTGTCCTTCGGGACCGGTACTGGGGAAAGTCTCAGGCCTTTTTGGCCGCTTTACGGCCTTTTTTGGCGCGGGCACCTTTTTTGGCTTTGCCTTTGGCTTTCGCTTTGGCCTTGCCTTTGCTGGCTTTCTTCGCCTTGCTCTTGGTGCCGGTGCTTTCGAAGTTCATCAGCACCGCGGAAACCGAAATTCCCTCCTCGCCGGACTTGGCCAGTCGTTTGGCGCTGCCAGCGTGGATTTTGATGACCTTCTTGAGCGTCTCGTTGACCAGGTCGACCGATTCCTTCCAGCCCTGCTCATCGACGAGCCCCGGAGTCCAGCTCAGGTGCACATCGTCGCGGGAGTTGAAGGTTCCGCTTTCGATAGCGCTCACGACATCCTCGGTGAGGCTTTCGAACACAGAGGCCGTGACGCCGGGGCGGACCGACGCCGGAAGGCTCTTCCACTGCTTATCGGGCAGATACGCGCGCTCCGTGGCGCGGTAGTAGTGCTCGACGGCGCCGCGGCGCGGCTCGGTTTTGACCATCTCGATGCATTCGAAGTCCTTGAGGACTTTGACGTGGTAGCTGACCTGGCTGAGGCCCTCGTCGAGCTCCTTGGAGAGCTCGTTGGGGCTCGCCATCCGTTCGTTCAGGATGGTCAGGATTTCAACGCGCAGCGGGTGCGCCAGGGCCTTGACCAGGTTCTGGTCGACGCCGTTGGCCTTTTTCTTGCTCTTGCTCTTGGACTTCGCTTTTGCCTTTTTAGCGGGCACGGGGACTCCTCCGGTTCGTTTGATCGCCGTTTGTTGCACTCCATCCTATTGCACACAAAGCCAAAATGGCAAACCACGTTTTCGCTTTTTCCGCATCCTGGTGTTGATCCCAGTTTGCAGCCTTTTTATTACTGGAACTTTTTCCAGTAAAAATCCTGTCTAAGCGCCCGGTACTGAGCGGGTCGCGCGGCCCCCACGCAAACACCGACATTTGCGAAGGGGGTGAGGCAGGGTGAAAATTGGGGAGACTGTGCAAATTATCCCGCTGTTGTCGACGATCAAGTCGCGCTAGAGGCTGCCGATGGCGGACCGATCGCGCCGCTGGCCCGGTGTCCGATCGGTCCGCCGCCTCGCTCCCGGCGACCCGTAACGTGATTCAGTTTCGCCATCGGCACGCACGGGACAGACGCAACCACGCAGTTGCAGGAACTCGATGAAGAGGTCCACTCCTGCCGGCACTGCCCGCGCCTGGTCGAGTGGCGCGAGCGGCAGGCGGCCGAGCCGCCGCGGCGCTTCCGCGGCGAGCGCTACTGGGCGAAGCCGCTCGACGGCTTCGGCGACCCGGCGGCGCGGCTGGCGATCGTCGGGCTGGCGCCGGCGGCGCACGGCGCCAACCGCACCGGGCGGATGTTCACCGGCGACCGCTCGGGCGAGTGGCTCTACGCGACCCTGCACCGGGCCGGGCTCGCCAACCGGGCGGAGTCGGTACGGCGCGGCGACGAGCTGCGCCTGCGCGACGCCTACGTGACCGCCGTCGTGCGCTGCGCGCCGCCGGCCAACAAGCCGACGCCGGCCGAGCGCGACGCCTGCCTGCCCTACCTCGAGCGCGAGCTGCGCCTGCTGGGGCGCTGCCGGACGATCGTCGCCCTCGGCGGCTTCGCCTGGGACGGCGCCCTGCGGGCGCTCGGCGCGCTCGGCGCCGAGCTGCCGCGGCCGCGGCCTCGCTTCGGCCACGGGGCCGAGGCGACGGTCGGGCGCTGGACGCTGCTCGGCTGCTACCACCCGAGCCAGCAGAACACCTTCACCGGCCGCCTGACCGAGCCGATGATCGACGCCGTGTTCGAGCGTGCGGTGGGCCTACTCGGGCGTTGACATCCCGAAGGAGTAGCCGTCGGGACGGGCGAAGCCGAGCATCCCCACGGTCATCGAGATCGCGGGCTCACCGGTCTCGAGCAGCCGCGCCGACGTCTCCCTGTGGATCTCCATGATGCGCCGGAGCGCCGTGTCGAGCACGGCCATCGTCTGATCCCAGCCTTGCTTGTCCGTACGTATCGGCGTCCAGCTGAGGTGGTTGTTGGAGAACATCCTGAAGGTTCCTACCTTCAGCGCGACCGACGCCTCGTTGGCGATCCCCCGCAGTGCCCCAGCCTGCATATCGGTTGCGACCGGGTCGGGAAGAGCAAGCATGCCCTCGGCGTCGAGGTCGGTGGCAACGATCGCCTCGAAGTAGCGCGGCGTGGGCCCGCGCTTGCGCTTCTCCCAGGCGGGCGGGTCGACTTCCCTGAGCCGGCAGATCTGTTCCAGGGACTCGACGTGCGTCCAGAAGTGCTCGACACCGACCCCGAGGCCCTGGCCGATCCTGGTGGCGCTGGTCGGGCCTTCGCTGAAGCAGGCGAGCAGGTGCTCGCGGATCGGCTCCTTGTGTGCCTCGGCCATCTCCCGGCCCCAGTAGGTCTTGAGCTTCCCTTCCGCCTCCAGACGGCCGAGGACCGTTTCGCTCTTTTTCCGTCTTTTGCCCATCTCGCCCTCCTTTTCGTGGACTTCCCGACCCAATCAGTACCACAAAAGGTATAACTGCATACCAAAATTTCGTACAGACCGAACAGACAGAACAATTGGTGTAACGATTTTGAGCACTATCGCGGTCTCATCCATTCCCGCAGACCCGGAGGTGGAGGAGATGAAGATGAAGCGACCACGAATCAAGCGCACCACGCAACGGATGACCGGCCCGGACGGGGCCCTGTACCTGATGCGCCCCAGCGCCGGGGCCGACATCCAGATCGACGATCCCGACGAGGCCGGGCTGCTGCTGCTCGACTCGCTCGACGGCAGCCGCACACGGGAGGAACTGGTGGCGGAGTTCGGCGAGCAGGAGGTCGCCGACCTGCTGGCGCAGCTCGAGGAGCTGAACGCGCTCGAAGACGCAGCCGACGACGACCTGATCGCGCCGGAGGTCTTCGAGCGCTTCGACCGGCAGCTGCGCTACTTCAGCGACATCACCACCGGGCCGCCGGCCTCGACCTGCCAGAAACGGCTCGAAGAGGCGAAGGTGGCGGTGCTCGGCGTCGGCGGGCTGGGCGGCTGGTCGGCGCTCAACCTGGCCTGCGTCGGGATCGGCAAGCTGCTGCTGCTCGACTTCGACCAGGTCGAGATGAGCAACCTCAACCGCCAGGTCCTCTACGGCGAGGCGGACATCGGTCGCGACAAGGCGGTCGCCGCGGCGGAGCGACTGAGGGCCTTCAACTCCTCGATCGAGGTCGAGGCGCGGGTGCAGAAGCTCGACAGCGAAGCGGCGGTGGCGAAGGCGATCGAGGGCTACGACATGGTGATCGACGCCTGCGACTGGCCCGCGCACGACATCGAGCGCTGGATCAACCAGGCCTGCTTCGCGGCCGACGTGCCGTTCATCGCGATGAGCCACTTCCCGCCGATCGCCCGGGTCGGGCCGCTCTACGTCCCCGGCGCGACCGGCTGTTACAACTGCCAGGAGATCGGCTACCGCCGCACCTACCCGCTGTTCGACACGGCGATGGAACAGCAGCGCGGCAAAGGCTCGCCGGCGGCGACCCTGGGCCCCGCCTGCGGCTTGATCGGCGGCCAGGTCGGGCTCGATGTGATGCACCACCTGACCGGGCTGGCGGCGCCGGCCACGCTCGGCGTCGGCCACATCTTCGACCTGCGCACGATGGAGCTGGAACGAGAGCCGGTGATCCCCGAGCCGGGATGCTCGGTGTGCGGAGACCGCCAACGCCCTTCCGATAGTCGCCTCCGCGGAAGGCCGGCCGATTAGCGGGACGGCGGGCGGGTGGGGCACGCCCGCCGTCCCCTCGCCGGCGGTGGCGACTCGATTCAGCCTTCGTCGCGGCGTGCCCGCGAACGACCGGACCCGCCCCGCGCTCCGCTCCTACAATGGACCCAGCCCGCCGACGTAGCTCAGCTGGTAGAGCACTTCACTCGTAATGAAGGGGTCCCCGGTTCAAATCCGGGCGTCGGCTCTCAGTCCGATGCGAGTTCGGCGCTTGCCCAGCGGCTGGATCAGGGTGCCCGGCACTTCCCCCCACTTCTCGACGTGGTTGGCCGAGCCGGACGGAAGAACGTTCACGTGATTCGTAAATAAATCTGTACGTTGATGTCGTACACTGATGTACGGTGAATCCGTTCAACTATCAAGGACCGGTCGGCCCCGCCCGCCTGATCGACCGCCGCTCCGAGCTCGATGACCTGCAGCGAGCCGCTGCCGACCGGGTTGCGGTCCGCCTCGCGGCTCCACGCCGCTTCGGCAAGAGCAGCCTGCTGGACGCCCACATCTCCGCAATGCGCGAAGCCGGACATCGCGCGGTGCGCGTCGACTTCTCGAAGGTCGCGACGCTGGGCGACGTGGCGGCGCGCGTCGCGGGCTCCTTCAGCGACCTGCCAAACGATCCGGGGCGCAGCGTTCGCCGCTGGGCCGCGCGTCTCGAAGTCGGCGCATCGGTCGCCGGAGTCGGGGTCAGCGTGGCCGCACGCCCGCCGCGCCCACCCGCGGACGAGGCGCGCGCAGCGCTTCTCGAGCTGCTCGATGTCCCACGGGCACTCCATGAAGCGGATGGCGAACTCACGGTCGTCTGCTTCGACGAGTTCCAGGACGTCCTGATCGCCGATGACGCGCTCGACGGTCTGGTCCGCTCCGTGATTCAGCATCACGGCGAAGCTGCGTCCTATGTCTTTGCCGGAAGCCAGCCGTCGCTCATGCACGCGCTCTTCGCCGAGCACGAGCGACCCTTCTATGGCCAGGCTCGTCCGCTCGAGCTTCCCGCGCTGCCAATCGCCGAGGCCGCGCACGACATCGAGGCTCTACTCGTCACCGACGAACTCGACCCCGGCGGCGCCGTCGACGAGTTGCTCGCCTACACGGGCGGGCATCCGCAGCGCACGATCTTGCTTGCCCACCATCTCTACAACCTGCTCGAGCGGCAGCCGGACCATTCAGACCCCGCGCCCGCAGCGCTCGAGCTGGCGCTCGCGGAGACCCAGGACGCACACCAGGCGCTGTGGGATGGCCTCAACAGGAACGAACGCCTGGTCCTGCTCGCCGTGGGCGACGGCCAAGCCCCTACGGGAAGTGTTGTCGCAAGTGAGCACCGCATCGCGCGTTCCACGCTTCAAGACGCACTCGAACGGCTGCTTGCCGACGAACGTCACGTCAAGCGCGACTCGGACGGCAAGCCGCATCTGCTCGACCCCTTGTTGGCCGAGTGGCTCAAGCGCCGCTGAATCGCCCCACTTGGCGATCGTGCGGTAGCCGGTCCGCCAGCAGATCGAAGTACCGCTGACGCCGCCACGCCTCGAGGTCGCCGATCACATACAGCCGCCTCCGCGCCCGGCTGACCGCGACGTTCAGCAGGTTCGGCTTGCTCGCCGCCCAGGCCCGGGCTCCCTCGCGGGCGGGTTCTGAGCCGAGCACGAGGATCACGACGTCGGCCTCCTTGCCCTGAGCGGTGTGAATGGTCCCCGCGCGCAACCCTCGGTGTCGCCAGCGACGTTGCTCGAGCTGGCGGGCGACATCGCGGAAGGGGCCGATCGCCATCACCTGCGTGAGGTCGAATTCGATCTCGTCGAGATGGGCGAGGATCCGGTCGACCTCCTCGCCCTCGGCGGGGATCCAGTTTCCCTGCGAGGCGTCTGAGCTGACATCGATCCACTTGCTCTGCGGGAGGGTCGGGTGGCGGGTGGCGAAGTCCCGGCCGAGCGCCGGGTCGGTGGCCTCGATCATCAGCCCGTCGTAGGCGATCCGGTTGGAGAGACCGAACATCGGCTCGTCGCAGCGGCGGTGGACGGTCAGGGGCGCGCCCACCCACAGTGGCCGCTCTGCCCCCGGCAGCGCCGTGCCAAAGCGACTGAGGCGATCGGCGACGCCCTGCGCCGAGGTACGGCCGGTCAGCCACTCCTCCTCGACGCCGTAGTGCTCGCGAATCGCCTGCTCGGCCCTGAAGGGGACCGTCGTGATGGGCTCCAGCTGCTGGGGGTCGCCGACGATCACCGCCCGCTGGCAGCGCCACAGCGCTCCGACCGCGCTCTGCGGCGTGGCTTGGCCGGCCTCGTCGACCGCCAGCCAGCCGAGCGCCTCGCGGCCGAGCCGCCCGAACAGCCGCCCCACCGAGGCAAAGGTCGTCGAGACAACCGGGACGAGCAGGAAGAGCGCCTGCCATGCGGCTCGCGCCGCATCCGCGGATAGGCCCGCCGGGGCCCTGCCGGAGAGAATGTCCATCGCCCCGTCGAGCGTTTGGCGCATCGGCTTCGCGGCGTGAACGAGAAACGCCCTGTGAAGGTCGAGCGCCGCCAGGAACAGCTCGGTGCGGGCTTCGTTCAACTCGGTATCGGTCCACGGCGCTTGCCGCTCACGCGCCACGCGATCGCCCCGCCACCCCTCGTCAGGCATGAGGGCGCCGGCCCTCTCGCGGTAACGCGCCAGAACCCGACGGGCCGCGTCGTGCTCCTTCTCGGCAGCCGCCAGCAGAGCCCCTGCTTCGGCGCGGGCCCGCACCTCGCCCTCGATCACCCGCAGCTCCTCGCCGACCTCATCCAGGGTCGTGTCCAGGGCAGTGATCGCGGCGGCGAGCTCCTCGTCGCGCTCGCGCCAGGCGGCACGGGCACGGAACCTGATCACCGAGGGACGCCGGCGCAGCTCTTCCTCGCGAGCCTCGACGCGGCGGCGGCGCTCGTCCTCGCGCGTGCGCTGCAGAGATGCGAGCTCCTCACGGCGCGGCAGCGATGCCTGGACTCGCTCACCTGCTGCCCGCTCCGCGGCGCGGGCCGCCTCGAGGTCTGACTCGAGCCCGGCAACCCGGTCGAGCGCCGCCGCCACCTGGAGGCGGTCCCCGCGGATCGCTCTAGCCCGATCGCGGGCCCGCTCGAATGCCGCCACAGCCTCGGCCCAGGATGGTCCCTCGGGGTCTTCCTCCCAGTGACCGAGGAGGTCGCGCAGACCCGTCGGCGGCGGCGGGCGCTTGTCGCCCTCTTTGCGTTGTTCGGTCCACCAGACTGCGTTGACGAAGTCCTTGCGGTTCTTGCTGTTGCCGAGCCGTGCGGCGATCAGCGCCCAGGCGCCGCCCGAGGTACGGCCGGCGCTCATCGCCCGCCCGGCCAGGGCCGGGAAATAGTCGATTTCCTCCGCCAGCTCGCGCCAGTGGCCGTCGACAGCCTCGCACGACGGGATCTCGAGCGTGACGTTCTCGACCGCCCCGTTGTTGCTGGACGCCAGGACCAGCTCGAACCCGGTCAGCTCGGGCCTTAGCCGATGGATCACGCGCCGATAGGGAGTCGTCTCCCAGCGATCGGAGTCGTCGAGAAATGCATCCGCTGGATCGGTCAGCGCCGCCAGCCGCTCGGCCCGTTCGGTGACCAAACCGGCGACCAGGTCGCGCAGCATCGTCGTCTTGCCGGTGCCGGGCGGCCCGTTGACCGCGAACAGATTGCCGTCGGCGCGGGGCATCGCGATCGCCTCGTTGACGGCGAGCTGCTGGCCCAGGGCCAACGGCTGCTCCGGGCCCGCCGGCCAGCGTCCAGAAGGCAGCCGATCGGGTTCGGTGGCGCGGCGGACCTCTTCGAGGCGGGTCCGCACGTCGATGCGAGCGTCGAGGTCGAGGTCGGCGGTGGGCCGCAGGTACTCACGCAGTGCGGCGCCCACCTCACCCGCGCCCGCAGCGGCGGCGACGCGGGCCAGGTCGTCGGCGATGAAGCTGTTGAGAAAGTCGTGCTCGACCGTACCGGCGCTCCGCCGCGCGACGATTTCGCTGCTGACCCGGACCCCGGAGACGGGCAGCACGTCCGCCACGCCCAAAGCCGCGATCGCTCCCTCCAGGCATTCGGTGAGGATGCCCCAGTCGAAGACCACCGGCTTGCGTTGCCCCTCGGTCTTGCCGAGGAGCGTTTCCTCCATGCCTGCGGCAAAGCCGCGTTCAATGTCGGCGAAGCCGTCGAGCCAGGCGGCGGCCGACGGACCCGGATCGAGGGCTCGCGCCGTCGCCCAGGCGCAGGCCGAGAGCACCGCGGACCCCTCGAGCAGGATTCCTTTCTCCGAGACCGCAAAACCCAGCAGGGCGCTCTGGCCCGAAGGACGCTCCTCGTAACTGTCGGGGGCGGGAGGAAAGACGTCCTTCAGCGCCGAGAAGACCGCTTCCCGCGGGTAGAGGCCGACGTAGACGGTGTGCCTCCACGCCTGGTTCTTGGTCAGCCGCGTGGCTTGGACGGGGTGCCCGGGATCCCAGGGCAGCGGCTCGCTGGGAGCGACATCGAATACCCGCTGCGCCGGGCGGGCCCGTGGGATCGCCGGCGGGCTGAACATCTCCACCGCCCGCCAGAACTCGATGATCCCCCGCATGAAGCGCTCGACGATACTTGCGCGCTTCGCGCACGTGCGGATGCAGCGCGTTCGTGCAAGTGAGGACGGCAAACGCCGCATCGACGTAGCCCAGCCACTCCAAGCTGTTGACCTGGCGTTAACCCGAAACGCAAACGCGCCGCCTCGAAAGGCGGCGCTCTTGGCTCTGCAATGCGATGGCGAGGGCCGGAATCGAACCGGCGACACCACGATTTTCAGTCGTGTGCTCTACCAACTGAGCTACCTCGCCCGGGTGGCGCCGTGGGGCGCGTAGGGGAAGGCTAGCGGCCGGGGGGCGGCGGGGCTGATTCGATTCGGGGATGGCCTGGGGTCGGGCAGCGCTGGTGGCGGGGGTCGCGGTTGTCGGGGCCGTGTTGCTCGTCTCCGGGGGGGATCGGCGGGACTTGGTGCTGGGGCCGCTCGCCTCCCCCGGGGCGGTCACCGGAGACCCGGACTGGCTGGCGCGAGCGAGGCCGCTGGGCGAGGGGGCGCCGCCCTGGGCACGGCGGATGTACCGGCGCTCGCTGCTGGTCCTGCGGGCGCTGACGGACAGCGACGGCGCGGCGCTGGCCGGCAGGCGCGACGGCTGGGAATACGTCTGGCCGCGCGACGCCAGCGCCGTGGCGCTGGCGTTCTCCGCCGCCGGTTATCGGGACGAGGCCCGGCGGGTGGCGCGCTTCCTGCTCGGTCTCGACCTCGAGGCGGCGGCGCGCTTCCACCCCGACGGCTCGCCGGTGGGTGGGCGCGCGGCCCAGGGCGACGCGGCTGGGTGGGCCGCCGCCGCGGCCCAAGCCGCTGGGCTCGCCGCTCGGGCTCGGGCAGTGCCGTGGCGAGATCGCGCTGACTACCAGGAGGGGGACGCGGGGGATTACCTCGGGAACGCTCTTGCGTCCACCACCGCCGGGCCGCAAGGCACTACGGCAGTCTGACCTTGCGGCCCGGCGGCGGACGGCGGCGCAGATCCGGGCGATTTTCGTCGCGGACGGCCTGCTCGTGCGGGAGGCGGGCGATCCAGCCTCGGGGATCGACTCGGCCGCGGCCTGGGCGGTGCGGCCGTTCCGCCAGCCAGCGCTGCTCCCAGCCGCACGCCGCACCCTGCTGCGCCTGGCGGCGAGCAGCGGTCGCTACGGCATCGTCCCGTCCCAGGACTGGGACGGCGGGAACGACCCGTGGACCGCGCCGACGGCCTGGACCGCCTGGAGCCTCGCCGCGCTCGGCGAGCGGCGCGCCGCCCTGGGCCTGATGTCGGCTCTGCGCCGCGCCGCGACGAGCGAAGGCCTCCTCCCCGAGCGGGTCGACGCCCGCAGCGGCGCCCCGGCCTCGACCACTCCCCTCGCCTGGTCCCACGCCTTCGCCATCCTCGCCCTGCGCGAACTCTGGAATTGAGGGAGCGGATTCGTGTCGTATTTGTTCCCGACGGGCGGGAACAAATACGACCGCAAGCGCTGGCAGTGCGCGCCAGGGCCGTGGGTCAGAGCAGCTCCAGGGCGCGGTCGACGGCCTCGCGGGCCGACTCGGCCGGGATCACGCCGGGGGCGTCCTCCATGCGGTCGCGGCCGGTCACCGACCAGCTGCGCAGGGCGACGACGGGGCGGCCGAGGGCGCGGGCGAAGCCGATCTCCGAGAGCGTGCCCCACTCGCCGCCGACCGCGATCACCGCCGCGCCGGAGGAGACGACTGCCAGGTTGCGGGCGTGGCCGATGCCGGTGGCGACGACGTGGGTGCAGAACGGGTTCGCTTCGCCGGCCTCGTTGCCGGGCACGATCCCGATCGCGGTGCCGCCGGCTTCGGCCGCGCCGCGGCAGGCGGCCTCCATCACGCCCGTCAGCCCGCCGCAGACCAGGGCCACGCCGGCCTGCGCCAGCCGCTGGCCGACCTCCTCCGCCAGCCGCGCCGCCTCCGAGTCGGGCTCGCAGTCCGCGCCGCCGATCACCGCCACCTGCCGCCGCACGCTCACGCGCCGCAGTCTTTCATCGCCCGCATCAGCTCCAGCGCGCCGGCCTTGTGCAGGGGCTCGTTGAGGTTGCCGCACTTGGGGCTCTGCACGCAGGAGGGGCAGCCCGACTCGCAGGGGCACTCGGCGATCAGCCGCTCGGCGTCGCCCAGCAGGCGCTCGAACTGCTCGTAGCCGCGCAGCGTTATCCCGACCCCGCCCGGGTGGCCGTCGTAGACGAAGATCGTCGGCCTCCCGGTCTGGAAGTGGACGTTGGTCGAGAGGCCGCCGATGTCCCAGCGGTCGCACATCGCGATCAGCGGCAGGACCGCGATCTGGCCGTGCTCGGTGGCGTGCAGGGCGCCGAGCAGGACGTCGGGCGGCAGCGCCCCGCTGAGCCGCTCGGGCAGCACGTACCAGAGCGCCTGGGTGGCGAAGTGCTGCTCGGGCAGCTCCAGGGCGACGACGTCGAAGGGCTCCTGCTCGGCGATCGAGACGCGCTGGTAGGCGATCACCTGCTCGGTCACCGAGACCTCGCCGAAGTGCAGCTCGACCCCCGCCGTGCTGCGCTGCTCGCGCACCCGCTCGATGTAGATCTCGGTCTCCTTCTTCGGCCGCGTGTACCAGTCGCCGTCGAACTCCGAGACCACCGCGCGGCGGCCGGCGACGTCGAGCCGCTCGACCTCATACGAGCGCCCGAGGTGCAGGTAGATCGCCCCGGGGTGGATCGTGGTGAAGGCGCGCTCGGCCTCGACCAGGCCGAGCATCTCACCCGAGTCGCGCTCGATCACCGCCACCGAGTCGGCCGAGGCCGAGCGCAGCGGCACCTTGGCGGCGACGAACTCGCTCGAGCGCGGCAGCATCCGCCCGCCCGCCTGGCGCAGCTCGCCGGCCGCCGTCAGCCGGTTCGCCCGCTCGCGCCAGCCCGGCCCGAAGACATCGGCGTCGGCCTCGCTCAGCGGCAGCTCGTAGGCGGCGGCGACCATGTGCCGGCCGGCGATCTGCTCGCTCTCGTGGTCGAGGATCGCGGCCTCGACCGGGCGGCCGATGAACTCGTCGGGGTGGCGGCAGAAGAACTGGTCGAGCGCGTCCTGGCCGGCGACGTAGACGGCCAGCCCGCGCCGCCGCCGCCCGGCCCGCCCCCACATCTGGCGCAGGCTGGCGACCGTGCCGGGGAAGGTGACGCAGATCGCCGCGTCGAGCTCGCCGACGTCGATGCCGAGCTCGAGCGCGTCGGTGGCGACCACCGCGAGCAGCTCGCCGGCGGAGAGGCGCTGCTCGATCTCGCGCCGCTGCTGGGCGGTGTAGCCGCCGCGGTAGGGCGCGATCCGCGCCGCCAGCTCGGGCTTGCCCCGCGCCTGCAGCGCTTCGCGGGCGAAGCGCTGGATCAGCTCGATCCCGCGGCGGCTCTTGAGGAAGCAGATCGTCCGCACCCCGTGGCTGACCAGCTCGGCGAGCAGGTCGGCGGCCTCGCCCAGCGCCGAGCGCCGCGTCCCGGTCGCCTTGTCGATCAGCGGCGGGTTCCAGATCGCGATCTCGCGCCCGGCGCGCGGCGCCCCGTCGTCGTCGATCGGCTCGAAGGGCGTGCCGACCAGCTCCTCGGCGAGCCCGACCGGGTTGGCGATCGTCGCCGAGGCGAGCAGGAAACGCGGCTCCGAGCCGTAGGCGCGCGCCACCCGCCGCAGCCGCCGCAGCACGTTGGCGACGTGGGAGCCGAAGACGCCGCGGTAGGTGTGGGCCTCGTCGACCACGACCCAGCCGAGGTTGGCGAGGAAGTCGCCCCAGCTCTTGTGGTTGGGCAGGACGCCGACGTGGAGCATGTCGGGGTTGGTGAGGACGAGGTTGCTGCGCCGCCGGATCGCCGGCCGCTCCTCGCGCGGCGTGTCGCCGTCGTAGATCGCCTCGCGCAGGTTGGGCGGGCGCAGGGCGCCGAGCTTGCGCGCCTGGTCCTGGGCCAGGGCCTTGGTCGGGTAGAGGTAGAGCGCCCGGCGCTTGGGGTCGGCGGCGATCCCGTCGAGCACCGGCAGGTTGAAGGCGAGGCTCTTGCCCGAGGCGGTGCCGGAGGTGATCACCAGGTCCGAGCGCGCCGCCGCCTCCAGCGCCGCCCGCTGGTGCGAGTAGAGGCGGGTGACCCCGGCCCCCTTCAGCGCCGCGGCGAAGCCAGGGTCGAGCGAGCGCGGCAGCGCCACCGTGCGCGCCTCGCGCGGCTCCTCGCTCGCCTCGGCGACGACCCGCCCGTCGCGCCGCGCCGGATCCAGCGCCACCGCCCAAGGCGTCTCCAAGAGGCTCTTCGCCATCAGCCAACCCCCCGCCGACGGGACGAAATGTCGCCTATACGGCCACTTTTAGGCCCGTCGGCGGCGCGGATGGCGGCGGCTACGCGGACGGCCTGCAGGGAGGTGGGGTCGTGGATGCGGAGGACGTCGGCGCCGGCGCGGACGGCGAGGGCGACGGCGGCGACCGTGCCCCACTCGCGCTCGGCGGCCGGCCAGCGCTGCTCCCAGGAGCCGGCGAGGACGGCGCCGACGAAGTCCTTGCGCGAGAGCGAGACGTAGAGCGGACAGCCGAGCGCGCGCAGCTCCGGCAGCCGCCGCAGCACCTCGAGGTCCTGCTCGACGCTGAGGTCGAAGTCGAGCCCGGGGTCGATCGCGATCTGCTCCATACCCACTCCAAGGGCGCGGGCCGCCTCGACTCTCCCCCCCACCCACTCGACCATCCGTCCGACCACGTCCGCGTAGGCGGGCGCCGGGCGGTCGACCCGCGGCGGGCCCTCGATGTGCATCAGCACGTAGCCGCAGCCGCGCTCGGCGACCAGCTCGAACATCTCCTCGCCGCCGCCGGAGATGTCGTTGATCGCCGCCGCGCCGGCGTCGAGCGCCGCCCGCGCCACCGCCGGCGAGAAGGTGTCGGCCGAGACCGGCACGCCCGCCCCGGCCAGCCCCTCGATCGCCGGCACCAGGGCCGCCGCCTCCGCCTCGGCCTCGACCGGCGGGCCCGCCTTCGCCGCCACCGCCCCCACGTCGAGCATGTCGAAGCCCTGCTCGGCCAGCGCCAGGCCGTCGCGGATCGCCCCCTCCGGGGTCAGGCTGCGCGCCCCCGCGAACATCGAGTCGGCGGTGACGTTGACGATCCCGGCGGCGAGCGGCTGGGCCAGGTCGAGCTCCCGATCGGCGAGGCGCCAGCGCATCCGGCTACGGTAGCGACCGCACCGATGGCCCTGCGCTGCGTCTACACCGACCTCGACGGCACCCTGCTGGGCAGGGGGTCCTCGCTCTTCCGCGACGCCGAGGGCGGCTTCTCCCAGGCCCAGGCCCGCGGCCTGGAGGCCTGCCACCGGGCCGGGGTCGAGGTCGTCGTCATGTCCGGCCGGCGCGAGCCCCAGGTCCACGAGTGCGCCCGGCTGATGGGCCAGTCCTCCTACATCTACGAGGCCGGCTGCGCCTTCGCGATCGAGGGCGAGACGACGCTCTTGACCGGCGACCTCGTCCCCGACTCCGAGGGCACCGTCTACGAGAAGATCGAGCAGCGCGGCATCCCGAAGATGCTCTTCGCCCGCTTCGAGGGCCGGCTCGAGTACCACGCGCCCTGGCACAGCGGCCGCGTCCTCTCCCACCTCTTCCGCGGCAAGGTCGACGTCGAGGAGGCCAACCGGGTGCTCGCCGAGGAGGGGCACGACGACCTGCGCCTGCTCGACAACGGCGCGATCGGCCGCGAGATGCCCGCCGTCGACGGGCCAACCCACGCCTACCACCTGGTCCCCAGGCTGGTCAGCAAGGCCGGCGCCGTCGCCGCCCACGCCCGCGCCCGCGGCTACGACCCGGCCGACTGCATCGCCGTCGGCGACTCGGTCGAGGACCTCGAGGTGGCAGCCGCGGTCGGCCGCTTCTTCGTCGTCGCCAACGGACCCGAGCGCGACCCCGGCCTGCGCGCCGCCCTCCCCGCCTGGGACAACGCCACCGTCACCGAGGGCGCGATGGGCGACGGCTTCTACGAGGCCGTCGTCACCACCCTGATGGCGCGATAGCCAATTCCCCCGCCGACGGGCCGAAATGTCGCCTATACGGCTACTTTTAGGCCCGTCGGCGGGGTGGGTAGCCCTGGAGGGCGTAGGGGTTGAGGAACTGGCGGCCCCAGAAGTAGGTGCGCTCGACCTCGGTCATCCGCGCCAGCTCGCTCACCTGCGGCCACTCGGCCTCGATCGTCTCCAGCTCGGCGGTCGACGATCTCACGCGCCTCGGCCTCGCTCAGCAGGTAGGAGCCGGCCGCCTCGACGCAGCCGCTGAGCTGGCTCATCCGGTAGCCGTTCGGGGCGATCGCCATCGCCTGCGAGGCCTCGCCGCCGCTGCGCGGCGAGGGGCAGACGTCGTAGGCGGGCGTCAGCGCCAGCGTCTCGCCGTCCCAGAAGGCGGAGTGGTTGCGGGCATGGTCGTCGGTGTTGCCGACCAGGACGTTGAAGACGATGCGGCCGAAGAGCTCGCGCAGCGTCGCCCGCGGCGCGGCGAAGCGCTCGCGGACGAGCTGGGCGAGGTCGGCGTAGCTCGCGTAGCGGCCGCCGAGGAACTCGTCGAGCTCGAGCATGGTCAGCGCCGAGACGACCATCCGCCGCGCCCCGCCCCCCTCGCCGGGCTCACGATCGAAGCGCTCGACCAGCAGCACGTCTTTGCCGAGCGCGCTGCCGAGCCGCACCCGGGCGGCGTCGAGCCCGCAGCGCGAGGCCAGCTCCATCGCCGCGAACTCGCCCTTGACCACCGGGTAGGTGTCGGTCGCCGAGGAGAACTTGGCGATCAGCCTGCGGCCGCCATCGCGCAGCAGCGCCTTGGGCCGGGCGCCGCCGACCGAGCTGCCGTGCAGCAGGGCGCGGTCGAGGCCCGGCGAGAGCGGCCGCCCCTCATCGACCAGGTCGGCGGCTTCCTGCAGCTCCCGCAGCGAGGCCTCGCCCTCGTCGCGGGCGACGTAGGACTCGGGCGAGCGCTGGAAGTCGAGCGCCCCGATCCGGTCGGAGTCGGACTCGAGCATGTAGGCGAAGGGGCTGAGCGCCGCCGGGTCGGCGGCGCTCGATCCCGGCCCCAGCAGGTGGTGCATGATCACCCGCTGCCCCCAGGCGTCGGGCATCGCGTCGGCGATGCAGCCGGCGACGGTGAGGCTGCCGCGGGGCGCGATCAGGCCGGAGCGCAGCGGCAGCTCCGGCAGGTAGAGCGGCACCGCCCCGTCGCGGCCGAGGTAGCTGCGCCCGTAGTTGAACTCGATCAGGTCGCCGGCCCAGTGCAGGCGCCCGGCGACGACCGGCTCGCTCGCCCCCGGCAGCCATACCCATACGTACGCCTCGTCCGGCGCGGCGCCTCGCTCAGAACTCATCCTCGAGCTCCTCGCGGCGCGGCCGCACCCGCTCGGGCAGCAGGGCACTGCGGGCGCGGGTGCGATCGAGGTCGAGGCCGAGCTGCGAGCGATCGGCGTGGAAGAGCGGGACGCCGAGGAGCGCGGCGAGCTCGAAGGCGGTGCCGAGGCGCACGCTGAGGTCGCCGCGCTCGACCTTGACCAGGGTCCCCGGGGTGATCCCGGCCCGCTCGGCGAGCTCGCGCTGGGACCAGCGGCGGCCGCGACGGGCGATCCGGATCTGCTCGCCGAGCAGCTGCGCGGCCTCAACCGCGTAGGGGGAGTAGGGGCGTGGCCTTTTCATTTGAGGTTCATAATAACGGGGTTTAGAGAAGTAAGGATCGATATTTTGATGTTTGACCCGAAGGTTGCTCCCCGCTCAGGCACCTCTCCCAGGGCCAGCTAGTATCGGCTGGGCCCAGCCAACCCGCCCCCGAAGGAGTGCCGCCTTGTCGCAGGAGACCGCGACCGTCGCCGAGCAGGAGTACCTGGAGATCATGTTCTGGCTCGAGGAGGCCGGGCTGCCGATGACCGGCGCCAACATCGCCCGCGCGATGCAGCTCTCGCCGCCGACCGTGCACGAGATGATCGGCCGCCTGATCGGGGACGGCTACGTCGATCGCCAGGCCGACAAGTCGCTCGAGTTCACCGCCTCGGGCCGCGAGCACGCCAGCCACATCGTCCGCCGCCACCGGATGATCGAGCGCTTCCTCACCGACGTGCTCGGCATCCCCTGGGACGAGGTCCACGAGGAGGCCGAGCGGATCGAGCACGCGATGTCGCCGGTGCTCGAGGAGCGGATGCGGGCGGCGATCGGCGACGCGACGACCTGCCCCCACGGCCACCCGATCGTCGAGGGCGTGCGCGAGCAGGGGGCGCTGCTGGCCGACGTCGAGCCCGGCGCCACGGTCGTCGTCCTGCGCTTCGAGAACGAGGCCGAGGAGCTGCTGCACTACCTCAAGGACGCCGGCCTCGACCCGGGGCTCGAGGGCACCGTGCAGAGCAGCGGCGAGGAGGGCGTGACGATCGCCTCCGCCGCCGGCAGCCACCGCGTCTCGCGCAGCGTCGCCGAGACCGTCTCGGTGCGGGCCGACCCGGCGCCGCCGCCGCGGGCGACGATTCCCGAGCAGCTGGTCCTCTCCTCGGGCGACCGCTACGGCCGCTGAGGCCCGGCGACCCACGCCTGGCGGCGTCCTCGGTCGCTCGCGTGCAGAGCACGCCACGCTCCCTGCGTCCTTGCCATGCTCGGTCGACGGGCCTCAGCTGGGAATGGCGATCGCGACGATCGGCTTCGAGGTCGGCTGCGCGCTGCCGCCGCGGGGCTCGGCGGTGACCATCACCGCGTTGACGCCGCGCATGCCGTCGATCGTCGCCGTCGCCGTGCCGTCCGGGCTGGGGACGAAGAGCGTCTTCGCCGAGACCACCCGCCTGCCGCGCCGCACCCACGCCTGCAGGACCTCGTCGCTCGGCAGCTGGTGCAGGTTGGCGAGGCGCAGGGTGCCGGTCTCGCCGTCGCGCACCATCTTCGCCGTCACCCCGGGCGAGTGGCCGGCGTAGACGGTGGTCGTGCGGGGGCCGCCCGCGTCGCCGCCGTCGCCGATCGCGTAGGCGAGGACACCGGCGGCCAGCAGCAGCGCCGCGGCCAGGCCGGCGAGCGGGCGCAGCCCCCAGCGGCCGCGCAGCCGGCCGCGGCCCAGCGCCGGCGGCCGCGCCGCCTCGGCGCGCACCTGCTCCATCAGCCGGCCGCGCAGCTGCGGCGGCGGCTCGACCCGCTCGACCGACTCCGGCAGCAGCTGCGCCGCCGGGCGCAGCCACTCGAGCTCGGTGCGGCACTCCCCGCAGCCGGCCAGGTGCCGTTCCAGGGCCGCCGCCTCGCCCGGCTCCAGGGCGCCGAGCAGGTAGGCGGCCAGCTCCTCGCGGCGGCTCTGGTGATCGCTCTCGCTCATCATGTAAGTCCCTCCGCCAGCCCGACCCGGATCTTCTCCAGCCCGAGCCGCATCCGTCCCTTCACGGTGCCCAGCGGCACCTCCAGCATCCTGGCGATCTCCGCGTGGCTGAAGCCGCCGAAGTAGGCCAGCGCGATCACCTTCGCCTGCTCGCCCGGCAGGTCGTCGAGCGCGCCGCGCAGCTCGCTCGCCGTCTCGCGGCGCAGCGCCTCGTCCTCGGTCCGCTCGCTCGCCGGGCGCTGCTCGAGCGCCAAGTCGTCGTCGAAGTCGAGCTTCGGGGCGCGGCGGGCGCGACTGCGGACGAAGTCGATCGCCCGGTTGCGGACGATCCCCAGCACCCAGGAGCGGACGCTGCCCCGCGCCGCGTCGTAGCGGACGCCGCTGCGCCAGACCGAGACGAACGCCTCCTGGATCACGTCTTCCGCCGCCCCCCGCTCGCCCACCACGCGGTAGGCGAGCGAGTAGGCGACGCCGCCGTGCCGGTCGTAGAGGACGCCGAAGGCGTCGGCGTCCTTGGCGGCGATCAGCGGCATCAGGTCCTCGTCGGCGAGGCGCTCGGGGCGTCTTCCTCCTGCTCTCATCCAGACCAAGGTACGCGCCCCTCGCGCAGGCGGATCAGCGTCTGTTGAAGATCGCCGCGCTCAGGCCGGGGAGCCGGCGCGGATCCGGTCCAGGACCCGGGCGATGCGGGAGACGCCCTCGGGGATCTGCTCGGGCGGCACGCTGGCGAAGGAGAGGCGCAGGCTGTTCTCGCCGCCCTCGATCATGAAGTCGGGGCCGGCGACGAAGGCGACGCCCTCGCCCTTGGCCTCGGCCAGCAGGGCACCGGTGTCGGTGCCGGCGGCGAGGTCGAGCCAGAGGAAGTAGCCGCCGCCGGGGAGGACGAACTCGGCCTCGGGGATCTGCTCGCGCAGCGCCCCGACCAGGGCGTCGCGGCGCGCCCGCAGGGCGCCCTTGACGAAGGCGATGTTCTCGTCCAGGCCGCCCGAGCGGCAGAGCTCGAGCACCACCGACTCGGCCAGCATGTTGGGCGAGATGTAGGTCTCGTTGGCGCGCTTGGCCAGCTTCGCGATCTCGGCCGCGGGCCCGGCCAGGTAGCCGACCCGCACGCCGGGGCTGACCGTCTTCGAGAAGGAGGAGGCGTGGACGACGCGGCCGGCGTCGTCGATCGAGAGCATCGTCTGCAGCGCCTCGCCCTCGAAGGGCAGCTCGCGGTAGGGGTCGTCCTCGAAGATCCAGAAGCCGTGCTCGGCGGCGAGCTCGACCAGCCGCACCCGCTTCTCGGCCGAGAGCGTGCAGCCGGCCGGGTTGTGGAAGTTGGGGATGACGTGGGCGAGCTTGACCGGGCCCGCCGCCAGCGCCGCTTCCAGCGCGGCGACGTCGATGCCGTCGGCCTCGAGCCCGACCGGCACCAGCTCGACCCCGAGCCGCTGCAGCATCAGCAGCGTGCGGTCGTAGGTCGGCTGCTCGACCACGACCCGGTCGCCGGGCTCGAGCAGGTGCTCGAAGAGCATCGCGCCGGCCTCCAGCGAGCCGTTGGCGACCATCACCTGGCCGGCGTCCAGCCCCCCGTGGCGCGCGGCGATCCACTCGCAGAGCCCGGGGTGGCCGATCCCGGTGCCGTAGGAGAGCGCCTTCTGCCAGTCGTCGGACAGCGCTCGCGCCGCCGCGTCGCGCACCGCCTCCCTGGGCAGGATGTCGGCGCTCGGCGCCCCGCGGGCGAAGGAGATCGTCTCGACGGCCATCGTGCTCGACCCTAGCAACGCCGAGCGGGAGCTAGGCGCCGCGCAGGACCTCGACCGCGATCCGGGCCGTCTCGGTGGGGCTTTCGCCGACCCGGACGCCCTTCGCTTCCAGCGCTTCCTTCTTCGCCTGGGCGGTGCCCGAGGAGCCGGAGATGATCGCCCCGGCGTGGCCCATCTGCTTGCCGGGCGGGGCGGTGAAGCCGGCGATGTAGGCGACGACCGGCTTGGAGACCTCGGCGGCGATGAAGTCGGCCGCCCGCTCCTCGGCGTCGCCGCCGATCTCGCCGACCATCACGATCAGCTCGGTCTCGGGGTCGGCCTCGTACAGCTTCAGGATGTCGATGAAGTCCGAGCCGATGATCGGGTCGCCGCCGATGCCGACGATCGAGGAGTTGCCCTCGCCCGCCTGCTTGAGCTCGTTGCCGATCTGGTAGGTCAGGGTGCCCGACTTGGAGACGACGCCGATCTTGCCGGGGTCGAAGAACTGGGCCGGGATGATGCCGACGTTGGCCTTGCCGGGCGAGAGCACGCCCGGGCAGTTGGGCCCGATCAGCCGCACGCCGGCCTCCTTCGCCTTCCAGTAGGTGTTCAGCATGTCGAGCACCGGGATGCCCTCGGTGATCGCGATCACCGTCTCGACCCCGGACTCGATCGCCTCGTCGATCGCCGGCGCGGCGAAGCGGGCGGGGACGAAGATCATCGAGGTGTTGGCGCCGGCCTCCTCGACCGCTTCGCGGATCGAGTCGAAGACGGGCACCCCCTCGACGTCCTGGCCGCCCTTGCCGGGCGTGACGCCCGCGGCGAGGTAGGTCCCGTAGGCCTGGTTGCGCAGGCCGTGGAAGGAGCCCTCGCGGCCGGTCAGGCCGGAGACGACGAGCTTCGTGCTCTTGTCGACGACGATCGACATCAGCCGCTCGCCCCCGCCAGCTCGACCACGCGCCGCGCGGCGCCGAGCATCGTCGTCTCCTGGTGCAGATTCGGCAGCTCGGCCTCGGCGAGGATCTCCAGTCCCTGCTCGGAGTTGGTGCCGTCGAGCCGCACCACCAGCGGCACCTGCAGGTCGATCTGCTGGGAGGCGGTGACGATGCCCTTGGCGATCTCGTCGCAGCGGGTGATGCCGCCGAAGATGTTGAAGAGGATGGCGCTGACCTTCGCGTCGGAGACGATCACGGTCAGGGCGTCGACGATCGCCTCCGCCTTGGAGCCGCCGCCGGCGTCGAGGAAGTTGGCCGGGGCGCCGCCCGCCTGGGCGACGACGTCGAGGGTCGACATGCAGAGCCCCGCCCCGTTGGCGAGGATGCCGACGTTGCCGTCGAGCTTGACGTAGGTGAGGCCCTTCTCCTTCGCCATCGCCTCCTGCGGGTCGTCGACCGTGTCGGCCTCCTCGGCCAGCTCCTGGTGGCGGTAGGTCGCGTTGCCGTCGATCGTCACCTTGGCGTCGAGGGCGAGCACGTCGCGCCCGGCGGTGACGATCAGCGGGTTGACCTCGATCAGGGTCGCGTCCTCCTCGACGGCGACCTGGCCAGCTTGGACAGCACCTCGGCGGCGGCCTCGCGGGCGTCCTCGGCGAGACCCGCGGCCTCGACTATCGGCCGCGCCTCGGCCGCGGTGAACGGCCGGGACGGGTCGATGTGGCGCTTGACCAGGGCCTCGGGGTCCTCCTCGGCGACGGCCTCGATGTCCATCCCGCCCTTGGCCGAGACCATGGCCAGCAGCTTCTTCTCGCCGCGGTCGAGGATCACCGAGGCGTAGTACTCGGCGGCGATCTCCGAGCCGCCCTCGATCCAGACCTGGTCGACCCGGAACGGGCCCTCGCCGCGCGGGCCGTAGATGTCCATGCCGAGGATCGCCTCGGCGTGGGCGCGCGCCTCGCCGGCGTCGGCGGCGATCTTGATCCCGCCGGCCTTGCCGCGGCCGCCGATCAGCACCTGGGCCTTGACCGCGCAGGGGAAGCCGACCCGCTCGGCCGCCGCCACCGCGTCCTCGACGCTGGCCGCGACCTCGCCGCTGGGCACGGCGACGCCGTGCTTGGCGAACAGCTGCTTGCCCTGATACTCGAGAAGGTCCATGCGTTGGTGGAGGCGCGCCGCGCTGGCGCGGGCGGCAGCCTACTGGACGCGGCAAGCCGGGCGCCGCCCGCCCCGGCGTTCGCATAACATGCGCCGCCGCCATGCCCCTGCCCAGCCTCAAATCGATCAAGTGGGTGACCGCCGACTGCTACGGCACGCTGATCGACTGGGAGAAGGGCATCATCGACGCGGTCCGCAAAGAGGCCGGCAAGGACGGCTTCAGCTTCGAGGAGGAGCCCTTCCTGGCCCGCTTCATGGAGGTCCAGGCCGAGATCATGGCCGGCTCCTACGAGCTCTACGCCGAGGTGCTGCGCCGCACGATCGTCAAGGTCGCCGGCGAGATGGGCTGGGAAATCGAGCCCTCCCGGGCCCAGTTCCTGCCCGACAGCGTCGCCTACTGGCTGCCCTTCCGCGAGGCCAACGCGGCGATGGACCGGCTCGGCAAGCGCTACGAGATCGGCATCGTCTCCAACATCGACGACAAACTGCTCGGCATCTCGCGCCGCCACCTGCGCACCGAACTCGACCTCGTCGTCACCGCCCAGCAGGTGCGCAGCTACAAGCCCGACCCGGTCCACTTCAAAGAGGCGGCGCGCCGCATCGGCGGCAAGAAAGGCTGGGTCCACATCGGCTGCAACTACGACAACGACGTCGCCCCGCTGCTGAAGATGAAGGTGCCGGTGATCTGGGTCAACCGCCACGGCGAGAAGCTCGAGGGCCGCAAAGCGCCGAGCGCCACCGTGAAGAACTTCCGCGACGCCGCCAAAAAGCTCGGCGCGTCCTGATCGACCTCTAGCGTTTCGCAACTTCGGGTCCCGCCGTTGTTAGGACCCGTAGCCGGCCCCGCCGGCAGCTTGTGATGGAGCGAACTAGCCACAGCAGGGGTTCTCGCCTTCGGCTCGGCCTCGCCGCGGGCCTCCTCGCCCTGCTCTGCCTGCTGGCGGCGGCCGCCGGGCGCGGCGGGCAGGCCGCTGCCGCCGAGCCGCAGCCGCCGAGCTTCGTCGTGATCCAGACCGACGACCAGACGCTCGAGGGCCTCTACGCCGAATTCCTCCACAACCCGCGGCTGCGGGCGATGCCCAACACGCTCGACCTGATCGCCAAGCGGGGCATGACCTTCAACGACTACTACGTCTCCTACCCGCTCTGCTGCCCCTCGCGGGTCAGCCTGATGACCGGCCGCTACGCCCACAGCAACGGGGTCAAAGGCAACATCCAGCCCAACGGCGGCTACTTCGGCTTCTCCTTCCGCGCCGCGATGAACCACAACATCGCCACCTGGCTGCAGGGGGCCGGCTACCGCACGATCCACGTCGGCAAGTTCCTCAACGGCTACGGCGACGAGCCCTACAGCGACGGCACCAACGTGCCCCCCGGCTGGAGCTCCTGGTACTCGGTGCTGAAGGCCGACACCCAGCACTACTTCTACGGCTACACGCTCAACAACAACGGCAAGATCGAAGGCCCGTTCGGCGACTCGGGCACCTGGGAACCGCGCGAGTACGGCGTCCGCGACGACTACGGCTGCCCGTACGCGCCGCTCAACGGATTGCCCTGCTTCCACCAGACCGACATGCTCTCCAACATCGCGCTCTCCGAGATCCGCGCCACGCCGCCCGAGCAGCCCTTCTACCTGCAGCTCGACTACACCGCGCCGCACGGCGACTTCCGCCGCCCGGCGGGCCCCGAGCCGACGCCCCGCCACTACGACTGGTTCAAGGGCGCGCCGCTGCCGCACAACCGCTCCGAAGGCCTCGGCGAGGGCAACGTCAACGACAAGCCGCGCTTCATCCGCGACGCGCCCTACCTGACGCTCAGCGACCTGCACACCTACCGCGTCTACTGGAACAAGCAGCTGGAGTCGCTGCGCGACGTCGACGACGGGGTCAAACTGCTGATCGACACGCTCGGCGGCCAGCACCGGCTGCGCAACACCTACGTCATCTTCACCTCCGACAACGGCTTCTTCTTCGGCGAGCACCGCCTGATCGGCGGCAAGTTCCTCGCCTACGAGCCGGCCACCCACATGCCGTTCCTGATCCGCGGCCCGCACATCCGCCCGGGCAGCGAAAGCGACGAGCTGGTCGCCAACATCGACATCGCGCCGACGATCCTCGACCTCGCCGGGGTGGAAGCGGACAAGAGCCTCGACGGGCGCTCGATGGCGCCCTTCTTCGCCGACCCCGAACTGCGCACGCTGCGGCCGCTGCTCTTCGAGTCCTTCGTCGAAAGCTCCGACGTCGAGGAGGCCGGGGCGATCGACGAACCCGGCGACCAGAGCAGCCGCCCGGCGCGCCGGGCGCGGGCGGCACGCGCCGCGGAGCTGCGCCGCGACCCGAGCGCCGGCGCCTCGATCCTCGCCCCGCCCAAGGACTACGAGGGGATCCGCCTCGGCCCCTACAAGTACATCGCCTGGCCCGACGGCGAGAAGGAGCTCTACAACCTCGAAAAGGACCCCAACGAGCTCAACAACGTGGTCCGCGTGCGCAACTACTTCCCAGTCCGCAACTACCTGCACCGCGAACTGCGCGACCTCGAGAACTGCGTCGGGCGCACCTGCCGGGCAGAGGCCTCGGGCATCCCGCTGACCCGCAAGCAGCTGCGCGCCGAGATCCGCCGCCGCAAGCAGGAACTGCGGCAGAAGCGCCGCGAACAACGCGAAAAGCAGAAGAGGCAGAAACGCTGAGCGCCGGCGCTACTTGATCACGGCGAGCACGTCGCCGGAGGAGACCGCGGCGCCCTCGGCGACGTTCAGCTCCTCGACCTTGCCGGCGCGGTGGGCGACGATCTCGTTCTCCATCTTCATCGCCTCGACCACGCAGATCAGGTCGCCCTCGGCCACCTCGGCGCCCTGCTCGATCGCGACCTTGAGCACGGTGCCCTGCAGCGGCGAGGGCAGTGCCTCGCTCGAGGCGCCGCCGGCGCCGGCGCCCTTGCGCTCGCGTTTCGGCGGCCGCTTGCCGCCCGCGGCGGGCGCCGCGCCGCCGGCGAGCGCCTCGCCGATCACCTTGACGTCGAAGAGCTTGCCGGAGACCTCGACCTTGTAGTCGCGGGCCAGCGTCTCGGGCTTCTCCTCGGCGGCCTCGGCCGCGGCCGCCTGCTCGGGCGCCGTCGTCTTCAGCCACTCGCGGTCCTCCATCAGGTCGCGGCAGGTCTCGCCCCTGGCCCACTGCTCGCTGGCGAGCAGCGCCTCGTGGAAGGGGATCAGCGTGGTCAGGCCGCCGACCTCGTACTCGTCGAGCGCCCGCAGCATGCGCCGCGTGGCGTGCTCGCGGTCGACGTCCCAGACGATCAGCTTGGCGACCATCGGGTCGTACATCGGCGTCACCTCGGAGCCGGCCTCGACCCCGGAGTCGACCCGCACGCCGGGGCCGGCGGGCTCGCGGTAGGAGGTGATCTCGCCGGGCGCCGGGGCGAACTTCTTGTGGGCGGCCTCGGCGTTGATCCGGCACTCGATCGACCAGCCGCGCAGGTCGACGTCCTCCTGGGCGATGGTCAGCGGCTCGCCGGCGGCGACCAGGACCTGCTCGCGGACGATGTCGATGCCGCTGACCATCTCGGTCACGCAGTGCTCGACCTGGACCCGGGTGTTCATCTCGAGGAAGAAGTACTCGTCGCCGACCTGCATGCCCTCGACCGTGCCGGCGCCGCGGTAGCCGACCGCGGCCGCGGCGTCGGTGGCGATCTTGCCGATCCGGGCGCGCATCTCGGCGTCGACGTGCGGGCCGGGCGCCTCCTCGATCACCTTCTGGTGGCGGCGCTGCACCGAGCAGTCGCGCTCGCCGACGTGGATCACGTTGCCGTGGCTGTCAGCGAGGACCTGGACCTCGACGTGGCGCGGGTCCTCGAGGTAGCGCTCGACGTAGACGCGCGAGTCGGAGAAGAACTTCTCGCCTTCGCGGGCCGAGCCCTCGAAGGCCTCCTGCAGGTCGTCGGGCGTCATCGCGACGCGGAAGCCCTTGCCGCCGCCGCCGCCGGCCGCCTTGCAGGCGACCGGGTAGCCGGCTTCCTCGGCCTGCTTGCGGGCCGCCTCGATGTCGGGGGCGGGCTCGGTCGCGCCGGGCACGATCGGCACCCCGGCTTCGGCCATGATCTCGCGCGCCCGGGTCTTCGAGCCCATCGCTTCGATCGCCTCCGGCGGCGGGCCGATGAAGACGATCCCGGCCTCGGCGCAGGCGCGGGCGAAGTCGGCGTTCTCGGCGAGGAAGCCATAGCCGGGGTGGATCGCCTCGGCCCCGGCCTCCTTCGCCGTGTCGATGATCTTCAGGATGTCGAGGTAGCTCTCGGCCGGCACCGCCGGGCCGATCAGGAAGGCCTCGTCAGCCTCCCGCACGTGCGGGGCGTCGCGGTCGATCTCCGAGTAGACGGCGACCGAGCCGATGCCCATCTCCTTCAGCGTGCGGGCGACGCGGATCGCGATCTCCCCGCGGTTGGCGATCAGAACCTTCTCGAACACGGCGGCGCAGTCTATTCAGACCCGGGGCGTTTGTAGCGGCTGGCGACGTACTCCTCGACCCAGGCGGTCGAGCTGCGCCAGGTGCCATCCGATCCCTTGGTCGCCTTGAGCCGCCCGCGAACCGCGGCGACGCGCAGGGCGTTGGCACTCAGCGCCGGCGTCGCCAGCGCCTGCAGCGGGACGAGACGGGCGGGGCCGGCGATCGCCGGGACGACGAACTTATAGAGATTGTCGAGGATCGCCCGGGCGAGAAACTCGCCCAGCGGGCCGGGGTCGCCGGCGTCGGCGCGGCGCAGGGCGTTGAGGTAACGAACGCGGTCCCCCTTGTAGATGATCGCCGGGGGATAGCCGAGGCGGACCAGCAGCAGGTTGAGGAGGAGCCGGCCGGCGCGGCCGTTGCCGTCGAGGAAGGGATGGATCTGCTCGAAGCGGGCGTGCAGACCAGCGAGCGCTTCGACGACGGTGCCCTGCTCGGCCTTTGCCAGGGTCCCCGCGTCGGCGACCCAGTCGCGAACGAGCACCGGCACCTCGGTCCACTCGGGCGGGCGCATCCCACCAGGGAAGGGCTCGATGTCGTGCTCGCGGAAGGAGCCCGGCTTCTCCTTGGCAGTCGCCTGGGGATGGGGCGCCACGTCCCAGACCGGGGTCATCGCCAGGCTGTGGACTTGGCGCAACTCGGACAGGCTGATCAGCTTTCCCCCGGTCCAGTCGCCGGGCCTGATTCCATGACCGTAGACCCAGTCGGCCGCGTCGGCATAGCCACGCACCTCGAGGTATTCGCTCAGCTCCTTGTTGCCCACCGCCCGCCCCTCCGCGAGCAACAGCTCGACCTGTTTCAGCACCAGCGTGTTGCCCTCGATCGCAGTCGAGTGATGGGCCTCCTCGAGCCAGATGCCCCGCCAGATTCCCGCCGCCTCCTCGGGGGACGGCAGGCCGCCGAGGTTCTCGCGAAGCTCGGCGATCTGAACCTGGAGGCGCTTGTAGAGATCCTGGCGCGAAGGGCGGCCACGGCGCGATTTGTTTGGTCGGGGCATATATAAATTGTACCGAACAACTTCTAAAGTTGTTCGGGTAGGCAGCGAGAAATTGTTCCGAACACTTTCTTGGACGCCTGGCCCAATAGGGTGCGCGGCCATGCTGATCGAGCTTCAGTCGCACTCGACCGTGTCCGACGGGCAGCTGGCGCCTGCCGAAGTCGTCGCCAAGGCCTGGGAAGCGGGGGTGACGACGCTGGCGCTGAGCGACCACGACGCGGTTGCGGGGGTCGCGGAGGCGGCCGAGGCGGCGCGGGGGCTGGGGGTCGAGCTGGTGCCGGCGATCGAGATGTCGTGCGTGCATCCCTACGCCGAAGACCTGCACGTCTGCGGGTACTGGGTCGACCTGGAGAAGATCGGCCCGGCCTGCGAGCGAGCCCAGCAGGAGCGGGTCAACCGCGCCGGGGAGATCGTCGAGAAGCTGCGCGGCGAGGGCTTCGAGCTGACCCTGGCCGACGCCGAACGCGAGGCCGGCGACGCGCTCTCGATCGGCCGCCCCCACATCGCCCGCGCCGCCGGCGCCAGCGGCGACCTCGGGCCCTTCTTCGAGGAGTACCTCGTCCCCGGCGCCAAGGCCTTCGTCCCGCGCCGCTGGCCGACCGCCGAAGAGGCGATCGCGCTGATCCGCGAGGCCGGCGGGGTCGCCGTCGTCGCCCATCCCTACTGGGACATCGCCGATCCGGCGGAGGTCGAGGACCTGATCCGCTCGCTCGGCGCCGACGGGGTCGAGACCTATTACCCGACCCACAGCAAGGAGCAGACCGAACACCTGCTGCGCCTCTGCGAGGAGCTCGGCCTCCTCGCCACCGCCTCCTCCGACTACCACGGCCCGACCCACAAGACCTTCGCCGAGTTCGGCGCCTACGACACCTACGGCCTGGGCAAGCCCCAGGTCCCGCCGCAGCCCCCGAGACCGACGGACGCCTGAGCGACCGGCTCGCAAGATCGTGGTCGAGAGGGTAAAGATCCTTGTAAATCTTTAATTTCGTTATAGATTTACAAGGATGATTGAAAGGCGAGTCGCCCAACGAGTAGCCCACCGACTCGAGCATTCGCCGGCCGTGGTGCTGGTCGGGCCGCGTCAGGTCGGCAAGACGACTCTGGCGCTGGCAGTGGCGGAGGACTATCCGGCGACCTACCTCGACCTGGAGTCCGAGGCGGACCGCGAGCGGATGGGCTCGCCGCTGCTATATCTCGAGGACCACACCGACGAACTGCTCGTCCTCGACGAGATCCATCGCACCCCGGGCCTCTTCAAAACGCTGCGCGGGGTGATCGACGCGGGGCGTCGCGAAGGAAAGGGCACGGGGAGATTCCTCCTGCTCGGCTCGGCTTCACTCGACCTGCTCGCGCAAACGGGCGAGACGCTGGCCGGACGGATCGCGATCGTCGAACTCAATCCCCTGGACATCACCGAGGTCGGCAGCGACCGGATCGACGACCTTTGGCTTCGCGGTGGCTTCCCGGACAGCTTCCTCGCCGCTGACGACCGGAGCAGCATGAGCTGGCGCCACGACTTCATCCGGACGTACCTGGAACGGGACATCCCGGAGCTGGGCCCGCGCATACCGGCCGAGACGCTGCGGCGCCTCTGGACCATGCTCGCCCACCTTCAGGGAGGAGTGCTCAACGCGGCCAAGCTCGCCCGCAACCTCGGGGTCACCGGCGCCACCATCGGCCGCTACATCGACCTCCTCGTCGACCTGCTCCTGGTGCGGCGGCTGCAGCCGCGCCTGGTCAACGTCGGCAAGCGCCTGGTGCGCTCGCCGAAGGTCTACGTGCGCGACAGCGGCCTCGTCCACGCCCTGCTGCAGGTTCCCGACAAGGAGGCGCTGCTCGGCCACCCGGTTGTCGGCGCCAGCTGGGAGGGCATGGCGATCGAGAGCCTGCTCTCGATCGTCGGCGACGATGCCTTCCCGAGCTTCTACCGGACCAGCGGCGGCGCCGAGATCGACCTCGTCCTCGACTGGCGGGGAGGCGAGGTCTGGGCGATCGAGATCAAGCGAACCCTCGCCCCGAAGCTGGAACGGGGGCTGCGCTCCGCCCTAGAGGACATCCAGCCAGCCCGCACCTTCGTCGTCTACGCAGGCCAGGAGCGCTTCCGCCTGGCCGAGAACGTGGAAGCAATAAGCCTCCCCGCCCTCTGCACCGAACTCCGCAAGTAGGACAGAAGCTCCGCGAAGAATCCCGCCCCTCCTACGCAGACTGCCCTACGCGGTGACCGCGGCCGCCGGGATCAAATCCCGCGACTCGAGATACTCAATCAGCTTCTGCGCCGACTGCTCGGCCGTTTCGCCTTCGGTGTCGCAGACGACCTCGGGGTTCTCGGGCGCCTCGTAGGGGTCCGAGACTCCGGTGAATTCCTTGATCTCGCCCGCCAGCGCCTTCTTGTAGAGGCCCTTGACGTCGCGCTCGGTGCAGGTCTCGACCGAGGCCTTGACGTAGACCTCGATGAAGCGCTCGCCCATCAGCTCGCGCGCCTCGCCGCGGATCGCGGCGTAGGGCGAGATCGCGGCGGTGATCACCGGCACCTCGTTGCGGCTGAGCAGGTCGGCGACGAAGGCGATGCGGCGGATGTTGGTGTCGCGGTCCTCCTTGGAGAAGCCGAGCCCCTTGGAGAGGTTTTCGCGCACCACGTCGCCGTCGAGGATCTCCAGCTTCGAGCCGCGCTCGCGCAGGTGACCCTCGAGCAGCCTCGAGATTGTCGTCTTGCCGGCTCCGGAGAGCCCGGTGAACCAGAGGGTGAAGCCCTTCTCACCAGCCATCGTTACGTCAGTCCTCCTTGTAAGCGTCGATCAGGATGTCGGCCACCTCGTCACGCGAGAACTCGTGCGGCGGCCTTTCGCCGTTGCCGAGCATCTCGCGCACCTTCGTCCCCGAGAGGAAGAGGCGGGCGTCTTGGTCGTGCGGGCAGGTCTTGTTCGAGGCAAGCCCCTCGCACTCGTTGCACCAGAAGGTGTGCTCGAACATCAGCGGCTCGATGCCGAGCTCGTCGATGTCGATCGTCTCGAAGATCTTCTGCGCGTCGTAGGTGCCGTAGTAGTCGCCGGCGCCGGCGTGGTCGCGGCCGACGATGAAGTGGGTGGCGCCGTAGTTGCGGCGGACGATCGCGTGCAGGACCGCCTCGCGCGGACCGGCATAGTGCATCTTCGCCGGCTTGACGCCCAGCATCACCCGGTCGGACGGGTAGTACTTCTCCATCAGCACCTCGTAGCAGCGCATGCGCACGTCGGCGGGGATGTCGCCCGTCTTGGTCTTGCCGATCAGCGGGTGGATGAAGAGCCCGTCGCAGGTCTCCAGCGCCGCCTTGGTCAGGTACTCGTGGGCGCGGTGGATCGGGTTGCGGGTCTGGAAGGCGACGATCCGCTTCCAGCCGCGCTTCTCGAACTCGGCCTTGGTCTCGGCGGGGGTGAGGTAGCGGCGCATGAACGCCTCCTCGTGGTCGGGCAGCGCGTCGACCTCGATCGGGCCGGCGATGCAGCGGCTGCCCTCCTCGTAGATCGCGGCGACGCCCGGGTGGGCCTCGTCGGTCGTGCCGTAGACCTTCTCGGCCTCCTCGCGCGCGTCGCGCTCCCAGATCTCCTCGACCCTGATCCGCCCCAGCGGCTTGCCTTCGTCGCTGGCGAGCGCGACGACGTCGCCGACCTCGCACTCGAGCTCGGTCGCCAGGGTGATCGGGATCGGCCAGTAGGAGCCGTCGGCGGTGCGCATCTCGTCGCAGACGCGCTGCCAGTCGGCGGAGCCCTGGAAGCCGGTCAGCGGCGCGAAGCCGCCGTTGCCGATCATCTCGAAGTCGGCGGTGTGGCGCTCGTCAAGGGTCAGGGAAAGCTCGGTCATCGTCTCGCTCATGCGTTGGGTCTCACCAATCGGGTCGGGGGAGGTTACGGAGAGGCAGTCTCAGGCGCGGTGCGCCCTAGTTGATCCCGCACTCGGACTTTTCGAGGCCCGCCCAGCGGCCGTCGCGGGGCGACCCGCCCGGCCCCACCGGCTTGGTGCAGTGGGTGCAGCCGATCGAGGGGTAGCCGCGATCGTGGAGCGGGTTGTACGGGAGGTCGTGCTCATGGATGTAGTTCCAGACGTCGCGCTCGGACCAGTCCGCGAGCGGATTGAGCTTCCACAGCTCGAAGCGCTTGTCCCAGCCGAACTTCGGGGTCTTGGCCCGGCTGGCAGAGTCCTCGCGGCGGACGCCGGCAAGCCAGCAGTCTACGGAAGACAGGGCGCGCCGCATCGGCTCGACCTTGCGCAGCCCGCAGCAGGCGTCGGGGTCGCGGTTCCAGAGCTCGTCGCCGTGCTGCTCGGCCTGCTCGGCGAGGGTCAGGTTGTGGAAGCGGTCGAACTCGACCCCGAGCGACGCCGCCAGGCGGTCGCGGGTCTCGTACGTCTCCGGGAAGAGCACGTCGGTGTCGAGGTAGAAGAAGCGCGCCTGCGGGTTGACCTTCGAGGCCAGGTGCGCCGTCACCGAGCTGGTTTTCTGGAAGGAGCAGGCGATGTAGTGGCTCTCGCCGAAGGTCTCGAACATCCACTCGATCGCGCCCTCGGCGCTGCGGCCCTCGAGCTCGGCGGCGATCGCCTCGGGGTCGGCGATTTTCGCCTGCTCTGCCACGGGGCTCATATCGCGCACTCGCCCTCGCCCCTGACGACCTCGTAGGGGCTGGAGCGGTTCCAGTCGATGAACTGCTGCATCGTCTCGAGGCTGAACTCGGCCGGCAGGGTCAGGTCCTTGACCTCGGCTTCGAAGCGCTCGGCGCCGGCGCGCTCGGCGAAGGCGTTGAACTCCTCGGCCTCGTCGCTGCGCTCGGCCTCGTACAGCCGCACCCAGCGCTCGACCGCCTCGGGCACGCGCTTGGCCGGCAGCCGCGACTTGAGCCGCTTGCCGAAGACGACCTCGCCGCCCTCGTAGTTGCCGCCGATGTGGGGGATGTAGGCGGGCATCTGGCGGCCGCCGACCTTGAGCGAGGCGCCGTAGAAGCCGATGTTGGCGATGTGGTGCTGGCTGCAGCCGTTGGGGCAGCCGCTCATCTTGACGTGGATCTGGCGGGTCAGGCCGTCCTTGACGTCCATCGCCTCGAGCCGCTCCTTGACCGCCCGGTTCAGCCCCATCGAGCTGGTGATGCCGAGCTTGCAGCTGTCGGTGCCGGGGCAGGCTGACCACGTCGGTGATCTCGCGGGCGCCGGGGTCGGCGAGGCCGAGCGCCTCGAGCCGCTGCCAGACCTCGAACAGCGCCTCGTCGCGGACCCAGCGCAGGACCAGGTTCTGCTGCACCGTGCTGCGCGCCGTGCCGCCGCTGAACTCGCGCATGATCGCCGCCAGGCCGCGGAACTGCTCCGGGCTGAGGTCGCCGCGGTCGATCTTCACCTCGACCGCGGAGAAGCCCTCCTGGCGCTGGGCCTGGACGTTGGCCTCGCAGAAGCGCTCGAACTCGGAGCGCTCGCCGTTGGGCGAGGCGGCCTGCGGCGGCGCCTCGGGGGCGCGCAGCTCCTCGTCGTCGTCGAAGCGCAGGCGCTCGACCAGGTCGGAGTCGAAGTCGCGCTCGGCCACCCAGTCGCCCTGCAGCTCCTCGTCGAGGAGCTCGCGGAAGGCGTCGACGCCGATCTTGTCGAGCAGGACCTTGATCCGGGCGCGGGCGCGGTTGGCGCGCAGCCACTCCTGGCGGTCGAAGATGCGCAGCACCGCCTCGGCGACCTTGAGGTAGTCGCCGTTGTCGGCCTCGACGAAGTCGCAGACGGTGGGGGCGACGCGGGCCATGATCGAGGTGCCGCCGCCGACCCGCAGCTCGAAGCCCTTGACCCCGTCGCGTTCGCGGGCGAGGAAGGCGATGTCGTGGATGCCGGTTATCGCCCGGTCCTCGTCGGAGCCGCTGAAGGCGGTCTTGATCTTGCGCGGCATCAGCTGCGTCGTCGGGTGGCGCACGAAGTAGCGCACGTAGGCGCCGGCGTAGGGCGTCGGGTCGAAGACCTCGTCGGGGGCGACGCCGGCCCAGGGGTCGCCGGTGACGTTGCGCACCGTGTTGCCGCAGCCCTCGCGCGAGGAGAGCCCGGCGTCGGAGATCACCCGCAGCAGCTGCTCCATGTCGCGCAGCGGCACGTGGTGGATCTGGATGTTCTGGCGGGTCGTGATGTGGCCCTTGTTCAGCGGCGCCCAGCGCTCGACCACCTCGGCGAAGGTGTCCATCTGCTCCGGCGTGACGCCGCCGAAGGGGAGCTTGACGCGGACCATCTGCACGTCGGCCTGGCGCTGGCCGTAGACGCCCTGCTTGAGCCGGAAGCCGATGAACTGGTCCTCGGCGAGCCGGCCGGAGAGGAACTCCTCGGCTTCGGAGTCGAAGTCGTCGAACTCGCGCTCGATGATCGGGATGATGTGCCCGGGGACGTTGTCGTACGTCTCCGGGTTCTCCAGGGTCCCGGCGCGGCCTTTGCCGCGCTGCTCCTTCTCCTTGTCGACCACTACCTCCACGCCCTGTGGAAAATAGCAAAACCTGACAGGGATTAGGGTATTTAACTCGGGGACGCCCACAGAGCGGCGAAGGGAAGCGCCCAGATCTTCGGCGCGAGCCGCACCGCATCCTCGCCCGAGTGCAGGACGACGCCGATCCCGAACTCGTCGCCCAGCAGCTCGGCAATCCCCCGCAGACCGCGTGTGTCGCGGCGGTCGAGGCTTGCCTTTGCCTTGACCTCGACCGCGCAGACGGGGCCGCCGCGAACCTCGATCACCGCATCGACCTCGGCCCCGTCGGCGGTGCGGTAGTGGAGCAGCCTCGGGCGGGCAGGGTGCACGCTGGCCTGCTTGACGATCTCCATCAAGGCGAAGTTCTCGAGCAGAGGGCCGGTCGCCTGCTCGCCGCCGCCGAGCAGGTGCGCGAGCAGGCCGCTGTCGGAGAGGATCAGCTTCGGCGACTTGGTCAGGCGCTTGCCGCGGTTGCGAAACCAGGCCGGCACCGGCACCACCAGGAAGGCCGCCTCGAGCAGGGCGAGGTAGCGCTTGAGGGTCGTCTGCGGCATGGCGAGGTCGCGGCCGAGGCCGGCGTAGCTGAGCAGGCCGGTGGAGCGCGTCGCCAGCAGAGCGAGCAGTCGCGGCAGATCCGCGAGCCCGGCGATGTTGGCCAGCTCGCGGACCTCGCGCTGGAGCACCGTGTCGACGTAATTGTCGAACCAGCGAGCGCGCCGGCCGCCGCTGCGTGTGATCGCCTCGGGAAATCCGCCGGCGGCCGCGCGCGCGATCAGCTCGCCCCTGCCCAAGCGATCCGCCCGCTCGGCCAGCCCAGCCGGGTCTCCGGCCAGCAGGGCGTCGAGGAATCCCTCTCGGCGGCCCTCGATCTCTCCCTGCGAAAGAGGCCAGAGCCGCAGGATCTCCATGCGTCCGGCCAGCGTCTCCGATACCCCCGGCAAGGTGAGGACGTCGGCCGAGCCGGTGAGCACGAACCGGCCCGGGCGCCGATCCGCATCGACGCTCGCCTTGATCTCGCGCAGCAGCTCCGGCGCACGCTGGACCTCGTCGATGATGGTGAGCCCGTCGGAGTCGGCGACGAAGCCGGCGGGATCCTCGCGCGCAGCGCCGAGCGAGACACCGCGATCCAGCGTCAGGTAGCGAGCGCCGTCGTAGTGTTCGGCGAGAGATTCGGCGATCGTGCTCTTGCCGCTCTGCCGCGGCCCGACCACCAGGACGACCGGGGTGTCGGCCAGGGCGGCCAGGATCTCTGGCATCAGGCTGCGCTCGTACAGCATAGGCCGTATTTTAACCACTTACTGGTGGATTTTCAGCCAGTTGGTGGTTGATATCCGGGGATGGCTAACTCGGGGGCAGCCTCTTCGCGGCGTGGAGGATCTCCGAGGCCTCGCCCGACTCGGCCACGCGGGCGGACTCGGGCTCGAGCGGCAGGCCGGCCTCCGACCAGCCGACGATGCCCTCGCCGAGCTTGGCCGCGTCGTAGCCCTCGGCGGCCAGCGCCTCAACCGCCATCGTCGAGCGGTTGCCGCCGCGGCAGTAGAGAACGACGGGACGCTCGCGGTCGATCTCCTCGGCCCGCCCGGCCAACTCGGCCAGGGGCAGGTGCGTGGCGCCGGCGATGTGGCCGGCCTCCCACTCGTGCGCGGCGCGCACGTCGACCAGCTGGGCGCCGTCCTCGATCAGCTTCTGCGCCTCGTCGCGCGAGACCTCCCTGCCCTCGCCCATCAGTCGACGTCCGTCCCCTCGATCAGGAACGCGACCCGCACGTGGGCGCGGTATTCGTCGAGGTTCTCGCCGCGGATCCCGGTCGAGACGATGTCGACGGCGCGCACGTTGCGCAGCGTGCCCTGTGCCTGGGCCAGGGCCTGCCGGGCGGCGTCGTCGGTCGACGTCTTGGAGCTGCCAACCAGCTCGATGATCTTCACGACAGCCATCTCTCTCCTCCTTCTGGTTTGCCGAACGCGCTCTTCGCGCCGACCCCTTCGAGCAGCGCCGCGCGCTGCCAGGGCCCGGTCGCCTCCTCCCCCTGGCCGCCGGGCGCCGGCGCCGTCTCGGCGACGAACCGCTCGACCGCCGCCGCGATCGCGGCGGCCTCGTCCTCGCTCGGGCTCCGGGCCATACTCCAAGCCTAGTTCACGCCCGTAGCGGCCGGCTGCACGGCCGCCGAGCAGAGATTTCGCTCTCCGGCACAGATCCGTGCGTATTTCGTTACATTACTTCAGTGGAGGTGATGTAACTTGGCCCGCATGAAGCGACTGCAGATATCGATCGAGCCCGAGCTCGACGCAGCGGTCGATCGCCGCGCCGAAGAAGAGGGGCTCTCGAAGGCGGAGGTGATCAGACGTTGCGTGCGGGAGCGAGTGAAGCCATTGCCACCCCTGGAGGACGACCCGTTCTTCCAGATGTGCGGGACCGTCGACGGGGAGCCAGACAGCAGCATGACCATCGACGAGGTGGTCTACGGGCTGTCACGGGACTACCCGTGATCTTTGCCGACTCGTCGTTTCTGATCGCGTACATGATCAAGCGGGACGGCAATCACGACGCTGCCGTGCGGCTCTTCGCGCAAGTTGCCGACCGCAGAATCGTGACCACGAACCACGTCCGAGGCGAGACGTGGACCTGGCTTCGCGCCAAGTCGTGGCACGGAAAAGCGGTCGCCTTCCTCGACAGCGTCGGAGGGCCGGACAGCTATATCTCGGTCGCGCGGGTCCCGGCAGAGCCAGAGGACGAAGCCCTCGCTTGGCTGCGCCGCCACGACGAGCGCGAGTACTCGTTCGTCGACGCGACCAGCTTCGCCTTCATGCGCGCCAGGGGGATCGAGGAAGCGCTCGCCTTCGACGGCGACTTCGCCGCGGCCGGCTTCACCGAACTCCGGCCGTAGCGGACGGGCTCCGGGGCCTGCGGCCGGGCCGGTTTCGGAAAGGAGATGACCCGGGCCGGCAAGGGAGGTGCCGACCCGGGTCGATGTCTCGCCTTTTGGTCGCCGGAAAGGGGGGCCGGCGACGGGACGGTCGTCGGCAGGGAGCCCGGCGACCGCTGCGGCATATCTGGGCCACGCACATAAAAACATACTCCTACTCGAAAATCAAGTCCTCGCGTTAATCCCACCCTCCGGGCTCCGCCGTCCTATGCACGGAACATGGCTATATGACGGCTATCGGTGCAGTCGTCAGCCGTGAAGACGGTTGCGTTTCAAAAGAATCGCGCGTACCATCCAGTTCGATGAGTAGTCGACGTCAGCCGCGGAGGTGAGGCGATGGCCGGCTATGGTCCGGTCCTGATGGTCAACACGCCATGGGGGAACGCCGGCACGCTGCGCGAGCGCAAGCTGCAGCCTGGGCGGCGGCTGCCGTCCGAGCAGGTCGCCCGCAACCAGCGCGAGCGCCTCTTCGCCGCCCTGGTCGCCGTCGTCGCCGAGAAGGGCTACGAGGGGACGCGGGTCGAGGACCTGCTCGAGCTCTCCGGCGTCTCGCGCAGCGCCTTCTACGCCCACTTCGAGGGCAAGGAAGACTGCTTGCTGGCCGCGATCGACTCCTTCCTCGGGCCGACGATCGGCGCCGTGGCCGAGACCAACGGCCAGGTCCCGGGCGAGGCGCGGGCCCACGCCGCCTTCGACGCCCTGATCGCGCTGATCGTCGAACAGGCCGCCGCCTCGCGCATGTGCTTCGTCGAGGTCTTCGCCGCCGGCCCGCGGGCGGTCGAGCGAATCGACAGCGCGGTCGAGGCCTTCGAGGGCTTCGTCTCCGGCACCCTGCGCGAGATGCCCGGCCGCGAGGGGATGCCGCCGGAGATCGTGCGGGCGGTGATCGGCGGCCTGCGCAAGGTGATCCACACCCGGCTCTACCGCCGCGAAGAGGAGGAGCTGATCGAGCTCACCTCCCAGATGTGGGACTGGGGCCTGGCCTACATGCCGCCGCCCGAGCCGATCCGGCGGCCGCGCAGCCGCGCCCCGTCGCGCCCGGCCCGGCTCGAGGCCTACGACCCGGCGGAGCGCATCTTGCGGGCGCTGGCCGCCGTCGTCGCCGAGAAGGGCTACCCGGCGACGACCGTCAGCGACATCGCCTCGCGGGCTTCGATCTCGCTCTCGACCTTCTACGCCCACTTCGCCGACAAGGAGGAGGCGATGCTGGCCGCGGTCGACAGCGGCTCGGCGCAGATGCTGGCCTCGACCCTGCCCGCCTTCCGCCGCCACTCGGAGTGGCCGCAGCAGGTGCGCGGCGCCTTTGCCTCGATGTTCGCCTTCTGCGCCGCCGAGCCCGAGTACACGACCCTGGGCGCGATCGACGTCTACGCCGCCGGCAAGCGCGCCCTCGAGCAGCGCGACCAGGTGATGACCGGGATGGAGGCGCTGCTCGTACCCGGCTTCGAGCTGCGGCCCGACGCCAGCCCGCTCGCCGCCGAGGCGATCGGCGGCGCGATCTACTCGATGATCTACGACCAGATCCAGCGCTCGGGGGCGGCGAGCCTGCAGGAGCTGGCCCCGCTCGCCACCTACATGACCCTGACGCCGTTCATCGGCGCCGAGGAAGCCTGCGCGGTCGCCAACAGCGACGGCCGCGGCCGCTGAGTCGCGGCTATTCCTCCGGCTCGTCGGCGACGCCGAGGCCGTCGACCGGCCGGCCGTGCTTGGTGATCGCGCAGAGCGCGGTCGGCGGATCGAAGGCGTCGGTCAGGGCGCGGCCCGCCGCCGTGCCGACGATCGGCGGCCGCTTGCCGCCCTTTTTCATCGGCCGCGGGCGGCGCCCCTTGCCGCACTGGATCGAGAAGTCGCGGGTGCCGTCGCGGGCGTCGATCACGTCGTCGCCGCCGCCGCCGTAGAAGCGGTCGGCGCCGGGCTGGCCGAGCATGTTGTTGGCGCGGGCGTCGCCGATCAGCACGTCCCAGTCGAAGGAGCCCTCCATGTCCTCGTTGCTGGGGTCGAGGCGCACCGGGTCGCAGCCCGGCACCGCGTCGATCCACGCCTTGTGGGCGGGGAAGGAGACGTAGAGGGTGCCGGGGTGGGCGGGGGTCTCGGCGAAGGAGGCGTCGTCGCGGCCGGGGCCGCCGACCAGCGCCCCGCCGGCGCAGCCGCCGCCGGCGGCGAGCAGGTCGCCGTTGGGGCCGCCGTAGAGGTAGGTCGGCCCGGGCCTGCTGCCGACCAGCCCGTCGGCGCCGGCGCCGCCGTAGAGCTTGTCGGCGCCGTAGCCGGCCTCGATCAGGTCGTCCTCGTCGCCGCCGCGGATCACGTCGTTGCCGTAGCCGCCGGCGATGCGCACGTTCTGGGCGCCGGCCAGCGAGCCTTCGGCGACGAAGCTGTCCGGCCCCGGGCCGAGGTCGGCGGTCAGCCAGCGTGCCGGGCCGTCGCTCGGGCAACTCGCCTGCACGGCGCTGACCCGGTCGCAGCCGGGCCCGAGGGCGATTCCCTTCTTCGCCGTGACGCCGAAGGTCGAGCTCTCATCGTCGAAGGCGACGACGAGCTGGTCGCGGCCGGGCCCGGCGACGATCTGCAGCCCGCCGCCGCCGGCGGGGACCGAGTCGAGCTCGACATAGGCGGAGGCGTTGAGCTTGGCTTCGGGCCCGCAGGAGTCGGTGCGGCCCTTGGCTCCCTGGCAGCGGTCCGTGCCCTGGCCGCCTCGCAGGCGGTCCCTGCCCCCGCCACCGCGAATCGTGTCGTCGCCGGCGCCGCCGTCGATCAGGTTGGCGCCCTTGTTGCCGATCAGGACGTCGGCGAAGGCCGAGCCCTCGAGGTCCTCGAAGCGGAAGAGGCGATCGTGGCCGTCGCCGCGCGCCCGGTGCGCCGCCAGCGAGACGCGCACGCCGCCGCCCTTGCGCCCGGCGCCGACGTCAGTGGCGAAGGAGGCGACGTCGTGCTTGCCGGGGCCGCCGTCCATGCGGTCGTAGCCGTAGTCGCCATGGACGTAGTCGCCGTCGCCGGGTCCGCCGCTGACGGTGTCGATGCCGAGGCTGCCGGCGACCTCGTCGCCGTCTCCGGGCCCGCCCAGGACCTTGTCGTCGCCGAGGTCGCCGATCACCCGGTCGCCGTCGCCGGCACCGCCGTCGACCTCGTCGTTGCCGCGGCCGCCGTGCAGCAGGTCCGCCCCCGGCCCACCGCAGATCAGGTCGTTGCCGAGGCTGCCGTGGATCTCGTCGTCGCCGGGCCCGCCCCAGATCACGTCGCGTTCGGGGGTTCCGCGCAGGACGTCGTCGCCGCCCGTGCCGACGATCGTCGCCAGCCGCCCGTGGCAGCGCGGCTCGTCGTCCTGCGGCGCCTTGCCGGCGCCGACGCCGGTCGCCAACACGGCGAGCAGTGCCACCCCGACCACACTCCCCCTGACGAGCGATCTCACGCCCGCGAGCCTAGCGAGCGCCTGCGGACGCGCCTCTTCCCTGCTGCCCATATACGGCAGCTAACCGCCAGCAGGGCGTGACGATGCGGTCGCCCGGCCCGCATCCCGATCGAGGCCCAGCTGCAGTCGCCTCTGACGCAGCAGGGCGGCGAGCCGTTCGAGCACGGTGGACGGTTCGCGGTCGAGACGAGGGCCGGTAACGCGGATCATCTCCACGCCCTGGAGCTTCAGCTCCTCCTGGCGCAGCCTGTCGCGCTCGAAGGCGGCCCGGGTTCCGTGGGTCTCGTAGACGTCGAGCTCGACCGCGAAGCGCTCACGTGGCCAGAAAGCATCCAGCTCGTAGCCACCGAAGTCGTAGTTCATGACTGGCTCCGGCAGCTCGGTGCCCGCGACGAGCTCGCGAAACCGTCGCTCCAGCCCGGAGCGGGTGAACGGGAGGTCGTCCCGGTATATGTCGAGCGCCCGGCGCAGCCGGCCCAGGCCCGGATGACCAGCGGCGCGAGCGAGCAGCGACTCCACCGTCGACAGGTCGAACAGGCGCAGCTCTTCGGATCGCTCGATCGCGCGCTCGAGGCGACTCATGCTCAGTTCCGAGGCGATGTCGAGCATGGTGCGCGCCAGCGAGGTCACCGGTGGGCGAACGCGGGCCCAGTCTCTCCCCCCGGCTGGCCGAAAATTCTCCCGTGATCTGAGCGCGTTCGTCTTTTGTCGGGCTGAGCTCGACAAAAGACGAACGCGGCCCCGGACTAGCTCAGGCGCTGCGGATTAGCTTCTTGTTGACGAACTCGTCGGCGCCGTAGCGGCCCAGCTCGCGGCCGAAGCCGGAGCGCTTGAAGCCGCCGAAGGGCAGCTCCGGGCTGTCGGCGCCGACCAGGTTGACGTAGACCATCCCCGCTTCGATCCGGTCGGCGACCCGCTCGGCCTGCTCGGGGTCGGTCGTCATCACGTAGGAGCCGAGCCCGAACGGGGTGCGGTTGGCGAGCTCGACCGCCTCCTGCTCGGAGCCGACCCGGTAGACCTGGGCGACCGGGCCGAAAAACTCTTCCTGGGAGGCGTCGGCGCCCGGCTCGATCCCGGTGAGGATCGTCGGCTCGAAGAAGTTGCCGTCGCGCTTGCCGCCGACAACGACCTCGGCGCCAGCCGCCACCGCCCGCTCGACCTGGTCCTCGAGCCGCTCGGCCGCGGTCGAGGAGGAGAGCGGGCCGACCGCGGTGCCCGCGGCGGTCGGGTCGCCGGTGGCCGCGGCGGCGAGGTTCGCCTTGAACTTCTCGAGGAACTCGTCGTAGAGCTCGTCGACGACGATGAAGCGCTTGGCCGCGTTGCAGGACTGGCCGGCGTTGTCGAGCCGCGCTTCGGCCGCCGCCGTCGCCGCCGCCTCGAGGTCGTCGGAGCCGAGCAGGATGAACGGGTCCGAGCCGCCCAGCTCGAGCACGACCTTCTTCAGGTTGCGGCCGGCGACCTCGGCGACGGCGGCGCCCGCCCGCTCGGAGCCGGTGACCGAGACGCCGTGCACGCGCGGGTCGGCGATCACCCACTCGATCTGCTCGTTGCTGGCGTAGACGTTCTCGTAGGTCCCCTCGGGGAAGCCGGCGTCGTCGAAGATCTGCTGCATCGCCGCGGCCGATTCCGGGCACTGCGGCGCGTGCTTGAGCAGGATCGGGTTGCCGATCACCAGGTTCGGGCCGGCGAAGCGGGCCACCTGGTAGTAGGGGAAGTTCCAGGGCATGATCCCGAGCAGGACGCCGAAGGCGCTGCGACGGACGACCGCCGTGCCCTCGCCGCCGAGCAGCTCGATCGGCTCGTCGGCCGTCAGCCGCTCGGCGTTGCCGGCGTAGTAGGCGTAGATCTCGGCGGTGAAGTCGACCTCGCCGAGCGCCTGCTCGACCGGCTTGCCCATCTCGCGGACGATGATCTCGGCCAGCTCCTGGCGCCGCTCGGCGTGCAGCTCGCCGACCCTGCGGATCAGCGCCGCCCGCTCGGCCACGGTCGAGGAGCCGGTCCAGCTCCTGTAGGCGGCGTCGGCGCGCCCGATCGCGGCGCGCAGCTCCTCGTCGCCGATCTGCGGGTACTCCTTCAGCTTCTCGCCGGTGGCTGGGTTGACAACCGCGTAGGTGCTCATCGGCTCCTCTCCTTCGCCTTCGCTTGCTGGTCGAGGCCGAGGGCTTCCTCGACCGGTACGTGCTCGTCGCCCACGCCCTCGGCCACCGCCGGGTGGGTGACCTTGCCGGCGGCGACGTTGACCCCCGGCCGCAGGCCGGGATCGCGGCGGATCGCCCCGGCGACGCCGTTGTCGGCGAGCGCGATCGCGTAGGGCAGGGTGGCGTTGGTCAGCGCGTAGGTCGCCGTGATCGGCACCGCGCCGGGCATGTTGGCGACGCAGTAGTGGGTGATCCCGTCGACCTCGAAGGTCGGGTCCCGGTGCGTGGTCGGCCGCGAGGTCTCGAAGCAGCCGCCCTGGTCGATCGCGACGTCGACCAGCACCGCGCCGGGCTTCATCAGCGCCAGCTGCTCGCGGCGGACGACGAAGGGGGCGCGGGCGCCGTGGACGAGGACGGCGCCGATCACCAGGTCCATCCGCGGCAGCATCTCTTCGACCGCCAGCGTGGTCGAGTAGACGGTCGAGCAGCGGCCGGCGAAGGCGGTCTCCAGCTCACGCAGGCGGTCGATCGATTTGTCGAAGACGAAGACGTCGGCCTCCATCCCGATCGCGATGAAGGCCGCGTTGGCGCCGACCGCGCCGCCGCCGATCACCATCACGTTGGCGGCGGCGACGCCGGGCACGCCGCCGAGCAGGATGCCGCGCCCGCCGAGCGGCTTCTCGAGCATGAAGGCGCCGGCCTGGGTCGCGATCTTGCCGGCGATCTCGCTCATCGGCGCCAGCAGCGGCAGCCGCCCGCGCGAGTCCTCGACCGTCTCGTAGGCGATGCAGGTGGCGCCCGAGCCGCAGAGCCCGCGGGTCAGCTCGGGGTCCGGGGCCAGGTGCAGGTAGGTGAAGAGGATCTGGCCGGGGCGCAGCATCTCGACCTCGAGCGGCTGCGGCTCCTTGACCTTGACCACCATCTCGGCCTCGCCGAAGACGGTGGCCGCGTCGGCGACGATGCGCGCGCCCTGGGCCTCGAAGTCGGCGTCGGCGATCGCCGAGCCCTCCCCCGCGCCGGCCTCGACCAGCACCTCGTGGCCGTGCACGGCCAGCTCCCGCACCCCGGCCGGGGTGATCGCCACCCGGTACTCGTCGGGCTTGACCTCGCACGGGACGCCGACCCTCATGCGACCAGCTCCCGGGCCCGCAGCGCCAGCCAGAACTCGATCCGGTCGTGGGCGCGGGAGAGGTCGCGGCCGGTCAGCTCCTCGACTTTGCGCATCCGGTAGCGCAGCGTGTGGCGGTGGCAGTAGACCTCGCGGGCCGCTTTCTCCCACTGGCCGTTCTGCTCGATGAAGGCCTCCAGCGAGCGCAGCAGCTCGCCGCCGTACTCCTCGTCGCCCTCCTCGATCGGGCCGAGCACGCTGTCGCAGTACAGGCCCAGCGCCTCGTCGTCCTGGATCGAGAGCAGCAGGGTGAAGGCGCCGAGGTCGCGCCAGGAGGCGACCTCGGGGGCGCCGCTGCCGTTGCCGATCGAGGTCGCCTCCAGGGCGCAGCGGGCCTCGTGGAAGGAGTGGCGCAGCTGCTCGGGCGGCGCCGGGCGGCTGGCGGCGGCGCGCACCGTGCCGCGGTCTTTGACCAGCGCCTTGCGCGCCTCGGCGGCGAGGTCGACCGGGTCGCGGTCGGCGGCGTCGACCACGGCGCAGAGCAGCTCGCGGCGGCCGCTGGCGTGCGGGGCGACGACCGCGGGACAGGCGTCGGCGGCCAGCGCCCGCTCCAGCACCGGCTCGGCGGAGGCCGGGTCGTCGAGGGCGAAGACGAGCACCGCGGCCTCCTCGCCGATCCCGAAGGGCTCCAGCCGGCGCCGCAGCTCGGAGGGCTCGAGCCGGCCGCCGAGGGCGCCGGCGAGCACGTCGCCGGCGAGGCGGCGCTCGGTCTCGCGCGCGACCCGGCGCCGCATCAGCTCGAGCGCGACGACCGCCACCGCCTGCTGCAGGATCAGCCGCTCGAAGTCGCCGAGGCCGCCCGAGTCGCGGACCATCACCACCCAGGCCTGGGGCGGGCCGCCGCCCGGCGAGACCACCGGGTGGGCCAGCGCCCGGCCGGCGACCGCCGGGTGGGAGGGGACGAAGGGGTGGCCGTCGACGGCGTGGGCGAGGGCTTCGTCGCGGATCGCCTGCACCGCCTCGGCAGAGAGCTCGCGGCGGAAGCCGCGCCCGGCGAGTCGCTCGCCGCGGCCGCCGAGGATCGCCACCGTGCCGCCGACCGCGGAGGAGATCGTCGCCACGATCTCCTCCAGGCCGCGCTCTTCGAGGACCAGGCGCTCGAGCCGGCGCTGCACCGCGATCCCCCGCTGCAGCACCTCGTACTGCTCGTTGACGAGCCGGGCGAAGGCCTTCTCGGTGATCGCGATGAAGGGCGTCGAGTAAGGCACCTCGAAGAGCGGGAAGTCGCGTTTCTTCGCCTCGTCGAGCAGCGCTTTGGGCAGCTTCGAGTGGCTGAAGCCGGTGCCGAAGCCGAGCCCGGCGAGGTTGCTGTCGGCGAGCAGGCGGACGAAGGCGCGCTGCTTGGCGGCGCTGTCGAGCGGGATCCCGGTGGTCAGCATCAGCTCGCCGCCGGAGAGCCACGGGGTCGGGTCGGCGAGCTCGGAGATGTGGACCCAGCGCACCGGCGCCTCGGCCGCCCGGCCGCCCGTCACCAGCTCGAGGCCGAGCTCGTCGAGCAGGCTGTTGACGGTGAGCACGGCGCCTCCTAGCGGCTGACCCGCTCCCAGGCGTCGCTGAGCACGCCGCGCAGGACGTCGTGGATCTCCTCGAACTGCTCGGTGTCGGAGATCAGCGGCGGCGCCAGCTGGATGACCGGGTCGCCGCGGTCGTCGGCGCGGCAGATCAGGCCGCGCTTGTAGAGCTCGGCGGAGAGGAAGCCGCGCAGCAGCTCCTCGGCCTCCTCGTCGCCGAAGGTCTCCTTGGTCTCCTTGTCCTTGACCAGCTCGATCGCCTGGAAGAAGCCGGCGCCGCGCACGTCGCCGACGATCGGCAGGTCGTGCAGGGTCTCGAGCATCTGGCGGAACTCGCCTTCCTTGGCGAGCACGTGGCCGCAGAGATCCTCGCGCTCGAAGACGTCGAGGTTGGCCATCGCCACCGCCGAGGCCAGCGGGTGACCGGCGAAGGTGAAGCCGTGGGCGAAGGAGGCGTCGCCTTCGAGGAAGGGGGCGGCGACCGCGTCGGAGGCGACGACCGCGCCCATCGGCGCGTAGGCCGAGGTCAGCGCCTTGGCGACGGTGACGATGTCGGGCACGTAGCCGAAGCGCTCGCAGCCGAAGTAGTGGCCGAGCCGGCCCCAGGCGCAGATCACCTCGTCGGAGATCATCAGCACGTCGTAGCGGTCGCAGATCTCGCGCACCCGCTCGAAGTAACCCTCGGGCGGGACGAAGCAGCCGCCGGCGTTCTGCACCGGCTCGAGGATCACCGCGGCGACCGTCTCCGGCCCCTCGAACTGGATCCGCTCCTCGATCGCGGTCGCCGCCCAGAGCGGGTGGCGGTCCTCGGGCCAGCGGTAGAGGTTGGTGTTGGGCACATGGCAGCCGCCGGGGGTGAGCGGCTCGAACTGCGCCCGCAACTCGGTGATGCCGGTCGCCGATAGGGCACCGAGCGAGGTGCCGTGGTAGGCGATCTCGCGGGCGATCACCTTGTGCTTCTGGCCTTTGCCGCAGAGCCGGTGGTAGTTGCGCGCCATCTTCAGCGCCGACTCGACCGCCTCCGAGCCGCCCGAGGTGAAGAAGACGCGGTTGAGGTCGCCGGGGGCGAGGTCGGCGATCCGCGCCGCCAGTTCGATCGCGCGCGGATGGGCGTAGCTCCACAGCGTGTAGAAGTCGAGCTCGGACACCTGGCGGGCGGCCGCCTCGCCGAGCTCCGTGCGGCCGTGGCCGGCGTTGCAGCAGAAGAGGCCGGAGAGGCCGTCGAGGTAACGGTTGCCGTGGTCGTCGTAGACGTAGCAGCCCTCGGCGCGGGCGATGATCGGGATCTCGTGGTCGGGCCCGTAGGAGCCCATCCGCGAGAAGTGCATCCAGAGATGGCGGCGGGCCGTCTCCTGGAGAGCCGCGCTGGTCGCCTGCTCGGAGTCTGGGTGCGACGCTACAGCCATGCCGTTCTCCTCTCGTGCTTCGCCGGTTTGGATAAAGCTAGAACCGACCTAGTGCAAGTGCAAGTGGTCTATAGGTCAAGGTAGCGGACGCGCCTTGTCCGAAATGTACAAAGATCGCCGCAGCTTTTGAGACATCTGTGGTCGTGCGTGCCAGTTGGGAGCGCTACGGTCTTCGGGGAACTCCTAAACGGCATCTGCAATACAGGAGGAAGATGGAGGAGCGAGCCACGAGCGTCGAGTTGCGCGGTGTGACCAAGCGCTTCGGCAACCTTGCCGCCGTCGACGACCTCGACCTCGACCTCTCCGCCGGCGAGTTCTTCACCCTGCTCGGGCCGAGCGGCTGCGGCAAGACGACGACGCTGCGGATGATCGCCGGCTTCGAGCGGCCGAGCGAGGGCGAGATCCGGATCGAGGGCACCGACGTCGCCAGCCTGCCGGCCCACAAGCGGCCGACCAACACCGTCTTCCAGAGCTACGCCCTCTTCCCCCACCTCAGCGTCGCCGACAACGTCGCCTTCGGCCTCAAGCGCAAGAAGGTGGGCAGGGCGGAGATCCGCGAACGGGTCGACGCCGAGCTGGAGCGGGTCGGGCTCGCGGCCGAGGCCAAGCGCCGCCCGGCGCAGCTCTCGGGCGGCATGCAGCAGCGCGTGGCGCTGGCCCGGGCGCTGGTCAACCTGCCCAAGGTGCTGCTCCTCGACGAGCCGCTCGGCGCCCTCGACCTGAAGCTGCGCAAGGGCCTGCAGGTGGAGTTGAAGCGGATCCAGCGCGAGGTCGGGATCACCTTCGTCTACGTCACCCACGACCAGGAGGAGGCGCTGACGATGAGCGACCGGATCGCGGTGATGAACCGCGGCCGGGTCGAGCAGGTCGGCGAGCCCGAGGACGTCTACGAGCGCCCGGCGACGACCTTCGTCGCCGGCTTCATCGGCGTCTCCAACCTGATGCCGGCGACGGTGACCGGCGGCGGCGAGGTGCGGCTGGAGAGCGGCCCGACGATCGCCGCCGACACCGCCGCCTTCGCCAGTGGCGAGAGTTGCCACGCGGTGGTCCGCCCCGAGAAGCTGCGGGTCGAGCCGGCCGGCGGCGCCGGCGACGGGCTGCCGCGGGTCGAGGGCGTGGTCGAGAGCTCGCTGTACCTGGGCACGGCAACCCAGATCGCGGTCGACCTCGGCGCCGGCGTGCGGATGACGGTGCTCGTCCCCAACGCCGACGAGGAGCAGCGCCAGCAGCTGCCCGGCGGCGGCGTGCCGGTCGCGCTCAGCTGGGAGCCGCAGCACATGCACCTGGTCCGCGAGTCCGACGATGCGGTTCCGCCCTCCGCGGGTAACGGTGAGGGCGCAAGCTTGCAAACGACGACGAGAGGGTGAGTTCGATGAGCAGTGCCAAACGGATTAAGCGCAGGACGGGCGCGGTGGTCACGGCGCTCGCGACGGCCGCCCTGGCGCTGGGCCTGGCGGCCTGCGGCAGCGGCGGAGGCGGCGACGGGGGGACGGTGAAGCTCGAAGGGAAGCCGTCGGGCAACCTGACGATCTCCAACTGGCCGCTGTACATCGACCCCGGCAAGAACGGCACGGTGGCCCGCTTCGAAGACGCGACCGGGATCAAGGTCAAGTACATCGAAGACGTCAACGACAACGCCGAATTCTTCGGCAAGGTGCAGCCGCTGCTCGAACAGGGCGAATCGGGCGGGCGCAGCATCTTCGTCGTCACCGATTGGATGGCAAACAAGATGCACGAGCTCGGCTACCTGCAGGAGCTCGACAAGTCGGCGCTGCCGAACGTCGAAAAGAACCTCGTCACCTCGCTGCGCAGCCCGGGCTTCGACCCCAACCGCTCCTTCACCGTGCCCTGGCAGAGCGGCATGGGCGGCGTGATCGTGCGCAAGGACCTCGCCCCCGAGGTGAACTCCGTCTGCGACCTCTTCAACCCGAAATACAAGGGCAAGGTCGACTTCCTCAGCGAATTGCGCGAAACCGTGCCGCTGGTGATGACCTGCGAAAACGTCAACCCCGAAGAAGCGACCGAAGAAGACTGGATGAACGCGATCGAGAAAGTCAAGGGCGCGGTCGAGTCGGGACAGATCCGGCGCTTCACCGGCAACGACTACGCGCGCGACCTGACCAGTGGCGACGCGGTCGCGGTGATCGGCTGGTCCGGCGACGCGGTTCAGCTGCAGGCCGACAACCCCAACATCGAATGGCGGATGCCGACCGAGGGTTGCAGCCTCTGGTCGGACAACATGGTGATCCCGATCGGGGCACCGAACCCAACCGCCGCCGAGGCCTGGATGAACTTCGTCTACGACCCCAAGCAACAGGCGAAGATCACCGCCTACGTCAACTACGTCACCCCGGTCGAAGGCGTGAAGCAGATCCTCGCCAAGACCGAACCGGAACTGACCGAAAGCGAGCTGATCTTCCCCAGCGCCGAGTTCACCAAGAACTGCTTCAGCCAGGCGCAGCTCGGGCCTGACGAAGAACAGCCGGTGACGCGCGCCTGGAACGCGGTGCTCAGCGGCTGATGGGCGAGCGGCGCCGGATCGTCCCCTACCTCCTGCTCGGGCCGGGGACGATCTGGCTGCTGCTCTTCTTCGTCGTGCCCCTCTTCTACATGGGGTACCTCTCGCTGGAGTCCGGGGTGGTCGGCAGCCTCAGCTTCGACTGGAACTGGGGCAACTACTCCGACGCGCTCTCGCTCTACGACACTCAGTTCCTGCGCTCCTTCCTCTACGCCGGCACGGCGACCGTGCTCTGCCTGCTGATCTCCTACCCCCTCGCCTACACGATCGCCTTCCGCGCCGGGCGCTGGCGCAACCTGCTGCTCTTCGCCGTCGTCGCGCCGTTCTTCACCACCTACCTGATCCGCACCCTGGCCTGGGAGACGATCCTCTCCGACCAGAGCCCGGTGGTGGATGCGCTGCGGACGATCGGCCTGATCGCCGGCGACGGCCGCCTGCTGGCCACCGGCCCGGCCGTGATCGCCGGCCTCACCTACAACTTCCTGCCCTTCATGGTGCTGCCGATCTACGCCAGCCTCGAGCAAATCGACGAGCGCCTGATCGAGGCCGCCAAGGACCTCTACGCCTCCTCGCGCGAGGCCTTCCTGCGGGTGACGCTGCCGCTCTCGGCACCGGGGATCGTCGCCGGCACCCTGCTCACCTTCATCCCCGCCTCGGGCGATTACATCAACGCCCAGTTCCTCGGCAGCGCCGGCAACCAGATGATCGGCAACGTGATCCAGTCGCTCTACAAGACCCAGCTCGACTACCCGGCGGCGGCGGCGCTCTCCTTCGTGCTGATGGCGCTGATCATGGCCGTGGTGATCGTCTACATCCGCTTCGCCGGCTCCGAGGCGCTGATGGGAGACGAGTCGCGATGAGCGGCATCTGGCGCTGGCTGCGCGAGCACGCGGTGAACATCGTCGCCGGGCTGGTCGTCGCCTACATGCTGATCCCGATCGTCGTCATCCTCGTCTTCTCCTTCAACGATCCGGCGGGCAAGTACAACTTCACCTGGGTCGGGTTCACCCTCTCCCACTGGGGCAACGCCTTCGGCATCCCGGAACTGAACAGCGCCCTGCTCTCCAGCCTCAAGCTGGCACTGCTGGCGACGGTGATCTCGACTGCAATCGGGACCGCGATGGCCCTGGCCCTGGTCCGCCACCGGTTCCACGGGCGGCGGGCGGCGAACCTGCTGATCGTGGTCCCGATGGCGACCCCGGAGATCGTCATGGGCGCCTCGCTGCTCTCCTTCTTCATCATCCTCGGCGCGCCGGGGCTCGGCTTCCAGACGCTGCTGATCGCCCACGTGATGTTCTGCATCAGCTTCGTCGTCGTCGTCGTCCGCTCGCGCCTGATCGGCTTCGACCGCAACCTCGAGGAGGCGGCGCAAGAATCTCGGCGCCAGCCCGGTGCAGACCTTCCGCCTCGTCACCCTGCCGCTGATCGCGCCCGGCATCCTCGGCGGGGCGCTGCTCGCCTTCGCCCTCTCGATCGACGACTTCGTGATCTCCAACTTCAACTCGGGGACGACGGTGACCTTCCCGCTCTACATCTACGGCGCCGCCCAGCGCGGCATCCCGGTCGAGGTCAACGTGATCGCGATGATCCTCTTCGGCGTCACCGTGCTGGCGATGGGCCTGACCGTGGTCCAACAGCGCCGCGCCGAACGGATGGCCGCGGTGCGGCCCGAGCCAGAGCCGGCATGAGGCTCGCCAACTACGTCGGCGGCGAGTGGCGGAGCGCCGATGGAGTCGAGACGATCGAGGACGTGAACCCGGCGACCGGCGAGGTCGTGGCTGAGGTGCCGCTCTCGGGGAAAGCTGAGGTGCGGGCGGCGGTTGAGGCGGCGCGGGCGGCGCAGCCGGGCTGGCGGTCGCTGCCGCCGCAGCGCCGGGCGCGGGCGGTGCTGGCCCTGCGCGAGGGGCTGCTGGCGCGGCGCGAGGAGCTGGTGGCCCTGGTCAGCGCCGACATGGGCAAGGCGCTGGCCGACGCCGACGGCGAGGTCGGCCGCGGGATCGAGTCGGTCGAGTCGGCGGCGGCGATCCCCCACCTGCTCAAGGGCGAGAACCTGGAGGGCGTCGCCGCGGGGGTCGACGTCGAGTTGGTGCGCCAGCCGGTCGGCGTCGTCGCCGCGATCACCCCCTTCAACTTCCCGGCGATGATCCCGCTCTGGTTCCTCCCCTACGCGATCGCCTGCGGCAACTCGTTCCTGCTCAAGCCCTCCGAGCAGGACCCGCGCCCGGCGGCGCTGATCGCCGAGGTCGTCGACGGCGTCGAGGAGATCCCGGCCGGCGTCGTCAACCTCGTCCACGGCGGCCGCGAGGCGGTCACCGCGATCCTCGAGGACCCCGGGATCGACGCGATCTCCTTCGTCGGCCGCGCCGAGACGGCGCGCATTGTCGCCGAAGGCGCAGTGCGCACCGGCAAGCGGGTGCAGGCGCTGGGCGGCGCCAAGAACTCGCTCGTCGTCATGCCCGACGCCGACCTCGGGCAGGCGATGCCGGCGATCATGGGCTCCGCCTTCGGCGCCGCCGGCCAGCGCTGCCTCGCCGGCTCGGTCTGCGTCGTCGTCGGCGAGGACGATCGCCAAGCCGAGGTCCGCGAGACCCTGGTGGCGGCCGCCTCGCAGCTGAAGGTCGGCCCCGGCGACGACCCCGCAACCGACGTCTGCCCGATGGTCTCGGCAGCGGCCCGCGACAAGGTCGCCGAGGCGATCGAGAGAGCGGCCAACGATGGCGCCGACCTCCTGCTCGACGGCCGCGACGACTCCGGCCCCGCCGGCACCTATCTCGGCCCCACCATCGCCGCCGTCGACGACCACGACGCGGAGCTGGCCCGCACCGAGCTCTTCGGCCCCCTGCTCACCGTCGTCGAGGTCGACTCCCTCGACGCCGCCCTCGAGTTCCTCAACGCCTCCGACTACGGCAACGCCGGCGCCATCTTCACCCAATCCGGCTCCGCAGCCCGCCAGTACCGCTACGGCGCCGACGCGGGCATGCTCGGGATCAACGTAGGCGTCCCCGCCCCGGTCGCCTGGTTCCCGTTCAGCGGCTGGAAGGACTCAATCGACGGCGACCTCCACGCCAACGGCACCGACGCCGTCCGTTTCTACACCCGGGAGAAGGTAGTCACGAGCAGGTGGTAGGGGAGGTCGGATGCCCCTCCCCATGAGGCCGTCGCGCAGCTCGAGTCGTGGCTCAGGGTTCGGGTGTGACTTCCAAGCCTCCTGGGGAGGGGCATCCGACCTCCCTCGACAGCCGCACGCGGCTACCGCCCGATGTGGAAGCCGATCAGGTCTGGGACGCGTGCGAGTAGGGAACTGATCGGGTCGGGATCGCGGTTCTCGAGCTCGGCTGTCTCCTTGCGCATGATGCCCAGACGAATCGCCTCGCCGCCCAGCCAGTGGAACGGCTCGGGCGGGACCCGGGGCGGAGATGGGTCGACGAAGGCCAGGCGGGAGGACTCGTCGCGCCGGTCCAACGCCAGGGAGGCGAGGGTGCGGCCGACCATGTGGGAGGGGCCGACGCCGTTGCCGGTGTAGCCGGCGGCGGCGAAGGCGCGGCCGCCGCGCAGCGGGAGGACGAGGGGCAGGTGGGTGGGCGAGGCGTCGATCGGGCCGCCCCAGGCGTGGGTGATCGCCTTGCCCTCGAGGCCGGGGAAGTAGCTCCAGAGGTGGGCGGCTGCTTCGGCGGTGACGCTCGGGTCCACCTCGGCCCGGCCGTGGAGGCGGGCGCCCATCGCGATCCGGCCGCCGCCCCAGCCGAAGAGGATGCGGCCGTCGGGGGTGGTGCGGAAGTAGTCGATCAGGGCGCGGCTGTCGGTGATGCACTCGCCGCCGGTCCAGCCGATCTCCTCCAGCAGATCGGGGACCGGCTCGGTGAGGACGATGTGGGAGGAGGCGACGGTGAGCCGGTCGCGCAGCGGGCCGCGGGGCGCCTTGGCGGCGGCGCCGATCGCCAGCACGGCGGCGCCGGCGCGCACCACGCCCTCCGGAGTGTGTGCCTCGACGCCGTAGGGCGAGCCAACCAGCTTGGTGACGGGAGAGCCCTCGTGAACCTCCACCCCACGCGCCCGCAGCCGCTCGCGCAGACCGCGCGCCAGACGCGCCGGCTGCACGGTGGCCGAGTCGGGGTAGAAGGCGCCGGCGCGAAAGGCGGGTGAGGCGCAGCGGGCGGCGACGCCCTCGGGCGAGAGCGGCTCGACCGCCGCCTCGATGCCGAGCTCGCCGCAGGCGGCGGCGGTCTCCTCCCAGGCCCCGTCGTGCGCCGCCGCGGTCGAGACCTGCAGGTAGCCGCCGTGCCTGTACCAGGCGTCGACCTCCTCGCCGGCGCAGAACTCGCCGATCCCCTCGACCGCCTCGCGCGCCGCCCGCGCCACCGCCAGCGCCCCGGCGTCCCCCCAGCGCTCGCGCATGTTCTGCAGCGAGAACCACATCACGTTGCAGAAGCCGCCGTTGCGCCCGCTCGGTCCCTCGCCGCACCGCCCTGCCTCGAGCAGGACGACCGAGGCCTCGGGCTCCAGCCGCTTCAGGTGCCAGGCAGCCCACATCCCGGTGTAGCCGCCGCCGACCACCACCACGTCGGCGCTCCGCTCCCCGACCAGCGCTGGCGCAAGCTCAACTTCCGGCGCCTCCTCCAGCCAGTAGCCCCGAGCGTCGTGCTTCACGACCCGAGTTTTGCAGGGAACGCCCTCCTAGGGAGTCGGTTCCGGCGCCGCTTCCGATTCGGCCTCTTCCGGGGGCCTCAACAGCTTGCAGCCTTTGATCCCGAGAAAGGCGGGGGTGATTCCCCCGTCCGAGGCCGCCGAGCGCGAGCACGGCACTGTTTACACGCTAGATTCTCCGATCACTCTTTTTCTTCAGATCATCGATAGGGAGGACAGCGATGAACGGTTTGCAGAGCAGCGGAACCGGACCTTGGAGGCTCAAAGCCCTCCTGATCACCGCCTGCGCAGCCGCTCTCCTCAACGCCGCCTTCCTCGCAAGCGCATCGGCGCGGCGCCCAGCACAAAGGGCAGAAGCGCCCGGAGGCGAAACGGCCTGCCTGCCCGCAAGCTCCAAGGGCGGCGCCCGTCTTCCGTCGTGCCCGAACCTGCCCGCCAAGGTGATCCCATGGTCGCTGCGCGCCGGAAAGTCTGCCTCGCTCAGCGCCAGCGGTGGCTCCGGCCCGATCGCCCTGGTGGCCAACGAAGCCGGCGACGAACTCGACGTGTCCACCGCTCTGCCCAGCACTCCCTTCAAACCGCCTTTCAAAAAGGATTGTGCCCTCGTAGTTCCATACGTCGCCTCCGCCTACAACCCGTGCGGCTACGTCACCTTCTACGACGCCAACTGGGAAACCTCCGAAAAAGCGCCCGACACAAACAAAGAGGAAAACGCCGAGTACGACGCTTGCGGCAAACTCGTCAGCAGCGGCAAAACCTCGGGCTGGCACGTCGTCGGGACCAAATACACCCTCGCCGGCTGGCACGCCGGGCACGAAGAAGAAGTCCCCTCCTCCAAACCGCTGCCATGCCTCGGCACATGGACCCTCGTCTATCACTGGACCCAGACCTTCAGCGACGAAGAAACGCTCGAAGAAGGCGCCGAAGTCCCGTTCCTGGTGACCGCCGTTCCGATCTCCGCCGAAGCGTCATGGGGCGGCGGAAACCCGTCCGAACTGCCCTGCGCCCATGACTGCTACGGGGACCCGGTCAACACCGCGACCGGCGACTACTACGAGACGACCACCGATCTCGCCATCCCCGGGCGCGGCCCCGGGCTGCAGCTGACCCGCACCTATAGCTCCCTGGCAGCGCGCTCCGAAGAGGAATCGGCACTGGGAAGGGGATGGTCCTTCTCCTACGACATGTCCCTGGAAGTCGATCCCGAATCCGGCGACGCGATCGTGATCAACCCCAACGGCAGTAAGACCCGCTTCGAAGCCAAATCCGAAGAATTCGTCGCCGCTCCGCAGGTCCTCGCGACCCTGGTCGAAGACGAAGGCGGCAGCTTCACCTATACGGTCCGCGATCGGACGATCTACACGTTCGACAGCTCGGGCCGGCTGGTCGCCATCGGCGACCTCAACGGCAACGAAACCAGCCTCGCCTATGACGAAGCGGGCCGGCTGGAAGGAGCCGAAGATGGCGCCGGCAGGAGCCTCTCCTTCGTCTACGACGAAGCCGGCCGGATCGAAGGGGTCAGCGACTCCACTGAACGGTCCATCGTCTACGACTACGACGAAGCCGGGTTCCTGGAAGACGTGACCGATGTCCGCGCTGGCCACACGAAGTACAGCTACGACGAAAACGGGCTGATGCTGACCCGCGAAGACCCACGCGAAAACACCGTGCTGACCAACACCTACGACCTCGGCGGCAGGGTCCTGACCCAGACCGACGCTCTGAGCAACAAAACCACGTTCTCCTACTCCGGGACCGAGCCGTTCACGACCACGACCGTCACCAACCCGCGCGGCTACGCCACCAAATACGAATATGAAAACGGGGCGCTGGCGAAGCGCATCGAAGCCAACGGCACGGGCTCTAAAGCCACTTGGATCTACGAACACGATCCGGACACGCTCGGCATCACGAAAGTCTCCGATCCCACCGGCCGCTCCACCTATGCGACCTACGACGCCAAAGGTAACCAGACATCGACGAAAGACGGGCTCGGGCATGAAACCGAATCGGTCTACGACTCGCTGAACGACATCACCGAATACACCGATGCCAACGGGGTGACCACGACCTACGAATACGACGAAAGCGGCAACCTCCTCGGCGAATCGACTCCGCTGGTCGGCTCAGAACCGCCGAAAGCGCGCGAAGTCTCCTATGCCCACGAAGACGAAGCGCACCCCGGAGACATCACGGCGATAACCGATCCCAACGAAAAGACGACCAGCATGACCTACGACTCCGCCGGCAACCTCAAAAGCGTCGTCGACCCGGTCGGCAACGAAACGTCCTATGGCTATGACGGCAGGGGCCATCGCCTCACCGAAGTCAGCCCGCGCGGGAACGTCGAAGGCGCCGAACCCGCCAAATACACGACTACCTTCGCCTACGACGCGGCCGGGAACCGGGTGAGCGAAGAAGACCCGCTGGGCCACGAACGCAAATGGGCCTTCGACGCCAGCGGCAACCCGGAAACCGAAACGGACGCCAACGAACACGTCACGACCTACGCCTATGACGCCGCCAACCAACTGAAAGCGACTGAACGGCCCAACGGCCAGACCGAGGAAACGACCTACGACCAAAACGGCAACGTCAAAGCCCAGGTCGACGGGCTCGAAGGCGAAACGGCCTACGCCTACGACCCGCTCGATCACCTCAAATCGAGCACCGATCCCCTACAGAGGACGACTTCGTATGAATTCGACGGCGCCGGCCGGCTCGGGCGGATCGAAGCGCCCGGCAGCGAAGGGCTGACGATCCTCAGCTACGACGCCGCCAGCCGGCTGATCGAAACCACCTACACCGATGAAGCAACGCCGGACGTGGAATACGAATACGACGCGAAGGGGCAGCTGAGCGCGCTCACCGACGGAACCGGCGAAAGCACCTACGAATACGACTCGCTCGGTCGCCTGAAGGAAGCGACGAACGGGCACGCCGACACCGTCTCCTACGGCTATGACCTGGCCGGGAATGCAACCAGCATCGAATACCCGAACGGGAAATCCATCTCCCGCTCATTCGACGATGACGGCCGCCTGGAAAGCGTCAGCGACTGGCTCGAAAACACGACGAGCTTCGCCTATGACCCCAACTCGAACCTGGAAAGCACGACCTTCCCCGAAGGGACGGAAAACCTCGACGAATACTCCTACAACCGCGCCGACCAGCTCGACGGAATCGAGATGAAGCAGGGCGGCGAAGCGCTGGCGACGCTGGGCTACTCGAGGGACAACCTCGGCCAACTCGAATCCCTGACCAGCGAAGGCCTGCCCGGACCAGCATCGGAAGGCTTCGAATACGACGAAAACGACCGGCTCACACTGGCGGGCTCTGAAGCCTTCGAATACGACGACGCGAACAACCTGACGAAAGCCCCCGGGACCGAAAACGCCTACGACGCCGCCAATCGAGCTGCGAACCGCAACCGAAACCGCCTTCCGCTACAACCAGCTCGGCGAGCGGACCGAAAGGGGCCTCCCCGCGGCGAGCTATTCCTCCTCCTTCGGCTCTTCCGGCTCCGAAGAAGGCGAGTTCTCCCATCCGGCGGGCATCGCTGTCAACGAAGAAGGCGATCTATGGGTAGTCGATGAGGAAAACAGTCGCCTCCAAAAGTTCAGCCCCTCCGGCGAATATCTGGCATCGTTCGGATCGGTCGGATCCGAAAACGGCGAGCTGGAACGCCCGGCTGACGTTGCGGTCGACGCCGAAAGCCATCTCTGGGTGGCCGATGCAGGCAACAACCGCGTTCAGGAGTTCGACGAAGAAGGCGAATACCTGGGGCAGTTCGGGTCGGCCGGCACAGGCAACGGGGAATTCGATGAACCCGAAGGCATCGCCATCGACTCCAACGGCGACATCTGGGTCGCGGACACCTACAACGCGCGCCTGCAGGAGTTCGACGCTGAAGGCGAATTCATTCAGGTCGTAGGGGAATATGGCGAAGAAGAAGGCCAGATCCTGGAAGCGGCAGACGTTGCCATCTGCTCCGGGGACACGATCTGGGTAGCCGATTGGGGCAACAACCGCATCACCCAGTTCAACCAGGAAGGCGAATTCCTCAGCCAGATCGGCGGCTATGGGTCGGGGAGCGGAAAGTTCAAAGCACCCGACGCGATCCACATCGACTCGGCTGGAAATATCTGGGTCGGCGATGAAGGAAACCAGCGTGTACAGGCATTCAACTCAGTCGGCGACTACCTCGGCCAGTTCGGCGAAGCGGGCTCCGGCGAAGGCGAGTTCTCCTTCGAATACCCGATGGGGCTCGCGACCGACTCAGAAGGCCATCTCTGGGTCTCCGACGCCGAAAGCGACCGGGTCCAGAAGTGGGACGTCTCCACGCTTGAGCCCCCCACCACCTACGAATACGACCTGGCCGGCAACCTGACGGGCATCAACCGAGTCGCGAGCGGCGAAACGGAAGCTATCGACGAAGCCTATGCCTACAACGGCACCGGCCTGCGTGCCTCGCAGACTGTCTCGGAAGCGACGAGCTACCTGACCTGGGACACGACGGCCAGCATTCCCCTCCTGCTCGATGACGACGCGGCGAGCTACGTCTACGGACCGGGGGGCCTTCCAATCGAGCAGATCGTCGCAGGGAAAGCCGAATTCCACCACCACGACCAACTCGGCAGCACGAGACTCCTGACCGACGAAAACGGCGAAGCAACCGGCACGTTCAGCTACGGAGCCTACGGTTCGCCGACCGAAAGCACCGGCAGCGCAACAACCCCGCTCGGATTCGCTGGCCAGTACACGAACGCGCAGAGCGGCCTGCAGTATCTGCGAGCCAGGGTCTATGACCCCGTTACGGGCCAGTTTCTTACTCGAGATCCGCTTGAGGCGCTATATCGAGAACCGTACCGATACGCGGGCAGCGATCCGGCGAATAATGTCGATCCATCGGGGCTCTGCAACGCAAACCCATTTACCGGAAGCTTCTGGACCGAAGGCAACTGCATCTCCGAAAGCGCCTTCAACCCCCTCAAATACTACGAAGAAGAGATCGAAGCAATTGAAAACGGATGCAGCTATTGGGAGGCGGTGACCCACGGCCTGAAGGGTGCATCCGTCCTAGCGCTGGACGCCGCGGCTCTCTTCGCCGCCGTAGAGGCTGCACCCGCAGCTTCGAGCACGCTCACAGGACTGGTTAGGCAATTCGCGCTTCAGTACCCGCGGGAGTATGTATTTCTTCTGAACCGAGCTGCAGGCATCGGCACTGGACCGCCCGTGCTGACTACCAGCGCCGCATTCTTCTGGAACTGGCTGGAAGAACACGTCCGCTAGCAATATGATTATGCGATGAGCTTCATCCTGCAAAGACCGTACGGTCACGCGCACATCCAGCAAATGAAGAAGGAACGAGATCTCGCGGGTCTGATTGACGCATTGCAAACGCCCAAGGTCAAGCGATCTGCAAGGCTTCGGCTTGTCATTCTGTCTAGCTTCGAAGATCTTGGTGATCCTGGGTCTATTCCTAGTATTTGCGAACTACTTCGCTCCGACTCTTCGGAGTCAGTGCGAAGCGGGGCTGCGGTTGCGCTGGGGCGGCTTGGTGATTCAGCCGGCCTCCCGACCGTACGGACTGCACTTAATGACGACTCTGAGAAGGTGCAGATGTGGGCTATTCAAAGCGTCGGGAAAATGCGAGACCGCGAGAGCGTCGGCCGGCTAGTTGAAATGCTCGAGAGCCCAGACTGGGGAATTCGCAGCTTCTCGGCCAGCGCCCTAGGTGAGATTGGTGATCAGCGGGCTATTCAGGCGCTAGTTCCCAAGCTTCACGACTCCAGTAAGACTGTGCGCCTGAGTGTGGAAAAGGCGCTGGGGGAACTGGGTTACGTCGAATAGCAGGCCGGCTTTAGAGTCCCCACCTTTGTTGCCCCGGTGCGTCTAGTGACTTGAGGCGCTCGTCTCGGCGGCCGCGGTGGAGACGCGAATCGTGGGCGCGAAGTAGCTGCTGCCCGGCACCCTCTCGTTGCAACCTCCCCGGCACCGCCTGACCGCGGTGCCTAGGTTCGCTGCTGCGCCGCTACGCGGGCGCGACCTACGGCGGGATCGTCGCCGTCGTCAGCCCGCCGTGCCAATCGGTTGGCTGGTCTCCAGCCCCGACCAGGTCGTCGGCGCGGCGCGCACGATCCGCCGGGACGTGCTGCCGTGAGACAGAGATCGGCGCCGATCCCCGCTCCCATACACTCCCCCCGTGCCCACCTTCGACGCCCTGGCCGACCTGCCCTTGGAGATCGAGGGCTACGAGCTGGAACCGCTGGAGTACACGATCCCCGGCTTCGAACGGCTGAGCACGGTGATTCACCTCTGGGGCGGCGGCGAGGACGGGCTGGGCGAGGACGTCACCTACGACCCGGTCGACCACATCGCCCTGCAGGACGCCGGGCCGACGCTCGACCTAACCGGCTTCTCCACCCTGGGCGAGTTCTGCGCGATGGTCGGCGAGCTCGACACCTTCCCGGCCGAGCCCCAGCGCGAGGTCTCGCGCCGCTACCGGCGCTGGGCCTACGAGTCGGCGGCGCTCGACCTCGCCCTGCGCCAGGCCGGCAAGGGCCTGGCCGAGACGCTCGGCCGCGAGCCGCGGCCGGTCACCTTCGTCTGCTCGATGCGCCTCTCGCCGGGCGAAGACAAGCCCTCGACGATCGAGACCCTGCGGGCGAAGCTCGACCGCTACCCGCAGCTGCGCTTCAAGCTCGACCCGACCAACGACTGGGACGACGCGCTGATCGCCGCCCTGGTCGAGACCGGAGCAGTCGACTCGCTCGACCTCAAGGGCTTCTACAAGGGCACGTCGGTCGACGTCGACACCGACCCGGTGCTCTACGCGAAGCTGATCGAGGCTTTCCCCGATGCCTGGCTGGAGGACCCCGACGTCAACGACGAGACGCGGCCGATCCTCGAGCCGGTCCACGAGCGGCTCACCTGGGACGCGCCGATCCACTCGATCGCCGACATCGAGGCGCTGCCCTGGAAGCCGCGGATCGTCAACGTCAAGCCCTCGCGGGTCGGCGGCCTGGCCGACCTCTGCGCGACCTACGACTACTGCGCCGAGCAGGGGATCGGCGCCTACGGCGGCGGCCAGTGGGAGCTCGGCGTCGGCCGCGGCCAGATCCAGGTCCTCGCCTCGCTCTTCCACCCCGACACGCCCAACGACACCGCCCCGCGCGGCTACAACGAGGCCGAGCCGCCCGCCGGGCTCCCCGTCAGCCCGCTGCAGCCTAAGCTCAGCCCGACTGGCTTCCGCTGGACCGACTGAAAGGACCCCGATGCCCGAGAAAAGCTTCGCCGACGCCCTCAACGAGCAGATCGCCAACGAGTTCGCCGCCTCGCAGCAGTACGTGGGGATGGCGGTCTACTACGACGCCGAGACGCTGCCCCGGCTCGCCGCCTTCTTCTACCGGCAGGCGATGGAGGAGCGCGAGCACGCGATGATGATGGTCCAGTACCTGCTCGACGTCGGCGAGGAAGTCCACATCCCGGACATCAAAGCGCAGGCGACCAGCTACTCGGACGGGGTGACCCCGGTGCAGAAGGCGCTCGAGCAGGAGAAGCGCGTCGGCGAGGAGATCTTCGCCCTCTTCGAGCTGGCCCGCGAGGTCAAGGACTACCGCGCCGAGCAGTTCATGCAGTGGTTCGTCAAGGAGCAGGTCGAGGAGGTCGCGCTGATGGGCGACCTGCTCAACGTGGTCGAGCGCTCCAAGGACAACCTGCTGCTGGCCGAGGACTACATCGCCCGCGAGAGCCCCGGCGAAGAGGGCTCCGACCCGACCGCCCCGCCGGCGGCGGGCATGGGCGGGTAGGCCGCAACCAGAGTTTCAATTCCGTAAATAAGCGTTTTCATCCGCCAACGGAATTATGCTATTGGCGGAATGACCGGCGAAGGAAAGCAGCCGACCGGCCCCGCTCCCAAGACTGCGCTCGAGGTGGCGTTGCGCTCCACGCAGGCCGTACGGGAACGGCTCCCTGACGGATGGAAGCTCGACTTCGTAGCCGGCGCCGGGTCTGGAGGCGGAGGGCGCGCGGGGGGCCGGCTCGAGATAGGCGCGCCGGACGGCACGGTCAGGCAGGCCGCAGGCTGCAGGCAAGACGGACCCTGGAGCCGCGCGATCTCCAGGCAATCGAGGCTGATCTGGTCGTCGCCCGGTATCTGAGCGGAAGCGCTCGACAGCTCCTGCTCGAGCGGGGGCTCGGCTACGCCGATGCAACCGGCAACCTCCACCTGGCCCTCTCCAGCCCGGCCGTCTTCCTGCACGACACCGGCGCCGAACGTGACCCGTGGCGCGGCCCGGGCCGCCCTCGTAACAGCTTTCGCGGCGCGATCGCGGCGAGAGTGGTCCGCGCCTTGGCAGATTTCGCGCCTCCGATGACGGTCCCCGAGATGATCGAGCGGAGCGACGTTTCCACCGGAGCGGCATACCGGGTGGTGGACTTTCTCGAGCGCGAGGCCCTGCTCACGCGCGGCAAGCGCGGCGAGATCGCCCAGGTCGACTGGCGGCAGATGCTGGAACGCTGGGCGGATGACGACGACGCCAGCGCCGGACGACCGGCGATGCGGCTGCTCTCCCCCCGTGGCCTGGAGCCGGTGCGCAAAGGCCTGGCCGGCCTCGACCGCCCCGAGTACGTGCTGACGGGCTCGATCGCGGCTGCCTATTTCGAGGCCTACGCGCAGACGCGCTCGGCGGCCATCTACACCAACGAAGCGCAGAGGCTGGCCGAGCAACTCGGCTTGCGCCCGGTCGAAACGGGCGCGAACGTGCTGCTCCTGCAGCCGTCGGACGACGTGGTGTTCGCCCGCGCGCAGGCGATGGACGGAGTCAACGTCGCCTCTCCCAGCCAAATAGCGGGGGACCTCCTCAACGGCCCCGGTCGCGCGCCGGCCGAGGCGGGCGCCCTGCTCGACTGGATGGAACGAAATGAACGCGCCTGGCGCAGATGACCTGTCGATCCTCACCCGCGCCGCGCTTCTCGACGCCCTGGAAGCACTCGAGGACCACCTCGACGCCCTCGTAGTGATCGGGGCTCAAGCTCTTTACCTGCACACGGGTGACCTGGACGTTGCGATCCCGGCCGAGACCAAGGACGCTGACATAGGCATCGACAGCCGGGCTCTCCAGGATGACCCCCGAGTCGAGGAGGCATTCGAAGCCGCTGGCTTCCACAAGGATCTCGAGCGGCCACAGCCCGGACGATGGCTGAGCCCCAACGGCATCCCGGTCGACCTGATGGTTCCGGAGGCCCTCGCCGGACCGGGAGGCTCGGGCCGCCGCGGCGCACGCCTGCCCCCGCACGACAAGGGCGCGATGCGCCGCACGAGCGGTCTGGAGGGAGTGATCGTCGACAACGAGGTCGTGGAGGTGGGAGCGCTCGGCGTCGGCGACAACCGGGTGTTCGCGATTCGCCTCGCCGGCCCGTCCTCGCTGCTCGTGGCGAAGCTTCACAAGATCGGCGAGCGCAGCAGAGCGGGCGGTCGGCGGCTCGTCGACAAGGACGCGCACGACGTCTACCGCCTGATGGTCGCCGTCGACACGGCAGCGCTGGCGGAGGGCATCGCGAAGCTGCTCGAGGACGAGCTCAGCTCCGCGGCGACGGCGCAGGCGATCGAGCACCTGACGGAGCTCTTCGCCAACGGCCCAGATGCAATCGGCTCGCAGATGGCGGCCCGGGCCGAGGAGGGCGTCGGTGAGCCGGAGATCGTCGCCGCCTCCGTATCCGCTCTGGCCGCCGATCTGCTCGATGCCCTCTCCGCAGATCCGTACGGGTGAAAACTCGGCTCCCCCTACCCCAGCCAGCCCGCCCGTTTGCGGATCGATTTGATCCTGCGGAACTCGGCGATGTCCTCGCGCAGGGCGGCGGGGGCTGGTGCGGGTAGGAAGCGGGCTGGGAGCGGGGACTCGACCACGCCGGTCTCGGAGCTGGTGACGCGGTAGGCGCGGGCGCCGCGGCGGGCGGTGACCGCTGCCGGCGGGCCGCTGCCTTCCCAGAGCAGGCCGGCGTAGTCGTCGAGGCCGTAGCCGTCGGGCATGCCGTTGCCGACCGCCTCCAGGTAGGCGGCGCGGCGCTCGGGCTCGTTGTTGTAGTGGACGCAGAGGCTGCCGCCGAGCAGGCCGAGCCCGGCGCCGGCCTCGGGGCGGCCCGACGACTTGGTGATCCCCGCCTCGAACCAGCACATCGCTCCGGCGCTCTGGCCGGCGAGGACGATGCCCTGGCGCCAGGCCAGGCTGAGGATCGCGCCCAGCTCGTGCGCCTCCCAGACCGCGAGCAGGTTGAGCAGGCTGCCGCCGCCGACGTAGATCAGGTCCTGCCCGAGCAGGTGGTCGCGCAGCGCCATCGGCCGCCGGCCGAGGCGGAACAGCGAGAGGTCCGAGGGCTCGCAGGGGCGCTCGCCGAAGGCAGCGTAGAAGCGGCCGATCTGCTCGGAGGTGTCGCCGCTGGCGGTCGGCAGGATGCAGATCTTCGGCCGCCGCCCGGCGCGCTCGGTCGCCAGGCGGAGCATCAGCTCGCTGACCGCCCGGTCGGGCGGGCGCGAGGTGAAGTCGTGACCGCCGAGGGTGAGGATGCGGCTGACCATCAGGCGGGTGACTCCATCGGCGCCGGCACCGCTAGGCCGCGATCGGAGTCGGGCTGGCGCCGGGCAGCGGCGTCACCGGCACCGGCGGGTCGCCGAGGTAGGTGGTGGCGAGCCGGAACTCGGTCACCCGCTCGCCGCCGACGTCGAGCCGGTAGCCGCGCGCCGAGGAACGCGAGGCGACGACGCGGCTCAGCTCGGTGCCGACGAAGTGCAGGCCGGCGCCGTCCTCGGCCGCGTAGCCGGAGCGCATCCCGGTGCGCAGCATCTCGTGGTAGGCGAGGCGCCGCTCGGAGCCCGGCTCGTAGTGGACGCAGTTGCTGAACGGCAGCAGGCCGATCCCCTCGACCCGCTGCGGGGCGCCGTGGAAGCCGGTGACCGCCTCGCTGAACCAGCAGAGCGAACCGGCCGAGAGCCCGCAGAGGACGACCCCCGCTTCCCAGGCTTCGCGCAGGACCGCGTCGAGCCCGTGCGCGCGCCAGACCCCGAGCAGGCTGATCACGCTGCCGCCGCCGACGTAGATCAGGTCCTGCCCGAGCAGGTGGGCGCGAATGTCGGCCGGGCCCTGCTCGCGGCGGAAGAGCGAGATGTGGCTCGCCTCGCAGCGGTCGGCGGGGAAGGCGCGGTAGAAGCGCACGACGTAGTGGTCGGCGTCGCCGCTGGCGGAGGGCAGGAAGCAGACCCGGGGCCGCTCGCGGTTGCAGAGGCCGAGCACGTACTCGTCGAGCAGCGGGTTGCCCGACTCCATCGAGAAGCCGCCACCGCCGAAGGCGACGATCTGACGGGTAGCGCTCTCCATGTTCAAATGGTGCTCGTGCCTGGGCCCGGGCGGCTTGTACACCGGTCCGAACTTCGCCCGGTCGCGCTCGCCCGGATGTACAGTGCCGGCCGGGCCCGGGGCGGCCTAAACAGGCCCGGCCTCCACTCCGTACAACTGCGTTCCGATATAGGGCCAAATCGCTGAACTCGGTACCGCTCCGTCCACAGAGCGCCCTCGGGGTGTACAATCGCGTTTACCTAAACACGGTTGTCTGCTTACGAGGAGCCCCTGTGCCTCCCACCCCACCGCCCGACCGCAGCACCTCGCCGGCAACGTCCGGCGACCTCGGCGGCCTGATCGAGAAGGAACGCCTCCCGGCTGGCCGCGAGGCGCTCGCCGAGCCGCTGATCGCCCACTCCCAGCGCGAACGGCTGCTGACCTCGATGGCGCGCACCTGCGCCGAGAAGGGCTACGTGGCGACGACGATCGCCGACGTCTGCGAGCCGGCGGGCGTCTCGCGCGCCACCTTCTACGAGCTGTTCAAGGACAAGGAGGACTGCTTCCACGCCGCGATGGAGCTCTCGCTGGCCGACGCCATGGCCCGCATCGTCGCCGTCTACTCGCCCGACAAGCCCTGGGCGACGATGGTGCGCGACGCCGCCGCCGCCTTCCTCGACCTGCTCGCCAGCCGCCCCGACTTCGCCCGCATGGCGCTGGTCGAGGCGCCCTCCTCGGGCGACCGGGCCTTCGAGCTCTACGCCTCGGGCAAGCGCGTCCTGCAGTCGCTGCTCGAACGGGGGCGGGACGACCCGATGGAGGAATCGGCGATCCCCTCCAGCGCCGGGCGCGCGGCGCTCTCGGCGGCCGAGTCGCTGATCGTCGGCCAGATCCTGGCCGGCAACGCGACGCGGCTGCGCGAGCTGCTGCCCGACGTCGTCTACATCACCACGGTCCCCTACCTCGGCCAGGACGAGGCGCTGCGCCAGTCGCGCGAAGCCGAGCGCGCGATGCCCCCCGCCGGCGGCGCCTAGCCGTGGCGCAGGCGGGGAGGCAGAGGCAGGAGCGCTGGCGCCCGCCCCGCGGCCGGCACCGCCTGCCGCCCGAGGTGGTCGCCCGCTCCCAGCGCGAGCGGCTGCTCGAGGCGGCGACGCGGGTCGTCGCCGAGAAGGGCTACGGCGCGACCACCGTCACCGACCTGACCCGCGAGGCGGGGATCTCCGCGCACCACCTTCTACGAGCTCTTCGAGGACAAGGGAGCCTGCTTCCTGGCCGCCTACGACGGCCTCGTCGACGCCCTCGTGCGGCGCATCTCGACCGCCTACGAGGCCGAGGAGGGCTGGCCGCGGCGCGCCCGGGCGGGGCTGGCGGCGCTGCTCGAGGCGCTCGCCGAGGAGCCCGAGCTGGCTCGCCTGGCGCTGCTCGAAGTCGGCGCCGCGGGGCCGGCGGCCCAGCGCCGCCACCGCGCCGCCCTGCAGCGCCTGACGCCGTTCTTCGACGAGGGGCGCGATTTCGCGCCGGGCGGCCGGGCGCTGCCGGCGAACACCTCGCGGATGGCGATCGGCGCGGTGACCGGGCTGATCGCCGACGAGCTGGCGGCGGACCGGGCCGCGCAGACTGCCCGATTTGCTTTCCGAGGTCCTTTTTGCCACGCTGGTGGCATATATCGGCCCAGCGGCGGCAGCCAGGGAGGTGGGCGAGATAAGTAGATAAACGCTTACGTACACCTTGCCGCTATGATGGAGATACTCCGCAGTTTTCCACCAACTCGGGACTGGGCGATGGCATCTCACTCGCGGCGCGAACTGATCCTTGCGGCGATGATCCGCGTGGTCGGCAGCAAGGGCTACAGGGACACCTCCGTCGCCGACGTGATCGCCGAGGCGGACACCTCCCGCACCACCTTCTACAAACACTTCGAGGACAAGCACGAGTGCTTCCTCGCCGCCTACGACATGCTCGTCGAGCAGCTCTTCGCCGAGGTCATCTCGCGCTGTAATGGGGAGAAGTCGTGGCTGCAGCGGGTCGAGACCGGGCTGGCGACGATCGTCGAGCTGTTCTCGGTCGACCCGCAGCTGGCCCGCACCGCGGTGGTCGAGGTGGCGGCGGCCGGCGCCGACGCCCGCCAGCGCCACTGGAACGCGGTGGCCCGCTTCACCTCCTACCTCGAGGACGGGCGCGAGCTGGCCGGCGGCCGCGAGCTGCCCGAGAACATCTCCCTACTCTCAGCCGGCGCCGTCTCCGGCCTGATCTTCGACGAGCTGCTCGCCGGACGCGCCGCCCAGCTGCCCGCCCTGTTCCCCGACCTGCTCTTCGCCCTGCTCGTCCCCTACATCGGTCCCCGCGCCGCCGCCGAAGAGATGCGCCGCGTAGCCGCCGCCGGGTGAGGGCCTCTTCTTCTTGTGCTTCGAGCGCGGCCTGCCGGGCTTGCCTTTCACCGGTTTGATCCCGCTCAGCGCGAGCCGCAGTTTGCGCTGCACCCGGTGCAGCCTGACCTTGACCGTTCCGTGCGGGATGTTGAGCCGCCTGGCGATCCCCTTCTGGGTCAGGTCTTCCTGGTAGCGCAGGCGAACCAGCTCGCGCTCGCGCTCGGTGAGCGTCTCGATCGCCGCCTCGAGTTCGGCTTTCTCGACCGTGGCGATGATCTCGTCGTCCTCGGCCCCGCGCCAGAGGTCGATCGTGTCGACCGGTTCGGGACGAGGCTTCTCGTAGATCCGGTAGGCCTCGTTGCGGACGATCGTCCCCAGCCACTCCTTGCGCCGTTGCGGGTTGCGCAGCGAGGAGCGGCCGCACCAGGCACGCAGGAGAGCTTCCTGTGCGACATCCTCTGCCTCGTTGGGATTGCGCGAGTAGTAGCGCGCCATCTGCACGCAGAAGCGGCGCATCTCCTCCCACTCCCAGCCGTCGTCGGAACCCGAGTTTTGAACAGTTGAGAATTTGATTGCTCAACCGTACTAGGTCTAAATATAAACGGGGAAATTTTAATGGTGAAACTTTCTTGATCGCGCATTGGGTCTAGGTTTCATGGAATCTGGAGCAACAGCGAATACCGGGGGCGAGAGCGCCGAGCGCACCTATGAGGCGATGGCGAGCGTCTACGACGACTTCACCGCCCACCACGACTACGAGGGCTGGCTGACCGACCTGCAGGCGATCCTCGAGCGGCGCGGGCTGCAGGGCAGGCGCCTGCTCGACGTCGCCTGCGGGACCGGCAAGAGCTTCATGCCGATGCTCGCCCGTGGCTGGCAGGTGACCGCCTGCGACATCTCGCCGGCGATGGTCGAGCTGGCCCGCGAGAAGGCGGGCGGGCGGGCGCGACTGGAGGTCGCCGACATGCTCGACCTGCCCCGCTTCGGCGAGTTCGACCTGGCCTGGGCCCTCGACGACGCGATCAACTACCTGCTCAGCCGCGAGGAACTGGAAGCGGCGCTGGCCGGGATGGCCGCCAACCTGGCGCCGACCGGGCTGCTGCTCTTCGACGTCAACGAGCTGCTCGCCTACCGCACCTTCTTCGCCGAAACGGTCGTGCTCGAGCGCGGCGGGCGCAAGCTGATCTGGCGCGGGCAGGCGCCGGCCGACGTCGCCCCGGGCTCGATCTGCGAATCGCGGCTCGAGGCGCTGCCGCTGGAGGGCGAGGGCGAGAGCGCGATCCCCGAGTGCCACCACCACCAGCGCCACTTCCCCGAAGCCGAGGTGGTGGGCGCGATCGAGGGCGCCGGCCTCGAGTGCCTCGACGTCTACGGCCACGGCCTCGACGGCGTCCCGGTCCAGCCGCTCGACGTCGAGAGCCACACCAAGGCCGTCTACATCGCCCGTCGGGCCTGATCGCCGACGTGCCGTCCCCCAGGGGTCGAAAACGACCCCTGGGGGACGGCACGTCTAACGCACGCCGGCCTGAGCGGTTGAGAGCAGGTCGGAGGCGCGCGCCCAGCGGCGCTGCAGGTGGGGTTCGATCGCTTCCAGCTCGGCAGGAGGAGGACGCCAGGCACTCGCCCCAGGCGTTGACCGCCGCCGAGTGGCGGTTGAGGGCGCGCTCGGCGGGGGCGCCGGCGACGGTCAGGCAGCCGAGCGCCAGGCGCTCGACCTGGACCTGGGCGTAGACGGCGCGCAGGCGGCGCACCTCGTGCAGGTAGTCCTCGTAGGCGAGCCCGACCGCGAGCCGCTCGCGCAGGGCGTCCATCGAGGCGAGCAGCTCGTGCAGCTGCCCGCGGCAGCGCCTCCGGGCGCCGTCGCCGGCGAGCGGGCCGCTCGCCGCCCCGGGCCGCGCCGCGGCGCCGTCGAGCGCGGCGCTGGGCTCGCCCCCGCAGGCCGCCAGGGCGAAGACGAGGGCCAGGGCCAGGCCGGCTGTCGCCCAGTGGCTGAGCCGCATCGGGCTAGTGTAGAAATCGCCGATGCCTCGGGCCTGCAAGCTGCTCAGCGCGGTACTGGGGACGGCGCTCGCGCTCGCCTCGCTGGCGCCGCCGGCGACGGCGACGGAAGGCAGCGGCGGCGTGCTGGTCGTCGGCGACAGCCTCGAGGAGCTGACCTCGCCCTACCTGCGCCGCTACCTGCCCGGCGTGCCGCTGAGGATCGACGCGGTCGGCGGCTACAACAGCTTCCAGATCTACGACCTCTTCGAGCGCAGCTACGACCCCTCGCAGTCGGTGATCGTCTTCGACGCCGGCACCAACGACAACCCGGCCTACCCCGAGATCCTCGCCGGCAACCTGCAGAAGGTGAGCGAACGGATCGGCGACCGCTGCCTGGTGGTGCCGACGATCCACGGCCTGATCGTCGACGGGGTCGGCAACCAGGGCAAGAACCGGGTGGTGCGCGCCTTCGCCGCCTCGCGGCCGGGGACACAGACGCCCAACTGGGCCGCGGTGGCGGTCTCCCGCCCCGAGCTGATGCAGGCCGACGACCTGCACCCGACGCCGAGCGGGGCCGACTACCGGGCGCAGCTGATCGCCCGCGGCGTGCGCGGCTGCCTCGCCTACGCCGCCGGCGCCGCCCCGCCCGGCGGCGGCCGCCGCGCGCCGCAGATCGAGTCGGCGCCGCGGCTGGCGCCGCTGCACGCGATGGCGCGCCGTCAGGCCGCGCAGGCCGAGGCGATCGCCACGGCGCTGGCCGCGGGCGCCGCCCTGCGCTCGGCGCCCGGCCGTTTGCTGGCGGTGGCGATGCTTACCATGGCCTCCTCCCATGCCTGAACCGGTAAAGCGCGGCGAGCGCTACATGCCGGGTCTCGACGGGCTGCGCGCGATCGCGGTGCTCGGCGTGATCCTCTACCACCTCAACTTCGGCTGGGCCGAAGGCGGTCTGCTCGGGGTCGGCGTCTTCTTCACCCTCAGCGGCTACCTGATCACCGACATCCTGCTCAACCAGGTGAACCAGGGGGGGATGCGGCTCAAGTCCTTCTGGCTGGCCCGCGCCCGCCGCCTGCTGCCGGCCCTGTTCGTGATGCTCACCGTGGTCACCGCCTGGGTGACGGTGATCGGCCCGCACCAGCCGGCCGACTTCCGCACCGCCGTGCTCTCCGCCGCCGGCTACTTCAACAACTGGTGGCTGGTCTTCCACGACGTCTCCTACTTCGCCCGCTTCGCGCCGCCCTCGCCGCTCAACCACCTCTGGTCGCTCTCGGTCGAGGAGCAGTTCTACATCTTCTGGCCCTTCCTGCTGATGGCCGGGCTGCACTTCGTCCCCGAGGTGAAGAGCAGCACCGGCACCCGCCTGCGGCTGGCCGGGGTGACGGTGGTGGCGGCGCTCTGCTCGGGGATCCTGATGGCGATCCTCTTCAGCCCCACCCTCGACCCCTCGCGCGTCTACTACGGCACCGACACGCGGGCCCTGGAGCTGCTCGCCGGGGCGGCGCTGGCGATGGTCTGGCCGAGTCGCCGCCTGCAGACCCGGATCGCGCCGGGGGCGCGGAACCTGATCGACCTGCTGGGCGGCGTCGGCCTGCTGGCGATCTTCTTCATGTTCTGGCAGACGAACGAGTTCTCGCCCTTCCTCTATCGCGGGGGCTTCGCCCTGCTGGCGATCGCCGCGGTGCTGGCGGTGGCGGCGCTGGCCCACCCGGCCTCGCGGCTGGGGCCGGTCGTCGGCTGCCGGCCGATGCGCTGGATCGGCCAGCGCTCCTACGGGATCTACCTCTGGACGCTGCCGATCGTCGTCCTCACCACCCCCGACGGCGCCCTCGGCCCGAACCTGCCGCGGGCGATCGTCCAGGTGGCGGCGATCATGGCGGTCGCCGAGCTCTCCTGGCGCTACGTCGAGGACCCGATCCGCCACGGCGCCCTCGGCCGGCTCTGGCGGCAGTGGCGGGCGGGGGCCTGGCGCGGGGCGCGGATGCCGCGCTACGGCTGGGCGCTGGGCGGCGGGGCGGCGCTGATCGTCGCCTTCGCCCTGGCCGGCATGGCGGGGCTCGGCGTCTCCCACGAGGCGCAGGCGGTGGGGACGGAAACGGTCGCCAAGACGGTGCGGGCGACGGGCGTCAAGCGCAAGCCGCTCGCCACCTCCTGCGAAGGCGTCGTCCACATCGGCGACTCGACCTCCGAGGGCCTGGTCTCCGAGGAATACCTCTCGCCGAGCAAGCTGATCAGCGCCCAGTACGCGCGGGTGGGGGCGGTCGAACAGCACCTCGAGGTCGCCGGCGCGCGCTCGATCTACGAGAACTTCGAGGGCGAACCGAACGCCCAGGAAGTCGCCGAAGCGTGGAAGAACGAAGGGTTCAGGGGCTGCTGGGTGATCGCGATGGGCACCAACGAGGCGGCCAACGTCGCCGCCGGCTCGAGCTTCACCTACGACGACCGGGTCGACAGCATGATGGCGACGATCGGCGACGAACCGGTGCTCTGGGTGAACGCCAAGTCGCTGGTCCCCAACGGCCCCTACGCGGCGGCGAACATGAAGAAGTGGGACGAGGCGCTGCTCGCCGCCTGCGACCGCTACCCGCACATGCGCATCTACAACTGGGCGAAGGACGTGCAGGACCAGTGGTTCATCGACGACGGCATCCACTTCACCTCGAAGGGCTACGCCGAACGCGGGCGGCTGATCGCCGACGCGCTGCTGAAGGCGTTCCCCAACACCGGCCCGCTGGCGATGGCCGACCGCGACGACTGCCTCGTCTCCTCGCCCTTCACCTCGTCACCTTCCTGAAGTAGGCCCAGCGGTCGTAGAGGCCGAGCGCGGCGGCGAGGGTGTCGCCGCGGATCGTGGCGCTGCCGCGGGTGCCGATCAGGCGGGCGTAGTCGATGCGGGGCGAGTCGCCGCGCTGGGTCACCCTGATCCGGCGCAGGGCGCCCGGCACGTAGGAGCCGAGGCGGGAGTTCATCTCCGCCTGGCTGAAGCGGAAGGTCCAGCGGTGCTGGGGCGAGTAGTAGTCGTAAGGGTCGGCGACGCTGCGCAGGTAGGGCACCTCGGGGGCGCCGAGGAAGCCCGACTCGGTGCGCCCGCCGGAGGAGGAGAAGTAGGTGGTCTGGGCGACCTCGCCGTTGTAGGTGGCGACCTGGTTGCGGGTGGTGCGCACGGCGCGGTCGGTGCGGGCGCTCTCGACCGCGACACCGCCGTAGACCTGGGTCCGGGTATCGGGGTAGAGGTCGAAACCCTTGCCGCCGACGTCGGTGGAGAGGGCGATCGAGCGCGAGGCGACGGCGAAGGCGCGCAGGGTGGCGAGCGGCCATTCGGGCGGCACCTCGGAGGGCAGCGAGCCGCGCGCGTAGCTGTTGACGTCGAGGACGTTGACGACGTTGAGCGAGCCGCCGTCGGGGACGACGTCGATCGCGCCGCGGTAGGCGCCGGCGCCGGCGACCCGGATCGTGCCGGCGCCGCGGGCGTGGAGCCGTTCGCCGCAGCGGGCGAGCAGCTTCCCCGAGCCGCCGAGCAGGCGGACCGAGGCGCCGCGGCGGCGAGCCAGGTAGGTGCGCGCCGGGTCGAGCCGCCGGCCGCAGGCGGCGCTGGCGTGGGCGAAGGAGACCGAGCCGCCGGAGGTCGTGATCAGCACCCGGACCAGCGGCGCCTGGCGCATCGTGGTCAGGCGGATGCCGCGGTAGTAGTGGCCGAGGATCTGGCGGTAGCCGGTGCCGTGCAGGCCGTAGCCGTAGGCGCCGTAGGCGCTCATCCCGACCCCGTGCCCGTAGCCGCCGCCCTTGACCAGCCAGGTCACCGCCGCCCCGGCCGCCGACGGCAGCGCGCCGGCCGCCAGCAGGGCCAGCGCCAGTCCCGCGATTGCGAACCGCCTCATGCGGGCGAGGATAGGGGTCCGGTCGCCTCCGCCTAGAGGATCTGGGCGTCGAGAAAGCCGGCGACCAGGACCAGCCAGCCGCCGATCTCGGCGACGATCAGGGCGAGCATGAAGGCGTGGATGGCGGGCGCCGGGTCGCGCAGCTGGTTGTCGGTGTCGCGGCGCAGGCCGTGGACCATGTAGCCGCCGACCGCGGCGTAGAAGAAGACGCTCATCGCGCCGGCGGCGAGCAGGTTCACTGCCGTCCCCCAGCCGCTGAGCTCGACGAAGGCGGCGACCAGCAGCAGGGCGAAGCTGTACATCAGCGCGGCGCGGTGGGCGATGTCCGTATAGGGGTGGGCCACACCCTCGGCCGACTCCCTGATCTGCGCGTACTTGAGCACGCCCAGCAGCAGCGCCCAGAGGAACATCAGCGCCGCTGAGAGCAGCACCACCTTGGTGTCGTCACCGAGCTCCACCCCTCGATCCTACGCTGCCGGCCGAAACCTACGCAAATTGCGGCTTATATCCGCCCCGATATGGCGGCGAGGGGGAGAGTTTCCGGCGCTCCAGGCTTGGACAGGAAACGACCGAGGGGAGCGACATGGCCTGGACGAGCGGAGACTTCGAGGGACGCCTGACAGCGCGAGCGGTGATGGCCTTCTATTACGGCAAGAAGCTCGCGGAAGAACAGGTGGTCGATGCGGTCAAAGACGGAGAAGTCGTATATGCCGCGGTGAGGTGCAAGGGAACCCAGCGGGTCTGGGGGATGGTCTTCATCGTGCGGCTCCACGGAAGATGCCTCAACGTCAAGCCGATCAGCGAGCGCATAGGCCCGTTCGACGTCGGTTGCCCGCCGAGGATCCTCGATCTGCTCAGCGAGACGGACGACGAGATGGCGCTCGCGTGGCGCTCCCGTTGCCGAGCACAGAGGAGCTCACCAAGCTCGACCAGCTCGCGCATCAGCATCTCTTGAGTTACACCACAAGTCGCGACTTGACTGACCCCATTGCCCGAAACGCTTACTTTGCTGTCAAAGCAAAATGCCTGAAATAGGAAAGTAAGCTGCTATCGGAGGGGACGATCTTCACTGACGCGCGCCGACTGAAGGCCACCTACCGCGCCGAGACCGCCGAAATCGAAGCGGGCTTCGGGGCATCCCTCCCGGAGTGGTAGCCAGCCCCGACCCCAGCTCGGAGCATGTTCGCCTACTACGACCGAGACGCCGACATTGCCTGGCTGCCGACCGGCGAGTCGGACGACGTCGTCAGCGAGCGCGCCCCTGGCGGTCTCCGCGACTACGACCGCGCCAGCCGCAGACTCGTCGCCATCGAGGTTTGGGACGCGAGCACCCGCCTTCCCGCGAACATCCTCGAAGCGCTGCCAGCGCCGCATTCGTGAAGCGCCAGGCGCAGCGCTACTCGCTGCCAAGAAGTCGGTCAAGCGCGCGGCCCACCTGGCGGTAAATCTGCTCCTCGTCGCCGTAGGGCACCTTGAGGCCGATTCGGATGACCTCAACCTTCTTCGGGCCGTCCTCGTCCGGGAGAAGCCGGTAGATGATCCGGTAGCGCGGGTCCATGTCGCGCTGCTCATCGAAGTAGAGCTTGCGGCAATCGGAGAGGTTGCCTGTCGAGAAGGCGAAGCCGCAGGGCTTGCCCAGCTTCGGGTTTCCCTTCGAGACTTCGGCAAGCAGTTCAAGCGCCCGCCGCTTCAACCCCTTGGAGGGCAGGTCAAGGAGTTGCTGCTTGGCGGTGGGGTCGAAGAACTCGACCGGGAGCCGAGCCACCTACAGGCCGAACTCCGCAGGATCGAAGCCCGCCTCCCGCGCAACGTCAGCAAGCTCGACCCGCTTACCGGTATCCGCCTCCAACGCCTCACGGACCTCCTCAGAGGCGACAAGCTCGTCCAGAACCTCGGTCAGCCACTCGTACCGCTCGTAAGACAGGATCACGCCCTCCGGCTTGCGATGCGAACCGAAGACGACCGGATCTGCCTGTCTCCCGGTCTCGCGAAAAAGCTTCAAATAGCCAGAAAGGTGATCCCTGGCCTCGGCACTCGGAACTACGGTTTGCGGAGCCGCCATCTACCGAAACAATAGCAGGATACGTACGAATTGTTGTACGTATTATCTTGGTTGCCGGTCTGACCGGACCCCGTTCATCGGTCCACCTGATCTAACCCCCAGGCCCGTCCACTTCGCATGAGAATCCGGCTAGCTAGATTTTTCCTGATGGAGCTCCTCGAACTCCGTTGGCGTGAGCATATTGAGCGAGCTGTGGCGCCGCCGGCTGTTGTGGAACGACTCGATGTATTCGAAGATCGGCCACCGTTGCCCGACGGCATCACGTTCCATTCGCTGCGCCGAACCTACGCCGCCCTGCGCGCCGAGTTGGGCGAGCATCCAGCCATCACCGCCGCCCAGATGGGTCACCGCGACCCACGCATGACCCTACGCGTCTACACCGATGCGACCGGAATGAAACCCCTAACGAAAATGGGCGGATTGCTCTCGAACGCTTCCTGGCACCACCCCGAGACGGAGATCAGGGACAACTAGAACACCAACAAGCCTGAGTGGCAGTTAGTCCCTTTTCTCTTTTCCAGCGAAAGCATCGAGAAACCGATCCGTGTCCAGCGCGATTACAACCTGTGCCATCTCATCAGCAAGAACACCCAGACTCGCCTCAGCGGCTTTTCTTAACGCGCCTGACGAGCCCTCCAATTCGCTCGCTCGTCGCGCCCGCAAAGATTCAAGAAAAAGAAACCGAGCCCAGCCATAGGAAATCCAGGACCGAAGAGGGTCTAGAAAGGCTGGTTGACTCCACCATTCAGGATGCAGGTGCAGTCGTCCAGCCTCGGCGTGCGCCCAAGGCCAGGCTCCCAGGCGGTGGAGGAGCTTACGTCCCTCCCGTACGGCTCGCTTGGCCTCGCTTGGATTGCCGCGGTTGCCTTGGGCGTCGACATGTCCGCGCCACTGCTGAGCCTTACTGAGCTGTGCGTAAGGAGCAGCCACCAGATCATGGCCAACCGCGCATTCGATGCGCAGGATCGAGGCTCCATTTCGCCCAAAGCGTTTCCCTTGGAGGAGGTTGCCACTGCGAAGCTCTATGTCTCCGGGCGTGCGACGCGGGAGCCGGTCAAAGATGGGAACCCCAGGCTCCCGTACACCCCCGTCTGCCAGCCAAAGCGTGGTTTCTGCAGTACGCATCGCCCCACGCCCAATGCCTCGTTCCCCTATACCGGCAGCAACCAGAGCGAGGGCCAAGGCGTGAGCGCGATTCCAGGCCCGCGCAATTCGCTCCTCACGAACGCGCTGCTCTGGGCGCGGCGCTTTGCTCGGATGACGCGGCGGCATGTGCGCGTCTTTCGTAGCTCGGCCTTGATGGACGCGGCTTCCGTCGTCACGCTCGGTAACCGTCATCTCATACGGCGGTTCGACCTCCGTCCAGTCCGCGGCGGTTAGAGGCAGAATCGACGTGTTCGTATAGAGGACATCCCCCCCTTGTGGCGCAATCGCATCGAGCCAACTGGGCAAAGGCGGTTCAAGCAAGCTCTCTCCAACAGCCGGGGCGGGTGGGGTGGCAGTTAAGGCGCGAGCCCTCGCTGCAATAGCCACCTTTGATAGGGGCGGAAGCTGTGGAACGCTCTCGGTCAACTTCTGGAGTTTCGGAAATCAGGCAGACAGCCAAGCTTTCAGATGAAATACGAACGGAAAAAGCCGGATGGTGATTCAACCCGAATCGAGTGCGATCCGGCCATCGACCGCGCTGTTGCGCGCCTGCTCTTGCTGCCGACCACGGTTTTTGTAGCCGCAGTTGCTCATGGCCTGGGCTTGGGTCCCTGGACGTGAGTTCCCAAGACAGCAACGGGATCACCCATTGGGCACCAGTGCCCAATGGGCCGGAAGTGAAGAAGCCGAGGCAGATCCACAGGATAAGCCCGAAAAACCGCCCGCTTCCAGGCACTCAACGAACGGGAGCGACGGGGAAGGAGTCCTCAAAGGACACCGGATTCAGATTCGAGGTTGAGGAAACCGCTGCGGTAATGCTGGCGAGGTTTGGACTACGGCGTGACCGCCCCCTCATGGGCAGCGACAAATTTAAGCCAGCGCAGGCTGGTCGAGCGGCTCCGCCTGGTCCGATGGTGGCTCGTCGGCCAGCGCCTCGGGCTGAGGTCCCGAGGCGGGCGCTGCCTGGTCTGGCCGCGCCGAGATCTCCTTGGCGCCCTTCGGCAAGCAGGTGATTGACGTCGCGATCTCCTCGTCCAGAGCGGCGCCCCAGACGGGCCCCTGGACCTTCGCTACTACGGACCCCAGCCCCCCGAGGACACCCTTCCAAGTGATGCCGACGGCGCCAGCGACGGTCACCAGCCCCGCAGCGGTAGCCGCGGCACCTTCGTTCTTGACCAACAGCCAGGCTCCGACTGCCAGAAAGAGCAGAGCGATCGCGATCGGAATCAGGAGGCCGCGCAGAAGCCTGAATGCGTGTTTCAGCGCTCGCGCGCCCGTTGCGAAGTAGGCCTGGAGCTCCAGCATCTCCTCCCCGTGCTTCTCTCCAGAGAGTAGGGCTCTCCATATCTCTCCCTGCCGGCGCAGGGCGCGCAGAACCTTCTCTCCGTCCGTCGCCCATTCGAATTGCTGTTGACCGATCCCAATCCTCGGCCTCGCGGAAAACGTCCCGCCGCCGGACGACCCACCCGGATCGCCAAGTTGCGGTCCCTTCACCCAACGCTGCCATTCGCAGCAGGAAAGGCGCACGGCGCGTCCGGCATGCTCGGGGAGGACCGACGTGAGGTCGGCCAGCGCCTCTCCGAGCTGTGCGACCCGCTTGCGCTTGAACTGTTCCTTGAGCGAAGCAAGGTCGCGCGGTGCGTAGCACGTATAGGCGAGATCGCATCCCAGGTGATAGGCCTTGGCCAGTCTCGGATCGCTGACGCTCAGCGCTTCCGCCAGGTGTAGGTGCGCTTGGCAGATGTTTACGCGGGGGTCTCCGCCGGCAACCGCGGCGCCGTCGGCGGGCATCAACGCGTCGATCTGCACCCCAGCGGCACCGAAAAGCGATCCGCCGCCTTCTCCCGCCGGGAAGCGGCGGTCCAGGCGCTTGATTGAGCTCTTGACCTGGCTAAGCCGGATCAGGGAACGCTGGGACTCAGAGAACCGCGGCGGGGAGGGGAGTCGCGGCGGCGGTTCCGGGTAAGCCGGCCTTTCGGGTGCTGCACCAGACACATAGAGGAGGCAAAGGTTCCAGCCCAGGTCGAAGGCCTGGGTCACCGACACCTCCGGCCCATCGCCCCCAGCGCCGTTACGTCGTGCAGCGGGTGGAACTTCTGCCGGAGCGATCATCATCCACGGCAGCCTCGCACACTGGCCGACCTAAAGCAATACTTTTTCTTATTAATAGACTGAGATGTTTAGTCAGGCTGTGTACTTGGCGACCCGAAATCCCAGGTGAGCAGGCGTTGTGCCCGACGAGTGATCCAGATTTGGCTGAGCGCCGGAGCGGATCGGCACCCGACTAACCGGCAGGGACCAAAGCGGCCGTGCCCGTCGCATCGGCCAGCCAGCTCGGCGCGGTGATAAGTGCAGGTTGAAGCTCGCTGGAACCTGCCGATTGCAGGCACTCGATGGGAGCGACGGGTAGAAGTCCTCAAGGACACCGGATTGAGGATTCGGGTTGACGGCTATTGGTCGTAGACGGCCTGGTGGAGTTCAACCCGCGAAGACCATCAGGGTGCGAGGGTGCCGCGCTGGGGCCGCGAAGCCAAGCGCTCGTAGGGGTCACGGTAGCGTCGTCCATCACCGAGCTTCATCCAAGGCTCCCGCTCTCATTTCCGTGCGCCATCTCCCCCTTGGGGGTTCTGTAGGCGGCGCCGAATTCCCTCGGCCATCCCAGCGGTGAGGGCAAATACGCTGGCAGAGCCGAGGCCGGCGAAAACGATGTCGATGCTGACCTGGCATTCGTCTCCGCGTAGCGCCAGAGAAAGAATCGGGAGGATCGCCCAAAGGAGCATCAGCGGAATGTTGAACACGACGCCCACCACGAGCGCGCTCGTGGTGGGCCTTGTCTCGCCAGTAGAAAAGCCCGGCAGAAACAGCGCGCTCCTCCAGCTCGCGCTGGAGAAGACAATGGCCAGCAGCAGGCCGACCGCCACCTGGGGCGATTCTGGGGGAACCTTCTCGACACCCAAGAGACAGGCGATCGCCAAGCCCGCCACCGCGCCTATCGGCGCTGCCCATACGGCGTAGTAGGGGTGCTGTTCGTGCATTTCAGACCTGCGAAACTTTCGGTCCATGGAGGTGAACGGGAACACCATTGCAGAGGTGTGGCACGCGAGCCTTGCCGCCTTCAAGGCCACCGGCGAGTTGACTCGATACGACAGCCCCCGGGGGCCTTGCACGGACGTTCAGGACCTCGTCTTGAAAGTCGAGGACGTCTCTGCCCAGCCGATCCTTAGCGATAGCTACCCCCAGGACCTCCACGCGCTGGTCGACCTCTACAAGTCCGCGTTTCTGGACGAGGCCGAGGTCGACGGAGCCACCGTGCGCGACCGGCTCTACGACTGGGGGACGAACGGTGACTCAACCGGCCTGGACCAGGTCACCCGCGCAGTGAACGCGTTGCGCGAGTCTCCCGGCAGCCGCTTCACGATCCTCACCTTCTGGGACCCGGTCGTCGACCCGGAGCTGGAGAACCCCGTCTCGCCCCTGGTCGCTTCGCTCCGGGCCCGTGGTGGTCAACTCCGGGCGACGCTGGTGGCGAGATCGGTCGATGCCTGGCTGGGGGCGTTCCCGATGCTGGCGGGGTTCGGTGCCCTCCTCGAAAGGGTGTCGGAGAGCACAGGGCTAACGCTGGGGCGGACGACATACCTGTTCTTGAGCTACCACGTCTACGACGTGGATCTGCCGATCCTCGGGTCGATCTCGCGTTGACAGAGCACTCCTTCCTGTTCCCGGCCAAAGCCTATCTGGGATCTGAGGACGTGCGGCGCCTCACGGAGGCGGCCGTGTTCGTGGCGGACGAGATTCTGGATGAGCGCGACGACGGGGATCGATCGCACACTGCCTGAGGAAGATAGGAAGGCCCTGCGGCAACGCTTCCGGGAGCTGGCCGAGATCGGCGCGGTGAAGACCTGGGAAATCGAGGGACAAGCCGGATTCCTCGGAGATGCGGTTGAGGGCGGCCCGCTGAGCACCTCGCCGGACTCCACCGTGGTCCTTGATCGGTACAGAGACATGCACGCCGACTTGGTGGACCGGCTGACGGACATCAGGAGGGCGCTGATCACCGGACAGGCCGCCAGTTCGTTCGATGGCGTGACCGAGGTTGTCCTCGGCAAGCACCTGTTGGGGAGCCTTGGGGTCCGCGAGCTGGTCGAGTGCAGCGACCTGCTGTTGGATCCGATCGGGGCGGAGACGGTGACCCGTTTCCTGGATCCGCTGTTCACCAAATCCAATTTGATCTCGGGTGCGATCGAGGAACTCCAGCCCCGCCTCGCCCTGCCCGACGTCTCGCTTCTGGACCAGGACCAGATCGAGGAGTGCCGACGCCTTATGCCCTCGTTTCGGAAGGAGCTAGTCGAGCGAGTTAGCCACGCCTCGAGCATCGAGTCCGCGAGCAGCTCGATCGAGAAGATCACCGATGAGCTCGTCGCCAGGTACGAGGAGGTCGCGACCGGGGGGGACGCGGCAAAGGCGAAAGGTTGGAGATTGGGCCGCCTGAGGATTCCCGACGACGCGCTCAGGCGGATCTACGAGCCCCTCTTCGGGAACCTCGAGGGGGGCGAGGGCGCTATCCCGCCGGGGATGCTGCTGCTCCGCCTGCTCGAGTTCTCGCGGTCGCGCTAATCGAAGGGGTCATACCCCGCCGCCCTCAAGTTCTTCAGAGGGAGGAAGAGCGGCTCGGGAAGATCGGCCCAGTCGAACCACTGCCAGGTGACCGCCTTGTCCGGCTCCATCGCGCGCGGCTCCCCGACCACATCTTCACCGATCACGAAGAGGCTGACGTAGTGCTCGTCGTCTTCGTCGAAGAAATCGTTGGTGTAGGGGCCGACGCGGAGCGTGCGCGCCTCGACCGCAGTCTCCTCGCGCAGCTCCCGCTGTGCGCATTCCTCGATCGTCTCTCCGAACTCCAGGTGACCGCCCGGCGGCTGCCAGGTCCCACTGCCGTGCCCGCTGCCTCGCTGGCCGAGCAGGACCTGATGGTCGCGCAGCGCCAATATCCCGACTCCGACGCGTACGAGCCGCTTCGGTTCCGCGGGCTTTTCCTGTCGGGCGCTCATGCTGCGGGGGGTGTTGCGAGTGATCGGAGCACGTTCGTCTCAGACCGGCCGCTCGCCGGAGACGGTCGTTCGATGAAGCTGCCTGGGCTCGTCGGTTGCAACCGGTGAACCCCGGTGCATCAGGGAGGCATTGTCCCAGATCAGGACATCCCCGACGTGCCAGCGGTGGCCGCAGACCCGCTCGTCATCGAGGGCAACGTCGTAGAGATCGGCGAGCATCCGGACTGAGGTGGCGGCGTCCAGCTCCTCAATGCGGGACAGGCAGAGCTGGTTCATGTACAGGGCGAGCCGTCCGCTGCGAACGTTCCGTCGCACCAGAGGGTGTCGAACGGGTTTGTACCGCTGGGTCTCGTCCTCGACCAGGTCGCTTGAGTACCGATCTACCCGCACCGGACCGAGGACGTGTTCGTAGGAGTGGATCCCGTGAAGCGGGCCGAGCACCTTCCGCCGCGTGGGAGAAAGGGATTCGAACGCCGCAGTCATGTCGGCAAAGAGGGTTTCCCCACCTTCGCTCGGAACCTGACGCGCGTGCAGAATCGTGAGGGAAGGCGGATGTTCGACAAAGGATTGGTCGGTGTGCCACACCTGGCTGGTGCTCTTCACCCCCGGTGGGCGCTTCCCGCTCTCGATCACCTGTATGTACGGGTTGTCCGGGTGCAAGCTCTTTCGGTCCCATGATCGCTCGGGTTCGCCAAGGGCCCTCGACAGCTCCAGCTGCTGGTCCGGGCTCAGATCCTGCCCTGGAAGCAGCAGAAGGGGTCTATCCGTGATCGCCGCGCTGATCTGCCCCGCCGCCAGCTCGGGCGCGGCAGCAAGATCCGCACCGATGCAGATCGATGCGAATGGAATTTCAGGGTGTGGCTCGACAACGAGGCTCATTAGGAACTTCGTCGTCGATGTTACGCAGCGAGATGCAGCGACCTTTCGAAATTCGATCCCAGCAGCCCGACGACCTCGTGCATCTCTGGATCGTTCTCGATCTGCGTCTGGAGGTAATACTCCATCATCTCCGTCAAGAACTCGGGCCCTTTCACCTGTCCCGGCCTGGGCTCGCTCAGGCAGGTGAGAACCCAGTTGGCAGCCTCGGCCGGATCCTCGGCAATGAAGTCGCTAAGGCTTGCAATGAAGGGATGCGTCCAGGTCTCCAGGCCCTGACCCAGGAAGGTGATGTCCCGGCGTCGATAGTGGGAATCCATAGGCGCTACCGATACGACCGGAATCCGGAGCATCTTCGCCATCATCATCTCGGCCCCGATCCCGACCCCCCGCTTGGAACGGGCATCAACCATGACCGCCTTACTGAGCTTCACCTGGAGCGCATCCCGCCCGAAGGTCGACAGCGGGTCGGTGAGGTCGTCCGCGCGCAGCGAGGGGTTGAGGATCTGAGGACGGAGCGGGCTGAGGCGCTGCTTCAACTCGGCAATCTCGGCCTCGCTCCAGGAAAAGGCCGCCGGCCCGTCGGAAACCTTGACGATGCTTCCCGAAAGGTAGATGGGGGTCGGATCCCGAGGGTTCATCTGCTCTACCGAGCCTCGCGCACCGGTCGGACGGACTTCCGCCCTACACGAGCGGGAGACACGACCCCGCCTCGCCGACGCAGCGAGCGGCTGCCGCCGCCGCGACGTCGCAACTCTCCGGCAAGGACTGACCCCGACCCCAGCGAGCCGCGAGGAATGCGCCGTTGAAAGTGTCCCCCGCGCCCACCACCGAACGCACCGCCGCCGGAGCGACCGCCTCGTAGCGCTCCCAGCTCCGCGAGCCCGCCGGGAGAAATTCTCCGCCGTCAGAACCGCGGGTAACCACGATTTCCGCGTCCTGGCGCGCCACATCCCGCCAATCGCCTGCCGACAATGCTGAGAGGGCGCGAGCGCTCTCGTCGGCGCTGCAGAGGAGAATCGTCGCGCTGTCGACGAGGCTGGCGAGAAGTGCGAGGTCATCGTGCGTGAGCCGATCGATGAGAGGTCGGCTCAGATTGACTGCAAGCGGGGTCGCGTCGGATTGAGCGGCGCGGAGGGCCCCACGCAGAAGGGGCGTCTCTTCGACGGATAGGTAAAGCGCGTCGGAGCTTCGAGCGTACTCAGCGCCTATATCGGCAAGCTCCTGTTCAGGCCTCAGTGAGCTACCGAACGACACCCAAGTCGCCACCTCGTGATTGGCGGAGACGCTGAGCCAGATCTGGGTGTCCAAATCGAGCGCGGGCACGAGCCACGCTCGTCCAAGGCGCGCAGGGAGCATGTTGGGTATTTGCGAATCCTTGCCCACCAACGAGAGCGGCTCGACGTCTACGCCCCGGTCAAGCATCCCCACCGCAGTCACCAACCCCTTGCCTCCAATCGAAACGACAACCTCATCGATGATCGTCACCGACTCGTGGTCATACGAGGCCGAGTCCACGAGGAAGGTCGTGTCGAGACTTCCCGTGCCTATACAACCGATTCGCATTGGGGTATGTGAGTTCGGATAGTCTCGGCGAGAGGTGCGATGTGCGAAGCACAAGGATTTTGGCAGGAACCGAGCCTGCAAACCGCTGAGCTCAGCTTGCGGTACTTGAGCGTCTTGGGCGGCCCGACATATCCGCTCAATCGCGTCGTCAGCCAGACATACCAACCTCTTATCCCTTGCCGCGCGCGTCGACAGCGAGACGGGCGGGATCGCGCCATTAGGATCGTGCTCCTCTCAGTGAGACGAAAGGTCGCCTTCCCCACCCGCCCGGACGGGCGGCATCTCCCTTGCAATTTGACGAGCGTAGCGAGCCGAAAATGGCCTCGTCGAATTTCGCCGGCGTACGGGCATTTGGCCGCTCCTCCATATATACACAAGCCGGTACTCGAAACGGCCCCGCTCTGCGCGCCCAGATGTGATTTGTTGCCCGGAATAGCGATGAGGCTCTATGGACCACTGACCTTCGAGGAGCGTTCTTTCCGAGAGACCCCGCTCGGCGAGGAGGCAAACGGCTCGATGAGCAGTGCCATCATGTCGCTTCTAGACCGCCGCGCCTTTTTCATGACCGGCGCGGGATCGAGCGCCGGAGCTCCGACCGGCCTGCCTACCGGCCCGCAGCTCTCTGCCCGCCTTGCGCAGTGGGCGCGGGACATTGGTTGCGGCGATGCTCTCGATGGAGCTGACGAGAGCGACCTCGGCGAGGTCTGCGCCGCGCTCGAGGGAGCGATCGAGCGTGGCCAACTGGTCCGCCACATCGGTCAAGACGTCGATTGGGCTGACTCTGAGTTCAATCTCTGCCATCTCGCAATCGCGCTCTTCTTTGCCGAGCAGCTAATGCGTGTCGGCTTCACCGTCAACTGGGACCCAAAGATCGATGATGCGATCGCGGTAGTTGCAAACGGGAAGCGCCCGAAGATTGCCCACGACCCGCAGACAATGAGCAGCGTCGGCAGTGACCCGTTCCTGCTCCATATGCATGGGCGCTGGTCAGACCCCGATTCTCTGGTGATGACCAACGCCGAACTGGACAAGCCTGGGGCAATCAAGTGGACGGACCCCAACCTTCGTGCAACCCTCAGCTCGAACGACCCGATCTTCGTCGGCTTTGCCGCCGAAGCCCGGCTACGTGATCCGTTCACTGAGCGAGATGCGCGCAGAGATGCAGGGGGGACCTGCCTCAGTGATCGGCCTTCAGAAGGTGGAGGATTTCTGCGCAGGCTCAACGGCGCTAGCGGAGGCCCTTGGTCTCATCGATGGCAATGGCCACTACATACAGGGCAGCGCCTGCGAGGTAATGGGCGAACTGTTGCGCTGCTGCTACCGCAGGCTGTTGCGGGCGGTGTTTGAGGAAGCCGAAGCAAAGGCGCGAGCGGGCGGGGGCACCGCACGAGCATTCACCGATGCCGGCGCACAAATGGTGCGGAGTGCCGTGGAGGCACTCACCATGGAGAGTCTGCTGGCGCTGCTCTGGTCGAGCGCCGCTAGGACCACGTCAGCGGGCGCGTCCCGCCAGGCCACGCTGCAGAGCCTTACAAAAGGGCTGGCCGAGACGCTCGCGATCGTTATGGTCCTCTCCTCCTGCACCGATACTGCCGCTCTCAGCGCGTCACGGCATGGATTCCGTCTTCGGCGCGAGGACGGCTTTGAGGTCGACCTGTGGCCAGCCGTGCCCGAAGAGGAGTTGAGTCCCACCGATGCGAGCGTCCGCGCCTATCAGCACAGCGACCGCTTCTCTGGGCCAGCGGACGCTGGTGTGCCGCTCGTGCTGATTTGCGGTGGCACCAGCGGGGCGATTCCCGGGAGTGACAAGATCTCGCTGATCTCCAAGGCCAACACCGCGAACGTTCGCGTCGGCCAGCGGGCTCCTGCCGGAGTGATCGATTTCACCGAGGTCGACCGACGCTTCATAGATGCTCGCAGCGATCCGACCCTGGAGCGAGGTCTGACGATTGGCTGAGTCGGTCTACCTATTGCGTGATGCGCTGCTGGCAGAGCCCGAATACCGCGTCGGCGAGATCGAGGATGGTCGCTCATTCCTGGCCGAGAGCCGCCAGCGTGTCGTGTGGTGCACGGTCTTCGAGACCGCCGAGGAGCTACTCGGGGCCTGGCAGTCAGTTCAGGCCGCTGCGATCCAGCGCACCCAGGCACTGACCCCGGAAAAGTCTTGGGAGCTCTATCTGGTCTTGGCGACAGAGCTCGACGCAGCAATGGACACCGAACCCGACCTGGAGGCTGTGCGCCGCGACACCTCCTACGCACGCAAGGTGCTGGCGATCGGCCTCGAAGGCCTGGGAATGACTCAGGTTGCCAACTACCTGGCGCCGATCAAGCCGCTGCAAGTGCCTCCCCAAAGCCCCGGCACGGACGCGCTAGAGCGGCTCGAGCAACTGGTCTCCGAGCACGGCAGCTCAGAGGAGGTTGCCGTGCTCGAAGCGTTCAAGGAGAACCGGCCGCTCTTCGGAGGTCTCTGATGCGGATCGAGGAATTTGCGGTCTCTGGGTTCCGTGGTTTCCGCGACGAGCGCCGGATTGAGATGGCGGCAAACGTGGTAATCATCAGCGGGCCGAACGGCTCCGGGAAGACGAGCCTGCTGGACGCAATTCAGTGGCTGCTGCTGGGCGACGTTCCAAGGCTGCGATCAAGCACCCTGAAGAAGGACGAGGACTACCTCTCCAACCGTTACGCGAGCAGCCCGCCATTCGTCGAAGCAAGCCTGCGCAGCGCTGAGGGCGAGCAGGTCCGGGTGAGTCGCCGTGGCCTCGGCAAGTCGATGCAGGTACAGGTCGACGGTGCGTCAGAGGGTGCCCTGGTGGGCGATTCGGCGCAGCAATGGCTGAACTCGGCAATGAGTTCCAGCCTGACAGGTTTGGGCGAGGCTGACCTGGTACGCAGGTACGTGCTTCAACAAGATGACATGAGGGAGTTTCTCGGAGCCGACACGAAGGAACGCTACGAGTTCATCGCCGCGCTTAGCGGTATGGAACGCCTAACGAATCTTGAGGATCAGATGAAAGAGGAGCTCTCGACGCTTCGGCGCAGCGTCCGTGACCTTGGCAAAGAGCTGGCTCAAACGGAAGGCGAACTTGAGACTACCCGCGGCTCGGCCTCAAGCGCCCGAGAGATGGCCGTCGGCCGCGCGGATAAGAGCGAAGCCGACGCGGCGGCCAGCCGGGCCGAGAAGCTTCTTGAGAACTCCGGCGAGAACAACCTGCTGGCCGCGCTGCGCAAACGCCGGGCACTAATCGACGAGAAGCTGCAGCAGCTCGCTGAGCTGGAGCGCCGGGAGCGGCGCGCCCGGGAGTTGCTGCGGGACCTTCCCAAGGATCCCTCTGCCGAAATCAGCGAGCGCGAGGCCAACGATGCGGCGCTGGCAAAGGAAGAGGAGCAGTTGGAGACAGATTTGTCTAGCACCGAAGCGGCCCTGAGAGCTGCCAATACTGCTGCTGACCGTGCGCAGCAGTTGGCGGCCCTTGCGCTTGAGCAGATCGACGGCCCCTGTCCGGTGTGCGGTCAGGAGCATGACGTAGAGGCGACCCGCGCCCATCTCACCGATCTGCTGGATACGGCGCCGGCCCTCGCCGACTTGACCGCAGGGGTCGAGGCGAAGGGCAACCAACTGGCCGAAGTACGAGGTCGCCGGGCAGCGCTGCAGACTGAGATTGCTAAACAGCGCATCGCGGCCGAGGAGCGAGATCATGCTGAAGAGCTCCTACAGGGAATGAGCGAGCGCGTCGCGCTCGCTCGCAAGGCGCTCATCTCACTACTTCCATCTGATCGCCGAAAAAAGGCAGCCTCCAACCCAAGCGACGACGCGGAAACCTTCGCCAGTGATGTCGAGGAACTAGCAGTCCGCCTGCAACGGGCTGCTGACGCCGAAGCCCGCAGCCAGCAGGCGGTACGCAGAGTCGAGGCGCTGGATCAGCAGCAGCACAAGAGGGAGAAGCACGGCGCGGAACTCGCCGATGCACTCGCCGCGCAAGAAGCAAAGGTAGACCGGGCACAGAAGGCACGAAGCGATCTAGGTTTGAGGGTGACTGATGTTATGCGCGAAGTCGCGAACAGCTCTACGGGCCTAATCAACGAGATCTATCGGCGCCTCGACGTACACCCAACCTTCCGCGAGTTTGGTTTTCGCACCCAGCGCTACTTCGAGGCAGGGCACCTGCGACCATGGGTGTACGACAGGCGTCGCGACAAGGACGGCAATGCACTGCATGTGCTCAGTGCCGCCCAGTTGAACTCGTTGGCGATCTGCCTTTTTCTCGCGCTCAACATCGAGCACGACGCCCAGATCCGAACAGCAATCCTCGACGATCCGGTTCAGAGCCTCGATGACGTAAACCTGTTGGGCCTCGCTGATCTGCTGCGAACGGTCCGCAGTCGACGCCAGGTGATCGTTTCAACCCACGATGAGACGCTTGCCGAGCTTTTGAGTAGAAAGCTTCGCCCCCTAGATGATGGCGATGCGACCGCCGTGGTTAACCTCGATAAATGGGGTGAATCGGGGCCGATGGTGGAGACAGCGATGCGTGATGTCAGCGGCCTTGAGCCAGAGTTTCAGCTACTGGCCGAGGAAGATTCCTGAGACACGTTGCTACGCGGAACGCCGGCTTACCCAGCCACAGTCGGGATTTTTCGTGGTGGTAACTTGTCTCCAAGTTAGACATTCCCGAACGGCCCAACGGTCATCCGTGAAGAACTATCGGTGCTCCGTCCTATGCTTGACCACATGGCTCGGGGCATCTCAACCGTCGGCGCAACGGAAGCAGAAGCGATCAAATCGGTACTCGACCAGAACCCGGAGTTGGAGATCGTCGCCTGCGAGCAGATTGACCTAAGCGACATTCCCCTACAGACGCCGATCGAGACACCGCATTGGGTGGTTGTCTTCAAGGATCCCGATCCGTCCAAGTTTGTTCAGGATGCCGACCCGGCTGCGAAGATTACCGCTGAGGTCCGCCATACATACGAACTAATGGCAAGCGATCCACATCGCATGCCGACGGCTGTGATCGAAGGTCCCTTTACTTGCCCGTCGTGTAGGGCCGCGATCAATTTGACGCTGCCTCCTGACCTCATTCAACGCCGTCTTCGCCTTGGAGAAAAGGTGTTCGCCGATTGCCCCGAATGTGGGAGGAAGCTCTTCCGTAGACGAGGCGGGGCTCGAAGCGATTGGCAACTCGACGATCGTCCGAGGCCGGACTTCTCACATATCGAAAGGCCAAAGCCACCCGGCCAGGGGTTGGGTGAGCGGCGAGCATGCATCTTCTGCGGAGCTGAAGACAAGAAGATCTCAAAGGAGCACCTCTGGTCGAAATGGATGCGAGAGCACGTCGAAGCCTCGTCGGGCGGAACTTCCAGCCGGATACACGTCAGGGGCCGGGTCAAAATCGCCAGCAAGGATGAGATACCGGCCGGCGGGTTCGATCGTGAAATCGCCGGTCCCTGCAAGCGATGCAATGAGACCTGGATGAATGATCTGGAGCAAGAGGCGGCTCCAATCTTGATTCCGATGCTGCACAACGAGAAGGTCGAGATGCGGCCACCGGAACAGCGCACTGTCGCACGCTGGGGGACATTGAAGCTCCTCGTTGCCCAGGAGCTACATCCGAGCCTTGATCGGATCATCGACCCAAGCCGCTACCGCCGGTTCTACGTCGACCGAAGCCTGCCGACCAGTGCCCAAATCTGGCTCGGCCGCTACAGCGGTGCGGGTCCGTGGCCCACGAACTACCGGTTCCAGGCGCTTTTTGTGACCATGCATGGACAAGATGAGGCCCCATTGCCGAACGCGTATCTGGCTGGGTTCACGATCGGCTATTTGGCATTTGTCTATTGGGGACATGAGTTCCGATACGGAGCCGTTGCGGACACGAGTCAGATCGACGGGTATCTGACACAGATCTGGCCAGCCACCGGAATCGCCCACTGGCCGCCACCGGACCTGATGGAGGCAGACGGCCTGGACTTCGTCTTGGATCGCTTCCCGATCAACCGCTGGACTTGAGGAGCGCCGGATCCTTGATCGCGCCACCAGTGCGTCTCTCATGTAGGTGTCCAACATGCAATCCCCGCGCATCCCCGCCGACCCGCTCGCTTTCTCCGCCCCGTCGAGCTAACGTCCGCCGCGACCAAGAAATAGCGGCCCCGGCGACGCTGATGACGCCCCGGGGCCCGGCACCAAAGATCTAGCCTTCGATGCGTGAGAAAAGCTACTCGCCGAAGTACTCCGGCGAGTAGCGGCGAGATCTTCGGTGCCCTACCGGAAGGAGGGGCACCGCGCCCACGACAACCACGATCACCCAGGCCCAGCGCATCGGCATCTATGAGCTGGTTCGCAACCACCTCGCCGGCATCGGCGACATCGCGATCGCCCTAGAGGAGCGAAGGGACTACGCAACCGCCGAGCAGCTCGCGATCGAGTTCACAGAAGACGTCCGCCTGCTGACCGATATCGGCTGGGATTCCGAGCCAGAGCGCGAGTCCTTCGAGCTGACGATGCCGGTCCACGACCTGACCGAAGCGCCGAACCGCTGGAGGCGCAGATCGTCGAATGGCTGCTCGGCTTTCAACCCGACGAGGAGTTGCGCGCCGTGGTGCTCGCCTCGCTGCGGCAGGCCGCCAAGAACGAGGGCGGCGGCGAGGACCGCCGCAAGGAGCTGGCGGGCCAGCTGGAGCGGTTGCGCGAGCTCTACGTGGTGGGCGATGTGACCAAGGACGAATACGAGATTCGGCGCCAGGCGATCGACGAGGAGCTGGAGCGGATCGGCCCGCCGCTCGACCCCCAGATCGAGCGCGCCGAAGAGATCCTGGGCGACTTCGCCCGCTTCTGGGAGGCCGAGCCGAAGGCCGCGGAGCGCCGCAAGCTGATCGCCTCGCTCTTCGACAGCGTCTGGCAGGAGGACGGCCAGATCGTCGCGGTCAAGCCGCGCGAGCCCTTCGTGCGCTACTTCAAGCTCGCCGATGAGGCAGCCCAGCTACGCACGGGTGTCGAACGCGGGGGCAAGGGTGGGGGTGGTCGATCCCGCAAAAAGACCCGCAAACCGCATAACCATGCGGCAGGTGTCAATAGCGGGAGCGACGGGACTCGAACCCGCGACCTCCGGCGTGACAGGCCGGCGCTCTAACCAACTGAGCTACGCCCCCTAGGGTTGGGCGACTGGCGCCCGGGGGGCATTATCTCAGGGTCGCTGGATCAGGAGCTTGTAGGGGGTTGGGTGGCGGGCTCGGGAGGTGATCCGCAGGCGCAGGCGGGTCTGGCCGCAGACCGTGAAGCTGCGCTGGTCGCGGGGGGCGAAGAGGCTGTGGCCGAGGCGCAGAGGCCTGCCGGCACGGCTACGAAGGGCCAGTTCGTAGCCGTGCCTCTGCAGGCCGACCGGGCGCAGGCTGACCATCCCGTCGAGCGGCGTACGCAGGGACTCGACGGCTGCGCCCTCCCCCCTGGCCGGTGCTCGCCCGGAGAGCACGAGGCTCGTCCGCCCCTGCCAGGGCGAAAGGGTGTCTTCCCGCAGCGCCCGCAGCGAGGCGCCGGTCGGGCGCAGCGCGCGGGTGTAGCGCCAGCGCACCGGCAGCTCCGGGAAGCGGTTGTGAGCGAAGGCCTCGGCGAAGGCCTCGCCCGGGTTCTCGAAGTAGCGCCCTTCCTGGTCGCCGGGAAAGAGGCGCCCGCGCCGCTTGCCGCGGCAGACGTTCTCGCGGCTGGCCCAGCGCGGCGTGCCCCAGTCGATCGCCAGGCCGAAGGGCGCCGGCGAGTCGCGGTGGGAGGCGACGTGGTGGCCATACTCGTGGGCGAGCACGAACTCGAAGGTCGCCCCGTCGCCATCCATTTCCTCATAGCCGCCGATCGCGATCTTGTTCTCGCCCGGGTAGTAGCAGGCCTCGGCGCCGACGCCGCAGTCGAAGCCGAGCTGGAACTCGGTGTCGAGCTGGACCGTGAGCAGCTCGACCTCGGGGCCGTGGATCAGCGTGCCGATGAAGCTGGCGACCCGCTGCGGGTCGCTGACCTCGCAGCTCGCCGCGCAGCCGGGCGTGACGCTGACCGCGACCGTCGCTTCGCCGCCGTCGCCGATCGAGTAGCGCTGCGACGACGCGGACGCCGAAATCCGCGCCGCCGCAGCACCGGGCTCGCCCAACACGACGTCCCGCGTCGGCACCGCCGCCGGCGATGCCCCGAGCGGGACCGCCCGGTTGGGATATCGGCCGGCCGCTCCCCCCGGAGCGACCAGGAGAAGGATCATGGCTATGCCCGCAAGCGCCCCCGCCGGGCGCCCGCTCACGGAGAGGGACCCGGATCTATCTCGTAGGCCTTGGCCGGCAGCCGCGCGGAGAGCGGGCGGCGGGCCGGGAGCGGCCGGCTCGCCGCGGCGGAGGCGTCGCCGCGTCGGGCCCGCGCTCGCCGGGCCGCCCATTGCGGTCGCATGGGTTCGACCGCAAGCAGTGCCTGCCAGGTGGCGGTGTCGATCCGCCCGCTCACCGGCAGCCCCGCCTCGAGCTGGAAGTCGCGCACGGCGGCCGCGGTGCGGCGGCCGAAGTAGCCGCTGACCGGCAGCCGCGCGCCGGCGCCGCGCAGGTGCGCCTGCGCCCAGACGACGAGGTCGCCGCGCGCCCCGCGGCGCAGCGTCGGGTGCTCCAGCGCCGGCCTGCGACCGGCGAGCGGCCGCACGTCGGCGCCCAGCGCGCGCCAGCCGGCGCGGCTCGTCTCCTGCCAGTCCCACCAGCTCGGCTCGAGCCCGCCGTAGCTGGCGGCGAGGCGGCGGAAGCCGAGCAGCTCGCCCCGCCCCGGGCCGCCGTAGGTCTGCCCGAGCGGGTAGATCGGCTGCCCCCAGAGCCGGTTGAAGAGGTAGGTGTGCTCGTAGACCGCCCGCACCGAGGTGCCGATCGCCCTCCAGTACATCTGCGGCTGGTTGGCCGTCGCCCCGCCGGGGCCGAAGAAGACCGAGTAGGGGAAGGACGGGTGGTAGTCGACGTAGGGGAAGCCGGCGAGCGAGAGCGGGTAGCCGTCGCCGATCCTCGCCCGCAGCGCCCGCACGTAGCGGTCGGCCGCCGCGTAGCGGCCCTCGTAGTGCGCCTCGGCGTCGATCACCAGGCAGTCGGCGCCGCGCTTCACCGCCGCCGCGCCGACCTTGGCCTCGGCGACCGGGCTGCGGCCGTAGACGAACTGCCAGGCGCAGACGTCGATCCCGGCCCGGTGCAGCGCCTCGACCAGGCCGCGGCTGAACTGGCCCCAGTAGCTGCCGGCGTCGCCCGACTTGACGTAGAGGGTGCCGATCCCGGCCCGCCGCGCGCGCGAGACGATCCGTCCCACGTCGCCACCCTCCGAGCGGCTCACGTACCAGATCCACATGCCCTGGCGGTCGAAGGGCGTCTCCCCGGCGGGCGCCTCGGGAGCGGGGTCGTCGACCAGCCCGGCGCCACCCGGGATCGCGCAGGCAGGGGCTGACATGTACGCGGAGAGCGTCATCAGGAGGAGGAGCGAGAAGAGCGCGGAGCGGAACCCCGTCGCCGCTGTGCGGCTGGTCTTCACGTCAACTCGCAACACGGTAGCGGCGAACCCGCTGAGGGGGAAGAATCTGGCATACCAATGAAGTACCTGACCTGGACACGGTTGTCTGGACGGCCGGGCGCGGGCCGAGCCCCAGCCCGCCGACGGCGCCTAACATGAACACCTTCCCCGAAACCCTGCTCCCCGACCCGCCAATCGCCGCCGCCCGCAAGATCGCCTGCATCGCCGCCCTCGCCTGCGCCGGCCTCGCGGGCGCAGCGGCGACGGCGCCGGCGAGTCCCGCGCGCGCGACGACGCTGGAGCGCGCCGCGCTCACCCAGAGGGGCCGTCTGCTGGTCCTCGCCCTGCGCACCTCGCGACCGCTGGGGCTCGCCCGGCTCGACCGCCTGCCGCGGCGCGGCGACCGGGCCGGCCACCTCTGCCTCGAGCTGCGCCGCGCCGGGGCGGGCGGGCGGCGGCGCCTCTGCATCGGCGGCGCGGACCACCGGCGCCGCGCCGGCCTGGAGCTGCTCAACGCGCGCGGCGGGCTCACCCGGGCGACCACGGTTGCGGCCACGGTCTCCCGGCCCCAGCCGCGCAAGCTCGTCCTCTCGCTGCAGCCCGACGCAGCCGGGCTCTCGCCGCGGCGCTACCGCTGGCGCGTCGCCGCCCAGCTCGGGCGCTGCCGGCCCGCTGCCGAGCGGGGCTGCGAGACGGCCAGCCCGGCCCGCGGCGCCCGCGCCTTCCGCCTGCGCCCGGTGCGCGCCGTCGGCTGCACCGGGGGCCGCGCCGGGCTCGTCTCCAGCGGCCCGCGCGACCGCCCCGTCGTCGCCCTCACCTTCGACGACGGCCCGAGCGAGTACACGCCCGGCTTCCTCGACGTGCTGCGCCGCGAGGGCGTCCCCGGCACCTTCTTCGAGGTCGGCCAGGAGATCCCCGGCCGCGAGGCGACCCTGCGCCGCATCCTGCGCGAGGGCGGCGAGATCGGCAACCACACCACCCATCACACCGAGCTCCCCGGCCTCGGCGCGATCGCGCCGACCACCTCCCTGGTCGAGGCCGCGACCGGATTCCGCCCCTGCCTCTTCCGCCCGCCCGGCGGCGCGGTCAGCTCCGCCGTGCTCGCCGCCGCCGGCGCCGACGGGCTGCGCACCGTCACCTGGGACGTCGACCCGAGCGACTGGTCCACCCCGGGCAGCGCCGCCGTCTACAGCCGCGTGGTCGGCGCCACCCGCCCCGGCTCGATCGTCCTCATGCACGACGGCGGCGGCAACCGGGCCGGCACGCTGGCCGCGCTGCCGCGGATCATCGCCACGCTGCGCGCCCGCGGATACCGCTTCGCCACGGTCACCGAGCTGCTCGGCGAGCGGCTGATCTACCAGGCCCTACGGATGATCGTATGATCTCTGACCTAGCGATGAAGATCGCGATCGTCGGCACCGGGATCTCCGGCCTCGTCGCCGCCCACCTGCTGCACGGCGAGCATGAGCTGGTCGTCTACGAGGCCGGCGAGCGGCTCGGCGGCCACACGCACACGGTCGAGGTCGAGGCCGAGGACGGCCCGCACAGCGTCGACACCGGCTTCATCGTCTTCAACGACCGCAACTACCCCAACTTCGAACGGCTGCTCGATGAGATCGGAGTCGAGACCCAGGCGTCGCAGATGAGCTTCTCGGTCGCCGACGACCGCGGCGAGTTCGAGTACGCCGGCACCCCGCGCGGCCTCTTCGCCCGGCCCGCGCACCTGCTCAGCCCCTCCTTCCTCGGCATGCTGCGCGACTGGCGCCGCTTCAACCGCGAGGCGCGCGAGCTGATCGGCACCAACGGCACCTCGCCCTCGCTCGGCGCCTGGCTCCAGCAGCGCGGCTTCTCGCGCCACTTCGTCGAGCGCCTGATCGTCCCCCAGGCCTCCGCCGTGTGGTCCGCCGACCCGGAGCAGATGTGGAGCTTCCCGGCCAGCTTCATGGCCGAGTTCTTCGACAACCACGGCATGTACAGCCTGCGCGGCCGGCCCCGCTGGCGCACCGTGCGCGGCGGCTCGCAGCGCTACGTCGAGGCGATCTCCGCCCCCTGGCGGGAGCGGCTGCGGCTCGCCTCCCCGGTGCGCCGGATCGAGCGCCTGCCCGACCGGGTGCGGATCGAGGCCGAGGGCTGCGAGAGCGAGGAGTTCGACCGGGTGGTGATCGCGACCCACTCCGACCAGGCGCTCGCCCTGCTCGCCGACCCCAGCGAGGCCGAGCGCGAGATCCTCGCCGCGATCCCCTACCAGCGCAACGAGGCCGTCCTGCACACCGACGACTCGCTGCTGCCGCGGCGGCGCAGCGCCTGGTCGAGTTGGAACTTCCACCTCGGCGACGAGCCGGTCGGCCGCACCACGGTCACCTACTGGATGAACAACCTGCAGCGCCTGCGCGCCGACCGCCAGTACCTGGTGACGCTCAACCGCAGCGAGCGGATCGAGCCGTCCAGGGTGCTGCGGCGGATCGCCTTCGACCACCCGGTCTACACCGCCGAGGGCGTCGCGGCCCAGGCCCGCCACGCCGAGATCAGCGGCGTGCGGCGCACCCACTACTGCGGCGCCTACTGGGGCTGGGGCTTCCACGAGGACGGCGTGGTGAGCGCGATCGCCGCCTGCGCCGGGATCGAGCCCGCCGCCGTCCCCGAGCTGCTCGCCGCATGACCGCCTCGGCCGTCTACGAGGGCTGGGTCCGCCACCGGCGCTTCGACCCGGTCGAGCACGAGTTCCGCTACCGGCTCTACCTGACCTACCTCGACCTCGGCGAGCTGCCCGAGCTGCTCGACCCCTTCCCGCTCTTCTCCGCCCGCCGCCCGGCCCCCGCCCGCTTCCGCCGCGAGGACTACATGGGCGACCCCGAGCGGCCGCTCGCCGAGTGCGCCCGCGACGCGGTCGAGGCGCAGACCGGCGCCCGCCCCGCCGGCCCGGTGCGGCTGCTCACCGGCCTGCGCGTCCTCGGCCACGCCTTCAACCCGATCAGCCTCTACTACTGCTTCGACCCGGCCGCGGAGCGGGTCGAGGCGATCGTCGCCGACGTCAACAACATCCCCTGGGGCGAGAGCCACCCCTACGTCCTCTCCCGCGGCGAGCGGCGCGGGCCGGTGCTGGGCGCCGAGCTGGACAAGCGCCTGCACGTCTCGCCGCTGATGGCCATGGACCAGACCTACGCCTTCCGCGCCAGCGAGCCCGGCCCGACCCTCTCCGTCCACATCGAGTCCCGCCCCACTCACCCCAAGGTGCAACGCGTTTGCGGGGATATAGAACGCAAACGCGTTGCACCCCGGGCGGGCGGGGCGACGGGCAAGCAGTTCGACGCGACGCTCTCGCTGCGGCGGCGGGAGCTGAGCCGTGGACTGATGGCCCGAATGCTGCTTCGATATCCGGCGATGTCGCTGCAGGTGGTCGCCCGCATCTACGCCCAGGCGCTGCGGCTGCGGCTGCGCGGCGCCGAGCGCTTCCCCCACCCCGAGGGGAGGCGCCCGCGGCCGAAGGGGTTCCTGTCGCCGTAGGCGACCGGCTCGCCCGGTCTGCCCTGGTCCAGGCGCTGCGCCGCGTGCGCGGCGGCCGGATCGAGGTCGAGGAGGGACGGCGGCGGCGCGCCTTCGGGCCGCCGGACGCCGAGCTGAGGGCGACCGTCCGCGTCCACGACCCCGCCGCCTGGCGCGGGCCGCTGCGCGGCAGCGCCGGCCTCGGCGAGTCCTACTTCGACGGGCTCTGGGACGCCGACGACCTCCTCGCCCTGCTCCGCATCGCCGCCCGTGAGCTGGCCGCGCCGGGGCCGCTCGCCACCGCCCTCGCCCGGCCCCGCGCCCTCGCCCACCGGCTGCGCCGGCTCGTCCCGGCCAACACCCGCGCCGCCTCGCGCCGCCACATCGCCGCCCACTACGACCTCGGCAACGAGCTCTTCGCCGCCTTCCTCGACCGTCGCATGCTCTACTCCTGCGCCTACTTCCCGCCCGGCGAGGAGCCCGACCTCGAGCGCGCCCAGCTGGCCAAGCTGGAGCGGATCTGCGCGACCCTGCGGCTCGGGCCCGAGAACCACCTGCTCGAGATCGGCAGCGGTTGGGGCGGGCTGGCGATCCACGCCGCCGCCGAGCACGGCTGCCGGGTGACGACGACGACGATCTCCCGCGAGCAGCAGGCGCTGGCCACCGCCCGCGTGCGCGAGGCCGGGCTCGCCGACCGGGTCACGGTGCTGCTCGAGGACTACCGCGACCTGCGCGGCAGCTACGACCGGCTGGTCTCGGTCGAGATGATCGAGGCGGTCGGCTGGCAGTACTTCGGCGCCTTCTTCGCCCGCTGCAGCGCCCTGCTCGCCCCCGACGGGCTGATGTTCCTGCAGGCGATCGTCACCGACGACCGCCTCTACGAGGCCGAGAAGGCGACCCGCAGCTTCGCCAACACCCACGTCTTCCCCGGCGGCTGCCTGCCCTCGCGCCGGGTGATCGCCGACTGCCTCGCCCGCGAGACCGACATGCGCCAGCTCTGGATGGAGGACATCACCGCCCACTACCCGCCGACCCTCGCCGCCTGGCGCCAGCGCTTCCACGCCGCCTGGCCGAGCCTGCGCGAGCGCGGCTACGACGAGCGCTTCCGCCGCCTCTGGGACTTCTACCTCTGCTCCTCGGAGGCCGGCTTCCGCGAGCGCCGGATCGGCGACCTGCAGGCGCTCTTCGCCAAGCCGCGATACTTGGGCGCATGATCGTCGAGAGAACCGAGAACCCACAGTGGCTGTCCAACGCCTACCTAGTCGCCGAGGGGCCCGGCGGCAAGGGGGTGCTGATCGACGGCAACGACGACCTCGGCCCGCTGCTCGAGCGCGCCGAGCGCGAGGGGATCGAGATCACCCACGTCCTCGTCACCCATCCCCACCTCGACCACGTCGCCGGCCTCGCCGCGGCGCAGGAGCGGCTCGGCGGCGTGCCGATCGTCGCCAGCCCCGAGGCCGCGGCCGAGCTGCGCGGCGAGCTGGAGGTCGCCGAGACGCTCGCCGACGGCGAGAAGCTGAACACCGGCGGCCTCGAGATCGAGGCGATCGCGACCCCGGGCCACGCCACCGGCCATCTCGCCTTCCTCGTCGACGGCAGCGACCTGTTCACCGCCGACGTCCTCTTCAAGGGCACCGTGGGCGGCACGATGGCGCCGGGCGCCAGCGGCTTCGAGGACCTCAAGGCCTCGGTCCTGCGCCTGGTCGAGCTGGCGCCGGAGACGAAGGTCCACCCCGGCCACCGCGAGCCGACCACGATCGGGGCCGAGCTGCTGGAAAACCCCTTCCTGCAGGTCTGGCGCGGCGAGGCCGAGACCGGCGAGGAGCAGGTCACGGTCTGGGGCCGGCCGGCGACGCTGAAGCTCTGGGCCCCCGACTACGACGGCGGCAACAAGGCCTGGATCGTCTTCGGCGACGACGGCGTCGAGGCGATCGTCGGCGGCTCGCAGGTCGAACGCGGTTGAGCGGGGCGCGGCGGGCGCTTTAGCCCAAAAACGCCCGCTGGACGCATATGCGATTGGAGTAAGCGCCGTTAACCCGGACACTCGGTCCCGCTCCGGATCGTGGCCTCGGAAATCCAAACCTTCTTCTTCGACTGGTACCCCGTCTTCGGGGTCTTCTTCATGGCCTGCCTGCTGCTCGTCTTCGTGCGGCTGCTGAGCAGCACGCTGGGCTCGACCAAGCCCGAGACGGTCAAGGCGAGCCGCACCGAGCCGGTGCTCTGGGACGAGGTGCAGGGCGTCGACGCGGCCAAGGACGAGCTGATGGACGTCGCCGAGTGGCTGCGCGACCCCGACCGCTTCTCCGCCCTCGGCGCCCAGCCGCCGCGCGGCGTGCTGCTCTTCGGCCCGCCCGGGACCGGCAAGACGATGCTGGCGCGGGCGGTCGCCGCCCAGGCCGGGGTCGACTTCTTCGCCGCCTCGGGCTCGAGCTTCGTAGAGATGTTCGTGGGGAGGGGTGCCGCCCGGATCAGGCGGCTGTTCAAGGAGGCGCGCAAGTCGGGCCGGGCGGTGATCTTCATCGACGAGCTCGACGCGGTGGGGGGTGCGCGCAGCGGCGGCGGCGATGGCGGCACCAGCGAGCGCGAGCAGGCGCTCAACCAGCTGCTGGTCGAGCTCGACGGCTTCGAGCGCGACCCCGGCACGGTGATCGTCATCGCCGCCTCCAACCACGTCGACAAGCTCGACCGGGCGCTGCTGCGGCCGGGCCGCTTCGACCGCCAGGTGCTGGTCTCCCCGCCCGACCGCGACGGCCGCGAGGCGATCCTCCGCGCCCACGCCAAGGGCAAGCCGCTCGGCCCCGACCTCGACCTCACCGACGTCGCCCGCAAGACGACCGGGATGACCGGCGCCCAGCTCGCCAACGCGCTCAACGAGGCGGCGATCATCGCCGGCCGCGCCGGGCGCACGGCGACGGCCCGCGAGGACCTCGACGAGGCGCTGCTGCGCCAGTCGGTCGGCTCCCAGCAGGCGCGGCGCCTGAACCAGAAGGAGCGCCGCATCGTCGCCTACCACGAGGCCGGCCACGCGCTCTGCCGCCGCCTGCTCGGCCTCGACCCGCCGGAGATCCTCAGCATCGTGCCGCGCGGGCCGGCGCTCGGCTTCGTCGGCCACTCGCCCCAGGAGGACACCTACCTGAAGTCGCGCGACGAGCTGCTCGACGAGATCGTCACCCTGCTGGGCGGGCGCGCCGCCGAGCAGGAGGTGCTGGGCGACTCCTACTCCGGCGCCGCCGACGACCTCGCCCGCGTACACGCGGTCTGCAAGCAGATGGTCGGCGAATTCGGCATGGGGATGGCGATCGACGCCGACGGCGCGCCGCCGATCGCGCTGCCGACCGACGACTACGCGCTCTCCGACCGCACCCGCCGCGACGTCGACCTGGCGGCGATGAACCTGGCGCGCGAAGCGCACCGCCGGGCGCGCACGCTGCTCGCCGCCAACCGCGAGTGCCTCGACGACCTCGCCGCCAACGCGCTCGAGCGCGAGACGCTGACCCGCGAGGACCTCGACGAGATCTTCGCCGTTCACGAGCTAGCATCGGAGCAGCCGTGGACCAGCGAGGAGACGACTCCCACTACTTCCCCCCCGGCCGCTCTGTAGCGCGGCGGGTCCACGGCGAGCGCGCCGTCGGCCTGCTCTACGGCCAGCGGGCGCTCTTGATCGGCGCGCTCGAGCCGCTCACCTACACCGGCACGATGCTGAGCACGACCTCGGCCAACCGGCCCTTCCAGCGGCTGGCGCGGACGGCGAAGATGCAGGAGACGATCCTGCTCGGCACCCGCACCGAAGCCGACCGCGCCCTGGCCGTGGTCGAGAAGCTGCACCGGCGGGTCGAGGGCGAGCTGCACGAGGCGGCCGGCGCCCACCCCGCCGGCACCCGCTACTCGGCCTTCGACCCCGAGCTGATGCTCTGGACCCTGGCGGTGATCGCCGACTCGGGCCGGGCGATGTACGAGACGATGGTGCGGCCGCTGAGCGCCGAGGAGCGCGAGGGCCTGTGGCAGGACTACATCCGCTTCGGCGAGCTCTTCGGCCTGCCGCGCAGCGAGGTGCCGGCCAGCTACGCCGAGTTCAGCGCCTGGTGGGAGGAGCGGCTCGCCTCGCCCGACCTGCAGGCGACCGAGCACGGCCTGGCGATGGCGCCGCTGGTCGCCTTCCGCCAGCCGGTCCCGGCGCCGGCGCGGGGCAACCTGCTCGCCCAGAACCACATCATCAAAGGCACGCTGCCGCCCCGCGTGCGGCGGATCTTCGGCATCCGCTGGAGCGGCGCCCACGAGGCGAGCTTCCAGACGATGACCGCCGCCCACCGCCGCGCCCGCCGCTTCTTCCCCCGCCGCCTGCGCCGCGGCCGCAACGATGTCTTCTTCGACGTCGTCACCAAGGCCGAGCGCGAGCGCGGCGGCACGCCGACCCCGCAGTGCGGGTCAGCGGCTGACGGGCCTAAATGTCGCCCATAGGGCGACATTTAGGCCCGTCGACCGGGTCAGTGGCGGACCTTGCAGGGCCGCAGGAAGTTGCCGGCGAGGTAGGTCCCGTCCTTGAACTTGAACCGGCCGCGCGCCTGCAGGCGGCCGGTCTGGCAGCGGGCGTTGACGTAGCTGTGGCGGCGGCCCTTGAAGGTCCATTTGCGGTCGACCTCGAGGCGGCCGGCGACCGGGTGGCCGTAGCCGCCGGCGATCTTCGGGATCCGCGCCTTGACCCGGTAGCCGTAGACGCCCCGGTGGATCTTTTCGATCTCGACCGGGACGATGAAGGTGGTCGAGACCGGCACCGTCGTGTAAGCGTGGAAGAGGAGCGTGTCGTTGCCGTGCTTCTTCGGCCCGTTGAAGGCGGTGATCGGCGAGGAGACCGGGATCGGGGCCTGTTCGGGGAAGGCGACGACGGCCCGGCCGAAGCCGCGGCCGACGATCGCGTGCGGGCAGGCGCGCCGCGCCGCCGGCACGTCGGTGGCCTGCAGCTTGCCGGCCTTGCAGACTTCGAGGCCCTTGGTCTCGACGTGGCCGTGCTTGTCGAATTCGAATTCGATCGTTTCCAGGATCGGCGGCAGCTCGCGGGAGAGGGTCGAGACCCGGCCACCGCCGTAGATCTTGATCGGCGCGTCGTGGAAGCGGGGCAGCCGTTCGGGCTTGAAGCCGCCGCGCCCGTCGATCACCAGGTCGCCGACCTGGAGGTGGACCCTGTCGACGTTGCGGCGCGCGGCCGCGGTCGCGACCAGGGCGAGCACGGCGAGGGCCAGCAGTCCGGTGACGGCCAGCCCTCGCTTGCTGCGGCGGATGCGAATCGCGACCAGGTCCTCTACTTGCGCACCTTGCAGGGCAGGACGAAGGTCGAGTGCAGGACCGTGTTCGCCGCTTTGGCCTGGTTTTCGCTGTCTTCGCGCCCCGGTTTGAAGGTGAACTCGCCGCGCACGACGAAGCGGCCGGTCGCGCAGCGGGCGTTGATGTAGCTGTGCTTGCGGCCCTTGAAGGTCCATTTCTTGCCGACCTTGGCCGAGCCGGAGACCGGGTGGCCGTAGCCGCCGGCGATCTTCGGGATCTCGACCACGACCCGGTAGCCGAAGACGCCCTTGTGGATCTTTTCGATCACGATCGGGACGATGAAGGTCGCCGGCCCGGGGTAGTCGAGGTGGGCGTGGGCGATCATCGTGTCGTTGCGCCCCTTCTTCGGCCCGTTGAAGAGGGTGATCGGCGAGCCGACCTTGATCGGGCCCTGTTCGGGGAACTTGACTACGGCCTTGCCGAAGCCCTTGCCGACGATCGCCTTGCCGCAGGCGCGGCGGGCGGCGGGCACGTCGGTGGCGATCAGTTGCCCGCGGCGGCAGACGGCGAGGCCGGAGGTGTCGAGGGCGCCGTGCTTGTCGAATTCGAGGATGAACTTGTCGAGGATCGGCGGCAGCTCGCCGGTGGTGGTCGAGATTTTGCCGCCGCCGTGGGTGACGATCGGGGCGTTCCTGTTCTTCGGCAGCGCCTTGGGCGCGAAGCCGCCTTCGGCGTCGAGGATCAGGGACCCGACCTGGGTGTGAACCTTGATCGCGCTGGCGCTCGCCGCCGCGACCAGCACCGCGAGCACGACAACAGCAACGACACGCTTCCTCATCCTGCCTCCCCCGAGTCCCATCGGTCGTGGGGCCGCGATCCAGCCTCCACCCACTGCAACCCAGGATAACGATGGTCGATTCGCCCGGCCGGGCAGCCAGTCCCTACTGGTCGCGCGGCTCGATCAGCAGGGCGCGGGCGACGGCGAGCGGCCTGCCGTCGGCGGCGAGGATCGCCGAGCCGGCCTGGCGCTTGCGGCCCTCGGTCGCCAGCGGCCAGGCGAGCACGACGTGCTCCTCGCCGACCGCTATCGGCCGCTCGATCCGCAGCTGGAAGCGGGCGAGGAAGCTGGTCCGCAGCGGGCTGCCGGCGTAGGCGGCGAAGTAGGTCGGGCAGTCGAGCACCGCGCCGGCGATCTCCGCCCGCACGCCGCCGTCCGGGCCGGCGGACCAGGGCGGCGGGGTCCAGGGACTGGCGACTGCCTCGCGGCCCTCGACCTCGCCGGCGAAGACCCCGAGCGCGTCCTCCCGCGCCCGGCCGCATACGAAGCAGCGGCAGAACTCGCCGTCGGCGAGGCCGCGATATCCCTGCGCGGCGCGGCGCGCCTCCTCGACCGTGACCGGCGCGGGCGTCTCCAGCGGCAGCTCGTCCGCCGGCTCGACCGTGGCGACGAGCGCCTCGCCGTCGCGCACCGCCGCCCCGTCGCCGTCGCGCTCGACCGCCAGCTCGGTGTCGAGCGGCACCGGGCTGCGCAGGCTGACCGCCGCCGGCCCGGCGACGAGGCGGGAGAAGGCCGCGGCGCTGTAGCCGCCGTTGCCGCTGGCCAGCGGCCCGTTGAAGCGGGCGGGGACCAAGACGGGCGCTTGCTCGGCGGCGGCGATGCCGCCATTATGCTCGACCGAAAGCGAGCGAAAGGAGCGACGTGATCGAGTTGATCGAGGGCCTGCCGGATGGCGTGCTCGGCCTCGAAGCCAAGGGCGAGGTGACCGGCGAGGACTACGAGCAGACCGTGATCCCGGCGGTGCAGCGGGCGCGGGAGGCGAGCGAGAAGACGAGCCTGCTCTACCTCCTCGGCGCCGAGTTCGAGGGCTTCACCGCCAAGGCGCTGTGGGACGACACCAAAGTCGGCCTCGAGCACCCCTTCACCTGGGAGCGCATCGCGGTCGTCACCGACCACGACGCCTACCGTCATCTGGTCAAGGGCTTCGGCTTCCTGATGCCGGCCAAGGTGCGGGTCTTCTCCCTGGCCGAACTGGATCGGGCCAAGACCTGGATCGCCGAGCAGGACTGAGCCGACCGGGGCGGCCGGGCTCGCTCAGCCGCCCTCGACCCGGGCCTTGAGCTCACCGGGGCGGGCGTTGACCAGCATCGCCCGCGCGGCGCTCTCCACCGGGCCGCGAATCACCATCCCCAGCACCCGCCCGGGGTCGGCGTCGAGCTCGTAGGTGGCGCGGGTCCGGCCCGCGCCGAGATCCTCCAGCGTCCAGGAACCCTCGACCGACTTGAGGTCGCCCTTCTCCTGGCTCCAGCTGAGCCGGGTCGGGACGTCGTAGGAGAAGCGCACCTCGGTCTTGACGTGCCTGACCTTGATGTCGCTCTCGCTCTCGACCAGGGTCGGCCGCCCCTGCTGGTCGCGCTCCAGAGCCGTAACCGCAACCAGGCCGCCCTGCCACTGCGGCGCCGCAAGCACGTCCTCGACCTCCTCCCAAACCCGCTCGAGCGGAGCATCGATCTCAGCGCTGGCGGTTCCACCCATGTGTGCCATCGCGACCGAGCCTACTCCGACGCAATCGCGATGGGCGGTACTGGGCTCGAACCAGTGACCTCCTGCTTCTAGAGTGGCCTGGTCAGACGGCCGCAAGCGCGGGCGCCAGTTCGTCCGCGCTGGTGGCGACGGGCTCCGGCACCGTGACGACCATGCTTCCGTCGCGCTCGAAGGATCCTGCGGGGTCCGACCACGGTCAGGCCAACGACCTCCTGCGTGCCCGACCGGGCTGATCGCCGAGCTCTGCTGCGCGAAGCCGCATCCAATTGTCGAATTCAGCGTCTTCAATTAGATCCTGTGGGAGACTACGTTTCTTGGAAAAGCGGCCCCTGAAGACGGTGTAGAGCCGAGCCGGATCGGTTTCCCCATCTCTCCTTGCCATGTCGTATGCGTAGGCGACGGTGCCATTGCAGCGCTGGGCGAGACGGCGAGGAGGATCAGCTTGCGTGCCGTACTGCTGCGTCAGCTCCTTGAGCACGACGCCTGAGTCGCCGGCCGGCGCGGTGAAGTTGTCAGTCCGGCCGCGATAGGTCCACCAGAGCACCTGGCGGCTTCCGGTTTTGACTTCCTCCACGTCGGAGGCGAAGCGATCAAGTCGCTCTCTGTCGAGTTGCGCACCCTGGGGCGGTGGTCCAATCCCGGTCCCTCTCGTCTCGCCGCTCAACACAACCTTCCCGTCGCCGGAATCGACGACAGCAAACACGTGGCCGCGAGGAAGGCGCTCGGTAAGTCGAAAGGACGCCACCCAGGTCGAGACGCCGGCATCGAGGACTTGCCGGACTACATCGCCGACCTTCTCGTCGCGGCGGGAGGAGATGAGCGCATCCAGCCACGCCGACGGCAAGAGCAGCTCTGCGGCAAACCGGTTGGCTTCCGGCTCAAAGTTGGCGGCGGGTGAGAGATCGGGTCGATCGGTCGCCGTGTCGCAGGCGAAGGCGCCGCCGAGGTGCCAAGGCAAAAGGAGATGGCCGAGCTCGTGAGCAAGGGTGAAGCGCTGGCGGGTCGGGTGGTCGGACCTTTCGACCAGGATCAGCGGCTTGGGGCGGCGGCGGTCGAGGCCGAGCACCAAGCCATCGCAGCTGCCTGGGATCGAGTCGTACTCGACGTCTGCGAATTTCTTGGCGAGGCTCAGGACGTCGACCGGCGGCCGGAGCCCGTACTTGCCGACAATGGTCTCCGCGAGGGCCTCCTCGCGATTCAGCGCTAGGCCAGGCGGCCGGTCTCTCTCAGCCAGTTCTGCACCTTTCGTGCATCGCCGGCGTCCAACCCCCGGGCCGCGATTGCATGCTCGTCAGCCTCGGCAAGGACATCGGATACGGATTCGTCGCGCTCATGGGCAGCGAGGATAAACCGCAGCGACCGCGGCTCCTCGACGAAAAGGCCGTACTCCTCGGCACTCATGCCGAGGAAGTCCTCGATGCCGGGGCCTCCCTCTTCCGCGTGCCAGCGCTCGACGAAGGCGTCGATGTCGGTCCAGACGGCCGTGCCTGCGAGAACGCGGTCAACGTAGGTGTCAGACATCAATCCTCCTCCCTCTCTTTGGACCTTTCTCCTTGCGGCCGGTGACGGCATGCAGGGTGCCGAGATGAGAGCCTCGCTTGTCGTAGACCTCGATCTCGCCGTGCAGGTCGTCCCACTCGTATAGGCGGGTGCCCTCCTCGTTCCTCCAGCGCTGACCGCCCTCGCGGTGGAGCTTGATCTGCTTGTCGAGGAATCCAGGCTTCGGCCGCGTCACGAGCGCCAGCGTATTGCCCGACCGAGCCGGACGACGCAGTCGTCGGCTGAGGCGCCATGTGGGGCTGGAGCTGTCTGTTTTCAATTTGGAGCATAGTTCTGAGCACAATTATGAGCGTATCTTCGGACAGTATTCGCCTCGTGGGAGAGAAAGACCTGCTCGAACTTGCTCGCGTGCCACGCGGGACGTGGAGCGCATGGGTCCGCAACGGGCACTTCGAAGACAGCGACAACGGCCTCTACGGCGAGATCGAAGTCGTCGCCGCGACGATCTTCAATGTCCTCGCCAGCGCTCTGCCGATACGCAAGGCGTCAATCGCCTGGAAGGACTGCGGCTCTGCTGTGACCGATGCCTGCGTCCAACTTCGGCTCGACGGCGACGACCCCCTCGTGTTCGCGATCGATGTCCACGCGCTGGACGGCGCGGCAACGGGTGACGCCGGCGAGCTCTTCGACCTGGTTCACAGCCCGGTGCCATCGCCTCGCGGCTGGATCGCGATCCCAATCGCCGATCTCGCCCGCGAGGCAAGGCGCGGATTCTGGAAGCACGCGAAACCAGCCTCCGAACTCAGCCGCGACGGGCGGAGGAGGACCTCGAAGCAGGGCACACGACAATCCAGGTCGTCTGCCACCTAGCTGGTACCATACGTATGTGCATAAGACCACGGTCTACATCGACGATTCCCAGGCCGAGCGCCTGGGTCGGCTGGCGACGGCAAGCGGTCGCAGCCAAGCCGAGTTGATCCGGGAGGGCGTGGAGCGGGTGCTCTCCGAGGCACCGCCACGCACCTTCCGCAGCATGGGCAAGGGCCGAAGCGGTGGCGGCGGAGATCGGCACTGGGATGCCGACGACCTCTACCACAAGACTCGGCACCGTCGATGACCCTGATCGTCGATGCCGGCACTCTCTTCGCGCAGGCCGATGCCGACGACCCCGAGCACGAGGCGGTCGTCGCGCTGTTCGAAGGCGAGCGAGGGCAGCTCGTCACCTCGCAGGTGGCGGTCGCCGAGGCCGACTACCTGATCCTCACCCGGCTCGGCGTCGACGTCGAGCTCGCTTTCCTCGACGACCTCGCGGTGGGCACCTTCGTCGTCGATTGCCTCGATCGCAAGGAGCTGGGAGTGGCGCGCGACCTGGCACGCCGCTACCGCGACCTCGAGCTGGGCCTCGCCGACGCCTCGCTCGCCGTGCTGGCCGACCGGCATGGGACCGATCGAATCGCCAGCTTCGACGAGCGCGCCTTCCGGGCGATGACGCCATTGCGCGGCGAGGCCTTCACGATCCTCCCCGCCGATTCGTAGCGACTCGACTGTCGCAGTAGCATCGCGGCGCGATGGCGATTCGCCTGCTTGCGACCTACGAGTTCATCGACAAGGACGGGCATCCGGCAGGGATGGTCCGGCTCCCGGTGGTCGACTATGCGCAGCCCGACTCCGACGGGAGGGAGCGTCCGCGGGTCCTGCTGCTGAGCGGTGATGACCCGTACCTCGTCGACTTCCACCCCGACAGCACGATAGAGACGCAGTACGGCAGGCTCGAGGCGCTGCTGATCGACGCCGTCGCCGATCCGATCCCCGCTCAACCCGGCTGGGTCGCCGAGATCTGGATCGAACCGCTCGATGCGGCGCCGGAGCAACTGGGCGTATATCCCGTCCTCGCCTGGGAGCCCGAGCCGAACACGAGCTTCGACGATGGCCCCCAGGGCCACGCTGTCCTGCTCATCCCCGAACGCGACGACCGGCTCGGCAGCCATTCCGGACCGGTCAGCACCCGCGACCTACCGGGCGTGGTGCGCTACCGGCGCGAGGACGAGGCCGCCTGAGACTCGACGCTCCGAAGTCCCAAGCCACGAGCGCAAACGCGATCATTCGCGGCCATGTGAACCGCCCCGGCTTTCTTGGAGACGTTTTTCATTGGGGACTCAGTTCCGCCGTGTAGTTCTCCTCGAACTCGACGGGCGAGATATCACCGCAGGCTCGATGGAGCGCTTGGCGATGGGCGGTGACGGGCTCGAACCGCCGACCTCCTGCTTGTAAGGCAGGCGCTCTCCCAACTGAGCTAACCGCCCAGGCTTTGCTGATTATGGAACACCGGGGGCGGGAGGGCGGCGCGGTGGGCGGGTTGCCAGAATGGCCGCGTGCGATTCGAGGTCTTCTGGCGGGTGGGGGCGGTGCAGCTGGTCGCGGTCGCGGCGCTCTCGGTGGTGCTCGCGATCGTCTTCTCGCACGGGTTCTTCGAGGCGTGGGGCTGGCTGGTCGGCCCGCTCGCCTGGCTCGCCTGCGCCTGGGTTACCGCGCGAGTGGTCGGCCTGGCACCGGAGCCGACCCTGGTGCGGGCGCTCGCCGCCGGCATCGTCAGCCTGCTCTTCGTCCTCGTCGGCCTGCACTGGTTCGGCGCCCTGGTCGCGGTCGGCCTCTTCGCCTACCTCTGCGCCAGCGACGCCGGCGCCCGCTACCTGCGGGCCGGCTGAAGGCGACGAGATGAGTTGGGGCCTGGCCGACATCCCCGATCTGAGCGGCCGCAGCGCGGTCGTCACCGGCGCCAACGGCGGCCTCGGCCTGGAGACGGCGCGGGCGCTGGCCGCCAGCGGCGCCGACGTCGTGATCGCCGCGAGGAACCAGGAGCGCGCGCAGCGGGCGCTGGAGAGCATCGCCGCCACCGCTCCCGCGGCCGCCTTGACGATCGTCGAGCTCGACCTCGGCTCGCTGGACTCGGTCAAGTCGGCGGCGGAGGAGATCCTCGCCGCGCACGGCTCGCTCGACCTGCTGGTCAACAACGCCGGCGTGATGGGCATCCCCGAGCAGCAGACGGCGGACGGGTTCGAGATGCAGCTCGGCGTCGACCACCTCGGCCATTTCGCTCTCACCGCACTGCTGATGCCGGCGCTGCTGCGCGCCCCCGCCGCGCGCGTCGTCACCGTCACCAGCACCGCCCACCACATGGGCCGCGCGCTGGACCCCGACAACCCCCACCTCCGCGGCCGCTACCGCCCCTGGGCGGCCTACGGCCAGGCCAAGCTCGCCAATTTCCACTTCGGCCTCGGCCTCGACCGCGAGCTGCGCCAGGCCGGGGCGCCGGCCGCCAGCCTGATCGCCCACCCCGGCCTCTCCAACACCGAGCTGCAAGCGGTCAGCGTGCGCGAAACCGACGGCGGGCTCTCGCAGCGCTTCTTCCTGCACCTGACCCGGGCGGTCGGCATGTCGCCGGCCCAGGGCGCCCTCTCGCAGCTGCGGGCGGCGACCGACCCCGGGGCGGCCGGGGGCGAGTTCTACGGCCCGCTCTGGGTCGGCAGCGGGCCGCCGGTGCGCAAGCCGATCCTGCGCCGGCTCGGCATGACCCGCGCGATCGACCGCCTCTGGCAGGTCTCCGAGCGCGAGACCGGCACGAGGATCGAGCTGTGAACCTCGGGCTCGACGGCCGCGTCGCCCTGGTGATGGGCGCCAGCCGCGGCATCGGCCGGGCGATAGCCGCGGGCCTGGCCGGGGAGGGCGCCAGGGTGGCGATCGCCAGCCGCTCGCGCGCCAAGCTCGACGAGGCGGCGGGCGAGACCGGCGCCGCCGCCAGCTTCGTCGCCGACACCGGCGACCTCGACCGCCTCGCGGCTCTGCCCGCCGAGGTCGAGGAGGCGCTCGGCCCGGTCGAGATCCTCGTCCTCAACAGCGGCGGGCCGCCTTTCGGCGGCGCCCTCGACCACGACCTCGAGCACTGGCAGGCCGCCTACCGCTCTCTGGTCCTCGCCCCGCGGGTGCTCACCGGCGCCGTCGTCCCCGGCATGCGCGAGCGCGGCTGGGGACGGGTCGTCAACGTCGGCTCGACCTCGACCCGCGAGCCGATCCCCGGCCTCAACCTCTCCAACGCCCACCGCATGACCGCGGTCGGCTACCTGAAGACGCTCGCCACGGAGGTCGCCGGCGACGGGGTCACGGTCAACACCGTCGCCACCGGCCGCTTCGCCACCGAACGCCTCGCCGACGCCAGCGGCTCGCTCGCCCCCGCCGAAGAGGCCGCCCAGCACGAAATCCCCGCCGCCCGCCTCGGCCAGCCCAAGGAGTACGCCAACCTCGTCGCCTTCCTAGCTTCTGAGCAAGCCGCCTACCTGACGGGCACGGTCATCCCCTTGGACGGCGGCCTGCTGAACTCGGCCTTCTGAGCGCGCTCAGTCCTGCGCCGGCCGCATCGAGGGGAAGAGGATCACGTCCCTCAGGTTGTCGGCGCCGGCGAGGATCATGGTCAGCCGGTCGATGCCGATGCCGGAGCCGCCCGCCGGCAGCGAGCCGTACTCGAGCGCCCGCACGAACTCGTCGTCGCTCGGGTAGGGCGCCTCCTCGCTCTCGGGATGGCGGCGCTGGCGCTGGCGGACGAAGTTCTCGCGCTGCATGTCGGCGTCGTTGGTGTCGGTGCCGCCGCCGATGATCTCCATCCCGTCGACCACCCCGTCGAAGGCCTCGCCGAGCAGGTCGGGGTGCTCGGGCACCGGCTTCACGGTCGGCCACAGCTCGCGCGGCAGGTCGACCAGGAAGGTCGGCTGGACCAGCTTCGGCTCGATCAGCTTGCCCTGGATCTCGTCAACGGTCCAGGCCCAGTCCGCGCCGGGGTCGACGTCATCCTCGAGCAGCTCGACCAGCTCCTCGCGACTGGCGCTGAGGATGTCGACGCCGGTCTCCTCGCGGATCGCGTCCTGCAGGGTGATCCGCTTCCAGGGCGCCTTGAAGTCGATCCGGCGGCCGTCGCGCTCGACCACGGTCGTGCCCAGCACCTGCTCGACCACGGTCGCGATCATCTCCTCGGCGAAGGCCATCACCCCCTCGTAGCCAGCGCAGCTGAGGAACCACTCGAGCATCGTGAACTCGGGGCTGTGCTGGGGCGAGAGCCCCTCGTTGCGGAAGAAGCGGCTCAGCTCGTAGACGTTCTCGAAGCCGCCGACGATCGCCCGCTTCAGGTAGAGCTCGGTCGCGGTGCGCAGGAAGAGCTCGCGGTTGAGCGCGTGGTGGTGGGTGGTGAAGGGCCGCGCCGCGGCACCGCCGGCGAGCGTCTGCAGGATCGGCGTTTCGACCTCGACGAAGTCGCGCTCGTTGAGGTAGGCGCGGATCGCCGCCACCAGCTTGGCCCGCATCGCGAAGACCTCGCGCGAGCGCTCGTTGGCCATCAGGTCGAGCTCCCGCTGGCGGTAGCGCACCTCCGGGTCGGAGATGCCGTGGAAGAGGTCGGGCGGGTCGCGCAGCGCCTTGCCGAGCAGCACGCACTCGCGCACGCCGATCGCCGAGCTGGCCGCGCTTGGTCACGTGCAGGACGCCCTCGACTCCGACCGCGTCGCCGATGTCGAGCTCCTCGATCCGCCCGAAGGCCTCCTCGCCGAGCTCGTCGCGGCGGGCGTAGGCCTGGATCTGGCCGCTCAGGTCGCGGACGTCGAGGAAGGCGGTCTTGCCGTGGCCGCGCCTGCCGACCAGCCGCCCGGCGATCCGGTAGCTGTGCTCGGCGTGCTCGCCCTCGCCCAGCGCCTCCGGGTCGTGGGCGGCCAGGACGTCGCCGATCTTGTCGCGCTCGGGCCAGCCGCGCGCCGGGTAGGGGTCGACGCCTTCGGCCCGCAGCTTCTCCAGCTTGGCGCGCCGGACCTGCTCGGTTGAGCCCTCCGAGGGCCCGGCCCTCGAAGCGCCCTCGCTCATGGCGCCAGGCCGACCGTGACCCGCTCGTCGCCGGCGTAGTCGGCGCGTGTCTCGGCCTCGCGCAGCAGCTCGCGCAGCGCCGGGCCGTGGTGGGTGTCGTGCTCGAGCGCCAGCCGCCAGCCGCTCGGGGTTTCGGCGACCAGGCCGCGGATCACCCCCAGGCCGTCCTCGCCGCTGTCGCCCTGGACGGCGATCTTCGGCTCGCGCCGGATCTCCGGCGAGCGCTCGCCGATCGTGCCCTCGGTCACGTAGGGCAGGTTGGCGATCAGCAGATCGACCTCGGTGACGTGGTCGGGGATGCCCCGCGTCACGGTCACCTCGAGCGGGATGCCGAGCCGGGCGGCGTTCTCGCGCGCCGCGGCCGCCGCCTCCTCGGAGAGGTCGGAGGCCGTCACCCGCAGGTCGGGACGCTCGCTGAGCAGGGCGAGGGCGATCGCGCCGGAGCCGGTGCCGACCTCGTGCACGCGGGCGCCCTGGGGAAGCTCGGTCCCGACCTCGACCAGCAGCTCGGTCTCGCGCCGCGGGATCAGCACCCGCTCGTCGACCGCGATCTCGATCCCGCGAAAGGGCGCCGTGCCGAGGATGTAGGCGAGCGGCTCGCGCTCGGCGCGGCGGGCGACCAGCCGCTCGACCTCCTCGCGCGCGGCGCTCGAGAGCGGCGCGTCACCGTCGAGCTCCAGCTCCGCGGCGCTAGTGCCCAGCGCCTTGGCGACCAGCCGCCGTGCGTCCTCCTCGGGCGACTCGCAGCCAGCGGCGGCGATCGCCTCGGCGGCGCGCGTGACCATCTCCCCGGCGCTCGCCTGCGGCGGCGCCCCCTGCTGCTGGGCTTCCACGGCTATTTCCCTGCGACGGGCGCGGTCTGGTCGGCGGGAGCCACGCGCGACAGGCTACCGTGTCGGCGCCGCACCACGGCCAGCCAGACGCCCCCCGCCAGCAGCATCGCCAGGCTCTCCCACTGCGCCGCGGTCAGGCCGAGGCCGACCGCGTCGTTGCGACGCAGGAACTCAACCAAGAAGCGCTCGGCCCCCGCGTAGAGCAGGTAGAGGGCGAAGAGCACGCCGGTTCGGAAGCGGTCGCGCAGCTGCCAGAGCAGCCAGGCGCCGAAGCCCATCGCCAGCGTCTCGTAGACCGGGGTCGGGTGGACGCGCTCGTCGGTGGGCACGGTGCCGTCCGGGTAGGACATCGCCCAGGGCCCGTCCCAGGCCTTGCCGTAGTCGCCGTCGCCGGAGAGCTGGCAGCCGACCCGGCCGATCGCGTAGCCCAGGGCCAGGGCCGGCGCCGCCAGGTCGAGCAGGGCGAGGCCGAGGAAGCCGCGGTACCAGGCCCAGGCGAAGACGGCGAGGGCGCCGCCGATCGCGCCGCCGTACCAGACCAGCCCCGAGCCGGAGAAGAGGTTGCCGAGCAGGTCGTCCTTGACGCTGTCGTAGTTCTGGACGACGAAGTAGACGCGCGAGCCGACGATGCCGCCGGCCAGCGCCGAGAAGCCCATCTCGTAGGCCCAGTCGACCGGCTTGCCGAGCTCGCGCAGCCGTTTGGCGATCAGCCAGCCGGCGCCGAGGAAGGCGAAGGCGAACATCAGGCCGAAGCTCTGCAAGGTCAGCGGCCCGATGTCGATCTCGGGGTACACGCTCAGCCGGCGAGCAGCGCCTCGAGCAGCGCCTTCTGCGCGTGCAGCCGGTTCTCGGCCTGGTCCCAGACGGCGGACCGCTCGCCGTAGAGGACCTCGGCGGCGATCTCCTCGCCGGGGTGGGCGGGCAGGCAGTGGAGGACGACGGCGCCCTCCTTGGCGAGGCCGAGCAGGTCGGCGTCGAGGCGGAAGGGGGCGAGGTCGGCACGGCGGCGCTCGGCCTCGGCCTCGTCGCCCATGCTGACCCAGACGTCGGTGTAGAGGGCGTCGGCGTCGCTGGCGGCGTCGCGCGGGTCGGCGGTCAGCTTCGCCCCGTGCCCCTGCTCCAGCTGGTAGCCGTCGGGGGCGGCGACCACCAGCTCGACGTCGGTCAGCTCGGCGGCGACCGCCAGCGAGCGGGCGACGTTGTTGCCGTCGCCGACGTAGGCGAGCCGCTGCCCGGCCAGCGCGCCGCGGCGCTCGCGCAGGGTGAGCAGGTCGGCGAGCGCCTGGCAGGGGTGGTGCAGCGGGGTGAGCGCGTTGACGACCGGGACCTCGGCGGCCGTGGCCAGCTCGGCGACGGCCTCATGGGAGCCCGAGCGGATCACGATCGCGTCGACGTAGCGGGAGAGCACCCGGGCGGTGTCGCCGACCGACTCGCCGCGCGAGAGCTGCAGCTCGTCGCCGCGCAGGACGACCGGCGTCGCCCCGAGCTCGGCGACCCCGACCTCGAAGGAGATCCGCGTCCGGGTCGAGGGCTTCTCGAAGACGAGCGCGACGCTGCGGCCGGCGAGGGAGTCGGCGCCGAGCCGCTCGCCGCGGCCCGCTTTCAGCTCGGCGGCGCGGTCGAGCAGCTGCCCGAGCTCGAAGGCACCGAGCTCTTCGCCTGTGAGGAAGTCGCGCTTCAAGCGACGGATACTACGGGCGTGGAATTCACCGCCGTCGAGCTGGAACCTCTTCCACGGGCGCGACTTCCCGCCCGACCCGGCGCTGCGCAGCTGGCGCTCGCGGCTGCTGCGGCGCAGCGAGCGCAACGCCACCCACGTCCAGGTCAACCGCGACCTGAGCGCCGAGTTCGCCCAGCTGCTCGCCGCCGCCGAGTGGGACGTCGCCCTGCTGCAGGAGTGCCCGCCCCGCTTCGCCGCCCCGCTGGCCGCCGCCTGCGGCGCCGAGCCCCACCTGGCGCTGACCTCGCGCAACGGCCTCGGCGCCCTGCGCGCCCGCGCCGCCCGCCTCAACCCCGACCTGGTCGCCTCCGCCGAGGGCGGCTCCAACCTGATCCTGGTCCGCCCCGCCTTCCGGTGCGCTTTATGCCGGGATAGCCGGCATAAAGCGCACCGGAACGGAGAGGGGATCGTCGAGCGGCGCGCGGTCGAGATCCACCGCGGGCGGCCGGAGCGGCGGGCGATGGGCTTCGTCCGCACCGCGGCCGGCCTCTGCGTCGCCAACCTGCACGCGACCAACGACCGGCCCGACCTGGCGGCCGAGGACGTGCTGCGGGCGGCGGCGGCGGCCAGCGCCTGGGCCGGCGAGGCGCCGCTGCTCTTCGGCGGCGACCTCAACCTGCGCCCCGGCGAGAGCGCGGCCGTCTTCGAGCGGCTGGCCGACCGCTTCGGCCTGCGCGGCGCCGCCGACCCGGGGGCGATCGACCACCTGCTGCAGCGCGGCCTGGACACGATCGAGCCGGCGCGCGCCTGGCCGCCCGAGCGACGGGAGCTGCCGCTCGAAGGCCGCGCCCTGCGGCTCTCCGACCACGCCCCGGTCGAGGCCCGCTATGCGATGCGGGAGAGCGGGTAGCGGCGGCGAATGAGATAGTCAACTTCCCCGCGCGACAGACCAGGAGGAGACATGGCGGCGAAAAAAGAGACCAAAGGCAAAAAAGCGAAAAAAGCCAAAGCCGGCGGCAAGAAGACGAAAGCGAAAGCGAGCAAAAAACCGGCGGCGAAGAAAGCTAAAGCCAAAGCCGCGAAAAAACCGGCGGCGGGGACGACTGGCCTCGACAAGAGCGTCGAGCAGTTCCGCGACAGCCTCGAGCGCAGCGTCACGCTCAGCCGCGACCGCCTGCAGGAGGTCGTCGACGACGCGGTCAAACGCGGGCGGATGACCCGCGGCGACGCGGAGAAGATGCTCTCCGACCTGGTCAAGAAGGGCCGCCGGCAGACCGACTCGCTGCTCAAAGAGCTCGAACGGCTGGTCAAACAGGCGCGCAAAGAGGTCGGCGGCCGCGCCGAGCCGGTGCGCAAACAGGCGACCCAGGCGGCCCGCCACGCACGCAAGAAACTGCGCTAGCCGGTGACGGCCACCGGTGAGAGGCCGGCGGCCCGGCGACGCCGCGGCGAACGGCTGGAGCTCGAGGTCGACTCGCTCGCCTTCGGCGGGCGCGGCGTCGCGCGCCACGAGGGCCTGGTCGTCTTCGTCGCCGGGGCGCTGCCCGGCGACCGCGTCGTCGCCGAGCTGACCAAGGCGAAGAAGCGCTTCGCCGAGGCGCGCACGGTCGAGCTGCTGAAGGCGGGGCCGGAGCGGATCGCCGACGTCTGCTCGCACGGTGGCGAGCCCTGCCCGGGGGCGCCCTGGCAGGGGCTTCCCTACGAGCGCCAGCTGGCCGAGAAGAGCGCCCAGGTCGAGGAGGCGCTGCGGCGGATCGGCGAGCTCGACGGGTTCGACCTGGAGCCGATCGAGCCGGCGGTCGAGCGCTGGCGCTACCGCAACAAGCTCGAGTACTCCTTCGGCGAGGGCGACGGCGAGGCGCTGCTCGGCTTCCACGCACGCGGCCGCTGGGACCTGATCGTCGACGTCGAGGACTGCCACCTCGCCTCCGAGCGCGGCAACGCCGCCCGCAACGCGGTGCGCGACTGGGCGCGGCTCGAGGCTGTCCCGGCCTTCGACCCGCGCCAGCGGCGCGGGGTGCTGCGCAACCTGGTCGTGCGCGAGGGCTGGCGCACCGGGCAGCTGCAGACGCGCCTGGTCACCTCGCCGGCCCGCTTCCCCAGGCCGCCGGTCGACCTGCACACCGCGATCGAGGGCGACTCGGGCGGCACCGACGGGCCGACCGGCGTGCTCGGCGCCGAGCGCCTGCGCGAGGAGCTCTGCGGCCTGCGCCTGGAGATGTCGCACGGCGCCTTCTTCCAGACCAACACCGAGATGGCCGAGCGCCTCTACGCGGTGGCCGCCGAGTACGCCGGGCTGAGCGGGCGCGAGCGGGTCTTCGACCTCTACTGCGGGATCGGCACGATCGGGCTGACGATGGCGGCGCAGGCCGGCGAGGTCTGGGGCCTGGAGATCGTCCCCGAGGCGATCGCCGACGCCGAGGCGAACGCCGAGCGCAACCGGATCGGCAACGCCCGCTTCCTCGCCGCCAACACCCGCACCGGCGTCCGGCCGCTGATCGAGCAGGCCGGCAAGCCCGACGTGGTCGTCGTCGACCCGCCCCGCGCCGGGCTCTCGCAGAAGATCGTCCGCCGCCTGATCGAGTGCGAGGCGCAGCGCATCGTCTACGTCTCCTGCAACCCGACCACCCTCGCCCCCAACGCCGCCCAGCTGAGCGAGGCCGGCTACGCCCTGAAGCGCGTCCGCCCGGTCGACATGTTCCCCCAGACCCCGCACATCGAGTGCGTGGCGCTGCTGGAGAAGCAGGGCGCTGCCTAGAGTTTCGCCACCAGCAGGGTGAAGACGCCAACGAAGCCGGTCACCATCACCGCGCTCAGCCCGACCGCCATCTGGATCATCGTGCGCTGAAGGGCGAACATCCGGTTGTCGATGTCGCTTCGGAGCCCTTCGAGCTCAGCGCGCACGGTCTTGAATTCGTCCTTCATCCCCTCGCGGACCGACTTGAATTCGTCCTTCATCCCCTCGCGGACCGACTTGAATTCGTCCTTCATCCCCTCGCGGAACGACTTGAATTCGTCCTTCATCTCGGTCCGCAGGGTGCGGATCTCGATTTCGACCTTGGCGAACCGTCGGTCGACCTGCTCGAAGCCCCGGTCGACCTTTTGGCTCAGTTCGTCGAGCCGGCCGTCTGTCCATTCCTGAACCATCGCCTCCACGATGATGCCACGCTAGCCTGAAGTTTGTTGTCTGTGGTTGAGCTGGGGTTAGAAACGTGTCACGGCTTACGCGCAGGAGTCAGTCAATAGGCTTACCCCGGTGAGCGACGGGAGCAGCAACCGGGGTTTCGGGGTCGCGGCGGGGCTCGACCCGGAGGTGGCGCGGCCGCTGGCCGAGCGCTGCGCGCAGCTCGGCTATGGCTCGGTCTGGTCCAACGACCATCCCGGGGCGAAGGGCCTGGAGACGCTGGCCGAGTTCGGCGCGGCGGCCCCCGGCCTCGACCTCGGCGTCGCCGTGATCGCCCTCGATCGCACCCCGCCCGCGGCGATCGCCGCGGACGTCTCGCGGCTCGGGCTCGACCCTTCGCGGCTCTGGCTCGGGGTCGGCGCGGGCTTCTCGGAGAGGCCGCTGACCCGGATGCGGGAGTCCCTGCCGGAGCTGCGCGAGGCGCTGCCGGGGGTGCGGCTGGTGCTCGCCGCGATGGGCCCGAAGATGTGCGCCCTCGCCGGCGCCTCCTACGACGGCGCCTTCTTCAACTGGATGACTCCCGAATTCGCCGCCCAGGCTCGCGCCCGGGTCGAGGCCGGCGCGGCCGAGGCGGGCCGTGAGTGCCCACCCGTCTTCGGCTACGTGCGCACCGCCGTCGGCCCCGACGCCGGCGAGCGCCTGGCCAAGGAGGAATCCTTCTACCGCGACCTGCACGACGGCTACCGCAACCACTTCGCCCGCCTCGGCGAGCCCGAGGGCACAGTCGGCGTCGCCGCCCCCGACCCCGCGGCCGCCCAGGAGCAGCTCGCCGCCTACGCCGCCCTCGACACGATCGTCGTCCGCGGCCTCGCCTCCGCCCGGGTCGAGCCGATGACCGCCCTCGCCGAGGCCGCCTCGCCCTAGCCCGCCCGGCTCAGTACGGCGGCAGGTCCTCGTACCACTCGCCGAGCATCTTGAACGAGCGCCAGAAGCGCTGCTTGGCGTCCTCTTCGTCGAGCGAGTCGTCGATGTCAGGGGTGTAGAGGGCGTCGATCGTCGGGGTGAAGGCCTGGATCTCGCCCTCGCGGGCCTCGACCTGGCGGGCGAGCGGGACCTGGAGGCGGTTGAGGCCGCGCAGGGCCGGCTCGCCCATGACGACGACGATCTTCGGCTGCACGATCGCCATCTCCTCGACCACGCGCCGCACGCACTCCTCGGCGGCGAGGTCGGGCTCGGCGATCGGGCACTTGACGCAGAGCGTGCCGTAGACGACCAGCGGGTCGATGCCGAGCCGCTTGAAGCTCTTCATCAGCGCGTTGCCGGCGCGGCCGTAGAAGGCGACGCCCTCTTCGATCTCGGCCGGGGCGGGCGCCTGCTTGAGCATGAAGACGTCGGCCTGCGGGTGGCCGGAGCCGAGCACCGGCATCAGCTTGCCGCGCGGGCAGTGCGGGCAGGACTGCAGCTCGTGGTTGACCTGGTTGAGCTCGCGGATCGCGCGCTCGAGGTACTTCTCCCTGATCTCGTCGTCGGTCGCCGGCATGGGGCTGGGCGCTCTCTTTGACGAGGCCGGCCCGGCTCCTCTCGCGCGCCCCGCCTGCATCAGCTCTTGCCTCTCGCCGCCCGCCCCCCGGTCGCCCGCCGTCGCCGCCGCTGGCCGCCGCGCACCGGCTTGGCGTTGGGCACGCTGCGCTTCGCCGCCTTCGGCCGCCCGGTCGTCTGCAGCAGCTTCAGCGCCTGCACGTAGACCAGGTTCTTGTGCTTGCGGACGATGTCGGCGTCGCGCATCGCCTCGAGGAACTCGGCCGGGCCGTCGAAGTCCCGCACCCGCACGCGGACGCTGCCCAGCCCCTGGGCGACGTGGCTGTCGGAGCCGGCCCCCGGCACGATCCGGTACTTGCGGGCGAAGCGCTCGGCCTCCTCGTTGAAGGCGGTCAGCGCCACCCGCGGGTTGAAGACCTCGAGCACGTCGACCTCCTCGACGATCTCCAGCAGGTTGTCGTAGTCGGGCACCGAGTGGAAGCGGTCGAACGGGTGGGGGACGTAGACCAGGCCGCCCTGGGCGCGGATCGCGGCGATCGTCTCCGCCATCGTCATCCCGCGCGGGATCTTCTCCTCGAGGAAGAGACCGATCACCTCGCCCTGCTCGGCGGTCATCACCTCCTCGGCGACGATCACCTTCAGGTCGTCCATGCCGGCGGCGATGCGCCGCGCCTCCAGCGCCCCGGAGACCTCGTTGTGGTCGGTGATCGCGATCGCCCCCAGGCCGCGGTCGCGGGCGGTCTCGAGCAGCACCTCGACCGGGGTCGCGCAGTCGGGCGAGTGGTCGGTGTGCATGTGCAGGTCGATCTCGATCAGCGGCCGCCCGGCGATCCGTCGCCGCGCCGCGGCGTCGCCGGCGGGATCGTGGCGGCGGGCGGCTAGGCGGCGGTAGATCGCCTCGAACTCCGCCGCGACCGCCGCCCAGTCGCGCTCCCCCCCGGCCGGCCCGACCAGCTCGTACTCGGCGGGGAAGTAGCGCTCGATCAGCTCGGCGGTCGCCGCCGAGGCGACGGTGCGGGCGTCGAGGCGGCCGAAGAGCATCGCCACCAGCGGCCGCGCCACCTGGGTCGAGAGCACCCGCTCCTGGGGGGCGTGGAAGGTGGCGACGTTGAGCGAGTAGGAGTTGCGCAGCGCGGTCGAGGAGACCCGCGGCGCAAACGGCTCGTGGACGTGGACGAGGTCGAACTCGGCCCCCCGCAACCGCTCCTTGACCCTGTCCCCGTACCCCAGCACGGTGACCTCATGCCCCCGCCGCCGCAACTCCCGGGAGACTCCTTCCACATAAGCATTGACCCGATTCGCCACCCCTCTCCTGTGAGGAGTGACCTGCGCGATCGAGAGAGCTTCGCCTGCCACGGCCGCAGCATAGGGGCCCGGCAGGAATTGGATTGGCTGGAGAGCCGGGGGCAGGTCCCCGGGAACTCCCGGCCGAAGGCCGGCCCGGGGACCTACCCCCGGCTCTCCTTCAAGCTTCGACCTCCGCAGCCGGCTTCTCGACCGTGGCCGCCCCGCCCTTGCCCCGCGCATTGGCGGCGATGAACTCCTCGGTCTGCTCGCGCGCCTCGTCGTCCGGGCGCTGGCTGTGCGGGGACTTCATCAGGTAGCTGGAGGGGCCGTCGAGCTGGCCGGCGATGCCGTTGTTGAGCGCCAGCTTGATCAGCCGCACGGCGTCGATCACGACGCCGGCCGAGTTGGGCGAGTCCCAGACCTCGAGCTTCAGCTCGGCGGTCAGCGGCACGTCGCCGAAGGCCTTGCCCTCGAGCCGGATGTGCGCCCACTTGCGGTCGGTCAGCCAGGGCACGTAGTCGGAGGGGCCGACGTGGACGTTCTCGTCGGGCAGGTCGTGGCCCATGATCGAGGTCACCGCGTTGGTCTTCGAGATCTTCTTCGAGTCGAGCCGCTCGCGCTCGAGCATGTTGTAGAAGTCCATGTTGCCGCCGACGTTGAGCTGGCTGGTCCGCTCCAGCCGCACGCCGCGGTCGTGGAAGAGGCGAGCGAGCTGGCGGTGGACGATCGTCGCCCCGACCTGGGACTTGATGTCGTCGCCGATGATCGGCAGCCCGGCCTCCTCGAAGCGCTTGTCCCAGTAGTCCTCGCGGGCGATGAAGACCGGCAGGCAGTTGACGAAGCCGACGCCGGCCTTGAGCGCCTGCTCGACGTACCACTTGGTCGCCTCCTCGGAGCCGACCGGCAGGTAGCAGACCAGCACGTCGGCCTTCGACTCTTCGAGGATGCCGACGATGTCCGCGGTTTCGCCCGGCGCCTTGACGATCTTCTCTTTCAGGTACTTGCCGAGGCCGTCGTGGGTCATGCCACGCTCGACCTTTACCCCGAGCTCGGGCACATCGGCGAACTTGATCGTGTCGTTCTGGCCCGACCAGATCGCCTCCGAGAGGTCCTTGCCGACCTTCTCGGAGTCGATGTCGAAGGCGGCGACGAACTCGACGTCGCGGACGTGGTAGCCGCCGAGCTCGACGTGCATCAGGCCCGGCACTTCGTCGCCGGGGTCGGCGTCCTTGTAGTACTGGACGCCCTGGATGAAGGAGTTTGCGCAGTTGCCGACGCCGACGATCGCGACGCGGACCCTGTCTTCGGCGCGGGCGACGCCGTTGGCGGATGCTCCGTTGCTCTCACTCATGGAATCTCTGAAGTCCTCCTCGGTCGGGCGGGTGGGCTACTTACGCCCGCGCCCGGGACTGGTTACAGGTCTGAGGGAGGCGTTCCCTCGCTGGAAAGCTGGTTTCTGACGTGCCATACGCGCTGGATCGTCGTGACGATGGTCAGCGCCGCGATCAGGTAGACCGCCGGGGCGAGGAGCTCGAAGTCGCCGAGCCCGGCGCCCTTGGCGAAGACCAAGCCGATGGAGAGTATGACTACCCGGACGGGTCTTGTGGCCAGCCCGACCTTGCACTCGACCCCGAGCGCCTCGGCCCGGGCGCGCGTGTAGGAGACCATCAGCGAGCCGAGCACGGCGACGACGCACATCGCGGCGGCGAAGTCGTCGCCGGTCGCAGCGAAGTAGCCGGCGACCGCGGCGAGCACGATCCCCTCCTCGATCCGGTCCAGGGTCGAGTCGAGGAAGGCGCCGAACAGCGTCCCCTTGCCCGACATCCGCGAGTAGCGGCCGTCGAGCGTGTCCATCACCGAGCCGAGCACGAAGGCGACGCCGGCGAGGAAGAAGAGGCGCTGGGTGACCAGCCCGGCGGCGATCAGGTTGCCGATCAGGCCGGCGATCGAGATCGCGTTCGGGGTCAGCCGCGACTCGATCAGGCGATCGCGGGCGTAGGCGCGCAGCTCCTGTCCGTTGCGGGCCTGGCGTCCGTTGCGCCGGCCGGTCGGCGCCCGTGGGGGCGCGGAGGGTTCCATCGCGCTCAGGCTACCTCGACCTCGGGCGGCGCGGGGTCGTAGCGCCAGGCCCAGGCGTGGGGACGGGCGCGGGCGAGCAGGCGGCTGGCGACCAGGGCCGAGACGGCGGCGACCATCCAGCCGAGCGCGACGTCGATCCAGTAGTGGTTGCCGGTGACGATCACGACCCAGGCGACCAGCAACGGCCAGGCGGCCCAGAGCAGGCTGGTCGCCCGGTGGCGGGACAGCCGCGAGGCGCTGACGCCGATCATCGCGGCGAAGGCGCAGTGCATGCTGGGCACCGCCGCGTAGGGGTTGATGAAGAGCTTGACCAGGGCGGAGTCGTGGTTGACGCTGGAGAAGTCGTTGATCGTGTCGGCGAAGCCGTACTGCGGGAAGAGCCGCGGCGGCGCGGTCGGGTAGAGGGTGTAGCCGACGACCGCCAGCCCCATCGCGACGATGAACATGTTGCGGATGAAGTAGTAGGCGTCGTTGCGGAAGAAGTAGACCCAGAAGAAGAAGCCGAGGACGACCGCGAACTGGCTGTTCATGTAGATCTGGTTGGCGAAGTCGATCAGCCAGCTGGCGCCGAGGAAGAATTCCTGCAGGGCCGGCTCGAAGAAGGTGTGGGTGCCGCGCTCGGCGTCGATGATCGCCTGGCCGTGGGCGAAGGCCGGCACCTTCTGGCCCTCGGCGACGCCGCGGGCGCTCTCGTAGGCGAGGTCGACGACCAGGAGCAGGCCGATCTGGCGGCCGAGATCGCCCCAGCCCTGGGGCAACCGTGCCGTAAGTGCGGCAAAAGCGCGGCGCATCGCGCAATTGTAATCGCCGCGTTAACCGCCGAGGAAGCGCAGAACCGTGTCGATGACCCGGCGGTCGTCGATCCAGGGCCAGTGGCCGGCGCCGCGGACGGCTTCGAACTCGGCGTTGGGCAGGGCGGCGGCGTAAGCCTCACCGAACTCCAGGGGGAGGTAGAGGTCGCTGTCGCCCCAGAGGACGAGGGCGGGGCAGGCGAGTCGACCGAGGTCGCGGCCGGCGGCGGCGAGGCGCGGCGGATCGGCGTGGCGGTAGAGCTTCAGAACGGCGTCCTGGGTGCCGCGGTCCAAGTGGCTCCAGATCATCTCGACGAACTCGGGCGGCATCGGGCTGCGGTGGTCGCCGCGCGCCTGGCGCAGCAGCAGAGCGACGCTCGAGCGGGTCGCCGTCCGGTTGAGGATCTCGCCGAGCGGCCGGCGGCGCCAGAGCTGCGCCAGCCAGTGCCAGCGATAGCCGGGCAGCAGCGGCACCGAGTCGATCACGACGAGTCGCTCGACCAGGTCGGGACGGCGCTGGGCGCCGATCAGGGCCAGGCCGCCCCAGTCGTGGACGACCAGCTTGCGCCGCCCGACCCCGAGCTCATCCAGGCAGCGCTCGAGGAAGGCCGAGAGCCCGTACATCGAGTAGTCGAAGCGGGCCGGATCGGGCCGGTCCGAGCGCCCCCAGCCCGGCATGTCGATCGCCAGCGCCGGCCCGCCGCGCTCGAGGAACGGCAGCCAGTCCTCGCCGTGGGTCGGGTTGCCGTGGCAGTAGACGGTCGGCGTCCCCTCCCCCGGCACCCGCCGGTAGAAGGCCCGCACCCCGCCGAGGACCAGCTCGCCCTCTTCGATCGTGGCCGCCACGCCGCCAACCCTACGGCGAAATAGGGTCCGGCGATGGCCTGGAAGCGCCCGGAGAAGCGCCGCGTGCGAGCGATCCGCGACCGCCTGCGGCAGATGTACGGGCAGCCGCAGAACGTGCCGCACAGGCAGCCGATCGCCGAGCTGGTCAAGACGGTGCTCTCCCAGCACACCAACGACCGCAATCGCGACCGCTCCTTCGCCCAGCTGCGCGAGCGCTACCCGACCTGGGAGGCGGTCCGCGACGCCCCGGTCGACGAGCTCGAGGAGACGATCCGGCCCGGCGGCCTGGCGCGGCAGAAGGCGCCGCGGATCCAGGCGATCCTCGAGCGCCTCGGCGAGCACCCGGACCTCGACTGGACCAGGGACGCGCCGCGCGAGCAGTCGCTCGATTTCCTGCTCTCGCTGCCCGGCGTCGGCCGCAAAACCGCCGCCTGCGTGCTGATCTTCACCTGGGGCATCCCCGAGATCCCGGTCGACGTCCACATCCACCGCGTCGGCGGCCGGCTGGGCCTCTTCCCGGCGAAGGCTGCGTTCGAGCGGGCCCACGACGAGATGCTGGCGATCGTCGACCCCGAGGACGCCTACGAGCTGCACATGAACCTGATCCGCCACGGCCGCGAGGTCTGCCGGCCGAAACCGCGCTGCGGCGAGTGCCAGCTGCGCCGGATGTGTCCCTGGTACCGTGCCGAGCGCAAATGAGTCGCCGGACCTTCATCTCCTTCGGCTTGGTGGTCGTAGTCCTCGCCGTCCTCATCCCCTGGTTCGCCTTCCGCTCGGACGGCGACGCGGCGCGCGGCGCCCAGGAGGTGCCCGCCGACCTGCAGGCCGGCCAGAGCCTCTTCCAGACCAACTGCGGCACCTGCCACACGCTGTACGCGGCCGGCACCGACGGCAACTACGGCCCCGACCTCGACGAGCTGCTGGCGCCGACCGGCCCGCCCGAAGGGCCGGACGCCGCCGAGACGATCGAAGCGACCGAAGGCCGCGTCCTCAACGCGATCGAAAACGGCGTCGACAGCAGCACCACCCAGGGCCGCATGCCGGCGGAAATCCTCAACCAGCAGCAGTCCGAAGAAGTAGCCGCCTTCGTCGCGCACGTCGCCGGCGAGGGCTGAGCCCCCGCCGGCGAGTGCCGGGTCGGTCAGTGGCTGAGGTGCAGGACGGCTACCACTCCTGCGTGGTCTGAGGGCCAGAACGGGGGTTCGGCCTGGAACGGCGTGTCGCCGACCACGGTGGCCTGGTTGCCGTGCGAGCGGGCGGCGCCGCGGCTGAGGATCAGGTCGATCCGGGTCCGCAGCGTCGAGGCCGGGTTGTTCAGCGCCCCGGGCGCCAGCGGCGGCGTGTTCGACTCCTGGCAGCAGGAGAGGCCGGGGCCGAGCAGCGCCTCGTTCCAGGCGTCGCGGAGCTTGCCGGGCGCGGTCAGCTGCGCGTAGCTGCCGGTGGTCGATCCGTCGGCGGCGGAGTTGAAGTCGCCGGTGGTGACGACCGTCCCGCCTTTGGCCGGACCGGCGAGGAACTCGGCCGCCTGCGCTTCCTGCACCAGTGGCGAGTCCTCGGTTTCGAGGTGGGTGTCGACGAAGCGGAACGGCAGGTGCCTCAGCTTCGCGTCGATGCTGGCCCAGCCGCGGTCGAACGAGAGCGGCCCGACCGGCGATTCGATCGTCTGCTGGGCGGCGTAGTGGCCACTCTGCGGGTTGCTCCAGGTCAGCCCCGGCGTGTCATCGTTGACGAGGATCACGTCGCGGTCTTCGAGCGTCACCCCGCAGGTGAATTTCGACCCTTCGAGGACCGGGCAGGAACTTTCCGAGCCGACCAGCGGCGCCGGGCCGATTTTCGCGTTGTGCGCGACGGCCGCCGCCGAGTAGTGCAGGCCGCGGGCTTCGAGCTCGCCTTCGAGGATCGCGAGGAAGTCGTAGCCGGGGGGCGGGTTGAGGCCTTCGGTCGTCCACTTGGTAACCTCCTGCAGGCCGACCAGGTCCGGCTTCTCGGCCTGGATCTCGTCGGCGATCGCCCCGGCGCGCTGCGGGAAGTTCGTGTACTGCACGGTCGCGTAGATCCGCGCGACCGCTTCGACGAACGCTTCCGGGGTCGTCGCTTCGAGCGCCGGCCCGAGGCTGGAGCCCAGATAGAGGTTGCGGGTCATGACCTTCAGGTCGCGCTTGCCGTGGCGCTTGCCGTGGTGCCCGTGATGGCCATGGTGCTTGTGGTGGCCTTTGGCTTTGCCGTGGTGCCCGTGGCCTTTGCCGCCGTGGCCGTTGCCGTGGCCCAGGGCCGCGCTCGGCAAGAGCGCGAGGGCGAGCGCGGCGACCAGGGCGAGCAGCACCGGCAACCGAGATGCATGGGGATGATTCACTTTGGCTCCTCTTCTTGGAGGCCCACCGTCAGCCAGCGGGCCGGTTTCCCGTAGAGGCGCCTCCCAGCCGGGCGCCCAGTGAGGCAGTGCCCGGCTTGACCTACTGCAAACCACTATTTCACAGCGGCTTTGCATCCGGGCAGGGATCTGCCATACTCAGGCTTAGATTTCCTAGGCGACACTCAAATAGGCACGACTAAACTTGGAGGTACTTGATAGTGGGTAAGACGATCGGGATCGACCTGGGCACGACCAACTCGTGCTTCGCCGTCATGGAGGGCGGGGAGCCGACCGTGCTGGAGAACGCGGAGGGGGGCCGGACGACGCCGTCCGTGGTCGCCTTCACCGAGGGCGGCGACCGGCTGGTCGGCACCGTCGCCAAGCGCCAGGCGGTGATGAACCCCGAGAACACGATCTTCTCGATCAAGCGCTTCATGGGCCGCAAGGAGGCCGAGGTCAAAGAGGAGGAGACGATCGTCCCCTACGCGGTCGAGGCCGGCCCCAACGGCGACGTCCGGGTCGATGCGCGCGGCAAGCAGTACAGCCCGCCGGAGATCAGCGCGATGATCCTGCAGAAGCTGAAGACCGACGCCGAAGCGAAGCTCGGCGAGCCGGTCAACGGCGCCGTGATCACCGTCCCCGCCTACTTCAACGACGACCAGCGCCAGGCGACCAAGGACGCCGGCAAGATCGCCGGGCTCGAGGTGAAGCGGATCATCAACGAGCCGACCGCGGCCTCGCTCGCCTACGGCCTCGACAAGGAGAGCGCCGACCACACGATCCTCGTCTTCGACCTCGGCGGCGGCACCTTCGACGTCTCGGTGCTGGAAATCGGCGACGGCGTCTTCGAGGTGAAGGCGACCGCCGGCGACAACCACCTCGGCGGCGACAACTGGGACAAGGCGATCGTCGAGTGGCTGGTCGCCGAGTTCAAGAAGGACCAGGGGGTCGACCTGGCCGCCGACAAGAACTCGCTGCAGCGCCTCTACGAGGCGGCCGAGAAGGCGAAGATCGAGCTCTCCTCGGCGCAGGAGACGCAGATCAACCTGCCCTTCATCACCGCGGTCGAGGGCCAGCCCAAGCACCTCGACATGAAGCTGTCGCGCTCGAAGCTGAACGAGCTGACCGGCGACCTGCTGGGCCGCGTGGTCGGCCCGGTCAAACGGGCGCTCGGCGACGCCGGCGCCGAGATCGACCACGTCGTCCTGGTCGGCGGCATGAGCCGGATGCCGGCGGTGCGCGAGAAGGTCAAGGAGCTGACCGGCAAGGACCCGCACCAGGGCGTCAACCCGGACGAGGTCGTCGCCGTCGGCGCCGCGATCCAGGCCGGGGTCCTGGCCGGCGACGTCAAGGACGTGCTGCTGCTCGACGTCACCCCGCTGACCCTCGGCATCGAGACCAAAGGCGGCGTGATGACGAAACTGATCGAGCGCAACACGACGATCCCGACCAAGAAGTCGGAGATCTTCTCGACCGCCGACGACAACCAGCCCTCGGTCGAGATCCACGTCCTGCAGGGCGAGCGCGAGATGGCCACCGGCAACAAGAGCCTGGGCAAGTTCCAGCTCACCGGCATCCCGCCGGCACCGCGCGGCCTGCCGCAGATCGAGGTCACCTTCGACATCGACGCCAACGGCATCCTGCACGTGACGGCGAAAGACCTGGGCACCGGCAAAGAGCAGAAAATCGAGATCCAGTCCGGCTCCGGCCTCTCCGAGGAGGAAATCCAGGGCATGGTCTCCGACGCCGAGGCGCACGCCGACGAGGACCGCAAGCAGCGTGAGTTGGCCGAGGCCCGCAACCTGGCCGAGAACGCCGCCTACCAGTCCGAGAAACAGCTCGAGGAGCTGGGCGACAAAGTCGACGCCTCCGACAAGGAGGAGATCGAGGCCGCGATCAAGGGTGTGCGCGAGGTGCTCGAGTCGGGCAGCGTCGAGGAGATCAACGCCAAGACCGAGGCGCTGACCGCGGCCTTCTCCAAGGTCTCGCAGCAGATCTACGAGGCGGCCCAGGCCGAGCAGGCCGCACAGTCGGCCGACGGCGGGGCGCCCGAGGGCGACTCGGCCGAGGAGGAGGTCGTGGATGCCGAGGTCGTGGATGAGGGCGACGAGTCGTGATCCCGGATCGGCAGGAGGACCAGGGGACCGACGAGCACCAGCCGGATACGCAGGTCGAGGACGATCTCGACGCCCTTCTCGCCAGAGCTGAGAAGGAGCGGGACGAGTACCTGGACCTGGCGAAGCGGACGAAGGCTGACTTCGAGAACTACCGCAAACGGATGGCGGCGGACGTCCAGGCCGCAGTCGGACGCGGCCGGGCCGAGGTGATCCAGCAGGTGCTGCCGGTGCTCGACGATCTCGAGCGGGCGATCGAGGCGGCCGGGCTCGATCCCGAGGGGGACTCCGAGGACGCACTCGCGCACGGGGTGCTGCTCGTCTTTCGCAGCCTGCGCGAGAGCCTGACCCGCAACGGGGTCGAGGCGGTCGACCCGAGCGGCGAGAAGTTCGACCCGACCGCGCACGAGGCGCTCTCGACCCAGCCCGCCGACGGGGTCGAGTCGGGGACCGTGGTCGAGGTGATGCAGAAGGGCTACCGGCTGGGCGAGCAGCTGATCCGGCCAGCGCGCGTGGTGGTGAGCGAGTAGGAGGGCATGGCGGACGACCTCTACAAGACGCTTGGCGTGGCCAAGGGAGCCTCCGGCGACGAGATCAAGAAGGCCTACCGCAAGCTGGCGCGTAAGTACCACCCCGACCGCAATCCCGACGACCCCGAGGCGGAGGAGAAGTTCAAGCAGGTGCAGGGCGCCTACGACGTGCTCTCCGACGCCGAGAAGCGCGAGCAGTACGACGCCGGCGGCGGCATGTTCGGCGGCGGCTTCGGCGGCGCCCCGGGAGGGGGCGGCGGGCCGTTCGGCGGCGGCGGCGCCCCGGGCGGCTTCGACTTCGGCGACATCCTCGGCTCGATGGGCTCGGTCTTCGGCCGCGGCGGCGGTGGCGGGCCGCAGCAGGCGCGCGGGCGCGACCTCGAGACCGAGGTCGCGCTCAGCTTCGACCAGGCGGTCAACGGCGCCCAGGTCCAGGTCACGGTGCCGAAGGCCGAAAGCTGCCCGACCTGCCACGGCAGCGGCGCCAGGCCGGGCACCGCGCCGGGCACCTGCCCGCGCTGCGAAGGGCGCGGCATCGACTCCCAGAGCCAGGGCTTCTTCTCGATCAGCCAGCCCTGCCCGCAGTGCGGCGGCCAGGGCCAGATCATCGAGGACCCCTGCCCGACCTGCGGCGGCTCGGGCCTGACCCAGCAGACCAAGCGCTACAAGGTGAGGATCCCGGCCGGGGTCGGGAACGGCGCCCGCATCCGGCTCGCCGGCAAGGGCGAGGCGGGGCAGCGCGGCGGGCCGCCCGGCGACCTCTTCGTCGTCACCCGGGTTGCACCCTCGCCGGTCTTCAAGCGGCTCGACGGCGGCAACCTCGAGGTGACGGTGCCGATCACGGTGGCCGAGGCGCTGCGCGGGGCGACGATCGAGGTGCCGACCCTGGAGGGGACGAAGAAGATCAAGGTCGGCGCGGGGACCCGGCACGGCTCGCTGCAGCGCCTGCGCGGCGAGGGCGCGCCGAAGCCGAAGGGCGGCGGCCGCGGCGACATCCGCTACCGGCTCGAGATCGAGGTCCCCTCCGAGCTGAGCGAGGAGCAGGCCGAGGCCGCCGAGAGGCTGGCCGAGGCCTTCAACGGCGCCGACCCCCGCGCCGAGCTGCTGCGGAGGGCCGGCCGGTGAGCTTCCGGTGCGCCTTTTGGGGGCTATTCCGGCATAAGGCGCACCGGAACGGGAGTGGGTGTCTGCGGTGAGCGTGCGGCGCGAACGGGTCGACGTCTCGATCGACTCCGAGCAGGGGGTGTTCATGATCTCGGTCGCCGCCGAGCTCGCCCACATGCATCCGCAGACCCTGCGCATGTATGAGACGCGCGGCCTGATCCAGCCCAAGCGCTCGCCGAAGAACACCCGCCTCTACTCGCAACGCGACGTCGAACGCCTGCGCCGGATCCAGCGCATGACCTCCGAGCAGGGGCTCAACCTGGCCGGGGTCGAAACCGTGCTCGGTCTCGAACGCCAGGTCGAGCGGCTGCGCGAGGAGCTCGACCGGGTGCGGCAAAGGGCGGAACGGCTGGAACGGGGCAAGTGACCGAAGCCCACCGCGACAACAGCATCGAGGCCAGCGGGCTGGAGCGGCAGTTCAAGAACGGGCCGCTGGCCGTCGCCGGGATCGACCTGCGAGTCGAGCCGGGCGAGATCTACGGCTTCCTCGGCCCCAACGGGGCGGGCAAGTCGACCACCGTGCACATGCTGACCACGCTGCTGCCGCCGACCGGGGGCAGCGCTCGGGTCGCCGGCCACGACGTGGTCGCCGAGGGGCCGGCGGTGCGAGCGGCGATCGGCGCGGCGCTGCAGGAAGCGGCGCTCGACCCGCGGCTCACCGCGCGCGAGCACATGCGCCTGCAGACCGCCCTGCACGGCCTGCCCCGCGCCGAGCGGGTCGCCCGCGGCGACGCGCTGATCGAGCGCGTCGGCCTCGCCGAGGCCGCCGAGCGCCGGGTCGGCGACTACTCGGGCGGGATGAAACGGCGGCTCGACCTGGCCCTGGCCCTCGTCCACGGCCCGCGCGTGCTCTTCCTCGACGAGCCGACCACCGGCCTCGACCCGCAGAGCCGCGCGGCGCTCTGGGACGAGGTCGCCCGCCTCGCCCACGAGGAGGGGGTCACCGTCTTCCTCACCACCCAGTACCTGGAGGAGGCCGACCGGCTCGCCGAACGGGTCGGGATCATCGACGACGGCCGGATCGTCGCCGAAGGAACCCCGGCGGCGCTGAAGGCGGAGATCGGCCGGCCCAGCATCGAGGCGGTGCCGGTCGAGCCCGGCGAGTGCGACCGGGTGCAGGGCGTCCTCGACCGCTTCGGCGAGCGGGTGCCGGCGGCGGAGGGAGCGGTCGCGGTGCGGCTCGAGGGCGGCGCCGAGCAGCTCACCGACATCGTCCGCGCCCTCGACGGCGAGGGCCTGCGGGTGGCGAACCTGGAGCTGCACGCGCCCAGCCTCGACGACGTCTTCCTCGAGCAGACCGGCCGCCACCTCGAGGGCGCCGGCGAGGAGCCCGAGACGGGCGAGGAGCAGCTGCCGGCGGGGGCGCCGGCTTGAGCGCGCTGGCCGCCACCGCGGGGCGCTCGCCGCTGCCGACCCAGGTCGGCTCGCTCGCCGGCCGCTCGGTGCTGCGCACCCTGCGCCAGCCGGCGATGATCGTGCCCAGCATCGTCTTCCCGCTCTTCCTGCTTGCGGTCAACAGCGCCGGGCTCGACGCGGCGACCTCGATCCCCGGCTTCCCCACCGACTCCTACCTGACCTTCATCCTCGCCTTCCCCTTCCTGCAGGGCGCCCTGTTCGCGACGATGAACTCGGGCCAGGCGCTGGCCGAAGACATCGAGAACGGCTTCTTCAACCGCCTCGCCCTGACCCCGATGCGCGGCTCGGCGCTGATCGCCGGCCAACTCGGCGGCCTGGTCGCGATCGGGCTGCTGCAGGGGACCGTCTACCTGGCGGCCGGGCTGTTCGCCGGCGCCGAGCTCGCCGCCGGGCCGCTCGGCGTGCCCGTCCTCTTCGCCCTCTCGATCCTGATCTCGATCGGCTTCGGCGGGATCGGCATGTTCATGGCGATCCGCACCGGCTCGGCGGAAACCGTGCAGGGCACCTTCCCGGTGTTCTTCGTCCTGCTCTTCTTCAGCTCGGTCTCGCTGCCCCGCGACCTGATCGAAACCGAGTGGTTCCGCACGGTGGCGACGATCAACCCGGTCAGCTACCTGATCGAGGGCATCCGCAGCCTCTTCGTCTACGGCTGGGACTGGGAGGCGCTGGGACTCGCCTTCGGCATCGCCATCGCCCTAATCGCGATCTCGATCACAGTCGCCTCGCTCTCGCTGCGCGAGCGGATGGTGCGCACGTGAGCCGCGCCTACGCCTCGGCCGCGCTCGGCGTCGCCTGGCGCAGCCTGCACAACGTCTTCCACAACCCGCCGCTGCTGCTGCCGGCGCTGATCTTCCCGCTCTTCTTCCTCGCCGCCTTCGCCGGCGGCCTCTCGGCGGTCTCCGACACGCCCGGCTTCGACTACCCGCCCGGCTACACGACCTTCGTCTTCGGCTTCGTCCTGCTGCAGGCCTCGGCCCTGGGCGGGGTCTTCACCGGCTTCGCGATCGCCGCCGACTTCGAGCGCGGCATGGGGCGGCGGATGCTGCTCGCCACCCGCCAGCGGACCGCGATCGTCGTCGGCTACGCGCTGACCGCGGCGGTGCGGGTGCTGGTCACCTGGACGATCGTCACCAGCGTCGCCCTGCTCGCCGGGATGTCGCTCGGCGGCAACCCGGCCGAGATCGCGACCCTCTACCTGCTCTCGCTCGCCGTCAACATCGTCGCCCTGCTCTTCGCCGCCGGCATCGCCCTGCGCATGCGCACCCTGCAGGCGGGCCCGCTGATGCAGTTCCCGATCTTCATGCTGCTCTTCATGACCCCGGTGTACGTGCCGCAGGCGCTGCTCGCGGGCTGGGTCTCCCACGTCGCCGCGGTCAACCCGCTGACCCTGGTGCTCAACACCAACCGCCACCTGCTCGCCGGCCAACCGGCCGAGATCCTGCTCACCTGGGGGGTGGTCTTCGTCCTGGTCGCGGCGCTCACCGCCTGGGCGATGACCGGCATGCGGCGCGCCGAGGCCGCCGGCTGAGCAGCGCTTAGAATCGTCGTCCGTGCAACCTGACCGGTTCACCGTCAAGTCCCAGGAAGCGGTCGCCGCGGCCCAGGCCCTGGCGGCCGAGCGCCGCAACTCCGAGGTGACCCCGGCGCACCTGCTGGTCGCCCTGCTGCGCCAGGAAGGCGGGCTGGTGGCGCCGATCCTGCAGAAGCTCGGCGCCGACCCGGCGGCGATCGCCAGCCGCGCCGTCGCCGCGGTCGAGGAGCTGCCGAAGCTGGCCGAGACCGCCGAGGTGCGGCCCTCCTCGGCCTTCGTCGCCACCCTGCAGGGGGCCGAACGGGAGATGGCGGGGATGGGCGACGAGTTCATCTCGACCGAGCACGTCCTGCTCGCCCTGACCGAGGCCGGCTCGGGGGTCGCCGAGCTGCTGCCCGACCGCGACTCGCTGGAGAAGGCGGTTGCCGAGGTGCGCGGGCCGCACAAGGTGACCTCGCCCAACCCCGAGGACAGCGTCCAGGCGCTGGAGAAATTCGGCCGCGACCTGACCGCCGAGGCGAGCAGCGGCAAGCTCGACCCGGTGATCGGCCGCGACGAGGAGATCCGCCGCGTGGTCCAGGTGCTCTCGCGGCGGACCAAGAACAACCCGGTGCTGATCGGCGACCCCGGCGTCGGCAAGACCGCGATCGTCGAGGGGCTGGCGCAGCGGATCGTCGCCGGCGACGTGCCCGAGAGCCTGCGCGACCGGCGCGTGATCGCGCTCGACATCGGCTCGCTGCTGGCCGGCTCGAAATTCCGCGGCGAGTTCGAGGAGCGGCTGAAAGCGGTGCTGACCGAGGTCCAGGACGCCGAGGGCCAGATCGTCCTCTTCCTCGACGAGCTGCACACGATCGTCGGAGCCGGCGCCGCCGAAGGCGCGGTCGACGCCGCCAACCTGCTGAAGCCGATGCTGGCCCGCGGCGAGCTGCGCGCGGTCGGCGCCACGACTCTCGACGAGTACCGCAAGCACATCGAGAAGGACGCGGCGCTGGAGCGGCGCTTCCAGCCGGTGATCGTCGGCGAGCCCGACATCAACGACACGATCGCGATCCTGCGCGGGCTGAAGCCGCGCTACGAACAGCACCACGGCGTCAGCATCTCCGACTCGGCGATCGTCGCCGCCGCCACCCTCTCGGAGCGCTACATCGCCGACCGCTTCCTGCCCGACAAGGCGATCGACCTGATCGACGAGGCGGCCTCGCGGCTGAAGATCGAGATCGACTCGGTGCCGACCGAGATCGACGAGGTCGAGCGCCGGGTGCAGCAGCTGGAGATCGAGCGGGAGGCGCTGAAGCGGGAGAGCGACGAGGCCTCGAAGGGGCGCCTGCGATCGCTGGAAGCCGACCTCGCCAACCTCGAAGAGGAGGCGAACGAGCTGCGCACCCGGTGGCAGAACGAGAAGCAGCCGCTGGAGGAGATCAAGCAGGCCAAGGAGCAGCTGGAGCAGGCGCGGGTCGAGGCCGAGCGGGCCGAGCGCGAGGCCGACCTCGAGCGGGCGGCGAAGCTGCGCTACGGCGAGATCCCCGACCTCGAGAAGACGGTCGCCGAGCAGGAGGCGCGGCTGGGAGAGCTGCACGCCGGCGGCGAAGTGCTGCTCGGCAACGAGGTGACCGAGGAGGACGTCGCCGAGGTGGTCGCCAAATGGACCGGGATCCCGGTCACCCGGCTGCTCGAGGGCGAGGTCGAGAAGCTGATCAAGATGGAGGAGCGCCTGCACGAGCGGGTGATCGGCCAGGACGAGGCGATCGAGGCGGTCTCCAACGCCCTGCGCCGCTCGCGCGCCGGGCTCTCCGACCCCGACCGGCCGATCGGCAGCTTCCTCTTCCTCGGGCCGACCGGGGTCGGCAAGACCGAGCTGGCCAAGGCGCTGGCCGAGTTCATGTTCGACTCCGAGCAGGCGATCGTCCGCCTCGACATGTCCGAGTACATGGAGAAGCACACGGTGGCGCGGCTGATCGGCGCCCCGCCCGGCTACGTCGGCTACGAGGAGGGCGGCCAGCTGACCGAGGCGGTGCGGCGGCGGCCCTACGCGGTGGTGCTGCTCGACGAGATCGAGAAGGCCCACCCCGACGTCTTCAACACCCTGCTGCAGATCATGGACGACGGACGTTTGACCGACGGCCAGGGGCGCACCGTCGGCTTCACCAACACGGTGCTGATCATGACCTCCAACGTGGGCAGCGACCGGATCGTCGCCGAGTCGGTCGACGAGAAGATCCGCGAGCAGATCGAGGAGGTGCTGGCCGCCACCTTCAAGCCCGAGTTCCTCAACCGGATCGACGACACGGTGATCTTCCACCGCCTCTCCAAGGAGGACATCGGCCGCATCGTCGACCTCCAGGTCGAGCTGCTGGTCGGCCGGGTGCAGGAGCGCGGGATCGAGGTCGAGCTCTCCGCCGACGCCCGCACCCTGCTCGGCAACCTCGGCTACGACCCCACCTACGGCGCCCGGCCGCTGAAGCGGGTGATCCAGAAGCAGCTGGTCGACAAGCTCGCCCTCGCCCTGCTCGAGGGCGAGTTCCGCGAAGGCGACACGGTCCGCGTCGACGCCGACGACGGCGAGCTGACATTCGAGCGTGCAGCGACGAGGGAGGCTGACCCCGCTCAGGCGGCGTAGATGTCCGTCGGTTCGACCGTGAGCGCGTCGGGGTGGGCGGTGGCCTTGCGGTCGACACCCGCGGCCGAGGCGAGGACGATCTTGGCCTTGGGGGCTTCGAGCAGGTCGCGCACGTGGAGCAGGCGGTCGAGGTCCTCGCTGTCGAGCTTGCGCAGCTTTGCCTCGCCGAGCGCTACGACCCGCTTGCCGCGGGTCGCGACCAGGTCGAGCTCGTGGCTGGTGTGCGCGCCGCGGTCGGCGACGGTGGTGGCGCCGAGCGCGCCGACCTCGCCCAGACCGTCCAGCCGCCCCGCGGCGGCGTGCTCGCGGACGACCGCCTCCCAGCGCGGGCCCAGCACCTGCGAGGGCCAGGTCGTCGCGCCGACCCGGTCCCAGACCTCGGCCGCGGCGCCGGCCTGCAGCCGCGAGCGGTTCGGCGCGATCAGCGAGAGCCAGAAGCGCAGGTGCGGATCGGCCAGCTCGTAGCGGTCGCGGCGCGCGCGCAGCGGATCGGGGACTTTCTCGACCAGGCCGGCGTGCTGCAGCGAGGCCAGCGGCCGGCTGAGCGCGCCCGAGGGCATGCCGGCCACCCGCGAGATCGCGCCGAAGCTGCGGTTGCCGCCGGCGATCGCGGCGAGGATCGCCCGGTAGACGCCGCGCAGCGCCGGCAGCTCGGCGACGCCGGCGAGGTCGGCGGCAGCGGCGTCGAGCAGCGGCGACCCCGGCGCCATCAGCTCCCCCGCGACCCACGCCTCGCGGTCCTTCCCGGGCGGCTCGACCAGCGGCCGGTAGCCGGGCAGCCCGCCGAGGGCGGCGTCGACCCAGAGCGCGTCGAGCGGGTCACCGCAGCCCCAGAGCGCCGCCAGGTCGACGCCGCGCAGGGGGGCCGGGACGATCACCGCGGCGGCGCGGCCGTAGAGCGGCGCGCGAGCTTCGACCAGGTCGCTCATCGCCGAGAGCGCGCTGCCGGAGAGGATCAGCGACGGGCCTTTGCCAGCGTCGACGTAGCGCTGCAGGAGACTGGGCAGCTCGGGGGCGACCTCGGTCAGGTAGGGGAGCTCGTCGAGGGCGACGACCGGCAGCTCCACCCGCGCCAGGCGGTCGAGCGCGTCGGCCCAGCCGTCGAGGAGCAGCGGGCCGGCGCCGAGCCACTCGCCGAGCGCCCGGCCGAAGTCCGCCGAGCTGGGTGGCGGCGACGCCGGTGACCGCCTGGTAGCGGCGGCCGCCCGCCGCCTCGCAGGCGGCGTCGAGCAGGAACGACTTGCCGACTCGGCGCGGCCCGTAGACGACCGCGAGACCCTGCTTGCGGTCGACGAATCGGGCCAGCGTCGTCCACTCCAGGTCGCGGTCGATCATCTCCGGAGGTCTTACAAGCACTAACGCATCATACACGTGTGCTTGTTAATTTACGAGCGCCGCATCGACCCGTTTACGAAGTGGTTAACAAGATGTCGCAAAATGATGCTGGGATGGGAGAGTGCATCGATCTTGGGAATTGCAGTCCAGACGCCGGATTTCAGGAATCTGGGATGGATACCGACATAAGCTTCGAGCCCGCGAAGAGATGATCGGACGACTGCGAAACCTCGCCTGGGACGGACGCCACCTGCTCGGTGGCGTCTTCGACGCTGTCAGGTGGCCTTTCGAGCGGGCCTACTGGGCCTTCGAGCGGGGCGCTGTCTGGCCGCTGCGCGAGCGTGGCACTCGTCTCGACACCCCCGCCCGCGCGGTCGCCCTCGGCAGCCTCGGCGTGCTCGCCGCCGGCGCCCTCGCCTTCGGCCTCGCCCAGGGCGGCGGCGGCGACGGCGGGGCCGGCCCGGTCGCGGCGCTGCCGGTCAGCGAGCCGCTGCCGGTCGCCAAGCCGAAGCCGGCGCCCGAGCCGGAAGAACCGACCCTGCAGGGCAGCGCCCCCGACTTCACCCCGGCCAGCGGCGAAAAGGCGAAGAGCAGCGTCGCCGACGCCGAGACCGTGATCGGCAGCAAGCCGAGCGGCAAGGACGAAGGCGCCCAGCAGAGCGCCGCCGCCGGCCCCGGCGCCGACTCCGCCTTCGCCGCCAAGACCTCCACCGCGCCGAAGCAGGTCGCCGACCCCGGGCCGGCGGCGATCGACGTCGCCCGCCGCTTCTCCTCGGCCTTCGTCCGCTACGAGACGGGCAGCACCGACTCCGCCGTGCGCAAAGCCTTCGAGGCAACGGCCAGCCCGCAGCTGACCAAGGCCCTGCTGCGCCGGCCGCCGCGGCTGCCGGCCAACGCCAAGGTGCCCAAGGCCAAGGTGCTGAACGTGGTGCCGGGCCCGCGGCAGGGCAGCACCTTCACCCTCAGCGCCTCGCTGCTGCGGGTCGGGATCACCAGCGAGCTGCGCATCGACGTGCAGCGCGAAGGCCGCTCGGGCGAGTGGCAGGTGACGGACGTGCTCGGCTGATGGGGCGGATTCGCAACACCCTGCTGACCGCGGCGATCGGCGCCGCCCTCGCCGCGCCCGGCGCCAATGCCGCCGAGGAGACGAACGCGGCGACCGCTGTCGCGCCGGCGGCGGTGCCGGCGCAGCCCGCCAGCGACACCGAAGCCCCGGCTCCCGATCCCGCCGCCGCTCCTGCTCCAGCGCCGCCGCTGAAGCAGGGGGAAACGCTGGGCGTCCCAGAGGCGAAGCAGAAGCCCGATGCCGACGCGGCCGGTGGCACCACCGCGAAGCAGAAGGCGAAGCCGCCGAAGACCGACCCGACCCCGGCCGCCGAGCCCGACGGCGGCACCGCCCCCGACGCGGCGCCGGCGCCGGCCCAGACCTTCGCCATCCCCTCGATCCCCAGCTCCAGCTGCGCCACCCAGGGCGTGCCGCCGGTGCTGATCCCGATCTACCAGCGCGCCGCGGCGACCTACGGGCTCGGCCCGCAGGGACCGGCGGTGCTGGCCGGGATCAACGCGATCGAGACCGCCTTCGGCACCAACCTCAACGTCTCCTCGGCCGGCGCGATCGGCTGGATGCAGTTCATCCCTTCGAGCTGGGAGATGTACGGGGTCGACGCCAGCGGCGACGGCGTCCGCGACCCCTACAACCCCGAAGACGCGATCTTCGCCGCCGCCCGCTACCTGCGCGCCGCCGGCATGCCCGGCGACACCTACAGCGCGATCTTCGCCTACAACCACGCCGACTGGTACGTCGCCGAGGTGCTCGCCAACGCCGCCTGCTACGGCGGCATCGGCAGCGCCTCCGGGGCCTTCTCCCTGCGCCCGCAGCTGCAGGAGCTCGAGTGCAAGCTGCCGCAGGCGCGCCGCGACGCAGATCCCGGCCGAGTACATGACCGCCTTCGAGGACGCCGCCGCCCGCTACGGGCTCGGCCGCCGCGGCGTCTGGGCGCTGGCGGCGATCGCCAGGCTCGAGTCGAACTTCGGCGAGGGCATGACCGAGGAGCAGCTGCGCGAGTACGGCCCGCTCGGCCTCGACGCCACCGAGTGGCAGCGCTACGCGGTCGACGGCGACGCCGACGGCCGCGTCAGCCACGCCAGCCCGGCCGACTCGGCCGCCACCCTGGCCCGACTGATCTGGTCGCGCGGAACCCTGCACGCCGGCGTCTTCACCCACAACCAGGCCGCCTGGTACGTCGACGCTGTGATCTCCGAGGCCGAAGCGCTGGAGGGCAAGTGCGCGGTGACCACGACCGACTGGTCGCTGGCGCTGCCCAACGCGGTGATCGCGCCGATCAACTGGGACAACCTCACCCTCTCCAACGACCTCGAGCTGCACGACCTGACCAGCGGCGCGATCGACCCGCGCATCGTCGGCCTGATCGGGGCGATCACCCAGGACCACCAGCTGACCCTCTCCGCCCTGCGCTCCGACCACTCCCAGCTCACCGTCGAAGGCAACGTCTCCAACCACTACTTCGGCCGGGCGATGGACATCGCCGCCGTTGACGGCGTCTCCTGCACCGACACCTCGCCCTCGGCCCCCTGCGCCGAGCTGGCGACCACCCTCGCCTACCTCCCGGCCCCGGCGCACCCGACCGAGCTGATCTACTGCTTCGACGTCGACGGCCCCGGCCCGGCCTTCGCCCGCGCCGACCACTGCAACCACGTCCACGCCGGCTACGACGGCTGAGGCTGGGTAGAAGGGGTGGGGTGCCCCTCCCGCAAGCGGCGTCCTGTTTTTCGCCCCGGTCACATCCTCGGACGGCTCCAGCCTCCGAGGCGAAAAACCCAGCGCCGCGGGAGGGGCACCCCACCCCTTCCTCCCCGCCCGCAGTGGCGTAACGTAAGGCTCCCGTCCAGAGGAAGGAGACCCGCGATGCCGACTTATCTCATGCTTACGAACCTGACCGCCGAGGGCGTTCGGACGCTGAAGAACAACCCGGGCAGGGTTGCCGAGGTGAACAAGGAGGTCGAGCAGATCGGGGCCAAGGTGGTTGCCCAGTACGCGACGCTCGGCCAGTACGACTTCGTCACCGTGATCGAGGCCCCCGACGAGAAGACGATGGCCAAGGTCTCGGTCGAGCTCGGCTCGCGGGGGACGATGACGAGCCAGACGCTGACCGCGATGCCGGCCGAAGACCTGGCCACCTCGCTCTAGCTTGAAGGCGCTGGTCGTAGGCGGGGGTGGGCGCGAGCACGCGATCGTGCAGGCGTTGGGGCGCTCGGCGCACGCGCCCGAGCTGTTCTGCGCGCCCGGCAACGCCGGCATCGCGGCCGACGCCGAGTGCCTGCCCGAAATTGCCGCCGACGACGTCGAGGGGATCGTCGCGGTCGCCGGCGAGCGCGGCGTCGACCTAGTCGTGGTCGGACCCGAGGCGGCCCTGGTCGCCGGCGTCGTCGACGCCCTCGAGGAGGCGGGCGTGCCGGCCTTCGGGCCGAGCGCGGCGGCGGCCGAGCTGGAGGGATCGAAGGCGTTCGCCAAGCAGCTGATGGCCGAGGCCGGGGTGCCGACCGCGGCCCACCTGGTGCTGCGCAGCCGCGAGGAGGCGCTGGCGCGAGCTCGCCGAGACCGTCTACCCGGTCGTGCTCAAGGCCGACGGCCTGGCGGCGGGCAAGGGGGTGATCGTCTGCGAGTCCGAGGAGGACGCGGAGGAGGCGCTGCGCGTCTTCTTCGCCGAGCAGCGCTTCGGCGACACCGCGGTGATCATGGAGCAGTTCCTGCGCGGCGAGGAGCTCTCGCTTCTCGCCCTCTGCGACGGCGAGAACGTGGTGCCGCTGGCGCCGGCCCAGGACTACAAGCGGATCTTCGACAACGACGAGGGGCCGAACACGGGCGGCATGGGCAGCTACTCGCCGGTGCCGGGCTTCGGCCCGGCCGAGGTCGAGCGGATCGTCGCCAGCGTCCACCGCCCGGTGGTCGCGGCGATGGCCGAGCGCGGCCGGCCCTTCCACGGCGTCCTCTACGCCGGCCTGATGATCGGCGAGCAGGGGCCGAAGGTGCTCGAGTTCAACGCCCGCTTCGGCGACCCGGAGACGCAGGCGGTGCTGCCGCGGCTGCGCTCGGACCTGGTCGACCTCTGCCGCGCCGCGCGCGAGCCGGGCGGCCTGGCGGGAGTCGAGGCCGAGTTCGACTCCGACTGGGCCGTGACCCTGGTCCTCGCCTCGGCCGGCTACCCGGCGTCGTCGTCCAAGGGCGATGAGATCCGCGGCCTCGAGCAGGCGGCGGAGATCGCCGAGGTGACCCACGCCGGCACCGCCGAGGCCGGCGGCGCGCTGGTCACCGCCGGCGGCCGGGTGCTCAACGTGACCGGGCTGGGGCCCACTCCTGCCGCGGCCCGCGATCGTGCGTACGATGCCGCCCGGCGGATCGAGTTCGAGGGGATGCAGATGCGGACCGACATCGCCACCCGCGCCGTCGAGCGCGTCGCCAGCTAGACAACACCAGTCAGAGAGAGGACGAGATGAGCGAGATCTCAGAGGAGCCACAGCCCGCCGAGCCGACCGCGATGCCCGCCGTCGAGGAGGCTTTCGAGGAGATCGAAGTCGACGAGCCGCTGGTCGGGATCATCATGGGCTCGAAGAACGACAAGCCGAAGATGCAGCCGGCCGGCGCCGCTCTGCACGACGCCGGCATCCGCTACGAGGTGCGGGTGATGAGCGCCCACCGCGACCCCGAGCTGGTCCGCGAGTACTGCACCAACGCGCGCATGCGCGGCCTCAAGGCGATCATCGCCGGGGCCGGGATGTCGGCGGCGCTGCCCGGCGTCGCCGCCGCCCACAGCGACCTGCCGGTGATCGGCGTGCCGATCCTCGGCAAGAGCCTCGGCGGCCTCGACGCGCTGCTCTCGGCGGTGCAGATGCCGCCCGGGATCCCGGTCGCCTGCGTCGCGATCGACGGCGCCAAGAACGCCGGCATCCTCGCGGCGCGGATAATCAACGCGTGATCCCGCGCTACACGCGAGAGCAGCTCGGCGCCGTCTGGTCGCCGCAGCGCAAGCTCGAGTGCTGGCTGGCGGTGGAGCTGGCGGCGACCGAGGCCTGGGCCGAGGAGGGCGTCGTGCCGCGCGAGGCGGCCGAGGCCTGCCGCGCCAGGGCGGCCTTCACGGTCGAGGCGGTGAACGAGCGCGAGAAGGTGACCGACCACGACGTCGCCGCCTTCGTCGACGTGGTCTCGGCTGCGGTCGGCGAGCACGGGCGCTGGATCCACTACGGCCTGACCTCCTCCGACGTGCTCGACACGGCCCTGGCGCTGCAGCTGCGCGAGGCCGGCGAGGTCGTCGTCGGCAGCGCCAGGGCCTACCTCGACGCCCTTCTCGCCCGCGCGCTCGAGCACCGCGAGACGCTCTGCGTCGGCCGCACCCACGGCGTCCACGCCGAGCCGACCACCTTCGGCCTGCGCCTCGCCGGCTTCGCCTTCGAGGCCAAGCGCAACCTCGACCGCCTCGCCGCGGCCTTCGAGCAGCTCGCCGTCGGCAAGCTCTCCGGCGCGGTCGGCACCTACGCCTCGGTGCCGCCGGCGGTCGAGGCGCGGGTGATGGAGCGGCTCGGGCTGCGCCGCGAGGAGGTCGCGACCCAGGTGATCCCGCGCGACCGCCACGCCGTGCTGCTCTCGGCGATCGCCGTCGCCGGCGCGGGACTCGAGCGCTTCGCCACCGAGGTCCGCAACCTGCAGCGCACCGAGGTGCGCGAGGTCGAAGAGCCATTCGCCTCCGGCGCCCAGAAGGGCTCCTCGGCGATGCCGCACAAGCGCAACCCGATTCGCACCGAGCGGATCACCGGCCTCGCCCGGGTGCTGCGCGGCTACGCCCAGGCCGGGCTGGAGAACGTCGCCCTCTGGCACGAGCGCGACATCTCCCACTCCGGCGCCGAGCGGGTGATCCTGCCCGACGCGACGATCGGCCTCGACTACATGCAGGACCTGGCGACCAAGGTCGCCACCGGGATGACCGTGCGCGAGGAGCGCATGCGCGAGAACCTCGAGCTCACGCACGGCGCCCTCTTCAGCCAGCGCGCCCTCACCGCCCTGGTCGAGTCCGGCCTCAGCCGCGACGAGGCCTACCGCGTCGTCCAGGAGAACGCCCAGCGCGCCTGGGACACCGCCACCCCCTTCCGCGAGCTGCTCGCCACCGCGGCCCCCGACCTCGACCTCGACGCCGTCTTCGACTACGACGCCTACCTCGTCCATGTCCCGGCGGTCTTCGAGCGCCTGGAAGCCCTCGCCTGAGCTTCCGGTGCGCTTTATGTGCCCATAGCCAGCATAAAGCGCACCGGAAGCGGCGCGACTAAACCGGGATCACGGTCAGGCCGGCGATCCCGTTGAGGGCGTCGAAATCGGCGTCCTGGGTCAGGACCGGAATTTCATGAGCCGCGGCAGTCGCGGCGATCCACATGTCGTTGAGGGCAACCCGACGCCCCGACGCCGCCAGATAGGCGCGCATCTGCGCCCAAGCCCGGCCGACATCTTCATCGACGGGAAGCGCTGGAAAGCGCTGCGATGCCTCGAACGTCGCTATGCGTCGGTCGCGGCTGTCGATGCCATCCGCCGCAAAGATGCCGACCCGAAGCTCGGCACGGGTCACAACCGAGATCGCACTCTGCCGCGGAAGCGCCTCCTGCCTGAGCGGACGGGCCTCCTCCAAAGCGATGAAAACAGAGGTGTCGAGCAGGCCGCGATCGGGCCGATCCTCGGTCACCACAGTCGGTCGAGACCGTCTTCGTCGGTGGTTTCGCCGGCGAGGCGCTGAAGATCGTCACGCAAGCCGGGATCGGCGGAGTACTTGGACACGATCTCCACCACCTCCTCTGGACTCAGCCAGCGTGGCTCCTGAGGTTGATGCGGGACCAGATCGGCGACCGGCTTGCCACGCACCGTGATCACCATGCTCTCCCCCGCCTCGACCCGCCGCAGCAGGTCGGCGGTCTTGTTCCGGAGGTCCCTTGTCGCGACTTCTACGATAGTGCTACGAGCGTAGCACTAGACGCGGCAAGCTCTGCGGCGATCTCCTCGGCCAACTCGGAGACCTGGGCCAGGACCTGCTCCGGCTCGCACTCCACGTCGACCGTGCGCACGCATATCCGGCGGGTCGAGTTGCGCACCGCCAGCGTCCGCTCCCGAGTCCCGCCGCCGGCCGCGTAGACGAGGAAGCCGCGGTCGAGGTCGAGGGCCGTGCAGTAGGCGAGCATCTGGTAGGCGTCCTCGATTCGCATCCCGGACGGGTCGAGCGACTTGTACTTGGCGTCGACGACCACCTTCGGCCGCCCGCCGACCCACCAGGTCAGGTCCGGTCGGACCGACACTGTGCCCGCCTGGTCAAGCCGGGCCGCCGCCTGCAGGCGCACGGCGCCGCCGTGTCCGCGCAGCGATTCGCGCAACGCGGTGGAGAGGAAGTCCTCGAAGACGCGGTTCATGTCGAAGCGGAAAGCAGTCGCGGCGAGGCGGCCGCGAGACCCACGCAAGGAGGAAGCGCGCAGGATCAGCTCGGCCAGGCGAAGGGCAGGCCTGTAGCGCTCGTTGAGGCGGGTCCACTGGGGCAAGGTGACCTCCTGCGGGCGGGCGAGGGTCCTGACCTCGTCGAGCGCGACGCGAAGCTTGAGCAGGCGGCGGCGGGCCTGCACCGGAACACGTGGGAGGCGGAGGAGCGCGTGGGCGGCGCTCTTCAGGATCCGGTTCTCCGCGATGTCGGACGTGTAGTCGTCGTATGAGACCTGAAGCGGGAGCGGCAGATCGGCCGAGCGGGCGATCTGATCGCCGAACCTGATTCGGCCCCGGAGGCTCGGCAGTGCCTCCTCCACCTGCACGTACCCTCGTAGCGCGCCCTGCTCGATCGCGCGCAGCGCGTGGTAGGAGAAACCGGCCGCAACTGCGTCGAAGAGATCGGGGTGGGCGCCGAAGGCGGCCTGCTGGTCGACCCAGCCGCGCGTGTCGAGGGCGTAGGAGAGCAGGAAAAACAGCTGCGGCACCTCGAGGTGGGGGTGGACGCGGAGCTCCCAGCCGTGGCCGGTGGCAATACCGACCCGCGACCCGCTCCGCAGCCGCCAGCGGCCGGACACCGGCTCGGCGAGAACCTCAACCAAGCCGCTCTCGCGGACTGCCCCCGCCTCCGCCGGGGACAACTCGGCCGGCGCCTCGGACCAGGCCTTCAGCGCAAGCCGCTTCAAGCGTCGGGCGCCTCTCGTTCGCCGGTCGCGATCTCACGGCGCAGGGCCGGCAGTCCGCAAGAGTCCGGGTCCCAACTGGTCCCGTAGTAGTGCTCCCGGAGCAGTGGCATGATCTCCCGCTCCCAGATCCGATCGAGCTTTGGAGCTTCACCATCGCGAGTCATGAAGTAGGAGGGCCCGATCGCAAACCCGTCTTCGCCGATCTGCTCGTTGAGACGGTCGAGCAGCAGCGCCGGCTCCTGGTCGAGATCGTGCTTTTTCAACCACTGACCGAGCACTTCCCTGACCGGTTTCTCGGTGGGTGAGAACTCGACGAAGTAGAAGCGCCGGCGGAGCGCCGCGTCGACCAGCGCGATCGACCGGTCTGCCGTGTTCATCGTGCCGATCAGATAGAGGTTCTCAGGCAAGGTGAAAGGCTCTCCGGGCCAGTACTGAAGCTGGACCTCGCGGCGCCGGTACTCGAGCAGGAAGAGCAGCTCGCCGAAGACCTTGGCGATGTTGCCGCGATTGATCTCGTCGACGACCAACAGGTAAGGGCGGGCTGGATCGGCGGCCGCAGCAGCAGCGATCCGCCTCAGTGGTCCGTCCGCGCGCCCGTACCGAATGCCGTCGCCAGCATCGTCCTCCATGGGGCGAAAGCCGCCGATGAAATCCTCATAGGAGTAGGACGGGTGGAACTGGACGATCTCGACCCGACCGCCCTCGCGGGTCAACTCCCTGCCCAGCTCCAGCGCGATCCAGGTCTTCCCCGTGCCGGGTGGCCCGTAGAAGATCAACTGCCTCCTGTCCAGCAGCATCTCAACCGTCGAGTCGAGGAACGACTGCGGCAGGAAGAGCGAGTCGGCCAGCTCCGGCCTGATCGACGGCACGATCAGCGAGCTCGATTCGGTCAGCAGCTCGCGCAGCGCTCCATCCTGCTCGGCACTGACGGCAAAGTTTGTGGCGTTGGCAAAGGCGATCACTTCGAGATCCTTCAACACCGGGTGTTCGAGCAGGTCTGCTCGCTTGATCGGGGCGGGCAGGACGTTGTCGATGCGCAGCCTGACCCGAGGCTCGGGTTCGATCAGCGATTCCGGCTCGAGCAGGTACGGGCTGTCACCGACCCCCGGCATCTCCTCTGGATCGGCGAGAACCGTCGCGGTTGCGATCACGCCGGCTTCCGCTCCGGACCGCCAGAGGTAGACCCGGTCGCCCTCGCGCACGTGCTTGCGGTACTGGCGCACGACCCAGGTCAGCTCTGGCTCCTCGGAGATCGCTCGGTCGATGTCGAAGATCTCCGGGTTCGCCTGGAAGAGCCAGATGCCGGCCTCGGCAGGTGGCGGCTCCGGGGCGGCGATCTCCGCCCGGGCGGCAGCGGCCAGAACGGCGTCGAGCAGCTCGGGTGGAATCCCATGGTCGCTCATCAAGCCGGTCGCGGCATCGCAAAACGCGCGGTAGTCGGCGAGCGACCCAGCCCCTGGCGAGCGCTTCGGCCGGTAGCTGGGGCGCAAGCGCTGCAACCCGCGATCGGTCGACTGGAGCCAAACCGCAAACCGCTCTGCCTCCCGCAGGTAGAGCAGCATCGTCGGGTAGGACGTGCCGGCGGACGGCAACAGCTTGCGGTCGTCGAGCAACTCGCCCAGCGGCCTGGCGGGGTCCGCCTCCTTCCAGATACGCTCGGTCCACTCGTTCACTCGGTCGAGGTTGGCGGCAAGCCCATTCGCGGTGGCGCCGACGAAGGCGGGCGAGAACCGGGTCTGGTAGCGCTTGCCCAAGTGCGAGTCGGCATTGAACAGCTTCAGGAGTTCGCGAAGCCGAGGCTCATCCATCTTCCCGGCGGCAGCGTCGAGCAGCATGCGCGCCTTGTCCTCGGCCTCGCGGCGGGTCTCGATCCCGGCGTCTCCGTACCTGGTGATCGCCTCGGCGATGAAAGTTGCGACCTCACCGACCGACTCGGCCTCCGCGTCTTTCTCGAAGGGACTGAGCTCAGAGCCGTAGAGCAAACGCTCCATCTGCTTGGTCGACCAGCCGTCAAGCTCGTCACAGGCCCGCAGATCCTCGAGCAGCATTCGGTTCAACTCGACCGCGCCCATCGCCTCGAACCTGCCCTTCCTCCCGAGTGCCCGCAGGTAGTGAGTGAGGTGGGTGTGTGAGCAGATCGGCAGGACGTGATCGGGGAAATAGACGTAGAGCGTCTTGGTGAGCAACGCCGGACCGCCGCGCAGAGCGGCGACCTCGCCGATGGCATTCCACTCGCCGGAATCCGCAAGCGAGAGCGCCTCGAGGAACCCGGCTCTCACTTCCCGCCAAGCCTCCGACACGGTCTCGTAACGGTCCCGCTCGAACCACCACTCACCCGGGTCGGCCTGGTAGTAGATGTGGTGCTTACGCGCGCTTCCGCCCTTGATGCTGCCCAGGTCCGTCGCCCTGAACTCCATCCACCGGCAGAAGTTGTCCTGGTGGTTCGCCTGCCCAAGCGCGTAGCTCTGCAACGGCATCTCCGGCCAGCCGCTGCGGGGGAAGCGCTCGAGTACCTCGGCCCGCTGCGCGTCCGCCGCTTCGATGCTGGAGGCGGCCGCCTCCGCGTCGTAGGACTCGAGTGCCTGCGCGATCAGCCCGCACTGGATCATCGGCGGGTCGAGTCTATTCCCAAATGCCGCAAACCCTGCGAAGCACCACACGGTAGGCTTGCCCGCCGATGCTCCTCTACACCTGCGCGCAGAAGAAGACGGGGCCGGCGGCGCTGCATCCTTGCGCGAAGGCCGGCAAGGCGCTCGACGCGGCGGGCTACGAGTACGAGATCAAGGTGGTCGGCGGCTACCGGATGGTGCCCTGGACCTGGGGCAGCCGCGACGCCGACCGGGCCGAGGTCAGGGAGCTGAGCGGCACCAACGAGGTCCCGGTCCTCGTCCTCGACGACGGCGAGGTGATCTCCGGCTCCGGCACGATCGCGCAGTGGGCGAACGAACACCCGGCGGCGCGGAGCCCGTCGGGCGGGGGTTCCGCTTAACTTTTTTGCGAGGTCGCGGCCTGCCGGCCGCGCCCGGGTAACGCAAAAAAGTACAAGACGCTCACCCCCGCCCGACGGGCTCCTACACGAGTTGCTGCTCGCGCGATCGTGCGGGGTGGCGAGCTGTGAGGACTACGGGGGTGCCGGCCTTCGGCGAGAGGGTGATGTTGCGGCGGCCGATCTTCTCCGGGGCCGGGTCGGCCTTGTGCAGCTCGCAGCGGGTCAGCACCTCGCGCAGGACGATCCGCATCTCGAACTCGGCGAAGGCGGCCCCGAGGCAGCGGCGGATGCCGCCGCCGAAGGGGATCCAGGCGTAGGTGTCCGGCGCGCCTTCGAGGAAGCGCTCCGGGCGGAAGGCGAAGGGCTCGGGGTAGACGTCGGCGCGGGTGTGGGCGAGCCAGATCGCCGGCGTCACGTCGGTCCCCGCCGGCAGCGTCAGGTCGTCGGTCTCGAGGTCGGCGGCGAGCCGGCGGCCAGCCAGCGGCACCACCGGGCGCAGGCGCAGCGACTCGGAGATCGTCGCCCGCAGGTAGTCCTCCTCCCCCTCCTGCAGCGACTCGCGCAGGCGGGCGAAGGCGGTGGGGTGGCGCAGCAGCAGGTCGAAGGTCCAGGCCAGCGCCGTCGCGGTCGTCTCGTGGCCGGCGAGCAGCAGGGTGAGCAGCTGGTCGCGCAGGTCGACGTCGCTCATCTCCGAGCCGTCCTCGAAGCGGGCCTGCATCAGCATCGAGAGGATGTCGTCGCGCTCTTCGAAGGAGCCGCTGGCGCGGCGCTCGGCGATCTCGGCGTAGAGCAGGTCGTCAGTCGCCCGCAGCTGTCCCTCGAACCGCGCCCACGGCCCGCGGCCGCCGAAGCGGCGCGTCGCCAGACCGATCAGCTGGGCGAAGGGCGAGGCGGTTTCCTCCAGCACCGTGGTCAGCACCTCGCGCAGCGCCTGCAGGCGCGGGCCCTCGGCGACGCCGAAGACGACGCGCAGGATCACCTCCAGGGTCACCGCCTGCATCCGCGGGTGGATCGCGAACTCCTCGCCCAGCGGCCAGGAGTCGATCTCGCGGCCGACGATCTCCTCGACGACGGGCGCGTAGGCGCGCATCCGCTCGCCGTGGAAGGCGGGCAGCATCAGCTTGCGGTGGGCGAGGTGGTCGGCGCCCTGGAGGATCAGCAGCGAGCGGGAGCCGACGATCGGCTCGAGCACGATGTTGCGGCCCGGCGGCAGCCCGTGCGAGCGCTCGGTGTAGAGGGCCTTGATCGCGGCCGGGTCGGAGATCATCACCATCGGCCGCTCGAAGCTGACGAACCTGACGCTGAAGGCGTCGCCGTAGCGCTCGCGGCACTCCTGCATGAACTGCAGCGGCCGGAAGCTCCACTTCAGCGTCTGGACCAGCGGCGAGCCGCTCGGTTCGGGAGGCAGGGACACGCCGGCAAGGATCGCAGACCGGACCGGGAACGTGCTCCGCTTGCCAGGTGGTTAGCATCGGCTTAATGCCTCCCGTAACCGACCTTAAGCTCCACTCCTCCGGCAAGGTCCGCGAGATCTACGTCTGGGAGGACGACCTGCTGATGGTCGCCTCGGACCGGATCTCGATCTACGACGTGGTGATGCCGACGCCGATCCCCGACAAGGGCAAGGTGCTCAACCGGATCTCGGAATTCTGGTTCGAGCTGACCGGCGACATCGTCCCCAACCACTTCGTCTCCGCCGACGTGCCCGAAGACGTCGCCGAACGGGCGATGCGCGTGCGGCGGCTGGAGATGTACCCGGTCGAGTGCGTGGTGCGCGGCTACCTCTCCGGCTCGGGCTGGAAGGAATATCGCGACGGCGGCTCGGTCTGCGGGATCGAGCTGCCCGAGGGCCTGCTCGAGTCCGACAAGCTGCCGGAGCCGATCTTCACCCCGGCGACCAAGGCCGAGATCGGCGACCACGACGAGAACGTCGACTTCGACCGCGCCGCCGAGATCGTCGGCGACCGGGCGCTGATGGAGGAGCTGCGGCGGATCTCGATCGAGGTCTACCTGCGCGGCGCCGAGCACGCGGCCGAGCGCGGCATCATCCTCGCCGACACCAAGTTCGAGTTCGGCCGCCACGCCGGGGCGGAGATCGTCCTCGCCGACGAGGTGCTGACCCCGGACTCCTCGCGCTTCTGGCCGGCCGACCGCTACCAGCCGGGCAAGACCCAGCCCTCCTTCGACAAGCAGTTCGTCCGCGACTGGGCCGACGAGGCCGGCTGGGACCACAAGCCGCCGGCGCCCGAGCTGCCGCCCGACGTGGTCGAGCAGACCCGGGCCAAGTACATCGAGGCCTACGAGCGGGTCACGGAGCGCAGCTTCTAGTGGCAGCGGTTCGGGCGCGGGTCCTGATCCGCCCGAAGGAGGGGATCCTCGACCCGCAGGGCAAGGCCGTCGAGCAGGCGCTGCCGGCGCTCGGCTTCGAGGGCATCGGGCACGTCCGCGTCGGCCGCATGGTCGAGCTCGAGGCCGAGGACCCCGAGCGGCTCGGCGAGCTCTGCGAGAAGCTGCTCGCCAACCCGCTGATCGAGGACTACGAGATCGTGCCGATCGACGGCGACGGGTGATGCGCTGGGGAGTGCTCCAGTTCCCCGGCTCCTGCGACGAGCGCGACGCCCTGCACGCCTGTTCGCTGCTCGGCGAGGCGCGGCTGGTCTGGCACGAAGAGCGCGACCTGGCGGGGATCGACGCGGTCGTCGTCCCCGGCGGCTTCTCCTACGGCGACTACCTGCGCGCCGGGGCGATCGCCCGCTTCTCGCCGGCGATGGAGGCGGTCGCCGAGTTCGCCCGCGCCGGCGGCCCGGTGCTCGGCATCTGCAACGGCTTCCAGGTCCTCTGCGAGGCCGGCCTGCTCCCCGGCGCCCTGCTCCTCAACGAGAGCACACGCTTCACCTGCCGCCAGCTCGACCTGATCCCCGCCGACGGGCCTAAAACCGACGCATATCGACGGGAATCGGCCCATCGGCCCGTGTTGTCGATCCCGGCGAAGCACGGGGAAGGGCGGTACTGGGCGCCGGAGGGGGTGCTCGACGAGATCGAGCAGGGCGGGCAGATCGCCTACCGCTACGCGCCGGGGGAGAACCCGAACGGCTCGGCGCGCGACATCGCCGGGGTGCGCAACGAGGCGGGGAACGTGACCGGGCTGATGCCGCACCCTGAGCACGCCGTCGACCCGCTGACCGGGTCGACCGACGGGCTGCGGGTCTTCGAAGCGGTGGCGGGATGACGGTGGGGACCGCCAAGCACCGTGAGCTGGGGCTGACCGACGCCGAGTTCGAGTTGATCTGCGAGCAGCTGGGGCGCGAGCCGAACGACGTCGAGCTGGCGATGTTCAGCCTGCTCTGGTCCGAGCACTGCGCCTACAAGCACTCGCGCAAGCTGCTGCGGCGGCTGCCGACCGAGGGCGAGCGGGTGCTGATGGGGCCCGGCGAGAACGCCGGCGCGGTCGACGTCGGCAACGGCTACGCGGTCGCCTTCAAGGTCGAGTCGCACAACCACCCGAGCGCGGTCGAGCCCTTCCAGGGGGCGGCGACCGGGGTCGGCGGCATCCTGCGCGACGTCTTCGCTCTCGGCGCGCGGCCGATCGCGATCCTCGACTCGCTGCGCTTCGGCGAGCTCGACTCGGTCCGCTCGCGCCACCTGCTCGACGGTGCCGTGCGCGGCATCGGCCACTACGGCAACTCGATCGGGGTGCCGAACGTCGGCGGCGAGATCTACTTCGAGCAGCCCTACGAGCACAACTGCCTGGTCAACGCGATGTGCGTCGGGCTGGCGCGCAGCGAGGAGATGGTGCGCGCCGCCGCCGCCGGGGTCGGCAACGCGGTGGTGCTGATGGGGGCGGCGACCGGGCGCGACGGGATCGGCGGCGCCTCGGTGCTGGCCTCGGCCGAGCTCGGCGAGGGCGACGAGGCGAAGCGGCCGACGGTGCAGATCGGCGACCCCTTCGAGGAGTCGAAGCTGCTCGAGTGCTGCCTGGAGCTGCTGGCCAAGGGGCTGCTGGTCTCGCTGCAGGACCTGGGCGCCGCGGGGCTGACCTCCTCGGCGGGGGAGATGGCCTCGGCCGGCGGGGTCGGCATCGACCTCGACGTCGCCGAGGTGCCGCTGCGCGAGGCCGACATGGAGCCCTTCGAGATCATGGTCTCCGAGAGCCAGGAGCGGATGCTGGCCGTGGTCGAGCCGGAGCGGGTCGAGGAGGTGCTGGCGACCTGCGCCAAATGGCAGACCGGCTCGGCGCAGATCGGGGTCGTCACCGACTCCGGGCAGATTCGGATCCTGCGCGGCGAGCAGGTCGTCGGCGAGATGCCGGTCGAGGCCCTGGTCGACGGCTGCCCGCTGTATGACCTGAGCCCGGCCGAGCCGCAGGGCTGGGCCTACGGCAACCGGCGCACGCTCGATCCGGAGGCCGCCGCCGAGGACACTCTCCTGGCGCTGCTCGCCTCGCCCAGCGTCGCCTCCAAGCGCTGGGCCTTCGAGCAGTACGACTGCGTGGTCGGCTCACGCACGGTGCGCCGGCCCGAGGGCGCCGACGCGGCGGTGCTGCAGATACCCGAGGCCGGCAACGCGATCGCGGTCTCGATCGACGGCAACGGGCGGCGGGTCGCCTGCGATCCCTACGCCGGGACGGTCGAGGCGGTGCTCGAGTGCGCGCAGAACCTCGCCTGCGTCGGCGCCGAGCCGCTCGGCCTGACCAACTGCCTCAACTTCGGCAACCCGGAGAAGCCGACGCCGGCCTGGCAGCTGGACCGCGCGGTCAACGGCCTGGCCGACGCCTGCGCGGCGCTCGGCGTGCCGGTGGTCGGCGGCAACGTCTCCCTCTACAACGAGGGCCCCGAAGGCCCGATCTACCCGACTCCGGTGGTCGGCATGGTCGGCGAGCTGCCCGACCCGGCGGCCACCTGCGGCAGCGGCTTCGCCGCCGCGGGCGAGGCGATCGGCCTGCTCGGGCCGTTCGAGCCGAGCCTCGCCGGCTCGGAGTTGGCCAAGCTGCGCGGCGAGCTCGGCGCCGGCCTGCCCCGCCCCGACGTCGAGGCCGTCGCCGCCGCCTGCGCGGCGCTGCGCGAGACGGTCCGCGCCGGCAAGCTCTCCTCCGCCCATGACGTCAGCGACGGCGGCCTCGCCTGCGCCCTGGCCGAGTCGGCGATCGCCGGCGGCAGCGGCGCCCGGGTCGACCTGCAACCGCTGCGCGAACGCGGCTGCTCGCCCGAGGAGGCGCTGTTCGGCGAGGGCGCGGGCGGCTTCCTGCTCAGCGGCCCGCGCGAGGCGCTCGACGCGCTCGGCGCCGTCCACATCGGCGAGACCGGCGGCACCACCCTCGAGGTCGCCGCCGGCGACCGCAGCTTCACCGTCGGCCTCGCCGCCCTCGAGAGCGCCTGGCGCTCGCTGGGCGAGCGGTTCGCCGCAACGGCCCAGGGCTGAGCCGTCGCACCGCGATCCCCCGAGCCTTCTATTTTGCTGGTTCTGAAACTTCTTTTTTGAGGGTTGGAAACCTTACAAAAGTGGGGTTGTAAATCTGACGGCCCAGCGCTATCGACGACCGCACGGCCCCGGCCAGTTCGTCCTCACCGGCTCGGTCGTGCCGGGCGATGAGGCGACGCGACACTCCGGGGCCGGTCGTCTCTCGCGAGTTCGCATGCGGCCCTTGAGCCTCTTCGAGAAGGGCAGAAGCAGTGGTCAGGTCTCCCTGCGCCGACCAGCGCCGCGATCGCGAGCGGCTCGCCGCAACTCAGGGCTGATCAGTCGCGGGCCCCGACAGGTCATTCTCCCGGCTGAAGTCTGTGCGTTTTCCCGGTTTTAATTAGGACAACATCCCGGTTGGAATCGGTACAATATCCCGGTTGGCCGCCGCCTACGCACCGAGAATCGCTGACCGAGAGCTCATCGACCGCCTGCGCGGCAGCGGGGCGGTCGTCATCGAGGGCGCGCGAGCCTGCGGCAAGACGGCCACGGCGAGGAATGTCGCCGCAAGCGAGGCCCTGCTCGACACCGACCCCAACATGCGAATGGCGGTCTCGTTGAACCCAGACCTGGTGCTGGATGGGGCTACCCCGAGACTCATCGACGAGTGGCAGCTCGCGCCCGCGATCTGGAACCTCGTCCGCCGCGCCGCCGACGACCGCCGGAAGCCAGGTCAGTTCATCCTCACCGGATCGGCCATCCCGGCCGACGACGTCACGAGGCACTCGGGCGCCGGCAGGTTCACGCGCCTTCGCATGCGGCCGATGAGCCTCTTCGAGCAAGGCAGGAGCAGCGGGGAGGTCTCGCTCGCGGCCCTTCTCTCCGGAGAGCCGATGGAAGGGGTTCGGACCGAGACGACGATCGGCGAGGTCGCCGCGGCGGTCGCGGTCGGCGGCTGGCCCGGACTTCAGGCCACCGCGACGGATGATGCGCTGCGCTTGATCCGAGGCTACGTCGCAGAGCTTGCCCGCACCGACGTGAGCAGGGTCGACACCCGACGGCGAGATCCGGGAAAAGTGGGCAGGCTCATCGCCAGTCTCGCCCGGAACGTCGCCACGCAGGTGGCCGCCACCACGCTGGCGGCGGACGCTGGCGGCCCCGACGGACCGCTCGACGATGACACCGTGCGCGAGTACCTGGAAGTCCTCGAGCGCCTGATGGTCGTCGAGAACCAGCCTCCCTGGTCCCCCCACCTTCGCTCCCGGCGCCGCCTGCGACAAGCGCCAAAACGTCATTTCGTCGATCCGTCGCTTGCCGTCGGGGCGCTGGGCGCCACTCCGGAGCGCCTGCTCGCGGATCTCAACCTGTTCGGGCTGCTCTTCGAGTCACTGGTCGTTCGCGATCTGCGTGTCTACGCGCAGGCAGCCGACGCCGAGGTGTTTCAGTATCGGGACAACAAGGGCTTGGAGGTCGACGCCATCGTCGAAGGACTGAACGGGCAATGGGCTGCCTTCGAGGTGAAGCTGGACTCGAGCCGCATCGACGAAGCCGCGGACGGCCTCCTCCGCTTCACGAAGCTCGTCGACACGACACGGGTCGGGAAGCCCGCCGCGCTCGGCGTGATCGTCAGCAGCGGCTACGGCTTCGTGCTCGAGAACGGGGTGCAGGTGATCCCGATCGACGCGCTGGGGCCGTGAAAATGGTCCCGACACGAAATGCCCGGCCCGCCTAGGGTGAAACGCGTTGCGGCTCTAGGGGCGACGTAACGCGTTGCACCGGTGGCTGGGGGGTCGTTTGCGCCGCCGGTCGCAGCGCCAGCATCGCGGCGCCTGAGACGAGCGCCGCGATCACCGAGAAAAGGTAGGCGTCGTCGGCGACCGAGAGCGCCGCGGCGAGGTTGGCGGGGTTGCCGACGATGGCGACCAGGATCGCGGTGCCGAGCACGGCGCCGACCTGGCGGAAGGCGGCGTTGACGGCGCTGGCGGTGGCGAAGCGGTCGTCGGGGACGTCGCGGACCGAGGCCGAGCAGGGCGGCAATCACGACGAAGTAGCCGTCGAGCACCCAGGAGAGCTCCGCCCGCCCGGCGCAGGCGATCGCCACGGCGCCTCTATGTCCGCGTCACCCAAAACCGATAAGTCGGACTTGTCCTTTTGCGGCGGCGGCCATAAGGTGTCGGACCGTCAATCCATGAATCCGGGGGAGAATCATGAGAAGGCTTTTCTACGCGGGTGTCCTCGCCGTTGTCGCGTCTCTTTCGCTGGCGGTCGCCGGTCCAGCTTCGGCGGCAACGGAATTTGGCGATAACTGCACCGCCGACGAAGAACTCGAAGCGATCACGTTCTTCGAGTCCTCGGTGCCGGGGAACCCCCTGCCGATCGCCGCGCCGAGCGCAGGTGTCGTCACGCAATGGAAGGTGAACGTGGTCCCCGTTCCCATCACCTTCGAGCAGACGATGAAGATCCTCCGCCTGAACACGGGTGCGCACACCGCTGAGGTCATCGCTGAAGACAGCAGAATTCTCGGCGGCGGCCAGAACGTCTTCGACACCCGGATCTCGGTCCAGGCCGGCGATCGCGTAAGCCTCTTCGGGCAGGGTCCGACCGTCGAGTCGCTGACCTGCAAAACCCCCGGCCAAGAAAACGTGATCGGCGGCTTCCCGGGCAACGGCGGGGGCGTGGGCTCGGCCAACCCGTACATCGAACTGCCGTCGGAATTTCGCATCCCGGTCTCGGCCGTGATCGAGCCCGACGCCGATGGCGACGGCTACGGCGACGAGACCCAGGACAAGTGCCCGCAGAGCGCCGCGGTGCAGGGCGAGTGCCCGGTGATCGTGCTCGACTCATATCCGGCGCCGAAGCGAAACGCGGTGGTCGTGCTCGTCGGAACGAGCACCGAAACGCCGGTCAGCGTCTCGGCCAGGGCCAAGTTGCCGCGGACCAAAAAGGGGAAGAAGAAGGCCAAAGCCTCCGCCGCCCGGCTCAAGAACGTGACCCGCACAGTCACCCCGGGCAAGCTCGGGCGCTTCGTCCTTCGCTACCCCGGCAACCTGAAGCGGGCGCTTAGGTCGTTGCCGAAGGGCAGGAAGCTGAACCTGAAGATAACCGCGACGGCGACCAACGTCGCCGGGCAGGTGAGCACCGACAAGGCGACGCTGAAGCTGAGGGGTCAGCTGAAGAAGGCGAAGCGCACCCGGAAACAGAAGGGCTGAGCGGATTCAGGCCTGAGTTGCCGGAGATTCCACCGGAAATCAGCAAGAAAGGAAGCTAATGCGCAAGAGATGCACCGCAGCACTTATCGGGAGCTTCGCAGCCTTGGCGCTCGTCGCGGCACAGCCCGCCGCTGCGTCGACAACGATCGGCAACCCCTGCACGGGGAACGCCTCCAGCAACGAATTCTCGTTCGCCGGTCTAGCCAACGCCCCGGGATCGCCATTCCCCGCCGCCGCGCCCAGCGCTGGGGTCATCACCAGCTGGACCTTCCGGATTGTGGAAGTCCCGCCGAACATCCTCAGCCAGGTCGTCAAGGTCCTCCACCCAACCGGCGCGCCCAGCCAGTTCACGGTCACGGCAGAAAGCTCGCCGGGCTCCTTGGTCCAGGGCGCGAACACCTTCGCTACTCGACTGCCGATTCAGGCCGGCGACGTCCTGGCAACGTCGGGCACGGCCGAAGGCACGTTGGTGACCGTCTACTGCAATACCGCTACACCGGGTGACAAGGCGGGCGTCCTCCCGGGGAACCCGACACAGGGGGCCACGACAACTGCGATCGCGGAACCCGAAGGCCTGCAGATCCCCATCACCGCCGTGATCGAGCCCGATGCCGATGGCGACGGCTACGGCGACGAGACCCAGGACAAGTGCCCGCAGAGCGCCGCGGTGCAGGGCGAGTGCCCGGTTGTCGTCCTCGACTCCTACCCGGTGCCGAAGCGAAACGCGGTGGTCGTGGTCGTCGCGACGAGCACCGAAGCGCCGGTCAGCGTCTCGGCCAGGGCCAAGTTGCCGCGGACCAAAAAGGGGAAGAAGAAGGCCAAAGCCTCGGCCGCTGCCAAGGTGAAGAACGTGACCCGCACAGTCACCCCGGGCAAGCTCGGGCGCTTCGTCCTCAAGTTCCCCGGCAACCTGAAGCGGGCGCTGAGGTCGTTGCCGAAGGGCAGGAAGCTGAACCTGAAGATAACCGCGACGGCGACCAGCGTCGCCGGGCAGGTGAGCACCGACAAGGTGACGCTGAAGCTGAGGGGTCAGCTGAAGGCGAAGAAAGCGCGGGCGAAGTCCAAAAAGGGCTGAGACGCCCCGCTAACCCAATGGCGCCTCCGAGCCGGCGGCACGGCCCGTCGCCGGCTCGGGGATCGCCAACTCAGCCCGGGCCGGGTCGCCCGCCGGCCTGAGCGCCAGCATCGCGGCGCCTGAGACCAGCGCCGCGATCACCGAGAATAGATAGGCGTCGTCGGCGACGCTGAGCGCCGCGGCGAGGTTGGCCGGGTCGCCGACGATGGCGACCAGGATCGCGGTGCCGAGCACGGCGCCGACCTGGCGGAAGGCGGCGTTGACGGCGCTGGCGGTGGCGAAGCGGTCGTCGGGGACGTCGCGGACCGAGGCCGAGCCGAGGGTCGGGAAGGCGAGGCCGATGCCGATCCCGGTCAGGCAGGCGCCGGGAAGCCAGAGGCCGAGCCAGTCGGGCTCGGCGCCGGCAGAGCGCAGCACCATCACCCCGGCGGCGAAGAAGAGGGTGCCGGGGACGATCACGGCGCGGTGCCCGAAGCGGTCGGCGAGGCGGCCGGCGGGGCCGGCGAAGACGGTCGAGAGCGCCGGGCCGGGCAGGGTCGCGGCGCCGGCCTGCAGCACCGTGTAGCCCCAGATCGAGGTGAGGAAGACGACGTTGCCGAGGATCAGGGAGAAGAAGGCGGCGGCGAAGAGCAGGGTGCCGAGGTTGCCGAGGCGGAAGGAGCGGTGGGCGAAGAGCGCCGGCTCGACGATCGGTCGCGGGTGGGTGCGGCTACGCCAGACCATCGCCCCGAGCAGGGCGGCGGAGGCGGCAAAGCAGGCGAGCGTCGCCGGCGCGGCCCAGCCCCAGTCGTTGCCCTCGACGATCGCCAGGGTGACGAGGGCGAGGCTCGCCGCCAGCATCAGCGCTCCGGGCAGGTCGGGCAGGCGGCTGTCGAGCTGCGGGCGCTCGCGCAGGGCGCGGCGGCCGTAGAGGACGACGGCGGCGCCGATCGGCAGGTTGACGAGGAAGACCAGGCGCCAGTCCGAGAGCTCGACCAGGGCGCCGCCGAGGGTCGGGCCGATCGCCGCGGCGGCCGCGGCGGCCGCGCCCCAGAGGCCGACCCCGGCGGCGCGGCGCTCGGCCGGGAAGGCGTCGAGGACGAGCGCCAGCGAGGTCGGCGCGATCAGCGCCGCGCCGACGCCCTGCACGACGCGGAAGGCGATCAGCAGCCCCAGCGAGGGGGCGACCGCGCAGAGCAGGCTGGCGCCGGTGAAGCCGGCGACGCCGAGCAGGAAGATCCGCTTGTGGCCGAAGCGGTCGGCGAGGCCGCCGGCGGGGACGAGCAGGGCGGCGATGACGACGAAGTAGCCGTCGAGCACCCAGGAGAGCTCCGCCCTCCCGGCGCCGGCGAAGGAGCGCGAGATGTCGGGGAAGGCGATGTTGACGATCGTCGCGTCGAGGAAGGCGAGGAAGGCACCGGCGCAGGCGATCGCCACGGCGCCTCTATGTCCGCGGTCATACATCGGCCCGGACTATAGACTATGACCGTGGGCATATCGCGAATCGCCGACGGGGAGCCGGCCGCGCCGAAGCAGCGCGACGGCCGCGCCCTGCTGCTCGAGGGCGCCCGGCAGCTGCTCGCCGAGAAGGGCTACGCCGGGATGGAGCTGCGCGACGTGGCCGCGCGCGGCAAGGCGCCGCGCGGCTCGATCTACCACCACTTCCCCGGCGGCAAGCGCCAGCTCGCGGCGGAGGCGGCGGCGCTCGAGGGCGAGGAGATCCGCGCCCTGATCGAGCGCTCGCTCGAACAGCGCGGGCTGCACGGCACCCTGGCCCGCTTCGGCGAGATCTTCCGCCGGCGGGTGGTCGACCACCCGGAGCGGATCGGCTGCCCGGTCGCCGCCGCCGCCCTCGCCCGCCCAGAGGACCCCGAGCTGGCCGCCGCCGCCACCGCCGCCTTCCGCAGCTGGGAAGGGCCGATCGCCGCGGCGCTGCTCGACGAAGGCGTTGACCGCACCGCCGCCGAGGAATTTGCCGGCCTCGTCGTCTCCACCGTCGAGGGCGCCCTGATCCGCGCCCGTGCCGCCGCCGACACCGCCCCACTCGACTCGGCGATCGGCGGCCTCGAGCACGCCCTCGCCGCGCTGCTCGCCGACGTGCCGTCCCAGGGAGGTCATCAATGACCTCCCTGGGACGGCACGTCTGGGGGTAACCTGGGGGCGATGCGCGGTCGAATCGCAATGGCGCTGGTTGGGCTTGCGGCGCTCGCCTGGGTGCCGAGCGCCGGGGCGGCGCAGGAGATCGGCGACCGCTGCCAGGGCAACGACACCGACGGCGCCAAGACCTGGATCTCGGGTGGGAGCGCCGCCGGGCCGGTGCTGCCGCCGATCTGGCCCTACGGCGGTGTGATCACCAGCTGGACGGTGCGGGTCGAGGCCGGGCAGGAAGCGCAGGCGCAGCGGCTCGACGTCTACCAGGGGGTGGCCGAAGAAGAGTTCCGCAAGGTGGCCGAGAGCGAGACCGAGCTCGTCGGCCCCGGCGAGCATCGCTTCGCGACCCGCCTGCCCTATCCCGAGTACGGCCACATCGGCCTCTACGGGCCCGAGCAGACCTTCTTCTGCGACAAGGAGGAAGGCTCCAACGCCAACCTCTACGAAGGCGCGGTCGCGGTCGGCGAGACGAAGAAGTTCGAAGTCACGCTCGACAACGGCGTCCCGGTGACGGCGGTCGTCGAGCCCGACGCCGATGGCGACGGCTACGGCGACGAGACCCAGGACGGCTGCCCGGCGAGCGGCGCCTTCAGCGGCGAGTGCCCGCCGCCGGTGACGCTCGTCGTCAAGCCCAAGGTGCGCAAACGCTCGATCCTGCTGCGGGTGACGCCGAGCGCCGTGGCCTCGGTCGACGTCTACGGCCAGGTCGGCTGGAACTTCAAGCCCAAACGGAAAGGCAAGAAGCGCGGCGCGCACGCCTCGAAGAAGGGCGTCAAGCGCCTGATCGTCGGCCTCGACGGCGGCACCAAGCCCGTCGCCCCCGGCACCGTCACCCGCTTCACGATCAAGCTGCCGAAACCGGTCCTGCTGCGCCTCAGCCGCCTCACCCGGCGCCAGTCGATCCGGGCGAAGCTGACCCTGCGGGCGACCAACCCGGCCGGGATCCAGAAGAACAGCCGGGTGCGGGTGAAGCTGCGTGGCTGGCGGCCTATCGGGCGGCGACAACGAAGCGCAAGATCAGCTCGACGGCGCGACGGTCGTCGAGCCCCCGCACGCGGCTGAGGTCCTGCCAGGTGCGGAAGGCAAGGGCGTGGCCGATGGCGGCGCGCAGGCGGGTGCGAGCGTTCCCGCGCGCCCCGCGGCCGCGCATCAGCGTGTCCGCGGCGGAGTCGAGGAAGGCGCGGAAGCCGCCCATCAACTCGTCGACGATCGGCATCGTGGGAGCGTCGCGGAGGAGGCGGTCGAACATCTCCTCGGTGCGGCCGTAGAAGGCGTAGAGCTCGCCGAGCGCGGTGACGAGGCGCTCGTCGGGGTCCTTGATCCGCACCCACGCCTCGACGTCGGGGGGCGGGTTCTCCGCGGCCCAGTGGGCCGAGCAGGCGCCGAACAGGGCGCGCTCGTCGGGGAAGTGCCGGTAGAGAGTCGAGCGGCGGACGCCGGCGTGCTCGGCGACGGCGCTCATCGTGGTGCGGGCGGGCCCGAGCGAGCCGTGCAGCTCGACCGCGCTTTCGGTCAGCTGCCGGCGCGTCTGCGCCTCGGCTTCCGCGCGCCGCTTCTTCTCGTATTTCCGCCTTTGCCCGGACATAGGTGTGCGACGAATATTGACAGATCCGCTAAGTCCCGCTACCTTTTCACGCGACACTACTGTTCGCTCAATATGAAAAGGAGAAAGAGATGGCAACGGTTATCGGTCCCAACGACGGCAGGACGGGCTTCCTCGGAAGCATCGGGGCGCGCTTCATGATCAACGGCGAGGACGCCGGCGGCGACTTCTCGCTGGTCGAACATCCCCTCTCGCCGCGGGCGCTGGCGGCCCCGCTGCACCGGCACAGCCGCGAGGACGAGTACAGCTTCGTGCTCGAGGGGCGGATGGGCGGGCTGCTCGGCGAGGAGGTGGTCGAGGCGGGGCCCGGCGACCTCGTCTTCAAGCCGCGCAACGAGTGGCACACCTTCTGGAACGCCGACGACGAGCCTTGCCGGATCCTCGAGATCATCGCCCCGGCGGGCTTCGAGCACTTCTTCGCGGAGCTGGTGGACATCGGCGGCGCGGTGCAGGCGGACCCCGACGAGCTGGCTGCGCTCTCCGCACGGTACGGACTCGAGCTGAAGCCGGAGACGGTCCCGGGCCTGCTGGAGCGCTTCGGCCTGGTGCTCGGCGAGCCGCTGGAGACGGCGCTGCAGCTGGCCTGATTCCCCGCAGGAGCCGGCCCTCGCCCCGCCGCGCCCGGACGCCCCGTCCAGGAGGGAGCCTCTCTGACCTCCCGGGGGCGGCACGTCCGGCGCTAACCTGGTGTGTATGCGGTTTCGGGTGACGGTTGGAGTCGGCGGCGCGCTGGCCACGCTGCTGCTCGCCGCGCCCGGGCGCGATCGCCTCAACCGAAGTCGGCAGCGGCCGCGCGGCGAACGCGACGGTGACAAGCCGGACGGTCCTGCCGCTGGCGACGCCCGGTGGCCCGCTGCCGCTGACCCTCGCCGGTGGCCGGCGTCGTGACGCGCTGGAGGGTCCCGCTAGTAGGCCCACCCGCAAGTTCGCTTAGGCCGCGAGCTTCAGTTCCGGCTCGCGGTCGGCGACCTTGGCCAGCACCCCCTCCAGGTCAGAGCGTGTGAACGTCCAATCGAATGGGCGGGCAATCTCGGCATAGCGAACCTGGAAGGCGAGAGGCGCTCGGAGAGCTCCTGCAGGGAGCCGAAGTCGTTGGCCGTGAGCGCCTTGCGCTGCACGATCGAGAAATAGAGCTCGATCTGGTTGAGCCAGGAGGAGTGGATCGGCAGGTGGATCAGTCGCAGGTTCGCATAGGCGCCCTCAAGGCGCTCGATCGAGGTATTGCCGGCGTGAGAGGAGCCGTTGTCGACGATCCAGAACACCCGGCGGGCCGAGGCGTAGGGCTCGACGCTCATCACTTCCTCCACCAGGCGCCCGAAGGGCTCGATCCCGGTCTTCTCCTCGACGCGGCCAAAGAGGTTGGCGTGGTGGACGTCCCATGCGGCGAGGTAGGCGAGAGTGCCGCCGCGGCGGTAGTCGAACTCGACGAGGGAGGGGCGCCCGGGTCCCGGCGCGAGCGTCGGGTGGCGACGGCCGAGCGCCTGTAGCTGGGACTTCTCATCGGCGGAGATCACGTACTCCTCGGGACGCAGGCGCTTGCCCTCGAAGCGGCGCTGATAAAGGTCGAGCACCGGCGCGGCCTTGGCGGCGAAGCCGGGGTTGCGGGGAAAGAGCCAGGAGCGCACCGACCAGGGCTTGATCGCCGCGTGGAGCAGCCAGCGCCAGATCGTCGTCGCGGAGGCGTCGGTGACGCCACGCTCGATCACCAGCCGATGCAGCTCAGTGCGTGTGAAGCGGCTGAGCGGCAGGCCGTGCGCCCCTGGCAGCTCGCAGGCGATCGTCTTGACCTCGGCGACCTCCTCCGGGGGGGAAACGGCGCGGGCGCCCCGCGCGCTTCAGCTCGGCAAGTCCCTCACGCCGCTGGGCGCCGAATCTTCGTCGCCACTTGCCGACGCACTCCGGGGTGCAGTCCAGACGCTCGGCGATCCACCCGTCGGTCTCACCGGCGGCGGAATAGAGGATCATCCGCGCTCGCTCCACCACGCGGAAAGGCCGGGTCTCTGATCGACGAGGCGCTCCAGCTCGCCGCGCTCCTCCTCACTCAGATCTATCTCTATCTTCCTGGCTACTGCCGTGGTGTTCGTCCCTCGCCGCGGAGATCCTGCTGATCTGCCTGAACGTATTTACGGGCGGATCTACTAGTCGGTTTCCGAGATTGTATCCGGTGGCTATGATCGCCATCACGGTCGTGGAGCCGAGAAGACGAACGCCACCGTCCTATGTGACCTTTTGTCATACATCGAGAGGGAGCCGTAGACTATGATCAGGACATATCGAGATTACTAACGGGCAGCCGGGCCAACTTTACGGCCGCGTTCCCTCCCATGCTCATATAGTTTGAAAATGTAGCCGCCCTTGAACACTGGAGTCACTATGTCCGTAAGTAACGGTCCCTGCCGCCTCAAGACACTTGCCTACCTTGTTCTTCCCGCGATCGCCTTCCTGCTCGCCGCCACCGAATCACTTGCCGCCACTCCAACGTCAACCTACCTCCGACCTAACGCCGATCGCACAACTGAACATCCGTGGAATATCTCCGGAGCCAGCGAAGCCTGGGAAACACTCGACGACAACGTCACAGAGACCCAGACTCCTACCAGTAGTGACTACATCAGCGTAAAACCGTTTCCCAAACTTCCGGCCATCACCGAAGTCGACTTGGACACTGCCTCCTTGTCTGGACAGACTGTATTGGCGGCCACATTGTGGCTCTACACGCCGAACGGCACAAAAATGCGGGCCGAAGTTCGCAGCGAAGGTGAAACGCTCGCTGCCGGAGCATATTCGAGTGCGGGATGGCATGGGATACCAGTACCGCTCGATGGCTCCCAGTCGCAACTCGACGAAGCCACCGCTAAGTTCGTGTATGAAGAACCCATTTATTCGACCACGCCGTACGTGTACGCAGCCTTCCTCAAGCTGACTTATGCTTCATCTGCTTTCGAAATAGAACGGCTCCGACCTAACGCCGATCGCACAACTGAACATCCGTGGAATATCTCCGGAGCCAGCGAAGCCTGGGAAACACTCGACGACAACGTCACAGAGACCCAGACTCCTACCAGTAGTGACTACATCAGCGTAAAACCGTTTCCCAAACTTCCGGCCATCACCGAAGTCGACTTGGACACTGCCTCCTTGTCTGGACAGACTGTATTGGCGGCCACATTGTGGCTCTACACGCCAAACGGCACAAAAATGCGGGCCGAAGTTCGCAGCGAAGGTGAAACGCTCGCTGCCGGAGCATATTCGAGTGCGGGATGGCATGGGATACCAGTACCGCTCGATGGCTCCCAGTCGCAACTCGACGAAGCCACCGCTAAGTTCGTGTATGAAGAACCCATTTATTCGACCACGCCGTACGTGTACGCAGCCTTCCTCAAGCTTTCACTAAAAACGGCGCCCTCTGAAATATACTGGGGATCGTGGATCGATGGGGAAGTCTACGGTGAAGGCTACACTGACGCTCCCTGGGACGAAGCAACATGGGATATTTTTGAGTCACACACTTCTAAGGCTGTGTCGATTGTGCATTTCGGCCAACCCGCGCCATGGAATCAGAGCTTTGCTGCTGGTCCGCTAGAAATTGCTGAAGAACGTGGTGCAATTCCACTAATGGATATGGACAGCGATGGTGTCTCACTTGAAAGCATCATCAATGGTGAAAATGATGAAGAATTTGCCGCATGGGCTGAAGAAGTTAAGGCTTATAGACAGCCCTTCTTCTTCCGCTGGGAGTGGGAGATGAATGGAACTTGGTTCCCTTGGGGCGAAGAAGCAGCTAGCAACCCTGCGGACTATATTCACGCATGGCGACGCCTACATGACATAGCCGAAACAGAAGGAGCAACTAATATCACCTGGGTATGGTGCCCTAATTCAATTTTCCCCGGCAGTACTTCGCTGTCGTCTCTCTACCCTGGCGATCCATACGTAGATTGGACATGTATCGACGGCTATAATTTTGGCGAAAACGAAATTAATCCTGGAGGGTGGAGGTCTTTTTCAGAAATCTTCCTACCTACGTATCAGGCGTTGATTGCTTTGGCTCCGACCAAGCCAATAATGATTGGAGAGACAGCGTCAACGGAGGTCGGTGGATCAAAGCCATCATGGATTGAAACGGCAATCGCTGAAGAAGTGCCTGATAGCTTTCCTAATATTCGCGCTTTGGCTTGGTTCAACTGGAATATACCCAACGGTGAAAGTAACTGGGACTGGGAGATTGAGTCATCTAACGAAAGTGAAGAAGCGTTTTCCTCGGCTATTGCTGCGAGCTACTACGCTGAAAACACCTTTGAAGGCTTGACGCCGCTGAAAAAGGTTGAGCCCCTTCCTTAAGTGACTATCCGAGAACTCCCGGGCCCGGCAGGAGTTATGTAGCCCCAGGCTGAAACGGCAAGGCACATCCCTCGCAAAAGGAGAGTGCCTTGCCGGTTGCCGACACTACCCCCGAACGTCCCCTGCCGACGATCTGGGAGATCCCCGACGAGCTTTGGGAGCGGATAGAGCCGGTCCTCCTGCGCCGTTACCCGGTTGCGCCAACCGGTCGGCCACGGGCCGACCTGCGCTTGGTGCTGGACGCAATCGTCTACCGAATGCGCTCGGGGGTGCAGTGGAACCGGCTGCCGCGCTCCTTCGGGGCGAACTCCACCGTCCACGGCTGGTTCCAGCGCTTCGTCGCCGACGGCGTCCTGGAGGAAGTCTGGGCCGCCCTCGTGGCCGAGTGCGACGATCTGGATGCGGTCCTTTGGGAGTGGCAGGCCGCCGACGGGGTGATGGGCAAGAGCCGCTTCGACGGCGACAAGCGAGGCCCCAACCCCACCGACAGAGCCAAGATGGGGACCAAGAAGCACCTGTTGGTCGAGCAGGACGGCGGACCTCTCGGAGTCGTTGTCGACGGCGCCAACGTCAACGACCACAAGCTGCTTCAAGCCACGATCGAGGGGACCGTGATCGAGCGTCCCGACCCCGAGGACGTGACCCAGCACCTCTGTCTCGACAAGGCCTATGACAACCGACCCACCGAGGCGGTCTGCGAGGAGGCCGGCTACGTGCCACACGTCCGGCGGATCGGCGAGGAGAAGCTCGACCGGGCCGGGGAGAAGACTCATCCGGCTCGGCGCTGGGTTGTCGAGCGCACGATCGCCTGGCTGCAGCGTTGTCGCGCGATCCTGGTCCGCTATGACAAGAAGGCCGAGAACTACGAGGGCCTGATCCAGCTCGCCTGCGCGCTGCTTTGGTGGCGGCGGCTGGACCGGCTCACTCGACCCGAGAGAGTTCTCGGATAGTCACTAAGGAAGGGGTTGGTGCCGGCCCCACCTGATCCATCAGCGATAGTTCGCAGCACGGTGCGAGGAGCGAAAGCGCAATCGACACCAAGCCGCCCAACGCCGCGATCACCGGCCTCAAGCACGCCCTCAACGCGCTGTCAATCTGATCTGCCTCGGATCGAGCGCTCGCTCAACCTTCGGGCGGTCCTCTCGACGACCGACGTGGCGGGGCGGACGAGCCGGGCCGTCGTCAAGGTCAAGCTCAGGGGCCAGAAGAAGGCAAGGGCAAGCGGCGGAAAGCGAAACGGAGGGGCTGAGCGAGCGGGGACGCCCGGTGCGGCGGTCGGGTCGCCCCGCCGTTGCTACCCTGCCGGGGTAGGCAGTCTGCCTGCGCGTCTCGTCCTTCGACCGCGAGGAAGCGCGCTTTGACTCCGCCCCTGGGGCAGCCGATAGATCGCGAGGGCCCGCGTGAGGAATGCGGGGTGTTCGGCGTATACGCACCGGGGCACGACGTCTCCCGGCTCGCCTACTTCGGCCTCTACGCGCTGCAGCACCGCGGCCAGGAGTCGGCCGGGATCGCCACCTGCGAGGGCGGCCACATCACCACCCTGCGCGACTCGGGGCTCGTCTCCCAGGTCTTCGACGAGGAGAAGCTGCGGGCGCTGGAGGGCGACATGGCGATCGGCCACGTGCGCTACTCGACCACCGGCGGCGGCTCCTGGGAGAACGCGCAGCCGGTCTGGCGCGACGACGGCCGCGAGCTGGCCCTCGCCCACAACGGCAACCTGACCAACGCGGTCGAGCTCTGGTCGGAGCTGAAGCAGCGCGGCATCGCCTTCCGCGGCACCTCGGACTCGGAGATCATCGCCGCCCTGCTCTCCTCCAGCGAGGCGGAGCGGATCGAGGACGCGGTCTCCGAGGTGATGCCGCGGATGCAGGGCGCCTACTCGACCGTGGTGATGACCAAGCGCGCGGTCGTCGCCTTCCGCGACCCGCACGGGGTGCGGCCGCTCTCGCTGGGACGGCTCGAGGACCGCTTCGTCGTCGCCTCGGAGAGCTGCGCCTTCGACATCATCGGCGCCGAGCTGATGCGCGAAGTGCACCCGGGCGAGCTGGTCTCGCTGACCGAGCGCGGCCTGGAGACGCGCCAGGTGGTGCGCGCCGAGCGCCCCGCCCGCTGCGTCTTCGAGCACATCTACTTCTCGCGTCCCGACAGCCGGCTCGAGGGCAAGGTGCTGCAGCAGGTGCGCGGCCGGATGGGCGAGATCCTCTGGCGCGAGGCGCCGGTCGAGGCCGACCTGGTGATCGCCGTCCCCGACTCGGGCAACCCGGCCGCCGCCGGCTTCGCCCGCGCCTCGGGGCTGCCCCGCGACGACGGCCTGATCAAGAACCGCTACGTGGCGCGCACCTTCATCCAGCCCGGCCAGGAGCTGCGCAAACACGGCCTGCGGCTCAAGTTCAACCCGCTGCCGGAGATCGTCGCCGGGCAGCGGATCGTCGTCGTCGACGACTCGATCGTGCGCGGCAACACGACGCGCCAGATCGTCGGCATGCTGCGCGACGCGGGCGCCCGCGAGGTCCACCTGCGGATCAGCGCCCCGCCGATCCGCAACCCCTGCCACTACGGGGTCGACATGTCGACCCGCGAGGAGATGATCGCCCACGGGCGGACGGTGGAGGAGATCGCCGACGAGCTCGACTGCGACTCGCTCGCCTACCTCTCGCTGGAGGGCGTCTACGAGGCGATCGGCACGCCGCCCGAGGACCACTGCGACGCCTGCTTCAGCGGCCGCTACCCGCTGGGCGACCCCGAGGACGCGAACGGCAAGTTCGCGCTCGAGACGGTCAGCGGCTGATCCCGGCCAGGCCGATCGAGACCGCGACGATCAGCGCGGGCGCGGTCCCCAGGTCGGGGGGCCGACGGTGGTGCCGGAGCCTTCCCCGTCGGTGCTGCCGCTGTCGACCCTGACCAGCGGCGGGCGGCGGCGATCGGCGCGGATCACGACGACCGCGCTGCTGCGCGCGGTCGACCTGAGCACCGCGATGCGGGCGCCGTTCGGGGAGAAGGCGGGGGCCGAGAAGGCGGGGCAGCCCGGGAACGAGGCGCAGCGCGTCAGCCTCCTCACCTGGCGACCGTCGGCGCGGGCGACGAAGATGTTCGAGGCTCCCTGGCCGCGGCTGCTCGAGAAGGCGATCCGGTTGCCGCCCGGCGCGTAGTCCGGGGCGCTTTCCCTGCCCGGCCCGTCGATCAGGAGCCGCACGCCGGTGCCGTTGGACCGCATCGTGAAGATGTCGCTGCCGTCGCCGTCGCGGTCGCTGACGAAGGCGATGCGACGACCGTTCGGGGAGATCGCCGGTTCGCTGTCGTTGTGGGAGCCGGAGGTGAGCTGGCGGAGGCCGGTGTTGTTGGCGCGCGCCGAGTAGATGTGGCTGAAGCCGCTTTCGTCCTCTTCGGCGAAGAGGATGCGGTTGCCGTTGGGGAAGAAGGAGGGAGCGCCGCCGCCGGGCCTGACTTCGCGCCGGGCGCGTCCCTGGCGATTGACTTCGAACAGGCCGTCGTCCGATCCGAGCCAGGGGCGGCCGGAGGCAGAGAGGAAGACGAGATGCCGGCCGTTGGCCGAGTAGGAGGGCTCGCGGTCGAGCGGGCTGACGGTCAGCTGGCGGGGGCCCCCGCGACGCCCGAGGTCACGTGCGTAGATGCCGCCGTCCTGGAGGGTTTCGCCCCCGCCCAGTTCGCGGACGATCGTCTTCGAGTACGCGATCGGCCCCGGCCTGCCGGGGAAGGCGGCGAGCGACGCCTCCGCGCAGAGCGCAAGAAGAGCGGTCGTGGAGCAGATCACGGCAAGGATCGGCCTGCGGCTCATGTCGCCTTTCGTCGGGAGCTGACGGCCGCACAGTACTGAGAAGATGCGGCGGTGGCCAGCTTTCGGATAGTCGTCCTCGCCTCGGGCAGCGGCACCAACCTGCAGGCGATCCTCGACACGCTGCACGGGCGCGAGGGGGTCGAGGTCGTCGGGGTCGGCTCGGACAAGCCGGGCGCGCGGGCGCTGGAGCGGGCGCGGGAGGCCGGGGTCGAGACCGCCGTCTTCCCGCGCGAGGAGCACGCCGACCGCGAGGCGCGCGACGCGGCGATGGGCGACTGGATCGAGGCGCGGGGCGCCGACCTGGTCGTCCTCGCCGGCTACATGCAGCTGCTCGGCGCCCCCTTCGTCGCCCGCTTCCGGGGCCGCGTGGTCAACGTCCACCCCGCCCTGCTGCCGTCCTTCCCGGGGCTCGACGCGATCGGCCAGGCGCTCGACGCCGGGGTCGAGGTCACCGGCGTCACCGTCCACTTCGTCGACGAGGGGGTCGACACCGGGCCGGCGATCGCCCAGCGCGAGGTGCCGGTGCCGGCGGGGCGCGAGCGGGCCGAGCTCGAGTCGGCGATCCACGCGGTCGAGCACGAGCTCTACCCGGAGGCGATCCGCATGATCGCCAGGGGCACGGTTAGGATCGGCGGTCCCGACGGCAGCGTCGTCGTAACCGATGAGTGAGCCCAACCCAGAGACCGCCAGCGAGGCCGTGGCCAACGGCGAGGTGCGGGTGCGCCGGGCGCTGGTCTCGGTCTCCGACAAGACCGGGGTCGCCGAGTTCGCCAAGGGCCTGGCGGCGCTCGGGGTGGAGATCCTCTCCACCGGCGGCACCGCCGCGGCGCTGCGCGAGGCCGGGGTCGAGGTCACCGACGTCGCCGAGTTCACCGGCCAGGAGGAGATCCTCGGCGGCCGGGTGAAGACGCTGCACCCGCGCCTGCACGCGGCGCTGCTGGCGCGGCGCGCGGACGCCGAGCACATGGCGGTCCTCGAGCGCGAGGGGATCGAGCCGATCGACCTGGTCTGCGTCAACCTCTACCCCTTCGAGCAGACCGTCTCCGGCCACGACGTAAGCCACGAGGTGGCGGTCGAGAACATCGACATCGGCGGCCCGACGATGATCCGCGCCGCGGCCAAGAACCACGCCGGCGTCGCCGTCGTGGTCAAGCCCGAGTCCTACGACGCGGTGCTGGCCGAGCTCGAGGAGAGCGGCGGCGCCACGCTATCTGCCGCGACCCGGCACTGGCTCGCCAACGAGGCCTTCGCCCAGACCGCGCGCTACGACGCCGCGATCAGCCGCTGGTTCGCGATGGAGTACGAGGACTTCCCCGAGCACCTGGCGGTCGCCTACGAGAAGACGCTCGACCTCGCCTACGGCGAGAACCCGCACCAGCGGGCGGCGCTCTACTCCGAGGCGGGGGCGCGCAGCCACGTGCTCTCGCGGGTCGCGAAGCTGCACGGCCGGGCGCTCTCCTTCAACAACGTGCTCGACCTCGACTCGGCCCGGCGCCTGGTCGAGGACTTCGAGCAGCCCGCCTGCACGATCGTCAAGCACAACAACCCCTGCGGGGTGGCGATCGGCGCCGACTCGCTGGCCGCCTACGAGAAGGCGCTGGCCTGCGACCCGATGTCGGCCTTCGGCGGCGTGATCGCCTTCAACCGGCCGGTCTCCGAGGCGCTCGCCGAGCGCCTGCACGAGAACTTCGTCGAGGTGCTGATCGCGCCCGAATACGAGCACGGGGCGCTCGCCGTCCTGCAACAGAAGGAGGCGATCCGGATCCTCTGCGAGGAGGAGCGCCGCCAGCACGACCCGCGCGAACGCGACGTCAAACGGGTCTTAGGTGGGCTGCTGATCCAGGACCGCGACGGCGACCCCGAGCCGCGCGAGCTGATGGAGGTCGTCACCGACACCAAGCCGGGCGAGGGTCAGTGGGACGACATGCTCTTCGCCTGGACCGTGGTCCGCCACGTCCGCTCCAACGCGATCGTGATCGCCAAGGACGGGGCGACGCTCGGCATCGGCGCCGGCCAGATGAGCCGCGTCGACTCGGTCCGCCTCGCGGTCGAGAAGTGCCGCGAGGCCCGCGGCGAGGACGCCGCCGCCCTGCTCGCCGGCTCCTCGCTCGCCTCCGACGCCTTCTTCCCCTTCGCCGACGGCCCCGAGCTTGCGATCGAGGCCGGCACCACCGCCGTGATCCAGCCCGGCGGCTCCAAACGCGACGCCGAGGTGATCGCCGCCTGCGACGCTGCAGGCGTGGCGATGGCCTTCACCAAGCACCGCCACTTCCGCCACTAGCCCGCCGTTCCGCGGGAGCGGCGACGCCCCGGCCGCCGGACGCGGGCCCCGCCCTCACGAATCGGGGGCTGGCGGGGTCAACCTCCGCCCAGGGCGTCATGCATTGACACTCCGGCTCCCCGCATGCGAGTTGGCGAATCCGTCAACCTAAGTTGGCATAATTGCCAACATGCCTCGGGCACGCTCGCGAGATCGCGGCTCCACGCCGCACCGGCAAGAGCACGATCTGCGAGGCAACCGTCGCGGCTCTTCGCCGACGGCGCTTCTACACCGTGAGCGTGAGTCTCTTCAGGGATACGAACGCCGCTGCGCTGGCCGAGACGCTCGCCAACCGCTCGGCGCTCAAGCGGCTGGTAGAGCGAGTGCGCAGACTTTCCTCCCGTGCCCTATCTGGACGAACGCTGACCACTGTTCTGCGAGTGAAGTCCGAGCTTGGCAACGCGGTGGAGATCGCTCTCGAGCCAACCCGGAAACGCCACGACCCGCTGCAGGAACTCAGCCAGCCTCGCCCTCGAGCTACCGCAGCGCATCGCCGAACGCGACGAGCGGCCGTTGATCCTGTTCATCGATGAGCTCCAACAGCTGACCGGTGGGGCGTATGGCGACCCCGAGCAGGGCTGATCGGACCCCGCTCATCGGACCGATTTCAGGGGGTCGGGCCACAACCTCTACCGCGCCCACGCGCTTGCCGGCTCGATCAGAAGGAGGCAGCCAAGCGGGCCGCGCTTACCCGCGCCAAACTCGACAAGATCGAGGCCGGCGAATACGTCCCGAGCCTTGACGTCCTCATCCACCTCGCGGGCACCTACTCGACTTCGGTGGGCGATCTCACCAACGGCGTCACCTGGTTGCCAGGCTGGATTGAGAATTCAGGCCTGCCGAATATCGGGTCCTGGACGAGTAGAGCAAATCTACTCGTCGACTAGATCACCCTTTTAAGGGAGCCAACGAAATGATTAGCTCAGCCGACGAGGTGCGAGCGGCGCGCGTAGTCCCGTTGCCCCCCAACGTGCTGAATTTTCCGTTGACTGTCTTGGTCCGGACCAAGAATTGTTTTCTTGCCAGCCGCGCTATTTGAGCACCAGACAAGCCATTGCTGCAAGAGGCATTTGGGAAGGTAATGATGGCCCTGCATTTCGCGTCAGCTAGTGCATCCAGCAGATCTTCCATCGCTTCCCGAGAACGACTCTTCAGCGAGAAATCCGAGCGAGGCCGCTCCTCAAAGGGGGGGTATCTGCCTACGCCAGTGACGGCGACAGTAGTCCCCTCTCCATCAGATCGTGCAATTGCCTCTAGTACATGGTAGAAGCGGCTGTACTGCACGTCAGAGTAGGGCGGGTCAATGATTACGAGGTCGGTTGGCCGGAGCGTCTCCATCACATCCAGCGCATCGCCAATTTCGGTGTGACCTTTGCGGCGAGCGTGTCGGGGAGCCACTTCAGATAGCCATGATTGCGCGTAGCTAAGTGGGTCGCGACGCCAGAAGTCCTGGATATATGGCAGCGCAGAATCAGTCGGCTGAAAGGGTTGGGCAGTGTGGCCAGGAGCTGCCGCGCAGTAGCCAGCCGCAGCGATGAGAGCCGCCCTGCAGGTGGATCTGGCTGGCTCGCGTGAGGGCAGCAGAGCTAGCGCGCGGTCTAGCAATATCGCCTGGCGTGGCGAAAAATAGTGACCGCCATACGCCTGCCAGATCATGCCATCCTTCGCTTCTTCGCAAAGCGCCCGCGCTCGTTCAACATCACTTTTCCTGCGCGGATCGTCGAATATCCCACTCGCCGACCACTGAGCGCAGCGCCGAGCACTGCGACGCGAGGGAGCCAGCCAATCATCTTCAAGGCGATGAACATCGAGCCCACGCGTTCGAGAAATGATGGCGCCAGACAGAATCGCTGAATAGGCCTGAAGATCTACAGCCAAGACGGGTTGGTCTAGGGCCTCAGCCGCATACCAAGAAACGGCTCCGGAACCAGCAAAGAGATCAACAACCCTCCTAGTTTTCCTAGCGCTAGAAAGAATCGCGCTGCCGAACCCATTTTGGAGCATTACCCGCTTTGAACCCATGTACTTCATGCGAGACCCCAGAGTCCAATGCGCTCGCAACTACTTAGGACTGCAACCTCCCCCGAACAACGCCCGCTCAAGTCCAGATAGGTGTCTGCGTCTCCATCGGCCATCTTCCCGTCGAGGTCGTGGATAGCATTTTCAATATCAATCCAGAGCAGCTCCGGTGTGCTGAGGGCTCCATCAGTCTCAGCCGCGAGAGCGCGCGTCGCGGCGATCTGCCGACTCCACCATTCGTACGCCGGATAGGAGAGATCAACCTGGGCGAGAAGTCGTTGAGCTGAGCCGCTAGCAACGCGGAGCAAGAGAGCTGCGCGAGCGGTTACTTGAAGGTGATCCTCAGGATCGTCGGTTGAGGAATCCATTTCGGCTTCGGAGAACAGCGATGGCTCCCCTGGGAAGCTCTCGCCGGTCAGAAACCTTGTTAGCTGAGGCCTCGGCTCAGACGTTTGGAGATCGTCGAGCGCCTTCTCGATGAAGTCCTGGTAAGCCCGTGGACTATCTAGAGGAGACTTGCTGGTTCGAGCTTCAAAAAACTGTTTCAACGTGCGACGCAATAGATAGCGATCGACCGTTCCGAAATTGGTTGCGCCAAGAGGCTCAAAGATTCGCCAGAGATCGGCACTAAACTCGGCAGCTCGACGGCTGGAAGGTGGACTTGCTCCAAATGCCGTCCTTGGCTGATAGCTGGAGTCGTTGCGAGCCTCCCTGTCGCGACCGAAGCGCTCTACGTCAAGACCCCAGGCCTTTAGATATCCACGCCCAGTTTCGTGCCAGACGCTATTGCCGCCCAGCGGGGCGAGCCACTCTGCCAGTGAGGTATCGGAGGGCTTGATGACATCGCCAAGTAGATCCACGCTCTGCGGCATGTCCGTCCACTCTGCGAGGGCCACCCAGGCAAAGCGGTGAGTCCCCGCCTGTCGGAAGAGTTCAACCTCATTGGATTCCTTGACGATGACGTGAGGCCCAGCGAAGACCCCAACCCCTTGTGCAGCCAGCAACGAGACTGCCGCCCGCAGCTCAGCGTAGTAAGCGAGATGGCGGGCCGTACCAGAATCCCCACCCAGCTGAGCCGCCATTGCGCGACCAAGATAGGACCAGCCATCGACGCAATGCAGGATGGTTGACGCGGCGATGTACTCCGCAAGGTGCATCGCCTCCAAGCTCTCCGCCGGATAGACCACCGGCGCTTCCGGTTTTTTCCCGAATTGTTCTTTTAGCTCACTTGGCGCTCGGTGGAGGTACATGTTGGTGGAGGCGAGCCACCGCTCATAGCGGAGCCTAGTCCGAAGTCGACGGGCCGCCCGTTCCACGGCGAATGCAGAAGCTCCAGCAAACACTTCTTTGACTGAGCGCCCCGACCGTCCATATTTTTGACTCACGGTCGGCTCGGCCATGCTCAGCGGGTCAGTTTCTTCACAGCTTCCGCTGCCAATGGCGATGCGAGATCGGCACCCGCTTCGGCCACATGTTCATGGAGCTGCAAACGAAGCTCCCGGTAGCCAGCACTACCCCGGAAGGCAGAGCTGCGACGCCGCTCGTCGTCAGTCAAACCAGGAGCTCCCGAAGTACGCCAATCGAAGTCGGCAATCACATCGGCGATCTCGGTCAACAAGGTTGCGACCGGCTCCTTTGCAATCGCTGACAACTGCTCTGAAACCGCTGCCTGGTCGGAGGCTTCACTAGCGTCAGCAGCACGCCAGGCAGCCAGCTCAAGCTGATCCGCGGCCAGATAGGCAAGGTCGTTAGTAAGGGCGTGGATTCCGTTCACGCCCTGGTCCGTCGCAAGAAGGCTGAAGCGACTAGTAAATGGTGCGCGCCTACGCTCTGCTTTGATCGTTGCTTCGGTCTCGACTCTCTCTTCTGCATCTCGCTGTGCAAGCCGACGGAGCAAAGGAGTCCAAGAGGCTTTGCTGGCGGTAACAGCCCGCTCCACCTGCGTCCAGGCGAAGATGAGATAGGCGGCCTGTTGCTCCCTGGTCCAATCAAGAACCTGCTCGTCTTTGCCGGCAGGAGCGCCGAACAGGCCACCGATCGGAGCACGGCTTCCTTCGAAAGTTCGAATGAAGGTGGAAAGGAGAGATCGGACCCAGGCGGCCTGACGAACATCGCGGTTGCCCTGCTCGCCGAGCATGTTTATCCGGTGATACCAAGGGCTCGTCTCATGGGACCACATCAGTTCCGTCAACTCCTGTGCTCGGGTCTCCCGATAGATGGCGGGCCCCTCAAAGCGCTCAAGCCAGTCCTGATGGCGCAGGAGGGGATACAGATCAAAAGCCAAGCTCGCATTAATTCGCTTCGGCTTGATGTTGATCGTCCAGAAGAGATAGGCCTGCCAACTGCGATCGAGACCAACGAAGGCGACAACCGGAAGTTCATAGTCCGACGCACCCTGCTCAGGATCGAAAGCCCAAAGGCGGTGCTGCCCGTCAATCACCTCGATGGGATGGAGTGCAGTCGGTTCCCAGTCGGTCGTTTTCTCGTCGATCGGGAGATGGACATGCGCGACGCCGCCCTCTGGCGAATCGATCGAGATCAGGTCTTGACGAGCGACTTTCGCACCCGCCATTTCATCCTGGGACGTGCGGATGTTGACAACAATCGCCGTAGGCAACCATCCGGGCTGCTTGAGGTCGTCAAAGTCTCCCGACTCTCGCCTCGTTTTTCCCATATCCGACCACGGATAGCCGTGGCGAATGAAGCGCGAGATCTCCTCCGAGCGCTTCTCGTCATGGCGACGCTGGATTCCTAGATCGGTGCGTCGACGCGCACCGGAACTGGCATCTCGTCGCTCAATTCCAGAAAGCGATCTGAGAACTGAGGCCTTGATCGAGAAAAGGAAGAAATGATCATCTGGCTTGGATCGATGAGGCCTATCGAAGTCAATCTCATCCCACTCACGCTGCCATTGATGCACCCGTATCGCGGGGATCACGTTTTGCGCTTTTTTCGATGGACTCATTTCCCGTTGCCCAGCTCGACGGGTGGGATCCTAGCTTCCACCGGCCTCTTCGCGGCCTGGCCGAGCACCCTTGGAGCAATGGCCCCGACATGCCACTGAATGTTCTAAGGGCCCCCGGACGCCCTCCCGGCGGCAATCCACGTGCATCCGCGCGCATCCGTTCGCATCGCGCTTGACTTCCTCGCAGCGTGGAGCTACTCGTCCGTGATGAGCTGCTTTCACGCATCGAGAACGGATCGCACGGCGGTGAGCGGGTTCGACCGAGGCTGTCCTGGGCTTGCCAGTCGGCCCAACCCGAGGTGCGGAAGGTAATCGAGGGAGTCGACCCGCCGACGCGCAAGGCGCCGAGGCAATCCCTGGTCGACGAGAATCCGGGTCTTCAGCCGCGCGGAGATCGTCCCGTCTTTCGCATTGCCTGCGGTTCGTCCGTCGCGACGAGCAGTACCCCCGACGGGATTCGAACCCGTGCCGCGCGGCTTAAAAGGCCGCCGCTCTAACCAACTGAGCTACGGGGGCGTGGGGGCTCATGGTAGACGGGAGTTGGCGGGGTCGCCGTTGCGGTCGTGGTTGTTCCCGGATGGCGGGTACAAGTGCGACCGCGTGCGGCGGGGGGACGCGGGCGGCGGTCAGGTGAGGTCGGGGAGGCCCTCGTCGGGGGTCGAGGCCTGGGCGTGGGTGCGGCGGGGGATGCGGCCGGCGTGGCGGGCGGCGTGGCCGGACTCGACCCCGAGGCGCAGGGCGGTGGCCATCGCCACCGGGTCGGCGGCGCCGAAGATCGAGCTCGCCGCCATCACCGCGTCGCAGCCGAGCTCGAGCGCCAGCGCCGCGTCGGAGGCGGTGCCGATGCCGGCGTCGAGGACAACCGGGACCGCGGCGCGCTCGGCGATGATCGCCACGTTGTAGGGGTTGCGGATGCCGGCGCCGGAGCCGATCGGCGAGCCGAGCGGCATCACCGCGGCGCAGCCGGCCTCCTCCAGGCGGCGGGCGAGGATCGGGTCGTCGTTGGTGTAGGGGAGGACGGTGAAGCCGTCGGCGACCAGGGCCTCGGCAGCGTCGAGCAGCTCGACCGCGTCGGGGAAGAGGGTGCGGTCGTCGCCGATCACCTCGAGCTTGATCCAGTCCGTCTCGAAGGCCTCGCGGGCGAGCTTGGCGGTGCGCACCGCGTCGCGCGCCGTGTAGCAGCCGGCGGTGTTGGGCAGGGCGAAGAGCCCGAGCCGGTCGAGCACGTCGAGTACCGAGCCCTCGGCCTCCGGGTCGATGCGGCGCAGGGCGACGGTGACGATCTCCGCCCCCGAGGCGCGCAGGGCGTCCTCCATCTGCTCCAGCGAGCGGAAGCCGCCGGTGCCGGCGATCAGCCGCGAGCTCCAGGCGCGGCCGCCCAGCTCCCAGCCCTCCGCCCCACCCTGGATCGCGGCCAGCACCTCGACCACACTGCCCTCGGCCAGCGGCCTCGCCGCCCACTCGGCCCGCGGGCAGACCTCGCCGTCGAGGGCGACCGCGACCCCGCGCGCCGCCTCGGCCCCGGCCGCCGCGGCGGCGTCGGCCAGCGTCGCCCCCTCCGCCATCTCCCGCACCGCCCCGTTGAGCTCAATTCGCATCCGGCACCCCCTCCCCAACCGGCTGCTGACTTCGTGGTTTGGGTGGCATATGCGTCCCAAACCACGAAGTCACCGAATTGGCCAGCAAGGCGTCGGCGACCGCCTCGGCGGCGAGCGGCGCCAGCAGCACCCCGTTGCGGTAGTGGCCGCAGGCGAGGAGGAGGCCGTCGAGCGCCCCGGGGCCGACCCGGGGCAGGTTGTCGGGCGTGCCCGGGCGCAGCCCCGCCATCGCCTCGACCAGCTCCATCTCGGCGACGTCGGGCAGCAGCCGGTAGGCCTCGCGCAGCAGCTCGTGCACCCCGCCGGCGGTCACCGCGGCGTCGAAGCCGCGCTCCTCGACCGTGGCGCCGACGACCAGGCGGCCGTCCTCGCGCGGGACCAGGTAGACGCGCTCGGAGGCGAGGATCCGCTCGCACGGCGGCTCGCCCGCGGGCGAGCGCAGCTCGAGGATCTGGCCCTTGACCGGGCGCACGTCGGGGCGGGCGTGCTCCGGCAGCCAGGCCTCGCTGCCCGCCCAGGCGCCGGTGGCGAGAAGGACCGCGCCGGCGCGCAGCTCCTCGCCAGCCGCGGTGCGCACCCCCTCGATCCGCTCGCCGGCGAGCAGCGCCGCGCTCGCCTCGGTGCCGCCGCGCACCTCGACGCCCTGCTCGCGCAGCGCGGCGAGCAGGGCCGCGGTCAGCCGCCGCGGGTCGATCGCCCCCTCCTGCGGCGCGTGCACGCCGCCGTTGAAGGACGGGGTCAGGCCGGGCTCCAGCTCGCGGCAGCGGCGCGGCGCCAGCCACTCGGCGCCGAGCCCGAGAGAGCGCTGCAGCTCGTGGATGCGGCGCAACTCGGCCGCCTCGTCGCGGTCGAGGGCGACGTGCAGGGCGCCGCAGCGGGAGTAGCCGGCCTCGACCCCGCTCGCCGCCTCCAGCTCGGCGACGAAGGCCGGGTAGAGCTCGGCCGCGGCGAGCGTCAGCTGCAGCAGGTCCGGCTCGCCGAAGGCGAGCTCGCCGACCGGGGCCAGCATCCCGGCGGCGACCCGCGTCGCCCCCGCCGGCGGCTGGGCGCGGTCGAGGACGACGGCGCGCGCACCGCGCTGCGCGGCGCGCCAAGCGCAGCAGAGGCCGACGACGCCACCGCCGACGACCACCACGTCATAGCTGCCTCGCTCGCTCATCGCTTGCCTCCGCCGGCATTACCCGGATCAGGTCGAGACGGTCGGTGGCCTCGGTGCCACCCTCTCAGCCTCTGGGGCTCCCGTACGCCCCCGATGCTACTCCCAGCGATAATCGGGGGGTGAGCACCGGACTACCCGAGGGCAAAGGACAGCTGCGCCGCGAGCGGCTGCGCACGGCGCGGCTCTACCTCTGCTGCGAGGCGCGGCCGCACGGCGCCGACGCCGAGCCGCTGCTGCGCGCGGCGCTGACCGGCGGCGTCGACGTCGTCCAGCTGCGCGACAAGCGCCTGCCGCGGCGCGAGCTGGAGCTGGCGGCGCAGACCTTCCGCCGCCTCTGCGACACCCACAGCGCCCTGTTCGTCGTCAACGACGATCCCGGCCTGGCCCGCGCCTGCAACGCCGACGGCGTCCACGTCGGCCAGGACGACATGCCGGCTGCCGCGGCGCGGGCGGCGCTCGGCCCCGAGGCGATCGTCGGCCTCTCGACCCACAGCCCCGAGCAGCTCGCCGCCTCCGCCTCCGCCCCGGTCGACTACGTCAGCGCCGGGCCGATCTGGGAGACGCCGACCAAGGCGGGCCGCCCGGCCGTCGGGCTCGAGTACATCCGCCACGCGGCCAGCGCCGCCCCCCATCCCTTCTTCGCGATCGGCGGCATCGACGCGGCCAACGCGCCGCAGGTGGTCGACGCCGGCGCCGAGCGGATCTGCGTCGTGCGCGCGATCGGCGACGCCGAGGACCCGGCCGCCGCCGCCGAAGAGCTGCGCAACGCGCTCGCCCCGCTCGGGGAGGCGGCCCCCGGTGGCTGAGCCCGCCGGCGGCCCGCGCAAGCGCAAGCAGCGCGGCGCCGGCCCGACCCCACGCGAGCGGATGGAGCGGGGCTACGCCCGCGCCGAGCAGCGCAACCAGGCGGCGCGCGAGGCGCTGGCACCGCTGGGGCCGGGCGAGCGGCCGCTGGTGGTGACGGTCGGCGCCGTCCTCTCCGCCCTGATCGCGCTCTCGGTGGTCGTCAGCTACCTGGCCGGCGCCGAGGTCGACGGCGAGCGCCCGCCCCTCGCCCAGGCGCTGGCGCCGACGCTGCTGATGGGGACGATGGCCTGGGGCATGTGGCGCGCCCGCTACTGGGCGGTGCTCGGCTTCCAGCTGATCCTCGTCCTGCTCATCTTCAGCGCCTTCTTCGGCCTCGTCACCGCCGCCTCCTCGCTGGCGCAGATCCTCGCCACCGTCGCCCTGCTCGCCGGCGCCGGCGCCTTCTTCTTCTTCATGGTCAAGGCGATGGCCCGAATCCAGATGCCGAGCCGGCACTGAGCTTCCGGTGCGCCTTTTGCTCCCTATGGGTACATAAGGCGCACCGGAACATCGCTTCTATAGGCTGAGGCGCAGTGGCTGAATCATTCGACGTGATCGTCATCGGCGGGGGCCCGGGTGGCTACGTGGCCGCGATCCGCGCCGCGCAGCTGGGCAAGAAGACGGCGGTCGTCGAGCGCGACAAGCCGGGCGGCCGCTGCCTCAACTACGCCTGCATCCCGGCCAAGACCGTGCTGCGCAGCGCCGAGATCTACGACCAGGCGCGCGAGAGCGCCGAGCTCGGCGTCGTCGCCAAGGACGTCTCGCTCGACTGGGAGGCGCTGGGCAAGCGCCGCGCCGCGGTCTCCGAGTCGCTCTCCAGCGGGGTCAAGATGCTCTGGGACAAAGGCAAGGTGACGCTGATCGAGGGCGAGGGCTCGCTCACCGCGGAGGCCGGCGTCAAGGTCGGCGATGACGTCTACGAGGCGGGGACGGTCGTCCTCGCCACCGGCTCGACGGCGGTGCCGATCCCCGGGGTCGAGTTCGGCGGCCGCGTGGTCGACACCTGGGGCGCCTGGTCGCTGCCCGAGCAGCCGCAGAGGATCGCGGTCGCCGGCGCCGGCGCCTCGGGCTGCGAGATCGCCTCCGCCTACGGCCGCTTCGGCACCGAGGTGATCCTGATCGAGATGCTCGACCAGATCCTGCCGGCCGAGGACAAGGACATGGCGCGGGTGGTCGAGCGCGCCTTCAAGAAGCAGAACGTGACGATCTCCACCGGCACCCCGGTCGAGAACGTCGAGGCGGGCGAGAGTTCGGTCAAGCTCAGCTACGGCGGCGAGACGGTCGAGGTCGACTACCTCTGCATCGCCGGTGGGCGCTCCGCCGACGTCGAGGGGCTCGGCCTGGAGGCCGCCGGGGTGAAGCTGACCGACCGCGGCAAGGTCGAGGTCGACCCCTACCAGCGGACCTCGAACCCGAAGGTCTACGCGATCGGCGACCTGACCGGCGCCAAGGCCCTCGCCCACAAGGCCTCCGAGGAGGGGATCGTCGCGGTCGAGCACGCTGCCGGCGAGCAGGCCCGCCCGGTCGACCAGAACCTGGTCTGCGGCGCCACCTTCTGCCACCCGCAGGTGGCCAGCGTCGGGCTCACCGAGGCGGCGGCCAAGGAGGCCGGTCATGAGGTCAAGGTCGGCAAGCAAAAGCTCGGCGGGGTCGGCGGCGCCACCGTCTACGACGACAAAGACGGCCTGGTCAAGCTGGTCGTCGACGCCAAGTACGGCGAGATCCTCGGCGCCCACATCGTCGGCAACCGGGCCTGCGACATGATCGCCGAGCTGGTCGCGACGATGGCGCTGGAGGGCGGCTACCAGGAGCTGGCCGAGATCGTCCACCCCCACCCGACGATCTCCGAGGCGATCCCGGAAGCGGCGCGCGCGGTCGAGAAGCGCGCGATCCACGCCTGAGATCCCTCGCTCTTACGGGTGAATTGATTGCCCGGGCGCGAGCGAATTGCTAATTCATGCAATTAAGAATTGCTAGAATGCAATTCTATGCGGTGGACATCGGAGGAATTGCTCGCGCGGCTCACGGACCTCGATCGCGTTACAGCAGACGAGAGCGAGACGCTCGAGATCAAGGGCAGGCCAGCGAATCGCGACGAGCTGAAGCGCTGGCTCGTCAAAGCTGCGATCTGCCTGGCCAATCAGCGCGGCGGCTGCCTCCTGGCCGGCGTCGCCGATCGCACGCGGGGGCGGGAACGGGCGCTGGTCGGCGTCGGGGACGTTTCCTGTGCCGGACTCGAGCGGGAGGTCTATGAGGCGACCGACCCGCACATCCTGATCGAGATCGAAGAGCTCGTCTTCGCCGAGAAGCGACTTCTGGCCGCCCACGTCCCCAAGGGCATCCCACCCCATACGACCACCTCAGGGCAGGCTTGGATCCGGGTCGAAAAGAACTGCCTGCCGCTGACAGGGACAACCCTGGCCCGCATGATCGCCTCCTCGGGCGATCTCGACCTGACCGCGACGCCGGTCGAGGGCTCCTCCATGGAGGATCTCGACGGGCCGGCCCTCGAACGAGCCAGGGGACGCCTTCGAGCCCAGCCCGGATCGTCTCGTCTGGCGGACATGGACGACGCGGCCCTGCTCGAGGCCCTGGGCCTGATGGTCGGAGACGAGCTCAACCGCGCCGCGATCCTGCTGTTCGGCAAGCCCGGGGCGATAGCGCGAGCGCTCCCGCAACACGAGGTCATGCTCCTCCGTCACACCAGCCGCACGCGTTACGACCAGCGGAGCGATCTCCGCGGCCCCCTGGTGACCGAACTCGACCGCATCGAGGAGTTCCTCTCCGCCGCCACCTCGCTGAGAACGGTTCAACCGAGGGGCTTCGCTCAGCTCGAGATCCCGACGATCAGCTGGGAGGTGGCCCGGGAGGCAGTACTGAATGCCGTTGCGCATCGTGACTACTTCCTCAGCCAGGGGATCATCGTCGCGCTGCATCGGGACAAAGTCGAGATCACCAGTCCGGGCGGGTTCCTCGGCGGCATCTCTCCAGCCAACATCCTTCGGCATCCGCCGGTGCACCGCAACGAGCTGTTGGCCCGGAGCCTCCGGGAGCTGGGGCTGGCAAATCGAGCGGGCCTCGGCGTGGACCGGATCTTCGAGGGACTTCTCCGAGGTGGCGCCAGGCCACCCACCTACCGGGCCGACGAGGCGTCTGTCTCGGTCTCCCTGCCCCTCGGGGGAAGCAACGAGCTCGTGGCCTGGATCGCCGAGCACGAGAGAGGGGATGACACGCTCAGCCTCGACGATCTGATCGTGATCAGGAGGCTGATGGACGCCGGCTTGATCGACCGTCGATCGGCAGCTGAGCACCTTCAACTCGGCGAGTCCGACGCCGCAAACCAGCTGACCGAGATGCGACGACGCGGTCTCCTCGTCACCCGGGGGCGCGGACGCGGCACGGCCTATGAGCTCCCCCGCCCGATGTCAGAGCGCCTCCGGGGACGGGGAGTCACCGACGCCGAGCATCCTCTCGAGGAAGAGGGCGTCCGCCTCAAGATCCTCGAGCTCCTGCGCGAGCGCGGGCGACTGACAAATGCGGAGATACGCTCCTTTTCGGGGTATAACCGACAACAGGTGCTGGCGATCGAGAAGCAGCTCGAGCAAGAAGAGTTGATCGAGCTCCACGGCTATGGAAGGGGCGCCTACATCGCGCTGACCGGCGCGGAGTGATGGCTGTGACCCCTCGCGCCACCTTCTACTTCGATCTCGGCTCGCCCTACGCCTACCTGAGCGCGGAGCGGATCAGCGGCCTCTTCGGCGAGGCCGGGCTGCCGCAGCCCGAGTGGCAGCCGGTCCTGCTCGGCGGCCTCTTCCAGCGCTTCGGCCGCGACTCCTGGGCCAACGGGCCCGGGCGGGCGGAGGGGATCGCCGAGGTCGAGCAGCGCGCCGCCGCCTACGGCCTGCCGCCGCTGGCCTGGCCCGAGCCCTGGCCGGGCAACACCCTGGTCGCGATGCGGGCCGCGGCCTTCGCCAAGCAGACCGGCCGCACCGTCGCCTTCGCCCTCTCCGCCTTCCGCCAGGCCTTCGCCGCCGGCCGCGACCTGAGCGAGCCCGACAACGTGCTGATCGCCGCCGCCGCCTGCGAGCTGCATCCGCGGGCGCTGACCAAGGCGGTGCAAACCGCCGGGATCAAGGACGCGCTGCGCGCGGCGACCGAGCGGGCAGGCGACCTCGGCGTCACCGGGGTGCCCTCGCTGCTCGTCGGCGAGCGGGTCTTCTGGGGGGACGACCGGCTGGAGGAGGCGGTCAGCGCGGCTAGCTAAGGTGGCTGCGATGGCAGATTTGCCCGATGCCTCCACCTGTTACGAGCTGCTGGCGAAGATGGCGCTGATCCGCCGCTTCGAGGAGGAGGCGGGGCGCCAGTACCAGCGGGCCAAGGCGGGGGGCTTCCTGCACCTGGCGATCGGCGAGGAGGCGACGATCGTCGGCACCACAGCGGCGATGCGCGAGGAGGACTACCTGGTCGGCACCTACCGCACCCACGGCCACGCGATCGCCCGCGGCACCGAGCCCAAGCGGGTGATGGCCGAGCTCTTCGGCCGGGTCGACGGCACCAGCGGCGGGCGCGGCGGCTCGATGCACATCTTCGACGCCGAGCGCCGCTTCATGGGCGGCTACGGGATCGTCGGCGGCAACCTGCCGCTGGCCGCCGGGCTCGGCCTCGCCGCCGACTACAAGGGCGAAGACGCGGTCACCGTCTGCATGTTCGGCGACGGCGCCTCCAACACGGGCAACTTCGGCGAGACGATGAACCTGGCGGCGCTCTGGAGCCTGCCGGTGCTCTTCCTGGTCGAGAACAACCTCTACGGGATGGGCACCTCAGTCGAGCGCCACTCGGGCCAGACCGATCTCTCGGAGAAGGCGGAGGGCTACGGCATCCCCGGCGAGCGGGTCGACGGGATGGACGTGCTGGCGGTGCGCGAGGCGGTCGCCGAGGGCGTGCGGGCGGCGCGCGAGGACCGCCGGCCGACGATGATCGAGGCCTTCACCTACCGCTACCGCGGCCACTCCGCCGCCGACCCCGAGGTCTACCGCGAGCGCGAGGAGGTCGAGGAGTGGCAGCACAAGGACCCGATCGAGAGCTTCGCCGGGCGCTGCATCGAGGCCGGGGTGCTGGGCGAGCGCGAGGTCGCCGGGCTGCGCGAGAAGGCCGAGGAGACGGTGCTGGCCGCGGTCGAGTTCGCCGAGGCCTCGCCCGAGCCGCCGCTCGACACGCTCTACGAGAAGCTCTACGTGGTCGAGTCCGACGACGCCTGGTACGCCGTCGACGAGCGCAGCCCCGAGCCGCACCGCGGCGAGCAGGAGGGCGAGATGCCCGCGGCCGCCCGCGAGCTGGCCGAGGCGGGCGCCGCCTACGGCGGCCAGCCGGACGGCCCGCGCCCCCAGGCCAGGCCGAATCCCGCCGAGAGCGGCGACATCGACGACGGCGGCGAGCCCGAGGTCGCTGGCGAGGTCGAGGAGGTCGAGGACTAGTGGCCGAGCTGCGGATGCGCGAGGCGCTGCGCGACGCGATGGCGGAGGAGATGCGCCGCGACGAGGCGGTGCTGGTGATGGGCGAGGACGTCGGCGTCTTCCAGGGCGCGTTCAAGGTGACCGAAGGGCTGCTCGAGGAGTTCGGCGAGCGACGGGTGCGCGACACGCCGATCTCCGAGAACACGATCGTCGGCACCGGGGTCGGCGCGGCGATGGCCGGGCTGCGCCCGGTGGTCGAGCTGATGACGGTCAACTTCTCGCTGCTCGCCCTCGACCAGATCGTCAACCACGCGGCGGCGATCCCCTACATGTTCAACGGCCAGGCGCGGGTGCCGCTGGTGGTGCGGATGCCGGGCGGCGGCGGCCACCAGCTCGGCCCCACCCACTCGCACAGCTTCGAGGCGCTCTTCCTGCAGGTGCCGGGCCTGCTCGTCGCCTGCCCCTCGACCCCGGCCGACGGCAAGGCGCTGCTCAAGGCGGCGATCCGCGACGACAACCCGGTGGTCTTCATCGAGCACGAGAGCCTCTACGGCCGGCGCGGCGAGGTGCCCGAGGGCGACGACGAGGTGCTGCGCTTCGGCGAGGCCGCGGTGCGCCGCGAGGGCGGCGACGTGACGATCGTCGGCCTGCTGAAGATGGCCCACGTCGCCGAGGACGCGGCGCGGACGCTGGCCAACGAGCACGGGGTCGAGGCCGAGGTGATCGACCCGCGCACCCTGCGCCCGCTCGACCTCGACACGATCCTCGCCTCGGTGCGCAAGACCAACCGCGCGGTGATCGTCGAGGAGGGCTGGCCGCACGGCGGCGTCGGCGCCAACCTGGCGGCGCTGATCTCCGAGCAGGCCTTCGACCACCTCGACGCGCCGGTCCAGCGGGTGACCGGCGCCGACGTGCCAATGCCCTACTCGAAACGGCTCGAGCAGGCGGCGATCCCGCACACCGAGCACGTCGTGCACGCGGCCCTGGCCGCGCTCGAGGGGAGCATCTGATGCCCGAGGTGGTGATGCCACGCCTCTCGGACTCGATGGAGGAGGGCACGATCCTGCAGTGGCTGAAGCAGGTCGGCGACGAGGTCGCGGTCGGCGACGAGCTGGTCGAGATCGAGACCGACAAGGCGAACATGGCCTACGAAGCGGACGTGGCCGGGACGCTGAGTGAGATCGTGGCCGACGAGGGCGAGACCCTGCCGATCGGCGCGGTTATCGCGCGGATCGGGGACTCGGATGGGGGTGGACGGGACGGTGAGGGACGAAGCGCTGGGTCCGCGGGTCCTGTCGCTGCAGGGGACCCCCCACCCCCTGCGGTAGCTGAAGCTTCCTCGGGGGTGGGCCCCCCTACAGCGCCACCCGCGGAACCAGCGGATCGGGCAACTCAGCGCCAGGCTACGAACGGCGATGGTCGCGTCAAGGCGTCGCCGGTGGCGAAGCGGATCGCTCGCGAGCGCGGGGTTGAGCTGGGGGGCATCAAGGGCTCGGGGCCCGGTGGGCGGATCGTCAAAGTGGACGTCGAGAAGGCGGCTTCTGCCGCGGGTGGTGCGGGGGCAGGGGGGGTCGAGGACGACGTCGCCCGCAGCGCCCCCCCTGCCCCCGCGACAGGACCCGCGGCCCAACCCCCCAGTCCCGCTACCGCCAAGGGCGAGGTCACCTACGAGGACCCGTCCAAGCTGCAGTCGACCGTCGCCCGGCGGATGGCCGAGTCGAAGGCGACGGCGCCGCACTTCTACCTCGAGGCGACCGTCGAGATGAGCCGGCTGGTCGCCGCCCGTGGGCAGATCAAGGCCGGCGCCAGGGAGGGCGACGTGGTGCCGTCGTTCAACGACATGGTGGTCAAGGCCTGCGCCCTGGCGCTGCGCGAGCACCCGCGGGCCAACGGCGCCTACCGCGACGGGCGCTTCGAGCTCTACTCGCGGGTCAACGTCGGCGTCGCGGTGGCGGCCAACGACGCGCTCGTCGTCCCCACCGTCTTCGACGCCGACCGCAAGAGCCTGCGCCAGATCGCCAGCGACTCGCGCGCCCTGGCGCAGAAGGTGCGCGACGGGCAGATCACCCCCCCGGAGCTCTCGGGCGCGACCTTCACCGTCTCCAACCTGGGGATGTACGGGATCGACTCCTTCGCCGCGGTGATCAACCCGCCGCAGGCGGCGATCCTCGCGGTCGGCGCGATCGTCGAGCAGCCGGTCGCCCGCGATGGCGAGATCGCCACCGCCCACCTGATGCGCGTCAACCTCGCCTGCGACCACCGCATCCTCTACGGCGCCCCCGCCGCCGAGTTCCTGGCGCGGATCAAGGCGCTGCTCGAAGAGCCGCTCTCGCTGGCGCTATGAAAAGGGTGCAACGCGTTTGCGGTCAAATAGGCCGCAAACGCGTTGCACCGGCAGGGTGACCCTCAGCCGGCGCCGGTTGCGGACTCGACCCTGAAGGCGGAGCGGGTCGGGTGGGACGGCTTGAAGAAGGTCGCGGTCTGCACCCTGACCCGCCAGGGCGCCGGCAGGCGGCCACCGGGTGCGCCGAGGAAGCGGGTGAAGAGGATCGAGGCGCGGCGGCAGCTGATGCCCGAGCGCGGCGGGATGTAGAGCAGGTAGTTGCCGCGCGGGAACTGCAGCGGACCGACGCGGGTGCCGGTGTTGACGAAGAAGCTGTTGCGGCAGAGCACGCCGAGCCGATTGTTGCCGCCGCCCCCGCCGCCGCCGATGCGGGCGACGGTGAAGCCGAGCGCTCCGCCGCGGCGGAAGGCGGCCCGGCCGCGGCCCTGCGAGACGACACGCCAGGGGCGCGGCAGCACCCCGTCCCAGTCCTCGAGGAAGCGGGTGAAGAGGCGCGAGGCGTTGGCGCAGCTGAGCGCCGAGTTCGGCCCGGGCGTGACCGAGTAGTTGCCGGCCGGCAGCACCGCCGGCCCGATCCGGTCGTTGTGCAGGACCCGGAAGCTGGGGCAGTCCGCCGCTGCTCCTGCCGGCGCCAGAAGCGCGGCGAGCAAGGCGACGGCGGCGAGCCCCGGGACGAGCGCGAGCTTCCTCACGCCCCGCAACCTACCACCAGACGTGCCGTCCTACGGAGGTCATTTTCGGCACCTGTGGGACGGCACGTCTCCGTCAGCAGGTCTTGTGCGCGCCGGTAACCGCGTTCCAGGCGCGGCCGACGGAGAAGTCGGCGGCGACGCGGAAGACGCCGGGACGGGAGGCGCGGGCGAGGGTCCACTCGCCGTGGCGGAGCAGGCAGCCGCTGCCGCGGGCGATCGACCAGTAGGGGGTGAAGGCGACGCGGACGAGGAACTCGCCGGGACGGCGCACGTCGAGGGCGAAGCCCTGGCGGCCGGTCCAGAGCACCTGGGCCGCAGCGGCGCCGATCGGCTCGACCAGCGGAGCGGGGTCGCGGACCGCGTAGATGCGCCAGTGCGGGCCGGCCCAGCGCAGGTCGAGGTAGCCGGGCTCGCTGCGGATCAGGCGGCTCTCGGCAACCGAGGAGTAGTCGAGCGGCGCGTCGGGGAGGGCTACGTAGGAGATCGCGTTGCCGCGCAGCCAGCGGCCGTAGGCGGCCGGGGTGAGCAGCTCGTCGTCGCCGTAGAAGACGTCGTCGCGGGTGGTGTCGAGCTGGCGCAGCCAGCCGCGGGCGAGCTCGACCTGCGAGGCGAGGTAGGCCGACTCCCAGTGGTTGGCGGTCGGCGGCACCTCGACCCGGACGCCGGGGCCGGCGTGCTCGCGCAGCCAGCTCGCCGCCGGCTGGAAGTACTCGCGCGAGGTCGAGGGGTCGCCGACGCTGCGGGCGATCTGGTTGACGCTGGCGGTCACCTGCCAGTAGAGGCCGCCGGCCATGAAGAGGGCGAGGAACCAGGGCGAGACGCGCGGCCGGCGGGCGAGCACCACGGCGGCGAGCACGGGGCCGCCGAAGAGGGCGCCGAGGCGGACGGCGTTGCCGCCCATCGGGTTGGGGACGAGCCAGAGCGCGACCGAGACCAGCAGGTAGGCGGCGATCGCCCAGCGCAGCTCGCCGCTCCTCCCGCGCCAGGCCGCGGGTGACGTAGAGGGCCGAGCCGCACCAGAGCGGGATCGCGACGAAGGAGGAGAAGGCGAAGGGGAAGTGGCCGCCCTCGGGGAAGGCGAGGTTGGGGGCGAGGACGAGGGCGAGGGCGACGGCCGCGACCCAGAGCGCGCGGCGGTCGAGCGCCGCTCCCGCCCCGGCGCCGCGCGCCCCCAGCGCCCCGATCAGGACGACGCCGGCGAGGAAGGCGGCGGCGACCGGGCTGGAGAGGGCGCAAGCCGCGGCGGCGAGCAGCGCCAGCTCGCGGCGCCCCAGCTGCAGGGCGCGCAGCGCGGCGAGGGCGAAGGCGACGCCGAGGGCGAAGGTGAGCTGGCCGTCGGCGAGCAGGGTGACGACGCCGGCCGCGAACCAGAGCGTCCCCCAGCGCGCCGGCTCGCCCCAGCGGTCGCGGACGAGGCGGTCGAAGAGGTAGGAGGAGGAGACGACCGAGAGCGTGCCGACCAGCTGCGGTCCGAGCACGGCGGCCAGCGGCGGGAAGAGGAAGCTGTAGGTGAGGGTGTAGTGGCCGCCGTACCAGCTGCCGTTCCAGATCGCCAGGCCGGCGCGCTCGAACAGCTCAGCGCGGAAGACCTGGGCGGCGAGGTCGCCGACCTGCGGGTTCCAGGCCAGCATCGCGAGCGCGAGCAGGGAGCTGAGGGCGACGGCGGGGAGCCAGTCGGGTCTTAGTGCCTTCGACTGGGCCATGGGCGGACGGCGCCAAAGGATAGAGCGGCGCCGTGCAACGATTTCGGGGATGAGCGCCGAAGTCCTCGTCGTCCGTTGCGGCCTGGTCCCCTACGAGGAGGCCGAGGTCGCCCAGCGCTGGCTGCGCGCGGCGCGCCAGGAGGGGGCGGTCCCGGACGTGCTGCTGCTGCTCGAGCACCCGCCCGTCTACACCCGCGGCAGGCGGGCGACCGAGGACGAGCTGCCGATGGCGCGCGAGTGGTACGAGATGCAGGGGATCGAGGTGCGCGACACCGACCGCGGCGGGCGGGTCACCTACCACGGGCCGGGACAGCTGGTCGCCTACCCGATCGTCGACCTCGCCCCCTACGGCGACGACGTGCACGAGTACGTGCGGCGGCTCGAGCGGGTCGCGATCGGGGCGCTCGCCGAGCACGGCGTCGCCGCGACCACGGTCGAGGGCCTGACCGGCATCTGGGTCCCAACCCCCCGCCGACGGGCCGAAAACCGACGCATATCGACGGAAATAGGCCCATCGGCCGCGGAGGTGGGGCGGAAGATCGGCTCGATCGGGGTCCACGTCTCGCGGGGGGTGACGACGCACGGGATGGCGGTCAACGTCGACAACGACCTGCAGCCCTTCGAGTGGGTCGTGCCCTGCGGGATCGAGGGCTGCCAGGTGACCTCGCTCGGGCGCGAGCTGGGCGCCAAGCAGGATCTCGACGCCTTCGCCAGCACGCTGGCCGCGCGCTACGCCGAGGTCTACGGGCGGGCCCCGTCCAGCGCCACCCCCGCCGACCTGGGGCTGGACAGCGCTAGGCTCGGCGTCGCATGAGCGAGACCGAGACAGGGACCGGCCCGCAGCCGGCCGAGCGCGTCCACGTCACCCGCTCGCGGGCGAAGCCGGGCGGCAGCGCCGCCGAGGCGGAGGGCACCGTCCCCTTCCGCCGCGCCCGCAAGCCGCCCTGGCTCAAGGTGCCGGCCCCGGGCGGCCCGAACTACCGCCGGCTGAAGGCGACGATCGGCTCCGACAACCTGCACACGGTCTGCGAGGAGGCCAACTGCCCCAACGTCGGCGAGTGCTGGGAGCGGGGCACGGCGACCTTCATGATCCTCGGCGACGTCTGCACCCGGCGCTGCGGCTTCTGCAACGTGAAGACCGGGGTGCCGACCTGGCACGACCCGCTGGAGCCGGCCCGCGTCGCCCGCCAGGTGAAGATGATGGGGCTGCGCCACGCGGTCGTCACCTCGGTCGACCGCGACGACCTGCCCGACTACGGGGCGAGCGCCTTCGTCGGCGTGATCCGCTCGATCCGGGCGCAGGCGCCGGGCTGCAAGGTCGAGATCCTCACCCCCGACTTCCGCGGCCAGGAGATGCCGCTGGCCAAGGTGATCCACGAGCGCCCCGACGTCTTCAACCACAACGTCGAGACCGTGCCGCGGCTCTACCCGGTGGCGCGCCGCGGCTCCAAGTTCCTGCGCTCGGCGCGGGTGCTGCGGATGGCGAAGGAGATCGGCGGCGAGGGGGTCGTCACCAAGTCGGGGCTGATGGTCGGACTGGGCGAGTCCTTCGAGGAGATGGTCGAGGCCTTCGGCATCCTGCGCGAGCACCGGGTCCAGGTGCTGACCGTGGGCCAGTACCTGCGGCCGACCGAGAACCACCTGCCGGTCGTCCGCTACTGGCACCCGGAGGAGTTCGAGGCGCTGGAGCGCGCCGCCTACGAGCTCGGCTTCGAGTCGGTCGCCTCGGGGCCGCTGGTGCGCTCCAGCTACCACGCGGACCAGAACCTGCCGGAGCGAACGATCGATCCCGCATTGACCGTGTCATAGACGGCGAATACGGATTCGACGGCTAGCTACGCGCCGGCCAAGAGGTCCCGGCGGACCATCTCTCTGGCGAAGGCGATGACGTCGTCGAGGGCGGTGGTCTGGTCGATCGAGAAGCGCAGCGCCAGGCCGCCGGCGAGCTCGTCGATCCGCTGCGGGCGCGCGAGCTGCTCCCAGATCCAGGCGCCGGTCGCGTTGAGGCGGACGGCGACCTCGCCCTCGACGTCGAGCAGGACCGTCTCCTCGGGCAGCTCGCCGTGCACGGCGCGGTCGGTGCGCCGCAGCGTCGTCGTCGCCCCGATCTCCACACCCTCCACGTTCCATAGCCTAAGCGCAGCGATGGGCAGCCTGTATGGATTCGAGGTGAAGAGCGAGCTGCCGCTGGCGCGCCTCAACTCGGCCGCCGGGACGCGGGGGGAGCTGACGGTCGAGCGCGCCGCCGGGCCGCTGCGCCCGCCGCCGGGGGCCGAGCCGGCCGCCGAGCTGGTCGACGAGCGGGGGCGGCGCTGGTACGCGGCCTACGAGCTCGACGGCGGCGACTGCCTGCTGGAGCTGCCGCCGAGCGGCCGCTTCCTGCTCGAGCCGCGGGTGGGCCGGGTGACGGTCGACGCCGAGGGGGAAGACGAGGAGCTGCTCGAGCACCGCGTCGCCTCATCGGCGATCTGCACCCTGCTCTCGCTGCGCGGCGACCTCGTCCTGCACGCCGGCGCGGTCGAGGCCGGCGGGCGGGCGGTCGTCTTCTGCGGCCCGACCCAACGCGGCAAGTCGACGCTGGTGCGGGCGCTGGGCGCGGGTGGCCACCGGGTGCTGGGCGAGGACGGGATCGCGATCGAGCTCGGCGAGGGCGGCCCGGTCGCCTTCCCCGGCGCGCGCGGGGTGCGGGTGCGGGGCCGGGACCCGGAGGGGCGCCCGAACGTCGAGCTGCTCGGCGACCCCGGCCCGGGCGAGCCGCCGCCCTGCCCGGTCGGCGCGGTGGTGCTGCTCGGCGAGCGCGGGGACGAGCTGGAGCTCGAGCGCCTGCCGGCTGCGCGGGGACTGGCGCTGCTGACCCCGAACGTGATCCACGGCGCCAGCCGCACCGCGGTGGCGGCCGGGTTTGCCGGCCTGGCCCGGCTGCTGAGCGCCGTCCCCGCCTGGCAGGCTCGCCTTCCCGACCGGCTCGAGGCGCTTCCCGATGTCGCCCCCCGGATGCTCGACAAGGTGCTCGACCGCGTCTAGACTGCCCAGGTCCACCGAGACGCAGGAGTGAGATGAGCGACACCAACCCCCAGCCGTATGAGGCCCCGACCGTCGAGGAGATCGACGGCGGCGGGCCGATCAAGACGGCTCCGATTGCAAGCGTCGACGTTTGACTTCCCTGGAGGAGGAGATATGACCGACACCAGCAAGCCCGTGCCCTACGAGGCGCCGAGCGTCGAAGAGATCGACACCGGCGGGGCGCCCGTCGCCACCGCGTCCGGCTCCACCAGCCTGAATATCCCTGGCTAAGCGGCGCGACGAAAGCTTTACCTGGGGCCGGCTGCTCTGGAGACTCGGGCGGCGGCCCCAGCGTGCCCTGGCCGCGGCTCCCCAGCGGCCGATCGGGGCGAAGTTCGAGATCACCTACGCCTGCAACCTGCGCTGCGGGTTCTGCTACACGGACTCGCCGCGCCACACGCTGCAGCGCACGCCTGAGTTGAGCGACGAGCAGTGGCGCCAGGTCGTGCGCGAGGCGCTCGAGCTCGGCATCGTCGAGGCAGTCGTCACCGGCGGCGAGCCGTTCCTGCGCCGCGAGTTGACCCTCGAAGTGCTGGAGGCGCTGGACGAGGCCGGGGTCGGCGTGGCGCTCAACACCAACGGCTGGTTCGTCGACGAGGCCGTCGCGGAGCGGCTCGGGCCGCTCGCCGGGGTCACCGCGCATGTCTCGCTCGACGGGGCGCGGGCGGGGCTACACGACGGCTCGCGCGGGGTGCCGGGCAGCTGGCGGCGCGCGGTGGAGGGCATCGACCGGATGCTGGGCGCCGGGGTCGGCGTCTGCGTCGTACACGTGGCGACACCGGACAACGCCGCCGGCGTCCCCGACTTCCTCGAGCAGATGTGGGCGCTTGGGGTGCCGTGGGTGCGGATCACCCCGGTGGTGGTGACCGGCGCGGCGGCGCGCGGCGGCGAGTGGAAGGTCTCGCGGTCGGCGCTGGAGCGGGCGGCGTCGGACTTCGGGCGGCGGCGCGGGAGCGGGATGAAGGTCACCGTGCAGCCGGGCACCGCGGCGGCGCTCAGCCTGCAGGGCCGGGCGGCGCCCGGCAGCCTGCTGGTGCGTCCCAACGGCGACGTGCGGCCGGACTCGATGCGGCCCTTCACCTTCGGCAACGCGATCCGCGACGGCCTGCCGGCCTGCTGGGAGGCGATCCGCGAGGGCTGGGACGACGAGCGGATCAACCGCTGGGCGGGGACGATGAAGGGGCCGGGCGACCTGGCCAAGTCGGACCTGGTGGCCTACCTGGACGACGAGGTGTCGGTTGTGGGAACCGACGGCGTCCGGGCGGGCGGCGGTCGAGATGCGGAGGTTCCCGCGCCGACGCCGCCGCCCGAGCGGGAGCCGGGCGAGGAGCTGGAGGAGGCGCGGGGGATGGTCCGGGGCCTGGCCGCGGCGCGACGCTACAAGCACGCGCCGCTGCGCTGGACGGGCAGCCCCGACGAGCGCTTCGTCCGCCTCGCCGGCGACGGGACCTACCTGCGCCTCAACGAGTCCGGCGCCGTGGTCATGGACGCCCTCGACGGCGGCACCCTCGCCGACGCCGCCAGCGCCCTCCGCGCCCGCTACGCGATCGACGAGGACCGCGCCCGCGAGGACGCCGTCAAGGCGACCCGCGAGCTGCTGCGACGCCAGGTAGTGATGGCCGCCGAGGCCTCCCACGCCCTCCCCGCCGAGGCGGGCACGACCGACCTGCCGGGCTCTGAGCCGAACGGCTGAGGGCCGGGACGGCGCCAGGTCAGATCAGCTCGAGCCGCTCGGGGTCGGCCGGGTCGTAGGCGACCTTGAGCGTGCGGCCCGGCTCGATCCTCCCCAGCCGCCCGGCGGAGAACTTGCGCTTGACCTGGAAGGGCGTGCCTTCCTTGGGCCGCACCTCGAGGGTCAGCTCGACCATCTGGTAGCCGGCGACGGCGCCGGGGGTGCCAGCCGCGTCGAGGATCGTCGCCTTGGCCCGCAGCCGGCCCGGCGGCAGCGGCGGGCGGCGGCTGGGGGCGTCGAGGTAGGCGAGCAGCGCGCCGCTCAGGCCGCAGCCGAGGGCGACGCCGATCGCGCCGGCGCGGGCGGCCTCGACCGGCGGGACGATGGCGAAGACGGCGCCCACCAGGCCGATCGCGAGCAGCACCAGGCCGACGACGAACACGCGACGAATTTACACCCGCGAGGTGCGGCGGACGGTATGTTGCGAGCGACCGATCACGGGGTGCGGCCAGGGGACCCCCTTACTCCAAGGAGCGCAGACAGATGGGGATGTTCAAGGACATGAGGGACCTGAGCAAGGCCGGCAAGCAGATGAAGAAGGAACGGGGCGGCTCCTTCCAGATGATGAAGGACGGCCTGGCCCAGGCCAACGAGGCGGTGCAGCAGGTTCAGGCCGACCAGGAGCTGGCCGAGCGGCTCGCCAACGAAGGCGTCGACGGCACCGCGACGATCATCCAGATGCAGGCGACGGGCAAGAACGTGAACATGCAGCCCGAGTTGCAGTTCCAGATGACCGTCGACGTCGGCGGCAGCCAGTCGACCGTCACCCACACCCAGGTCGTCTCGCCCGCGATCGTCGGCCAGCTGCAGCCGGGCGCCCAGATCCCGGTCAAGGTCGACCCCAACGACCACTCGCAGCTGATGATCGGCTTGGCGGGGTAGGTCCGGCGGGCGGTTCCAGCTGACGATGTTCGCGCTGCGCGAGCGCGCCGCGGCCATCGGCGACACGCTGCGGGCGACCTTCGGGCTGCCCGCGGCCCTGGCGATGGTGGCCGGCCTGGTCGCCGGGCTCGCGATGCCCGAGCTCGACGGCTGGCTCGAGGTCGAAGTCCCGCTGTTCGAGTTCGCGACCGAGGATGCGGCGCGCGGGATGCTGGAGACGATCGCGACCGTGACCGTGGCCGTGGCCGGGCTCTCGTTCTCGGTGACGATCGTCGCCTTCACCCTCTCCTCCAACCAGCTCAGCCCGCGCGTGCTGAGGAGCTTCCGGCGCGACCTGACCAGCCAGCTCACCCTCGCCGCCTTCCTCGGCACCTCATCTACTGCCTGGCGACGCTGGCGCGGCTCGGCGCGCTGGGTCAGGACCGGGTGCCGAGCATCTCGATCAGCGTCGCCGTGCTGCTGGCGCTGGTCGCCTTCGGGCTGTTCGCCGGCTTCATCGGCCACATCACCAACATGCTGCAGCCGTCCTCGATCATCGCCTCGATCCTCGCCGATGCCGACGGCGAAGGCTCCCCCTACCCGACGGGCGCCGGCGGCGAGCCGGACGATCCCGACCGGGCCCTCGCCGCCGCGGCCGCGGTGCAGGGGGCGGCGGCGGCGGTCGCGGTGAGGAGCGAGGGCGAGGGGTTCCTGACCACGGTCCGGGGGGCGAAGATCGTCGCCTGCGCCGAGGAGCGCGGCGGCCTCGTCGCCCAGCGGGCGCCGATCGGCGAATACGTGCTGCCGGGGCAGCCGCTGGCCGAGGTCTGGGCGCCCGACGAGGAGGCCGCGGCGGGGCTCGCGGCGGAGACGGCGGCGCAGTTCGAGCTCGGACGCCAGCGCACCGTCCCCCAGGACCCCGGCTTCCCGGTTCGCCAGCTGGCCGACGTGGCGCTCAAAGGCCTCTCGCCGGGGATCAACGACCCGACCACCGCCCAGAACGCGATGGAGGCGATGACCGCCCGCCTCGTCCGCTTCGCCCAGCTGCCGGTGGCCTCACCGGTGCGGGTCGGCGATGACGGGGCGCCGCGATTCATCGCCGCGGCGCCGACGCTCGACCACCTGGTGCGGGTCGGCTTCGAGCAGGTACGGGTGTTCTCCGAGTCGGACCCGAGCTTCCAGGCCCGCCTGGTCGAGCTCCTCGACCGGCTGCGCGAGGTCGCCGCGGAGGAGGGCATTTCGGGCGCCGAAGCGGAGCGTCAGTCGACGCTGACCGGCATGGCCGCCGCCGGCACGGGCAGCGATTCCTGAGCCGCGGCGGGGACGATGGAGCCAGCCGGGATCGAACCGGCGACCTCCGCCTTGCAAAGGCGGCGCTCTGCCAGCTGAGCTATGGCCCCGCGCTTGGGAGTGTAGGACGGAACGGGTGCGGCGGGCAGACGGAGCGAGCGGCGCTCAGTCGTCGAAGTCGAAGTCCTTGGGCGGCTTCTGCTCGAACCAGAGCTGGTCGTCCTCGGGGGACTCCTCGAGGAAGTCGGGGGTCTCCTCGAGCACGTCCTCGTCGTCGGGCTCGGCGGCGGCGGGCTCGGCGGCGGCGGCCTCCGGCTCGTCCTCCTCGACCTGCTCGACCTCGTAGACGATCTCCTCCTCCTCGAACTCGACCTCGACCGACTCGGCGGCCTCGGCCTCGGCGACCACGTCGGGCTCCTCGCTGGGACCGTCGAGGGCGCGGTCGAGTTCGTCGGAGAGGCGCTCCTCGTTCCAGAAGGCGTCGTCCTCGTCGTCGTACTCGGCGTCGTCGTCGGGTGCCGGACCCTTGATCGAGACCTCGCCCTCCGCGGCCAGCTCGCCCTCGATGTCGTGCAGCTCGGTCGGCTGTTCGGCGATCGCCTGGCGCTCCTCGGTCGTCGGCCCCGCTGCGGCCGGCTCGGGCTCGGGCTCGTCATCGGGCTCGGCGGGGGCGGGGGCGTCGCTGACGATCTCGTGCTCCATCGCCGGCTGCTCCTCGACCGCGGCGTCCTGGTAGGTCGACTCCTCCTCGGGCTCGTCCTCCTCGGGCTCGGCCGCGGCAGCCGGCTCCTCCTCGGCCGCCGGCGGCTCAGGCTCCGGCGGCGGGGGCGGCTCCTGCAGGTCGGCGATCGAGGGCTCGCGGCGGGCGGCGGGCTCGGCCGGCGCATCCGGCTGCTCCATGAATTCGGTCGGTGCCTCGGCCATCGTCTCCGAGCCGCCCTCGTCGCCGGGCCGCTCGGCCTGGCCGAACGCCTCGTCCTCGAGCTGCTGCAGCTCCGAGTCGGCAGCGCCGTGCTGCCGCTTCAGCTCCAGGTGCTCGCGTATCGCCTCGTCGAGAATGCCCATAAGCGGTGGTCCCTCGCGGGAACCTAAAGCCTATGCGGTTATCTTCCGCCTTGCGAGGGCATTGGGACGATCCTCCCAGCCACCTGAGAGCATGCCGGCAGGAGATGTTCGTCGCGGCGCTGCGCCACCAGCGCTGCTTCATCGCCAACAGCGTCAGCTGCCTGGTCGACATCGAGCACCGCTGAGGGCACTGGCGCCGAGGGGCTAACCTTGGGCCGATGCCGGCTCAGGTCACGATCGATCGGGCGGGGCTCGACGGGTTGCTCGGAGTGCTGCGCGAGCGGGGGTTCGCCGTGGTCGGGCCGACCGTGCGCGACGGGGCGATCGTCTACGACGAGATCGGCGGCTGCGAGGACCTGCCGGCCGGCTGGACCGACGAGCAGGACGGCGGCAGCTACCGGCTGCGGCGGCGCGAGGACGAGGCGCTCTTCGGCTACGCCGTCGGCCCGCAGTCGTGGAAGCGCTTCCTGCACCCCCCCGAGCTGACGCTGTGGCGGGCGCGGCGCGGCGCCGACGGCGACCTCGAGGTCAGCGAGGAGCCCGCCGAGGCCCCGCGCTACGCCTTCCTCGGCGTGCGCTCCTGCGAGCTGAAGGCGATCGCGATCCAGGACCGCGTCTTGATGGAGGGCGAGTTCCCGGACCCCTTCTACCGGGCCCGGCGCGAGGGCGCCTTCATCGTCGCCGTCAACTGCACGGTCGCCGGCGGCACCTGCTTCTGCGTCTCGATGGAGACCGGCCCCAGGGCCGACTCGGGATACGACCTGGCGCTGACCGAGGCGATCGAGGGCGATCGCCACTACTTCCTCTGCGAGGCGGGCAGCGAGCGCGGCGCCGAGGTGCTCGCCGAGGTGCCGCGCGAGGAGGCCGGCCAGGCCGAGCTCGACGCCGCCGAGGCCGGCGTCGCCCGCGCCGCCGCCGAACAGGGCCGCGCGATGGACACGACGGGGATCAAGGAGCTGCTCTACGACAACCTCGACCACCCGCGCTGGGACGAGGTCTCCGAGCGCTGCCTCACCTGCGGCAACTGCACGATGGTCTGCCCCACCTGCTTCTGCACGACGGTCGAGGACACGGGCGACCTCGCCGGCGAGACGGCCGAGCGCACGCGGCAGTGGGACTCCTGCTTCACGATGGACTTCTCCTACGTGCACGGCGGCAGCGTCCGCTCCACCCCGAAATCGCGCTACCGGCAGTGGATGACCCACAAGCTGGCCACCTGGATCGACCAGTTCGGGACCTCGGGCTGCGTCGGCTGCGGCCGCTGCATCACCTGGTGCCCGGTGGCGATCGACATCACCGAGGAGGTGGCGGCGATCCGTGCCGATGCGGTCGATTGAGAACCTGGTTGCCGAGCTGCCCTCCTTCGCCGGGCTCAGCCCCGCGCAGCGGGAGCTGATCGCCGGCTGCGGCTCCAACCGCGTCTTCGAGGCGGGCGAGTACCTTGCCCGCGAGGGCGACCCGGCCGACACCTTCTTCGTCGTCCGCCACGGCCGAGTCGCGCTCGAGCTCGCCGCGCCCGCAAAGGGCGGCGCTGATGATCTCCACTCTCGGCGAAGGAGCCGTGGTCGGCTGGTCCTGGCTCTTCCCGCCCCATCGCTGGAGCTTCGACGCGCGCGCCCTGGAGCAGGTCCGGGCCGTCGCCTTCGACGGCGGCTGCCTGCGCGGCAAGTGCGATGCCGACCACGAGCTTGGCTACGAGCTGATGCGGCGCTTCGCCGCGGTGATGCTCGAACGTCTCCAGGCCACCCGCCTCCAGCTGCTCGACGTCTATGGCGGCTCCGCTGGCGAGTGAGACACCGGTGAGCACTGCCGGGCCGATGGTCGCCGCGGCCCTTCCGCGTCCTCTCCCGCCGCCAGGAGACAGAGGACACCTGGACGCTGGAGCTGGAGCCTGCCGACGGCGGCCCGGCGCCCGCCTTCGGCCCGGGCCAGTTCAACATGCTCTACGCCTTCGGCGTCGGCGAGGTGCCGATCTCGATCAGCGGCGACCCTGGCGAGGAGGGACCGCTGGAGCACACCGTGCGCGCCGTCGGCCCGGTCAGCGCCGCGATCTGCCGCGCCGAGCCCGGCACCCAGCTCGGCGTGCGCGGCCCCTTCGGCAGCTCCTGGCCACTGGCCGCGGCGGCCGGGCGGCACCTGGTGATCGTCGCCGGCGGCATCGGCCTGGCGCCGCTGCGCCCGGCGCTGCTCGCAGCCCTCGCCGCGCGCAAGCGGCTCGCCGGCCTCGTCCTGCTCTGCGGCGGGCGCTCCCCCTCGCAGCTGCTCTACCGGGACGAGCTGGCGGCCTGGCGCGAGGACCCGCGGCTCGAGCTCGGCCTCACCGTCGACGGCGCCGAGCCGGGCTGGGGCGAGCACGTCGGCGTGGTGACGACGCTGATCGGGAGCGCCCCCTTCGACCCGGCCAACGCGGTCGCCTTCACGGTCGGGCCCGAGGTGATGATGCGCTTCACCGTCGACGCCCTGCTCGACCGCGGCATGGACCCCGCCGACGTCTACATCTCGATCGAGCGCAACATGAAGTGCGCCGTCACCCAGTGCGGGCGCTGCCAGTTCGGCCCCACCTTCGCCTGCCGCGAGGGCGCAGTCATGAGCTACGCAGCGATCGAGCCCTTCTTCCGGGCGAGGGAAGTGTGATGGCGACGGCCTCGGGATCGAAGCCGAAGCTGGCGGTCTGGAAGTTCGCCTCCTGCGACGGCTGCCAGCTCAGCCTGCTCGACCTCGAGGACGAGCTGTTGGCGCTGGCCGAGGAGATCGAGATCGCCTACTTCCTCGAGGCCACCCGGGCGACGGTCGAGGGTCCCTACGACCTCTCGCTGGTCGAGGGCTCGGTGACGACGCCCGAGGACGCCGAGCGGATCCGGGAGGTGCGGCGGGTCTCGCGCAAGCTGGTCACGATCGGCGCCTGCGCGACCGCCGGCGGCATCCAGGCGCTGCGCAACTTCGCCGACGTCGACGAGTTCGTCTCCACCGTCTACGCGACCCCCTCCTACATCTCGACTCTGGAGAGCTCGACCCCGATCTCCGCCAACGTCCCCGTCGACTTCGAGCTGCACGGCTGCCCGGTCGACCGCTACCAGCTGCTCGAGGTGGTCGCCGCGACGATCGCCGAGCGCCGGCCCGCGATCCCCTCCTACAGCGTCTGCGTCGAGTGCAAGCGGCGCGGCAACGTCTGCGTCACGGTCGCCCACGGCACGCCCTGCCTCGGCCCCGTCACCCAGGCCGGCTGCGGGGCGCTCTGCCCGTCGTGCGACCGCGGCTGCTACGGCTGCTTCGGCCCGATGGAGTCGCCCAACACCGAGTCGCTGACGGCATGGATGCGCGGCCTCGGCACCGAGACGCCCGACCTGATCCGCGCCTACCGCAGCTTCAACGCCAACGCCCCCGCCTTCCGCGCGGCGAGCGAGCAGGCGGAAGGAGCCCCCCAATGACGCCCCGCTGTTCCTCATCCCTCCTATATGTGGATGAGGAACAGCGGAAGGGGGTGGGATGAGCAGGCGCCGGATCGAGACCAACTACCTGGCCCGGGTCGAGGGCGAGGGCGCGATGCGAGTGCGCCTGCGCGGCGAAGAGGTCGAGGAGGTCGAGCTGCGGATCTTCGAGCCGCCGCGCTTCTTCGAGGCCCTGCTGCGCGGCCGGGCGCTGGGCGAGGCCCCCGACATCACCGCCCGCATCTGCGGGATCTGCCCGGTCGCCTACCAGACCAGCGCCTGCCAGGCGATGGAGGACGCGCTCGGGATCGAGGTCTCCGGGCAGCTGCGCCTCCTGCGCCGCCTGATCTACTGCGGCGAGTGGATCGAGAGCCACTGCCTGCACCTCTACATGCTGCACGCGCCCGACTTCCTCGGCTACGAGAGCGGCATCGCGATGGCCGGCGACCACCGCGAGGTGGTCGAGCGCGGGCTGCGGGCGAAGAAGGCCGGCAACCGCCTGATCGAGGTCGTCGGCGGGCGCGCCGTGCACCCGGTCAACGTCCGCGTCGGCGGCTTCTACCGGGCGCCCGAGCGGCGCCAGCTGGAGGAGTTGCGCGACGACCTCGAGCGCTGCCGGACCGAGGCGCTGGAGACGGTGCGCTGGACCGCCGGCCTCGAGTTCCCCGAGCTGGAGCGCGACTACGAGCTGGTCTCACTGCGCTCCGAGGTCGAGGGCGAGTACCCGATCGACCGCGGCCGGATCGTCTCTTCGAAGGGCGTCGACGTCGCCCCGGCCGGGTTCGACGCGACCTTCGAGGAGGAGCAGGTGCCGCACTCGACCGCCCTGCACGCGCGGGTGCGCGAGCGGGGCGCCTACCTGACCGGGCCGCTGGCCCGCTTCGAGCTCAACCGCGAGTGCCTCTCGCCGCTCGCCGCCGAGGCGGCGGCCGAGGCCGGGATCGGCGACGGCTGCCGCAATCCCTTCCGCAGCATCGTCGTCCGCGCGGTCGAGATCCTCTACGCCTTCGACGAGGCGCTGCGCCTGATCGACGCCTACGAGCGGCCCAACACCCCCGCGGTGGAGTGGGAGCCGCGCGCCGCCGTCGGCCACGGCGTCTCCGAGGCCCCGCGGGGGCTGCTCTACCACCGCTACGAGATCGACGCCGCGGGCGAGATCGTCTCGGCCTGGATCGTGCCGCCGACCTCGCAGAACCAGCGCTCGATCGAGGAGGACCTGCGCGAGTTCGTCGCCGCCCACACCTCCCTCCCCGACGACGAGCTGCGTCACCGCTGCGAGCAGACGATCCGCAACTACGACCCCTGCATCTCCTGCTCGACCCACTTCCTCGACCTCGAGGTCGAGCGCCGATGACGCTCCGGTGCGCTTTATGTACCCATGGGGTCCAAAAGGCGCACCGGAACGGAGGGCGATGAGGCGGCTCTTCGTCGGCATCGGCAACCCGCTGCGCGGCGACGACGCCGCCGGACTGCTGGCGGCGCGGGCGCTGCGGGCGCGGGGGGCGGATGGGATCGAGGTCTGCGAGCTGGAAGGGGAGCCAGTCGGCTTGATCGAAGCCTGGGAGGGCGCCGAGGCGGTGCTCCTCGCCGACGCCGTCTGCTCCGGCGGCGAGGCGGGGGAAGTCCACCGCGTCGAAGCCGCCGCCGGGCCGTTGCCCGCGTCCCTCGCCGGCGCCTCGACCCACGCGCTCGGCCTGGCCGAGGCGATCGAGCTGGCCCGGGCTCTGGAGCGACTGCCGCCCCGGCTGGTCCTCTATGGGATCGAGGCGGCGAGCTTCGAGACCGGCGCCGAGCCCTCCCCCGCCGTCCGCGCCGCCGCCGAGCGCGTGGCCGAGACCGCCCTCGCCGACCTCCACCCCTCCGGGTGAAACACCTTACGGTCCTGGGAGGGCCGCAACGCGTTGCGCCTGCGGTGGTACGTTGGATCGTGCGATGTGCCTGGCGATTCCCGGTCAAGTGCTCGAGATCGTCGACGAGCCCAACCGGCTCGCCCGGGTCGACGTGGCCGGGGTCAAGCGCAACGTCAGCGTCGGCCTGCTCGACGATGACGACGGCGGGGTCGGGCCGGGCGACTGGGTGCTGATCCACGTCGGCTTCGCGATCTCCAGGGTCGACCCCGACGAGGCCGAGGCAACCCTGAAGCTGCTCGCCGAGATGGGCGACGAGTACGAGCAGGAGCTCGACGAGCTGAAGGGGAGCGCGATCGAGTGAGGTTCGTCGAGGAGTTCCGCAATGCCGAGCTCGGTGCCGCCCTCGCGGCCCAGATCCTCTCCCTGCTCGAGCCCGGCCGCCACTACAAGCTGATGGAGATCTGCGGCGGCCACACGCACTCGATCTACCGCTACGGGATCGACGACCTGCTGCCCGACGAGGTCGAGATGGTGCACGGGCCGGGCTGCCCGGTCTGCGTGATCCCGATGGGCCGGGTCGACGACGGGATCGCGATCGCCGCGGACGAGAACGTGATCCTCGCCTGCTTCGGCGACATGATGCGGGTGCCGGGATCGGAGCGCACGCTGCTCGAGGCGAAGGCGGCGGGGGCCGACGTCCGCGTCGTCTACTCGCCGCTCGACGCGCTGCGCATCGCCCGCGAGAACCCCGAGCGCGAGGTCGTCTTCTTCGCGATCGGGTTCGAGACCACCGCCCCCTCGACCGCACTGACCCTGATGCGGGCGCGGGCCGAACGTCTCGCCAACTTCTCCTGCTTCTGCAACCACGTCGCGATCGTGCCGCCGCTGCAGGCGCTGCTGGCGCTGCCCGACCTCAGCCTCGACGGCTTCGTCGGCCCCGGCCACGTCGCCACCGTGGTCGGCGCCCGGCCCTTCGACTTCATCCCGGCCGAGCACGGCAAGCCCTTCGTCGTCGCCGGCTTCGAGCCGCTCGACATCCTGCAGGCGATCGAGATGCTGCTGCGCCAGCTCGGCGAGGGGCGCTGCGAGGTGGAGAACCAGTACCGCCGCGTCGTCCCCGCCGCGGGCAACCCGGTGGCGCTGAAGGCGATGGACGAGGTATTCGAGCTGCGCGAGAGCTTCGAGTGGCGCGGCCTCGGCGAGATCCCGCGCAGCGCCTTCAAGCTGACCGAGGCCTACGCCGCGCACGACGCCGAGCTGCGCCACCGGCTGCCCGGCCGCAGCGTCGCCGACCCCGAGGCCTGCCAGTGCGGGGAGGTGCTGAAGGGCGCGATCAAGCCCTGGGAGTGCAAGGTCTTCGGCACCGCCTGCACGCCCGAGCACGCGATCGGCACCTGCATGGTCTCGCCCGAGGGGGCCTGCGCGGCCTACTACAACTACGGGCGCTTCGCCCGCGAGGGGACGCCGGCGTGAGGTCCGAGGAGCGGGTGCTGGAGATCATCGAGACGGCGCGCGGCAAGCGGCCGCGCTTCAAGGACGAGCTGGTGACGATGTCGCACGGGGCCGGCGGCAAGGCCTCCCAGACCCTGATCGAGGGCCTGCTGGTCCCCGCCTTCGGCTCGGCGGCGCTGGCCGAGCTGGGCGACGCGGGCACGGTCGAGGTCGAGGGGGCCGGCCTGGCGATCACGACCGACAGCTTCGTCGTGCGGCCGATCCGCTTCCCCGGGGGCTCGATCGGCGAGCTGGCGGTCAACGGCACGGTCAACGACCTCGCCGTCTCCGGCGCCCGGCCGCTGGCGCTGACCGTCTCGCTGGTGCTCGAGGAGGGGCTGCCGGCGGCGGAGCTGCGGGCCGAGGTCGAGACGATCGCCGCCGCGGCGGAGGCGGCCGGGGCCGAGATCGTCGCCGGCGACACCAAGGTGGTCGAGCGCGGCCACTGCGACTCGATGTACGTCTGCACGACCGGGCTGGGACGGATCGACGGCCGGGCGAGCCTCGGCACGGGGACGATCGAGCCCGGCGACCGGGTGCTCGTCTCCGGCCCGGTCGGCGCCCACGGCACCGCGATCATGCTCGCCCGCGACGAGCTCGGGCTCGACGCCGAGATCGCCTCCGACACGCGCCCGCTCTGGCCCGCGGTCGAGGCGATGCTCGACGCCGCCGGCCCCTCGCTGCGCTGCCTGCGCGACGCCACCCGCGGCGGCGTCGCCTCGGCGCTCAACGAGCTGGCCCGCGCCTCGGGCGTCGGCGTCGAGGTCAGCGAGGGCGCCGTGCCGGTCCAGCCCGAGGTCGCCGCCGCGGCCGAGCTGCTCGGCATCGACCCGATGTACATCGCCAACGAGGGCGTGCTGGTCGCCTTCGTCGCCCCCGAGGGGGCCGAGGCGGCGCTGGCCGCGCTGCGCTCGGCGCCGGGCTGCGAGGCGGCGGCCGAGGTCGGCACGGTCCTCGCCGAGCCGCCGGGGATGGTCCTGGTCGCGACCGGCTTCGGCGGCCGGAGGGTGATGGATCTGCTCGCCGGCGACCCGCTGCCGAGGATCTGCTGAGGATGGTGAGCTGATGCACGAGCTCGCCCTCTCGCGCGCGATCGTCGACGCCGCCCTGCGTCACGCCGGGGGACGGCCGGTCGAGGCCGTCCACGTCAGGGTCGGGTCGATGCGCCAGGCAGCCCCCGGCTCGCTCGCCTTCTACTTCGAGATCATCGCCCGCGACACGGGCTGCGAGGGGGCCGAGCTGGAGATCGAGACGCTGCCCGGCGAGCAGCTCGAAGTCGCCTGGATCGAGGTCGAGGAGCCCGCCCATGCATAGGGTGAGGGTCACGGTCGCCGAGGGCGTGCTCGACGCGAACGAGACGATCGCGCGCGCCAACCGCGAGGACTTCGAGCGCGCCGGGGTGCGGGTGCTCAACCTGATGTCGGCCCCGGGGGCCGGCAAGACGGCGCTGCTGGAGCGGGCGATCGAGGCGGGGCTGGGCGAGACCCGGATCGGCGTGCTCGAGGGCGACGTGCAGGGCAGCCTCGACGCCGACCGGATCGCCCACCTGCACGTCCCCGTGGTCCAGCTCAACACCGACCCCGGCTTCGGCGGCGAGTGCCACCTCGACGCCAACATGGTCCGCTCCGCGATCCCGGACCTGCCGCTGGAGGAGATCGACCTGCTGGCGATCGAGAACGTCGGCAACCTCGTCTGCCCGGCCGAGTTCCGCGTCGGCGAGGGCGCCCGGGCGATGATCTGCTCGGTCGCCGAGGGCGAGGACAAGCCGCTCAAGTACCCGCTGATGTTCCGCAGCTGCGAGCTGATCTGCGTCAACAAGATCGACCTCCTCCCCCACCTCGACTTCGACCTCGAGCGACTGCTCGCCAACGTCGAGGCGGTCAACCCCGGGGCGACCGTGCTGACCATGAGCGCGCGCACGGGCGAGGGCATCGAGGCCTGGGCCCAGTGGCTGAGCTCGTTCGCCGCCGGGTAGCGGTCCGGGTCGGCGGCACCGTGCAGGGGGTCGGCTTCCGGCCCTTCGCCTTCCGCCTGGCCGGCGAGCTGGAGCTGGCCGGCTTCGTCCTCAACGGGGCCGAGGGGGTCGAGCTGGAGGTCGAGGGCGAGCCGGCGCGGGTGGAGGAGTTCCTGCGCCGGCTGCGCTTTGAGGCGCCGCCGCTGGCCACGGTCGAGGCGCTGCGGACGACCGAGCTGGCGGCGCGCGGCGAGCGCGGCTTCCGCGTCGCCGGCTCGGAGCGGGCAGGAGGGGCGGCGCCGGTGCCGCCCGACGTCGCCACCTGCGACGCCTGCCTGGCCGAGCTCTCCGACCCGGCCGACCGCCGCCATCGCTACCCCTTCGTCAACTGCACCGAGTGCGGCCCGCGCTTCACGATCGTGCGCTCGACCCCCTACGACCGCGCGCGGACGACGATGGCCGGGTTCGAGATGTGCCCGGCCTGCCGCGCCGAGTACGAGGACCCGGCTGACCGCCGCTTCCACGCCGAGCCGAACGCCTGCCCGGAGTGCGGGCCGCGGGCGCGGCTGCTGGGCGCGGCGGGCGAGCCGCTGCCGGCGGGCGGCCATGCCGACGCGGTGGCGGCCGCGGCGGCGCTGCTGGCGGGGGGCGCGATCCTCGCCGTCAAGGGGGTGGGCGGCTACCACCTCGCCTGCCGGGCGACCGACGAGGCCGCCGTCGCCGAACTGCGCGCCCGCAAGCGGCGCGAGAGCAAGCCCTTCGCCCTGCTCGTGCGCGACCTGAGCGCCGCCCGCGAGCTGGTCGAGCTCGGCCCCCCCGAGGAGCGGCTGCTGCGCGGGCCGGAGCGGCCGATCGTCCTCGCCCGCCGCCGGTCCGGGGCCGCGGTCGCTCCCTCCGTCGCCCCCGGCTGCGCCGACCTCGGCCTGATGCTGCCCCACTCCCCCCTGCACCACCTGCTGATCGCCGACGCGGGCGTGCCCCTGGTGATGACCTCGGGCAACCTCTCCGAGGAGCCGATCGTCCACCGCGACACCGAGGCGCTGGAGCGCCTGGGCCCCGTCGCCGACGCCCTGCTCGTCCACGACCGGCCGATCGAGACCAGCGCCGAGGACTCGGTCGTGCGCGCCGCCTCCCCGGCGCCGCTGCTGCTGCGCCGCTCGCGGGGCTACGTCCCGCGGGCGCTCCCGCTCTCCCCGGCGAGCCGGCCCCTGCTCGCCTGCGGGGCCGAGCTGAAGTCGGCCTTCTGCCTCGCCGCCGGCGAGCGCGCCTGGGTCGGGCCCCAGGCGGGCGACCTGCGCAGCCTCGAGTCCCGGCGCGCCTTCGAGCGCGGCGTCGGCCACCTCGAACGGCTCTGCGGCGTCGTTCCCGAGCTCCTCGCCCACGACCTCCACCCCGACTACGTCGCGAGCCGCTACGCGCTCGAGCGGGCGGGCGTCGAGACGCTCGCGGTCCAGCACCACCACGCGCACCTCGCGGCCTGCCTGGCCGAGCACGGCAACGGGGGGCCGGCCGTGGGGGCGATCTTCGACGGCGCCGGCCTCGGCACCGACGGCACCGTGTGGGGCGGCGAGATCCTCGCCGGCGACGCGACCGGGTTCGAGCGGGCGGGCGCCCTGCTCGCGGTGCCGCTGCCGGGCGGCGACACCGCCGCGCGCCAGCCCTGGCGGATGGCCTGTGCCTGGCTGGCGGCGGCACGGGGGGAGGCGCTGCCGCCGCTGCCGCGGGGGCTGGTGGGGGAGGTGAGGCAGGACGAGTGGGAGGGCGTTGCCGCGCTCGCCGCCGCCGGCACCGCCTCGCCGCTCACCACCAGCGCCGGGCGCCTCTTCGACGCGGTCGCCGCGGTTGTCGGCCTGCGTGCCCGCATCGGCCACGAGGGCCAGGCGGCGATGGAGCTCGAAGCCGCCGCCCGGGGCACCGAGCGCGGCGCCTACCCGTTCGCGCTGAGCGGCGAGGGCGGCCCCGCCGGCGCGCCGGCGCTGATCGTCGACCCGCGCCCCGCCCTGCGGGCGCTGCTCGACGACCTCGGCGCGGGGGCGAGCGTGGCGGACGTCTCGGCCCGCTTCCACAACGGCCTCGCCGCCGCCACCGCCGCCGCGCTCACCACGTCGGCCGAGGCCCGCGGCCTCGGCACCGCCGTCCTCTCCGGCGGCGTCTTCCAGAACCGGCTGCTGCTCGAACGCACCGCCGGGCGCCTGCGCGCCGCCGGCCTGCGCGTCCTCGTCCCCGAACGGCTGCCGCCCAACGACGGCGGCATCGCCTACGGCCAGGCCGCGATCGCGGCCGCAGCCCGTAGGGGCAGTGGCTGAAGGCCCTCGCCGCGGGGCTGCAGCTCAGTTGGAAGAGCGCCTGGATCGCACGGAGGGCGAGGGTGGTTGTCCGAGGCGGGCGAGCCAGTCTGTCCAGTGCAGCCGCCGAGTCGGGAGACAACGCTCCGGTTGGCTCGCTCGCCCTCACGCAACTCGGAGATGACATTGGTATCGAGCAGGCGATAGCAATGATCGCAAGACAAGGGCTCCCCACAGCTCCCGCCGCTCACCCATCAAAGCCAATGAGCTGCCCGCCGTTAGCCCGGCCGCGTCAGCAGATCCTCCGCCGCGAGCCCGTTCGGAGGCGATCACAGGATGACGGAGACGCTGCAGGGCCGCCGACCTCCATCGCGCTCAACTCGCGGCCCCCTTGGGGATTCCAACCACAGCCAGGGCGCTCTCGACACAGGCATCGCGGAGCCGCGCGGGTTCGAGCTCGAAGGTCCCGGCCACACCGGGGGCTGCCTCGCGCACACCTACGCCGGCGCGCGCCAGCTGGATCGAGCCGAGGATCTGCGCGCTGAGCAGGTTGGCCCTGAAGGCGGGGTCGGCGACCGCGAACGCCTCCTGCTCGACCCCCGCGGCGAGAATCCGCTCCAGTCGCCCTACGCAGGCGGCCAGCGCCGCGCCGAGGCGAAGCCAGATCGGATCGGAGATCTGCTCGCGCAACTCCTCGGTCGGGTGTCCCAGCAACGAGAGGGAGTGGCTGACGAAGGCCGGATGCTCGAGGCAGAAGTCGACGTAGCGCAGACACGTTTCGCGAAGCGCTGCGATCGGATCCTCGGGTTCAGATGCCTCAGCGCTGCGTTCCTCGAGCTCAGCGAGGTAATCGACGGTCGTCAGGGCGAAGATCTCCTCCTTGGATTCGAAGCTGCGATAGATGTCGGGCTTGCTGAGGCCGGCGCTGTGGGCGATCCGCTCGACCGAGGGGTCATGCCGACCGTGCTCGTCGAGCAGCGTGCGCGTTGCCGTCACGATCGCCATCTCGCGCTGACGTCGGCGCTCGCGCCGGGTTCTCTTGCTCTGTCTCGGCATGTCTGTATCCAGATCGTACCAATGGTGTAAGTAGTGGTAGAACTGTTGGTACGAAGGGAAAGGAGCGAGGAGATGGCACAGGCAGATAGACCGGTTCAGCTCTCCGAGGAGGTGCTGGAGGAGATCAAGGAAGGCCAGGAGGCAGCGATCGGCGCAGTCCGCGGCTTTCTCAGCAGCGTCGATGAGACCTTGGCCGGATCGGCGAGCCCCTCGCAGGTCGAGCAGATCGTCGACTCAGCGCTGAAGATGGCTGACAAGCTGGTCGAGACCCAGTACGACTTCCTGAAGAAGGTCGTCCATAGCGCCGGCGAGTCGGTTGGAGCCGGCGGGGAGGCGGAGGAGGCGTAGCCCGGCTACGCCTCCTCGCGACATAGGAAGATCTTCGATGCCACGCATCAGCGGCAGCGCCAGCGCCGAGATCGTCGCGCCCGTACACGCACCTCTCCTGGACGCAGGAGAAGGGTGACCTCAAGTCGCTCACCGGCTCCTGGAGCCTGGAGGACCTCGGCGACGGGCGCCCGGGCCGGCTCCGGAGTGCGCCTGTGATCTCGCTGGAGGCAATCCCGACCCCGCCGATCCCGCGCCTTCCTCTGGTGCCCGACCCGCTGCGGCGCATTCGGGTGCCCCACGACCGCGAGGCGGTCAGCACGCGCGCCGCGGAGGTGGCCGACGTCGAGGCGCTGGGCATGACGACCGCCGGCATCGAGCGGATCTGGGGCGGCGTGGAGCGCCTGTACCGCAGTGGCTTCTATCCGGCGATCGCGCTCTGCGTGCGTCGCCACGGCGAGGTCGTGCTCGACCGCGCGATCGGCCATGCCTGTGGCAACGGGCCATCCGACCGCCAGGACGTGGCGCGCACGCCGGCCACCCCCGAGACGCCGTTCGTCATCTTCTCCGCGTCAAAGGCGATGACAGCCGTCGTCGCCCACCTGCTCGACGAGCGCGGGCTGCTGCATGTGGACGACCGTGTGTGCGAGTACATCCCCGAGTACGCTGCTCACGGCAAGGAGGCGATCACCATCGGACAGGTGCTCTCCCACCGTGCGGGAGTGCCGAACCTGCCGACCGAGGCGTTCGATCTGGACCGCTTCAGCGACCGCCAGTTCCGGCTGGAGACGTTGTGCGCGGCCAAGCCCCGCTCGCGCCCCGGCAAGATGCTCTCCTACCACGCGGTGTCGGGCGGATTCATCATCGCTGAGATCGTCCAGCGGGTGACCGGCAAAGACATTCGCGCCGTGCTGGGGCAGGAGATCCTCGACCCGCTCGGCTTTCGCTGGGGAAACTACGGCGTCAGTCCGAAGGACGTCGAGCGTGTCGCGATGAGCTACCCCACCGGCCCGCCGGCGCTGCCGCCGCTGTCCACAGTGCTCGAGCGCGCGCTGGGCCTGCCACCGGACGAGGTCACCGTCCGCTCCAACGACCCGCGTTTCCTCACCGGCATCGTTCCGTCCGGCAATGTCGTCACGACCGCCAACGAACTCTCGCGCTTCTTCGAGTTGCTGCGCGCCGGTGGCGAGCTCGACGGCGTGCGGGTCCTTGAGCCGCGCACGATCCGCCGCGCCATATCCGAGCGGGCTTTTCGCGAGATCGACTTCTCCCTGGTGGCCCCCCTGCGACACGCCAGTGGGTTCATGCTGGGCGCTAAGACGGTCAGCCTGTTCGGCCCCGACACCGACGAGGCATTCGGCCACCTCGGCTTCACCAACGTACTCGGCTGGGCCGACCCCGAGCGCGCGCTGTCGGTTGGCCTGATGACCAGCGGGAAGCCGACTCTCCACCCGGCCTTGAGCGACCTGTGGCTGCTCACACGTGCGATCGGCCAGGAGGCGCCAAAGGTGGCACGCACGGGGATCTCGGTTCACGAAAACCTGAGACTGGGCTCTGGTTGTTGAAGGGGCGCGCCCGCTGGGAGCTCACCCCGGAAGGCGATGGAACGCGTCTCACCACGACGTTCGACTACGCACTCCCGGGCGGCGTGCTCGGCAGGATCGCCGATGCGCTCATCGTGAAGCGCATCAATGCCAAGAGCCTCGAGAAGGCTCTCCACAACCTCAAAGGGCTCGTCGAACGTCAGTAGTGGTTGTGACCGTTCGTGGCCCTCGCTCCGTGATCTTCGCGGTTCTCGGGGTTACGCTTTTACGCATGGGTTCGAGCCTTTCGATGGCAGATGCGGAGCAATGGGCGCGTGAACACATCCACTGGCAGCACAAGGGCCAGGGCAAGCGGTCCTGGATCGCGATCGCCCAGATCCGCGTAGACGGCCTGGTCTTCGAGGGACGAGCAGATGGGCCCGGGAACGTTGGCGGCGTCGGCTTTGACGCCGACGCACTGTCGCCCGCCGAACCCCGGCCGCGAGAAACCCAAAGTCCGTGCGGGTATCCTTGCTCTTGCGCGACCGCCGGTCCCCTCCGGCGACCCGCAACGCGGGGCTATAGCTCAGTTGGCAGAGCGCTTGGATCGCACCCAAGAGGTCGCCGGTTCGAATCCGGCTAGCTCCATTTGCACGGCTCGTGCAGAGGCGTGTACCATGGCGTGATGGCTGCTTCTGCGAAGCGGATCAATGTCACCCTCGACGACGACCACGCGGCCAAGCTCGCGATGCTCGCCGAGAGGACGCACGTGCAGGAGGGAACGCTCGCTCGCTCGCTTCTCTCCACTGCCCTCGACGACGCCGACCCGGACGCGGCGCGCATCACCGAGATCCTCGATGCGATTCCCGGTGCCTGGCAGCGCACGCAGGAGGGTCTTGCCCAGGCCGCCCGCGGCGAGGGAATGCCGCTCGATCAGCTGACCTGAGTGACGCAGGTAATCGTCACCCCGCAGGCGCAGCGGGACGTAGACGCGGCTATCTCTACGCTCAACCTGCCGGACGACACCTGGACTCGGGTCGCTCGGTCGTTGAGAACGCTGGAGACGTTCCCGCTTGCAGGGGCCGAGCTGGGGGACCGCTGGGCGCCGACCCGTTTCGTGCTCGGTCCCTGGTCCTGGATGATCCTGCTCTACAGCTACGAGGCGTCGTCGGACGAGGTCTACGTGGTCGCGATGCACGACGGCCGCTCTGCGACTTCAGCCACGACAGCGCGGCGGTAGCTCCCGATGCAGGCGCCCAATCGCTGTCGCCACGGCGTGGTTCAGGTGCCGTTCGGTTAGGCCCATTCGCTGGCGTCTCTGCTCAGCTCGTCAACGCCGAACTGAGACGCACGTCAACGCTCTTAAGCGCGCGACGCACCCGCTGGTCGAAGCTGGCCAGGTCGGCGCCCACCCGCTCAGCGGTCGCGAGCGCGAAGCCGTCGGCAAGGCTGATGCCAAGGGCGCGACGCCGTGCCGCGACCCTAGCCAGGGCGGCGTCGGGCGCTGACGTGCGGATACCGAGCGACGCAATCGCGTCGACGGCGGCGCGAAGGCTGCGCTCGTCTTCGGCCGGGCGCACCAGGGCCTCGGCATAGTTGACCGTGCAGATCACAAGCTCCGTTCTCCGGGTGGTGAACCGTTCGAAGGCCGCCGCGGCGGCGGCGTGGTGGGCGTCGGCACGGTCGAGCGCCGCGATCACGACGTCGGTGTCGAGAACGCAGGCTGCCACGTAGGCGTCGGCGTTCTCAGCCTGCGCTCTTCGGAGCGCAGCTGATCGAGGTAGTCGTGCCCGTAGAGGCCGTCGAAGACGCCGAGCGCGGACGCCACATCTGGGGCCGCCCGATGCACGACGATCCGGTCTGCCCCCTCGGCCTCGATCACCACATCGTCTCCTGGCCGCAGGCCGGCTGCCTCGAGGCTCTCGACCGGAAGGGTGACCTGGTGCTTGCTGGAGATGCGTGGCATGGCTTTACTATAAAGTAAAGGGAAGTTATCAACCGGCACCCGGTCGCTCACCGCCATCGGACCTTGACGCGAGCGTCGGGGAGAGGCGGTCGGCCATACGGCGAAATGCTTGGTTCAAATGCCGTCCGCCTAGCTCCACTGGAAGAGACGGCTCCGCTACTCCACGGTCAGTAGGCGAAATGCGAGGCCTGCCCGCGTCAGGGTGTCGCGGGTGAACAGCATCGCGCGAACTCGAACTTGTAGCCGAGACGTTCGTCTGAACTCGGAGGCATCTGCATCTCGGCCCCTCGATCTCGAAGCCTACTCGCGATCTGCCGGGTCATCGATGGATGGCGGCGAGCATCGCCGAGGAAATCGACGTCATCGGTCAGGCGGGAGTCGCCGTTGTGTTCGGCAGCATGCAGCTGGACCATCAGGCCGCCGATCAGGGCCCAGTCCGCGTCCTCGCCAAATTCCCGCGCGAGACTGAGGGCCGTCTCCCATAGTCGCCGCGCCTGATCGCTTGAGGTCTCGATCTCGACGGTTGGGAGCCTGACGGATGCCATCTCGAGACGCCTCAACCCGAGGCGTCTGCCTCGGCTCGGTTTCGGTCGAGCGCCAAGAGGGCCTCGCGACCACAGTGATTGGAGCGCGGATCGGCTTCGGCGAACAGATCGAGTGCCACCGCGGCAACGGGAGCGACACCGTTACTTGCAACCTGCCCCCAGAGATCATTCGGTACCCGGCGCAGCCTCACGTTTCCCTCGAGGCCCGCTGGCTCCAAGCCGTGTCGGGCGACGAACTTCGGCAGCTCGGCCTCGCTCACGTAGCCGTCTGCTTCGCCGCCTCCGATCAGGTCGAGGCCGTGATCGGAGGCGGCGCTGATCCCCGATCGCAGGAGGTTGGGGTCTGCGAGCAGATAGCGGATCTCTCCCGGGTGCGCGCGAAACGACAAGATTTCTCCGCGGCGGGCCAGGCGGGGCTCGAGGTTGAGCAGACCGTCGCGCCTCAAGGCTCGTCTCAGCCGTGACCTGACGCTGGGGTCGATCTCGCTGATTTCTTGATCCGAAGCCAGCAGCAGCAACGCCCAGGCGTTTCGCGGGGAGAAGGGCCGGCCGCGGTGGGAGCCGTCTCGGCGCCTGCGCTCCACCGACGCGCGCTCAATGAGCCAACGGTCGCCCAGCTTTGCGCCGGAAAGCTGCCCGCGCGCGACCAAGGCCCTGACCCGAGCGGAACTCAGTTCCAGTGCGCTCGCGGCTTCGGATACGGAAACGTGATCCAGCACAGACATAAATATAGCGGTGACGCAATACTTGCGTCAAATAACTCTCTATCGCAATATTTATGTGATCTAAGCCGACAGGACCGTCGCACTTACAAGGGGGTGCAGTCGCTCTATTGCTTTCGCCTTTCTGTGGTTCAAATGCCGTCCGGTTAGGCCCATCGAAGTTCAGGTGATTCCCGGTTCGGAGCCACCCTCCTTGCCCCAAAGCGAGGCGAGATCACGCGCGCCGTGAATCAGGCCGAGGACGTTGACGTCCGCATCCGCGATCTCGTATATGAGGCGGTAGCTTCCGACGATCAGCTCGCGGACAGCCGGCTCCTCCAACTCGGGAACCACGCGCCCCCGCTCGGCCATCTCCTCAAGCGATCGAGCGCGATCGCGGACGCGCCGCACAAACGCAGCCGCATAGCCCGGGGAGTCCTCGGCGACGTAGTCGGCAATGCGCTCGAGGTCCCGCCAGGCAGTCTCTGCCCACGCTACTCGTCGAGCCACCGGGCCAACCGCTGCTCGACCCTGTCCTGGGGCAGGACTCTTCCTGCCTCGACGTCTTCGCGGCCGCGTTCGATGCGCTGCAGGACGTAGAGGTGGTACTGGATGTCCTCGAGCGAGGCTTCCTCAGGGAGGCCGTCAAGAACTCTGCGGACATCCTGCTTTGCGGTGGCCATCGCATATGAGGATACCGTGGCTTCAGCGGTTGGAAACGACGCTCGCGGACGGGCCCTTCTGCACGCCAGGAGGTCAAGCGAGGGGAGGCAAGAAAGATCCCGAATGGATTCCTGGGTCGCGATTGACTTCGAGACAGCCTCGACGCGAGGCACGCCCTGCGCCGTGGGGCTGGTCGAGGTCACCGATGGGCAACTCGGCGAGCGGCATCGCTGGTTGATCCGGCCGCCGGTCTTTGAGTTCTCTCCGTTCAATGTCGCGTTGCATGGCATCGGACCGGAGATGTGCCGCGATGCACCCGCCTGGGCAGAGAGCCTCGAACAGATCCTGGAGGTGGTGGCGAACAGGCCGCTCGTCGCGCACAACGCGGCCTTCGATCTCGGCGTGATCCGCGATGCCTGCGAGCTTTGCGAGCTCGAGTGGCCGCAGCTCGAGTATGCCTGCACCCTGGTGGTCGGCCGGCGCGTGTGGCCGGGACTTACGACCTACAGCCTTCCGTTCCTTGCGGCGCACCTCGGGATCGAGCCCGCCGTCGACCACGAACCCGCCGCCGACGCGGCGTGCGCAGCAGAAGTCGCCTGCCGAGCCCTACAGACGCACGAAGCAACTGGATTGGTTGAGTTGCTCGACGGCTGCCACGCGACGATCGGGCGGCTCGGGCCGGGAGAGTGGAGTGGCTGCCACGGGCGCGACAGCACCCAGCCGATCCCGGGTCAGCCGATACCGAGTGAGCCGACTCCCGGTGCGATGCTTGATGCCGAGCACCCTCTATTCGGCAAACGGATCGCTTTCACCGGCGCGCTGGCTATTCCGCGGCGCGAGGCCCAGCAGGCAGTAGTAGACCGCGGCGCCGTGGCGACACGCGGGGTACGACGCGACACGGACCTTCTCGTCACCGGCTACCAAGACATGGCGAAGCTGGCGCGAGGTGAGAGCAAGAGCGCGAAGCTTCGTCGAGGGGAGGAGCTGCGGGCCGAAGGACGAGCGATCGAGATCGTCGGCGAGCGCGAGTTCGCCCGGATGTTGGAGGGCTTCGCCGCGCCAGTTGCCTAGCTGTAGTTCCTGACCACGTCGTTCATCCGGGCCTCCTTGGAGGCTGGGGGTGTCCACCACCCAGCACCAAGGAGAAGACCCGGATGAAGATCCACGCTAATGCTCCCTTCGGTCCGAAGGGGAGGCTCACGATGGTCAGGCGCGTCACCGAGCAGGGGTGGTCGCTGACGGAGGCGGCCTCGGCCGCCGGAGTCAGCGAGCGCACCTGCCGCAAATGGGTGCGCCGCTATCGATCCGAGGGCGAGGCCGGCCTGCTCGATCGCAGCTCGGCCCCGAAGACCGTCGCCAAAGCCCGGGGCTACCGCGGCACCTATCCGCAGTACGGCCGTTCGCTGCTGGCGGCCGAGTAGCCTCGACCGAGCTTCCGGCAGGGATCTCCGGCGACTGCGAGCAGCCAAGACGTTGCGGGACGAATTAGCATATTTTGTGCTAACTTGTCCAAATGCCGGGACGTGCCTACACGCAGCTGGCCGAGATCGCCAACGAGCGGTGCGGCTTCGTGACGCCAGACGACGCGCGTGAGTTGGGGGTCAGCCCGATGACCCTCGTGCGCATGGCCGAGCGAGGGCAGATCGAGCGCCGGGGGACAGGGCTGTACCGCTTCCCGCTCACGCCGGTTAGCCGTCTCGACCCTTACATGGAGGCGACGCTCTGGCCGCGCGGGGCGCTCGGCGTCCTCTCCCACGAGACGGCACTGGAGCTCTACGAGCTGAGCGACGCCCACCCGGCGAAGATTCACATCACCCTCCCCCGCAGCCACCGCGTCCGCCGCAGCGTGCCACCGGCGTACATGCTGCACCATGAGGATCTGGGAGCAACTCAGATCACCCAGCATGAGGGAATCGCCATCGTCACACCAGTGCATGCGATCCGCCAGGCGCACGAGGCGCACCTGGGGGCGGCGCTCATTGGGCAGGCGATCGACCAAGGCGAGGACAGCGGTCACCTGACCAAACGCCAGGCGACGGCACTTCGCCGTGAGTTGGGGACTCGCCGCGGCAGCGGGAGGCGAGGGTGAGTCATTCGGGGTTAATGAGCGAGAATGCCGCAGATAGCTGACGAGCTGCCGATCCTGCTCTTTGCCACGCCGGCCGAGCTCGAAGCATGGCTGGAGGAGAGGCACGCTGATTCCCAGGGGCTATGGCTGAAGATCGCCAAGAAGGGGACCGAGCCGCCGAGCGTCACCTATGGGGAGGCGCTGGAGCTGGTGCTCTGCTTCGGCTGGATCGACAGCCAGAAGCGCGGCTTCGACGAGCGTCACTTCCTGCAGCGGTTCACCCCGCGCCGTCCCGGCGGGCGCTGGTCGAAGATCAACCGCGGGAAGGCGGAAGCGCTGCTCGCGGCCGGGGCGATGCGACCGGCGGGGCTGGCCGAGGTCGAAGCGGCCAAAGCCGACGGTCGCTGGGAGGCCGCCTACGAGGGCCAGCGCACGGCGAAGGTGCCGGCCGACCTGCGGCGCGAGCTCGACGCCAATCCCGCCGCGGCCAAGTTCTTCGCCGGGCTCGACAGCGCCAACCGGTTCGCGATCGTCTACCGCCTCGGAGAGGCGAAGAAGCCGGAGACGCGCGAGCGGCGGCTGCGCAAGTTCGTTGCCATGCTCGAGCGCGGCGAGAAGATTCACTCCTGATTCACTGCCCGCGCGATTGCGGAGGGAATCGAGGCCGGCGTTCGAGCGGACCTGTTGCGCCAGGCAATCGACACGGCTCGGCACCGCGGCCTGGTTCGCGGCCCGCAGCGGAGACGGCTTCGCAAGATGCTCGCAGCGAGGATTCCCGTCGTCGTTCGATCCCACGCCATCACGCCGGTAGAATCGATGCCGTAATGGATCGCGCTCAGATCGCAGCCAGCGTCGCTGGATCGCTTCGCCTTGAGGGCCTCGAACCCACCGGCCCGGTTCGCGAACTCGCCGATCTCTGGGTCCGGGGGGAGGCCTCAGACGCTGATCTGCGTGAGGCAGAGCGCCGCCTCCTGGCGGGTGAGCAACTCGAGGGCTTGCTCGCCACCGCAGCGGCGAATGGTGCGTCGCGGCGCGTGTGAGCGACGACCCCTACGTTTACCCGGGTACCGATGTCTTGCGCAATCTGCGCGGGATTCGCGACGGCAGTGAGCTTGAGGAGTTCGAGACCCGCCTTACGTATCTCCGCGGCCTGCAAGTCGCCTCCGACCCGCCCGTCGGCAAGTACGACCTTTCTCACCTACGGGGGTTTCACCGCTACCTCTTCGCCGGGCTCTACGAGTGGGCCGGTGAGCTGAGAACGGTGGTTCTGGCGAAGACCGACGCCGCCGACGCCGGCTACCGACTCGACTGGCAGTTCGTCGACCCGCAAGACAACATCGATGCCTCGGTAGCGACGATGCAGGGAAACGAGGCGCCGATGCGGGACCTGCTCGACAAGATCACGAAGCCGCTCGCATAGGCCGCCAGATTCGGGTCGCTCGGTCGCTGAGAACGCTGGAGACGTTCCCGCTTGCAGGGGCCGAGTTGGGGGACCGCTGGGACGCCGACCCGCTTTGCTCGGTTCCCGGTCCTGGAAGATCTTGCTCTACAGCTACGAGGCGTCGTCGGACGAGGTCTACGTGGTCGCGATGCACGACGGCCGCTCTGCGCAGCGCGGCGGTAGCTCCCGGTGCAGGCGCCCAATCGCTGTGGCTACGGCGTGGTTCAAATGCCGTCCGGATAGGCCATTGCAGAGTTACCGTCGCCTACGTGGCTGGACGGTCCAGCGGTCGACAAGCGCGGGGGCGTTCAGGTGGAGTGCCGCAAGGCGCTCTTGCACGACCTTCGGATCGAGGAACGGCTCGCAGGTGGCAACGGCGTTCGCGAATGTCTCCAGGGCGTCTCGCAGTTCCGCCAATTTCTTGAAGGTGAGGATCCTGGTTCCGTTTCGCGCGCTCGCCTTGTGTTCGAGCCAGTGGCTCGGGTGGATGAGGACGGGCGTGGACTTGCTCGTCTGGTCGTAGGTCTCATCAAGCCAGTCAATTGCCTGCGATAGCTGAGCCATGTCGGTCTTGGCAATCTCGGCTTGCTCCGAGCCGCTCTTGCACTCGATCACCAGGTATGACTGATTGCCAAGACCCCAGAGAACGTCGGGGCCGCGGCCAGTGTCGCGCTCAGGCCGCTGACCCGTGAGACCGAGATGCGAAGCCAAGTCCAGCATCGCCTGCTCGAATCCCGGAACGCTGGCCGGGTCGGTGCTCGGGGTCAGTTGCTCCCGCAGAGATCCGACCGCGATCAGCAGAGCCGGGGGGTCGGTGTACCGCTTCGCGAGATACTCCACCGCAGCTTGCGACTGAGATCCTGCGTCCCCACCGAGACGGGCATACTGCATCGACTGCCGGGGGCGGACAAGGCCGCGATTGTCCGTGAACGCCGAAGTCTGGATCTCCTGAGCCTTGACCGGATCGAAGCGATGCGTGTATGTAGCAGCTTCTTGCTTCAGCAGGCCCCTTAGAAGCGGGTCTCTGACTCCATCGATCTCCCGCTGCAGCCGCTTCACCGCCTCGGGATAGCGCTCGGCAGCAGCAAGATCGAAGGCCGCGCGTTGGGCCTGTGCGAACGGTGTCACTTCGCTGGTATCCGGATAGGTCACCCCGTCAAGCGCGGCACGGCTGGCTCTAATCCAGTCCGGATCTCGGCTCAAGCACTGGTCGACGACTGCCTCGAGCTCCTCGACAGGCTGCCCGTTCAGCATCTCTGCCACACGATCGGAAAGGTCCAATTGCGCCTTGGTAGCCGAGCTGAACTTCTCCCTGGCTGCGGTCGGATAGAGACGTGCGGTGAGCCTCCTGCCGAGGAGAAGGACGACGCAAAAATCGTCATTCGAGCGAACTCCGCGCCCCATTCCCTGCTCGATCCGCTGCACTTGGCGCGCCAGCAGCGCGTCGCTGTTTTCGAGCGCACCCATTTCGAGGCGGTCGAGCGTTCCCAACGCCTCGGGCAGGCCATCCAAGACAAGCAGGCGACATGCGTCCTCGGGTAGGTCGATCCCGTCGTACTTATTAACGAGCACGACCAAGCCAACGTGCCTGGCGCGCAATTCCACCAATGCGTCCTGCAGGGTGTCAGCCCTGTGCACCCCGTGGGCTGCGTCTTCCCACGCGGCGGCTCGGCGGCTTGACGGCACGATCACGACGACGTTGTGCGTCATCGCCTTCTCCACGGCGAAGTCCCTGATCCAATCCTCGTCGCAGTCGGGGAAGGTTTGCAGCGGCGTGAGGATCATGCGGTCGCCAAGGTCGTCTGCAGTGCGTGGCGTAATCGGTGTACGGACGCTCTCCGAGTCGGCGCCGAAGTGGGTGACCAAGACGCTGTCGTCGGATAGCGTCGCGGTCAGGTATAGCCGACGGCGGGCGCGGTCGAAGCTCGGGATCTTGTCGATCGGAGGGCAAGGCGGAGCGATCTCGATCGCTTCGGCAGAGACTGCGGCTCTGCAGAGGGAGAGCGAGTCGGCAAGCAGCGGCCACGAAAAGCGCAACTCATCATCCTCGCGATGCCGGTGGAGGATCGCCATTACTTGTTTCTGCTTTTCGGCCCACGCCCAGAACGGGATCGGCAGGACGACACCGGGATCGCCCGCCTCGATTTTGAGAAAGCCCGCGTGGGACTGCAAGGTGAGATCGGCCATGAACAACTGGAAGACCGAGTCGTAGACAGCGTGCTCTCGGGGGATCGTGATCGTGTACTGCTCATCGACGGTCGCGAGGCAGGCGTGGGCATCGTCGATCAGAACCGCACCCATCTGGATCGGCTCTCGCCGCCCGCCTTTGACGCCAAACCTGGAAAGGCCGTTGAAGAGCTTGTAGACGTTTGTGATCAGAATCGCTCGCCCCCGGAGGAAGCCGGGCGCCTCCGGGTTATCGGTGAACTCCAGGCCGAGGCCCCGCGCCTCACTCATCACCTGCCCAGTGAGAGGTTTGTCCGGCGTGATGTATGCGACCGGTCCGATCCCCTCGTTAAGGCAGGACTTGAGCGCAATCAGCCCGACCACGGTCTTGCCGCTCCCGGTGTTCAGTTTGACTACGAGGTCCCGCTCGGTTCGACGCTCGTGCCACCGCTCCCAGACTTCGCTCTGCACGTCCCTCGGGTAGTTGTATTTCCGGTCTTTCGAAGGGAGGGCAGAGAAGATCCGGCGGGGCTCGGTGGCGGAGTCCGAGGTCGACCCGCTTGAGATTTGACTGAAGTCAAGACCGTTCACAGTGGTCCGCAGCTTAGCCTCCGATACCCCATCGAGTACGAGGCAAATGATGCGGAAAGATTGAGATCCTTGGAGGTGCCGCGCCTCTATTGCGCTTTGACTGGGGTTTGGAGCTCGGCACACACCAGTCGCAGGCCGACGTCGAGCTCGGCCTGCTCGCGAAGGTGGCCGTGGCGGCGGTCCCACTCGCCGCTCTCGAGGTCGCGGTGCAGGTCGGCGACGGTGCGCTCGACCACCCGGTCGGGCAGCAGGTGCCAGATCGAGGAGCAGCGGCGGACGGCGGGGTCGAGGTGCGCCTCCGGGCGGCTCCAGAGCGCCACGCAGAAGCCGTCGGCGCAGTCGCTCGGCACCGGCAGCGGCTCGACCGTGGCCCCGGGCAGGATCGCCTCCAGCTCGGCGATCGTCGGGAACGTCTCGCGGTCGTGCTCGACGATCTCCGGCGCGTACTCGCGGCAGAGCCACATCGCGGCGGTCACCTCGACGTCGAGGGTCAGCAGCACCACGCGCTCGCGGGTCACGCGCAGCACCTCGGCGAGGCCCCGCTCGACGTCGTCCCAGTGCTGCATTGTGAAGACGCCCATCGTTGCGTCGACGCTGCGGTCGGCCAGCGGCAGCGCCTCGGCGACCCCGCGGACCGCGGGCGCGGCGCCCGGCGGGCGCTGGGCGATCATCACCGCGGAGGGCTCGACCGCGATCGTCTCGCGGTCGCGCGGCTCGTAGGAGCCGGCTCCGGCGCCAACGTTGAGCACCGTGCGCGCATCGCCCAGCGCCGCCCAGATCGCCGCCTCGAAGCGCGGCTCGGCGCGCCGCACCTGGCTGTAGTCGAGGCCCATTCGTTCGTACGCGGGCGTCTTCACCGCTTCGCCTCCCCCGGCCCGGCGGCGCCTGGCGCCGCACCCGCCGCGCGCTGGCGCATCAGCCCGACCAGCAGCTCGACGAAGTCGCCGTAGAGCTCGTCGCGCACCGCCTCGGGGCTGACCAGCGATTCGATCGCCAGCCCGATTCCCAGCGCCCGCAGGACGAGGGCGAGGTCGCCGGCCGCCAGCGGCAGCTCGACCCCGGCCTCCTCCTCGTAGGCCTCGATGTAGCGGGCGATCGCCTCGCGCATCGCCGCCGAGCGGCTGCCGAAGCGCCGCGCCAGCTCGGGATCGCGGTCGCCGTTGGCGATGAACTCCATGTGCAGGAGGACCGAGTCGCGGTCGCGCGCCAGCCGCTCCATCCACTGGTCGGCGAGCGCCCGCGCCCGCGCCTCCAGGCTCGCGTCGGCGGGCAGCGCCGCCTGGCTCTCGGCCAGCTCGCGCACGCGCTCGGCCATGTACCCCTCGAACACGGCGAGGAAGAGGTCGGCCTTGCCGGCGAAGTTGGAGTAGACGGCGCCATGCGAGTAGCCGGCCTCCTCGGCGATCTCCTCCACGGTCGCGCCGCCGTAGCCGCGCCGGGCGAAGACCGCCGCCGCCGCCTCGATCAGCTCCGCCCGGGTGCGCGCCTGCCGCTCCGCCCGGCTCTCCCGCTTGCGCCGCCCCGCCATTTCAGATTACGCTTCCCATTTGAATGATGATACTAATTCAAACGTGAACGCCTCGCAGCCGCCCGCGCCCGGGACCCAACCCGCCGCTGGCCCCGACCCACTCGCCCTGCTCGAGGGCTGGATCGATGAGGCGCGCCAGGCCGGCGCCCCCACCCCGGCCGCGATGACGCTGGCGACGGTCGGCGACGACGGACGGCCCTCGGCCCGCGTCGTCTCGCTCAAGCGCATCGCCAGCGGCGCGCTGGTCTTCACCACCGGCCTCTGGACCCGCAAGGCGGTGGAACTGCGCGCCAACCCCGCGGTCGCCGCCACCTTCCACTGGCCGGCGCTCGGCCGCCAGGCCCGGGTCGAGGGACGGGCCGAGCCCGCCGGCCGCGAGCTGGCCGAGGAGCTGTTCGCCGCCCGTCCCCGCGCCCACCAGCTGCAGGCCCACGTCTCCCGCCAGGGCGAGCCGGTCGGCGGCGACGCCGAGCTGCGCGCCGGGCTCGCCGCGCTCGAGGCCGAGCTCGCCGAGCGCCCCGTCCCCTGCCCCGAGGACTGGGGCGCGATCCGGATCCTGCCCGAGTCGATCGAGCTCTGGCGCGAAGCCCCCGACCGCCTCCACGAGCGCCGCGCCTACGCCGTCGAGGCCAGCGGCGACTGGCGCCTCACCCGCCTCGCCCCGTAGGCGGCGATAGCGTGCTCCGGGTGAGGCACGCTCTCGCCGCTCTCGTCACCTGCGCCGTCGCGCTCCTCGCCCCACTCGACGCGGGGGCGGCCGAAACCTGCGCCGCTGACGGCCGGGTCTGCGTGCAAGCCGACCTGGGCGAGCCGCTCGTCGGCGGCTCGACGCTGAGCGTGCGGGTCCCGGCGGAGACAACAGAGCTGGTGGGTACCGGGGTCTGGGACGCGCGGCAGGTCACCGCCGGGCCGCCGGGTGGGGCGAGCCTCTGGCAGGTCACCTGCTGCCCGCACGCGGGCGACATCGTGCTGCGCTTCTGGGCGCGGGCCGGCGGGACGGAGAACATCGCCACCGCCGAGTTCGCGGTACGGGTCGTCGATTTCGCCACTCGGCCCATCGTCAGCGTCGAGCGCGAGGGCCGTTGGCTGGCAGCTCGCTGGAGCTTCGAGGCCCTGGCCGACTCGCGGGCAATCTTCGGCCTGCAGGTATATGGCCCGAAGCCGATCAGGATCGCCGGCCGCAAGCAGCCGCCCGCCGTCCCCCTCCGCCACCCGGCCCGGCGCGTCGTCGAGGCCTTCGCCGGGCAGACCGTGCACGCGGTCATCCGCCTGCCGCTGCGCCGCCTCGACCGCATCTGCCGCACCCAGCCCTACTGCCAGTGGACCACCGAGCAGAAGGTGCGCCGGGTCGAAGGCGAGACGATCCTGCCCGGCACCCTGATAACCGAGTTCGGTCCGCGCAAGAAGCCTCGCTTCTTCCGGCCGCCCCACCGGCGGCGATAGGGTTCGCTGAGCTTCCGGTGCGCCTTTTGGACCCTACGGGTACATAAAGCGCACCGGAACGGGAGATTTGGAGATGAGCGCAGGCGAAGACACGGTTCTGGTCACCGGGGGGTCCGGGTTCCTCGGCGGCTGGTGCGTCGTCGCCCTGCTGCAGCGGGGCTACCGGGTGCGGACCACGGTGCGCGACCTGGCCCGTGAGGCGGAAGTGCGGGCCGCGGTCGGGACGCAGGTCACCGCCGACGACAGGCTCACGGTGCTCGCCGCCGACCTCGGCGCCGACGCCGGCTGGGCCGAGGCGGTCGCCGGCTGCCGCTACGTGCTGCACGTCGCCTCGCCCTTCCCGCCGGCCCAGCCCAAGGACCCCGACGAGCTGATCGTCCCCGCCCGCGAAGGCACCAGGCGCGTGCTCGGCACGGCGCTCGACGAGGGTGCCGAGCGGGTCGTCGTCACCTCCTCGGTCGCCGCCGTCCGCGGCAGCCGGGGCGGCGCCCCGCGGCCGCTGAGCGAGGAGGACTGGACCGACCCCGACCGGCCGGGGCTGACGCCCTACGTGCGCTCGAAGACGATCGCCGAGCGCGCCGCCTGGGCGCTGGCCGAGGAGCGCGGCGCCCGCGAGCGGCTCGCCACGGTCAACCCCAGCGCGATCCTCGGCCCGCCGCTGATGGCCGACGACTACTCCTTCTCGCTGCAGGCGGTGGCCCGCCTGCTCGGCGGCATCCCGGGCATCCCGCGGATCGGCTTCAGCTTCGTCGACGTGCGCGACGTCGCCGAGCTGCAGCTGCGGGCGATGACCGACCCGGCCGGCGGCGGCGAGCGCTTCATCGCCGCCGGGCCCTTCTTCTGGATGTCGGAAGTCGCCGCGATCCTGCGCGAGCAGCTCGGCGAGGGGGCGGCCAAGGTGCCGACCCGCAACCTGCCGGACCTGCTCGTCCGCCTCGCCGGCCTCTTCGACTCCGGCATCCGCTCGGTCACCAACCAGCTCAGCGAAAAGACCGAGTACACCAGCGAGAAGGCCGAATCGCGGCTGGGCTGGAGCCAGCGCCCGCCGGCGCAGATGATCGCCGACACCGGCCGCGCCCTCGCCGCGGCCTGAGCGCCGGCGTCGCGCTCAGCCTTCGACGACCTCGACCGTGCCGGTCATCTGCGGGTGGATCTCGCAGTGGTAGGTGTAGGTGCCGGGCCGCTTGAAGGACTCCGACTTGAGCTTGCCTTCCGCCAGGGTGCCGGTGCTGAAGCTGCCGTCGTCGAGGGTCGCGGTGTGCTCGGAGGGGCCTTCGTTCTGCCAGATCACCTTGCCGCCGGCCTCGATCGTCACCGTCTGCGGCCGGTAGGCGAAGTCGACGATCTCGACCTTGGCCGAGCGCACCGCGTCGCCGCTCGGCGCCGGCGCGTTGGTCGAGCCTTCGCCGCTGGGCGCCGCCGCGCCCGAGTCGCCCGCGGCGGGGGCTTCGCTGGTCGTCGTCGTGTCGGAGCCGCCGCCGCATGCTGCGAGCGTCAGAGCCAGGATCAACATCGGCAGGGCGATCGCCCCTCGAGTTCTCATGCCCCGGTGTACCCACCATCGTCATCTCCGAACCAGGCGGCTGCGATATTCAGCGCAGATCAGCCGGCCAGCTCGGGCGGCAGCGCCTGCGGGCCGTCGGGATAGAGCGAGCGCAGCTGCTGCTCGCTCATCTCCAGCGTGTTGGCGAGCTCCGGCGGGGCGCCGGCGACGAGCCAGAGCTGGTCCGCGCCGGTGTCGTTGAAGAGCTGGCGGGTCGAGTCGGGCTCGACCAGCAGCGCGTCGAGCGGCTCCAGCGTCAGCAGCTCGCCGTCGACCCGCGCCCGTCCCTCGCCCTCGAGCAGCAGGTAGAGCTCCTCCTGCTCGAGGTGGCGGTGGCGGGTCGAGGCCTGGCCGGGTTTCAGCCGCCAGAGCCGCATCCCCAGCGCGCTCGCCCCGAGCTGCTTGCCGAGGTCGGTGTTGAGGACCGACATCTGGTTCGAGGGACGCCAGTGGGCGTCGCCGGCGCGCAGCACCCGGTGGGCCATGGCGCGATTATGCCGGGCGGAGGGTGCGGCATCCCGGCCCGCCTCGCGTTCGCTTCGCGGCGATTGGAGTATCGAACGGGAACGGTTGGATATCTACAAGGAATCGCAACTGCTGCGCGCCGCGGTATGCTCTCCGTGCTCGAGTGCCCTGGCGGCGCCGAGCGTGAGCCAGGCGCTGCAGTCACCAGGCTGCGGCGCAGGGTGCGATAGATACGAAGCCAGGGCAAACGGCTCCGCGGCGGAAAGCGGGCGCAAGAGCTTTGCGTACCCCTCGCCAGAAGCAACGCGTACAGGAGCCGTCGCTTGGATCGTCCCGACCCACCAGAAAGCCCTGCCCGAGGGGAACTCGTATCCCAGCTATCGCGGGAGATAGTTCAGCTTCACGCGCGCCTGTACGGGCGCGGACCGACCAAGGCGCGCAGCTACCTGCACAGCGACTACGCCTTCTGCGTGCTCGAGGAAGTCTTCACCACCGCTGAGCGGACCCTGGTCGAAGCCGGCTCCGGCGAGCACGTGCGCGACACGCGGCGCAAGTTCCAGGACGCGGTCGAAGCCGAGTTCATCGCGGTCGTCGAGCGGATCACCGGGCGCAAGGTGCGCGTCTTCCTCAGCCAGGTCGACATCGACTCCAACCTGGCGCTCGAGTTCTTCTTCTTCGAGGACGCCGACGGCGATCACGACGACGAGGTCGGCGTCGCCAACTCGCCCTAGGCCGTCTCGGCCTCGCCGCCGAAGAGGAAGATGTCGATCGCGACGTCGGGTTCGACGTGGACGACGCTGAGGAAGGCGACCACCGGGCGGCCCATGACCTCTTCGACGCAGGTCTTGTAGTCGTCTTCGAGCGCCTCCTGGTGCAGGCCCCGCGTGCGCCGCACGTGCTCGGCCTGGCCGGCGCCGATCAGCGTTTTCTCCACCTGGGTGTAGATGTCGCTGAGCACGCAGACGGCCATCTCGTCGGTGACGAAGCTCTTCGCCGCGCCCGGGCCGCGGCCGAAGTGGCGGCGGTGCAGGGCGACCATCGCGTTGGACAGGTCTACCAGCGAGTGACTGCCCCGTGGATTTTCTTTCCCGACCATCGCCGCTCCAGTTCCGCGCCAGGGCCGGCACCGCAGACGCGAAGATCGCGACACCGGCTGAGTTTGAGTGCCAACCTCAATCGCTCCTCGCGCGACTCCTGCACAGACGGCGCTGGCTCCGATGTCCCTCGCCGTCCAGTCAGCTCGTTTTCCAAGTCGTGCGCGCTGGCCCGTGTGATCGGTCGGAGCACCAGCCTACTAAGTTCGCAGGAATAGAGCCAGTGGTGGTACCGTCTGGGAACGCCGGAAGGGCTCGCCGCAACTCTTCCCATTCGGCGCCTATGCGAAGAGGGGCGGAGAAGGAGCGGTGCTTGGAATCGGAGCACTCCAAGGGGGCGGCGCAGGCGACCATCTCGGATGGCCTCGCCCACCTACACATGCGCTTCTACGGCCGCGGCCCGACGATGGCGAAGACCCACTTCGCCGGCGACCTCGTCGTCTGCGTGCTCTGGAACGGCTTCACCAAGGTCGAGGAGACCCTGCTCGCGCGCGGCGAGAGCGAGGCGGTCGAGGCCTTCCGCCGCACCTTCCAGCAGGCGATGGAGGAACAGTTCACCGAGATCGTCGAGCAGGCGACCGGCCGCACCGTCTGCGCCTACATGAGCCAGGTCCACGTCGACCCCGACGTCGCGGTCGAGCTCTTCATGCTCGAGCCCGACGGGACCTCCGATTGAGAAATCCTGTCTGATCGCCTAGCCTTGCAGGTCGGCATGGCGACGGACAGCGGAGACGGACGGCTCACGGTCATCACCCTCGGCCCGGAGGGGACCTGCCACGAGCGCGCGGCCGAGCGCTACCTCGCCTACCAGGGGGTCGAGGACTACGAGATCGAGCTGACCACCGACTTCTTCGCCGGCATCGACCGGGTCCGCGACCGCCCCAACACGTTCCTCGTCCAGTGCAGCGCCCACCCCAGGGTGCACGAGATCACCGAGCGGCACTGGCGCCAGGTCTTCGTCGTCGACACCTTCATCTTCCCGACCAAGCACCTCGTCCTGCTCAGCCGCCGCGAGGTCGAGCGGCCGCGCTCGCTCGGGATCGTGCCGGCGACCAAGGGCTACGTCGACCTCTCGCGCTGGGAGCAGGTGATCGACGTCGCCTCCAAGCCGATCGTCGCCGAAGAGCTGCTGCGCGGCGAGTACGACTCGGGGCTGACCCACATGGAGCACGTCGAGGAGCACGCCGACGAGCTGCGCCTCGACCTCGACATCGGTGAAGTCGACACGACCTGGGTCGTCTACGGCCGCGAGAAGCGCTTCCGCGGCGAGGTGATCGGGATCCCCTCGACCCACCTCTTCGCCGGCGGCGAGGACCGCGCCCCGGCGCTCGCCCCGGCCCAGGGATAGGCCGGGGCGAGCGGGGACGGGTCAGCGGTCGGCGCGCAGCTGGGCGAGCAGCTGCTGGCGCTGGCGGCGCAGGGCGCGGCGGTGACGCTGGCGCAGCCGGATGCGGGCGCGGCGGCGCTTGGCGCGGATGCGGGCGCGGGCCTTCGCCCGGGCGTGCGCACGGGCCTTCGCCCGGGCCTGGGCGCGGGCCTTGGCCCTGCCGTTCGACTTCGCCGGCCGTGACGCTACGGCCGCGGCAGGCTCGGCGCCCTGCTCGGCGACCGGCAGCGCCGGCAGCCCGACGCCGCTGAGGGTGATCTGGGTGCCGCCGTCGCTTTCGCCGAAGAGGCTGAAGTGGGCGGTCTTGGAGCCGGTGCTGAGCGGCTGGAAGCTGACCTCGGCGTTGCAGGTGGCGCCGGGCGCGAGCAACACCCCGGTGCAGTTCTCGTCGAGCAGGTGGAAGCTGCCCACGGCGCCGCCGGAGATCACGGCGATGAAGACGGCGCCGCCGATCCGGCCGGTGTTGGTGACGTCGATCGTGCGCACCACCGGCTCGCCGCCGACCGGGACCGAGCCGAAGTTGGTCGGCTCGCTCGACGGGGTGAGGGCGGCGCGGCCGCCTTCGCCGCTGAGCTCGGCGTTGAAGCTGGTGCCGTAGTCGGAGCTGGCGCGCAGCTGGGCGTGGTATTCGGTTTCGTCGTTGGGCCCGAAGTGGACCTGGGCGAACAGGTGTCGCCCGGGTTGAGGTAGGCGCCCCAGCAGTTGCCGCCGCCGGTCCAGAAGGCACCGTTGCCGCCGGATATTTCGACCGAGTAGACCTGCACGGAGACCTCGCCGACGTTGCGCAGCTGGAAGTTCGCTTCGCCGCCGTAGCCGTTCGCCGGCTGCAGGCCGAAGTCGTGGCCGCCGGGTTCGAAGGCCAGTTCGGGCGGCGGCGGCCCTTCGCCTTCCGGCGCCGCGGCGGCGGCGGGGGCCAGCCAGACGGCGGCGCAGGCGAGGAGGGAGACGGTCAGAGCGGAAATCCTTCCCGCCGGGCTCGATGTACTTCGGGATGCGATCATGGACGCTTGATCGACCGAATCGCTCGTCCATTTGACGATGCGAGGAAACTTTCAACCGGGGAGCGGGGAATGGCGACGATCACCCAGTCCGAGGCGGCGCAGATCGAGAAGGCGAACGCGAGCGGGCGGACGCCCGTCGTCTTCGTCCACGGACTCTGGCTGCTGCCCGGCAGCTGGCAGGGCTGGATCGACCTCTTCGAGCAGGCCGGCTACGCGCCGCTGGCGCCGGGATGGCCCGACGACCCGGACACGGTCGAGGCGGCGCGGGCCAACCCGCAGGCGCTCGCCGGCAAGGGCGTGGCGCAGGTCGCCGACCACTTCGCCGAGGCGATCGCCGGCCTGCAGCGCAAGCCGGCGCTGGTCGGCCACTCCTTCGGCGGCCTGCTGGTCCAGATCCTCGCCGGGCGCGGGCTCTCCGCCGCCACCGTCGCGGTCGACCCGGCGCCGTTCAAAGGCGTCCTGCCGCTGCCGTTGCCGGCCCTGCGCACGGCGCTGCCGGCCCTGCGCAACCCGCTCAACAAGGGCCGGGCGATCACCCTCAGCTTCGGCCAGTACCGCTACAGCTGGGCCAACGCGGTCGCGGAGGCCGAGGCCCGCAGCCTGTATGAGGCCCACCACGTCGCGGCGCCCGCCAAGCCGCTCTTCCAGGCGGCGATGGCCAACCTCAACCCGAGCGCCGAGACCAGGGCCGACACCGCCAGCCCCGAGCGGGGGCCGCTGCTGATCACCACCGGCGAGAAGGACCACGCGGTGCCGCCGGCGATGAGCAGGGCCGCCTTCAAGAAGCAGAGCCGCAACCCGGGAGTCACCGAGCACGCGGAGTTCGCCGGCCGCGGGCACACGCTGACGATCGACAGCGGCTGGCGCGAGGTCGCCGAGCGGGCGCTCGAGTTCGTCAAGCGCTTCGCCTGAGGGCAGCGTGGCGGCCGAGCCAAGCAACAGGGTGAGGGCCTGGCGCGAGGCGGGCGAGAGCGCCGAGGTCGACGGCCACCGGATCCACGTCTTCCGCCAGCCGGGCCGCGGCACGCTGCTGCTGCTCCTGCACGGCTTCCCGTCCAGCTCCTTCGACTGGCGCAAGCTGATCAGTCTGCGAATCGAAGCGCAACCTGCTCGCCTTCGACTTCCTCGGCTTCGGCCTCTCCGACAAGCCGCCCGAGGACGAGTACAGCCTCTTCTCGCAGGCCGACCTGACCGAAGAACTGGTCCACCGCTACGCCGAGGGCGAGCGGGTCTTCATCCTCGCCCACGACATGGGCACCTCGGTCGCCAACGAGCTGATGGCGCGCGAGCTGGACGGCAGCCTGGGGATCCGGATCGAGGGGATCATGCTCTTCAACGGCAGCATGGTGCTGGAGCGGGCCAGCCCGACGCCCGGTCAGCGCCTGCTGCGCAGCCGCTTCGGGCCGCTGCTCTCGCGCCTCTCCAGCGAGCGCTTCTTCCGCCACCAGCTCGGCTCGGTCTTCTCCGAGGCCCACCCGCTGAGCGCCGAGGAGGCGGCCGACCAGTGGGCGCTGCTGCGCGAGCAGGGAGGCCACCGGCTCGGCCACCGGCTGATCTCCTACATGGACCAGCGCGAAGAGCATGCCGAGCGCTGGCACGGCGCGATCCGCGACTGGTACGGCGAGCTCAGCCTCGCCTGGGGCCTGCGCGACCCGGTGGCGAGCACCGCAGTCCTCGACGCGCTCTGCGACCTGCGCCCCGAGGTCTCGGTCACCCAGCTGCCCGAGCTCGCCCACTACCCCCAGATCGAAGACCCGCGCCAGATGTCCCACGCCCTGCGCGGCGTCTTCCCGCTCGAGTAGCGCCCGCGGTCGCCATTCCATCCGCGACGCGAACGAAATGGCGACCGCCCGGGGGCTGGGCGGGAGGGCTCAGGCCTCGGAGTAGGCGGGCTCGGGCTCGCCGCCGTGGGCCTCGGCCATCGTCGCCATCTCCTCCGGCGAGGGCATCGGCGCCGGCTTCAGCACCACGATCGCGATCGCCGCGGCGATCGCCACCAGGCCGGCGCCGACGAGGTAGGCGAGGTGGTAGCCGGAGTTGAGCGCCGCGAGCTGCCCGGCGCCAGCGTCGAGCTGGCTGGCGGTGCGCTCGCTGGCCAGGGTGGCGAGCACGGCGAGGCCGATCGCGCCGCCGACCTGCATGCTGGTGTTGACCAGGCCGGAGGCGAGGCCCGAGTCCTCCGGCGTCGCCCCCGACATCGCCAGGGTCATCAGCGCCGGGAAGCCGGTGCCGACGCCGACGCCGACGAGCAGCATCGGCGCCAGCAGGTCGGTGGCGAACTCGCCGTCGACCGGGGTGCGGGCGAAGAGCAGCAGGCCGCCGGCGATCGCCAGCACGCCGGGGATCAGGGTCGTGCGCGGGCCGAAGCGCATGATCAGCTTTTCCGAGAAGCCGAGCGAGAGCGTGCCCATCACGATCGTCGCCGGCAGGAAGGCGAGGCCGACCTCGAGCGCGTCGTAGCCGAGCACGCGCTGCAGGTACAGGGCGCCGAGGAAGAACATCCCGAACATGCCGGCGACGAGCAGCGACTGGATCGCGTTGGCGCCGGCGACGTTGCGCGAGCGGAAGAGGCGCAGCGGCATCAGCGGGTTCTCGATCTTCGCCTGGCGGTAGATGAAGGCGGCGCCGAGGACGAAGGAGACCAGCGCCAGGACGACCGTCTGGGTCGCCAGCCAGCCGTGCTCGGTGATGCCGAGGATCGTGTAGACGCCGATCATCAGCGAGGCCGTGATCAGGGCGGCGCCGGGGATGTCGGCGCCGGCAGCGAGGCCGATCCCGGGCCGGCTCGCGACCAGGCGCAGGGCGCCGTAGGCGGTGGCGATCCCGATCGGCAGGTTGATCAGGAAGATCCAGTGCCAGCTGATCGCCTGGGTCAGGGCGCCGCCGGCGAGCAGGCCGATCGAGCCGCCGGCTGAGGCGACGAAGCCGTAGACCCCGATCGCCTTCGCCTGCTCGGCGGGCTCGGGGAACATGGTGACGATCATCCCCAGGATCACAGCCGAGGCGAGCGCCCCGCCGATGCCCTGGACGAAGCGCGCCCCGATCAGCATCTCCTGGCTCTCCGAGGCGGCGCAGACGAGCGAGGCGACGGTGAAGATCGCCAGCCCGGTCAGGAAGACCTTGCGCTGGCCGAGCAGGTCGCCCATGCGACCGGCGAGCAGCAGCAGGCCGCCGAAGGGGATCAGGTAGGCGTTGACGACCCAGGCCAGGTTGCTCTGCGAGAAGTCGAGGCTGTCCTGGATCGAAGGCAGGGCGACGTTGACGATCGTCGCGTCGAGAACGATCATCAGCATCCCCGCGCAGAGGACGTAGAGGGCGAGCCAGCGGGTGCGATCGGTCTTCGTGTCCATGCGGCGCAGCCTAGCAGAGAGTTAAGGAAAACAACCTCTTGGTTGCAATTTTGTATCAAGAGGCATAGACTCCGTCCCCGATGGCGACCAAGCGCACATATGGCGAGGCCTGCCGCTTCGCCCACGCGCTCGACCTGGTCGGCGAGCGCTGGTCGCTGCTGATCGTCAGGGAGCTGCTGCTCGGGCCGAAGCGCTTCACCGACCTGCGCGAGGGCCTGCCCCACGCCAGTCCCAACATCCTCGCCGAGCGGCTGCGCGACCTCGAGGCCGGCGCCGTCGTCCGCAAGCGCAGGCTGCCGCCGCCGGCGGCGACCTCGGTCTACGAGCTGACCGAGTGGGGCGAGGAGCTGGAGCCGGTGGTGACCAGGCTCGGCGCCTGGGGAGCGCGCTCGCCGCTGCCGCCCGACTCGCAGGAGATCAACCCCGACTCGATCGTCCTCGCCCTGCGCTCGCTCTTCGACCCCGAGGCGGCGGCCGAGGCCGCCGGCGAGTACGAGCTGCGGATCGGCGAGCAGCGCTTCGCCGTCTCGGTCGCCGAAGGCGAGCTGGCGCTCGGCCGCGAGCCCGCCCCCGACCCGGCGGTCTCGATCGCCGTCCCCGACGCCCCCACCCTGGCCGCGATCCTCACCGGCCAGCTGCCGCTGGACGACGCCACCGCCTCCGGCGCGGCCGAGCTGCAGGGATCCAAACGCGCCGCCAAGCGCTTCCTCCGCCTCTTCCCGATGCCCGAACCGTACGCGTGCGAGGGGTCAGCGCCGGCGGCCGAAGCTGTGGCCGCTGGGGGCGACGGCGGGTAGCTCGGCGGCGGCCAGCTCGGTGACCTCGGCGACGAGGACGTTGGTGGCGCCTTCGCGGCGCTCGAGCTTGCCGCGGGCGCGGACCAGGGGGGCGGCGCGGACGGCGGCGCGGCAGCGCTCGTAGACGGAGGCCGGGACGATCAGGTTGACGGTGCCGTCCTCGTCCTCGAGCAGCATGAAGACGATCCCCTTGGCCGTCTCCGGGCGCTGGCGGGCGACGACCATGCCGGCGACCTCGACCCGGGCGCCGTCGGCCGTGCGCTGCAGCGCGGCGCTGGTCAGGATCGTGGCGTCGAGCTCGGGGCGCAGCAGCGCCATCGGGTGCTCGCCCAGCGTCATCCCGGTCGAGCGGTAATCGGCGATCGTCCGCTCCCACTCGGCCAGCGGCGCCAGCTCGGGCGGGGGCGGCGCCTCCAGCCCGAGCGCCATCTGCACCCCCTCCCCGTGCCGCACCCCCGTCCCCACCGCCCCCGCCTCCCAGAGCGCCCCCCGCCTCCCCGCCGACGGGCCGATTTGTCGCCCTGATGGCGACATTTCGGCCCGTCGGCCCCCGAGGTCGTCGAGGGCGCCGGCCCAGGCGAGGCGCTCGAGGGAGTCGCGGCCGGCGCCGGAGCGGGCGGCGAGGTCGGCGACGCTCGCGTACGCGCCGCCCCGCTCGCGCTCGGCGACGAGCAGGCGCATCTCCTCCTCGCGCACCCCCTTCACGTACCCGAGCCCGACCCGCACCGCCCCCGCCGACGGGCCTATATCCGACGCTATGCGTCTGTTTTCGGCCCGTCGGCGGGGGGGTTCGACGTGGCACTCGGCGCGGCTGCGGTTGGCGTCGGGGGGGACGACGGCGACGCCGCGGCGCTGGGCCTCGTGGACGAGGGCGTCGGGCGGGTAGAAGCCCATCGGCTGCTCGTTGAGCAGGGCGCAGAGGAACTCGGGGGCGCGGTGGACGCGCAGCCAGGCCGACTGGTAGGCGAGCAGGCCGAAGGCGGCCGAGTGCGCCTTGGGGAAGCCGAAGCCGGAGAAGCCCTCGATCTGCCGCCAGACCCGCTCCGCGGTCGCCGCCGGCACCCCCCGGGCCTCGGCGCCGGCGACGAAGCGCCGGTGGTGGGCCTCGATCGCCGCCTCGGAGCGCTTGCGGCTCATCGCCCGGCGCAGTCCCTCGGCCTCGGCCGAGCCGAAGCCGGCCAGCGCCATCGCCACCTCGATCACCTGCTCCTGGAAGACGATCGTGCCCAGCGTGTCGCGCAGCACCGGCTCCAGCAGCGGGTGCTCGTAGGGAATCTCGAAGCCCGGGTCCTCGCGCAGCCGCTTGCGTCGCTCTATATATGGGTGGATGGCGCCGCCCTGGATCGGGCCGGGACGGACCAGCGCCACCTGCACGGTGAGGTCGTCGAGGTCCGCGGGAAGGGTGCGGGGCAGCATCTGCATCTGGGCGCGGCTCTCGATCTGGAAGACGCCGGTGGTCTCGGCGGCGCGGATCGAGGCGAAGGTCGCCGGGTCGTCGACCGGGATGCGCGAGAGGTCGAGCCGCTCCTCCCGCGTCCGCCCAACTTCGGCGACGCAGCGCTCGACCGCGGAGAGCATGCCGAGGCCGAGCAGGTCGATCTTGAGCAGGCCGGCGTCGGCGCAGGAGTCCTTGTCCCACTGGACGATCTGCCGCCCGGCCATCGCCGCCGGCACCACCGGGCAGACGTCGATCAGCGGCTCGGTCGAGATCACCATCCCGCCGGGGTGCTGGGAGGGGTGGCGGGGCAGTCCCATCGCCTCGGGCGCGAGCGCCAGCAGCGCCCGCCAGCGGGGCGAGCCGGCGCGCTCGGCGCCGATCGCGGTGGCGACGTCCTTGGCGATCTCGCCGCTGCGCTCGTGGAAGCCGACCATCTTCGCCACCCGCTCGATCTCCGCCGGCGGCAGGCCGAGGGCCTTGCCCAGGTCGCGCACGGCGCCGCGCGGCCGGTAGGTGGGAAAGGCGGCGACCAGGGCGGCGCGGTCGGCCCCGTAGCGCTTGTGCACGCGGGGGATCAGCGCCTCGCGCACGTCGCGGGGGAAGTCGAGGTCGATGTCGGGCATCGAGGTCACCTCCTCGTTGAGGAAGCGGCCGGCGAAGAGCTCGGCCTTCACCGGGTCGATGTGGGAGAGGCCAGCGAGGTAGCAGACGATCGAGCTGACGCTGGAGCCGCGCCCCCGCCCCGGGGGCAGCACCGAGCGCGCCGAGCCCGGGCCGCGCACCTCGGCGGCGACCTCGCGGGCCAGCTCGAGCAGGTCGCGGTGGAGGAGGAAGAAGCCGGAGAGGCCGAGGCCGCGGATCGTCGACAGCTCCTGCTCCAGCCGCGCTTCGGCCTCGGCGCGGTGGGGCGAGCCGGCGTAGCGGTCGGCGAGCAGCGCCCGGCAGAGCTCGGCCAGCTCGCGGTCGGCACCGGGATCGCCTTCGCGCGGGTAGCGGTAGCCGAGCTCGGTCGAGAGGTCGAACTCGAGCCGCTCGGCGAGGCGCACGGTCTCGGCGACCGCCCCGGGGTGCTCGGCGAAGCGGGCCGCCATCGCCGCCGGGGAGACCAGGGCCGAGGTCGGGTTGCCGCGCCGCCGCGCCTCGGACTCCTCCAGGGTCATCCCCAGGCGCACGGCGACGAAGGTGTCCTGCAGGTGGGTGCGGGAGGCGGCGTGGGAGTGGACGTTGCCGGTGGCGACCGCCGGCACGCCAAGCCGCTCGGCGAGCCCCGCCAGCCAGCGGTTGCGCGCCCGGTCGCGCCGCCAGTAGGGGCGCTGCAGCTCGACCCGGAAGCGCTCGCGGCCGAAGACGGCGAGCAGGCGGCGGGCGGTCGCGGCCCCGGCGGCGACGTCGCCGCGCTCGAAGGCCGCCGCGACCGCCCCCTCCCCGGCGCAGCCCGAGAGGCAGACCAGGCCCCCGGCGTGCTCCTCGATCTGCTCGAGGCCGACCCGCGGCTGCCCGGCCGAGCGCTGCCTGCTCTCCCGGGTGTGGGAGTGAGCGGCGCTCAGCAGCCGGCAGAGGTTGCGGTAGCCGCTCGCGTCCTCGACCAGCAGCGTCAGGTGCGACTCGCCAACCGTCACCTCGGCCCCGGTGATCGCCCGCACTCCGAGCCCCTTGCAGGCGTGGACGAACTCCATCGACCCCCAGACCCCGTCGTGGTCGGTGAGCGCGAAGGCCGGGTAGCCGTGCTCAGCCGCGGCGGCGGCCAGCTCGGTCGGGGTCGAGGCGCCGTCGAGGAAGGAGAAGGCCGAGTGGGCGTGCAGCTCTATGTATGGGGCGCTCATCAGGCGCGCTGCCGGTACCAGCGGCCGCTGAGCGCGCTGCGGAAGACGACCAGGTCGCGCCCGTCGGCGAGGACCAGCTCGAAGTAGTGGCGGCGCAGCGGCCTCGGCGTCCACCAGCGGTCCTCGACCAGCCACTCCTCACGCCGCACCTCGACCGCCACCCCCTCGACCGCCAGCGGCTCGCCGCGATCGCCGGTCTCGACCGCGACCCGGCGGGGCACGTAGAGCCTGCGGATCCCCGGGGTCATCGCCGCGCGGTCGGGGTGAGGACGGCGCGGCGCTCGGGCAGGCGGGAGGCGGAGTCGAGCGGCAGCACCTCGAGCAGCGCTTCGGCGCCCTGGGCGCTGCGCACCTGGCGGATCGCCTCGCCGAGCCGGTGGCGCCGGTCCTCGCCGCCGCCGGCCGCGAGCTCGAGCTGCTCGCTGGCCGGCGGGCCGAGGGCGAGCGCCCGCAGGCGCAGGGCGGAAGCCGGGCCGGGGAGAAGCTCGAGGTGCGGCGCCAGCAGCGCCCGCAGGGCGCGGGCCGAGGCGGTGGGACGGCCCAGGCCCTGGTCGGCGCTCCAGCTGCCGCCGCCGGCGAGGACGGCGCCGAGCCGCAGGCCGAGCAGGGTCCGGCCGCGGCGCCGGGGGGCGGCCAGCAGGCGATCGACCAGCACCGCGAGGGCGCGCTCCAGCTGCTCGCCCGCCACCCCCTCCGGCAGCTCGACCGCGGCGCTCAGCTCCTCCAGCGGCTGGCGCGGGCGCAGCGCCGCCTCCTCGCCACGGGCGAGGCGCAGGGCGCGCAGGCCGGGAGGGCCGAAGCGGTCGGCGACGCTGTCCGGGGGCAGCGCGGCGAGGTCCGCCAGGCTGGCGACCCCCAGCCGTAAGAGGGTCTCGATCATGCTCTCGGCCTCGCTCTCCCCCAGCCCGAGCCAGGCGGAGAGGACCGAGACGGGGGCCGGCGGCCGCCAGCCGGCGGCGTCGAGCCAGGCGGCGAAGCGGGCCCTCCCGGTCCCGATTCGCGCCGCCGGGCCCGCCGCGGCGCGCGTCGCCGCCAGCACCCCGTCCCTCTCTCCCGCGTGGAGGCCGCGGAGCCCGTCGAGCACGAAGAAAGCCGATCCCGCGCGCTCGGACTCGACCGCCGCCCCGATCCCCTCCAGCCGCAGCAGCAGCCGCTCGGTCAGCTCACCGGCCTCTACCGGGTCGGCAAGCTCCGAGTCTGGGATCAGGACGCAGACGACCTCCATACGAACATATGTTCGTATAAGGGAGGCGAAAGGTCAAGCCCCGGGGGCGCTCAGCCGCGCGCCTCGGGGTCGGCGAAGCCCTGGCGCCAGCTCGCGTAGCGCGGCTGCCAGCCGAGCTCGCTTCTGGCCTTGGCGTTGGCGGCGCCGCGCAGCTGGGTGGCCGAGGCGGCGGCGGCCTTGCCGACGACCAGGCGGGCGATCCAGGTCGGGACGCGGAAGGGCTTCTTCGCCCCGACCGCCGCGCAGAAGGCCGGCACCCACTCGCGCATCGGCGCCGGCTCGTCGTCGACCACGTTGTAGGTGCCGGGGGCGCCGCGCTCGACCGCGGCGACCGTCGCCGCGCCGGCGTCCTCGACCTGGAGGAAGGAGAAGACGCCCTCGCCCTTCCCGACCACCGGCAGCCGGCGCTTGCGGGCGTCCTCGGTCTGCGCGCCGTCGGCGGCGAAGAAGGTGCCGGGACCGTAGAGCCAGCCGTAGCGCAGCACCACTCCCTCGATCCCCTCCGCCTCGCGCACCTGGCGCTCGAGGTCGGCGAGCGCCGCGGCGGCGGTGCCGAAGTCGCCCGGCGCGCCGAGGTCGAGCGGCGCCTCCTCGTCCTTGACCCAGTCGCCGCGCGGCGCGTAGAAGAAGGCGACGCTCTCGGCGACGACGCGGCGGGCGCCGGCGGCCCGCGCGGCGGCGATCAGGTTGCGGGTGCCCTCGCTGCGCACCCGGTTGGTCGGCGCGAAGGGGTTCTCCTTCGCCTTGTAGTCGAGCCGCTGCGGCAGCGCGGTGAGCAGGTGGACGACGACCTCCGGCTGCGCCTGGTGCAACGCGTTGCGGAGCTCCTGGAGCCGAAACACGTTGCACCTGACCGGGGTGGCGCCGGCGGCGCGGATCTCCTCCATCCGCTCCTCGCTGCGCGTCATCCCGGTCACCTCGTGGCCGGCGGCGACCAGCTGGCGCACGGTCGGGCGGCCGAGCACGCCGCTCGCGCCGGCGACGAACACCCTCACCCCGATGCCCCCTCGTCTCGGCGTTCCCCGTTCAGGCGTTCGGACACCCGCGCCAGCCAGGCGGCCGCCGCGGCGCCGAAGGCGATCAGCAGCGTGTCGCCCCAGCCGCGCGCCTCGCTGCGCGCCTCACCGGTGTCGAAGGCGTGGTTGACCGCGTGCAGCCCGTACCAGAGCGCCCCCAGCCAGAGGATCGGCGCCCGCCAGCCGGGACGCACGACGGCGACCCCGACCGCGATCCCGAAGGCGAGGGTGAAGGCCCCCACGTCGCCGACGTAGTGCGAGTTCTCGATCCCGTAGTGGCCGATCTCGTCGAAGAACGTCCCCGGCGCCAGCAGCTCCATCGCGCCGAGCACGACGTGGTAGGCGGCGACGAAAGCGAGCACCGCCTTCAGTGCCCGCTCGCCGATCATCGGTCCCCGCTCACAGCTCTGTGCCCTCGTTGAGGGTGTCCATGTACTCCCCATATACGTAGCTCTTGCCGCGGGCCCTCCCCGTCACCTCGCGCAGGATGCCGAGCTCCTCGAGCCTGGCGATCGCTCCATAGACGGGAGGCTCGGTCAACTCCAGTTCACGCGCTGCCCGCGGTGGCTTGACGACGACCCGGCGCACGGCGAGGTCGTGCACCCGGTGAGCGGTGGCCGCGCCGCGCCCCAGCCCGTGGATGCGCTGCCGGTCCCGCTCGATCATCTCGACGATGCCCCGCGTCGTCTCCGCCGTCGCCGCCGCCACCTCGACCACCCCCTCGAGGAAGAACCGCAGCCATGCCTCCCAAGCCCCTTCGGTGCGAACCGCCTGCAGGTGCTCGTAGTAGGCGTCGCGGTTGCGCTTCAGGTAGAGGCTCAGGTAGAGCAGCGGCCGGCGGAGGACTCCCCGCTCGACGAGAAGGAGGGTCATCAGCAGCCGGCCGACCCGGCCATTGCCGTCGAGAAACGGGTGGATGGTCTCGAACTGGACATGGGCCAGTGCCGCCTTGATCAAAACCGGCGACGGCGAGGGTTCGTCGTGCAGGAAACGCTCGAGGGCAGACATCGCCGGCTCGACCTCCTCCCAGGGCGGCGGCACGTAGCGAGCGTCGCCCGGGCGCGTTCCACCGAGCCAGTTCTGCGATCGCCGGAACTCTCCCGGCGCCTTGTCCGAGCCGCGGCCCGAGCGCAGCAGCAACTCGTGGATCTCGCGCAGCAGACGCTTGCAGAGCGGCAGGCGCCCGGACTCGATCGCCTCGACCCCGTGGTTCATGGCCGCGATGTAGTTGACCGCTTCTTCGACGTCTTCGACCGGAGCCTCGGGCATGACCTCGTTCTCGAAGAGGAGCAGGTCGGAGAGCGACGACATCGTGCCCTCGATCTGCGACGAGAGCACCGCCTCCTTGCGGACGAAGGCGTAGAGGAACTGACCAGGGTCGGGCAGCAGCAGGGTGATGCCGTCGAGGCGACCCAGCGCCTGGTTCGCGCGATCGAGCAGACGGTGCAAATCGACTTCCAGCTGCAGGGGCGGCTCCGGCGGCAGCGGCGCGGGGAAGAAGGCGGCATATTCGGCAGGGCCGTCCTGCACCGTGCGGAAACGACCCGCCCGCACTGACGACTGCGGCCCGGCGGCGGTATCCGTCATCGTCTCAGTGCAAAGCGATCGCTCACGATGGCTGAGCTTACTAAAGGAAAGGCCGATATCGCTTAGAAAGCCAGGCGTGGGCTAAGCGAGCGCTTAGAAGACGAAGATGTCTTCGCCGAAGTTGATGCGTTCGTAGATCTCGGGCTGGTCGGCGATGAAGGTGCGGATGCAGCCGTGGCTGGCGGGGTAGTTGGGCACCGATTCGTAGCCGTGCACCGCGTAGCCGCCGTAGAAGTAGAACGAGTAGTACATGCCGTGCGAGTTGTATCCCGGTTCCTGGCGGATGAAGCTGAAGTGGCCGGTGACGGTCGGGGTCGAGGTCTTGCCCGAGGAGACCGGGTAGACGGCGACCGGCTTATCGCCCTTGGCGAAGACGAGCACCTGCTTGGCGAGCGGCGCCTCGAGGTGCTGCCCGGCGCCCGGGTGCTGGACGACGTAGGCGCCGCGGCCGGCGAAGACGCGCTTGACGATCCCCGGCCCGGCGCGGTAGCTGCGCGACTTGCCGTTCACTTTGCGGTAGGCGAGCACCCCGCGAGCGGTCTTGCCGCCGAAGCAGCGGCCGCTGTTGGCGATGTAGCCGAGCTTGCGCATCGCCTTCTTGAAGCCGACGACGACCTTGCCGCACTGGCCCTGGTGCAGGCCGGGGTAGCTGACCTTCCAGCTCTTGCGCACGGTGCTGTCGCCGCCGAGCGCCGCGGTCGCCACGTGCTTGGCCGAGGCCGCGTACCTGCCGCCCTTGCGCAGCAGGACCGCGGCGCGGAACCTGCCGCTGCCGCGCTTGCCCTTCTGCACGGCGACGTTGCGGGTCAGCAGCTTTCGCCCGTTGAGGTAGAAGGTGACGGCGACGTGCTGGCCGGGGACGAAGGGGGTGACGGTGCCGAGCACCGGCACCTTGCTGTAGATCCGCGCCCTGCCCCCGTGCAGCTTCGGCTTGATCTTCACCGTCGCCGCCGGCGGCCCGTCCGGCTTCGGCGGCGCGACGGCGGCCCCCGCCGCCGTTGGCAGAGCGAAGAGGGCGCAGAGGACGACGCAGGCGGCAAATCGGGTTCTCATACGCTGGATTCTTACCGACCGCGCGGTTGCGTGCCGGAAGAGTCACGACTTTGTGAATTCAGAGCGGCATGGGTTGATTCCGGAAATGGCCCGGCTACGGTGGCCGCAGCGGAGGGTGAAGCCGCGAGGTCGCGGCGAACGCCTGATAAGCGTGAGTTCGGACTAGCCGTCCGGATGGGGTTCGAGTCCCTTGCCCTCCGCTGTAGCGTTGTTGTCCGAGTGCGCGGTTGATCGATCGAGGTGCTAACTATCATGCGGCCTGCGGGGTCGTGCCCGCCAACGCGATCGGTCTCCGCGCCTCGACGGCCGAGTGCCGCCTGCTAATTTAGATCTGCTTATCAGGCGTTTGGGGTGGCCCCCCTTCACCTCGGCCCGCCTCGGCGGGCCGTTTCTCTGCCCGGGCCCCGTCTACTGCCCGAGCAGGGCGACGGAGTTGTTGAGCATGTGGAGGAGGATGCCGGGCACGATCGAGCCGGTCTTCTCGTAGAGCAGGCAGAGGACGAAGCCGAAGGCGATCAGCGGCGGCACCGCGCTGACGCCGGTCGTCGCGTGCAGGGCGCCGAAGACCAGGGCGGCGATCAGGGCGGCGGCGAGGCGCGGCAGGCGGGTCCGCAGGCCGCCGTAGAGCATGCCGCGGAAGCAGACCTCCTCGCTGACCGGGGCGGCGATCGCGATCAGCAGGATCTGCACCGGCACGGTGCCGAAGGACTCGGCGATGTCCTCCTGTTCGGGGGCGCCGAAGACCGCCACGTAGGCGATCGAGAAGAGCAGGTAGGCGCCGACCGCGGCGAACATCCACTTGACCGCGGTGCGGTCGAAGCGGCGCAGGCCGAGTTCGGACGCCGCCCGGCCCACGCTCGCCCCGCGCGAGGCGGCGATCGCGAAGGGCACGAGCAGGAAGCCGAGCGCAGTGGCGAACTGGACGAAGGCGCTCGCCGCGTCGCCCAGGTCGCCGTCTCCGGGATGGTCGGCGATCACCGCCGGAATCGCCAGCACCGCCCCCGTCGCCAGCGCCAGGAGGACGCCGAGAACGCCGGCCCACGGGCCCCAGCCCGCGTATGGGAACGGCCGCTTTGCAGGTACGGTGCCCTCCATGACCCCGGCAGTCTCGCAAGTCTCCCGCTCGACCAAGACCCGGCTGCGGTTCCTGCGGCGGCTGCTGATCCTCGTCGTCTTCCTCGTCGTGGTCGCGATCGCCCTCAGCCAGTTCACCGAACTGAAGCGGCTGGCGACGGGCATCCTCGCCTCGACCGCGGTGCTCGCCGCGATCGTCGGCTTCGCCGCCCAGCACACGATCGGCAACATGGTCGCCGGCGTGCAGATCGCCGTCTCGCAGCCGATCAAGATCGGCGACCGGGTCTGCTTCGAGGAGGTCGAGGGCCGGGTCACCGACATCACCCTCTCCTACACCTACGTCAACCCGGGCGACGGCACCTCGGTCGTGATCCCCAACCAGATGCTGGTCGAGGGCATCGTCCACAACCTCTCGACCGACGACACCCAGGCCTGAGCGGCGCGCGTCGCCTTTCGTGTCGCACTTGTTCCCGCATGGCGGAGACAAGTACGACACGAAAGGCCGGAAGTACCCTCTGGGCATGGGGCAGCGCAATCGTCGACGCCAGCGGCGGCGCGGGGGCGCGGGGAGCAAGCTGCTCTTCGTGCTCGGCGGGCTGACGGTCGCCGCCGTCCTGGCCGGGATCGCGGTCGTCTCCTGGGTCCTCGACGTCGCCGCCGAAGCGCCCTCGCTCGCCTCCTGCCGCAAGGTCGAGCGCGGCGGCAACTCGGTCATCTTCGCCGCCGACGGCTCGCGGCTGGGGCGGATCGACTCCGAAGAGGCGCGCGAGCCGGTGGCGATCGGGCGCGTGCCCAAGCAGCTGCAGCTGGCGACGGTGGCGATCGAGGACCAGCGCTTCTTCGAGCACGGCGGCATCGACCCCGAGGGCATCGCCCGGGCGGCGCTGAAGAACCTCGAAGCCGGGCGCACGGTCGAGGGCGGCTCGACGATCACCCAGCAGCTGGTCCGCAACCTCTGCCTCCGCAACCCGAAGCGCGACCTCGAGCGCAAGATCGTCGAGGCGAAGCTGGCGATCGAGTACGCCGAACGGCACTCGCGGCGGCAGATCCTCGGCCAGTACCTCAACACCGCCTCCTACGGGACGGTCGCGGGGTCGACGGCGATCGGCGTCCAGGCCGCCTCGAAGTTCTACTTCTCGCGGCCGGTCTGGAAGCTCGACCTGCGCCAGGCGGCGCTGCTCGCCGGCCTGCCCCAGGCCCCCTCGCAGTACAACCCGATCCTGCACCCGCGCGCGGCGCGGGCGCGGCGCGACACGGTGCTGCGCAAGATGGCGAGCCTCGGCTACATCTCGCCGCAGCGCTCGCGCGCCCTGCGCCGCGGCGGCCTCGAGCTCGACACCTCCGACACCTACTTCGCCCACCGCGACCCCTACTTCTTCGATTACGTGGAAGCGGAGCTGATCGACCGCTACGGCGTGGAGCGGGTGCGCAACGGCGGCCTGCGGGTGCAGACCACGCTCGACCCGCGGCTGCAGGAGGTCGGGGTCGAGGCGATGCGCTCGACCCTGCCCTACCCGACCGACCCCGCCTCGGCGCTGGTCTCGATCGACCCCGGCGACGGGGCGATCCGGGCGATGGCGCCAAGCACCGAGTACTCGCAGAGCAGGTTCAACCTCGCCGCCCAGGGGCACCGGCAGCCCGGCTCGACCTTCAAGACCTTCGTCCTCACCACCGCGATCCGCCAGGGAATCGACCCCTACTCGACCTTCTACACCTCGAAGCCGCTCAGCCTCGACCTGCCCAAGTGGGGCCACTGGGAGGTGCACACCGCCGACGAGGGCTACCAGGGGACGATCAACCTGCAGCAGGCGACGGTCGCTTCCGACAACACCGTCTTCGCCCAGCTCGACCTCGACGTCGGGCCGGCGCGGGTGGCGGCGACCGCGCACCAGCTCGGGGTGCGCAGCCCGCTCGACGGCATCCCGGCCGAGGGGATCGGCGGCCTGCGGATCGGCGTCTCGCCGCTGGAGATGGCGAGCGCTTACGCGACGCTGGCCGCCGGCGGGGTGCGGCGCGACCCCTTCGCCGTGCGCAAGGTCGTCTTCCCCGGCGGCCGGGTCGAGCGGCCCGGGCGGCAGCGGCCGCGACGGGTCGTCTCCGAAGCGGTCGCCTACGAGGTGACCCGCCTGCTGCACGACAACATCACCGGCGGCACCGGCACCGCCGCCTACACCGGCTGCCCGGGGCAGGCCGGCAAGACCGGCACCACCGACCGCGAGACCGACGCCTGGTTCGCCGGTTTCCAGCCGAACCTGGCGACGGTGGTCTGGGTCGGCTACCCGGAGTCCAACGCGATCGAGATGACCAGCGTGCACGGGATCACCGTCTACGGCGGCACCTTCCCGGCCGAGATCTGGCACGCGCTCTACTCCGGCGCGGAAGTGCCCTGCGAGGAGTTCAGCAAGCCCGAGCACCCGATCGAGTGGGCGCCCTACTTCGGCCAGTACACCGCTTCGGCGCCGCGGCGCGGCGGCAAGGGAGTCTACGAGGCGGGCACCGAGGAGGCCGAACGGGCGCGCGAACTGGGCGAAGAAGTCACCGGCGGCTACAACCCGGACGCCTACGCGCCCGGCGTCGGCCAGCAGCCGACCCCCGCCCCGCCGCCGCCTCCCGCGGCCGGGGTCGGCGGAGGCGACGCGGCCGGCGAAGCGGAAGGCAAGTAGCTGAGCCTGGCGCCGGGCACCGCCTTCGCCCTGATCTGGTGCGGCTTCGTCGCCTACCTCGGCGCCCTCGTCTGGGCGCCGCGGCTCGGGCGGCGGGCGGTCTGGGGCGCGATCGTCGCCCTGCTCGCCCTCTTCGCCGCCCTGCCGCCGCTGCTCTCCCACGACGTCTATAGCTACGTCGACTACGCCCGGCTCGGCGTCCTGCACGGCCTCGACCCCTACCTCCACCCGCCGCTCGCCGCCCCCGGCGACCCGGCCTTCGCCGAGGTCGAGTGGGTCGACGCGACCAGCGCCTACGGCCCGCTCTTCACCCTCCTCACCTACCCGCTGGCCCGGCTGCCGGTCGACCTCGCCGTCCAGGCGCTGAAGGCGGGCTCGGCGCTGGCGGTGCTCGCGACCGCGGTGCTCGTCGCCCGCCTGGCGCCGCTGCGCGGGGTCGAGCCGCTGCGCGCCGCCGCCTTCGTCGCCCTCAACCCGCTGGTCCTCGTCCACGTCGTCGGCGGCCCCCACAACGACGCCTTCGCCGTGCTGCTGACGACGCTCGGCGTTGCCGCTGTGCTGAGCCGCCGCGAGCTCTCGGCCGGCGCCGCGCTCGGCGCCGCGATCGCCGTCAAGGCCTCCGCCGCGCTAACCCTCCCCTTCGCCCTCCTCGGCGCGACGGATCGAGGGCCGACGGGCCTAAAACCGACGATATACGTCGGTTTTAGGCCCGTCGGCGGGGTGTTGGCCGGGGTGGCGATTGCGGCCGGGGGGGTCGCGGTTGCGGCCTGCGTCGTCTTTGGCGGGGACTGGCTGAGTGCGTTCGCGCTGGCCGGGGAGAACCAGGGGCGGACGAGCCAGATGAGCCTGCCGGTCACCGCCGCGCGGCTGACCGGGCTCGACCCCGGCCTGAGCCGCGCCACGTTCCTCGCCGCCTACGCGCTGCTCGTCGCCTGGCTGCTGCGCTGGACCTGGCGCGGCGGCGACTGGCTGCGCGCCGCGGCCTGGGCGACAACCGCCCTGCTGATCGCCACCGCCTGGCTCCTCCCCTGGTACCTCCTCTGGCCCCTGCCCCTAGTCGCCCTATCGAGAGACACCCCCCTCAAGCTCCTGATCCTGCTGCTGACCGCCTACCAGCTAGGAGCCCGCATCCCCCTCTGAGCTAAAGGCTGGCGGGCGAGGTAGGCGAGGGGCGGGAGGCCCCTGCCAAAACACTCAAGCGAGGCTCCCGCCGAGCGTTTTGGCAGGGGCCTCCCGCCCCTCATCCACCACCATCCCCCCCAGCCACCGCCTCTTCCTCCTCAGGCGAAGCATGCAGCACCCCCGTATGCACGCTCCATCCCCGCCGCCGCCCGATCGCCGTCACCAGCCCCACAAAGACGATCTCGACCACGGTCATCACCCCGCGCACGGCGATCGCGATCAGCGAGCCGACCGCGAAGCTCTGGCCCGGCACCGCCACCTTGACCGCCCAGGCGAAGGCCGCGTCGCGGATGCCGAGGCCGGCCGGGGCGACGAGGGTGACCAGCGCCGCCACGTAGCCGAAGGCCTGGGCGGCGCCGACGACGAGGATGTCGTCGGTGGAGATCGTGCTGACCGAGCGGGCGACGCAGTAGAGGCCGAGCGCGACCACCCCCCAGTTGAGGGTGTAGAAGGCGAGCACGGCGAGCACACCGCGAACCGGCATCGTCGCCGGCAGCGGCTCGCGGCCGAAGGCGCGCAGCGCCCGGTTGGCGAGGCGGCCGAAGACGCGCGGGTGGAGGACGAAGAGCGCCAGCGGGATCGCCAGCAGGATCCCCCAGCGCCAGGGCTGCCCCTCGAGGTCGGGGTGGACGATCAGGAAGTAGGCGGCGACGGCGATCGCCGAGGTCGCCTGCAGCGCCTGTTCGTAGACGATGCTGGCCACGGTCAGGCGGCGCGGCACCCCGGAGCGCTCGGAGAGCAGCATCCGCCCGAGCACGTAGAGGACGCTGCCGGGCACGTAGCGGGCGAGCAGCGGCTGCCCCCAGGCAACCTGCGCCCGGCCGACCCCCAGCTCGTAGCCGAGGAAGCGCAGGATCAGGTCCCAGCCGAGCGCGTTGAGGGCGTAGAAGACCATCAGCAGGACGAAGGCCGGCGCCAGCCAGCCGACGTGGAAGTGGACGCCCTCGTCCTGGATCTCCGCCCACTGGTTGACGACGGTGAGGACGAGGAAGCCGAAGACCAGCACGGCGATCCCGAGCTGGATCGCCAGGCGCACCCGCTTGCTGCGCGGCGGCCGGGCACCGATCTTCGAGCCGGCCTCGCCGATCCGGTGCAGGAGTGGCTGCTGGCGCTCCACTGCGTAGGCACCTTAGTGACGCCGCAGGCTGCGGTCGGGGTTGGGGGACAATGGGGCGGTGGGCGAGTTCGAGCTGCTGGCCAAGATCAGGGAACGGCTGCCCGCCGGCGGCGAGCGGCTGCGGGTCGGCTCGGGCGACGACGCCGCGGTGAGCGTGCCCGGCGGCGCCACCGCGACCTCGGTCGACGCCCTGGTCGAGGGCGTCCACTTCGAGCGCGGGCGGGCGAGCCTGGCCCAGATCGGCCACAAGGCGCTGGCCACGGCGCTCTCGGACCTGGCGGCGATGGGCGCCGAGCCGGGCGAGGCCTACGTCGTCCTCGGCCTCCCCGCCGACCTCGACCAGGGCGGCTGCCTGGAGCTGCTCGACGGGATCGCGGCGCTGGCCGAGCGCACCGGGACCGCCCTCGCCGGCGGCGACCTGAGCCGCGCCGGCGAGCTCTTCCTCGCCCTCACCGTGGTCGGCCACGCGCCGGCGCCCGCCGACCTGGTCAGCCGCGCCGGGGCCCGGCCCGGCGACGTCCTCGTCGCCACCGGCGAGCTCGGCGGCGCCGCGGCGGGGCTGCTCCCCGGCGCTGGCGCCGGCCTCCTCGCCCGGCAGCTCGAGCCGCAGCCGCGGCTCGGCGCCGGACGGGCGCTGGCGGCGAGCGGGGCGCGGGCGATGATCGACCTCAGCGACGGGCTGGGCGGCGACGCGCGCCACCTCGCCGCGGCCAGCGGGGTCGGGCTGCGGATCGAGGCGGCGGCGCTGCCGTTGGCGGGCGGCGTCGAGGAGGTCGCCGCGGCGGCCGGCCGCGACCCGCTGGCGCTCGCGGTCAGCGGCGGCGAGGACTACGAGCTGCTGGCGGCGCTGCCGGCGGAGCGCCTCGCCGACGCGCAGCGCGCCGTGGGGGCAGCCGAAGCGGGACTGGCGCTGACCGAGATCGGCGTCGCGGTGGACGGCGAGGGCGTCGAGATCAGGCGGCCCGGCGGGGAGCCTCTGGAGGCGGCGGGATACGACCAACTCGGGTGAGGCTCTCCCCGGCGAGCAGCTCGCGCACGCCGCGCCGGCGCAGCATCGCGGCGGCGACCTGCGCGGGCTCCGGCCGGTAGGCGCCGGCCTCGACCATGCTCTTCAGCTCCTGCGGTTGCATCTGGCCCTCCTATCGGCGGTCCACCGCGGGCACCTTAGTAGTTGGTACTCACACATCTGTCCAACCACGCCCGGCCGGAACCCGCGATTTGCCCGGATTTGCACGGGGATATCCTTTCTGCATGCCGAATGGGTCCACCCGCATCCTGCTCGTCGACGACGAGCAGTCGATTCAGACCCTGCTCAGCTACCCGTTGCGCAAGGACGGCTACCACGTCACCTCCGCCGTCGACGGCCGCGAAGCGCTCGACCGCTTCTCCGAGGCGCGCTTCGACCTGGTGATCCTCGACCTGATGCTGCCCAAGCTCGACGGGATCGAGGTCTGCCGCGAACTGCGCTCGCGCAGCCAGGTGCCGATCATCATGCTGACCGCGAAGGGCAGCGAGACCGACAAGGTCGCCGGGCTCGAGCTCGGCGCCGACGACTACATCACCAAGCCCTTCTCGATGCGCGAGTTCCGCAGCCGGGTCAAGGCCGCCCTGCGCCGCTCGCGGATGGCCGGCAAGGAGGCCGGGCCGGAGGAGATCGAGCACGGCGACCTGAAGGTCGACTACGGCCGGCGCAAAGTCACCCTGCGCCGCAAGGAGATCGAGGTCACCTTTGTCGAGTTCGAGATCCTCGGCGCGCTCGCCCGCTCGCCCGGGCGGGTGCTCAGCCGCGAGACCCTGCTCGAGCACGTCTGGGGCGACTCGGAGTACCGCGACCCGCGCACGGTCGACGTCCACATCCGCCACCTGCGCGAGAAGCTGGAGCGCGACCCCAAGGAGCCGGAGTACCTGTTCACCGTGCGCGGCGTCGGCTACCGCTTCAAGGAGTAGGGCGGCCCGGGTGCAGCGCTTCAGGCTGACCACCCTGGGCAACCGGATCACCCTGATCGCGGTGACGATCTCCGCCGGCACGGCGCTGCTGATCTACATCTACGCGGTGGCGATCGGCGGCGCGGCCAGCGGCCTCGGCGCGGTCAAGGGCCAGATCGCCCTCGGCGGCCTGCTCGCGGTCCTGATCTCGGCCGCCGTCGGCTACTACTACGCGCGGGTCGCCGGCGGCAACATCCGCCGCCTGCAGGACGCGGCGCGCAAAGTCGCCGACGGCAACTTCGAGACGCCGATCCCGATCTCCTCGACCGGCCAGCTCGGCCAGCTGGCCCGCACCTTCAACGAGATGCAGCGCCGCCTGGCCGAGCTCGACAACGCCCGCAAGCACTTCATCGCCAACGCCTCGCACGAGTTGCGCACGCCGATCTTCAGCCTCGGCGGCTTCGTCGAGCTGCTCGAGGAGGAGGACCCGAGCCCCGAGGAGCGGGCCGAGTTCGTGCGCACGATGCGCCAGCAGGTCGAGCGCCTGACCAAGCTCACCGCCGACCTGCTCGACCTCTCCCAGCTCGACGCCGGCGCGGTGGCGATGCAGAGCCGCAGCGTCGACCTCGGCTCGCTCGCCCGCGAAGTCGCGCGCGAGTTCGCCCCGCGCGCCGACCAGCACGGCTCGCGGCTGGAGCTGCGCACGCCCGACCAGCCGGTCTTCGCCAGCGGCGACCCCGACCGGGTGCGCCAGGTCGTCCGTATCCTGCTCGACAACGCCCTCACCCACACCCCGGAGGGCACCAAGGTGACCGTGACCTCCTACGCCGCCAACCGCCGCGCCGAGCTGACCGTGTCCGACGACGGCCCCGGCATCCCGCGCCGCGCCCACGCCCGCATCTTCGAGCGCTTCTACACCGCCGACTCGGCCGGCGGCTCGGGCCTCGGCCTGGCGATCGCCCGCGAGCTGGCGCAGCGCATGGAGGGCCGGGTCTCGATCGCCTCCAGCAAGCGCTTCACCGCCTTCACGCTCGACCTGCCCCAGGCCCGGGCGCTCGCCCCCGAGCCGCCGCGCGCCGTCCCGCCCAGGGCCGCCGCATGAGCGCTGCAACGCGAAAGCGGTCTATTTGGCCGCAAACACGTTGCACCCCCGGGCGGGTGGCGGGGGTCGGCGCGCTGCTGGCGGCGGCAGCGCTGCTGGCGGGCTGCGGCGGCGGGGACGGGGGCTCCGCCGGCGCGACGACGACGGTGACCTCGACCACGCCCCGGGTTGCCGTGCAGGCGGCCGAGAGCGGCTTCGACGCCGCCGAGGTCTACCGCCAGGCCTCGCCCGGGGTGGTCACGATCCGCTCGGTCTTCGGCGGCGGCGCGGCGGAGGGCTCGGGCTTCGTCCTCGCCCGCGACGGGCGCATCGTCACCAACGCCCACGTCGTCACCAACGGCGAAGGCGCCGCCCGCAAGCCGGCCAAGTCCGTCTACGTCGAGTTCTCCGACCGCAACGTCGTCGACGCCGAGATCGTCGGCTTCGACCCCTTCGCCGACGTCGCCCTGCTGCGCATCGACCCCGACGGCTTCGACCTGCACCCGCTGCAGCTGGGCGACGACGACGAGCTGGTCGTCGGCCAGCCGGTGGCGGCGATCGGCAGCCCCTTCGGCGAGCAGCAGTCGCTCTCGGTCGGCGTCGTCTCGGCCACCGACCGCTCGGTCGAATCGCTGACCAAATTCCAGATCGAGGGGGCGATCCAGACCGACGCCTCGATCAACCCCGGCAACTCGGGCGGGCCGCTGCTCGACGCCGGCGCCCGCGTGCTCGGCATCAACCAGCAGATCGAGACCAGCTCCGGCGCCAACGACGGGGTCGGCTTCGCGGTACCGATCTCGACCGTGAAGCGCTCGCTGGCCCAGCTCGAAGACGAGGGCCGGGCCGAGTACGCCTACATCGGCGTCACCAGCCAGCCGCTCTACCCGCAGCTGGCCGAGAAGCTCGGGCTCGACACCGACCACGGCGGCCTGCTGGCGGAAGTGATCCCCGGCAGCCCCGCCGACGACGCCGGCCTGCGCGGCGGCGACGACGAACTCACCTTCCAGGCCCAGCCCTACGAAACCGGCGGCGACGTGATCCTCGCGATCGAGGGCCACGAGATGGTCGGCCCCGACGACCTCGCCCACTTCGTCTCCACCTACGAGCCGGGCGATACGGTCGACGTCGAAATCCTCCGCGACGGCGAGCGCAAGCACGTGGATGTGACGTTGGACAAACGACCGGGCGGCTGATCGACAGGCGACCGCCCGGGGCTGTAGAACTCCCCGATGCTTCAGGAAGTCTCGCTCGGCCAGAAGTCCCTCGCCGACTACACCCACATCGCCGGCAAGGAGACGATCGAGCGGATCCGCGAGCTGGCGGAGCCGCTGAAAGGGCAGCGCGTGCTGCACGTCAGCGCCACCGCCTTCGGCGGCGGGGTCTCGGAGATCCTCTACACGATCGTGCCGCTGATGCGCGACATCGGGCTCGACGCCCACTGGCACGTGATCTTCGGCAAGGAGGAGTTCTTCAACGCGACCAAGCTCCTGCACAACTCGCTGCAGGGCGCCGAGGAGACGCTGAGCGCCGAGCAGTGGGAGGTCTTCGACGAGATCAACGCGATCAACGCCGGCGGGCTGGAAGGCGAGTGGGACACGGTGATCGTCCACGACCCGCAGCCGATCGGCCTGCGCCGCGGCGCCCTCGAGAAGAGCCGCAACTGGGTCTGGCGCTGCCACATCGACCTCTCCGAGCCCAACCCGGAGCCGATCGCCCGCCTGCTGCCGATGATCGAGGAGTACGACGCGACGGTCTGGCACCTGCCCGACTACGTCCCGGCCGGCGTCGACCACGCCAACGGGGTCAACATCATCCCGCCGGCGATCGACCCGCTCTCGCCGAAGAACATGGCCTTCTCGCCCGACGACGCCGCCTTCGTCTGCCGCCAGTTCGGGATCGACGTCGACCGGCCGCTGCTGACCCAGGTCTCGCGCTTTGACCCCTGGAAGGACCCGATGGGGGTGATCGACGCCTACCGGATCGTCCACGAGCAGGTGCCCGACGTGCAGCTGGCGCTGGTCGGCTCGATGGCGACCGACGACCCCGAGGGCTGGGAGTTCTTCCAGCACACCTTCGAGTACGCCGACGGCGACGACGACATCAAGATCCTCAACAACCTCAACAACGTCGGCGCGATCGAGGTCAACGCCTTCCAGTCGCAGTCCGACGTCTGCCTGCAGAAGTCGATCCGCGAGGGCTTCGGCCTGACCGTGACCGAGGCGCTGTGGAAGGGGCGGCCGACGGTCGCCGGCAACGTCGGCGGCATCCCGCTGCAGATCGCCGACGGCGAGAGCGGCTACCTGGTCGACTCGCCCGAGCAGTGCGCGCAGCGCTGCCTGGAGATCCTCGCCGACCCGGAGCTGGGCAAGCGGCTCGGCCGCGCCGGCAAGGAACACGCCCGCCACCAGTTCCTCTCGCCGCGCCTGCTGCGCGACTGGGTCGAGCTGATCGCCGGCCTCGACGCCTGAGAGCGCCGACGGGCCTGAAACGGGCCCATATCTCCCGTTTTAGGCCCGCTGGCGGGCGAGCTCGTCGATGTCGGCGAGCTGGTCGTCGACCCAGTCGCCGGGGTTGCGGGAGAAGATGATCTCCTTCAGGTGCTCGGAGCGCAGGCGGCGCTCCTCGCCGCTCATCGTCAGCGCCTTGTGGATCGCGTCGGCCTGCTCCTGGATGTCGAAGGGGTTGACCGAGATCGCGCAGTCGGCCAGCTCCTCGTGCGAGCCGGTGTTCTCGGAGAGCATCAGCACCCCGTCGCGGGTGTTGACCGCCGGCGCCTCCTTGGCGACCAGGTTCATCCCGTCGAAGAGCGAGTTGACCATCAGCAGGTCGTAGTGCTTGTAGCGGGCGACGGCCTCGGGGAAGTTCTCGTAGATCTTGAGGTCGATCGGCATCCAGTCGGTGGTGCCGTGGCGGTGGTTGACGACGGCGACCAGGGCCTCGATCCGCTCCAGGTACTCGACGTACTCGGGGACGTCCTGGCGCGAGGGCTGCAGGTGGGCGATGAAGGTGACCTGCTCGCGGAACTCCGGGTGCTGGGCGAGGAAGACGTCGAAGGCGGTGAAGCCGCGCAGCACGTTCTTGGAGAGGTCGGCGCGGTCGACGCGGATGATCAGGTGCTTGCGGCGGCGCTCCAGCACCTCGCGCTCGGCGGCGGCGACCTCGGCCGACTCGGCGGCGCGGCGCAGGCGGTCAGCGTCGATCGAGAGCGGGTAGGCGCGCGTGTGGGTGGTGCCGCCGGCGTGGGTGACCGTGCCGCGGTCGTAGTCGACGTCGGCCTCGAGCAGTTCGTCGCAGCAGCGGATGAAGTTGATGCAGTAGGCGTGGGTGTGGAAGCCGATGATGTCGTTGGCGAGCATGCCGCGGAAGATCGCCTCGCGGATCCGGTTGGGCAGGATCCGCCAGCTGTCGGGCTGGGACCAGGGGATGTGGACGAAGTGGTGCAGGAAGGCGTCGGGGCGCTCGGCGCGGATCATCCCGGGGGCGGTGTAGAGGTGGTAGTCGTGGAGCATCACCAGCGGCCGCTCCCGCCCCTCGATCTGGCTGAGCACGGCGCGGGCGATGTCGCGGTTGACCGCCTGGTAGCCGAGGTCCCAGGCGTCGAGCTCCTCCTGGCGGACGTCGGGGGCGTTGGAGAGGTCCCAGAGGTAGTGCTGGATGAACCAGAGGATCGGGTTGGCGATCACGTTGTAGAAGCGGTCGTAGGCCTCGGGGTCCGAGCCGACCAGCAGCACCCGGTAGTCGACCCCGTCGATGCCGAGCTCGACCGGGCCCCCCGCCTCCTCGCCGACGGCGACGTCCTCGTCGGTCATCGCCGAGGCGATCCAGAGCGCGTCGCGGTGGGAGACGAGGCCGGAGAGCGCGGTGACCAGGCCGCCGCCGCCGCGGCGCACGGTGCGCTCGCCGCTCTCGTCCAGCTCGAACTGGGCGGGGCCGCGGTTGGAGACGATGATCAGCGATTCGCCGTCGGGCACGGTCCAACCCTACCCGGGGGTCAGTGCGGAGCGAACTCGATCGAGCCGTCGCTGGGTGGGGGCGGGGGTGGGGATGGTGGGACCGGCTCAGGGACCGAGGGATTTGCGGGCGGGTCCTGTCGCGGGATGGGGGTGCCCGGCTTGGGCTGCGTGCTTCCTCGGGCAGAGGGATGGTGCGGGCGCAGGGCTCTGGCCTTGCCCTCGGAAGCCTTCGCCCGGCGCCGGGCACCCCCATCCCGCGCCACCCGCCCAAGATTCCGTGGGGGCTGAGGCGGTGTTCCCCCGGCCGGCCGAGCTCTCGGAAGCTTCATGCCCGGGGCTGGCGAGACCTGCGGCAGCCCGATGTCCGGTGCCAATGGCGGGGGCGCGGGAGCTTGGAGCAGCTTCGGAGCGAGGATCGAAGCCAGGAGCACAACGGCTCCCAGCACAAGGACCGCAGCGGCCCTGGACCACCTAATCCGCAAGCTCATCTACATATAAGGCTTCAGCCCGAGAAACTCTCCCCCCAGCGGCGTGGGACTTTGGCAGAACCCCACACCGGCTATAGTCCTTCGCCGTTTTGGCAGCCCCCCGTGAATATGAGCTCGTGCTGATGCTGGACCCCGGCCCCGACGAGGCTGGGCGCGACGCGCTTGCCCAGGATGTGAAGACGCGGATCGAGGCCGAGGGCACGCTCAAGCACGAGAACAAGTGGGGGCTGCGCAAGCTGGCCTACGAGATCGCCCGGCGCAACGAGGCCGACTACCGCTGGTTCCGCTTCGAGGCCGGCAACGAGTTGCTCGACGAGCTCAACCACAACCTCGGCATCGCCGACGGCGTGCTGCGCTTCCGCATCTTCAAGGTCGACGCCGAGGCGCCGGTGATGGTGCCGCCGGCCACCGCCGCCCCGGCCCCCGGCGCCCGCGAGCGCTCCGAGCACGGCGGCCGTCCCACGGTCTCCCCGCGCGACGAGGACTCCGAGGACGCCCCGGAGCCCGCCGACGCCGCTGCCGCTCCCGCCGAGTAGCCGCCGACGGGCCTAAATGCGTCGCTATGCGACGCAAATCGGCCCATCGGCAGGATTTTGGCCGGATATTGCGGCTCGAAGGGGGAGAGTTTCGCCGGCTGCGCTCTTAGACTGATGTCCAGATCAACGATCCAGAGGAGTTGAGAGCCGTGGCGGCTTCGAACATCAACGTGGTGGTCATCACCGGGAACCTGACCAGAGACCCAGAGTTGCGCCATACCGGCGGCGGCACCGCGGTCTGCGACCTGCGCGTGGCGGTCAACAGCCGGCGCAAGAACGGGCAGAGCGGGCAGTGGGAAGACAAGCCCAACTACTTCGACGTGACGGTCTGGGGGGCGCAGGGCGAGAACTGCGCCAACTACCTCTCCAAGGGCCGCCCGGTGGCGGTCGAAGGCCGCCTCGACTGGAGCGAGTGGGAGGCCAAAGACGGCAGCGGCAAGCGCCAGGCGGTGCGCATCGTCGCCAACTCGGTCCAGTTCCTCGGCTCCCGCGACGGCCAGGGCGGCGGCGGGGGCGGCAACGGGAACGGCGGCGAGGGCGGCTTCACACCGAGCAGCGACGTCCCCGCCGACTCCTCCGACTTCGCCGGCGCGACCGCCGGCGGCGGTGGCGGGGGCGGCGGAGGCGACGACGACATCCCCTTTTAGCTAGCAGTCTGCGGCCAGCGGACCAAGCGGGGCAAGGACGCAGGGAGCGAAGCGTGCTCCGCACGTGAGCGACCGAGGACGCCGCACCCGCGCCGTGTCCGCTGGCCGCAGACCTGTAGGATTGCCGGCCGATATGCCCAGAGGAGCCAAGGATTCAGCAGGATCGGCGCCGCCGCGACGCGGCCGGCGCGCCCCCGACCGCGCCCGCCCGCGCAAATACACGCGGATCAACTCGGCGGCGGTCGACTACAAGGACCTCAGCCTGCTGCGCCGCTTCCTCTCCGACAAGGGGAAGACGCGCGGGCGCCGGGTGACCGGCCTCTCGCGCAAGCACCAGCGCCAGCTCTCGGTCGCGGTCAAGCGCGCCCGCGAGATCGCGCTGCTGCCCTACGTGGGAGAGCGCTGATGGCGCAGGCGATCCTGCTCGAGGACGTCGAGCAGCTGGGCGAGCGCGGCACCGCCGTCGACGTCTCTCCCGGCTACCTGCGCAACTACCTGATCCCGCGCAAGCTGGCCGCCGTGGCAACGCCCGGCGCGCTGGAGGAGGCGCAGCGGCGCCGGGTCGCCGCCGAGAAGGCGGCCAAGGCCCGCGCCGAGCGCGAAGAGCAGGCCGCCTCGCTGCTCTCCAAGACCGTGCTGACGATCCACCAGCGGGCCGGCGAGGACGGCAAGCTCTTCGGATCGGTCGGCGCCAAGGAGATCGTCGAGGCGATCCGCGAGGCGCGCGACCTGCGCATCGACCGGCGCAAGGTCAGGCTCGAGCAGCCGCTGCGCGAGGTCGGCACCCACATGGTCGAGATCGAGCTCGCCGACGGCGCCGTCGCCACGGTGAAGACGATCATCACCGAGGAGCGCTAGCAGCGCCAGCTAGGCTGCGCTGGTCGTGAGACCGCCGCGCCTCTCAAACCGCATCTCGCGCCGCTCGGAGCGGGCGACGCTCGGCCTCGCCGCCGTCGCCCTCGGCGGCGCCGGCACCGTGCTCGCCGGCCAGTTCGGCCGCATGCTGCGCCGCCGCTCGCGCGAGGACGGCGGCGAGAGCCTGACCGAAGCGGCCCAGGACGCGGCCGCCGACACGGTCGAGGTCGCGGTCGAGGGCTACGCGGCGACGCCGCGCAGCGAGACGGTGCTCTTCAACCTGCTCGCCGGCTTCCTCGGCTCCTTCGCCCTGGTCAGGCTCTCGACCCTCGGCATCCGCGACAGCTGGGGCCCGTTCCGCAACGTCCAGGTCGGCGGCCGCCACATCCACCACTTCGTGCCCGGCATCGCGCTCGGCTTCGCCTCGGCGACCACGGCGCTGCTCACCGACGACGAGAAGCTCGAAGAGCGGCTGGCGGTGGCGACCGGCGTCGGCATGGGCCTGACCTTCGACGAGGCCGCCCTGCTGCTCGACCTGCGCGACGTCTACTGGAGCCGCGAGGGGCTGCTCAGCGTCCAGCTCAGCCTCGGCGCCACCGCGATCCTCAGCATCGCGATCCTCACCCTGCGCATCCTGCGCCGCGGGGAACGAGAGAGGGCGGCCCGCAGGCCGCCCTCTCTCTCCCCCTTTTCGTCCTGAGAAAAGCTGCTCTCAGCGGTGACGCTTGCTGCCCCGCTTCGACTTCGCGTTGGACGGCTTGCAGGAGCGCACAAAGCTGCCGGTGAGGCGGCTGCCGTCGGCGAAGACGGAGGTCGCCTTGGCGTTGAGGTGCCCGTCCGGGCAGGTGGCGAAGAGGTAGCGCTGGCCCTTGTAACCCTTGTCGAGGGTCAGCGAGAATTCCTTCACCGAGCCGTAGCCGCCGGCGATCTTCGGGATCGTGGCGACGGATTTGGTCCCGTAGCGGCCATTGCGGACCTTCGAGATCTTGACCGTGGTCACCACCGCGGCCGAGACCGGGTTGCTGAGGTAGGCGTGGATCAGGATCGTCGTCTTGCCACCCCTGACGCCGCCGTTGAAGGCGAGCAGCTGGCTCTTGGCGATAAACGGCGCTTGTTCGGGGAATTCGACCTCGACGTTGGTCTTGCCCTTGCCGATGATCGCCTTCTTGCAGATCTTCTTCGCCGACTTGGTGTCCTGGGCGTTGAGCTTGCCGGCGGTGCACTTGGGCAGACCCTTGACGTTGATCGAGCCGTGCTTGTCGGTTTCGACGACGACTTCTTTCAGAGCCGGCGCGTGCGTGCCGTCGATGGTGGCGATCTTGCCGCTCACGTTGAGGGTGATCGGCGCCCCCTTGCCCTTCTTCGGCAGCTTCTTCGGCGAAAAGCCGCCGTTCAGGGTCAGCTTCAGGTTGCCCACCTGAACGATGGTCGGCTTCTCAGCCGTGGCGATGCCCGCAACGGCTACGGCCAAAGCCGCTGCCAGGGCAAGTGTCGTGATCAAGCGCTTTCGCATTTGCTCTATCTCTCCTTTGCGGCTCGGCCGTGTCAGCCCCGGCCATCGAAGCCTTGGTGGTATCCCTCCAGGGGCAAAAGTACCAGCCCTGCTATTTGGGTAAACCCGCCGTCTACGGGAAAAGAGCGGCTTAACACGCCCGGCAGTCAGGTCTCGAGCATCGCCAGGCGGGTGCGCTCGCGCTCCTCGGCGGCCCCCTCGGGCCCGAGGAAGGGCAGGGCGATCCAGAACATCAGGTCCGGCAGGCGGCTCGGCAGGCGCGAGGCGGCGCCGTGCAGGATCTCGCTGTAGAGCAGCTCGTTGATGCCGCCGGCCAGCGAGAGCGAGGTGATTCCCGGCAGCTCGACCGCGGTCTCGGCCCGGCCGGCGTCGAGGAAACCGGTGAACTGGCGCAGGGCGGCGTCGCGGCGGGCCAGCGCTTTCGGGCCGGCGGCGAGCACCTCGACGATCGCGAAGCGGGCCTCGTCGGGATGCTCGGCCAGGTGCTCGAGCAGGGCGGCGAGGCCGCTCGCGACGCGCTCCGCCCAGGGCTGTCCGGGGCGGGACTCGAAGCCGCGGGCGGTGTCGCCGAGCAGGTTGCCGAGCAGCACGTCGTAGGTGGCGAGGAAGCAGTCCTCCTTGGAGGAGAACAGTTCGTAGAACGTCTTGCGCGAGACGCCGGCGACGCCGATCACGTCGACCACCCGCGTCTCCGGGTAGCCGCGCTCGGAGACGACCTCGATCATCGCCTCCATGATCCGGCTGCGCTGGGACTCCGTCACGGCCTCCCGCGACAGCCCGTGCCGGCCCCTTGGCAGCCGCTCGCTCAACTTGCGTCTACCGGAAGCCACCGCCTGCAACTCTAGAACAGAAGCGGCCGGGTCGCGACCTGTGTACCCCGGCGTCTCCGCCTGCAAACGCCCGGGGCGGCGCCCCCGGTTGTCTACAATCGCCTCAGTGAGGAGGGGGGTCCCACGGCAGATCGTCGCGCTGCTCGCCGCCGTCGCGGCGGCGGCGCTGCTGGCTGCCTGCGGCGGCTCGGACTCGGACTCCTCGAGCAGCGACTCGACCGCGACGACGACCGCGGCCCAGGACAAGGGCGGCGAGACCTCCGGCGAGCAGGGCTCGGGCGGGGACTCGAAGAAGTCCGGCGGCAAGGACCAGGGCGGGGGCGAAGCGAGCGGCGGCGGGCAGGCGCGCTCCGCCGACGTCGCCACGCCGCTGAAGGTGTCCGGCGGCGGCTCCGAACAGTTCCGGGTCAAGGGCGGCGACAACAGCATCCAGGAATACGGCGACGAGAGCGACGAATCGGAACTGCAGGAAGTGGCTGAGATCGTCCACGGCTTCTACGTCGCCCGCGCCGAACGGCGCTGGGAACGGGCCTGCGGCTACCTCGCCCAGTCGATGATCGACCAGCTGCAGGGCCTGGCCAGCCAGTCCGAAAAGGGCGAGACGCTGAGCTGCGGCCAGGTCCTCAAAGCCTTCACCCGGCCGCTGCCGGCGCGGGTGGCGCGCGAAACCACGGTGGTCGACGCCGGCAGCTTCCGCCACGACGGCGACCGCGGCTTCCTCATCTACTACGACGCCGAGCACAAGGCCTACGCGATCCCGCTCGAAGACGAAGACGGCGAGTGGCGGCTGACGCTGCTCTCGGCCACCCCGCTGGGCTGAGCCGGTCAGTCTCTCCAGACGACCTGGTCGCGGCTGGGGCCGACGCCTACCAGCTTGATCGGCACGCCCGCCGCCCGCTCGACCTGCTCGAGGTAGGCGCGCGCCTCGGCCGGCAGCTCGGACCAGCTGCGGCAGCCGCTGATGTCGGCGTCGAAGCCGGGCATCTCCTCGTACTCGGGCTCGGCCCCGTGCAGGATCGACTGGTGGTAGGGGAAGGAGTCGAGCACGGCGCCCTCGCGGGAGCGGTAGCGGACCGCCAGCCGCAGCGTGTCGAGGCCGGCGAGCACGTCGAGCTTGGTGATCGCCAGCGCCGTCATCGCGTTGATCCGCGCCGCGTAGCGCAGGGCGACCAGGTCGATCCAGCCGCAGCGGCGCTCGCGGCCGGTCGTCGTCCCGTACTCGTGGCCCCGCTCGAGCATGTGGCGCCCGGCGCCGTCGGCCAGCTCGGTCGGGAAGGGGCCGGCGCCGACCCGGGTCGCGTAGGCCTTGGCCACGCCCCAGACCTCGTCGATGTCGGCGGGGCCGACGCCGGCGCCGACCGTGGCCGCGCCGGCGATCGGGTTGGAGGATGTGACGAAGGGATAGGTGCCGTGGTCGAGGTCGAGCAGGGTCGCCTGGGCGCCCTCGAAGATCACCGTCTTGCCGGCGTCGAGCGCCTCCCAGCAGAGCCGCGAGGTGTCGGCGATGTGCGGCTCGAGCCGGTGGCCGTAGCTGACGTGCTCCTCGGTCATCGTGTGCAGGTCGAGGCGCGGGTCGGGCGCCTCGCCGGGATCGGCCTCGCCGCCCCCCTCGCCCGCCTCCTTGCGCAGCTTGCGCCGCTGCACGCCGAGCTCGCGCAGCGCCTGCTGCTTGGGCTCGAGCGCGGCGCGGATCTTGGTGCGCAGGATCTTCGGGTCGAGCAGATCCTGGACGCGGATGCCGAGCCGCAGCGCCTTGTCGGCGTAGCAGGGGCCGATGCCGCGGCGGGTGGTGCCGATCGAGAGCTTGCCCAGCTTCACCTCGCCGGCGGTGTCGAGCAGCACGTGGTAGGGCATGATCAGGTGGGCGTTGGCCGAGATCTTCAGGTTGTTGACGTCGACGCCGCGGCGGCGCAGGCCGTCGATCTCGCCGAGCAGGATGCGCGGGTCGACGACGACGCCGTTGCCGATCACGCTCGCCTTCTCGGGGTAGAGGATCCCGGAGGGGATCAGGTGGAACTTGAACTCCTCGCCGTCGCGGACGATCGTGTGGCCGGCGTTGTTGCCGCCCTGGAAGCGGACGATCGCGTCGGCCCGCTCGGCGAGCAGGTCGGTGACCTTCCCCTTGCCCTCGTCGCCCCACTGGGCGCCGACGATTACTAGTCCTGGCATAGCGGGAGCATTGTGGCGATTCGGCCGGCTAGGCGACCTTGCCGTAGCGCCGGTCGGCGCCGAACAGCGGCAGCTCGTCGCAGATCTGGCTGAGGCGGGAGACGGTGCGGCTGCCGATCTGCTCCTCGAGCTGCTCGTGGGGGAGGTTGGTGGTGACCATCACCGAGCGCTGGGCCTCGTAGCGCTCGTTGACCAGGGCGTAGAGCTGCTCGAGCACCCAGTCGCTGCGCTTCTCGGCGCCGAGGTCGTCGATGTGGAGCAGGTCGACCGCGGTCAGGCGCTCGAAGAAGGCGAGGTAGGAGTCGCCGCCGGGCTCGGCCTCGTAGGTGCGGCGGATGCGAGCGAGCAGGCGGGGCAGCGAGTAGATCGCGACCGAGCGGCCGGCCTCGAGCGCCGCCTTGGAGACGAGCATCGCCAGCGTCGTCTTGCCCGTCCCGGTGTCGCCGAAGAGCCAGAGGCCGCGGCCCTGGTCGAGGCGGGCGTCGAGCTCGCCGACGAAGGCACGCACCTCGGCGACCGCGGCGCGGGTCTCGACGTCGCGGGCCATGTCGCTGACCGGCGGGCTGTCGAAGGAGACGCTGCGATAGCGCGGCGGGATCACCGAGTTGACCCCCTTGCTGCGGCTGCGCTTGAGCCGCTGCTGGCGGCACTCGCATTCGCGGGCGACGTCCTCGGGGCCGAGGATCCAGCCGGAGCCGTCGCAGACCCCCAGCGGGCAGGCCCGCTGGGCGAAGGGCTCGCTGCGCGCGCCGGGCATCAGAACTCGGGCCCCTCGGCGACCGCGTCCTCCAGCGGCGGCCCTTCGCCCGCCGGCTGCTCGATCGGCCGCTCATGGCCGGCGAAGTCGGCGAACTTGGGGAAGCGGTCGAGAAAGACCAGCTTCGGCGAGCCGATCGGCCCGTTGCGGTGCTTGGCGATGATCAGGTCGGCCAACCCGTCCGGCTCGTCGTCGGGATCGCGGTAGTAGTCCTCGCGATAGAGGAATGCAACCAAATCCGCATCTTGCTCAAGATTTCCCGATTCACGAAGGTCGGAGAGCATCGGCTTCGGCGGGTGGCGCTGCTCGGGGGCCCGCGACAGCTGAGAGATCGCCAGCACCGGAACCTCGAGCTCACGGGCGAGGATCTTGAGGCCGCGGCTCATCTGCCCGACCTGCTCGACCCGGTTGGCGCGCGGGTCGTCGGAGCGCATCAGCTGCAGGTAGTCGACGATGATCAGTCCGAGGCCGCCGCGGTCCTGTTCCTGGGCGTGCAGGCGGCGGGCCTTGGCGCGCAGGTCGAGCACCCCGAGGTCGGAGGAGTCGTCGAACCAGAGCGGCGCTTCCTCGAGCTCGTTGCAGGCGCGCACCACCTTGGGCCAGTCCTTCTGGGAGACCTGGCCCTTGCGCAGCTTGTCGCCGGAGATCCGCGCCCGGCAGGCGATGAAGCGCTGCGCCAGCTCGACCTCAGACATCTCCAGCGAGAAGAAGGCGACCGGCATCTTCCCCTTCATCGCCACGTTTTCGGCGATGTTGGCGACAATCGCCGACTTTCCCATCGCCGGCCTTGCGGCAACGATGATCAGGTTTCCCGGCTGAAAGCCGCCGGTGATCGCGTCGACGTCGCGGAAGCCGGAGGGGGTGCCGGTCAGTTCGGTCTCGCCGGTGGAGAGCTTCTCGAGCCGGTCGACCTCGTCGTGGAGGATCTCGGAGAGCATTTTGAAGTCGCTCGCCTGCTCTTTGTGGGCGACGTCGAAGAGCAGCTTCTCGGCCCGCTCGGAGAGCTCGCGCGGTTCGCCGTCGCGCTCGTGGACCCAGCCCTGGATCTGCTGGCCGGCGCCGAGCAGGCGGCGCAGCAGCGAGTTCTGCTGGACGATCTCGGCGTAGTGCTTGGCGTTGCCGGCGGCCGGCACCTTGGCGGCCAGCTCGGAGACGTAGTGGCGCCCCCCCGCCTCCTCGATCTGGTTGCGCTGGGTCAGCGCCTCGGCGACGCTCAGCTCGTCGACCGGCTTGGAGGCCGCGTAGAGGTCGTGGATGCAGGTGAAGATCGCCGCGTGCTTGTCGAGGTAGAAGTCGCTGTCCTTGAGCTTGACCTCGTCGATCACCCGGGTCAGGGTCGGCTCGGCGACCAGCATCGCCCCCAGCACCGATTCCTCAGCCTCGATGTTCTGCGGCGGGACGTGGGCTGTGGGAGCGGATGCCATCTGACCTAGTTAAGGGCCCGCGGCGGCGTCAACCGCCGGGAACCTCAAGCAAACCAGACGCAGGACGCGCAACTCCGGGGCGTATCTGCAAATTGAGAGGAAAGCTCAGCGGGGGCGGCGCTTGCGCCATTCGAGCGGCCAACGCAGGGGTAGGCCCGGCTCCCTGTACATGAGGCTTGGCCAAGCCGGCTGCGAAGCCTTCTCCGCTGGTTTCTCGTCGGATGCTTTTGTCTTCTTCACAACTCGATCCTAACCCATCGACGCGATGGCGATGATCCATAGGCAAACGTCTATGGTCAGCAGCGCGGCGGCGGCCTGGAGGGAGCCGGACGCCTCGGCGGGGCGGTGGCTATTTACTCTGTTCGAAGTAGCGCTGGTAGGTCGTCGGCGGGCCGCTGCGGCCGACGGGGTTGAAGCCGGGCTGCTGGAAGCAGCCCGGGGCCGGGGTCTCGGTCGAGTCGAGCTGGCCGCCGAAGGCGTATTTCTTCAGATTTTCGAAGAACTCCTTTGACTTGGCTTCGTTCTCCTCGGCGGTCTTTTTGCTGCGCTTGGTCCGGTTCGCAAACGTTTCGTCCTTGTAGCTTTCGGGATCGAGGACCGCGGTAACGCCAGACGTGCAGCTACGGGTGTCGAAGCTCGGGAGTCCCGAGGCAAGGCTTCGGGACGCCAGCGGCACGGCGTAGGCATTGGTGCGGTTGGTCGTCGTCCGGCTCGGATACGCCGCTAGCGACTCGGGGCTGAAGGGTCCGAGCGCCCGCAAGTAGTGAGATCTTTCGCCGCGTGCGTTTTCTTCCGGGAGCTTGGCGTTGGTTGCTGCGGCTACATTGGCCGCCGTCGCCGCCAGCTCGTGCTTGTAGAGGTTGAGACCTGTGAGGAAGGGGTCGAGGTTGCGCAGGAAGGGGTCGGAGGCGCGCAGTAGCGGCGGGAACTCGTCGCGGAAGAGGCGGCGCAGCGCCGGGAAGCCGGTCGGGGCGCGCTTGATCACCGGCTGCAGGCCTTCGAAAAAGCCCTTCGCCTGCGGCGAGAACTTGGCCAGCGCGATAAGCGTCGGCGAGAGCTGTTCGGCGACCGGGACCAGCTGGCGGATCACCGGGTCGGACTTGGTCGAGAACTCGCGCAGCCGGTTGAGCGTCAGCCGCGACTCGTCCTGGAAGGTCGGGAAGGCGCGGAACAGTTCTTCGATCTGGCGGTCGCGGGCGGCGGCGGTGCTGAAGACCGTGTTCGAGGCCTGGACCAGGGTCGCCAGCTCCCCCTGGCGGCCGCGCAGCGCCTGCAGCGAGGTTGCCCCGTTGCGGAAGACCTGGCGCACCGCCAGCCGCTGGCTGTCGGCGAGCCGCAGCAGGCGGTCGAAGGCGACGAAGGTCGGTTCGAGCTCGCCGAAGGCGTAGGAGAGGCTGGCGCCCTGGCCCTCGATCGCCACCGCCGCTTCCTGCTGCCAGGTCTGGAAGGCGGCACGGGTGCGTTTGTCGAAGGTGCGGAAGATCTCGTCGAGCTGGACCGACTCGGCGATCTGCGCCGGCGGCAGGGTGCCGCCGTCCTCCAGCACCGGGCCGTCGCGGTCGCCGGGGGTGAGCTCGATGTAGGTCTCGCCGAGCAGCGTCTTGGTGCGCAGGATCGCCCGCGTGTTGGCCGGCAGCGGGCCGTACTTGTCTTCGACGTCGACCTTGGCCAGGGCCTGTTCGCCGTCGGGGTCGAGGACGATGTCCTGGACCTTGCCGACCGAGACGCCGGAGATCCGCACGTCGGACTGCTGGGCGAGCTGGGTCGCCTCCTTGAAGGGGATCTTGATCTCGTACGGCCGCGCCTTGAACGGCGTCGGCCCGCCGAAGGTGATCCAGAGGAAGAGCAGGATGCCGAAGCAGGACAGGGCGAAGCCGGCGATGACGAGGAGCTGGGCTGTGCTGGGCGCGCGCTTGCTCATTCGGTGTCCGGTCCGCAATTAGCAATCGCACTTTTGATCTCGGGCAATTCGCCCGCTCGCGGAACGTTCGCGCCACGCAGGATTGTCTGGATATAAGGCTTGGCGGCGGCGGCGCCGTTTGCGAGGTAGGCGCCGTTACAGGAGATCATGATCAGGCCGCGGCTCATCGGCCCTGCAGGATCGTCGAGGTTGAATGTGGCGTTGGCATTGTGGTTGAGCCAGGGTAGGTAGAAGAGGTAGCTCTGACGCGAGCCCTTCGGCCTGAAGGCGAGTTCGTTGAGGAAGCCGTTGAAGCCGCCGAGGGCGTTGCCGAAGCCGCGCACCGAGCGCTCGAGGTCGGCCGAGCCCTGCTTGGTGTGGGTGAAGAAGGGCCTCGTTTCGCGGGTGAAGGGCCGGATCTGGGTGCGGATCGGCGTCGTCGTCTGTTCGAAGAGGCGCGTGTTGGCCCGCAGCGCCGGGCCCAGCGCCTGCGCCTGCGGGATCAGGCCGAGCAGCGCCGGGCGGGCGGTCTTGGCGAGGCGGTCGGCGCTGGCGAAGGCCGATTCGGCGGTCGAGAGCGCCGAGGGCAGCTCGACCAGGGTCTCTTCGATCGCCTGCTGCTGGTTGGCGAAGTTGCCGAGCGCCGCCTTCGAGGAGCTGACGAAGCGTTCGAGGTCGCGGTCGTGGCGGCCGAGTTCGGTCGCCAGCAGGCTGAAGTCGTGGATCGAGCGGGCGACCGCCTGGCGGCGGCGGGCAACGGCGCGGTTGAGGTCGGCGACGTAGTGCGAGAAGGGCTGCAGGCGGCGCAGGGCGCGCGAGAGCCGCCGCGGCTGGTCGCCGATTCCCTGGGCGCCGCCGGCCACCAGCAGCTGGATGTACTGGCGGGTGTCGGCGTCGAGGGTGGCGAGGAAGGCGTCGAGGTTGACGTTCGGTTCGGTGCGCGAGAGCGGGAAGTTGTGGCCGTCATCGATGTGGCCCGGCGCGCCGCCGGGGTCGACCTCGACGATCATGTCGTTGAGGTTGGTTTTCGGCCGCAGCAGCAGGGTCGCGTCGGGGTGGATCAGCTCCAGGTACTTCGGTTCGATGTCCATGCCGACCACCGCGTGGCCGTCTTCGAGGTCGACCGAGGTCACCTTGCCGACCTGGATGCCGGCGATGTCGACCGCCTGGCCCTGGCCGGGGGTGACCGCCTGTGCGGTGGTGAACTCGCCCGTGATCTGGGCGTATTCCTGGCCGACCAGCGGCACCCAGGAGGGCAGCGAGGCTTTCTGCTGGGTGAAGATCCAGAGCGTCATCACGATCGCCGCCGCGGCGAGCACGGCGATCGCGATCGTGTCCTTGCTGCGCCCGCGCGACTGGCGCGTGAGCGAGTTGCGGAAGTGCTGCCAGCGGCTCACGCCCGGGTCCCTGCTCATGGGTTGATCACCTTCAGGTTCGCCGGCCCGACCTGGCCGAGGCGGCCGTTGACGTTGGGCACCGGGTTGGAGTCGCAGCGCTTGCCGGGCTTCTTCGGCGGTCGACCTCCAAGTTGCGGCTGTGCGCCGAGCGGCGGCGCGGCGGTGTGGGCGAAGTCCTGTTTGTCGGTATCGAGATTACCGCTCGGATTCTTTTGTTCGACGAGATATCCGCCGCCACCCGGCTGGACGCGGAGGAAGGGGCCGTTGCCGTCGAAGCTCTGGCCCCAGCCGGCGAAGTTGGCGAGGGTGTAGGGGAACTCCCGGTAGTTGGGGCCGCCGGTCGAGAAACGGTCTTCGATCGTCTGGTCGAAGGTCGGGACCAGGACCTTGGTCGAGCAGAGGCTGAGCCGGTTGAGCTGCGGCAGCGTCACCGCCATGCCGGCCTGGGCGGCGCCGGAGAGGCCCGGGGTCGCTTCGCGCAGCAGCTTCGCCGTGCCGCCCAGCTCCCTGCCCGAGAACAGCGGCATCGCCTGGGCCAGCCAGGGCTTGCCGGCGCTGATCCAGCCCGGCAGCGCTTCCAGCGACGGGGTCAGCTGCAGCGCCCAGGAGCGCAGCGGCGGCAGCGTGCGGTTGAGGCTGACCAGCGAGCCGTGGAACTCGTCCAGGGTCGGCGCCAGGCGGCGCACGGTGGTGCCGAGGTTGGTCGACTGGGCGGCGAGGGCGCCGGTGAAGCGGTCGAAGTTGACGATCAGGCCCTTGAGATCCTCCTCGTTGCGGGCCAGGGCGCCGAAGGCGCGGCCGGCGCCGGCGACGACGCGGCTCAGGTCGCCGGGGCTGGTGCCGAGCAGCGCGTTGGTCACCTGGGCGCTGTAGCGGCCGGCGTCGCCACCGTAGCGGAACGACCCGTTGAGCGCCTGGGCCGCGCTCTTGCCCCTCACCTCGGGCTCCTGGCCGCGGTCTTCGGCCGCGTCCGGCTTGTGGGTGAGCGCGTCGCCGTAGCTTTCCAGCAGGGTGCTGAGGTCGGCCCGGACCGGCGCCTGCAGGGCGCTCAGCACCTCGTCGATCTGGACCCAGGTCGAGGTGTGGCTGACCCCGATCGTCTCGCCGCTGTCCAGCTCCGGGGCGCTGGGGCTGCCGGGCGCGAGGTCGATGAAGAAGTTGCCCTCGAGGAAGATCCGCGGCCGGATCGCGGCGAAGGCGTCGTCGTGGACCGGGCGGCCTTTGCCGTCGACCGTGAAGGTGACCTTGGTCGCGTCGCCGTCGCGGCCGACCGAGATCACCCGGCCGACGTCGACGCCGGCGATCCGCACCGGCGAGTTGGTCGCGATGTTGACCCCGTTGGAGAAGGTCGCGTTGAGCTGGTAGCCGTAGCTGGTGAAGGGCACGTGGCCGGTGAAGGCGAGGTAGGGCCCGATCGTGAAGATCAGCAGGAAGATGACCGCGATCAGGGCGTTGCTCGGCCGCCACTTGATGCGGCTGTTGGTCGCCCCGGCGCGGGTGTCTCTCTCCGGCAGCCGTCCCATTACTTCTTCCCCAGTTGCTTGTCGGTCTGGCCGGAGGTCTTGATCCCGTCGTTGCGAGTGGTGTTGCCAATCACGGTTGTGCCGAGCTCGTAGCGCTCGTTACCCGCCTCGCACTCTCTAGGCTGACCCGGCGCCGCTGTGTTTGGATAAGGGTTGCTGTGCAGGTGGTTGAAGGGGTCGTCTCCGCCGCTGGCTGGGGCCGAAGCCGGCCCGGCCTCTGAGTTGGGGCCTTCCGCAGCCTGGAAGCTGATCACGTTGAACCAGCCGCCAGTCCCATTGTCTTCTCCGGATCCAGCAAGGTTGCGGAAGGCGAGCGTGAAGTAGTTGCAGGTGGTCTGGGCGGGGCCGAGGAAGCGGATCGCCGGGGCGAGGATTTCGTTGGTGTCGATCAGCAGGTCGAGGCCGTTGAAGACGCCGGGCGCTTCCTGGAAGGCGAGCAGGGCGTCGGCGGTCGGCGGCAGCTGGGCGTTGAGCCGCGGCGAGGCGTTGAGGGCGGGGATGCCGGCGCGCAGCGCGGCGGCGATCGTCGGCGAGGTCGTCGCCAGCGCCTTGGCGCCCGGCTTCAGCGCGGTGAAGAAGCGGGCCGAGTCGTCGAAGAAGGGGCGCAGGGCAGGCAGGTCGGCGGTCACCGAGTCCAGCGTTTCCGGGCCCTTTTCGATCGTTTCCTGGATGTAGGGGCGGGAGACGCGGGCGAAGGCGGCGAAGGTGCGGTCGAGCGCGACGAACATGCTCGCCTGCTGCTCGGCGACCGGGGCGAGGGTGGCGTTGAGCGCCTCCAGCGCCCGCCAGAAGTCGCCGAAGCCGGTGCTCGGGGCGACGATCGTCGCCAGGATCGGCTGGCTGTCTTCGAACAGCGGCCGCAGGGCGGCGAAGGCGCTGTTGAGCTGCGGCCCGCGGCCGGCGAAGGCGTTGCCGAAGCCGGCCAGTCCGCGCTGGATCGATTTGCGCGTCGGCTCGTCGAACATGTCGAAGAACTGGTCGATGTCCACCGGTTCCGGCCGGGCGGCGGCGAGCGGGATCGTGTCGCCCGCCTGATAGCCCTCTGCGGAGTCGCCGGGGACGATCAGCAGGTACTTGAGCCCGAGCGGCGATTTGGGCCGGATGATCATCGTCGAGTTGGTGGGCAGCGGCTCGACGCTCTTGTCGAGGCTGAGGCTGAGGTCGGCGGCGACCCCGCCGCCCGGCAGCTGCACCGGCTTGACCTCCTTGACCACGCCGACCCGGGCGCCGCCGATCCGCACCTCGTTGCCCTTGACCAGGGCGTTGGCGTTGGGCACGCGGGCGGTGAGGTCGTAGGTCGAGACGAAAGGCAGGCCGTTGTTGGCGTTGTAGGCGAGGAAGACGGCGACGATCACGACCAGGACGGTGACCGCGCCGACGATCACCGGGCTGCTCGCCACCCCCTGGATGCCGCCCCGGTTCCTCATCGCCCGCCTCCGTAGAGGTAGTCGAGCAGGGCGCTGTCGCGCTGCGCGGCGGAGTCGCCGCCGACGCCGCCGAGGCTGCGGCCCTCGCCGAGGCCGGGGCCGCTCGGCGCCGCCGGCGCCGGCGGCGCGACCGACGCGCTCGGGCCGCCGGGCCGCGCCAGCGTGCCGCCCACCCGACCGGCCTCTTCGGCTTCGAGCTTCTCCAGCAGCGGATACAGATCGAGTCCGGTCAGGGCGGAACTAGCCGCGTTGGGGCCAGTGAAGTTCGCCGAGCAGCCGCTTTCTTCAAGCTGATAGTCAAGACAGTTGGTCAGCGTGGTCAACAGCCGGGTGAAGTGCCCGTATTCATCGAATTCGTTGCTCGCCGCGGTTGTCGTGTAAATCAGATCGTTGAGACTCTCGAAGCCCTTGGTTTCGCGCAGGCTGGCGAAGAAAGAGGCGAGCTTGTTGGTCGGTTCGGCGCCGGAGCGGGCCAGGTCGCGGGTCTTGCGGGCGATCGGGTCGGCTTCGGCGAGCACCGGGCCGGCTTCTTCGGCGGCGTTGCCGAGCGACTTCAGCGCCACGGTCGAGGCGCTCGAGAAGGGCGCCAGCAGGCGGGTGGCTTCGGTGAACGAGGGCGCCGCCTCGCCGAGGTCGGCGAAGACCGGGGTCGCCGCGTCGGAGAAGCCCTGCAGGCTGCGCAGCGTCTGGCGGAACTCGCGCAGGAAGGCGGGGAACTTCTGCAGCGAGGCTTCCAGGTCGGCGCCCTTTTCGGCGCTGGCCTGGGCGGCGGCGCCGGAGTTGGCGAAGAAGCCGGCGACCGAGGCGCGCTCGCGGGCCAGCGGCGCCAGCACCTGCTCGGAGTTGACCGCCAGCTGGGTCAGCTGCTCGCGCTGGTCGTCGAGGATCTTGATCAGGCGGACGACATCGCGCAGGGCCGGGTTGGCGCGGCGCACCGCGGCCTCGATGTCCTCGCCCCGCGCCGCCAGGCCGGCGCCGAGTTCGTTGAAGATCAGCCGGAAGCGCTGCGCGTAGGGCAGTTTGTTGATGTCGTTGATCAGGTCGGGGTCAACGCTGGTGCTGTTGTTCTCCAGCGGCAGCAGGTACTGGCCGGTGCCCGGCTCGCCGTCCGGGACCTGCTTCAGCGGCGGCGCCGGCGGCGAGCCGGGGGCGCGGGCCACCGTCGGCCGGCAGTCGACGAACTTCTCGCCGATCAGCGACTGCGGCCGGATCAGGCAGGTGGCGTCGGCACGGAAGTCCTGGAAGGCGGGGTCTTCGATCTTCATCACGATCACGGCCTTGCCGGAGACCTCGCGCGGCTTGCCGTCCTGGTAGCTGGAGACCTCGCCCGGCAGGGTCACTTCGACGTCTTCGATTTCGCCGACGTTGGCGCCGGCGACGCGGACCTCCTCGCCCTTGACCATGAAGCCACCGCTGTCGAAGATCGCCCGCACCACGTAGGCGTCGTCGTCTTCGCCGCCGGCGACGATCAGGACCAGGGCGACGATCGCCGCCGCGACCAGACCGCCGATCAGCAGGGGCCGGCGCCTCACGGGCCACCCGGCGCGTCTTCGGGGTTGCACTCGGCGGTTGTCACGCCAGAGCCGGCGAACGGCGGTTCGACGAAGGGGCTGGAGCCGTCGGCGGTGGGCTGGCTGGCGCCGCCCGGGCAGAGGCGCTTGACCGCCGCCGATTCGCCGAAGGCGTCGTACTGTTCGGAGGGCGCAATCGGCGCCAGTTCGCGGCTTTCGGCGCCGTACTTGAAGAGATTGAGGCGCGAGAGGCTGCCGCGCAGGTAGTGGCCGTCGCCGTCATAGGGGGCGGTGACCTGGCCGAGGCGGGCGAAGCCGTTGAAGAAGTCGGGAGCGTAGGCGCGCCAGAAGTTGAGGTTGGGCTGGAAGGCGGCGATCGCCGCTTCGGCGTGGGGGAAGGTGCGCGAGGCGCGGCTCTGCACGGTGGGCAGGAAGGCGAGCGTTTCGGCCAGGTCGTTGGCGAAGCCCTGGCGGCCGACGGTGAGCCGCAGGTTCCTGAACACCGGCGTCGCCCGGGCGAGGAAGGGGCGCAGTTCGGCGAGGAAGGGAGCGAGGCCCTTGGTCGTCCGGCCCGAGGTCTCGATCAGCGGTTCGAGGTCGTCGAGCGCGGCGCGCAGGTTGACGAAGGTGGTGTTGGCCTGGCGGAAGGTCGGCGGCAGCAGTTCGAGGCTGCGGCCGAGGGCGACGTTCTCGGTGGCGATCGCGCCGAAGGCGGTGCTCGCGTTGGAGATCGCGCTGGCCAGCTCGGGGCCGCGTTCGGAGACCGCCGTGGCCAGCCGGCTCGAGCTGACCAGGAAGCGCGAGAAGAGCCGTTCGTCGGCGGTCAGCGCTTTGGCGAAGGCGCCGGCGCGGTTGAGGCCGACGCCGAGGTACTTGAAGGTCTGGTTGGCGCTCTTGCCGGCGTTCGCGTACCAGGCGGCGTTGCCGCGGACGAACTGGCCGAGGCCGCGGCGCACCGAGGCCGGGAAGGTGTTGAAGAGCTGGTCGATGTCGACCGGCGTCGTGGTCGAGGCGAGGCCCAGCGTCGCGTCTTCGTCCAGCGACGGGTTGCTGTTCGGCCCGGGGCTGATCGAGACGTAGTGGTTGGCGACCCCGGAGAGCGAGGTGGCGCGGATCGTCGCCGTCGTCCCCTCGTGCAGCTCCTGTTCGACGCTGACCACGACCTTGGCGAGGTTGTCGTCGGTGAGATCGATCTCTTCGACCGAGCCGACCGGCTGGCCGCCGATCAGCACCTGGTTGTCGGGCACCAGCTGGGCGGCGTTCTGGAAGAGCAGGTTGTAGCGGTGCTGGCCGTTGCCGGAGAGGATCACGTAGGCGAGCACGATCACGGCGAGGGCGAGGATCCCGACGACCGCCACCCGCGCAGGGGTGGGCCCACGGCTCGTAGCCGAGCTTTTCTCCTCGCCTGCGGGATTGGCAGCCACGGATCGTCGCTTGCGGTTCCCCGGCCTCCGATCCGGTGGAACGGCGGCCGAATCGTATCCGAGGCGCCAGCCGCCAAGCGCGTGCCGAGCAGGGACTTAACTGGAATTCAACCCGTCGCGATCAGACGTTGAGCCGCGGCAGGGCCCGCTCCAGCGGCCCCGGCAGCCACCAGACCCGGTCGCCGATCAAGAGCATCAGCGCCGGCAGCAGGACGATGCGGACCACGGTGGCGTCGAGGATGACCGCCACGGTGAGGCCGATGCCGAGCTGGCTGACGGTGGCGATCGGCGCCCCGGCGAAGGCGATGAAGACCGCCATCATGATCACCGCGGCGCCGGTGATCACCCGCGCCGTCTTCTCCAGCCCGAACTCGATCGCCGCCGCGTTGTCGCCGAACTCGTCGTAGTGCTCGCGCATGCGCACCAGCAGGAAGACCGCGTAGTCGATCGAGAGCCCGAAGACGACGCCGAAGATCATCACCGTGCCGACCGCGTCGACGTAGGTGCGGCCGCCCAGCGGCCAGCCGTCGGGGACGTTGGTGAGCAGCATCAGGATGCCGAAGGCGACGGCGACCGAGGCCATGTTGAGCGCGATCGCGATCGCCGCCAGCGGCAGCGAGCGCAGGACGAGGACGAGGACGAGGAAGGTGGCGAGGGTGATCGCCGCGATCACCAGCGGGATGCGGTCCCTGGTCACGCGGCTGAAGGTGTTGAGGGTGGCCGGGCTGCCCGCCACCCCGGTCTCCAGTTCCGCTTCCTTGCCGAGCGCCGCGGCGTCCTGGTCGAGGCGCTTGTTGAGCGCGATCGATCCCGGCGAGTTGAGCGGGTCGTCGGGGATCACCAGCAGCGTCGCCGCCTGGCCGCCGTGTTTGAGGTCGACCGCTTCGGAGATGCGCTGGTGCAGCCGCCCGCGGGTGCCGTCGAGGGCGGAGAGGACGAAGAAGCCGGAGTCGAAGATGCCCGGCGTCGTGCGGCGGATGTTCTCGACCTGGCGGTCGATCTGGCGGTTCTGCGATTCGACCCGCACGACGAGGCGGCGGCTGCCCGTCTGCAGCGGCTCGGAGCGGGTGTAGAACTCGGACAGCTGGCGCTGGAACTCTTCGGTGCCTTCGGTCAGCTGGGCGAGGCCGCTGACCAGCTGCGCGACCCCTTCGTTGGCGGCCGCGACTTCGCCGGTCAGCGCCTTCGCTTCGCGGTCGAGCCTGGCGGTGCCGCGGGCGACCTGCTTGCCGCCGCCGTTGAGTTCGACCATGCCGTCGGAGAGCCGCTTGGTCGCCTTGGAGAGTTTGAGCATCCCATGCAGGGTGCTCTGCATGTAGGCCTTGACTTCCTGCGCGTCGTCAGCCTCGGATTCGAGCCGCTGCAGCAGCGACGCGAGTTCGCCCACCAGCGGGTCGGCGGCGGCCCGCGCCTGGCGCACCGCGTCCAGCGCCGGGCCGTAGCGCGGGTCGGACTTGCCGGTGGTCATCGCTTCCAGCTGTTCTTCGGCGACCTTCAGCTGGTCGTCGGTCGTCTGCGCGTTGCCCTGCAGGCTGCGGCAGGGCGCTTTCGACCTCGCGATCGAGGGAGCGCTGCAGGCGCCGCGCCTTGGGGAAGCCGTTGGCGTTGAGCGTCACGTAGAGGTCGTGGCTGGCGAACTTGACCTGCAGCGCCCCGAGCGAGGCGCGTTCGATCCCCTTCGAGAGTTCCTTCGAGCCGGCGGCGAGCTGGTCGATGCCGGCGATCGCTTCGTCGAGGCCTTCGCTGCCTTCGCCCAGCCCTTCGGCGATCGCTATCGCGCCCTCTTCGGCGCGGCCGGAGCCGTCGGCGAGCAGGCCGGCGCCGTAGGTCGCTTTTTCGAGGCCGCCGCGCAGGGCGCCGACCCCGTCGGCGACCCGGCCGATGTTCTTGCCGAGCCGGTCGAGGTTGGCCAGCGGCCCGTCTTCGTCGTTGGAGGCGAGGATCGCGTTGCCGGTCCTGCGCAGCGGTTCGACCCGCCGCGCCACCTGCCCCGGGCCGATCACGCTCTGCACCCCCGGCGTCTTGGCGATCCGCCGCTGCCAGCGGCGCAGCACGTCGAGGCGCTCCGGTTCGGTGATCGTCCCCGACGGGGTGGCAGCGACGATCGCGAAGGGCGCTTCGAAGCCGCCGCCGGCCGAGGCCTGGATCAGTTCGGCGTCCTCGCGCGCCTGGTTGTCCTTGGGCAGCTGGCCGATGCTGAAGGGGCCGGTCTTGAGCGCGATCGCCGGCGCGGCGAGGACCAGCAGCAGGGCGCCGATCGCCACCGAGACCGGGATCGGGCGCTTGAGCGCGGCGGCGACCACGGTCATCAGCCGCGAGCGCTCGCCGTTCGGCGCCGGGCCGATCCGCCAGCGGTCGATGTTGGTGCCGGCGAGGACGAGCACCGGCGGGCCGAGCAGGGTCGCCACGATCACGGTCAGCACCACGACCAGGGCCAGCGTCCCGGCCAGCGAGGCGAGCAGGGCGCCGGGGACGACGAAGAGCGCCACGACCATCGAGAGGACCAGGGTGCTGCCGGCGAAGACCACCGTGCGACCGGCGGTGCGGCGCGTCTCCCAGGCGGCCTCGACCGGGTCGGCGCCCTTCGCCAGCTCCTCGCGGAAGCGGGAGACGAGCAGCAGCGCGTAGTCGACGCCGAGCGCCAGGCCCATCATCGAGCAGACCACCAGCGCCAGGGCGCTGACTTCGAAGAAGTTGGTGAGGATCGAGAGCAGGCCGCGCGAGGTGAAGACCGAGATCGCGCCGAAGCCGAGCGGCACCGCCGCGGCGACGGGCGAGCGGAAGACGAGCAGCAGGACGATCAGCAGGATCGGCAGGGCGATCAGCTCGGCGCGCTCGGTGCTGGAGATCGATTCGTCCTCGATCGAGCGCGAGAGGGTGGCGAAGCCGGTCTGGGTGGCCCGCACCGGGGGGTGGATCTCGTCGGCGAGCAGGTCGTCGAGCAGCGGCACCTTGTCGTCAACGGCGGCGTTGGAGCCGACGTGGAAGTCGACGAGGATGAAGGCGTGGCGCGGCTTCGGGCGCAGCTGGCCGACGCTGCCGCGGTCCCAGGGGGAGAGCGTCGTCACCTTCGGGTCGCGGCGCAGCTTGCGGACCAGCTCCGGCCCCTGGCGGTCGATCGCCCCGGGCGGGCCCTGGAGGAAGACGACGAAGGGCGCCGACTCGCCGAAGTACTTACTCAGCATCCGGTTGGCGCGGTCGGCGGAGGTGCCCTCGATGTCGATCGTGCTCGGGCTGAGCCGCTGCTCGAGGCTGAAGCCGAAGGAGACCAGCGCCGCGATCAGCACCGCCGCGACGGCGAGGGCGCGGAGCGGGTGGCGCAGGGTCAGGGGCGCGCGGCGCTTGGCGCGCGCGTCATCGCTCCGCCCCCTGCTCCTCCTCACAGGCACAACCGTAGTTTGGCGGTCCGAGCGGCCGGGAGGGGCAAAAGAAACAGAAGACTCTGTTAAGCCTGGGTCGGACCTGGCGCTACTTCGGGAGCGCTAGCCTGCTTGCAGGAGGGAGACCTTGCGACGGCTGGTGGGCATCGGGGTGGCGATCTGCGTCCTGTTCTCGGGCGCCGCCGACGCTGCCCTGATCCGCACCGGCAACCTGGTGCTGACCGCGGACGGCGGCTTCACGCCGCGCAAGCTGCCGCGGCGGCGCTTCATCCCGATCGACTTCAAGGGCGACGTCGACCTGCGCGCGGTCGACGGCACCGTGCCGCCGCCGCTGCTGCGGGCGGTGGTCGACTTCGACCGCGACGGGCGGATCGGCGCCGGCGGCCTGGCCAGCTGCGACCCCGCCGCGCTGGCCGAGGCCACGGTTGCCGCCGGGCGGGCGATCTGCCGCCGCGCGGTCGTCGGGGTCGGCCACGTCGGCGCCCTGATCCCGCGCGACGGGGCGGCGGCGCTGGCGGTCAAGTCCGGGCTGACCCTGTTCAACGGGCCGCGGGAAGCCGGCCACCCGACCGCGATCGTCCACGCCCGCCTCGGCGGGCCGGCGCCGCAGACCTTCGTCGTCGTCGTTCCGATCCTCAAGCGCCGCGGCGAATTCCGCTACCGCGCCGTCCTCGACGCGCCGCAGATCGCCGGCGGCCGTGGCGTCCTCACCCACGTCGACCTGCGGATCGGCCGCCGCTACCGCTACGGCGGCAAGAAGCGCAGCTACACCTCGGCCCGCTGCCGCGACGGCATCCTCCGCACCCACGGCCGCTTCACCTTCGCCGACCCCGAGGCGACGATCATCGACGGCAGCGTCGAAAAAGCCTGCACCCCTCGCTGAGGCCCGCAGCTTCCTATACTTGCCGGCCCGGGCCGTTAGCTCAGTTGGTAGAGCAGGAGACTCTTAATCTCAAGGTCGCTGGTTCGAGCCCAGCACGGCCCACTTTTCCTCGCCCCTCCTCCCGTTCGCGCACCGCACGCCTGGCCTGAGACGGGAGCTAACGGCATTTCTCCCGCCCCGGCCAGGCGGTCGGCACCTTATCGAACGCTCGGGCTATTTCCCGCCTTGCGGGAGACGGCAAGGGGACCGGGTGTTTATGCTCGAATCACTGGCCGCATGGCCGGCCCCCGGGGACAGCGAGAGGCGAGCCGCGCACTGGCGCTGGGAGCGCTGCTGCGCAAGCTGCGCCGCGAGCGCGGCTACACGCTGGAAGAGCTCGCCGAGCGGATCCCGATGTCGGCGTCCAACCTCTCCCGGGTCGAGCTCGGCAGCCAGGGGCCGCCGGCCGACGAGACGATCGAGCGGATCGCCGCCGCCCTCGGCGCCTCGCCGGCCGACCTGCTGCAGGCCGCGGGCCGGATGGGCGGCGGGCGCTCCTTCGAGCAGGTCGTGCTCGAGCGGCTCGACGCGATCGGCCGTGACCTGCGCGAGGTCAAGCGCGCCCTGGCCGAAGCGCGCGCCCGCGGATAGCGGTTACTGGCCGAGCGAGGCGCCGCTGCCGCCGAGGCCGCCGAGCGGGTTCTGCAGCGCTTCTTTGCCCTGTTCGCGTTCGGTTTTGGCGAATTCCTTCTTCTGGGCGGCGAAGGCCTTGCCCCGCTTGCGGTATTCGGCCAGCTGTTTTTCGACTTCCTTGGCTTCCTGGCCCGGCGCTTTCGCGGCCGCCCGCTTGGCCGCCGCGTCGCCGGCGCCGAAGTCGTTGGCGAAGTACTCGTAGATCGCCAGGCTGGAGAGGGTGCCGACGCTGGGCCGCGCCTCGGCCGCGATCCGCTGGGTGGCGGCCGCCTGGTCGATCCGTTCTTCGGTTTCTTCCAGGCTGCGCGAGGATTCGGCCAGGGTGAAGTAGCTGCCCGCCATCAGCAGCGCCGCCGAGGGGTTCGGTTCGTCGGTCGCCTTCAGGTAGCGCTGCCAGGCTTCGGAGGCCAGCGCCAGCTCCTGGCGCCCCTCCGGGGTGAGGCTGGGGACGCCGGTTTCCGGGTTGACTTCGGTCTGGGCGTTGCCGGCGGCGATCCGGGTGCGGGTCAGCGAGACGAGCAGCGCCGGGTTGTCGGGTTCTGTGCGCAGCTTGACTTCGGTCCGCTCGGCCTGTTCGTCGAGCACCTTGGCCGGGTTGGCGGCGCCCGAGTCGCCGAACAGGGTGGCGATGTTGAAGGGGCCGACGACGAGGAAGAGGCTGGCGCCCATCAGCAGGGCGAGGATCGCGTAGACGAAGCGGATGACGTGTTTGCGCCGTCCCCGGGTGTCGAACAGCATCCTCCGCTCGCCGCTTTCCGCCAACGCTCACCGCTCCTGGGTCGATGGTCTGCCGATGCCCGCAGCTCCCTTCGGAGTGCCGAAGGCACGAGCGATCAAGATACTCAACTCGAAGAGGACGAGGAGTGGCACCATCTCGATCAGCATCGAGACCGGGTCGACGCCGGGCAGGGCGGCGGCGATCACGGCGATCACCAGGTAGGCGTAGCGGCGGTTGCGCGAGAGCTGCTGCACGGAGACGATCCCGAGCCGGGTCACGGCCAGGACCGCGAGCGGCAACTGGAAGACGATCCCGCCGGCGAGCAGCGTGGTCGAGAAGAAGCTGTAGTACTCGCGGGCGCGGACCTGGACGTTGAACTGGGTGTCGTTGAAGCCGAGCAGGAACTGGACCGCGGCCGGCATGACGACGAAGTAGGCGAAGGCGACGCCCGCGAGGAAGAGGACCGGGACGGCGAGCAGGATCGGCAGGATCACCCGCCGCTCGCGCCGGCTGAAGGCCGGCAGCAGGTAGGCGTAGGCCTGGTAGAGGAGGATCGGCAGCGAGAGGATCAGCGCCCCGTAGACGGTCACCGTCAGGGTCGTGGTGAAGGCCTCGGCGACGCCGAAGGTGGCCAGCTTCTTGTCGCCGGGCAGCGGCGCCGAGGCGATTTCCAGCAGCAGGTCGTTCTGCCAGAAGCAGAGCGCGAAGGCGACGGCGAAGACGACCAGGCAGACGACGATCCGGGTGCGGAGCTCGTCGAGGTGCTCGACCAGGGTCAGCCGGTCCTCGTGCTCGACCGGCCTGATCCGGGCCACGGGCGGGGCCTAGCTGCGGTCGTGGGCGACCGTCTCGCCCTCGCCGGCCTTCTCCGCCGGCGGGCGGGGCGGCTCGATCGCCTCGGGGGGATCGGCGGGCTTCGCCGGCTCCTCGTCGTGCTCGCCGCTGACCGAGCCGCGGAACTCGCGGATGCCGCGGCCGAGCGAGCGACCGAGCTCCGGCAGGCGCTTGGGCCCGAAGACGACCAGGGCGATGATCAGGACGATGGCGAGCTCGAAAGGTCCGACGTTTGGCATCGCCCCATGGTAACGAGCGCAGGGGGCGATCGGATCACGACGAATTGGGTAGTTGAGATACCCGAAAGTTGGGTTTTCTGCCAATCGAGCGGAAAAGTGCGGATTGATTCGCTCTCACGCGGGTTCGATAGGAGGCACATGCGAAACGCGAGCGCCAGCCAGACACAGACAGCCACCGGCCTGCACGTCTGCCCGCGCTGCGCCTCGCAGGCCTGGTTCAGCCGACCTGCTGGGAGCAGGCGGGGGACCGCGCCCACTGGCGCCTCTGGCGGCGCTGCCCGGAGTGCGAGTGGCAGGCCGACGAGGTCCACGAGGAAGCCGCGATCGACGCCTTCGACGAGGAGCTCGACCTCGGCACGCGCAAGCTCAGCGACGCGCTGAAGGAGCTCGAGCACGAGAACATGCAGTTCGTCGCCGACACCTTCTCGGCGGCGCTCGCGGCCGACCTGATCACGGCCGACGACTTCTCCTGAGGGCTCAGCTGTAGCGGTCGACGACGCCGTCGGCGACCAGGGCGAGGAGACGCTGGCGCTCGCTGTCCAGGCCGGTGTTCTCCAGCGCCGCCTTGGCGGTGGCGACCATCTGCAGGGCGCGGGTGCGGACCCGCTCGAGGGCGCCGCTGGCCGCGATGCGGTCGCAGAGGCGCTCGGCCGCGGCGGGGTCGAGGGCGCGGAGGTCGGCCCCGGCCAGCGCCGGGTCCTTCTCGATCGCGAGGATCAGGGGCAGGGTGACGGTGCCGTCGAGCAGGTCGGTGCCGCGCGCCTTGCCGGTGCGCTCGGGCGGGCCGGCGACGTCGAGCACGTCGTCGAGCAGCTGGAAGGCGAGGCCGATCTCGGCGCCGAAGGCGCCCAGCCCCTCGCCGTCGCCGCCCATGCGGCAGGCGCACTCGAAGAGTGCCGCGGTCTTCAGCCGGCAGCGCTGCAGGTAGCGGCGCTCGGCGATGCCGGTGTCGTAGGCGTCCTCGCGCTGGGCCAGCTCGCCGCGCGCCAGCGAGACCGAGGCGGCGGCGAGCAGCGCCGTCGCCTGCCGGTCCCCGTGGGCGGCGAACAGGGCGAAGGCGCGCGCGAAGAGCAGGTCGCCGAGCGCCGTCGCCCGGCCGCGGCCGGCGGTCGCCGCCACCGTCGGCCGTCCGCGGCGCAGCGGCGCCTCGTCGAGCACGTCGTCGTGGACCAGGGTCGCCATGTGGACCAGCTCGACCGCGGCCGCCGCCCGTACCGCCGCCTCGTCCCCGTCCGGGCCGGCGGCGAGCAGGACCAGGGTCGGCCGCAGCCGCTTGCCGCCGGCGCTCAGGGTCGCCGCGGCGTCGGCGTCGAGCAGCTCGCCGTGGCCGGCGCACTGCGCCCGCAGCAGGTCCTCGACCGCCGCCATCCGGGCCGGCAGCCAGCTGCTCGAGGCGTCGAAGACGGCGGTGACCGGCGGCGGTACGGCGGAACGCCGGGTCACTCGCGGACGCCGGTATGGATCGCCACGATCCCGCCAGCGAGAACCAACCACCGGATCCGCCCGAGGCCGGCCGCGGCCATCTTGTCCGCCAACTCCCGCGGCCCGGGAAAACTGTGGACCGATTCGGTCAAATACGAGTATGCCTCCGGGTTGGTGGTAAATCGGCCCAAAACCGGCACGATCCGATCGAACCAGAGCGAGTAAAACGTCGAGAAGGGCGGGCGATGCGGCTCGGTGAACTCAAGGATTACCAGCCTGCCGCCAGGCTTGAGCACGCGCGTCATCTCCTGCAGCCCGCGATCCCAGTCAGCGAAGTTGCGAATCGCAAAACCGACGGTTACCGCATCGAAGCTACTGTCGTCGTAAGGCAAGTTGAGCGCGTCCGCCCACTCGAAGCGCACCCCGTCGACCCCGCGAGCGGCGGCCTTCTCGCGGGCCAGGTCGAGCATCGGCTCGGAGAAGTCGCAGCCGACCACCCGCCCCTCCGGCGTCACCCGCGCGGCCAGCTCCAGCGCCAGGTCGCCGGTGCCGCAGCAGACGTCGAGCACCGAGTCGCCGGGGGAAACGTCGGCACGATCAACGGCTCGTCCCCTCCAGACATGGTGCAAGCCGGCGCTCATCACGGAGTTCAGCAGGTCGTACCGCTTGGCAACGCGATCGAACATGCCCTGGATCTGCTCAGCAAATTGGGCCGAATCGCGTGAAGGCCGGGGTTGGGTGCCGGGCGTCACCCTGTCGCCTCAGTCGAGCGAGGAGAGGAAGTCGGCGAGCTCTTCGAGCTTCTTCGGCGGCAGGTCGCGGAAGGAGGGCATGATCCCGGGGCCGATTTCGACCGAGCGCAGGATCGCGGCGCGCGGGATGCGCTCGGCGATGTGGGTCAGTTCCGGGCCGGGGCCGTTGTTGCCGTTCTCGCCCAGCTTGTGGCAGGCGAGACAGCCGGAGCCGGCGACGACCTCCTTGCCGGCCTCGTATTGCGGCGCGACCTTCATGTCGATCTCGGTCGGCGAGCCGCCCTCGGCGCCGAGGAAGGTGAGGTAGGCCATGGCGACGATCGTCAGCAGGCCGGCGGTCGTCGCGATCGGGCGGCGGATCGGGTTGCGCTCCGGGCCGCGGTCGTAGAACGGCAGCAGCAGGAGCAGCACCATGCAGATCGTCGGGATGCCGATCGTCGCGATCGGGACCAGCTCGGGCGGCTTGATCACGCGCAGGAGCTCGAAGAGGAAGAAGAAGTACCACTCGGGCCGGGGCACGTAGGTGGTCGTCGTGGGGTCGGCCTTCGGCCCCTGCTCGGCGCCGAGGATCAGCGACATGGCGATGATCGTGGCGACGACGAGCAGCGCCATCGCCGTGTCCTTGAGCACCGCGTAGGGGAAGAAGGGCTTGCCCTTCTTCTTCAGCAGCTCGTACTCCTGCAGGTATGCCTGCTTGTCGGCGGGCTTCACGAGGGCGACGCTCCGTTGCCCTCGGTGCCGGCGTCGAGCTGCGCGGTCGGCGAGGCGTTCTTCGGCTTCTCGGCGTGCAGCCAGGGCGGCGCGGTGGTGCCGAGCTTGACCACCAGGTACATGTGGGCGCCGATCAGGGCGATGATCGCGCCGGGCACGAGCAGCATGTGGATCGCGTAGAAGCGCGAGAGCGTGGTCGCCCCCAGCTCCGGGCCGGCGCGCAGGAAGTCGCTCAGGTAGGGGCCGACGACGGGGCCGGTGCCGTTGATGTTGATGCCGACCACCGAGGCCCAGAAGGAGCGCTGGTCGAAGGGCAGCAGGTAGCCGGTGAAGGCCATCGTCATGGTCAGGATCAGCAGCACGACGCCGATCACCCAGTTGAGCTCACGCGGGTACTTGTAGGCGCCGAAGAAGAAGGTGCGCCCCATGTGCAGGAAGATCATGATCACCATCACGCTCGAGCCCCACTTGTGCATGCCGTGCACGAAGGCGCCGAGGAAGACGTCGTTGTTGATGTGGGCGATCGAGGCGTAGGCCTGGGTGGTCGAGGGCGTGTAGAACATCGCCAGGAAGACGCCGGTGGTGGCCTGCACGATGAAGGCGAAGAGCGTCGCCGAGCCGAGCGTGTAGAACCAGTTGGTCCCCTTCGGCACCTTGCGGTAGAGCATCCCGGTGAGGAAGCCGGTGGCGGCGGTGCGCTGGTCGATCCAGGCGAGCACGTCGACCGGCGCTTCGACCGCGCGGTCGGCGATCTTCTTGGCGTCGGAGGGCCGCTCCGGCGGCGCCGTCTTCAGGTCGGCCGGGGCGGCGCCCTTGGCGCCGTTGCCGGCGCCGGGCTTGGCCGGTTTGCGCAGCGGGGCCGGGATCAGGGAGTCGAGCTTCATCGCCTATTCCTCAGCTGCTCGGCGGGGGGAAGGTGGACGGGCGCGGCGGGTAGAGGTATTCCCAGATGCCGCCGGTGAACTCGCCGGGGTCGCGGGCGCGCACCGGCTCGAGCTGGGAGGTGACGCTGTAGCGCGGGCCGACCTCGACCTGGCCGTTGCGGACGCGGGTCTGGAACTGGTCCAGCGGCCGCACCGGCGGGCCGCCGATCCGCTTGCCCTGGAAGTCGTAGACGCCGCCGTGGCAGGGGCAGATGAAGTTGCCGGCGGCCTCGACGAAGCGCACCGGGCAGCCGAGGTGGGCGCAGCGGTTGGAGACCGCGACGAACTTGCCCGGCTCTTCTTCGAGGTCCTTGGAGCTGCGGCGGATGTAGGCGGTGGTCTTGCCGGCGTCGCCGATGCCCTCGGTTTCGGTGAAGACCACCTGGCGGTAGGTGTCCTCGACGAAGTCGCCGACCGGGCCGACCGCCTCCCAGCGTTCCTTGCCCTGGTGGAAGATCGGCGCCACGGCGAAACCGACCGCGGGCAGCACGATCGCCGCCCCGGCCAGGCCGCCGAGGCCCTGGACCGCGACCTCGAAGGCGCGGCGCCGGGTCATCGACTCGCCCTCGAAGTAGCCGGGCGGCTTCATCTCCGGGCGCTCCGGGCGGGCACCCGCCTCGGCCCCATTTTGCTTGTCCGCTTGGTCGCTCAACAGCTTGCCTCAGGAAGCGCGGAGTCTATTGACTCAGGCCGCCACGCCGTCGTCTTGGTCGCGACCGCCTACCGCGAGCGCCGCCCGGCGCCAGATCTCCGGGGCCTCGACGGCCCTTCCCTCGGCGTGCAGCCGGGCGCAATCGCCGATCAGCGCGGCGAGGGTCGCGACCGCCTCGGCGTCGCCCAGCGCCGCCAGCCGCTCGATCCCGAGCGCGTAGAGATGGTCGCCGGCGAGCAGGGCGAGGTCGGCGTCGTGGCCGCGCAGCAGGCGCGGCTCGCCGTAGTGCAGGAGGTAGCCCTCGCGCACCGCCTCGACCACCAGGGCGTAGGCGGCCGGGTCGGCGGCGGCGCGCGGCCCGGCGGCGGCGAGCAGCCCGTGCTCCGGCCGCTCGTCGCTGCCCACCACCCGGGCCGAGAGCGGCGCCTCCTCCTCGCGCAGGATCGCCGTCAGCGCGTCCAGGGCCTGGGCGGGATCAGAGCTCATCGAGCGCCTCCGCGGCGGCTTCGAGGGTGCGGTCGATCGTTGCCTCGTCGTGGGCGAGGGAGACGAACCAGGCCTCGAACTGGGAGGGCGGCGGGTAGACGCCGCGGTCGAGCAGGGCGCGGCAGAAGGCGGCGTGGGCCTCGAGGTCGCAGGCGGCGGCACCGGCGAAGTCGGCGACCGGCGCCTCGCTGAAGAAGAGGGTGACGAGGCCCGGGGCGGCGGCCACCTGCAGCGGGCGCTCGCTGGCGAGCCGCTCGAAGCCGCCGGCGAGGCGCTCGGTGAGGGCGGCGAGGCGCTCGTAGGCGGCGGCGTCGAGCTGGCCCAGGGTGGCCAGGCCGGCGGCGGTCGCCAGCGGGTTGCCGGAGAGGGTGCCGGCCTGGTAGACGTCGCCGGCGGGCGCCAGCCGGCCGAGCAGCTCGCGCGGGCCGGCGAGGGCTGCAGCCGGCAGGCCGCCGCCGAGCACCTTGCCGAGCACGGTCAGGTCGGGTTCGACTGCGTAGAGCTCCTGGGCGCCGCCGCGGGCGACGCGGAAGCCGGTGATCACCTCGTCGAAGACGAGCAGGGCGCCGGCCGCCGCGCTGACCGAGCGCAGGTGCTCGAGGAAGCCGGGCGCGGGCGGCACGACGCCCATGTTGGCGGCGACCGGCTCGGCGAGCAGGGCGGCGACCTCGTGCTCGGTCAGGGCGCGCTCGACCGCCTCGCGGTCGTTCCAGGGGACGACGACCGTGCCCGCCGCCTGCGCCGCCGTCACCCCGGGGCTGGCCGGGATCGCCAGCGTCGCCAGGCCGGAGCCGGCCTCGGCGAGCAGGCCGTCGGAGTGGCCGTGGTAGGCGCCGGCGAACTTGACCACGACCTCGCGGCCGGTGGCGGCGCGGGCGAGGCGCACGGCGCTCATCGCCGCCTCGGTGCCGGAGCTGGTCATCCGCACCATCTCGGCCGAGGGCACGCGGTCGACCACCTCCTCGGCGAGCTCAACCTCGGCCTCGGTCGCGGCGCCAAAGCTGGTCCCCCGTCGCGCCGCCGCCTCGACCGCCTCGATCACCGCCGGGTGAGCATGCCCGAGGATCAGCGGCCCCCAGGAGCAGACCCAGTCGACGTACCGCTTGCCCTCGACGTCAACCAGCTCACACCCCTCGCCAGAGGCGACGAACACCGGCTCCCGCCCAATCTGCCCCATAGCCCGCACAGGAGAATTCACTCCCCCCGGAAGCACCTTCACCGCCCGCCGATACAACTCCGAGGACCGCGGCACGCCAGCTGCCTAGGAGTGCTCGGCTTCCCAGCGCCGGTACTCGTCGGTGAAGTACCGGAGGCGGATCTTCTTGTACTCGGTCGAGGAATAAAGCGTGGCGCGGTCGTCCGGGCCCATCCCGCACTCGGCGGCGATCGAGTCGAGGATCGCGTCGCACTCCTCTTTCGAGCGGCCGTGGGCCATGGTGAAGACGCTGTAGGGCCAGTCCTCGTAGGTGGGGCGCTGGTAGCAGTGCGAGATGCCGCGGAAGGAGGCCATCCTGCGGCCGGTCTCGAGGATCTCCTCCTCGGGCACCTTCCAGACGCCCATGCCGTTGGCCGAGAAGCCGGCGCGGCGGTGGAAGAGGATCGCCGCGACGCGGCGGAGCAGCTTGCGGTCGACCATCCCGCGCAGGTCGTCGAGCAGCTCGGCGGTCGGCACGCCGAGCTCTTCGGCGGCGGCGTCGTAGGGCCGCTCGACCGCCTCCATCGGCCCCTGCAGGGCGCGGATCACGGCGACGTCGCGCTCGTCGTAGGGCTGGCCCTCGAGCTCGCGCGGCGGCGTCGCCTCGACCGTCGAGGCGAGCGCCTCGGTGCCCTTCTCCATCTCCAGGTTCATGTTGATCTTGAACAGGGTCAGGGTCGGCAGCTGGCGCATCGACTCGGCGCCGGTCTCGCGCATCAGCACGTCGAGGGTGCCGGCCAGGCCGAGCTCGGAGTCGGGCGGGGTGGCGATCGTGAACCAGAGGTTGAACTCGTGGGTGCGCAGGTAGTTGTGCGAGACGCCGGGGTGCGCGTTGACGGCCGCCGCCGCCCGCTGCGGGTTCTCGGCGTCGACCTTGGCGGCGACCAGCATCGACTCGTAGCCGAGCGCCCGGGTGTCGAAGATCGGCGTGATCTCGCGGATGATCCGGCCCTCGAGCAGGCGCCGGGTGCGGGCCAGCACGTCGTCGAGCTCGAGCTCCGCCGCAGCGGCGACGGCGGCGAACGGCTCGGGGTCGAGCGGGAAGCTCGACTGCAGCAGGTTCATCAGCCGCTTGTCGGTCTCGTCGAGCGGGATCGCGGCGCCGTCCTTGCGGCTGCGGGCCTTCGACTGGGGGACCTTCACAGCCATCCCGCGGCCTCCTTGGCGTAGTAGGTGACGATCGCGTCGGCGCCGGCGCGGCGGATCGAGGTCAGCGTCTCCAGCACCGCGGCGCGCTCGTCGATCCAGCCCTGCTCGGCGGCGGCCTTCAGCATCGAGTACTCGCCGGAGACGTGGTAGGCGGCGAGCGGCGCCCCGGTCGCCTGCTTGACCCGGCGCACGACGTCGAGGTAAGGAGTGGCGGGCTTGACCATCAGCATGTCGGCGCCCTCTTCGAGGTCGAGCTCGGCCTCGCGCACCGCCTCGGCGGCGTTGGCGGGGTCCATCTGGTAGCCGCGGCGGTCGCCGAACTCCGGGGTCGAGTCGGCGGCGTCGCGGAAGGGGCCGTAGAAGGCGGAGGCGTACTTGGCGCTGTAGGCGACGATCGGCACCCCCGAGTGGCCCTCCTCGTCGAGCTGGAAGCGGATCGTGCCGATCCGGCCGTCCATCATGTCGGAGGGGGCGACGGCGTCGGCGCCGGCCTCGGCGTGGGAGATCGCCGCCTTGGCCAGCAGCTCGACCGTGATGTCGTTGTCGACCTCGCCGTCGCGGACGAAGCCGCAGTGGCCGTGCGACGTGTACTCGCAGAGGCAGACGTCGGTGATCACGGTCAGCTCGGGATGAGCCTCCTTCAGCGCCCGCACCGCCATCTGCACCACGCCCTCCTCGTCGTAGGCGCCCGAACCCGACTCGTCCTTGGCAGCAGGAATCCCGAAGAGCAGCACCGCGTTAACTCCGCTCGCAGCGATCTCCGTCGCCTCGGCCAAAAGCTCCGAGATCGAGAAGCGCTCGATGCCCGGCATCGACTCGACCCCCTCGCGCACGTTCTCCCCGCTGACCACGAACAGGGGCTGGATCAGGTCGCTGGGCGAGAGCTCCGTCTCGCGCACGAGGCCGCGCAGCGCTTCTGTGCGCCGCAGGCGACGCATACGGGTGGCGGGGAAAGGCATGAAACGGCGAGTTTAGGGGAGGGGAGGAGGTGCCCTGTCCCAAACACTCAAGCGAGGCTCCCGCCGAGCGTTTGGGACAGGGCACCTCCTCCCCTGCTCAAGACCCGTCTAACAATGCGCACCCCTGCGTCCGGATACCGTTCCCCGCCGTGGAGGCGACGGGGCTGGTCAAGCGGTACGGCGAGCGGGAGGCGCTGCGGGGTGTGAGCCTGAGCGCTGACGCCGGCGAGCTGGTGGCGGTCATCGGTCCGAACGGGGCCGGGAAGACGACCCTGCTGACGATCCTGGCCGGCATCTCGAAGCCCGACGAGGGCGAGGTTCTGGTGCCCGAGGACAAGGTCGGCTGGGTGCCGCAGCAGGCCGCCCTCTACCGACGGCTGACGGTCGAGGAGAACCTGCTGCTCTTCGCCCGGCTGGAGAAGCACGCCGATCCGCACGACTCCTGCGAGCAGATGCTCGAGCTGACCGGGCTGGGCGAGCGCCGCGGTGAGGTCGTCGCCCGCCTCTCGGGCGGCAACCAGCAGCGGATCAACATCGCGATCGGGCTGCTGGCGCGGCCCTCGGTGCTGCTCCTCGACGAGCCCAGCGTCGGGCTCGACCCGCGCCAGCGGGCGCGGCTCTGGCAGTTCGTCGCCGGCCTCGCCGAGGAGCGCGACACGACGGTGATCTTCTCCACCCACGACATCCAGGAGGCGGAGCGCTACGGCGGCCGCCTGCTCGTCCTCGCCGACGGCGAGGCGCTCTTCGACGGCGACGCCGAGGGGCTGCGCGAGGCGGTGCGGCGCGAGGCGCCCGAGGCCGCCGACCGCGACTTCGAGACCGCCTTCGTCGCCTTCCTCCACCACCGCGGGCACTGATGCGCTGGCTGCTGCTCAAGGACCTGCAGATCCTCCGCCGCTCGCCCCTGCAGGCGGCGCTGCTGGTCGCCTACCCGATCCTGATCGCGGTCCTGGTCGGCTTCGCGATCTCGCGCTCGCCGGAGAAGCCGCGGGTCGCCTTCCTCAACGAGGTGCCGAGCGACGCACGGGTCAGCGTCGGCAACTCGCTGCTGCCGCGGGTCGGGGTCAGCGAGCGGATCTGCAAGCGGGTCGAGTGCGTCGACGTCGGCAGCCGCGCCGAGGCCGAAGCGGAGGTGCGCTCGGGCGACGTGCTGGCGGCGCTGATCCTGCCCGCCGACCTGGTCGACCAGATCAACTCGCTCTCGACCCCGGTGCCGGGGACGCCGGAAGTCGAGGTGATCGTCAACGAAGACGACCCGGTCAAGGCGCGCCTGGTCAACGACCGGATCGAGTCGCTGCTGACCCAGGCCAACCTGGTGATCGCCCGGCGGATCGCCGCCGAAGGGGGCAAATTCCTCGGCCTCGTCCTCGACGGCGGCGAGATCAGCGTGCTCGGCCAGGCGATCGAGATCCTCGGCCTGCGCAACAGCGCCCTGATCCTCGAACGGGTCCGGCCGGCGCTGCCGGCGGGCCGGCTGCGCGAGGAAGTCGACGACGTCCTGCGCTTCACCAAGCTCGCCCGCAACAACCTCGACACCGCCGAGCCGCTGCTCACCCGCCTGACCCAGCCGATCGCGGTCGACAAGCAGGTGGTCGGCGCCTCGACCCCGCCGCTCGAATCGTTCGCGATCGCCGTCGCCGCGACCTTCACCCTGGCCTTCGTCACGGTCCTGCTCGCCGCCGGCTCGCTGGCGCTGGAGCGCGAGGAGAACGCCTTCCCGCGGCTCACCCGCGGGCTCGTCTCGCGCGGCGCGCTGCTCGCCGAGAAGGTCGGGCTCGGCGCCGCCGTCGGCCTCCTCGTCACCCTGCTGCTGCTCGGCGGGCTGGCCTTCTTCGTGCCCCTGCACTGGGGCCGCTTCGGCCTCTGGCTGGTCGCGATCCTCGCCAGCGGCGCGGCGCTGGCGACCGCCGGCGCGGCGCTGGGGGCGGCGGCGCGCGAGGTGCGGGCGGTCTCGCTGCTGGCCTTCATGGTCACCCTCCCGGTCGCCTTCCTCTCGCTGATCCCGTCGGGCTCGGTCGGCCCGGCGCTCGACGACGCGATCGGCGTGCTCACCGCGCTCTTCCCCTTCAAGCCGGCCCTGCAGGCGATCACCGGCGCCCTCGACCCGGCCGGCCCCGACCTCGGCCCGGCCCTGCTCCACCTCGCCGCCCTGATCGCCGCCTACGGCGCCCTCGCGCGGCTGGCCCTGCGCCGCTTCGGCAGCGTCTAACCGGCGCGGCGGGGGAGCTGGGCGGTGCGGGAGCCGGAGAGCGCCGGGTCGGTGACGTTGGCGAGGACGAAGGTCTCGAGGGTGTCCTCGGGGGCGAGGGCGGCGCGGACGTGCTCGAGCACCTCGGGCTCGCTCAGCGAAGGGAAGCTGCGGCCGCTGGCCGCGACCGCGGCGAGGGCGACCTCGCTGCCGTCGAGCAGCAGGCAGCCGTGGCGGCTGGCGTAGGCGGAGAGCTCGCTCAGCGTCTCGCCGCAGGCGAGGGTGCAATCGACCCCGCGCAGCTCGGTCAGCTCGTAGTTGGGCTCGGTGGCCGAGATCAGTCCGACCTGGGCCTCGGTCATGTAGATGACGTGGACACGCACCTCGGTGCCGGGGCTGCGGCTGAGGCTGGCGGGGATCGCCCCGTAGGGGGAGATGTGGGCCGAGTAGACGACGTCGAAGCCGCTCAGCCGGGCCGGTTCGACCAGCACCGGCTGGTCGCTGAGCGCCAGCTTGCGCGAGAGCACGACCGGCGCCGCGTTCGAGCCGTAGGCGAGGACCGCGACCCGGCCCTCGCGGGCCACCGGGTGCTCGCCGGGGTCGAGGGTGCCGTGGCCGAGCTGGACGAAGGGCTCGCCCGGAGCCAGGTAGGGGTAGGCCAGGGCCCGCTCGACCAGCTCGCTGCGCTCGCTCAGATCCACACCTCGCGGCCAATATCGCAGATAGGGTCAACGCATGAAGGTGCTCTTCATCGGCGACGTGGTCGGCGGGCCCGGGCGGCGCGGGCTGGCCGCCGCGATGCCGGCGCTGCGCGAGCGGCACGCTCCCGACCTGGTCGTCGTCAACGGCGAGAACTCGGCCGGCGGGATGGGGATCACGGCGAAGACGGCGGCGGCGCTGTTCGACGCCGGCGCCGGCGTGATCACCACCGGCAACCACGTCTACCGCCACCGCGAGGCCTACGGCTTCCTCGACGACGAGCCGCGCGTGGTCCGCCCCGCCAACTACCCGCATGCCAATCCGGGGCGCGGGCACACCGTGGTCGAGGCCGGCGGCCGGCGGGTCGGGGTGATCAACCTCAGCGGCGAAATCGGGCTGACCGTCGCCCGCTCGCCCTTCCACGAGGTCGACAGCATCCTCGAGCGGATCGAGTGCGACTTCGCGATCGTCGACTTCCACGCCGAAGTGAGCAGCGAGAAGGTGGCGATGGGCTGGCACCTCGACGGCCGGGTGGCCGCCGTGCTCGGCACCCACACCCACGTGCCGACGGCCGACGGCCGGGTGCTGCCGCAGGGGACCGCCTTCATCTCCGACATCGGCATGACCGGCTCGCGGACCAGCGTGCTCGGCGTCAAGCCGGAGCTGATCCTCGAGCGGCTGATCACCCAGATGCCGGTCAAGTTCGAGACGGCGGACGAGGATGTTTGGGTGATGGGGGCGGTGGTCGAGGTCAACGAGGCAGGACTGGCCGACTCCATTACCCAGGTGATGGTGCCCGCTCCTGCGTGAGACGAGGGGCGGTCGGGGGGCGGTCCGCCGGACGCGCGGGCGGAGCCGCGCTTGAGTGTCCGGCGGACCGCCCCCCGACCGCCATTGCCACCAGCAGGAGGGGGTAGAACCAGACTATGTAGAGGTAGAACCAGTGCTGCATGGTTAGCTGGACGCCGATCAAGAGGGCGGCGCCCAGGGCTGCTACTTGGGGGAGGTGCTTCTCCTTGGGGCGGAAGGCGAAGGCCAGGGCGAGGAGGGCGACTGTTGCTATCAGCGCGATTCGGAGGGGCTCCAGCCACTCTGCCTGGCCCCAGATGCTGAATGGTGAATCTCTGCCGGACTGGTAGGCGATCGTGCGGTCGTAGACGGTGGGCAGGCCGGGGTCGATCGCGGGCCAGAGGAGCAGGGCGAAGGCGGTCAGACCGAAGGCGAGGGCGAAGCGGGCGCGGCGCCTGTCGTAGGTGAGGAGCATCGGGGCGAGGACCAGCGGGGCGAACTTGGCGAGCGCCGCCAGCGCCGCCGCCACTCCCCGCGCCGCGGGCCGGGCGAGGGCGAGCAGGGTCGCGAGCAGGAGCACGGCGACCAGGGTGTCGTTGGAGTTGGAGAGCAGGGCGAAGGCGGTGTAGGGGTAGGCGGCCCAGGCGAAGGCGAGGGTCGCGCCGAGCCGGGTGCCGCCGGGCCCCGGGCGGACGCGGCGGCCGAGGAGGAAGAGCAGGGCGCAGGCGAGCAGGTCGAAGAGGACGGCGGCGCCGTGGGCCGCGGGCAGGTCGTCCCAGCTGCCCGACCAGGGCCAGACGAGCTCCGCCGGCACGTAGGCGAGGTAGGTCGCGGGTCCGTAGGTGTCGCCCTGTGAGACGTCTTCGGGGAAGTTGTCGTAGACGGGCTCGCCGTGGGCGATCCGGTCGGCGCCGACGACGCTGGCGTAGCCGACGTCGATCGCGCCCGAGTCGGCGACGTCGAGCCCGACCCGGAAGCCGAGCAGGAAGAGGGCCGCGAGCAGCAGCCAGGCGGTCGGCCAGACCGGGCGGATCCCCTCCCCCCCGCCGCGCAGCCCGATCCACAGCCCGCGGCCGCCGAGGTAGAGCAGCGGCAGGTACTGGAGCGGCACCGAGACGCCGATCTCGGCCCGGTTGAAGAACAGGTGGGAGAGGCCGAAGCCGAGCAGGAAGAGCAGGTCGAGGCTGGCGACCCGCCAGGGGCGGCGCCAGTCGAGCAGGCCGATGAGGAAGATCGCGCAGAGCGGCAGGAAGACGTAGGGGGCGTTGAGCTTGTGGCCGAAGGCGCCCTCGTAGCCGCGGGCCATCTTCCAGGCGACCTGGTAGCCGGTCCACGACTCGCGCACCAGGCCGCTGCCGGGGTCGACGACGACCAGCGCGACCTGCTCGCCGCCGGCGAAGTAGGCGACCTCCCAGTTGCCGTCGACCATCGTCGCGCTGTGGGTCAGGCGGCCATGCTCCTCGCGCTGTTCGGCGACCTTCGGGTCCTCGCCGGCGGCGCGGCTGGCTTCGCCCGCGTCGACGGCCGCGCTCGCCGCCGACGGCGTCGCCAGCAGGGCGAGGGCCAAGAGGGCCGGCAGCCACCTCATAGGCCGAAGTGCCCGGCGACGGCGGGAGCGACGTCGCGCAGCGCCCACTGCTCGCGCGCGCCGGGGTCCGCGGGGCCGCAGCCGACGAAGAGCAGCGGGCCGAGCGAGTCGCCGGCGTGCAGGGCGCCGTGGCTGCCGCCGCCGGCGTGGCTGACCCCGCCCCAGTCGACCGCCTCGTAGCCGGGCGAGAGCGAGAGCAGGAAGTCGCCGGCGTGCGGGTTGCCGAGCGCCGACCAGACCCGGGCCAGCGGGTCGGGGTAGGCCTCGCTGCGCAGCGTCCCGTCCTCGACCCGGGCCGCGAGCGCCTCCAGCTCCCCCGCCACCTGCCAGCTCCCGCCGCGCAGGTCCCGGACCTCCGTCGCTGCAACGCCTTTGCGGCCCATTTCCCCGCAAACGCGTTGCACCCCGGCGGGGCGGAAGCGCAGGGTGGCGCCGGCGCGCTCGACGGCGGCGACCGCGTCGGCGGGGGGCGGGGACGGCCGGTCGCGGAGCAGCGGCTGGCCGTCGGCGGTCTCCAGCCGGCAGACCAGGTCGACGCCTTCGATCACGCCGAGGGCGCGGCGCACGGCGTCGGGGTCGGCCCGCTCGTCCTCGCCGGGGAGCAGGTAGACCTGGGCCGCGCGGCCGGTCGGGCTGACCGCCAGCTGCGCGCGCTCCGGCGTCGACTGCGAGGGCTGCAGCACCTCCCACTCGCGGCCCAGCAGCTCGGCCAGGGGCAGGCCGCGGTGGACCGGGGTCTGGGCGTGGTCGGCGAGCAGGATCACGGCGTGCTCGGCGAGGAAGGCGTCGAGGCCGCCGGCGGCCTCGGGCAGCTTGGCGAAGCAGCGGTCGGCCTTGGCGATCGACTCGACGCTCGCCCCGGGCCCGTGGCGGTGGGAGTAGTTGTCGTTGTCGGGCAGCGAGAGCAGGATGAAGTCGGTCTCCCCGGCTGCGACCAGCTCGGCGGCGCAGCAGGCCGAGTAGCCGTCGCGGCCGCCGGGGATCGAGGTCGGCTTGCAGGGCACCTCGCTGCTGGCGTAGAGGTCGCCGTAGAAGAGCTCGTCGGGGCCCCAGGTGTGGTGGCGGAACTTGAGCTGCGTCGCCTCGACCGCGCGCCGCATCAGCCCCTCGAGCGAGACCTGGTGGCGGTGGCGCCCGCGGTAGATCAGGAACGGCGTGCAGGCGGTGCGCAGGCCGGCGTCGTCGAGCTGCTCGAAGAGCGTCGGCGCCGCCGGGTTGAGGTGGGCCAGGTTCATGTTGTAGACGAGGTCGTAGAGCGAGCGGAAGACGCCGAAGGCGCGGCTCGCCTCGAGCGAGGAGCCGTACTCGACGTAGCGCCGCTCGAGCCGCTGGTACCAGTTCATGCCGCCGATCCAGTGGCCGTCGGCGGCGCGGCCGGTAACCATCTCGGCGCTGGCGACCGGGGTCACCGAGGGGAAGCTGGAGACGCAGTCGGGGACCAGCGTGCCGCGCTCGATCAGCGCCCCGAAGGTCGGCGCCCGCCCCTCGGCCACCGCCCGTTCGAGCATGTCGGTGCGCAGCGAGTCGACGTAGGTCAGAACCAGCTTCTTGGCGGGCACGACGCCATCATCCTCGACCGGCGCGGTCGGCTCAGCGCAGGACGCGCAGGCCGGCGTGCTTGCGCTGAGCCCTGCGCCGCCTCGAGACGGCCAGCCAGATCAGGGCGGCTACCACCAGCAGGGTCGCTGGGGAGATCAGGATCGCCACCGCTGCCACCAGCAGGGCGGCCAGCGAGACGAGGAAGGCGAGGGCGGCGGAGCCGCTGCCCTCGCGGCGGCCGGCGGCGCCGACCACGTCGCTGACCACGACGCAGGCGAAGCCGGCGCCGAGCATCCCGGCGAGCGCCCCGGCGAGGGTGCTGACGTCGGCGGTGGCGGCGAGCAGGATGCCGACGACGAGGCCGATCGCCGCGGCGAGCAGCGTCATCCGGCCGCGGGCGCCGCCGTGCGTGCCGGTCGTCCCGGCCAGCATGCCGATCGCCAGGCCGAGGCCGAGCTCGAGGCAGATGCCTGAGAAAGATCCCACGCGGAAAACCTAACTCGCCCGGCGCCTCGGTGCCGATCCGCCACACTGTGGTGGTGACCGACCCGCCCCACCGGCGCCGCGCCCACGCCAGCCGCAGCGACCTCGAGCGCTACGCCGGGCTCTTCGCCGAGCGCACCAGGGTGATGCGCTCCTCGGCGATGCGCGACCTGATGGCGGTGACCGCCCGCCCGGAGGTGATCTCGCTGGCCGGCGGCCTGCCCGACACCTCGACCTTCCCGGCCCAGACCTTCGCCGCGCAGATGACCCGGATCGCCCAGGAGTCCGCCGCCGAGGCCCTGCAGTACGGGCCGACCGAGGGCTTCGCCGAGACCGTCGACTGCATCCTCGAGGTGATGGGCGCCGAGGGGATGCTTCCCGACCCCGAGGACGTGATCGTCACCACCGGCGGCCAGCAGGCGATCGACCTGATCTGCAAGGCGCTGGTCGACCCCGGCGACGCGGTGATCTGCGAAGCGCCGACCTACCCCGGCGCGATCCCCGTCTTCTGCAGCTACCAGGCAGACACGATCCAGATCGAGTGCGACTCGGAGGGGATGCGGATCGAGGAGCTGGAAGCGACGCTCGAGCGGCTCGACGCCGAAGGGCGGCGGCCGAAGCTGATCTACGCCGTGCCCAGCTTCCAGAACCCGTCCGGGGTGACGATGTCGCTGCCGCGGCGGCGGCGCCTGGTCGAGCTGGCCCGGGCCCGCGAGCTGCTCGTCGTCGAGGACAACCCCTACGGCCTGCTGCGCTTCGAAGGCGAGCCGCTGCCGCCGCTCTACCAGCTCGACGGCGGCGACTTCGTCGTCTACGTCGGCACCTTCTCCAAGATCCTCTCGCCGGGGATCCGGCTCGGCTGGGCGGTGACGCCGCCACCGCTGATGGAGAAGGTCGTGCTCGGCAAGCAGGCCTCGGATCTCTGCACCTCGACCCTGACCCAGTACTTCGTTCGCGAGTACTTCGCCGAAGGGCGCTGGCGCGAGTACGTGGAGAGCGTCAGCGCGATCTACAGCGAGCGCCGCGACGCGATGCTGGCCGCGCTGCGCGAGCACTTCCCGCCGCAGGCGAGCTGGACCGAGCCCGAGGGCGGGCTCTTCGTCTGGGCCACCCTCCCCCCCTTCATCGACACCGGCGACCTGCTCGCCAAGGCGCTGCGCGAGGATGTCGCCTTCGTCCCCGGCGGCGCCGCCTACGTCGACGGCCGCGGCCGCAACTCGATGCGGCTCAACTTCTCCGCCGGCGACGCCGAGGAGATCCGCGAGGGCATCCGCCGCATCGGCAGGACGGTGGCCGAGCAGGTCGAGCTGTACTGCGCCCTGACCGGGGAGCAGCCGGATGCGGCGGCGCCGGCGGAGGAGGAGGGCGAGGAGAACGTCGTCCCCTTCCGCAAGGCCGAGGGCGAATGAAGGTCGCGGTGCTGAAAGGCGGTCGCTCGCTGGAGCGCGGCGTCTCGCTGCGCTCCGGGGCCCGGGTCGAAGACGCGCTCGAGCGGCTCGGCCACGAGGTGGTGCCGCTCGAGGCGGGCGGCGAGCTGGTCAAGCGGCTGGAGGCGGAGCGGCCCGACGTCGCCTTCGTCGCCATGCACGGTCCCGGTGGCGAGGACGGCACCGCGCAGGAGCTGCTCGAGATCCTCGGCATCCCCTTCACCGGGCCGGGCGTCGCCGCCTGCGCCCGCTGCATGGACAAGGTCCTGGCCAAGCACGAGCTGCGCGCCGCGGGGGTGCCGACGCCGGACTGGTTCGCCTTCAACGAGACCGCCTTCCGCGAGCTGGGCGCCGCCGACGCGCTCGGCGGGCTCGAGCAGCGGCTCGGCTTCCCGCTGGTGGTCAAGCCCAGCCGCGGCGGCTCCTCGCTCGGGGTCAAGTTCGCCGAGACCTGGTTCGAGGTCCCGGAGGCCCTGGTCTCGGCCTTCAGCTACGACGAGCGGGTGCTGCTCGAGCGCTTCGTCCCCGGCCGCGAGCTGGCGGTCAGCGTGCTCGGCGGCGAGGCGCTGCCGGTGGTCGAGGCGATCCCGGCCGACGGCGACAGCTACGACTTCGAAGCGCGCTACGAGATCGGCCGCACCTCGTTCGTCTGCCCCGCCGAGCTGAGCGAGGCCGAGGCGGCGGCGGTGACCGAGGCGGCCCTCGCCGCCTACGAGGCGCTCGGCTGCTCGGGCTTCTCGCGCGCCGACCTGATCCTCGGCGAGGACGGGCCGCAGGTGCTCGAGGTCAACGCGATCCCCGGGCTCACCGACACCAGCCTCCTGCCCCAGGCCGCGGAGGCGGCCGGGATGTCCTTCGAGCAGCTGGTCGAGCGCATCCTCGAGCTGGCGCTCGCCCCCGCGCGCGCCTGAGCCCGGGCTAGGAGTCCTCGCCTTTGGCGAAGTCCTCGGGGCTTACCTCGTCGAGGAACTCTTTGAATTTGTCGACGACCTCCTCGGTGTCCTCGACGTCGTGCTCGAACTCGATCGCCGACTCCTCGATCACGCCCTCGTCGGCGTAGATCGGGGCCGAGACGCGGACGGCGAGGGCGAGGGCGTCGGAGGGGCGCGAGTCGATCTCCATCTCGTTGCCGTTGACCGAGACCGTGATCGAGGCGTAGAAGGTGTTGTCGCGCAGCTCGGTGACCGAGACCCGCTCGCATTTGGCGTCGAGCTGCTCGAGGATCTCGGAGAGCAGGTCGTGGGTCATCGGCCGTGGCGTCGTCGCCCCCTGCAGCTTCATCAGGATCGCCGCCGCCTCCGGGTGGCCGATCCAGATCGGCAGGAAGCGGTTGCCGTCGACCGTCTTCAGCAAGACGATCGGCTGCTTGCCGACCATGTCGAAGCTGACGCCGTAGATCTGCATCTGCTGCACGAGTGGGCGATCCTGGATTCGAACCAGGGACCTCGTCCTTATCAGAGACGCGCTCTAACCAACTGAGCTAATCGCCCGGAGCCAGGCCGATGATAGCGGGGAAAAGGCGCCCAGCCGGCAGCCCGGCTCAGGCGCGAGCGGGCGCGTCGCGCAGCTGACCCGCCCGGCTCGCCACCAGTTCGGGCAACTCCGCCGGGAGGCCGTCGATCTCGTCGGCCACGGTCGATATCGCCTGCGGCAGACGGTCGAGGAGATCGTCGACGATCGACTCTGCGGCTGCCCTCGGCATCCCCCACCCGACGGCCTCGTTGACGATGCGCGGAGCGGTCACCCGGTCGGCCTTCTGCACGCTGTCGACGTACATGGCGAGCTTCTCGTCGAGCGGGTACAGCCTGGTCGAGAGCAGGTCGTAGAGCGGCGCGAGGCGCACGGCGCCGGACTCGGAGTGCAGCAGGGAGAAGTTCTTGCCGTGCGCGTCGCAATTGCCGAGCGCGACGTTGAGCGTCACGGCGCGCAGCAGCGCAGCGGGTGAGCCCGGGTCGGCGACGTCCTGGAGCAGGCGCGCCGCGCGGGCGAGGTTCGGGCCGCCGCCCTGCTCGTACTTCTTGTCGGGCGGCAAGCCCATCGCCTGGCAGAGATCCTCCTGGTGGACGCGATGGATCGTGCCGTCGGGCTCGAGGCGGCGGTCGAAGCGCTCGACAACCAGGACCGGGCGCCCGTCGACGAGGATGGTCTCCACGCCGGCGGTCTCGAGCCCGAGCTGCCTCGCCAGGCGCATGCAGAACGCCTCGTTCTCGACCGTATGCCGAAATCGCTCGATCTCGGGCTTGAGGATGTGGGTGGACGCCATGCTCCCCTTGGGCCGGCTCCACGACCCGTCGGGCAGCCGCGTCAGCAGCAGCTTCTCCTGAACCCCGGCGAGCGAGAGGCGGACCTCGCGGCCGACGCCGAGCGGGGCGCTGCGCAGGTTGGCGACCAGCTCGGCGAGCTCGTCGTCGCTGAGCGGCTCGGCCGTCTGGGTGCTCGGCGGCGGTGCCGGCGGATCGCCCTCCGGCAGGACGACCAGCGCCCCCGCGCAGTCTCGCCCGAGCGCGGCGAGCAGGCCGAAGACGTCGCTGGCCGGCAGGTCCAGGTCCTCGGCGATCGCCCGGCGCGGCTCGCCCTCGGGCAGCAGGCCGTCGAGGAATGCGCGGGTGACGCCGTTGGGATAGCGGTCGGAGGTCAGCGGCAGAGCCAGCGAGAGCAGCGGCGTACCGCCCTCGTAGCTGGCCAGCGCCTCCTCGGTGTAGGAAAGGCGCAGGCGGTTCTTGCGCTCGCGCTCGACGAAGGCGACCTCCCGCCCGTAGAGCCAGATCGCCAGGCGGGCCACGGCTACCAGTCCGCCTTCTGCAGGGTGGCGCGGACGCCGAGCAGCTTGAGGACGTGCAGGATCCGCCGCACCTGCGCGGTCTCCTTGCCCTGCTCCAGCTCGGCGAGGTAGGTGCGGTTGAGGCCGGCCAGCTCGGCGAGCTGGCCCTGGGTCAGGCCGGCCTCCTTGCGGTAGCGCCGGATGGCGGGACCGATCGACGCGGCGCTGTAGAGCCGAAAGGGCCGGTCGGGGTCTCGATGCCGATCGCCTGACTGCATATACGGGAATTTAGCAGGATTCCACCGAAAGTCGGTTTTTACGGTCATACGGCAACGGGCGCGCCATGACCGCATTTCAAGACGCGACGGTGTCAGCCGGAGCGGCGCTGCAGGGCGCGGGCCAGGGCGCGGGCGGCGTCGAGGTCCTCGAGCTGGACCTCGACCGAGAGCCCTCCCCCCTTCGGGCGCAACTTGACCTCGTGGCCGAGGGCCGACTCGAGCCGGTCGGCGACCTCGCTCAGGGCGGCGCGCTCCTCGGCGCTGAGCGTGGCGGCGCTGCTCCCCCGTCGCTTTGGCTGGCCAGCCAGCTTAACCCTGTTCTCGGTCTCGCGCACCGACCAGCCGGCCCGCGCCGCGTCGCGGGCGAGGCGGCGGCGGACGTCGTTGCCCTCGGCGCCGAGCAGGGCGCGGCCGTGGCCCTCGCTGAGCTCGCCGGACTCGAGCATCGCCAGCGCCTCGTCGGGCAGGTCGAGCAGGCGGATCAGGTTGGAGACGGCGGGGCGGCTGCGACCGACGCGGCGGGCCAGCTCCTCCCGGGAGAGGCCGAGCTCCTCGACCAGGGCGGCGCAGGCGCGCGCCTCGTCGACCGGGTTGAGGTCCTCGCGCACCATGTTCTCGATCAGGGCCACCTGCAGGCGCTCGGCCCGCTCCTGGTCTCGGACGACGGCGGGCACCTTGGCCAGACCGGCCTGCTGGGCCGCGCGCCAGCGGCGCTCGCCGGCGATCAGCTCGTAGCTGCCGTCGGCGAGGGGACGGACCAGCAGCGGCTGGACGACGCCGTTGGCCTCGATCGAGGAGGCGAGGCCCGCCAGCGAGTCGGGCTCGATCCTGGTCCGCGGCTGGCTCGGGTTCGGCTTGATCAGTCTCCACCGGCAGCTCGCGCAGCTCGCCGGCGTCCTCGACCGAGGCCTCGGGGAGGATCGCGGCGAGGCCGGAGCCGAGACCGCGGCGGGCGGGCTTCTTAGCCACGGGCGACCAGCTCCCTGGCCAGCGCCCGGTAGGCGCTCGAGCCGCGCGAGGAGGGCGAGTGCTCGGTCACCGGCAGGCCGAAGCTGGGCGCCTCGGCGACGCGGACGCTGCGCGGGATGACCGTCTCGAAGACCATTTCCGGGAAGTGCTGGCGCAGTTCCGCCTCGACGTCCTGCGCCAGGCGGGTGCGCTCGTCGTGCATGGTGACCAAGAGCCCCGACACCTCCAGCGCCGGGTTGAGCTCCCGGCGGATCGTCGCCAGCGTGTCGAGGAACTGGACCAGCCCCTCGAGCGCCAGGTACTCGGCCTGCACCGGGACGATCACCCGGTCGGCGGCCGTCAGGGCGTTGACGCTGACCGGGCCGAGCGAGGGCGGGCAGTCGAGCAGCGTGTAGGCGAAGCGCTCGCGCACCGGCCCGAGCCGCTCGCGCAGCCGGGTCTCCGAGCCCTCGATCCGCGGCAGCTCGACCGCGGCGCCGGCCAGGTCGCGGTTGGCGGGAACCAGCCAGAGGTTGTCCGGCCCGGCCGGCCGCGCCGCCTCTGCCACTGAAACGTCACCGGTCAGGCAGTCGTAGGAGGAGGGGTGCATGTCGCGCTCGCCGCCGAGCGCGACGGTCGCGTTGCACTGCGGGTCGAGGTCGACCAGCAGCGTCTGCGCCCCACCGGAGGCGACGCAGGCGGCGACGTTGACCGCAGTCGTCGTCTTGCCGACGCCGCCCTTCTGGTTGGAGATCGCGTAGACGACGCCCATGGCGGAGGAGCTTAGTTCGAGAGGGAGTCGGGGGGTGGGCATCCGGCGTTGACGCCCCACCTGCGGTGGGGCGAACCTGGTGGCGCCCTGCGGGCGCCCTCACATCACTTTGCAGAGCCGCTGGACGCGACACGCCGGATGCCCACCCCCCGACTCCCTACCCGTACGGCTTCTTCTTCGCCATGCCCGGCCGTCGCGGCAGCTTGCGCGGGGTTGGCCCGACCTTGCGGAGCAGGTGGAGGTGGCGGTGCTGGCTGCCGGCGTAGGGGCCGACGTGGCGGACCTGCTCGGGGCGCATCGCCAAGCGCTCGGCGGCGTTGGCGAGCTGGGCCTCCTCTTCGGGGTCGCGCTTGCCCTTCCAGGCAACCAGGACGCCGCCCTCCTCGAGCAGCGGCGAGGCCAGCTCGGCGAGGGTGGAGAGGCGGCCGACGGCGCGGGCGGTGACCGCCGCGTAGCCCTCGCGCCCCTCGCCGACCGCGAGCTCCTCGGAGCGGACGTTGACCACGCGCGCGTTGCCGATCCCCGCAGCGTCGGCCGCCCGCCGCATGAACTCGCACTTCCGCCCCACCGACTCGACCAGATCGACCTGCGAGGAGGGCAGCGCCACCGCCAGCACGAGCCCCGGAAACCCAGCCCCAGAGCCAATATCCACGATCCTCTCCGCCCGCTTCAGCTCAGCGAACCCGAGCCCGCTGAGGCTGTCGGCCACATGCACCTTCCAAGCCACCCCGGGATCCGTAACCGAGCTGACCGAGGCCTTCTCGTCCCTGAGAAGCTCCAGCACCCGCGCGACCGCCGCCCGTTGACCCCTGTCGAGAGGCGGCCCCGGTAGGGGTGAAGCGTCTTGTACTTTTTCGTCAGCCGCCATTGGTCCTCGCCGCAACGGTAACTCGAAAAAGTTAAGCGAAACCCCTACCGGGGCCGCCTCCTACTCAGAGACCAAAGGAGCGACGACCACGCAGCGATGCGGCTCATCTCCTTCTGAGAAGGTCTCGACACCCGCCCGCTCCTTCAGGTGCTCGTGCACGACCCGCCGCTCCTGGGCGCTCATCGGGTCCATCTCGACCTGCCGGTTGGAGCTCAGCGCCTGCTCGGCGGCGCGGTCGGCGCGGGCGGTCAGCGTCTCCTTGCGGCGGTCGCGGTAGCCGGCGGCGTCGACCACGACCCGCTTGCGGTCCTTCAGACCGCGGAAAGCGGCCTGGTAGGCGAGCAGCTGGATCGCGTCGATCGTCTGGCCGCGTTTGCCGATCAGCAGGCCGTAGTCGTCGTCGCCCTCGATCGAGGCGGTGATCCGGTCGTCCTCCTCGAGGATCTCGACGTCGCCGTCCAGGTCGAGCTCGTCGAGGACGCCCTCGACCAGGTCCCGAACCCGCTCCGCCGGCTCCGCCGGCCACTCGTACGTATCGTCGGCCATGAGGAACGCAGTCTATGCCGATCGTGGGGTTGTTGGTGAGCGGGAATGGTGGAGCGTTGTTGGCGTTGACGCACCGCCTGCGGCGGTGCGAATTCAGTGGCGCCCTGCGGGCGCCCTCGCATCACTTTGCAGAGCCGCTGGACGCGACACGCCAACAACGCTCCACCATTCCCGCTCACCTCAAACCGCGCCCTCATCCCAGAAAAGCTCTTCCGCGAACAGCACATCGTCCCGGAGCGAGAGCCATCGACGCTCAGCCCGAAACAGTTCCCCCAGCGCGAATCCGCCGCCTCCTTCGCTACCGAAGCTGGGGAGGCGTTTGATCGGCCCTATCGGGAGTGGCTTTGGGGCGTGTCGCGAAGCGGCTCTGCAAAGTTGTTCTGTGCCCGCGCCAGCGGGCACTCGGTTAGCTCCGCCGCAGGCGGAGCTTCAACGCCCCAAAGCCACTCCCGATAGGGCCGACTACCGCCGCTTCTTCTTCTTCCGCGGCGAAGGAGGTGGCGGTTTCGCCGCCTTGACCTCTTCGGGCGTAGCCACATGCGGCGCCGGGATGATGCGCTGGATCGTGTACTGCTGTCCGATCGTCCAGACGTTGGTCGTGATCCAGTAGAGGACGAGGCCGGCGGGGAAGTTGATGATGAAGGGGACGAAGATGAAGGGAAGGATCATCATCATCATCCGCTGCGATTTGTCGGCGGTGACCGCCATCACCATGCCCGAGACCAGCTGCGTGCCGACGTAGAGGACCAGCAGGGCGATCAGTTCGCCGCCGGTCGCCTTCGCGGTCAGGTCGTTGATGAAGAGGAAGGAGGCTTCCGAGCCGCATTCGCCGGCCATGCAGCCGATGTCGCTGGGCAGCTCGTGGCGGAGGACGTAGAAGAGGGTGATGAAGACCGGCAGCTGGGCCAGCAGCGGGATACAGGAGGCAAAGGGGTTGACTTTGTTCTCCTGGTAGAAGCGCATCATCTCCTGCTGCATGCGCTGGCGGTCGTTTTTGTATTTGGCCTGGATCTCTTTGATCTGCGGCTGCAGCGCCTGCAGCGCCCGCATCCCCTTCAGCTGTTTGTAGGTGAGCGGGATCAGCAGGGCGCGGGTGACGATGGTCAGGGCGATGATCGACATCCCCCAGCTCAGCCCGGCGCTGTCGTGGAAGAACTGCAGGACCGAGTTGGCGACGTCGATCAGCGGCTGCAGGATGTTGGCCGGGATCACGAGTGCGCCTCGCCGTGGTGGACCGCGGGGTCGACGGGACCGGTGCGCAGCGTGAAGCGGCGCGGGACCGGGTCGAAGCCGCCGTGGCTGAAGGGGTTGCAGCGCAGCAGCCGCCAGGCGGCGAGCAGCGAGCCGCGGGCGGCGCCGAAGCGGGCGATCGACTCGGCCGCGTAGGCCGAACAGGTCGGCTCGTAGCGGCAGCGGCGCGGCAGCGCCGGTGAGATGCGTCGGCTGTAGAGGCCGATCAGCGCGAGCAGGGCCCGTTTCACGTGGAACGCCCCCCGCTCAGCGCCTCCTCGAGGCTCGCCTGCACGCCGGCCATCCCCTCGCGCTCGATCAGCTCGCCGATCTCGGGCCGGGCGACGAGGACGAAGTCGTGCTGGGCCGGGAGGCGGTCGGAGACGCTCCAAAAGGCCTCGCGCAACGTGCGCTTGACCTTGTTGCGGTCGACCGCGCCACCGACCTTGCGGCTGACGGAGACACCGAGCCTCAACTCGTCACCCTCCTCGTCGCCCTTGCGGGGGAAGCGGTAGAGGACGAGGTAGCGGGTCGCATGTGAGGATCCGTCGCGATAGACGCGGTCGAACTCGCCGCTGCGCGAGAGGCGGCGTCGCTTCGCCGCCATCTAAGGGGTTAGACGCTTCCGGCCTTTGCGGCGCCTGCGCTTGAGGATCGCCCGCCCGCCGCGGGTGCTCATCCGCGCCCGGAACCCGTGCGTCTTCGCCCGCTTCCGCTTCTTCGGCTGATAGGTCCGCTTCATCGGCCGTCGCAGTATACGGATGCTCCTGGGAGGGGTTGGCGAAACCCCTCCCAAATCATTTCCCCGGCATTTGCGGCTGGCCGGGTTTCCGCCACGGGCGCCGCCGCTATGGTCGGCCGCTGGTGTCCGGCGACCCCGCGAAAGGCGATCTCAGCACCCTCTGGGAGGAGGTCAGCGAGCGGCTTCGCGCCTCGGTGCCGCCGTCCACCTTCCAGCTCTGGCTCGAGCCCCTGGAACCGGTAGGAGCCGGCGGCGGCACCCTCTACCTGACCGCTCCCGAGCGCATCCGCACCTGGGCCGAGAGCCGCTATGGCGGCCTCGTCCGCGAGGCGCTGCGCGGCGCCGGCGGCGAGCTGACCGAGGTCGCCTTCACCGACGGCAGCGCGGGCTCGTCCTCCCCCGCCGGCGAGCCCGAGGCGGACCTCAACGCCAGCTACAGCTTCGACCGCTTCGTGATCGGCGAGGGCAACCGGGTGGCCCACGCCGCCGCCCTCGCCGTCGCCGAGGCGCCCTCGGAGGCCTACAACCCGCTCTTCCTGCACGGCCCGCCGGGCCTCGGCAAGACGCACCTCCTGGTCGCGATCGCCAACTACCTCGCCGGCTCGGCCCCGGCCCTGCAGGTCCGCTACACCACGGCCGAGCGCTTCACCAACGAGTTCGTCGCCGCCCTGCGCAGCCAGGGGGCCGAGGAGTTCAAGCGCCGCTACCGCGACCTCGACGTGCTCCTCGTCGACGACGTCCAGTTCCTCGAGGGCAAGCGGGCGACCGAGGACGAGTTCTTCCACACCTTCAACGCCCTCTACGAAGGCGGCAGCCAGCTCGTCCTCTCCGCCGATCGCATCCCCAGCGAGCTGTCCAGCCTCGAGTCGCGGCTGCGCGACCGCTTCGAGTGGGGCCTGACCGTGGCCGTCGAGCCGCCCAATCTCGCCACAAGGCTCACCGTCCTGCGCCGCCTGGTGAGCGAGGCCGGGATCGACACCGAGGGCGACGTGCTCGACCTGCTCGCCCGACGCATCGACTCCAACCTGCGCCAGCTGCACGGCGCCCTGACCCGCGTCCTCGCCCACGCCTCGCTGACCGCGCGGCCGCTGAGCCGCGACCTGATCGAGAGCGTCGTGCCGAGGATGTCGCGCTCCTCCTCCGCCACCCCGGTCGAGCGAATCCAGGAGCGGGTCTCGACCGAGTTCGCGATCTCGCGCGCCGAGCTGGTCGGCAGCAGCCGCGCCGCCACCGCCCTGCGCGCCCGCCAGGCGGCGATCTACCTCACCCGCGAGCTGACCGATCTCTCGCTGCCCCAGATCGGCCGCCTCTACGGCGGCCGCGACCACTCGACCGTCCACAACTCGATCAAGCGCGCCGAGACCCGCCTCGCCGAGGACGCCGCCTTCGCCGCCCACCTGGCCGAGATCCGCCGCGAGATCGACAGCTCCTCCACAGCCCGCGCCTGACTTCCGACGGCGCTGCAAGAATCAATGCCCTTCCACAACCTCCTCCACAGCACCCCATCCGCAGCGCAGAGCCGGATTCCCCGCGCTCTCGCGCATTTCCACAGGCCCTAACTCAACTCGGGAAGGCAACTCTCAATTGAAGCTGACAACCAAACGGGACGAGCTGGTCTCCAAGCTCTCCGTCGTCTCGCGAGCCGTCTCGACCCGCGCCGCCACCCAGGCGCTCTCCGGGATACTCCTCGCCGCCGGCGAGGACGGCGTAAGCCTGCGCGCGACCGACCTCGAGATGGGGATCGAGACCGGCCTCGCCGCCGAGTCCGACGCCGCCGGCTCGGTCCTGCTCCCCGGCCGCCTGCTGGCCGAGCTCGCCCGCTCGCTCGGCGCCGCCGAGGTCGAGATCGAGCTGCGCGAGAGCGAGCGCGACGTCGAGATCCGCAGCGGCGGCTCCAGCTTCCACCTGCGCACCCTGCCCAGCGAGGACTTCCCCGCCTTCCCCGAAGACGAGGGCGAGCCGCTGACGATCCCCGCCGCGGCCCTGGCCGAGACGGTCGAGCTGGTTGCCCGCGCCGCCTCGCGCGACGACATGCGCCCCGTGCTCACCGGCGTCCTGGTCAGCGCCAGCGGCTCGGAGATGACGATGGTCGCCACCGACTCCTACCGGCTCGCGGTCAAGCGGACCGAGCTCGAGAGCCCGATCGGCGGCGAGCTCGAGGCGAACATCCCGGCCAAGGCGCTGCGCGAGCTGGGCCGCATCGTCGCCGCCGACGGGGTCGAGCAGGTCTCGGTCTCGCTGCTGCGCAACCAGGCCGTGTTCAGGGCAGGGGGCGTCCTCCTCAACACGAGGCTGATCGAGGGCCAGTTCCCCAACTTTCGACAGCTGCTGCCGGAGTCCTACGAGCACGACGTGCGGATGCCGCGCCAGGAGCTGCTCGACGTGATCCGCCGGGTCAGCCAGCTGGCCCAGCGCAACGCCCCGCTGCGCCTCGCCTTCGCGCCGGGCGAGCTGACCGTCGCCGCCTCGACGCCCGACGTCGGCGATGCCGAAGAGAGCCTGCCGACGGCTTTCGAGGGCGAGTCGCTGGAGATCGGCTTCAACCCCGACTTCCTGCGCGAGGGGGTCGAAAGCGTCGAGGGGGAGGAGATCATGCTGCGCCTGATCTCGCCGCTGCGGCCCGGCCTGCTGCAGCCGGTCGACAACGAAGACTTCCGCTACCTGGTGATGCCGATCCGGCTCAACGTGTGAGGCACGGGTGCTGGTCACCGCCGTCGACGCGAGGCCGCTGCGCAGTCTCGAGGCGGCGCGGGTCGAGCTGGCGCCGGGGCCGGTCTCGCTGATCGGGCCGAACGGGATCGGCAAGACCAACCTGCTCGAGGCGGTCTACTTCGCCCTCACCGGGCGCTCGTTCCGCACCGCCGACCGCCGCGACCTGATCCCCTTCGGCGGCTCCTTCGCCCGCGCCGAAGCGACGGTGCGCGACGAGGACGGGATCGAGACCCGCCTGCTCGCCTCGGTCAGCCGCAGCGAGGGGCGCCGCCACCTGCTCGACGGCAACCCCGCCGACCCCGCCACCCTGGCCCGCCACCGGCCCCCGGTCGCCGTCTTCTCGCCCGACCGGCTGGCGCTGGTCAAGGGGCCGCCGGCGGAACGCCGCGCCCACCTCGATCGCTTCCTCGCCGCCCGCTGGCCGAGCCGCGGCGAGCTGCGCCAGCGCTTCGGCCAGGCGCTGGCGCAGCGCAACGCGCTGGTCGCCCGGGTGGCGGCAGGCGCGCCGGCGGCGCAGCTGGACGTCTGGGACGCGACCTTCGCCGAGGCGGCGGCGGACCTCGTCGCGGCCCGGGCCGAGGCGGTCGCCGAGCTCGCCGCGCCGTTCGCCGCGGCCGCCGCCGACCTCGGCCTGCCGGGGGCCGGCTCGCTCGAGTACGCCGCCCGCGCCGCCGGCACCGCGGCCGAGATCCGCGCCGGCCTGGCCGAGCGCCGCGACGCCGACCTGCGCCTCGGCCGCAGTTCCTGGGGCCCGCACCTCGACGAGCTGAAGATCGCCGCCGACGGTCGCTCGCTGCGCCGCTACGGCTCCCAGGGCCAGCAGCGCACCGCCCTCCTCGCCCTGATCTTCGCCGAGCGCGAGGCGCTGGTCGCCGCCGGGCGTCCGGTCCCGCTACTGCTGCTCGACGACGTGATGAGCGAGCTCGACCCGGGCCGGCGCGAGCGCCTGGTCGAGCGGCTCGGCGGCAGCGGGCAGGCGCTGATAACCGCGGCGGCCGAGGACTCGCTGCCCGCCGCCGCCCGCGCCCGGGTCGTGCGGATGCCGATGGCGGTCAGCGAGGCGGAGGCGGCGTGAGCCGGCGCCGCGCGCCGCGCCCGGCCGCCGGCGCCCTGCGCGCCGCGCTCGAGCGGGCGGCGCCGAAGACGCCCCTGGCGGCGCTGCAGCTGGCCTGGGGGGAGGCGGTCGGTGAGCGCATCGCGGCGGTCGCCCGACCGGTCTCCGAGCGCGCCGGCGAGGCGGTCGTCGCTTGCGCCGATTCCGTCTGGGCGCAGGAGTTGGATCTGATGCAGGAGCAGCTGCTGGAGCGGCTGCGAGAGCGGCTCGGCGAGCGCGCCCCGCAGAGTTTGCGCTTCCGTGTGGAAGACCTTTGAGATCGGTCCCAAATATACGTGATTTGCAGGCATTTTATTTCGCCCTGACGGGTCTTTCCGGGACCCGAACTGATATCCTTATGTCAACTCGTGTTGCCGCCCCGACCGTGGTGCGCCAGACGCCCCGACGGCCGGGTTTTTCTATGAGAGCGGGAAGGGACTAATTGCCTGAGCAGACGAAGAAGGCCGCGGCCAAAAAGGGCTCGGACTACGGCGCCAAGGACATCACCGTCCTCGAAGGGCTGGAGGCGGTTCGCAAGCGCCCCGGCATGTACATCGGCTCCACTGGCCCGCGCGGTCTTCACCACCTCGTCTACGAGGTGCTCGACAACTCGGTCGACGAGGCGATCGCCGGCTACTGCGACAGCGTCCGCGTCGCCCTCCACCCGGACAACAGCTGCACGGTCACCGACAACGGCCGCGGCATCCCGGTCGACATGCACGCCAAGGAGAAGCGGCCGGCGGCCGAGGTCGTGCTCACCACCCTGCACGCCGGCGGCAAGTTCGGCGACGGCGGCGGTTACAAGGTCTCCGGCGGCCTGCACGGCGTCGGCGTCTCGGTCGTCAACGCGCTCTCCGAGGACCTGCACCTGGAGATCAGCCGCGACGGCTCGGTCTGGTCGCAGGACTACGAGCGCGGCAAGCCGCGCGCCGACCTGGCCAAGGGCGCCGCGACCAAGGAGACCGGCACCGCGATCACCTTCCAGCCCGACGACGAGATCTTCGACGAGCTCGAGTTCGACTACGCGACCCTGGCCGAGCGCCTGCGCGAGACCGCCTTCCTCACCCGCGGCCTGAAGATCGAGCTGGTCGACGAGCGCGGCGAGGGCCAGGAGGACGTCTTCCACTACGAGGGCGGCATCGTCGACTTCGTCGCCCACCTCAACGAGAACAAGGACCCGCTGCACAAGAAGACCGTCTTCTTCGAGAACGAGACCGACGACGGCCAGGTCGAGGTGGCGATGCAGTGGAACTCCTCCTACCAGGAATCGATCTTCAGCTTCGCCAACAACATCAACACCCACGAGGGCGGCTCGCACCTCTCCGGCTTCCGCTCGGCGCTGACCCGCACGATCAACGCCTACGCCCGCGAGAAAGGGCTGCTCAAGGAGAAGGACGAGAACCTGACCGGCGACGACGTGCGCGAGGGGCTGACGGCGGTGATCTCGGTCAAGCTCCAGGACCCGCAGTTCGAGGGCCAGACCAAGACCAAGCTCGGCAACCCGCCGATCGAGGGCCTGGTCAAGGAGTCGGTCAACCGCAAGCTGGGCGAGTTCTTCGAGGAGAACCCGGGCGAGGCGAAACGGATCGTCGGCAAGGCCGTCGACGCCGCCCGCGCCCGCCAGGCGGCGCGCAAGGCCCGCGACCTGACCCGGCGCAAGTCGGCGCTGGAGAACTCGACCCTGCCCGGCAAGCTCGCCGACTGCACGGTGCGCGACCCGGCCCTGGCCGAGTTGTTCATCGTCGAGGGTGACTCCGCCGGCGGCTCGGCGAAGCAGGGCCGCGACCGCAACACGCAGGCGGTCCTGCCGCTGCGCGGCAAGATCATCAACGTCGAGAAGGCGCGGATCGACAAGGTCCTCTCCAACCAGGAGATCCAGGCGCTGATCACCGCCGTCGGCACCGGGATCCGCGAGGAGTTCGATGTCAAAGAGGCGCGCTACCACAAGGTCGTGCTGATGACCGACGCCGACGTCGACGGCGCCCACATCCGCACCCTGGTGCTGACCTTCCTCTACCGCGAGATGCCGGAGTTGATCGAGGCCGGCTACGTCTACATCGCCAAGCCGCCGCTCTACAAGCTGAAGAACGGCAAGCAGGAGACTTACGTCGAGAAGGAGTCCGAGCTGGAAGAGCTGCTGCTGCGCGACAAGCTCGAGCAGGTCGGGCTGACCGACGCCGCCGGCGAGTCGCACAAGCTGACCGCGACGCGCTGGCAGCGCTTCAACCGGCGGCTGAAGGAGAACGAGGGCTGGGCCGACTCGCTGCAGGCCCGCTTCGGCCACGAGCTGGTCCGCTTCCTCGGCGAGTCGGAGATCCTCGACGAAGAGGTCGTCTCGCTGCAGGGGCTGAAGAAGCTGGTCGAAGCCGGCGCCGACGAGTCGCAGCCGTTCGAAACCGAGCTCGCCTCGGAGTCGGGCGAGGCGATCACGATCCGGGCGGTGCAGCGCCGCGACGGCCTCGCCCGCACCTTCGAGCTCTCCCGCGACCTGTTCGAGTCCAACGACTACCGGCGCCTGGTCGAATCGCACGCCGAGCTGCTCAAGCAGGTCGGCAAACCGCCCTTCGCCCTGGCGCTCGACAAGAAGTCGCGCACCGCCGAGTCCTTCGAGGAGCTGCGCCGCGCCGTGCTCGAGCTGGCCCGTCAGGGCGTCTCCATGCAGCGCTTCAAGGGCCTCGGCGAGATGAACGCCGAACAGCTGCGCGAAACGACGATGGACCCGGCGACCCGGACCCTGGAGCGGGTGCAGATCGACGACGCGGCGATGGCCGAGCGGATCTTCACCGACCTGATGGGCGACAAGGTCGAGCCGCGCAAGGCGTTCATAGAACGCCACGCCAAAGAGGTCAGGTTTCTAGATGTGTAGCGAAGGCGGGGTGATCTGAGTGGAGGGAGCGGAAGCGCTGACCGGGGGGCGGATCGAGGAGCGCGAGCTGACCAACGAGATGCGCTCGTCGTATCTCGACTACGCGATGAGCGTGATCGTCGGCCGCGCCCTGCCCGACGTGCGCGACGGGCTCAAGCCGGTCCACCGGCGGGTGCTCTACGCGATGCACGACCTCGCCCTGCAGCCCAACCGGCCCTACCGCAAGTCGGCGACGATCGTCGGCGAGGTGATGGGGAAATACCACCCCCACGGCGACAGCGCGATCTACGACACCCTCGCCCGCATGGCCCAGGACTTCTCCCTGCGCTACATGCTGGTCGACGGCCAGGGCAACTTCGGCTCGATCGACGACGACCCACCAGCGGCGATGAGGTACTGCGTCGCCGGCGATACCCGTGTGGCCACGGCGCGGGGAACCATGCGGATCGCCGATCTCGTTCCCGGCGCCGAGCCGGAGACGGACAACGACGTCGACCTCGAGGTCCTCGACCGTCTCGGCCGTCCAGTCAAGGCGTCCAAGCTCTTTCACTCGGGCGAGCACCCGACGCTCAGGTTGCGCACCGCGCAGGGGCACGAGCTGACCGGAACCCGCAACCACCCCGTCCTCTGCCTCGTCGACATGGCCGGCGTTCCCCTGCTGCTGTGGAAGCTCCTGGACGAGATCCAGCCTGGCGACCGGGTGCTGATCTCCAGGACTCCTCAGGACGCGAGCGAGGAGTTGACTGACTCTGACCGTGCCCTCGCTCTTCTTGCCGGCGCCTTCGTCTCCGAGGGCTGGATCGGGACCAGCCGTGCTGGCTTCAACAACGTGGACCCGGACTTCTTCGAGGATGTTGTCGCGGCGTATGACGCGATAGTCGGTGGCCCTCGTTACGTGTCAGCGCGGACGATCGCGTCGGGCAGCCTCCTGCTCGAGCTCGATATTCAGAATCTCGGCTCTCTGCGGGCTAGCCCGCTCATCGAGATAGGGGGGAGGGCGAGGGAGAAGCGTGTTCCCGAGTTCATCTGGCGCGGAGGACCGGCCCTCAAGCGCGCATTCTTGGCGGCTCTGTTCACGGGCGATGGCTCCTCCTCGCTGCTGCCACGTAACACGGTGCAGATCTCCTACTCGACGTACAGCGAGCAGCTCGCACAGGACGTGCAGATCCTGCTGCTGGAGGCGGGCGTCGTGTCGCGTCTGTGCCGCTATGAGCACGACGAGCTCAAGCTCGTCATCACCAATCGCCGTGACGCCCGGATCTTCTCCGCCGCGGTCGGATTTATCGGCGCCAAGCAGAGAAAGCTGGAGCGGGATCTCAAGACCATCCCTAAGCAGAGCCGCGCGCTTAGCCATGACCACGTCCCGTACATGGCAACTTACATCCGCTCTGACTGTGGGTCGCCGTGGTCCGACCGTGACTGGCTCAACCGCCACAACGTCGACCGGATCGAGCGCTGGGAGCAAGGCGGCACGGCGATCATGGAGCGGATCAAGTCACCCGAGGTGCGCGACACGGTTTCACCGCTGGTCACCGGCGACTATTTCTACGCCGAAGTCGAGTCGGTGCTCGACGCCGGGGTCCAGCCGGTGTACTCGCTTCGCGTGGACACGGAGGATCACTCCTTCCTCACCAACGGCTTCGTGAGTCACAACACCGAGGCGCGGCTGGCGCGGCTCTCTACCGAGATGCTGCGCGACATCGAGGCCGACACGGTGGAGTGGGGGCCGAACTACGACGAATCGCTGAACGAGCCGCTGGTGCTGCCGGCGCGCTTCCCGAACCTGCTGGTCAACGGCTCGTCGGGGATCGCGGTGGGGATGGCGACCAACATCCCGCCGCACAACCTGAGCGAGACGATCGGCGCGGTCAAGGCCTACCTCGCCAACCCCGAGATCGACCTCGCCGGGCTGATGGAGCACGTCAAGGGGCCCGACTTCCCCGGCGGCGGCCTGATGAGCCCGGAAGGGATCGCCGACGCCTACGACAAAGGCCGCGCCTCGGTGCGGATCCGGGCCCGCGCCCACGTCGAGCCGCTCAAGGGCGGCCGCGACGCGATCGTCGTCACCGAGCTGCCCTTCATGGTCAAGAAGGGCGGCGAAGGGGGGCTGATCACCAAGATCGCCGACCTCGTCCGCGACAAGAAGATCACCGGGATCTCCGATCTGCGCGACGAGTCCGACCGCTCCGGCATGCGCCTGGTGATCGAGACCAAGCGCGGCGGCGACCCGCCCGAGGTCGTGCTCAACCAGCTCTACAAGCGGACCGCGATGCAGAGCACCTTCGGCATCAACATGGTCGCCCTGGTCGACGGCGTGCCGAAGTCACTCGGCCTGCGCCAGATGATCGGCCACTACGTCAGCCACCAGCGCGAGGTCGTGATCCGCCGCACCCAGCACGAGCTGGCTCGCGCCGAGGCCCGCGCCCACATCCTCGAGGGGTTGCTGATCGCGCTCGACAACCTCGACGCGGTGATCGAGCTGATCCGCGGCTCGGCCGACACCGACGCCGCCAAGTCGGGCCTGATCGAGCGCTTCGAGCTCTCCGCCGAGCAGGCCCAGGCGATCCTCGACATGCGCCTCGCCCGCCTCACCGCGCTCGAGTCCGACAAGGTCCGCGAGGAGCACGAGGAGCTGCTGGCGAGGATCGCCGAGCTGCGCGCGATCCTCGGCGACCCGGCCCGGATCGACGCCGTGATCGTCGAGGAGCTGGACGAGATCGACAAGCGCTACGGCGACGAGCGGCGCACCGAGATCACCCACTTCGAGGGCGACATGAACATCGAGGACATGATCGCCGACCAGCAGATGGTGATCTCGATCACCCACTCCGGCTACGCCAAGCGTCTGCCGCTGGCCACCTACCGCCAGCAGCGCCGCGGCGGCCGCGGGGTGATGGGCATGGACCTCAAGGAGGACGACTACATCGAGCACCTGCACATCTGCTCGACCCACGACTTCCTGCTCTTCTTCACCAACCGCGGCAAGGTCTACCGGCTCAAGGTCTACGAGCTGCCGGAGGGCGCGCGGACCGCGAAAGGCCGTGCCCTGGTCAACGTCCTGCCCCTGCGCGAGGGCGAGAAGGTGACCGCGGTGATCCCCACCCGCGACTTCAGCGAGAACAAGTACCTGGTCTTCGCGACCGCCGGCGGCCTGGTCAAGAAGACCGAGTTCAAGGCCTACAACACACCGATCCGCGCCGACGGGATCATCGCGATCAAGATCCGCGACAACGACGAGCTGGTCGGCGTCCGCCTCACCTCGGGCGAGGACGACATCCTGCTCGTCTCCAAGTCGGGGCACTCGGTGCGCTTCAACGAGTCCGCCTCCCGGCCGATGGGCCGCGACACCAGCGGCGTCAAGGGGATGAACGTCAGCGCCAAGATCGACGGCGCCCCAAACCGGGTGCTGGCGATGGATGTCGCCCGCGACGACGCCGAGCTCTTCGTCGTCACCGAGAACGGCTACGGCAAGCGCACCTCGGTCTCCGAGTACCCGGTCAAGGGACGCGGCGGCAAGGGCGTGCTGACCGCGAAGCTGACGGCGAAGAAGGGCGGCCTGGCCGGCGCCCTGATCGTCCGCGAGCACCAGGACCTCCTCTTCATCTCCCAGAACGGCATGGTGCAGCGCACCGAAGCCGGCGGCATCTCGCAGATGGGCCGCGCCACGCAGGGCGTGCGGGTGATGAACATGAAGGAGGAGGACCGAGTCTCCGCCGTAGCCCTCGTAGTCGACGACGAGTCCACCCCAGCTGAGGAAGCACCCGGGCAGGAGCAACTCGCGGACTGACTGAGTTGGGTGGGCGGATCGGGACGCCTTCCCAAAACACTCCAGCGAGGCTCCCGCCGAGCGTTTTGGGAAGGCGTCCCGATCCGCTCTTCGTCTAAGCAGCCGCCGGCAGGTACTGCTGCCAGGCTTCCGGGATCTTCGGGCTGGCGACCTGGATGAAGACGGTTGGGCCGGGGGGCTTGGGGGTTCGGGCCGGGTGCATCTCGATCTCGCGGGGGAGGCGGTTGCCCTTGCGGCGGTTGCAGGAGGCGCAGGCGGCGACGATGTTCTCCCAGACCGATTTGCCGCCGCGGCTGCGGGGGATGACGTGGTCGACGGTGAGGCCGGACTTGGTCGAGCCGCAGTACTGGCAGGTCCATGAGTCGCGGGCCAGCACCGCGCGGCGGGTGATCTTGCGCCGGTGCGCTTCGCGTGGGATGCGCACGTAGCTGACCAGCCGGATCACGTCGGGACGCTCCATCGTCATCCGCTCGGAGTGAATCGCGCCCTCGCGCCGCTCCAGCAACTCGGCCTTCTCCTTCAGCAGGAGCACAGCGGCCCTCCTCAACGTGCAGACGTTGATCGGCTCATACGTTGCGTTGAGTACGAGCACTCGAGCCATGTTGCTCGCGAATTCTACGCAGGCGCTGCCCAGAACCGCCCGGGGCCTACCCGACTGGGTAGCTGCCGAGCACGCGCACCGAGGAGGCCTTGCGGCCGAGGGCCTCGATCGCGGCGGCCACCGGACCCTCCTCGGCCGCGCCCTCGAGGTCGCAGAAGAACATGTAGCGGCCGAGCTCGCTGCGCAGCGGGCGCGACTCGATCCGGGTCAGGTTGACGGCGCGCGAGGAGAACTCCTGCAGCGCCTCGACCAGGGCGCCCGGGTGGTCCTCGCCCAGCTCGGAGAAGACCAGCGAGGTCTTCCACGTCGCGCCGGCCCCCGGCTCGGTCCCGGCCGCGGCGATCCAGAGGAAGCGGGTGACGTTGTTGGCCTCGTCCTCGATCCCCTCGCGCAGGACGCGGCAGCCGTAGAGCTCGGCCGCGGCGCGGGCGCCGATCGCCGCCCAGGGCTCGGCCGCGGCGCCGACCTCCTGCACCGCCGCCGCGGTGCTGTCGCGCGGCTCCTGCCTCGCCCCGGGCAGGTTGGCGGCGAGGAAGCGGGCGCACTGGGCGAGCGGCTGGGGGTGGGAGAGGACCCGCTCGACCCGCTCGAGCTCGACTCCCTCGCGGGCGATCAGCATCGCCCGCACGGCGAAGTCGTGCTCGCCGACGACCGTCACCCCGGCGGCGTCGAAGGCGAGCGTGTCGAGCGTGCTGCGCACCGAGCCCTCGATCGAGTTCTCGACCGGGACCAGCGCCCGCTCCGCCTCGCCGCGCTCGACCGCGAGGATCGCCTCGCGGATCGTCGCCGTGCGCAGCGCCTCGAACTCGGCGCCCGGCTCGAGCGCCTCGCGCAGGGCGTCCTCGGTGAAGGTCCCCGCCGGCCCCAGGTAGGCGATCCGCACCGGTCCCGCCCTATTCGAAGGCGACCGTGTAGCTGGCTTCGTTGTTGGTGGAGACCTGCTCGCCGGGCACAGTTTCGACCTCGACTTCGAGCGTAGCTTCGCCCTTCGGCGCCGGCGTCAGCGGGATCGAGACGGTCTGGCTTTCGGCTGCGGCGAGGCTGTCGATCGTCCCCTGCAGCGTGTTGCCGCCGTCGACCGTGACCGAGACCGTGATCCCGTTCTCGGTCGAGTCGCCCTGGTTCTGGACTTCGACTTCGACTTCCGGCGTCCCTTCGACCGCGACCGAGGTCGTCGTTTCGGCCGCCAGTTCGGTGCCGTTGAGGCTGGTCCCGACCAGGCCGAGGCCGTGCACGCCGGGGGTTGCGGAGCCGCTCGAGCCGCTGACCGAGCCCAGAGCCGAGCTGACCGCGTCTTCGTCCAGCCACTTGCTCCCTTCCGGCACGAAGACGCTCTTCGGCACGTCGCTGTCGTTGATCCCGTTGTCGGCCAGCACGCCGTTGATCTCGGGCCGCGTCACCTGCGCGTAGAGCACGTCGCTGGCCAGCAGGACCTGCATCTGGCGCGCGATCGCAGCGGTCGCCTGCTCGGAGCCGACGTCGCCCAGCGCGGTGCTGACTTTGTCGGCAATCGTGTTCATCGCGCTGCTGCGCAGCTCGTAGACCAGTTCCAGCGAGTCCTGCGCCTGGCCCATGTCGCCCGGCGTGTCGAGGCCGTCGACGCGCGCCGCGTAGCTGTCCATCGCGCTGCGGTCGGCGTTGACCTCGGCGACGAAGTCGGTCACCGAGAGGTCGCCGGGGCCTGACAGCTTTTCGAAGAATGCGTTGCTCGTCTGCTTGGTCTCTTCGACGATCTGGGTGACGTTGCGCGAGTAGTCGCTCAGCGCCCGGTTCTTGCGGGCGTCGAGGCAGCCCTTGACGCCGAGCACGAGCAGGACCAGCAGCAGCAGGCCGCCGCCCAGGGCGAGACCACGCCGCAGCAGGATCTGCTGGCGTTCGGGCCTGCGCCGCGGCCGCGGGCGGCGAGCCGGGCTGGATGCGGACGAACCCTCCAAGTAGCAGGCAGTATGTCGCAGGAGGAAGCGGATTCGCGGCGAAGTCCCGAAACGCCGTGGTCGGTTCACTCGTCCTCAACCGCTTCCTGATCGAGCGCCGCATCGGCAGCGGCGGCTTCGGCACCGTCTACGAGGCCTGGGACGGGCGCCTCGAGCGGCCGGTCGCGGTCAAGGCGATCGAGTCCGCCGGCGGTCGCGGCTCGCGGCGCGTGCTGCGCGAGGCACAGGCCGCCGCCCGGCTCAACCACCCCGGCATCGTCACCCTCTACGAGATCGGCGAGGAGGACGGCAACGCCCTGCTCGTCACCGAGCTGGTCGACGGCCGCACCCTGGCCGAGCTCAACCGCGACGGCGCGCTCAGCGACCGCGAGGTCGCGGAGGTCGGCGCCGACCTCTGCGAGGCGCTCGACCACGCCCACCACCGCGCCGTCGTCCACCGCGACATCAAGCCGCAGAACGTGCTGGTCACCGAGGACGGCGAGCCCAGCGCCAAGCTGATGGACTTCGGCGTCGCCCGCCTCGCCGACGGCGCCTCGCTGACCGCCCCGGGCGACGTGGTCGGCACCCTCGCCTACATGGCCCCCGAGCAGGCCGAGGGCCGCACCGCCGGCCCGAGCCGCCGACGTCTACTCGCTCGCCCTGTCCTCTATGAGTGCTGGAGCGGCGAGAACCCGAACCGGCGCGGCTCGCCGGCGGCGACGGCGCGGGCGATCGGCTCGCGCCCCCGCCCCCTGCGCCGCCTGCGCCCCGACCTGCCGCGCGAGCTGAGCGAGACGGTCGACGCCTGCCTCGGCCGCCGCCCCGAGCGCCGCCCTTCGCTGGAGGAGCTGGGCGAGGCGATCGAGGACTCGCTCGACCAGCTGGCCGACCACCCGCGCCGCGGTCAGCGCGGGACGCAGGCTGCGCGCCGGCGGCGATCGCCGCCGCCGCGGCACTCGGCGCCTGGCTCGCCGTCGGTCACGGCGCCCTGCCTCCCGTAGGATTTCAGCCCTCCCGCTCGCCGCCGGGGGCGCGGTGACGAGCGCGCGAAAGGAGCCCACGATCAGCGTTCTACGCAACCTCGAGAGCCGGATCGAAGGCCTCGTCGAGGGGGTCTTCAGCCGCGCCTTCAGCTCCGAGGTGCAGCCGGTCGAGCTGGCCCGCAAGCTGGCCAAGGAGATGGACGCGCACAAGACCGCCGCGGTCGCCCGCGTCTACGTGCCCAACGAGTACACGGTCTTCCTCTCGAGCCGCGACCGCGCCAAGCTCGAAGGCTACGAGCGCTCGCTCGAGCAGGAGCTCTCCGGCTACCTGCTCGAGCACGCTCGCCGCCGCAGCTACGACCTGCTGACCCGGCCCGCGGTCGAGTTCAAGACCGACGAGCGGCTGCGCCTCGGCGAGTTCGGGATCCAGACCCGGCTGGTCAAGCCCCCCGCCCACGAGGGCGAGCGCGCCGAGCCAGGGCGAGGAGGGCCACACGATGGTCTACTCGGCGGTGCGCGAGCGCGACCGGAGCCGGCCCAGGCCCGAGCACGCGGCCGCGCGCTGGTCGCCACCCGCGCCGTCGTCGCCCTCGACGACCGCCGCTACGTGCTCGAGGGCCCGCGGGCGACGATCGGCCGCTCCAAGGAGGCCGAGTGCGTGCTGCGCGACCCCAACGTCTCGCGCCGCCACGCCGAGCTGCGCCGCGCCGCGGCCGGCGACTGGACGATCGCCGACCTCGGCTCGACCAACGGGGTCAAGGTCAACGGCCGCCGCGTCTCCTCGACCCGGCTCAGCCCCGGCGACCAGGTCACGCTCGGCACCACGACCTTCATGTTCGACATCGAGCAGTAGCGGCCGGCGCTGACCGTGGACTACGAGCCGATCTCCGTCGCCCTCAAGTTCGGCTTCCTCGCCGTCCTCTACCTCTTCCTGCTCTGGGTCGCCCGCAGCGCGCTGAAGGACCTGCGCCGCACCGTCTCGCCGGCGCCCGACGCGACCGGCTTCCACCCGGTCCCGCCGCGGCCGCGGCGCCGGCGGCGGCGACGCCTGGCTGGTCGCCGAGCGCGGCGGCGGCCTGCGAGCCGGGCGAGCGCTTCGACCTGATCGGCGGCCTCTCGATCGGCCGCTCGGGCGAAGCCGACGTGCGGATCGAGGACCGCTACGCCTCCGGCCTGCACGCGAGGATCTTCACCCGCGACGGCCGCACCTACGTCGAGGACATGAACTCGACCAACGGCACCCTGCTCAACGACGCCGAGCTCAACGGCGAGGCCGAGCTGATCGACGGCGACGTGGTGCGGATCGGCGACACCGAGTTCCGGTTCGAGGCCGGGGGCTAGCGATGCTGCGGATCGACGACCAGGCCTTCCGCACCGACACCGGCCGCCAGCGCAACGCCAACGAGGACTCCTACTTCGCCCGCGCGCCGATCTTCGTCGTCGCCGACGGCATGGGCGGCGCCCAGGCCGGCGAGGTCGCCTCGAAGGCGGCCGCCGAGGCCTTCGACCGTCGACCTGCCCGACGGCCCGCCCGAGCAGGTACTGCGCGAGACGATCGCCGCCGCCAACCGCGAGATCCACGAGCTCGCCCGCGCCGACCCCTCGCGGGCCGGCATGGGCACGACCCTGACCGCCGCGATCGTCGACGCCGAGGCCGAAGAGGTGGCGATCGGCCACGTCGGCGACAGCCGCGCCTACCGCCTGCGCGGCGGCAAGCTCGAGCAGCTGACCCGCGACCACTCGCTGGTCGAGGAGATGCGGCGCAAGGGGCAGATCACCGACGCCCAGGCCGAGGAACACCCGCAGCGCTCGATCATCACCCGCGCGCTCGGCCCCGAGCCCGAGGTCGAGCCCGACGTGCAGACCGTCCCCGCCGCCCCCGGCGACGTCTTCCTGCTCTGCTCCGACGGGCTGACGACGATGCTCGACGAGGAGCAGATCGCCAAGCTGCTCGCCGGCGCCAGCTCGATGCAGGCCGCGGTCCGCGCCCTCGTCGACGAGGCCAACCGGGCCGGCGGCCGCGACAACATCACCGCCCTCGCCTTCCGCCTCGAAGACGCCGCCGCGCCGCGCCAGAGCCACGAGGACGCGACCCTGATCGGCGCCGCCGCGGCCGAGCAGGGGCTGACCGCGACCGAGGTCCGCCGCCGCGCCGCCGCCGCTGCCGCCGCAGGAGCGCCGCCGCCAGCTCGTCGCCGGGGCGCCGCCGCTGGCCGCGGCGCGCCGTCAAGATCCTCGCCGCGCTGCTGCTCGTCGCCGCGCTCGCCTTCGGCGCCTGGTACGCCAACCGCCAGGTCTGGTTCCTCGGCACCGACGCCGGCGGCCGGGTCGCCCTCTACCGCGGCCTGCCCTACGACCTGCCTTTCGGGATCGAGCTCTACGAGGAGCGCTACTCGGCCCCGATCCAGACCGACTCGCTGCCGGCCAAGCGGCGCGAAGCGGTCAGCGGCCACGACCTGCGCTCGCGCAGCGACGCCGTCTCCCTGATCGAAGACATCGAACGCTCCCAGGAAGCGAAGTGAGCGCCCGCAACCGGGAGCTGATGGCGCTCGTCCCGGTCGCCCTGCTGCTGACCGCCGGCTTCACCGCCGTCCTCGCCCAGGAGAACTCGCGGACTCGACGACGCCAGCCTCGTCTACGGCGCCTACTTCCTCGCCGTCTGCCTCGCCACCCACGTCTACCTGCGCATCCGCCTGCCCAACGCCGACCCCTACCTCTTCCCGCTGGTCGCCCTGCTCACCGCCTTCGGCCTGGTGATGGTCTACCGGATCGACCCCGCCCTGGCCCGCGACCAGGCCAACTGGTTCGTCCTCGGCCTCGTCCTCTTCGCCGCCGACGATCCACTTCCTGCGCGACTACGACGTGCTCGAGCGCTACCGCTACACGATCGCCGTCGACCGGCCTGCTGCTGCTGCTCGCCCCGCGCCTGCCGGGAATCGGCCAGCAGGTCAACGGCGCCTACCTCGGGGTCAAGATCGGCCCGCTCGCCTTCCAGCCGGCCGAGTTCTCGAAGATCTGCCTGGTCGTCTTCCTCGCCAGCTACCTGCGCGAGCACCGCGAGGTGCTGATCGTCGGCGCCCGCCGCGTGCTCGGTGTCACCCTGCCGCCGCTCAAGCACTTCGGCCCGATGCTGGTCGTCTGGGGCGCCTCGATGTTCATGCTCGTCTTCATCCGCGACCTGGGCAGCTCGCTGATGTTCTTCGCCGCCTTCCTCGCCCTGCTCTACGTCGCCACGGGCCGCTTCTCCTTCGTCGTCATCGGCATGGCGATGTTCCTGCTCGGCGCCTGGTTCTTCGCCTCCACCGTGCCCCACGTCGGCGACCGGGTCGAGATCTGGCTCGACCCCTACGCCCACCCGCAGCGCGCCGGGTACCAGATCCTGCAGTCGATCTTCTCCCAGGCCGACGGCGGTCTCTTCGGCAAGGGCTTCGGCCAGGCGCTGATCACCGTGCCCGGCACCGACAACGCTCTGCTGCCGGCGGCGCAGACCGACACGATCTACTCGCTGATCGTCAACGAGCTCGGCCTCTTCGGCGCCTGCGCGGTGGTCCTGATCTACCTGCTGATCTCGGCCCGCGGCTTCAAGATCGCCCTGCTCGCCGACGACGGCTTCTCGAAGCTGCTGGCGACCGGCCTGACCGCGGTCTTCGCGATCCAGGCCTTCGTCATCATCGGCGGCGTCACCAGGGTGATCCCGCTGACCGGCGTCACCCTGCCCTTCATCAGCTACGGCGGCAGCTCGATCGTCGCCAACTTCGTCCTCCTCGCCCTGCTGCTGCTCGTCTCCGACCGCGCCCGCCGCCAGGCGGCCGACGGCGAGCGCGGCGGGCTCGCCCTGGGGGCGCGGTGAACCGCCAGATCGTCAAGCTCTTCGCCTTCGTCGTCACCCTCTTCGCGGTGCTGATCGGCTTCACGTCCTACTGGGCGGTCTTCGACGCCGACGCGCTGCGCGAAGAGAACGCCAACAAGCGGCCGCTGTTCGAGCAGCAGCAGATCGAGCGCGGCCGCATCCTCGCCGCCGACGGCACCGTGCTCGCCCGCTCGGTCGCCAAGGGCAAGGGCGCTGCGCTGCGCTACGTGCGCCGCTACCCCGAGGGCTCCCTCTTCGGCCACCCGGTCGGCTACAGCTTCGTCGAAGAGGGCGACAGCGAGTTCGAGCAGTTCCACAACGACGAGCTGGTCGGCGAAGGCTCGGAATTCAGCTCGATCCTCGACGAGCTGCGCGGCCGCCGCCAGGAGGGCAACGACGTCGTCACCAACCTCGACCCCGAGGCCCAGCGGGTGGCCCTCGCCGACCTCGAGGCGACCGGCTTCGGCGCCGTGGTCGCGATCGAGCCGCGCACCGGCCGGGTGCGGGCGATGGCCTCCAACGCCCCCTTCGACCCCAACCGCATCCCCTACGACCTCGAACAGCTGAACAGCAACGAAATCGAAACCCCGCTCTTCGACCGCGCCAGCCAGGGCCGCTACCCGCCCGGCTCGACCTTCAAGGTGGTGACCGCCGCCGCCGGCCTCGACAGCGGCACGATCACGCCGGAGACGACGATCGACGCGCCCGGCACGCTCGAGATCCAGGGGCAGCCGCTGAGCAACGACTTCACCGAGGACTTCGGCCCGATCGGCCTCGACACGGCGCTGACCAACTCGGTCAACACCTGGTTCGCCCAGCTCGGCGAACGGGTCGGCGAGGACACCCTGTTCGAATACATGGACAAATTCGGCTTCAACTCGAAGCCGCCGATCGACCTGCCCAGCGACCAGGTGCTGCCCAGCGGCATCCTCGAAGACAACCAGCTGCTCGGGCCCAGCGACCCGATCGACATCGCCCGCGTCGCGATCGGCCAGGAGCGGCTGCTGGCCTCGCCGCTGCAGATGGCGATGGTGGCGAGCGCGATCGCCAACCGCGGCCGGCTGATGAAGCCGCAGATCTGGAGTAGGGTCGTCGATCCCGATGGGCGCGTCACCGATCGTCTCGACCCCAGCGAGTACAGCCAGCCGATCGACGAGCAGACGGCGGCGGAGCTGACCGCGGCGATGGAAGGCGTGGTCGACGCAGGGACCGGGACCAACGCGGCGATCCCCGGGGTCGCCGTGGCCGGCAAGACCGGCACCGCGGAAACGCCCTACAACGACTCCTGCGGCGGCGGCAGCGAAGAAAACCAGGCCTGGTTCATGGGCTTCGCCCCGGCCGACGACCCGCAGATCGCGATCGCCGCCACGGTCGAGTGCACGCCGCAGTTCGGCAACGACGTCGCGGCGCCGATCTTCCGCGACGTCGCCGAAGCGATCCTCGGGGGCGAAGGTGGCTGAGGTCGCCGAGGGCGCGGTGCTCGACGGCCGCTACCGGATCCTGAAGCGGATCGGCTCGGGCGGCATGGCCGACGTCTGGCTCGCCGACGACTCGCACCTGCAGCGCCAGGTCGCGCTCAAGATCCTGCACGCCCGCTTCGTCCAGGACCGCGAGTTCGTCGAGCGCTTCCGCCGCGAGGCCGAGGCGGCCGCCGGCCTGCAGCACCCCAACGTGGTCGCCGTCTTCGACCGCGGCGACGTCGAGGACACCCACTTCATCGCCATGCAGTACCTCGAGGGCCGCACCCTGAAGCAGCTGATCGACGCCGGCGGCCTCACCCCCGAGCAGTCCGTCGCCTACATCCGCCAGGTCCTCGAGGGGGCCCGCTTCGCCCACCGCCACGGCATCGTCCACCGCGACCTGAAGCCGCAGAACGTGATCGTCGACGCCGAGGGCAAGGCGACCGTGACCGACTTCGGCATCGCCCGCGCCGGCGTCTCGGAGATCACCCAGACCGGCTCGGTGATGGGCACCCCGCACTACCTCTCGCCCGAGCAGGCGCAGGGCTTCGAGGTGACCGCCGTCTCCGACCTCTACTCGATCGGCGTGATGCTCTATGAGGCGCTCGCCGGCCGCGTCCCCTTCGAGGCCGACACGGCGGTCGCGGTGGCGATGAAACAGGTCTCCCAGGCGCCGCAGCGGCCGAGCTCGATCAACCCCGCGGTCTCGCCGGCGCTCGACGCGGTGGTGATGCGGGCGCTGGAAAAGGAGCCGGGCCAGCGCTTCCAGAGCGCCGACGCCTTCATCGCCGCCCTCGACGCGGCGATGAAGGACCCCAGCGGCGGCGCCGAGAACACCGCCGCCTTCGCCCCCCTGCCGCCGGTCGTCGCCACCCCCGAGGAGGCGGTCGCCGAGGGCCTCGACCCCGAGGAGGAGCGCCGCCGGCGCCGGCGCCGGATCATCTCGGCGCTGATCGTCGCCGCCGTCCTGATCGGGCTGCTGGTCGGCTTCGCCCTCACCCGCGACACGACGACCGAGGTGCCGGACGTCACCAACAGCCCGGAAAGCACGGCGATCGCGCTGCTGCACGAAGCCGGCTTCGGGATCGGCGGGATCCGCCGCGTGCAGCGCGAAGCCGCCGCTGGCACCGTGCTCGAGCAGGACCCGAGCGCCTCGCCGCCGCAGGCCTCGCTCGACTGCGCCCTGATCGTCTTCTTCTGCTCGAAGCCGAAGGTGATGCTGACCGTCAGCGCCGGGCCGGGCAGCGACGAGGTGCCCTCGACCGCCGGTCTGCCGGTCGCCGAAGCGCGGCAGAAGCTCGAAGCCGCCGGCTTCGAGCCGCGGGTCGAACGGGTGCACTCGGCCAAGGTTGAAGAAGGGCTGGTGATCAGCTCGCAGCCCGGCGGCGGCCTGACCGCGGTGCGCGGCAGCGAAGTCCTGCTGCGCGTCTCCAGCGGCCCGAAGCTGGCCAAGGTCCCGGTCCTGGTCGGCACCCAGCGCTCGGTCGCCGTGCAGCAGATCCGCAGCCGCGGCTTCAGCCCCAGCGTCGAAGAAGCGCAGAGCTCGAAGCCGGCCGGCGAGGTGATCCGCCAGGCGCCCAGCGCCGGCTCGCAGCTGCCGCCGGGGTCGACCGTCTCGATCGTCGTCTCGGCCGGCGAAGAAAAAGCGAGCGCCCCGAACGTGATCGGCAAGGAACGCCGCGAAGCGGTGGAAGCCGTGCGCGCCGCCGGCCTGCAGCCCGAAGTCACCGAACAGGCGACCGAAGTGCCCTCCCAGGTCGGCCGGGTCACCGACCAGTTCCCGCCGCCGGGCTCGGAGATGAAGCCGGGGGAAACGGTCAGCCTGGTGGTCGGCAAGGCCGCCTCGGGCTCGCTCGAACCGGAAGCCGGGGAATGAGGGTCGCCGTCCTCTACGGCGGCCGCTCCTCCGAGCACGAGGTCTCGCTGCGCTCCGGGGAGGCTGTAGCCCGCGGCCTCGAGCAGGCCGGGCACGAGGCGCTGCGGGTGACGATCGGCCGCGAGGGCGCCTGGAGCCACGCGGGCGGCGGCATCTCGCTGGTCCCCGGCGAGGGGCTGCTCGGCGCCGCGGTCGCCTTCCCCGTCCTGCACGGCCCCTTCGGCGAGGACGGCAGCGTCCAGGGCCTGCTCGAGTGGCTCGACCTGCCCTACGTCGGCTCCGACGTGCTGCCCTCGGCGCTCTGCATGGACAAGCTCAGCCTCAAGCGGGTCTTCGCCCAGGCCGGCCTGCCCCAGGTCGGCTTCGCCGCCGCCGGCGAGCCCGGCTGGCGCGAGCGCTGCGCCGCCCTCGGCCTGCCGCTCTGGGTCAAGCCCTCGCGGCTCGGCTCGAGCGTCGGCATCAGCCGGGTCGACTCGCTGGGCGAGCTCGACCCGGCAGTCGAGCTCGCCCGCCGTCACGACCCGCGGGTGATCGTCGAGGCCCACGCCGAGGGCCGCGAGGTCGAGTGCTCGCTGCTCGGCAACGAGGAGGTCGACGCCTCGCTGCCGGGCGAGGTCGTCGCCCACGGCGAGTGGTACGACTACGAGACCAAGTACAGCGCCGGCGGGATGGAGCTGGTCGTCCCCGCGCCGCTGCCCGACGAGCAGCTGCAGCGGGTGCGCGAGCTGGCCCGCGCCGCCTTCGCCCTCGCCGGCTGCGCCGGCCTCGCCCGCTGCGACTTCTTCGCCGGCGCCGACGGCACCGTCCTCGTCAACGAGCTCAACACGATGCCCGGCTTCACCGAGACCAGCGTCTACGCCAAGCTCTGGGAGGCCACCGGCCTCGCCTACCCCGACCTCTGCGACCGCCTCGTCCAGCTAGCAATCGAGCGCCACCGCAGGTCCCGCACCTACGAGTTCTGACCGCGTTCGTCTTTTGTCGGCGAGAGGTCGACAAAGGACGAACGCGGCCCGCCGTCCCCGGACTCAGCGCAGCAGCTTGACGTTGCTGACCTCGACCTGGAAGCGGCCGGCCTGGTCGCGGGCTTCGCTGGCCTTGTTGAACCAGATCAGGAAGTAGCGGGAGGGGCGGGGGACGGTGAGGTCGATCTCCTGCTTGGTCGCGGCTTCGACCGCGATCCCGACCGGTTCTTCCCAGCCCTGCAGGTCCGGCGGCGGCCCCGAGGGGGCAGCGAAGACCTGGGCGTCCCAGCCGGGGGTGGGGCTGGTGACGACCATCTCGGTCGGCTTGGCCGGCGAGGCGGTGGTCACGTAGAGGCCGACCCCGGGGTCGGGGCCGGTCTTGGTGCCGGCGAAGGTGTCGGTCTCGTAGTGCTCGCTTGCCCAGGCGGTCCCGGTCGGGTCGCCGTCGCGGGCCAGTTCGACCGTGTCGCCGCCCTCTTCTTCGTCGCCCTGCGGGTCGTAGTCGGTGGCGGCGACGATCGGCACCGCCTGGCCCTTGCCCGTATCCGCGCCACCGCCGCCGACGTCGCCGCTGGAGATCAGCTGCACGGCGAGCAGCACCAGGCCGGCGACCAGCACCACGCCCAGCGCCCCGGCCAGGCTCCGCCGCCGCCGCGACAGCTCGCGCTTCGGCGGCGGCACCGCGTCGAGCACGCTGGTCGCCTCGCCGGTGGTCGAGCCCGCCCGCGCCGCCTCGACCTCGAGCGCGGTCGAGAGGTCGTCGATCATCTCGCCGACCTGCTGGTAGCGCTCGCCCGGGTCCTTGGCGCTCGCCCGCTCGACCACCAGCGCCACCGCCGCCGAGACGTCGGGCCGCCGCCGCTGCACGTCGGGCAGTTCCTCGTTGACGTGCTTCATCGCCACCCCCACCTGGCTGTCGGCGCTGAACGGGACCTGGCCGACCAGCATCTCGTAGAGGACGACGCCGAGCGAGTAGATGTCGGAGCGCGGGTCGACCACGCGCCCCATCGCCTGCTCGGGCGAGACGTAGTCGGTGGTGCCGAGCACCCGGCCGGTGGCGGTCATCCCGTCCTGCTCGAGCTGGCGCGAGATGCCGAAGTCGGTCAGCTTCGCCCGGCCCTCGGCGTCGATCAGGATGTTCTGCGGCTTGATGTCGCGGTGGACCATCTTGCGCGCGTGGGCGACCGAGAGGCCGCGGGCGATCTCGATCGCGTAGGCGATCGCCTCCTGCGGCTCGAGCGCCCCCTCGCGCTTGATCCGCTGCTTCAGCGTCTCGCCCTCGACGTACTCGAAGACGATGTAGGGGTGGCCGCCGTCCTCGCCGGCGTCGATCACGGCGACGACGTTGGGGTGGGTGATCTTGGCCACCGCCCGCGCCTCGTGGCGGAAGCGCTCGAGCTGGTCGGCCTGCTCGGACATCTCGCGGTGCATCACCTTGACCGCCACCTGGCGGTCGAGCGTCTGGTCGCGGGCGAGGAAGACCGTCGACATCCCGCCGCTGCCCAGCTTCGCCTCCAGCCGGTAGCGGCCGGAGAGCACGGTCCCGATCATCGAGCTGCTTGTCGGCTGGTCATGCATCCAGGTCTGAGCATTGTCGATTACCAGCCCGACGGGGTTCGCGCCGCCGGCTGCGCGGCCTGCAGCTTGCAAGCGACCACGCGACGCTTGCCCGGCCGCTACGTTTTCCCCGACCATGTGGGCGAGGTTTGGGAAGCTTTGGAGCAGGATCGGTCGCGAGGCCGTAATCGCCGGTGCTGTCATCGCCGCGATCGTCTTCCTCGTTGCCGCTTCGCTCGTTTCTGCCCGCGAAGCGGCCGAAGGAGAACACTTCGCCGGTACCTGCGTCGACGCTCCGGAGCCCGCTCCCATCCCCGCCGACGCCTTTGTCCCCACCGCTTCCGACCTGGTGCAGGAACCCGACACCCTCCCAGCCCCCCAGCGCGCCCGCGGCGGCGAGCGCCCGGTGGAGCGGGCAGAGAACCGGCTCGCCAAGCTCTACGAGCCGATCCTCACCGTGGCGAAGGCAGATCGTTTCTGGCCGGTCTCGGTGCCGACCCTCTACGACCTCTACTTCGCCGGCGGCTTCACCCGGTTCCTCTCGCCCGGTCGCAGCAGCGACCACGCGCGCCCAGGCGACCTGCGCCCCGGCCGGTTCTCGCGGCAGTTCCTCGACTACCCGGCGGAGATCGACCACGTCCAGGACCAGTTCTGCTCGGTCGGCAAAGCTCTCGGCATCGAGCGCGAACGGCTGGCGCTCTGGCAGTCGAGCCCCGACCGCCTCGAGCCGAACCGCTCGGCGCAGTTCTACCTGCTCGACTTGACCTCGCCCAACGGCCGGCGGCGCGAACTGCAGTACTGGTTCTTCTACCCGCTCAACTACCTGCCGACCGTGACCGACGATCTGCGCATCCTCACCGACCCGATCGCGGCGATCCGCGCCAACGCCGACTTCCACGAGGGCGACTTCGAGCACGTCACCGTCCACCTGCACCAAACCCAACGCGGTTTCCGGCCGGCCGGGCTGACGATGGCGCGCCACGACGGCGAGGACAAGTGGTTCGCCTGGAACTCGCCAACCCTGCAGCGGGAAGGTCCCCACCCGATCGTCCACGCCAGCCTTGGCGGCCACGCCAGTTACGACGACTGCGGCCTGCAGCTGCGCCCGGTCGGACTGATCGACTGGACGCTCTGCGGCGAAGAACGGGTCTTCAGCTTCGGCGCCGATACGCCGCTCGTCGATCTCGAGACGGTTCCCTGGGCCTGCTGGGGGGGTCACTTCGGTCAGCCAAAGCCGGCCAGCCCGATCCCGATGCTGTTTGTCTCCGGCCCGAGCGGGCCGCTCTTCCAGACCGGCAACGAGCGCGGCCTCGCGTCACTGTGCGCGGAGGACCGAGGCTGAGCCCGGAGCCTGCGGCTCGCGCACCCGCCCGATGCGCTGCGCATCCGGATAGTGGCCGCGCAGCAGCGCCAGCGCCGGCTCCTCGTCGCCAGCGGCGACCACGCAGCAGAAGCCGCAGCCCATGTTGAAGACCTCGTGCATCTCCTCGTCCGAGGCGTCCGACCGCTCGGCGATCAGGGCGAAGAGCGGCGGCGCCGGCAGCGGCGCGTCGATCTCGTAGACGACCTCGGCCGCGAGCCGGGTCAGGTTGCCGAGCCCGCCCGAGGTGATGTGGGCGAGCCCGCGCACCTCGGCCGCGGAGCGCAGCAGCTCGAGCACCGGCTTGACGTAGATCTCGGTCGGCTCCAGCAGCGCCTCGCCCAGCGGCCGCCCGAGCCGCCCCTCCGGGTCCTCGTCCAGCGCCAGCCCGGCGAGCGCCGAGCGGGCCAGGGTGTAGCCGTTGGAGTGGATGCCGGAGGACGGCAGACCGATGATCGGGTCGCCGGGCCGCACCGCCGAGCCGTCGACGATCTCCTCCAGGGCGACGGTGCCGAAGCAGGCGCCGGAGACGTCGACGCCGTGCACCATCTCGCCGAGCTGGGCGAGCTCGCCGCCGGGGATCTCGATCCCGGCCAGCTCCGCGCCCCGCGCCAGGCCGGCGCCGACTTCCGCGCAGACCTGCGGCTCGGCCCGGTCGATCGCGATGTAGTCGAGCATCGCCAGCGGCTCGGCGCCGACGCAGATCACGTCGTTGACGTTCATCGCCACGCAGTCGATCCCGACCGTGTCGTAGCGGCCCATCTCCTCGGCGACGAGGAGCTTGGTGCCGACCCCGTCGGTGGAGAGCGCGATCCCGGTCCGGCCGTCGAGCCGGATCACGCTCGCGTAGTGGCCGGGCAGCGGCACCTGGCGCGACTCGCGCCCCAGCTCGATCCCCGCCAGCGCCCGCACCAGCCCGGCCACGGCCGAGTCCGCGGCCCCCTGGTCGACCCCTGCCTTGGCGTAAGCGTCGCTCACCCGGCCGATTCTTTCAGGCGCCCGGCCAGATCGGGGACCGGTTCGAAGACGTAGCCGCGTCCCCTGCTGCGCCGCTCGAGCAGGCCGCGGGCGTCGAGGCCGGAGAGATCGGAGCGCGCGGTCTCGTGGCTGACCCGGTGGCTGGCGGCGTGGCTGCCGAAGGTGTAGGTGCCGTCGGGGTTGCGAACGGCGTCGGCGAGCAGCGCCAGCTGCCGGTGGTTGAGGCCGTCCGCGCCGTCGAGCAGGCGCTCCACCGAGCGCACCTCGGAGATCTTGCGCTGGATGTAGGCGTCGTGCCTGTCGAGCGCCTTGCCGATCACCCTGAGCTGGTGGACGAGGAAATAGGTCACGTCGCCCTCGTCGGTCTCCGACTCGACGAAGGCGCGCGCGTACTGCGCCGGCGCCTCGCGGATCACCGGCGAGATCGGCAGGTACTCGGCCAGCCAGTAGCCGCGCCGCCGCATCAGCCAGAAGAAGAGGATCCGCGCGGTGCGGCCGTTGCCGTCGAGGAAGGGACGGTCGTAGGCGAGCCAGAAGTGGACCAGGATCGCCCGCACGACCGGGTGGACGAAGCGGCCGGTCTCTTCACTCTCGTTGGCGAAGTCGCAGAGCATGCGCATCCGCCGCGGCAGATCCTCGGCCGGCGGCGGCAGGTGGATCGGGCGCTCGGCATCGTCGCGGTCGTAGACGCCCACCCGCTCTTCGCCCGGCTCCTGCAGGCGACCGGCCGCGGCGGGGTCGTCGAGGGTTCCCGCGGTGACGATCCTGTGCAGCTCGAGCAGGTGGTCGAGGTCGAGGCGGTCGCCCATCTCCTCGCGGACGAACTGCAGCGCCCGGTAGTTGTTGACGATCATCCGCTCGCTGCGGTCCTGCGGCTCGCGCCCCGCGCGCAGCATCTCCTTGGCGACCCGCCTGGAGGTCGTCGCCCCCTCCAGCTGGCTGGAGCGAATCGCCTCCTCCATCAGCGAGTTGACCAGGAACCTCTGACCCGCCTGCCGCTCCGAGGTCACCACCTCGTCCATCGCCACCTCGCCGCTGGCGCGCTGGTCGACCCGGTGCAGCCGCTCGAGCACGAGGTCGGGCAGCCCGTAGCGAAAGGGCGTCCCTTCCTTGTCCTCCCAGGGCAGCAGTCGCGCCCCGGCGGCGCGCTCTGTCTTTATCCCGAGCCACCACTCCCTGCTGCTCAGGCCGTGCGGAGGGGAGAGACGGCGAAGCTTGTCCCAGTGCAGGTAGCGGTCCTCGCGTCCCGCCGAGCGCACCGCGGCGAGGGCCTTCGGGATCGACTCGGGGGCGAGCTCGGCGACCAGCTCCGCGTATGTAGGCGCCCGCTCTATGTGCACCCGATCTCCATCCAACCTATTCCAAGTTCATCCAAATCTTGGAATAGAGTAGCGCACCTCCAACTTAATCCAAGTTCATCCAAATCTTGGATTAACGCCCCGCGCGCAGCCTGCGCAGCACCACCGCGGCCAGCCCCGCGCGGTAGGCCGCGTACGGCCACAGCGCCCGGTCGCGCTCGACCAGCCCGATCAGGCGCTGGGAGGCGAGGGTGGAGGCGAAGGAAGCGGCGACGCCGAGCGCGATCGAGCGGCGCATGCCCGGCGCCGCGCCGCGGCGGGCGAGGCGGGCGCCCTTGAGCGCGGTGGCGCCGACGATGATCGGCAGCGCGATCGTGCGCGAGAGCAGGTTGGCCTGGTCGCGCGAGAAGCGCCGCCAGCGGGCGGCGGCGAGCGTGATCCCGTTGCGCGAGACGCCCGGCGCCAGCGCCGCCGCCTGGGCTACGCCGAGCGCCAGGCCGTCGGCCGCCCCCGCCTCGCCGCGGCCGCGCAGCTGCGGGCGGGTGTCGGCGAGGACCATCGCCGCGCCGCCGGCCAGCAGCCCGTAGGCGGTCGCCCGCGGCCCGCCGAGCCGGCTCTCGATCGCCCGCTCCCAGCGGTAGCCGGCCAGCGCCGCGGGCAGGAAGGAGAGCGCCAGCACCGTCGCCCCGCGCAGGTCGAAGGCGCGCAGCTCCTCGGCGATCAGCCGCCGCTGGCCGAAGATCAGCGCCGCCGCGGCGCCGGCGTGCAGCGCCACCTCGAAGCTCTTGCGCAGCTCCGGGTCGACCTCCTCCCAGTCCCAGCCGGCGAGCCAGGGCAGGAGCACGATGTGGGCCGAGCTGGAGACCGGCAGCAGCTCGGCCGGCCCCTGGACGACGCCGAGGGCGATCGCCCGCCGGGCCGGGATCACGTCGTCGCCGGGCGGCTTCTGCGCCGCTTGACCACCAGGTAGACGATCCCGGCGACGATCGCCAGCGCCACCACGTAGTCGAGGTAGTGCAGCTTGTCGCGCCACTCTTCCCAGTTGTCGCCGACGCTGTTGCCGACCAGGGCCAGCATCAGCACCCAGGGGATGCAGCCGAGCAGGGTCAGCGCCGTGAAGCGCCAGAACGGCATCCGCGCGACGCCGGCGGGCAGCGAGATGAAGGTGCGGATGATCGGCAGCATGCGGGTGAAGAAGACGGTCACGTCGCCGTAGCGCTCGAACCAGTCGTCGGCCCATTTCAGGTAGCGCGGCGGCAGGTGGATCAGGCGGTTCTTTTCCAGCAGGTCGAGCCGGGCGTAGTAGCCGACCGCGTAGGCGGCCCAGGAGCCGACCAGGTTGCCGAGCACGCCCGCGGTGACGACGCCGGCCATCGTCAGGTCGCCTTCGGAGACGCTGAAGCCGGCGAAGAGCATGATCGCCTCGCTCGGCACCGGCAGGCAGGCCGACTCGAGTGCCATCAGGACGAAGACCGCGGGCAGGCCGGTGCTGCCGATGAAGTCGGTCCCCGCGTTGACGATCGGGTCGAGGAAGAAGTCGGTGACGCTGGCGAGCAGGAGAGGCGTCATTCGCGAAGCGGGGATTGTAGGGATGAAGCCGAACAGCATCTAAACTCGCCAGCTTCATGGGCCGGTTGAACCACCCCGTCTACCGCAACCGGGTACTGCAGGTGATCGCCGACGGCGCCCTCGTCGCGCTCGCCTTCTACCTCGCTTTCCGCCTGCGCTTCCTCGACGAAGGGTTGCCGCATCGCTACTGGGTGCTGTTCGCCCAGTCGGTCGGCTTCGTCGTCGTCGGCAAGCTCGTCGTCTTCGCCGCCTTCGGCCTCTACCAGAAGTGGTGGCGCTACGTCAGCGGCCGCGACTTCTTGCTCATCGTCCGCGCCGTCACCGTCTCCAGCGCGATCCTCGTCGTCGCCTTCACCGTCCTGCAGCCCTTCGAGTACAGCCTGCCGCGCTCGGTCGCGGTGATGGACTTCCTGCTCACCCTGATGCTGATCACCGGCGCCCGGCTGGCGGTGCGGCTGATCGTCGAGCGCCCCTCGCGCGGCGGCCGCGGCCCGCGCCACGAGGTGCTCGTCGTCGGCGCCGGCTCCGGCGGCCAGATGGTCGTCCGCGAGCTGCAGCTCAACCCCGACCTCGGCGCCACCGCGATCGGCTTCGTCGACGACGACCCGCGCAAGCGCGGGATGCGGATGTCGGGCGGGCTCAAGGTGCTCGGCTCGACCAAGCAGATCGAGAAGATCCTCGACGAGACCCGGCCCGACGAGGTCGTGATCGCGATCCCCTCGGCGCCGGGGACGCTGCGCGCCAAGGTCGTCGCCGCCTGCCGCGAGCGCGAGATCCGCGTCCGCACCCTGCCCACCGTCTTCGAGCTGCTGCGCGGCGGCGTGCAGCTCAACAAGCAGCTGCGCGAGGTCCAGGTCGAGGACGTGCTCGGCCGCGACCCGATCGTGGTCGAGCTCGACCGGGTCGGCGCCTACCTGCGCGACCGCATCGTGCTCGTCACCGGCGCCGGCGGCTCGATCGGCTCCGAGCTCTGCCGCCAGATCGCCCGCGTCGGGCCGCGCCTGCTGGTGATGCTCGACCACGCCGAGGACAACCTCTTCCAGATCGAGCGCGAGATGGTCGAGGAGCGTCACTTCACCAACGTCGAGGCGGTGCTCGCCGACTGCAAGGAGGCGGGCCGGATGCTGGAGACGATGCAGCGCTTCAAACCGAGCGTCGTCTTCCACGCCGCCGCCTACAAGCACGTGCCGCTGATGGAGGCCAACCCGCTGGAGGCGGTGCGCAACAACGCGATCGCGACCCGGATCGCGGCCGAGACCGCCGCCGCTTCCAAGGTCGAGCGCTTCGTCCTGATCTCGACCGACAAGGCGGTCAACCCGAAAACCGTGATGGGCGCCTCGAAGGCGATGGCCGAGTGGATCGTCGAGGCGGCCGGCGAGAAACACCCGGGCACCCGCTTCGCCAGCGTCCGCTTCGGCAACGTGCTCGCCTCCTCCGGCAGCGTCGTGCCGATCTTCCGCAGCCAGATCGAGCGCGGCGGCCCGGTCACCGTCACCCACCCGGAGATGACCCGCTACTTCATGACCATCCCCGAGGCGGTGCAGCTGGTGATCCGCGCCGGCGACATCGGCGCCGGCAAGGGCGAGGTCTTCGTCCTCGACATGGGCGAGCCGGTGAAGATCGTCGACCTCGCCCGCAACATGATCCGCCTCGCCGGCTACGAGCCGGAAGCCGACGTCGCGATCGAGTTCACCAAGCCGCGGCCGGGGGAGAAGCTGCACGAGGAGCTGTTCGGCTTCGCCGAGCGCGAACAGCCGACCGCGGCCAAGCGGATCAGCCGCGCGGTGCGCGAGACGCCGCTCGACCCCGAGTGGATGGAGTCGACGCTGAACGCGCTGGAGCACCTGGTGATGGCCGGCGACGAGGCCAACCTGGCCCAGCGCGTGGTCGAGATGATCACCGCTCCGGGTGGGGACGCGGCGGCAGTCGTCTACGACGAGTAGCCTCTCGCGGTCACTCCGTGGAGTTGATCGAACAAATCGGCGCCTTCGCGGGCCTGGCCGCCTTCCTCGGCTTGGCGGTGCTTGCCATGCTCGCCTTCTCGCAGGCGCGGGACATCCGCCGCCTGCGCGAGTGGGCCGGCTCGGCGCCCGAGCGCGACGCCGAGCGCAAGGAGTCGACCTCCGCCGTCGCCGCCCGGCGGGCCGAAGAGCTGCGGGCGCTGGACGAGGCGAAGACGGCCGAGCAGGCCGCGGTCGACGAGCGCGAGGAGCGCCGCCGCCGGCGCGAGGCCGGCCTGCCCGAGCAGACCCGCGGCGAGCGCCTGCGCGGAGCCTTCTCCGGCTTCGGCGCCCGCCTCGCCGAGCCGCGCTACCTGGTCGCGATCTTCGCCGTCGTCGTCCTCGTCGCCGGCGGCGCGATCTACCTCCTCACCCAGAGCTCCGACAGCGCCGACGGCAAGGGCGGCAGCGCCCAGGCGAAGAAGGCGGTGAAGCCGAGCGAAATCGAGGTCACGGTGCTGAACGGCACCTCGGTGCCCGGCCTGGCGGCCGAATACGGCGACGAGGTCGAGGGCGAGGGCTTCAAGCTCGGCGCCGTCACCAACAGCAGCTCCAGCTTCACCGCGAGCGTCGTCATGTTCAGGCGCGGCAGCAAACCGGAGGCCAAGCGGGTGGCGAAGGCGCTGGGGATCTCCGAAGTGCGGCTGATGACGCCGGACATCGCCTCGGTCTCGGGCGGCGCCCCGGTCTCCGTCGTGGTCGGCGAAGACAATGCCGGCCCCTAGCCGCTGGGCAGCGCCGGTCTTCGCCCTCCTCGTCCTCGCCACCCTCGCCGCCTTCGCCTTCTCGCAGCGGCTCAAGCGCGACCCGCTGGTGCTCGACAAGGTCCGCTTCGTCGCGGTGCCGCGAGCCGATCCCAAGGCCCCTCCCGTCCGCGCTTTCACCCCCAATGAGGACTGCCGCTTCGACAGGATGCGAATCCGCTTCCGCACCACCGTCTCCGACCGCGGCACGGTGCAGGTGGTGAAACCGGGGGGGAGGCTGATCCGCACCCTGGCCCGCGACACCTTCCTCAAGCGCTACAGGTTCCACACCTATTACTGGGACGGCCGCGCCCGCAACGACGGCATCGCCGCCCCGGGTCGCTACAAGCTGCGCGTCAAACTCCTCAGCGAGGATCGGGTGCTGGTCGCGCCGGGGGCGATGCGGCTGCACCGGGCCCAGCTGGACCCGCTCGGGGCCCGCGACTGGTGCCCCGACCTCTACGGACCCGAGGGCAGCCAGTGAGTGATGCTCTCGCCAGCCTCGGGCTACTGCTCGCAGCAGCAGCCGCAGTCGCCGCGATCCTGCTGCCCCCGGGCCGCCTGCGCGCCGCGGCGATGCTCGCCGCCCTCGCTCTCTTCCCGCTGCTGATCCTCGGCGACCAGTGGCACACCCCCCAGATCGCCGACCTGCGCGGTGACACCATGCGCCTGCTCGCCCTCGGCGGACTTGCCCTTGTCGCGTCAGTCGCGCTGGCCGTTCTGTTCTGGCGCAAGCCGTTGTTGCTCCCCCTCGCGATCGTCGCCGCCTTGCCCTTCCGCATCCCCCTCCACGCCGCTGGCGATACTGCGAACCTCCTCGTCCCCCTCTACCTGGTGATCGCCGCCGGCGTCCTGGCCCAGGCGTTCAGGGGATGGCAGGAGGGTGGGGGGGTCGGTGCGGGTGCGGCGTCCCGATTTTCGCCCCTCCACGTCAGCGAGAGCCGCGCCGCGCCCGGCGAAAATCCCAGCACTCGCACCGACCCCCTCACCCTCCTGCCCTACGCGCTCGCCGGACTGGTTGCCCTGTATGGGCTGCAGACGCTGTATTCGGCAGATTTCTCGAAAGGGCTGCAGGATGTCTGCTTCTTCTTCGTGCCGTTCAGTTTGGTCTACGGGCTGTTGCGGGACGTGAGTTGGGATCGAAGGCTCTTGCGGCTCATGTTCTTGGTGATGGCCATCGAGGCGGTGGCATTCGTCGCCGTCGGGTCGGTCGAGTACCTGACTCGCGAGTTGTTCTGGAACGACCAGGTGATCCGCTCCAACGCGTTCCACACGTACTTCCGGGTCAACTCGGTTTTCTGGGATCCCAACATCTACGGCAGGTACCTGGCGCTGGTCGCGGTGATCGCCATGAGCGCGCTGCTGTGGACTCGGGACCGGAAGGCGTTTGGTTTGCTCGCCGCCCTCGTGGCCGTGCTGTGGATCGGCCTGGTTCCGACCTTTTCGCAGTCGAGCTTCGCGGCTCTCTTGGCGGGCCTCGCCGTGCTCGCCGCTCTGAGGTGGAGCTTGAGATGGACGCTGGCGGCAGTCGGGGTGTGCGTCGTCGCCGGCGTCCTCGTCGTGCTCTTCGCCGGTGGGGCCGACAAGCTCAGCCCCGACCGGCTCAACGTCGACACCGGCGGCAGGGCGAACCTGGTCTCGGGCGGCCTGCACCTCTTCCGCCAGCGCCCCGTCTACGGCTACGGCTCGGGCAGCTTCCCCAAGGCCTACCGCGAACACATCGACACCGACAACGCCCCCGTCTCGGTCTCCCACACCGAGCCGATCACGATCGCCGCCGAGGGCGGGCTCGTCGGCCTGGCGCTCTACGCGGCCCTGCTCGCCGCCGCCCTCTGGACGATGGCCGCCGGCCTGCGCGCCGCCCTGCCCCGGGGCCAGTCGGTGGCCAGGGCGGCCGTGCTGGCCGCCTTCGTCGCCCTGATCGTCCACAGCATGGCCTACGCCGGCTTCTTCGAGGACCCGATCGCCTGGGTGCTGCTGGCCCTCGGCGCTTCCCTGGCGACGTGCCGTCCCAGAGAGGTCATTTAGGGCCTCTGGGGGACGGCACGTCCCTCGCCCCCGCATAGGATCGCCGCGTGTCGGGATACCTCCGCCGCCTCGCGACGACCGGCGCCGCCTACACGGCGGCGAACATCTTCTCGAAGCTGATCGCGGTCGCCCTGCTGCCGCTCTACACGCGCTACCTGACAGCCGACGACTACGGGCTCGCTGAGGTGATGTTCGCCGCCGTGGTCGCCGCCAGCATCGTCGTCCGCCTCGGCCTGATCGAGGCCCTGCTGCGCTTCTACTACCGCGAGGGCGAGGACCCGGCGAGGGTCCTCGCCGGCTCCTTCGCCGCCCTCTTCTGGCTCGCCACCGGCATCGCCCTCGTCGCCCTGCCCTTCGCCGGCCCGATCTCCGAGGCGCTGCTCGACCAGCCGGCGCCGGAGCTGGCGCGGATCTCGATCGCCGGCCTCTGGGTGCTGACCCTGCACGAGTTCCTCTTGACGATCTTCCGGCTCGAAGAGCGGGCCCGGGCCTTCTTCGTCACCACGATGGCCAACGTCGTCGCCGCGATCGCGCTGACCGTGGTCCTCGTCGTCGGCCTCGACGAGGGCGCCCGCGGCCTGCTGCTCGGCAGCTACCTGAGCGGCGCCGCCGTCGTTCTGATCCTGATCGGGATGCACTGGCGGCGGCTCTCGCTGCGCGTCGACCGCGAGCTGATCCGTCGCATGCTGCGCTTCGGGCTGCCGACGATGCCGGCCGAGCTCTCCCTCTACGGGCTCAACTTCGTCGACCGGGTGATCATCCTGCGCAGCCTCGGCGCCGCCGAGGCGGGCCTCTACTCGCTGGCGGTCAAGTTCTCCCAGGGCGTCACCATCCTCGCCCGCGGCTTCCAGCTCGCCTGGCCGCCGCTCGCCTACTCGATCCGCGACGACGACGCGGCGCGCCGCACCTACGCCGCGGTCGTCACCTACTTCGTCGCCGGCAGCGCCTTCGTCGTCGCCGGCCTCTGGCTGCTGGCGCGCTGGATCGCGCGGGCGCTCACCACGCCGGAATTCTTCGCCTCCTACGAAGCCGTCGGCCTGATCTCCACCGGCGTCGCCCTCTACGCCCTCTACCTCGTCCTCGTCGTCATCCTCGGCCGCACCGGCCGCACCGAGTTCAACTTCCCCGCCACCGGCGCCGCCCTGGCCGCCAACGTCGTCCTCAACCTGCTGCTCGTGCCGCCGCTCGGGATCGTCGGCGCCGGCCTCGCCCTGGTCGCCTCCTACCTCGTCGTGCTGACCCTGATGTACGGCTTCACCCAGCGCCTCTTCCCGGTCCCCTACGAATGGAGCCGCCTGCTGCGCGCCACCCTCGCCGCCGCCCTGGTGGTCGCGGCCGGCGAGCTCCTGCTGCCGACCTCGGGCCTCCTCGGCCTCGCATCCCGCACCGCGGCCTGGGCCCTCTACCCACTGGCCCTGCTCGCCACCGGCTTCTTCACCGCCCCGGAGCGCCAAGCCCTCGCCAGGCTCCGCCACCCGTCCCAGCTCATCTCCAGCTTCCGAGAGACGACCCGCGCCGAGCCCGCCATCGACGCCCGCATCTCCGAGACGTACGAGGCCGAGCAGATGGACGAGGACTCACGCCTGTGACGCGCGGCGCACCCTCTCTCTGATCCCTTCGCCCCGCCCCGGCGTCAGCGCCTGCCGCGCGTGCGCCCAGTAGACCCGCGCCGGCTGGCCCGGCAGGACCGTGGCGGCCAGGGCGCGCAGGGCGTAGGACCAGGCGGTGAGGGCTCGCACCGCCAGTGCCGCCGCCCGCCCGTGGTGCTTTCGCATGTAGCGGTCCCGGTTGCGGTGGAATTCGACGATCCGCGGCAGGCCGGCGGCGAGGTCGGTCGAGAGCTGGTCGTGGTGGATCGCCTCGGCCGCGGGGACGTAGAGGCTCTGCCAGCCCGCGCCGGCGAGCCGGCGGGCGAAGTCGCACTCGTCGTAGTAGACGAAGAAGTCCGGGTCCATGTAACCGATCTCCGCCGCCGCCTCGCGCCGCACCAGCAGCGCGCTCGACTGCGCCCAGTCGACCCGCCGGGTCGCGCCGCCGCCGCTCTGCACGGTCAGCCAGCGGTGCAGGAAGAGGGCGCCGGCGAGCGCCGTCCCCACCCCCGGGAAGCGCCAGGCGCAGGGCACCGGCGCGCCCTCGGGGTCGAGCAGCTGCGCCCCCGCGGCCGCCGCCCGCGGCTCCGCCTCGAGCGCCGCGACCAGCGCCCCGGCCGCCCCCGGCCGCAGCTCCGAGTCCTCGTTGAGCAGCAGGCAGAAGCGCCCTCGCGCCTCGCGCATCAGGGTCGAGTCGTTCTCGGCCTTGCCCGCCCGCCGCTCGAGCGCGATCAGGCGGATCCCGCCGCCCAGCTCCCGCACCGCCTCGGCCGAGCCGTCCCCGGAGGCGTTGTCGAGGACCAGTACCTCGTGCTCGATCGCCGCCGGGTGGGTGCGCTCGATCGCCGACAGGCAGGCGAGCAGATGCTCGCGGCCGTCGGTGTTCACGACGCAGTAGGAGAGCGTGGGCGCCACGGGGGTGACCATAATCGCCGGTCATGCGGGTTCAGCTCGTCGACCCCTCGGCCTTCACGCCCCCCTACGACCGCGCCCTCGCCGCGGCGCTGGCCCGCGCCGGCGCCCGGGTCGAGTTGCTGACCAGCCGCTTCCTCTACGGCCCGGTCCCCGAGCCCGAGGGCTACGCCGTGCGCGAGTGCTTCTACCGGCGCAGCGCCGCGCGCGGGCTCGGCGCCGCCGGCCGCCGCGCCTTCAAGGGCGCCGAGCACCTCGCCGACATGGGCCGCCTGCGCCGCCTCCTCGACGCCGACGTCGTCCACTATCAGTGGCTGACGATGCCCGAGCTCGACGCCCGCATCCTGCCCCGCCGCCGGCCGCGGCTGATGACCGCCCACTACGTGCTGCCGCCGGTCCCGGGCAGGCGCGAGCTGGCCGCGGCGCGGCATATGTTCGGCGCCATGGACGCCGTCGTCGCCCACTCCGAGCACGGCGCCCGCCGCCTGCGCGAGGAGGTCGGGATCGACCCCGGCCGGGTGCGGGTCATCCCCCACGGCGCCTTCGACTACCTGACCCGGCTCGAGCGCGAGAAGCCGCTGCCGGCCGAGCTGCAGGGCGCCGAGGGGCCGGTGATCCTCTTCTTCGGCCTGCTCCGCCCCTACAAGGGGATCGACACCCTGCTCGAAGCCTTCCGCCGGCTCGAGGGCGCCGAGCTGTGGATCGTCGGCAACCCGCGCATGCCGCTCGCGCCGCTGCGCGAGCTGGCCGACGAGGCGCCGGGCCGGGTCCGCTTCCTCAACCGCTTCGTCGAGGACGCCGAGATCCCGTCGATCGTGCGCCGCGCCGACCTCCTCGTCCTGCCCTACCGCGACGCCGAGCACTCCGGCGTCCTCTACACCGGGCTCGCCTTCGGCAAGCCGCTGGTGCTGAGCGCGGTCGGCGGCTTCCCCGAGGTGGCCGCGACCGGCGCCGCCCGCCTCGTCTCGCCCGAGGACCCAGCCGGCCTCGCCGCCGCGCTCGCCGAGCTGGTCGCCGACCCCGCCGCCCGCGAGCGCCTCGCCGCCGCCGCCCGCGCCGCCGCCGCCGGCCCCTACTCCTGGGACGCCGTCGCCGCCCAGACCCTCGCCCTCTACGAAGAGCTCGCCACCCCCGGCCGAACTGCATCAAATTCCAGCTCCGGGAGAGCTGAAATTTGATGCAGTTCGTCGCCGTTCTCTTCTGGCTCAGCGCCGGCGCGATTCTCTACACGCACCTCGGCTACCCGCTGGCGCTGCGCCTGCTGCTCGACCTGCGCCGTCGCGAGCCGGCGCCGCCGCCCGAGTGGGAGGAGCTGCCGCGGGTCTCGCTGATCGTCGCCGCCTACGACGAGGAGGAGGTGATCGCGGCCAAGGTCGCCGACGCCCTGGCGCTCGACTACCCGCGTGAGCGGCTGCAGCTGATCGTCGCCTCCGACGGCTCCGCCGACGCCACCGCCGAGCGTGCTCGCGCCGCCGGCGCCGACCTCGTGCTCGAGCTGCCCCGCGGCGGCAAGCTCGCTGCCCAGGACGCGGCGGTCGAGCGCGCCGACGGCGAGATCCTCGCCTTCTCCGACGCCAACAGCGCCTGGCAAGCGGACGCCCTGCGCCGCCTCGTCGCCCCCTTCGCCGACCCGGAGGTCGGCTACGCCTGCGGCCAGGTGCGCTTCCTCGACGCCGCCGGCGACAACCTCGAGGGTGCCTACTGGCGCTATGAGATGGCGGTCCGCGGGATGGAGTCGCAGCTCGCCGGCGTGACCGCCGGCAACGGCGCGATCTACGCCGTGCGCGCCGCCACCTACCCGGCGCTCGGGCCGGCCGGCAGCCACGACCTCTCGCTGCCCTTCCTGCTCGCCAAGCGCGGCCTGCGCTCGCTCTTTGTGCCGGCCGCCGGCGCCGAGGAGAAGGCGGTGCCCAGCATCGACGGCGAGTTCGCCCGCAAACGGCGGATGATGGTCGGCATCTGGGACATCGTCGTCGGCGAAGGGATGCTCTCGCCCCGCGGCTACCCGCGCGGCTACTACCTCGAGCTGCTCTCCCACCGCCTGCTGCGCTACCTGACGCCCTTCCTCCACCTCGTCGCCTTCCTCGCCAACCTCGCCCTGCTCGGCTCCGGGGGGATCTACGTCGTCACCTACGGCATCCAGGTGGCGGCGATCGCCGCGGCGCTGCTCGGCGGCAGCTTCCCGGTCGGCCCGCTGCGCGCCGCCCGCTACTACGCGCTGACCACGCTCTCGATCGCCGCCGGCCTCTGGGACCGCTTCCGTCGCCGCCGCCCCGCGATCGGCGCCTGGGAGAAGGCGCCGGGGACGAGGTGAGCGTGCCGCGCGCCTTCGACCTGCTCCTCGCCTCCCTGGCCCTGCTGCTGCTCTCGCCGCTGCTGCTCCTCGCCGCGCTCGCGATCAGGCTCGACAGCCGCGGTCCGGTCCTCTACCGCCAGCGCCGCGTCGGCCTGCACGGCGAGGAATTCGAGATGCTGAAGCTGCGCACGATGGTCGCCGGCTCCGACCCGGTCGGCGTCGGCACCGTCGTCACCCGCGACGACCCGCGGGTGACCGCCGCCGGCCGCTTCCTGCGTCGCACCTCGCTCGACGAGATCCCCAACCTGGTCAACGTCCTGCGCGGCGAGATGGCGATCGTCGGCCCGCGCCCGACGATCCCGGCGCAGGTCGCCGGCTACACCCCCTTTCAGCACCGCCGCCACGAGGTCCGGCCCGGGATCACCGGCTGGGCCCAGGTCCAGGGCCGCGCCGGCATCCCCTGGGAGGAGCGGATCGAGCTCGACGTCGAGTACGTCGACCGCCGCAGCCCCGCCCTCGACGCCCGCATCCTCGCCAAGACCGTCGGCCTCCTACTAACCGGCCGCGGCCTCGCTCCCGATTAGCCACCAGCCCCCCGAGGGCGGGGGACGTAGGGTTCTGGCCATGAGCGACCGGCCCAAGGTCAGCCTGCGCCGCTTCGAGCCCGGCGACGCCGCCGCCGTGCACCGCTGGTTCAACAACCCGGCGGCGACCGCGTCGCTGATGGAGCAGCGCGACTCGTTCTCGTTGCAGGACGCCGAAGCCTGGGTGGGACGGGCGATGGACGACTCGGGCGAGGACCGCAAGTACGCGATCGTGGTCGAGGGCCGCGAGCAGCCGGTCGGCTTCACCGCCCTCTACGGGCTCTTCCGCCAGACCGCCCCCGAGCTCGGCGCCCTGATCGGCGACGAAGTGCGCGGCGCCGGGGTCGGCCGCCGGGCCGAGGCCCTGACCCTGGCCCGGGCCTTCGACGAGTTCGGCGCCCACCGCGTCTACGGCCGCATCCCGGCGCGCAACGAGATCGCCAAGAAGACGGTCGCCGGGCTGGGCTGGAAGCACGAGGGGACGCTGCGCGCCCACCTGCGCCGCGACGGCGCCCCGGCCGACGACTGCGAGGTCTGGGGCGTGCTCCCCGACGAGTTCCGCGCCGCCGCCGCGGACCTGCTCGAGTGAGCGCCAGGGCCGAGCTGCTCGCCGACCGCGGCGCGGCGGCCGAGAGCGACGAGCTCTTCCGCTCGCGCCCCTTCCTCGACGCCGAGGCCGTTACCCACACCCTGCGCATCGACACCGGCGACACGACCCTCGTCGCCCCCCTGATCGTCCGAAACATCCCGCCGACGGGACTAAAACCGACGCATAGCGACGGAAATAGTCCCGTCGGCGGGGTTTTGGACGCTAGCTCGCCGTACGGCTATCCCGGGCTGGTCGAGGGGGGCCGAGGGGATGCCCGGCTGAGCAACAGCGGGGAGGCTCAGCCGGGCATCCCCTCGGCCCCCCTCGACCCGGGGGAGATCGACTTCTCCGCGACCGGGCTGGTCACGATCTTCATCCGCCACACGCTGCTCGAGCCGGTACCGCTAGCCGGGACGAGCGAGCGCAACGTGGTGCAGATCGCCGACCCCGAGCTGCCGCGGAAGAGCCGGGGCAGCGACCGCAACCGGGTCAACAAGAACCGCAAGCTCGGCTACGAGACGAAGCTGATCCCCGGGCCGCAGACGACGGCCGAGCAGCGCGCCGGCTTCCTCGCCGCCTACGAGCAGACGATGCGCCGCACCGGCGCCGCCGAGCGCTACTTCTTCGGCGCCGCCTACTTCGACCGCCTGCTCGCCTCGCCTCGCACCTGGCTCGCCCTCGCCCTCGCCCCCGGCGGCGATGTCGCCGCCGCCTCGATCCTCGCCGAGAGCGACGGCTTCCTCCACTACTACCTGAGTGGCAGCGCCGACGCGCAGCTGCGCGACTCGCCGATGAAGAACGTGGTCAGCGCCCTGGTCGACCTCGCGGAGGAGCGCGGGCAGCCGCTCAACCTCGGCGGCGGACTCAGCCGCGGCGACGCCCTGGAGGAGTTCAAGCGCGGCTTCGCCAACCGCGAGCTGGCCTGGCGCACCTCCGAGCTGGTCTGCGACCGCGACGCCTACCGCCGCCTCAGCGCCGACCGCGAAGGCGGCGGCTTCTTCCCCGCCTACCGGGCGCCGCTCAGTTGATGGTCGGTTCGGCCGGGGTCGGCGCGGTCGGGTCGAAGGTGTTGACCGGCTCGCCGCCGTACTTGCCCCAGGTCTCTTTGCCGAAGGCGCGGATCGCGTCGAGCGTGATCTGACCCTTGTATTCGTTGCAGCCGAGCAGGTTGGTCCAGGTGGTCGCGGCGACCTCGTAGGGCATGTTGTCGTTGGGGAACAGCGCGGTGCCGCCCCACATCGTTTCGTAGAGTCCGATCAGTTCGAGCTGGTCGCTTTCGGGCAGGTCGGGCGCGTACTGGATCTCCATCCGGCCGTGCTCGAGCGTGTGCACGATGGTGATTTCCTTCGGCATTTCGCTGTAGGCGCCGTCGGCCTGCTGGTAGGGCGATTCGACGTGGTTGCCCGAGGTCGGCGGGTTGGTCCCGTATTCCGGCGTCGGCGCGGTCAGCGGGATGTGCGTGTGCCCCTCGTCCTTGAGGTGCAGGCGCAGGTCGCAGCCGGCCATCTTCGCCGCCTTCTGCAGGTTGGTCACCTTGGCCGCCGCCACGTCGGTGCCCTTGCGTTTGTCGGGCTGGACGCCGTTGCTCGAGCCGGTGCGCTGGTCGATGTGCGCTTTGCCGCTGTCGTTCTTGCTGGCGGCGCCGACGATGACGACGACGACCCCGATCAGCACCGCGAGGCCGACGATCCCGGCCGCGCCGTAGCCCAGCATCAGCCGCCGGCGGTCGGACCCGGCCTGCTTCTTCTCGCGATCGATCCGCGCCTGGCGCAGTCGCTCGCGCTCTTCCTCCCTACGGTTTGCCATAGCGCCCCGCCATTTTACTCAGATAGGCTTGCGAGCTCGCCCGCCCCGGCGCGCTGGCGCTCCCAGGGCCGCGAGGCCTTAAGCGCGCCGAGCACCGCCCGCGTCGCCGGCGCCCGGTTGAGCGCGTAGAAGTGGATGCCGGGAGCGCCGGCGATCAGCAGCTCGGCGCACTGCTGGGCGGCGAAGGCGATGCCGAGCTCGAACTCGGCTTCCTCGTCGCCGCCGGCGGCGAGGAAGGCGGCCTCCAGCCGCGGCGGGATCGAGGCGTCGCAGAGCTCGCAGATCCGCTTCGTCTGGGCGAAGCTGGCGACCGGGATCACCCCGGCCAGGATCGGCACCTCGATCCCCGCCGCCCGCGCCGCCTCGACGAACTCGAAGTAGACGCGGTTGTCGAAGAAGAGCTGGGTGATCAGGAACGAGGCGCCGGAATCGACCTTCGTCTTCAGGTAGGCCAGGTCGGTCGCCAGGTCGGGCGCCTCGGGGTGGACCTCGGGGAAGCAGGCGCCGCCGAGGCAGAAGTCCCAGCGCGAGCCGACGAAGGCGGCCAGCTCGGCGGCGCTGCCCAGCCCGCCCTCGGGCTGGACGAAGTCGGCCTGCCCCCGCGGCGGGTCGCCGCGCAGGGCGAAGACGTTCTCGATCCCGGCCGCCTCGATCCGCTCCAGCGTCCCGGCCAGCCCCTCGGTCGTCTCGCCGACGCAGCTCAGGTGGGCCATCGTCTCCAGCCCGAGCTCCTCCTTCAGCCGGCGGGTGATCTCGACCGTGCCGTCGCGGGTCGAGCCGCCGGCGCCGTAGGTGACGGAGACGAAGTCGGGCTCCAGCTCGCGCAGCGAGCGCGCCGTCTCGAACAGGGCGGCGGTCGCCTCCTCGCTCTTCGGCGGGAAGAACTCGACCGAGAAGGTCGGGGCTTTGGCGGCGATGATCTCGTCTACGCGCACGGGGAGAGGGTAGCCACTCGCCGGCTTTTTCCGCAGATTGCGGGGTCTGCGGCAAAGCCCCCTAGCGCGGCCGCGGGGAGGGCGCTAAGTTCGTCCTGCGACTGGGAGAGACGGGGTCCGCGGAAGCCCACCGGACGCCGCCTCGGAGGTGACGCAACGAGCTTCAGTGTGCGAAGGCTACGCGCACGGCAGGCAACCGAGCGTCACCACCGGTCGCGTTTTCGTGTCCGGTCGGATCCGTAGCTTCCCGCCCGGCGTCGATTGCCTGCCCTCGTCGCCGCGCGTGCCGGGGCGCACCCCGGGAGCAGGGCGTCGCCGCGTGACCCGGAGTTCCGCGCCGACCTAGCCCGCCCGCTCCCTCTTCGCCCGGCTACGCCTCGATCGGCACCGTCAGCGTCGACCCCGCGCCGCCCAGCTCGGAGGAGACGCTGACCCGCACCGCCTCGAACTCGGCGTGGACCGGCAGCGGCAGGGCGAAGGAGCCGCGCTCGCCCTCGACCCGGAAGGCCTGGGTCCGCGGCGGCTCCCGCTCGCCCTCGCGGTGGGCGGCGGCGACCAGGCGTTCGGGTCGCTCGCCGGCGCCGGCCGGCGCCGGGAACTCGTAGGTGACGATCGCGCACTCGCCCTCGCGGCGGGCGACGAGCCGCGGTGCCGGCGGCGGCGCCCCGCGCCAGCGCCCCTCCTCCGCCGGACGCGCTTCGCGGTGCAGGCCGCGCGGGTCCCGCCAGCCGGGCCGGCAACCCGGTCCGCGCGGGCTCTCGCCCTCGAAGGCCTCGCGGCGCCGGGTCGAGCCCCAGCGCCCCGGCCATAGCGCCCAGCCCGGGCCGCCCTCGCCGATCTCGACCAGGCGCGGGCGCACCGCCGGCCCGAGGCCGTCGTTGTGGTCGGGCACCAGGGGCGCCTCCCAGGTCCCCGCCGCCGGCAGGCAGGCGTGCGAGCCGCGGGCGCAGTAGACGACCGGCGCCTCGAAGCCCTCGCCGGCGTGGCGCTCGACCCGCTGCCAGGCCAGCGACGCGCCGCCGCCGTGCTGGCCGAAGGTCGCCTCCTGCGGCTCGCCGTCCGCGCCGACCAGCAGCTGCAGCAGCTCCCAGTCGCCCTCGTGGCGGCCGGTCTCGAGGAAGCCCTTGTCGTCGAAGTAGAAGAAGAGCCAGTACTGCAGCCAGAGCCCGCCGTCGCGGTCGCGGCAGGCGCGGCCGTAGACGACGTCGGCGCAGCCCTGGCGCCGGCGCATCGCCAGCGCGTCGGCGGCGTGCGATCCGCCCGACTCCTCCAGGTAGTCGTCGGCCCGCGCTGGCGTCCCGTCGGCGTAGGCGGCGGCGCCGAGGAAGTCGAGGTCGAGCCGGGCCAGGCCGCTGCCGGCGGCCGGCAGCGCCGCGGCGATCGGCGTGCCGTCGGCGCGGTGCAGGCTGTTGCAGCGCCGGCCCATGGTCAGGCCGACGATCGTCTCCACCGAGTCGGCGCGGAAGCTCTCCAGCGAGTCGTAGCGGATCAGCGGCCGGTGGCGCTCGAGCAGCCGCGAGACCTCGGGGCCGGTGGCGTCGCTGGCCGCCGCCCGGGTCGCGGCGCGGCGCGGGCGCAGCCTGCCGAGCCGTGTCCGCCGCGAGCTGGCGGCGAGCGCGTCGCGCACCCGCTCCTCGTTCATCCAGCGCGGGTGAGGCGGCGCCGGCGGCAGCGGCTCGACCCCCCGCACCCGCTGCGGCAGCCCGGCCCGCACCGCGGCGTCGGCGAGCAGGTAGCCGTGGTTCTCGAGCACCGCCTGCTCGGCCTCGCCGAAGGCGTCGAGGTCCTCGCGCACGGTCGCGATCACGTCCTCGACCAGCAGCGGGTCGTAGCCGCGCGCCGCGGAGTCGTCGATCGCCCAGCGCAGACCGGGTTCCTCGCGGTCGGCCCCGGTCAGCTCGCCCAGCGCCAGGCCGGCGGCGCCGAGGACGACCCGCGGCGGTTCCGCCGCGCGCGGCGGCCCGGCCTCGATCAGCTCCCGCGCCTGGCGCTCCTCGAGCGCCGAGTCGCCGGCGCCGCCGCGCAACGGGCTGCGCAGCCGCGCCCGCGCCCGTGCGTTGCGGCGCGTGATCTCGCGCAGCGGCTCGCTCACCTGCTCGGGCCACTGGCGGAAGGCGCCCGCCAGCGGCCAGGGGACCCGCGTCGCCAGCAGCGCGGCGAGGATGCTGCCGCCGGCGACCGCGCCGATCGTCTCGGTTTGAGCCAGCAGCCCGAGCTCGTTGAGCCGGGTCAGCGCGCCGAGGTGGAAGAGGGCAGCGCGGAACCCTCCCCCGGAGAGGCAGAGCAGGCCCCCGCGCCGTACCCCGTAGGTGGGCACGTCCTCGATCACGGTGCGCGAAACTAAACCGGCCAAAACTTTTAGTCAACGCTTGTCCCTGCATAAGTCCGCAAACCGGCGTGTTTTCGCGTAAGCCGGGACCAGTCCCGCAACCCCGCAGAGCCCCGCCGCCCCCGATCCCGAATAATCCGCTGCCGGGAACAGCCGAAGGGAGAGGGAGTTGAGCGAGGGGATCAGATATGAGCGGGTCGGCGCCGCGGCGCTGCTGACCATCGACCGGCCCGAGCGGCGCAACGCCGTCGACGCCGCCACCGCCGAGGGCTTCCGCCGCGGCCTGGCCGAGTTCGAGGCCGACGAGGGGGCGCGGGTGCTCGTCCTCACCGGCGCCGGCGACGAGGCCTTCTGCGCCGGCGCCGACCTGAAGGCGATGGACCTCGACGTCGACCACCCGCACGGGCCGATGGGGCCGACCCGGCTGACGCCGGCCAAGCCGGCGATCGCCGCCGTCGACGGCTGGTGCCTGGCCGGCGGGGTCGAGCTGGCGCTCTGGTGCGACCTGCGGATCTCCACGCCGGGCTCGACCTTCGGCCTCTTCGAGCGCCGCTGGGGCGTGCCCCTGATCGACGGCGGCACCCAGCGCCTGCCGCGGGTGGTCGGCATGGGTCGCGCCCTCGAGCTGATCCTCACCGGCCGCCCGGTCGCCGCCGAGGAGGCCCACCGCATCGGGCTGGTCAACGAGCTGGCCGAGCCCGGCGCCCACCTCGACCGCGCCCTGGAGCTTGCCGAGCGGATCGCCGCCTTCCCCCAGGAGACGATGCTCGCCGACCGCCGCGCCGCGATCGAGGGCTACGGCCTGCCGCTGGAGAAAGGCCTCGCCCTCGAGCATCAGCTGGGAAGAGAGGTTCTGGACGTCGCCCTCCGCGGCGCCGCTCGCTTCGCCAGCGGCGAGGGCCGTCACGGCGACGGCGTCTGACCGCTCACCCCGTCACCCGTCGCATCTCCTCCTCCGCCGCCTCGGGCCCCAGATACGGCATCAGCACGGCGAAGACCAGGTCGGGCAGGATCCGCTGCAGCTCCGGGCCGCGGCCGGCGCGGATCTCGTCGAAGATCATCGAGGTGGCGCCGCCGATCGCGAAGCGGGCGGTGTCGGCGGGCAGCTCCTCCCCTGGCTCGAGTAGGCACGCCCTTCCTCGAGGAAGGGCGTGAAGCGCCCCAGCGCCGCCCGGTAGCGGGCGCGGGCGTCGTCGCCGGCGGCGGTCACCTCGACCATCGCGATCCGGGCGATGTCGGCCTCGGCGGCGAGCAGCTCGACCAGCGCCCCGAGCCCGGCGGCGATCCGCTCCGGCCAGGGCTCGCCGGCCGCCGCCTCGAAGGCGCTGCCGACGTGGGCGACGAGCACGTCGAAGACCGCGTCGTAGGCCTCGAGGAAGCAGGCCTCCTTGCCCTCGAACATCTCGGCGAAGGCCTGCTCGGAGACGCCGGCGACCTCGACCACGTCGGCGACCGTGGTCGCCTCGTACCCCTTCGCCGCCGCCACCTTCAGCATCGCCTCCAGCACCCGCTCGCGCTGGCGAGCGCACGCAGTAGGCGCGCGGCAACTCCGTGACTGCCACTCGCCGACTGGCCTGGATTCGAAGTTGGAGGCGAATCCATGCATTCCAATGTAGGGAAGTCGGGTTTGGCTGTCCAACGCCCGCCGCAGCCGATCTGCCAGCTCTGTCCGCGGCGGCCAACGGCGGCTGCCGCCCGCCTACACTCCGGCCATGAAGATCGGGATCGTCGGGCTCGGCTACGTCGGCCTGCCGCTTGCCGTCGCCTTCGCCGAGGCCGGGCACGAGGTGGTCGGCCTCGACGCCGACCCGCGCAAGGTCGAGGCGCCTGAGCGCCGGCCGCAGCTACGTCGAGGACATCCCCGACAGCGCCCTCGCCGCGCTCGGCGGGCGCCTGCGGCCGACCGCCGACCACGCCGACCTCGCCTCCTGCGAGGCGATCGTCGTCTGCGTGCCGACGCCGCTGACCAGCTCCCGCGAGCCCGACCTCACCTACCTGCTCGACGCGGCGACGGCGCTCTCCGCAGATGCTGCAGCCCGGACAGCTGGTCGTGCTCGAGTCGACCACCTACCCGGGCACCACCCGCGAGCGGCTGCTGCCGATCCTCGAGGAGTCCGGCCTCTCGGCCGGCGCCGACTTCCACCTCGCCTTCTCGCCGGAGCGGATCGACCCCGGCCGCACCGACTACACCGTGCGCACCACGCCGAAGCTGGTCGGCGGCCTGACCGAGGCCTGCGCCGAGCGCGCCCGCCAGCTCTACGAGCTGATCTGCGACGAGGTAGTCGTCCTCTCCAGCCCCGGAGGCCGCCGAGCTGGCGAAGCTGCTGGAGAACATCTTCCGCTCGGTCAACATCGCCCTCGTCAACGAGCTGGCCCAGCTCTGCGACCGGCTCGGGATCGACGTCTGGGAGGTGGTCGACGCCGCCGCGACCAAGCCCTTCGGCTTCATGCGCTTCGACCCCGGGCCGGGGATGGGCGGCCACTGCCTGCCGGTCGACCCCTTCTACCTCGCCTTCAAGGCCCGCGAGCACGACTTCTACCCCGAGTTCATCGAGCTCGCCGGCAAGGTCAACCAGACCCAGCCGGCCTTCTGCGTCGAGCGCATCGAGCGGGCGCTCAACGAGCAGCGCAAACCGGTCAAGGGCTCGAGCATCCTGATCCTCGGCGATCAGCTACAAGGCCGGTGTCGGCGACATCCGCGAGTCGCCGGCGCTGAAGATCGCCAAGCGCCTGCGCGACCTCGGCGGCGAGGTCTCCTACCACGACCCCCACGTCCCCGAGCTCCCCGAGCTGGACCTCGCCTCGGTCGACCTCGACCAGGCCCTCGCCGCCACCGACGTGGCCGCGATCGTCACCGCCCACCCAACCGTCGACTACGAGGACGTCGTCTCCACTGCCCCCCTGGTGGTCGACTTCCGCGGCGTCACCCGCGAGATAGAGGCCGAGCACCTGGTCCGCTTGTAGCGGGGAGCGGGCGGGGGGCGGAGCGTCTTGTACTTTTTCGCGGCCGCTCCCTCGGGCGTCAGCCATCTTCGCTCCACGAAAAAGTTAAGCGAAGCCCCCCGCCCGCTCCCCGCCAAAACCGCCTAGACGCGCGCCGCGTCCATCTCCTCGCCGGCGACCTCGGCGCCGAAGTACGGCAGCACGGCGAAGTACATGAAGTCGGGCAGCAGCTGGCGGAAGCCGCTGTCCTCGCCCGCCGCCAGCTTGGCGTGGACGACGGCATGCATGCCGGCGACGATTCCCTCGGCGGCGATCGGCGGCGGTGCTTCCTCGCCGCCCGCCTCCTCCCTGGCCGAATCGATGAAATCGGCGATCTGTTTCATCGTCGCGGAGCGATTCTGCAGCGCCCGCGGGCCGGCGGCGTGGACCTCGACCACCAGCGCCCGGCCGAGAACCGGGTCGGCTTCGATCGCCTCGAGCAGAGCGGCGAGGCCGGCGCGCAGCCGGGCCCGCCAGCTCGACTCGCCGGCCGCCGCGGCGACCGTGAGCGCCTCCAGCTTGCCGACCCCGAAGGCGAACGCCTCCAGGAAGCAGTCCTCTTTGTCGGCGAAGTTGTCGTAGAAGGCCTGGCGGTAGAGACCGGCTCCGTCGAGCACCATGCGCACGGATGCGGCGTCGTAGCCGCTGCTGCCGACCACCTCGAGCATGCTCTCGAGGATCCTCTGACGCTTGGTCGAACTCACCAGTCTCAGTGTGGGAGCCTCGGAGAAGAACTTCCCCGTAGCGCCGGTCCCCTCAGCCCCTGCCAGAACTTTGGTTGCGGCCTGCTTTCCCATTCCTACCTTCCTCTGCTAGATCGAGGGAACGGGTTGTCTAGACCTGGGTACAGTACCGGTATCTGGCGAATACGTCCAGCTTGGAATCGGATTCTCGTAGGGGTACCCTGGCGTTCGTGGCCGACCGGACTCCGCAAGCGACGCGAATGCAGCCGGGGAGGCACGCCCTGCCGCGGGAGTTCATCGCCCAGCACCAGCGGGCCCGGATAATCGCCGCCCTCGCCGAGGAGACGGTCGAGAAGGGCTACCGAGCGGTGACCGTCGCCGACATCGTGCGTCGCGCCGGCATCGCCCGCAACACCTTCTACGAGAACTTCTCCTCCAAGGAGGACTGCTTCCTCGCCGCCTCCGAGTTCGCCGTCAAAGAGGCGCTGCGCCGCGTCGTCGACGCCGCCAGCCGGGTCGACAACTGGCCGGCGCGGGTCAACGCCGGCCTCGCCGCCTTCCTCCATTACGTCGCCAGCGAGCCGGCCCTGGCCCGCACCTGCATCGTCGAGGCGCTCTCCGCCGGGCCGGCCGCGGTCGACCGCTACGAGCGCTCGATCCAGGCCTTCGTCCCGCTCTTCCGCATGGGCCGCAAGGTCTCGGCCAAGGGCGAGGAGCTGCCGGCGACGCTCGAGGAGACGATCGTCGGCGGCATCTTCTGGATCCTCTACCAGCGCATCATCATGGGGCAGACCGAGCAGATCGAGGAGCTGCTCGAGGAGCTGGTCGAGTTCGCGCTCACGCCTTACCTCGGTGCCGAAGCCGCCAAGCGGATCGCCGCCGAGGAGTCCGCCGCGACCGCCACCGCCGGTTAAGCCAGGGCAGGGATCGGGGGTCCCATGAGCTAGTGCTTGACTTGGAGACCCGCGAGCGCGCCGCCAGTCCCGAGCGCGAGCGCATCGTCGAGGCCCTGATCGAGATCGCCGCCGAGCGCGGCTACGCCGAGACCACGATCGAGCTGATAGTCGAACGGGCCGGGCTCGACCGCCCTGCCTTCTCCCGCCATTTCCGCAGCAAGTACGACTGCTTCCTGACCGCCTGGCAGGAGATGAACGAGGAGTGCATGAAGGAGATGCTGAGCGCCTTCAACGGCGAGGGCAGCTGGCCCGATCGCCTGCGCGCGGTCGCCTGCGAGATCGTCGAACGGCTGCGCAACGACCCCAGCCGCGCCCACTTCGCGGTCGAGGTCCTCGCCGCCGGCGACGCGGCCCGGGCTCGGCGCGACATGACGATGCGGGTGATCGCCTCGCTGATCGACGCCGGCCGCAACGAGATGGACGACCCCGAATCGGTCCCCCACACGACCGCCGAGGCGCTCGCCGGCTCCGCCTACGGCCAGGTTTACTCGAAGGTGGTGCGCGGCCAGGCCGACGAGTTGCCCGAGCTGGTGCCGCAGCTGATGTCGGCCGCGGTGATGCCCTATCTCGGTATCGAGGCAGGTCTAGCTGAGCTTTCGCATGGATTTGTGCCGAAGGCGCGATATGGTCGGCATGTGGCCAAGAAGTCGTCCCGCAAGTCGGGCGAGAAAAAAGTCGCCGCTGAGGACTACCCGCCCGAGCTTGCCCGCCTCCCGCCGGGTCGTCATGGGCTGCCGCGCGAGTTCGTCGTCCACAACCAGCGCGAGCGGCTGATCGCCGGTCTCGCCGAGGCGATCGCCGAAAACGGCTACTCGGGGACGACGATCGCCCACATCACCCGCCACGCGGCGGTCTCGCGGCGCACCTTCTACGAGCACTTCTCGAGCAAGGACGAGTGCTTCGTCGCCGCCTACGACGCGGTCATGGAGCAGCTGCAGGAACGGGTCTCGGCCGGCTTCGACTCGACCGAGGACTGGCCGCACTCGGTCCGCGCCGGGATCGCCGCGATGCTCGAGTTCCTCGCTGCCGAGCCGCACCTGGCGCGCCTCTGCATGGTCGAGGCGCTGGTCGCCGGCCCGGTCGTGGTCGAGCGCTACGACGCCGCGATCCAGAGCTTCGTCCCCTACTTCCAGGGCGGCCGCGAGGGCCGCCCGCCCGAGGTCCTCGCCCGCCTCTCGCCGACCACCGAGGAGGCCCTGGTCGGCGGCATGGTCTCGCTGATCTCGCGCCGCATCATCGCCGGCCAGGCCGAAGAGCTCGAGCAGCTCCTCCCCGACCTGGTCGAGTTCACGCTGACCCCGTACCTGGGCAGCGAGGAGGCGGCCAAGATCGCCGCTGAGAAGGACTGAGCGAACTTTCTTCGCCCCGAGGGGGGAGAGTTTTGCCGGCTGAGCCCTTATACAGGGCATGCAGTCACTGACCACAACTTATGACCATGGTAGCGTGACCATGGTCATGTCCGACCTCCTGCGAGAGATCACCGCCACCCAGTTCAAGGCCCGCTGCCTGCGCCTGCTCGACGAGGTGGCCGAGAGCGGCGAGACGCTGGTCGTCACCAAGCACGGCAAGCCCGTCGCCCATGTCGTCCCGCCCCCTCAGGTGGAGGATCTGCGCGGCAGCGGCAAGATCAACATGACCGACGAGGAGTTGATCTATTTCTCGATGGGGCCCTGGGACATGGAACAGGACGAGTGATCCTTCTCGACACCCATGTCCTGCTCTGGCGAACACTGGAGCCGGATCGCCTCAGCCGGACCGCGGTCGAGGCGCTCGACGGCGGCAGCGAGCTCGCGATCAGCGCGATCTCCGCCCAGGAGCTGGCCTACCTCGTCGCTCGCGGCCGGGTCGATCTCTACCGCCCGGTCAACATCTGGCTGCGGGGCGCCCTCGGCGCCCTCGGAGCGCGGGCGCTGCCGGCGACCACGGCGATCGCCCTGCGCGCCGGCTCGCTCGACCCCGTCGTCTTCCATGGCGACCCGATCGACAGGCTCATCTACGCCACCGCGGTCGAGCACGACGCCAAGCTGCTCAGCGCCGATGGGCGCCTGCGCGACCTCGACCCCGCGCGAGTGGTCTGGTAGCTCACCTCTCGCCGGCGTCGCCGGGCTCGCCTGAGCCAAGCTCGAGCCAGGCGCGGTCCTCGCCGAAGTAGTTGAGCACGGCGAGGTGGGTGAGGTCGGGGAGGAGGCGCTCCAGCTCCGCTGTACGGCCGCGGCCGATCTCGACGCAGATCGCTTCCTCGATCGCGCCGACGACGAACTGGGCGGTGAGCGCGGTGGCGGTGGGGCTGGCGCCAGGTTGGGAGCGGGCGGAGTCGACCGCGGCGGCGAGCCGCTCGACCAGCTGCTGGTGCTTCTCCCAGGCCGCGCCGCGCGCCGCCCGCACCTCGATCAGCAGCGCCTTGGCCAGCAGCGGCTGCTCGGCGAGACTGGACAGCAGGCGGGCAAGGGCGGCGCGGAAGCCCCCCGGCCAGCTCTCGGCGCACCGGCCCGCCGCGAGCGCTTCCGCGCACAGCCTCTCCGCCGCCATCTCGTAGGCCTCGGCGAAGCACGCCTCCTTGCCGCCGAAGCGCCGCTGGAAGCGCTCCCTGGAGATGCCCGAGCGCTCGACGACCTCCTGCACGCTGGCCTTCTCGTAGCCGCGCGCGCCGACGCTGAGCAGCATCGCTTCCAGCGCTCCCTCGTCCGACGCCCGCTGCGGCACCGCCTCCTGCCAAGACCTGACCGCGCGCAGTGTGGGCGTCGCATCCACTCGGGGTACCTTAGCCCATCTTTGGGAACTCGTGCCACTTCATATACTCACTTCGTACCAATGGGAACGCGCGCTATCCTGACCCCGTGCGCGCATTGCCTGGAAAGGCCACGCGGCAGCCGCCCGGCCCCGAGCCGGTGAGCCGCGCCGAGCAGGCGGCCGACCAGCGCCGCCGCATCCTCGAGGCGACCGCCGACCTGGTCGCCGAGCAGGGCTACGTCAACACCACGATCGAGCAGATCGTGCGCGCCGCCAAGGTCGGCTACGCCACCTTCTACAAGCACTACGACGACAAGCCGGCGGCCTTCCTCGCCCTGCTCGACGCGGCGATCGAGCGCACCGCCTACGCGGTCGAGGAAGCCTTCGACCGCGAAGACGGCCCCTGGGCCGACAAGGTCGCCGCCGGCCTCGGCGCCCTGCTCAAGCAGGTCGCCGCCCACCCCAACGTCGCCCGCGCCTGCCTGCTCGAGGCGCCCACCGCGGGCCCGCAGGCGGCCGCCCGCCACGAGGAGGCGCTGCGCCGCTTCGCGCCGCTGCTGCGCCCGGGGCGGGAGCTCAACCCGCGCCAGGAGCGCCTGCCCGCCTCGCTCGAGGACACCCTGATCGGCGGCGTCGTCTGGGTCGTCAACCAGCGCCTGCTCGCCGGCGAGGAGGCGCAGCTGCCCGGCCTGCTGCCCGAGGCGCTCGAGTTCGTCCTCCGCCCCTACGTCGGCGAGGACGAGGCGGCGCGCGAGGCCGGCGGCGCCGAGGCCGCGTCGGCCTGAGCCGGGGAGGCGCGGTGGCCGAGGAGGAGACGCTCGGGCCGCTGCCCGCCGGCCGCCACGGGTTCAGCCGCGAGCAGGTCGAGCACAACCAGCGCGAGCGGCTGATCGCCGCCCTCGCCACCGCGGTCGCCGCCAAGGGCTACCGCGCGGTGACGATCACCGACGTCACCAAGCAGGCCCGGGTCTCGCGCCGCGTCTTCTACGCCAACTTCGAGGGCAAGGAGGAGTGTTTCCTCGCCGCCTTCGAGGTGGTCGTCGGGCATATCCGCGAGCTCGGCGCCGAGGCCGCGGCGGGGGAGGGGGACTGGCCGCAGCAGGCGATCGCCGCCGCCCGCGCCGTGCTCGCCTTCCTCGCCGCCGAGCCCGACCTCGCCCGCCTCTGCCTGGTCGAGTCGCAGAGCGCCGGCCCCGCCGTCGCCGCCCGCTTCCACGAGGCCGTGCGCGAGGCGGTCCCCTTCCTCGAGCTGGGCCGCGCCCAGCGCCCCGCCGCCCGCCAGCTGCCGCCGACCACCGAGGACTCGACCCTCGGCGCTCTGGTCATGCTCGCCAGCCGCAAGGTCGCCGCAGGCGACGCCGCCCACCTCCCCGACCTCCTCCCCGAGTTCGCCGAGTTCATCCTCGCCCCCTATCTGGGCGGCGAGGAGGCGGCGCGTCTGGCGCGGAGCCTTGCCTGAGGCCTATACAAACGGCCCGCCGAGAGGCGGGCCGTTTGAGAAGCTGGGGAAGCCGCTGAACCGCGTCGCTCCCAATATCGCAATTGGACTATAGCGCCCCCGGAAGGAATCGAACCTTCTCTTCCCCAATTGCGATATCGGGAGCCGGCGTCCACCGGCGGGGGCGACCGCCGCTCTCGCGGCGCAGCCGACCGTAGGCGGTCGCGACGCATATGTGTGTGTCAAAGCGCGCGTCTCTGTAACGAGTTCGGTACGCGTCTATACGCCCAGGGAACGAGTCTGGGAACGCTGTTTTTCTTTTGGGAACTTTCTCTTGACAACTCCGTGAGCGGGTGCTTCACTGCGACCACTGCCGGTACAGAGAGCACTTTCTAGGAACTCTCTGCACTTGTAGATAGCTCGGGGAAACCGAGCGGTACAGGGACATAACCGAGCCTCGAGGAAGCCGCTATGGGAAGCGGCCGGCAGAGGGGCTCACGGGACAAGGAGAAGAGATCTAGATGCTCTCGCCAATACGCAACCGCTTCGGCATTCCCGGAGTCATCTCGGTTGTCGCACTCGTCTTCGCGATGCTGGGCGGCGCCTACGCCGCCTCCAACGGAGGCGGCTCACAGACCGCAGAAGCTTCCAAGCGCAAGCACCACAAGAAGAAGAAGGCAAAGGCCAAGCGCGGCCCAAGGGGCCCCAAGGGCGCACCGGGCGCCGAAGGCCCCGCAGGTCCAGCGGGCCCCGCCGGGCCGCAGGGCGCCAAGGGAGACAAGGGCGATAGCGGCTCCAGCGGGTCCAACGGCTCCAACGGGAGCAACGGCCAGAGCGTCACGACTGAAGCCGAGCCGCCCTTCGGCGAATGCGGCGAACAGGAAGGCGTCAAGCTCACCTCCGCCAGCGGCACCGACTACGTCTGCAACGGTACGGCGGGAGCACAGGGCGCTCCCGGTGAACCGTGGACGGCGGGCGGGACCCTGCCCGCCGGGGAGACCGAGACCGGTACCTGGGCGTATGGGAAGACCGCGGAAGTGACATGGGTTCCAATCACTTTCGCTCTGCCTCTATCCACAGCGCTGGACGTAGACCACGTGCATTACGTCGACATTCATGGCGAAGAAAAACGCCTCAATCTGACCCTGCCCCCCGAAACCCCCGGCTTCCCGTTTGAGGAAGTGGTATCTACCTCATGCACGGGGAGCGCATCGACGCCCACTGCCGCCGCCGGTCACTTGTGTGTCTATGAAAAGTCACTGCCTCAAACAGAAGTCCCGATCAGCAATGGCAGCATCATCAAAGCCGGAGATGTCCTTCAAGGTGCATCGACCGCGGGCGCCTACATGGAACTCGAACCCACTGGCGCAGCTGGCAGAGGCGCCGGAACGTGGGCTGTGACCGCGCCGACTCCGTAGAAGAAAACCCCAGGAGCCAGCCGAACCCCGGGGCGGCCGCGACGGCCGCCCCGGGGGGCTCCACCAGACGACGTATGCACTGACTGAAAGGGCGAACGAACCGATGAGTGTTGCCACGAACACCGACACTTCGACACCGGCAAAGCAGCCTTCCCGCTGGGTCCGCGCCCTACTGGCCACGCTCGCACCGCTGGCACTGTTCGCCCAGGCGTCGCCCGCCTTCGCCGCTAAACAGGTTGTCGACTACTTCGGAACCGATCCTTCTGTCATCTCGGGAACGCTCGGCGGGCAGTTCTTCATTCCGGGAGCCACCGCCATCAACCAGAGCGGCGCTGGGGTGGCGGACAAGGGCGACATCTATGTGACCGACAGGGGCGGCGGCTTCGCCGATAAGCCGAACCGCATCGAGCGTTTTGCCCACGACGCCAATGGCACCCCTGCAAACCCCTACGACGACAGCTACGAATTTGTCAGCGCTTGGGGCGCCGACGTGGTACAGCCTGGTGGTGCCGGAGACCGCGGCGATGCCGCCGCCGCCAACTACGAGATTTGCACTGTGGCTGCGCAGTGCAAATGGGGCGTCCCCTCTGCCGGTAACGGCACAACCGAGGGCAATGGCGGCCTCGTGGCCCCGGATGGGATAGCGGTCGATCAGGACAGCGGCGAGGTCTACGTGGTCGACCGCGGCAACAGCCGCATCAACGTCTACGAAGGCGACGGCGCCTTCCTGCGCTCCGTCGGCTATGACGTAGTCGCGTCCGGTCCGGGGGATCTGCCCGGCGCGACCGAGACACAGACACTCACGGTCAGAGCCGATGGCGGCCAGTTCTCACTTTCCTTTCGAGGGGAGACGACCGGAGCAAAGGGCACGGGTAACGTATTGGCGGGCAGCCCGGTCGTCACGGGTGTGAAAACCACCAGTGGGGAATTCGCAGTCGGCCAGGCGATCTCAGCCAACATCTGCGTGCCTCCATCGACGACCATCGCCGAGGTGGGTGAAGAATCCCTAACCCTCTCGCAGAATGGGTCCTGTGGCGCGGCCGCCAACCTAGATGCCGATGGCTTCGCTCCGACCGTCACCGCTGCGCAGCTCGAAACCGCGCTCAACGCCCTGCCGACGATTGGCGGCATAGGCGGTTCGGTCGCGGTCAGCGGCGGTCCCGGGAATCTGATCGGCTCCGCCCCCTACACAATCACCTTCGGCGGCAGCCTGGGAGATCAGGATGTCCCTGCACTGGCCGCGAGAAGTCAGAATTTGGCTGCGAGTAGCGGTAGCGCCTCGACCACGGTTACCGAGACCGCCAAGGGCGGAACATTCGAGGTTTGCGCGGCCGCGCAGGGCGATGTCTGCAGGGGCGGAAGCAGCGGCGATGGGGCGGGGGAGTTCAGCGATTTCCGCCTCGAACCCAACAGTCCCTTCTACTTGCCGGCGGGAGTTGCGCTCAGCCCTCCCGATGGCAGCGCGGCAACGGGGACTGTGTACGTCGCCGATGCGGGAAATTCCCGAATTGTGACTTTCAGCGTCGATGGCTCGGCGCCTTCGTCGATTGGCTCCACCGTCTTTTCCCGGCTCGGGGGCGGCGGCGGGTGGTCGACGCCTACGCAGGTCGCGGTGGACTCGCGCGGGATCATCTACGCCGAGAACCGCCTTTCCAGCCCGCCCGGCTTCGTCTATACGGACCAGATCGAGCGTTACGACAGCCAGAACGTCAACGGCGGTGGCGTCGGGTTCCTCGCTCCGCTGATACGCGGCGTCAACGAGGGCCAGCGGCTGACGGTAGATGCCAGTGCAGGTCAGTTCAAGCTCAGCTTCGGCGGGTACACCACCACGGACCTTCCGTCCACAGCCACCAGTGCCCAGGTGGCGTCGGCGCTGGCGGCGCTTCCCTCGATCGGAGCCGGCAACGTACATGTCGCCGGCGGCTCCGGAAATCCTTTCAGCCTGCCCGAGGACCGCTACGACATAGGATTCCAAGGCACGCTCGGCGGCACCGACGTTGAACAATTGGTGGTAAGCGATGGCGCCGTACCGCTCAGCGGCGGCAGTGGCGCCAGTGTCACCACCTTGATCGACGGTGTCTCCGGCGGCCCGCTGCCCTCCAGCTCGTTTCGCGCTCCCTTGGCGGTGGATCTGGACTCAGATGGTGCAGGGCCAGAATCCGATGTGCTCTACGTCGGCCTGGGTGCGGGTTTGGCCCAGTTTGGTCCACTCAGTCCTCCCGGCCAGAGCTCCCCGCCCGCAGCCCTCGACGACATCTTGGGCGTCGGCCAGCTCAACACAGTAAATGGTCTCGCGGTAGATGAATCGACCGGCAGCGCTTACATAACCGCAACTCAGGCGGCCGGTCAGAACGCTCACGGCGTTTACGTGCTCAACGTCGCCGGCGGCTCGCCGAGCATCACGCTGGACTCGGTAAGCGATGTAGCCCCAACCTCAGCCGCAATTATGGCCACGGTCGAACCGAATGGGCCTCCCGAGGTCAGCTCGCGCCTCGAATACTCCTCCGACGGTGTCAACTGGTCAACGGGTCCCGAAATCACGGTCGGCCATCAGGAATCCCCCCAGGCGGTGAGCCAGACGCTCGATCCGCCCCCCTTCGGCCTGCAGCCGAACACGCTCTACCACGTGCGAGCTGCGGCGATCAAGAAGTTCGCCGCGCCGGTTACGAGCAACGAGTTGACCTTTACCACGGACGCACAAAGCCCACAGGCAGAGACGAGCGGCTCGCCCGTGCGCACCGCGACCACGGCTCGGCTTGAAGGTCGGGTTGGTCCGCGCAACTCAGCCACCAGCTATCACTTCGAATACGGCGACCAGGGTCCCTGCGCAACCAATCCGTGTAAAGCGACCCCGGCAGCCCCGGCTGGCTCCGGCGCCCTGCTGACGCGGGTCTCTCGGCTGGTCGAAGGGCTCGCCGCCGGCACGACTTACCATTATCGGGTCGTGAGCGAAAGCGCTGCTCCCGGCTCGCCGGTCTACGGGGCGGACATGACCGTGACTACCCGGGTCTCGGACGCGCCGCTCTCCCACGGTCATGTTCCCGGACCGTCAAACTCAGATCGCGGTTGGGAGCAGGTCAACACTCCCGACACCGGAGGGAACCCGGTGACCTCGTCGCTGGGCATCTCTGATGACGGCAGCCAGGTGGCCTACATGATTCCCGGGGGCACTCCGCAGTCATATACCGGTGGAGTGTTCAGCCAGTTCTTTGCCAGGCGGGACGGCGACGGTTGGAAGCCCGTTGACATAAGCCCGCCCCGCGATCAACTCTCGGGTCAACTTTGGGGGTCTCCCAAGGCCAATGGCGACCTCACTTCGCTTGTCAACGTCAACCGCGACAAGGCAGAAAAGATGCACGCGAGCATCTGGCGCCTCTCGCCGGATGCGGCACCGCGAAAGCTCTATGAGCAGACCGGCCTTGACGGTGTGCCCGTGACCGTTGCATCGGCCGACACCGAGCGCGTGATGCTCATATCGAAGGAATCGCTCGACCCCGATCATCCCGTGTCACCGGGACGGGATCGCCTCTTCGACGTCAGCGCAGCCGGCGGTGTCCTGGGGGGTCCGGCGCCAATGGCTAGCTTGCTGCCGGGCGACGTTGCCCCTGATTGCGGCGTCGGCGGCTCCAGCAGCGCCGTCGCGTTCACGCCTCTGCTCTCGGCCAATGGCAGCCGCCTCTTCTTCCCCAGTCAGGGCGACGGCCCGTGTGGCAACGGCGGGGCTGCCTCGCAGATCTACATGCGTGACCTCGTGACCGGTGTCACCGAGCGTGTCTCCGGACCCGCGCTCTCCGGCCCCGAATGCTCGGCCACGCTCTCGCTCGAGACTCCTGCGGCGGTCTTCTTCTGGACGACCGCGCGCCTCACGGCAGCGGACACGGCGAAGGCTACCTGCAGCCAGGGCGGAGGAGACATCTATCGCTATCAGGTTGCGAGCGGTCAGCTGAGCTGCCTCACCTGTGGGCTGGCAGGCGGCGAAGCCGATGTTGCCTTTGGAGGTCTCGAAGGTGTGGACCGCGAGATCGCTGTGGCCGACGACGGCTCCCGGATCTATTTCGTCTCTCCCCATGCCCTGCTGCCGGGAGCGGCACCAAATGGCACATATCGCCTCGATGCCGCGAGCGGCGAACTCGCCTATCTGGGGACACTGAACGCCTCAATCGGGCCTGAGACCCGCTTCGGCGCGGCGGCCACGCCCGACGGCTCGGTGCTGATCTTCCGCTCCTCTGCCGCCACGCTCAATCCAATAGGGGGCAGCGACAACGGTGGCACCGATCAGTACTATCGCTACGACGACGACGATGGTTCGCTTGTCTGCGTCTCCTGCCCGGAGGACGGCTCCGCACCGCGAGGTGGAGTGGGCGCGCTAACCGCCGGAACGGGCAACAACTCTGTGCCGCTCAGCGCCGACGGGGATATCTTTTCCTTCGCCACACCGACTCCGCTTGTAGGCGCTGACCAGAACACGGCACGGAAAGACCAGGACCCGGTTGTGGGCAATGACGCGTACGAGTGGCGTGACGGCCGGACCCTCTTGCTTTCAGACGGGATTACCTCTTGGCCTCCCGGCACGGGCTTTTCTCCGGTGCCCAGTGGAATGACTCCCTCTGGGCGTGATGCCTACTTCGTTGCTGCTGTCCAGCTCACCCCCGATGCTCTCGATACATATCCACGCCTATACGACGCGCGCATAGGCGGCGGCTTCGAGTTTCCCCCGCCCCCTAAGCCCTGTCCGCTGGAGGTTTGTCAGGGAACCCCACGGGGAGCCCCGCAGGACCTCTCGGCGGGCACCACCGCCTATTCGGGACCCGGCGAGATCAAGCGCAAGGCTAGGGCTCGTCGATGCCCGAAGGGCAAGAGAAGGGTGCGCCGGAACGGCAAGTCGCGGTGTGTCAAGCGCCACGCCAAGCGCAGACATCGATCCCATCGCAGGAAGCACCCAGCCAATCGCCATCGGAGGACTAGAGGATGAAGACGTCACGACGTAATGCTCTCTGCGGCGTTGTCGCCGTCCTCGCGCTCGCGGCCGCTGGCCCAACCTCAGCCCATGCTGCGCCGATCTGGAACCTCGACATCCACCACCACCAGACCCATTTTACACCTGGCGGTACTGCTCAATATTGGTTCGACATCGCCAATGTCGGTGACGAAAATACGTCAGGCCAAGTAAAGGTAACTATCACCTTGCCCTCGGGAATTACCCGCGACTCCGTGCTTGCCACCGGGGCAGGCGCTCCGAAAGTCCTCTGGAGTTGCCCTGGCTCCCCGGGGCAGACGACGGTCATCTGCACCACCAGCGACTCGATACCTCGCCATACGGTAGCTCGCGGTGCCCTAGAGTTGAACGTTGCAGTCAACTTTGCGCCCGGCTTCGAGGGCGAGCGCTTCGCCGCCGCCAAGGTTGAAGGCGGCGGCGCGACAAACCTGGCCTCAGCGGTGGAGCAAACCCAGATCTCGGGCGAGGAAGCGGGTTTCGGCGTAGTGGCCAAGAGCTTCGCGCCGGACTTCTATGAGGCCGATGAGGCGACGCAGGTGCGGGTGGCCGGGGCTCATCCGGACCTCTTTACGATTCCCTTCGACCTCAATTCGATTGCGATCCCAAGCTTCCAATTCCCCTTCCTCAAGGGCGAGGCAGAGTCGGTGCATGACCTCACGGTGGATTTGCCCCCGGGTTTCATCGGCGCTCCGACTGCGGTCGGCGAGTGCGCCGCGGCGCAGTTCACCTCCGGCCAGTGCCCACCTTCGAGCCAGGTCGGGCGTATTGATTTGACCGTGGCGCCGATCCTCCAAAATACGAGCTTCAACGTCAGCGTGCCTGTCTACAACTTCTTCCATCCGCGCGGGTCGATATCCGACCTCGGCTTTTCTGTGGCTGGTAACCCCATTCACATCAGGGTGGGGCTGAATCCGGCCAACCGTTACGGAATTTCCTCGGAAGTGTTGGCGATCAACGAGACGCTTCCGCCGTTCAGCCAGAAACTGACCCTCTGGGGTGTGCCGGCTGATCCCAGTCACGACAGTGAGCGCTGCGGACTGTTGGAAGTTGGCGATACATCCCAGGACTGCTCGACCGACGCCGCGCTCAAACCTTTCCTCGCACTTCCCTCCCAGTGCGAAGACGACAACGTCTTCCGCCTGCACCATTACGACTCTTGGCAGCACACCGGCGTCTTCGGTCCCGACATCAACTATACGATGCCGGGCAAGATCACCGACTGTGACAAGCCCCGCTTCGAACCCGACGTCGAGATAGAACCAACCGGCAAGCAGGCCAACACGCCGACCGGCCTCGACGTCCACATCACCGTCAAGCAGAACGAAAACCCCAATGCCCTGGCGACGCCGCCGGTGAAGTCGACTGTCGTCACCCTGCCCAAGGGCACCTCCTTCAGCCCCTCCTTCGCCGACGGGCTGAAGTCCTGCACCCTGGCGCAGATGAAGCTGGGCACCAACGAGCAGGTCCAGTGTCCCGACGCCAGCCGGATCGGCGAAGTGGAGATCCACACGCCGCTGCTGCCCAAATCGGCGGTGGGCAGCATGTACCTGGCCGCCCAGAAGGACAACCCCTACGGCTCGACCTTCGCGATGCTCCTAGTCGCCGAGGACACCGAAGAACGCGGCGCCCTGATCAAGATCCCAGGAAGGATCGACGTCGATCCGGCAACGGGCCAGATCACGACCAGCTTCGATGACCTGCCCCAGTTCCCGTTCGATGACTTCACATTGAAGTTCCGCTCTGGCCCCAGGGCGCCACTGGTCAGCCCGCCGAGCTGCGGTAAGCAGACGATCGGGGTCAAGGTCGCCTCCTACGCCCAGCCCCAGAAGCCGGTCGACGCCTCCAACACCTACGAGGTCACCGAAGGCCCTAACGGCACGCCGTGCCCGCCCGACGAAGCGCGCCGCCCCTTCCACCCCGAGTTCTCGGGGGGAACCCTGAACCCGGTGGCGGGCGCCTACTCCCCGTTCCTCTTCCGCCTCTCCAGAAGCGATGACGAACAGGAGCTGACCGGGGTCAAGACCGTGCTGCCCCCGGGCCTGGTCGGCAAGCTGGCCGGCAAGACGCTCTGCCCCGATCAGGCCATCGCCTCGATCTCAACCGCGGAGTTCGCCGGCGCCGGGGAGCGAGACAACCCCGCCTGCCCCGCCTCCTCTGAGTTCGGCTCGATCTCAGCCGGACTGGGAGCCGGCCCCGGCCCCAACTACTTCGGCGGCAAGGTCTACCTGGCGGGGCCGTATAAGGGAGCGCCGCTGAGCCTGGCCGTAGTCGCCCCGGCCCTAGCCGGCCCCTTTGACCTCGGCAACGTGGTGGTCAGGGCAGCGCTTCAGATCGACCCCACCACCGCCCAGGTGACGGCGGTATCGGACCCCTTCCCGACGATCCTGCACGGAGTGATCCTGCGCACCAGGGACGTGCGCCTGCGGATCGACCGCCCCGACACGACCCTGAACCCGACCAACTGCTCTCGGATGTCGGTCGACGGGGAGATTCTCCGGAGCGGGAGGAGCGCTCTTCAACGCCCAGAGCCCCTTCCAGGTCGGCTCCTGCGCTTCTTTGGAGTTCAAGCCCAAGCTCGCCCTGAGGCTCTTCGGCGGCACCAAGCGCGGAGCCCACCCCAAGCTGAGGGCCGTAGCGCGCTTCCCCGAAGGGGATGCCAACACGGCAAGCGCCTCGGTAGCCCTGCCCCACAGCGAGTTCCTCGACCAGGGCCACATCAAGACGATCTGCACCAGGGTGCAGTTCGCAGCAGGCGCCTGCCCCCGAGGCTCGATCTACGGCACGGTCAAGGCCAAGAGCCCGCTGCTGGACGAAGTCCTCAGCGGCCCGATCTACCTCAGAAGCTCCAACAACCCCCTGCCCGACCTGGTGGCCACCTTCAGGGGCGGGAGGATCGACGTCGACCTCTCCGGTCGGATCGACTCCAAGAACGGCGGCATCAGAAACACCTTCGACGTCGTCCCCGACGTGCCGGTCTCCTGGGCGGTCTTCACCTTCCAGGGCGGCAAGAAGGGCCTGCTGCAGAACTCGCGCAACATCTGCAAGGGTCGCACGCCCAGGGCCAAGGCGGTCTTCAACGCGCAGAACGGCGATCGCTCGGTGTTCAGGCCGCCGCTCAAGGCGAAGTGCGGGAAGGCCAAGAAGCGCTCCAAGCGGGCGCATCGGCGGCACCTGCGGCGGGCGCAGCGGTAGCGTCTTGATGTGGCCGACGAGGCCCCGCTAGACAGAGTCCGCCGCCTGCCGCCTGGCCCGCACGGGATCCCACCCGAGCTGGTCGCCCGCAACCAGCGCGAACGGCTGATCGCGGCGATGGCCGAGGTCTGCGGGGAAGAGGGCTACGAGGCGGCGACGGTGGCCGCGGTGGCGAAGCGGGCGGCGGTCTCGACCGCCAGCTTCTACCGCCAGTTCGGGGACCGGCGCGAGTGCATGCTGGCCAGCTTCGAGGAGCTCTTCGGGCGCCTGCTGGCGGAGATCGAGCGGGCCTGTGAGGCGGAGGCCGACCCGGAGGGCAAGGTCCGGGCCGGGATCGCCACCGCCGCCCAGCTGCTCGCCGCCGACCCGCCCACCGCCCGGCTGCTGACGATCGAGGTCGCCGCCGTCGGCCTCGAGGGCGTCCGCCTGCAGCACGAGGCGATCGAGCGGCTCGCCGCCGACCTCGAGTGGGCGGCGGTCGCGGCGATGGTCGCCCTGGTCGCCAAGCGGGTCGCCGCGGGCGAGAGCGCCACCGCGGCCGAGCTCGAGGCGCTCTGCGCCCGGGACCCAGGACCGGCCGCGTAGGATCAGGCCGTGCCCGACCTCGACGCCGCCAGGCGGACGCTGCTCGCCGAGTTGCGCCAGCACTCGCTGATCCTCGGCGAGGTGACGCTGGCCAGCGGCGCCACCGCCCAGTACTACGTCGACGCCCGCCGGGCGCTGCTGCGGCCCGCCGGGTTCCTCGCCGCCGGCGAGCTGATCGCCGCGGCCGCCGCCGAGCACGGCGCCGACGCCGTCGGCGGCCCGGCGACCGCGGCGATCCCGCCCTCCTGCGCCGCCCTCGCCGTCCCCGCCGGCGCCGGCCTGGTCGGCTTCTTCGTCCGCGGCGAGCGCAAGCAGCACGGCCTGCAGCGCTGGGTCGAGGGCCCGGTCGAGCCCGGCGCCCGCTGCCTCGTGGTCGAGGACACGGTCACCACCGGCGGCTCCACCGCCCGTGCGATCGAGCGCATCCTCGAGCAGGGCCTCGAGGTCGCCGGCGTCGTCGCCGTCGTCGACCGCCTCGCCGGCGGCGCCGAGCGGATTGAGGCTGCGGCCGGCGCCCCCTACCGCGCCCTGGTCACGATCGACGAGATCTACCCCGAGCGCCCCGACCGCGACTGAGCCTCCACCTACGATCTGCGCAATGGCCCAGCCGCTGACAACGCGCTCGGAGTGGCTCGCCGCGCACCCGCCGCGCCCGGCGCAGCTCGCCCAGACGCTCACCGCCCTCGCCGAGCGGGTGCGGCAGGGCGAGGACTTCCGCTTCGCCGCGCGCGAGTTCCTCGACGAGTTCGCGCTGCGACCGGACGACCGCTCGCGCTCGGAGGCGATCGCCGCCAGGCCGCCGCTCACCGGCGACGCCCGCTACGACGCCTACATCGGCGCCCTCGCCGAGCACCTCGCCGCGGCGCACGGCCTCGAGCGGCCCGCCTGGTCGGTCGAGCCCGACCGCTTCCTCGACCGCTTCTGGTTCGTCAGCGAGGTCCCCGGCTTCCGGGCGACGGCCATCGCCCAGGCACCGGCAGCCTTCCGCCGCCGCGGCGTCTTCGTCCCCGAGCGCTCCCTGCACCGGGTCTGACCGTGGACCGCGGCGAGATCGTCGACGCGCTGACCGCGCTCGCCGGCGAGCTCGACCGGCGCGGGGTCAGCGCCGAGATGTACGTGGTCGGCGGGGCGGCGATCGCCCTCGCCTTCGACGCGCGCCGGGCGACACGGGACATCGACGCCGTCTTCGAGCCCAAGGCGGTGGTCTACGAGGTGGCGGCGCAGGTCGGTGAGGATCGCGACCTCCCCGCCGGCTGGCTCAACGACGCGGTCAAGGGGTTCCTCGCCGGCGACGACCCGGCCGCCTCGCCGGTGCTCGACCTCCCCGGCCTGCGCTGCCTGACCGCTTCGCCGCAGGTCCTCCTCTCGCTCAAGATCCTCGCCCACCGCGTCGGCGAGGACGAGGAGGACGTGCGCCTCCTCGCCCGGGAGCTTGGCCTGGACCGCGCAGACCAGGTGCTCGACCTCGCCGAGCGCACCTTCGGCGACCGCCTCGACCCCGCCGCGCGCTTCTTCGTCGAACAGCTCTTCGAGGAGGAGTAGGCCGACTCTCCCTTCGCTAAGCCAACCTATGCTAATCCTGCTTAGCGAGGGATCCAGGTATGAGTGGCTCGGGCGGTCTGGCGATGGACTGAAAACGGCCCGCCGAGGCGGGCCGTGGGTGAAGGGGCCAAAGCCCCAACTGAATGACAACCAACGTGCCTGCACGGTACCGGGGGCCGCTGACACACATCCATAGGATGGCCGTGAGATGGAGCCCGACGCCGTAGAGATCCGCGTGCTCGGCTGCCTGGTCGAGAAGCAGCGGACGACGCCGGACGCCTACCCGCTCTCGCTCAACGCGCTGCGGCTGGCCTGCAACCAGTCGACCAACCGCGATCCGGTGGTCGCCTACGAGGAGCAGGACGTGGTCGAGGCGCTGCGGCGGTTGGCGCTGCGCGGCTGGACCCGGCTGGCCAGCGGCGCCGGCAGCCGCGCCCGCAAGTACCGCCACCTGCTCGACGACGCCTTTGGCCTCGACGACGCCGAAGTCTCGCTGCTCGCGGTGCTGATGCTGCGCGGCCCGCAGACGCCGGGCGAGCTCAAGCAGCGGGCCGAGCGGCTGCACGCCTTCGCCAGCCTCGGCACGGTCCACGACGCGCTCGACCGCCTGGTCGAGCGCGGCCAGGTCGCCCGCCACCCGCGCCGGCCGGGACAGAAGGAGGAGCGCTTCGAGCAGCTGCTCGGCGGGGGCGAGGCGACGCCGGCGGCAGCTCAGCCGGCGGCCGAGGGAGATGAGGCCGCCCAGGCCACCGATGCGCCCGTGCCCGAGCCCGAGTTGAAGCCCGCCGAGGACCGCCTCACCCGCCTCGAGCGCGAGGTCGCCGCGCTGCGTGCTGAGCTGGCGGAGCTGCGCGCCGATCTGGGCGATTAGCACTAAGCACCTATATATGGGTGTTTCGCTGGTATTATCGCCTATATATGGATTCTAAATTGCCGCTGCAATTGCGCCGTGCGCTGCGCAGCATCAGCGAGGATCTTTCCGCTTGGCGCAAGCTCTCCGGGCTGACGCAGGCGCAACTCGCCGACCGGGCGGGCGTCTCGGTCAACACGCTGCGGCGGCTGGAGAAAGGCGACGGGGGAATCACGCTCGAGAACCTGCTGCGCGTGCTGCGTGGGCTTGGCCTGGTCGACGGCCTCACGCGGGCTCTGGACCCCTACGAGTCGGACCTCGGCCGGCTGCGCTCCGAAGAGCGACTTCCCCAGCGTGTCCGGACCAAGGACCTGGGGCCCAGTGGCTGAGCACGAGACCGAGGTCGTCGTCCAGGTCGGCGGCGAGGACGTCCTCGCCGGGACGCTCTGGCCGCACCGTCGGCGCAACGCCGAGTCGCAGACGTTTGCCTACGCCGGCGAGTACGTCTCACGTCCCGACGCTTACGAGCTGGACCCCATGCTGCCCTTGTCCACCGCCCCTCGGCACACGCCGCCGGGACGGGAGACGTTCGGCGCCTTCTCCGACTGCGCGCCCGATCGCTGGGGCCGTCGCCTGATCGGCCGCGCCGAGCGGCGGCGGGCAGACCGGGAGGGAGACGCGGAGCGCAGCTTCGGCGAGATCGACTACCTGCTCGGTGCCCGCGACGACATGCGCCAGGGAGCACTGCGCTTCCGCGACCCCGAATCCGGCGTATTTCTCGCGGAGGAGACCGGGGGCGTGCCGCCTTTGCTCCGGCTGCCCGAGCTGCTCGACGCCGCAAGTCGGCTCGAACGCGACGAAGCGAGCGAGGAGGAGTTGCGCACGCTCCTGCGTGGCGGCAGCTCGCTGGGCGGAGCACGGCCGAAGGCCCATGTCCTCGACCCCCAGGGCAGGGCGGCGATCGCCAAGTTCCCCGCTGTCGCCCACGACGATTGGGACGTGGTGCGCTGGGAGCTGGTCGCCCTGCGTCTCGCCCAGAGCGCGGGCCTCGACGTGCCGGCGGCGAACCTGCACCCCGTCGACGGCAAGCCGGTGCTCGTCGTCAACCGCTTCGACCGGGCGGGCTCTGGGCGCATTGGCTACGTCAGCGCGATGACGATGCTCGAAGCCAGGGACGGCGAGCAGGGCAGCTACCTGGAGATCGCTGACGCGGTCGAACGCCACTCGCCCTCCGCGTCAAGCGACCTGGGCGAACTGTGGCGCCGTATCGCCTTTTCGATCCTGATCTCCAACTTCGACGACCACCTGCGCAACCACGGCTTCCTGCGCACCAGCACGGCCGGCTGGTCGCTGGCGCCCGCCTTCGACCTCAACCCCGACCCCCGTCCCGGCCCGCGCCACCTCAGCACCGCGATCGACTTCGACGACACCGGCGCCAGCCTCGACCTCCTGCTCGGCGTCGCGCCGCAGTTCCGGCTCTCGCCCGAGCGGTCCGCCGAGGTGCTCGGCGAGGTCGCCGCCGCCACCTCGCGCTGGGCCGAGGTCGCCGCGGCCTGCAGGCTGTCGCCGGCCGAACGCGAGCGGATGGCGCCCGCCTTCGAGCACGAGCAGGCCGAGCAGGCCCGCCGCATCGCCGCCTGACGCCTCTCACCGGCTCACCTCGCCAGCGCCCGATCCGGTGCACGACGCCCTCCGTGGGACAGTCGCCTTTCTTACGAAAACGACCTCCTTGACATTATGAAAGTTGCCGTTTACAGTTTTGCGAGTCGTCTGCGAAAGACGGCACGGGACTAAGCAGCAACCCACAGGGACAGGCACATAACCGAGCCTCGAGGAAGCCGCAAAGGGAAGCGGCGGGCAGAGGGGCTCACGGGACAAGGAGAAGAGATCTAGATGCTCTCGCCACTACGCAACCGCTTCGGCATTCCCGGAGTCATCTCGGTTGTCGCACTCGTCTTCGCGATGCTGGGCGGCGCCTACGCCGCCTCCAACGACGGAGGCGGCTCTCAGACCGCAGAAGCCTCCAAGCGCAAGCACCACAAGAAGAAGAAGGCAAAGGCAAAGCGCGGCCCGCGCGGCCCCAGGGGCGCCGCCGGCCCGGCAGGTCCCGCAGGCCCCGCAGGCCCGCAGGGCCCAGCGGGGGCCAAGGGCGACAAGGGCGACAGCGGCTCCAACGGCTCAAACGGCTCCAATGGCTCAAACGGCCAGAGCGTCAACGCCGAAGTCGAGGCGCCCTTCGGCGAATGCGGCGAACAGGAAGGCGTCAAGCTGACCTCTGCCAGCGGCACCAACTACGTCTGCAACGGCGCCAACGGCACGCCGGGCTCCGACGGCGCCACCGGCGCCACCGGGGCGACGGGCGCCACCGGCCCCGAAGGCTCGCCCTGGACCCTGGGCGGCACCCTGCCCTCGGGCAAGACCGAGACGGGGGCGTGGGGATGGAGCACCAGCGAAAAAGTGGACGAAGGAGTCGGTGACTTCGGCGTGGCCCCGATCTCGTTCGCGATTCCCCTCTCGGCGTCTCTCAAAGTCAGCAAAATCAAGTTCGTCACCACGGAATCCAATCCGGATCCGACCAACTGTGCGGGCTCCGCCACGAATCCAACCGCGGCTGCAGGGTATCTCTGCGTCTACAAGTTCGTGGGCGCCGGGGCAGGGAATCCGCTCGCCACTTACAACCTCGGTACCGCTGGCGTTGCCCTTCTCTTCCAGCCGACCGAAGACCACGCCTTCGGCGCCGGGACCTACGCCGTAACCGCACCCTAGGGAGCCGTGCGACCCGTGCCCGGCAAGCGCCGTCGGGCACGGGCCGCACCGATCGCAGCGAAAACTCAGCAGGGACAACCGGGAAGGGAGTGACGAGAGTGAGAGGTTCAACCAGGCACAGCGTTCGGGTCGTCGAGGTGATCGCTCTGGCCACCTGTCTCGCCCTGACCCTCTTGGCCCCGAGCGCCTCGGCGGCCAGCAAGGAGATCGTCTCCTACTTCGGCACCGAACTCAGCACCGGCAGCCTCGGCGGCGAGTTCAACGTCCCAGGCGACATCGCCGTCAACCAGAGCGGCGCCGGGCCGGCCGACGCCGACGACATCTACGTCATCGACACGAACAACCAGCGCATCCAGCGCTTCGACGCCGAAGGGAACTTCATCAGCGCCTGGGGGGCCGACGTGAGCAGCCCCGCCGGCGGCAGCGACTACGAGGTGTGCGAAGCGGCGGCCAGCTGCAAGGCCGGCGTGCCCAGCGGCGGCAACGGCACCGCGGCGGGCAACGGGACCTTCAGCACGCCCTCGGCGCTGGCCGTGGACCAAGACACGGGCAACCTCTACGTCTCTGACGGCGACAACCGCCGGGTCAACGTCTATGACGGCGCCGGCACCTTCCTGCGCTCCTTCGGCTGGGACGTCGTCGCCTCGGGCCCGGGCGAGAGCGGCACCGGCTATGAGGTCTGCGTCGCCGCCGACGGCGACGTCTGCAAGGCGGGCGTCTCAGGCGCCGGGGTCGGCCAGATCAACCTTAGCTTCGGCATCGCCGTCAGCCAGCCCGACGGCGCCCCGGCGAGCGGGACGGTGTACGTCGCCGACCGCGAAAACAAGCGGGTCGACACCTACGGCCTCGACGGCCTCGGCCCCGCCTCGTTTGGCTCCGAAGCAGAGTTCGGCAGCGCCGGCGCGTTCCACGTCGCGGTCGACTCGCGCGGCATCGTCTACGTCGAGAAGGGCTCCCAGCCCGACCAGTGGACGATCGCCCGCTATGACTCCGAAGACGCCGATGGCGGCGGCGTCGGCTTCCTGGCCCCGATCGCGATCCCGCCGCTGACCTCCGGGAGCGGCTGGCAGTACAACGGCGGACTTGAGGTCGACCCCGACTCCGACGGCCCCGGCCCGGACACCGATGTGCTCTTCGCCATGCGAGGCCGGAACGCGGGCCAGGGAGGCACGGTGATACAGCAGTTCGGCCCGGTCAACGAACCCGGCCTGAGCAGCCCGCCCACCGCCGCCGATGAGATCCACGGCGCGGCGTCGCAGATCAACTTCGCGGTCGGCCTGGGCCTGGTCGAGTCCAGCGGGCGCCTGCTCGCCGCCACCCAGTACAAACTCGGGAGTCCCAACGGCGCGGGCCCCAACGGCGTCTACGTCCTCGACGTGCCGCTGCCCCAGCCGACCGCCGTCCTGGACTCGGTCGACGGCATCACCGCGACCGCTGCCGACGTCCACGCGACGATCGACCCCAACGGGCCGCCCGACGTCAGCTACCACCTCGAGTACTCCACCGACGGCAGCCTGTGGGGCAGCAGCGACGAGGTAGTGGTCGGCAGCCAGGAAGACCCGCAGGAACTCTCGGCGACCCTCGACCCGCCCGGCGGGCTGGAACCGGCGACGCTCTACCACGTGCGGGTCGTCGTCAAGCGGCCCAACTACGCCGCAGTCATCTCCAACGAGGAGACCTTCACCACCCTCGAAGCCCCGCCCCAGGCCGAGACGACTGGCTCGCCGCTTCGCACCGCGACCACGACACGCCTCGAAGGCCGCGTCGGCCCGCGCAACAGCGCCACCACCTACCGCTTCGAGTACGGCAGCGAGGGGCCCTGCGACGCCAACCCCTGCACCGCCACCCCGGCCCACGCGGTCGGCTCCGACGGCCTGGTGCGGCTGGTCGCCCAGGACGTCTCGGGCCTGCAGCCGGCGACGACCTACCACTACCGCGTGATCGGCGAAAGCGCTGCCCCGGGCTCGCCCTCCTTCGGCGAGGACATGACGGTCAGAACGCGCGCCGACGACGAGCCGCTCGAGCACGGCCACCTACCCGGCCCGCCCGGCTCCGACCGCGCCTATGAGCTGGTCAGCCCGCCCGACACCAGCGGCAACCCGGTCGTGCTCACCACCTCGGTGGCGATCGCCGACGACGGCAACCGGGCGACCTACGGCGTCGCCGGTGGCACCTCCCAGTCCGACAGCGGCAGCGTCTTCAACCAGTTCTTCGCCGAACGCACATCTGCCGGCTGGAAGAGCGAAGCGATCTTCCCCAAGCGCGACGAGCTGGTCGGCACCAACTGGTACCCGGCGCGAGGGCGCAGCGACCTCTCCGAGCTGGTCGGCTTCAACTTCAGCGCCACCGGCGGCGGGCGGGGCACCTACCGCCTGGCGCCGGGCAGGGAAGCGGTCAAGCTGTTCACCCTGCCCTACAGTCAAGTCAGGTCCTACTGGCTCGTCTCCGACGACGCCGCACGGGTCCTGATGGTGCTCGACGGGGCGCTTGACCCCGAGCACCCGGCACCGGGCCGGTTCAATCTCTACGATGTCTCCTCCGGCTCTCCCAAGTTGCTCAGCCTGCTGGCGGGCGAGGTTCCCGCCTGTGGGGTGGAGGGTTCTTCAGGCAGCAGCGAAAACGTGTTCACCTACGGACCTGGCAACGCCGCCGCCGCCAAGCACTGGATCTCGGCCGACGGCTCGCGGGTCATCTTCCCGGCCCGTGGGGCCAACTGCGGCGTCCCGTTCCAACTCTACGCGCGCGAAATCGACGCCGAAGCGACGAAGCTCATCTCGGGCCCGGTCCTCTCGGGGCCGACCTGCGCGGCGCTCTTCCTGAAGTCGACCGCCGACGCGGCGTTCTTTTGGACCCGCAACCGACTCGACCCGAGCGACACGGTTGCGAGCGGTTGCGAAGGCGGCGACAGCGGCGACGTGTACCGGTATGAGTTCGCGAGCGAGGCCCTGACCTGCATGACCTGCATCCCCGCGCCAGGCGTGGACATCGGCACAGGGCTGCCCTCCGGCGGCGCTTTGGGGACGACGACCCTCCTCGGCGGCGACGGCTCGCGCCTTTACTTCACCTCCCCGAACCGGCTGACCGCCGGCGCGGCGACGCCCGGGCTCTATCGCATGAACCTCGCCAGCCGCGAGATCGCCTATGTGGCACCGGCCAGCGGGATCGACCTCGGCGACGATCCGTCTAACGGAGCGGCGATCAACCGCGACGGCTCGGTGCTGGTGTTCTCCTCATCCAGCCCCGAGCTGGCCAGCCTCGGCGGCAGCGACAACCACGGCGTCCGCCAGTACTACCGCTACGACGACCGCGACCGCTCGCTGGTCTGCGTCTCCTGCGCGCCGGACGGCTCGGCCGGGAACGCGGTGCCGACCCAGCTGCAGGTCTCACCGGCGATCGGCCGGAACTCGACCCCGCTCGACGTCGCGGGCGACTTCGTCTTCCAGACCTATGACGCGCTCGTCGCCGCCGATCAGAACACCGATGAGGAAGCGCCGGTTAGGGGCAGCGACATCTACGAGTGGCGCGACGGGCGCCTGATCTTGGTCACGGACGGCCTGCTCAACTGGGCCGGAGGGTCGGGCGTCGGCCCGACCATCGCCGGCATCACACCGTCCGGCAGGGACGTCTTCTTCACCGCGCCGGCGCAGTACACGGCCGATGCCCTGGATGCCTATCCGCGCTACTACGACGCTCGGATAGGCGGCGGCTTCGCCATCCCGCGGGCGGCGAAGCCGTGCCCGCTGGAGGTCTGCCAGGGCATTCCCAACGGAGCGCCGGAAGAGCGCGGCGCCGGCAGCGCCAGCTTCGTCGGCCCGGGCAACGCGATCGAGCGCCGTCGGACGCGATGCCCGAAGGGCAAGCATCGCGTGCGACGGGGGAAGAAGGTCCGATGCGTGCGCAGGCGGGGCAAGAGGAGAACGGCCAAGCACAGGCGCGGGCATCACAGGCGATCGAGAGCGAACCGCAACAGGAGGGCAAATCGATGAGACTGCGACGGCTTTTGACCCTCGGCGTTGTCGCCGTTTGCGCGACCTCCTGCATGGCCGGCGCGGCCAGCGCGGCACCGGTTTGGAATCTCGACCTTCACCACAACCAGACCCATTTCCCACCCGGCGGCCAGGCCGAGTACTGGGTGGAGGCAAGCAACGTCGGCGACACCGACACGAGCGGGCCGGTCAGCGTGACGATCAACCTGCCGGCGGGGATGACGCGGTTCTCCGCGACGACCGAGGGCGACAATGCCGCCTTCCCGTCCAAAGCCGTCTGGAGCTGCCCCGGCTCCATCGGCGACGCGGTCATCACCTGCACGACGACGTCGACGATCTCGCGCCATACCGCTTCGCGCTCGCTCACCGTCGTGGTCGACGTCGCGCCCTCGGCGAGCGGCAGCCGCTTCGCGAGCGCCAAGGTCGAAGGGGGCGGGGCGACGACGACGGCGACCGCCGTTGAGCTGACCCGCATCGATCCGACCACAGCTGGCTTCGGCATCGTCGACAACAGCTTCGTTTCGGACTTCTTCCAGACCAACGGCCTGACGACCGAACGGGAAGCAGGGGCACACCCCGACCTGCTGACCACGGCCTTCGACTTCAACTCCGAAGACGCGCCCACCCCCGGCCTGGCCGGCGACCCGAGGCGCAAGCTCGCTTCCGGCTTCATCCGCGACCTGAACGTCGATCTGCCGCCGGGCTTCGTCGGCGCCCCGACCGCGGTCGGCGAGTGTGAGCCATCGAACCTGGGCCTGACCACGTGCCCGCGCTCGAGTCAGGTGGGCCGCATCGACCTCACCCTTTACCCGATCTTCTCCCAGAGGTACCAGACGATCAGTACCGGTGTGTTCAACATGAGCCACCCACGGGGCACCGTCACCGACCTGGCCTTCATCTTCGCCGGCAACCCGGTCCACATCAAAGCGTCGCTAGACGCGGCGAACCGGTATGCGATCACCACCCACGTGCCCGACATCAACGAGGCGCTGCCGCCGTTCAGCCAGAAGCTGACGCTGTGGGGCGTGCCTGCCCACCCGAGCCACGACATCGAGCGCTGCGAGGCATTCTCCGACAACGGCAGCGGCAACACCTCCGGATCGTGCCCCACCGACGCCACGGTCAAGCCCTTCCTCTCGCTCCCCTCCCAGTGCGAATCCGACAACGTGATGCGCCTGCACCACTACGACTCCTGGCAGGAAACGGGCAACTTCGGCCCCGAACTCACCTACACCCTGCCGGGCAAGATGACCCACTGCGAGCGCCCCCGCTTCGAACCCGACGTGGAGATCGAACCGACCGGCAAGCAGGCCAACACGCCCACCGGCCTCGACGTCCACATCAAGGTCGCCCAGAACGAAAACCCCAACGCCCTGGCGACCCCGCCGGTGAAGCGGGCCACGGTGCGCCTGCCCAAGGGGATGAGCTTCAGCCCCTCCTTCGCCGACGGGCTGCGCAGCTGCACCCTTGAGCAGATGAAGCTCGGCACCAACGAACAGGTGGCCTGCCCCGACGCCTCGCGGATCGGCGAAGTCGAGATCCACACGCCGCTATTGCCGCGCTCGGCGGAGGGAAGCATGTACCTGGCCGCCCAGGACGACAACCCCTACGGCTCGACCTTCGCCTTGCTGATGGTCGCCGAGGACACCGAAGAACGCGGCGCCCTGATCAAGATCCCGGGAAGGATCGACGTCGATCCGAACACCGGCCAGATCACCACCGTCTTCGACGACCTGCCCCAGTTCCCGTTCGACGACTTCGTCTTGAAGTTCAGGAGCGGCCCCAGAGCACCGCTGGTCTCCCCGCCCTCCTGCGGCACCCAGAAGTTCGGCGTCGAAGTCGCCTCCTACGCCCAGCCGCAGAACCCCGTCGACGCCTCCAACACCTACGAGGTCACCGAAGGGCCCAACGGCACCCCCTGCCCGCCCGACGAAGGTCGCCGCCCCTTCCACCCCGACTTCTCGGGCGGCACCCTGAACCCGGTGGCGGGCGCCTACTCCCCGTTCCTCTTCCGCCTCAGCCGAAGCGATGACGAACAGGAGCTGACCGGGGTCAAGACCGTCCTGCCCCCGGGCCTGGTCGGCAAGCTCGCCGGCAAGACGCTCTGCCCCGATCAGGCCATAGCCTCGATCTCGACGGCGGAGTTCGCCGGTGCGGGAGAGCGAGACAACCCCGCCTGCCCGGCCTCCTCGGAGTTCGGCTCGATCTCAGCCGGCCTGGGAGCAGGCCCCGGCCCCAACTACTTCGGCGGCAAGGTCTACCTGGCCGGCCCCTACAAGGGCGCCCCACTGTCTTTGGCAGTAGTCGCCCCGGCGATAGCCGGCCCCTTCGACCTCGGCAACGTGGTGGTCCGCGCCGCGCTTCAGATCGACCCCACCACCGCCCAGGTCACCGCGGTCTCAGACCCCTTCCCGACGATCCTCCACGGAGTGATCCTCCGCACCAGAGACGTGCGCCTGCGAATCGACCGCCCCGACACGACCCTCAACCCGACCAACTGCTCTCGCATGTCGGTGGACGGGGAGATCTCCGGAGCCGGGGGAGCGGTGTTCAACGCCCAGAGCCCCTTCCAGGTCGGCTCCTGCGCCTCCCTGGAGTTCAAGCCAAAGCTCGCCCTGAGGCTCTTCGGCGGCACCAAACGAGGCGCCCACCCCAAGCTCAGAGCCGTAGCGCGCTTCCCCGAAGGCGATGCCAACACGGCAAGCGCCTCGGTAGCCCTGCCCCACAGCGAGTTCCTCGACCAGGGCCACATCAAGACGATCTGCACCAGGGTGCAGTTCGCAGCGAACAGCTGCCCCCGAGGCTCGATCTACGGCACGGTCAAGGCCAAGAGCCCGCTGCTGGACGAAGTCCTAAGCGGCCCGATCTACCTACGTAGCTCCAACAACCCCCTCCCCGACCTCGTAGCCACCTTCCGCGGCGGGCTGATCGACGTCGACCTCTCCGGCCGGATCGACTCCAAGAACGGCGGCATCCGCAACACCTTCGACGTCGTCCCCGACGTGCCGGTCTCCTGGGCGGTCTTCACCTTCCAGGGCGGCAAGAAGGGCCTGCTGCAGAACTCCCGCAACATCTGCAAGGGCCGCACCCCGAGGGCCAAGGCGGTCTTCAATGCGCAGAACGGCGATCGCTCGGTGTTCAGGCCCAAGCTCAAGGCCAAGTGCGGGAAGGCCAAGAAGCGCTCCAAGCGGGCGCATAGGCGGCATCTGCGGCGGGCTCCATGAAGCTTCGATGAAGGAGGCTTGACGCCTCGTCCCCGGGCACTACCCTGATCTGAGTAAACGCTGTAGTTCGCAGATTCGAATCGCAGGGGGTAGGCAGTGGCGAGGCAGGGGGAGGCAAGGCGCTTTCGCGCCGCGGCTCAGGTCGTTTTCGCGGCACTCATCGCGGTGCTCGCCACGGCAGCCGACGCTCACGCCGGCCCCGGCTACGAAGTGGGCGCGTCGCCCGCGTCGATCGCCACCGCACTTCCGCTTCCGCACGGTCTTGCCTTCGACCAGGTGACTCAGACCCTCTACGTCACCGAGCTGGCGGCGAGCAGGTCCAATGGCGGCGCCGGGCAGATCGAGAAGCTGAGCCCGGCTGGGACGCCGGAACCCAACTCACCCTTCCACGCTGGCGGCAGCGACTTCTTCGCCGGAGTGGCGGTGAGTCCCGCGGACCACAGCGTCTTCGCCTACCAGGTGGAGCTCGAAACCCCGTTCGGCACGCAGGGCACGGCGCAGATGAACGTTTTCTCTCCGACGGGCGCTCTGGAAGGGACGTTCACACCGGCCAAGGCAAAGGCGCCGCAGATCGCGACCGACGCGGCCGGCCGTGTCTTCCTGCCCAATGACGGGACGGCGAACGTTCAGGTTTTCGACGCGGCAGGCTCGCTCGAAGACACGATCAGCTGCACGGGCTGTCCCGGCGGCGCCTTCTCCGAACCGGCCAGCGTCGCCTTCGACTCCGGCGGCGACCTCTACGTCGTCGACCGAGCCGGGGGCGGCCGTGTCCTCGTCTTCGAACCGTCGGGCGGGACCTACGTCTACAGCTCTGTCCTGCAAAGCGGGCGCGGGGCGGTCTCGGTCGGCGTCGATCCGGTCAGCGACGACGTGCTGGTCGGCGACCTCGAGCAGGGCAGCTACCACGTCGTCGCCTACGACTCGAGCGGCGTCCAGTTCGACGACTTCGGCGGCGGCACCCTGTCCTCGCCGGAATTCGGCGCCCTGGGCGCCGGTCAGATCGTCGTCAACGCCACCACGCGCAAGGTCTACGTCGCCGACTCGAAGGCTGACAAGGTCCGCGTCTTCGATCGCGTCGGCTCGATACCGGCGCCAGTTGCGGCGACGAGTCCAGCCAGCTCCGTCGGCCAGGTCGAAGCAAACCTCAACGCGACGGTGGACCCCAACAACCACGGCCTGACCGAGTGCCGCTTCCACTACACCGACCATGCCGATTTCCTGGCCAACGGCTTCTCCGCTGCTGAAACCGCCTCCTGCCCGTTCGTCGTCGGCGCCGATCCGGTGCCGACCTTCGCGCACCTATCCGGTCTGACGCCGGGTACCGAATACCACTTCAAGGTCTCGGCGGCGACAAACGGCGGCAGCTCCGAAGGCACCCCCCTCACCTTCACCACCCTGCCGCCACTGCCGCCTGATGTCTCGACCGGCTCGGCCTCGTCGGTCGCCCAGACCTCAGCGACCCTCGGCGGCGCCGCGAACCCGCGCGGCGGCTCGGTGTCCGATTGCCACTTCGAGTACATCGATGCCGCCGGGTTCGCCGAAGACGAATTCGCGGGAGCCGCCTCCGAAGAATGCCTCTTCACGCCCTACGGGACCAGCGCCGAACCGGTTACGGCCAGCGTGAGCGGGCTCACCGCCGATACGGAATATCGCTTCCGGGTGGTTGTCACCAACAACTCGGGAACCGGCGAATCCAGCGCCGGCTCCTTCACCACCCTGGCCGACACCTGCGAGACGAAACCGGAGCTTTGCCCGCCGCCGGAAGAAGAGCCGGATCCTCCGACGACCCAGCCACCCTCGGCCCCGCCACCAACAATCGCCGCCCCGCCCGCGCCAGCGCCCTCGCCGGCCGCCAAGCGAGTCCGCTGCCGCCACGGCTTCGCCAAGAAGAAGGTCCACGGCAAGACCCGCTGCCTCAACCGCTGCCGCCGCGGCTTCCGCAAGAAGAAGGTCCGCCACCGCAAGCCCAGGTGCGTCAAGGTCAAGAAGCGCCAGCACAAGCGCGGCAAGCGCCGCCACCGCGCCAGCAAGCACCACCGCCGTCCCTGACGCCCCCAGCGAGATACAAGACGAACCCGGCGGCTTGCATCGAGGGCAAGCCGGTCTCCCTGGCGCATGGAGCGGTAGGGATGGAGCCGGATCGGGGGCTCGGATCAACCCAGGGCGCGTACAATGCGCTCATGAGCGGAACCGTCGATCTGACGATCCTCTACGAGGACGGCGACGACGGCTGGATCGTTGCTTCAATCCCAGCCGTGCCCGGTGCGCTCAGCCAGGGGCGCAGCCGCGAGGAGGCACGGGAGAACGTGCTCGACGCCTTGGCGTTGATGCTTTCTCCCGAGCCCGACGAGAAGCGCGAGCGCGAGCTGCTGCACCTCAAGGTCGCGTGAAGCGACGAAAGCTCGAGCGGCACCTGCGAGAGCATGGGTGCCGAAAGCTCGACGAGGGCGGCAACCACACCCGCTGGATCGCGCCGAGCGGGCCGCGGTCCGCAGTGCCCCGACACCGTGAGATCGACTGGAAGTTGGCACGGTCGATCTGCAAGCAACTCGAGATTCCGCCGCCGGAGGGCGGTCGGTAACGAGCGGTTCCGCGGAGCCGGGGTCGCCTCTCCTCTCCCTGCCCACGGGGTACGACCACCGTAAAGGCCATTCAGCCCCTCACGCACGAAGCGCCCCGACCAGGATTCGAACCTGGGGCCTACTCCTTAGGAGGGAGTCGCTCTATCCAGCTGAGCTATCGGGGCGGGCTACCGGAAAAGGCTCTGCTGAGCCGTTTCCAGCGATTGTGAGTCGTCCGCGCTCGGCTCAGATTCGACAGAAACAGGCTCTCCGCTGCCCATTGCTGCCCATTCGAGGGCTGCATCGAACTCGCGAAGCGCCACGCCGATCAGCCTCTCGCGGCGGCGCACAGCACTAGCGTAGACCTTCATCGAGAACCCCGGCTCGGTGTGCCCAAGCTGGTTCGCCACGTACACCGGATCGTCGCCCAAGGCGAAGCGCAGACTGGCGTAGAGGCGGCGCAGCGAGTGCGGCGTCACGGCCTCGTCAATCGGCCGCAGCCCCAGCTCATCGAGTCTCCTGTTGGCTCGGTGGATCGCCGTCTTCAAGCGCCTCTCGACGTTGCTGACGCTCTGTCGCTGCCCATTGCGGTTGCGGAACATCGGCCCCTCGCTGCTGCGCAACGTGCGGAGCTTGTAGGTGGTGAGTTCCTTGCGCAGGGCATCGGGTAGATCGACTTGGCGAATACCCGCCTCAGTCTTCGATTCGCCCACGGTCAGCGTCCCGCTGGCCGGATCGAAGTCGGGCCAGTCGAGGCCGCAGGTCTCGCCGTTGCGCAGCCCGGCCCCGGCCATCGTCGCCACCATCGGCCGCAGCTTCCCGGCGGCCTCGAGGAGGGAGGGCAGTTGCTCCGGCTCCACGGTCGGCCGGTTCGGGGTGCTGCGCTTGACCCGCCGCCTTCTCCCGCGTGCCGGATTGCGCGCCGCGTCGATGTGCCCGTAGTCGCCGGCGGCGTCGAGGACCATCGCCAGCAGCCCGAGCGACTTGTTGATCTGGTTCGGCCCAAGCGCGCCCTCGCGGAGCTTGGCCGCCTTGTAACGGTCAACGTCCTCCGGCCCGATCTGGTCGAGGTGCATCCGGGCGAAGTTGGGAAGGAGGTGGCAGCTCAGCAGCCAGCAGTAGCTCTTGATGGTCTTCTCGCGCAGCTCCGGCTCACGACCCTCCATCCATTCCGAGGCGAACTCATGAAAGGTCGGCGCTTCGGCCACCTGCGGAGCCTGAGCCGGCTCGTAGGGCCGCCAGAGTCCGCGTTCCACGTCAGCCAAGACGTGCCGCAGCTCGGCCTCGGCTCGCTTGCGATTCCAGCCTTCCTCGGCGGTGCCGAGCGCCACGTAGCGCCGCTTGCCGTAGGCGCGGAAGCGGATCGCCCAGGAGCGTCCGTCCTGTGGGTCGATCACCTGCCCTGTCGCTCGACGTGCCATCCCAATCTAAGCCGCTGGGGGCGGCGGGGACTCCCCCCGAATCGGCAACAACTCCCCTCGACCCTCTGACCCGCGAGGCGGGTCAGCCGCTGGAGCCTCACCGACCTTCCGCAGCACCCGCGCCGCAATCTCCGGATCGAATCGAAGCCGAGGTTTGGCCCCGTCACCGAGCTTCACAGCGCCAAGCTCAATTGCGTGGGAGTAGACCCAGGAGCGCTCGATCCCGAAGCGCCGGGCAAGCTCGGCGGCATCGACAAGCTCTCGCTTCTGCAAGCCGCGGCGTTCCAGAATCTCGACCACCCGGCGGGCGATCTTCTCCACCGTCTCGGGGTCGAGCTTGATGCGCGTGGATGCCATCGGTTTGTACGTCCGCAAAGCGCGGCGAATGCCTCGCAACATTCGTCCAGAAGGCAGGCTCCCAGGCAGTTCATAGTGTGTCGGTGGTGCGGGGCTGGGGGCGCGATCACTGCGGAGTGATGTGGTGTGAGGGGTCGCGGTGGGGCGTTTCGGGCAGGGCAGGACTGCCGTGCTCGACGCATGCGTCAAGAGCGTCCTTCCTCGAGGTCGGGGCTGCATGAGATGACTCAGGCGGGTCAGTTCTCGATCCGGTCGCGAGGAAGCTCAGGGAATCTGCGCGATCTCGCCCGCCAGCCCGAACCCACCCGGCCGGAAGACCCCCGGCTCCCAGGCGACGCCCTCGACCAGCGCGGCCACCGAGACGCCCAAGGCCGCTGCGAGCTTGATCAGCGTGTCGGCCCTGGCGATCCGCTCCCCGCGCTCGATCTGCCCGACGGCCGTGCGGTGAAGCCCCGCCCGGAAGCTCAACTCTTCCTGGGAGAGGCCGGCCCGCTTGCGGCAGCGGCGCAGGTTGTCGCCAAGCTGCGCCTTCAACTCGGCTGAGATCAAGGCTCCGCTCATGAAACGCCTCCAAGCAGCTCCTCGAAGCGCATGGCTGCCCTGCTCGGTGCGATGCGCCGCCCATTGCAGGCGAGCAGGCCATCGCAGGTCAGTTCTCGCACAGCGCGCTCTACGGCGTCGTGGTCCGCATCACAATCCGCATCGACCCGTAGCGCAAGCTCAAGGATCGTCAGCTGCGCCGGATGGAGGACAAGGACCTGGGTGAGGATCGAGCGCTGCATGATCTCGTCCTCCTGGGTGGGCGACAACGAGCGCCGCGGGGTATCGTCGTGGTGCATGGGAGCTAATCCCTCCTGTGCCATGCCCCCGGCTGTTCCACCAGCGCGGGGGCGCTTTGTCGTTGGACGGCGAGGCTACATCAACTTCTGCTGAAACACAAGTGCTGCGACAGGTGGATCGAAACGCCCGCGTCTGAGAACGTGCGCAGAGGATGCGCCGCTCAGATCAACCCCAGCCCGCCCTAGGCAAAGCAATCCGCCAGCTCCGAGAAGACCGCGGCCTGACCCAGGAAGCCCTGGCCCAAGAGGCCGGCATCACAGTCGGCCACATGTCGATGATCGAACGCGGGCATTCCAATCCGACTTGGGCCACCGTAAAGGGAATTGCCAAGGGTTTGGGTGTTTCGCTGATTGACTTGACCACCGTCGCCGTCAGATTGGAGCAGTGACTTACAGCTCCACTAGCGGGTTGCGCTGTCAATCAACTCGTCCAGGCAGCGCAACAGTCGTGCAAACGATGGGCATCTAGCTTTGACTAACTCGAAGTCGAGACCTTGCGCGTATCCGGGCTGATGAAGTGGCTTCACATACGATCTAGGAAAGCGCCAGCCACGAATGACGGACTCTGCGTCAAGATTCTCGTAGTCGGTATCAGGTGGAAGCTCCTCTTTCCCAACCGTCTCACTCGACGCAACAATCCAGTTCTCAAACTCTGTGACGGCCAGTGTGGCTATTACGGGCTTCTTTGAAACAGCGCCCGCCGCCCGTTCTTGCATTGTGGGACCAAACTCACAGGCCATGTCAGAATCGGAATCACAAAGCACCAACACGCCACACACGTCGTCTGGTAGTGCAGCATATTGTGTATAGCGCTCCACCCCGCCCGGAGCATCAAGATTTCCCCGTCCCTTTGAGTTCTTTGGCTTCCCAACCTCGATATCGAAGATCTTGCGATTCTCATGAAGGTGTCGTCTGACAAGGATTGGGAGCGCCGCAACCTCTCCATCTCCCTCAACGACGAGCCCGAGCTTCATAACTATTCGGTAGCAGCCAGCGACCCAGTTCGCAGCAGCTCACCCGGCGAAAAGAGAGCCTGTTCTATCGCTGACTTAGCGTCTCCAGAGACGCTGTCCAGCGTAGAAATTCCGTCCTTGCGGTCAACCAAATGTAGCTCGTCGAGGTCCAGCGAATCAAGGATCTCGGAGCTATGAGTTGTGAGCAGAATTTGCGTATGCCCGGACCGGGCGCGAAATACTTCCACTAGAGCCTGCAGCGCCGCAACGTGGATGGTCGACTCAGGCTCCTCTATTGCCAAAAAGCTCGGCTCGCTCCGCTGATAGAGAGCGAGCAGAAGACCAAGTAGACGCAAGGTTCCATCGGACACCTGTAGTGCGTCGAAGGACATTGCGTGCTTTCCACTCCCCTGCATGAATTGCATCGTCAGCTTGTTCCCTCGACTCACGGTTTTGACACCGGCTACACCTGGAACAACGTAGGACAGCATTTCAACGAGTTCCTTTTTGGCACTAGAGTCAAGTTGTCGTAGGACGCTCGCGGCATTGCTGCCGTCTGACTCAAGTTTGTGCCCCTCATCGGGATCTTGAAGTTCGCGGAGCTTGTCTGGGACGATGGCGTACGCACGCATATCTCGCAATCGCTCAAGGACTGGTTGAATCTGCGGAAGTCCCCCAAAGAGCGGAAGTCCAAGTGTTCGTTTGTCTATCTTTGCGGGGAGGCCGATCCCGCCACGTGGGCTTTCCGGAAGATCGAGAACTTCCCCGTTCTTAATGTGCATGCGTGCGAGCCGCTTTTTTCCCGCATATGTGTCGCAGTCCTCCTCGGCAATGGCGTAGTCGCCTCCGGCTGTCGACTGGAGCTTGATCTTGTAAGTCGCTGAGTAGTCCTGTCCAAACGAGAGATCGGCACGGACGCTGAGATTTCGAGGTCGTGTGGGCGAGCGATGACGTACGGTCTTAACGCCCCCGCGACGCTCAAGCGCCGTGTAGAGGCTAAGGCTGAGTGCGTCGGCAATAAAACGCGGGACGTCGACAATGCTGCTCTTGCCAGCACCATTTGGACCAGCAAGGACCGTCAGATTCCCGACTTTCAGATCGAACTCGCGGAAACTTCTGAAGTTTGTGGCGCCGAAGCCTGTAAGGGCAACGTCGTCCTGAATGGAAAGGACAAAGTCCTCATTCGTCCACTCACGCACTCGGATTGCGGGTTTCTCCGCCATAGACTCAGGATAGGGCCTCCTGCTGTTTGCTCGCTTGGCGACCTCGCTATGCAGCGGGCGCGCCAGACCGGTGGGCAGCGGGCTATTTCGCTGCCCAAACCGGATCGAATCGTGCGTAATCCGCAGAAATCTGAAGCCCCGCGAGACGCTCTGCATTCTGCGCCGCAGCCCCGAAAGCCGGGGCTTCTCCGCCTCGCTTAGGAGGGAGTCGCTCTATCCAGCTGAGCTATCGGGGCTGGATGTCGCAAGAGTAGAGCCTGGTTGTCGTCTTCTGCCCGAGTCAACCTTCGGCCGTGTCGAGGTTCTCCAGGTCCACAAGATCTTGACCGCGCCCTGCCGCCCGCTTCATCGCCCGCAGGTCCTCCACCGAGCAAACCGCGACGTTGACGCCGAGCACTTCGGCCTCGGTTGCCCGTGCGCGCAGCTCGTCGAAGCTCGGAACGCCGTCGAGTCCCTGCACGATGTCGAGGCGCCCGAGCTCCGTGTCGATCGCCATCTGTTCCCCGCTGGCCAACTCCGCCGCGATCGAGAAGGGCGTTCCGAGCAGTGCTTCCCCCCTTTGAACGTGCCCGCCTGCCGCGACAGCAACCCCAGCGACGAGTTTGAGATTCTCGGGATCGGGCGCGACGACGATGTCGATGTCCTTGGTGGCCCGCACGACGCCTCGCGCCCCGAGGGCGAGTCCGCCGATCACCACGAACTCCGCGCCCGCGGCGACCAGCCTCCGCAGGATCTCGTCAAAGGCGGCCGGAGTCATTGCCGCTGGGCGGCGGCCATCTTCAGCAGCGCGTGGCTCAACTCGATCGTCTCAGCCAGGTTCACGCTCATCGGGCGTTGCGCGTCTTCGCGCAGCCGCTGGACGCGCACGGCCTCGGCGGCCGCGGCCGGGTCTTGCGGGGTTTGGTCGGGCTGGGGGATCGAAGCCATGGGGACACGGTAGCGGAGCGAAATGGCTCTGCGGCCGGTCGGCTCGGCGCTGCACGCGGCGTGGATCTACGCGTACAGGCTCTCGACGGCCAGCTCCTGCGCGCGGCGGTTCCAGAGCTTGACCTCCAGGTAGATCTCGTCGCCGTAGCCCTCGAGGGCGTCGAGGGCGAGCAGGGTGAAGCGGCCGTCGGAGACCAGCTCCTGGTCGACGGTCTCGAGCTCCAGCTCGGCGGTGGCGGCGACGGCGCCCTGGACCAGGGGGCGGCCCCAGACCAGGGTGACCGCGCCGGCGCGGCCGTTCTCCCCGCGCCAGCGGCCGATCACCTCGTCGTTGAGGTCGATTTGCCAGTCGGGGTTGTCCTCGGCGAGGACATCGGTGAACTCGGCCTTGGCGCGCAGGTCGGTTGGGTCGCCCTCCTCCGCCTGGACGTAGGAGACGTGGCCGAACAGCTCCAGCTCGCCCTCGGGGCCGGCGGCGCGCGCTGCGCACGGCACCCAGACCCGCCCGCCCCAGGCCCGCTCCGGGAACCACTCGAGCTCGCCCGGCGGCTCGACCTCCCCGGGCAGCTCGGCGATCGCCCCGCACGCCTCCCGGAACGCCTCCCCCAGCCGCTCGGCGAAGCGCCCGTGCGGGATCCCCTCCTGGGTCGAGTCGGCGATGAAGCGCGGGATCGGCCGCGGGTTGGGAGCCATCAGAGCGACTCTCGCAGGTCGGCCGCCGCGCGCTCCGGCGGGTAGATGTTGATGTCGACGCCGGTGGCGAGCTCGAAGCTCGCCTTGACGCTGAGCCGCGGCGCGACGTCGACGTGCCAGCGGAAGTGCTCGCCGCCGCGCGGCGCCGTCCGCACCCAGAGGTTGAGCTCGGGCGAGCCGCCGAATCGCTCGGCGAGCAGGCGCAGCGCGGTGCCGAGCATCGCCGTCCCGGTCGTGTCCTCGGCGAAGCTGGGCGCCGGCTGGCGCGGCACGATCCGCAGCTCGAAGGGCGAGCGCGAGGCCCAGGGGCAGATCAGCGCCGCCTCCTCGTCCATCGTCACCAGCCGCTCGCGCCGGCGCACCTCCTCGACCAGGACGTCGCCGAGCAGGTCGCCGCCGGTCGTCCGTTCGGCGTAGGCGCCGGCCCGCTCGCGCTCGCGCGCCACCGCCGCCGGGACGAAGTCGAGCGCGTAGAGCTGCGCGTGGGTGTGCTCGAGCGAGGCGCCCGCGCCGCCGCCCTCGTTGACGATCAGCTGCACGTAGGCGGCCTCGCCGTGCGCCCGCATCCGCTCGCGCCAGGTCGCGACCGCCGCCGCCAACTGGGCCTCGCCGAGCTCGCAGATCGCGGTCGCGTGCGCCGGCCCGTTGACGATCACCTCATGGTCCCCGCCCGCCGGCCGCGCCGCGAAGAGGTCGGCTTCGCCCGAGCGTCGCGAGGCGAGCAGCGGGTCGCCGGCGCTGGCGAAGGCCCCCGCCTCACCCCGCCCACCGCCAAGCGCATCACCGTTCGGTGCCATTTCCCCCGAACCGTGATGCGCGTCGCCGGGCGACCTGCCCAGCGCCGGGTAGAGGTTGGGCACGACCCGGGTCGTCCATCCCGGCGTGTCGGCGCCGCCGGCGGGCCGCGTCGCGTAGACCTCCGGCGGCGTGCGCCCCTCCTGCCCCTCGCAGAACGGGCAGCCCTCGGGCCCCTTCGGCTCGCTGCGCGGCAGGGAGAAGTTGTCGGGCCGCTCGGCCCGGCCCGGCGCGAGGATCGCCGGCAGCCCGGTGAGCTGGTCGATGCGAAGCTCGGGGGCGCTCAATCGCTGCTCTGCGAGCCCTCGAGGAACGGCTTCAGCACGTCCATCGGCAGCGGGAAGACGACCGTCGTGTTCTGGTTGCCGCCGATCTCGAGCAGCGTCTGCAGGTAGCGCAGCTGCAGCGAGGCCGGGTTGGTGCTGATGATGTCGGCCGCGTCGGTGAGCTTCTGCGCCGCCTGGTACTCGCCCTCGGAGTTGATGATCTTCGCCCGCCGCTCGCGCTCGGCCTCGGCCTGGCGCGCCATCGCCCGCTGCATCGCTTCGGGGATCTCGACGTCCTTGATCTCGACCGCGGTCACCTTCACGCCCCAGGGCTCGGTCGACTCGTCGATGATCTTCTGCAGCTCTTCGTTGAGCCGCTCGCGCTCGGAGAGCAGCTGGTCGAGTTCGGCCTTGCCGAGCACCGAGCGCAGCGCCGTCTGCGCGATCTGCGAGGTCGCCAGCAGGAAGTTCTCGACCTCGACGATCGCCCGGTTGGAGTCGACCACGCGGAAGTAGGCGACCGCGTTGACGCTGGACGGCACGTTGTCGCGGGTGATCACCTCCTGCGGCGGGATGTTGAGCGTCACCGTGCGCAGGTCGACCTTGACCATGCGGTCGATGAAGGGGATCAGCAGGATCAGGCCCGGCCCCTTGGTCGCGATCAGGCGGCCGAGGCGGAAGATCACCCCCCGCTCGTACTCGCGCAGCACCCGCACCGCGGCGCCGAGCGCGATCACGGCGAAGATCGCGAGGACGATCAGCACTCCGAGCACGACTTCCATCAGCTTGCTCCTTCCTCGGCTTGGCCGGCGGCGGCCGGCTCGGGCCGGACCACCAGGGTCAGCCCCTCGACCGCGTCGACTCTGACTCTATCCCCCAGCCGCACCGGGCCGGCGCCGGCGTCGCCGAGCCGCGCCCGCCAGAGCGCGCCCTCGATCCAGACCTGGCCCTCGGGGTCGAGCACGCTGCGCGCCTCGGCCAGCGCCCCGACCAGCTCCTCGGAGCCGGTTCGCACCGGTTCGTCGCGATGCGCCGCCAGCACCTTGCGGCCGACGGCGAAGAAGGTGACCAGGGAGACGGCGCCGAGCGCGATCAGGGCCGGGCCGATCACGTCGGTGCCCTCGTCGCCGGACTCGAGCGCCAGCACGCCGCCCACGGCCAGCCCGACCGCGCCGAGCACGGCGAGCACCCCGCCGGTCGGCAGCAGCAGCTCGGCCACCAGCAGGGCGACCCCGATCAGCGCGACTACGACGAAGAAGTCCATGCCCCGATTATCCGCCTTCCGCGTCGCCGCCGAGCGCGTAGCGCTCGATGTCGGCCCGCATCTCGTCCAGCTCGTGGTACGGGCCCTGTTTGAGGAAGACCAGCTCGCCCCGCCGGTCGTAGAAGGCGGTGTCGGGAACGCCGCGCGTGGCGCCGATCTCGGCGCCGATCGCCTCGTCGGGGTCGGAGTAGCTCGGGTAGGAGACCGGCGCCTCGCGCAGGAAGGTCCGCGCCGCGTCCGCGGAGTCCTGTTTGTCGACGCCGAGGAAGGCGACCCGCTTGCCGTAGTCGGCCGAGAGCTGCTGCAGGAAGGGGAACTCGAAGCGGCACGGGCCGCACCACGAGGCCCAGACGTTGACCACGACCGGGTGGCCGCGCAGGGCGGCGATCCGCCGCTGGTAGGCGTCGAGCCCGCCCGGCAGCAGCTCGTTCGCCTGCCGGTGCAGGGCGGCGAGCGGCGCCGGCGAGCCGGCCAGGGCCTCGGCGTAGTCCGGATGGCTGCCGTCGAAGGCGGGTTCGCCGGCCCCGCATCCGGCCGCGATCAGGGCCGCGGCCAGCACCCCCGCCAGGCCGATTCCGAGCTTTCGTCCCGCCGACGCCAATTCCTTGATTACAATACGGCTGTTGGTTCCGCTTCCGATAGCGGACGACTTGAGAGCAGCGCTGGGGAGATTCGACTGAACCTCACCGCGGCTCTTCCTGAGTGCCCTCGCCAGGTTCCCTACTGCGGCGAGGACTGAACCCGAGAGCCTTCGATGGCGAAGACCAGCGACGTTGCCGCTGCCGCGGCAGTTCCCACTGGGGCCGATATAGATCGGGCGGCCAAGTTCGCCCGCGAGCCCTTCCTGCTCGACGGCGAGGGGCCCGAGGCGCTGGCCCCCGGCACCGCCCGCCGTCGCGCCCTCGACGCCGCCCTGGCCGAGATCGAGGCCGGCGGCGAGGAGCCGTCGATCGAGTGGCGCCGCGACTTCTCCCTGCTGCTCGGGCTCGAGCGCCTGCTCGCCGAGGAGCCGCCGAAGCTGCGCGACGGGGCCGAGCTCAACCCGCACCAGGTCGACGCGCTCTCCGGCACCCTGACCGAGCTGATGGCCGAGCAGCAGGAGGCGGCCGCCAACGGCCGCGCCCCGGTCAACGGCGCCAGCGCCGCAATCGCGCCGGCCGCGGAGGAGGCCGCCGGGGAGCCGGCCGAGAACGGCGCCGGCGAGGACGGCGAGGAGCCCGACCTCGAGCCCGAGGAGCTGGCCGCCGACGAGGAGCCGCAGGACTGGGAGGAAGCGCCCGGCAGCGAGGACGACGAGGAGACGGTCGAGGAGGCCCCCGAGGACCCCGGCGCCGAGCGCCGCTTCTGGTTCGAGCACGCGACCGGCGCCGGCAAGACGGTCGCCGCGGTCGGCTTCATCGAGGCCTCGCGCACCGGCGGCGTGCTGATCCTCACCCACCGCCGCAACCTGGTCGACCAGTTCATCGGCGAGATCTCCGACCGCGGCTACAAGGAGCGCCTGCGCCCGCCGCTGATGGACGGCCGCGACGACCCCGACGGCCCGGTCACGGTCGAGACCTACCAGTGGTTCGTCCGCAACCACAAGAAGATCTCCGACGCCTACTCGATCGTGATCTGCGACGAGGCGCACACCGCGCTCGGCGAGAAGACCAGCGCCTGCATCCGCGCCTGGACCGGTCCCGTCTTCATCGGCATGACCGCGACCGGGGCGCTGATCGCCCGCCACGTCGCCGACCTCTTCCCGACCCAGACCTCGCGCTTCGACCTGATCCAGGCCGCCCGCCGCGGGGTGATCTCGCCGCTGCGCTGCATGCGCATCCCGCCCGGCCCGGGGGTGCGGACGATCGCCAAGGTGCCGCTGCGCAAAGGCGAGGTCGACCAGGACTTCGACCAGGAGGAGCTCGCCGCCCTGCTCGACCAGGAGCCCTTCAACGTCGCCATCGCCGACCTCTACAAGACCCGCTTCGACGGCATGGCCGGAGTCCTCTACACCGCCGGCGTCCAGCACGCCAAGAACGTCGCCAAGGCGCTGCAGAACGTCGGCGTCGCCGCCCGCGCCGTCTCCGGTGAGACGCCGAAGCGCGAACTGGCCGAGATCCTCGCCGGCTTCGAGCGCGGCGAGGTCGACGTGCTCTGCAACGCGATGCTGCTCGCCGAGGGCTGGAACTCGCCGCGGGCGACGCTCTGCATGCACCTGGCGCCGACCGCCTCGCGCCGCATCTACCAGCAGCGGGTCGGCCGCGTGACGCGCCGGGCGCCGGGCAAGGAGGCCGGCCTGGTGATCGACTTCGTCCACCCGGCGACGACCCACGACGAGTCGATCGTCACCCTGCACAGCCTGCTCGACCGCGACGTCTACCGCGGCGGGGCGATCGTGATCGGCCCGGTGCGCCGCGCGCGCGGGCGGCAGATCAAGGTCGAGCGCCGCATCGTGCCGGTCTCCGACAACGAGGAGCGCCGCATGCAGGTGCTCGAACGCGAGCTCTGGCGGATCGCGGTCGACAACCTCGACTACCCCGAGCAGCACGCCTGGGCGGCGCTGGCCGGGGCGCGGGTCAACCCGCAGGGCTGGCGCAAGGGGCGGGCGATCCTGCACGGGTCCCGCTCGACCGAGCTGAAGCGCCGCTTCCTGCTCACCTGCGTGCAGCGCAACCGCAACTCGCAGCTGAAACTGAAAGCGCTGAGCGAGATCGCCGACCTCGGCGACCCCGAGGCCTTCGACGACGCGATCGACATCGTCGGCACCTGGAGCCGCGAGGACAAACGGGCCGGCACCCGCACCCTGCTGCAGGCGCTGGTCGACAAGCGGATCGGCCGCCGCGACCAGGCCCAGGCCTGGGTCTGGCGCCTCGCCTCCTACACGCGCGAGCTGCACGAGGAGTACGCGGTGCAGCGCTGGCCGGAGACCAAGCGCCTGCTCGGCCTGCTGGTCAACTCCTCCGGCCGCGCCCACGGGCGCAACGCGCGGCGGCTGGTCCACGCGGCGCGCAAACACGACCGCCGCCTCGCCGTGGCGCTGCTCGCCGCCGCCGTCTCGCACACCCCCGAGGGCGAAGAGGTGCTGCGCGGGGCGCGGATGCGGATGGCCCGCAAGCCCTCCGGCGTCGCCCGCGAGCTGCTGCGCAACTTCCCCAAGGGCAAGCGCCGCCGGCGCCCGAACAAGAAGCGCAAAGGCGGTCGCAAGCCGCAGAAGCGCTCAGAGCCGCAGGCTGACCTCGCCGGCCCCAAGGCTGACGGTGCCGCCGGCGGGCAGGGCGACCAGCAGGTTGCCCCGGTCGTCGATTCCCGCGGCGACGCCTGAGCCCTCCTCCCAGCTGATCTGGCGACCGCGCAGCCCGTCTCGCCGGCGCCACTCGGTCAGCACCTCGTCGTCCGCGGCGAAGACCCAGCGGTCAAGTTGGCGGCTCAGCGTCTTCCCGACGGCTGAGAGAGTCCGGGGAAGCCCCGCCGGAGCAACAGCGGGGAGGCTCCGGCGGGGCTTCCCCGGACTCTCTTCAGGCGTGGTGAACAGCGAGGTCGCCGGTTGACGGAGGTCGTTGGGGAACTCGTGGGGGGCGATGGTCAGGTTCAGGCCGACGCCGATTACCGCCCAGCCGTCTTGGGGCTTCGCCTCTATGAGGATCCCCGCCAGCTTGCGCTGATCCAGCCAGACGTCGTTCGGCCACTTGACCTGGCATTGGACGTCGGGTCGCAGCTCCTCAGCTGCGCTGCAAACTGCGAGCGGGACAGATAGCGGCAGCAGCAGGTGGCGCTCGTCCAGGGGGCTGAGGATCGCGGAGTAGAGCAGGGCCTTGCCTTCGGGCGCGGTCCAGACCCGGCCCTGGCGGCCGCGGCCGGCGGTCTGTTCGCGCGCCGTGACCACCGTCCCGCCCGGCGCCCCCGCCTCGGCCAGCCCCCGCGCCCGCTCGTTGGTCGAGTCGGTCACCCCAAAATGCCGGTGCGGCACCCCAAACCCCCGCCACCCCCCCTGCTGACTTCCTGGTTTGGGACGCATATGCGTACTCAACGACGAAGTCAGCGATTGGCGGCGTCGGCGAGCAGGGCGGCGACCAGGCCGTCGACGTCGTGGGGGTCGGCCTCGGCGGCGACCTCGAGGCCGGCCTCGCGGGCGGCCTCGCTGGTGATCGGGCCGATCGAGACGACCCGGGCGGCGCGCGGGAAGCGGTCGCCGAGTGCCTCGGTCAGGTTGCGCACGGTCGAGGAGGAGGTGAAGGTGACGTAGTCGGCCGCCTGGGCCGCCTCGACCGCGGCCTCGCCGGGCGTCTCGCGCACGGTCTCGTAGAGGGCGACGACGTCGACCTCGGCGCCGCGCTCGCGCAGGGCGTCGGGCAGCACGTCGCGGGCCTCGGCGGCGCGGGCGACGAGCACCCGGCGCCCCTCGACCTCGACCCCGGCCAGCGCCTCGACCAGCGCCTCGGCGACGAAGCGCTCGGGGACGACGTCGGCGGCGATGCCGTGCCCGGCCAGCGCCCGCGCCGTGCCCGGCCCGATCGCCGCCACGGTGGCGCCGGCCAGCGCCCGCGCGTCGCGGCCGGCGGCCGCGAGCGCCTCGAACAGCAGGCGCACGCCGTTGGGGCTGGTCAGGCAGACCAGCGCGTACTCGCCGATCGCCTCCGCCGCGGCGCGCACCTCCGCGCTCCCGGTCCGCGGCTCGATCCGGATCGCCGGCAGCTCGACCGCCTCGGCGCCGAGCCCGCGCAGCGTCGCCGCCAGGCCGCTCGCCTGCGCCCGGGCGCGGGTGACGACGACGCGCCGCCCGTGCAGCGGCCGCCGCTCGAGCCAGGCGAGCTGCTCGCGCCGGGCGACGACCGGGCCGACGACGATCAGCGCCGGCGCCCCGACCCCCTCGCGCTCGACCGCCTCGGCCAGGCTGCCGAGCGTGGCGACCACCGTGCGCTGGTCGTCGGTCGTGCCGCGCTCGACCGCGGCCGCCGGCTCGTCGGCGTCCCGCCCGGCGGCGATCAGCGCTGCGGCGTTCGCGGCCAGCCTGCGGACCCCCATGTAGAAGACGAGCGTGCCGGGGAAGCGGGCCAGCGCCTCCCACTCGATCGCGCTCTCGGCCTTGTCCGGGTCCTCGTGGCCGGTGACGAAGGCGACCGCCGAGGCGTCGTCGCGGTGGGTGACCGGGATCCCGGCGTAGGCCGTCGCCGCCACCCCGGCGGTCACCCCGGGCACGACCTCGAACTCGATCCCCGCCTCGCGCAGCGCTTCCCCCTCCTCGCCGCCGCGGCCGAAGACGAACGGGTCGCCGCCCTTCAGCCGCACGACGCTCTTCCCCGCCCGCGCCGCCTCGATCAGCCGCGCGTGGATCTCCCCCTGCGGCACCGACGTGCCGTCCCCAGGGGGTCGAAAATGACCTCCCTGGGACGGCACGTCCGGGGGGGCCTTGCCGACGTAGGCGAGCTCGGCGTCGGCGCGGGCGCCGTCGAGCGCGCCGGGCGGGATCAGGCGGTCGTGGAAGATCGCGTCGGCGGCGGCGATCAGCTCCAGCGCCCGCGCCGTCATCAGCCCCGGGTCGCCGGGCCCCGCGCCCACCAGGTAGACCACTCCCGGCCGCGCGCTCATTGCGGTGCGCCTTTTGCTCCGTGGCGGTACATGAGGCGCACCGGAAGCGTCATGCCGCTGCCTCGGCGCGGTCGAGCAGCTCGCGGGCGCCGCTGTCGAGCAGGCGCCCGGCCAACTCGCCGCCGAGCTGGAGCGGCTCGCCGTCGTCGCCCTCGAGCGAGTCGCGCAGCCACTCGCTGCCGTCGGCAAGGCCGACGAAGGCCTCGACCCGCATCCGGCCCGCCGCCGGGTCGGCCTCCGCGCGGACCCCGAGCGGGCTGTTGCAGGTCGCGCCGAGCAGGGCGACTACGGTGCGCTCCGCGCTCAGCTCGCGCAGCGCCGCGCGGTCGGTGAGGGACTCGACCGCCGCCAGCGCCTCCGCGTCGTCGTCGCGCACCTGCAGCGCCAGCGCGCCCTGGCCGGCGGCCGGGATCATTGCCTCGGCGGCGATCGGGAAGGCGATCTCATCCTCGCGCCCGAGCCGCCGCAGCCCGGCGACCGCGAGCACGATCGCGTCGACCTCGCCCGCGGCGAGCTTGCGCAGGCGGGTGTCGACGTTGCCGTGCAGCTCGCTCACCGCGAGGTCGGGACGGGCGGCGAGCAGCTGCGCCCGCCGCCGCAGGCTGGCGGTTCCCACCCGCGCCCCCTCGGGCACCTCGTCCAGCGACGACCCGACCCCGACCCAGGCGTCCCGCGCGTCCTCGCGCGCCGGCACCCCAGCCAAGATCAGCCCCGGCGTCGACTCCCCCGGCAGGTCCTTGGCCGAGTGCACCCCCACCTCAGCCTCCCCCTCCAGCAACGCCCGCTCAACCCCCCGCACGAAGCGAGCCTTGTCGTCTGCACCGCCGTCGGAACCAACCTCAACCAGCTCCGCCCCACCCAGCATCTCAGCAACCTGTCCAGCTTGAGCTAGAGCCAGGGCACTGCCGCGTGTCGCAATTCGAATCATGTGAGCGTGCCGTGAGAGGCCCATCCGGTAGGGGTGGAACGTCTTGTACTTTTTGCGCTAACCCCTTCGGGCGGCAGCCTATCCCCGCCCCCTTCGCAAAAAGTTAAGTGGAACCCCTGCCGGATGGGCCTCTAAGCGGAACCTCTACCGGGATCGACCCTCCTCAACTCGGTCACATTCCCGCTTGCCTCTTCCTCCGGCTCCGTCCCCGCATCCAGCCCAAACAACTCCCGCAGCGCGCTGACATACAGGTAGGCGTCGTCGCTCCCCGCGCTCCGCTTCATCCGCAAGGTCGGCTCGTGCAGCAGGCGCGAGGCGATCGCCTTGGCCATCGCCGTCAGCCGCTCGCGATCCGCCTCGCCCAGCGCCTGCCAGCGGCCGTCGTTCTCGGCCAGCACCCGGCGCACGACCTCGTCGGCGCGCTCGCGCATCGCGGCGATCGTCGGCACCACCTCGAGCGCCGCCAGCCAGCGCTCGAAGCGCTCCTGCTCGGCGTCGAGCAGCAGCTCGGCGCGGCGCGACTCGGCCTCGCGGCCGCTGGCGTTGCGTTCGGCGATCTGCTGCACGTCGTCGATGTCATGCAGGCTGACCCCGCCGATCTCGCGGCAGGCCGGCTCGACGTCGCGCGGCACGGCGATGTCGACCAGCAGCAGCGGCCGCCCCTCGCGGCTCGCCATCACCTGCTCGAGCTCGTCGCGCTCGACGATGTGGTGCGGCGAGTTGGTCGCCGAGACGACGATGTCGGCCTCCTGCAGCTGCTCGGGCAGCTCCTCGAAGCGGACCGCGTTGCCTTCGAAGCGCTGGGCCAGGCCGATCGCCCGGTCGTAGTGGCGGTTGGCGACGAAGACGGTGGCGACCCCGCGGCGGACCAGGGCGCGGGCGACCAGCTCGGCGGTCTCGCCGGCGCCGACGACCAGCACCCGGCGCGCGGCCAGGTCGCCCAGCGTGCGCCGCGCCAGCTCGACCGCGACCGACGGCACCGAGACGTTCTTCTCGCTGATCCCGGTCTCCTCGCGCGCCCGCCCGCCGGCGGCCAGGGCGCCGCGGAAGAGGCGGTTGAGGATCGGCCCGGTCGCGTTCTCGACCAGGGCCAGCTCGTAGGCGCGTTTGACCTGGCCCTGGATCTCGGCCTCGCCGAGGATCATCGAGTCGAGCCCGGCGGTGACCCGGAAGAGGTGGCGCACCGCGTCGCCGGAGCGCAGCGAGTAGAGGTGGCCGAGCAGCTCGGTGGGCCGGATATCGGCCTGACGGGTGAGCACGCCGAGGGCGGTCGACTCGGCCTCGACCGGGTCGGAGACGACCAGGTAGAGCTCGGTCCGGTTGCAGGTCGAGATCGCCGCCGCCTCGTGGATGCCGGCGACCTCGGTCAGCTCGCGCAGCGCCCCGGCGGCCCGCCCCTCGGTCAGCGAGAGGCGCTCGCGCAGGTCGAGCGGCGCGGTCTTGTGCGAGACGCCGAGGGCGAGGAGGTCGGACATCAGGCCTCGACCCTCTCGCGCTCGGGCTCGCCGTTGCCCTGCTCGGCGAACCCGGCCAGCTCCTTCAGCTCGCGCTCGATCCGCTGCAGTTTGATCGCCATGATCGAGACGTAGACGAGGATCAGGACGACGAAGACGACGTAGGCCCCGGCGACGTACTTGCCGGCCTCGTCGAGGGGCAGCGCCGGCGCGGCGACGAGCAGGTCCACCTAGCTCACCTCCGGCGCGATCCGCGAGCCGGCTGCCGGCGCCGGCGCGTCGATCGCCCGCCGCAACCGCTTCAGCCTGCCCCGAGGCGCTCTTCGCGGTCAGCTCGAGCTTGACCAGCGTCACCCAGAGCAGGCCGACGGCGACCAGCGAGGCGAGGAAGGCGAGCATCATCGAGTCGGGCAGGCCGCCGTTGGCGGTGGCGAAGACGCGCGGGTGGACGAGGCTCTGCGCCAGCCGCACCGCCATGAAGTTGAGCGGCACGAAGGCGCCGGCGGTGATCGCGAAGACCGAGGCGTAGCGCGCCTGGCGGTCGCGGTCCTCGATCGCGTAGCGGAACGGGTAGTAGGTCGCGTACATGAGGAAGACGATCAGGAAGCTGACCAGGGTCGGCTCGTCCCAGACCCACCAGTGCCCCCAGGAGGCCTTGGCCCAGATCGAGCCGGTGACCAGCACCGCGACGCCGAAGATCACCGACATGTGGATCGAGACGTAGGACCAGGCGTCCCAGCGAGTCTCGCCGCTGCGCAGGTGGAGGACGGCGAAGACGCCGCCGACGACGAACCCGGCGAGGGCGACGATCGCCAGCGGCACGTGCAGGTAGAAGATCTTCTGGACGAAGCCCTGGTCGGCGTCGAGCGGCGCGTAGAAGAAGACCAGCGCGAGCGCGGCGGCGGTCGCGACGACGGTCGCGATCGAGAGCGGTCTCAGTCCTTTGCCGTACATGCGCTTGGCTGCCGGGGCGGGCGCCCCCTAGTCCTCCAGGAGGAAGTCGAAGACGGCCCAGCCGACCAGGAGGAAGACCAGATCGTATAGGGAGAGCACCGCCAGCCAGGTGCCGAAGCGGTGGTAGGTGGGACCGCCCGCGGCGAGCAGCGGCTCGCTGGCGCCGGTGGCGGCGATCATCAGCGGCACGACGAGGGGCAGGAGGACGAGCGGCCCGAGCAGGTCGCGGGCGCGCGAGTGGACCGCCATCGAGGAGACCAGGGTGCCGGTCGCCGCCAGGCCGAGGTCGGCGAGCGCCAGCACCGCGAGCAGCGGCCCGAGCGCCGCCGCCGAGTCGAGGAAGAAGAGGGCGAAGACGGGGACGACGACCAGCTCCAGCGCCAGCAGGTAGACGAACAGCGCCGCCGCCTTGGCGGCGAACAGGGCGCTGCGGTCGATCGGCGCCAGGCGGATCGCGTCGAAGCCGCCCTCCTCGCGCTCGGCGACGAAGAGCCGGTTGACGCCGAGCAGGGCGGCGAAGAGCAGCGTCGCCCACAGCACCCCGGCGGCGAGGCTGCCGGAGAGGCTGGTGCGGTCGAGGCCGAAGCGGAAGATGACGAAGGTGGTGACGGCGAACAGCGCCATCGCCGGCAGCGACTGCAGGGTGCGCAGCTCGGCCCGCAGGTCCTTGCCGAGCAGGGCGGCGAAGGCGTCCCGGGCCGGGGTCACGCGAGCACCGCCGTGCCGCCCGCGGCGAGCCGCAGGACGCGGTCGGCCTCGGGCTCGAAGCGCTCCGGGTCGTGGCTGACGATCACCCGCGTGCGCCCCGTCGCCGGGCCGATCAGGGCGCGGGCCAGCTCGCGCCCCTCGGCGTCGAGGTTGGAGTCGGGCTCGTCGAGCAGCAGCAGCTCGGGCCGGTGCAGGACGCAGCGGCAGATCGCCAGCCGCTGGCGCATCCCGGCCGAGAGCTCGGCGACCCGCCCGGAGGCGCGCCGCTCCATCCCCACCGCGGCCAGCAGCTGCTCGATCCGCGCCGCGGCGGCCTCGCCGCGCAGGCCGTGCAGGCGGGCGTGGAAGCGCAGGTTCTCGCGGCCGCTGAGGTCGCGGTAGAGCAGCGGCTCGTGGCCGAGCAGGCCGATCCGGCCGCGCAGCCGCCAGGCCTCGCCGGGCAGCGCGCAGCCCAGCGCCCGGACCTCGCCGGCGCTCGGCCGCAGCAGGGTGGCGAGGATGCGCAGCAGGGTCGTCTTGCCGGCCCCGTTGGGGCCGAGCACGAGCAGCGTCTCGCCGGCGCCCAGCTCGAAGCCGACGCCGTCGAGCGCGGTGCGCTCGCCGTAGTCGCGGCGCAGCCCGGCGACGCTCAGCGCCGGCTGCTCGGGGTTGCGGTCGGCATGCACCGGGGAGATTGTGAAGGTCTGGACCGGCCCTTGCCGGCGGCGCTACGCTTAGGAAATCATGAGCGATCAGCCGCCGCTGCTGAACGAGGTCGACACCTACGGCCCCGCCTACATGCGGGTCGCCGAGCGGCTCGGCCGCTACGGGGCCAGCGAGGAGGAGGCGCCGCTGGCGATCGAGCTGCTCGGCCTGCAGCCGGGCGACCGGGTGCTCGACGCCGGCTGTGGCCTCGGCCGCTTCGTCGCCGCCCTCGCCGCGCAGGGGATCGACGCGGTCGGCGTCGACATCTCCGAGATCGCGATCGCCGAGGCGAAGCGCGCCTACCCCGGGCCCGAGTACCGCGTCCTCGACCTGATGCAGCCGCTGCCCGCCGAGCTGCGCGGCTTCGACGGCCTGGTCAGCCTCTCCTCGAGCTTCGGCTTCGGCGCCACGGTGGCCGAGGACGAGGCGATGCTGCGCGCCTACCACGACGCCCTGCGCCCGGGGGGGAGGATGGCGATGGAGCTCTCCGACCTGGAGCGCTCCCGGCACCGGCTGAAGACCGACGAGGGCGTGGTCGAGCGCGAGACCAACGGCGTGCGGGAAACGCTCGACGTCGACTTCAGCACCGGCATGCTGCACGTCCACTACGTCCACGGCGACGACGCGGTCGACTCGCGGATCCGCATGTACGAGGCCGACGACCTGGAGCGGATGACGCTCGCCGCCGGCTTCCACGACGTCGAGCGCTACGGCAACTTCGCCGGCGGCCCCAAGCGCCCCGAGGACCGCCTAGTCCTCGTCGCCACGGCATGACTGCCCAGAGCCCCCCCGAGGGTGCAACGCGTTACGGCGCTGAGAGAGCCGTAACGCGTTGCACCGGAAGCACGGCGGTCGTCGTCGACGCCTACTCGACCGGGGCGCGGCTGGCGCCGCGCTTCGCCGCGGCCGGGATGCCGGTCCTGCACGTGCAGAGCAGCCCGCGGCTGCCGGACTTCTACGCCCGCGCCTTCCGCCCCGGCGACTTCGTCGAGAACGTCGTCCACGAGGGCGACCTGGAGGCGACCGCGGCGCGGGTCGCCGCGCACGACCCAGCCTTCGTCGTCGTCGGCGCCGAGCCCGGGGTGCCGCTCGCCGACGCGCTCGGCGAGCGGCTCGGGCTGCCGTCCAACGGCAGCGCCCAGAGCCGGGCGCGGCGCGACAAGGGGGCGATGGCCGAGGCGCTGCGCGCCGCCGGGCTGCGCGCGGCGGAATCGCTGCGCAGCGCCGACCCCGCCGAGGCGGTCGCCTGGGCGGCGGCGCGCGGCCGCGACCCGGTGGTGGTCAAACCGCTCGACAGCGCCGGCACCGACGGGGTCGCCGTCTGCGCCGACGGCGCCGCGATCGAGGCCGCCTTCGCCGCCAACCTGGGCCGCCCCAACGCCCTGCACGGCGCCAACGAGCAGCTGCTCGTGCAGGAGCTGCTGACCGGCACCCAGCTCTTCGTCAACTCGGTCAGCTGGGACGGCGTCCACCACGTCTCCGAGGTCTGGCGCGACAACAAGCTGCGCCGCGGCGCCAACTTCATCTACGACTACGAGGAGCTGCTGCCCCGCCACGGCCCCCAGCAGGACGAGGTCGTGCCCTACGTCGAAGCGGTGCTGGACGCGCTCGGCATCCGCTTCGGCCCCGCCCACACCGAGGTGATGCTGACCGCGAGCGGCCCCGTCCTGGTCGAGTCCGGCGCCCGCATGCACGGCTCGGTCCCGGACGAGATCGTCGACCGCTGCACGCCCAGCCACCAGACGCTGACCGCCGAGGCCTACCTCGACCCGAGCTCCGTCGCCCGCCGCGCCGAGCGCCCCTACGAGCTCGCCGCGGGCGCCTACTGCGTGATGTTGATCTCCCAGCACGAGGGCCGGATCGCCGCCGACGCCGGCCTGCGCCAGATCGAGGCGCTGCCCTCCTTCGCCGGCACGATCTCGATGCTCGGCCCCGGCGACGAGCTGAAGAAGACCGTCGACCTCTTCTCCTGCCCCGGCATCATCTACCTGGTCGCCCCCGACCGCGAGCAGCTAAAAGCCGATTACCAGCACATCCGAGAGCTGGATGAGGCCGGCACCATCTTCCAGCTGGAGCAGCCGATCGCCACGTGAACGGGTGTCCCGGTAGGGGTGGAGCGTCTTGTACTTTTTCGCCGCCGCTCCCCCGGGCGCCAGCAATCCCCACCCCTCGAAAAAGTTAAGCGGAACCCCTACCGGGACACCCGCTTGCGCAACGTGCGGCGCCCCACCTCGAGCAGCGGCCCGGCGCCTTCGCGCAGCGCCTTGGTCCGCGTCGCCCCCTTGCCGTAGAGCAGCTTGGCCGAGGCGCGCACCGCTTCGCCCAGCGTCTCGTCGTAGGGGTGCCACCAGAAGTCGCGGGCCAGGCCCGGCTCCCAGGCGTTGGTCTTGATGTTGACGCACTCGTAGAAGCCGAATTTGGAGTGCGAGCGGCCGACGCCGGAGTCCTTGACCCCGCCCCAGGCGCACTGGCAGGCGCCGTGGCTGAAGGAGTGGTCGTTGATCCAGACCATGCCCGACTCGATCCGCCGTGCGATCCGCTCGCCCTTCTGGCGGTCCTTGGTCCAGACCGAGGCGCCGAGCCCGAACTCGGAGTCGTTGGCCATCTCGATCGCCTCCTGCTCGTCCTTGACGACGATGATCGGCAGCACCGGCCCGAAGACCTCCTCGCGCATGATCCGGGTCGCGTGGGTGACGCCGGTGAGCACGGTGGGGGCGACGAACTTGCCCGGCAGGCCGGCGACCTCGGTCGGCCCGCCGCAGAGCTTGGTCGCGCCGGAGGCGACCGCGTCCTCGATCAGCTCGACGACGATCTCGTACTGGCCCTCGGAGGTCATCGGGCCGATCTCGGTGTCCCACTGCATCGGGTCGCCGAGCCGCAGCTGTGCCGCCTCGGCGGCGACGCCCTCGACGAAGCGGTCGGCGACCTCCTCGACCACGTAGACGCGCTCGATCCCCGAGCAGGTCTGGCCGGCGTTGGCGAAGCCGCCCCAGACCGCGCCGCTGATCGCCTTCGGCAGGTCGGCGTCGGCGCAGACGATCATCGGGTCCTTGCCGCCCAGCTCCAGGACCGAGCCCTTGAGCCGCTGGGCGCAGACCTCGCCGACCTTGCGCCCGACCTCGACCGAGCCGGTGAAGAAGACCTTGCCGACGCTCGACTTGGCCAGCGCGTCGCCGACCGCGCCGCCGCCGTGGACGACGCGGATCAGCCCCTCGGGCAGGCCGCCCTTCTCGAAGACGCGGCGGATCGTCTCGCCCAGCAGCGGCGTCAGGCTGGCCGGCTTGAGCACGACGCCGTTGCCCGCCATCAGCGCGATCGCGACCTCGCCGAAGGGGATCGACCAGGGGTAGTTCCAGGGCGCGATCACGCCCACCACGCCGATCGGCTCGTAGGTGAAGCGGCCTTTCTTGGTCGCCAGGAAGGCCTGGCTCATCCGCACCTTCTCGTCGGCGAGGATCTTCGGCCCCGCCTTCGCGCACCAGTGCAGGGCGTCGACGGTCGGCATCAGCTCCATCGTGTAGGCCTCGGCGCGCGGCTTGCCCTGCTCCTGGACGAGCAGCTCGGCGATCTCGTCGAGGTCGTCGAGCAGGGCGTCGGCGGCCCGCCTCAGGTAAGCGCCGCGGGTCTTCAGCGGCAGCTCCGCCCAGGCGGGCTGGATCCGGGCGACGTCGTCGACGACGCCCTGGACCTGGTCCGGGGTGATCGTCGCGACCGAGCCGACCAGCTCGCCGGTCGCCGGGTTGAAGGACTCGAGCGTGGATGCGGCGGGACGCGCCTCTGTAGTGGCCATGCGGCGATTGTAGGAGCTATTGCGCAGGCCGGGAAGGAGACGCTGGTGGCAGTGGTCGGGGGCCTGCCAGCCAGCTGGGGCAACGGTTAATTTAAAAGCTTGCACACGATTGTCTACATCGATGCGTTCAACCTCTACTACGGGGCGTGCAGGGCGCCGGGTCGACGTTGGCTGAATCCGCTGGCACTTGCCCAGCGGCTGCTGCCCAATGACGAGATCGTCGAGGTCGCCTACTTCACCGCCAACATCAAGCGCGATCCCGAGGATCCAGGCGCACAGGACCGCCAGCGCCTCTACCACCGCGCCCTGCAGACGATCCCCAACTTGGAGGTCTTTCTCGGTCGCTACATCTCAAAGAGGGTCCGGGGTGAGTTGGTGGACGCAGTCCCCGAGGAGTTGCCGAAGCGGACCGTTCTCACCTACGAGGAGAAGGGAACCGACGTCAACCTCGCCACGCGCCTCCTGCTCGACGGGTTCAACGGCCGCTACGAGTCGGCGGCTGTGATCTCGAATGACGGCGATCTCAAGATGCCAATCCGGGTTGTCCGTGAGGAGCTGGGTCTGCACGTGACAGTGGTCAACCCCGTGCTGCACAGCAAACATCGCAGCGCCGCCCTTTCGCCTGACCCCCTGCCGCCCAACGCCAGCTTCATCCGCCTCTCCGCCCGCGACGTAGCGGAGTGCCAGCTCCCGGATCGGATCGTCTCCCCCAAGGGCGCCCGGCTGGTCAAGCCCGAGACGTGGTGAGCGTTGTAGCTCTGGGGTATCGGTCCCTATACTGAAGCCAATCCCCCTGCTGTTTCGTCAGCAGGGCGCGGGGCCGCCGCAAGGCGGCCTCTGCATTTCTTAGCGGCGTTGGTGAGATCCGCACGACTCGGTAACACTGAGCCGATGGCGGAGAGCTTGTTCGACGACACGACCGAGCCGGAGCCTCGCTTCGATGCCGACGCCCCGCTGGCCGTGCGGATGCGGCCGCGCACCCTGGCGGAGTTGGTTGGGCAGGAGCACGTGCTGGGGGAGGGGTCGGGGTTGCGGGTGGCGATCGAGGGCGGGCACCCGCACAGCGCGATCCTCTACGGGCCGCCGGGGTCGGGGAAGACGACGCTGGCGCGGATCGCCGCCGCTGGGGCCGAGGGGGCCTTCGAGGAGGAGTCGGCGGTCAACGCCGGGCGGGCGGAGATCCGGGCCGTGATCGAGCGGGCGCGGGAGCGGCGGCGGGGGAGCGGCCGGCCGACGGTCCTCTTCCTCGACGAGATCCACCGCTTCAACAAGGCCCAGCAGGACGCGCTGCTGCCGGCGGTCGAGGAGGGGCTGCTGACCCTGATCGGGGCGACCACCGAGAACCCCTACTTCGAGGTCAACTCGGCGCTGCTCTCGCGCTGCCAGGTCTACGAGCTGCAGCCGCTCTCCGCCGCCCAGGTCGAGGCGCTCCTGCGCCGGGCGCTCGCCGACCCCGAGCGCGGCCTGGCGGACCCGCCGCCGGTCGCCGACGAGGCGCTGACGATGCTCGCCGAGCGCAGCGGCGGCGACGCCCGCGTCGCGCTCTCGGCCCTGGAGCGCGCGGTCGAGCGCGCTGCGCAGTTTGACCACCGCGGGCGGGGGTCAAAGTCCACAGCGGTGGATGTCGCCGCCGCCGAGGACGCGCTGCAGCGCAAGGCGATCGACTACGACCGCGAGGGCGACCGCCACTACGACTTCGTCTCGGCCTGGATCAAGGCGACCCGCGGCTCCGACGTCGACGCCTCGCTCTACTACCTGGCGGTGATGCTCGAGGGGGGAGAGGACCCGCGCTTCATCGCCCGCCGCATGGTCATCCTCGCCTCCGAGGACGTCGGCAACGCCGACCCGCAGGCGCTGCTCGTCGCCGACGCCGCCGCTCGCGCCGTCGACCGGGTCGGCCTGCCCGAGTGCGCGCTCAACCTCGCCCAGGCCGCCGTCTACCTGTCGCTCGCGCCGAAGTCGAACGCCTCCTACAAAGCGCTCGGCCGCGCCCGCGCCGAGGTCCGCCGCAACGGGGCGAAGACGCCGCCCGACTACCTGCGCGACGCCCACTACCCCGGCGCCGAGAAGCTCGGCCGCGGCGAGGGCTACCGCTACGCGCACGACGAGCCGGGCGCCGTCAGCGACCAGCCGCTGCTGCCCGAGGGGCTGGAGAACGCCCGTTTCTACGCGCCCACCGAGCGCGGATTCGAGGCCGAGCTCGGGCGCCGGCTGGAGGCCCTGCGCAGGAAAATCAGCGGCGCTTGAGACGAGCGCAACTTCCTCTGAGAGGCCGTGTTTCAAGGGTCGGCTTTCCAAGCTAGAGCCAGGGAGAGCCGACACACCCGCCGGGGGCCTGGACTGGGGGCCTCCGGCGGGGACCTAACAGGGGGAATCAGGGGGGACGGTGATTGCGCCATCGCGGGCGCAATCACCGCGTTCGGGGACGCATCCGGTCCTCTATGGTGACTCGGGTGAGCGAGGAGAAGCTGCGACTCGGGGGCATGGCGCTGCGCAACGGCCTGCTGATCCACGGGCCGACCCACTGGGCCGCTGCGGTGCGCCGCCCGGACGGCTCGCTCGAAGTCGCCGCCGAGGCCAAGCCGGAGCTGGCGCCGGCGCTGACCGCGCGCCTGCCCGGCCTGCGCGGGCCGCTGAAGCTGGCCGAGGCGCTGGCGGTGCTGCCGCTGGTGCGGCGGCGGATGCCGGCGGCGCGGCTGCCCTTCGAGGACTGGCGCGTGGTCGGCGCGATCGGCGCGACCCTGGTCGCGACCACGGCGCTGCGACGCCGCTTCGCCAGCTCCGCCCTGCGCGAGGGCGTCGCCCAGGCGATCGGCGCCGTACCGGCCGTCGTCGCCCTGCTCGACCGCGACCTGGCCGCCTACCACGGGGTCGAGCACAAGGCGATCGCCGCCTACGAGCAGGGCATCGAGGACCCGGCCGGCGTGCCCAAGGAGCACGACCGCTGCGGCTCCAACCTGATCGCGCCGATGATGATGCTCTCGGTCACGGGCACGCTGCTGCTCGAGCGGCTGGTCGAGAAGCCGGGGCCGGCGGCGCGCGCCGCGGTCGGGCTCGGCGGCGCCTCGCTCGCGGTCGAGATGTTCGCCTGGAGCGACCGCCACCACGGCGACCCGCTGGCCGAGGCGTTCCACACGCCGGGACGGGAGATCCAGCGCCTGATCGCGACCAAGGAGCCGAGCGCCGAGCAGCTCGAGGTCGGGGTCGCGGCACTGGCCGAGATCCTGCGCGCTGAGAACGCCGCGTAGACTGCCGCCCGTGTTCGGACGCATCGACCACATCGGCGTCGCCGTCGAGGATCTCGAGGCCGGCATCGCCCTCTACGGGCAGAGCTTCGGCATGGAGCTGGCCCACCGCGAGACGGTGGAGGAGCAGGGCGTCGAGGCCGTGCTGCTCGACGTCGGCGAGGGCCACGTCGAGTTGCTCGCCCCGCTCGGACCCGAGACCCCGGTCGGCAAGTACCTGGCGAAGAAGGGGCCCGGCCTGCACCACGTCGCCTACGCGGTCGACGACATCGACGCGACGCTGGAGCAGCTGGCGGCGAGCGGCGTCGAGCTGATCGACGAGAAGGCCCGGGTCGGCATCCGCGGCAGTCGCGTCGCCTTCCTGCAGCCGCGCTCCACCGGTCGCGTCCTGACCGAGATCGTCGAACCGGCCGAGGGAGGTCACTGATGGCAGACACGCAGAAGGTGGAGATCGGCTTCGAGGGCGGTCAGGTGATCGCCGTCCGCATCGACGCCGACGAGCTGAAGAGCCTGCGCAAGCAGGTCGAGAAGGGCGGCTGGCACGACGTTAGGACCGACGACGGCGTCGTCGCCGTCTACGTCGGCAAGGTCGCCTTCATCAGAATCGACTCGGGGGACCACAGGGTCGGCTTCTCCCTCGACCAGCCGGCCTGATGCGCGCCCGCCGGCTACTCGGGGCTGCCGCCCTGGCGACGCTCGGGGCCGCGCTCTGGTGGCGCAAGAACCCCTCGGCCTGCCCCTACGGGCAGCGCTTCTGGGTCGAAGCGCCGCATCCGATCATCACCCACGAGCGCCTGCGCCAGGTGCTGGCGCCGCAGCCCGGCGAGCGGATCCTCGAGATCGGGCCCGGCACCGGCTACTACAGCCTCGACCTCGCCGAGTGGGTCGGCCCCGAGGGCACGCTGGAGCTCTTCGACCTGCAGCAGGAGTTCCTCGACCACACCACCGCGCGCGCCGCCGAGCGCGGCCTGCAGAACCTGCTCGCCACCCAGGGCGACGCCACCGCCCTGCCCTACGACGACGACTCGGTCGACGCCGTGGTCCTGATCACCGTCCTCGGCGAGATCCCCGACCCGGTCGCCGCCCTGCGCGAGATCGCCCGCGTCCTGAAGCCCACCGGCCGCCTCGTCGTCGGCGAGCTCTTCGGCGACCCCCACTTCACCACCCAGAACGCCCTCAGGCGCCAGTCCGCCGAAGCCGGCCTCACCTGGCAGTCGCACTCCGGCAACTGGTTCGGCTACTTCGCCCGGCTGACGACGTAGCGGGTGCCAATACATCCGCCGGACCCACCGAGTATCGCGCGCGAGGCCGGGAAGCACCCATTTGGCGCCCGAATTGACGGGCCAGCTCTCGCTCATAGGGGCGCGCGTATAGCGGCCCTGGGTTTGGGATCTTGCGGTGGCCCCGTCTGTGCCACCTGAACATCGAAGTTTGACCGGTTGATCCGTCTTTTTCAAGTCCTGGTCGCCTATGTTTCTCTTGTGGAAGACACGCCACTTATCGAGTTTCGAGACGGCCCATGCGGTCCCCGACCCGCCTTGGTCAACGGACCTGACGTTTGGGAGTTGGTGATGTCAATGGGACCGCCAGAGGCTCGCGATTACAGGGTCATTGGCGAGACAGCTGAGCTTCTTCATCTGGGGGAGGCTCAGGTTGTAGCTGCGATCCGCTACTACCGGGAATTCCCGGCTGAGATTGACGATCAAATCGGGCGTGCTCTAGGCGAAGCCGACACCGCCGAAGCAGACTGGCTTCGCCGCGCTAAGCGAGGCTAGTACTGCGGCGGGGGTGGGTTGCGCTGTTCTTGCGCGGCTCGATCCTGGGCGGCGCGCTGGGCTTCGGCTTCGCGGCGTTCGCGGCGGCGGTCGGACCAGACCAGTTCCTGGAAGAGGCCGAGGATCAGGCCGGCGGCGCCGGCGATCATCAGGATCAGGCCGACGGTGTCGATGCTGATCCCTTCGACGTTGAGGTTGGTCGCGTAGCGCAGGATCGCGCCCACGGCGATGAGGAAGATTCCTGCGCCGATCGTCATGGCTACGACATTACCCGCTGTCGATCACGGAAAAACCGTTCTCGACCGATGGCCGACGGCACTCAGGGGATTCGCCGCCGCCGCTCGCAGCCGGGGCTTCGCTGCTGATCCCGGTCCGCGCCCCCGTCGCACAGGTCGGGTTTTCCCGCGCCGCCGTTCAGGACGTCGGCGCCCGCTTGGCCGAAGAGCCGGTCGGCCGCCGCCTGGCCGAAGATGTGGTCGTTGCCGCCACCGCCGAGCACAGTGTCCTTGCCCGCCTGGCCGTAGAGGTTGTCCCCGCCCCCCTGGCCCAGGACGACGTCGTTGCCGCCGCCGCCGAGGATCACGTCGTTGCCGCCCAGCCCGCAGATCAAGTCGTTGCCGCCGCGCGCCCGGATCACGTCGCGCTTGGGGGTGCCGAGGATCACGTCGCGGCGGGCGGTGCCGTTGGTCGGGGGACCTGGTTCGACGAAGATCGTCGGGGTCTTGCCGCGGCAGGTCGCCTTCCCCTTCTTCCCCGGTGGGTCTTCGGGGCCCTCGGGCGGCCGCGAGCTGGATTCTTCTTCGTCTTGCTTGCGTTTCTTTTCTTCCGCTTCTTCCTTCTCTTTTTCTTCTTCTTCGGAGGTGTCGGGGAGGGTCACGTGGACCGTGGCGCTGAGCACCCTGCCGAGCATTTCGGCCTCCAGGCTGGCGCACTCGACCGTGTCGCCCGGGGCGCTTTTGGCGCGGTAGGTGTGGAAGTACCAGTGGGTGCCTTCCGGGGGAGCGAATCTGGGCGCCTGAATATCGTCGTCGAAGGGCGGGATCAGGGTCGGTTCCGCGTGGGTCAGTATGCCGGCGGTTCCTTTGAGGTATTCGTAGTCGAGTTTCCACCCCTGCGCGTTCGCCTGCACCGGCCACTGGATGAACACGTACGCCTGGCAGTCCTCGGGGCCGGTGTTCCCCGCCCGGAACACCGCTTCCGCCGGCACGTCGATGACTTTCGCCGCGCTCGCCGGCGCCGGCAGCGCCAGCAGGCCGAGCGCACAGGCAACTACGGCGAGACCGCGCATCCGTCCTCCTTTGGGTATCCCCCGTCGAGCATCGACGCCATTTGAGCTTCCCGGTCCGGGCGCCGCAACCGGGCCGGCGGAAGATGGGCCGATCGGCCCAAATCGAGCCGGGCGCGGGTGGGTGCCGTCGCCCGGGATCGCGCCCTGCATAGGCTGGGCTGCCGCGACCCAGCCGTGTCACGCCCGTCCGAAACCGCCTCGCGCCAGCCGGTGCCCCTGCCGGGCCCGTTGCTCAGCGCCGGCGCGCGTCCCTGGCCGATCGCCGGTCGCGAGACCGAGCTGGCCGAGATCGCCGCCGCCTGGGCGCGGACCGCCGCCGGCGCTGGCGAGACGGTGCTGGTGGCCGGCGAGCCCGGCGCCGGCAAGAGCCGCCTGGTGGCCGAGGCGGCCCGGGTCGCCCACGCCGAGGGAGCGCTGGTGCTGTACGGCAGCGGCGAGGGCGCCGGCGAGACTCCCTACGCTCCCTTCGTCGGGGCGCTCGCCGAGCTCGACCGCCAGGCGACAAAGTCGCTGCGCCAGGAGCTGCGCCGTTCCGCGCTCGGCGCGCTGGCCGGCGAGCTCGGCGAGGAGGCCCCCTGGGAGCCGGGCGGCGACCGGGCCCGGCTGTTCGCGGCGTCGCTGGAGCTGCTCGAGCGCATCGCCGGCCGTGGGCCACTGCTGCTGGCGATCGAGGACCTGCACGGTTGCGGCCCCTCGACCCTGGCCCTGCTCCGGCACCTGGCCCGGGCCGGAAGCCGGGCGCCGGTCCTGCTCCTGGCCACCTACCGCCCCGCCGAGGTCGACCCCAGCGGCGAGGTGGCCGAGGCGATCGCCGAACTCGGCTCCGGCACCGCCTCCCGGCATCTGCAGCTCGGCGCCCTCGGGCCGCCGGCCCTGCGCGAGATCGCCGTCGCGCTGAACCCGGACGCCGACGGCCCCACGCTCGACCGCGTCGTCGCGGCGGTCGCTCGCGAGAGCGGCGGCAACGCCCTCTTCGCCTGCGAGCTGCTGCGGGCGATCGGCGACGCGGAGGAGCCCTGGCGCGCGGACGCCGCCGCGCCCCGCTCGCTGCGGATGCTGATCGCCGCCCGCGCCCACGCCCTCGGCGAGCAGGCCTTCGCCTGCCTCGCGGCGGCGGCGGTCTGCGGCCCCCCCTTTGCCCCCGCCGACCTCGCTGCAGTGACGGGAGCCGGCTCCGCCGCGGCGGTCGGGGAGTCGCTGCGAGCGGCGGAGCGCGCCGGTCTGGTCACGGCCGAGGGCAGCGGCCGCTACTCCTTCAGCCACGCGATCGTCGCCCAGTGCCTCTACGAGGAGACCGAGCCCGCGGCGCGGGGGATGCTGCACCGGCGCTTCGGCGAGCAGCTCGAGGCGGACCCCGGCCTGCTCGCCGGCGCGAGCCGGTCGACCCAGCTCGCCCGCCACTGGTGGCGCGGCGAGCCGGCCGATCCCGAGCGCGGCGCCCGCTACTGCGCCGCGGCAGGCGAAGCGGCGCTGCGCAGCTACGACCACGAGCTGGCGGCGAGCTGGTTCGAGCGCGCCCTGGAGCAACGCGGCGAGGGCGACGAGGACGCCGGGCTCTGCGACCTGCTGACCGGCCTCGGAGTCGCGCTCCGCTACTCGAACCAGGAGCGCTCGCGCGAGTGCCTGCTCCGCGCCGCGCGGCTGGCCGACGACCTCGACGACGTCGAGCGGCTGGTTGCGGCGGCGCTCGCCAACCACCGCGGCTTCGTCTCCCAGGTGGGCGGCTTCGACCGCGAGCGCGCGGCGATGCTGCGGCGCGCCGGAGAACGGCTCGACGGGAACGGCCCCGAGTCGGCCCTGGTGCTCGCCCAGCTGGCGCTCGAGCTGACCTTCACCGACCAGGTCGACCGCCGCCGCTGGCTGGCGGAGAGCGCCCTCGCCGCCGCCCGGAAGGCCGGCGACCGCCGCGTCCTCGCCCAGGTGCTGGTCCGCTGCCTGATCGCCCGCTGGGACCCCGACAACGCCGCCGAGCGGATCGCGATGGCAGCCGAGAGCATCGAGATCGGCGCCGAGCTGGATCAGCCGCTGGAGCTGTTCCACGCCCTGCACTGGCAGGCGGTGGCGCAGCTGGAAATCGGCGAGGTCGAGGCCGCGGCGCGCTCGCTGCGCGAGCAGGACCGGATCGCCGGCCGCACCGGCGACACCACCGCCGGCTGGCTGTGCGAATGGGCCGAGTCGCTGCACCTGTCCCTGCACGGGCGCCTCGAGGAGGCCGAGGCCCGCGCCCAGCGGGCGGTCGAGCGCGCCAGGCACAGCGCCCAGCCCGACGCCCTCCCCCCGTACATAAGCCAGATCTGCAGCATCCGCTGGCAGGAAGGGCGGCTGGGGGAGCTGGCGCCGCTGCTGACCCAGGCGCTGCACCAGTACCCGGGGCTGCCCGGCTTCCGCTCCCTGGTCGCCCTCGCCAGCGCCGAAGCCGGCGAGCACGACGTCGCCCGCGAGGTGCTGGCCACCGACGTGGCGACGCGGTTCGCGACCCTGCCGCGCGACCCGTTCTGGATCGCCACCGTGGTCGACTACGCCTACGCGGTCGCCCGGCTCGGCGACCGCGAGGCGGCGACCCTCCTGCACGAGTTGCTCGACCCCTACCGGGGACGGCTGGCGACCACCTCGGTCGCCGTCTGGGGGGTCGCCGATCACGCCCTGGGCCGGCTCGAGCTGCTGCTGGGCGAGGAGGAGGCGGGGAGGCGCTCGCTGCGCGCCGCGATCGACTCCTACGCGGCGATGCAGGCGCCGCTGTGGAAGGCGCGGGCCGAGGCGGACCTGGAGCCGGCCGGCGGAGCCGATTCGCCGTTGGAGGCCCGAGTCGCCGCCCTCGGCCTGACCGAGCGCCAGGCCGAGGTGACCCGGCTCGCCGCCCGCGGCCACTCCAACCGGGAGATCGCCGCGCGGCTGCAGGTCTCGCCGAGCACGGTGAAGCGCCACCTCGAGAACGTCTACCGCCGCACCGGCGTCGGCTCGCGCGGGGCGCTGACCGCGCTGCTGCTGGAGCAGGGCCCGGCGGGCGGGCCGGGTTGAGGGCCGCGGGGCGAGCGACTCCCCGGACGCCTCAGGCGAGCGCCGTCCAGAGGCGCTTCTCGGCCTCGGCCACGGCGCCCGCGGCGGCGTCGACCTGCCGCCACAGCCGGGCCTCCGGCTCGTCATCCTCGCTCGCCTCGCGGAAGGCCTCGGCCAGCTCGGTCCAGCGCGCCGCGGCCGCCGCCGCCAGCGGCGCCTCGGGCCGGCCGGCCTGCTCGAGGAAGCGCGAGTACATCAGGCGGAAGGCGCCGCCGCCGGTGCCGCGGCGCTCGATCACCTGGTAGCCGAAGCGCGCGCACCACTGCCAGTCGGCGGCGACCTCGGGCCAGCTGCCGGCCTCGGCGGCGAGCCGCTCGACCGCGTCCAGCCCGGAGAACTCGCGGAACTCGGGCTCGAGCATCGACCGCGCGGCGCGCTCGATCGCCGCCGGGACCGCGGCCCGCAGCTGCTCCGCGCCGACCGCGCCGCTGGCGACGAACATGTGGCCGGCGAGCGGGTAGGCGGGATGCTGGCTGTGCCGCGCCCGGTCGAGGTCGGCGATCGGGGTCGTCTTCTGCAGCTGCTCGAACCCGGTGTCGGAGAGGTGGACGAACTCCTCGTCGTAGCCGGCGAGGACTACGGCGTGGCCCGGGAAGTGGGCCGAGTCGCCGTAGTGGTCGAGGTAGTAGAGGTCGGTGAGCAGCAGCACCGGGTTGCCGGCGTCGACCTCGGCCCGCGCCGCCTCCCAGGCCTCGCCGTCGCCGCGCTCGAAGGTGCGCAACTCGAGCGCCGCCCCGGTCAGCTCGGAGAAGGTCTCCTCGAGCCGGGCCGTGCGCCCGTTGAACCAGCGGGTCGGCGAGGCGTCCTCGATCGCCACGTAGTAGAAGCAGGCGCCGGCCCCAAGCCCGAAGGCCATCTCCTCGCTGATCTCGACTCCGTGGAAGCCGAGCAGGTTGCGCAGCGCGGTCGAGCCGCAGTGGTGGCCGGGGAGATGGGTGTAGCCGGGGACGGTGGGCACTGGATGCGGATTATCCTGCTCCGGCTCATGCACCGACTCGATCTCAGCCTGCTGCGGGCGATGCGGACCCGCGGCCACAGTCCCGCGGCGGAGAGGGCCGCCCGCGCTCTGGGCAGGGCCGGCAACAACGGCGCGATCTGGGTCGTGCTCTGCCTGGCGGTGCTCGCCGCCACCGACTCGAACGGGGAGGCGTGGCTGATCTGCGCCCTGCTGGCGCCGCTCGCGATCGCCCTCAACTACGCGATCAAGCTGATCGTCAAGCGCCCCCGCCCGGTGCTCGAGGGGCTGCCGCCGCTCGGTGGCGCGCCCAGCTCGCTCAGCTTCCCCTCCGCCCACGCGACCTCCTCCTTCGCGGTGGCGACGGCGATGACCCGGGTCGACAGCTGGGGAGCGCTCGCCTTCGTCCTCGCCTTCGCGCTCGCCCTCGGCCGCCCCTACCTCGGCATGCACTACCCCTCCGACGTCCTCGCCGGCGCCCTGCTCGGCATCGGCCTGGGACTGATCGTGCCGCTCTCCCTATGAAGCGGGGCGAGACCAGATGAAGGTCGGGATCGTCGGCCTGCCCAACGCCGGCAAGTCGACCCTGTTCAACGCCCTGACCGAGGGCGGCGCCCAGACCGGCGACTACCCGTTCACGACGATCGAGCCCAACGTCGCCGTCGCCGAGGTCGCCGACGAGCGCCTGCAGAAGGTCGCCGCGACGGTCGGCTCCTCGAAGCTCGAACCGGCGACGATCTTCTTCCACGACATCGCCGGCCTGGTCAAGGGCGCCTCGGAGGGCGAGGGGCTCGGCAACCAGTTCCTCGCCTCGATCCGCGAGACCGACGCGATCTGCCACGTCGTCCGCTGCCACGACGACTCCGGCGTGCCCCACCCCGACGGCCGCGTCGACCCGCTGGCCGACGTCGAGACGATCGAGACCGAGCTGGTCCTCTCCGACTACGAGCAGGCCGAGCGCCGGCTCGACCGGGTGCGCAAGGGCGCCAAGTCGGGCGACGCCGAGGCGGTCGCCGAGCGCGACTGGCTCGAGCGGGTGGTCGCGGCGCTGGCCGAGGGCCGGCCGGCCCGCTCGGTCCCCGTCCCCGAGGCCGCCGCGCAGGGGCCGCGCAACCTGCAGGCGCTGACCTCGAAGCCGATGCTCTACGTCGCCAACGTCGACGAGGGCGACGCCGAGCCGCCCGCCGCGCTCGCCGAGCACGCCGCCTCGGTCGGCGCCGGCGTGGTCGCGGTCAGCGCCCGGATCGAGGGCGAGCTGGCCGAGCTCGACCCGGCCGAAGCGGAGGAGATGCGCGAGTCCTACGGGGTCGAGGGCTCGGGCCTGGCCCGCCTCGTGCGCGCCGCCTACGACCTGCTCGACCTGATCACCTTCTTCACCGCCGGCGAGGGCAAGGAGGCGGTCGCCAGGCCGCTCGCCCGCGGCGCCAGCGCCTGGCAGGCGGCGGGGACGATCCACACCGAGATCCAGGAAGCCTTCGTCAAGGCCGAGGCGATCGGCTGGGCCGAGCTGGTCGAGTGCGGCGGCTACGCCGCCGCCCGCGATCGCGGCCTGCTGCGGGTGGAGGGGCGCGATTACGTCGTCGCCGACGGCGACGTGATCACGATCAAGGTCTGACCGCCGCGCCCGGCCGCCGGTCTCGCTCTAGGCTTCCGCCATGGACCAGGGGGGGCGCTTCCCGAAGGTCGCCGCCAAACGCGGCCACTACGAGAGCTTCTACGTCAAGGCCTGCCGCCCCGGTGGCGGGCGCGGCGCCTGGATCCGCCACACCGTCCACAAGCGCCCCGGGGCGGAGCCGACCGCCTCGATCTGGTTCACGCTCTTCGACCGCGAGGCGGCCGGGCCGCGGGCGACCAAGGCGACCTTCGCCGCCGCCGAGCTGTCGGCGCCGGTCGGCTCCTGGATCCGGATCGGCAAGTCGGAGATCCGCCCCGGCCACGCCAGCGGCTCGATCGCCACGGAGGCGCTGCGCGCCAGCTGGGACCTGACCTTCGGCGGCGAGGCCGAGCCCTGCAAGTACCTGCCGGCGGACTGGCTCTACGAGGCCCGCCTGCCGCGGACCAAGTTCGTCGCCCCCTTCCCCAACGCCCGCTTCGACGGCCGCATCGAGGTCGACGGCGAGCAGCTCGAGCTCGACCGCTGGCCGGGGATGATCGGCCACAACTGGGGCAGCGAGCACGCCGAGCGCTGGGTCTGGCTGGAGGGCACCGGCTTCGCCGAAGACCCGGACGCCTACTTCGACGCCGGCGCGGCGCGGATCGCGCTCGGCCGCTGGGTGACGCCCTGGGTGCCCTCGGGGATGCTGGTCCTCGACGGCGAGCGCCACCGCCTCGGCGGCTTCGGCCAGGTGCGCGCCGCCGCCGTCGCCGAGACGCCGACCGCCTGCGAGTTCACCCTGCCGGGCCGCGACGTCGTCGTCCGCGGCCGGGTCTCGGCGCCGCAGAAGGACTTCGTCGGCTGGGTCTACGCCGACCCGGCCGGGCCCGAGCACAACACGGTCAACTGCTCGGTCGCCGACCTCGAGCTCAGCGTCGAGCGCCGCGGCCAGCCGACCCGCGAGCTGCGCCTCGCCGCCGGCGCCGCCTACGAGCTCGGCATGCGCGAGACCGACCACGGCATCCCGATCCAGCCCTACCCCGACGGCTGAGTGGCGGCCCTGCTCTACCCTGAGCTTCCGGTGCGCCTTATGCACGCCACGGGTACATAAGGCGCACCGGAACGAAAAAGGAGGGTGCGGATGGCGACGGAGACGATCGAGGCGGCCGACCACCAGCTGCTGGTCGCGGGCGAGTGGGCCGACGGGGTCGAGTGGGACGAGGTGAAGAGCCCCTACGACGGCACGGTCGTCGGCCGCGTGGCCCAGGGCGACGCGGCGACGGTCGACCGCGCGGCGGAGGCGGCGCGCGAGGCCTTCGAGTCGGCCGACTTCGCCCAGCACGAGCGCGCCGCGGTGCTCGATCGCGCCGCCGGGCTGGTCGGCGAGCGCCTCGACGAGCTGGCGCTGACGATCGCCGCCGAGGCGGGCAAGCCGCTGAAGACGGCGCGGGTCGAGGCGGCCCGCTGCGTCGACACCCTGACCTTCTCCGCCACCGAGGCGCGCAAGCTGACCGGCGGCACGGTGCCGATGGGCGCCTCCCCGGCCGGCGCCGGCAAGCTCGGCGTGATGCTGCGCGTCCCCTACGGCGTGGTCGGCGCGATCAGCCCCTTCAACTTCCCGCTCAACCTGGTCGCCCACAAGCTCGGCCCGGCGATCGCCGCCGGCAACGCGGTCGTGCTCAAGCCCGCCGGGCAGACGCCGATCTCGGCGCTGAAGCTGGCCCGCATCCTCGGCGAGGCCGGGCTGCCCGAGGGCTGGCTCAGCGTCGTCCCCGGCCCCGGCTTGCAGGTCGGCAACGCGATCGTCGAGCACGAGCTGACCGGGGCACTGAGCTTCACCGGCTCGGCCGAGGTCGGCTGGGGCATCCGCAGCCGCGTCCCGCACAAGAAGGTCAACCTCGAGCTCGGCTCGAACGCGCCGCTGATCGTCCACTCCGACGGCGACTGGGAGACCGCCGCAGACAAGGCCCAGATCCACGCCTTCTCACACGCCGGTCAGAGCTGCATCTCGATCCAGCGCATCCTCGTCCAGGAGGAGGTGGCCGACGCCTTCACCGAGCGCCTGGTCGAGAGGGTCGGGACGCTGCGGGTCGGCGACCCGCTGGACGGGCAGACCGACGTCGGGCCGCTGATCACGCCCGGCGACCGCGACCGGGTCAAGCAGTGGGTCGACGAGGCGGTCGGCGACGGGGCCGAGCTGCTCTGCGGCGGCGAGCTGGTCGACGAGGGCCGCTGCCTGGCGCCGACCCTGCTCGGCGCCCCGCCGCGCGCGGCCAAGATCTGGTGCGAGGAGATCTTCGGCCCGGTGGCGACGATCGACCGCTACGCCGAGTTCGGCGAGGCCCTGCGGATGGCCAACGACTCGAAGTTCGGCCTGCAGGCGGGGGTCTTCACCCGCGACACCGGCCGCGCCCTCGAGGCCGCCAACAACCTCGAGTTCGGCGGCGTCCTCATCAACGAGGTCCCCACCTTCCGCGCCGACCAGATGCCCTACGGCGGCGTCAAAGATTCGGGCAACACCCGCGAGGGCCCGGCTTTCGCCGTCCAGGAGCTAACCGAGGAGCGCTTCGTCACCTTGCAGGGCTGACCGGCGAGCCGCGTGGTCGGAGGGTCGGTGCCCCTCCCCAGGAGGCTTGGAATCCACCCCCCGAAGCACGGCGCTCGCCCCAGCTGCGCGACGGCCTCATGGGGAGGGGCACCGACCCTCCCCCCTCGCTACTCGTGCGGCCGCGCCATCCGCCGGTGATCCAGGGCCTCCTCGAGCACGGAGGGCTCGACGCCTTGCTCGAGAGCCACCTCTCTGAGGGAGCGGCCGGACTCCGCCGCCGCCTTGACGATGTCGGCGGCGCGGTCGTAGCCGATGTGGGGGTTGAGGGCGGTGGCGGTGGCCAGGGTCGCCTCGGCGTGGCGCTCGGTCATCTCCTCGTTGGCCTCGAGGCCGGCGACGCACTTCTGGTCGAGCAGGCGTGAGGCGGAGGCGAGCAGCTTGACCGAGTCGAGCAGGTTGCGGGCGATCAGCGGCACGCGCACGTTGAGCTCGAACTGGCCCTGGCTGCCGGCGAGGGTGATCGCGGCGTCGTTGCCGACCGTCTGGGCGGCGACCTGGATCACGACCTCGGGGATCACCGGGTTGACCTTGCCGGGCATGATCGAGGAGCCCTTCTGCAGCTCGGGCAGGCGCAGCTCGGCGAGGCCGGCGCGCGGCCCGGAGCCCATCAGCGCCAGGTCGTTGGCGATCTTGTTGAGCGAGACGGCGTAGACCTTGAGCGCGCCGGAGAGCTCGACCAGCGCGTCGCGGTTGCCCTGCGCCTCGAAGGGGTCGAGCGGGGCGGAGATCTCCAGCCCGGTGTCGGCGGCGAGCCGCTCGCGCACCCTGGCGGCGAATTCGCGGTGGGTGTTGAGCCCGGTCCCGGTCGCGGTGCCGCCGAGCGGGATCTGGCCGACCCGGCGCAGGGTCGCCTCGATCCGCTGCACGCCGAGCCGCACCTGGGCGGCGTAGCCGCCGAACTCCTGGCCGAGGGTGACCGGCACCGCGTCCATCAGGTGGGTGCGGCCGGCCTTGACCGTGTCGGCGAACTGCTCGGCCTTGGCTTCCAGCGCCGCCTCGAGCGCGCCCATCGCCGGCAGCAGGTCGTGGGTCACCTGGTCGAGCGCCGCCAGGTGGACGGCCGAGGGGAAGACGTCGTTGGAGGACTGCCCCATGTTGACGTGGTCGTTGGGGTGGGCGGGGTCGCCGGCGAGGTTGGCGATCACCTCGTTGGCGTTCATGTTCGAAGAGGTGCCCGAGCCGGTCTGGAAGACGTCGACCGGGAACTGGTCGTCGTGTTCGCCGGCGGCGACCGCTTCGCCCGCGGCAGCGATCTTCTCCGCCAGCTCGGGGTCGAGCCCGCCGAGCTCGCCGTTGGCCAGCGCCGCGGCGGCCTTCAGCCGGCCCAGCCAGCGCACCACCGGCACCGGCACCCGCTCGCCGGAGACGGGGAAGTTGTCGACTGCCTTGCTGGTCTCGCCACCCCAGAGCTGCTCACTCACGTCGGTTCCTCCATCGAAGTCGTTGTCCGGGCAGCGTATTCAGCCGCGCGCTTCGCCCGCGTCGAAGCCCTCGCGGTAGGTGCGCAGGAAGGCGGGCGGCAGCGGCCTGTTGTCGGGGCTGTAGCGGGCGGCGGCGGCGAGCCGGCGCAGCAGCTCGGCGTGGATGCCGCCGGTCCCCTGCGCCCCCCGCTGGGCGGCGCCGAGCAGGTAGCCGAGCCGCAGGTTGGCGGCGCCCCCCGGCTGCTCCCGCGCCTCGCCGTTGAGCTCGGTCGCCGCCGCCACCATCGCCGTACCGACCGTCGCCAGCTCGCCCCCCGCCTGGTTCTCCGGCAGGCAGTCGGAGATCGGCGTCTCCCCCTGCAGCAGCACCGCCCCTGGCGCCGCCCTCAGCGCCCGCAGGTAGACACCCTCCCCTTCGAGGCAGGCGACGGGCGTTCCCTCTTCCTGGGCGCCGCAGCCGCCCGTGGCGAGGGCGGCCAGGAAGAGTGCGATCACGATCGGAGCCCGCATCGAGGCCATCCTATGTACCTGCCGGCGTCGCTACGCGGCGTCGGCGACGCCCGCGAGGCCGCTCAGCAGCGGCCAGGCGACGTAGTCCTTGAGCGCCTGGCTGCGAACCTTGCTGCCGATCGCGCGCAGTTCCTCGCGCACCTTCTGCTTCGATTTCTCACCCCGCCTCACCGCCTCGAAGTCGATGTCGTGCATGACGCTGTGGCCGATCTCCATGTTCCCCCGGCCCTGCTGCACGCTGCCGAGCAGGTGCAGGCGATGGGCATCCCGCTCGCCGCCGTCGTCAGCGCGATCGGCAAGCTGAAGCGCAACTCGCAGTCCTCCGCCTCGACCTCAGCGCCGAGATCGACAAGGCGTTCGGCGAAGTGCTCGAGCGCGGCAAGTAGCGCAGCCGCGCGAGCTTCACCGTTGTAGGTCGAGGCATTGCTGGGCGGCGGTGTCACGGTGAATAGACCGGGATTTTCGACTACTATCGCCGTGCTCAGGAACTGGGCTCGGATTCACACAGGCAATTCACAAGGGAGAGACGGATGGTCGAGCTGAATGACACGCTGGACACGGTGATCATGCTGCTGGTCGCCGGTGGCGTTGGGCTGATCGGCGGCATCGGCGCGGGTCTGCTGGAGTTGCGCGATGCGAAACCGGCGAGCGGCAATTGCGCCGACAGCTGCGCGTGGCGGTTCTGGTCGAGCGTCTTCCTCGGAGGAATCGCGGCCGTTGCGATCCTCTACTTCTTCCCTCCCACCCAGCAGACGGTGACGCCCTCGGCGGGTGGCGAAAGCACCACGACCACCACGTACGACCTGACCCAGCTCGTTGCCCTGGCACTCATCGTCGGCTCGGCCGGCGCGAGCTTCCTGCGCGTCCTCCAGTCGCGAGCGCTCGTCGCGACCAGCGAACGCCAGAAGGAGGCGACGCAGGCGACTGCCGACCAGCAGCTCACGGGCGTGGGCAGGCAGCTCGCCGGAACTGACCGGCCAGGGTGTGAAAGCGCTGGCGCCGGAAGTTCAGAGGGCGCTGCTGGAGGCGAGCGAGAAAACCTCGGGAGACATATCGCCCGAGATGGTTACCGAGCTCGTCGACGACCTCAGCAAGAAAGCCGAGGAGTCGGTGAGGGAATCGATCGACCCGATTGTCGAGAACGCCAAGAAAACCGTGGTTGCCGCGTCGACCGGTGAATCGCAGGCGGCGGCGGGCTGAGTGTCCTGACTAGGACTCAGTCGCCCCGGGCCGAGACGCCGCCGAACTGGGCGGTCGCGACGCCGCCGGGCGGGCCGGCGGGCGGCGCGGCGTCGGGCTTCTGCGGCTTGGGCCGCTTGCGCCGCGGGTGCGGGTCGAGGCCCTGCAGCCTGACCGGGAAGACCTCCACCCACTCGGCGAGCTGGAACTGGCGGGCGGCGGCGTGTTCCCAGGAGAGGTGCAGGTGGTGGCCGCAGCCGTGGCCGGCGTCGCCGTCGTAGCCGACCCAGCGGAAGGGGGGCACCGGCCGGTTCTGGCGCGGCTCGGCCCAGTGGGCGAGGCGGGTGATGCCGCGCCAGCGGCTGTCGCAGCGCCCGCTCCAGTTGACCGGGACGATGTCGACGGCGAGGCCGTTGTAGTGGTCGGAGTTCCTCACGTGGCAGCCGCGGCAGCCGGCGTGCTCGCCGTTCGGCAGCGGCCCGGAGTAGCCGTCGCTGACGTAGATCGGGAAGCGCTGGGCGAGCCAGCGCAGGTCGGGGACGATGCGGCGGTCGACCATGTCGCCCTCTTCGTGGGGGACGGAGGCCGGGATCGGGACGATTTCCCCCGTCGCGTAGGCGATCCGGGTCGAGGCCGGCCCGGCGTAGGCATGCGAGGCCCAGAGCAGGAACAGGGTCAGCAGCGAGCTCGTCGTCAGGGTCAGCTTGCGGGCCACCCTGCGCCTATCGACTGCGCCGGGCGCACGCTTGAGAGGTGCATGCCACCGGTAGGGTTCGCGCCGGGTATGACGACGGTCCGCGAGGCGACATTCGACCTCTTCCGCGAGCGGGAGATGACGACGATCTTCGGCAACCCCGGCTCGACCGAGCTGCCGATGCTGGCCGAGTTTCCCGCCGACTTCCGCTACGTGCTCGGACTGCAGGAGGCCGTCGTCGTCGGCATGGCCGACGGCTACGCCCAGGCCTCGGGGCGGACCACGGTCGTCAACCTGCACACCGCGCCCGGCGTCGGCAACGCGATGGGGGCGATCTTCAACGCCCAGGCCAACCACTCGCCGCTGCTCGTCACCGCCGGCCAGCAGGCGCGGGCGCAGATCACCCTGCAGGCCAACCTGACCAACCGCGACGCCGCCCGCATGCCCCACCCGCTGGTCAAGTGGGCCTACGAGCCGGCCCGGGCCGAGGACGTGCCGCTCGCCCTCGCCCGCGGCGCCCACCTCGCCTCGCTGCCGCCCCGCGGCCCGGTCTTCGTCTCGCTGCCGATGGACGACTGGTACGCCGAGGTCGACGAGGCCGACGCGCTGGAGGCGATCGGCCGCCGGGTCGACGGGCGCGCCGGCGCCGACCCGGCCGCGGTCCGCGTCCTCGCCGACCGGCTCGAGGCGGCGAGCAACCCGGTGCTGGTCGCCGGCCCCGACATCGACGCCGCCGGCGCCTGGGAGGACGCGGTCGCGCTCGCCGAGCGCCAGCGCCTGCCGGTCTGGGCCACGCCCGCCCCCGGCGGCGGCCGCCTCGGCTTCCCCGAGAACCACCCCAACTTCCGCGGCGTGCTGCCGCCGGCGATCGGCCCGGTCGCCGAGACGCTCGAGGCCCACGACCTGATCCTCGTCGTCGGCAGCTCGGTCTTCCCCTACTACCCGCACATCCCGGGCCCGCTGCTGCCCGAGGGGGCGAAGCTGGTCGCGATCACCTGCGACCCCGACGAGGCGGCCCGGGCGCCGATGGGCGACGCCATCGTCGCCGACGTCAAGCTCACCCTCGAGGCGCTGCTCGCCGCCGTCCCCGAGTCCGGCCGGCCGGCGCCCGAGCCCGAACCCCGGCCCGGGGGAAATCCCGCCCAGCGACCCGCTCAACCCCTCGACCGTCCACACCGCGCTCGGCGAGGTCTTCCCCGAGGACGGGATCGTCGTCCTCGAGTCGCCCTCGAGCACGCTCGCGCTGCGCAACCAGCTGCGCCTCTCGCGTCCCGGCAGCTACTACTTCGGCGCCGGCGGCGGGCTCGGCTTCGGCCTCGCCGCCTCGGTCGGCGTGCAGCTCGCCCAGCCCGACCGCCCGGTCGTCTGCGTGCTCGGCGAGGGCTCGGCCCAGTACGCGATCACCGCCTTCTGGAGCGCCGTCGCCTACAAGGCCCCGGTCACCTTCCTCGTCCTGCGCAACGACGAGTACGCGATCCTCAAGTGGTTCGCCGAGGTCGAGCAGGTCGCCGGCGCGCCCGGCCTCGACCTGCCGGAGCTCGACGTCGCCGCCGTCGCCGAGGGCTACGGCGTCGACCGCCCACGCGCGCCCGCGACCGCGACGAGGTCCGCGGCGCGCTGGAGAAGGCGATCGCCTCCTCGGCGCCGGAGCTGGTCGAAGTCCCGGTCGACGCCCGGGATGTCGCTCTTCTAGGCCGCGATGGCGCTGTTCGAGCGAGACCTCGCCGCGCTCGCCCCGGCGCCGGGCGAGCCGGCCGCCGACCGCGCCCCCGACGAGCTCGCCGCCGGGGTCGCCGAGCCGCTGCGCAGCGAGCTCGAGGCGCTGCTCGGCGCCGACCGCCTGCTCGCCCGTCCCGGCGACATCGTCCGCTACGCCTCCGACGCCAGCCCCTACCGCCTCTTCCCGCGCGCGGTGGTCATGGCCCACGACGCCGGCGACGTCGCCAGGGTGCTCGCCTACGGGCGGCAGAACGGCATCCCCGTCACCTTCCGCGCCGGCGGCACCAGCCTCAACGGCCAGGGCCAGACCGACGGCATCCTGGTCGACGTCCGCCGCCACTTCGGCGGCGTCGCGGTCGAGGAGGGGGGCGCCCGCGCCCGGGTCAAGCCCGGCACCGTGCTCGGCCACGTCAACCGGGTGCTCGCCCCGCACGGGAGCAAGCTCGGCCCCGACCCGGCCAGCACCGACATCGCCACGGTCGGCGGCGTGATCGCCAACAACTCCGGCGGCATGCGCTGCGGGGTGACGCGGGACTCCTACTCGACGGTCGAGTCGATGACCCTCGTCCTGGCCTCGGGGACGACGATCGACACCGCCGCGCCCGGCGCCGCCGAGCGCTTTGCCGCCGAGGAGCCCGAGCTGGCCGCAGGCCTGACCGCGATCCGCGACGAGATCCGCGCCGACGCCGAGCTCGCCGAGCGGATCCGGCGCAAGTTCGAGATCAAGAACACGACCGGCTACCGGCTCTGCGCCTTCCTCGACGCCGACGAGCCGCTGGAGATCTTCCGCCGCCTGGTGGTCGGCTCGGAGGGCACCCTGGCCTTCGTCGCCGAGGCGGTCTTCGAGACCGTGCCGCTGCCGGCGCGCACGACCACCGCCTGGATCCACTTCCCCGGCATCGACGCGGCGATCGCGCCGGTCCGCGACCTGGTCGACGCGGGCGCCACCGCGGTCGAGCTGATGGTCGCCCCGGCGCTGATCACCGCCGCCTGGAACATGGTCGGCGCTCCCGAGGAGTGGAAGGAGCTGCCGCCCGAGTCGGCGGCGCTGCTGGTCGAGTTCGGCGGCGAGAGCGATGCGGCGCTCGACGCCAGCCGTGCCAAGGCCGAGGAGATCCTCGCCGGCCACGAGACGATCCGGCCGGTCGAGTTCACCCGCGACGCGGAGGAGATCGAGCTCGCCTGGCGCGTGCGCGAGGGCCTGCACGGCCTCATCGGTCACGATGCGCCTGCCGGGCACGGCGCTGATCGTCGAGGACGTCTGCGTGCCGCCGGAGCGGATCGCCGAGGGGGCCAAGGACCTGCAGGCGCTGCTCGGCGAGCACGGCTTCCTGCCCGGCGTCGCCGGTCACGCCTCGGCCGGCAACCTGCACTTCATGCTCACCCCGGACTTCGCCAAGCCGGAGGACGTCGAGCGCTACGAGGCCTTCATGGCGAAGCTGGTCGAGCTGGTCGTCGACAAGTACGACGGCTCGCTCAAGGCCGAGCACGGCACCGGGATCAACATGGCTCCCTACGTCGAGCGCGAGTGGGGCGAGGAGGCGACCGAGCTGATGTGGCGGGTGAAGCGGCTCGCCGACCCCGACGGCGTGCTCAACCCGGGCGTCGTCCTCAACCGCGACCCCGACGTCCACCTGCGCAACCTGAAGACGACGCCGGAGATCGAGGCGTCGGCCACCACCTGCGTCGAGTGCGGCTTCTGCGAGCCGGTCTGCCCCAGCCGCGACCTGACCACGACCCCGCGCCAGCGCATCGTCTTGCGCCGCGAGATGGCGCGCCAGCCACAGGGCTCGCCGCTGCAGCGGGCGCTGCTGGAGGAATTCGAGTACGAGTCGCTGGAGACCTGCGCCGCCGACGGCTCCTGCCAGCTCGCCTGCCCGGTCGGGATCGACACCGGCGCCTTCGTCAAGGAGATGCGCCGGGCGCGTCACACGCCGCGCGCCGAACGCGCGGCGCTGGCTGCGGCCAAGCGCTGGAAGGCGGTCGAGGCGGCGTCGCGCCTGGCGCTGCGGGTCGCCGGGCCGCTGGCGCGGCGGACGAAGCGGGGGCGGGGGTTGCCGGGGGCTGCGAGGGGGGGAGGAGAGGGTGACCCCCTCCCGACAAAAGCGGGGAGTGTCGGGAGGGGGTCACCCTCTCCTCCCGCGAGCGCGGCCGCCGTCTACTTGCCCAGCTGCACCAACCGCATCTTCGGTCCCACAACCCCCGCCGACGGGCCTAAAAGTGGAGCCATAGGCGACATTTCGGCCCGTCGGCCGGTGTTTGAGGCGCTGGTTGAGGTTTCGGCGCGGGCGGGGGAGGCGGTGTGGGTGCCGGGGGACGTGGCGGGGTCGTGTTGCGGGTTGCCTTTTGGGTCGAAGGGGTTTGCGGCAGCTCAGGCCCACAAGGCGAATGAGATGGTCGAGCGGCTCTGGGAGTGGACCGACGAAGCGCGGCTGCCGGTGGTGGTCGACGCCGCCTCCTGCACGCAGGCGATCGCCGATCCGGGCGAGGGGGTGCTCAGCGAGGGCAATGCGGAGCGGTTCGCCAAGCTCGAGATCCTCGACTCGGTCGCCTGGGCTCACGACCGGCTGCTGCCCGGCCTCGAGGTCCGCGCCAAGGTCGGCAGCGCCACCGTCCACCCGACCTGCGCCACCCGCCACATGGGCCTGGCGCCGCGCCTGCGCCGGCTCGCCGCCGCCCTCGCCGACGACGTCCACGTCGCCCCCTCGGCGACCTGCTGCGGCTTCGCCGGCGACCGCGGCATCTCCCACCCGGAGCTGACCGCCGCCGCAACCGCGCCGCAGGCGGCGGAGCTCGCCGGCCGCTCCTTCGACGCCCACCTCTCCAGCAACCGCACCTGCGAGATCGGCCTCACCCGGGCCACCGGCGCGCCCTACGAGTCGGTCATCTGCCTGCTCGAGCGTCTGACGCGCTGACTCAGGGCTTCGCCGCGGCCGAGCCGCGGGCCCGCTCCTCGGCGTCGCGCAGGGCGGCGACCGCGCGCGGGTCCTTGGGGATCCGCTTCTCCAGCAGCGGCATCAGGATGCCGCGCAGGGCGGAGACGTAGCGCCACCACTTCGGGGCGAAGACCCGCGGCGCCCGCTCCTCGACCCCGCGGACGACCGCGGCGCCCGCTTCCTCCGGTGTGATCCGCTTCATCACGAAGCTCGGCAGCGTCTCCTGCAGCCGGCTGCCGCCCTCCTTCTCGTCGAGCGATTCGCGCACCATCCGCGTGTCGACCCAGCCGAAGTAGCAGACCGTGGCGCTGGCGCCGAAGGGCAGCAGCTCGGCCCGCAGCGAGCGGCCCAGGGCCTCGACCGCGGCCTTCGAGGTCGCGTAGGGGCTCATCATCACGCCGCCGGCGAAGGCCGCCACCGAGGCGACGATCACCATCTGGCCGTTGCGCTCGGAGATCTGCGGCAGCGCCGCCTGCACCGTGTGCCAGACGCCCATCAGGTTGACGTCGATCACCCGCTCCCACTCCTCGGGCGGCATCGTCCGGATCGTGGTCTGGCTCGGCGGCGCGATCCCGGCGTTGGCCATCGCCACGTCGAGCCCGCCGAAGCGCTCGACCGTCTCGGCCACCGCGGCGCGCATCGCACCCGCGTCGGTGACGTCGCCGCCGATCCCGATCGCCCGCTCGCCGATCCGCTCCGCCGCCTCGCGCGCCTCCTCGGCGTCGAGGTCGACGACCGCGACCGAGGCGCCGCGCAGGTGCATCTGCCGCGCGGTCTCGAACCCGATCCCGCGCGCCGCGCCGGTGACCAGCGCCACCTTTCCGTTCAGGTCGTAGGGCATGCGGTGGCGGAGCCTACGCTCTCGCGGCCGCCCGCCGCTCGCCGCCGTGCCAGAGCGCGGACACCGGCACTGCCCAGAGGCGGTCGCCGAAGGGCAGGGTTTGGGTGCTGGTGTTGACGACGACGCCAGCCTTGAATTTCCGGCCCAGCCGTTCGCGCAGGTATCGCAGCCCGCTGAAGTCCTTCTCGTGTGGCGTCGCGCCAAGCTTCGCCTCGATCGCCACCACGTCTCCCGCCTCGCCTTCGAGGATCACGTCGACCTCGACGCCGCCGGCGGTGCGGAAATGGTGGAAGCGAACCGCGCGTTCCGCCCAGTCCGCCTGCTTGACCAGCTCGGAGGCGACGAAGTTCTCGAAGATCGAGCCGCTGAACGGATCCTCGAGGTCTTCGAAGCGCTCGGCGTCGTAGCCGACGAGCTGGGCGAGCAGCCCGGAGTCCGGCAGCCAGAGCTTTGGCCGCTTGACCAGGCGCCGGCCGAGGTCCCGGCTCCAGGCCGGCACGCGATGGACCAGGAACAGGAGCTCGAGCAGGCGAACGTAGCGACTCACCGAGTCGCGCTTCATCTCGATCGCCCCGCTGAGCTCGGTGAGGTTGAGCAACGATCCGGCTCTGCCCGCGACCAGCGCCAGCAGCCGCGGCAGCTCGTCCAGCTGCTGGGCGCGAGTGGCGAGATCGTGGACGTCGCGCTGCAGGATCATCTCCAGGTAGCTGTGGATCCAGCGCGAGCGCCGGCGCGAGTCGGCGCGGAGGAGCATCGCCGGGAAGCCGCCGGTGACGACCCGGCGGGCGATCGGCGACCGACCCGCCGCGGCGTCCTCCAGCACGGCCGGCCGCCCTTCGAACAGCCGGTCGATGAACCGCTCCTTCGTGCTCTCGATCTCGCCCTGCGACAGGGGCCAGAGGGGAATCCGCTCCGCGCGGCCGGCGAGGGACTCCGAGATGCGCAGCGTTCCCCAGATATTGGCCGAGCCGGTGAGGAGGAAGAGCCCGGCGGCGGCCGGGTTCGTGCGCCGCTCCCGATCGACGCGGCTCTTGATCGCCTCCATCAGTCCCGGGGCCTTCTGGAACTCGTCGATCAGGAGCGGCAGCCGGGCCTGCTCGACGAACCCGGCCGGGTCGGCGTTGGCCGCCGCCTTCGCGGCGGCGTCGTCGAGCGTGACCTGCTGGGCGCCGATCTCGCGGCCGATCTGCTCGGCCAGCGTGCTCTTGCCGCTCTGCCGCGGGCCGGTGATCACGACGACCGGGGTATCGCCCAGGGCGGCTTCGACCGCCGGCATCGCGTTACGGGGGTATAGCTGAGCCTGATCGATGCGCAGATGTTAGCTGATATTTACGCAGTTAGCTCCTGATATTTACGCAGAAGACAGCTGACATATGCGCAGCTATTAAGATCCCGTGTTCGATGCCCGGCTTCCGCCCAGTCGACAGCAGGCAGTCCTTCCCCGAGCTCGAGGAGCGGGTGCTGGCGCGCTGGCGCGAGGGCGAGGTCTTCCGCCGCTCGCTCGAACAGCGCCAGGGGGCGCCGCTGTGGAACTTCTACGAGGGGCCGCCGACCGCCAACGGCAAGCCCGGCTCCCACCACGTCCTCGCCCGCGTTTTCAAGGACGTCTACCCGCGCTACCGCTCGATGTGCGGCTACCGGGTGCCGCGCAAGGCGGGCTGGGACTGCCACGGGCTGCCGGTCGAGCTCGAGGTCGAGAAGCAGCTCGGCATCTCCTCCAAGCAGGAGATCGAGGAGTTCGGGATCGCCGAGTTCAACGCCCGCTGCCGCGAGTCGGTTTTCGAGTACGTCGAGGAGTGGAACCGGCTGACCGAGCGGATCGGCTTCTGGATCGACCTCGACGACCCCTACGTGACGCTCGAGAACGACTACATCGAGTCGGTCTGGTGGTCGCTCAGGCAACTCTGGGACAAGGAGCGGCTCTACGAGGGCCACAAGGTCGTCCCCTACTGCTACCGATGCGGGACCGCACTTTCGTCACACGAGGTCGCGCTCGGCTACAAAGACATCAAGGATCCTTCGATCTACGTTTCGCTACCTCTATGCGATAACGGCGAGGAGTCCTTGCTTATCTGGACTACGACCCCATGGACGCTCCCCGGCAACGCTGCGGTCGCCGTTGCTCCGGAGGTTGTGTATGCCAAAGTCAAGGTCGATACCCAGACGCTCATTGTGGCTAAAGAACTGGTCGAGAAGGTCTTTGGAGAGAGCGCGGAAATAGTTGGCGAGATCAAGGGATCTGATCTGGTGGGTCGCTGGTACGAGGGCCCCGTCTTTAGGCGGACAGACCAGAAAAAGGGACGACGATTTCCTGTGATTCGCGGCGATTTCGTTACGACCGAGGATGGCACTGGTCTCGTACATATTGCGCCGGCATTTGGCCAAGATGACTTTGACGCGGCAGCCAGAGCGGGGATCTTCGATCCGGGGATGAGAGGGCTTGGAACTCTGGATAACCCGGTCAAGCCAGACGGAGCCTTTGACAATCGAGTTGTCGGCTTTGAGGAAAGGAAGGTCAAGGAAACAGACATTGCGCGAGATCTGATCAAAGACCTCGAGACACGGGGAAAGCTCTTCTCCGAGGAACAGTACGAGCATGCATATCCGCACTGTTGGCGCTGCGATACACCGCTTATCTATTACGCCAAAGCCAGCTGGTACATCCAGACGTCAGAGGTCAAGGATCGTCTTCTTGACAACAACGAGTCGATCGGCTGGCACCCTGAGCACATAAAGCACGGCCGTTTCGGTAAGTGGCTCGAGAACAACGTCGATTGGGCTCTCTCCCGCGATCGCTATTGGGGAACGCCACTCCCCCTATGGCGCTGTACGAATCACACCTGTTGGAAATTCTCATGTATTGGATCAGTTGAGGAGTTGAAGGATCGAGCGCTCACCGACGTACCGGACGATCTTCATCGTCCGTACATCGATGACGTTGTCTTGAAGTGCGACAACGAGGAGTGCGGCGGCGAGATGCGCCGGGTCGAGTCGGTGATCGACACCTGGTACGACAGCGGCGCGATGCCCTTCGCCCAGCTCCACTACCCGTTCGAGAACGAGGAGCTGTTCGCCGAGCGCTTCCCGGCCGACTTCATCTGCGAGGCGATCGACCAGACCCGCGGCTGGTTCTACACCCTGCTCGCCGAGTCGACCCTGCTCTTCGACACCTCGAGCTACCGCAACTGCGTCTGCCTCGGGCTGATCCTCGACCCCGAGGGGCAGAAGATGTCGAAGAGCAAGGGCAACGTGGTCGAGCCCTGGGACGTGATCTCCACCCACGGCGCCGACGCCTTCCGCTGGTACTACCTGACCGCCCAGCAGCCCTGGTCGGGCTACCGCTTCTCGGTCGACACCGTCGGCGAGTCGGTGCGCCAGTTCCTGCTCACGCTCTGGAACACGTACTCGTTCTGGGTGCTGTACGCGAACGCCGAGGACCTCGGGCCGGGGGACTTCGCCGGCTCCCCGGCGGCGCGGTCGTCATTTGATTCGGATAGCGGAGGAAATGACGACCGCGGCCCCGTGGACGACCTCGACCGCTGGGCGCTCTCCAAGCTGCAGTCGACGGTCGCCACCGTGCGCGAGCGGATGGACGCCTTCGACTGCACCGCCGCCGGCCGGGCGATCGCCGAGTACGTCGAGGAGCTGTCCAACTGGTACGTGCGCCTCTCCCGCCGTCGCTTCTGGGACGGCGACCGGGCCGCCTTCGCCACCCTGCGCCACTGCCTGCTCGAGGTCGCCGCCCTGCTCGCCCCGTTCACGCCCTTCCTCGCCGAGGAGATCCACCTCAACCTGGCCGGGGGCGAGGCGGAGGAACTGGACGAGGCGCCCGACTCGGTCCACCTGCGCGACTTCCCCGCGCCCGACCCGGCGCTCGCCGACCCCGAGCTGGAGGCGGCGATGGAGGCGGTGCGGCGCACGGTCGAGCTCGGCCGCGCCGCCCGCGCCCAGGCGAAGGCCAAGGTGCGCCAGCCGCTGCGCCGCGCGGTGATCGTCGCCAGCGACGCCGAGCGCGAGGCGATCTCGGCCCGCGCCGAGCTGGTCACCGCCGAGCTCAACGTCAAGCAGCTCGACTTCGTCAGCGACGAGTCGGAGCTGGTCAGCTACGAGGTCAAGCCCAACTACCGCTCGCTCGGCCCCCGCTTCGGCAAGCGCATGCCGCAGGTGGCGGCCGCGGTCGCGGCGCTCGACCCCGCGCACGTGGCTCAGGTGATGGCCGACGGCGGCGAGGTCGGCATCAACGTCGACGGCGACGAGCACGCGCTCGGCGCCGAGGAGGTCAACCTCGCCCTGCAGCCGCTGGAGGGCTACGAGGTCGAGGCCGAGGCCGGCCACGCGGTCGCCCTGCAGCTCGAGCTCGACGACGAGCTGCGCCGCGAGGGGCTCGCCCGCGAGATCGTCCACGCCGTGCAGAACGCGCGCAAGGCGGCCGGCCTCGACATCTCCGACCGGATCGAGCTCGGCCTCGGCGGCGCCGGCGAGCTGCTCGACGCCGCCCGCGCCCACGAGGGCTACGTCGCCGGCGAGGTGCTCGCCACCGCGGTCTCCTACGAGGCCGCCGAGGGCGCCGAGGCCAAGATCGACGGCCACGAGCTGCGCATCGCCGTCAGCCGCGCCTGAGCTGCCCGGCATGAATTTCGGGCTGAGGGGGGAGAGTTTTCGCCGCTGAGCCCTTATAGAGGTATGCGCACAGTCGAAGCAGCAACCAAAGTCCCTGTAACACCTACGGTGCTACACTCACTCCCGATGCCCACCAAGCACCGCCGCATAGCGTTGACCACCGATCCCGAGCTGACCGCGGCGATCGCCGCGGCGCGCCGGGAGCTCGGCGACCTGCCCGAGTCGCGGCTGGTTCGCGAGCTCGCCCTGCGCGGCGCCCGCGAGCTGCGGCCCGACGACACGGCCCGGGTGGTCGCCGAATTCGAACGCGAAGGCGTCGAGTGGCCGAAGGAGTCGATGGCTGAGGCTTTGGCTGTCGCCGATCCGCTTCCGCCTTTCGATCCCGACGATCCATATCCCGGCACGCGGGCGTTGGAAGAGCTTCGCGAAGACCGCGTCTGAGGCCCGGCTCGCATGGACGGTCTCGCCTACATCGACACCTCTGCGATGGTCAAGCTCGTCATCTCCGAGCGCCAGAGCCGGGCACTCGCTGCTGCCATCGACTCGGAGTGGCCGCAGCTGACCTCGAGCGAGATCCTCTCGGTCGAGACAGCGCGGGCGGCCTTGCGCTCGGGGAAGGCGACACCCGCCCTGGTCGCCCATCGGCTGCGCTCAGTCGCCCTGCTGCCGCTGACCGCCGGGATCCGCAAGGTCGCCGGGCGACTCAGCCCGCCCGAGCTGCGCTCGCTCGACGCCATCCACCTCGCCACGGCGCTCGCGGCGGCCGAGCGGATCGGCGCCGTGATCACCTACGACAAGCGCCTCGCCGCAGCCTGCCTAGACTCCGGCCTGCGGGTCGTCGCCCCGGCCTGAGCTTCCCGGCCGGGCAGGCGCGCCGGGCGTGTCCTACTCGGCGGGCTCGCCGATGATGAAGTCGGTCTTCTTCGAGTCGGAGAACTTGACCCAGCAGTGCTCGGGGGCGGCGCCGGCCACCTCGACCAGCGCCGCTTCGATCCGCTTCGCGATCTCGGCCTTCTGCTCGTCGCTGCGGCCCTCGAACCAGTGGACCTGGACGAACGGCATCGCGGCCCCTCCCGCTAGGCCAGCGCCGGCTCGAGCTCGGCCTCGAGGCGCCGCTTCGGCATCGCGCCGACCACTTTCTTGGCCAGCGCCCCGTCCTTGAAGAGCAGCATGGTCGGGATCGAGAGCACCTCGTACTGGGCGGCGGTCTGCTGGTTCTCGTCGACGTTGAGGCTGACGATCTTGAGGTCGTCGCGCTCGGCGTCCATCTCCTCGAGCACCGGGTGGACGACCCGGCACGGGCCGCACCAGGGGGCCCAGAAGTCGACCAGCACGGGGCCGTCGGCCTCGAGGACCTCGGACTTGAAGGTGGCGTCTGTCACGTCGTTGAGTTTCCCTGTCACGTTGGATCGCTCTCCTGGGATCGAGTTTCAGCGCTCAATACTTCAGAAAGTATAGCGAGGGTGGGCACGACCCCGCCGGCCATCCCTATGTTGCCGAGTATGACCAATGCCGAGATCGCCGCCGCGCTCGAGGAGTTGGGCGTGCTCTACGAGCTCGACGGGGCGGTGAAATACAGGGTCCTCGCCTACTCGGCGGCGGCCAAGGCGATCCTCGAAAGCCCGGTCTCGGTCGCCGAGCTGGCGGCGGCGGGTCGGGCCACCGAGGTGCCAGGCGTCGGCAAGACGCTGGCCGAGAAGATCGACGCCCTGATCGAGAGCGGCGAGATCCCGGCGGCGGCGAAGCTGAAGGCGAAGTTCCCACCCAGCCTGGTCGAGGTGACGCGGGTGCCCGGGGTCGGCGCCAAGACCGCCCGCCGCCTCTTCGACGAGCTCGGCGTCGCCAGCCTCGACGACCTCAGGGAGGCGGCCGAGGAGGAGAGGATCCGCGGACTGAAGGGCCTCGGGCCGAAGGCCGAGCGCAACGTGCTCGCCAGCCTCGAGCGGCTCGGCGACCCGCAGCGCGGCGCCGGCCGGGTGCTGCTCTCGGCGACCCGGCCGATCGCCGAGCAGCTGGCCGCGGCGCTGCGCGAGCACCCGGCCGCCGAGCGGGTCGAGGTCGCCGGCTCGGTGCGGCGCTGGGCCGAGACCTGCAAGGACATCGACCTGATCGCCACCGCCACCGAGCCGGCCGCGCTGGCCGAGGCGCTGGTCGCCAGCCCGCTGATCGCCGCCGCCGGCAACCCCGGCCCCAACGGCGTCCGCGCCCAGACCCAGAACGGGATCTCGGTCGACCTGCGGATCGTCGCCCCCGACGCCTTCGGCAACCTGCTGCAGCACTTCACCGGCTCCGCCGCCCACAACGTGCAGCTGCGCGAGGCCGCGGTCGCCCGCGGCCTCTCCGTCTCCGAGCACGGCATCACCGAGGTCGAGAGCGGCGAGGTCGAGCTCTGCGCGAGCGAGGAGGCCGTCTACGAGCGGCTCGGCTACGCCTACGTCGAGCCCGAGCTGCGCGAGGGCCGCGGCGAGCTGAAGGCGGCGCGCGAGGGGACGCTCCCCGAGCTGGTCACGGTCGGCGACGTGCGCGGCGACCTGCACTCCCACACCACCCTCTCCGACGGCCGCAACACGCTCGAGGAGATGGCCGAGGCGGGCCGCGCCCGCGGCTACGCCTACATGGCGATCACCGACCACTCCGCCAGCCACGGCTTCGGCGACCACGTCACCGCCGAGCGGCTCTGGGAGCGGATCGCCGAGATCGAGGCCTGGAACGAGGGCAGGCGCGGCTTTCGCCTGCTCGCCGGCTCGGAGGTCAACATCGGCCTCGACGGCTCGCTCGACTACCCCGACGACGTGCTGGACGCGCTCGACTGGGTGATCGCCAGCGTCCACACCTCCTTCGCGATCTCCGAACGGGAGATGACGGCGCGCGTCCTGGCGGCGATCGAGAACCCGCTGGTCGACTGCGTCGGCCACCTCACCGGGCGCCTGATCGGCCGCCGCGAGCCCTACGCGATCGACGTCGAGGCGGTGGTCGAGGCGGCGGCGCGGACCGGGACGATGCTGGAGATCAACGGCAACCCCAACCGCCGCGACCTCTCCGAGCAGCACGCCCGCCTCGCCCGCGATGCCGGCGTCACGATCGTCCTCAACACCGACGCCCACGGGGTCGACACGCTCGACAACATCGCCTACGCGGTCGCCACCGCCCGCCGCGCCTGGCTCAGCGCCGACGACGTCGCCAACACCCGCGGCTGGCGCGAGTTCAAGAAGCTGCTCCGGGGCTAGCTGCGCCGGCTGCTGCGCAGGCCCGGGGTGCGGACCAGCTGGATCGGGCGCAGGGCCGAGTTGGGGACGACGTAGAAGCGCACCCCGTCGCGCTGCTCGATCGCCAGCACGGCGGCCTCGCGCGAGTGCCAGGCGAGCGAGACGAGCAGGGCGTAGCCGGCGGCGATCGCCGCGACGCCGGGCAGGAAGACGCCGAGGACGCCGGCGCCGACCGCGGTCAGGGCGATCGGCCAGAGGCGGGCGAGGGCGATCCGCGCCGGAGTGTCGGGCGGCAGCGAGGTGGCGGTGCGCGCCCGGGCCAGGGCCTCGCGCAGGCTCTCGGCGGCCCGTCCCGGCCGGCCGAGGTAGAAGCCGATGACGAGCGCCACCAGCCACCAGCCGGCGGCGACCGCGAGCGTCCTGGTGTCGGCGTCGCGGTTGACGGCGACCGCGGTCACCGCCGCCAGCGCCGTCGCCTCGGCGCCGGTGAGCAGCACGGTGATGCGCAGCAGGTCGGAGAAGGGCACGGCTAGGCGGCCAGCTCCGCGAGCATCTCGATCCAGCCGTCGGGCCCGTCGACCGTCAGGTCGGACTCCTCGACCAGCTCCGGCGGCCCCTCGGGCGAGAGCACGCCGACGCAGGCGGTCGTCCGCAGCTGCCCTTCGGCGCGCAGCTCGCGCAGGCGGCGGCAGGCGTCGAGGTCGGTGCGGTCGTCGCCGGCGTAGGCGGCGGCCTCGACCCCGGCGCCCGAGAGCAGCGCCGCCACCGCGGCGTCCTTGCCGCCGCCGCCGACCGGGCGCAACTCCAGCACCTTGCGCCCCCAGCGCGCCTCCAGCCCGGCCCGCCCGGCCGCCGCGGCGATCTCGTGGGCGCGGGCGTCGGCGGCGCGCTCGTCGTCGGCGCCGCGCCAGTGCAGGGCCTGGATCGGCCCCTTGTCCTCGCGCCGCAGGCCGTCCTCGCCGGGGTCGCGGTCGAGGCCGGCGAGGAACTCCCCCGCCTGGCGCTCGCGGCCGGCGATCGCCGGGTCGAGGGCCGGCTCCCCGGTGCCGGGGAGCAGCAGCTCGAAGCCGTGGTTGCCGGCGTAGGCGATCCCCTCGACCCCGACCAGCCGCCGCGCCTCCAGCGCCTGGCGGCCAGAGACGCAGCCGACCAGGCCGAAGCGCCCGCTCAGCGCCGTCAGCAGCTCGCGCGCCCGCGCCGGCACGGCGGCCTCCTCGGGGCGCTCGACGATCGGCGCCAGGGTGCCGTCGACGTCGGTGAGGATCGCGGTATGGGCGGGGTCGGCTCTGAGGGCCGCGACGAGCCCCCGTCGCGCCCCGGTGTCCCCTGTCTCGGCGGGCGGCACAGGTCTAGTATCGCGGCACCGTGCTCCGAACTGCATCAAATTTCAGCTCTGCCAGGGCGGAAATTTGATGCAGTTCGGCGGAGCGGACTCGGAGCGGACGCTGAAGCTGGCGGCGGTCGGCACCCTGGCGGGGGTTTTCAGCGGCCTCTTCGGGGTCGGCGGCGGCACCGTGATCGTGCCGCTGCTGATCTTCTGGTTCGGCTACGGCGAGCGCCTGGCGACCGGCACCAGCCTGGCGGCGATCGTCCTCATCGGCCTGCTCGGCGTCCTCGCCCAGGGCGGCCTCTACGGCAACGTCCACCTCGGCACCGGCCTCTGGCTCTCACTGCCGGCGGTCGTCGGCGTCGTCGCCGGCACCGCGATCCAGCAGCGCATCCCGCAGCGCGCCGTCTCCCTGCTCTTCGCCGCGCTGCTGGTCGCGGTCGCGATCGAGCTGATCGTGCGCTGAGATGGACGCGTTCTTCGCCATCCTGATCGCGCTCGCCGGCGGCCTCGCCGGCGGCCTGGTCGGCGTCGGCGGCGGCGTCCTCTTCGTCCCCGCGCTGACGATCTTCCTCGGCCTCAACCAGGTCGAGGGCGAGTCGACCTCGCTGCTGATGATCGTCATCGTCGCCGTCGTCGGCACGATCCGCCAGCGCGGCTACGGCAACGTCGAGCTGCGCGACGCGGCGGTGATCGGGCTGCTCTCGCCGTTCGGCGTGGTGATCGGCGTCGTCGTCGCCAACGAGGTGCCGCAGCGGGCACTCGAACTCACCTTCGCCGCGCTCGTCCTCTTCGTCGCCTACGGCCTGGTCCGCCGCGCCCTCTCCGAGCCGGCCTGAAGAGGGCCATCGGTAGTCTCAGCAGGGTGGATTCGCTCACCTGGGAAGGCGACATGCCGCAGCTGCGCGACCCGGTCCTGGTCTGCGCCTTTCGCGGCTGGAACGACGCCGCCGCCGCGGCCTCGACGGCGCTCGGCGCGGTCGCCGAGTCCTTCGACGCCGAGCTGATCGCCAGCGTCGATGCCGAGGAGTACTTCGACTTCCAGGCGACGCGGCCGACGATCACCCTCGACGAAGGCCAGGCGCGCCACATCGAGTGGCCGCGCAACGACCTGATCGCGGTCCGCGTGCCGGCCGCCGAGCGCGACCTGGTCCTGCTCGACGGCACCGAGCCCAACCTGCGCTGGCGCACCTTCTCGGAGACGATCGCGACCGCCGCCGACGCGCTCGGCGTGGGCATGGTGATCACCCTCGGCGCCCTGATCGCCGAGGTCTCCCACGCCCTGCCGGTGCCGATCACCGGCCTCGCCTCCGACGAGCAGCTGGTCGAGGAGCTCGACCTGCAGCGCTCCAGCTACGAGGGCCCGACCGGGATCGTCGGCATCGTCCACGACTGCTGCCGCCAGGTCGGGATGAGCTCGGCCTCGCTCTGGGCCGCCGTCCCCCACTACATCGCCGCGGTCCCCAACCCGAAGGCGGCCCTCGCCCTGCTGCGCCGGCTCGAGGGCCTGACCGGGATCGCCGTCGACGCCACCGACCTCGAGCAGGAAGCGACCGCCTACGAAGAGCAGATCAGCCGCGCAATCGCCGCCAACCCGGAGATCGAGGAGCTGGTCGAGAAGATCGAGGAGGAGCAGTCCGAGCAGCTCGAGCCCCCCGAGAACCTCCCCTCAGCCGACACCATCGCCCGCGACTTCCAGCAGTTCCTGCGCCAGCAGGGCGATTCCTAGCTCGAAGCGGCGTTCTCGAGCAACTCCTGGCACCACTCGACAGCCGCACTCGCCACAGCTATCGCTCGCTTTCGATCCAGGGCCTCGATCTGCTCAGGGGCGTGCAACGACCTGGCCGTCGCGCAGCGCGTGATGGACCATCGTTCCCGGCACCTTCCCCCGTCGCCTGGCGCGCTGCTCGTCCATGACCACAATGTCCACCGGCATGGGGAAGTCTCTGAGGGTCCGGCGCAGACGTTCCCACTCCTCGAGGCGGTTCTCTACGACCGGCTCGATGACGAGAAAATCGACATCGCTGTCCAGGCCGGCCTCGCCCCGCGCATGGGATCCAAAGAGGATCACCGTCGACTCGGCGCCGGCCGCCTCTGCGAGCAGCTTCCCCGCCCTATCTATCTGGCTGCGAGAAACCATGGCGACAAGGTAGCGGAGGAGATTGTCGACAAATGCGCGGCCCGCCTCGTCGGGCAGGGCGGGGCGGGTCAGCTCTCTGCCGCGGGGCAGATCAGGCGGTAGTCGCACCAGCTGCAGGTCTTCGGCGAGGGGCGGGGCTCGAAGTCCTGGCCGACTATGCCCTCGCCGACTTCGAGCACGGTGCGCTCGACTCGCTCGGCGTCGTCGGGGCGGACCGGGGCGGCGACCTTGTCGGCGTCGAGCACGTAGTAGTAGCTGCCGCTGTTCGCCTCCAGGCCCCAGTCCTCGCGGGCGGCGATCCGGTAGAGGGCGAGCTGCAGGTCGCTCTCCAGGTCGGCCTCGCTCTTGCGTTCGCCGGTCTTGTAGTCGATCAGCTCGTGGCTGCCGTCGGGCAGGCGGTCGACGCGGTCGACGCGGCCGCGCACCTGGTGCTCGCCGATCCGGATGTCGAACTTCTTCTCCAGCCAGACGGGCGTCCCCTCGGCCTCCTGCTCGCGTTCCCAGTAGAGGCGCATCGCCTCGCGCGCCCGGTCGCGGAACTGCAGCTCGTCGTCGGAGGAGCCGAAGCCGGTGCGCCGCCAGCCCGACTCGAACAGCTCCATCAGCCGCTCCACCCCGACCTCCTCGCCTTCGCCCTCCTCCTTGTGGAAGCGCTCCAGCACGTTGTGGATCAGGATCCCGAAGCGCTGGTTGATCGTCGGCTCCTGGGGGATGCCGAAGACGCGGCTGAACTTGTACTTCAGCGGGCAGGTCAGGTAGAGGTCGAGGTCGGAGGCGGAGAGGCTGAGGGCGCCGTCGCCGCGGCGCGGCAGGAAGGCTTCCAGCGAGGGCTCGTGGCGGGCGGCGAGCAGGCGGCGGCGGCCGTCGCGCTCGCGCTCGGAGTCGAGCAGGTAGGCGTCGAGCGGCGAGGCGTCGAGCTCGGCCTGCTGCTCTGGCGTGGCCACCTGGCGCAGCAGGCCGTTGACCGCCTCGATCGCCTCTGCCGTCGCCTCCTCGCCGGGGCGCTGGGCGAGGGCGGCGAGCTTGAGCAGCTCGAGGTGGCGGGCGATCGCCCGGTTGAGGTCGACGGTGGTGTCGAGCCGCGGCTCCGAGAGCTCGCGGCCGGCCTGCCAGGAGGCCTCGAGCACCTCCTCGCGCAGCCGCCGGTAGGTGGCGTGCAGGCCCTCGGCCGGGCCGAACAGCTCCTCCGCGTGGGGTACCTCGTCGGGGTGCTCGGGGTCGGCCTCGCGGCCGAGGCGGGAGACGACCAGCGTCGCGCAGGCCTGCACCTCGCCCGCGGCGCCGAGGGCGAAGACGTGGTCGAAGTCCATCCCCTTCGCCGCCCCGCTCGCCAGCCCCTGGACCACCCCCGGCGAGGCCGGCTCCTCGGCGCCGGCCGGCTCGACCCCGGCCTCGGCGACGGCGCTCAGGTAGCGGACGAAGTCGCGGGTCGAGCCGTGCGGCTGGCGCCGTGACCAGGCCGCTGCCAGCTCGGCCAGGCGCGAGAGCGCGAGCAGCCGCTCGGCCATCTCCGGCTCGGCGGCGAACAGCCGCTGGCGGCGCAGCCCGACCCGCTCGACCAGGCGCCGCACGAAGACGTCGGCGCGCCGTTCCTCCAGCGCCGCCGAGGCTTCGCCGTAGAGCTTGAGGAAGGCCTGGATCCGCTCCCGCCCCTCGGGCGGGATTCTGCGGGCTCTCCAGCGCCGCCTCGCAGCCGGAGACCATGTCGACCTTGCGCCGCCGGGCGATCGTCGTCAGCCGCGCCAGGTCGGCGGCGCGCAGCTCGACCGGCGGCCGGGTCAGCGCCCGCGCCGCCGCCGCCGAGTCTTCGGGGTCGGCCAGCACCCGCAGCCAGGCGATCGCGTCGCGCACCTCGGGCCGCTGGAACAGCGTCGCCGGCCCGGCCATGTGGAAGGGGACGCCGCGCTCCTCCATCGCGGCGAGGATCGCCCCCCCGTCGACCGCCGGGTCGTCGACCAGCACCCCGATCCGGTCCGCCGCCTCGCCGGCGCCGAGCAGGTGCTCGACCTCGCGGGCGACCGCCTGGGCCTGGGCGCGCTCGTTGTCGCAGCGCCAGCGGACGACCCGCGGTTGGCGGAAGACCTGGTCCAGCTCGACCACCGCGGCGCCCAGCGCCTCCGCCGCCTGCCGCCCCGGGCCCGTGGCGCCGGCCGCATATACGTGGTTCGGGCTCTCGGCCGCGAGCTGGCGCAGGATCGCCCGCTGCGCCGCGGTCGCGTCCTCGAGCTCGTCGACCATCACCTGGGCGAAGCGGGCGGCGAGCCCGGCGCGCAGGTCGGGGCGCTCGGCGAGCAGCCGGCCGAGGACGAGGAAGACGTCGGCGCGGTCGAGGTTGCCGGACTCGGCCAGGATCCGGTCGTGGGTCGCGCAGAACTCGGCCAGCTCGGGCTCGGCCGGCTCGGCGCCCTGCTTGAGGGCGTCGACTTCGCGCAGCAGGCTGGCCAGCAGCCCGGCCGGGTTGCCGCGGATCTCGCGGTTGCGCAGCGGCAGCTCGTCGAGCCGGTCGAGCAGGATCGCCAGCCGCTCGGCCGGGCCGAGCACGTCGAAGAAGGGGTCGAGGCCGGCGGCGCCCGAGTGCTCGCGCAGCAGCCGCTCGCCGAGCTGCTGCCAGGTGCCGACCCAGAGCTCGCCGCGGCGCTCGGGGAGCAGCGCCTCGATTCGCCGCCGCAGGCGCAGCGCCGCCGGTCGGCCGGCGCTGAGGACGAGGATCGACTCGGGGTCCTGCCCGTCGCCGACCAGGCGGGCGAAGCGCCGCGCGATCGCCTCGGTCTTGCCGGTGCCGGGCGGGCCGATCAGCAGCAGCGGCCCCGCGTCGTGGCGGACGGCGCGCTGCTGGGCCTCGGCGAGGGCGAGCATGCTTCAACGCTACCGAGTGGACGGCGTCCATAGGATGGCCTCGATGGACGTTTTCTCCGCAGACTGGCTCGGAATCTGCCGCCGTGTCGTCGCCGCCCAGCGGGCGATCTTCGACGAGGTGCGGGGGCGCGAGGCGCGCACGGTCTACGAGGGCGTCGGCGAGGGCGGCGACCGCACCCTGGTCATCGACCGCCGCTGCGAGGACGTCGTCTTCGCCGAGCTCGAGCGGCTGGCGGGGGAAGGCGCCTCCTTCGTCGCAGTATCCGAGGAGCGCGGCGAGGTCGCCTTCGGCGGCGGCGGCGAGGCGCGGGTCGTGATCGACCCGATCGACGGCTCGCTCAACGCCCGCCGCACGCTGCCGGCCCACAGCCTCAGCCTCGCCGTCGCCTCGGCCGACTCGATGGCCGCGGTCGAGTTCGGCTACGTCTACGACTTCGGCGCCGGCGAGGAGTTCGCCGCCCGCCGCGGCGAGGGGGCGCGGCTCGACGGCGAGCCGATTGCGGTTGGGCCCGACGGCGAGCGGCTCGAGCTGCTCGGGGTCGAGGCGGCGGAGCCGGCGCGGGCGCTGCCGGCGCTGGAGGCGCTCGGCGACCGCGTCTACCGGATGCGGGTCGTCGGCTCGATCGCGATCACCGCCTGCTACGTCGCCGCCGGCCGCTTCGACGCGATGCTCAGCCTGCGGCCCTGCCGCTCGGTCGACGCCGCCGCCGCGCAGCTGATCGTCCGCGAGGCCGGGGGCGAGGTCGCCTTCGGCGAGTTGGCGCTCGAGCGGGCGACGCTCGGCCTCGACGTCCGCTACCCGGTCGCCGGCGCGGCCGGGGAGCGCGGCATGGCGATCGCCCGCGACGCCCAGTAACCGATCGGCCCGCAGCGGGTAAGAACAGGTGTTCGCTGAGAACGTACGTTCGCTACACTCGCGAACCTCGAGGCAGGCAACGCATACCGAAGGGAACTCATCTGCATGGCTACCCAGAGCAAACCGAGCAAAAACGGCACCTCGCCGGCGGCTAAGAAGGAGAAAGCCGGCGCCGCCGATCAGGCCCGCTCCGCCGCCGAGACCGCGGTCGACCTCCCGGTCGGCGCCGTCCTCTCGGTCACCGACCGGATCACCGAGCTGGTCGAGCCGTTCACCGGCCGCAACGCCGCCGAAAAACAGCTCAAGTCCTACCGGACCCAGCTGCGGCGCCAGGTCAAGCGCACCGAGCGGCGCGGCAGCACCGCCCGCCGCCGCGCCACCACCGAGGCCCGCAAGACCCGCAAACGGGTCGAGACCGAGGCCCGCAAGCGCCAGCGCACGGTCGAGACGACGCTGAAGCGCAACCGCAACGAGCTCGAGGACCGGGTGCGCAAGGCCGTAGATCTAATCCCCGTCTGAGGTCAGGCGACCTCAGACGCCGCGGACCGTCACCGGGCGTGAGCCGGCTGGCCCGAACGGCCAGCCGGCCTGCGCCGGGGCGTAGGCGCGGAAGCGGAAGCTGACGCCGCGGCTGTCGTCGTCGGCGAACCGGTAGCGGTAGCGGAAGCGGCCGCGCCGGTCGGTCCGCAGCGTGCGGAACTCGGCCCAGGGCAGGCCGGGCAGGCGGAACTGCAACTCGACCAGCTTGCCCTCCGCCGGCACCGGGCCGCGGGCCCGTCCCGAGAAGACGACCGGCTTTCCCCCGACCCTGGCGACCCGCGCCGAGGCGCGCAGCCGCAGCCGGCCGGGCACCTCCACCCGCAGCGTGGCGCTGCGCGCGCCGTTCAGGGTGGCCGTCGGCTGCAGCGAGGCGACGACGCCGCGGCTCGGTCCCGGCCCCAGCCGCAGGCCGAACCCGCCGCCCGGGCCGGTGCGGACCGTCGTGCGCCGCGCGGCCCGGGGGCTGCCCGGGTCGAAGCTCTCGGTCACCGTGACCGCCGCGCCGGCGAGCTGCGCGCGGCGGCCGCTGAGCGCCCGGCCGCGGAGCAGGGTGCGGCCGCGGCGGCGCACGATCCGCGCGGCGAGGCGGACGGCGCCCTTGAGCGGCGCGCGCAGCCGCATCGGCGCGCCGCCCGCGCGGCTGGCGCTGGTCGCCCGGTTGCCGGCGCGGTCGTAGGCGACGGCGCGGAACTCGTACTCGCCGCGCGGGTATGCGGCCGAGTCCCAGCGGGCGCTGAGGCGAGCGCCGGAGAGCGAGGTCGGCAGCGGCCGGAAGCGCTCGGCCGAGCCCGCCGGGCGCACCGAGATCTTCCCCCGCGAGGGGTCGACCCCGGAGAGGCGGTCGGCGACCCGGGCCTCGATCGCCTCCGGGTCCGCCGGGCTCTGCGCCCGGGCGAAGGCGAGGCTCGGCGCCTCGGCGTCGATCGCGACCGAGGCGACTGTCGGCGCCGGGTTGCGCCGCCCGCCGGCCTGCGCCCCGTCGGCGACGTTGCCGGCGGCGTCGCGCGCGTAGGCGGCGACCCGGTGCAGGCCGGAGCCGATCACCGTCGTCGCGACCCGGTCGCCGGCGGCGAGCGCCGGTGCCCCGCCGTCGACGCGGATCGCCGTGAACGGCTCGGGGCCGAGCCCGTCGTCCATCCCCGAGCCGCCGTCGCTGGCGCTCGCGGTCAGGGTCACGGGCCCGCGCGACCAGCCCGCCGGCAGGCCGGAGAGCGCGGTGCGGGGCGCGGTCCTGTCGACCCGCAGGGTGGCGCTGGCGACGCTCGCCGAGCGCACGCCGGAGCCGGAGACGGCGACCGCGTTGAGGTGGCTGGTCCCCTCCGGCAGCTCGGCCAACGTCACCGTGCTCGCCGCCGGGCCGGCCTGCAGGTCGGTCTCCAGCGGGGTGCACGACGTCGGCCCGGCGCAGGGCGAGCTGCCGGCGAGCGGATCTACCGAGACCGCGTAGCCGCGGATCCCCGATAGCGGCGCGGCGCCCCCCGGCTGTCCGAGCTCGATTTCGAGCGGCAGGCTCGGCGCGCCGATCCAGGCCGGCAGGGCCGGGACCGAGACCGGTCCCGGCGCCAGGTCGTCGAAGCGCAGCGGCGCGGCCAGCGGCGGCCCGAGCGCGCCGAGGCCGTCCTCGAGCCGGATCTCGGCCGCGTAGGCGCCGGGGGTGGGCGGCACCGCCAGGTGTTCGATCTCGGCTGCCGCCCAGCCCACCCGGGTCGCGGCCCCGATCGCCTCGCCACCGGGGCCGAGCAGCCGGTAGCGGACGGCGGCCACCCCCGGCGGGTTGCTCCAGCGCACGACGAAGTGGCTGTCGGCGAACCAGGCCTGGTCGCTCTCGTTGACCCTGACGTCGAACGGTTCAAACTCCGCGGCGCTCGCCCCGGCCGCCCCCGCGCCTGCCGTCCAGGTCGCGAACGCGGCCAGCAGCGCGCCGAGCGCGAGGGTGCAACGCGTTTGCGGCGATATAGAACCCAAACGCGTTTCACCTTGGGGGGTGGGGGCGGTCACGGCCCGAACTCCCCGGCGGCGGAGCCGGCGCTCGCGCTTGGCTCGGGAGCGGGCGCCGGCGCCTGCGGTTCGGGCGCGGGCGGCGGTGCTTCGGCGGGTGGCGCTTCGTACTCGACCGGTTCGGGAGCGGCGACGGCCTGCGGTGCGCTCTCCGGCTGCTTGGCGACGCGGCGCCGGTCGCGGCGCGGCCGGCGCGGGGACCGCTGCGGCGCCTGAGCGTCGGCGGCGACCGGCGGTGCCGGCGGCCGCGCCGCTTCGCGCACGACTGCCGGGCGCTCTCCTCCGCCGCCGAGGTCGACTGGGGCCGGGACAACCCCGACGACGATCGCCGCACCCCCCGCGGTCACCGTGCCGGCGGCGGCGAGCTTCAGCGCCGAGGCCTTCGCCCCCAGGCTCGAGACCGCCTCGTGCAGCCGGTCGAGCAGCGAGCGCCAGGGGAGCAGCGCCGTGGCCGGCGCCAGCGCCAGCGCCTCGAGCGGCGCCGCGCGGTAGGCGCGCATCGTCGCCCGGCAGCTGGCGCAGGCCCGCAGGTGCTCGCGCACGGTGCGCTGCTCGGCCCCGCTCGCTTCCCCGTCGCAGAAGGCCGAGAGCAGCGGCCGCAGCTCGCGGCAGCGGCTGCCGTCCTCGCTGCCGGCGAAAACGGCGCGGAAGCGCTCGCGGCCGCTGGCCAGCGTCTTGTTCACCTTGGTCGGGCTGAACCCGGTGCGGGCGCCGATCTCGGCGTAGGAGTAGCCCTCGGCGAGCAGGGTCAGGGTGCGCAGCTCGGCCGGCCTCAGGGCGCGCAGCGCCTCGCGCCCGCGGGCGACCGCCTCGCGTCGCTGCGCCTGCTCGGCCGGCCCGTCGGCGCGGGCCGCGATCCGCGTCAGCGGCTCGGCCCGCGGCCGGTCGCCGCCGCCCGGCGGGTGGCGGGCGAGCAGCCGCTCGCGGCTCTCGCGCAGCGCCATCGCCTCGTGGCGGACCACGGTCTGGGTCCAGCGGACCAGCTCGCGCCGGTCGGTGGTCGGCGCTTTGACGAGCAGGATCTCGAGTGCGCGCTGGTATGCGTCCTCGGCATCTTCGGGGTCGAGCGAGAAGCGCCGCGCGGTGCGTTTCAGCTCCGCCGCGTGGTCGGCGACGATCTCGACCGCGGCCCGCTTGCGCGCCGCCTCGCCCGCCCGCCGCCCCCTCTGCCGAGTTCCCCTGTCCCGCGTCTGCCTCACGAGTGCCTCAAGCAAAGGGCAGGCGCTCGCGCTCTCTCCCCCCGCCTGGACGCTTGATCGGCCGTCGCGCCCGCAAATTGCGCAAATCGACGCGTCCGGCCCCGGGACGCGGGCGGCCGATAGCATCCGCGCGATGAGCACCTGCGTGGTCACCGGCGGCGCCGGCTTCCTCGGCTCCCACCTCTGCGAGCACCTGCTCGGCCAGGGGCACCGGGTGATCTGCGTCGACAACCTCGAGACCGGCTCGCTGCAGAACATCGAGCACATCCGCGACTCGGCCTTCGAGTTCCGCAACATCGACATCACCAGCGAGGTCGAGATCCCCGAGGACGTCGACTTCGTCTACCACCTCGCCTCGCCGGCCAGCCCGATCGACTACCTGCGGCTGCCGCTGCACACGCTCAAGGTCGGCTCGCACGGCACCCATCACATGCTCGGCGTCGCCAAGTTCAAGCGCGCCCGCTTCCTGCTCGCCTCGACCAGCGAGGTCTACGGCGACCCGGAGGTCCACCCCCAGACCGAGGACTACTGGGGCCACGTCAACCCGATCGGCCCGCGCGGCGTCTACGACGAGGCCAAGCGCTACGCCGAGGCGATGACCATGGCCTACCACCGCCAGCAGGGCGTCGACACCTCGATCGTCCGCATCTTCAACTCGGTCCTCGCCGATGAGCAGATCCTCTTCGACGACGGGCGCGAACTGCATCGCTGCACCGCGGCCGAGCTCGCTGCGCGCCTCAGCAGCCGTGTCGGGCCCGCCCAATATCGACAGTCCGCTGTGGCGGCCGGTGGCGCCGGAACGGCGGTGCTGGATCGCGAGCCGGCAGCCGCCGTGGAGTTCCCCGTCGAGGGATACTCGGTCCCCTCCTTCGCTGCGGGCGGCAAGATGACGGCGGCTGAGCCGAGTGGGTTCATCGGCCACCCGACCGACCAACGCTGCTTCGAGGTGACCACTCGCTACGGCCGTTCGGTGAAAGTGACAGGAGATCACTCGCTGTTCGTCGAGGGTTCTGACGGCGAGCCGGTGGCGAAGCCGGTCAACGATCTGGAGATCGGCGAGCGGATCGCGCTCGCCGGGCGGGTCGAGGTCCCCGAGCGCGACCGCACGCTTGTCTCGATGATCGAGGTCTGGCGCTGGGCCGAGAACGACCCCATGAGCCTCTATGCCGAGTACCCGGGGCTCGGGGCCAAGGTCTGGGAGCGGCGCTTCGATGTGTTCGGCCTGCTGGCCAAGCTGAAGCCGGGCGAGGGCCGCGTCTGGAGGAACTCGATCTGGACGCGGATCATCCGTATGCGCGATGCCGACCGGGTGCCGTTGCCCGTGCTCTGGCGTCTGGGTGAGCCAATCCCCGAGCAGGCGAGGGTTCGCGTGCGGACAGCGGGGCGCAGTGTCTCGATGCCGGGCCATGTCGAGATCTCCGATGATCTGCTCTGGCTCCTCGGCCTCTACGTCGCCGAGGGCTGCATGCACGAGAAGGGCAAGAACGCCTTCCTCACGATCAGCGGCGATCAGAAGCTGCTGAAGCGCGCCGCCGACGTCGTCGAGCGGTCCTTTGGCCTGCACGTCACCTGGGCCAAGGCCGGTGAGGATCGAGCCGCATCGATCTTCGTCCACTCCAAACTGCTCCTCCGCCTCTGGGACTTCCTCGGCTTCGACCACAACCGCAAGCGGATTCCGGGCTGGATTCTCGGCCTGCCGCTGAGCCGCCTCAAGTGGTTCATCGAGGGCTACCGCGAGGGGGACGGCGTTCACTCGGGGCGCAAGCTGGCCGAGGCGACCAGGCACGAGTTCTCAACCGTCCACGACGAGCTCAAGGACGACCTGATCGTCGCCTTCGCCCGCTTTGGCCTGCTGCCCAGCGTCGGGCGATACGAGTCGACCTTCAAGCAGAGGACGGGTGATCGCAGGTACCCGTTTTGGCGTCTCACCCTCCAGGGTGTCGCTCCCTGGGGCCCGCTCGAGTGGGACCGGGGGGTGACGCAGAAGCTCCAGTCCCGCCGTCACGGGGATTCTCGTCTGGGCTCCCGTGAAGAAGATCGAGGAGGTGCCGGCGACGGATCTGGTCTTCGATTTCTCGGTTCCCGACCTCGAGAACTTCTGGGCCGGCACCGGTGTGGCGGCGCACAACACCTACGGCCCGAGGATGAGGGCGCACGACGGGAGGGCGATCCCGACCTTCCTGCGCCAGGCGCTCGAGGACCGGCCGCTGACCGTCTTCGGCGACGGCAGCCAGACCCGCAGCTTCTGTTACGTCGACGACCTGATCCGCGGCATCGTCGCCCTCGCCGAGTCCGACGTGCACATGCCGGTCAACATCGGCAACCCGAACGAGTTCACCCTGCTGGAGCTGGCCAAGGCCGTGATCGAGGTGACCGAGTCGCGCTCGGAGATCGTCCACGAGCCGCTGCCGGTCGACGACCCCCAGCAGCGCCGCCCCGACATCGGCCGCGCCCGCGACCTGCTCGGCTGGCAGCCCAGCATCGAGCTGAGCGAGGGCCTGCGGATGACGATCGAGCGGGCGGGGGTCGAGCGCCTAGCCGGCGCTTCCGACTAGACGCTCAGCTCCCGCATCTCTCAGGCGGCTATCGGCGCGCCGTTTCCGCCCGGTACTGCGTCCGGCGCCTCTGACCCGGCGCTGTAGAAGGCAAGTGAGGTGGGCACCCGGCGCAACTCGCCGCGCAGCTTGGCGAGGGTGCGCTTCGCCGCGGTCTCCGCCGGCCAGCCGTAGCGCTCGATCAGCGCCTCCGAGCCGCGCTTGTCGGGGGCGGCGACCGTGGCGTCGGTCAGGGCGCTGGCCAGGGCGCGCATGCCGCGGCAGAGGCCCTCCTCGCTCCACGCGATCCGCCCCTCGCCGTCGACCTCGACGAAGCCGTTCTCGGCGAGGAAGCTGAGTTCGACGAAGGCGGCGCCGGAGTCGCCGTGGTGCCAGGGCCCGCGCCGCATGTAGTGCAGCAGCTCGGCCATGTGGGTGGCGCACATCTCCAGCCGCGTCGTGCCGGCGATCTCCAGCCAGGGCTCGGAGATCGCGAGCAGGAACCCGTAGGTGTCGGCGATCGCCTCCTGCAGCATCATGAACGGCTCGACCCCGAGCGTCTCCATCCAGCCGTAGTCGGTCTCCGGGACGATCAGGTTGTGCCCGTGGTCGTGGCCGCGGATCCAGGGCATCAGGGTCGACTCGGTGTCGACCTCGGCCGGGTGGCGCGGCCCCTCGAGCAGCGCTTCGGCCAGCGGCACGGTGATCACCGCGTAGCGCGCCAGATGCACGTTGCGCAGGTAGAGGGTGCGCTGTTCGCGCAGCGGCAGGTCGTCGACGCCTTCGTCCTCGGGCAGGAAGTAGGCGAAGTGCTTGGGGTGGCCGGCCGCCTCGCCGGCCGAGCAGATCAGGTCGGTGACGTTGAACGGCAGGGCGAAGTCGAGCTTCAGCCCGGGCGCTTCGAGGTCGCGGCGCAGCTCCTCGAGCGCCTCCTCGAAGGCGTCGTCGAGGCGGTCGAGGATCGCCTGGTGGCGCTCATTGCGGGCGGCGGCGATGAACGAGTGCAGCGGCTCGCGGGTCTTCGGCCGCCAGGTGCAGAGCGGCCCGCAGACGATCTCCAGCTGCGGGGTGGCGCCGCGGGCGGCGATCTTCAGCGTCGTCTCCTCGTGGCCGGCGGCGCCGGCCAGGGCCTTGGCCCGCATGCGGATCAGTAAGGCGCTCTCCTCGTCGACCAGCTCGGCCAGCTCGCGCAGGCCTTCGGCCATCTCGCCGCGCAGGGCGGAGGCGCCGCGCTCGGAGACCGGCTCCCCGCTGCAGGTCTGCAGGCTGCGCATCGCGTCGCTCTGGGCGGCCAGCTGCAGCAGCAGCGGCATCGTGCGCTCGGCGTTGGCGGCCGGCTGGGCCTCGAGCTTGACGTGGCCGACTCCGTGCTGGTCGTCGAGCGGCCAAAACGGCGACAGCAGTTGCGGCGACTTGCGACTGGCCAGTTCCGACATCTGTCTCCCTTCCCCTCGGCATGACTCCGCGCCATGCGCGTTCGAGTCCACTCCCCGCCCGGTCCCGATCGTCCGCTCGGGTACGGCCGAAGCTACAGAAAGGAACGTCAGATTGCAACCCAGAATCTTTAGCAATAGGTGGCGGACGCCAATCCCGGGCACGGCGCGCGCCCTCGCCGCCACCCCCATATCCTTCCGCCATGGCTACCGAAGAGACCCACCGCACGATCGCCCCCGTCGTCGGCCCCGACGACGAGCGCGTTTTCACCGATTCCGGCATCGAGATCGAGCGCCTCTACGAGGAGGGCGACGTCGCCCCCGGCCTCGAGCAGCGCCTCGGCGAGCCCGGCGAGCCGCCCTTCACCCGCGGCATCCACGAGGGGATGTACCGCGACCGGCTCTGGACGATGCGCCAGTACGCCGGCTTCGCCACCCCCGAGGACACCAACGAGCGCTACCGCTACCTGATCGAGCACGGCTCGACCGGCCTCTCGATGGCCTTCGACCTGCCGACCCAGCTCGGCCGCGACTCCGACGACCCACTCTGCCAGGGCGAGGTCGGCCGCACCGGGGTGCCGATCGACACGATCGAGGACATGCGGATCTGCTTCGACCAGATTCCCCTCGACGGGGTCTCGACCTCGATGACGATCAACGCCCCGGCGGCGATCCTGCTGCTGCTCTACGAGCTGGTCGGCGAGGAGCAGGGGGTGCCCTCCGAGAAGCTGCGCGGCACGGTCCAGAACGACGTGCTCAAGGAGTACATGGCGCGCGGCAACTACATCTACCCGCCGGAGCCGACGATGCGGCTGACCACCGACGTCTTCGAGTACTGCCGCGAGAACGTGCCGAAGTGGAACACGATCTCGATCTCCGGCTACCACATCCGCGAGAAGGGCTGCTCGGCGGTGCAGGAGGTGGCGTTCACGCTCTCCAACGCGATCGCCTACGTCGAAGCGGCGCTCGAGCGCGGGCTGAAGATCGACGAGTTCGCCCCCCGCCTCGCCTTCTTCTTCAACGGCCACAACAACGTCTTCCAGGAGATCGCCAAGTTCCGCGCCGTGCGCCGGATGTGGGCGAAGATCGTCGGCGAGCGCTTCGGGGCGGAGAACCCGAGCTCGATGAAGATCCGCTTCCACACCCAGACCGGCGGCGTCACCCTGCAGGCTCAGCAGCCGGAGGTCAACATCATCCGCGTCGCCCTGCAGGGCTTTGCCGCGGTCTGCGGCGGCACCCAGAGCCTGCATACCAACGGCTTCGACGAGGCGCTGGCGCTGCCGACCGAGCGCTCGGCGCGGATCGCGCTGCGCACCCAGCAGGTGATCGCCCACGAGTCCGGCGCCGCCGACACCGTCGACCCCTTCGCCGGCTCCTACTTCGTCGAGTCGCTGACCGACGAGGTCGAAGCCCGCTCCTGGGAGCTGATGGAGAAGGTCGAGGAGCTGGGCGGCTCGGTCGAGGCGCTGGAGTTCATGCAGCGCGAGATCGAGGAGTCCGCGCACAGCTACCACGAGCGCTACCGCAGCGGCCAGGACGTGATCGTCGGCGTCAACAAGTACGTCACCGACCAGGTCGACGACGTCGACATCCTCCGCGTCGACCCCGAGGCCGAGCAGCGCCAGCTGGCCCGGCTGAAGGCCTTCAAGGAGCGCCGCGACCAGGCCGGGGTGGAGGCCAAGCTCGAGGCGCTGCGCGACGTCGCCCGCGGCGAGGGCAACCTGCTGCACCCGATCCGCGCCGCGCTCGCCGCCGACGCCTCGATCGGCGAGGTCTGCGGCGCGATGCGCGACGTCTTCGGCGAGTACCGCGGCGGGGCGTTCTTTTGAGCATGTTTGAGCATCGATTGCAGATCCTGCTCGACGACGAGCGCCACTCGCGGATAAGCGCTGCCGCGCGGGAGCGCGGCGTCTCGGTGGCGACCGTGGTGCGGGAGGCGATCGACCGCGGCATCGCCTCCTCCAGCGGACGTCGCGAGGCGGCTGGACGCCGCCTGCTCGAGGCGCCGGACATGGATGTGCCGGACGTCGCCGAGCTGAAGTCCGAGCTCGGCGAGCTGCGCGCGCGGCGAGCGTGATCGTCCTCGACATCACGGTCCTCGTCTACGCCAAGGGCGCGGACCATCCCCTTCGCGACTCGTGCCGCGAGCTGATCGCGGCGATCTCCGCGGGCGAGGTGGAGGCGACGACCTCGGTCGAGGTCATCCAGGAGTTCGTCCACGTACGCGCCAGGCGCCGCGACCGCGTGGACGCCGCCGCCCTCGGCCCGTGCCTACCTCGACCTGCTCTCGCCGCCGCTCGCGGTCGCTCCGGAGAGTCTCCGCGAGGGGCTGCTCCTCTACGAGCGGTCCACCGGCCTGGGCGCTTTCGACGCGGTGCTCGCAGCCGCCGCGATCGAGGCCGAGGCGTCTGCCCTGGTTTCCGCCGACGGCGACTTCGCCGAGGTGCCCGGCCTGCGCCATGTGCGGCCGGATCCGGCCGGCGTCGCCTCGCTGCTCCGCGACTGAGACCGCCCAGGGGGAGGAACCGGGCCGGGCCGGTTGAAGCGGGCCGCATGATCGAGGCAGCGCGCACGCTGATGAAGTCCAGGCCCGAACTTTCCGACCTCGTCGCCGAGGTCGAGGGGGTCGAGGTGACGATGGCCGAGAAGGGCTTCGGCACTCGCGTTCAGCTGCGTGCGGGCGAGGGCTCCGGGCTCGGCCCCGGCGACCTGGAGCGCATCCTCGACGACCTCGCCGCGCCGCGCAAGCTGCCCTTCGGCGCCTGATCCCCATCCCGAACGAGAGGAAACCGAGTTGAACCGAGTCACGCGGCACCTGACCCCGTCCAGCGCGATCGCCTGCATCGCCCTCTTCGTCGCGCTCAGCGGCGGCGCCTTCGCGGCGAAGACGACGCTGAGCAAGAACTCGGTCAAGAAGCAGCACATCGCCAACGGCGCGGTGACGACCCCGAAGCTGCGCAACGGCGCGGTCACCACGCAGAAGCTGCGCAACCGGGCGGTGACGACGGCGAAGCTGCGCCCCGGCGCGGTCGGCAGCGGCCAGCTCGCCAACGGCGCGGTGCGCTCGGCTCAGCTCGGCGGCGGCGTCGTCACCACCGGCAAGCTGAAGAGCGGCGGCGTGACCGAGGAAAAGCTGGCCGGCAGCGCGGTGACCAACTCGAAGCTGAGCGGCGACTCGGTCTCCACCGGCAAGGTCCAGGACGGCGCGATCAGCGCCGCCAAGCTCAACGCCGGCCTGCTCGCGCAGCTGGTCGCCAACGTCTCCTACGAGAGCAAGTCGAGCGCCACCGACGCCGAAGTCGACAAGTCGGTTCACGCCGACTGTCCCGCCGGTAAGGAGGCGATCGGCGGCGGTGCCCGGATCGTGCTCGACACCGCCGAAGACGGCTACGTCACCGAGACGATCCCGTTCGTCGACGGCGACGGCAAGCGAACCGGCTGGACCGCTTCGGCCCGCAAGCCGGCGAGCGACGGCGGCACCTTCGCGGTCGAGGCCTACGTGGTCTGCGCCGAACTCTGAGCCGGACGAGCGATCAGTCGGGCGGTTCGCGCCGCCCGCGCAGGGCTTCGCGCGCCGCGTAGAGCGCCGGCAGCGCGGCGAGGTCCTTCGGGCGTCCCAGAGCCTCCTTCGAGGCGATCACGGCCTCGATCGGGATCACCCGGATCGAGAGCTCGCCCAGCTCGAGGCCGATCGTCGCCACTTCCTCGAAGCCGCCGATTGCGGCGGCCTGGGGGACGACGTCGAGCGGGCCGGCGTCGGTCTCGAAGCGCTGGCTCTGCCAGCCGAGGAATTCGGCCCCCTCCAGTTCGATCGGTTCCCCGCCGCCGCGGGGGCGGGCGGAGAGCGAGTTGAGCGCGGCCGCCAGCCGGTCGGCGTTGTCGAGGTCACGACGCGGCATCACGTCGAGGTCGAGGGTCACCGCTGGGCTGCCCTGCAACCAGGCCGCGACCGCCCCGATCACGCAGAACTCGACCTCGTGCTCGACCAGGGTGCGCAGCAGCCGCTCGGGGTCGAACTCGGTCACGGCGCCGCCGGCCGGAGGTTCGCGTAGCGCGGCAATGCGCGCAGCCGCTGCAGCGGGGTCAGCGCCAGCATCTCCGTCGCCAGCGCCACGTCGTCCGGGTCGGCGACGATCTCGGCGCGCAGCTCCATCCGCCGGCCGCAGGCCGCCGCCAGGCGCTGCAGCGTGGCCCAGGACGGGACCGACACGCCGCCCTCGTAGCGGGCTACGGCCGGCTGCGAGGTGCCGGCGCGGCGGAGCAGCTGCCGCTGCGAGATCCCGGCGGCGGCACGCATCTGGCGCAGAGTCGATTGGGGGGAGTCCATCTGCCTAAGATACCTGATCCAGTATCGCAACCCAAAGGCCCCGGGACAAATAGACTTCCGCGCCGATGCGGGAACGGAATCCGGTCAGCCACGAGGAGAAGCTCGCCTACCTGCGCGAGCTGCGCGAGGAAGCGGTCCACTCCGCCTCCGAGCAGGCGGTGGAGAAGCAGCACGCGAAGGGCAAGATGACCGCCCGCGAGCGGATCGAGAAGCTGCTCGACCCCGGCTCCTTCGAGGAGCTCGACACCTTCGTCCGCCACCGCACCTACGACTTCGAGATGCAGAAGAAACGGCCCTGGGGCGACGCCGTCGTCACCGGCCACGGCACGGTCAACGGCCGCACCGTCTTCGTCTTCTCCCAGGACTTCACCGTCTTCGGCGGCAGCCTCGGCGAGGTGATGGCGGAGAAGATGTGCAAGGTGATGGACCAGGCCGCCCAGGTCGGGGCGCCGGTGATCGGCATCAACGACTCGGGCGGGGCGCGGATCCAGGAGGGCGTCGTCTCGCTCGGCGCCTACGGCGACGTCTTCGTCCGCAACGTCAAGTGCTCCGGGGTGATCCCCCAGATCAGCCTGATCATGGGTCCCTGCGCCGGCGGCGCCGTCTACTCGCCGGCGATGACCGACTTCATCTTCATGGTCAAAGAGACCTCGCACATGTTCATCACCGGCCCGGAAGTGATCAAGACCGTGACCGGCGAGGAGGTCGAGTTCGAGGAGCTGGGCGGGGCGATGAGCCACAACTCGAAGTCGGGCGTCGCCCACTTCGCCGCCGAGGACGAGGAGAGCTGCCTCGAGGACGTGCGCTACCTGCTCGGCTTCCTGCCCTCGAACAACCTCGAGGCGCCGCCGCGCTTCGAGCCTGCCGACGACCCCGAGCGCGAAGACGCCGACCTCGACACGTTAGTCCCCGACGATCCCTCCAAGCCCTACGACATGCGCGGCGTTATCTCCCGGGTCGTCGACGACGAGGAGTTCTTCGAGGTCCACGAGCACTTCGCCAAGAACATCGTCTGCGGCTTCTCCCGCCTCGACGGCTTCCCGGTCGGCATCGTCGGCAACCAGCCGGCCCACCTCGCCGGGGTGCTCGACATCGAGGCCTCCGAGAAGGCGGCCCGCTTCGTCCGCACCTGCGACGCCTTCAACGTGCCGATCCTGACCTTCACCGACGTGCCCGGCTTCCTGCCCGGCACCGACCAGGAGTGGAACGGGATCATCCGCCACGGCGCCAAGCTGCTCTACGCCTACACCGAGGCGACGGTGCCGAAGCTGACCGTCGTCACCCGCAAGGCCTACGGCGGCGCCTACGACGTGATGGCCTCCAAGCACATGCTCGCCGACTACAACGTCGCCTGGCCGACGGCGGAGGTCGCCGTGATGGGCCCCGAGGGCGCGGTCAACATCATCTACCGCAAAGACATCGCCTCCTCGCCGACGCCCGACGAGCGCCGCCAGACCCTGATCGACGACTACAAGGCCCACTTCGCCAACCCCTACTCGGCGGCCGAGCGCGGCTACATCGACGACGTGATCGAGCCCCACGAGACCCGCCCCAAGCTGATCAAGGCGCTGCGCATGCTGCAGTCCAAGCGGGTCGAGCAGCCGAAGCGCAAGCACGGCAACATCCCGCTGTAGCTCGGGGGCCTTGGCCCGCGGGTCCTGTCGTGGGGGCCTGACGGCCTCGGGCCCTGTTACGGAAGCTGCGAAGCCGCGTCTCGTCTGGTGTGCCAGGTGGTTACCGAGGCGGCGGTCATCTCTTCCCAGGCCACCTGGTCGCCGAAATACTGCATGACGACGAAGTAGAGCAGGCCGGGGAGCATCTCCGGGGCGCGTTGGGCGTCGCCGTCCATCAGCTTCGCGCAGACCAGGGTGTCGATCGCCCCGACCATGAAGGTCGCGGTCACCGGTGGCGGCGCCTGCTGGGCCGGGATATCGTCGCGGGCGCTGTCCAGGGCGCGGGCGAGGCGCTCCATCAGGTCGCGGCGCTGGGCCAGCGCCCGCTCGCCGGCGGCGTGGACCTCGACGAAGATCGCCTTGGCGATCGCCGGCTGGTTGGCGCAGAACTCGAGCAGCTCGGCGAGCGCCGCGCGCAGGCCGGCGCGCCAGCCGGTCTGTCGCTTGGCGGCGCCGATCAGCCGCTTGTAGAGCCACTCGCTGGCGTCGCGGTGGGCCTGGGCGAAGCAGTCCTCGCGGTCCTCGAAGTGCTTGTAGAAGGTGGCCCGGCTCGCCTTCGCCCGGCCGATCACGTCCTTGACCGCGACCTGCTCGTAGCCGAGCTCGCCGCTGACCAGGAGCATCGCCTCCAGCAGCCGCTCGCGGGGCGCCCGGGCGCGCAGGCCGGGGAAGGGCACAACCGGGGCGATCTGCTCGTCTCTGTCGGGGGCGCTGGGGTTTTCCGTCATCGCTCCACCAGTTTTGCAAACGAGATCCTTCTGTCTAGGTATACCAGCTTTCAGAAACGCCGGGGTCCTAGAATGCAGTGTTTTCTGTAAAGGAAGGAAGTAGACATCGGATAAATGTTTTGGTACCTTGCCGGCATGGCGGACTCGCGGTCGCTGTCCGAAAGGCTCACCAAGCTCCCCCCGGGCCGGCACTTGGTGCCGCGCGACTTCGTCGCCCAGAACCAGCGCGAGCGGATGCTGCTGGCGACCGCCGAGCTGGTCGCCGAGCGCGGCTACCAGAAGACGACGATCGAGCTGATCGCGAAGACCGCCCGGGTCGCCCTCTCGACCTTCTACGAGCAGTTCTCGAGCAAGGAGGAGTGCTTCCTCGCCGCCTTCGACGAGACCGTCGCCGCCGCCAGGGTGGTCTTCGACGAGCTGCTCGACCCCGAGCAGCCGTGGGAGGTGCAGATCTCGGCGGCGATCGAGATCTTCCTCGAGATGGTCGTCAACGAGCCGGCGCGGGCGCGGCTCTGCATGGTCGAGGCCCAGGCCGCCGGCGGCGCCGCCCTCGACCGCTACCAGTCGATGCTGGAGAGCGTGGCGCCGAAGCTGCGCGAGGGCCGGTTGCACAACCCACGCTCCAGCCGCCTGCCCGACGGGCTGGAGATGGCGATCGCCGGCGGTCTCGCCTGGCTCGTCCACCAGCGCCTGGTCGCCGGCCGCGAGGCGGAGATCGCGGAGCTGCTGCCGGAGATGCTGCAGGTGACGCTGACTCCGTACCTGGGGGAGGAAGCGGCGAGCCGTGCGGCCGACGCGGCCCAGGCGCGGGCCGCGGCGTGAGCGTGAGCGAGAGCGGGGGGAGAGGCCGGGTGGTGTGAGCGGCGCCAACGGAGGGCCGGTCGCGCGCGCCGTGGCCGACCCCGTCCGCCGCCGCCTGGCCGCGGCGGCGATCTCGCTGATCGGCAGCTACGGCTACGCGCAGGCCAGCGTCGAGATGATCTGCGAGCGGGCTCGGGCGCGCCGCTCGCAGTTCGACCGCTGCTTCGCCGGCAAGGAGGACTGCTTCCTCACCGTCCACGACGAGGTTGCCGGCGAGCTCTGCGATGCCGTCGCCGCCGCCGAGGGCAACGCCTCCTCCTGGCACGACCGCCTCTGGGCGACCGGTTGGGCGGCGACCCGCTTCCTGCAGGAGGACCCGATCCGCGCCCGCTTCCTCGTCGTCGAGGTCAACGGCGCCGGCGCCGGCGCCCTGCAGCGCCGCGACCGGGTCCTGCAGCGGCTGGCCGAGATCGTCGACGGCGGCCGCGCCGAGGCCGGCGACGGCCACCGCTCCTCGCGCGCCACCGCGGAGATCGTCGCTGGCGCGATCTACGGCACCGTCGCCGGCCGGGTCGAAGCCGGCTGGCCCGAAAGCGGCCGTGACTTCCTGCCCGAGCTGGTCTACATGGCGGTGATGCCCTATCTGGGCGCCGAGGCGGCGGAGGCCGAGCTCGCCGTCCAGTCGCTGCGCTAGCGGGTATGGTCGGTTCGTGGCAAAGGGGGCGGCGCAGAAGGGGAAGGCGAAGGCCGAGGCCGGCCCGCCCTCGCGCCTGCCCGCCGGGCGCCACGGCCTGCCGCGCGAGTTCATCGTCCAGAACCAGCGCGAGCGGATCATCACCGCGATGGTCGACACGGTCGCCGAGCGCGGCTACAACGCGACCACGGTCGCCAACATCACCAAGGCGGCCTCGGTCTCGCGGCGCACCTTCTACGAGCACTTCGCCGACAAGGAAGCCTGTTTCCTCGCCGCCTACGACATGGTCGCCGAGCACATCCGCAACTCAATGCGGGCCGCCGCCGCCGCCTTCGGCGAGTGGCCGCAGCAGGTGCGGGCGGCGCTCGGCACGATGCTCAGCTTCCTCGCCGCCGAGCCGGAGCTGGCGCGGCTGACGATGATCGAGCCGGTCGCCGCGGGGGGCGAGATCGCCGCCCGCCACCGGGCCTCGATGCAGGGCTTCGTCGAGATCCTCAAGGCCGGCCGTCCCGAGCACGGCGGCGAGCGCCCGCTGCCCGAGGCAACCGAGGAAACCCTGGTCGGCGGCATCGTCTCGCTGATCGTGCGCGAGATCAGCGCCGGCCGCAGCGCCGACCTCGAGCAGCTGCTCCCCGACCTGACCGAGCTGATCCTCGCCCCGTACCTGGGCGCCGAGCAGGCCGAGCGCCTGGCCCGCGACGGCGCCGAGCCGGACGCCGGCTGAAGCTGCCACGAAGGTCACCGACGTTGCATGTCACCGACGTTGGATGTCGGCGACCTTCGACGTCGGTAAACGGCGCTCGCCTGCGCGCGGTGCTGGAGCGCAAGGCCGCAGCCCTGCCGCGCCTCGCGGCGCAGCCCCGCTACGCGATCTGCGCCCGCGACCGGGTCGACCGCGCCGAGGGGCTGCTCGCCCTGACCGCGGCCGACGTCTTCGCCACCTGAGGTTCAGGGCACCGCGGTCGCCTCGGTCTCGACGCCGCCGCCCTCGATCCGGCCGCCGGCCGCCGCCGGGGCGGCGCCCTCCTCGTCGCGGGTGAGGCGGTGGGCGAGGTAGACGGGGACGATCGAGATCAGCACGACGAGCACGGCGACGACGTTGACGATCGGCAGCTGGTTGGGGCGGAAGAGGTTGCGGTAGATCCAGATCGGCAGCGTTTCCTCGCCGGCGCCGATCGTGAACGTGGTGACGATGATCTCGTCGAAGGAGAGGGCGAAGGCGAGCAGGGCGCCGGCGGCGAGCGCGGTCTTAAGGCCGGGCAGGGTGACGAAGCGGAAGGTCTGCCAGGTGTGGGCGCCGAGGTCGGCCGAGGCCTCCTCGAAGGAGGTCGAGACGCGGCGCAGGCGGGCGACCGCGTTGTTGTAGACGACGACGATGCAGAAGGTGGCGTGGCCGACGATCACGGTCAGCAGGCTGAGGTCGACGCCGAGCACCTGGGTGAAGGTGTTGCTGATCGCGACGCCGGTGACGATGCCGGGCAGGGCGATCGGCAGCAGGACGAGGAAGGAGACCGCCTCGCGGCCGAAGAAGCGGTGGCGGGCGACCGCCAGCGAGGCCAGGGTGCCGAGCACGAGGGCGATCGCGGTCGCCGCCAGCCCCGCCTTCAGCGAGGTGAGCAGGGCCTCGCGGGCGCTCTGGCTCTCGATCGCCTTCGGGAACCAGTCGAGGGTGAAGCCCGGCGGCGGCCACGCGAGGATCTTGCTCGAGTTGAAGGCGTAGATCGCGATCACGATCAGCGGCACGTAGACGAAGGCGAGCCCGACCGCGACGGCGACGCGGAGCATCAGGGCGGATCGGCGCGAGAGCCTCATCAGACGTGCTCGAAGGCGCCCAGCTTGCGGGCGACCAGCAGGTAGCCGACCATGACGACGATCGGCACCAGGGCCAGGGCCGAGGCGAAGGGCAGGTTGTTGACGATGTTGGAGAAGACGACGTTGCCGATGAACTGGTCGTTGGAGACCAGGTGCGGGGTGATGTAGTCGCCGAGGGTGAGCGAGAAGGTGAAGATCGAGCCGGCGACGACGGCGGGGAAGACGAGCGGCAGGATCACCCGCCGGAAGCTGGTGAAGGGGCGGGCGCCGAGGTCCTCGGAGGCGCTGATCAGCGAGTTGGGGATGCGCTCCAGGCCGGCGTAGATCGGCAGGATCATGTACGGCAGCCAGAGGTAGCTCATCACCAGCCAGACCGCGGTCAGCCCGTAGCCCGGGCCGTGCAGCCCGAGCGGCTCCAGCGCCCAGTTGAGGACCCCGTCTTCGGAGAGCATCGTGCGCCAGGAGTAGACCTTGACCAGGTAGCTCGACCAGAGCGGCAGCAGCACGGCGACGACCAGCAGCGCCTTGCCCCGCCGGCTCGCGACCTTGGCCATGTAGAAGGCGATCGGGAAGGCGAGGATCGCGTCGGTGACGGTGACCAGGGCGGCGACCGCGACGGTGCGGCCGACGATGTCGCGGTAGACCGGTTCGTCGAAGAGGGTTTCGAAGTTCTCCAGGCCGAAGCCGCGCACCACTTCGCCGCTCAGCGGGTCGACGCTCCAGAAGGCGGCGACCAGGAGGACGGCGAGCGAGCCGAGGTAGCCGACGACCAGCCAGCCCAGCGGGCCGGTGAGCAGCGCCCCGACCCCGAGCCGGGGGCGGCCGGCGAAGAGGCCGGCGAGCCTGTGGCCCACCGACCTCCTCGGGGCGACCGTCCCGGCCTCCATCGCTCAGAGCCTGCCGCTCAGCCCTTGATCGAGGTCCAGGCCTGGACCCACTGGTTGTAGTCGCGGCAGTCGCTGGAGCCGTCGCCGCAGTCGGCCAGCGGCGTCTTCCAGTAGTAGACCCGCTTCCAGAAGCCGGGGTTGTCGGCGTGGTACTTGGTGCAGAATTCCGGGTCCGCGGTCTCTTCGCAGGCCAGGCTCTGCGCCGGCGCCTCGCCGAAGTATTCGGCGACCTCGGCGTTGACCTTCGGCGAGACGATCCAGTCCATCCATTCGTACATGCAGTTCGGATGCTTGGCTTCCGAGCTCAGCATCCAGGTGTCCGACCACCCGGTCGCCCCCTCTTCGGGCAGGAAGCCCTGGCTCGCCGGGCTCGCCGCCACCGGCTCGCCTTCTTCCTGCAGGGCGAAGTACTGGTACTGCCAGGTGGTGCCGACGGTCGAGTCGCCGTTAGCGAAGGCGGAGATCTGCTTCGCCGCGTCGGACCAGTATTCGCCGACGTTGGCCCGCTGTTCTTTGAGCAGCTCGACGGCCGCTTCGAACTGCTCTTCGTTCAGCTCGTAGGGGTCTTCGATGCCGAGGTCGGGCTGGTGGGCCTTGAGGTAGACGCCCGCGTCGGCGATGTAGATCGGGTCGTCGTAGGCGCTGATCTTGCCCTTGTATTTGGACGCAACTTCGGGGTCGAGCATCACGTCCCAGGACTTCGGCGCCGGCTCGACGTCGTCGGCGTTCCACATCAGCAGGTTCGCCCCGCGGCCGTGCGGGATGCCGTAGTGGACGCCGTCGAAGGTGTTGTAGGGCTGGTCCTTGAGGTCGTCGAAGATCGTCTCGTAGTTGGGCACCAGGTCGACGTTGACCGGGGCGACGTCGTTGCCGTCGACCAGGCGGGCGGTCGCATTGCCCGAGGCCGAGACCCCGTCGTACTGGCCGCTGCGCATCAGCTGCACCATTTCGTCGGAGGTGCCGGCGACCTTGTTGTTGACCTTGCAGCCGGTCTTCTTTTCGAACGGCTTGGTCCATTCCGGTTCGACGTAGCCGGCCCAGGAGATCAGGTCGAGCTGCCCCTCGAGCTTGCCGATCTTCTCCGCTTCTTCGCCGCCCGAGCTGTCGTCGCTGGAGCCGCAGCCCGCGAACAGGAGCATGACCGCCAGCAGGCCAGCGACGATCAGCCAGGCTGTGCGCACAGGGTTCGAGTGGGTTCTCATGGTGCTTCCTCCTCTGTAGTCGAACTGCCTCGGACGGCGACCGTGTGCTCCGGGCGCCAGCCCACGATGACCTCCCTGCCCTGCTCGGCGGCTGCGTCCGGGGACGTGCCCTCCGCGTTCTGTCGAACGATCTGAAGTTCCCCGCCGGCCTCGAGGGCGACGGTGTAGCGGGTGACCATCCCCGCGTAGGCGACGGCGGCGATCCGGCCGCGCTCGGTGCGCAGGCCGTCGGCGGTGGTCCCGGCTTCGAGCAGGCGCACCTTCTCGGGCCGGATCGAGAAGCGCGCCCCGTCGCGCTCGAGCAGGTTGGAGACGCCGACGAAGCCGGCGACGAACTCGGTCGCCGGCCGCTCGTAGAGCTCGACCGGCCCGCTCACCTGCTCGACCCGCCCTTCGTTGAAGACGGCGATCCGGTCGCTCATCGTCAGCGCCTCGTCCTGGTCGTGGGTGACGTAGACGAAGGTGATCCCGACCTCCGACTGGATCGCCTTCAGCTCGACCTGCATCTGCTCGCGCAGCTTCAGGTCGAGCGCTCCGAGCGGCTCGTCGAGCAGCAGCACTCGCGGCCGGTTGACGATCGCCCGCGCCAGGGCGACCCGCTGGCGCTGACCGCCGGAGAGCTCGCCCGGCTTGCGCTCGGCGTGGTCGGGCAGGCGCACCATCGCCAGCGCCTCGTCGCGGCGCCGCGCCCGCTCGGCCTTCTCGACCCCGGCGATCCGCAGGCCGTAGGCGACGTTCTCGCCGACGCTCATGTGGGGGAAGAGGGCGTAGTCCTGGAAGACGGTGTTGACCGCCCGGTCGTAGGGCGGCACGCGGCTGACGTCTTCGCCGGCGAGCTCGATCGTGCCGGCGCTCGGCTCCTCGAAGCCGGCGATCATCCGCAGCGTCGTCGTCTTGCCCGAGCCCGAGGGCCCGAGCAGGGTGAAGAACTCGCCCGCCTCGATCTCGAGGTCGATGCCGGCGACCGCGGCCACCTCGCCGTAACGCTTGCTGAGGCCGGCCAGGCGGATGTCAGGTGGAGCGGCTACGTATGGAAGTTATCCGAGCGGTTGAAAAGCGCAAGGACAAATCCACCCCGGCCGGTTGGCCGGGGTGGAGTACCGCTCAGCCGTGGGGCCTAGAAGCCCGCCGGGTGACGGGCGACGAAGCCCTTGTTGTCGCGCAGGTCTTCGTGCCAGCTCGGGCCGGTGCGGCCGTCGCCGTTGCCCGAGGTGTCCCAGCGCACCCCGGCGATCACCGCGTAGGCGTGCCCGGGGTTGGCGTAGACCGTGATCCAGCGCCCTTCGCCCGACATGCCCCAGCGCTCCATCGGGCCGGAGGGAAGCGGGCTGTTGATGAAGCGGCCGCCGTGCAGGGCGAAGCTGACCGAGCCCGAGCAGTCATAGCCCCGGTCCCACCAGCGTGCGTGGCCGCCGCCCCAGACGTAGGGCTTGCTGCGGATCCTGTTCGCCGCCCAGATCACGCGCTTGATCCGGCGCGGGGCGGACTTGGGCGGGATCAGCATCCCGTTCTTGAGCAGCTTCGCCTTCTGCGTCGGCGTGCAGACGTCCGTTTCAGCAGGCGAGAGGCCGCCGCCGCCACAACCGGCGGACGCGGCGCCCGGCGTGATCGCCAGTGCCGTCAACACCCCCACCGTGGCTATGGCCAGCTTGAGCTTCTTGGCGTTGTTTCGCAAACCGATCTCCTTCGTCGGCCTACGGGGTTAGCTGTCGGGCTGGCGCGAAAGGAGCCTGCGCCCCCGCCTGTACTAGGCGAGTTAGCCCCGAAAACGTGGTTCCCCCGCTCCCGCTGCGCCTCCGGCACGCGGGATTCGGCGTTTCGGTTGTTCGGAACGGCGGCACTGTACACGATCCAGCGGTCGCCTGCTCATAAAACGCAAACATTTAGAAACCTGATTCGACAGCCACGCTGCTAGCTTGCGCGCTGAGATGGAACTTGCGGGGACGAAAGCGCTGCTCACCGGGGCCACGGGTGGCCTGGGACGGGCGATCGCGACGGCGCTGGCCGGGCGCGGGGCGAGCCTCTCGCTCAGTGGCCGCAGCGCCGAGGCGCTGGAGCAGCTGGCGGCCGAGCTGCCCGGCGAGGGCCACGGCGTGCTGCCCGCCGACCTCGCGCAGCCGGGCGCGGCCGAGAAGCTCGCCGCCGAGGCGGGCGCGGTCGACGTCCTCGTCGCCAACGCCGGCCTGCCGGGCACCGGGCGCCTGCCGGAGTACAGCAGCGAGCGCCTGGAGGGGACGCTGCGGGTCAACCTCGAGGCGCCGATGCACCTCGCCCGCGCGCTCGAGGCGGGCATGGTCGAGCGCGGCCGCGGCCACATGGTCTTCATCTCCTCGCTCTCGGGCAAGTCGGCGACGCCGCTCTCCTCGGTCTACAACGCGACCAAGTTCGGCCTGCGCGGCTTCGCCCTCGGCCTGCGCGCCGACCTCGACCCGCTCGGAGTCGGCGTCTCGATCGTCTCCCCGGGCACGATCCGCGAGGCCGGCATGTACGCCGACTCGGGCGCCGACCCGATCCCCGGCCTCGGCACCGGCTCGCCCCAGCAGGTCGCCGCCGCTGTCGTCCGCGCGATCGAGCGCAACAAGGTCGAGATCGCCGTCGCCCCGATCCAGCAGCGCGCCCTGGCCCACTTCTCCCTGCTCACCCCGGCGATCTCGGTCAAGGTCGCCAGCGGTGCCGCCGGCCAGAAAGCCGCCGCCGACGTCGCCAAAGGGCAGACGGACAAGCGCTGAGGGGCAAGGTACGCAGCCTGTCGAGTTGACCACCGGATGCGTGGGCAAAGTCGACACTCGTCCCGGGCGCGTGGCTCCCTAGGATGGGGACGGTGAGCGGCAGCGACTCATTCGGCGCGCGGGCGACCCTCGAGGTGGGGGCGCGCTCCTACGAGATCTTCCGGCTCGACGCGCTGGCCGGGCGCTTCGACGTCGGCCGGCTGCCGTACTCGGTCAAGGTGCTGCTCGAGAACGTGCTGCGGCTCGAGGACGGGGTCGGGGTCACGGCGGCGACGGTTGAGGCGATCGCCGGCTGGCGGGCGGATGCCGAGCCCAGCGTCGAGATCCCCTTCCAGCCGGCGCGGGTGCTGATGCAGGACTTCACCGGGGTGCCGGCCGTGGTCGACCTGGCGGCGATGCGCGACGCGATGGCCGAGATCGGCGGCGACCCGGAGGCGATCAACCCGCTGGTCGACGTCGACCTGGTGATCGACCACTCGGTCCAGGTCGACGCCTTCGGCAACGAGCGCGCCTTCGCCCTCAACGCCGAGCGCGAGTTCGAGCGCAACCGCGAGCGCTACTCCTTCCTCAAGTGGGGCCGCGAGGCCTTCGACAACTTCAGCGTCGTGCCGCCGGCAACCGGGATCTGCCACCAGGTCAACCTCGAGCACATCTCCCAGGTCGTCTACAGCCGCGCCAACGGCGGCGGTCGTCATTCCAGCCGCGACGCGGATGAAATGGCGACCGCGCAGGCCTACCCAGACACCCTGGTCGGCACCGACTCGCACACAACGATGGTCAACGGCCTCGGCGTGCTGGGCTGGGGCGTGGGCGGGATCGAGGCCGAGGCGGCGATGCTCGGCCAGCCGATCTCGATGCTGCTGCCGCAGGTCGTCGGCTTCAAGCTCGGCGGCGAGCTGCCCGAGGGGGCGACGGCGACCGACCTCGTCCTCACCGTGACCGAGATGCTGCGCGAGCGCGGCGTCGTCTCCAAGTTCGTCGAGTTCCACGGCCCCGGCCTCGCCACGCTCGGCCTCGCCGACCGGGCGACGATCGGCAACATGTCGCCGGAGTTCGGCTCGACCTGCGCGATCTTCCCGGTCGACGCCGAGACCCTGCGCTACCTGGAGCTGACCGGGCGGCCGACCGAGACCCTGGAGCTGGTCGACGCCTACGCCCGCGAGCAGGGCATGTTCCATGAGCCCGGCGCGCCCGAGCCGGAGTTCTCCGAGCTGCTCGAGCTCGACCTGGGCGAGGTCGTGCCCAGCATCGCCGGCCCCAAGCGGCCTCAGGACCGGGTGCCGCTCGCCGACGCCAAGGAGGCCTTCCTCGAGGCGATGGGGGAGTTCGACGCCGAGGCCGGGGAGCAGCTCGGCAACGGGGTCGACGAGGCGGTCGAGGAGTCCTTCCCGGCGTCGGACCCGCCGGCCGAGGATCACGACGACGAGCGCGGCCGGCCGCGGCCGGCGCTGCGCGAGGGCGCCGTCGCACTCGCCCCCCGGCGCAGCTCCGACGCGATCGAGGTCACCCTCGACGACGGCACCAGCTTCGAGCTCGACCACGGCCGCGTGGTGATCGCCGCGATCACCAGCTGCACCAACACTTCCAACCCGAGCGTGATGGTCGGCGCCGGCCTGCTCGCCCGCAACGCGGTGCGGCGCGGCCTGCGGCGCCAGCCCTGGGTCAAGACCTCGCTCGCGCCCGGCTCGACTGTGGTCACCGACTACCTCGAGAAGGCCGGCCTGACCGAGCACCTCGACGCCCTGCAGTTCAACCTGGTCGGCTACGGCTGCACGACCTGCATCGGCAACTCCGGCCCGCTGCCGCCGCAGATCTCGGCCGCGGTCGAGGAGCGTGACCTGGCGGTCTGCTCGGTGCTCTCCGGCAACCGCAACTTCGAGGGCCGGATCAACCAGGACGTCAAGGCCAACTACCTGGCCAGCCCGCCGCTGGTCGTCGCCTACGCGCTCGCCGGTCGCATGGACATCGACCTGACCAGCGAGCCGCTCGGCGAGGGCGCCGACGGCGAGCCGGTCTACCTGCGCGACGTCTGGCCCAGCGCCAAGGAGGTCCGGGAACTGGTCGGCAGCTCGATCGCCTCGGAGATGTTCACCCGCAACTACGGCGAGGTGATGGAGGGCGACGAGATCTGGAAGGCGGTCGAGGTGCCGGCCGGCGACCGCTACACCTGGCCCGACTCGACCTACGTCCGCCGGCCCTCCTTCTTCGAAGGCATGCCGGCCGAGGCGCCCGGGGTCGAGCCGATCCGCGGCGCCCGGGTGCTGGCCCTGCTCGGCGACTCGATCACCACCGACCACATCTCGCCCGCCGGCGCGATCAAGCGCGACAGCCCCGCCGGCCGCTGGCTGGTCGAGCAGGGGGTCGAGCCGCGCGAGTTCAACTCCTACGGCGCCCGCCGCGGCAACCACGAGGTGATGATCCGCGGCACCTTCGCCAACATCCGCCTGCGCAACCTGCTGGTCGAGCGCAGCGGCGGCTTCACCCGCCGCTTCCCCGGCGGCGAGGAAACGACGATCTACGAGGCGGCGATGGCCTACGCCGCCGAAGGCGTGCCCCTGGTCGTGCTCGCCGGCAAGGAGTACGGCTCGGGCTCCTCGCGCGACTGGGCGGCGAAGGGGACGAAGCTGCTCGGCGTGCGGGCGGTGATCGCCGAGAGCTTCGAGCGGATCCACCGCTCCAACCTGATCGGCATGGGCGTGCTGCCGCTGCAGCTGCCCGCCGGCGAGAGCGCCGCCTCCCTGGGCCTCGGCGGCGAGCAGGTCTTCGACGTCGCTGACCTGCGTGACGGCGAGGCGAAGACGGTGACCGTCACCGCCAGCGCCGAGGGCGCCGAGGCGGTCGAGTTCGAGGCCACGGTCCGCCTCGACACGCCGAACGAGGTCGCCTACTTCCGCAACGGCGGCATCCTGCAGACCGTCCTGCGCAACCTCAGGGGCTGATTTGGGACAGAGCGGCGCAGTGGGGGCCGCGGGAGGCAGGGGGGTCCGCGCGACCCTCACTGCACCTGCGCGTCGGTAGCCAGGGAGGGATGCCGACGCGGCCGTTCCCCTAAACGGGACTGCTCAGAGGAACAGTCACCTTCTACGTATACCGCGGCCGTCCCCGAGGGTCAAGCCGACCTGAGCGGAACTACGGGGATTCCGCAATTCCGGCCGGGCTCTCAGCCACGCCCCAGCCACGGCGCTCGATCAGCTCGATCCCGATCACGCTGCCCACCGGCCCGACCGGGGTCAGGGTCGCCGCCAGCAGCGTGTAGGGCGCCTCGCGCCGCCCGCAGGCGACCCAGATCACGATGCAGAGCAGCACGAAGCCGAGCCCGTGCGCCCAGCCGAAGAGCATCGTCTCGGTCTCGAACCCCGGCGCCAGCCAGAAGACGATCAGCCCGGCGAACACCGCCAGCTCGAGCCAGGAGAGCCGCTTCACCCAGACGAAGAGCCGCCCGGGCACCGGCTTGCGCATCAGGCCCCCGGCGTCAGCGCGGTGAGCACGATGCGCTCCTGCTCGCGGGCGTGGGCGACGGAGTAGCCCTCGCCGGGGCTGGCGCGGATCGGGCGGCCGACGTAGCCGAGCTCGACGCCCTCGGGGAGGAGGTCGGGGAGGCGGCGCGACATCACCTTCCAGCAGCCCATGTTGCGCGGCTCCTCCTGGACCCAGACGATCTCCTCCAGGTTGGGGTAGGTGGCGATCATCTCGGTCAGCTGGTCCTCGGCGAAGGGGTAGAGCAGCTCGACCCGGACGATCGCCACGTCGGTGGCCTTCTCGCGCCGCTCGCTGGCGTCCATGTCGTAGTAGACCTTGCCGGTGCAGAGCACCAGGCGCTTGACCTTCTCGCGCCGTTCGGTCGCGGTCGGGTCGTCGAGGATGAAGTGGAAGTGCTCGTTGGTCAGCTGGTCGGGACGGGCCGCGGCGCGGTCGAGGCGCAGCAGTCCCTTGGGGGTGAAGACGATCAGCGGCCGCGGCTTGCGGATCAGCGCCTGGCGGCGCAGCAGGTGGAAGTACTGGGCGGCGGTGGTCGGGTTGGCGATGCGGATGTTGCCCTCGGCGGCGAGCGCCAGGAAGCGCTCGATCCGGGCGCTCGAGTGCTCCGGCCCCGAGCCCTCGTAGCCGTGCGGCAGCAGCAGCGTGAGGCGGCTGGTCTGTCCCCACTTCGCCTCGCCGGAGACGATGAAGCTGTCGACGATCACCTGGCCGGCGTTGGCGAAGTCGCCGTACTGCGCCTCCCAGAGGACCAGCGCGTCGTCGCGCGCCGCCGAGTAGCCGTACTCGAAGCCGAGGCAGGCGGTCTCCGAGAGCGGGCTGTTGTAGAGCTCGAAGGGCGCCTCGGCCCCGGGCAGGTTCTGCATCGGCGTGTACTCGAGCCCGGTCTTCTCGTCGTGCAGGACGAGGTGGCGGTGGGAGAAGGTGCCGCGCTCGGTGTCCTGGCCGGTGAGCCGGATGTGGACGCCCTGGGTCAGCAGCGAGGCGAAGGCGAGCGCCTCGGCGTGGCCGAATTCGATCCCGCCGCTCTGCAGCGCCTCGATCCGCTTGGCGAACGGTTTGCGCAGCTTGCGGTGCACGGTGAAGCTGTCCGGCACCTCGATCAGCGCCTGGTTCAGCTCGCGCAGCTTCTCGGCCGAGACCGTGGTCTCGACCGGCGGGCTGGCCGAGCGGTCGAGCTCGCCGGTGCTGGTCGTGGTCACGGTCGGGTCCTCGTATTCGCCCAGCTCCATCTTGTGGCGCAGGTCCTTGAGCGCCGCCGACATCTCGTCGTGGCGGTGCTTGGCGATCACTTCGACCTCCTCGGCGGCGATCGCCCCCTCCCCGACCAGCTGCTCGGCGTAGATCTCGGAGACCGGCGGGTGGGCCTTGATCTTGGCCGCGACCTGGGGCTGGGTGTAGGCGGGCTCGTCGGTCTCGTTGTGGCCGTAGCGGCGGTAGCCGATCACGTCGATGACGATGTCCTGCCCCCAGCGCTCGCGGTAGGCCATCGCCAGCCGCACCGCCGCCGAGCAGGCCTCGACGTCGTCGGCGTTGACGTGGACGATCGGCACGTTGAAGCCCTTCGCCATGTCGGCGGCGTAGGGGGTCGAGCGGGCCTCCTCGGGGTCGGTGGTGAAGCCGACCTGGTTGTTCTGGATCACGTGGATCGTGCCGCCGGTGGTGTAGCCGGCCAGCGCCCGCAGGTTGAGCGTTTCGGCGACCACGCCCTGGCCCGGGAAGGAGGCGTCGCCGTGCAGCAGCACCGGCACCGCCCGTTTTGGCCGGTGCTCGATCGCGGCGCCCTCGAACTCGGACTGGATGAAGCGGGTGGCGCCCTCGACCACCGGGTTGACGAACTCCAGGTGGCTCGGGTTGGGGTAGAGGCGGACCGAGATCTTGCTCGCCGGCGTGGGTCTCGTAGGTGCCCTGGTGGCCGTAGTGGTACTTGACGTCGCCGGTGCCGCCGTGCGGGATCGCCGCCACCGCCTTCACCTGGTCGATCTGCTTGGCGCCCTCGAACTCGGCCAGGATCGACTCGACCGAGCGGCCGATGTTGTGGGCGAGGACGCTGAGCCGGCCGCGGTGGGCCATGCCGAAGACGACCTCCTCGGCGCCGCCGCGGTGGGCGAGGGTGACCAGCTCGTCGAGCATCGGCACCACCGCGTCGAGCCCCTCGATCGTGAAGATCTTCTGTCCCAGGTAGGCCTTCTCGACGAAACGCTCGAACTGGAAGACGTCGATCAGGCGCGTCAGCAGGCGGCGTTTCTCTCTCGGTGACCAGCGGCTGGCGGTGGGCGCCGGTCTCGACCATCTCGCGCAGCCAGGTGCGCTGCTGGTGCGAGGAGAGGTGCTCGAACTGGTAGGCGATCGGGCCGCAGTAGGCCTCGCGCATCCGCGGCAGCACCTCGAGCAGGGTCTCGCCGGGGACGCCGATGCGCAGGATCGAGGCCGGGATGCGCGACATCAGCTCCGGCGTCAGGTTGAGGCTCTCGGGCTGGATCGCCGGGTCGCCCTTCGGCTCGCGGCCGAGCGGGTCGAGGCGGGCGGCGAGGTGGCCGTGGGTGCGGTAGCCCTTGAGCAGCGAGGTCGCCGCCTGCACCGCCTGCAGCAGCTCCTCGTCGGGCTGGGTCGAGGTGACCGCCATCTCCTCGGTGGCCGGCGCCGCGGCGCCCAGCGGCGGCGCCGAGGCCGAGGCCGGGTGGGCGGAGGTGACCGCCGCCGGGTCGAGGTCGAGCTCGGTGGCGACGCCCTCGTAGAAGTCGTCCTCGCCCTGCAGCAGCTGCTCGATGCTGCGCAGGAAGGCGCCCGACTCGGCCCCCTGGATCACCCGGTGGTCGTAGGTCGAGGTCATCGTCATCACCTTGGAGACGCCGAGCTGGCGCAGGCGCTCGGGGGTGGCGTGCGCCCACTCGGGCGGGTAGGCGATCGAGCCGGTGGCGATGATCGCGCTCTGGCCGCTCATCAGGCGCGGCACCGAGGCGACGGTGCCGATCCCGCCCGGGTTGGTCAGCGAGACGTTGGTGCCCTGGAAGTCGTCGGCGGTGAGCTTGCTCTCCCGCGTCTTGTTGATCAGCTCCTCGTAGCGGCTGTGGAAGGCGGCGAAGTCGAGTCCGTCCGCGCCCTTGATCGCCGGCACCATCAGGCTGTGCGAGCCGTCCTTGCGCTCGACGTCGACCGCGATCCCGAGGTTGACCGGCCCGTTCTCGATCGCGAACGGCTTGCCGTCGCGTTGCTCGAAGACGCGGGTCATCACCGGGTGGCGCTTGGCGGCCTGGACGATCGCCCAGGCGACCAGGTGGGTGAAGGAGACCTTCATCCCGCGTTCTTTCAACAGCCCGTTGAGCGCCTTGCGCTTGGCGTCGAGCGTGTCGACGGCGACGGTGCGGAACGAGGTCGCCGTCGGCACCTCCCTGCTCTCGTCCATCGCCTGCGCCAGCATCGCCGCCGGCCCCCGCAGCTGCTTCTCCTCGCCGACCGCCTCCGGGCCTCCACCGTTGGCAGCCGCGAGCACATCCTCCTTCAGCACCTTCGCCCCAGGCCCCGACCCGCTCACCGAGCCAAGATCGACGCCATTAGCCTCGGCAACCCTCCGCGCGACTGGCGTCGCGCGGATATCTGTGTCTGGAGAGCCAGCGCCGTTGGCGCCGCCGTCAGCTGCAGCGACAGGACCCGCAGGAGTCCCGCTTGATCCCTCGCCGTCCCCGTCACCCGCCTCCATCTCCGCCAACGGCGCCCCAACCGGCACCTCGTCATCCACGGAGACCAGCAGTTTCGTAATGACGCCGTCCGTAGGCGCCGGCACCTCGGCGTCGACCTTGTCGGTCGAGACCTCGACGATGGTGTCGCCCTCGTTGACGAAGTCGCCCTCGGCGACGTGCCACTCGAGCACGATTCCCTCGGTCACCGACTCGCCCATCTCGGGCATCGCGATCTGCACGGTGGCCGTCTCCGCCATCTCTGCCTCTGAGTCTATGGAAACCGGATTGCGCGCTTGTTGAGCCTAGGTAGGCTGCAAGCAATGAACTACTTCGTCACCGGCGCCACCGGATTCATCGGCCGCAACCTGGTCCAGCGCCTGCTGCGCCGCGAGGGCACCGTCTACGCCCTGGTCCGCGCCGGCTCGCGCGGGCGGCTGGAGGAGCTGCGCACCGCCTGGGGGGCCGACGGCGCACGCGTCGTGCCGGTCGCCGGCGACCTCTCCCAGGCCAGCCTCGGCGTCTCCGAGGAGGACCTGCTCGAGCTGCGCGGCAAGGTCGACCACTTCTTCCACCTGGCGGCGATCTACGACATGACCGCCGGCGCCGAGGCGCAGGAGGTGGCCAACGTAGAGGGCACCCGCCACGCGGTCGAGCTCGCCGGGGCGATCGAGGCCGGCTGCTTCCACCAGGTCAGCTCGATCGCCGCCGCCGGCCTCTACGAGGGCGAGTGGCGCGAGGACATGTTCGAGCAGGCGCAGCGGCTCGACACCCACCCCTACTTCCGCACCAAGCACGAGTCCGAGCGGGTCGTGCGCGAGGAATGCGCCCGCCCCTGGCGCGTCTACCGGCCGGGGATCGTCGTCGGCGACTCGCGCACCGGCGAGATCGACAAGGTCGACGGGCCCTACTACTTCTTCAAGCTGCTGCAGCGGGCGCGCAAGGTGCTGCCGGCCTGGCTGCCGGCGCTCGGGGTCGAAGGCGGCGAGATCAACATCGTCCCGGTCGACTTCGTCGCCGACGCGATCGACCACATCGCCCATCGGCCCGGCCTCGACGGCCAGGCCTTCAGCCTCACCGACCCCAGCCCGAAGAGCGCCGGCGAGGTCGTCAACCTCTTCGCCCGCGCCGCCGACGCGCCGCAGGCGGCGTTGCGCCTCGACTCCGAGATCACCGACCCGGCGACCTCACTGGTGCGCACCGGCCTGCGCTTCTTCCCGCCGGCGCGGCGGGCGGTGAAGCTCGGGCTCGACCAGCTCGGCATCCCGGCCGGCGTGCTGCAGTACGTCAGCTACCCGACCACCTTCGACTCGAGCAACACGCAGCGGGCGCTCGAGGGCTCCGGGATCTCGGTGCCGCCGCTGGAGTCCTACGCCGACCGCGTCTGGGACTACTGGGAGCGCAACCTCGACCCGGACCTGTTCAAGGACCGCTCGCTGAGCGCCGCGGTGCGCGGCAAGGTGGTGCTGATCACCGGCGCCTCCTCGGGGATCGGCAAGGCGACCGCGGTCAAGGTCGCCGACGCCGGCGCCACCGTGCTGCTCGTCGCCCGCTCGGTCGAGAAGCTGGAGGAGACCAAGCGCGAGATCGAGCAGGCCGGCGGCGTCGCCCACATCCACCGCTGCGACATGTCCGACACCGACGACGTCGCGCGGATGGCCGAGGAGGTGCTTGCCTACCACGGCCAGGTCGACGTCCTGGTCAACAACGCCGGCCGCTCGATCCGCCGCTCGGTCGGGCTCGCCTACGACCGCTTCCACGACTACGAGCGCACGGTCCAGCTCAACTACCTGGGCGCGGTGCGGCTGATCCTCGCCCTGCTGCCCTCGATGCGGGCGCGCAAGTCGGGCCACGTGATCAACATCAGCTCGATCGGCACCCAGACCAACCCGCCGCGCTTCTCCGCCTACGTCGCCTCGAAGGCGGCGCTCGACGCCTTCAGCCGGGTGGTCGCCTCGGAGATCGTCGACGACGGCGTCCACATGACGACGATCCACATGCCGCTGGTGCGCACGCCGATGATCGCCCCGACCCGGATGTACGACGTCTTCCCGGCGATCTCGCCAGAGGAGGCGGCGGAGATGATCGCCGGGGCGATGATCCACCGGCCGAAGAAGGTCGCGACCCGGCTCGGCACCTTCGGCGAGCTGCTCTACGCGGTGGCGCCGAAGGCGTCGGACCGCATCCTCAACCAGGCCTACAAGCTCTTCCCCGACAGTCAGGCGGCCAAGGGCAAGTCCGAGGAGGCGCCCGACAAGGCGCCCTCGACCGAGGCGGTCGCCTTCGCCCACCTGATGAAAGGCGTGCACTGGTAGGCGGGTTGTGCCCCTCTCCATGAAGCCGTCGCGCAGCTGGATCGTCGATGCGCTTCGGGAGGTGGTCACCAAGCTTCCTGGGGAGGGGCACAACCCGCCTCTCGCCGGAGCGCTTTATGGCTGAGCGCAGGCTCAAGCACTGGGGGTGGGGGTACGAGGACCAGGCGCCCTCGCGTCGCGAGCTGGACGAGGCGGCTGCCGGGATCAGGGAGCGGTTTGGGTTCGGGGAGGGGCCGGAGGAGGCGGTGCCGCTTGACGAGGTGCAGCTGCGGGCGGCGCGGCTGAAGGCGCCGGCCTCGCTCGGGGACCTGTTCACCGACGAGCGCTACGAGCGGGTCTCGCACGCGCTGGGCAAGGCCTACCGGGACGTGGTGCGGGGGTTTCGGGGGGAGTTCCGGAACCCGCCCGACCTGGTCGCCTACCCGCGCGACGAGTCGGAGATCGAGGCGGTGCTCTCCTGGGCCGAGGCCGAGGGCGCCGCGGTCGTGCCCTTCGGCGGCGGCACCAGCGTCGTTGGCGGGGTCGAGGCGCGCGGGGTCGAGCGGCCGCTGGTCTGCATGGACCTGAAGCGGCTCGACCGGGTGCTCGAGGTCGACGCCACCTCGCTGGCGGCGCGGATCCAGGCCGGGGCTACCGGGCCGGGGCTCGAGGACCAGCTGCGCGAGCATGGGCTCACCCTGCGCCACTTCCCGCAGAGCTTCGAGTACTCGACCCTGGGTGGCTGGGTCGCGACCCGCGCCGGCGGCCACTTCGCCACCCTCTACACCCACATCGACGACCTGGTCGAGTCGGTGCGGGCGATCACCCCGCGCGGCAGCTGGCAGAGCCGGCGGCTGCCGGGCTCGGGCGCCGGCCCCTCGCCGGACCGGGCGCTGATCGGCTCGGAGGGCATCCTCGGCGTCATCGCCGAGGCCTGGCTGCGGGTCCGCCCCCGGCCCCGGTTCAAGGCCTCGGCCAGCGCCGAGTTCGAGGACTTCGCCGCCGCGGCGGAGGCCGTGCGCGAGATCGCCCAGTCCGGCCTCAACCCCGCCAACTGCCGCCTGCTCGACGCGCTCGAGGCGGGCACGACAGGGGCCGGCACCGGGCAGAGCCACGTCCTCGTCCTCGGCTTCGAGTCTGCCCACCACCCGGTCGACACCCCGCTGGCCCAGGCCCTCGACATCGCCCGCGCCCACGGCGCCGAGACCACGCCGCCGACGGGCCGAAATGTCGCCTCTGGCTCCACAAATCGGCCCGTCGACGGGGAGTCGGGGGACGCGGTCGGGTCCTGGCGGTCGGCGTTTCTGCTGGCGCCCTACCTGCGCGACACCTTCGTCGCCTGCGGGGTGCTCAGCGAGACCTTCGAGACGGCGGTCACCTGGGACCGCTTCGAGGACTTCCACGCCGAGGTGATGGAGGCGGTGCGGGGGAAGGTCGCCGAGGTCTGCGACGCGCCGGCGGCGGGGCCGGGATCGCCCCGGGTCAGCTGCCGCTTCACCCACGTCTACCCCGACGGGCCGGCGCCCTACTTCACCGTGCTGGCGCCGGCCGTGCGCGGCGGCGAGGTCGAGCAGTGGGACGAGATCAAGGCCGCCGCGGCCGAGGCCGTGCTCGAGGGCGGCGGCACAATTACCCACCACCACGCCGTCGGCCGCGATCACCGCCCCTGGTATGACCGCCAGCGCCCCGCCCCCTTCGCCGCCGCCCTGCGCGCCGCCAAGGCCGAGCTCGACCCGGCCGGGATGCTCAACCCGGGCGTCCTGATCGACCCCTAATGGCAGTCAGGGCCGGCGGGTGCAACGCGTTTGCGGTCAAATAGGCCGCAAACGCGTTGCACCCGAGGGTGGGCGGGGCTTACACGACGCTTACATGGGCCTGACCGCGCCCGAACGCGGGGCGCCGAGGATCGACTCGTCCGATCCAACGACCAGGAGGTCCAGCGATGTTCGACTCATTTCGCAAACGCGCCCGCTCGGTGGCGGCGCTCGCCGTCGCCGCGGCGCTCGCCGTCGGCGGCGTGGCGCTCGCCCAGGGCGGGTCCGAAGGCAGCTCCGGCAAGGGGCGCTCCGGCCCGCCGCAGGGGAAGCGGATGCCACCGCCCCCCGGCGGCCCGCTCGGCGGTCCGGCCGGCAAGAACCTGACCTACGCCGAGCTGCACGTGCAGCGCAACGGCAGCGACCAGGTGATCCGGCTCGACCGCGGCGAGCTGACCGCGGTCGGCGACAGCTCGGTAACCGTGAAGGAGAACGACGGCAACGAGGTGACGATCGCCGTCGACGGGAAGACCAAGGTGCTCGCCGGCCCCGGCCGCGACACCGCCGTCTCGGACCTGAAGACCGGCCAGCAGGTCGTCGTCTGCGGGCCCGAGGGCGGGACCGCGAAAGCGATCATGGTGCCGCCCAGGCACGGCAAGCGGGGACAGCTCGCCACCGCCCGGCGGACCGCAGGGTGGACCGCCGCAGATGCAAGGCTAGCCCTGTGAAGGGAGCGATCCTCGTAGTCGAGGACGAGCAGGCGATCGCCGACCTCGTCCGCGCTTATCTCAAGCGCGACGGGTTCGGCGTCGTCTGGGCTCCCAGCGGCGAGCAGGCGCTGGAGGAGCTCTCCCGCCACCCGGTGCGGCTCGTCGTCCTCGACATCGGCCTGCCCGGGATCGACGGCTTCGAGGTCTGCCGCCGGCTGCGCGCCCGCACCCAGGTTCCGATCCTGATCCTCAGCGCCCGCGACGACGAGGTCGACCGGGTCGCCGGGCTCGAAGCCGGCGCCGACGACTACGTCGTCAAGCCCTTCTCGCCGCGCGAGCTGGTCGCCCGGGTGAAGGCGATCCTGCGCCGCGCCGGCGGCGCGGGCGGCGGCGGCGAGGCCGAGGGCCTGCTCTCGGCCGGCGACGTCGAGCTCGACCGCGCCGCCCGCACCGTCACCGCCGGCGCCGAGCCGGTCGAGCTGACCGGCCGCGAGTTCGACCTGCTCGCCGCGCTGCTCGCCCACCGCGGCGTCGTCCTCGGCCGCGACCGCCTGCTGGAGCTTGCCTGGGGCGGCGAGTTCCCCGGCGGCACCCGCACCGTCGACGTCCACGTCGCCCAGCTGCGCGCCAAGCTCGGCCGTCCCGACCTGATCGAGACCGTGCGCGGCGCCGGCTACAAGGTCAGCGCCTGATGCGCTCGCTGCGCGCGCGCCTCTTCGTCGCGATCCTCGGCGTCGTCCTGCTCGCGGTCGGCGCCTCGCTGGCGCTCGGCATCGTCCTCACCCGCGACGCGGTGCAGGAAACGCTGCGCGAAAACGCCGAGCAGCAGCGCCTGCGCAGGCCGCCGCCGGGCCGCCTGCGCCCGCCGCCACCGCCGCCGCCGGTCGACGTCCTCGGCACCGACTTCCGCGACTACCTCGCCGCGCTGCTGATCGCCTGCGGCGCCGCGGCGCTGCTGGCCGCCGCCGTGGCGGCGCTGCTCGCCCGCCGCCTGACCGAGCCCCTGCGCCGCCTCTCCGACGCCGCCGGCGAGCTCGCCGGCGGCCGCCGGCCCGAGCCGGTGCCGCCGGAGGGGACCGAGGAGCTCGACCGCCTCGCCGCCTCCTTCAACGAGATGTCCGAGCAGCTCAGCCTCGCCCGCGACGCCGAGCGCGCCGTGCTGCTTTCCGTCTCCCACGACCTGCGCACGCCGCTGACCTCGATTCGCGGCTACGCCGAGGGGATCGAGGACGGCACGGTCGAGCCGCGCGCGGCGGCGGCGGTGGTCGGCCGCGAGGCCGGCCGGCTCGAGCGCCTGGTCGGCGACCTGCTCGCCCTCGCCCGCCTGCGCCAGGGCGCGATCGAGGTCGAGCGCGAGCCGGTCGACCTCGCCGCGGTAGCCCGCGAGGCGGAGGAGCGCCTGCGGCCGAGCGCCGCCGAGGCCGGCGTCGCGGTGAGCGTCGCGGGCGAGGGGCGGGCGACCGCCGACCACGGCCGCGCCCTGCAGGTCGTCTCCAACCTGGTCGAGAACGCGATCCGCGTCAGCCCGCGGGGCGGCACGGTGGCGATCGAGGTCGGGCCGGGCCTGGTCCGGGTCGGCGACCAGGGTCCCGGCATCCCGCCCGAGGAGATCCCCCACGCCTTCGAGCGCTTCCGCCTGCGCGCCCGCGCCGGCCGCGGCTCGGCCGACGGCGCCGGCCTCGGCCTCGCCATCGTCCGCGAGCTGAGCGAGGCGATGGGCGGCAGCGTCGCGGTCGAGAACCTCCCCGCCCAGGGCGCCCGCTTCACCGTTCGCCTACCGGGCTGAGCGCTACCCTTTCGCGACCGATCTCCGGCCGTGAGCGGGATTCCGCCTCTCGCCCGGCCCCGCCAGCGTGGACACGATCACTTCCGAACAGCCGATGGCTCCAGCCCCCGCGCCCGAGGACCTGCCGATGGACGAGCCGGTCGTGCCGCGCCGCTCGCCGCTGCGGGCCGCGATCAAGACCGGCCGGCCACAGGAGTGGATCAAGAACCTCTTCGTCTTCGCCGGCCTGCTCTTCTCCGGCCAGTTCAACGACGCGCACGCGGTGCTCGAGGCGACGCTGGCCTTCCTCTCCTTCTGCGCGATCTCCAGCGCCGGCTACTACGTCAACGACCTGATCGACGTCGAGCTCGACCGCCGCCACCCGAAGAAGCGCTTCCGGCCGCTGGCCGCGCGCGAGCTCTCCGAGGCCGCGGCGAAGGCGATCGCCCCGTCGCTGGCGATCGTCGGCGTCGCCCTCGCCTTCGCCACCGTCAACTGGGAAGTCGGCCTGATGGTGGTCGGCTACGGCATCGCCCAGATGGCCTACAGCCTCGGCCTCAAGCAGATCGTGATCGTCGACGTGATGACCCTGGCCGGGCTCTTCATCCTCCGCGTCGCCGCCGGCGCCAGCGCCGTCGACGCCCACGCCTCCGAATGGCTGCTGCTCTGCACCGGCATGATCGCCCTCTTCCTCGGCTTCACCAAGCGCCGCCAAGAGGCCGTCTCCGAGCTGCACGAGGGGACCAGCAGCCGCCCGGTGCTCGAGCACTACTCGCTGCCCTTCCTCGACCAGATGGTCGCCATGGTCACCACCGGCACCGTGATCAGCTACTCGATCTACGCCGTCGACTCGCCGATCGTCGGCAACGAGATGATGTGGACGATCCCGCCGGTCGTCTACGGCATATTCCGCTACCTCTACCTCGTCTACGACCGCGCCGACGACCGCTCGATCGCCGCCATGGTCTCCAAAGACAAGGGCATGATCGCCGCCGCCGCCGGCTTCGTCCTCACCGCCTTCGCAGTGCTCTACGTTTTCAACTAGAGCGCCGTTCCCGGGTGAGGGCGACGTTGAGAAGTGCGTCGGCCGGAACCGGCTCGACCTCGGGATAGGGGTCGTCGAAGAACCGCGTGTCGCCGACCAGATGCTCGCCGGGTGCGCCTTGAAGGATAAGCCGCGCGGGAACCTGAATCGAGAGGCTGGGTTCGGCCTTCCAGTCGATCTCCGTGCGGGGGCCGAAGAGAGTGAGCGCAACTCCTCCCGGCAGTGCAGCGCTCGGCGCGACCACGCCGCGTCCTCCTTCGCTCGTGATCCTCTTGCCCTCCGACCGACACCCACGCCAGGAGTCGGAAACGAGGTGTTCCCACTCGAACCCCTGCGCGGCTGCCCTCTCGGGAGTCGAGTAGTCGGCAATCGCGCCCTCGTCTACTCGGAGTTCCCAGATGCTGACCCGCAGCTCCTGCGCGTCGTCGATCTCTCGCAGATTCTCGTAACGCACCATCTCCGCGATCGCCGATGCCACGTCGAGCGTGCAGTACTGAGCGATCGTGCCGTCTTCGGGATGGCTCCAGCGGCCAGGTCGACTGTTGGGGGAGACCCAAAGCGGTGTGTCGTAAGTCGTGGCTCGGTAGGCCACTCCCCGGCACCGTCTGAAGGCGATTTCCCCCATCGCGCCTCAGGTTCCGTACTGGTTTCGGGTGCTCCGAGCCTCGCTGAGGAGCGAGCGCTCGGAGCCTGGGTCATCGAGGAGCTCTATCGGCATCTTGCCGCCAAGCTCGCGCCGGGGTCGGTGAAACCAGGCGAGCACGCCTTTCGGGGTCCACGCGTGGCGAAGCACCGCAATCAACCTGCTGACCAGCAGCAGTCGATGCTCCGGTTCACCCGGCTCACTTGACCAGCGCCGAATGGTGCGAGGGTCGACAGCGACGAGCTCGGCGATATCCGCCTGGCGGATGCCGGGAAGGCTTTGCTCCAGCTCATGGAGGAGCCGGCGGCGGTCGGCATCGGCCCCGCCGACGAACTCGTCAAGCGCATCCCGGATTACGTGGCGCACGCGCTCGATCCCAACTAGGGCCGCCTCGAAGCGATCCAGATCGCCCGGTTCCGCGGTCATTGCGTTGCTCACATCGACGAGCGCGGAGTAGAGCGTCGCTCGCTGCTCGTAGCTCAGGTCGGTGGTCTCGAGTTGGGGCTTGAGATCGGCGAGGCGTTTGCTGACATCCGCCAGGCGCTTGTGCGCTGAGCCATCGATCTCAGGATGACCGGCGACCTCGTCGAGCGCTTCCTCGAATGCGGCCTTGACGCCCTCGACCTCGGTGTCGATCTCCACCAGCCGTCGGTGCTGGGGATCCCTGGCAACGGTTGCGTTCAAGCTTGTCTCCCTTCTGTCCTCGCAATAGGACGTTATACGGACAGAATAGCCGACGCACAAGATCTACCGCGATCTTCAGTCCGGCTGCACCGGCAGGTCCGAGACCAGCTCGGTCTTGCCGTCGCGCTGGAACTGGAGGTCGATCGTCTCGTTCTTGCGGTAGGTGCCGAAGAGGCCGAGGTACATGGCGAGCCAGCGGCCGGTGCCGACCTTCTCCTTGACGATCTGGCGGGTGAAGACGATCTCGCCGGCGGCGAGGCGGTAGTCGCTGCCCTCGGTCTGTTCGACGCCGTTGACGAAGACCGCGTAGGGGGCTTCGGCGCCGGCCGGCAGGCTGACGCGGCGCCCGGCGGCGTAGCTGCCCTTGGGGATCTCGGTCTCGGCTTCGCTCATCGCTGTCGCCAATCGTCTCACTCCAGAGTCTCGCGCACCAGGTCGAACGGCGAATCGTGCCCGCTCGGGTCGAGCTCCTCGCGGGCGATCCGGCCGCGGTAGGGCATGAAGGTCCCGTCGCCGCGCACGTCGACCCCCGCCACCCGCTTGCGCAGCAGGCCGCCGCCGCTCAGCTCCAACCGCCCCCGCACCTGCGCCTCCGGTCCGAAGTCCCGAATCGCCGATACCGCCTTCGTCGGCCCCTTCGCCCGAATCCGCATGGCCCGCTCCCGCATCTCCGCCACCGCCTCGTCGAGGTCCTCGAACTGAGCGTGCGACACGTCGGACCCATCCCGAACCGTCAGCTTCCAGGCCCCCATGGGCGCGGGACTACGCCCCGCGCAGCGGCCGCTTCGGCCGTCGCGCCGGCGGCCCGACGATCTTCTCCGGCCCCTCGCGGTCGGCGACCGGCAGGTACTCGCGCTCGCGCTCGCCGGTGTAGATCTGGCGCGGGCGGGCGATCTTCTGCTCGGGGTCGTCCTTCATCTCCATCCACTGCGCAACCCAGCCCGCGGTGCGGGGGATGGCGAAGATCACGGTGAACATCTCGGTCGGGATCTCCAGCGCCTCGTAGATGATCCCCGAGTAGAAGTCGACGTTGGGGTAGAGCTTGCGCGAGGTGAAGAACTCGTCGTCGAGCGCCTGCTTCTCCAGCTCGCGGGCGATCTCGACCAGCGGGTTGTACTCGGTCGCCTCGAAGACCTCGTCCATGTGCTGCTGGATGATCCGCGCCCGCGGGTCGTAGTTCTTGTAGACGCGGTGGCCGAAGCCCATCAGCTTCTCCTCGCGCCCCTTCACCTTCTCCAGGAAGCCGGGGATGTTCTCGACTGAGCCGATCCGCCGCAGCATGCGCAGCACCGCCTCGTTGGCGCCGCCGTGCAGTGGCCCGTAGAGCGCCGCCACCCCGGCCGCGACCGCCGAGTAGGGGTCGACGTCGGAGGAGCCGACGCCGCGCACGGCGCTGGTCGAGCAGTTCTGTTCGTGGTCGGCGTGGAGGATGAAGAGCACGTCGAGCGCCTTGGAGAGCGCCGGCTTCGGCACGTGCTTGGCTTCGGTCTTCTTGAACATCATCGAGAGGAAGTTCTCGGCGAAGTTGAGGTCGTTTTCGGGGTAGACGTAGGGCAGCCCCATGTTGTGCCGGTAGGAGAAGGCGGCCAGGGTCGGCACCTTGGCGATCAGGCGGACCGCCGCCATGTAGCGCTCTTCGGGGTCTTCGGTCTGCTTCGCGCCGGGGTAGAAGGTGGAGAGCGCGCCGACCCCGGAGAGCAGCATCCCCATCGGGTGGGCGTCGTAGCGGAAGCCCTCGAAGAAGTGCTTGAGGTCCTCGTGGACGAAGGTGTGGTGGGTGATGTCGTAGACCCAGCGGTCGAGCTGCGGCCCGGTCGGCAACTCGCCGAAGATCAGCAGGTAGGCGACCTCGAGGAAGGTCGAGCGCTCGCAGAGCTGCTCGATCGAGTAGCCGCGGTGTTCGAGCACGCCCGCCTCGCCGTCGATGTAGGTGATCGCCGAGCGGCAGGCGGCCGTGTTGGTGAAGGCCGGGTCGTAGGCGAGCATCCCGAATTCGTCCGGGTCGACTTTGATCTGGCGCAGGTCCATCGCCCGCACCGTGCCGTCGGCGATCGGCACCTCGTAGGTGGTGCCGGTTCGGTTGTCGGTGATCGTCAGCGAGTCGGCAGCCATGCGGCGCGCATTCTCGCATTTCCGCCTTTGCGGCCTCGTTAAAGAGCGGGCAACGGCTCGAACTGGGTCATTCCGTGCAGCTCGGCGAAGCGCTCGTCGATCTCCTCGCGGCTGAGGCCGGCCACCCGCTCGGTGCCGAAGCGCTCGACGTTGAAGGAGGCGAGCACGGTGCCGTAGCCCATCGCCCGCCGCAGGCAGGCCTCGTCGAGCTCGCCGTCGTGGCCGTCGAGGTAGCCGAGGAAGCCGCCGGCGAAGCTGTCGCCGGCCCCGGTCGGGTCGCGCACGTCCTCGAGCGGGAAGCCGGGCAGGGCGAAGAAGCTCTCCTCGGTGAACAGCGCCGCCCCGTACTCGCCCTGCTTGGCGACCACCGCCCGCGGGCCGAGGCCCATCAGCGCCCGCGCCGCCCGCGCCAGGTTCGACTCGCCGGTCAGCTGGCGGATCTCGGCGTCGTTGAGGATCACGCACTCGACCTCGGCGATCGCCGCCCGCAGCGAGTCCTGCGCGGTCTCGATCCAGAGGTTCATCGAGTCCAGCGCCGAGAAGCGCGCCGCGCCGCACTGGGCGCGCACCCGGCGCTGCAGGTCGGGCTGGATGTTGGCGAGGAAGAGGGTGTCGGCAGCCTCGGCCGCGGCCGAGAGCTTCGGCTCGAACTCGCCGAAGACGCCGAGCTGGGTGTCCTCGGTGTGGGCGATGTTGAGGTCGTACTCGTAGCGGCCCCGCCAGAAGAAGGAGCGCCCGCCGGCGACCCGCTCGACGTCGTCGGTCAGCACCCCGCGCCGCTCGAGCACCGCCAGCTCCTCGGCGCCGAAGTCATCGCCGACCGGCCCCACCGGCCGCACCTCGGTGAAGAAGCTGGCGGCCAGCGAGAAGTGCACCGCGGCGCCGCCCAGCATCCGCTCGCGCTCCCCGAAAGGGGTCTTGACGGCGTCGAAGGCGATCGATCCGACCACGGTGAGCGACATCGGGCGCAGGGTATAGGGAGTCGGGTGCGCCTCGACGGCGCAACAGCGGGGGAGGCGCCGACGAGGCGCACCCGACTCCCTTTCTCCGGCGCGACTATGGTTCGCCGCCGTGAAGGCTGTTCGGATAGAGGAGTTCGGCGGGCCGGAGAAGCTCCAGTACGTCGAGGTCGACGACCCCACCCCCGGCGAGGGGGAGGTGCTGGTCGAGGTCGCGCGCAGCGGGATCAACTTCGCCGACACGCACGCCACCCGCAACGACTACCTGGCCGAGCAGGCCCTGCCGCTGATCCCCGGCGGCGAGGTCAGCGGACGCACGCCCGACGGCCGCCGGGTCGCCGCCCTGCTGATGAACGGCGGCTACGCCGAGCGGGTCGTGGTGCCCGAGGCGATGTTGATTCCGGTCCCCGACGAGGTCGACGACGACGCCGCTGCGGCCGCCCTGCTGCAGGGCCTGACCGCGATGGCGCTGGTCCAGCGCTGCGCCGCCGTGCAGCCGGGCGAGACCCTGGTGGTCGAGGCCGCCGCCGGCGGCACCGGCACCCTCGCCGTGCAGCTCGGCAAGCGGGCCGGGGCGAAGGTGATCGGCCTCGCCTCCAGCGCCGAGAAGCGCGCCCTGGTCGAGAAGCTCGGCGCCGACGCCACCGTCGACTCGCGCAGCGAGGAGCTCGGCGCCGCGATCCGCGAGGCCAACGGCGGCGAGCGCGTCGACGCCGTGCTGCACATGAGCGGCGGCGAGGCCTTCGACCAGGAGCTCGGCGTGCTCGCCCCGTTCGGCCGCATGGTCGTCTTCGGCATCGCCTCGCGCGAGCAGCGCGACGTCTCCACCGCCGCCCTGCTGCGCGGCTCGAAGTCGGTGGTCGGCTTCTGGCTCGTCCACCTGCTGGCCCGCCGCGAGCTGGTCGCGCCGATGATCGGCGAGCTGCTCGGCGCGCTCGCCGCCGGCGAGCTCGAGGTCACCGTCGGCGACGTCTACCCGCTCTCCGAGGCCGCCCGCGCCCACGAAGACCTGATCGCCCGGCGCACGTCCGGCAAGCTACTCCTGGACCCGTCGAAGTGACCGCCTTCAAGGAGCTCGGCCTCTCGCCGCAGATCCAGCAGGCCCTCGACGAGCTCGGCTTCGACGAGCCGACCCCGATCCAGGACCAGGCGATCCCCGAGCTGCTCGGCGGCCACGACGTGATCGGTCAGGCCCAGACCGGCACCGGCAAGACCGCCGCCTTCGGCCTGCCCCTGCTGCAGTACCTCGACCCCGACAGCGACGAGGTGCAGGCGATCGTCCTCACCCCGACCCGCGAGCTCTGCATCCAGGTGACCCAGGCGCTGCGCTCCTACGCCGAGCACCTCGACATCGAGATCGTCGCCGTCTTCGGCGGCGCCCCGATCAAGTCCCAGCAGTCGCAGCTGCGCGCCGGCGCCCAGGTCGTCGTCGCCACCGTCGGCCGCATGATGGACCTGATGGGCCGCCGCTCGCTGGTCCTCACCGCGGCCCGCTACGTCGTCCTCGACGAGGCCGACGAGATGCTCGACCTCGGCTTCATCGAGGACGTCGAGAAGATCCTCCGCATGTGCCCGAGCGGGCGCCAGACGGCGCTCTTCTCGGCGACGATGCCGCCGCCGATCAAAAAGCTCGCCGAGAGCTACATGTACGACCCGACGACGATCCGGATCACGCCGAAGACGCTGACCGTCGACGCGATCGCCCAGGCCTACGTCGAGGTGCCGGCCAAGGAGAAGGCGGAGCGCCTGGTCGACCTGCTCAAGGCCGAGGAACCCGAGCAGGCGATCATCTTCTGCCGCACCAAGATCGGCGCCGACCGGCTGGAGAAGACGCTGAAGGCGAAAGGGCTCGACGTCAAGGCGCTGCACGGCGACATGAGTCAGGGCTCGCGCGACGGGGTGATGATCGCCTTCAAGGACCACCGGGTGCGGCTGCTGGTCGCCACCGACATCGCCGCCCGCGGGCTCGACATCGAGCACGTCACCCACGTCATCAACTACGACGTGCCGGCCTCCTCGGAGGTCTACGTGCACCGCATCGGCCGCACCGGCCGGGTCGGCCGCACCGGCCGCGCGATCACCTTCGTCACCCCCGCCCAGCGCGACGAGATCGGCCGCATCGAGCGCGACGTGAAGACCACGATCGGCGAGTGGGAGACGCCCGAGGAGCGGCTCGAGCACGCGCCGCGGCCGCGGCGCCGCGAGCGCGAGCAGAAGCCGCGGCCCGAGCCCGCCGGCAACGGCGCCAAGACCGAGGCCGACGCCCCGGCCGGCGCGGTCAAGCTCTTCGTCAACCGCGGCGAGCGCAGCGGCCTGACCGAGGAGGACCTGCGCTGGGCCCTGCGCGAGGGCGCGGTGCTGCCCGAGGAGGCGATCAAGGACGTCCACGTCCTGCACCGCTTCTCCTTCGTCCACGTCGACCCCGAGCTCGCCGAGCGCACGGTCGAGTACCTCAGCGGCACCAAGCTCAAGGGCCGCGAGATCCGGCTCGAGGTCGCTAAGAGCTAGCCAGCTGCTCGATGCGCTCGAAGAGCGCCTCGAAGTCGATCGGCTTGGTCACGTAGCCGCTCGCCTCGCCGTCGCCGGCGGCGCCGGCGTCCATCGCGTCCTGGTGGGCGCTGACGATCAGCGCCGGGGTCTCGACCCCGGCCGCGCGCAGCTCGCGCAGGGCTTCGATCCCCGACTTGCGCGGCATCATCGCGTCGAGCAGCAGCACGTCCGGCGCCGGCCCGCCGCGCAGCGCCTCGAGCACCTCGACCCCGTCGGCGGCGCTCACCACCTCGTAGCCCTCCATCTCCAGCCGCGTCCGCATCAAGAGCAGGATCGTCTCCGAGTCGTCGGCGATCAGCACCCGCGTCATCCCTCCCCCTCCCGCCGACGGGCCGATTTCCGTCGATATGCGTCGGTTTTAGGCCCGTCGGCGGGGGATGGGGGGAGGCGGAGGCGGAAGGTGGAGCCGTGGCCGGGCTGGGAGGCGGCCTCGATCGTGCCGCCGTGCAGCTCGACCAGGGACTTGGAGATCGCCAGGCCGAGGCCGGTGCCGCCGACGTCCTGGGTCAGCCCGGCGTCGCCGCGGGTGAAGCGCTCGAATATGTGCTCCAGCTGGTCGGCTGCCATCCCCGGCCCGTCGTCGCTGACCGACACCTCGACGGCGCCGTCGGCCTGCCTCGCGGCGACCTCGATCGCCGCCCCCTCGGGACAGTACTCGTGGGCGTTGGTCAGCAGGTTGACCAGGACCTGGCGGATCCGGCCGCGGTCGACCTCGACCGCCGGCAGGCCGGGCTCGACCGCGGTCGAGATCGTCTGGCTCGCGGTCTCGGTCTGGCTGCGCATCGTCCGCACCGCGTCCTCGATCAGCGCGCCGACCTCGGTCGGCGCCGGCTCGATCGTCAGCCGCCCGGCGTCGCTGCGGGCGAGGTCGAGCAGGTCGTTGAGCAGCCGCACCAGGTGGCGGGTGTTGTCGAGGATCACCTCGACCGTGTCGGCCTGCTTGGGGCTGAGCTCGTCGCGCTCCAGCATCAGCAGCTCGGCGAAGCCCTGCACCGAGGTCAGCGGGCTGCGCAGCTCATGCGAGGCGGTGACGACGAACTCGTCCTTCATCGTTTCCAACTTGTCGCGTTCGCCGGCCCGCCGCTGCAGCTCGGCGGCCATCTCGTTGAAGGCTTCGCCCAGGGCGGCGGTCTCGGCCAGGCCGCCGACCTTGACCCGGGCGTCGAGGTCGCCGCCGGCGAGCCGGCCCGAGGCCCGCACCAGCTCCTCCAGCGGCCGGCGCATCGAGGCGATCAGGCCGCTGAAGAGCAGCGCCGCCCCGGTCAGGCCGGCGATCAGCCCGGCGCCGACCAGCAGCGCCGTGTCGCGGGTCTCGCCGTCGATGTCCTGGCGCAGCGCCCGCCGCTTGCGCTGCTGGTCGAGTACCGTCGCCCGCGCCGCCGCCGGCCGGTCGCCCGCCGCGAGCCGGTTGCGGGCGGCGATCTCAACCTGGTAGGAGCGCGCCGTCGCGTCCTCGAAGTCCTGTCGCTGCTGCAGGAAGCGGGCGACGCCGATCACGGCCAGCCCGGTGAGCACGGCGAAGGCGATCGCGAAGCCGATCGTCAGCCGGTTGGCGACCGACGGGCTGAGCCTGAGGCGGCGCCGGGAATATGCTTGCCGGGCGATGGGCGACGAGGCTACAGGCAGCGCCGACGGCAGCGCCGGGGCGCCGCCCGGCATCGACGCTCCGGCGCTGGAAGCCTGGTTCGCCGCGAACGTCGCCGGCGCCCAGCCGCCGCTCACCTTCGAGCGCATCTCCGGCGGCCACTCCAACCTCACCTACGGCGTGCGCGACGCCGCCGGGGGCCGCTGGGCGCTGCGCCGGCCGCCGCTCGGCAAGCGGCTCGGCTCGGCCCACGACATGGGCCGCGAGCACAAGGTCGTCTCGGCCCTGGCGCCGACCCCCGTGCCGGTCGCCCCGGTCGCCGGCTTCTGCGCCGAGGAGGACGTCAACGGCGCCCCGTTCTACGTGATGGAGTTCGTCGAGGGTCCGATCCTGCGCGGCCTGGCCGAGGCCGAGGCCTTCCCCGAGCAGGCCGAGCGGCGGGCGATCGGCGAGCGCGTGGTCGACACCCTGGTCGCGATCCACGCCGTCGACCCCGACGCGGTCGGGCTCGGCGACCTCGGCCGCAAGCAGGACTACGTCGCCCGCCAGCTGCGCCGCTGGCAGGGCCAGTGGGAGAAGTCGAAGACCCGCGAGCTGGCGGAGATCGACGCGGTCCACGAGCGCCTGCAGGCGCGCATCCCCGCGCAGGGGCCGGCGACGATCGTCCACGGCGACTACCGGCTCGACAACATGATCCTCACCCCCGGCGGCGAGGTCGCCGCGGTGGTCGACTGGGAGCTCTGCACGCTCGGCGACCCGCTCGCCGACGTCGGCCTGCTGATGGTCTACTGGCCCGAGGCGGGGGAGGAGGGGATCGCCCTCGGCCAGCCGGCGACGATGGCGCCCGGCTTCCCCGGCCGCGACGAGCTGCGCGCCCGCTACGCCGAGCGCTCCGGCCGCGACCTCTCCGACCTCGACTTCTTCGTCGCCCTCGGCTACTGGAAGCTGGCGATCATCCTCGAGGGCGTCTACGCCCGCTACGCCGCCGGGGCGTATGGCAAGGTCGATCCGGGCATCGAAGAGTTCGCCCGCCTGGTCGAGCGCCTCGCGGCAGCCGCCGCGGACGCAGAGCGCCGCCAGTAGCCATCAAAGCCAACCCGAAGGAGCGTCCGTGACCTTCCTGCGCAAGCACCTGAGCTACGCCAACGTGATGTCCACCATCGCCGTCTTCCTGCTGCTCGGCGGCGGCGCCGCGATCGCCGCGCGCAAGGTGCCGAAGGGCAGCGTCGGCCCGCGCCAGCTGAGGGCCAACGCGGTGCGCACGCCGAAGATCAAGGCCAACGCGGTCACCACCCGCAAGCTGCACCGCAACGCGGTGGCGACGATCAAGGTCCGCGACGGGGCGATCACCAACCCCAAGCTCGCCTACGGCTCCGTGAGCGGCGACAAGATCGCCGACGGCAGCGTGACCGGCACCGACCTCGACCCCGGCAGCACGCCCTTCTCGCGGGTGACGGACCGGCTGCGCGGGACCGGGGAGGCGCCCTTCCAGGACGACAGCGTCTACCCGCTGTCCGCCGCCGGCTACACGCAGCCGGCCGGCCGCACCGACCAGTACGTCGCCGCCGCCACCCTGGCCTTCGGCGCCGGCTGCGAACCGCCGCGCTCGGCGCTGGTCGAGCTGGCCCTCGACCCGGCCGACCCCGACGACCTGCACCCGACCGATCTCGCCGGGGTGGCCTCCATCACCGACGAAACCGCCGGTGCGGCGACTCTCCGGGTTCCGTTTCTCGACCACGCCGGGTACAAGGGCATGGCGAGCCTCTCCGCTGCCGCGACGGCCCAGCACACCTTCCTCGTGCACCTGGAGTCCGCGAGCTGCAACTCGGGCAGCGGCATCGCGGTCGACGATGTCGGCATCGACGTGATCGGCACCAAGTAGGCCTCAGCCGCAGGGCGCGCCCGGGCGCCCTGCGGCGACGCCGCGCATCCGCACCAGCAGCGCCGCGGACGGCGTGACCTTGCCGCTCGCGTAGGTCGAGAGCCGCGAGGCCGAGGTGCCGATCCGCGAAGCGAACTCGGCCCGGGTCAGTCCCGAGGCGCGTGCCAGCTCGGCGATCTCCTCGGCCACCGCGGCGCGCTCCCGCGCCTCGGCCTCCGCGCGGATCAGCTCGATCGCGCGTTCGATCGCCTCGGCGACGCCGTAGGGACGGCTGTAGGAGAGCACCGCTTCGAGCTGCCGCGCAACCGGCCCCCAGGGCTGGCGGCTGACCGCCTCGGTCAGCCGCCGCCACTCCGGCAGACCGCCCCGCTCGAGCGCGGCCTGGATCGCCTCCGCCGGCCATAGCTCAACCGGCTCGTCCGGCGACGCCTCGACGTTGCGGAAGGCGAGCGGGGTCATGCCAGCGCGATCCGAGCGGCGACCTCGCCCAGCACCTCGGTCACCGACTTCCACTCGCCCCAGCGCGCGTCCAGCCGCCGGTAGGACGAGAGCTGCCGGGTCACCGCCGGATCGGCCGGCCGCGGGTCGGCGAGCTGGCGGACCAGCTGCGAGGCGACGCCCTCTCCCTCGCCGATCTGGTCGGCGTAGTACTCGTCGATCCCGGCGAGAACCTCGGCAGCGCGCCCGATCCCCATCTGCTCGGCCAGCGCGGCGAGGTCGAGGTAGTCCCGCGTCTGGTTGCGGCGCACGGCGAGGAAGGCCTTGATCCGCAGCGTCTCCTCGATCGTCGGCACCACGACCTCGCCGCCCGAGGGGAGGGAGACCGCGGCCACCTCGAGCGGCGTCTTGCGGATCATCTGCCGCACGCCCGCCTCGACGCCGTCGAGGTTGCCGAGGATCACCTTCCCGGGCGTCACCCGGTTGGTCGCCCAGCCCTCGTCCTCCTCGACCGCTTCGAGCACCATCTCGAAGCGGTCGGCCAGGTCGGCGACCACGTGGTCGTGATCGCGGGATTCGCGGTGGTCCGCGTAGAGGATCGCGGCTGCCCCGCCGACCATCACCGCACCCGGGACCAGCCGCTGCAGGCGGGCTGCCGAGTCGAGAACCTCCAGGAAGCGGGGATCCCGATCGTTCAGACTAAGGTCCATCCAGCAAGATTATCAGATCAGATAAGTACCGAAACCTGCCCAGACGATGGGCCGCCATCTGGCAGCACCGGTCCAAGGTCCTTGACAGAACGTCCGAGACGCGAAATGGTGCGGCGCGAAGACATCCCTGGGGAGAGGGAGAGAGCCCCGCCGCGGATGTCCCTCTCCATCCCTCGACCCAAGGAGAATTCCGTGCAAGCGATACGAAAGCGCCTCACCTACGCGAACGTGATGTCCTCGATCGCGGTCTTCCTGGTGATCGGCGGCGGCGCCGCCTTCGCCGCGACCAACCTGGCCAAGAACAGCGTCGGCACCCGCGAGCTGAAGCCGAACGCGGTCAAGACCGGCATCCTCGCCCGCAACGCGGTGCGGACCGGCAAGCTCAGCTTCGAAGCGGTCAAGGCCGGCAAGCTGGCCCAAAACGCCGTACCGACCAACCGTCTTCGGGACGCTGCCGTGACCACCGACAAGATCGGCGACAAAGCGGTCACCACCGACAAGATCGGCGACAAAGCGGTCACCACCGACAAGCTCGCCGCCGAGTCGGTGACCGAGACGAAGATCGCGGCCAAAGCGGTAACGCAGGCAAAGCTCGCGGACAACTCCGTGGGCAGCGTTCAGCTCAAGGGCATCACTGTGGTGTCCGCGACCACCGCGAAAACCGCCAACGGCGTATCGACGGGTGTGACGGCGACCTGTCCGTCTGGAGAGGAGGTGGTCAGCGGTGGATTCGAAACCGAGAGCACTGGCGCGGACAAATGGGTGGTCAAGCGTCTCCTGCGGTTGGGTAACGGCTGGCGGGTTTTCGGCGTCAACGAATCGGGTGGCGAATCGTCGATCACTGCCTTTGCGTACTGCCTAGCCGGCTAGCACTTCGGCCGTCAGGCGACAGCATCTCTGAAAGGCCGGGCGAGAGCCCGGCCTTTTCACTGCTGGGTGTTGAATGCCCGCTGCCTCAGAGCGCCCGCCGGGCGTGCTTGGTGTCCAGCTCCCCGGCCTCGGCGCGCTTGGCCGCGGATCAGCCGACGAGCGTTGCGATGGCCCGCTGATCGGTGGGATCGATTCGCTCGAGGCCGGCGATGCCGTCGAATGCCCTGTCCGTGGCGAGGATGGCATCGATGCCACGGTTGAGCGCGACGGCGGCGAATACGGCATCCCTGGCGTCGAGCCGGGGATTGGACCGGAAGAGCCCGATCCCGCGGATCGCGTCGTCGGGCTCCAGCGGGTGCAGCCGGCAGAGAGCGGCAACCGTCCTGGCGGCCTCTGCCGCTTCGCCCCGATCGCCAGTGCGCCGGAAGCGCTGGTGAGCCAGCTCTTGGAGGAGGTCGGCGCTCGCCTCTCCAAGCAGGGCCTCCTCGCCCGCCAGGCTCAGGATCTCGCGGCAGGGATCGCGATAGGGGTGATCTCGGCCCATCGCGTAGACGAAGATCGCGGTGTCGTAGAGGAAGCGCCTCAATCGCCCTCGAGCGTGCGCGCCCGCTCGTCGAGCATCTCTCGCTTCTGAGCCTCCCAGTCGGGCTCTGGTCCCTCGCCGGGCGGGGGCGGCATCGCGAGCAGGCGCCGGGCGGCCTCAGCCCGGTCGGAGGAACTGCGGGGAAACTCCCGGTCGATCGCCCGCCGCACCAGCTCGCCTACCGGCGCGCCCACGCGCTCCGATTCCCGCGCCAGCAACTCGAAGCGCTCGTCGTCGACCAGAACCTGGAGCCTGCGATTGAGCATACACATACCTTAGCAGGTATGTGTATATATGCTCAGACCATCCGGCGGGCGTGCTTGGGGTCGAGCTCGCCCGCCGCCTCGGCCTCGGCGCGCTTGGCCCAGCGGTTGAGCTCGCGGCGGGCGAGGACCATCTTGTGGACCTCGTCGGGGCCGTCGGCGAGGCGCAGCATGCGGCTGAACCGCCAGAGCGCCGCCAGCGGGGTGTCGTCGGTCATCCCCAGCGAGCCGTGGACCTGGATCGCGCGGTCGAGCACGTCCATGACGATGTTGGCGGCGACGATCTTGATCGCCGAGATCGCCTGGCGGGCGGCGCGCTTGCCCTCGGTGTCCATCTTCCAGGCGGCGTAGAGGGTGAGCAGCCGGGCCTGGTCGATCTCCATCCGCGAGGCGGCGATCGACTCCTGCACGAACTGCTTCTCGCCCAGCGGCCCGCCGAACGCTTCCCGTTCGTTGGCGCGGTTGCACATCATCTCCAGCGCCCGCTCGGCGGTGCCGATCGCCCGCATGCAGTGGTGGATGCGCCCCGGCCCGAGCCGGTCCTGGGCGACGACGAAGCCCATCCCCTGGCCGCCGAGCAGGTTGGCCGCCGGCACCCGGCATTCCTCGTAGCGGATCTCGCAGTGGCCGGGGCCGCCGTCGTGGCCCATCACCGGGATCGGCCGCACGAGGTTGAACCCCGGCGTGTCGGTCGGCACGCAGATCATCGAGGCGCGCGCGTAGGGGTTGGCCTCGGGGTCGGTGACCACCATCGCGATCGCCAGCTCGGCCCCCATCGCGCCCGAGGTGAACCACTTGTGGCCGTCGATCACCCACTCCTCGCCGTCGCGCACGGCGCGCGCCTGCAGCAGGGTCGGGTCGGAGCCGGAGACGTCGGGCTCGGTCATCGAGAAGCAGGAGCGGATGCGGCCCTCGAGCAGCGGCTCCAACCACCGTTCCCGCTGCTCGTCGCTGCCGTGCTCGGCGAGGATCTCCATGTTGCCGGTGTCCGGCGCGGCGCAGTTGAAGGCCATCGGCGCCGCCGCCGGGCTGCGCCCCATCTCCTCGCAGAGCAGGCCGTACTCCCAGTTGCTCAGCCCCGGCCCATAGCGCTCGTCGGGCATGAACAGGTTCCACAGCCCCTCCGCCCTCGCCTTCTCGCGGATCTCGACCAGGATCTTCGGGTAGGGCACGCCGGGCGCGACCTCCGCGTCGAGCGCCTCCATGATCTCCCGCTCCTGCGGGTAGATCTCGGCGTCCATGAAGTCGAGGACCCGCTCGCGCAGCGTCTCGACCTGGGGGCTTGGCGTGAAGTCCATCGAGGCTCACCCTAGTCGATGTCAACCCTCCTGCTGGACGGTGAGCCGCCAGCGGGTGAAGAGCTCGTCATCGGCCTCGAGCACCCAGGCGAGCTCGGCCCGGAGCGGCGCCGGCAGGTCGCCGTGCATCAGCGACCGCTCGCCCTCGCCGACCAGGACCGGGTTGTGGGTGAGGAAGAGATCGTCAACGAGTCCCGCGATGACCAGCGAGCGCAGTAGCGCCGGCCCGCCCTCACAGGAGATCGAGTCGACTCTCCGCTCGCGGTGGAGGTGGCTCAGCAGGCCGGCGAGGTCGATCCCCCCCTCCTGGCGCAGGATCTCGACCTTCGTCGCCGTCGGAGGGGGGTCCAGGTCGGAGTTGGTGGCGACCAGCACCTCGCCGTGTCCATCACTGAACAGCTTCGCGTCCCAGGGCAGATCCATCCGATTGCTGATCAGCACGGTGAGTGGGTCCGCCGGCAGCCCGATCTGCTCGCGATAGCCGCGCAGGCGCGGTACCGGCAGCATGCGCTCGTAGCGCTCGACCCGCATCGTGCCGGCGCCGATCATCACCGCGTCGGCGAAGGTGCGCATCCGCATCAGCACCCTGGCGTCGGTCTTGAAGCCCAGCGCCTCGGTGCTGCCGCCGACCGTCGCTCGGCCGTCGAGGGTGCTGATCATGCTGCAGGCCACGTAGGGCCGCCGATCGCCGGCCGGCGAGCGCATCGTCTCCGCGGCCAGCTCGCCGAAATCCACCCGGGGACCGGCGGGGTGCAGGCTGCGCATCCATATCGGCCGAAGCTCGATCATCGTCAGCGGACCGACCGCATCGCTCTGATCGTGAGCAGGGCGAGCAGCGTGAGGCTGAGAAGCACGGCGATCAGGCCGATCGGGACCTCAAGCAGCGCCGCCACAGTCCCGATCAGGCCGATTAGGACCAGCCAGGCGAGGTTGCCGATCTCGGTCAAGAGCCGGCTGAAGACGTTGACCCGGATCTCGACCGGCTGGCAGAGCTCGACCCCCAACTCCCTGCGCGCGTTGAAGTTTAGGTAGACGGTGGGGTAGGCGGGGTGGACCCCGAGCGTCTCGGCGCAGTCGACGAAGCCCTCGTGCTCGACGCCCGCCTGTCGTCGCGCCGACCACCGTGCCGGCGAGATCGAGCCGTCGTCCCAATGCTGGGCCGCCTCCCAGGAGTGCCGCCGCGTTCGCTCGCCGGTGTCGATTGGAAGCACCCGCTGGCTCATCAGCTCCCGCCGCCAGTGCGCCTCGTCCTCCCGGCCCGGATCGCGCCGCAGCGCTTCGAGCGTGACGAACTCGCTGGCTCGGCCGCCGATCGCCGCCAGCGTCTCCTCGTCGAGCCGGCAGACCGGCTTCTCAAGGTCGGCGCGGGCGGATGTCCTGACGTTGGCGGAGATCGCGCGCGAGCCGACCAACTGGTCGCGCAGCAGCCGCCGCCAGACCGCGCGCCGCGGTCGCGACCACGGGTGCGCGAGGCAGAACTCGCCATCGGAGATACCCAGCGCGTCGCGCGCCGTGCGGTCGAGGTAGAGCGTTGGCCGGGAGCCCTCTCCCGCGGCCGCCTCGACTTCGGCGAGCCCGTCCTCGGCGAGCGCGAGGACGGGCAGCCTGCCGCTGCGGTGGGGGTGTTCGATCACCAAGTACTTGGGGTTGCCCAGCCGCTGCAGCGTCGCCGGCGAGGTCGAGCGGCCGACGTCCCGCGGGCGATCCCGCCGCGGCGGAAGATCCCCGCCGGATCGCAGTTGCTGTTCGGCCTCACCCGCCACCAGGACGCCGACTCGCCCGGCATCGAGTGGAACTCCCAGCTCGAGTTCCAGTACTGCCAGCCGTCCGGGACCTCTTCGGCGAGAACACCCGCCGGCGCCGGGATCGCCTCGTAGGTTGGCTTCAGCTCCAGCCCGTCGATCAGCACGGCCCCGGCTCGGCGCTCGATTGCGCAGCCGTTCTCACGTGCGAGCGCCAGGATCTGGACCCGGTCGAGCCAGCAGACCCCGAGCCGCTCGCCGTCCGCCGCCCCGGCGCCCCGCAGGCGCGGGAAGACAGTGGAAGCGCCGGACCGGCGCAGCACGGCGACCATCCCCTTGCTGCTCTCGCCGTCGGGGATCGCGAGGGCCACGCGCCGGCGCAGCTCCGTCGCCCGTTCGTCGAGCAGGGCGCGCGAGAGCGAGCCGGTCCCCCCCGCCCCTCGACTCTAAGATAGGAAAGCGGCCGATTCGCTGGCAGCAGCAGCGGCGCCCCGGCATCGCCACACACAAGTTCGCCCACACGCCGGTACTCGAGCACGAAGTCAGCCTATGCGATGAAGAAGCCGTTTCCGACCGTCGACCGCGCACGCCGGTGAGACCCGAAGCCGAGATCGCCCGCCTCGTCTCCTCCTATCCGACCCGCGGCCCGCGCGCCTCACTGGATGCCGTGGCCCGCCTCCGCCGGAGGCTGTCCGATGCCCGCCTGCCGCTCGTCGTCGGCGTCGTCGGCACCAACGGCAAGACGAGTACGGCCACCTACCTGGCGAGGCTGCTCAGCGCCAGGGGGGAGCGGACCGGGCTGTACGTCTCACCGCACCTGAGCCGCTGGACCGAGCGGGTGCGGGTTGACGACGTTCCCTGCGATCCGGACGAGCTGATGCGCGCCCTGCGGACGGTCGACGAGGTTGCTCGCGAGGAGGGCGACGAGGTGCTCTCGGAGTTGCGCTTCTTCGATGTCCTCACCCTCGCCGCGGAGCGGGTCTTCGCTGACGCCGGGGTCACGATCGCCGTTTTTGAGGCCGGGATCGGCGGCAGGCTGGACGCGATCCGCACCCTTAGACCGCGCTTGGTCCTGCTCACCGGCGTGGCGATCGACCACGCCGAGATCCTCGGCGAGACGCTGGCCGAGATCCTCACCGAGAAGTTGCTCGTCGCACCCGCCGGGGGGCGGGTACTGAGCTTCCGTCTCGGCGCCGAGCTCGATGCGCGAGCGCGGGAGGTCGCGGCCGACGGCGGCTTCCGGATCGTCTGGGTGGAGCCTCCCTCCGAGCGCCAGCGGCAGGTCACGCCGGGGCTGCCCGCCTACCTGGTCTCGGCCCTCGCGCTGGCCGAAGAGGCGGCCGCGGCGCTGTCCCGCCCGTCCGGCGGCAGCCGGAGCGGGAGCGTCGACCTCCACCTCCCGGGGCGTTTCGAGGGCGGCCGTCGCGGCGGCGTCCCGTACCTGCTCGACGCCGCTCACAACGAGGCGGCCTGGCTGGGGCTCGCGGCCGAGCTTTCGGCGAGAAGCGGCGACCTCGGTGACAGGCCGATCCTGGCCCTGGTCTCGGTTTCCCCCGGAAAGCGCCGCGAGGGGCTTGCCCGGGCGCTGAGTGAGCTCCCCGGCCTGCGCGAGACGATCGTCACCAGCCACGAGTCGATGCCGGCCGAAGATGCTGGCCGCGTGGCGGGGGAGCTTGCTGACGCTGGCTTGCCGGCGTCGGCGGTCGACGGCGTCGCGTTGGCGCTCGAGCTCGCCTATCGCCGCGCCAGCGAGGTCGGTGCCCAGCTGCTGGTCTTCGGCTCCACCCACCTGGTGGGCGAGGTTCGGGACCTGCTGGGCCCGCCCGACGACGGCGAGGGGGCGGCTGTCTAGCTGTAGTCGTGCCAGCCGGCGAACTCGCGGCCGGCGAACTTCTGCAGCTCGGCGACGTCGTCGCGGAAGCGGCCGCGGATCGTCTCGAAGAGGTCGTCGGGCAGCTTCGGCTTCGGCGCCGGCGGCTTCTCGGGGTCGTGGACGACCTTCTCGACGATCCAGCGCATCGACTCGGGCAGGCGGTCGAAGTTGCGGTCGAAGGAGCGGAAGCCCGGCAGCTTGATCAGCTTCTCCATGAACTGGTATTTGTCGCCCTGCTTGGCGCTCGACTTCTCCCACTCGCGGTCGAACTGCTCCGACTTGAAGGTCTCGTCGACGCCGGCGAAGGCGAACGCCTTGCGCATCGTCTCCTCGCGTTCGCCCTGCAGCTCCTCCTGGGCGATCACCTCGATCTGCTCGCGCTCGAAGTGCTCCAGGTAGGGCTGCAGCTGCAGCCAGTACTTGGAGCGGTTCATGTAGGAGGAGTCGGGGTTGGAGAGGACCTCGACCAGGTCGCCGGTCTCATAGCCCGCCCCGGTCGCGTGTACCCAGTGGGAGAGGATGCGCTTGATCGGGTCGCGCACCATGTAGATCAGGCGCGCGTCGGGGCAGTGCTCGCGGATCCGCGCCGGCACCCCCTCGAAGCGGGGCAGGTTGGTGTAGTGCGGGGAGGACTCGCCGCGCACCGCGAAGCGGTTGTCGAAGCGGCTCGCGTACCAGTCGAGGCCGAGGTCCCAGTTGAGCTCGGAGACGAAGAAGTTGAGCTCCTTCGGCTTCGACATCTGGATCTCGGGGTGCAGGCCGAGGTAGTGGTGGATGCTGGTCGTGCCGCACTTCAGCCCGCCGACGATGATCAGGTTGGGCAGCTTGGCGTGGCGTTTGCGGCGACGCCGCCGGCGGCTCTTGCGGTCGGCCGTGTAGCGCTCGCGGGCGCGCGCGCACATCGCCTCGTCGGCGGGGTCGGGCACGGCCTCGGGCGCGGTCGTGGGGGTCTCGGCCTCTGACACGAGCGGGCTAGTGTAGCTGCGATGCCGCTCGCCGACTTCGCCTCCAGCTTCGAAGCCTTCTTCGACGCCGCGACGGCCTTCTTCCGCCACCTCTCCGAGGTGCGCTGGACCCCTTTCGCGATCGCCCTCGGGCTGCTGCTCGCGATGCAGCTCTGCCGCGCCTGGGCCTGGCGCAACGTCCTGCGCGCCGCCTACCCGGGCACGCCGATCTCCTTCCTGCAGCTCAGCGCCGCCTACCTGGCCGGGGCCGGGATCAACGCGATCCTCCCCGCCCACGCCGGCGACGCGACCAAGGTCTTCCTGGTCAAGCGCCAGATCCCCCAGTCCTCCTACCCCGCCGTCACCTCCTCCTTCCTCGTGCAGACCGTCTTCGACACCACCGCCGGGCTGCTCGTCCTCGCCTACGCGGTCAGCCAGGGACTGCTGCCCGAGCCGCCCAGCTGCCCAGCCTGCCCGCCTTCGAGCTCTCCTTCTGGGCCGAGCACCCGCAGACGTTCCTGATCGTCACCGGCCTGCTGCTGCTCGCGGGGGCGATCGGCGTCTACTACCTCGGCCACCGCGTGCGCCGCTTCTGGGAGCGGGTCCGCCAGGGGGTCGCGATCCTCACCGAGCCGCGCCGCTACCTGCGCCAGGTCGCCGCCTGGCAGGGGCTCGGCTGGCTCTGCCGCTTCGGCGCCTTCTGGTACTTCCTCGAGGCCTTCGGCATCGGCGGCTCGGTCGGCGCCGTGATGCTGGTGATGAGCGTGCAGGCGATCGCCAACGTCGTCCCCTTCACCCCCGGCGGCGCCGGCGCCCAGCAGGCGCTGCTGGTCGCGACCCTGCAGGGCTCCTCGCGCACCGCCGTCCTCTCCTTCTCGGTCGGCACCCAGATCGCGATGGCGGCCTGGTCGGTGCTGCTCGGCTTCGGCGCGATCCTGCTCGTCTTCCGCACCACCGACTGGCGCGGCCTGATCAAACAGGCTCAGGACGAGGCGGCGGAGGACCGCGCCGCCGCCGGCCGCGCGCCGGGTTAGCTCGCGTAGGCCGGCCGCAGGTCGTGCCAGCGGCGCTGCGCCTGCTCGGCGAGCAGGCCGCCGGCCTCGGCGAGGATCGCGCGGCGGTTGCCGGATTCGCGCGCCAGCAGGCTGCCCAGGGCGCCGGCCACGCGCGGCGGGGTGATCACGCCGGAGGGCTTGGCGCGGTGGTTGAGCACGTCGAGGAAGGCCTCGATCCTGCCCTGCTCGTGGAGCCGGCGCACCGCCTCGACCAGCAGCGCCGGCACCTGCCCCGCCTTGCCCAGGTCGGCGGCGAGCCAGTGGTGCTCGGCGAACTCGCGGTCGCGCCAGCGGCCCCAGTTGCTCATCTCCCGGTCGATGCCCTCGCCCCAGCCGTCGAGGCCGGCGGCGATCGCCGGCGCCAGGGCGTCGGCCTGCAGCAGGGCGTCGCCGATCCCGCGCCCGGGCGCCGGGTCCTTGAAGTGCCCGGCGTCGCCGGTCAGGACCCAGCCGGCGCCGCACGCCTCGCGGAAGTAGCCCTCCCACCTCACCGCCCCGAGCAGCTTGCCGACCCGCTTCGCGCCCTCGAGCATCTCGGCGACCGGCTCGCAGCTGGCCAGCTGGTCGTCGAACATCGCCTCGTGGTCGCCGCCGAAGCGCTCCAGCTCGGACTTTTCCGCCCAGGCGCCGGCCTGGTAGAGGCCGCTGTCGGCCGGCATGCCGATCACGAAGCGGTCCTCCCAGCGGTTGAAGCGGAAGGTCGGCTCGGCCTCGCTCCTGGCGCCCTCGAAGTAGCCCCAGTAGACGATGCGCTCGTTCGCGTAGGTGTTGTACTTGCGGGCGCCGGTCAGCTTGGCGACGGTCGAGTTGCGCCCGTCGGCGCCGACGACGAGCGGCGCCCGCAGCTCCTGCCGCCGACCCTCGCGCTCGACCTCGACCCCGACGACCCGTTCGCCGTCGCGCAGCAGGCCCGTCACCTTCGTTCCCATGCGCAGCTCGGCCCCGGCTTCCGCGGCGGCCTCGGCGAGGATCGGGTCGAGCAGGTGGCGGCGGATCGAGGCGGCGCCACCGGGGTCGCCCGGGCGCAGCGGCAGGCGCGTGTCGATCGCGACGTCGGCGAAGCGCAGCTGGGCGCGGTCGACGAAGGGGGCGCCGGTCGCGCGCAGCCGCTCGGTCACCCCGAGCCGCTCGAAGAAGGCCAGCGCGTCGGTCTCGAAGACGTGCGAGGAGAGGGTGTCGCTGGGCAGGGTCGCCTTCTCGACCACGACCACGCGCAGGCCGCGGCGGGCGAGCAGGGCGGCGAGCGGCGTGCCGGCGCAGCGCCCGCCGACGACGATCGCGTCGAATCTGTCTGCCATTCCCCGCCTCCCGGTTCGCAGAGCCGGGCAGAGGATAAACGACGCGGTGCGCAATGCGGCGGGGCCTTTCAGCTCGACCAGCCCGGGTAGCTGCCGGGGACGCGCCAGCGCCAGGGCGGGCGCTCGGCGGGCGGGAACTCGTAGTGATTGCGGCCGGGCAGGGTCTCGAGCGGGACGAGGGCGGGGTCCTGGCGCGCCAGGACGCGGGTCCCGGCGGCCGCCTCGACCTGCGCCGGGCCCGCCCGGGCGGCGATCCGCTGCCAGCCGAGGGTCGGGCGGTAGAGCCAGTAGACGACCTCGACCCAGCCGCCGGCGCGGCGGCGGTCGCGCACCTCGGTGAAGACCGTGACCCGGCGGTTGGAGGCGGTCAGGTGCGCTCCGGCGGCGAGGGCGCAGCTCGGCCGCCGGCAGCGGCGGAAGTCGACCGGCATCAGCGGCAGCCCGTCCGGGCCGGGCAGGGCGGTGGGGGAGGGGGCGAGGGCGCGGACCAGACGCGCCAGCGGCCAGCCGTAGGCGGGTACCAGCGGGTGGTGGCGGCAGGCGCCGGGCAGGCGCGGCGCGCAGGTCAGGCGGCGGCCCAGGGCGCGGGCCAGCTCGCGTCCCGCGTCGACCTCGCCGCCGGCCGCGAGCGCCGCCACGGCGGCGATCGCCAGCAGCGCGAGCAGGGCGGCCAGCCCCGCCTGCTCGACGCTGGCCGCGCCCCGCTCCTCGCTCGCCCTGCCCGGCATGACCGCGACGCTAGGGGGGCGCGGCGCACGCGTTGCGCGCAGAGAGTCACGGATGCGTGCCGCCGGCGCCCGTCTGCTTACATGTGGCCCATGGAGGGCAGTCCCTTCAACCTCTTCGGCGACCCCGACGAGTTCCGGCAGCGTATGGAGGAGCTCTCCGAGCAGATGCACTCCTCCCAGCGCGTCGCCTGGGCCGACAACGCGATCAAGCTGGCGGTCGAGATGACCGTCGCCTCGATCGCCCAGCTCGACCTCGAGGGCGGCAGCGATCAGCAGGTGATGCAGGTGCGCGACGCGATCCGCGTCCTCTTCCCCGAGGCGGTCACCCTGGTGCGAGAGGCTCGCGAAGGGCTCTCGTAGGACCGGTCCTCAGTCAGCTGCTGGTGGGTTCCCTCACAACAGCTCCAGGCGGAGCTTGATGGCGCTGCCGCGTTTTGCGGCGGCGGCGAGCAGCTCCAGGGGGATTGCGACGAGGAGGGCGGGGAGGGCTACGACGATGCTGATCAGGGCGTCGAGGCGGCGCTGCCAGGGGCGTTCGGCGGGCACCGACGTGGCGCGGCCGAGGGCGGCGAGGGCGACGTTGCGGCCGAAGGTGAAGCCGTTGAGCACCGTCTGCCACATCGTCGCGATGCCGGCGCCGGGTGCCCAGCGGGCGCGCTCGACGACCTGGTCGCGGCTGGCGACCAGGCGCCGCGTCGCCTCGGCCGTGAACAGGTAGTGGCCGCCGGGCTCGAGCCCGGCCCAGCCGGCGCCGCCGATCCAGGCGGCGAAGCCGGCCCGGTTGGCGATCCTGATCCCGCCGCCGGCCGCGTGGCCGTCCAGCTCGCGCAGGGCGGCGTCGCGCTCGCCGGGGGCGGCGACCACTCCGAGCCCGCAGCTCTCGCAGCGGCTGACCGGCCCGGCCAGCCCGGGCCGCTGGTCGATCCAGCCGAAGAGCGGCTCGCCGCAGGCGGGGCAGGGCGGGTTGCCGGGCCCGGCGCCGGCCTCCAGCGGCACCACGGGCACCCGCTCCCGTCGCTCCAGGCCTCTCTGCTGATCGCTCACGGGCGGTAGCGTACGCCTCGTGCAGCTGAGCGAGATCATGACTCCCGGCGTGGTCACCGCCCCGCCCGAGGCGAGCGCCGTCTCGGTCGCCCGCCAGATGGGCGAGCAGCGGGTCGGCTCGGTGGTGATCGTCGACCCGGCCGGAGCGCCGGTGGCGATGGTCACCGACCGCGACCTCGCCCTGCGCGTCTTCGCCGCCGGCCTCGACCCCGAGGTGGCGGTCGGCGAGCACGCCTCGCGGCCGCTGGTCTGCGGCGAGCCGGGGATGGCGCTGGAGGAGGCGGCGGCGCTGATGGTCGGGCACCGGGTGCGGCGCCTCCCGGTGGTCGATGCGGGTAGGCTCGCCGGCATCGTCACCCTCGACGACATCGCCGTGCGCACCGGCAACCTCGAGGTCGCCCAGCGGATGACCGCCGAGGTGATCGAAGGCGCCCTGCCGCAGTTCTACTTCCACGAGCGGGGCTGAGGTGGGCAGCCGCGCGGAGGAGCTCGCCTGGGAGAAGCGCTGGGCGCTGCCCACCGCGCTGGCGACCCTGGCCGCGATCGGCCTGGTGCTCGCCGCGGTGATCGTCGCCACCCAGACGATCGGCAGCACCGACGGCGACTCCGAGCTGCTGCGCACGGTGCAGATGCACCGCGGCGCCCAGCTGATCTCGGCGATTCTGCAGGCGATCGGCGTCGGCCTGCTGGCGGCGCCGCTCTACTACCTCTTCCGCGCCGCCAACGCCCGCAGCGAGACGATGCGCGGCCAGCTCGTCGGCCTGGTCGTCGCCGCGCCGCTCTTCCTCGCCGCGCTGGCGATCTTCAGCGGCCTCTCGACCCTGCACGCGGCCTCGGACTTCGTCGGCAGCGAAGTGCCGCGGCTGATGGCCAAGGGCATCGGCCTCGAAAGCGACCGCGCCAACCAGCTCGCCAGCGACGCGATCGGCGACGCGCCGCTGCGCCCGCTCGCCGCCGGCTTCGGCATCGGCGGCCAGATCGGCTTCGCGGTCGCGATGTTCTACAGCTGCCTGCACGCGATGCGGGTCGGCCTCCTGACCCGCTTCTGGGGCTCGCTCGGCATGGCCCTCGGCGCCGTCTCCTTCCTCTTCTTCCAGTTCACCCTGCTCTGGTTCATCTACTTCGGCATCCTGCTCATCGGCCGCATCCCCAACGGCAAACCCCCCGCCTGGGAGAGCGGCGAAGCGGTCCCCTGGCCGACGCCGGGCGAGAAGGCGGCGGCCGAGCTGGAAGCCGAGCCCGGTGACGCCCCGGAGGATGAGACCCGACCTCCGCAGTGAGCCGGCGATCGCGCTGCGCGGCGCGACCAAGACCTACGGCCGCGGCGAGGTCGCGGTCCGGGCGCTGCGCGGCGTCGACCTCGAAGTCGGCGCCGAGGAGTTCGTCGTCCTGCTCGGCCCCAGCGGCTCGGGCAAGACCACGCTGCTCAACCTGATCGGCGGCATCGAGCCGGCCAGCGCCGGCGAGATCGTCGTCGACGGGAGCGACGTCACCGCCCTCGACGAGGAGGGCCGCACCGACTTCCGCCGCCAGACGGTCGGCTTCATCTTCCAGTTCTTCAACCTGATCCCGACCCTGACCGCGCTCGAGAACGTCGAGCTGATCGCGGAGCTCGGCGACGGCGCCGACCGCGCCCCCGAGATGCTGCGGCGGGTCGGCCTCGGCGACCGCGTCGACCACTTCCCGGCCCAGCTCTCCGGCGGCGAGCAGCAGCGGGTGGCCGTCGCCCGGGCCCTGGCCGGCGGTCCCCACGTCCTGCTCGGCGACGAGCCGACCGGGGCGCTCGACCTGGAGACCGGGCGCACCGTGCTCGGCCTCCTGCACGAGCTCAGCCACGAGCTGCACCAGACGGTGCTGCTGGTCACCCACAACGCCTCGATCGCCCGCATGGCCGACCGCGTCCTGCACCTGCGCGACGGCGAGATCGTCGCCGACGAGCGCAACCCCTCGCCGGAGGACGCCGCGGCGCTGGAGTGGTGAGCGGATGACGGCGCTGCGCACCAAGGCGCGCCGCGACATGCGCCGGCAGGGCGCCTCCTTCGCCGCGATCGCGCTGACGATCTTCCTCGGCGTCGCCCTCTTCGGCGCCAGCTATGACGCCTACCGCAATCTCGACGCCTCCTACCGGCGCGCCTTCACCGAGTACCGCTTCGCCAACCTCACCGTCACCGGCGGCGACAGCGCCCGCCTCGCGCGCCGGGCGCGGGGCACGGCCGGGGTGGCCGCGGTGCAGGACCGGGTGCAGGCCGACCTGCCGCTGCACGTCGGCCGCGACAAGCTCCTCGGTCGCGTCGTCGGCCTGCCGGCGGCCGGCCAGCCCGCCGTCGACCGGGTCGAGGTGGTCGCCGGTTCCTACCTGCGCCCCGGCGCGCCGGACGGCGTCCTGGTCGAGAAGCACATGGCCGACGCCTTCGGCCTCGGGCCGGGAGACGCCGTCGTCGCGGTCGGCGCCGGCGGCGCCCAGCGGCTGCGGATCGTCGGCGTCGCCTCCTCGCCCGAGTACTTCTGGCCCGCTCGCAGCCGCCAGGACATCCTGCCGGCGGAGAAGGACTTCGGCGTCCTCTTCGCCCCCGAGGCGACCGCCCGCCGCCTCGCCGCGCTGCCGGGCCCGAACCAGGCGGCGATCTACTACGCGGGCGGCGAGGACGACGCCGCGCTCACCGCGAAGCTCGGCCGCGAGGCCGACGCGCTCGGCGCCGCCGACGTCCTCACCCGCGCCGACCAGCCCTCCAACAGCGCCCTGCAGCAGGACGTCAAGAGCTTCCGCGAGCTGGCCCTGCTCTTCCCGCTGCTCTTCCTCACCGCGGCGGCGCTCGCCACCGGGGTGCTGATGCGGCGCCTGGTCACCGCCCAGCGCCCGATCGTCGGCATGCTGCGCGCCTGCGGCTACTCGCGCCGCCAGGTCGTCTCCCACTACATGACCTTCGGCGTCGTCGCCGGGCTGGCCGGGGGCGTGCTCGGCGCCGCCGCCGGCCTTGGCCTCGCCGGGGTCGTCACCGGCGCCTACACCGAAGAGCTCTCGATCCCGATCACGCTGACCGAGATCTCGCCGCTGACCGGGCTCGTCGGCGTCGCCTTCGGCCTGCTCACCGGGGCGCTCGCCGCGGCGCTGCCGGCCGCCGCCGCGGCGCGGGTGCCGCCGGCCGAGGCGATGCGCCGCTTCGCCCCCGGCGGCGGCGGCCGGCTCAGCCTCGCCGAGCGCCTGCTGCCGCCGGCGCGCCGGCTGCCCGTGCGCTGGCGGATGACGCTGCGGGCGATCGGCCGCAACCCGCGCCGCTCGCTCTCCACCGTCTTCGGCGTCGTCCTCGCCCTCACCCTGATCCTCGTCTCCTGGGGGATGGTCGACACGACCCAGATCCTCGTCGACCGCCAGTACGGGGAGGTCGACCGCCAGGACGCCGAGCTCTACTTCCGCGGCGCCCTCGGGCGCGGGGAGCTGGGGGAGGTGGCGGGGACCGGCGGCGTCGCCGAAGTCGAGCCCGGCGTCGACGTGCCGGTCTCGCTGCGCGCCGACGGCCGCACCTACCAGACGGCGCTGAAGGGCTTTCAGCGCGGCACGACCATGCACGGCTTTCTGCTCGCCGGCGGCGGCACGACGACGCTGCCGGCCGGAGGGCTGCTCGCCGGCAAGGCGCTGCCGGCCAAGCTCGGCGTCGACCGCGGCCAGCAGGTGCGGGTGACGGCGACGGGGACCGGGGTCTCGAAGCGCAGCCGGGTCGAGGCCCTGCTCGAAGAGCCGCTCGGCACCTACGTCTACGCGGCGCTGGGGCCGATCCGGCGCCTCGCCGGGCCGCGGCTCGGCCTCGGCAACGTCGCCTACGTGCGCTACGCGCCGGGGGTCGACCGGGAAGCGATGCGGCGCAAGCTCAGCACCCTGCCCGGAGTCGTCGCCTTCTCCGATACCGCGGCGCTGAAGTCGACCGTCGACGACTACCTCGGGCTCTTCTACGCCTTCGTCGGGATCATGCTGCTCTTCGGCGCGGCGATGGCCTTCGCCCTGCTCTACAACTCGATCCAGGCCAACCTCGCCGAGCGCTCGGTCGAGGTCGCCACCCTGCGCGCCGCCGGCACCCCCTTCCGCACCCTCTCGCGGATGATCACCGCCGAGAACTTCCTCCTCACCGCGATCGGCATCGTCCCCGGTCTGATCGTCGGGGTCGAGGTCTCGCGCCTCTTCCTCGCCTCCTTCAACAGCGACGCCTTCAGCTTCGACCTGCAGATCCGCGCCTCGACCCTGGTCTTCTCCGCACTGGCGATCCTCGCCGTCTCCCTCCTCTCCGAGCGCCCCGGCCTGCGCGCCGTGAAGAAGCTCGACATCGCGCGAGTGGTGCGCGAGCGCGCCGCGTGAGCGCGAGCCGCTGGACGGCGGTTGTCGAGTTTGCCCCCGTTTTCGGTGGTTAGCTCGACAACCTGTCGAGTTCTCCCCGGCCCTGTTCCTCCTCGACCCGCCTGGCGGTGCGACGCAACACGTCGCGCACGTGCTTGCCGTCGTGCTTGACCTGCCAGTGGGAGAAGCGCAGTGGCAGCATCCCGGCGGCGAGGTGGGCTTGGTCGCGTTCCAGCCCGCGCCTCTGCTGGGACGCGGTGCGGTGGTAGCGCAGGCCGTCGGTCTCGACCACGATCCCCAGCTCGGGCCAGAAGAAGTCGACTTCGTAGCCGTTCACCCAAGCTTTCGTCTCGGGAGCGGAGAGACCGGCGGCGCGGGCCAGCGGCCAGAAGATCCGCTCCAACTCGGAATCGCTGAGGCGAAACGACAGCGGGTCGAGCAGCGCCCGCAGCGCCAGGACCCCGGGCTCGCCCCGGTGCTCGTCGAGGGCGGCGTGCAGCGCGTCCGCTCGCACCCGGTCCAGCTTGTCGGCCTCGTTGACCTCCCGCTCGAGCTGTCCCGGCGAGAGTCGGGTCGCCTCGTCGATCAGCGTCTGCACCGGCGAGGTGACCGGAATGCCCTTGTGCGCCGCCACCGCCGCCGGGCGAAGCTGGGCGCGGCGATGGGTGCGAATCTCCCGGAGGCGGGCGCTTCGGCCCGGCGGCAGCGACACGTCGATCAGACCGGGCGACTCGACGCCGAAGCCCCAGAGCGCCGCCGCGCTGCCGTGGCTCAGCACGGCGCCGTCGCCGCAGGCGAGGGACGCGCCCATCCATCTCCCCAGACGTCCCAACTGGGGGCGCCCCACCGCATACACGCCGCGCCAGACCGGGTGCAGCCGACCCGAGGCGATCCGCCGCTCGATCCGCCGCGCGCCGACCCCCAGCTCCAGCAGTTGCCGGCGAGCGATCACGCCGTGCTGGGCATTGACAAGCGCCCAGATTTCCGCATCCCGTCCACGCTGTTTCCCCGCAGGTTGTCGAGTTGACCCACGCATACGGTGTTAAAGGGCACAGCGTGTCGATCTCTCCCCCCTGTGGACGTTTGGTCGATCGCGGGAAGAGCTAAGCGGAGCCCGCTGCTGACTGACCCGCACCGACCCGCTTGCGGTGGGTGCGGATCTCGCTCAGGATCCGCTCGAGGCGGGGCTCGCGGGAGGTGTCGACGAAGCTCATCGCCGCGGCGACGCCGGGGTGGACGGCGGCGATCCGCTCGTGCATCGCCTGGGCGACGGCGCGGTAGGTGGGGTGGCCCTCGCGGCCGGAGCGCAGCTCGATCAGGTGCATCGCCTCGCGGGCGTTGAAGTCGAGCGTGTAGCGGATCCGGTAAGCGAGGCTGAGCGCGTAGGGGGCCTGGTCGCCCAGGCCGGCGGCGAGCAGCCGCTCGTACTCGGCCCGCGGAGATCTCCAGGGCCCGCTCGAACTCGCCGCCGGCGCCCGCCTCGCGCACCTCCTCGGGCACCCCGGCGCCGAGGTCGGGACCGAGCCGCTGCCACTGGCAGGTCAGCATCCGGTGGCGCTGCAGGTCGCGGAAGGCGCCGTAGTCGGAGACGATCTCGAAGCGGTAGCGCAGCGCCTCGAAGCCGCGCCCGGGGCGGTGGCGGCGGTTGCCGCGCTCGCCGACCGCCGCGGCCAGCAGCTCCGCCCGCTCGGCGCCGTCGAGCACGTCGAGGCGGGCGAGGATCTCGGTCTGCGGCACCGCGGCCGACTCGAACAGGCAGGCGGCGAGCAGGTCCTCTTCGGAGCCGTCGACGTGGACCAGCTCGACCGCCGGCGCGTCGGCGCCGGGTCCGCGCCGGTCGAGGCCGAGGCGGGCGACCCAGCGCTCGGCGCCCGCGCGGCGCTGCTCCAGGTAGGAGACCCACTCGCCGCCGCGGTCGGGGCGCTCGACCCGGGAGACGAAGCTCGGCATCACCTGCTTCAGCTCGCCGAGGATCATCGCCCCGTACTCGCGCGCCTCGGGCAGCGGCGAGGCCATCAGCCGCAGTAGCAGCTGCTCGTAGGCCTGGCCGGAGGCGTAGATGCCGACGTGGCTGAGGGTCGCCGCCGGCAGCAGGCCGCGCAGCAGGTCGAGCGCCTTGGCCCGGATCGAGCGCTGCCAGGGCCCCTCCGGTTCGCCGTCGCCGCGCGGCCAGCGCTCCGCGGCCCAGGCCTCGACCCGGGCCAGCGAGCTCGAGTAGATCGCGAAGACCTCGTCCATCGCGGCGCCGAACTCGGGCCCGAGACCCTCGTCGCGGTAGTAGCGGTAGCCCTCGCCGCCGTCGATCTGCATCGGCCGGTCGTAGGGGATGTAGCGGGTCGACTGCTCGAGGTAGGCGGCGAGGCGGCCGCGCTGCAGCACCTTGGTCAGCACGTTGGAGACCCACTCGCAGGCGACGTGGGCGCCGCCGACCTGGGCGATCGAGTCGTCGCCGTAGCCGACGAAGACCCGCTCGTAGAGGCCCGCGGCCCGCTCGCCCTCCTCGCCGTCGAAGGGCCGCCCACCGGCCGGCGCGTCCCCGGCGAACTCCTCCAGGTAGAGCCGCCGCACGGTCCCCGAATACCGCGAATAGCGGGCAAAAAGGGCACCCTTCACGGTCTCCGGCAGGTTGACCAGGGCGAACACCGGACGGTCGAGGTTGGTGAAGTGGGGGGCGAGCAGGGCCCGCTCCTCGGCGGTGAAGTCCTCGACCGGGTAGCGCACCGGCGCATCGTAGCCGCGCCTCCGGCGGGGTCAGCCCGGCGGGGAGGCGATCAGCTCGACCAGGTGGCCGCCGGGCGCGATCACGCGGGCCCGCGGGGCGCCCCAGTGCTCGCGGCGGCGCTCGACCTCGAAGCCGGCCGCGGCGAGGGCGGCGACGGCGCGCTCGAACTCGGCGACGACCACCGCCGTGTGGCCGCGCGCCGGCACCGTCGGCGACCCGGTCGGCATCAGGTGGACCTGCGTCCCCTCCCGTTCGAGCCAGGTGAACTCGCGCAGCGACTCCGGCGGCTCTACCGGCTCGAACCCGAGCAGCCCCCAGAGCTCCACCGAGCGCCCGACGTCCTCCGGCGCGACCTCGATCCCGACGTGGTGGAGCATCAGAGCAAGAGTGACAGCAGCGAGGCGGCGACGACGATCGCGGTGCTCCAGGTGACGGCCTCGGCGGTGATCTCCATGTCGAGGCCGTAGGCGTGGGCGATGACCAGCGAGTTGAGGCCCGACGGCATTGCGGAGAGCAGGCGGTAGGCGGCGGGTAGCTCGATCAGGGGGGCGGCGAGCAGCATCAGGAGGGCAGGGACGACGGCGAGGCGGGCGCCGACCGCGAGCGACACGGGGCGGGTCAGGGGCGGCGGCATCGGCAGCTCGCCGTGCTCGGCGTTCTCGGCCAGGGTGGCGCCGACGGCGAAGAAGCCGATCGGCAGGATCGCCACGATCAGCGCCTGGGAGACGTCGACGAGCAGGTCGGGGGCGAGCGCCTGCGGGGCGAGCAGGCCGGCGATCGCGGCGTAGAGGGGCGGGTTGCGGGTGAAGAAGGCGCGCACCCGCTGGCGCGGCGTTTCCCCCGCCTTGGTGCCGAAGGCGGCGCCGACCGCGAAGGCGCCGAGCAGCAGGCAGGGGCCGGTGACCAGCACGTCGTAGAGCACCGCGGTGGACAGCTCGCCGCGGCCGAGCAGGGCCACGGTCAGCGGGTAGCCGAGGTAGCCGGTGTTGACGCTGAGCACGCAGCAGACCACGGCGCCGACCTGGAAGCGGGGCAGCTTCAGGACCCGGCTGGCGACGAACCAGGCGAGCAGCGCCCCCAGCGAGGAGGCGACGATCCCCAGGGCCAGGCCGACCCCGTGGCTGGGGTCGATCGAGCTGGCGGCGATGTTGAAGAAGATCACCGGCGGCAGCAGCACGTAGAGCAGCAGCGTCAGCGAGCGCCGCGCCGCGTGCGCCGCCCCGGCCGGCCAGCGCCGCTCCGAGGCGACCCCGACCCCGACCGAGAGCACGATCGCCGCGGTTGTCAGCAGGACCCCTATGTCGTCGCCTGCCGTATGTAGTTGGCGAACCCGGGCACGGTGAACTCAACCTCGCCGCGGGCCGGGCTGAAGATCAGGCCGTCGTCGATCAGACGGTCGCGGGTCGGGGCGGCGCCGCGGTGCCCGCCGAAGGCAGACGCGACCTGCCCGCTGCTCACCGGCCCGTCGCCGAGCCCGGCCATCTCGCGCATGTAGGACCGCGCCCGGTCGCTTGCCCGTTGCCAGCGCCCGGCGTACAGGTCGCGCTCGAGTTCGCGCCGGCCCAGGGTCAGCGCCTCCTCCGCCGCGGCTCGATCGAGGGTCGGGCCGGAGGCGACCTTCCAGGCGGCGTGTCCGAAGACCTGGATGAAGTACGGGTAGCCGTGACATGCCGTGAGCAGCGCCGCGAGCGCGTGCGGGTCGAACTCGAGGCCGGGGTCGATCGATCGTGCCGGCTCGACCAGGGCGGCGGTTGCCGCCTCCTCGCTCAGCGGGCCGAGCTCGCGATAGCCGAAGAGGCGCTCGGCGTAGGTCTTGGCGGAGAGGAGCTGCCCGCGCAGCGGCGGCAGGCCGGCGCCGACGAGCGCCAGGGGAAGCTCCCGCCGGCCGACGTCCTGCATCGCGGCGCAGAGTGCCTCCAGGCCGTCGGCCTCGACCTGCTGCAGCTCGTCGAGCAGCAGCAGGACGCCGGTGCCGGTATCGCGGGCGGCGAGCGCGACCGTCCGCAGCAGCTCGACCGTGTCCGCCTCGAGCGCGCCCTGGCGCGGCCCCGCGGCCCCGACCTCCACGCTCAGCTCCAGCCCGCTCGCCGGCTCGCGCACCCCGAGGCGGGTGATCGTCGCGGCGAGGCGCGCCAGAACCTCGCGCACGGCGCCGCGGTTTTCCAGCTGGCGCAGGATCACCCAGGCGCGTTCGGCGAGGGCGGCGCGGAAGTCGATCCCGGCTCGCGCCTCGATCGTCGCGCCGATCCATCCCTGGCTCTCCGCCGTCTCCTCCGCCACCCAGAGCAGGGCGGTCTTGCCGACGCCGCGCAGCCCGGTGAGCACGAGGCTGCGCTCTCCCTTGCCGGCGCCCAGCCTGCCGAGCAGGTTGGCGATCGCCTCGATCTCGTCCTGGCGGCCGGCGAGGATCGGCGGCGGCGTGCCCGCACCGGGCCGGTAGGGGTTCAGCAGCGGGTCCATGCTGCGGAATACTAACCGATACTAACCAAAATCAGTTAGTGACCGCTAGTATTCGCTAGGCACCGTACAGCGCCTCGATCTCCGCTTCGTACCTGCGCTCGATCGGGCGGCGCTTCAGCTTCAGGGTCGGGGTCAGCTCCTCGCCTCCGGGGAGCCACTCGTTGTCGAGCAGGTGGTAGCGCTTGATCTGCTCGACCCGCGAGAGGCGGGCGTTGGCGGCCTCGACCGCGGCGGCGATCTCCTCGGCGACCGCGGCGTCAGCGGCGGCGAGGCCGCGGGCGGCGAGCGTTTCCGGGTCGAGGGCGAGCAGCGCCACGTTGTAGGGGCGGTTGTCGCCGATCGCCACCGCGTGGGCGATCAGCGGCGTCGCCGCCTTCAGCTTCGCCTCGATGTTGGCCGGCGACATGTTCTTGCCCGCCGCGTTGATGATCAGCTCCTTCTTGCGGTCGACGATCCGCAGGTAGCCGGCCTCGTCGAGCTCGCCGATGTCGCCGCTCGCCAGCCAGCCGTCCTCGCTCAGCGCCTCGGCCGTTCTCTCCGGCATGTTGCGGTAGCCGCTCATCACCTGCGGGCCGCGGATCAGCACCTCGCCGTCGGCGGCCAGCTTCACCTCGGTGCCGGGCAGCGGCGGGCCGACCGTGCCCAGTCGCACCTTGCCGGGCGGGTTGATCGTCGTGATCGCGCTGGTCTCCGACATCCCCCACGTCTCGCAGATCTCGATCCCGATCGCGAGGAAGAACTCGAGCACCTCCGGCGGCGTCGGCGCCGCCCCGACGACGAACCATTCGGTCTCGTCGAGGCCGAGCAGGGCGCGCAGCTTGGCGAAGACCGCCTCGTCGGCGGTCTCCCATTCCGCCTGCAGCTCCTCGGGCACCTCGCCCGCCAGGCGGGCCTTGACCCAGCGCCCGCCGACCTCCATCGCCCGCTCGACCGCGGCCCGTTTCTCGGCGTCCTGCTCGGCGGCCATCCCCGTCTCCAGCGCCGCCTTCAGCTTTTCCCAGATCCGCGGCACGCCGCCCCAGATCGTCGGTTTGACCTCGATCGAGTAGGCGACCAGCTCGCGCGGGTTGGGGCAGCAGTGGACGCAGCTGCCGTAGATCATCTGCCCGTAGAGCAGCCCCCAGCGGTCGGCGATGTGGGCGCTGGGCAGGTAGGAGATCGAGCGCCCGCCCGGCTTGGTCTCGCCGACCGCGTGGCAGCCGCGCCAGACCTCGATCAGGTTCGAGTGGGTGAGCTGCACGCCCTTCGGCGGCCCGGTCGTCCCCGAGGTGTAGATCAGGCAGAGCACGTCGCCGGGCTCGACCGCGCGCCAGGCCGCCTCGAAGTCGAAGTCGGGGTCGCCCATCGCCTCCAGCTCGGCGATCGCGATCGTCCCCGCGGGCGCCTCGCCGTCGACCACGACCACGTGCTCGAGGCTCTCGACCCGCTCGCGCGCGGTCAGGACCGTCTCGAGGAACTCCTGCTCGGTGACGATCACCCGGTTGCCGGCGTCGCGGACCAGGTGCTCGACCTGCTCGGGCGAGGAGGTGTTGTAGACCGAGAAGCAGGTGGCGCCGAGGTGCATCGCGGCGGCGTCGGTCAGGTGCAGCGCCGGCCGGTTGACCAGCATGAACCCGACCGTGTCGCCGCGCTTCACCCCCAGCTTCGCCAGGCCGGCGGCCCGGAGCCTCACCTTCTCTGCGTACTCGGCCCAGCTCGCCTCGTAGTCGGTGTCCTTCAGCCGCAGCGCCGGCGCATCCGCCCACTCCTCCGCGGTCAGCTGGAACGCCTCGCACATCGTCCCCGCGTCCAGCGCCCTCGGTCGGTCAGCCATGCGCTGACCTTACCGTTAGAACAGCGACGAGCCGGCGTGTTCGGCGAACTCGACCAGGGGCTGGGGGATGACGCCGAAGAAGATCGTCGCCGCGGCGGCGAGCAGGGCGGGGGCGAGGAGGTGGAGGCGGCGGCCGGCCTCGGGGTCGGTCGGGTCGGCTTCCGGCGAGGCGCCGGCGATCGCCGGGGTGGCGGCCTCGGTCTCGGGGCGCATCCACATCGCCGCCACGACCCGCAGGTAGTAGGCGAGCGAGATCATCGTCCCGACCGCGATGAAGACCGCCAGCCAGGTGTAGTCGCCCTCGACCAGGGCCTCGATCAGGTACAGCTTGCCGACGAAGCCGACCGTCGCCGGCAGGCCGGCGAGGGCCAGCATCGAGATCGTCAGCGGCCAGGCGAGCAGCGGCCGCTCGTCGCCGAGGCCGCGCACGGCGCGGATGTCGTCGCCGTAGGGCGTCTCCCGCTCGCGGGCGACGATCGCGGCGAAGGCGGCGAGGTTCATCAGGGCGTAGCCGGCGAGGTAGAAGACGAGCGCGTTGACGCCGGCCTCGCTGGCGACGACCAGGCCGCCGAGGATGTAGCCGGCCTGGGCGACGCCGGAGTAGCCGAGCAGGCGCTTCAGCGAGTCCTGGCCGAGGGCGCCTATGTTGCCGACCACGATCGAGATCGCGGCCAGCACGGCGAGCGCCGGCTGCCAGTCGCCCGCCTGCCCGATCAGCGCCAGGTCGAAGAAGCGGACGAAGAGGGCGAAGGCCGCCGCCTTGGTCGCCACCGCCATGAAGGCGGTGATCGGGGTCGGCGCCCCCTGGTAGACGTCGGGCGTCCACTGGTGGAAGGGGGCGATCGAGGTCTTGAAGGCGAGCCCGACCGCGGCCAGGGCGATCCCGACCAGGACCAGCGGGTCGCCGCTGAGGCCCGCGTCGGCGATCCCGGCCGCGATCCCGGCGAAGGAGGTCGAGCCCGAGCCGCCGTAGAGGAAGGCCATCCCGTAGAGCAGCGTCGCCGAGCCGAGCGAGCCGACGATCAGGTACTTGAGCCCCGACTCGAGCGAGCGCTCCCGCCGCAGGTCGGTGGCGCAGAGGATGTAGAGCGGGATCGAGAGCGTCTCGATCGCGACGAAGGCCGAGACCAGGTTCTGCGCCTGGGCGAGCAGGACCATGCCCAGCACCGAGCCGAGCAGCAGCGCGTGATACTCGCCCGAGCCCGCCTGCTCGGCGGCCGGCTCGCGGATCGAGAGCAGGACGGCGAAGGCGGCGGCGAGGATCGCGATCAGCGATATGGCAATGGCCAAGCCATCGAGCCGCAAAGCTCCCGAAACGAGCTCAGTCGCATCTCCCCACTGCCAGATCAGCAACCCCGCGGCGCTAGCCAGCGTCACCAGCGTCAGCACCGGTGCACCGCGCTTCAGCGGCCGAATCACGGCGCTGAGCAGCACCACGCAGAGCCCGACGGTGAGCGCCAGGACCGGCGACAGGGCGGCGTAATCGATGTCGGGGGCGTTGAAGTTCACTGCTGCTCCGTTTCGGGGCGGGGGTGGGCCGACGGGGAGGACTGCAAAAACGCTCGGCGGGAGCCTCGCTGGAGTGTTTTTGCAGTCCTCCCCGTCGGCCCTTCCACGGCCGTTACGGCTTGGCTGACCGACTCGTTGCTCCGCGAGAGGATTAGCTGCGGGTAGAGGGCCAGGCCGAGGATGCAGAGGACGAGCGGAGCCAGGACGACGGCGTCGCGCCAGCCGATCTCGCGGGATTCGAGGCCGTCCGGGCGGCGGTTGTGCATGGTGCGCTGGTAGAGGCGCAGGGCGTAGTAGGCGCTCATCGCGACGCCGCTGATCGCGACGATCGCGAAGACGATCTTGGAGTCGAAGAGGCCGTTGAGGATGTAGAACTCGCCGACGAAGTTGGCCGAGCCGGGCATCGCCAGGGTCGCCAGGGTGACGATCAGGAAGAGCGCCGCCAGCACCGGGGCGCGCATCGCCATGCCGCCCATCTCGCCCAGGTCCTCGCTGCCGCTGCGCTCGGCGAGGATCGCGACGATCACCAGCAGCGGTGCCACCACCAGCCCGTGGTTGACCATCTGCAGCACGGCGCCGTCGGCGCCGTCGGCGGAGAGGGCGAAGATGCCGGCGGTGATGAAGCCGAGCTGGGCGACCGAGGAGTAGCCGGCGATCAGCCGCACGTTGGTCTGGGTGAAGGCCATCACCGAGCCGTAGAGGATCGAGGCCAGGGCGATCACCAGCACCACCTCCTGGAACTCGACCGTGGCGTCGGGGAAGAGCGGCAGCACGACGCGCAGGAAGCCGTAGGCGCCGACCTTGGCCAGCACGCCGGAGAAGACGGCGAGCACCGGCAGCGGCGCCGCCCGGTAGGCGTCGGGCATCCAGCCGTGCAGGAGGAAGGCCGGCATCTTGACCAGGAAGGCGGCGGCGAAGAACCAGAAGATCCAGCGCTGGCTGCCGGCGCCGATCGGGTGCTGGGCGAGATCGGCGATCGAGAAGCTGATCTGGCCGCCGTCGGCGGCGATGATCGCGGTCGCGATCGCCGCGACGAGCATCAGCAGCGAGCCGATCAGCGTGTAGACGATCATCTTCAGCGTCGCCGCCGAGGCGCTCGGGCCGCCCTCGCGGTCGCTGCCCCAGGCGCCGAAGAGAAAGTAGAACGGGACCAGCATCAGGTCGAAGAAGAGGACGAAGAGCAGCAGGTCCTGGGCGAGGAAGGCGCCCAGGGTCGCGGTCTCGCCGAGCAGCATCATCAGGAAGAAGAGCTGCGGGCGGTCGCGTTCGCGGAAGGCGGCGAAGGCCGTCCCCGCCGTCCACAGCACGGCGGTCAGCACGATCAGGAAGAGGTTGAGGCCGTCGACGCCGAGCCGGTAGTTGACCCCGAGGCCGGGGATCCACTCGACGTCGACCGTGTTCTGCAGCCCGGCGGCCCCCGAGTCGAAGCCGGCGAGCAGGGCGATCGCGATCACCAGCGTCGCCGCCGCGCCGGCGGTCGCCCACCAGCCGGTCCAGCGCGGCGAGAGGGTCAGGCCGATCAGGCCGAAGACCAGCGGCGCCCAGAGCAGGACGTTGGTCATCAGCTGCTCACCACCAGGAAGTAGAGGGCGAGGCCGGCGAAGCCGGCGATCAGCAGCAGCGCGTAGCCGCGCACGAAGCCGCTCTGCACGAGGCGGACGAGGCGCCCGCCGCCGCCGACCACGTCCTCGGTGCCGGTGACGAGACCGTCGACCACGTAGCGCTCGAAGAACCGGTTGGCGAAGCGGCCGATCGCCAGCGCCGGGCGCACGACGAGGAGGTCGATCGCCTCGTCGAAGTACCACTTGTTGAGGCAGAGCAGGTAGACCGGGCGCAGCCGCTGGCGGAAGCGCGCCGGCCACTCGGGCCGCGCCACCCAGAGCAGGTACGCGGTGGCGATGCCGAGGACCGAGATCAGGCCGCCGATCGCCAGCCCGCGCCACTCGGCGGCGACGCTCGGGTGGATCTGGCTCAGGGCCGAGTCGGCGAAGACCGGCTCGAGCCAGGCGAAGAGCACGTCGGTCACGCCCGGCACCTGGATCAGGCCGGCGAACAGGGCGCCGAAGCCGAGCACCGCCATCGCCACCGCCATCGGCTTCGACTGCTCGGCGATGTGGTGGTGGGCGCCGGGGAAGCCGACCTCGGTGTCCTCCTCCTCTTCGGTCGCCGGGTTGATCGGCGGCCCGTGGTACAGCTCGCCGCTCTCGATCAGGTGCTGGGCCTCCGGGCAGGGCGCCCCGGGCAGGACGCGGAAGATCAGGCGGAAGGTGTAGATCGCGGTGAGGAAGGCGCCGACGTAGCCGCCGACCGCCATCCAGAAGTACATGCCGCCGCGCGCCTCGGCGTAGGCGAGGATCGAGTCCTTGGAGAAGAAGCCCGAGGTGAGCGGGAAGGCGGCCAGCGCCAGGCCGCCGATCAGGAAGAGCAGCGAGGTGAAGCGCATCGCCTTCCAGAAGCCGCTCATCCGGTCGATGTCCTGGCGGTTGGCCATCGCCGAGATGATCGAGCCGGCGGCCATGAAGAGCAGCGCCTTGAAGAAGGCGTGGGTCATCAGGTGGAAGAGGCCGGCCGAGAAGGCGCCGATCGAGACGCCCATGATCATGTAGCCGATCTGGCTCATCGTCGAGTAGGCGATCGCCCGCTTCAGGTCGGTCATCGCGATCGCGATCGTGCCGGCGACCAGCAGCGTCGCCAGGCCGACGAAGCCGGCGATGTCGGCGGCGGTCGGGGCGAGGTCGAAGAGGACGTGGGTGCGGGCGATCAGGTAGACGCCGGCGGTGACCATCGTCGCCGCGTGGATCAGCGAGGAGACCGGGGTCGGGCCCTCCATCGCGTCCGGCAGCCAGGTGTGGAAGGGCAGCTGCGCCGACTTGGCGAAGGCGCCGACCAGGAGCAGCAGGCAGATCGCGGTGACCGTCCACTCGCCGGTGTCGAAGACCTGGGGCGCCTTGGCGAAGACCGCCTCGTATTCGAACGTCCCCAGCTCGCGGAAGATCAGGAAGGCGGCGAGCACCAGGCCGATGTCGCCGACGACGTTGATCACGAAGGCCTTCATCCCGGCTGCGGTCGCGGTCGTGCGGCGGTACCAGAAGCTGATCAGCGCGTAGGAGGCGAAGCCGACGAAGGCCCAGCCGACGATCAGCAGCACGAAGTTGCCGGCGAGGACCAGCAGGAGCATCGAGAAGACGAAGAAGTTGAGGTAGCTGAAGAAGCGGTGGTAGCCCTCGTCGGAGCGCATGTAGCCGAACGAGTAGAGGTGGATCAGGGTCGAGACCCCGGTGACGACGAGGATCATGAAGGTGGATAGCTGGTCGACGTAGATCCCCAGCTTGATGTCTAGGCCCGCCACCGAGGCGTAGTCCCAGAGCGACGATGCGTGATGCCGCGCCTCGGGGTCCTGGCCGAGCAGGTTGACCAGAACCGCGACCGCGCAGAGGAACGCCACCCCGATCGCGGCAGTGCCGATGATCCCGGCGACCCGCGCCGGGATCGCCTTGAAGCCGAGCCCGATCACGATCGATCCCAGCAACGGGATCAGCAGCACCAGCCAAGCCCACGCAGTGGCCGTCATCCCCGCAACTCCCTAAGCGCATCGACATCAAGCGGCAGCTTCCGTCTGAAGATCGCGACGATCAGGCCCAGACCGACGACCACCTCGCAGGCAGCCACGACCATCACGACCACTGCGAACACCTGCCCCTCCTGGTTGCCGACCATCCTGCTGAACGCAACGAGAGCCAGGTTCCCCGCGTTCAACATCAGCTCCAGACACAGCAGGATCACGATCGGACTCCGCCGCAGCAGAATCCCCATCGCTCCGGTCGCGAACAGCAGCGAGGACAGCACGATGTACCACTCGATGTTCATGCGGACCGCTTTCCGGCGAGGACGACGGCTCCTACCGCGGCGAGAAGCAGCAGGATCGACGAGGCCTCGAAGGCGAGCAGGAAGCGTTCGAGGAGGAGCTTGCCGATCGCGGCCGGGTTGCCGAAGCCGGGGCCGACGTCGGGCCCATCGGTCCCGAGCGCGGTGAGCGAGGAGCCGAGAACCGCGATCGAGAGCTCGACGAAGAGCGCTGCTCCCAGCAGCGGGGCGAGGAAGCGCTGGCCCGGGATCGGGTCCCAGGCCGACTCGGTGTCGCCGCCGACGTAGGCGACGACGAAGACGTAGAGGACCATCACCGCGCCGGCGTAGACGACCACCTGAGCGGCGGCGACGAAGGCCGAGCTCAGCAGCAGGAACAACACGGCGAGCGAGAAGAGGTGGACGATCAGCGCCAGCACCCCGTAGAAGGGGTTGCGCAGGGCGACGACCCCGATCGCGCCGCCGAGGGCGCCGAGCGCCGCGGCGAAGAAGAGCACCGCTTCCACTACTCGCCCTCCGCCCGCAGCGGGGTGCGCTCGATCGGCTCGGCGAGCAGCATCTCCTTGGTGAAGATCAGGTCCTCGCGGTCGTAGTCGGCCATCTCGTAGTCGTGGCCCATCGTGATCGCGTCGAAGGGGCAGGCGATCTCGCAGTAGCCGCAGAAGATGCAGCGCGAGAGGTTGATCTCGTAGATCGCCGCGAAGCGCTCGCCGGCCGAGACCCGCTCGCCGGGGATGTTCTCGGCGGCGACGACGCGGATGCAGTCGGCCGGGCAGGCGGCGGCGCAGAGCGAGCAGCCGACGCACTTCTCGAGGCCGGTGTCCTCGAACTTGTGCAGCTTGTGGCGGCCGCGGAAGCGCGGGTAGACCGGCGTCTTCTCCTCCGGGTACTCGATCGTCAGCGGCCCCTCGATCAGCCGCGCCATCGTCGTCTTCAGCCCGCGCAGGGTCTCGCCGAAGGCGCGGTAGGCGCCGCCGACCCCGCCCGGCTCCGGCCCGCGCTGCACCTCGACCACGTCCTGGTCGGAGAGGTAGGGGAACTCGGTCACGTCACCACCACCAGGACGGCGGTGACGAGGACGTTGAGGGTCGCCAGCGGCAGCAGGATCTTCCAGCCGAAGCTCATCAGCTGGTCGTAGCGCAGCCGCGGCAGCGTCGCCCGCACCCAGATGAAGAGCAGGACGAGGCAGAGCATCTTGGCCAGCATCCAGACCGGGTCGAGGAAGCTCGGGCCGGGGCCCATCCAGCCGCCGAGGAAGATCGCCGCGGCGACCCCGGAGACGACCAGGATCTCCATGTATTCGACCAGCAGGAAGCTGCCGAAGCGCATGCCGCCGTACTCGGTCATGAAGCCCTGCACCAGTTCGGCGTCGGCCTCGGGCATGTCGAACGGCGTGCGGTTGGTCTCGGCGAAGCCGGCCAGCATGAAGATCAGGAAGCCGACCAGCTGCGGGAAGACGAACCAGAGCGAGCCCTGGGCGTGGACGATGTCGACCAGCGAGAGCGAGCCGGCCATCATGATCGCGCCGAGCAGCGCCAGCCCCATCGCCACCTCGTAGGAGATCAGCTGCGCGGCGCCGCGCATCGCCCCCAGCAGGCTGTACTTCGATCCCGAGGACCAGCCGCCGAGCAGCAGGCCGTAGAAGGCGATCGAGCCGACCGCGAAGAAGTAGAGGACGCCGATCGGCACGTCGATGCCGTAGAAGCCGACGCCGTCCTGCACGTCGCCCCAGGGGATGATCGCCAGCGCCAGCACCCCGGAGAGGACCGGCAGCAGCGGCCCGAGGATGAACAGGGTCGGGATCGCGTTGGCCGGCCGGAAGGCCTCCTTGGAGAGCAGCTTGCCGACGTCGGCGAGCGGCTGCAGCAGGCCGAAGGGGCCGACCCGGTTGGGCCCGTAGCGGTGCTGGAAGCGGCCGATCAGCTTCCGCTCCAGGACCGTCATCAGCGGCAGGATGCCGAAGATCACCGCGAAGATGACCAGGCTCTTGACGATCATCACCCAGGTCGCTTCGACGTAGGCGGTGTCGGCGAGCGGCAGCATCAGCCCTCCACCTTCTCGATCCGAACGCTGACCGGCCCCCCGTTGAGCAGCCGATTCGCGTTGTCCTCCGCCGTCCCCTCGAGCAGGAAGCAGGTGCCGGCCGGGACCCGCTCTCTGACAGCTACACGAGCGCTCAAGCTCGTCCCGTTCTGGGACACACGCACCTCGTCGCCGCTTCCGAGTCCCAGGCGCTCAGCGTCCGCCACCGACAGCTCGACCCTCTGCCGGGGCGCCAAGAACCGCAATGGCGGGTTCAGCTCCGTGATCGGCCCCGCCCACAGATCGCGATACGTGCCGAGCGAGAGGGAGCCGGGGACCGGGTCCCCAGAACGCTCGGCGGGAGCCTCGCTGGAGTGTTCTGGGGACCCGGTCCCCGGCTCCCCACCCGCCCTGGGCGCATTCGCGGCAGCTTCTGTGTCCTGCCAGCGGATTCCGCGGCCGCCGATGTCCGCGTCGGTGATGCCGGCGTAGAAGGGGACGGCGTCCGTCAGGGCGGCGAAGGCTGAGGGCTGGGAGGTGACTCCGGTGTCGTGGCCGAGGGCGAGGGATAGCTCGGCGAGGACGCCCCAGTTCGGGCGGATCGCCCCGGGGCGGGGGGCTACGGGGCGGACGCGTTGCAGGCGGCCGTCGGGGTGCGTGACGGTGCCGTCTTTCTCGGCGTGGGTCTCGAGCGGGAGGACCACGGAGGCTTTGGCGGTCGTCGCCGTCTCGAAGGTGGAGAAGCAGATGACGTGGTCGGCGGCGGTCAGGGCTCGGTCCCAGGCGGCCGTGTCGGGGAAGTCGCGCAGCGGGTCGACGCCGAAGAGGAGGAGTGTCTTCAGCTCTCCGGACTCCAGCGCCGCGCGGATCTCCTCGGTCCCCATCCCGGCCCGTGCTCCGTTAGGGCTCTCATGCGACGCGAAGGGAGCAGGCGTCAGCCCCGGCCCGGCGTCGGGCAGGCAGCCGACCTCGCGCAGGCCGCGGGCGTTGGCCAGCTCGGGGACTTCGAGCAGGCCGACGCCGTCCCGCTCGGCCAGGCCGAGCAGGGCGGCGAGTGTCGCCTCGCCCTCGCGGGCGACCCGCTCGCCCCAGACCACGACGACGCGCTCGGCATCCCGCAACGTCTCGCTCTCGAAGCCGGCGAGGAAGGCGCCGGCGGCGCCCGGGGCGTAGCGCTCGACCTCGACCGCGCCGCCGTCGAGCGTCGTCGGCTGCTCGGTCGCCACCACCAGCCTGGCCCCGTTGCGGCGCATCGCCTTGCGGATGCGGAGGTCGAGGATCGGGCTGGCGTGCAGCGGGTCGGCGCCGAGGACGAGGATCGCGTCGGCCTCGTCGATGTCGCGCACCTTGGCCGAGACCTGCGGCTGCGCGAGGCGAACCAGCGCCTCGCGGCCCGGCCCGCGCGCGGGGCGTGAGTCGAGGTGGGGCGAGCCGAGCGCCTCGCGCATCAGCCGCTGCACCAGGTAGCCCTCCTCGTTGGCGGCGTCGCCGACGATCGCGGCGCTCGCCGCGCCGCCCGCCCGCAGCGCCTCGGCCGCCTGCTCGATCGCCGCCGGCCACTCGAGCTCGCCGCCGCCGCGCAGGCGCGGCGAGCGCACCCGCTCGGGCGCGTCGAACATCTCGAAGCCGTAGCGGCCGCGGTCGCAGAGCCAGCCGTCGTCGACCTCGGCGTTGTCGCGGGCGACGACCCGCTTCACCCGCTCGTCGCGGACGGTGAAGCTGACGTTGCACTGGCTCGGGCAGAGGGTGCAGACCGAGGCGCCCTGCTCGATGTCCCAGGGTCGGGCGCGGAAGCGGTAGGTGTAGCTGGTCAGCGCCCCGACCGGGCAGAGGTCGGTGATGTTGCCGTGGAAAGGCGCCACGTAGGGGCGGTCGTCGAAGGTGCCGACGAAGGTGCGGTCGCCGCGCTCGAGCAGCTGCAGCTGCTCGTCCTCGGCCACCTCCTGGCTGAAGCGCACACAGCGGTAGCAGAGGATGCAGCGCTCGCGGTCGATCGCGACCAGCGGCGAGAGCTCGATCGGCTTCTCGAAGTGGCGCTTGTCGTCGGTCATCCGGCTCTTGCCCGGCCCCCAGCCCATCGAGATGTCCTGCAGCGGGCACTCGCCGCCCTTGTCGCAGACCGGGCAGTCGAGCGGGTGGTTGACGAGCAGGAACTCGACCACGGCGCTCTGCGCCTCCTTGACCTGCTCGGTGCGGGTGTGGACGACCATCCCGTCGCGGACCGGGGTCGAGCAGGAGGTCTGCAGCTTCGGGATGCCCTCGATCTCGACCAGGCACATGCGGCAGGCGCCGACCGGGTCGCCGAGCTTCGGCTCGTAGCAGAAGACCGGGATCTCGACGTCGCCGCGCTTGGCGGCGTCGTGCAGCATCTCGCCCTCGGTCGCGGCCACCTCGCGGCCGTCGATGATCAGGTTGATCTGCTTGCCGCTCAAGCCGCCACCGCCTCGCCCTGGGCCACGGCGATGACCTGCTCGAACTCGTCGCGGAACTTGCGCACCATCGCCCCCACCGGCATCGCCATCGAGTCGCCGAGCACGCAGAGGCAGTGGCCGATGATGTTCTCCTGCACCGAGGCGACGATGTCGAGGTCCATCGGCGTCGCCTCGCCGCGCACCACCCGTTCCAGCATCTTCACCGTCCAGTTGGTGCCCTCGCGGCAGGGGGTGCACTTGCCGCAGGACTCGTGGTGGTAGAAGCGCGCCGTGCGCAGCGCCATGTGCGGGATCGAGACCCGGTCGTCGGCGACGATGATCGAGCCCGAGCCGAGCATCGACCCCGCCGCGGCCATCGCCTCGAAGCTGTAGGGCAGGTCGAGCCCCTCCTCCGCGGTCAGCACCGGCGAGGAGGAGCCGCCGGGGTAGAAGGCCTTCACCTCACGCCCCTCGGCCGGGCCGCCGGCCAGCTCCATGATCAGCTCCCGGGTCGGGATGCCGAGCTCGACCTCGTAGTTGCCCGGCCGCCGCACGCAGCCGGAGATCGAGACCACCTTGGTCCCCGGCGACTGCTCGGTGCCGAAGCCCTTGAACCACTCGGCGCCGTTGCGGACGATGTGGGGGACGTTGGAGAGCGTCTCGACGTTGTTGATCAGCGTCGGTCCGCCGTAGAGCCCCTGCACCGCCGGGAAGGGCGGCTTCAGCCGCGGGTTGCCGCGCTTGCCCTCGAGCGCGTCGAGCAGCGCCGTCTCCTCGCCGCAGATGTAGGCGCCGGCGCCGCGGTGGACGACCAGCTCCAGGTCGCGGCGGGTGCCGAGGATGTCGCGGCCCAGGTAGCCGGCCTCGTAGGCCTCGGTGACCGCCGCGTCGAGGATGTCGGCCTGCGAGTCGTACTCGCCGCGGATGAAGATGAAGGCGTGGCCGGCGTCGGCGGCGAGCGCCGCGATCGCGATCCCCTCGATCAGCTGGTGCGGGTTGCGCTGCATCAGCTCGCGGTCCTTGAAGGCCCCCGGCTCGGACTCGTCGGCGTTGCAGCAGAGGTACTTGTCCATCTCGCCGCGCGGCAGGAAGGAGGCCTTTTTGCCCATCGAGAAGCCGGCCCCGCCGCGCCCGCGCAGGCCCGAGGCTTCGAGCTCGGAGAGCACCTCGTCGGCCTCCATCTCGCGGTAGGCCTTCTCCAGGGTCGCGTAGCCGCCCTGGGCCCGGTAGCCGGCGAGCGTGCGCAGGGCCGGGTCTTCGGCCCCCTTGAGCAGCATCCGCGTCTCAGGCATCGGGGCCTCCCGGCAGCGGCCGGCGCTCCAGCGCCTTGGCCGGCAGCACCTCGGCGCCGTCGCGCAGCTGCTCGATCGCGGTCCGCGCCTCGGCCGCCTCCAGCGGCCCGAAGTAGCGCTCGTCGATCGAGGCCATCGGCGCGATGTCGCAGGCGCCCAGGCACTCGAAGCCGGTGACGTAGACGTCCTCCTCGCCCTCGGCCGCGGCGCGGAAGGCGTCGAGCAGCTGGTCGCCGCCACGCATCCAGCAACTGATGTTGGTGCAGACCGCGACCTCGTGGGCGCCGACCGGCTCGGTGTGCAGCAGGTCGTAGAAGCTGGCGACCGACTCCAGGTAGGCGGGCGTCACCCGCATCACCGCCGCCGCCTGGCGGATTCCCTCCGGCGTGCACCAGCCGTAGAGCCGCTGCACCGCCCAGAGCGCCGGGATCGAGGCCGAGCGCCGGTCGGGGTACTTCGCCATCAGCGCCTCGATCCGCTCGCGCAGCTCCTCCGGGCAGCCGACCTCGTGCAGCTCGGGCACCTCCTGCGGCGAGCGGTCGGGGACGCGCCCGGCGGTGACCGCGCGGTCGACCGGCAGGTCGGGGCTGCTGGTCCCCGGGCCGTCGACGGGGCTCACCGGTCGACCCCCCCGAGGATCGGGTCGAGCATCCCCAGCGAGCAGATCATGTCGGCGATGTAGCTGTCCACCGACATGTCGCGGAAGGCCTGCAGGTTGACGAACGAGGGGTCGCGGAAGTGGACCCGGGCCGGCTTCGCCGAGCCGTCGGCGAGGACGAAGCAGCCGAGCTCGCCGCGCGGGCTCTCGATCGCGTAGTAGATCTCGCCCGGCCCGACCCGGTAGCCCTCGGTGACCAGCTTGAAGTGGTGGATCAGCGACTCCATCGAGGTCGAGAGCTCCGAGCGCGGCGGCAGCACGTACTTGCGGTCGTCGGCGATGAACGGCCCCTCGGGCAGGGCGTCGAGCGCCTGCTCGACGATCCGCGTCGACTCGACCATCTCCGCCACCCGCACCCGGTAGCGGTCGTAGTTGTCACCGACGGTGCCGACCGGGATCTTGAAGTCCAGCTCCGGGTAGGCGAGGTAGTCGAAGGCCTTGCGCAGGTCCCAGGGCTCGCCGGCGGCGCGCAGCAGCGGCCCGGTCACGCCCAGCTCCAGCAGCCGCTCGCGGGAGACGATCCCGGTCCCCTTGGTGCGCGAGAGGAAGACCTCGTTGCGGTCGAGCAGCGCTTCGTACTGGCCGACCCGGACCGGCATCTCGGCGATGAACTCGCGCAGCTTCGCCTCGAAGCCGAGCGGGATGTCCTCGATCACGCCGCCGACCTGGAAGTAGCGGGTGTGCATCCGCTGCCCGGCCGCCATCTCGAACAGGTCGAGGATGCGGTCGCGCTCGCGGAAGCAGTACCAGAGCATCGAGATCGCTCCCAGGTCGAGCGCCGTCGTCCCCAGCCAGACCAGGTGGGAGTGGATCCGGTTGAGCTCGAGGAAGATCGTCCGCAGGTACTTCGCCCGCGGCGGGATCTCGAGCCCGATCAGCCGCTCGACCGCGCCGCAGAAGGCCTCCATCTGGAAGAAGTAGGAGACGTAGTCCATCCGCTCGACGAAGGGGATGACCTTCCAGTAGCTCTTGTCCTCGCAGGACTTTTCGATCCCGGTGTGGACGTAGCCGATCACCGGCCGCAGGTCCTTGACGACCTCGCCGTCGAGGTCGACGACCAGGCGCAGCACCCCGTGCGTGGCCGGGTGGTGCGGCCCGATGTTGACCGTCATCACCTCGGAGGTCTGGGTCGCCGCCTCAGCCATAGTTGCGCTCGCTGTAGGTGAAGGTGACCGGCTCGCCGCCGACCGGGAAGTCGCGCCGCTGGGGCCAGCCGACGTAGTCGTCGGGGAGCAGGATGCGGCGCAGGTCGGGGTGGCCGCGGAAGGAGATGCCGAAGAAGTCGAAGGCTTCGCGCTCCTGGAACTCGGCGGTGGGGAAGAGCGAGACGCAGGAGTCGAGCTCGGGCAGCGCCCCCTCGCCCGGGTCGGCGAGCAGCGCCTTGACCCGGATGCGCTCGACCCGATCCCGGTTCAACAGCTCGTAATGCACTGCGAAGCGGGGGGTTGCCGGCAGGTAATCGGCGACATGCAGGCTGGAGAGGAAGCGGTATTCCTGGCCCGGGGCCTCGCGCAGCCAGCCGAGCACGTCGAGCAGGTGGGCGGGGTCGATCGCCAGGCTCGCCCGCTCCTGCTCGAAGCCGCTGTCGAGGACCGCACCGGGGTGCTTGGCCTCGATCTCGCCGCGGATCAACTCCAGCCCGGCCGCGTCAGGCACCGATCAGTCCCCGCGCCTGCTCGTAGGCCTCGGCCGCCGCGGGGCTGGGAGCGCTGCGCGCCCCGCCCCGTGCCCACTCCTCGGTGCCGGCGGCGCCGTAGCGGGCGCGCCAGCCCTGGTCGGGGTTGCCCTGGATCTTGCGCTGCAGCTTGGTGAAGCCGTAGAGGACCGCCTCCGGGCGCGGCGGGCAGCCGGGGATGTGGAGGTCGATCGGCATGAACTTGTCCGCCCCCTGGACCACGGCGTAGTTGGCGAACATCCCGCCCGAGGAGGAGCAGGCGCCCATCGAGATCGCCCACTTCGGCTCCAGCATCTGGTCGTAGAGGCGGCGGACGACCGGCGCCATCTTGATCGAGACCCGGCCCGAGAGGATGATCATGTCCGCCTGGCGCGGCGAGGCCCGCAGCGCCTCGGCGCCGAAGCGGGCCAGGTCGTAGCGGGCGGTGACGATCGAGATCGGCGCCTCGATCGCGCAGCAGGCGAGGCCGAAGGTGAGCGGGAACATCGAGTTCGAGCGCGCCCAGCCGAGCATCTTCTCGAAGTTGGTCATCACGACCTTCTCCTCGACGTAGCGCTCCAGCTCCTCCCCCTCGAGGTCGCCGCGCAGCATGTCGCGGGCGCGAAGCTGGCGCTCGCGCATCGTCTGCCGCTCTACCTCCAATTCAGCGCTCCCTTGCGCCAGACGTAGACGAAGGCGACCAGCAGCAGGGCGATGAAGGTGACGACCTCGCCGAGCACGAAGACGCTGTCGGCCCCCTTGATGATGACCCCGATCGGGTAGAGGAAGACGACCTCGATGTCGAAGAGGATGAAGAGCATCGCGATCAGGTAGAAGCTGACCCCGAAGCGCAGGCCGTGGGCCGCCTCGACCGGGATCCCGGACTCGTACGGCTCGCTCTGGCGGCGGCTCGCCGCGGTCGGCCGCCGCGGCCGCTTCGGCCCGATCACGTGGTTGAGCATCGCGAAAGCCCCCCCGACGGTGACGCCGAGAAAGGCGAAGACGAGAATCGGCAGGTAGCTCTTCAGCACTGGTGGGTGGGGGTTGGCGCCGGGCGGGCCGGCGCGGCCCTCCGGGGACTCGCGCTCACCGCCTGCTGGCCGAGTTATATACCCGCTTGTAACACATTGCTACATAGTGCCTTTCCGCATCAGCAAGCCGAATTCCGACCCTTTTGAGAGGAAATAGACCTTGGCGACCGTCCACCTCGTAGTCGGCTGCGCCGTGATCGCGCTCAACGCGCTCGCCTTCGCCCTCGGCGGCATCGCCTGGCTGCGCGAGCGCTCCTCGATCCGCTTCTGGTACTCGCTGCGCGCCGCCCAGGTGGCGGTCTTCCTGCAGGCGATGCTGGGCGGCCTGCTGGTCTTCGCCGGCCACGAGCCGGCCGACGACCTGCACTACCTCTACGGCGCCCTGCCCCTCGTCGTCTCGCTCTTGGCCGAGGGGGCGCGAGCGGGAGCGGCAGAGCGGGAGCTCGGTGACATCGATCTCGAAGGGCTCACTCCGGATGCCCAGCAATCCGTCGCTCTTGCGATCGTCCGCAGGGAGATGGGCATCATGGCCGTCAGCTGCGGCGTGATCCTCTTCCTAGCTCTACGCGCGGCGGGGACCAGCGGCGCCTTCTGATTGGTCTTCTCAGTGGGAGCGCCAGGTGCCCCTCCCGAAACACTCCAGCGAGGCTCCCGCCGAGCGTTTCGGGAGGGGCACCTGGCGCTCCCACTGCGGAGCCGAACCTCTGGCGGTTAGCTGCGGTCGAGCCCGAGCTGAACCGCGGCGATTGCCGCGAAGACGGCGCCGGTGGCGAGGTGGAGGATCGCGTCGGCGTCGTTGTTGGGGAAGGCGAAGACGCCCGCGGGGCTGGTGGAGAGGGCCGCCCAGATGCCGGTGACGATCAGCGCCGCGGCGACGTAGATCGCGTAGAGCAGCGCCCAGCGCGGCTTCAGGGCGAAGAAGAATGCGGGGCCGAAGAGCAGGAATCCGGAGACCGCGTGGACGCCGTTGAAGTCGACGCCGAGCACCCGCTGCGTCGCCGCCCCGTCGCCGAAGTCGAAGCTCGGCTCGGCGATCAGCCCCGCCGTCGCCCAGACCAGCTGCACCACCGCGACCACGACGATCGCCCACTGGGCGAAGGTCCACTGCTGGCGCTGCACCGTGGCCGCCTCCATCGACGGAGAGCCTACTCTTTGCGGACGTTCTTCTTGTTGCACCGTAAAAGCTTCGCTCCTGTACGGTGACGGCGGATGCCATCCGTGAGGGTTGAGATTCGGCTGGATGAAGCCCTGATCCGCGTACTCGACGAGCGCGCGGCAAGGGAGAGGCGCAATAGATCGATGGTGGTGCGAGCAGCGCTCGAGGCCTATCTCCACGACGACGTCCAGGTCGATATCGATCGACAGATCGTTGAAGGTTACGAACGCATTCCGCAGAGCGACGAGGAACCGGCCTGGTAGCTCAGCCCAGCGGGCGGTACTTGCCGCCGGCGAAGACCAGGGGGTCGCCGGTGCCGGCGTCGAGGCCCTGGACCTCGCCGGTGACGATCACGTGGTCGCCGGCGGCGACCACGTCGCGCAGCTCGCAGGCGATCCAGGCGAGGGCGCCGTCGAGGGCCGGGATGCCGTCGCGCTCGCTCCACTCGACCCCGGCCCACTTCTCCGGCCCCGGCGCCTTGGTCGCGAAGGAGCGGGCGAGGTGCTCCTGGCCGGCGTGCAGGACGCTGACGCCGAAGTGGTTGGCCGCCTGCACGGCGAGCAGCGTGCGCGAGCCGCGGTCGAGGCAGGCGAGCATCAGCATCGGCTCGATCGAGAGCGAGCAGACCGCGTTGGCGGTCGCTCCGGCCGGCCCCTCGGGCCCCGCGGCGCTGACCACGGTGACCCCGGTGGGCAGCGTCGCCATCGCGGCTCGGAAGCTGGCTGGGTCGGGCGTCGGCATCGTCGGGAAGCGAAGTCGGGTCAAGACAATATGATGCCCGCCGCATGCGTCCGGCACTGATCGCAGCCATGGCCCTCGCCGCCGCCCTCGGCCTCAGCGCCTGCGGCTTCGGCGAACAGGCGGTCTCCGTCTCCGCGGGCGAGCCCGGCCACGAGGGGGCCGAACTCTTCGCCACCCACTGCTCGGGCTGCCACACGCTGAGCGCCGCCGGCACCCAGGGGACCGGCAACCGCGGCAGCCGCACGCAGGGGCCGAACCTCAACCAGCGAACCGAGACCTATGAAGATGCTCTGTTCGCGATCCAGAACGGCGGCTTCTCCGGTGCGATCATGCCCGCCAACATCGTCGTCGGCGACGAAGCCGCGGCGGTCGCCCGCTTCGTCGCCCGCTACGCCGGCACCGAAGCCGAAGAATCGCCGCGCCCCGGCGCCGGCTCACCCTGAGCGGGGGCCGCAGTGCTCGACCTGAAGCTGATCCGCTCCGACCCTGAGCGGGTCCGCTCGGCGCTGGCCCGGCGCGGCGCCGGAGAGTCGCTCGACGAGCTGCTCGCCCTCGACGCCCGCCGCCGTGAGCTGCTGCCCCGCATCGAGGGCGCCCAGGCCGAGCGCAAGGCGATCTCCAAGCAGATCGGCGCGGCCAAGCAGCGCGGCGAGGACGCCGAGGAGCAGATGCGCGCCGTCGCCGAGCTGAAGGGGACGATCGAGTCCGGCAAGGCGGAGCTCGAGCAGGTCGAGGCCGACCTCGAGCGCGCCGCCGCGGCGCTGCCCAACCTGCCCGACCCCGACGCGCCCGAGGGGATGACCGAGGAGGACGCGGTCGTCCTGCGCGAGGAGGGCGAGCGCCCCAGCTTCGAGTTCGAGCCCCGCGACCACCTCGAGATCGGCACCGACCTCGGCCTGATCGAGATGGAGGCCGGCGCCCGGGTCGCCGGCTCGCGCTTCGCCTACCTCAAGGGCGACCTCGTCCTGCTCGAGCTGGCCCTGGTCCGCTTCGCCCTCGACCTGGTCCGCGGCGAGGGCCACGAACCGGTCGTGCCGCCGGTCCTGGTCCGCGAAGAGGCCCTCTACGGCACCGGCTTCCTGCCCGGCGACCGCGACCAGATCTACGAGATCCCCAAGGACGAGCTCTTCCTCGTCGGCACCTCCGAGGTGCCGCTCGCCGCCCTGCACGCCGGCGAGATCCTCGCCGCCGAGCAGCTGCCGCTGCGCTACGCCGGCTTCTCGCCCTGCTTCCGCCGCGAGGCCGGCGCCGCCGGCCGCGACACGCGCGGCATCTTCCGCGTCCACCAGTTCGACAAGGTCGAGATGTTCTCGTTCGTCGAGCCGGGCGACTCGCTCGCCGAGCACGAGCGGCTGCTGGCGATCGAGGAGCGGATCCTCACCGAGCTCGAGCTGCCCTACCGGGTCGTCAACGTCGCCGCCGGCGACCTCGGCGCCCCGGCGGCGAAGAAGTACGACTGCGAGGCCTGGATCCCGAGCCAGGAGCGCTACCGGGAGCTGACCTCGTGCTCGAACACGACCGACTACCAGGCCCGCCGCCTCGGCTGCCGCTACCGGCCGGGGGAGGGCGACGCGCCGCTCCCGGTCCACACCCTGAATGGGACCGCGGTCGCCGTCGGCCGCACGATCATCGCCCTGATCGAGAACCGCCAGGAGCGGGACGGGGGATTCACGCTACCCACTATTTTGCATTCGTACGGTTCGCCTGAGAGGATCGGGCCGGCGTGATCACCACCGGCGTGCGGGACGCGAAGCGGGTCGTTCTCTGCGACGACCACGAGATTGTCCGCGAGGCGATCAAGTCGCGCATGGCCAACTCGAGCACGGTCGAGATCGTCGGCGAGGCGAGCGACGGCCGCGACGTGATCCAGGTCGTCAAGGAGCTCGAGCCCGACGTGCTGATCATCGACGTCGAGCTGCCCAAGCGCGACGGCATCGAGGCGACCAAGGAGGTGCTCAAGGTCAGGCCGCGGACCAAGGTGATCGTCTTCACCGCCCACGCCCAGCCCGACCTGCTGGCGCTCGCCCTGCGCGCCGGCGCCTCCGGCTACGTGCTCAAGTCGGCGCCGGCCGAGGACATCGCCCGCGCGGTCAAAGCGGTGACCGGCGGCGGCACCTTCCTCGGCGGCGACTTCGCCGGCGGCAAGCCGTCGGAGGTCGAGAAGCTGCTCACCCTCTCGCCGCGCGAGCGCCAGATCCTCGAGCTGCTCGCCGAGGGGCTGCGGGTGAAAGAGATCGCCGAGCGGATCGAGCTCAGCCCGGCGACCGTCCACACCCACGTGCGCAACGCGATCGCCAAGCTCGAGGTCGACACCCGCACCGAGGCGGTCGCCCTCGCGGTCAAGTTCAGCTATCTGGGCGCTGGCGGGAAGGCTCGAGGCTGAGCGCGCAGCCGTTGATGCAGTAGCGCTGGCCGCCGCGCTCGGCCGGCCCGTCCTCGAAGACGTGGCCGAGGTGGGCGTCGCAGGTCCTGCAGACGACCTCGGTGCGGCGCATGAAGAGGCTGTTGTCGGGCCGCAGCTCGACCCGCTCGAGGTTGGCCGGCTCGGTGAAGCTGGGCCAGCCGGTGCCAGAGTCGAACTTCGTCTCGGAGGAGAACAGCTCGGTGTCGCAGCAGACGCAGCGGTAGGTGCCCTCCGCCTTCTCGTCCCAGTGGGGCCCGGTGAAGGCCCGCTCGGTGCCGGCGTTCCTCGTCACCTCGTACTGCTCGGGGGTGAGCTGCTCCCGCCACTCGGCGTCGGACTTCTCGATCTTCTTCTTGGTGTCGGTCATCGCGTTCCTTTCGTCCCGACCAAGGGTACGCCTGGCGTCTTACCGGGAGGTGACGAGGGGCGGGGGTCGTCCCGACGCTGCCTCCCCGCTGTTGCAGCGGCGGGACGACCCCCGCCCCTCGTCACCCATACGATCAGCGCCGATGGCCGAGGCTTTCTACGAGGCGAGCGGCGAGCGGGGGTTCGTCGCCACTGAGTTGACTCGGGGGCCCTGGGATCCGGGGCACCAGCACGCGGGGCCGCCGGCGGCATTGCTCGGCCGGGCGATCGAGTCGCATGAGGAGGCTGAGGGTTTCCAGCTGGGGCGGATCGTCTTCGACGTCCTGCGGCCGGTGCCGATCGGCGCGGTCGGGGTCGACGTCAAGGTGGTGCGGCCCGGGCGCAGCGTGCGGCTGCTCGAGGCGAAGATGTTCGGGGTCGAGGGTGAGCTGATGCGGGCGTCCGCCTGGCTGCTGCGCGAGGGGGAGCTGGCGCTGCCCGAGGCCGCCGCCGACGATCCGGCGCCACCCGGCCCCGAGACCGGCTCGAACCCCGAGTTCTTCGACACCGGGCAGGACGTCGGCTACCACACGGCGATGGAGTGGAAGTCGGTCGGCGGCGCCTTCCGCGAGCCCGGCCCGGCGACGGTCTGGCTGCGCATGCGCCACCCGCTCCTCGCCGGCGAGGAGCCGACGCCGCTGCAGCGGGCGCTGATCGCCGCCGACGTCGGCAACGGGATCAGCGCCGTGCTCGACTGGCGCACCCACGTCTTCGTCAACGTCGACCTCGGCGTCTACTTCGAGCGCATGCCCGAGGGCGAGTGGGTCTGCGTCGACGCCGTCACCCGCCCCCAGCCGAGCGGCGCCGGCACCGCCGAGTCGGTCCTCTCCGACACCCGCGGCCGCATCGGCCGCGCCGCCCAGTCCCTGCTCATCCTCGAGCGCTGACCCGCCCCTCAGCGAACTGCATCAAATTCCAGCTCTGCCAGGGCTGGAATTTGATGCAGTTCGCGTGGTGGGGGCGATGACGAGGGCGATCGTCGCCGCGGCGACGAGGGCGATCGCGGCTGAGAGCAGGAAGGCGCCCTCGTAGCTGGTCAGCGCCGCGGCGACGCCGGCCAGCGGCGCGCCGAGGCCGACGCCGGCGTCGAAGAAGGCGGTGAAGGTGCCGAGCGCGGCGCCGCGCCGCCGCTCGGAGACCCGGCCGACGACGATCAGCGAGAGCGAGGGGTAGAGCAGCGAGAAGGCGGCGCCCATCGCCAGGGCGCCGGCCAGCGCCACCGGCAGGCTGGCGGCGACGCCGATCGTCACCAGTCCGGCCGACTCGACCAGGGCGGCGACGAAGGCGACCCGCGTCGGGCCGACCCGGTCGGGCAGGTCGCCGCCGACCAGCCGGGTCAGCACCACCATCGTCGCGAAGGCGCCGAAGACCGTCGCCCCGTGGCCGACTCCGCGGGCGTCGAGGTGGAGGACGACGAAGGCGGCGATCGCCGCGTAGCCGATCGAGGCCAGGGCCAGCGCCGTGCCCGGCCGCACCGCCTCGCGCTCGATCAGGGCGTGGTGCTCGCCGAGGTGCGCGGCCGGCTCGAAGGGGTCGGGGACGCGGGTCGCGATCAGCCCGCCGACCAGCGGCGCGCAGGCGGCGAAGATCCAGACCGGGGTATAGCCGCCGGCGTGCTGGATCAGCTCGCCGAGCAGCGGCCCGACGCTGAGCGCCCCCCACACCGCCAGGCCGTACAGCCCGATCACCCGCCCGCGCCGGCCCTCGGGCGCGAGGTCGACGATCCAGGCCGAGCCCGAGGTGAAGACCGCGCCCTCGCCGGCGCCGAGGAAGAGGCGGGCGCCGATCAGCCCCGGCACCCCCAGCGGCACGAGGTAGAGCAGGCCGGCGACCGCGACCAGGCCGGCGCCGATCAGCACGGTCGGCCGCCGGCCGCGGTGGTCGGCGAGCCGCCCGGCGACCGGTCGCAGCAGCAGGCCGGTGACCGCGTAGGAGCCGATCACCACCCCGACCGCGATGTTGCCGCCGTCGAGCGGGCCGTGCACGTAGCGCGGCAGCACCGGCAGCACGGCGCCGACCGCGAGCAGGCAGCAGAAGGTGACGGCGAAGATCCCGGCGAAGGCGAGCCCCGGGCGCTCGTGCCCGCCCCGCCCCGCTGCGCTCATCGCAGCAGCCCGGCGAGGTCGTCGACGACGTGGTCGGGACCCGGGTCGGCGGCCTCGGCCTCCTCCCGCGTGCAGGCGCCGCTCAGGACCAGCACCGTCGCCAGCCCCGCCCGCCGCCCGCCCTCGATGTCGGAGGAGATCCGGTCGCCGACCATCGCCACCCGCCCGGCGTCGCCGATCAGCTCCCGCGCCGCCTCGAACAGATGCCGCTCCGGCTTCCCGCCGATCTCGGCCGTCCTCCCCGACGCCGTCTCGACCGCCGCCAGGGTGGCGCCCGTCCCCGGCAGGGCCCCGCCCGGCATCGGCAGGGTCGGGTCGCGGCTGGTGGCGAACAGAGCGGCCCCCGCCCGCAGGGCGAAGGTCGCCGTGGTCAGCTCCTCGTAGTCGAACTCGCGGTGCCCCGAGACGACCACGGCGTCGGCGCTCCGCCCGGCCTCGCCGTCGAGCAGCCTCAGTCCGGCCGCGGCGACCATCTCCTTGAACCCCGGCGCTCCGATCACGAAGGCGGTGGCACCGCGCCCGGCCCGCTCCGCCGCGAGCTGCGCGGTCGAGGCCCCCGCCGTCACCACCCGCTCGTCCCCGACCGCGACGCCCCCCTCCCGCAGCCGCGCCGCATACGCCGCCGGGCTGCGCACCGAGTTGTTGGTGACGAAGACGACCCCCTTCCCGCCCTCGATCAGCTCGCCCAGCGCCTCGACCGAGCCGGGAATGAAGCTGCGCCCCTGCCAAACCACCCCGTCGAGGTCGACCAGGAACCCGTCAAAGCTTTCCGCGAGAGCCATCGGTGCCCGGCAGGCTATTGAGGGCTGGTTCGGGCAGGGGTGGAGCGTCTTGTACTTTTTCGCCAGCGCTCCCCCGGGCGCCAGCGATCGCCGCCCCTCGAAAAAGTTAAGCGGAACCCCTGCCCGAACCAGCCCTCAACAACACCGTCGTCGAAGCCGATGCCGTCTCCCGCCGCTACGGCGAGGGCGAGGCCGCCGTCGACGCCCTGGTCGAGGTCAGCACCTCCTTCGAGCGCGGCCGCTTCACCGCGATCATGGGCCCCTCGGGCTCGGGCAAGTCGACCCTGATGCACATCCTCGCCGGGCTCGACAAGCCGACCGCCGGCAGCGTGCGGCTCGACGGCGAGGAGATCACCGGGCTCGACGACGGCGCCCTGACCAAGCTGCGCCGCGACAAGCTCGGCTTCGTCTTCCAGTTCTTCAACCTGCTGCCGGTGCTGACCGCGGAGGAGAACCTCGTCCTGCCGCTCTCGATCGCCGGCCGCAAGCCCGACCGCGCCTGGCTCGACCAGCTGATCGCCACCGTCGGCCTCGAGGACCGCCGCGACCACCGGCCCTCCGAGCTCTCCGGCGGCCAGCAGCAGCGGGTCGCGGTCGCCCGCTCGCTGGTCTCCAAACCGGCCGTCGTCTTCGCCGACGAGCCGACCGGCAACCTCGACTCGAAGGCGAGCGGCGACGTCCTGGCCCTGCTGCGCCACGCGGTCGACGACTTCGGCCAGACGGTGATCATGGTCACCCACGACCCGGCCGCCGCCGCCCACGCCGACCGCCTGCTCACCCTGCGCGACGGCCGCATCGTCCACGACGGCGCCCCCGGCTCCGCCGACGAGGTGATCGAGCTGATGAAGCGGGTCGACTAGGCGGCTTGACCCGGCTCGCCCTGAAGAGCCTCTGGGCGCGCAAGGTCCGCGCCCTGACCACCGTCGTCGCGGTGGTGATCGGCGTCGCCTTCGTCGCCGGCACCTACATCCTCACCGACACCACCTTCGCCGCCTTCGACGAGATCTTCGAAGACTCGCTGAGCAAGGCCGACGTCGTCGTCACCGCCCGCAGCGAGGTCGAACAGGAAAGCGGCGAGGTGCCGAGCTTCAGCGCCGCCCTGCTGCCCCGGGTCAAGGGCGTCGCCGGGGTGCGGGTCGCGGCCGGGATCGTCAACACCGTGGGCGCCTTCTTCGACGCCGAAGGCGAGGCGATCGGCTCCAAGTTCGGGCCCGACTTCATCGGCTCCAACCGCCCGCGGGCGATCGAATCGCTGCGCTACGTCGAGGGCCACAAGCCGCGCACCGCCGCGCAGACCTCGCTCGACGAAGGCGCTGCCGACGGCGCCGGGATCGAGATCGGCGACACGATCAGGATCGCCTCCTTCGCCCGCGCCAAGCGCTACCGCGTGGTCGGCATCACCAGGCTCGGCAACGCCTCCTTCGGCGGCGCCAGCCTCGCCGCCCTCACCCTGCCCGAGGCCCAGCGCCTGACCGGCAAACGCGGCGAATTCGACGAAGTCTGGGTCGCCGCCCGGCCCGGCGTCTCCGAAGCGACGCTGCGCGACCGCATCCGCCGCGTGCTGCCGCCCTCGGTCCGGGTCGAGACCGCCGCCCAGAACGTCGCCCGCAACTCCAACCAGATCCGCGACAACCTCGGCTTCCTGCGCATCGCCCTGCTCGTCTTCGCCTTCCTCGCCCTGCTGGTCGGCGCCTTCCTGATCTTCAACACCTTCTCGATCACCGTCGCCCAGCGGGTGCGCGAGTTCGGCATGCTGCGCACGCTCGGCGCCGGCCGCGGCCAGATCCTCGCCTCGGTCGTCGCCGAGGCGCTGGCGATCGGCACGCTCGGCGCCCTGCTCGGCCTCGCCGGCGGCTACGCGATCGCCGTCGGCCTCAACGCCCTCTTCGTCGCGATCGGCATCGACCTGCCGACCACCGACCTGGTGACCAGGGAGCGCACCGTCGTCGTCTCGCTGCTGATCGGCGTCGGCGTCACCCTGGTCTCCTCGCTGATCCCGGCCCTGCGCTCGACCCGGGTGCCGCCGATCGCCGCCCTGCTGGCGATCGCGCCGGGGCGCAGCCGCCGCCGCTCGCTGGTCACGATCGCGCTCGCCGTGCTGCTCGGCGGCGCCGGCCTGGCGCTGGTCCTCGCCGGCCTCTTCGGCGGCGCTGGCGGCGGCGACGCGGCGGCGCTGATGGGCATCGGCGCGGTCGCCGTGGTGCTCGGCGTCTCGCTCTTCAGCCCCCGCCTGGTGCGGCCGCTGGCCTCGCTCGCCGGCCGGCCGCTGGAGCTGGTCCGCCGCCTGCTCGGCCGCCTCGCCCGCGAGAACACCCAGCGCAACCCCTCGCGCACCGCGGTCACCGCCGCGGCGCTGATGATCGGCCTCGCCGTCGTCGTCTTCGTCACCGTCTTCGCCGCCGGGATCAAGAGCTCGATCGCGACCGCGGTCGACGAGAGCTTCCAGGGCGAGTTGCTGATCCAGAACAGCGACGGCTTCACGCCGATCTCGCCGCGCGCCGCGGCCGCCGCCGCGACGGTGCCCGGGGTGGACCTGGTCTCGACCGTGCGCGCCGCCCAGGCCAAGCTGCTCGACGGCGGCGGCAAGCCGCGCGTCTCCGCCCTCGGCCCCGGCGCCAGCCGGGTGCTCAGCATCGACTGGACCGAGGGCGGCCCGCGCACCCTGCGCCGCCTCACCGACGGCGAGGCGATCGTCTCCAAGTCGTTCGCCTCCGACCACGGCCTCGAGCTCGGCGACCGGGTCCGCCTCCTCACCCAGACCGGCGCCCGGCCCGACCTGCGGTTCGTCGGCGAGTTCGAAGACAAGGCCGGCCTGCTCGGCAGCGCGATCATCACCCAGGGCCTGATGGCGCGCAGCTTCGACCAGCGCGACGACCTCTTCGACTTCGTCAAGCTCGCCCCGGGGGCCGATGCCGAACGGGTGCAGAAGCGGCTGATCGCGCTGATGGACCGCGAGTTCCCGGTCGCCGAGGTGCGCGACCAGCAGCAGCTCAAGGAGCACCAGGAAGAACAGGTCAACCAGCTGCTCGGCCTGATCTACGCGCTGCTCGCCCTGGCCGTGATCGTCTCGCTGTTCGGCATCGCCAACACCCTGGCGCTCTCGATCCACGAGCGCACCCGGGAGCTGGGGATGCTGCGCGCGATCGGCATGTCGCGCCGCCAGGTACGGACGATGATTCGCTACGAGGCGGTGATCACCGCCCTGATCGGCGCCATCCTCGGCATGGTCCTCGGCGTCGTCTTCGCCGCCCTGATCGCCCAGCCGCTGAAGGACGAAGGCTTCGCCCTCTCCTACCCCTTCGCCTCGCTGGCGGTGCTCCTCGTCCTCGCCGCGATCGCCGGCGTGATCGCCGCGATCCCGCCCGCCCGCCGCGCCTCCCGGCTCGACGTGCTCGAGTCGCTCCAGTACGAGTAACCCCCGCACTTCCGAACTGCATCAAATTCCAGCTCTGCCAGAGCTGGAATTTGATGCAGTTCGGGGGGTTCAGGCGATTCGGCCGTCCACGAGCGTGAGTGTTTCGTCGTAGGCGTCGAGGCCCTGCGTCTCGTGGGTGATCACGAGGACGCCTGGCCCATCCTCGGCGAGGGCGGCGATTCGCTCGTGCAGGTCGGCGGCGCCGGCCGGGTCGAGGTGGGCGGTGGGCTCGTCGAAGATCAGGAACCGGGCCTCGGCGAGGAAGAGGCGGGCGGCGGCGATCCGCTGGCGCTGGCCGCCGGAGACCATCGCCCCGGCCTCGCCGACCTCGGTCTCGAGCCCGGCGGGCAGCGCCGCCAGCCACTCGCCCAGCCCGACGGCCGCCAGGGCCGCGGCGATCTCGTCGTCGCTCGCCCCGGCGCGGCCGATCGCCACGTTGTCGCGCAGGCTGGTCGTGAACAGGTAGGCGTCCTGGGGCGAGAGCCGCACCGCTGTGCGCACCTCCTCGGCCGCCGCCTCGCGCAGGTCGAGGCCGCCGAGGCTGACCGCGCCGATGTCGGGGTCGCGGAAGCGCACGGCCAGCTCCGCCAGGGTGCTCTTGCCCGCTCCGCTCGCCCCGAGCAGGGCGACCGCCCGCCCCGGTCCCAGCGTCAGGTCGACTCCGTCGAGCACCCACTCGGCCGCAGGTTGTCGATTTGACCACCGAAAACGGGGGTCAACTCGACAATCGACCGGCTCGGCGTAGCGGAAGCGGACCCGCTCGAAGGCGAGCTCGCCGCCGGCCGGCAGCGGCAGGGGCCGCGCCGGCTCGGCGGTCGGCGGCTCGCGGTCGAGCACCGCCTCGATCCGCTGCGCGGCGCTGGCGCAGGCGTCGACGCCGGTCGCCGCGGCGCCGAGCGGCGCGACCGCCTCGAAGGCGCCCATCGTCAGCAGCACCAGCGCGGCCAGCAGCACGCCGGCGAGGGCGCCGCTGTGCACGGCCGGGATCGCCGCCGCCGCGACGAGAACCGTGGCGCCGGCGGCGAGCCCCGTGCTCAGCCCGGCCGCCAGGCCGCCGCTCAGCGCTTCGCGCCTCTGCAGCGCCGCCAGGCCCTCGCTGCGGCGCTCGGCCCGTGCGATCCAGTCCTCGGCGCGGCCGGCGGCGGCGATCTCGGCCGAGCCGGCGGCGATCTCGACCAGCTCGCCGCTCAGCGCGGCCCGCGCCCCAGCCTGGCGCCGCCCGGCGGCGCGCGCCGAGCGGCGAGTGAGGGCGGGGGAGAGGAGGCCGGCGGCGAGCAGGGCGAGGGCGAGGGCGAGCCCGGCCCGGGGCAGGATCAGCGCCGCGACCAGGACCGAGCCGCCGCCGGCGAGGACGGCGACCAGGGGTGGCGCCAGGCCACGCAGGTAGAGGTCCTGGAGGCGGTCGACGTCGGCGACGAAGCGGCTCAGCAGGTCGGAGCGGCGCAGGCCCTCGACGCCGCCCGGGACGAGCGGCACAAGGCGCGAGAAGAGCCGCCCGCGCAGGTCGGTGAGGGTGCGGAAGGCGAGGTCGTGGGAGACCAGCCGCTCGGCGTAGCGCAGCAGCGCCCGGGAGATCCCGAAGAAGCGCACGCCGACGATCGCCACCGAGAGGGCGAGGATCTCCGGCCGCTGGGCGGCGCGGCTGATCAGGTACCCCGAGGTGGTCAGCAGCCCGACCGCGGCGAGCACCGCCGCCGTCCCCAGCGCGACCGAGAGCGCCAGCAGCCCGCGCCGCTGCCGCGTCGCCTGCACCGCCCGCCACAGCGCCGCGTTCACGCCGGCACCTCGGCTCGGGACCGGAGCACGCCCTCGCTCAGTTCGACCGTGCGCTCGGCGTGGCGGGCCAGCTCGGGGCGGTGGGCGACCAGCAGCGCGGTGCGCTCGGCGGCCAGCTCCTCGATCGCGGCGGCGACCGCCAGCTCGGTCTCGCCGTCGAGGTGGGCGGTGGGCTCGTCGAGCAGCAGCAGCGGCGCCTCGCGCAGGAAGGCGCGGGCCAGGCCGAGCCGTTGCGCCTGGCCCGCGGAGAGCCGGCGGCCGCCCTCGCCGACCCGGGTGCCCATCCCCTCGGGCAGGGCCGCGACCGTCTCGAGCAGGCCGGCCCGCTCGACCGCGGTCAGCACCCGCGCGTCGGAGGCGTCCGGCTCGAGCAGGCGGACGTTGTCCTCGACCGTGCCGGCGAAGACCGTCGGCCGCTGCGGCACCCAGGCGATCTGCCGCCGCCAGGTCGCCGGCTCCACCTCACGCAGCTCGATGCCGCCGCACTCGATCCGCCCGGCGCCGGGGTCGGCGAGGCGCAGCAGCAGCGAGAGCAGGGTCGACTTGCCGCCCCCGCTCGGCCCAACCAGGGCCACGGTCTCGCCCGGCTCCAGCACCAGCTCGACGCCGCGCAGCACCTCCTCGCGCCCGGGGTAGGCGAAGCGCACGCCGCTCAGCCGCAACGGCTCGCGCGCCGGGTCGGGCGGCGGGCGGCGGGCGCGCGGCGGGGCCAGGGCGGCGGGCTGGTCGAGCACCTCGAAGATCCGCTCGGCGCTGGCCATCCCGTCGGCGCTGGCGTGGAACTGGGCGCCGAGCCGGCGCAGCGGCATGTAGGCCTCGGGGGCGAGCAGCAGCACGGTCAGGCCCGCGGTCAGGCCCAGGTCGCCGCCGGCGAGCTGGATGCCGACCGTGGCGGCGACGATCGCCACCCCGATCATCGCCAGCAGCTCGAGCACGAGGGCGGAGAGGAAGCCGATCCGCAGCGTCTTCATCGTCTCGCGCCGGTAGCTCTCCCCGGCGGCGGCGATCGAGTCGGCCTGGGCCTCGGCGCGGCCGTGGGCGCGCAGCGTCTCGAGGCCGCCGACCAGGTCGAGGAAGCGGGCGCTGAGCCGGGCCAGGCGCCGCCAGCGGCGCCGGGTCGAGCGCTGGGCGAGGCGCCCGATCAGAACCATGAAGACCGGGATCAGCGGCGCGGTCACCGCCAGCACCGCCGCCGCCTGCCAGTCGCGCGGCGCGGTCCAGGCGAGGATCGCCAGCGGCGCCAGCCCGGCCAGCACCGCCTGCGGCAGATAGCGGGCGAAGTAGGACTCGAGCGCGTCGACGCCCTGCACCGCGGCCGCCGCCAGCTCGCCCGCCCGCTCGCCCTGCAGCGCCCCGGGCCGGGTCAGCAGCAGGTGGCGGACGAGGCGGGAGCGCAGCTCCGCCATCACCCGCGCCGCGCCGCGCCGGCCGCTCGCCTCGAAGCCGGCGTCGACCAGCCCCCGAGCCAGCGAGACCGCCAGCAGCCAGAGCAGCGTCGGCCCGACCTCGGCCAGCGAGGCGCCGCCGAGGAAGACGCGGACGATCGCCTCGGCGAGCAGCGTCGCCTGGGCGAGGATCAGCCCCGTCGCCGCCAGCCCGAGCGCCACGGTGCTCGCCAGGTGCGAGCGCGCCGCGCGGCTGCTCTGCGCCAGCCGCCGGGAGCTGCCGCTCACTCCGCCGAGACCCGGTGGCGGAAGACCCAGTACGTCCAGCCCTGGTAGAGGAGGACGACCGGGACCAACAGCACCGCAACCACCGTCATCACGGTCAGCGTGTAATCGGAGCTGGCCGACTGGGCCAGGGTCATGTCGAAGGCGGGGTCGGTGCTGGAGACCATCGTGTGCGGGAAGAGGTCGACGAAGAGGGAGCTGAAGAAGAGGACGATCGCGCCGCAGGTGGCGGCGAAGGCGCGGCCCGGGTGGCGGCCGGCGAGGATCGCCGCGGCGAGCAGGAAGAGCGCTGCGAGGCCAGCGAGGATCGCCGAGGCGGCGTCGACGCCGCCCTCGTGCGAGGCCACCGTCCAGGCGAGGAAGGCGATCCCGACGACCGCGGCCACCGGGGCCACGCGGGCGGCGATCGCCCGCGCCCGCTCGCCCATCTCGCCCTCGGTCTTGAGGTTGAGGAAGATCGCCCCGTGGGCGAGGAAGAGGCTGAGCGTCGCCAGGCCGCCGAGCAGCGCGTAGGGGCCGAGCAGGTCGAAGAGCGTCCCCGTGTACTCGTGCTGGGCGTCGATCGGCACCCCGTGCACGATGTTGGCCCAGCCCACGCCCCAGAGCAGGGCGGGAAGGAAGCTGCCGCCGATCATCGCCCACTCCCAGCGGCTGCGCCAGCGCTCGCTCTCGCCCTTGCCCCAGAACTCGAAGGCGACGTTGCGCACGATCAGCGCAACCAGGATCAGGAAGAGCGCCAGGTAGAAGCCGGAGAAGAGGGTCGCGTACCACTGCGGGAATGCGGCGAAGGTGGCGCCGCCGGCGACCAGCAGCCAGACCTCGTTGCCGTCCCAGAGCGGGCCGATCGTGTGCAGGATCGCCCGCCGCTCGGCCTTGCTGGCGCCGACCGCGCGGATCAGCATCCCGACCCCGAAGTCGAAGCCCTCGAGTACGAAGTAGCCGAGCCAGAGGATCGAGATCAGCACGAACCAGACGACCTGTAGGGCGGTGTAGGCGTCCATCTCAGTAGGCGAGGGCCAGCTCCTGGCCCGGATCTTCGGCTTTGCCGGCCTCGACCGGCCCCTTGCGCACCGTCTTGACGAAGACCGCGCCGGCGATCGCCGCCAGCCCCCCGTAGAGCAGGGTGAAGCCGACCAGCGTGATCCAGACCTCGGCGGCGCTGACGCTGGGTGAGTTGGCGACGTCGGTCTTCAGCAGGCCGAACACGACCCAGGGCTGGCGCCCCATCTCGGTGAAGATCCAGCCGGTGGCGCTGGCCAGGAAGGGCAGCCCGGCGGCGGGCACGGCCCACCTGAGGAAGCGCTGCGCGCTCTGCAGCCGCCCGCGCCGCTGCAGCCACCAGCCGTAGGCGGCAAAGGCCAGCATCGCCATCGCGCAGCCGATCATCGCCCGCCACGACCAGTAGGCGACGGCGATCACCGGCGCGTACTCGCCCGGCCCGTAGCGCTGCCGGTAGCGGCGGTTGATGTCGTTGACGCCCTCGATCTCGCCGCGCGGGTAGCCGGTGCTGATCCAGGAGAGCAGGTTGGGGATCTCGACGTTGCGGGTCAGGCCTTCCGGGTTCTGCTCGAGGTTGCCGGTGGCGAAGAGCGAGAGGCCGGCGCCCTGCTTGGTCTCGAAGACGGCGTCGGCGGCGGCCATCTTCATCGGCTGCTGCTTGGTCATCAGGATGCCGTTGAAGTGGCCGACGACCATCGTCGCGAGCGCCGCCAGGACGACCAGCGGCAGGCCGATCCGCATCGCGCCGCCGAAGACCTCGGTCTCGTTGCCGCGCCGCAGGTGCCAGGCGGAGACCCCGATCAGGATCATCCCCGCGGTCAGCAGCGCCGCCAGGATCGTGTGGGCGAAGGCGTAGAGCGCCGTGTTGTTGAAGAGCACCGCGGCGATGTTGGTCAGCTCGGCTTTGCCGCCCGCCATCTCGTAGCCGACCGGGTGCTGCATCCAGGAGTTGGCGGCGAGGATGAAGTAGGCGGAGAGCGCGGTCGAGCCGGCGACCAGCCAGACGCAGGCGAGGTGGACGCGTTTGGAGAGGCGGCCCCAGCCGAAGATCCAGAGGCCGAGGAAGGTCGACTCGACGAAGAAGGCGGCCAGGCCCTCCATCGCCAGCGGGGCGCCGAAGATGTCGCCGACGAAGCGCGAGTAGTTCGACCAGTTCATCCCGAACTGGAACTCCTGGACGATCCCGGTGGCAACCCCGAGCGCGAAGGAGATCAGCAGCAGCTTGCCCCAGAATCGGGTCGAGCGCAGCCAGTGCTCCTCGCCGCTGCGGTACCAGCGGGTCTGCATGAAGGCGACGCAGATCGCCAGCCCGATCGTGACCGGCACGAAGATGAAGTGGTAGAGCGTGGTTATCCCGAATTGCCAGCGGGCCAGCTCGAGCGCGGTCACGGGCGGCACCCTATGGACTGCCGCGGCGGCAATCCATCCTGGAAATACACGGGTTTGCGGTGCGGGAAAGCCGCGAGCGGCAAATCCGCCCCGGCGGTGGTGGGGTCAGCCGAGGCCCATGCGCAGGGCGCCGGCGACCTCGTGGGTGGCGGCGCGGGCGCTGGGGCAGATCGCGGTCAGGTTGGCGAAGCCGTGGATCAGCGAGGGGTGGCGCTGCAGGGCGACCTTGACCCCGGCCTCGCGCATCCGCCCGGCGTAGACCTCGCCCTCGTCGCGCAGCGGGTCGAAGCCGGCGGTGGCGACGTAGGCGGGGGGCAGGCCGGACAGGTCCTCGGCGCGCATCATCGAGATCCGCGGGTCGTCGGGCTCGCAGCCGGCGGGGATGTAGTGGGCCTCGAACCACTCCATGTCGCCGCGGGTGAGCAGGAAGCCGTCGGCGAAGGTCGCCCGTGAGGGCTGGTCGCCGATCGCGTCGACCACGGGGTAGAGCAGCAGCTGCATCGCCGGCGCCGGGCCGCCGTCGCGGCTGAGCAGGCTGACCGCGGCGGCGAGGTTGCCGCCGGCGCTGTCGCCGCCGACCGCGATCCGGGCCGGGTCGGCGCCGAGCTCGCTGGCGTTCTCCGCCGCCCAGGCGAAGGCCGCGACCGCGTCTTCGACCGGGGCCGGGAAGGGGTGCTCGGGCGAGAGGCGGTAGCCGACCGAGAGCACCCGGCAGCCGCCGAAGGTGGCGAGGAAGCGGCAGAGCGCGTCGTGGGTGTCGAGGTCGCCGATCACCCAGCCGCCGCCGTGGAAGTAGACGAGCAGCGGCTGCGGCGGGCGCGGCGCGCCGAGGCCGACGTAGAGGCGGGCGTCGAGCTCGCCGCCGGGCCCCGGCACCCGCAGCCGGTCGACGCGCGCCACCGGGCGCGGCGGGCCGCCGACGATCGGGATCGATTCGCGGTTCTCGGCCCGCGCCTGCTCGACCGAACGGCCTTCGACCAGCGAGTACTCGCCGACCCGCCGCATCAGGTGCAGGAACATGTGGACGTCGTGGGCGAGCTGCTGGCCGTCGAGCCGCGGCGGCTCCCCGGCGAGCAGGCGCGAGACCCGCGGCGGCAGCGCGCAGGCGCCGCGCACGGCCCAGTGCTCCTGGCGGGGCGGAAGCCTCGGCATCGCCATCCCCCGCAGGCTATGCGAACGCGCCGCTCGATCGATTGTGCACCCCATGGTGTGTTCAATCGATCGAACGGCGCGTTGACGAGGCTAACGGGAGATTCATCTGGGAACGCTAGCCTCTGCCGAGAGGCACGATGGAGGCGGCGACGACAACTGCTCCGCGGCCGGTCGCCGGCGCGGCGAAGCCCGCCCTGCCGCCCGGTCCGCCGCTGCCGCGGGCGATCCAGACCCTGTTCTGGTCGCGCCAGGCGCGCCGCGTGCTCTACGCCTGCCAGGACCGCTACGGCGACATCTTCACCCTGCGCATCGCCTTCGGCGAGACCTGGGTCGTGCTCGCCGACCCCGAGGCGGTCAAGCAGGTCTTCACCGGCAGCCCCGAGGTCTTCCACGCCGGCGAGGGCAACGAGATCCTCGCCCCGCTGCTGGGACGCAACTCGCTGCTGGTCCTCGACGAGAAGCGCCACATCGGCCAGCGCCGCCTGCTGCTGCCGCCCTTCCACGGCGAGCGCATGCAGGGCTACGGCGAGACGATGGCCGAGCTGGCCGAGCGCGAGATCGGCTCCTGGCCGACCGGCTCGGCCTTCGCCCTGCGGCCGCGGATGCAGGCGCTGACCCTGGAGATCATCCTGCGCACCGTCTTCGGCGTCGGCGAGGCCGAGGCGGGCAAGCTCGCCGAGCTGCGCGAGGCGCTGCGCGAGTTCCTCGACCTGACCACCAACCCGCGCTTCCTCGCGCCGATGGTCCTCGTCGGCCCCGACCGCCTGCGCCGCATCCCGGCGCTGAGGCGGCGCATCGAGCGCGTCGACGAGCTGACCTACCGCGAGATCGCCGAGCGCCGCGCCGCCGCCGACCTCGGCGAGCGCGACGACGTGCTCTCGATGATGCTCTGCGCCAGCCACGAGGACGGCAGCCCGATGAGCGACGAGGAGATCCGCGACGAGCTGCTCACCCTGCTGGTCGCCGGCCACGAGACGACCGCCACCTCGCTCTCCTGGGCGGTCGAGCGCCTGGTCCGCCACCCCGAGAAGCTCGAGCGGCTGCGGGCCGAGGTCGGGGCCGGGGAGGAGGCCTACCTGACCGCGACGATCCAGGAGACGCTGCGCCTGCGCCCGGTGATCTCGGTCGTCCTGCGCCGCCTCACCGAGCCGGTCGAGATCGGCGGCTACGAGCTGCCCGCCGGCGTCTCGGTCGCTCCCAGCGTCTACCTGGCCCACCGCAACCCGGAGGTCTACCCCGACCCCCAGGCCTTCCGCCCCGAGCGCTTCCTCGAGACCCCGCCCGGCACCTACACCTGGATCCCCTTCGGCGGCGGCGTCCGCCGCTGCCTCGGCGCCTCCTTCGCCCAGTTCGAGATGGCCGTGGTCCTCCGCGAGCTACTCCGCCGCCACCGCATCCGCCCCGCCGACCCCCGCCCCGAGCGCGTCTTCCGCCGCGCGATCACCGAGACCCCCCGCCACAACGCCCGGGTCGTGTTGAGCTGAGCAGCGCCGTCCACGAAGCGCCGCGCTACCTTTTTGGGCATGGAGCCCAGGCGACCGACCGGTAACTGGACGCCCGACGGGGAGGCGGAGGCAGAGCGCGCTGCCCTGCGCCGCGAATACAAGAACTCAACGCCGGCCGAACGCGTCGAGCAGGTCTGCGAGCTATCGAGGTTTATATCTCAGCTGCCAGATACCGCTCGTCGCAATCGCAACTCGTAAACAAGCCTGCTCGAGAGTTGCACTCGGCTTGGACGGATCCTTCGATCCTCAGCCGCAGCCGGTGTTGTTGCCGCAGCTCGAGCACGTGTAGCACGAGCCGGTGCGCTGCATCATGCCGCCGCACTGCTCGCAGGCCGGGCCGAGCTCGAGGCCGGAGCCGATCTTGGCCGGGACCACCGGCGGGGTTTCGGTCAGCGCCGCCGCGGCCGGCTGCGACTTGCCGTTGCCGTTCCCCCCGTTGCCGCCGTTGGCCGGGCCGGCGCTGCCGCCGGTCTCGACCCCGAGGCCGAGCTGCGCGGTCTCCGCTTCCTTCTTGCTGCGCACCTCCTGGGTGAGGATGCCGAGGTCCTCCAGGGTCTCGGTGTCCTCGATGAAGCGGCTCGCCAGCCAGCGCATGATGTAGTCGGGCATCGACTTGGCGAAGGGGATCTCGGGGTTCTGCGTCATCCCCTCCGGCTCGAAGCGCATGTAGCTGAACTTGCGCACGAAGATCTCCAGCGGCACCCCGTACTGGAGGCCGATCGAGATCGCCGTGGCGAAGGCGTTGAGCAGCCCGCGCATCGTCGAGCCCTCCTTGCCGATGTCGGTGAGGAAGATCTCGCCGACGTTGCCGTCCTCGTACTTGCCGGCCGTGATGTAGCCCTCGTGGCCGGCGATCGAGAACTTGTGGGTGATCGATTCGCGCTCGCGCGGCATCTTCTTGCGCACCGGAACCGGCGCCGCCTCGGCCTCGGCGCCCTTCTCCTCCTGGGCGTCGGTGCGCAGCGCCTGCGCCGTCTTCGAGCCGTCGCGGTAGATCGCCAGCGCCTTCAGCCCGCCCTTCCAGCCGCGCGTGTACGCGTCGGCGATGTCGGCGACCGTGGCGCTCTGCGGCAGGTTGACCGTCTTCGAGATCGCCCCCGAGATGAAGGGCTGGGTAGCGGCCATCATGTCGATGTGGCCGGTGTGGGAGATCGCCCGTTCGCCGACCGCGACGTCGAAGACCGGCAGGTGCTCGTCCTTCAGCCCCGGGGCGCCGACGATCGTCGCCTTCTCGGCGATGTGGGCGTCGATCTGCTCGACCTGCGGCTCGGCGTAGCCCAGCGTGCGCAGCGCCAGCGGCACCGACTTGTTGACGATCGTCATCTGCCCGCCGCCGACCAGCTCCTTGAACTTGACCAGCGAGAAGTCGGGCTCGATCCCGGTCGTGTCGCAGTCCATCAGGAAGCTGATCGTCCCGGTCGGCGCCAGCACCGTCGCCTGCGCGTTGCGGTAGCCGTGCTCGTCGCCGAGCTCGACCGCCTCGTCCCAGGCCCGCTGCGCGGCCTCGAGCAGGCCGGCCCTGAGGCCCTCGCCGTCGATGTCGTAGGCGGCGTCGCGGTGCATCCGCATCACCCCGTTGTGGGCGTCGCGGTTGCGCTCGTACTCCTCGTAGGGCCCGGTCGCCCCGCCGGCGATCAGCGCCGACTGGCGGTAGGCGCGGCCGGTCATCAGCGCCGTGATCGCGGCGGCGACGTTGCGGCCCTCGTCGGAGTCGTAGGGCAGCCCGTCGGACATCAGCAGGGCGCCGAGGTTGGCGTAGCCGAGGCCGAGCTGGCGGAACTTGTTGGCGTTCTCGGTGATCTCCTCGGTCGGGTAGGAGGAGAAGCCGACGACGATCTCCTGGGCGAGGAAGACGACGTCGACCGCGTGCTCGAAGTCCTCGACGTCGAAGCTGCCGTCCTCGCGGCGGAACTTCATCAGGTTGAGCGAGGCCAGGTTGCAGGCCGAGTCGTCGACGTGCATGTACTCGCTGCACGGGTTGGAGGCGTTGATCCGGCCCGACTCGGGGCAGGTGTGCCAGCGGTTGATGATCGTGTCGTACTGGACGCCGGGATCGGCGCAGCGCCAGGCGGCGTCGGCGATCTGGCCGAGCAGGTCGCGCGCCTCCAGCGTCTTCACGGTCGAGCCGTCGCTGCGCGCCCGCAGCTCCCACTTGCCGTCGGCCTCGACCGCCTCCATGAACTCGTCGGTGACCCGCACCGAGTTGTTCGCGTTCTGGTACTGGATCGAGGTGAAGCCCTCGCCGTCGATCGACATGTCGAAGCCGGCGTCGCGCAGCGCCGCGGCCTTCTTCTCCTCGTCGGCCTTGCACCAGACGAAGTGCTCGATGTCCGGGTGGTCGACGTCGAGGACGACCATCTTCGCCGCCCGCCGCGTCTTGCCGCCGGACTTGATCGTCCCCGCCCAGGCGTCGGCGCCGCGCATGAAGCTGACCGGGCCGCTCGCCGTGCCGCCCTTGGCCAGCGGCTCCATCGAGCCGCGGATGTTGGAGAGGTTGATCCCCGAGCCCGAGCCGCCGCGGAAGATCTTGCCCTCCTTGGTGTTCCACTCGAGGATCGACTCCATGTTGTCTTCGACGCTGAGGATGAAGCAGGCGCTGCACTGCGGCCGCTCCTCGAAGCCGACGTTGAACCAGACCGGCGAGTTGAAGGCCGCCTTCTGGTTGAGCAGGATCGAGGTCAGCTCCGCCTCGAAGGCGTCGCCGTCCTCCTCGGAGGCGAAGTAGCCGCCCTCGCGCCCCCACTCGGCGATCGTCCCCGCCACCCGGCCGACCATCTGCTTCACCGAGGACTCGCGCTCGGGCGAGCCGAGCTGCCCGCGGAAGTACTTCTGGGCGACGATGTTGGTCGCGTTCTGCGACCAGGCCTTGGGGAACTCGACCCCGCGCTGCTCGAAGGCCGGGCTCTCGGGGTTGCCGATCACCGCGTCGCGCGTCTCCCACTCGACCTCGTCGAAGGGATGCGTGCCGGCAGTCGAGAATCGCCGCTCTATCGAGAGGCCCTGCAGACCGGACTGGGGGGTGCGGGTGGCGGTCTTAGACATCGAACTTCTCCTCTCGCGGCGGCTTTCAGGGGGGACTGTCCAGGATCGTCACCGAGTCGGACGTCATTCGTGACAGCCGAATCCGCAAACGCCGCAGATTTCGCGCCCTTCTCCCTTTATGGTGACAAGGCGATGGCACGGGCGCGGGTGGCACAGAAGGCCGAATCTGCAAGGGAAGTTGCAGACGAGGCGATCGCGGCGGTCAAGCCGCGCCTGCGCGGCGTCTCGCACGAGTGGGCCTTCTTCGTCTCACTGATCCTCGGCGCCGCCCTGATCGCCGCCGCCGGCAGCGCCCGGGCGACCGTCGCCGTCGCCATCTACGCGGTCAGCCTCTCGGCCCTGCTCGGCACCAGCGCCCTCTACCACCGGGTCGACTGGGCCCGCCCGGAAGTGCGGCGCTGGATGCGCCGCCTCGATCACTCGATGATCTTCTTCCTCATCGCCGGCACCTACACCCCGTTCGCCCTGCTGGTGCTCAGCGGCCCGCTCGCCGACGCGATCCTGGTCGTCGTCTGGGCCGGCGCGATCGCTGGCGCGATCGTCGAGATGATCTGGATCGAGCACCCCAAGTGGGTCGCCGCCCTGATCTACATCGCCCTCGGCTGGGTCGCCGCCGTCGCCTTCCCTGGCCTCTGGGACGAGATCGGCATCGCCGGCACCCTGCTGGTCGCCGCCGGCGGCGTCCTCTACACCGCCGGCGCCGTCGTCTACGCCACCCAGCGCCCCAACCCCAACCCGCGCGTCTTCGGCTACCACGAGGTCTTCCACCTCTTCGTCATCCTCGCCGCCGCCGCCCACTTCACCGCGATCGCCTTCTTCGCCCTGCCGGCGGCCTGACGGGGTGCCTACGCCAGCGCCGCCGCGGCGCGCTCCTTGGTCGCCTCGATCAGCGCCAGGACCTGGGTCTCCTGGCCGGAGCGCAGCAGCTCGACCGGGTCGGGGTCGCCGTTGACGATCCCCTCGAAGAACTGCTTGCGGTCCTGGTAGGTGGGCAGCGTCCCCTTCGCCCAGCCGCGGGCGTCGTTGAGGATCACCGCCAGGCGGGCGTACTCCTCGCCGAACAGCTCGGCGACCTCGCGCTTCATCCGCTTCGCCAGGGCGGGCGAGGCGCCCGCGGTCGAGATCGCGATCGCCAGCGGGCCGCTGCGCACGATCGCCGGCAGGATGAAGTTGCAGAGCGGCGGCACGTCGACGATGTTGACCAGCATCGCCCGCTTCTCGGCGTCGTCGAAGACGCCGATGTTGACCTCGCTGTCGTCGGTGCAGGCGATCACCATGAAGGCGCCCTCGAGGTCGGCCGGGCCGGCGTAGGTGCGCTTCTCCCAGGCGATCGAGCCCTCCGCCGCCAGGCCCTCCAGCTCGGGGTGGGCGACCGGCGCGATCAGGGTCACGTCGGCGTCGCAGGCGAGCAGGCCCTCGACCTTCTCGAGGCCGATGTCGCCGCCGCCGACCACCAGGCAGCGCCGCCCCTTGAGCTTCAGGCAGGCGATGTAGAAGGGGGTCTCGAGCATGTCCCGCACGCAGGACTGGTCGCAGATCCCCTTGCGCAGCTGGCAGACGCACTCCTTGCCGGCGTAGGCCTGGGCGGGCATGAGCCACAGCCTAGTGATCCTCCCTCGGTGCAACGCGTTACGGCGCTGGTGGAGCCGAAACGCGTTGCACCCCGCGCCGGCCGCGGCGATCCCGGTCTCAGATCGAGTCGAGGGTGAGGCGCAGGCCGTCGGTGAGCCAGGTCTCGGCCCGCCAGCCGAGCTCCTCGGCCGCCCGCGAGGGGTCGATCGAGATCCGCTGCACCTCGCCGGCGCGCGGCGGCGCGAACTGCGGCTCGAAGCCGTCGACCTCGCCCAGCTCGCCGAGTAAGCGGATCAGCTCGAGGACGTCGGTCTCGACCCCGGTGCCGACGTTGATCGGCCCGGTCGCCTCCGACTCCGCCGCCGCCAGTGCCGCGGCGACCACGTCGCCCACATATATGTAGTCGCGGGTCTGCCTGCCGTCGCCGAACACGGTCGGCGCCTCGCCGGCGCGCAGCTTGCCGCAGAAGATCGCGATCACGCCCGCCTCGCCGAGCGGGTCCTGGCGCGGGCCGTAGACGTTGCCCAGCCGCAGGCTCACCCCGGAGAGCCCGTAGAGCCGCTCGTAGAGCGCGATGTAGCCCTCGGCGGCGAACTTGCTCTGGCCGTAGGCGGAGAACGGCTCGACCGGCGAGCCCTCGCCCAGCGGCAGCCGCTTGCCGTCGCCCTCGCCGTAGATCGCGCCGCCGGTGGAGACGAAGACGAAGCGCCGCGCCTCCGCCGCCCGCGCCGCCTCCAGCACGCTGGTCGTGCCGCCGACGTTGACCGCGGCGTCGAAGGCCGGGTCGGCGACCGACTTGCGCACGTCGATCTGGGCGGCGAGGTGGAAGACGGCCTCGGGCCGCTTCTCGCGCGCCAGCGCTTCGAGCGCCTCGCGGTCGCGGATGTCGGCCTCGACCAGCTGCGCGCCCGCCGCCAGGCCCGGCTCGAGGTTCTCGCGGCGCCCGGTGGAGAGGTCGTCGACGACCGTCACCTCGTCGCCCCGCGCCAGCAGCGCGTCGACCAGGTTCGAGCCGATAAACCCGGCGCCGCCTGTGACCAGCGTCTTCATAAGCGGCCGCGATCCTACCGGCATCGCCGAGAGCGGCTGCTACCCTCGCCGACCCATGCGGCTGATCGTCACCGAGAAGAACAACAGCGCCGAGAAGATCGCCACCTTCCTCAGCAAGGGCACGGCTTCCAGCGACAAAACCTTCAAAGTCCCCTACTACACCTGGACCGACGACGGCGGCGACGAACACCGCACGATCGGCCTCAAGGGGCACGTGCTCGGCCCCGCCTTCCCCGAGGGCTACTCGAACTGGCAGAAGACCGACCTGCACGACCTAATCGACGCCGAGCTGATCAAGGAGCCGACCGACAAGAACGTGGTCAAGGCGATCCGCAAGGTGGCCAAAGAGGCCGACGAGCTGGTGATCGCCACCGACTTCGACCGCGAGGGCGAGCTGATCGGGCTCGAGGCGCTGGAGGAGATGCTCGACGCCAACCCCAAGCTGGGCAACCGCGAGGAAACCAAGGCCGGCACCCTGCGGGTCAAGCGCGCCCGCTACTCGGCGCTGACCAGGGAGGAGATCGAGCGCGCCTTCGGCGAGCTCGACGAGCTCTCCTACCCGCTCGCCAACGCCGGCGCCGCGCGCCAGGACATCGACCTGCTCTGGGGGGCGACGCTGACCCGCGCCGTCTCGCTCTCCACCCGCCGCTTCGGCTCCAACTTCCTCTCCGTCGGCCGCGTGCAGAGCCCCACCCTGGGCCTGATCGTCGAGCGCGAGATGGAGCGCCGCGCCCACGTCGCCAAGCCGTTCTGGGAACTGCTCGCCAAGTTCCAGCACCCCGACGGGACCTTCGAGGCCCACCACGAGACCGACAAGTTCTGGGAGAAGGCCGAGGCCGACGCGGCTCTGGCCGGCACCGCCAGCCCGGGCACGGTCAAGTCGGTGACCGCGCGCAAGAACACCCGCCGCCCGCCGACCCCCTACAACACCACCGCCTTCACCACCGACGCCTCCAGCCGCCTCGGCATCACCCCGGCCAACGCGATGCGGATCGCCGAGGACCTCTACATGGACGGCTTCATCTCCTACCCGCGCACCGACAACACCGTCTACCCCAAGTCGCTGCCGCTGCGCGAGCTGGTCTCCTCGCTGACCAAGATCAAGGAGTTCTCCGCCGCCTCCGGCCTGCTCGACGGCGAGCTGAAACCGACCCGCGGCAAAAAAGAGACCACCGACCACCCGCCGATCTACCCGACCCAGGCGATCCACCCCGGCGCCCTCGACGGCTCCAAGAAGCGCGTCTACGAACTGGTCGTGCGCCGCTTCCTCGCCACCTTCAGCCCGCCGATGATCACCGAGTCGACCCGGGCCGACATCGTCGCCGGCGACCAGACCTACTTCGTCCGCGGCTCGGTCGTCGTCGACCCCGGCTTCGCCGCCGTCTACACCTACGCCCGCTCCTCCGACGAGGAGATCCCGGCGCTGCAGGAGGGCCAGGAGCTGGAGCTCGACGGCGAGCCCTGGCTGCTCGACAAGGAGACCCAGCCGCCGGGGCGGATCTCGCAGGCGAAGCTGGTCGAAATGATGGAGGAGCGCGGCCTCGGCACCAAGGCGACCCGCGCCGACATCATCAAGAAGCTCTTCGACCGCGGCTACGTCTACGGCAACCCGCCGGTCCCCTCGGAGACCGGGATCGCGATGTACGACGCGTTCAAGAAGTACGTGCCGCGGATGGCGACGCCGGAAATGACCGCCCAGCTGGAGCAGGAGATGGACCAGATCGCCTCCGGCGAGATGAGCAAGGACTCGGTCGTCGGCGACAGCCGCGAGCTGCTGCACAGCACCTGGACCGAGATCGACGAGCGCCGCGAAGACCTGGCCAAGGTGGTCTGGGCCGGGATGGACCTCGACCGCATCCTCGGCCCCTGCAAGGTCTGCGAGGAAGCGGGGCGGACCAAGGAGGACGGCTCGCCCAACATGCTGCGCATCATCCGGGCGAAAAAATCGGGCAAGCGCTTCGTCGGCTGCAGCGGCTGGACCGCCGACGACCCCGAGTCCTGCGACCAGACCTTCCCGCTGCCCCAGCGCGGCGACGTTTCAAGCTCGAAGACCGCTGCTCGGTCTGCGGCGAGACGCCGCGGCTCAAGGTCGTGCCCTTCCGCGGCCGGCCCTGGAACCTCTGCCTCAACGACGACTGCGAGTCGATGCAGGAGATGAAGAAACGCCGCGCCGAGCGCGAAGCGGCGAAAAAGGCCAAAGAAGCGATGGCCGGGAAACCGCTGCCCAAAGGCGACGAGGACAAGTCGACCGCCGCGACCCGGAAGCGCAAACGGGCCAAGGCGGCCACGAAATAGCCGTTCCGGTGCGCCTTATGTACCTATAGGGTCCAAAAGGACCACCGGAACAGGAGTTACGTGTTCATCTCGCTCGAGGGGATCGACGGCTCAGGCAAGTCGACGCAGGCGAAGCTGCTGGCCGAGGCGCTCGGCCCGGAGACGCTGCTGATCCGCGAGCCGGGGGGGACCGAGGCGGCCGAGCGGATCCGCGAGCTGCTCGCCGACCCGGCGCTCGAGCTCGACCCCTTCGCCGAGCTGCTGCTCTTCCTCGCCGCCCGCGCCGACCTCACCGCGCGGGTGATCCGCCCGGCGCTGGAGGCCGGCCGCGACGTCGTCGCCGACCGCTTCGCCGACTCCAGCGTCGCCTACCAGGGCGCCGCCCGTGGGCTCGGCGTCGGCGAGGTGATCTCGCTCACCGACAACGCCAGCGACGGCCTCTGGCCCGACCTCACCGTGCTGCTGCGGGTCGATCCCGAGACCGGCCTCGGCCGCGCCGCGGGCGAGGACCGCTTCGAGTCCGAGGGCCTCGAGCTGCAGCGCGCCGTCGCCACCGCCTACGACGAGATCGCCAAGATCGCCGCCGACCGCATGGTCCCGGTCGACGCTGGCGGCAGCGTCGAGCAGGTCCACGACCGGGTGATGGAGGCCGTCCGTGGGGCTGGCTGAGGCGACCGAGCACCAGCCCCGGGCGCGGCTCGCGCTCGGCGCTGCGCTGCGCAGCGGGCCCTCCCACGCCTACCTCTTCCGCGGCCCGCGCGGGGCCGGCAAGGCCGCCGCGGCGCGCGCCTTCGCCGCCGAGATCCTCGCCGCCGCCGCGCCCGACCCCGAGGACGCCCGCCGCCGCGCCCTGCTCGACCCCTCGCCGCACCCCGACCTCGTCTGGCTGGCGCCACGCGGCGCCCAGCACATGGTCGAGGAGGTGCGTGAGAAGGTGATCCGCGCCGCCTCCTACCGCCCCTTCGAGGGCGAGAAGCGGGTCTTCGTCCTCGCCGCCGCCGAGCTGATGCGCGACGAGAGCCAGAACGCGCTGCTGAAGACGCTCGAGGAGCCGCCCGAGTTCGCCCACCTGATCCTGCTCAGCTCCGAGCCGGCCCAGCTGCTGGAGACGATCGCCTCGCGCTGCCAGCCGATCGAGTTCGCGCCGCTGCCGCCTGAGGTGGTGGAGGCCGAGCTGGGCGACGCCGCCCCGCCGGCGGAGGTCGCGGCCGCCGCCCGTCTCGCCGGCGGCGACCCCGTGCTCGCCCGGTTTCTTCTCTCCGAGGCAGGCCGCGACCTGCGCGCCGCCTCCCTGGAACGGGGCGGGACACGGCTGCTGAAGGTCGCCGAGGAGGCCGGCGAGGAGGCCGAGGACGCCACCCGCATGCTGCTCGACGAGGAAGCCGAGGCCGGGGTCAAGCGCAGCGCCAAGGAGATCGGCGAGGAAGCGAAGCGGGCCGGGCGGCGGCGCCGGACCGAGGTGCTCGACCTGGGGCTGGGGCTGGCCGCCGCCTGGCAGCGCGACCTGGTCGCGACCGCCGCCGGCGCCACCGAGGCCGTCCACAACCGCGACCGCCTCGCCGACCTCGAAGCCGCCGCCGCCGGCCTCGACCCGTCCCGTCCCCGCCGCGCCATCGGGCTGGTCGAAGACACCCGCCGCCGCCTCGACCTCAACGTCTCCGAGGAGCTAGCCCTGGAAGCGCTCGCCTTTCGCCTCGCCGCCGTCGCCGGCTGAGGCGCGCCCCTGCCCGCGGGCGCGTTCCAGCGCCTGTTCCTGGGCGAGGCGGGTGATCTGCGCCGCCTGGCGCGACATGATCACGCTGAAGTTGAGCGCCAGGCCGAGCAGGAAGAGGAGCACGATCGAGAACAGGGCGACGTTGGTGTCGCGCACGCCCATCGCGTCGGCGACCAGCTCCAGCAGGCCGGGGAAGGCGGCCCCGGCCAGCATCCCGAGGCCGGCGACGAACCAGACGACGCTGTAGCGCTCCTGCAGCCTGTCGCGGCGGATCAGGTCCAGGATCAGGACCATGAAGGCGAGCGCCAGCAGCGCCGCGAGGATCCGCGTCTGCGCGGTGAGGTGGACCTTCGGCGCCTGCTCGGCGGCGAGCGCGACGAGCGCCGTCACCGCTCCGCCTTCGCCTCGCGCGGGCGGAACTGGCCGACAAGCAGCACGATCATCCCCTTGAAGATGAAGAAGGCCGAGCGCAGCGGCGTCAGGAAGGAGGTGCCACCGGCCCGCTCGAGCATCCGCACCGGCAGCTCCTCGACCCGCAGGCCCTCGCGGACCGCCATCTGCAGCGACTCGATCTCGGCGAAGTCGGGCGAGTAGCGCTCGCTGAACAGGTCCATCGCGCGGCGGTTGGCGGCGCGCATGCCGCTGGTCGTGTCGGTGAAGCGCTGGCGCGTGGCCAGGGTGAGGAAGAAGCGGAAGACGCCGGTGCCGATCCGCCGCGAGAGGGTCGGCCGGTACTCGTCGCCCTCGGCCTCGCGGTCGGGGTCGGTGTAGCGCGAGCCGATCACCAGGTCGGCGCGGTCGGCGTAGATCTCGGCCAGCAGCCGGGCGACCTCGGCGGGCGGGTGCTGGCCGTCGGCGTCGAGGTGGGCGCAGGCCTCATAGCCCTCGCGCCGGGCGTGCAGGTAGCCGGTCTGCAGGGCGGCGCCCAGCCCCTGGTTGAAGGGCAGCGAGGCGACCAGGGCGCCGGCCTCGCGCGAGCGCGCCGCGGTCGCGTCGACCGAGCCGTCGTCGACGACCAGCACGTCGGCTTCGGGCAGCGCCTCGCGCACTCCGGCGATCACCGCCGCGACGGAGTCCTCCTCGTTCCAGGCCGGAATGAAGACCAGCGTCCGCATACATCCGATTCTCCCATGCCTCCGCGGCGGCGCGTTTGTGTTAGTAACTCCTCATGAGGCGGATAGGGATGCGGCTCTGGCTGGCGGGCGCCTTCGCGGCCGTCTCGCTGATCACCTCCTTCGCCGTCTACGCCTTCGGCGAAAACCGCCAGGCGCTGATCGCCGCGGTGCTGATCGGCACCCTGGCCGGCTTCATGATCGCGGTCGCGATCTCCCACCGCGTCTCGCGCCTCGCCCAGGCGGCGGGGGAGATGGCGGCCGGCTCCTTCGACGCGCCGCTGCGCGTCTCCGGCCCGGACGAGATCGGCGACCTGGCCCGCGCCCTCGAGTCGATGCGCGCCTCGCTGAAAGAGAGCTTCGGCGTGCTCACCGCCGATCGCAACAAGCTCGAGGCGATCTTCGACGGCCTCACCGACGCGGTGATGGTCGTCGACGACGACGGCGCCGTGCGCTTCTCCAACGACGCCGCCGCCAAGCTGCTCGAACGCGGCCGCCCGCCGGAAGCGATGCGCGGCCCGCTGCGCCGCGCCGCCGAAGTCGGCTTCGCCGCCCACCCGGCGCTGCGCATCGGCGACCGCGCCTACGCGATGCAGGCCCGCTCGCTGCCCGGCGAGCGCGCCGTGCTCGCAGTCGTCCGCGACCGCACCGACGAGATGCGCCGCGAGTTCGCCGAAGCCGACTTCGTCTCCAACGCCGCCCACGAGCTGCGCAACCCGCTGGCCGGGATCTCGGGCGCGATCGAGGTCCTCCAGGACGGGGCGAAGGATGAGCCCCAGGCCCGCGACCACTTCCTCCGCCGCCTCGCCGAGGACGCCGACCGGATGAACCGCCTGACCAAAGCGCTGCTCACCCTGGCCCGGGTCGAGTCGCTGGGCGCCGGCGAGCGCGAGCCGGTCGACGTCGAGGTCGCCCTGCGCGACGTGGTCAAGGCGGTCGAGGCGCCCAAACACGTCGAGTTGGGGGTCGAGTGCGCCCCCGACCTGACCGCGATCGGCGACCCGACCCTGCTGCGCCAGGTGCTGATCGGCCTGCTCACCAACGCCTTCAAGAACACGCCGCCCCCCGGCGCCGTTACCGTACGCGGCCGCCGCGACGGCGAGAGCGACGTGATCATCGAAGTCATCGACACAGGAACGGGCATCCCCGCGGCTGAGCTGGAGCGCGTCTTCGAGCGCTTCTACCGCCGCAGCGAGACCCGCAAGCAGCAGGGCTTCGGCCTCGGCCTGGCGATCGCCCGGCGCATGGTCGACGTCATGGGCGGCCAGATCGGCGCCGACTCGGTCGAGCGCGAGGGCAGCACCTTCTGGGTCCGCCTGCCGCTCGCCAAACCCAGCCCGACCCCGATCGCATGAGCAGCGGGCGCATACTGGTGGCCGACGACGAGCCCTCGGTCCGCGAGTCGGTCGGCTACGCGCTGGCCCAGGACGGCTTCGACGTCGACGTCGCGATCGACGGCAACGAGGCGGTCGACAAGGTCGGCGGCGACGGCATCCCCTTCGACCTGCTGATCCTCGACATCATGATGCCCGGCCCCAGCGGCCTCGACATCTGCCGCGACGTGCGCTCGCGCAGCGCCGTGCCGATCATCCTGCTCACCGCCAAGGACGCCGAGGTCGACAAGGTCGTCGGCCTCGAGGTCGGCGCCGACGACTACGTGACCAAGCCCTTCTCGGTGCGCGAGCTGCTCGGCCGGGTGCGCGCCCAGCTGCGCCGCCGTGAGCTCGACCGCGGCCCGCTCAACCAGGCGGTGAAGATCGAGGCCGGCCCGGTCGCGATCGACCTCGTCCGCCACGTCGCCACCGTGCGCGGCGAGCAGGTCAACCTGACCCGCTCGGAGTTCCAGCTGCTGCGCCTGCTGGTCGGCCGCCCCGGCGAGGTCTTCCCCCGCCGCCAGATCATGGAGGAGCTCTGGCAGACCGAATTCGACGGCGACGAGCGCGCCTGCGACGTCCACATCTCCAACCTGCGCCAGAAGGTCGAGCTCGACCCCCAGCGCCCCGAGCTCGTCGTCACCGTGCGCGGCGTCGGCTACAAGTTCGAAGGCGCCGCCGGCTAGCTCGCCACCCCCTCTCGATCGGGGAGCAGCTCTCTACCCGTCCTCATTCGGCGGCTTCCCCTTTTCCTCTTCGCTGGCTTCGCGCATCTGCTCCTCGACGAACTCGTGCGGGCTGCGCGGCCGGCGCGGTTTGCCGGCCTGTAGCCGCTCGATCTCCTCGCGCAACTTGCGGGCCCGCTCGCTCCGTGCTTTGGCCTCCTCGGCCACCGGTTAGGCGCCGCCCTCTGCCGCGGCGCGGATCGACTCGATCTGGGTGCGCAGCGAGGTTGCCTTCGAGCCTGCGGCCGCGGCGGTCTGGGCGCCGACCGCGACCGCCGCCTCGAGCACCGAGTTCGACGGGGGGAGGCCCTCGACCAACTCGGGGTGGGGCGTCCGCTTGTCGATCTCCGAGCGCAGGCTGTCGACGCTGGCATCGAACACGCCCAGATCACGGTACTCCCTCTCTGCCCCGAACCAGATCTGCTGCCACCAGTGGTCGGAGACCGGGTCGTGCCAGCTGATGTAGCCACCGCGCAGGATCTCCCGCGGCCGCTCGATCACGCCCGTGAAGCTGTAGCGGGCCCCCGGGGCCGGCAGCGGCTCGAAGAAGCGCGGCGTGTAGAAGTCGGAGACGAGGACGTCGTTCACCGTGTAGGCGAACTCGGCCGCCTCGGAGGGGTCGCAGACCTCGACCAGGAACTCGACCCGCCCCTGGTCGTCCTTCGGCGACTGGCCGGGGATCAGGCGGTTGCCGAACGGGTCGGCGAGCATCTCCAGCATCTCGTGGCTGGCGGTCAGCGACCAGCTGTCGCCGTAGGTGATCAGGGCGAAGGGCTGGCCGTCTTTGTCGAGGTGGATGCCGGCGGCGCCCTGGAAGCCGATGTCGTCGCGAACGAGCATCGGCCAGTAGCCGACCGGCACGTCCTCGAGGGTCGGGAACGCGTCGACCGTCGCGCACGTCTCCCAGACAGGGCCGAAGTCGCGGACCGCCTGTCGCTGCAGGGCCGCCGCCACCCGGGCGACGTCGCCAGGTTCGTGGCCCTCGACTTCGGAGACCAGGGCCAGGTTCTTGGTCAGGTTCATCGCTTCCTCCTTCGCGCGGATTGCCGGAAGGAGTAATTCAACTAAATAAGAAGGAAAAACAAAGCGAAGCGGCGGATCGCTAGGGTCGAAGCGATGCGAACGGCGGTGATCACCGGGGCGTCGAGCGGCATCGGCGCGGCCACGGCGCGGGTCCTGGCGGGGGAGGGTTACCGGACCGTGCTCGCCGCCCGGCGGCTCGACCGGCTGGAAGCGCTGGCCGCGGAGACCGGCGGCGAGGCGATCGCCCTCGACGTCGCCGATCCGGCCTCGGTCGAGGCGCTGGCGCTGCGGTTGGAGCGCTGCGACGTGCTGGTCAACAACGCCGGCGGCGCCCTCGGGCTCGGTCCGGTCGCCGAGGCCGAGGAAGAGCAGTGGCTGGCGATGTACCAGGCCAACGTGCTGGGGACGATGCGGATGACGCGGGCGCTGCTGCCGCGCCTGGTCGCCTCCGGCGACGGGCACGTGGTTGCGGTGACCAGCATCGCCGGCTTCGAGACCTACCGCGGCGGCGCCGGCTACACCGCCGCCAAGCACGGCCAGCGGGCGATGATGCGCACCCTGCGGCTCGAGTCGCTGGGCGAGCCGGTGCGCTTCACTGAGGTCGCGCCCGGCATGGTCGAGACCGAGTTCTCCCTGGTCCGCTTCGGCGGCGACGAGGAGAAGGCCGCCCGCGTCTATGAGGGGATGGAGCCGCTGACCGCCGAGGACGTCGCCGAGTGCATCCGCTGGGCGCTGGCCCAGCCGCCGCACGTCAACGTCGACGAGATTGTCGTCCGCCCGCGCGACCAGGCGACCGCGACCGAGGTCAGCCGCCGCTGAGCAGGGCCTACCGGGGGTGGGTCGTGCCGCCGAACCGTCGCCGCAGGCGCCGGTGGCGGTGGCCGAAGAACCAGCCGATCAGGGGGCGCAGGGGGCGGCCGGGGAGGCCGAGGCGGGGCTGCCAGCGCACGCGGTCGGTGACCAGGCAGGCGCCCGCGCCATCCGACTCGACGCTGCGTTCATGTTCCCAGAGGCGTTGGCTCAGCATCGTCGAGCGCTCGAGGAAGCGGCGGCCCGGCTCGAGCTCGACCAGCACCAGATCGTCGTAGTCGAAGGGGAGCAGGCCGAGGAGCAGGATCCAGCTGCGACCGATCCGCTCGCCGAGCACGACGCTGTCGGGGTCGAGGCCCTCGAAGCCCGCCGGAATCGTCATCCGCAGCCAGGGTCGCATCTCGTCGTTGATCCCCGCCGGCGTGATCGCCCGCTCCCAGACCGCCGCGGCCGGCGCCTTGAGGCGGGAGGCGACGACGATCTCGGCGCTTCGATGAACGTTTGTCCGCGCCATACGCGTAGAAAGGCTCACCGAAGCGCCGGATCGTCAGGCCGGCGGCGCCAGGTAGCCGTCGGGCTCGGCGACCACGGTGTTGACCAGCTCGCCGATCCGCTCGATCTCGACCTGCACCGTCTGCCCGACGTGGAGGATGTTCTCGCGCACCGGCTTGCGGCCGAGGCCGACTCCGGCCGGGGTGCCGGTGGCGATCGTGTCGCCCGGCTCGAGGGTGAAGGCTTCGGAGAGGTGGGCGACCTGCTGGGCGCAGTCGAAGACCATCTCGGCCGTGCTCGCGTCCTGGCGCAGCTCCTCGTCGACGAAGCAGCGGATGCGCAGGTCCTGGGGGTCGCCGACCTCATCCGGCGTCACCAGCCAGGGGCCGAGCGGGCCGTGGGTGTCGAAGGACTTGCCGAGCGTCATCGTCCGCGCCCGTCCCTGCCAGTCGCGCACGCTGAGGTCGTTGGCGCAGGTGAAGCCGGCGATCGCCTCGTGGGCGCGCTCGACCGGGACATGGCGGCAGCGGGCGCCGATCACGATCGCCAGCTCCGCCTCGTAGTCGAGGAAGGTCGAGACCTTCGGCATGTGGACGTCGGCGCCTGGGCCGACGACGCAGGTCGCCTGCTTGTTGAAGAAGACCGGCACCTCGGGCGCCTCCATCCCCATCTCGGCGATGTGGTCGGCGTAGTTGAGGGCGATCGCCAGGTACTTGCGCGGCGTCGCGGGGGAGAGCAGGGTCAGCTCGGCGAGCGCCCTGCGCGGTGCGTTCCCGGCCGCGGCCTCGACCGCGGCGCGCCCGGCCTCCGCCAGGGCCCGCGCCGGTTCGGCCGGCAGGCCGGCGCCGGAGAGGTCGGCGACCTCCTCGCCGGCGACAACGCCGAGCGCCGCGCCGGTGTCGGTCTCGAAGCGGCAGAGCCTCATCGGCGCCGGACTCTGCCAGATCGCCGGGCCGCCCCGCACGGCCACCACAGGCGCGCTACCGTGGGCCGACCCGACCGGCAAGGAGGAGCGATATGGACCTCGACGCGTACCGCGAGCAGAGCCTGCAGACCTGGGGCGAGATGGCGCCCGGCTGGGAGGAGCGCAACGAGTGGATGATCGCCGCCACCGGCGAGGTCAACCGCTGGATCGTCGAGCACGCCGCGCTCGAGGCGGGCCAGACGGTCCTCGACGTCGCCGCCGGGCCCGGCGACCTCGGCTTCCGGGCCGCCGAGCGGGTCGGCGCCGAGGGGCGCGTGCTCTCGACCGACTTCTCGCCGGAGATGGTCGAGGCGGCGCGGCGGCTGGGCGGTTCCCGCGGACTCGACAACGTCGAGTACCGCCAGCTCGACGCCGAGCGCATGGAGCTCGAGGACGACAGCGTCGACGCCGTCGTCTGCCGCTGGGGCTACATGCTGATGGCCGACCCCGCGGCCGCCCTGCGCGAGACGCGGCGCGTGCTGCGCGAGGGCGGAACCCTGGCCTTCGCCGTCTGGGCGGCGCCCGATCGCAACGCCTGGGCGGCGCTGCCGGCGATGACGATGGTCGAGCGCGGCCACATGCCGGCGCCCGAGCCGGGGGCGCCGGGGATCTTCGCGATGGCCGACCCGGCTCGCATCGTCGAGCTGGTCAGCGGCGCCGGCTTCGCCGAGCCGCAGCTGGAGGAGATCGCCTTCGACTTCCGCTACGAGGACTTCGACGAGTTCTGGGACGTGCTGATGCGGATCGCCGGCCCGATCGCACGGGTGCTCAAGTCGCTCCCCGAGGAGGAGCTGCGCGACACCCGGGCGGCGATCGAGGCCAGCGTCGCGCCCTTCCGCGCCGAGGACGGCTCCTACCCGATCCCCGCCCTCTGCTGGGGCGCGGTCGCCCGCTGAGCGCGGCGGCTCAGTCGTCCAGCTCGTCGACCAGCTCGACCACGCGGCGGCCGATCTCCTCGCGGGTGGCGCGGACCTCGTCCAGGGGGCGGCCCTTGGGGTCGTCCAGCTCCCAGTCGAGGTAGGTCTTGCCGGGGATGTAGGGGCACTCGTCGCCGCAGCCCATCGTCACCACCACGTCGGCCCACTCGGCGTCGGCCTGGCTCAGCTCGCGGGGGGTGCGGCCGGAGAGGTCGATGCCGAGCTCGTCCATCGCCGCGACCACCTCGGGGTGGACCCGCTCGCCGGGCGTCGTCCCCGCCGAGCGCGCCTCATGGCGGCCGGCCGCGGCCCGCTCGAAGAGCGCCTCGCTGATCTGCGAGCGCCCGGCGTTGTGCAGGCAGACGAAGAGGACCCGGGCCATCAGCCCGTCTCCTCCGCCGACGGGCCGATTTCCGTCGATATGCGTCGGGAATCGTCCCGTGGGCGGGGGGTTGGGGCGCCGCGGACGAGCTGGTAGGCGAGGGCGCCGAGGGCGGCGCCGACGACCGGCGCGAGGAGGTAGATCCAGAGGTCGTGCAGCTCGCCGGAGACCAGCGCCGGGCCGAGCGAGCGGGCCGGGTTCATCGAGGCGCCGGTGATCGGCCCGCCGAAGAGCGCGTCGAGCCCGACCGCGCCGCCGATCGCGATCGCCGCCCCGGCGCCGACCGCGCGCGTGTCGGTGGCGACGGCCATGATCGTGAACATCAGCAGCGCGGTCAGCGTCGCCTCGTAGACGAGGGCGCTGCCGGTGCCGACCGAGGGCTGGGTGGTGCCGAGGTCGGCGGGGGCGCTGGGCCAGACGGCGAGCAGCAGGGCGGCGGCGGCGATCGCGCCGAGCGCCTGGGCGGCGATGTAGGCGAGCGCCTCGCGGCGGGGGAAGTGACGGGTGAGGGCGAAGGCGAGGGTCACCGCCGGGTTGAGGTGGGCGCCGGAGAGGTGGCCGGTGGCGTAGACCATCGCCATGATCACCAGGCCGAAGACGAGCGAGACGCCGACCGCGCCGAGCACGCCGGGCTGCACGGTGTCGGTGACGATCGCGCCGCAGCCGGCGAAGACGAGGGCGAAGGCGCCGAGGCCCTCGGCGGCGGCGCGGCGGCTCAGGTCGGGGCGCTCGCTCACGCCGAGAAGACCTCGCGCACGGCGTCGAGCGCGCCGGGCACGAGGCTGAAGTAGCTGTAGGTGCCGCGCGCCTCGCGGGCGACGACGCCGGCCTCGACCAGCTGCTTGAGGTGGTGGCTGACCGTGCCCTGGGAGAGGCCGAGCAGCGGCTGCACCTCGCAGACGCAGACCGGCTCGCCGCCGGCGCGCAGCAGCAGGTTGACGATCTTCAGCCGGTGGCGGTCGGCGAGCGCCTTGAGCACGACCTCCAGCTCCGCCGCGCGCCGGTCGGAGAGCGAGGACCCGGCGAGCGGGGTGCAGCACTCGATCACGGGCAGCTCGGTCGCCGGCATCGGCGCGCACTCTAGCACCATTCATCGATGTAAGTCGATGAATATAGGTTGAGGAAAATAGCCAAATTCCTCAACTAAAATGGTAGTCTGCGGTCGTGGCAGGCGTCGCCGAGAGCAGCAGGCTGGTCGAGGGGATCGTGCGCCTGCGGCGCGCCGAGCGGGTTCCGGCGGCCGCAGCGGACGTCGCCCCGGTGCGCCGGGAGCTCGAGGCGCGGCTCGGGCCGACGCTCTCCCGCGCTCGCGCCGCGCACGTCCTCGGCGTCAGCCAGACCGCGCTCGACCGCTGGGTCGCGGCGCGCCAGGTCCCGATCGTGCTCAGCCCGAGCGGGCGGCGCGAGGTACCGCGCGGCTTCGTCGTCGAGCTGCGCGAGGCGGTCGACGAGCTGCTCGCGGAGGGCCGGCATCGCGGCCTGCTGGCCGGGGCGCTGGAGCGGCGCCGGGACGCTGCGGCCCGCGTCGCTGGCGCCGCGCCGCCGGCCGCGGATCGGCGGCTGGCGGCGGACGGGCATCTGACCGCCGAGCGACGGGCGCTGGCCTATCACTCCGCGGTCGCCGAGCGCCTCGACCGGACGATGGTCGACGACGCTCGCGAGCGGGTCGACCGCCTCCGCGCCGAGGGCCATCTCGACCCGCGCTACGCGGAGCGCTGGCGGGCGCTTCTCGCCCGCCCGGCGGCCGAGATCGGCCGCGCGCTCGTCGCCGACACCGAGGAGGGGCGCGACCTGCGCCAGAACAGCCCCTTCGCCGGCGTCCTCAACGAGCAGGAGCGCAGGCGGATCATCGAGGCGATCCGGTAGGGGGCCGGGTGCGCCGCGCCGAGCTCGAGCACGTTCTGCGCGCGGCGGCGAACGTCGCCGAAGACGAGGAGATCGTTGTGATCGGCAGCCAGGCGATCCTCGGCCAGTTCCCCGACGCCCCCGCGGCTCTGCTCGTCTCCCGCGAGGCGGACGTCTACCCGCGAAACCACCCCGAGCGGGCCGACGAGATCGACGGCAGCCTCGGCGACGGCTCCTACTTCGACGCCGTCTACGGCTACTACGCCCACGCCGTCGGCCCGGAGACCGCGATCCTCCCCGCCGGCTGGGAGGATCGCCTGATCGCGGTTCGGAACGAGAACACCGGTGGGGCGACTGGCTGGTGCCTCGAGGTCCACGATCTGCTCCTCTCCAAGTGCGCCGCGGGGCGCGAGCGCGACTGGGAGTTCTGCGAGGGGGCGCTGACCCACGGCCTCGCCGGCGCCGAGGAGCTGCGGCGCCGGGTCGCGGAGATGCCGCTGCAGGGAGCGCGCCGGGCGGACGTCGAGCGGGTGGTCGAGGGAGTCATCGCCCGGGCCGGGGCGAGCCGCCGATGAGGCTGCCGAGACTCGACCGTCGCGAGCTGCTGGCGATCTACGCCGGCGGGGTCCTCGGCGCGCTGGCCCGGGTCGGGCTGGCCGAGGCCGCGCCGCACGGGGCGGGCAGCTGGCCCTGGGCGACCTTCGCCGCCAACCTGGCCGGGGCGCTGGCGCTCGGCTACTTCGTCACCCGGCTGCAGGAGCGGCTGCCGCCGTCGAGCTACCGGCGGCCGTTCCTCGGCACCGGCCTCTGCGGCGCGCTGACCACCTTCGCCACCCTGCAGCTGGAGCTGTTCGCGATGCTCGAAGGCGGTCACCTCGGTCTCGCCGCCGGCTACGTCGCCGCCACCCTGGCCGGCGGCTTCGCCTGCGTCCACCTCGCCACCGCGGCCGTGCGCCGCACGAGGATGGCGCGGTGAGCGCGCCGGCCTGGATCGCGGTCGCGGCGCTCGGCGGCTTCGCCGCCCTGGCCCGCTTCCTGCTCGACGCCGCGGTCGCCGAGCGCGTCGCCGGGCCGTTCCCCGCCGGCACCCTGGCGGTCAACCTCAGCGGCTCGGTCCTGCTCGGCCTGCTTGCCGGCGCCGCCCTGCACGGCGCGGCGTTGACCATCGTCGCCGGCGGCGGCCTCGGCTCCTTCACCACCTTCTCGACCTGGATGCTCGAGTCCCAGCGCCTCGGCGAGGCCGGCCGCGCCGGCTTGCTCTGGCTCAACATCGGCGCCTCGCTCGTCGCCGGCCTCGCCGCGCTCAGCCTCGGCCACTGGCTGGGAGGGGCGCTGTGAGCGCCGCCCCGGCCGAGGCGCTGAAGCTCGCCTTCCACTTCGGCGAGCAGGACCGCCACTCCGGCCGCCTGCTCTCCGACGCCGTGCTCGACCTCTTCGAGCGCCACCGGCTCGCGACCGGCATCCTCCTGCGCGGGGCCGAGGGCTTCGGCGCCGCCCAGCTGCTGCGCACCGACCGCCTGCTCTCGCTCTCCGAGGACCTGCCGCTGGTCGCCGTCGCCGTCGACCGCCGCGAGCGGATCGAGGCCGTGGTGCCCGAGCTGACCGCGCTCGCCGGCAAGGGGCTGCTCACCCTCGAGCGCGCCCGCTTCGCCGCCGCCGGCCACCGGCCCGGCGACGAGCCGCACGAGGAGGTCAAGCTGACCGTCTACACCGGCCGCCGCCAGCGGCTCGGCGGCACCCCGGCGCACGTCGCCGCCGTCGCCGCCCTGCACCGCAACGGGGTCGCCGGGGCGACGAGCCTGGTCGGGGTCGACGGCGTCAACGCCGGCCGCCGCCTGCGCGCCCGCTTCCTCGCCGCCAACGCCTGGGTGCCGGCGATGACGATCGCGGTCGGCGAGCGCGAGCGGATCGGCGCCGCCCTGGCCGAGCTGGAGGAGCCGCTGGGCGGCCCGCTCGCCACCCTGGAGGCGATCCGCGTCTGCCGCCGTGACGGCCGGGCGCTGGCGGCGCCGGCGCCGCTGTCCGCTCCCGGGCCGGGCGGGGCCGAGTTGCACCGCAAGCTGACCGTCTACTGCTCGGAGCGCTCGGAGGCGGGCGGCCGTGCCCTGCATCTGGAGCTGATCCGCCGCCTGCGGGCCGAGGGCGCTGCGGGGGCGACGGCGCTGCGCGGCGTCTGGGGCTACCACGGCGAGCACGCCCCGCACGGCGACCGCCTGCTCGCCCTGCGCCGCCACGTCCCGATCGTCACCGTCGTCGTCGACACCCAGGCCCGCGGCGAGCGCTGGTACGAGATCGCCGCCGAGCTCACCGCCGGGACCGGCCTGGTGACCAGCGAGGCCGCAGCGGTCGTATTTCCTCCCGCATAGCGGGAACAACTACGACCGCTGCGGGGGCGTCCGCGAGCGTCATTACCTTGGATCGCGCATGGAGCAGGAAGTCCTCACCGAGGCGCTGATCGCGACCCGGGTGCCGCTCGCGGAGCTGGAGGACGGGCAGCGGGTCGGCGGCGTGTACGCGGTTCGCGAGCGTGAGCTGCGCCGCAAGCGCAACGGCGAGCCGTGGCTGCGGCTCAGCCTGGGCGATGCCAGCGGCAGCCGCGAGGCGGTCGCCTGGGAGGACGCCGAGGGCCTCTACGCGGCGGCGGCGCCGGGCACCCCGGTCCACGTCGGCGGCGTCTTCGAGGTCAGCGAGCGCTGGGGGGAGAAGGTCAAGCTCACCGCCCTGCGCGAGGCGCGCCCGGACGAGTACGAGGCCGCCGACCTGGCGGCCGAGTCCCACGTCCCGGTCGAGCACCTGGAGCGCGACCTGCGCGACCTGCTGGCGACCGTGCGCGAGCCGCAGCTGGCGAGCCTGCTCGACCGCTTCTTCGGCGAGGGGACCGAGAACTGGGCCCGCTTCCGCGACGCGCCGGCGGCCAAGACCTACCACCAGGCCTACCGCCACGGCCTGCTCGAGCACACGATCTCGGTCGCCCAGGCGGTCAGCGCCGCCGCCGGCTTCTTCCCCGGCATCGACCGCGAAGTCGCCGTCGCCGGCGCCCTCCTGCACGACCTCGGCAAGACCGAGGCCTACAACGACGACCCGCTGGCGATCGACCTCACCGACGCCGGCCGCCTGCAGGGCGAGATCCCGCTCGGCTACTACAAGGTGCGCCGCGAGATCGAGGAGATCGGCGGCTTCGACCCCGCCCTCGCCCAGGCGGTGCTGCACATCATCCTCGCCCACCACGGCTCGCTCGAGCACGGCTCCCCCGTGGTGCCCGCCACCCGCGAGGCGGTCCTCGTCCACATGATCGACAACCTCGGCGGCCGCCTCGGCAGCTTCGACCGCCTCGAGCGCCAGCTGCCCGCCGGCGAGTCCTGGTCCGGCTTCGACCGCGCCCTCTCGGGCTCCGCCTACTTCGGCGCCCGCGCGGCCTGACGCCTCCATAGACTGCGCCGTTCCGATGGCTTCGCCGCAGGCAGAGCAGGGGTCCGAGGCGCGCCCGGCGGTCGACCCGATCGGCTGGCTGGACGGCGTCGTCGCCCGCTTCGCCACCTGGTCCCGGGGCGTCGGCCCCGACCGCGTCGCCTACGCCGTGCTGGTGCTCGCCTTCGCCCTCGCCGCGGTCCTGATCCTCGCCTGGGGCAAGGGGCAGACTTTCGTCAACGACGAGTGGAGCTACCTGGTCAACTACCGCAGCTGGTCGCTGGAAACGCTGCTCACGCCCCAGAACGGGCACCTGCTGCTGGTGCCCCTGCTCCTCTACAAGACGCTGTTCGCAGTCGCTGGCGCCGAGTCGCACCTGCCCTACCAGCTGACCACGCTGGTCCTCCACCTGACCGTCGCGACGCTCTTCTTCTGTCTAGTGCGTCGGCGCCTGCCGCTCGCCGTGGCGACCGCGCTCACCGTCCTGCTCACCTTCTTCGGCGCCGGCTGGGACACGATCATGAGCGCCTACGAGATCCCCAACCTGACCGGGATCGCCAGCGGCCTGGCGCTGCTGCTCGCGCTCGAGCGGCGGACGCCCGCGGGCAACGTCGCCGCCTGCCTCTTCCTGGCGATCTCGCTTGCCTCCTTCAGTGTCGGCATCGCCTTCGCCTTCGCCGCCCTCTTCGCCGTCTGGCTCGGTGGGCGGGCCGAGTGGCGCCGCCTCTGGGTCGCGCTCGTCCCGATCGCCCTCTACGCGGCCTGGTTCCTCTGGGCGCGCAAGTTCGACCAGACCCAGGTGACCGCCGAAGGCGTCAGCGGCGTCTTCAGCGGCATGGCCGACCAGCTGGCGGCGATCTGCGCCGCGATCACCGGTCTCTTTCGCGTGTCGGGCAACAGCGAACTGGCGAACCTGATCGAGATCCGGCCCGAGTGGGGCTACCCCCTGGCGCTCGTGCTGGGCGGCCTCGTCGCCCTCCACCTGCGCCGGGCGCCGCGGTCGATCCGCTTCTGGACCGTGGCCGGACTGCTGGTCGCCTATCTGGCGCTGGTCGCGATCGGGCTCGACGAAGCGCGGGCGCCCAACGCCAGCCGCTACGTCTACATGGGCGGCGTCCTCGGCCTGCTGCTCCTCGCCGAGCTGGCCCGCGACATCCGCTGGACGACCGTCGCCGGCCTGCTCGCCGCCGTCTTCCTCGGCCTCTCGCTGCTCGCCAACGCCGCCGAGCTGCGCGCCGGCGGCCGGCTCTTCGAGGCCGAGGGGGCGACCAACCGCGCCACCCTGGCGGCGCTGGAGCTGGCCCGCGACAGGGTCGACCCCGAGCTTCCGGTGGAGGACGCCTCGACCACCCACTCCCACCCCGACATGCTCTTCTCGGCCTCGGCCTGGTTCGGGGCGGCCGACGAGTTCGGCTCACCCGCCTACGACGACGCCGAGCTCGCGGTTGCCGGCGAGCAGGCGCGCGAAGCGGCTGACGCCGAGCTGGTGCGGATGCTCGGGATCGCCGCCGCGCCGGCGACAGGAGCGCCGCCGAGCGCCGCCCAGGGACGCCCGCTGAGGCCGATCTCGGCCAGCGGCGGACACGCCAGCGCCCGTGGCGGTTGCCTCTCGCTGAGGCCCGACTCCGGCGCCATGGCGAGCTTCGACTTCGAGTTGCCGCCGGGCGGATTCGCCTACCGCGTGCCGTCCCGGGCGGAGGTGCAGGTCGCGCTCGCCCGCTTCGGCAGCGCCTACGCCAGCCAGCTGCCGGCGATGCGCGGCGGCGCCGAAGTCGCGATCCCGGCCGACGGCAGCACCGTCCCCTGGCGCGCCCAGCTGACCACCGACGCCAAGACCCTTGCCTGCCCGCGCTAAGCGCGTCGTTCTCTCGACGCCGCTGCTCGGGGCGGCGATCGGGGTCCTCACCTGGCCCTTCGGGAGCATCAGGCCGGGCGTCGGGCTGGATCCATCCTGGATCGCCGGCCTCTACATGGCTGCCGACCGGGGACTCGACGCCGGTACGCAGATCGTCTTCACCTACGGGCCGCTCGGCTTCCTCGGCTTCCCGAATCTCTATGAGGTCTGGCCGGGACGGCTCGCCTTCGCCTGGTCGACCCTGGTTCACCTGGCTTTCTGCGTCGCCCTGCTGTGGGCTGCGCGCCGCGCCTTCGGGCTCCCCGTCGGGCTCGTCGTCGCCCTCTGCGCCGCGGTCTCCCCCGAGCCGGACCCGATCCTGATCGCCGCCGCCGTGGTCGGCGCCGCGGCGCTGCTCGGCGAGTGGAGCGACGGCGCCCGGCTGCGCCTCGCGGCCGGCGCCGGCGCCCTGGCGGGGATGCAGCTGCTCGGCTCGCTGCGCGCCGGGCCGACCCTGGTCGTGGTCGGGATCGCCGTGCTGCTCGGCCTGCCCGAGCGCCGGCGCAACTTCGCCGTCTTCGCCGGCTCGCTGCTGGCCGCCTTCTTCGTCTTCTGGTTCCTCACCGGACAGGGGATCGGCAACCTCGACGAGTACGCCGTCAACACGGCCAGCGTCGTCGGCGGCTACTCGGAAGCGATGGTCTTCCTGCAGCCTGGCCGCTGGTGGCAGACCCCGGCGATGGCGATCTCCCTGCTGACGATCGCCGGGCTGACCGCGGCCGCGGTCTGGAATCGCGACAACGCCCGCCGCGTCGGCTTGGCGATCCTCGTGCTCGCGGTCAGCTTCCTCCTCTTCAAGCACGCGGTCGTGCGCGAATCGCCGGGCAGCGCCGGCGTCTTCCTCGTCTCGCTCTTTGCGCTGGGCGTTGCGCTTACGCCGCACGTGCGCCGGCCGCTGGCGATCGCGGCGGTCGTGCTGCTCGCTGGGCTCGGCTGGCTCGGCACCAGGGAACTGGTCGAGGCCAGGTTCCACCTGCGCGAACGCGCCGACGTCTTCTTCTCGGAGCTCGGCACGGTGGCGATCCCGGGCAGGGCGGCGGACGAACGGCAGCGCGGGCGCGAGGAGATGCAGGCGACCTACGGGCTGGACGCGAAGGAGCTGCGCGTCCTGCGCGCGGGCACGGTCCATGTCGCGCCCTGGGAGGCCGGCGCCGCCTGGGCCTATGACCTCGACTGGGACCCGCTGCCGGTGTTCCAGCAGTACTCCGCCTACACCCAGCGCCTCGACCGGCTCAACGCGGAGAAGCTCGAGTCGCCGACCGCGCCGGAAATCGTCCTCTGGCAGAACGCCAACGTGTTCAACCCCGCCGCGATCAACTTCCCGGGCGCGATCGACGCTCGCTGGCCGGCGTTCGAGTCACCGGCCCTGATGCGGCAGATGTTCTGCCGCTACCGGATGCTGAGCTGGGACGACGTCTGGGCGGTCCTGCTGCGCCGCCCGGACCGTTGCGGGCCGGAACGGCACCTGCGCACGGTCGAGGTCGGGAACCTGGAATCCGTCCGGCTGCCGCCGGTGCGGCGCAACGAGATCGTCGTCGCGCGCGTCGACGGCCTGCAGGTCTCCGGCATCGAACGGCTTCGCACCTTCCTCTTCCGGGCGAAGAACCGGGGGGTGCTCTTCGCCGACGCCTCTTGGAGCATCGTCGGCAACACGACGCCCGACGGCCTGATGTTGCTGATCCCGCCCTGGGCCGACTATCCGGGCAAGTTCGCCTTGAGCAGCGGCTCGCCGACGATCGGCTTCGAACGCCAGGGCGGGAAGCTGACGGGGGTCGACGACTCGACCCGCTTCACGATCAGCTTCAGCGCTCTCCCGGTCCACGCGCCAGCGGTCCTGCCTGCGCCGCGCGCCGCAGACTATCCTGCGCCCTAGTGGCGAAGGACACCGAGAAGCTGATTCGCCAGCTCTCGCTGATCTCGTTCCTGATGGCTCAGGGGAGGCCCGTGTCGGCCCTCGAGATCAAGCGCGAGGTGGAGGGCTATAGCGACATGAACGACGACGCCTTCGCGCGTCGCTTCTACGCGGACCGGGCCGAGCTCGAGAGCCTCGGCATCCAGCTCGGGGTCGAGAAGCCCGGCGAGGGGTTCTTCGAGGCCGAGCTCTACTCGCTGCCGCCGGAGAACTTCTACCTCGACGCGATCGAGTTCTCCGACGACGAGCTGGCCGCGCTGAGCACGGCGCTCTCGCTGCTCTCCGAGGGCGAATTCGCCTACGCCGAGCCGCTGCGCCTCGCCCTGCAGCAGGTCGCCTGGGGGCACCCGAACCCGCTCGAGGAGGGCGGCCGGGCGCCGGTCGAGATGGCGATGACCGCCTCCGCCGGCGGCCGCGAGCTCTCCCAGCGCCTCTCCAAGATCGAGACCGCGATCTCGCGCCGCAAGACGATCGAGTTCACCTACTACACGATGGAGCGCGACGAGACCGCGAAGCGCAAGGTCGACCCCTACCACCTCGTCTTCCGCGGCGGCCAGTTCTACCTGATCGGCCACGCCCACGAGCGCGAGGCGGTGCGCGTCTTCCGCCTCTCGCGGATTCAGGGCAAAGTCGGCTACGCCTCCAAGGCCGAGCACGACTTCACCACCCCCGAGAACTTCGACCGCCGCGACTACGGCCAGCGCGCCGACTGGCAGCTGGGCGAGATCCGCGGCCGCGCCAGCGTCTTCGTCCGCGACCGGATCGCCTGGCTGGTCGAGCGCGACTACGGCGAGTACGGCGAGCTGCGGCCGGCGAAGAAGGCCGACGGCGCGCCGGGCAAGGGCTCGGTCTTCGAGACCGACTACGCCTCGCCGCGGGAGCTGATCGCCTGGGTGCTGCGCTGGCGCCAGAACGCCGCGGTGCTGGCGCCCGAGGAGCTGCGCGACGAGGCCGAGAGCCGCCGCGGCCTGCTCGAGCAGCGCCACCGCAACGGCTTCGAGCCGGCCGAGATCGTCGACCGGCCGCTGCCCGAGGCGCCGGCCCGCCGCGGCCGCGCCAATCACCGCGGCGAGGCCGCGATCCGCCCCGAGCGCTTCGCCCGCCTGGTCACCCTCGCCGGCCTGCTGATCGACTCGGCCAAGCGCGGCGAGCGCCTGCGCGTCTCCGACCTGCGCCAGCGCCTGGAGCTGACCGGCGAGGAGCTGCAGGAGGACATCGACCTGCTCAACGTGGTCAACTTCGGCGGCGGCACCTACGTCCTCTACGCCGAAGTCCTCGGCGACGAGATCGAGGTCGACACCGAGCCCTACGGCGACAACTTCTCCCGCCCCGCCCGGCTGCTGCCGCTCGAGGCCAAGGCCCTGGTCGCGGCGATCGACCTCTTCGGCGACTACCTGCCGCAGGGCGGCCTGCAGAGCGCCCGCGCCAAGATCGTCGAGGCGCTCGGCCACGACCCCTCCGAGGAGGGCCTGGAGATCGCCTCGACCAGTGGCGGGGGGGAGGTGGCGCGGGTGGTCAACGAGGCGATCGGCGCCAGCCGCGTGCTGCAGATCCAGTACTACAAGGAGAACGAGGACCAGTTCACCAAACGCTCGGTCGAGCCCTACCGGCTGGAGAACGGGCGCGAGGGCTGGTACGTCGAGTGCTACGACCTGACCAAAGGCGGCATCCGCCACTTCAAGCTCGACCGGATCAAGGAGGCGACCGTCTCCGAGCAGAGCTTCGAGCCGCGCCCGGAGGTCGAGGAGCTGGCCGGGGTCGAGGGCTGGATGACCCACGGCGAGGTGCCGACCGCCCAGGTCGCCCGCGTCTGGGTCTCGCCCGAGCGCGCCCGCTGGCTGCGCGAGGAGCGCACCGTGGTCGAGGAGCTGGCCGACGGCGCCGTCGTCGTCGAGCTGCCCTACGCCGGCACCCCCTGGCTGGTGCGCGAGATCCTGCGCGGCGCCGGCGACCTGGTAGTGCTCGAGCCCGAAGACGCCCGCGACGCAATCGCCCGCGAGGTCAGCCCCTAATTTCCGCCGCCGACGGGCCTAAAACGGGACACATAGGCCTCTTTTAGGCCCGTCGGCAGCGCGTGCGAACAACCCGGTCGCAGAAGGCCGCCGAGAGGGCGAGCCTCATCGGCGGCTATCTGTGCGGGCTCGTGGCGGTGCTGTTGCGGGTGATCGATATGATGCTGAGGTCTTTTGTCTGAGCCATGAAATTCGAGGACATGGACAAGCTGTTGAGAAACGCCCACATCGGCATTGCCTGTGCGGCTGTGCTGCTGATCGCCGGTTCTTGGCCGGCGCATAAGAGCGAAACGGCGATGAGCGTGCTTGGCCTCGCCGCGATCGTGGTTTCTCTGGGCGTGTTTTTCGTGCTCAGCATGCGCGAAGACGGCACCCGGCACGGGGAGGATCCCTCCGATCGCCATCACCCCTGATCGAGCAGCTCGAACTTGCACTCCCGCGGGTCTTTGTCGTCGCGGAAGCGCCTGAACCGCGCGCCGTGGCGGATCCGGCCGGCGGCGGCGTGGTCGTAGCCGACTTCGATCACCAGCTCGGGGCGCAGCGCGACCCACTCGAGGTCGCGGTCGCCGGCCCAGCGGCTGGGCTCGGCGCTGCCGCTCTCGCCCGTCTCCAGCGGCGCCAGCAGCGCCCGCATGCTGCGTTTGGCCGCGGCGCTGAAGCCCGAGATGTGGCCCACCGGCCGCAGCGCCTCGCCGTCGTAGAGGCCGAGGATCAGCGAGCCGACCGTGCCCTCCTCCTTGCCCGGCCGCCAGCCGAGCACGACGCAGTCGATCTCCCGCTCGCGCTTGACCTTGGCCATCCCGCGCCGCTTGCCGGGCTCATATGGCGCGCCGAGCTGCTTGGCCATCGCCCCCTCGCTGTGGGCCAGCCACTGCTCGGCCCGCGCGGGGTCCGGGCTGAGCTCGCTGATCTCGACCCGTCCCGTACTCGCCGTCGCATCGGCGGCGAATACGGAATCCATCGCCTCCAGCCGCGCCCGGCGCTCGCCGAACGGCACCCCGAGCAGCGACTCGTCGCCCTCGGCGAGCAGGTCGAAGGCGACGAAGGTCGCCGGGATCTCCCGCGCCAGCAGCGCGATCCGCGACTCGGCCGGGTGGATGCGGCTCTGCATCGCGTCGAACTCGACATTGCCCTCGGCGTCGCGGATCACCAGCTCGCCGTCGAGCACGTAGCGCCCGGGCGGGAAGCCCAGCTCGGGGAAGTAGCGCGAGAGGTTCTTGCCGCCGCGCGACTGGATGTAGGAGTCCTCGCCGTCGACGAAGACGATCGCGCGGAAGCCGTCGAGCTTCTGCTCGTAGGCCCACTCCTCGCCCTCGGGCAGCGCTTTGCGGGTCAGCGCCAGCCTGCGGCTTGATCGGCGGCTCGAGCGGCAGGCTCACGGTCCCGACAGTCTGCCGGGCGGCCTCAGCCGGCGCTGGCGGCCGCGCGCCGCGCCCGCGCCTCGCGCGGGTCGGGGACGGGCACCGCGGCGAGCAGCTTCTGGGTGTAGGCGTCGGCCGGCCGCTCGCAGACCGCGTCGGCGACGCCCTCCTCGACGATCTTGCCCCGGTACATGACCGCGATCCGGTCGGCGACGTGGCGGACGACGCCGATGTCGTGGGCGACGAAGACGTAGGTGAGGCCGAAGTCCTCCTGCAGCTCGGCGAGCAGCTCGAGGATCTGGGCCCGGATCGAGACGTCGAGGGCGGAGACCGGCTCGTCGGCGACGATCAGCTTCGGCCGCAGCGCCAGCGCCCGGGCGATCCCGATCCGCTGCCGCTGGCCGCCGGAGAACTCGTGCGGGTAGCGGTCGTAGTGCCCGGGCTCGAGGCCGACCCGGTCGAGCAGCCGGCGCACCTCGTCGCGCAGCTCGGCGCCGCTCGCCTCGCCCTGCAGGCGCAGCGGCTCGCCGACGATCTGGCCGACCCGCTTGCGCGGGTTGAGCGAGGCGTAGGGGTCCTGGAAGACCATCTGCATCTGCCGCCGCAGCGGCTGCAGCTCGCGCCGCGAGAGGCCGACCAGCTCACGCCCCTCGAAGCGGACCGAGCCCGCGCTCGGCTTCAGCAGCTGCAGGATCGTGCGCGAGAGCGTCGACTTGCCGCTGCCCGACTCGCCGACCAGGCCGAGGGTTTCGCCGCTGCGCACGCTGAGGCTGACCCCGTCGACGGCCTTCACCGCCTCGTCCTCCCGGCCGGAGAGCAGGCCGCGCCCGGCCCGGAAGTGCTTGACCAGGTCGCGCACCTCGAGCAGCGCCTCGCCCTCGGGCGCCGGCCGCGGCGGCGGCGCCGCGTCGAGGCGCATCACCTCGCCCAGCAGCTTGCGCGTGTAGGGGTCGCGCGGCGCGTAGAAGATCTGGTCGAGCGAGCCGCGCTCGACGATCCGGCCCTCGTGCATGACCAGCACCCGGTCGGCGACCTCGGCGACGACGCCGAGGTCGTGGGTGATCAGGATCGTCGCCAGGTCGCGCTCGCGGTTGAGCCGCTCGAGCAGGGCGAGGATCTGGGCCTGCACGGTGACGTCGAGCGCCGTGGTCGGCTCGTCGGCGATCAGCACCTCGGGGTCGAGCGAGAGCGCCATCGCGATCATCGCCCGCTGCCGCATCCCGCCCGAGAACTGGTGCGGGTGGTCGTCGACCCGCCGCCCGGCGTCGGGGATGCCGACCGAGTCGAGCAGCTCGATCGCCCGCCGCCGCGCCTCGTCGCGGCCGACGCCGTCGCTGTGCGCGCGGATCGCCTCGCCGATCTGGCGGCCGATCGTGTAGACCGGGTTGAAGGAGGTCATCGGGTCCTGGAAGACCATCGCCACCCGCGCTCCGCGGACCTCGCGCAGCTGCCGCTCGCTCGCCCCGAGCAGCTCCTGCCCGTCGAGCCTCGCCTCGCCGGAGATCTCGGCGTTGGGCGAGCGGGTCAGGCCGAGCACCGTCTGCGCGGTGACGCTCTTGCCCGAGCCCGACTCGCCGACGATCGCCAGCACCTCGCCCGCGGCGAGCTCGAAGGAGACGCCGTCGACCGCCTGCACGCGACCGCTCTGGGTGGCGAAGGCGACCCGCAGGTCGCTGACGCTGAGCAGCGGGGCGCTCACCTCGCCTCCTCGCCGAGGCGGATGCGGGGGTCGAGCCAGGCGTAGGCGATGTCGACCAGGGCGTTGAAGAGGACGACGAAGAAGGCGCCGAAGAGGACGACCGCCATCACCGGCGGCAGGTCGGTGTTGATCAGCGATTCGTAGGTGTAGAGGCCGATCCCGTCGAGGTTGAAGATCGCTTCGACGACGATCGCGCCGCCAAGCAGGGCGCCGAAGTCCAGCCCGAAGAGGGTGACGATCGGGATCAGCGAGTTGCGCAGCACGTGGCGGGTCATCACCCGCCGCTCGCTCAGCCCCTTGGCCCGCGCGGTGCGCACGTAGTCCTCGTTCATCGCGTCGAGCATGTTGGAGCGCAGCACGCGGCTGTAGACGCCGACGTAGACGATCGCCAGCGTCACCCAGGGCAGGAAGAGGTGTTCGGCCCATTCCAGCGGGCTCTCGGCGAACTCGACGTAGCCGCCGGAGGGGAAGAGTTCGACGTCGTAGGTGAGGTAGTTGAGGAAGATCGCGGCGAGCCAGAAGACCGGCATCGAGATCCCGACCACGGCGACGATCGTCAGCACCCGGTCGAGCAGGCCGCCGGCGCGCACCGCCGAGAGGTAGCCGAAGAGGACGCCGAAGAACATCCACAGCAGGGCGGCGCCGATACAGAGCGAGAAGGTCGGCCCGACGCCTTCGAGGATCCGTTCGTCGACGTTTTCGCGGCCCTGGTAGGAGATCACGTCGCCGCTGAAGATCTTGCGCATCATCGTCACGTACTGGGTGGGCAGCGACTCGTCGAAGCCCCATTCCTCTTCGATCGCCGCGACCAGCGCCGGGGTCGCCGTCTTGCCGGCCAGGTTCTGGGCCGGGTCGGCCGGGATCACGTTGAAGATCGCGAAGGTGATCAGCGAGACGGCGAAGAGCACGGCGACCATGCCGGCCAGGCGGCGGACGACGAAGCGCCCCATCAGACCGCCGTTCCGCCGGGCTCGGGCGCGCCGGTGTGGATCTCGAGGCGCAGCTTCGAGCGCGGGTCGAGCGCGTCGCGCAGGCCGTCGCCGAAGACGTTGATCGAGAGCACGGTGAGCAGCAGCATCGTGCCGGGGACGACGGTCAGCAGCGGCGCGGTCGTGATCAGCTCGAAGCCGCTGCCGATCATCGTCCCCCAAGAGGTGTTCGGGGGCTGGACGCCGACGCCGAGGAAGGAGAGCATCGACTCGAGCAGCATCGCGTTGGCGACGCCGAGGGTGAAGAAGACGATGATCGTCGAGTAGAGGTTGGGGAGCAGCTCGCCGAACATGATCCGCAGCGGCCCCGCCCCCTGTGCCTCGGCGGCCTCGACGAACTCCTTCTCGCGCAGGGAGAGAACCTCGCCGCGGATCGGGCGCGCCATGTAGGGGACGTAGACGCCGCCGATGATCAGGATCGGGATCCAGATCGAGCCGCCGGAGATGCTGAGCGGCCCGAGCTGCAGGCCGCCGACCGCCAGCACCAGGCCGAGCGAGATCGCCAGCAGGGTAACCGGGAAGGCCCAGACGACGTCCATCGTGCGGGCGATCAGGGTGTCGGCCCAGCCGCGGTAGTAGCCGGCGAGCAGGCCGAGCAGCACCGAGAGCAGCGTGGTCAGCACGGTGGCGGCGAAGCCGACCAGCAGCGAGGTCCGCCCGCCGTACATCAGCCGCACCATCTCGTCGCGGCCGAGGCCGCCGTCGGCGCCGAGGAAGAAGCGGCCGCCGGCGCCGAGCCAGAGCGGCCCGACCGGCCTGCCGCTGGGGTCGACCACTTCGCGCTTCTCGCCGTCGACGACGACCTTTTCCAGGGTGTGGGTGTCGTTGGGCCCGGTCTCGGCGACGTGGTCGGCCCAGAGCGGCGCCGCCAGCGAGAAGACGACGATGGCGACGAAGAGGCCGCCGAAGGCGAGCGCCACCCGGTTGCCGCGCAGCCGCCGCCAGGCGAGCCGCCACGGGCTCTCACCCGTGGCGGCCGGGATGGCGCCGGCGCTGGCCTCGGTAGCCACGCCAGTATTGTGAACTCAGCCTCGGGCGGCTACTTCAGTTCGAAGCTGGTCAGGCTGTGCCCGAAGGTCGGGTTGAAGATCACCTTGTCGAGGTCGATTTCGCTGTCGACGAAGGTCGAGGTGGTGTTCGTCCCGTAGGGCGCCCAGACCGCTTCTTCCATGAACGCCTTGTCCATTTCCGCGTATTCGGCTTCCTGCTCGGCGCCCAGCGGTTCTTCGGCCAGCCGGTTGATCTTCTCGTTCAGCTCCGGGATGTCGGTGCGCGAGAAGTTCGTGTTGTTGGTCGGGGCGATCGATTCGCCCGCGAGCAGCGGCTGGAAGAAGTTGTTCGGGTTGGGGTAGTCCTCGAACCAGTCGCTCCAGCCGATGTCGAGGTCGGGCGTGCTTTCGTTGCCGATCAGGGTGAAGTAGTTGTCGGCGTTGATCGTCTTCAGCTTGGCGTTGAAGCCGAGCTTGCTGAGCACGTCCTGCAGGTAGGCGCCGGCGTCGTTGTTGGGGCTTTCGTCGTCGGTCCAGACCGTGATGTCCTTGTCGGCCGGGTTGGCTTCCTTGAACAGCTGCTTGGCCTTCGACATGTTGTGCGGGTAGAGGTTGATCTCCTCGTGGCCGGGCATGCCTTCGGGCAGGATCTGGTGCGTGGCGCTGAGCGAGCCGGCGTAGATCCGTTCCAGCGCCGCCGAGTCGATCGCGTAGTTGACCGCCTGGCGCACCTTTACGTCGTCGAAGGGCGCCTTTTCGTTGTTCATCCAGTAGTAGTAGACGTTGATCGGCCGGTCGACGCGGAACTGGGTCCCTTCGTACTTGTCGATGATCTTCTGGCGCTGGTCGGCCGGGACCAGGGTCTGCATCCACATCGTCTTGTCGTTTTCGATTTCGTTGACCTGGGTCGCGTCGTTGCGGACGACGCTGATCTCGATCTTGTCGAAGTGGCCGTCGCCGACGGCGTCGATCTTCGACCCGTTGTTCTTGGCCCAGTAGGGGTTGCGCTCATAGGACCAGCCGCGGCCCGGTTCGGAGTTGACGATCGCGTAGGGGCCGGTGGCCGGCGGCGGGTCGGAGGTCAGGTTCTTGGCCGGGGTGCCGGCCGGCAGCACGGCGGCGAAGAGCATGCCGAGCTCGTTGGTGAAGGTGCCGCGCGGCGCGGTCAGCTCGATCGTGATCTTGCCGGTCTTGTCGTCGGTCTCGATGCCGGGGATGCCGCCCTGCTTCGTTGCGGCGAACTCTTCGGCGCCGACGATGCTTTCGTAGAAGAAGAAGCCGGGCGAGTTGATCTTGAACAGCCGTTCGATCGAGCTCTTGAAGTCCGAGGCCTTGACCGGCGTCCCGTCGGAGTACTTGAGCCCCTTGTGCAGGGTCAGCTCGTAGGTCTTGCCGCCGTTGCTGATCTTCGGCATCTCCTCGGCCAGGCCGGGGACGACTTCGCCGCCTTCCTCGCCGTTTGCCCGCTTGTAGGTGAGCAGCGGCAGGTAGGTGTCGTACATCGCCGTCCAGCCTTCCTGCGTGTAGGAGAGCTGCGGGTCGAGGTAGTCGGGGAACGAGCCGTAGCTGCCCGTCAACGTGCCCCCCTCCTTGCCGCCTGAGCTGCCGCACGCGGCGAGCACGAGGGCGGAGCAAAGGGCGATGGAAAGCACCAGCAGTTTGAGGCCAAGCGTTCTCAAGTCACTACCTCCGGGTTTTACGGGGCTGACGGACTGGACGGTGGTGGGCGCTCACCCACTGGAATCAACTCCACCATAATCCGACCCTCGGCGTCAAGGGTCTCTGGACGCTGTTTTTCCCTGCTTTGGGGCCATTTCCTGCCCATCAGGGGGGTGGCGAGGGCGACGATGCCGAGCACGCCGACGCCGGCGAAGAGGAAGGTCGCGCGGGGGCTGGCGCCGCTGGCGATCAGGCCGCCGAGCAGGTAGCCGACGCCTGGCATCGCCGCCCCGATCGACTCCAGCACGCTCATCACCCGCGCCTGCATGCCCTGGATCGTCAGCTCCTGGACGGCGCTGATCGCGCTCACCCACTGCACGCCGTTGCCGGTGCCGCCGAGGACCGAGGCGGCGCAGGCCGCCGCCAGCGTCGGCGAGGCGGCCAGGCCCAGGTAGCCGGCGCCGACCGCGAGCGTGCTGAAGAAGAGCAGGATCGGCAGCGGCGCCCGCCGCACGCTGGCGAAGACGATGCTGCCGAGGACCATGCCGACGCCCCAGCTGGCCAGCATCAGGCCGTAGCCGGAGTCGCCGACGCCGAGCGTTTCCTTGGCGAAGATGACCTCGATCGGGATCACCGCGGCGAAGAAGACGAAGGCGGCGCCCTGGGCGGTGAGCAGGCGGCGCAGGGTGGGGCGCTCGCGGATGTAGGCGATGCCGGCGCGCAGCCGGTCGCGGGCGCGGCCGGGGTCGGGCTCGGCCTGGGGCAGGTCGCCGGCGGTGAGCAGGATCACGGCGATCGCGTAGAAGGAGGCGGCGTCGAGCAGCAGCGCCGTCTGCACGCCGAAGCCGGCGACGATCAGGCCGGCGATCGCCGGCCCGATCGCGGCGCCGCCGGTGAAGGCGATGTTCAGCACCGCGTTGCCCGAGCGCAGCTCGCCGGCCGGCTCGAGCAGGGCGGCGACCACGGCGCGGGTCAGCGAGCGGCCGGTGAGGGCGAGCGCCCCGTCGACGATCGCCAGGGCGATCACCCCCGGCAGGAAGAAGGAGTCGCCGGCGAGCAGCGCCAGGCCGCCGAAGGCCGCCGCCTCGCCGGCGTAGACGGCGGGCAGGGCGAAGCGCGGCGGCGGCTGCTCGACCCGGGCGACGAGGACGGGCGCGACCAGGGCGGGCAGGAAGCGGGTGCCGAGGAAGAGCGCCGCGGTCGCCATCGCGCTGCCGGTGCGGTCGAAGACGAGCACCGAGAGGGCGACGATCCCCATCCAGTCGCCCAGCTCGTTGACCGCGTAGCTGACCGCCAGGCGGCGGAATTGCGGCCTTCTCAGGGGGTCCAGTAGGCGTGAGCTACCCATGGCTGGACGCATGAACTACTGCATTTATGCACAAGTTTTCCTGCAGATGCACAAGTTTTGGGGAAGTTGTGCTACAAAGTTGCCAGGCAATTGACGAGTTTCGGATCGCGGTAATGCGATTCGAGGGTTTCAACGACCGAAGGGAACGGGCACATGGGCTTTCATCACTAGGTCTTTCAAAGCGAGCGGCAGGTATCCCGCTCGCACCAGTTTTTCCAGTTGCTGAAGGGCGTCCTCACTGGGGGGCGCCCTTCTGCTTTTCGGGGACGACGCCCGCGGACCTTGCCAGATCGCGCCGCGAGGGCGTTTGGGCGGGCGCTGGCAAAGCGTCTGGCCGCCTTGCCAGGCGCGGTTGACGGCATTACCTTGGGAATCAGGATTCAAGTTGCGTTCGGCGCATGAGCCAGTCGCGCCGAACGCAGGGAATGGGCTGCGGCCCAGGAATCTAGGCACGGGGCCTCCCGCCCGTACGGCCGACCCCCAACCGCCAGATGGCAGAGACGCGTCCAACCAGATTCGCGATCGGCGTGATGTGCGCCGGGCTGGCCTCCGTGGTCGCGCTCGGCGTCTGGCGCGCGCCCGAGTGCGACTGGAACCTGCCCCTGTTCGGCGTCCTGCTCGCCTTCTCGGTCTTCAGCTACCTGACCGCGGTCTCGACCGAATCGAAGGTCAAGGTCTCCGGCACCTTCCTCGCCCTGGTCCTGGCGATGGTCTTCCTCGGCGGCACGCCGGCGGCCCTGATCGGGGTCACCGCGATGCTGGTCGGCTGGCTCGCCCGCTGGCACGACGAACCGCACTACCTGCTCAGCAACCTGCTCACCTACGCGACCTTCCCGCTGCTCGGCGGGATCGCCTTCCACGAGGGCGTCGCCGCGATCGGCCTGACCCCCTCGGACCCCTCCTTCTACCTCTGCGTCTTCGGCCTCTTCCAGTTCGCCCTGGCGATCAACTTCGTGATGATCGCCGGCTACGGCTGCTACGTCGAGCGGGTCCCCTTCTCGAGCAAGCTCAAGGTGCTGCCGCCGGTGCTGCCCTCCGAGTTCGCCAGCGCGATGCTCGCCGTCGCCGTCGCCTTCATCTTCCACATCATCGGGATCGCCGCGATCGCCCTCTTCGGCATCGTCCTGATCACCTTCCAGTACCTGCTCGGCCAGCTGCTGCTCTCCCAGCAGCGCGCGGACGAGCTCGAGCGGCGCAGCAAGCAGCTGGCCAGCTTCCAGGTCGGGATGTTGAGCGCGATGCTGCGCACGCTCGACCTGCGCGACCAGATGACCGCCCGCCACTCGGCCGCGGTGGCGCGCTACTCGCGGGCGATCGCCCAGCGCGCCGGCTACTCGCGCCAGGAGGAGGAGCTGGTCCACATCGCCGCGCTCCTGCACGACATCGGCAAGTTCATCCTCCCCGATCGCATCCTCAAGGCCAACGTGCCGCTCACCGACGAGGACTGGATGCTGATCAAGCGCCACCCGCAGCAGGGTGCCCGCGTCGTCTCCTCGCTCGACGGTTACGGGCCGGTGGCGGAGATCATCCTCGCCCACCACGAGCGGATCGACGGCAAAGGCTATCCGCGCGGCCTGGCCGGCGACCAGATCCCCGAGCTGGCGCGGATCATCTCCGTCGCCGACACCTACGACGTGATGACCGCGCGCGACTCCTACCGCACGCCGGTCTCGACCTACGAGGCGATCCAGGAGCTGCGCCGGGTGGCCGGCAAGCAGCTCGACCCGCGCTTCGTCGAGGTCTTCATCGAGCTGCTCGAGGGCAAGGACGTCTCCTTCCAGCACGGCGAGGCCGCCGACTTCGAGAAGGAGCTGGCGCTCGAGTCCCGGATCGAAGAGACCGCCCTCCCGGTCGGCAACGCCGACCGCTTCGGCGTCACCGCCACCCCCGCCTAACCCCGGGGCCGACGGGCCTAAAAGGGGACCTATAGGCCACTTTTAGGCCCGTCGGCGGGGAAGCGGGTACGGTTCGCGCCGATGCGAGCGGTCACCTTTCAGGCGCCGGGGGAGGTGCGGGTCGAGGAGAAGCCCGCGCCCGAGCTGCTGGCCGGCGACGACGCCGTGGTGCGGGTCGAGGCGAGCGGCATCTGCGGCTCGGACCTGCACATCTTCCACGGCCGGGTGCCGGTCGAGAAGGGCTTCACGATCGGCCACGAGTTCGTCGGCACGGTGCTGGCGGCCGGCGAGGAGGTCGAGCGGGTCGCCGTCGGCGACCGGGTGCTGGGCTGCTTCCACGTCGCCTGCGCCACCTGCACGCCCTGCCTGCGCGGCGACTACCACCGCTGCGACCGGCAGCGCACCTTCGGCCACGGCTCCCACCTCGGCGACCTGCAGGGCGCCCAGGCCGAGCAGCTGCTGGTGCCGCGCGCCAACCTCGCCCTGCGCCGCGTGCCGGAGGGGATGAGCGACGACGTGGCGCTCTTCGCCGGCGACGTGATGGGCACCGGCTTCCACGCGGTGGAGCACGCCGGGATGCGGGCCGGCGACACGGTCGCCGTCCTCGGCCTCGGGCCGGTCGGCCTCTGCGCGGTGCAGGCGGCGCTGGCCGGCGGCGCGACCAAGGTCTTCGCGATCGACTCGGTCGAGCCGCGGCTGGCGATGGCCGGCGAGTTCGGCGCCGTGCCGGTCCACCTCACCGAGGAGGAGCCGAAGAAGGCGGTGCGGTCGGCGACCGGCGGCCGGGGCGTCGACGTCGTCGTCGACGCGGTCGGCGACCCGGGGCCGCTGGCGATGGCGGTCAGCCTCTGCCGCGACGCGGGCACGGTTTCGGGGATCGGCGCCTACGCCGGCAAGGGCGAGGTGCCGCTCGGCCTCGCCTGGCTCAAGGGCCTCACCCTGCGCCTCGGCCTGGCCAACGTGATCGCCCACGTCGATCGCGTCCTCGCCCTGATCGAGGCCGGCAAGCTCGACCCCTCGCCCTTGGTCACCCACCACATGAAGCTCGACGACGCCGCGGCCGCCTACGAGCTCTACGACCAGCGCGAAGCGCTGAAGATCGTCCTCACGCCCTGAGCCCGCCCCGGGTGCAACGCTTTTTCGTTGCGTAGGGACCGAAACGCGTTGCACCCCGGTGGCGCTGGGTCCCGATTTGTGAATCGGGGCGTTTATCTCTACATTGATCGGTGTGCGATTGGCGCGGCTCTCGACAGCCCTGCTGCTCGTCGCGCTCGGGGGACTGGTCCTCGCCGGGAGCGCGGCGGCCTGCTCCTGCGCGCCGCAGGCGCCGGCCGAGTCGCTGCGCGAGGCGGACGCGGCCCTGGTCGGGCGCCTGGTCGCGGTGATCCCGCGCGGGCGCTACCGGGCCGACTACCGCTACGAGATCAGGCGCGTCTACCGCGGTGGCGGCCTGCGTCGCGGCCGGATGCTGACCGTGCGCAGCGGCCGCCGGGCCGCGGCCTGCGCCCTGCCGCGCCGGCAGCGCCGCTACGGCCTGTTCCTCACCTGGGACGGCGACCACTGGCTGGGCGGGATCTGCGGCGTGGTCGCGCCGCGGCGGCTCTGGCACGCCGCCCGCCACGGCAAGGGCGCCGAGGCGAGCGACGCCGGCCCGCCGACGTGTCAGCATTAGCGCGATGGCCCTGCTCAGCGACGCGGAGATCGGCGAGCGGCTCACCGGCCTGGCGGGCTGGGAGCGCGCCGGCGCCGCGATCCGCAAGGACTTCTCCTGCGGCGACTTCGTCGGCTCGGTCGCCTTCGTGCGGAGCCTGGTCGAGCCGGCGGAGGCGATGGGCCACCACCCCGACCTCGAGCTCTCCTGGGACACGGTGACGGTGACGATCTCCACCCACTCGGAGGGCGGGCTGACGGCGGCCGACTTCGAGCTGGCCGGGAAGGTCGACGCCCTATCGCCGAGCAGCTGAGAATCGACTCGCGGCTGGCGATCCCGCTGGCCGAGGTCGAGCTGCGTGCCAGCCGCTCCTCGGGCCCCGGCGGCCAGCACGCCAACGTCACCGCCTCGCGGGTGGAAGCGGTCTTCGACGTCGAGCGCTCGCGGGCCCTGGACGAGCGCCAGCGCGAGCTGCTGCTCAGCCGCGCCGGCTCGCCGGTCGTCGCCGTCGCCCAGGACGCCCGCGGCCAGGCGCGCAACCGCGAGCTGGCCCTGCGCCGCCTGGCGGAGAAGATCGCCGCCGGCCTCGCCGAGCCGCGCCGCCGCCGCCCGACCCGCCCGACCCGCGCCTCGCGCGAGCGGCGCCTCGAAGAGAAGCGGCGGGCCGGCGAACGCAAGCGCATGCGGCGCCGGCCGGGGCCGGGCAGCTGAGCCCGTGCGAGACTGAGGACGATGGCGAAGCGCAAGAAGCGCCGCGCGCGGCCGAAGGCGGCGACGGTCGAGTACCGCGACCCGGAGGGCAACGTCCTCACCCTGCGCGAGTCGCTCAGCCCGGGGACGATCGCCAAGCTGGGCGAGGGGCCGGCGACCGCCGCGACCTCCCAGGACGACGCCTGGCGGCGGCGCTCGGAGCTGCTCTTCGAGCGGCTCGCGGTGCGCTGGGAGATCGCCGGCCTGCCGCTCGACGACCAGAAGATGCTGCTCGGCCGCTACCGGATGGCCGACTCGGCGACCCAGGACTGGGTGCGTGAGACGATCGACGCGCACCTGCAGCGCCACATCCCCGAGCTGCTCGGGTAGGTAGGCAACGGGCAGCGAGACGAAAGGAAGCGCATGTTCACCGACACCAAAGCGACCAACGGCTTCGCCGTCGACGACATCGAGGCGGCGAAGCGCTTCTACGGCGAGACGCTCGGCCTCGGCTTCACCACGCTCAGCGAGGAGTTCGGCGTCGCCTCGATCCAGCTCGCCGGCGGCCGCGACACGCTCGTCTACGTCAAGCCCGACTTCGCCCCCGCCACCTACACGATCCTCAACTTCGAGGTCGACGACGTCGACGCCGCGGTCGACGGCCTGCGCGAGCGCGGGGTCGAGATCGAGGACTACGAGGGCTTCGACCAGGACGAGAAGGGCATCGCCCGCGGCCAGGGCCCGTCGATCGCCTGGTTCAAGGACCCCGCCGGCAACATCCTCTCGGTCCTGCAGCAGCCCGGCTGAGCGTTTAGACGAATAAGCGTCTAGACGATTAGACGTTTAATCGTCTAGAATCGGTGAGTGCTGATCGCGACGCCAAAGATCGACCCCGCTCTCCGCGAGCGGCTGAGCGAGCTCGACGAACTGCGCGCCCGGCTGGGGCAGGGTGTCGCCCGCAGCACCCCCTGGATCGGCCTGCTGCGCCGGCAGGTACGGGCGAGCAGCGTCGAGGGGTCGACCTCGATCGAGGGCTTCAGCGTCGCCCCGGGGGAGGCGCTGGCGCTGGCCGGCGGCGAGCGGCCGGTCGAACCGGAGGGCGAGAGCCAGATGGCGTTGTCCTGCTACGCGCGGGCGATGGAGCACGTCGGCGCAATGGCCTCCGACCCCGGGTTTCGCTGGCTCGACCGCGTCATCCTCGACCTGCATTTCGACGCCTGCTCGTTTCAGCGCGGGGAGCGGCCCGGGCGCTGGCGCGACGGGCCGGTCGGCATCACCGGCGACGACGGTCGCCTGATCTACCGGGCTCCCGACGCCGACGAGGTGCCGACGCTGATGGCGGCGGTGGTCGAGTGGCTCGAGCGCGGCGATCCCGATGCCCATGTCGTCATCCGCGCCGCGATGGCGCACCTCCACGTCGTCTCCGTGCACCCTTTCGCCGACGGCAACGGCCGTATCTCGCGGATCGTGCAGTCGCTGGTCCTCGCCCGCGAGGGCCTGCTCTCCCCGAGTTCGGCTCCATAGAGGAGTACCTCGGCCACAACACCGCCGCCTACTACGACGCCCTCAACCGGGCTCACGGTCAGACCTATGACCCCACGGGCGACGCCACGGGCTGGGTCTCCTTCTGCGTCGACGCCCACATCGCCCAGGCCCGTCAGCGCCTCACCCAGGTGGAGGAGGCCGCGTCTCGCTGGGCTCGTCTGGAAGACCTGGTCGCCTCACGCAACTGGCCCGACCGGCTCGCGATCGCCCTCGAGCAGGCGCTGATCGGAGGCGCCGACCGCTCCACCTATGCCGCCGAGGCCGAGATCTCCGCCGCCACCGCAAGCGCCGATCTCCGCCGGCTGACCGACGCCGGCCTGGTCGACGTCGAAGGCCGCGGACGGTCCGTCCGCTACCTGCCCGCCGAGCGCCTCGGGCGCGAAGTCAGGCGCGCCGGCTGAGCGCCGGGCGGCTGGCCCGGAGGAGTTCCCTGCCCTCCGCTTTCCCACCTATCCTGAAACCATGGTCGCCGATCTCTCCGACGTCCTCGCTGCCGCTGCGCTCAACGACACCGAGCGCCGTGCCCTCGCTCGCATCGTCGCCATGCTCGAAACCGAGCTCGGCGACGATCTCCTCGCTGCCTGGCTCTACGGGTCGCGGGCTCGCGGGGAGGCCGATCCGGATGAGACCGACCCCAACCGGCGTTCCGACATCGACCTGATCGCGATCGTCTCGGCGGCACGTGACCCCGAAGACATCAGCCGCGAGCTGTACTCGCAGATGGAAGCACTCGTCGCCGAGGAGGGCGACAGCCCGCCCTATTACTCGCTGCGCTTCTACGACATCGGCTTTCTCCGCGACCGGCGGCGCATCCGCAGCTTCTTCTTCGCCGAGGTCGATCGTGACAAGCTCGTTCTCGCGGGCAGCGATCTGGAAGACGAGCGGTTCTCGTGAGTCCGCGTTCGGCGGAGTTCATGGATCAGGCTCGCGATCGAGCCGAGATCGCTCGCCAGCTCCTCGAGGGCGGGCATCCCGAGGGAGCCGTGAGCGCCGCCTACTACGCGATGCTCTTCCATCAGCGTTTCGTAGCCACCGGCCGGGAGTGATCACCTCGTAGTCTGCGCCCAGAACGCATGGTCGAGCCCTGAGTCTCAAACTGCGGAGGCTCGACCGATGGTCCGCCTGGGTTCGAACCAGCGACCGCAGGGGCGTTGTTATCCTTTACCAATGGCAGAGAAGGTAAAGAATCAGACCAGGGTGTCCAGCAAGCACCAGGTGACGATCCCCGCTGGCGCGTTCCGCACAGCCGGCTTCGAGCCCGGGGACACTCTGGCGGTGGAGGCCGAGGGGGCCGGTCGCGTGGTGCTGACGCGCGTCGATGAGCTGGTTGATCGCTACTCCGGATGCCTGGACACCGGCGGCGATCTGCGCAAGCGCGTGGAAGGACTGCGCGAGGAGTGGCGGTAGTCCTCGACTCCAGCGCCGTCGTCGGCTTTCTCGATAGGAAAGACGCTCTACACCGAGCAGCCGATGCGGCGGTTCGCGACCTCATCCGCGAGCAGCGGCTGCTGGTTTCGGTGGTGACCTACGCCGAGGCGCTGACCGCCGCCCGGCTCGGCCACCACGACGAGGATCAGGTTCGGGGGTTCTTCGCCCAACTGATCTCCGGGGTCCTCCCGGTCGACGTGACCGTCGCAGACAAGGCGGCCGAGTTTCGCTCGCGCCTCAAGTCCCTGCGGATGGCTGACGCCTTGATCCTTGCCACGGCGGAGACCAATCCGGACGTGGGTCTGATCGTGACCGGCGACGCCCAGGCGTCCAAAGTCCCTGAACTGGATTGCGCCCTCCGTCTGCTGTGTTGATGCCCCGTGTCCAAATCGCAGACAAAAGGTGACGGTAGCCTGATCGAGCAACTCCGCGAGCATCGTCCCGAGGCGAGCGATTCGGAACTTCGCGAAAGCGCCGCCCGCATCCAGCGCGGACGCCGGGCGGCCGAACGCATCCGAGAGCGCTTCGCGGGGGTTCCCGTCGAGGAGATCGAACGAGAAGCCGTGAAAGCGGTCCGCGAAGTTCGTCAGGAGCGCCGTGAAGGTCGGCCGCGTCCTCTGCCATGATTTCCGTCATGGAGCAGCCTCACGTCAAACTCAGCGGCGACTTCGAGGGTAGCTACGTAGTCGAGGAGGCCCGTGCAGACGGCCGCCTCCTTGTTGCCCCCGATACCTCCGCCCAGGCGATCATGAACCGCCTGGGCCATGAGCCCGCAACGCTTGCCGAGTTCGAGGCTGCCTACGGGGCAGTTAAGCCCGCAGACGGCGAGGGCTGAGCCGTGGCGCTCAAGCGGGGCTTCGCGCCAGTCGCCTTTGATGAGTTGGCCTGGCAGGAGGACCTGCGCAAGGCGAGCAAGAGCGCCCGTCGCATTGGCAAAGAAACCCGCTCCCGCCTCGAGCGAGAGGGCCAGGCGGTGGATGCTCTATTCGCCTGTGATGAGGACGCCCGAGACGGCACCAGCCTCCCCGGCTGCGTGAAGGTCTACATCCCGCCGCCCGGAGGCCCGCTTGGTCTCGTGTACCGACTCGCGAAGAACAAAGATGGGCGGCTCTATCTCGACCATCTCGCGTTCGGCGTCCGGCACCACCCGCCGGGGTCCGCTGCCGAATCCGTCTACCTCATGGCTCATCGCCGCATGCATCGTCACGACTCGTAGGGGGACTCCGGGTCGCGAGAAATTCTCCGCAGATTCCGACGCGTCCCTTGTCGACAAGGAGTTCTGCGCAGCACCCCTGAAGGTCTCATCTTCGTCTGCCTGAGCCGGGCGAGCAGATGACTTTGGAGGCTGCCGAATCCCGCTCAGATGTAGGCGATTCAACCGATGGGCGCGGTTGGGTTCGAACCAACGACCTCTCGCGTGTGAGGCGAGCGCTCTCCCGCTGAGCTACGCGCCCGGGAGCGGGGTCAATCATAGGCGGATGTGGGGGGCGGTCAGGCTGGGGCTGGGGCCTGGGCGGCGGCGGGTGGTGGCTTGTCCTTGTCGGCTTCGGCCTCGGCGTGGCGGCGCAGGGCGAGGCCGACGAAGGGGAAGATCAGGGTCGAGAGCATCGCGGCGCCGACCAAGCCGGCCGCGGTCGAGGATTTCATCTCGCCGACCTCGACCGCGATCGTGGTGATCGCCAGGACGAGGGGGAGCTCGGTCGCGGTGTAGAAGGCGAAGGCGGCGCGGTCGCGGAGGTTGAAGACGTTGCGGTAGAGCGCCATCGCGGGCAGGCCACGGACGACGAGGAAGAGGACGAGGAAGAGCAGCATCTTCAGCACCGCGCCGACCGAGCCGAGCGCGTCGAGGTCGAATTCGATCCCGCTGGTGACGAAGAAGAAGGGGACGAAGAAGCCGAAGCCGACCGCGGTCAGCTTCGACTCGAAGATCTGCAACTCGTGGCCGCGCAGGGCGAGGCGGGTGATCAGGCCGGCGACGAAGCCGCCGAGCAGGATGTCGAGGCCGAGCTTGCCGGCGAGCAGGACGAGGCCGAAGATGAGCAGCACCGTGACCCGCACCGCGAGCTGGTTGCTGGCCTCGAAGGTGCGCTCCATCACCGACCAGCTGCGCCCGGCGACCCGCATCGAGAGCAGCGCCACGCCGACGGCGAGGATGACGAAGGCGATCAGGATCGCCGCCTCGTGCAGCGGGTGGGTGGTCGAGAGGAAGAGGGTGACGAGCAGGATCGGGCCGAACTCGCCGGCCCCCCCGGCCGCCAGCAGGTATTTGCCGAAGCGCGTCCTCAGCTCGCCGTCGTCGCGCAGGATCGGGATCAGGGTGCCGATCGCGGTCGTCGCCATCGCGCAGCCGACGTAGAGCGCGGAGAGGATCGTCCCACTCAGCACCAGGCCGGCGGCGATCGCGTGGGCGAGGACGATCGAGAAGGCCCAGCCGGTGGCGCCGAGGCGCAGCGGCCGGCCGCGGATGCGCTCGAAGTTGATCTCGTAGCCGGCGAAGTAGAAGAGCATGCCGAGCCCGAGGTTGGAGAAGAAGGCGATGAATTCGTCGGTGTGGGCGATGTCGAGGACCTGCGGCCCGACGAGGATGCCGAGGAAGAGCTCGAGCACGACGACCGGCGGCGCCAGCCGCTTGGGCACGAAGGCGACCGTCGTCGCCGCCAGCGCGGCGACGAGGACGATCGCCGAGAACGACTCGGTGTCGACCTTGATGGCGGCGGCGACCTCGATCATCGCCGGCGATCCTACGGGTGAGAGCGGTAGGATCCGGGACGGACCGTGCTAGGCGGGGAATCAGCGGTGCCCTGTAACCCGCAATCCGCTCTAGCGGGGCCGAATCCCGTTCCGAGGGGCTGGCCGTCGGGGTCAGTGCGCCGCGGGCGGCGTTGACGGCCGGGTCCTGCGCGACGTGGGCACGCGAACCAGGTCAGGTCCGGAAGGAAGCAGCCTTAAGCGGAAGCCGCGGGTGCCGCAGGAGAGCCCGGCTCGAGCCAAACGCGACGGACACGCCCGGTGACTTCGTCTCGAAGGCGGGGCGCACGGTCCATTTCTTCGCTCGCGACCGCAACGGCGGGGCCGCGACCGCGCCAGCGCCGGACGCGGCTCAGTCGATCAGGCGGTGGCGCATGCGGCCGATCGCTACGCGCCACATGACCAGGGCGAAGCCGACCAGGGCGGCGAAGCGGACCAGGTCGATCGCCTCGAAGCCGAAGGCGCCGCCGCGGACCAGTTCGACCAGCTGGTGCAGGGGGTTGAGCTGGGCGAGCACCTGCAGCCCCTGGGGCAGCCCTTCGATCGGGAAGAAGGCGCCGGAGACGAGGAAGAGCGGCGTCACGCAGAGCGCCGTGACGTAGTTGAACTGGTCGATCTTGGCGACGATCGCCGCCATCGTCACGCCGAAGCCGGCGAAGCCGAGCGCGGTGACGAAGCAGAAGAGCGGCACCAGCAGCATCCCGGGGGCCGGGTCGAGCCCGAAGGCGATCGTCACCAGCAGCGGCACGCAGCCGTAGACGCTCGCCCGGGCGCCGATCCAGAGCATCTCGGCGCTGACCAGCTCCTCGACGTCGACCGGGGCGGCGAGGATCGCGTCGTAGGTGTTCTGGAAGCGGTGCTTGACGAAGGTGCCGAACATCGCCGGCATCGCGCTGGAGAAGATCACCGCGGTGGCGACCATCCCGGTGCCCACGTACTGCACGTAGGGCACGTCGCCGACGTCGTCGACCAGGGTCGCCGAGAGGCCGAGCCCGAAGGCCAGCAGGTAGACGATCGGTTCCAGCACGCTGGAGAAGGTCGTCCCCTTCCAGTAGGTGCGGAAGTTGGCGACCTCGCGGCTCATCACGCCGCCGATCGCCGCCGGTTCCAGCCGCCGCAGCCGCTTGCCGCCGCCCTCGCTCACTCGATCTCCACCCCGGTGAGCATGACGAAGACGTCCTCGAGCGAGGCGGCGCGGACGACGGCGTCCTCGGGCACGCCGCCGTCGGCGGCGCGCTCGGCGCCGACGATCGCGATCGCCGGCCCGGCCGGGCGCACCGCCAGCCCCTGGCTCTCGGCGCTCGCCCGCACCTCGGTCAGCCGCTCCGGCGGCCCGTAGACCTCGGCCGTGTGGGTGCCGGCGTGGGCGGCGATCAGCTCGGCCGGCGTCGCCCGCGCGATCACCCGGCCCTTGTCCATCAGCGCCACCTCGTCGGCCAGCCGCTCGGCCTCCTCGATGTAGTGGGTCGACATCAGGATCGTCGTGCCGCGGCTGCGCAGGTTGTCGATCAGCGTCCACAGCTCGGTGCGGATCTGCGGGTCGAGGCCGACGGTCGGCTCGTCGAGCAGGATCAGCTTCGGTTCGTGGACGAGGCCGCGGGCGAGCAGCAACCGCCGCCGCATGCCGCCGGAGAGCTGGTCGACCGCGTCGCGGCGGCGGGCACGCAGCCGGGCGAGGTCGAGCGCCCGGTCGACCGCGGCGCCGACGTCGGGCACCCGGTAGAGGCGGGCGAAGATCGCCAGGTTGTCTTCGACCGTGACGTCGACGTCGAGGTTGTCGAGCTGCGGCACCACGCCCATCTCGGCCCGCGCCGCCTTGGCGTCGCCGGGCAGCTCGTGGCCGAGCACGCGCAGCTCGCCGGCGTCGGCGATCGCCTGCCCGGTGAGCAGCCGCATCGTCGTCGACTTGCCGGCGCCGTTGGGCCCGAGCAGGCCGAGGCAGATGCCCTCGGGCACCTCGAGGTCGAGCCCGTCGACCGCCGTGATCGAGTCGAAGCGCTTGACCGCGCCGCGCAGGGAGATCGCCGCCATCGGTGGATTGTCAACGATCGCCTTCCTTGGCCGCCGAGCTGGCGCTCCAGCTCCGCGGCGCGCCCGGGGTCGAAGAGGCTGAGGGCGATCGCGGTGGCGACCGAGCGCAGGGTCGAGATCGCCAGCAGGCGGGGGTCGTCGGGGAGCCGGCTGGCGGTCTCGGGGAGGAAGAGCTCGGCGAGCACCGGCGTCCGCTCGCCGAGAGCGCGCAGGACGCGCATCACGGTGAGCGTCGCGCCGGCGTCGGCGGCGCGCAGGTCCCAGGTCAGGGGGCTGGGCGTGACGAGGATCAGGTCCGGCCGCGACTCCTCGAGCAGCAGCTGCATCTGCTCCGGATCGTCGGGCCGGGCCTCGCGGAGGTCGACCGAGACGCCCGACGGCTCTTCGCTGCCGAGGTAGCGCTCGAAGGCTTCGCGGGCGGCGATCATCGTCACCGCGAAACGCTCGGCCCCGGCCTGAGCGAGGTCCTCCATCAGAGCCGAGGCGTTGATCCCGCAGCCGGCGATCGTCAGCCGCAGCGGTCGCGACTCGCGCTCGGCCGCCTCCCAGGCGCCCCCCGTCAGCCTGGCGAACTCGCCGATCCGGCCGCGTTCGGCGAGCCACCCCGGCAGCTTCTCCAGCGCCTCGGGATGGGTGATCGCCAGGCGCAGCACGGCCGAGACAGTGCGATCGCCGACGATCGCGTCCCAGCCTGCGGGGAAGAGGTCCCAGGAGGCGTCGACGTTGCGACCGCGGCGGAAGAGCAGCCGCACCTGCGGGTCCGCCTCGCGCCGGCGCAGGTGGTCGAGCAGAGCGAGGCCGCTCTGGGTCACCTCGACGTCGGCCATCTCGGCCGGGACCTGGCCGCTGCTCGCCGGCATCAGCAGGACCGCTCTGGCTCGAGCCGCGGCCCCCAACTCGAAGCCGGAGTCGCCGGCGGTGTCGCCGAAGAGCAGCTCGACCCGCAGGCCGTCCGCCGCCTCGTTGAGCTGCTCGCGGATCTGCTCGCGGGACTCACGCGCCGACTCAGGCGCCAGCACCACCAGGCGTTCGACTCCGGCCGCGTCGCGCTCGGCCGCCACCACCCGGGCAACGACCCCGATCAGGTCGGTGCCGCCGACGACGAGCAGGTGGTCGCGGGCATGGACCGGCCGGTCGGACTGTCCGAGCTGCGCCAGCGATCGCCCCATCACCTCGGCGACGAAGGTGAAGAGCAGGCCGACGAGGAGGACGAGCCCGGTGACGACCTGGAAGATGCCGATCGCCCTCTGCGCCGCCCCCTCGTCGTCCTGCAGGGTCGAGGGGTCGAGCAGATGCAAGGTGGCCGACCAGAGGGCGCTGCCGTAGTCGGCGAACTCGTCGAAGGCGAAGTGGGCGAGCGCGGCGCTGCCGAGCAGGACGACTGCCACGGCGCCGACCAGGAGCGCGACCCGGCCCACCGTCGATTCGGTAACCCGTCCCCACATCGGCGTGGCTGAGTCTATGCGTCCAATGGGCCCCATCGAGCTCAGGTTCGGCAGGCTGGGAGGATGGCGGCGTGCTGGACGAGCGCTGGATCAGGTCGCTGCACGTCGAGGCGCTGCGCGAGTCGGAGCTGCACGCCGAGCGCGAGCCGCACGTGCTCTTCCAGGCCTCGACGATCGGGGCGCTGCTGCACGGCGCCTACGAGGGCGACCTGAGCTTCGCCGAGCTGGCCGAGCACGGCGACCTCGGGCTGGGGACGCTGAACGGGCTCGACGGCGAGATGATCGCCCTCGACGGGCGCTTCTTCCGCGCCGACGTCGAGGGCCGGGTGAGCGAGGTCGACGCCGGCCGGCGCACCCCGTTCGCCGTCGTCGCCAACTTCGAGCCGACGATCGAGGCGCGGCTCGAGGGGCCGCTCGACCACGACGGGCTGCTCGCCCGGCTCGACCGGCTGATCCCGTCCGGCGCCGCGTCCTGCGCGATCCGCCTCGACGGCCGCTTCGACCTCGTCCGCGCCCGCTCGGTGCCGCGCCAGCAGCCGCCCTACCGGCCGCTGACCGAGGTCGTCGCCGAGCAGCACGTCTTCGAGCTGCGCGAGGTCGAGGGCACGATGCTCGGCTTCCGCTTCCCCTCCTACGCCGAGGGGATCGAGGTCAGCGGCTACCACCTGCACTTCGTCGACGCCGCCCGCAGCCGCGGCGGCCACGTGCTCGGCTCGCGCGCGAACGGGCTCCGCGCCCGCCTCGACCCCTCCAGCGAGCTGCACGTCGAGCTGCCGCCCGGGGTTGAGCTCGGCGACCCGGACCTCGCCGCCGAGACACACGCCGCGGTCGAGCGGGTCGAGCGCACCGGATAGCGCGGTCGCCATTTCATTCGCATGGCGGTTGAGATGACGACCGAGGCGGTCAGGCGACGCCGGCCTGCGCCGGTCAGGCAGCCTCAGCCAGGCGCTCGGCGAGCCAGAGGTCGCAGAGCCAGTCGGCCTGTTCGCCGCCCTTGCGGGTGACGACGATCCCCTCCGGGCCGCCCTCGGCCCTGACTTTCTTCCAGCGGGTCGAGCTGGGGACCGAGCGCAGCGCCTCGGCGATCGCCGCCGGGGCGTCCTTGGGCGGGCGCACCTTGCCGTCGCGCGCCTTCGCCTCGAACTCGGGGGACGCGGCCCGCACCGTCACCTCGCTCGTCCCGTCCCCCAGGCGCACCGAGACCGGCCGGCCGTGGCGCTCGCCGCCGAGCACGAGCGCGCCGCGGATCTTCGGCCCCATGCGCGGGGTCACCGGCTCGCGCATCTCGATGCTGACCTGGGGCCGCTCGGTCACCTCGAAGCCGAGCGGCGCCATCGCCGCGCCGACCTTGGCGTAGCCCTCGTCCAGCTCGCCGCCGGGGGCGAGCGCCCGCACGCTGCCGTAGAGCGCCGCCAGCACGATCAGCGGCCCGCCGATCAGCAGCGGCACGAAGCTTTCGAGCAGGTAGATCGAGGGCACGGTGAGGAAGATCAGCAGGGTCACGACCATCCCCAGGCGCATGCTGCGCCGGCCCGAGTCCCACATCGTGCGGCGGGCGCGGATCGCCTCCCCGTCGATCGGGCGCACGGCGAGCGCCGCCCAGAGCTCGGGCTCCGCCATCGTCGCCGGGTTCTCGATCGCCCGGCCGCCCTCGGCGACGGCGCGCTCGGTGCCGCGCACGCTCCTGCCCGCGGCCCGCTCCATGTCGGAGCGCTGCAGGGCGAAGAGGACGACGAAGAAGACCGCGAGCACGCCGAAGATCAGCGCGTAGGTCGTCTTCGGGTTGCTCTGCCCTTCGCCGCTGGTGAGCGCGATCGCGGCGACGACCCCGGCGACGACGAAAACCCCGACCAGCCCGAACAGCCCCGATCGCCTGAACCCACCGCTGAACACCCCGCCACCCTACCCCGCCCCCCCGCCGACGGGCCGATTTCCGTCGCTATGCGTCGGTTTTAGGCCCGTCGGCGGGGACGCGGGGGTCAGCAGCGGTGGTAGAGGATCCAGGAGTCGTTGGCGGCGACGCGGCGGAAGCCCGGGGGTGGCTGGAGGTCGAGGCGGGTCGGGTCGCCGGGGTCGAGGACGAAGTTGTGGACGACGAAGGGGCTGGCGGGTTGCAGGTAGTAGCCGCGGCGCGGGCGCCGGCCGCTGATGCTGACGATCTGCGAGGGACGAAGATCGAGGTCCCAGGCGAGGCGGGGGACGGCGCGGTGATTTGGGACCCAGATCGGCAGGCAGGGCCGTCCGAACTCTTCGTATTCGGCGATGTCGTTGAGATCCTCCTCGACCTCTCCCTGGTTGGTCAGGTCGAGGTCGACCCGGTGCAGGAGGTCGTACTGGTTCGGTCCCCAGACCGCGAACATCAGCAGGACGAAGGCGGCGAAGGCCTGCCAGGCGCGGCGCCAGGGATGACCCGGCTCGAGCAGGCGCCAGCCGAGCAGCGCCAGGGCGGCGAAGATCGCCAGCAGGGCGCCGGCCAGCATCGTGTAGCGGGGGATGATCGCCAGCCCGGCGCTGGCGAGCACGGCGAAGGCGGCGAGGGCGAGCGCCGCCGCCGCGACCCCGACCCGCGCCCGGCGCCGCAGCAGGGCGAGGCCGAGGGCGACGCCGCCCAGCGCCCCGACCATCCCCGGCCACTGCAGCACCTCGCCGAGGCGGCGCGGCCCGTAGAGGACGAGGTCGACCGGGCCGGTCTGCCGGGCCAGCTCGTCGACCGTCTCGCGGGTGCCGGTGAAGGAGTGGATCGGGCTGCCGGCGGTGACCCAGTCGAACAACGCCCAGAGCAGCGGGCCGGCCAGGGCCAGCGCCGCCAGCGCCAGGTTGCGGCGGGCGAGCAGCTCGCCGCGCTCGGGCCACAGCAGGTAGGCGAGGTAGGCGAGCGAGAACAGCCAGGCCTCGGGGCGCAGCAGGCCGGCGAGGGCGAGCAGGGCGAGCACCGGCCAGCCGGCGCGCGGGCGCCTCGTCTCCAGCACCAGGGCGCCGAGGCAGAGGGCGATGTAGGGGAGGTCGACGTAGGCGCGCAGGCCGTTGGAGAGGAAGGGGGCGCGGGTGAGGACGATCAGCGCCGCGACCGCACCCACCGGGCGGTCGAACCAGAGCGCCCCGAGCCGGTAGACGAGGTAGCCGACCAGGCCCAGCGAGAGGTAGGCGAGGACCATGGTCAGGTCGACCGCGCCGCCGCCGAGCGGCGCCGCCGCGGCGCCGAGCAGCTCGGCCAGCGGGTGCGGGGTGGGGGCCAGCGGCGCGCCCAGGTCGGGGCTCATGCCGTGGGCGATTTCCCGGCCCCAGAGCAGGGCGTAGATCGTGTCGTAGTTGGGGAAGCCGAGCGGGAACAGCGCCAGCAGCGCGGCGCAGACGCCCGCCACCCAGGCGAGGGGAGTGATCCACTGGCGCGGCACCGGGCCAAGGTATATGGCCCCGCCGGGACGGGTCGGCGTCGCAGATACACTGGCCGCAGTGCCGCCCGCGAGCGACTCGACCTCCCTTTACCGCCGTCACCGCCCCGGCTCCTTCGACGAGGTGGTCGGTCAGCAGCACGTGGTCCGCACCCTGCGCAACGCGGTCGAGCAGGGCAAGGTCCACCACGCCTACCTCTTCGTCGGCTCGCGCGGGACCGGCAAGACCTCGATGGCGAAGATCCTCGCCCGCTCGCTCAACTGCGAGCGCGGCGGGCCGACCGTCACCCCCTGCGGCGAGTGCGAGTCGTGCCTGACGATCGCCGCCGGCAGCTCGATCGACGTGATCGAGATGGACGCCGCCTCCAACCGCTCGGTCGACGACGTCCGCGACCTGCGCGAGCGGGTCGCCTACGCGCCGACCGGCGGCCGCTGGAAGGTCTACATCCTCGACGAGGCGCACATGCTGACCAAGGAGGCCTGGAACGCCTTCCTCAAGACCCTCGAGGAGCCGCCGCCGAACACGGTCTTCGTCCTCGCCACCACCGAGTCGCACAAGGTGATGGCGACGATCGCCGACCGCTGCCAGCGCTTCGACTTCCAGCGTCCCTCGCTGGAGCAGATCTCCGAGGTGCTGCAGCGGGTCGCCGCGGCGGAGGGGATCGAGGCCGAGGACGCGGCGGTGGCGATGATCGCCCGCTCGGCCTCGGGCAGCTTCCGCGACGCGCTCGGCACGCTCGACCAGCTGGTCTCCTTCGGCGGCGAGCGGGTCGAGCTCGACGCCGTGCTCGAGCTGCTCGGCGCGGCCGACGCCGAGCTGCTCTTCGAGGCGGTCGACGCGGTCGTCGCCGAGGACCCGCGCGCCGTCCTGCTCGGGGTCGAGAGGATGGCCCGCTCGGGCCGCGACCCCTCGCAGTTCGCACGCGACCTGCTCGCCCACCTGCGCCACCTGCTGGTCACCCAGACCGTCGGCGAGGTTCCCAACACCTTCGTGGTGACGGCGACCGACGCCGACCGCCTCGCCGCCCAGGCGAGCGCGATCGGCAGCGCCAACCTGGTGCGCACGATCGACGAGCTGGCCGCGGCCCTGACCGCGGTGCGCGAGGGGGACGACGCGCGCATGGCGGTGGAGATCGCGCTGCTCAAGGCGGCGCGGCCCGACTTGGACCCGAGCACCGAAGGGTTGCTCAGGCGGATCGAGAAGCTCGAGCAGGGAGGGACGAAGGCGAGTGGGCCGGCGGGTCCTGTCACGGATCTGGTGCCACCACCCGCTGCGGGGGCGGCTGCGCCGCCTCCTCGGGGTGGTCCCCCAGATCCGCGCCACCCCCCGGCAGATGCGCCTTCAGCTCAAAGCTCGAAAGCTTCGCCAGAGCCCGCAGCGTCAGCCTCAGACGATCCTCCCGCGGGTGGCGCCGTAGGGGGGCCCACCCCCGAGGAAGCTTCAGCTACCGGAGGGGGTGGGGGGTCCCCTGCGGCGACAGGACCCGCGGGCGGGAACGACATGAGCCTGGAGAAGATTCAGCGGGTTTGGCCGGCGGTGCTGGACAAGCTGCGGGAGACGAGTCCGGCGCTGGCGGCGACCTTCGACGGGGCGCGGCCGGTGGGGTTCGACGACGGCGGGTTGACGATCGGCTTCCCCGGGGACCTCACCTTCAACAAGAAGAAGGCCGAGGCGCCCGACAAGCGGGAGCTGATGGTCGAGGCGCTCGAGGCGGTCCTCGGCGAGTCGCTGCGGCCCAACTACGTGCTGCTCGACGGCGAGGAGCCGGCCGGGGGGGCGCCGGCGGCGCCCGAGGAGGTCGATCACGAGGCGCTGGTGGAGCGGATCAAGAACGAGTTCGATGCTGAGGAGGTCAGCGGTGGCTAGAGGCGGGATGCCGGGCGGGTTCGACGTGAACTCGCTGATGAAACAGGCGCAGCAGATGCAGGACGAGATGCTGAAGGCGCAGGAGGCGCTCAAGGACGAGGTGGTCGAGGCCAGCGCCGGCGGCGGCATGGTCAAGGTGAAGATGGGCGGCGACCTGACCCTGCGCGAGATCCTGATCGACCCCGAGGCGATCGACCCCGAGGAGCCCGAGCTGCTCGCCGAGATGGTCCAGGCCGCGGTCAACGAGGGCCTGCGCGCCGCCCAGGAGCTGGCCAACTCGAAGATGGGCGGGATCACGGGAGGCCTCGGCGGCCTCCCCGGGATGTGAGCGCCGAGGGACCGGCGCCGCTCGCCCGCCTGGTCGCTGAGCTCGCCCGCCTGCCCGGCATCGGCCAGCGCACGGCGCAGCGGCTCGCCTTTCACATCCTCCGCGCCCCCGACGAGGAGGCGGCGGCGCTGGCCGCGGCGATCGCCGAGGTGAAGGAGAAGGTCGGGCTCTGCGAGGAGTGCTTCAACCTCGCCGAGGGACCGCGCTGCCGGATCTGCGCCGACCCCAACCGCGACCGGACGACGATCTGCGTGGTCGAGGAGCCCGCCGACGTGATCCCGATCGAGCGCACCCACGAGTACCGCGGCCTCTACCACGTGCTCGGCGGCGCCCTCTCGCCGATCGACGGGGTCGACGCCGAGGACCTGAAGGTGGCCGAGCTGCTGCGCCGGGTCGAGGACGGCGAGGCGCGCGAGGTCGTTCTCGCCACCAACCCGACGACGACCGGCGAGGCGACCGCGCTGCACATCGCCGAGCTGCTGCGCGGCCGCCTCGCCGTCACCCGCCTCGCCGCCGGCCTGCCGGTCGGCGCCGACCTCGAGCACGCCGACGAGGTCACCCTCGGCCGCGCCTTCGCCGGCCGCCGCAGCCTCGACTGACGCTCCGAGCCCCCGGGGTGCAACGCGTTTGGGTGGACATAGGACGCAAACGCGTTGCACCCCGGGGAGGGGCTGGGGCGGACGAAGTGACTAGACATCTGTCAGTTCGCAAATAGCGGATTTCCGCTGGCCTGGCGTCCGCCTGCTTCGCCATGGTCCGGGTGTGGCGGTGCGGACCGGCAACGGCAACGGGACGGGGGCGACGGTGGCGGTCGAGCAGGTCGCCCGCGAGGTCTCCTCGCTGCAGGCCTCGCTGCTCTCCCGGCTGCGCGAGGAGATCGGCGGCGAGGACCGGGCGCCGTTCGCCGACGCCGCCCAGCGACTGGCGGAGGAGTTCGGCTCGGTGACGGCGACCGCGGTGGCGGCGGTCTGCGAGCCGGCGGCCGTTCCGCAGGTCCCGGCCGAGGGGCACGTCGTCGAGGCCGGCCAGATGCGCCGCCGCCTCGAGCAGCTGATCGAGACGAACCGGCGCTACGCCCATCCCTTCGGCCTCGTCGTCTTCGACGTCGGCGGCCCCGGTGCCCGCGACGGCGATGGCGACGACGGAACGGCGCGCGCCGTGGTCGCCGCCGCGCTGCGCGAGAGCACCCGGATCGTCGACGAGGTCCACCCGCTGGAGGGCAACGCGCTCTGCGTCCTTGCGCCCAACCTGACCACCGTCGACGGGGTGCAGATGGCCGAGCGCCTGCTGCGCCTGCTCGACGAGCTGGAGGCGGCCGGCGGCCTGCCGATCGAGATCTCGGCCGGCGTCGTCGCCTGTCCCGACCACGGCGCCGACGCCGATCTCCTGCTGCGCAAAGCCGACGAGGCGATGTGGCGCGCCCGCGCCGTCGGCCAGCCGGTGGGCGTCGGCCCCTTGCAAGATCGCTGACAGATTCGCGAAATCTGTCCATAACCTGCGTAAACCTGGGCTTTCGGTGGGAGAATGCTGCTCGGCGCAGAACCTGATCTGCGCAGAGGAACGACTGGATGCCGGGAATACGCACAAACGCCGCCGCCGAAGTGCTTGGGGTAAGCCCCAACACGCTGCGCAGGCTGGGAGCGCCGCTACGGCTACCCCCAGCCGAAGCGCACGGTCGGCAACCACCGCAACTACGAGCTGGTCGAGCTGCAGACGCTGCGCGACGCCCTCGCCCAGACCGGCAACATCTCCTCGGCGATCGAGCTTGCCCGCCAGCGCCAGGCGGCCCCCGCCAGCGACGGCAACCTGCTCGCCGCGCTGGAGGCCTTCGACGAGGACGCCGCCGACCGCGCGGTCGAGGAGAGCCTCGCCCTGCGGCCGCTGGAGCGCACGGTCGAGGAGCTGCTGCTGCCGGCGATCGACAAGCTCGCCGCCGACGCCGACCGCGAGGCCGAGCTCGAGTTCGCCTCGCGCTGGGCGACCGGCTGGCTGCACGGCGCCCGCCGCCTCGCCTCGACCGCCTCGCGCCCGGCCGGCATCCTGCTGCTCGACGCCAGCGGCGGCTCCGAGGCCGAGGAGGTCCACCTGCAGGCGCTCGACCTGACCCTGCGCCGCGCCGGCTTCCGGGTGCTGATGCTCTCCCGCCAGCTCGGCGACGAGCGGCTCGACCGCGCCCTGCGGGCGCTCGACCCGACCGCGATCGTGCTCTGCGGCCCCGGCGCCGACACCCCCAGCGCCGTGCCAGCTGGTGCGCAAGGTCCGCGAGGCCGGCTTCGACGCGCCGCTCTTCGGCTTCCGCGCCTCCGGCCTGATCGGCGACGCCGTCCCCTCCGCCGGCAGCGCGCCGAGCGAGGTGACCGGCATGCTCAACGCCGACCTCCGCCGCCGCGCCGCCCAGGCCTTCGCCTGAGCCCCCGCCGCGCTCTCGCGCGCCGCTCGCCCTACCCGACCGCGGCGATCAGCTCGTTCGCCGCTGCCTCGTGGCCCTCGTAGGGGAGGACCGCGAAGTACATCAGCGGCGGCAGCAGCGAGTCGAGGTCGTCGGTCTCGCCGCGCATCAGGCGGCTGTAGAGGAGGTTCTCGATGCCGCCGACGATGCCGGCGGCGGCGATCGGCGAGGGAGCCGGGCCGGCGCCTGACTCCTCGCGCACGGCGGCGTCGATGCAGCCGGCGAAGCGGTCGAGCAGCTCGTCGCGGCGCTCGAGCGCCGCCGGGCAGGCGGCGCGGGCGTCGACGATCAACGACATCGCCGCGTCGGGCTCCTCGGCGACGAAGCGCAGCAGCTCTTCGATCCCCAGCCGCAGGCGGTCGCGCCAGCCGTCCGCCTCGGCCTCGCCGGCGGCCCGCTCGAGCTGGGTGCGCAGCTGCTGGGTGGCGGAGTCGAAGGCGGCCAGGAAGCAGGCTTCCTTGTTCTCGAAGTGCTCGTAGAAGGTGGGGCGGGAGACGCCGGCGCGCTCGAGCACGTCCTGAACGCTGACCTCGCGGTAGCTGAGCTCGGCCGTCGCCCGCAGCATCGCCGCCAGCAGGCGCTCGCGCTGCACGGCGCTGACCAGGTCGGAGGGCAGCGAGCGGATGCCGGAGGGGAACTGGCCTTCGCCGCCGGAGAGCAGCTCGGCGGCGGCGCCGACGTCGGCGGCTGACCAGTTGCCGCCGAGCGCGGCCATCAGCTTGTCCTGGTTGAGTTCGACCCGGTTCGAGGACATAAGGAACCTATACGTTTCTGTTAGAAACAGACATGGCGGCGTCAAGGTACCAGCCGGCCCGCGAAATTGCAAGAAATTCCCGCTCCCCCCGGGTATCTTTCCGGCATGCCGCGGCGCGCACAGGGGAGGGCCAGGGCCGCCTCCGCGGGCCCCTCGCCCCGTCCCGAGCTCTCGCCCGAGTTCGTCGCCGGGCACAAGCGGCGGCGGATCATGGACGCGATCGCGACGCTGACCGCCAAGCACGGCTACGAGGCGACCAAGATCGGCGACATCGTGCGCGAGGCCGGGGTCGCCCGCAAAACGCTTTACGACAACTTCGAGGGCAAGGAGGAAGTCTTCCTCGCCGCCTTCGACAGCGCCGTCGAGGAGGCCATGCGGCGGGTCGAGGAGGCCTGCGCCGCCGCCGAGGGCGAGTGGGAAGAGCGGGTCGAGGCCGGCCTGGCCGCCTTCCTCGGCTACGTCGCCGAGCAGCCGGCGCTGGCGCGGATGTGCATGATCGAGGCGCTTTCGGCGACGCCGGCGGCGACCGAGCGCTACGAGCTCGCGATGCAGCGCTTCGTCGACCTCACCGGCGAGAACGTCCCCCACTACGACGTCCTGCCCGACACGATCGAAGAGACCCTGGTCGGCGGCGTCGCCTGGATCGTCTACCAGCAGATCCGCCGCAAGGAAGCCAAGCAGGCCGCCGAGCTGCTGCCCGAGCTCTCGGAGTTCATGCTCGCCCCCTTCCGCGGCGCCGCCCAGGCCTAGGTCCGGGGCGGCGCGGCGGCGGGTTTCTGCACCGCGGCCGTTCCAGTGGCAAACTCCAGTGTTCAGTGGAAGTCGAACGATTGCCACGCGGCCGTCACGGCCTCTCGCGCGAGTTCGTCGCGCAGAACCAGCGTGAGCGCCTGCTCGCGGCGCTCGCCGAGTGCCTGCGCGAGCGCGGCTACGACGGCACCACGGTCTCGATGGTCGGTCAGCGGGCGGGCGTCTCCAAGAGCGACTTCTACAAGCAGTTCACCAGCAAGGACGCCTGCTTCCTGGCCGCCTACGAGGGCGCGGTCGCCGACCTGCGCGAGTGCGTGGCGAGCGCCTGCGAGGGGGCCGGCGGGGACTGGGCGGGGCGGGTGCTGGCGGCGCTCGCCGCGCTGCTCGACCACTTCGCCGGGGACCCGGCCCGCACCCAGCTCGTCCTGGTCGAGGGGCTGCGCGCCGGGCGCGGGGTCTACGACCTCTACCAGCAGGCGGTGCAGGCCTACGTCCCGCTCTTCCGCCAGGGCGCGCCGGCGCCGGCCGGCAGCGAGCCGCCGCCGCTGGCGACCGACGAGGCGGTGGTCGGCGGCGTCGCCGCGCTGCTCGTCCGCCGCGTCCTCGCCGGCGAGACCGAGCGCCTGCCCGAGTTCCTGCCGGAGTTTGCGGAGTTCGCCCTCACCCCCTACCTGGGGGCAGAGGAGGCGCGCCGCATAATCTCCGCTGCATGAGCGACGCGGCAGCGGCGACAGAGGCGTCCGGCGCGGACGCCGCCACGGCGGTGGACGGGGTCTTCCCCTCGCAGGCCCTGAGCGAGGCGATCGCCGCCGAGTGGGTCTCCTCCGGCGACTACCGGATCAGGCCCGAGGCGATCCAGCCGGCGAGCATCGACCTGCGGCTCGGCGACCACGCCTGGGCGCTGCGCTGCTCGTTCCTGCCCGACGTCGACTCGACCGTCGAGGAGAAGATCGAGGGCCTCGCCTTCCAGCGCGTCGACCTGCGCGACGGGGCCGTGCTCGAGCGCGACCGTCCCTACCTGGTGCCGCTGATCGAGGAGCTGGCGCTGCCCGACGACGTGCGCGCCAAGGCCAACCCGAAGAGCTCGACCGGGCGGCTCGACGTCTTCACCCGGGTGCTGACCGACCGCCACCACCGCTTCGACGAGATCCGCCCCGGCTACCGCGGCAAGCTCTACCTCGAGATCGTGCCGCGCTCCTTCGCGATCCAGGTCAAGACCGGCCTCTCGCTCAACCAGCTGCGCCTGGCGCGCGGCGAGGTGCGGCTCGCCGACGCCGAGATCCGCTCCCTGCAGGACGAGTTCCCGCTGCTCTACCTCGACTCGCACGCCCTGCGCGAGTCCGAGCTGGCGCTCGCCGACGGCCTCTTCCTCAGCGTCGACCTCTCCGGGCCGGCCGACCGCATCGTCGGCTACCGGGCGAAGAAGAACAGCCTGCCGATCGACCTCTCGCGGATCCGCGCCTACCGCTGGACCGACTACTGGGACCCGGTCTTCCCCGAGGCGGGCTCGAAGATCGTGCTCGAGCCGGAGATCTTCTACCTGCTGCTCTCCGCCGAGGGGGTCTGCATCCCGCCCCAGATCGCCGCCGAGATGATGGCCTACGACCCGACCGCGGGCGAGCTGCGCACCCACTACGCCGGCTTCTTCGACCCCGGCTTCGGCTACGACCCGGCCGGCGACCGCCACGGCAGTCGCGCCGCGCTCGAGGTCCGCGCCCGCGACGTCTCCTTCATGGTCGAGCACCGCCAGCCGGTCTGCAAGCTGGCGCTGGAGCGGACCGCGGCGCCGGCGGAGCGGCTGTACGGGGCCGGGCTGGGGTCGAACTACCAGGGGCAGGTGACGATGCTGTCCAAGCACTTCGAGGAGCAGGGGGGCTCATGAGCGAGCGGAGCTGGCGCGTATATCTCTCGGGGGAGATTCACTCGGATTGGCGGGAGCGGATCGAGGGCGGGGTGGGGGATCTGCCGGTCGAGTTTTCGGCGCCGGTCACTGACCATGCGGCGTCGGACGACGCGGGGACGGGGACGCTGGGGCCGGAGGAGACGCCGTTCTGGCGGGACCACATGGGCGCCGGGGTCAATGCGGTCCGCACCCAGACGCTGATCCGCGGCGCCGACGTGGTCGTCGTCCGCTTCGGCGATAAGTACCGGCAGTGGAACGCGGCCTTCGACGCCGGCTACGCGGCGGCGCTGGGCAAGCCGCTCGTCACCCTGCACGACGCCGCGCTCGACCACGCGCTGAAGGAGGTCGACCGCGCCGCGCAGGCGACGGCGCGCACGGCGGAGCAGGTCGTCGACGTGCTGCGCTACGTGATCCGCGGCGAGCTGCCCGCTTGAGCGAGGCGGCGCCGGGCCGTCCCGAGATCCTGCGGATCGTCGCCCCCAACCCGGGGCCGATGACGCTGGCGGGGACCAACACCTACCTCTACGGCTCGGGGCCGTGCACGGCGATCGACCCGGGCCCCGACGACGCCGGTCACCTCGACGCGGTGCGGGCAGCGGCGGCGGAGCGCGGCGGGATCGGCCTCGTCCTGCTCACCCACAGCCACGGCGATCACGCCGCCGGCGCCGGGCGGCTCGGGGCCGAGGTCGTCCTGCCCGGCGAGGGCGAGGTCCACGGCGGCCTGCGGGCGCTGGCCACGCCCGGCCACGCCCCCGACCACGTCTGCCTGCTGAGCGCCGACGGCGTCTGCTTCAGCGGCGACCTGGTGCTGGGCGAGGGCTCGACCTTCGTCCCCCCGACGGCGGCTCGCTGGCCGCCTACATGGACTCGCTGCGGCGCCTGCAGGGCGAGGCGGTCGAGCTGATCTGCCCCGGCCACGGCCCCTGGGTCGCAGACCCGGCGGCGAAGCTGGCCGAGTACGTCGAGCACCGCGAGATGCGCGAGCGCCGCCTGCTCGCCGCCCTCGAGCGCGGCGAGCGCTCCCGCGCTGCCCTGCTCGCCGAGGCCTGGTCCGACGTCCCCGCCGAGCTCCGCCCCGCCGCCGAGCTGGTCATGCAGGCCCACCTCGACAAGCTCGCCGCCGAGGGCCGGCTGCCCGGCGTTCTGACCGCCTGAGTCCGTTCCGGTGCGCCTTATGCTCCCCATGGGTACATAAAGCGCACCGGAACGGACTGGCCAGCTAGCCAGTACGCTTGGCGGGTGAGCGGCGGGCGAGTGGCGAAGACGGGGCTGGTGGCCGGTCTGGCGGGGACCGGGCTCGCCGCGGCAGCCACCGCTGCGGCCTGGCACTGGCTGGCGCGGCGGCCGCTGCCGAAGACCAAGGGGGAGATCTCCCTCGACGGGCTCGAGGGCCCGGTGCGGATCCGGCGCGATCGCTGGGGCGTCCCCCACGTCGAGGCCGGGGCCGCCGACATCTGGTTCGCCGAGGGCTTCTGCCACGGCCAGGACCGCCTCTGGCAGCTCGACTTCTACCGCCGCGTGGTCTCCGGCCGGGTGTCGGAGATGGCCGGGCCGGAGACGCTGCCGATCGACCGCCTGATGCGCACGCTCGGCATCCGCCGCACCGCCGAGCGCGAGGCGGCGACGCTCGACCCGGAGCTGCTCGCCCTGCTCGAGCGCTTCTGCGCCGGGGTCAACGCCGCCGCCGCCAGCGCCCCGGCGCTGCCCTTCGAGATGCAGCTCCTGCGGCTGGGCTGGAAGCCGTGGCGGCCGGTCGACATCCTCTCGCTCGGCAAGCTGCTCGCCTTCGGCCTCTCGACCAACTGGGAGCGGGAGCTGCTGCGCGCCGACATGGTCCGCGCCCTCGGCCCCGAGCTGGCGGCGAAGCTCGACCCGGCCTATCCCGCCGGCAACCCGGTGGTCGGCGAGGAAGCCTGGTCGGGCGACGGGCTGGCGATGGTCGAGCAGATCGACGCCGTGCGCCAGGCGCTCGGCCTCGCGGTCGAGGCCAGCGGCTCCAACAACTGGGCGGTCTCCGGCGACCTCACCGCCAGCGGCGCGCCGCTGATCGCCGGCGACCCGCACCTGCCGCCGAGCATGCCGGGCATCTGGTACCAGGTCGGGCTCAGCCTCGGCGACCGCTTCGTCCGCGGCGCCTCGCTGCCGGGCATGCCCGGCGTCTACATGGGCCAGAACAACGACGTCTGCTGGACCTTCACCAACGTGATGGCCGACGTCCAGGACCTCTTCGTCGAGCGGGTCGAGGGCGACCGCTACCTGTTCGAGGACGAGTGGCGGCCGCTGGAGACGGTGCGCGAGGAGATCGCGGTCAAGGGCCGCGAGGCGCCCGAGGTGCTCGACGTTCGCAGCACCCATCACGGGCCGCTGGTCAACGAGGCGCTCGGCGCCGACTCCGGCGAGCCGCTGGCGCTGCGCTGGCAGACGCTCGACCAGCCGACCGCCTTCAGGGGCATGTTCGAGCTGCACGAGATCGAGTCCGGGCCGCAGCTGGTCGCCAAGCTCGAGGGCCACAGCTCGCCGGCCTCGAACCTGGTCTGGGCCGACCGCCGGGGCTCGATCGGGTACAAGCTGATCGGCCGCCTGCCGCTGCGCCGCGGCGGCTGCCCCGACCTGCCGAAGCCGGGCTGGACCGGCGAGTTCGAGTGGGAGGGGACGATCCCCTACGAGGAGCTGCCGGAGAGCGTCGACCCCGAGTGCGGCTTCCTGGTCACCGCCAACAACCGGATCGTCGGCGACGAGTACCCGCACCACATCACCAGCGAGTGGCTCGACGGCTTCCGCGCGGCGCGCATCGAGCAGCTGCTGCGGGCCAGCGACGAGCACACGATCGAGGGCTTCGAGGCGATGCAGTCCGACAACCTCTCGCTGCCGGGGATCGAGGCGGCGCGGCGCCTGGGACGGCTCTCGCCCGCCGGCCAGCGCGAGACCAGCGCGATCGAGCGGCTGCGCAGCTGGGACGGGCGGCTCGACGTCGACTCGGTCGCCGGCACCATCTACCAGGCCTTCCTGCTGCGCCTCGCCCGCGAGGTGGCCCGCGCCGCGATCGGCGACCGCGACCTCTGCGAGCGCTGGCTCGACCGCGCCGACAACGGCTTCACCCCGCACACGACCTCGCCCTGGCGCTGGCACTCGCACCTGATGGCGCTCTGGGAGGAGGGCGACGAGGAGCTGATCGGGCGGCCGTGGGACGAGCTCGTCCTCGAGGCGCTGAGCGGCGCCCTCGACGACCTCAGCGAGCGCTTCGGCCCCGATCCCGACGCCTGGCGCTGGGGCGACGTGCACGAGATGGAGTTCCCTCACCCGCTGGGGGAGGCCAACCCGCTGCTGCGCCGGCTGCTCAACCGCAGCCTCGAGGCGGGCGGGGCCCAGGAGACGGTGAGCCAGATCGCCTACGACCCGAACGACCCCTACAAGGCGGTCTGGGCGCCGAGCTGGCGCATGGTCGCCGAACCTATGGCGCCGGAGCTCTCGCGCTGGCAGATGTTCACCGGCCAGTCCGGCCACCCGGCCAGCCGCCACTACGACGACCTGCAGGCCGACTGGCTCGAGGGCCGCACCCAGCCGATGGCCGGCGAGGGCCCCTGGCGCGAGCTCGACCTCACGCCCGCCTAACTGCCGAACTGCATCAAATTCCAGCTCCGGCAGAGCTGGAATTTGATGCAGTTCGGGCGGTGGGGGAGGCGAATCGATCCCGGGGTTGAACGGTTGACGCAGGTATGCGCCCGACTCGCACGCTTGCCGCTGCGCTGACGCTGCTCCTCGCCGTGGCCGCTCTCGCGGCCGGGCAGGCCGGCGCGCGCACGGTCCACTACGCCGGCCGGGCGGTGGAGGTGCCGCGGGGCTGGGACGTGGTGCGGCTCGCCGGCCGCCCGCACGCCTGCCTGCGGCTCGACCGCCGCGCCGTCTACCTCGGGCACCCCGGGCCCGAGCAGCGCTGTCCCTCGCAGGCGGTGGGTCGCCGGGCGATCGTCGTGGCACCGCCGCCCGCGGCCCGCGCCGGGACCAGCGCGGTCGGCCCCCCGGTCGCCGCAGCGCCCGCCGGCGGCGAGGACTACGTCGGCCTCGGCTTCGATGCCTGCGCGGCGCCGTCCTCGCGGACCATGGCCGCCTGGGCCAAGTCCCCCTACCGGGCGATCGGCGTCTACGTCGGCGGCCTCAACCGCGGCTGCTCGCAGCCGAACCTGACCGAGGACTGGGTCGCCGAGCAGGTCGCCGCCGGCTGGCACCTGATCCCCACCTACGTCGGCCTGCAGGCGCCGACCAGCGCCTGCGGCAGCTGCGCCAAGCTGAGCGGCGCGACCGCGTCGATCCAGGGGCGCGCCGCCGCCCGCGACGCGGTCGCCGACGCGCAGGCGGTCGGCATCGGCGCCGGCGCCCCGATCTACTTCGACATGGAGGCCTACACCCGGACGACGAGCGCGATCCGGGCGACGATGACCTTCCTCGCGGCCTGGACCGAGCAGCTGCACGCGCTCGGCTACGTCTCGGGCGTCTACAGCTCGAGCGGCTCGGGGATCGCCGACCTGGCCCGCCAGCCGCGTGGCTACTCGCAGCCCGACGCGATCTGGCACGCCAACTGGAACGGCGCCAGGGACACGGCGGACCCCTACTTCTCGGCCAGCCTCTGGACCGACCACCAGCGCATCCACCAGTACCGCGGCGGCCACAACGAGACCTGGGGCGGGGCGACGATCAACATCGACAACGATTACGTCGACGGGCCGACCTTCGGCGGCGGCGAGCGCCGCCCGCCCCCGCCGCCGCTGACGGTCAAGCACGTCCGCCCGCAGGGAGGGACGGTCAGGCTCTGGGTCCGCTGCGGCTGGGACGACGGCGAGAGCTGTCCGGGCCGGATCATCCTCCGCACCCAGGCCCGTCTGCCGCTGCGCGCCCGCCGCGGCGCCGGTCAGGTGCCGAGGAGGCTGGTCCGGGTCGGGGTCAGCCACCGCGCCTTCCGCCTCGGCGGCGGCCGCGCCCATACCTACCGCATCGCCCTCAACCGCCGCGGCCGCCAGCTCTTCCGCCTGCGCCGCGGATCGCTGCGCGCCCAGCTGCTGGTCGCGATCCCGGGCTCACGCGCGCTGCGCCCGGTGCGCCTGCGTCGCTGAGCTCAGTCCCAGACCGCCAGCGGCAGGTGCTCGCGGATCGTGCGGTCGGCGGTGACCAGCGCCGCGTCGGCGACGCTGGCGTGGGCGGCGATCAGGCGGTCGAAGGGGTCGCGGGTCCAGCTCAGGCCGGCGGCGACCTCGTTGAGCTGCGCGAACGAGACGTCGACCACCCGCAGGCCGATGCTCCGGCGCAGGGCCGCGAGCATCGTTGGCACCGAGTCCCTCGCGCGGCCGATTTCGTGCATATAGGTGAGCTCCAGCGCCGCCATCGGCGAGAACGTCGGCTCGTCGCTTGCGATCAGTTCGCGGGACCGCTCGGGGATCCGCTCCGCGAGTCCCGCGTAGAGCCAGAGAGCGATGTGGGTGTCAATTTGGGTCAGGGTTCCACTCCGAGGACCAGTCCATGTGGATCAGCTCGTCGGGGTCGCCGACGATCGCGCCCTCGCGGCGGGGCAGGCGGTCCCAGATCGACTGCTCCTCCTTGGGGGCGAGGACGAGCAGCTTGCCGTTGCGCTCGATCTCCAGCGGCTGGCCGGTGTCGAGCACCTCGTCGAGCATCCGGTAGATGTCGGCGCGCAGCTTCGTTGCGGTGACGGCCATCGCCCTCTCCTTCCGCGTACGTACGTTAGTGAGCGAGAACGTACGTATGGTATCAGCGGAGGCGGGCGGGGCGTGGGTGGCGACGGGCATCGGCATCGACGACGACGCTACAGATCGATTTCCGACGCGTGGTGCGCACAAGCGCGCGTCTTCGCAAAACCTTCGTTACGGAAATCCGGCAGTCTCCCCGGCGTGAGCCGCCGCGACCAGATCAAGCTCGGCGAGGCCGAGCTGCTGGAGCTGCTGGAGGGGGAGCGGATCGCCGTCGTCACCAGCAACGGCCCGCGCGGCTGGCCGCACGCGATGCCGATGTGGTTCGTGCCGCGCGGCGGCGAGGTCTGGGTCTGGACCTACGCCAAGTCGCAGAAGGTGCACAACCTCGAACGCGACCCGCGGGCCACGGTCCTGGTCGAGACCGGCCGCGAGTACGGTGAGCTGCGCGGGACGATGATCGAGGCCGAGGCCGAGCTGCACCGCGATCCGGGGACGGTGCTCGGCTTCGCCGAAGAGCTGACCCTGCGCTACGCGGAGGGGATCTCGGCGGTCGAGGGCGACGCCAAGGCGGCGCTCGAGGCGCAGGCGCCGAAGCGGGTCGCGATCCACTTCCGCCCGCGCCGCGTCGCGACCTGGGACCACCGCAAGCTGGGCGGGTCCTACTGAGCCGTTAACTTCCCGGCGCTACCCGCGCGCCGTGCGCGTGTTAGGAAGTGACCGCACCCGTCAACGACCAGCCGAGGCCGATGAAACCGCTCAAGACCACGATCCTCCTGCTCACCCTCGCCGCCGCGCTGCTGGCGCCCGCCGCCGCCCAGGCGCTGCCCCGCACCTTCTTCGGCATCGCCCCGCAGACGCCCCTGGGCGACGAAGACACCGCCTACATGAAGGCGGGCAAGATCGGCAGCGTGCGCTGGCCGGTCAACTGGGCGACGGTGCAGCCGACGGCCAACGGCCCCTACGACTGGAGCAGCGTCGACGCCGGCGTCGACGCGGCCCGCCGCCGCGGCCTCGACGTGCTGCCCTTCGTCTACGGCACGCCGTCGTGGATCGCCAAGCAGCCGACCACGCTGCCGATCGACAACGGCAGGGCGAAGCGCGCCTGGAAGGCCTTCGTGCGCGCCGCCGTGCAGCGCTACCGGGCGCGCGGCATCCACACCTGGCAGGTCTGGAACGAGGCCAACTTCTTCTACTTCGCCTTCCCGGTCTCGACCGGGCGCTACGCGCGGCTGCTGAAGCTGACCCAGCCGGTGATCAAGGGCGCCGACCGGCGCGCCAAGGTCGTCCTCTCCGGCCTCTTCGGCAACCCCGACGAGGGCGGCAAGAAGGGCATGGACGCGACCAGGTTCCTCGCCGGCCTCTACCGCGTGCGGGGGATCAAGCGCTACTTCGACGCGGTCGCCCTGCACCCCTACGCCTTCCACGTCGACGACCTCGAAGAGCTGACCGAGGGCCTGCGCGCGGTGGTCCGCCGCAGCCACGACGCCGGCGCCGGCCTCTACATCACCGAGATGGGCTGGGGCTCGCAGAACGACCCCAAGGTGGTCGCCTTCGAGCAGGGCATCAAGGGCCAGGCGCGCGAACTGCGCAAGTCCTACCGGTACCTGATCCGCAGGCGCGGGGCGCTCAACCTGAAGGGCACCTACTGGTTCTCCTGGAAGGACGTCCAGGGCGACTGCAGCTTCTGCGACTCGGTCGGCCTCTTCCGCGAAGGCGCCGGCTTCAGCCCGAAGCCCGCCTGGAAGGCGTTCGTCCACATCAGCGGCGGCCGCGTGCGCCCGTAGGGACGCCTGCGAATAGCATCGCGGGATGCCTCCCGCCCCGACTCGAGAGCCGGCCTGGCTCGTGCTGCCGACCTACGACGAGGCGGAGAACATCGAGGCCTTCGTCGCCGCCGTGCGCGAGGTTCTGCCGGCCTCGGCGCGGATCCTGATCGTCGACGACAACTCGCCCGACGGCACCGGTGAGATCGCCGACCGGCTCGCCGCCGAGCACGCCGAGGTCTCCGTCCTGCACCGGCCGCGCAAGGAGGGCCTCGGCCCCGCCTACATCGCCGGCTTCCGCGAGGCGCTCGCCAACGGCGCGGCGCTGGTGTTGGAGATGGACTCCGACTTCTCCCACGACCCCTCCTACCTGCCGGCGATGCTCGCCGCCGCCGACGACGCCGACCTGGTGATCGGCTCGCGCTACGTGCCCGGCGGCGGAGTGACCGACTGGGGCCTGACCAGGCGCGCGATCAGCCGCGGCGGCAGCGCCTACGCCCGCCTGGTGCTGGGCTTGCAGGTCCGCGACCTGACCGCCGGCTTCAAGTGCTTCCGCCGCGAGGTCCTCGAGGCCCTCGACCTCGACGCGATCGAGTCGCGCGGCTACGCCTTCCAGGTCGAGATCACCTACCGCACGATCCAGCGGGGCTTCCGCGTCACCGAGGTCCCGATCGTCTTCCGCGACCGCCAGGCGGGCGAGTCGAAGATCGACGGCTCGGTGATCAGGGAGGCGTTCTGGCGGGTGCCGCAGCTGCGCTGGCGATAGTCGCTCTTCGCACGCGTAGACTCGCGCTTCGTGTCGAGCGCATGGAGGCGGGACAGCTGGGACGCGGAGCGCCTCGCGATCGCCGCGCTGATCATCGCGATGGTGATCGCGGCGATCTTCTTCGTGCTCGAGGGGAGGGGCTTGACGCTGCTGGTCGACGACTGGTACTTCGGCTTCGCCTCGCGCACCGATCTCGACGCCGCCGCCTTCCTCGACCCGCACAACGGGCACCTGGTCGCTGTTCCGGTGGGCCTCACCAAGGCCTCCCTGCAGCTCTTCGGTGCCGATGCGGCCCTGCCGCTGCGCTTGCTGGCGGTGGCAGTGCACCTCTCGGCCGCGGGTTGCCTCTTCCTCCTCTTGCGACGCGCGATCGGCGCCTCGGCCGCTCTCCTGCCAACTGTGCTCGTCCTCTTCCTGGGTGCCGCCAACGACGTCCTGATCGGTTCCCACGGGCTGCCCTTCACGATCGCGACCGCCACCGGCCTGGCCGCTTGGCTGGCGTTGGAGCGGCGGCGGCTCGCCTGGGACATCGCCGCCGCGGCTCTGCTCTCTGTCGGCATCGCCTCCGACGGCGTCGCCCTGCCCTTCGTCCTCGGTGCCGGGGTGGCCATCTGGGTCGCCGCCGGCCCTCGCACCCGTCTCTGGGTGGCGGCGCTGCCGCTGGGCCTGTACGGGATTTGGTGGATCGGCTATGGGAGTCAAGCCGACAGTGGGTTCGCGATCGCCAACGTCGCCGCGTGGCCGGCCTTCGCCTTCGACGCGCTCGCCGCTTCGCTGGGTTCGATCGCCGGCCTCTTCACCCTGCCGGGCAACGACGCGGTTGGCTTCGACCTGGCCCCCGGCCAGGCCCTGGCCGGGGGGCTCCTGGCCGTGCTGCTCAGCCTTTTCGTGGCGCGCGACTACCGCCCCGGTGCTGCCGCCGCCGCGCCCGCGGTCGCCCTTCTCTCCCTCTGGCTGCTCGCTTCAGGGGTGGCCAGAGCACCGTACGCAAGCCGCTTTCTCTACATCGACGTCATCCTCCTTCTGCTCTTGCTGGCGCGGGAGATCGCCGCTTCGCCGGCACCGAGGAGGGCGGCTCTGGCCCTCGCCGCGATCTGCGCGGTCGGCCTGGCGCCCAATGTTCGCGAGCTCACCTACGCGGCCGACGGCGCCCGGGCCAGGTCGGTGGTGAACCGCGCGGTGATGGGAGCCGCCGACCTGGTCGGGGAGGGCGGCGTTCGGGGGGCCCTGCTCGAGGACTCGCGTGAACCGGTGGGTGGACTGTTCGCGGACCTGGGATTCCCACTGGAGCAGTACGAGGCCTCGCGGGAGCGTTTCGGGGCTCCAGCCCTGACGACGGCACAGATCGAAGCCTCGACCCCGCTCGCCCGCGACGCCGCCGACCTCTTCCTCGCCCGGGCCCTGCCGGTCGAGCTCGCTTCGGCCTCCGGGCCACCCGGGCGTCTGCCCTCGCACGCCGTTGTCTCGCAGACGGGCGGCGTCTTGCAGCGGATCCGTGGCTGTCTGCGCTTTCAGCCGCGCCTCGGCGATTCCCAGGTCACCCTGTGGCTGCCACCGGGGGGTCTCTGGATACGTCCTGCCGCCGGAGGGCCGGTGCCGATCGGCGTCGCCCGCTTTGGCGACGCCGCCGTCGGTGTCGGGTCGGCACTCGCCGCTCGCGCTTCCATGCTGACGCTGCCGCCTGGCCCGGCGTCGCGCAGCTGGCGGGCGCAGCTGAACCCGGCTCAGCCGCTGCTGCTCTGTGGGGCCTGAAGCGCCGGCGCGGGTGTGCCGGCCGGCGACTCCTCCGAGGCCGACAGAGCGGGGCGGCGGCCCAGCAGCTTCACCATCGCCACCACGGCATCGGCGGCGGCGGCGAGCAGGAGCAGGTTGCGGACGACCATGTTGAACGCCGAGCCGTATATCGGCGCCGGGCCCCAGGCGCCCAGCGGTCCGTAGGCGGCGGTGGTGAGGGCGGCGGCGGCGATCACGATCCAGCTCGCTCTGGCCACGCGGCTGCGGCGCTCGCAGAGGGAGACCGCGGCCAGGCCGAAGAGCCAGACCATGTACTGGGGGCTGAGCACGCGGCTGACCACGACCAGTAGCAGCACGACGGAAAAGACGAAGTCGCGGCTGACGACCGGGTCGGCGAGCTCGTCGCGGCCCTCGCGAATCGCCTTCGCCCGCGCTCGCCACCAGACGGCGGCGCCGATCAGCACGGCAAGGGTCGCCCACTTGAGCAGGCCGGCGACCAGGTCCGAAGGGCCGTTGGCGATCTCCGTGGCGCCGAAGCGCGAGACTTCCTCCGGCGGCACGCCGGTGACCATCTGGCGGAGGTGCCAGGGCAGGCTGGCGACCGCTTCGATCTGCAGTCCGCGGCCGTTCTGCTCGCCGACGAATTCGAGCTGGTCGCCGTCGAAGGCGATCGCCGACGCCGCGAAGACGAGGGCGACCGCCGCCGCGACGCCGGCGCAGGCGCGCAGCAGGCGTCGCCATTCCCACTCGCCGAAGAGCACGACTATCGGCCACACTTTCACCATCGCGCCGAGGCCGACGAACGCTCCGAACCAGACCGGTCGTCGGTGGATGACGACCAGCGCGGCGATCGCCGCCGTCGCGCCGACCAGGTCGAAGCGCAGCACCGGCAGCCCGTGCAGCATCGGCATCGCCAGCAGCCAGACCCAGACGCCGGCGTCGCGGCCCTCCCTGCGGGCGAGCATGGCGATCAGCCCGAAGGCGACCAGGTCGAAGGCGAGCATCGTGGAGACGAAGGCGCCGCCGAAGCTCATCAGGCCGAGGCCGAGCCTGGGCAGGACCAGCAGGAACGCCGCGCCCGGCGGGTACTGCCACAGTTCGCCGCTGGGAAGGCTGTGGTCGGCCGCGATCCCGTCGGACCAGATCTTGTAGAGATAGACGTCCTCCAGCGACTGGCCGTCGCTGAAGAAGCCGACCATGCTGAGGATCGCGAAGCGGGTCAGCAGCCAGACGCCGATCCAGACCGGGAGCTTGTGGCGCTCGTAGAAGGAGCTCACCGGGATGCGCCGGCCGCGGGGTCGTCCTTGCGGCGGTAATCGCCCCGGCTGAGGTGGCGCTCGAGGAAGACGTAGAGGACGATGAACAGGTAGCGGCTGCCCATCTCATTGAGGCGCAGCTTCGACTCGCCGGCCTGGCGGTTGGTCCAGGAGATCGGCACGATCCCGTAGCTGTAGCCGCGCACCACGGCCTTCAGCGGCAGCTCGACGGTGAGGTTGAAGTGGTTGGAGAGGAAGGGCCGCAGGTTCTCGACGACCTCGCGGCGGTAGGCCTTGAAGGCGTTGGTCGTGTCGTTGTAGCCGTGGCGGAAGAGGACGCGGATGCCGAAGTTGACGATCCGGTTCATCACCAGCTTGTAGCGGGGGTAGTCGACCACCTCGGCCCCCGGGATGAAGCGCGAGCCGAAGGCGCACTCGTAGCCCTCTTCGAGCAGCCGCTGGTAGGCGACCAGGTCGTCGGGGCTGTCGGAGCCGTCGGCCATCACGATCGCCACCGCGTCGCCCTCGAAGGCGTCGAGCCCGGCCCGCACGGCGAAGCCGAAGCCGTTGCGGAAGGGGGAGGGCAGGCAACGGACCTGGGGGTGGCGCTCGGCGACCGCGGCGACCGCCGCCGCGGTGCCGTCCAGGCTCGAGTCGTCGACGACGACCACCTCGTGGTCGATCGACTCGCGCTCCAGGGTGGAGACGATCCCCTCGACCGTCTCGGCGACCGTCTCCTCCTCGTTGTATGCGGGGATGACGACCGAGAGCTTCATGCAGGGGCGGAGGCCCAGCGCTCGGCGTTGGCCTCGTGGATCTCGCGCAGGATCGTCTCCAGGTCGCGCTTGGGCCGCCAGCCGCCGTGCTCGGAGCCGAACTCGTCGAGGTCGCTGATCCACCAGCGATGGTCGCCGACCCGGGCCTCGTCGCTCATCGTCCAGTCGAGCTCGCGCCCGGCGACCCGCTCGCAGAGCGTGATCGCCTCCAGCATCGAGCAGGCGTTCTCCCGCCCGCCGCCGATGTTGTAGACCGCAGCGGCCCGGGGCCGCTCGTGGAAGAGCAGGAAGGCGTCGACGAGGTCGGCGCTGTGGACGTTGTCGCGCACCTGCTTGCCCTCGTAGCCGAAGACGGTGTAGGGCTCGCCGGTGACGGTGCACTTCATCAGGTAGGCGAGGAAGCCGTGCAGCTGGGCGCCGGCGTGGTTGGGGCCGGTGAGGCAGCCGCCGCGGAAGCAGACCGTGGGCATCTCGAAGTAGCGGCCGTACTCCTGGACCAGCAGGTCGGCGGCCGCCTTGGAGGCGCCGAAGAGCGAGTGCAACGTCATGTCGATCGACATCGAGGTGTCGATGCCGGGGAAGTACTCGTGGTCCTCGGGCAGCTCCAGCCGCGTCTCCAGGTCTTCCAGCGGCAGGCGGTTGGGCGTGTCGCCGTAGACCTTGTTGGTCGAGGTGAAGACGAAGGTCGCCTCCGGGCAGTGCGCGCGGGTCGCCTCGAGCAGGTTGAGGGTGCCGTTGGCGTTGATCCCGAAGTCGGCCTGCGGGTCGCTCGCGGCCCAGTCGTGGGAGGGCTGGGCAGCGGTGTGGACGACCAGCTCGATCCCCTTGCCGCCCTCGGCGAAGACGCGGTCGACCCCCGCGGTGTCGCGGATGTCGAGCTCGGCGGTGCGGAAGGCGTCCAGCGTCCGCTCGAGTCGCCGGGTGACCGGCGCGGTCGAGGCGTCGGGGCCGAAGAGCGCGGCCCTGGTGTCGTTCTCGATCCCGACCACGTCGTAGCCGGCCTCGACCAGCCGGGTGGCCGTCTCGGAGCCGATCAGGCCCCCCGATCCTGTGACTATCGCCTTCGGCATCGTCTTCGGTCGCTAGCGCTCGAACCCCAGCGCCGCTCGCAGCTCATCCTCGTGCGCGGCGGACCAGTCAAGCAGGTCGGCGAGCACGTCGCGCGGGCTGCGGCTGGGGCGCCAGGAGGTTAGAGAATGAAGCCGGGCGCAGTCGCCGAGATACACCGGCACGTCGCCGGGCCGGTTCTCCGGCTCGGCGGAGATCGGCACCTCGTTGCCGGTCAGCTCGCGGCAGAGCGCGGTCGTCTCCAGCAGCGAGAGGCTGCCCTCCCGGCCGCCGGAGACGTTGGCGACGACGCCGCTCCAGCGCTCGGGAGCGCCGAGCTGCTCCTCGACCAGGTCGACCAGGTCGTCGACGTGCAGCAGGTCGCGCACCTGCTTGCCCGAGCCGCCGTAGCCGATGTAGGAGAGGGGGCGCTCGAAGAGGTGGCTGAGCAGCCACCAGGAGAAGACCCCCTGGTCGACCTTGCCCATCTGCCAGGGCCCGGCGATCACGCCGCAGCGGTCGACCACGGCGCGCAGGCCGAAGGCGTCTGCGTACTCCTCGATCAGGTGCTCGGCGGCGAGCTTGGTGGCGCCGTAGAGGGTGCGGGCGCCGGCCATCGGGAAGCCCTCGGAGATGCCATCCGGGCCGGCGCCGGCGACCGGCTGGGAGGCGGCCAGCTCGAAGCGGGTCTCGCCCTCCTCCAGGACCAGCTCCAGCTGCGGCGCGACCGGGTAGACGCGGCTGGTCGAGAGGAAGACGAGGAAGGCGCCCTCGGCGCGCGCCCGCTCGAGGCAGTTGAAGGCCCCGAGCAGGTTGGTCTGCACCGAGTAGGACGTGTCGGCCGAGGCGGCGAGGACCGAGGGCTCGGCCGAGCACTCGACCATCGCCTCGAACGGCCCGGCGCCCTCGAGGTCGGCCGGCTCGCGCACGTCGCCGTGGACGAACTCGACCCCGGCCTCGCGCAGGCGGGGCAGGTTGAGCTCCGAGCCGCGGCGCATCAGGTTGTCGAGGGCGACAATCTCCCAGTCGGGGTGGCGCGCGGCCAGGGCGACGGCGAGGTTGCCGCCGACGAACCCAGCGCCACCGGTGATCAGGACGCGCACGCGGACGTCTCGTCGAGGTGCATGGCGGCAACGATATAGCGGGCCGCTGCGGCCTATATCTTGAGCGGCCCGTGGACCAGGCAGGCGCTGCTCCCGAGACGACCACGCCTCCCGTCGGCGGGGCTCGGCGCTGGGCCGAGGCCCACCCGCTCGGCCTCGCGGCGATCGCCTACTCGGTGTTCGCGCTCGGTGCCGCGGTCGCCGCCTTCTACGCGCTCTTCACCCAGTTCGCCTTCTACGACGACGAGGGAACGCTGCTGATTGCCGTGCGGGCCTTCGCCGATGGCCAGGTGCTCTACCGCGACGTCTACGCCGCCTACGGCCCCTTTTTCTTCGACGTTTTCGGCGGCTTCTTCGCCCTGACCGGATGGGCGGTGACGAACGACGCCAGCCGTCTGATCGTCGGCTTCGTCTGGGTCGCGACCAGCGTCGTCTTCGGCCTTGCCGCCCAGCGTCTCACCGGGCGCCTGCTGCTCGGGCTCGCCGCGATGGTCGTCGCCTTCTCGGCGCTCAGCGTGCTCGCCGCAGAGCCGATGCATCCCCAGGTCGCGATCGCCCCGCTGCTCGGCGCCGTGACCCTGCTGGTGGCGAGCGGGCCGGGTCGTCGGGTCGCCGTCTCGGGTGCGGCGATCGGTGCCCTGCTCGCCTGCCTGGTCCTGACCAAGGTCAACGTCGGCGGCTACGCGGTGCTTGCCGCGATCTTCGCGGCGGTGTTGACCTGGGAGCCTTTGCGGCGACTCCGCTGGCTGCGCGCTGGCGCCATAGCCGCGCTGCTGCTCCTGCCCTTCGCGATCATGTATCCGGACCTGCGCGAAGAATGGGTGCGCGACCTGGCGGTGCTGGAGTTGCTCTCCCTGGCGGCCGTAGCGGTCGCCGCCCATACCGCCGGCGGTCGGTCCGACGGGGATGACGCCACGCTTGGGCGCTGGCTGCTCGCCGCCGCCATCGGCGGGGTGGTTGCGACTGCGGTGGTACTCGGGGTCCTGCTGCTCGGCGGAACCACCGCCGCGGAGGCCTACGACGGCATCGTCACCCAGGGCCTGAAGCTGCGCGAAGCATTCATGATCCCGCTCACTGCGCCCGGGGCCGCAGTGGACTGGGGGATCCTCGCCGTAGCCGCGGCCGGACTCTGCCTCTGGCTGCGCGGAGGCCCCGGTGGCTCGGCCTGGCCGGGCGTCCTGCGGGTTGCCGCCGGGGTGACGATCTGGTTCACGGTCTCTGGCTCGGCGCCCCTCTCGCTCAACCCTTCAGGGAACTTCATCGCCCTGCCGATGGCGCTGGCCTGGGTCGCCGCCTTCGCACCGGCTGGCGTCGAGGAGTCCGGCTACCGCCGCTTCGCCCGCGTCTTCCTGCCCCTGCTCGCTGTCTGCCAAACGCTGCAGGTTTACCCAGTAGCCGGCAGCCAGATCCGCATCTCCTCGGTCGCCTTCGTCGCCGTCGGGGCTATCTGCCTGTCCGATGGCCTCGGTCAGTTGCGCGCCTGGGGCGCCAGTCGCGGTTGGGAGGCGCCTCGCTTCCTCGCGGCGAGCACCGCCGCTGCGCTCGCCCTGGCCGGGGTGCTCGGCTTCCACGCGGTCGTCTCACCGGGGGCGAGTGGCGTGGTCACCTACCGGGAACGGGTGGCTCTGCCCTTCGAGGGCGCCCGCCTGCTGCACCTCGCCCCCCCGCAGGGCGAAGAATTCACCGAGTTGGTCAACCTTCTGCACGAGCATCGCTGCACCGCCCTAATCGGCTACCCCAATATCGACAGCTTCTATATCTGGACTGGCATCGAGCCGCCAAAGCCGAACCCGCCCGGCGCTTGGCCGATCGTGCTCCCACTCGATCAGCAGCAGCGCGTCGTCGACCAGATGCGGGCCTCCCCCCGTCCCTGCGCGATCCGCGACGACGGCCTCGCCGACGCCAGCTGGCTGCACGGCACCCCGCCCGACGAGACCGACCCTCTTGTCGGCTACATCTTCGACGAGTTCAAAACGGTGCAGACCGTAGGCGAGTTCGAATTCCAGCTGCCGAAGCGGCCGATGCGACGCTGATCCAGCCGAAGCTCGTTAGCTGGGCGAGCCCATGAGGCTGCGCTCGACCTGCTCGTGCACCCAGGCGTAGGTCTTCTCCAGCCCCTCGCGCAGGCTGATCGAGGGCTGCCAGCCGTAGGTCTGCTCGATCAGCGTGTTGTCGGAGTTGCGCCCGCGCACGCCCTGCGGTGCATCGAGCTTGTAGCTGCGCTCGAGCTCGACGCCGGCGATGCCCTCGACGATGTCGACCAGGCCGTTGATCGTGACCAGCTCCGAGGAGCCGAGGTTGATCGGGTCGATGCGCGGGCCCGAGGCGATGCTCAGCGTCCCCTGCACGCAGTCGTCGATGTACATGAAGCTGCGGGTCTGCTTGCCGTCGCCCCAGATCTCGATCTCGTGGCGGCCGCTGAGCTGGGCTTCGGCCACCTTGCGGCAGATGGCTGCGGGAGCCTTCTCGCGCCCACCGGTCCAGGTCCCCTCGGGGCCGTAGACATTGTGGTAGCGGGCGACCCTCGTCTCGATGCCGAAGTCCTCCATGAAGTGGCGGCACATGCGCTCGGAGAAGAGCTTCTCCCAGCCGTAGCCGTCCTCGGGCATCGCCGGGTAGGCGTCAGACTCCTTCAGCGCCGGTACCTCTGGGGTCTCCTGCTTCTCGGCCGCGTAAACGCAGGCCGAGGAGGAGTAGAAGAAGCGCTCCACGCCGGCGTCGCGGGCGGCGATCAGGACGTGGGTGGAGGGCAGCACGGAGAGCATGCAGAGCGCCTTGTTGCCCTCGATGAAGCCCATCCCGCCCATATCGGCGGCGAGGTTGTAGACCTCGGTCGTGCCATCGACCGCCTCGCGGGCCGCCTCCAGCAGGGAGACGTCGAGGACGCGGTTGTCGGCGGTCTCGAAGACCTGGTGCCACTCCTCGAGGGGCTTGCAGTCCACGGCGCGCACCTCGCGCCCCTGGCGCAGCAGCTCGGCGACCAGGTGGCCGCCGATGAAGCCGCCGCCGCCGGTGATCAGGACGGCGCCATCGTTCCCTTGCTCTGCCATGGCGGGCATCTTATGCGCAACCCGTCCCCCGTCTGTTTCCTTGATCTGGCTCAGCCGGAGTGTCGGCGCCGGCGCAGTTCCAGCGCCTCTCGCAGCGAGATGTCGAGCAGCGAATCGGTCCTGAAATCCCTTCCTGCTCCGGCCGCCGCCGCCCGCCAGCCCCGAATGCGCCCGACCGCACCCCGTGCGGTGCGGTCGCGAATCAGTTGACCCGCGCAGATCGCAGTCTCTGCCGTGATCGCGCGCGCAAGGAGGGCGGGGCGATGCGCGAAGCCGTAGCTGCGCAGCATGTAGCCACGGCTCCAGCCGGTCCTCTCGTACTTGGCGGCAGACCTCGCCCCCATCGTCTCCGAATAGGCGTGGATTCCGCGCGCGGAGGGGACAAGCTGGCAGCAGCCGCCCTCGGCGCGGAGTCGGAGGGCGAGGTCGAGGTCCTCGTAGTAGAGGAACATGCGCTCGTCGAAGCCGCCTACGGCCTCGAAGGCGTCACGCCTGAACAGGGCGGCGCCGCCCGTCGGTCCGAGTGGGTTGGGCGCCGTCTCGAGCACCTCGACCGGCTCGCCGTTGAGGTAGTCGAAGCCGAGCAGAGTTCGGTCGGCGACCACCCCGGCGGAGTCGATACGGCTGGGGTCGCGTTCGCTGAGCAGCACCGCCGCCGCCATCTCCACTCCGCCCGCTGAGGCCGCACGCAGGGCCTGACAGAAGTCAGGTTCGACGGTCACGTCGTCGTTGAGGAAGACGATCGGGTCGCCCGGCTCGACCGCGACGGCACGATTGAGCGCCCTGCCGAAGCCGAGGTTCTCGCCGAACTCCACCGTTCGCACCCAAGGGAAGCGCTCGCCTGCCAGCGCGCCACCGGCGCCGTCATCGCTGTTGTCTGCGATGACGACCTCGGGTTGCTCGCCGGCCTGTTGCTCGAGAGCCAGGAGTGTGCGAGCGAGTCGATCGCCGGCGCGTAGCGTGGGAATGTAAATGGTTAGAGCCATGCTCAGGCGAGGCCGAAGGCCGCGCGCACCTCGACCGGAAAGCGGTCGCCGTGCAGCTTCTCCGCGTACCGCCTCATGCTGTCGGCGTACCTCTCGACTGCGTCTGGGTCGTTCGCCAGGGCGAGAATCGCCTCACGCAGCGCCCGGGAGTCGTCCGGCGGGGCCGTGACTCCCAGCCCGTGCCGCTCCACCAGCCTGCCCACAGCGCTGTCGCTGCTGACCACGACCGGCGTCCTTGCGACCGCCGCCTCGAGCAGGACCCGCGACCCCGAGGGGCGCCAGCCGAACGAGAGCAGCGCACACCGGGCCGATGCCATTCGCGCCATAGCGTCCGCATATGGCACGCGCGTGAAGTCCGTGTCGAGAACGATTCCGGCGGTGCGCAGCGCCTCGATCTCCTCGCTCAACCGATCGCGGTACTCCGGCGCCACGGCCCCGTACATCGAGAGTTCGAGGCCCTTGCATCCCTCGGCGAGCGCCGTCGCCAGCCGGTCAATCCCCTTGCGTTCGTCGATGGCTCCGAACATGAAGCAGCCGTGGCGCTCCCGACCTGGCAGCGGCTCCGGCTCGAGTTCGAGGCGCGGCTCGGGCAGCCACCGGGCTGGAGCGCCTCCCCGCCGCTGCCATCGATCCACCGCCTCGACGTCCAGGCCGAAGATCTCGTTGGCATCGTCGCGGCGGCGCCAGCGCCGGATATTGAGCTCCTTGTACTCGGCGCTGATTCTTTCCTTGGTGCTGAGTGGCAGGTGATAGGCGCGCGGGAAGTGAGCCGTGGCGAACATGATGAAGATGCTCATTCGGCAGGGAAGGGTGGGAGCGGCGGCGAGCCACCGCAGGACCGGGTCGGCGAAGAGCACGGCGGCGTGGTCCGGCTGCGTCTCCGCGACTGCGTCCCGGAGCAGCTCGATTTCGCGCTTCGCCAAGGTCGCCTTGTCCGTTCCCGGCGCCGAGCCCGGCCGCGGCCGGGCATCGCCCAGCGAGACCGTCTCTATCCGCGAGGTGTCGATATTGCCAAGCAGCTGGTCCGACGCCGCCAATACGACCTCTGCGTGGTCGGCGAGCGCGTCGGCAAACGCCTGGGCGTAGAAATTGTGGTGTCCGCCCGCGTTCCACTCGAAGAGGCAGATCTTCATGCTGGCGCGGTGCCTCGGCGCCCGAGGATCGGGCGGATGGTTTTGACGACGCGCCTCATCTCGTCGCGGGAGAATAGGACCTCGAGCGGGAGCCAGACCGCGGTGACGACGGCCAGCGAGAGCAGGAGCCCGGTGGCATCCTCGGCGAAGCCGAGCAGCTGGGCCGCGCTCGCCGCGAGGGCGGCGATCGCGCTCGCCTTGGCGACGGCGAGCAGGGAGCGCCTGACCACGGGGTGGGCCGCGATCGCCAGCGGAATCAGGCCGACGGCGGTCGAGACGGTGATGGCGAGGCCGACGCCGGCCTCGCCCATCGGCACCGTGATTGCGGCGGCCATCGCCAGCAGCACCGCCGTTTCCGAGACCGCCGAGGCGAGCGGGGTGCCTGCCCTGCCGTCGGCCATGAAGGAGCTGATCATGGTGGCGCTGGCGCTGGCGGTCAGCATCATCCCCAGCGAGCCGACCAGGACGATGTCGGTGGTCGGCAGCCATTCGTCGCCGAGCACGACCGAGATCAGGGGTTGCGCGGCGCCGGCGACCAGGGCCAGCGGCAGACCGGCGGCGATCGCCGTGAACGCAGCGATCTGGGCGGTGCGCTGGGGGCGCAGCTGCGGTTCGCGCGAGAGGGCGGGGAAGGAGACGCGGGCGACGGCCGAGGTGAGCGCGATCGGGAAGGAGAAGAGGCGCTTGGCCATCGCGTAGAAGCCGGCAAGCGGCGCGCCGCCGACCGCGGCCAGAATGCTGACGAAGCCCAACTCCCGCAGCAGGAACACGCCCTGCAGGAGGCTGATCCTGACGCCGAAGCCGAACAACGGGCGCACCGGCTCGAGGTCGAGGCTCGGGCGGCGGACAAAGGGCTGGATCGCCCAGGCGGCGACGACACCGGCGAGGGCGCCGGCCGGCACGGCGCCGGAGAGGCTGAAGGCGCCCAGCCCGGCGAGCGCCGCGAGTAGGGCGAAGCCGTTGAAGGCGAGGGTGTCGGCGGTCTCCACGATCGCCACCCGGCCGAAGGCGAGGCGCCGCTCCATCAGCACCATCGGCATCGCCCGCGCTGCATAGAGCGGCATCGCCAGGGTCGAGACGGCGATCACCCGCAGCGCTTCGCTGTCGCCACCGGCGGCAGGCACGAGGGCGAAGCCAACGAGCACCAGCAAGCCGCTCAACGACGTCGCGAAGACCAGCATCATTCCCGCCACCGCCGCCTGCTGCTGCGGGGTCGGATCCTCGTCGAGGCGCACCAGGGCCGCAGGCAGGCCCAGCTCGGCAGCGCGCTGGCCGACCATCTGCACGGCGAGCGCGACGGCGAAGAGGCCGTAGTCGGCCGGGGTGAGGATGCGGGCGAGGAGGACGGTGACGCCGGCGGTGAGCAGCTGCAGGCCCAGCGTGCGCCCGACCAGCACGCCGACGCCCCGGGCCGCGACCGCCCCCAGCGCCGGCTCGGCCGGCTGGGCGGCCTCGAACCGCTCCGCGTCCCCGAGGAGCTCCTCGTCGCCCGGCACCTAGAGCAGGCCGGCCGGCGGTTGGATGTCGAAGATCTTCAGCAGCGGGCCGCCCGGTGCGTCGGGCACGACCTCGAAGACCGACGGAGCGCCCAGCCAGGAGCCCTGCAGGAAGAGGCGGCTCGGCGGCAGGTCGCCGGGCTCGTCGATGTCGCGCTGGTAGGTGAAGCCGCGGAAGTTTTCCTCCCCCGGGATCACCTTCAGGTTCGTGTGCTTGCGGTCGGGGTCGCGCTGGAAGAGGAGCAGGTCCGGCTTCGGCGTCGCCACGCGGCCGTCGGGGAAGGTCTTGCCGGCGAGTTCGCCGATGCTGACCGACCATTCGCGCGGCCCGGCGCCGCGGAAGGGGAGGTCGGTGCCGTAGGCCTGGGCGCGGAAGCCGGACTCGCCCGAGAGGACGCTGATGCGCGCCCGCGAGGTCGTCTGCCCGCGGTCGACGATCAGCAGGTCGGCGCGGGGCGCGTCGTAGGAGGCGATTTCGAAGCTGCGGGTGGTGTCGTCGGTGGGCGCGCCCAGGGTCCGCGAGTAGCGGTTGACCACCGCGCCGTTGTCGCTGCGCCGCACGGTGACGAAGATCTTCTCGGGCGCCTGCTGGATTTCGAAGATCGCCGGGATCGCCATCGGCAGCCAGGAGCCGACGTCGTAATAGGTCTCGCCGGGCAGGCCGGAGGAGCGGAAGCCGGTGGACCTCGTTCGTCTGCTGACCGGGTCGAAGACGTGCAGGCGCACGCTCCGCCCGCGCCGGTTGACCCAGTAGACCTGGGTGTTGTCGGCGCCGCGGCCGCTGTCGGTGAAGATCGCGTCGGCGTCGGCCACCGATGCCGGCAGCGGCATCGTCTTGACCAGCGGAAAGGGCTCGGGCAGCGTGCGCTGGACGATCAGCCCGGCGACGAAGAGCACGATCAGCGCGGCCAGGCCGGAGAGGATCGCCGCGCGCGCCGCGGAGCGCCCGGACTTCCCGTCACCGCTGCCCGCCGATTGCTCCCCGGCGGGTGCTGCGGGCACCGCCGTCGCCCCACGCTGCTCATGCCCCATGCGCCTGATCTTCTCCCATGCGGACCCGATCGCGCCTGGCGGCCGGTCGGGGTCTTCGGCGAATGCACCGAAGGCGAGCAACAGGGGCGCGACGATCAGCCAGTCGATCTGCTGGGTCCAGAAGTTCGTGTAGAGGCCGAAGAGGGCGACGAAGGTGAGGTAGGCGGAGGCGAGCGCCCAGCGGAAGGAGAGCGTTCTGGCCGCGGCGGCGTAGGTGCCGGCCGCGAGCAGGCCGGTCACGGCCACGCCGGGGATCAGCAGGGGGAAGCCTCCGTCCGCCCAGAACGAGCCGGCGACCGTGCTCGTCACCCAGGGCGGGGTCAGGGCGCCGGAGACGTCGCCGATGTGCCTGGCGCCGGAGAAGACGCTGTCGAAGGCGACTGCGTCGTAGACGCCGTGGCCGTAGGGGGCGGCGGTCGGAAAGTGGTCGACGATGCCCTGCAGGGCGACGAAGTTGGTGGTCAGCGCCAGGTAGAGCGGCACCAGCGGCTTGAGGAAGAACGGCATGCCGGGCAGCACTTCGCCGAAGAGCTCGGACTCGAACGGGGTCCACGGGTGCTGGTAGGTGCGCAGGTAGAAGCCGAAGCAGATCGCGAGGAAGGCGGCGATCGCGCCGGCGGCGATCAGGTAGGGACTCGGCCGCCCCCAGTAGAGCCAGCGGGCGACGATCACGACGACGATCGGCAGCACGACGTTGCCGCGCCCGGCCTGCAGGGCGAAGGCGCCGAGCGCCAGGATCGAGAGGCCGAGCTCGAAGCGCGACTCCCGGGCCAGGATGTTGCGCGCCCGGGTCATTGCCAGGATCACGGCCACCGTCAGCAGGTCGGTGAGCAGGATCGTCGGGCCGCCCTGGGCGAAGCGGGCGTCGTCGATGCTGCCGCTGAGCAGTGGCGGGCGCCCGGAGCGGGCGACCTGGTAGGCGACGGCAAGCAGGCCGATGGCGACGAGGACGACGATCAGGCGACGGAAGCTGCGCTCGCTCATGCGCAGTTCCGGTCGGGTCCGCGACAGCGCCGTCGCGCTCAGCGCAAGCCCCTGCCCGATCAGCCCCCCGGCGATGAAGGCCAGCGGCACGGCGATCACCACGGCGACCATCACCGTCGACCACGAGTCCTGGATGCGCAGCAGGTGGATCTGGGAGAGCAGGGCGGTCAGCACCCAGACCAGGGGGAAGAGCAGCAGCGGCGAGAGCAGCGAGGCGTTGAGGCGGCGCAGGGTCACCGGGCCGCTCCCAGCCGGTAGCCGCGGGCGTAGCCGCTGCGGGTCATCGCCAGCCAGACGCGCTCGCGCAGGCCGCCGGGCAGGGGCAGCTGGGCGAGGGCGCCGAGCAGGGGGGAGGCGGCGCGGACGGCCGACCAGGCGAGGCCGTGCGGGGGCTGCACGCCGGGATGGGGGCGCTCGGGGCGCAGCCGGTTGTAGAGGGCGGCCGAGCGGCCGACGGCGACCGAGCGGCGCAGCGACTGGGCCGGGGTGGTCGGGTGGTCGTGGAGGACGAGCAGCTCGGGGTGGTAGTCGAGCTCGAGGCCGGCGTCGGCGAGGCGCACGCCGAGCTCGGTGTCCTCGACCGCGGCGGTCGGGAAGCGCTCGTCGAAGCCGCCGAGGCGCTCGAAGAAGGGGCGCTTGAGCGAGGCGTGGGAGCTGTAGAAGTAGCTGGCCGCGTCGACCGGCCCGGCCTCGATCTCGCCGTAGTGGAACTGCGGACCGCCGTTCTCGAGCCAGCGCATGAAGGGGGTGACCGGCCGGCGCGGGTTCCAGGTGATCCGCCCGAGCACGCCGTAGTCGGCCTCGGGCCGGGCGGTGTGCAGGTCGATGTGGCTCTGCAGCAGGCCCTCGCCGTCGGGCTCGGTGTCGTCGCCGAGGAAGAGCAGCAGCTCACCCTCGGCCGCTGCCGCGGCGGCGTTGCGGGCGGCGGCGGGGCCGCCCTCGGGGTGCTCGATCACGCGCAGCGGGATCGCCCCGTCCGGCGGTCGCCGCCTCAGCTCGGCGAGCGCCGCCTCGCCGGAGCCGTTGTCGGCGACGACGATCTCGGCGCGCGCCGCGTCGAGGCGCTGCGCCTGCAGCGCGTCGAGCGTCCGCGCCAGCGCCTCGGGGCGGTCCTTGGTTGGTATGACGACCGAGATCGAGTTCATGCGGCGGCGCCTGCTCTAAGGCGCCGGGAGAGCCTAAGCAGCGGTGCGGCCACCGGCATCGCCCGCCGGTGGTGGAGGCGAATGTAGCGCTCGACCGAGTCGAGGCGGATCGCCTGCTGGCGGCGGCGGTCGACCTGGGCGAAGGCCTCGGCGCCGGCGTGCCCGACCGGGGCCGCGCCGACGACGAGGTTGCGCTGCCCGCGATCGTGTAGCCGCCGCGCCAGGTCGACGTCCTCGTACCAGAGGAAGAAGCCCTCGTCGAAGCCGCCGAGCCGCTCCCAGAGCTCGCGGCGCACGACGAAGCAGGCGCCGGAGGGCTGGCCGACCTCGGCCACCTGCCCGGGCGCCGGGCTCGGCTGGCGCCGCTCGCCCGCCGAGCCGGCGAAGATCCGCGCCAGCATCGTCGCCGTCCCCGGCAGGGCGGCGTGGTAGCGGTCGGTGTCGCCGCCGAAGACCGGCCCGACCATGCCGGCGCCGGGCTCGGCGAGCGCCACCGCGGCCATCGCCGCCAGCGCTCCGGGCTCGGGTAGCACGTCGGCGTTGCTGACGCAGACCAGCTCCGCCCGGCCGGGGCCCAGCGCCCGGTTCGCCGCCGTGCCGTAGCCGAGGTTCTCCTCGCTCAGCTCCAGCCGCGCCCCCTCGGGGCACCCGCCGCGCAGGATCTCGCGCTGCTCGGCCCGCGAGGCGTTGTCGAAGACCGTCACCCGCGCCTCGATCCCCTCCGAGCCCAGATAGGCGCGCGCCGCCGCCAGCGCCGCGTCGGCGGTGTTCCAGTTGACGATCGCGACGTCGATTGTGGCTTGCGGCGCGTTCGGGCTCATCGTCGGCGCGACGATAGCCGGGCATCAGGTGGCGTTGCAGCGCAGGCATCGCCGTGCATATCGAGCTAATCAACGCGGAATTGAGCTAATTTGACCCGAAATTAGCTCAATTCCGGACGATTCCCCCCTACTCGCGCCACGCCGATAGCCTTCCCGGCCGTGCAAGACCTCAAGGGCCTGATTCTCTCCGGCGGGGCCGGGACGCGGCTGCGGCCGATCACCCACACCTCGGCCAAGCAGTTGGTGCCAGTCGCCAACAAGCCCGTGCTCTTCTACGGGATCGAGGCCCTGGTCGATGCCGGGGTGACCGAGATCGGGATCATCATCGCCCCGGAGACCGGCGAGGAGATCCGCGAGGCGGCCGGCGACGGCTCGGCCTTCGGCGCCAAGATCACCTACATCGTCCAGGACGAGCCGGCCGGGCTGGCCCACGCGGTGCTGACCGCGGAGGAGTTCATCGGCGGCTCGCCCTTCGTCATGTACCTCGGCGACAACCTGCTCGCCGACGGCCTGCGCGGTCTGGTCTCGACCTTCCGCGCCGAGCAGCCCGACGCCCTGATCCTGCTCACCCCGGTCGACGACCCGCAGTCCTACGGGGTGGCCGAGCTCGACGGCGAGCGGATCGTGCGCCTGGTCGAGAAGCCCAAGGACCCGCCCTCGAACCTGGCGCTGGTCGGCGTCTACCTCTTCGCGCCGGCGATCTTCGACGCCGCCCGCGCCCTGCAGCCCTCGTGGCGCGGCGAGCTGGAGATCACCGAGGCGATCCAGAGCCTGATCGAGCAGGACAGGGCGGTGCGCTCGGAGGTGGTCGGCGGCTGGTGGAAGGACACCGGCCAGCTGGCCGACATGCTCGAGGCCAACCGGCTCGTGCTCGAGGAGATCGAGGGCCGGATCGAAGGCGAGGTCGACGACGCCTCGCGGATCGAGGGGCGGGTCGTGGTCGAGCCCGGCGCGACGGTCAGCGGCTCGGTGATCCGCGGCCCGGTCGTGATCGGCGCCGGCGCCCGGATCGAGGACGCCTACGTCGGCCCCTACACCTCGATCGGCGACGAGGTCCGCGTCTGCCGCTCCGAAGTCGAGCACTCGATCGTCCTCAGCGGCTCTGTGGTCGAGGATCTCGGCACCCGCCTCGAGGCCAGCCTGCTCGGCCGCGAAGTCAAGCTGACCCGCTCCGACGGCATGCCCAAGACTCTGCGCATGCTGGTCGGCGACAAATCCGAGATCGAGATCATCTAATGAAGGTTCTGGTCGCCGGCGCGGGCGGCATGCTCGGGCGCGACGTGGTGCTGGCCGCCGGCAACGCCGGGCACGAGGTGGTCGGCTACGGGCACAACGAGCTCGACGTCGGCGACGAGGCGGCGGCGACAGCGCGGATCGAGGGCGAGCGGCCCGACGCGGTGATCAACTGCGCCGCCTGGACCGACGTCGACGGCGCCGAGGAGGCCGAGGCGGAGGCGCTTGCCGTCAACGGGCCCGGTGCGGGCAACGTCGCGGCAGCAGCAGCCGCCGTCGGCGCCAGCGTCGTCTACGTCTCCAGCGACTACGTCTTCGACGGCGCCAAGGGCGCGCCCTATGTCGAGACTGACCAGACCGCGCCGCTCTCCGCCTACGGCCGCACCAAGCTGGCCGGCGAGGAGGCGACCGCGGCCGCCAACAAACGTCACTTCGTCGTCCGCTCCTCCTGGCTCTTCGGCCTCGGCGGCGGCAACTTCGTCGAGACGATGCTGCGCCTGGCGCAGACGCAGAACGAGGTGCTGGTCGTTCGCGACCAGGTCGGCTCGCCGACCTACACCTGGCACCTCGCGCACGGGATCGTGCGGCTGATCGAGGGGGTCGAGTTCGGCATCCACCACATGGCCGCCGCCGGTCAGTGCTCCTGGTACGAGTTCGCCCGCGAGATCTTCGAGCAGGCCCAGGTCGACTGCCGGGTGCTCTCGGCGACGACCGAGATGCTCGGCCGCCCGGCCCCCCGGCCGCCCTTCTCGGCGCTCACCAGCCAGCGCCAGCACGCGATCGAGCTGCCCGACTGGCACGACGGCCTCGCCGCCTACCTCGCCCAGCGCGACAGCGAGCGAGAGACCGGCGGAGCAGACTGACGTTCGAGGCATCGCCCGCTAGCCTTCCGCCGCGTGAGGATCCTGGTCACCGGCGCCGCCGGTTTCATCGGCTCGACCTACGTGCGCCTCGTCGGCGGCGAGCACGAGGTGCGGGTGCTCGACAAGCTCACCTACGCCGGGCGGCGCGAGAACCTGCCCGAGGGCACCGACCTCGTCGTCGGCGACATCGCCGACCCGGCGGCCGTGCGCGAGGCGATGGAGGGCTGCGACGCGGTCGTCAACTTCGCCGCCGAGTCCCACGTCGACCGCTCGATCGACGACCAGGACGCCTTCGCCCGCACCCACGTGATCGGCACCGGCACCCTGCTCGACGCCGCCCGCGAGCTGGGGGTGGGTCGCTACCTGCAGGTCTCCACCGACGAGGTCTACGGCTCGATCGAGTCCGGCTCCTTCACCGAGGCCTCGCCGCTCGACCCCTCCTCGCCCTACTCGGCGACCAAGGCGGCCGGCGACCTGCTCGTCGCCGCCCACTTCCACACCTACGGGCTCGAGGCCTCGATCGTGCGCGGCTCCAACAACTACGGCCCGCGCCAGTACCCGGAGAAGCTGATCCCGCTGATGGTGCTGAACGCGCTGCACGGCGACTCGCTGCCGGTCTACGGCGACGGGCGCCAGGTGCGCAACTGGCTCTACGTAGAGGACTTCTGCCGCGGCATCCACACCGTCCTCGAGCGCGGCCGTCCCGGCGAGGCCTACAACGTAGGCGGCCCCGACGAGTGCGAGAACATCGAGGTGGTGAAGCGGGTGATCGAGCTGACCGGCGCCGACGAGTCGCTGATCGAGTACGTCACCGACCGGCCCGGCCACGACCGCCGCTACTCGCTCGCCTCCGAGAAGCTGAAGCGCGACCTCGGCTGGGAGGCCGAGGTCCACTTCGCCGAGGGGCTGGAGCGCACCGTGCAGTGGTACCGCGAGAACGGGGAGTGGTGGGAGCCGATCCGCTCCGGCGAGTACCGCGGGTACTACGAACGGCAGTACGGCAAGGCCCTGGGCTAGTGCTGAGGCGCCTGGAGACGAAGCTCGACGGGGTCGTCCTGCTCGAGCCGCAGGTCCACGGCGACGAGCGCGGCTTCATGGTCGAGAGCTTCCGCCGCGACCTCTGGGCCGAGCACGGCGTCGACGTCGAGTTCGTCCAGCACAACCACTCGCGCTCGCGCCAGGGGACGCTGCGCGGCCTGCACTTCCAGACTGAGCCGGGGCAGGCGAAGCTGGTCCGCTGCCCGCGGGGCCGGATCTTCGACGTCGCCGTCGACCTGCGCCGCGGCTCGCCCACCTACGGCGAGTGGGAGGGCCATGTGCTCGACGACGAGGCCCACCGCCAGCTCTTCGTCCCGGTCGGCTTCGGCCACGGCTTCGCCGTGCTCAGCGAGGTCGCCGACGTCGCCTACCTCTGCTCCAGCACCTATGACCCGGCGACCGAGTCCGGCATCGCCTGGAACGACCCCGAGGTCGCTGTCGAGTGGCCGGTCGCCGAGCCGCTGCTCAGCCCCCGCGACGAGGCCGCGCCGACGCTCGCCGAGGTCGGCGAGACGCTGCCGTTCTAGCTATCCACCTTCGCTGGCTCGGGTCTGTTTCGGGTCGCAGCGCAGCACATACCCCATGACCACCTCTTCGCCGCGCAGCCAGCGGGTGACGTTGTCGGCGTCTTCGCACCAGGGCGGTGGCTCGTTACCGCCACGCGCCCAGGAGACCACCCAGGGACCGCGGTTCCCCTCGACGACGGGGTTGGCGTCGTCTCCCCGCTCGTCGTCGAACGGGTATTCGCGGCAATCGCCGATCACTGGATACAGGTCAGGCTGAAGCGGGATTTCGAGCCGGTCGCTGCAGCGGAGGCGCACGCCGCGCGGGACCCGCCTCACCGCCTCGCGATTGCTCGTGTACCAGTAGTCGGTCTCCCAGCGGCCGTTGACTCCGCCGATTCCCGCGATCGGGTTGACGTAGGCGTAGTTGTAGGGGAAGAGGAGCACCTGCTCGAGCATCGGGACTGCCAGCGCCAGTGAGAGGGCAGCGGCCGCGACGGTCGGCCAGGCGCGCGATTGGCGGGTTCGCGCCCAGCGCCAAGCGTGCTGGGCGCCGACCCCGGCGAGGATCGCCAGGGCCGGGAAGACGTAGAGGTGCTGGCGCGAGCCGTCGTACATCGTCGTGCCTCCGACGATCGCCAGGAACGGCAGCATCGCGGCCTGCTGCAGCACTGGGATCAGGCCCAGCCGACGATCTCCCCAAAATGAGCCCGGGCCACTCTCCCGCAGCCGGCCAAGTGCGGCGAGCGCCAGCAGGGCGCCGAGAATCGCCAGGGCGCCGATCAGCAGCGGCGTTCCCGCGCCGATCCAAGCCGGCAGGTACCACCACGGAGGATGAGACGGGAGCAGATGCCCCGCGGTCAGGGTCGTCGTTTCGGTCGGGTAGTCGGCCGAGGCCGAGATCGCCTGGGTCAACAGGGTGCGCGGAGTTTCCACCGCCTTCGGGTAGACGGCGGCGACCGCAGCGACGCCGAGTGCTCCGCCGACGAATACCGCGCCGTCGCGCGTCCAGCCCTCCTCGATCCTGCCGCGCCAGCGCTGGCCGACTCGCAGCGCCGCGTAGACGACAAACCCGGCCAGGACCGGCGCCCAGAGCGCCAGCCGCGTGCCAACGCCGATGAAGATGCCCCCGGCAAGCAGAGCCGAGACGGCGATCAACCGTCGGCGGCTGGGTGGGCCCGGCCCGATTGCCAGTGCCAGTCCCACGGTCGCCAGTGTGTATCCGCTCGCCGCCGCGACGTCCTTCGGGTTGAAGAAGCCGTGTCCCAGCCATGGCGGTATCGCGAGCAGGGCGGCTGTCGCCCAAAGGCCGAAGCGCCACGACCGGGTCAGGAACCAGACCAGGGCGCCGGCCATGGCGGCGGCCAGCGCCGCGAGCGCGGCGACCACGAGGTGGCGAACCGCGTATGCATCGGTGGAGAAGGAGACGTTGCCGATCGGCTCATTGCCCAACTCGACGTTGACCGCATGGGCCAGGGCCGAGTACGCCGGGCCGTAGACGAAGGGCGATGAGCCTTTGCTGGGGTCCGGGATGCCGCCGGCGATCTCCGGCTCGGGAACGAACCATCCATAGGTGAGCCAGCCGTAGGTTCGTTCAACGTGCAGTTTCTCGTCGAAGGAGATGCCGGTGCTGATCGCCCCGTCGACCAGCTGCACGGCGCCAACCGCGATCACGGCGATCGCGACGATCGTCGGCAGCCCCAGGCGCTTCACGTCAACGGCCGCGCACCGCGGTGATCGCCAGGCTGGTCGCCAGCTTGGCGCCGATCCCGGCATATACGGCCGCGTTGACGACCGGGTTGTGCTCGGCCGCGTCGAAGCGGCGGTAGAAGCGCCCCATTCCGCGGTGGAACGCTATCTCCTGTTTCGGCGCGCGGCGGCGGCCGCTGGAGCCGCCCTTGACGTGCAGGGCGACGCCGGCCGGCTCGTAGAAGACCTTCCAGCCGGCCTGCCAGAAGCGACGGCACCAGTCGAGGTCCTCCATGTAGAGCCAGTAGCCCTCGTCGAGCAGGCCGACCTCGCGCACCGCCGCGGCACGGCAGAGCATGAAGGCCCCGTTGACCGCGTCGACCTCGCCCGGCTCGTCGTCGCCCAGGTGGGTGGCGCGGTACTGGCTCAGCGCCGCCCCGGCGCCGTCGCCGCGGCCGAGGCCGGTGAAGTGGGCGAGGGCGCTGAGCGGGGTGGGGAAGGAGCGCTTGCAGGCGTGGTCCAGCTCACCGGACTCGGTCACCAGCTTGCAGCCGACCATGCCGATCTCCGGCTCGGAGCGCAGCCGCTCCAGCGCCGCGTCCAGCGTCCCCTCGTACACCTCGGTGTCGGGGTTGAGCAGCAGCACCGCGTCTGCCTCGTCCTCGCGCAGGACGACGTTGTTGGCCGCCGAGAAGCCGATGTTCTCGCGGCGGATCAGCCGCACCGCGGGGAACTCGCGCTCGACCATGTCCGGCGTCCCGTCGGTGCTGCCGCTGTCGACCACCGTCACCCGCGAGCTGCCGCTCGCCGGGTGCTCAGCGAGCGAGCGCAGGCAGCGCCGCAGCAGCTCCTCGGCGCCGTGACTGACGATGACGATCTCGAGATCCAGAGCGGAGCACTGTACCCCGGCGGCTTCCGGGCGGCGGCGAGACCTGCCATTCGCCTGAACGCGTCTTCTGCGAGGAAATTGGCACGCACGCGCGCGGCTGCGCGCGCCACCTGTGCGGGCGGGTTTGCAAGGGTCGGGGCATGAACCCGCTGGCCAGCATCGACATGTCTTCCACATGTTCTAATGTGGAGAACATGTCCAAAATGATCCAGGTACGAGGCGTCTCGGAGCAGGTGCACAGGGTGCTCAAGACCCGCGCCGCCGCCGAGGGGCTTTCGCTCTCCGACTACATAAAGCGCGACTTGGACGAACTCGCCAGGCAAGCGAGGATCGAGGACGTGTTTGCCAGTGCCCGCGGCCGTGGCCCATCCGGCATCGCCGCCGATGAGATCGTTGCCACGATCCGCGCCTCCCGAGGCGAATAGCTCCCATGCCCGTCGTCGACGCATCGGTCGTCGTCACGGTTCTCACCGACGCCCAGCACGCTTCCTGGGCCGAGGCGCAGCTTGCGGGCGGACGTGGCGACCGATCCATCTGGGCTCCTCATCTGATCGATGCGGAGGTCGGCCATGCGCTCCGCCGCCTGGTCGTGGGGAGCAGGCTCGACGAGGATGGTGCCGTCGCGGCGCTGCGTGACCTCACCGCGATGCCCTTGCGCCGCATCGTCCATGTCGGCCTTCTCGAGCGCGCCTGGGAGCTGCGTCACAACCTCAGCTTCTACGACGGCCTGTACGTGGCTTTGGCAGAGCAGCTCCAAAGCTCCCTGCTGACGCTCGACGGTCGCTTGGCCGACGGCGCGGCCGCGGTCTCGCCGGTGGAGGTGCTGACTCCGCCCTGAGCCGCCGCTCAGTAGGCGCCTTCGCCGCGCACGATTGCGCGCGGGGTGCGCAGGAGGATCGCCAGGTCGCCGGTGATCGAGAGGTTGTCGAGGTAGTCGCGCTCCATCGCCAGGCGCTCCTCGAAGGTGAGGTCGCCGCGGCCGTAGACCTGCATCGGCCCGGTCAGGCCCGGCTTGACCGCGAGGCGGGCGCGCTGGCGCTCGTCGTAGAGGGCGACAACGGCCTCCTCCTCGGGGCGGGGGCCGACCAGCGACATGTCGCCGCGCAGGACGTTGATCAGCTGCGGCAGCTCGTCGAGGCTGGTCCGCCGCAGCAGCCTCCCCGCGCGGGTGATGCGCGGGTCGTCGGGGATCTTGAAGGCCGGCTCGTCGAGCTCGTCGAGGTCGACCAGCTCGCCCAGCCGCGCCTCGGCGTCGGCGACCATGGTGCGGAACTTGAGCATGGTGAACGAGGCGCCGCCTTTGCCGGCGCGGCGCTGGCGGAAGAAGACCGGCAGGCCGGTGTCGAGGACGATCAGCGCCGCGGTCGCCGCCAGCAGCGGCGAGAGCAGGGTCAGCATCAGCCCCGAGACGGCGATGTCCATGCCGCGCTTCATCGCCAGGGTCGAGCGCGGCGGGTCGGAGAAGCGGAAGTCGAGCACCGGCAGCTCGGCGAGGCGGTTGAGCTCGATCCCGGGGCCGAGCAGCCCGTAGTGCTGGGGCAGGAAGGTGAGACCGAGCCCGGCCCGCTTGCACTCCTCGATCAGGCGCTCGGCGTCGGCCTCGCCCATCTCGCGCTCGGCGACGACGACCCGCTCGACCTCGTACTGGCGCGCCACCCGCGAGATCTCCTCGATCGAGCCGAGCCGCGGCAGCGAGGCGCGGCGGTCCTTGTCGCGCGGGGCGGAGAGGTAGCCGAGCAGCTGCAGCCTGGCCTCGGGGTGGGTGGCGATGCGGCGGGCGACGACGTCGGCCATCGCCGCCGGGCCGATCACGATCCCGGTCGCCATCCCGGTCAGCCGGTGCCAGGCGAAGCGCAGCACGGCCCGCGCCACGAAGCAGGCGAGCAGGGCGCCGCTGCCGACCATGATCGCGCTCTTCGCCGAGAGCGGCCCGGCGGGGCTGAGGGCGAGCAGCCCGTCGAGGACGATCGTGCCCAGGGCGCTGGCCGAGACCAGCGAGGGCAGCTCGTCGAAGGTGCTGTGGCGGATGCGGCGGTGGTCGTTGTCGTAGAGGCCGTGCAGCTTGATCACCAGGAGCCAGGCCGGGATGAAGAGCACGCCCCAGAAGAGCTTGACCACGTCGGTGGTCGAGGTGAGCGCGGTGGCGACGCAGAGCGCGGCGAGAATCGAGGCCCCGTCGCCGACCGCGAGCAGGCGGCGCAGCAGGGCGCCGCGCCGCTTGGAGCCGCTCGGGCCGGTCAGGCCGAGCCGGCTGGCGACCTCGGTCGGCTCGGGGCCGCGCTCGGCCATCGCCGCCTGTCCGCCCGGCTCGCCTCGGGTCTCGGCGCTCATCCGCAGCTCCAGCCGTCTTCCTGCAGGCAGGCCGCCTGCGGGTTGAGCCGCCGCGCCCGCTCGAGGTCGGCCGAGGCGGCCGCTTCGTCGCCGGCCTCGTGCTCGACCCGCGAGCGCAGGTAGAACCACTGCCAGTTGCGGTCCTCGCGCTCGATCGCGTCGCTGAAGTGAGCGGCGGCGGCCCCGTATTCGCCCTGCCGCTCGGCGAGCAGGCCGAGCTGCACGTAGGGCGAGGCGGCCCAGGGCTCGATCGAGCGGGCGTTGCCGGCGTGGTCGAAGGCGGCGCCGAGGTCGTCGCGGGCGGCGGCGTCCTGGCTGGCCCCGATCTCGCGGTCGACGAGCAGCGGCCCGATCAGGGCGACGGCCGAGATCCAAGCGATGGCCACGGCCGCCACCGTGAGGCCGAAGCGCCGTCCCTCCGTCGTCCCCTGCTCGCGCCGCGGGTCGGCGGCGATCTGGGCGCAGCGCGCGGCCACAAGCACGCCGGCAGCGAGGAAGAAGTAGGCGCCGACGCCGGGGATCTCCCAGATCCAGTCGACCGCCGCGGCGGCGGCGAAGGCCAGCATCGCCGCCAGCAGGACCGCGTTGCGCTCGCGCTGCTCGCCGGCGGCGGCGCGCCAGGCGCCCAGCCCGCACCAGAGCAGGTAGCCGACCAGGGCGAGCACGAGCAGGCCGCCGAGCAGGCCGAGCTCGGCGAACGCCTCGAGGTAGAGCGAGTGGGCGTCGTGGACGGGAAGCTCGATCGTGCGCAGCTGGTACCAGGAGAACTGGTAGGTGCCGGCGCCGTGGCCGAGGAGCGGCTCTTCGCCGAAGGCTTCGACCGCGGCCTTGTAGAAGTCGTGGCGGCCGGCGCCGGAGAATTCCGAGAAGTGCTCCTGCGGATTGCTCGGGAACTGGACGTCGGGGCTGGAGAAGCGGTCCCAGGCGCGGCCGCCGACCGCGATCGCCGCCCCGATCGCCAGCAGCGCGGCGACGAGGGCCACCGCCCTGAGCACGCGCGGGTTGCGCGAGATCTCGACCGCGCGGCCGCTCAGCCCGCCCTCGCGCCGCTCCTCCCAGCGCAGCGCCGCGGCAAGCAGCAGGGAGAGCGCCACGCCGGCGAGCAGGATCAGGGTCACGGTCACCCCCTGGGCCCGCGCCGTGGCTTCGCCGAGGTTGAGCGCCAGCTCGTCGCGGGCCTGCACGGCGAGGATCGCCGGCAGCGCGCCCAGGGCGCCGGCCGCCAGCGCCGCCAGCAGCCAGAGCCGGTCGCGGGAGAGGACGATCAGCGCCACGCAGGCGACGGCGAGCGAGAGCAGGCCGCCGCGCGAGTAGGTGAGGTAGAGGGCGAGCAGCGCGACCGGGATCGCCGCGGTCGAGAACCAGCGCAGGGCGGCGGACGTCGCCCGCCTGCTGCTCCACAGCAGCAGGGCGACGCCGATGCCGAGCAGGGCCCCGTTGGCGTTCCAGTAGCCGAGCGGGTAGTTGAGGCGGGGGCCGCTCCCCAGCGAGCTGCCGACGTAGAGAACGTGCGGCAGCAGGCGGCTGACGATGCCCAAGATCGCGATCGCGGCGGCGGCAACCGCCAGGCCTTCAGCGAAACGTTGGCGCCTTTCGTCGGTTTGGGCGATCAGGAACGCGGCAAGGAAGAAGCCGAGGTAGACCGCGACGCGGTCGGCCTCGATCACGCTCAGCTCCACCGAGCCCGACCAGAGGGACGAGAGTGCACAGAGAAGCGACAGACCGACGATCAGACCGCCCGCCCAGTAGAGGGGCCGCCCCAGCTTGGCCGTCGAGCCGGCTCCGAAGACGAGCAGGGCGAGGACCACGAGCCAGGCACCGAGGCCCGCTATGTGACGAGTGCTCACATCGAAGCCCCCGCCAGCCACGGCCAGGCCCCCGATCAGGGCAATTGGCGCAAGGAACGCCGCGCTTTCCTCTAACCTTGCGCGCCATGATTCTCGGGAAGCGCCATCTCGAGGCCCCGAGGCTGGGCCTCTACGTCTCTCTGCTGGTGTCAGCGATTGCTCTTGCATTGACTTTCCCGGTGCTCGCTCAGGCCGAAGAATGCACGAGTTCGAGCTGCGTGCAGTACGACCCCGGCATCCCTAGGGCCGAAGGCGGCAACACCCCCACGCATCACAAGGAAACCCCGGCGAAGGTCTCGAAGACCGGCAGCGGCGGCGAAACCGCGCCGGCGCAGCGGCAGGAGGACGGCTCGCAGGGTGGGACCGGTGGGTCGGAAGGCGAATCATCTCCGGGCGAAGGTGGAGTTGGCGCCGGCAAGGGCGACGACGGAGGCCAGAGTAGCCCAGGCGGCAGCGGCGGCGAGAAGGGGAAGGCCGGCCTGCAGCCCCACGACCAGGTGAGCGCCGCGCCGGCCCCGAGCAAGGGCGACGGCGGCTCCTCGCCGCTGGTGCCGATCCTGATCGCCGTCCTCGTCCTGGCCGGGATCTCGGTCGCCGTGGTGATGCTGAGGCAGCGCCGCCGCCCGAGCGGCCCCTCCGGCTCCGTCTCGCCCGAGGCGGGCTGAGCGATGGCACAAGGAACGAGGCGCCCGCCAGGGAGGTTGCGCATACTCGTCGCCACGGCGGCGCTGGCACTGGCCGCCCTCTGCGCTTCCGCCCCCGCCGCCAGTGCCCTGCCGCGCGACTTCTGGGGGGCCTCGCCGCAGGCGACGCCCAGCGTCGAGGAGTTCCAGCGCCTGCACAGGGGCGGCGTCGACAGCATTCGCATCCCGATCTCGTGGGCCTCGGTCGAACCGGACAGGGGCGTGAACGACTTCGGCGAAGTCGACAACCTGGTCGGCGGCGCGGCCGCCGCCGGAATCGCGGTCCTGCCCTTCGTCTACAACGCCCCCGACTGGGCGGTGCCGCCGGCCCCGGTGCCGGGCTCGCGCGGGAGGACGTTCGCGCCGCGGACGCTGCCGGTGCGCAACGGCTTCCAGCGGCAGTCGTGGGCCTCCTTCCTGCGGCTGGTGGTCGGGCGCTACGGGCCGCGGGGCAGCTTCTGGGCGGCTCACCCGAGCCTGCGCAAGCAGCCGATCCGCACCTGGCAGATCTGGAACGAGCAGAACTTCAAGTACTTCGTCGTCCGTCCCAACCCGGCCGAGTACGGCCGGCTGCTGAAGCTCTCCTACGCCGCGATCCACAGCGCCGACCGCGGCGCGCGGCTGGTCCTCGGCGGCATGTTCGCCTGGCCCCGCGAGGCGCGGTACAAGCGCGGCCCGCGCCAGGCCTACTACGCCGCCGACTTCCTCAACCGCCTCTACCGCTCGACCCCGGGGATCGCCCGCAAGTTCGACGGCGTCGCCCTGCACCCCTACACGCGCAACTACCGGGAACTGGTCCCGGCGATCGAGGAATTCCGCCGCGTCCAGCGCCGCAACCGCGACGCCGGCACCGGGCTCTGGATCACCGAGATCGGCTGGAGCTCGCTGCCCCGCGCCGGCAACGACGCCTTCTCCAAGGGGCCGGCGGGCCAGGTCAGGCAGCTGAAGGGCGCCTTCCGGCTGTTCAAGGCCAGGCAGCGGCGCTGGAACCTGAGGCGGATCTACTGGTTCTCGGTCGACGACGCTCCCGGCAGCTGCAACTTCTGCGGCGGCACCGGGCTGTTCGGCGAAGGCTTCGTGCCGAAGCGCTCCTGGTACGCCTACGTGCATTTCGCCGGCGGCCGGGCGGGCTAGGGGTTAGAGGGCGATCGACCTCTCGGTCGTCATACCGGCGCTCGACGAGCGAGAGGCGCTGCCGGGGCTGCTGGAGGAGATCGAGCGCAGCCTGCGACGGGCTCGGCCTCGAGTGGGAGGCGATCGTCGTCGACGACGGCTCCAGCGACGGCACCTTCGGCCTGGTCGAAGAGCTGGCCGCCGACCGTCCCTGGCTGCGCGGGGTGCGGTTGCGCCGCAACTTCGGCAAGTCGGCGGCGCTCGCCGCGGGCTTCGAGCGCGCCGCCGGCGAGACGATCGTCACCATCGACGGCGACGGCCAGGACGACCCGGCCGACCTGCCCCTCCTGCTCGACCGCCTCGCGGCCGGCGCCGATCTGGTCAGCGGCTGGAAGCGCGACCGGCGCGACCCCTGGTCCAGGCGCTTCGCCTCGCGCATCTTCAACGGCGTCACCGCCCGCCTCACCGGCGTCGCGATGCACGACATGAACTGCGGCTTCAAGGCCTACCGCGGCGACTGCGCCCGCTCGCTGGAGATCTACGGCGAGCTGCACCGCTTCCTGCCGGCGATGGCCGAGCAGCAGGGCTGGCGGGTGGCCGAGGTGCCGGTCAACCACCGGCCGCGCCGGCACGGCAGCTCGCGCTTCGGCCTCGAGCGCTACCTGCGCGGCGCCCTCGACCTGCTCGCCGTCGTCTTCGTCGGTCGCTACGAGTACCGGCCGCTGCATCTCTTCGGCGGGGTCGGCATCGCGATGACGCTGGTCGGCCTGCTGATCGAGCTCTACCTGACGATCGTCAAGCTCTCCGGCGAGGCGATCGGCGGCCGCCCGCTGCTCTTCCTCGGCGTTCTGCTGATCGTGGTCGGCATCCAGCTGCTCACCTTCGGTCTGCTCGCCCAGATGGTCGTCCTCGCCCGCCGCGAACGCTCAGGCTCGAGCCTGCGGCCGGCCCAGATCGAGCGCACGGTCGGCGAGGCCGAGACAACCGGAGTCGGCTAGGCAGTCGAGGAACCTGGCCGCGACCGCCGCCGGCGCCCCGACTTCGGCGAAGCGCCGGTAGGCGCCCTCGCCGAGCCGCTCCCGCAGCCCGGCGTCGGCCGCGAGCCGGGCCATCGCCGCGGCGAGTGCCTCGGGGTTCGCCGCCGGGACGAGCAGGGCGCTCTCCCCGTCGACCAGCAGCTCGCGGGCGCCGGGCGTGTTGGCGGTGACGATCGGCCGGCCGGCGGCCATCGCCTGCAGGACCTTGTTGGGGACCACCCGTGACGCCTTCTCGCTGGCGCCGAAGATCCCGAGGCAGATCGACGCCGCCGAGAGCTCCCCGCCGAGCCGCTCGTAGGGCACCCACTCGACGTGCTCCAGGCCGGGCGGGCGGTCCTCGGCCAGCTGTCGCTCGAGCCACGGCCGCAGACTGGCCGTCGCCGATCAGGCGCAGCGGCGGCACCCCCGGCGCCCGCGCCGCCGTCAGCACGGTCTCGAGGCCGTGGAGGGGCGACAGCTTGCCGTAGAAGAGCGCCTGGACGTCACCGTTCGGGAGCGGGGTGCGGCGGAACAGGTCGGGCTCGGCGCCGACCGAGACGATGCCGATCCGGTCGCGCTCGGCGCCGAGTTGCGAGGCGAAGTAATCGGCGTGCGCCTCGGTGTCGACCAGCAGCAGATCGGCCTGGCGCACGGCTCCCCGGTCGAGCGCCCCCAGGGCCCGGGTGGCGACGCCGCCGACTCGGGCGCGGTCGCCTCCCAGCGTGTCGGAGAGCGAGATCATCGCGTCGACGACGAGCGGCGTGCGACGCCGCCGCGCCAGGGGCGCGGCGAAGGGCACGTCGAGCTGCGCCGGGTAGCCGGCGACGATCGCGTCGACCGGCCCAAGCCGGCGCTGCTCGCGGGCGAGCGCCGCCCAGGCGCGGGCGAACCGGAGCCCGGTCCGCGGCAGGCGCCGGGGGGAGAGGAACGAGCCCGCCTTGTGGCGGGTCAGCTCCCAGACCGGGCGGTGGCACTCGATCACCTCGACGCCGAGCTCGCGCAGACCGGCGTGCAGCACCCGGGTCCGCGGATAGTCGCTCTCGTAGGTCCCCAGCCACATCAGACGGAGGCTCATCCGCCGGACCCTAACGAGGCCTTCGGCACCGCTATGGCCGGAGCGTAGGATCTATGGGTTGGCCACCGGTGAGAAGAAGAGCGTGAAGCCCGACCCGCTGGCGCCGTTCAGCGCGCCGGTCAGGCGCTGGTTCGAGGCCTCCTTCGCGGGGCCGACTGCCGCCCAGGCGGGGGGCTGGGAGGCGATCTCGCGGGGCGAGAACGCGCTGATCTGCGCCCCCACCGGCTCCGGCAAGACCCTGGCCGCCTTCCTCTGGGGCATCGACCGCCTCTCCCGCCTCCCCGCCGACGGGCCTAAAACGGGAGATATAGGCCCGTTTGAGGCCCGTCGGCGGGGGAGTGGGGTGCGGATCGTGTACGTGTCGCCGCTGAAGGCGCTCTCCTACGACATCGAGCGCAACCTGCGGGCGCCGCTGCGGGGGATCGGGGCGGAGATCTCGGTCGGGCTGCGGACCGGCGACACGCCGCAGTCCGAGCGGCGGAAGATGCGCAAAGACCCGCCCGACATCCTGATCACCACCCCCGAGTCGCTCTACCTGATGCTCTCCTCGGGAGCGCGGGAGATCCTGGCGACTGCCGAAGCGGTGATCGTCGACGAGATTCACGCGGTGGCGCCGACCAAGAGGGGGACGCACCTGGCGCTGAGTTTGGAGCGGCTCGAGCATCTTGTCGCCGAGGCCGGGGAGGTTGGGGAGGACCCGGCAGAGCAACAGCGGGGAGGCTCTGCCGGGTCCTCCCCAACCTCCCGGGTTCAGCGGATCGGGCTCTCCGCTACCCAGCGGCCGCTGGAGCGGATCGCTCGGTTCTTGGTCGGCCCCAAGAGGGCGTGTGAGATTGTCGATGCTGGGGTCGCTAAGGAGCTCGATCTGGAGATCGTGGTGCCGGTGGAGGACATGGCCGAACCAGGCGCCCCAGCTCTTCCAAGCTCAGATGGCCAGCCCACCGACGGCGAGCCGCTGGCCCACGTTCGCTCGATCTGGCCCGCGATCTACCCCGAGCTGCTGAAGCTGGTCCGCGAACACACCTCGACGATCATCTTCGTCAACAACAGGAGGGCGGCCGAGCGTCTGGCCAAGCGCTTGAACGAGCTCAACGCCGACGAACCTGAGCGAGAGCTTCCGGCCACCGAGCACGCGGGAGAGACACGAGCCACTGGGGAGTCGGGGTCGGGTCCGTCAGGAACTCCTCGCGAACGCGAGCCTGACGGACCCGACCCCGACTCCCCCGAGTTGCAGGAGATCGCCCGCGCCCATCACGGGTCGCTGTCGCACGAGGAGCGCACCGTGGTCGAGGAGCTTTTGAAGTCAGGGGAGCTGCCGTGCCTGGTCGCGACGTCGAGCCTGGAGCTGGGCATCGACATGGGCGCCGTCGACCTGGTGATCCAGGTCGAGTCGCCGAAGTCGGTCAGCCGCGGCCTGCAGCGGGTCGGGCGCGCCGGCCACTCGCTCGGCGAGGTCAGTCGCGGCCGCATCTTCCCCAAGTTCCGCGCCGACCTGCTCGAGTGCGCGGTGGTCGCCCGCCGCATGCGCGAAGGGGCGATCGAGGAGACCGTGATCCCGCAGAACCCGCTCGACGTGCTCGCCCAGCAGCTGGTCGCGATGGCCTCGCTCGACGAGTGGGAGGTCGACGAGGTCGAGCGCCTGGTCACCGCCGCCGAGCCCTTCCACGAGCTCTCGCGCGAACAGCTCGAGAACGTGCTCGACATGCTCGACGGCCGCTACCCCTCCGACCGCTTCGCCGAGCTGCGGCCGCGCATCGTCTGGGACCGCACCGCGGGCACCATGCACGGCCGCAAAGGGGTCGGCCGCCTGGTCGTCACCAACGCCGGCACGATCCCCGACCGCGGCCTCTACGGCGTCCACCTGCCCGACGGCCGCCGGGTCGGCGAGCTCGACGAGGAGATGGTCTACGAGGCGCGTCCCGGCCAGACCTTCCTGCTCGGCGCGACCACCTGGCGGATCGAGGACATCACCCGCGACCGGGTGATCGTCACCCCCGCCCCCGGCGTCCCCGGTGCCGTCCCCTTCTGGAAGGGCGACGGGATCGGCCGCCCGGCCGAGCTGGGCAAGGCGATCGGCGCCTTCGCCCGCGAGGCGGTCTCCCGCGAGCCCAAGGAGCTGGCGCAGGAGTACGACCTCGACCGCCGCGCCGCCGAGAACCTGGTCGCCTACCTGCGCGAGCAGCAGGCGGCGACCCGCGTCGTGCCCTCCGATGAGTCGATCGTGGTCGAGCGCTTCCGCGACGAGATCGGCGACTGGCGCCTCTGCGTGCTCTCCCCCTACGGCGGCCGCGTGCACGCCGCCTGGGGCCTGGCCCTCGCCGCCAAGATCCGCGCCGAGCGCGAGCTCGAGGCCGACGCGATCTGGTCCGACGACGGGATCGTCGTCCACCTGCCCGACGCCGACGACCCGCCGCCGGCCGACCTGGTCCTGATCGAGCCCGACGAGATCGAGGACCTGATCGTCGGCGAGCTCTCCGGCTCGGCCCTCTTCGGCTCCCACTTCCGCGAGAACGCCGCCCGCTCGCTGCTGATCCCGCGCGCCTACCCGGGCAAGCGCACGCCGCTCTGGCAGCAGCGGCTCAAGTCGCAGAGCCTGCTCGAGGTCGCCCGCGACTTCCCCCGCTTCCCGGTCGTGCTCGAGACCTACCGCGAGGTGCTGCGCGACGTGCTCGACCTGCCGGCCCTGGCCGACCTGCTGCGCGACCTGCACTCGCGCAAGCTCAGCCTGGTCGAGGTCGAGACGCCGACCGCCTCGCCCTTCGCCTCCTCGCTGCTCTTCGACTACGTCGCCACCTACATGTACGAGGGGGACACGCCCAACGCCGAGCGGCGGGCCGCGGCGCTCGCTCTCGACCGCGACCTGCTGCGCGAGCTGCTCGGCCAGGAGGAGCTGCGCGAGCTGATCGGCCCGGAGGCCCTGGAGGAGGTCGAGGCCCAGCTCCAGCACCGCACCGAGGCGGGCCGGGCCGGCGACCGCGACGCGCTGCAGCAGGTGCTGCGCAACCTCGGCGACCTGACCGCGGCGGAGTGCGAGCAGCGGGTCGCCGAGGGCTACTCGGCCGCCTCGATGCTGGAGAAGCTCGCCGCCGAGCGGCGCGTGGCGCTGGTCCGCATCGCCGGCGAGGAGCGCTACGTCGCCGCCGAGGACGCCGGCATGCTGCGCGACGCGCTCGGCGTGCCGCCGCCGGCCGGGCTGCCCGAGAGCTTCCTCGAGCAGCACCCCGAGCCGATGCTCGCCCTGGTCCGCCGCTACGCGCGCACCCACGGGCCGTTCCCGACCGCCCAGCTCAGCGCCCGCTACGGGGTCGACCCGACCCCGGCCCTGCGTGAGCTGGAGCGCTCCGGCGCTCTCGTCCGCGGCGAGCTCCTGCCGGGCGGCAGCGAGCGCGAGTGGTGCGACGCCGACGTCCTGCGCCGTGTGCGCCGCGCCAGCCTCGCCCACCTGCGCCGCGAGGTCGAGCCGGCCGGCCGCGACCGCTTCGCCCGCTTCCTGCCCAGCTGGCAGAACGTCGACGCCCACCGCGCCGCCGGCGCCGGCCCCGACCGCCTGCGCGAGGCGCTGGTGCCGCTGCAGGGTGTGGCGCTGACGCCGAAGGTCTGGGAGGGCGACGTGCTGCCGCGCCGGCTCGGCGCCTACTCGCCCGCCTGGCTCGACGAACTCTGCACCAGCGGCGAGGTGGTCTGGATCGGGGCCGGCGCCCGCGGCCGCAACGACGGCCGCGTCGCCCTCTACTTCCGCGACGACGTCCGCCTCGCCGGGCCGCCGCCGGCCAACGCCAAGCTCGAGCGGCCCGAGGGCGAGGTCCACGACGCGATCCGCGAGCGGCTCGCCGCCGGGCCCGACTTCTGGCTCGACCTGCTCGCCGACCTCGAGCGGCCGGTCGAGGAGTTGCACGCCGCCCTCTGGGACCTGGCCTGGGCCGGCGAGGTGACCAACGACGCCTTCGCGCCGCTGCGCGCCCCGCGCCTGCGCTCGGCGCCGCCCGCCGAGCAGCGCGGTCGCCGCTTCGCCCGCCGCCGCGCCTCCGGCGCCGCCGTGCAGGGCCGCTGGTCGCTGACCGCGCCGCTGTTCGAGAACGCCCCGGCCGCCGGCCCGCGCCTGCGCGCCCAGGCCGAGCTGATGCTCGAGCGCTACGGCATCGTCACCCGCGAGACGGTGCTCGCCGAGGGTGTCCCCGGCGGCTTCGCCGGCGTCTACGCCGAGCTCGGCAACCTCGAGCTGCTCGGCACCGCCCGCCGCGGCTACTTCGTCGAGGGCCTCGGCGGCGCCCAGTTCGCCCTGCCCGGCGCGGTCGAGCGCCTGCGCTCGCTGCCCGAAGACAGCGGCGCCTTCCAGCTGCTCGCCGCCACCGACCCGGCCAACCCCTACGGCGCCTCGCTGCCCTGGCCGAAGCCGGCCAGCGGCCGCCGCCCGGCCCGCACCCCCGGCGCCCACGTCCTCACCCGCGACGGCGCCCCGCTCCTCTACGTCGAGCGCGGCGGCCGCGGCCTCGTCCGCCTGGTCGAGCTGAGCGGCGAGCAGCTGGCGGCGGCGGTAGCCGCCCTCGCTGCCGAGGTCGCCGCCGGCCGCCTGCCCAAGCTCGCGGTCGAGAAGCTCGACGGCGAGCCGGTGATCGGCTCCGGCTCCGAGGACGCCCTGCTGGACGCCGGCTTCAGCCGCGGCCCCCGCAAGCTGACCCTGGCCGCCCGCTGATCTCGCGGCTCTTTGACCCGTGCCGCATTGACCGTGTCATAGACGGCGAATACGGAATCGATCATGGATCTGAGCCTCAGCGGCTTGGGTGTTAACCGGACGCATACATAACGCTGGGATAATCGGGCGCATGGCTGATCGCGAGGAGGGGCTGGGGCCGGTCGAGCTGCTGCGCAGCGTGCCGCTCTTCGCCGACCTCGAGGAGGGGGAGCTGGAGCGCTTCTCGCGGGTCGCGGTTGCCCGCTCCTTCCCGGCCGGGACGCGCGTCTTCCACGAGGGCGACCGCTCCGACGCCTGCTACATCGTCCGCGCCGGCAGCTTCCGGGTCACCCGCGAGCACTCCGACGGGCGGGCGATCACGCTCGCCTCGCTCGGCCCCGGCGACATCTTCGGCGAGCTGGCGATGCTCGACGGCGAGGTGCGCTCGGCCAGCGTCGAGGCGCTCGCCGACGGCGAGCTGCTCGCCCTGCCGGCGGGTGAGGTCCGCGCCCTGCTCGCCCGCCACCCCGAGATCACGGTCAAGCTCGTCGCCGCCCTGGTCCGCCGCCTGCGCACCGCCAACGAGCGGATCTCGCGCCAGTCCTTCCAGACCGTGCCCAGCCGGGTCGCCGGCGTGCTCAGCCAGCTGGTCGCCGAGGAGGCGCCGCGCACCGCCCCCGGCAGCGAGGTGACGATCCGCATGAACCAGGCCGACCTCGCCCAGCTCGCCGGCACCTCGCGCGAGAGCGTCAGCCGCTTCCTCGCCGACCTCGAGCGCTCCGGCATCGTCCGTCCCGGCCGCGGCCGGGTCACCGTGCTCGCGCCCGAGAAGCTGAGCAACTACATCTTCTGAGCCGCGGTCGTCATTTCTGCCGGAGAGCGGCAGGAATGACGACCGCACCCGGCGGGGACGCGCTCAGCAGCCCTGCGGCTTGGGGTCCTGGCGGTCGCGGCTGACCGAGTCGCGGCCGGCGCCGCAGACGATCGCCTTGTCGCGCTGGCCGTCGATCGCGTCGATCGAGTCGTTGCCGCCGCGGCCGATGAAGACGTCGGCGCCGAGGTGGCCGAAGAAGCTGTTGGCGCCGTTGTCGCCGATCAGCACGTCGGGGCCGTCGGAGCCCTCCAGATCCTCGTTGTCGCCGCGCAGGTCGTCGGGGTGGTCGCAGCCGCGCGGCCCGCCGCTGCCGCCCAGCGTGATCCGCATCGCCGCGTTGGAGCGCCCGTAGGAGACCGTGTCCTCGCCCGGGCCGCCGCTGTAGGTGTGGCCCTGGCAGACGGCCACCGAGGAGACGAGCAGGTCGTTGCCGGGGCCGCCGATGAGCGTGTCCGCGCCGGGGTCGGCGTAGAGCACGTCGCCGCCGGGGCCGCCGTAGAGCAGGTCGTTGCCGTTGTCGGGCCCGTTGTAGTTCTCGCCCGCTTCGAGCACGTCGTCGCCGGGACCGCCGCTGATCGAGTCCGAGCCGGCGTTGCCGTTGATCCGCACTTTGACCCCGGCCGGGACGCTCTCGCCGAGCGAGATCGAGTCGTTGCCGGCGCCGCCGGTGATCACCACCAAACCGGTCGGCGCCGCGGTCGGGCAGACCGCCATCGAGTCGGCGACCGACTGGCAGCCTTCGCCGGCGGTCAGCGGGCCGTTGTCGGAGATCGTCCAGCCGCCGGAGTAGGAGACGTGGATGTCGTTGCCGGCGCCGCTGCCCTGGACGATCAGGCTGCTGCCGTCGAGGCCCTGGTTGAGGATCGCCAGAGTGCCCGAGCCGCTGGGGCTCTCCTCGGGGCCGCAGGAGTGCTCGGTGGCGAAGCCGTCGCAGCGGTCGTCGCCGGCGCCGCCGAAGGCTTCGTCGGGTCCCGCCATGCCGTTGAGGTCGTCGTCGCCGACGCCGCCGTCGAGGCGGTTGACGCCGCCGTCGCCGACGATCTCGTCGCCCTGTGGCGAGCCGACCACGTCCTCGAAGCCGCGCAGCGTGTCGTGGCCGTCGCCCTTGGCCCGGCCGCTGGAGAGGTCGACGATCACGCCGCTGCGGGTGGCGCTGGCGTAGGAGACGATGTCGCGGGCGCCGGGGCCGCCGTCGAGCGTGTCGACGCCGCTGTCGCCGCGGACCACGTCGCCGTCCCCCTCGCCGCCGCTCACCGTGTCGATGCCGGTACCGCCGACGACGACGTCGCGGCCGGGGCCGCCGTCGACCTTGCGGTCGTCGCCGGCGCCCGCGTCGAGCCTGTCGTCGCCGGCGCCCCCCTCGAGCTCGTCGTTGCCCTTCTCGCCCATCAGCCGGTCGTTGCCGCCGCCGCCGCCGAGGCGGTCGCTGCCCTTGTCGCCGACCAGGAAGTCGTCGCCGGCCCCGCCGTTGAGGACGTCGGGGCCTTTGGCGCCGAGCAGCTTGTCGTCGCCGGGCCCGCCGTCGAGGCCGTCCTTGCCCTTGGCGCCGAGCAGCGTGTCGTCGCCGTTGCCGCCCTCGAGCCGGTCGGAGCCGGTGTCGCCGGCCAGCCGGTCGTCGCCGCCTTCGCCGTAGATGCGGTCGAAGCCGCGGCCGCCGTGGATCACGTCGTCGCCGGGGCCGCCGCAGATCAGGTCGTTGCCGTTGGGGCCGCCGCTGATCCGGTCGTTGCCGCCGCCGCCGTAGATCACGTCGCTGGCCTTCTTGCCGACCAGCACGTCGTCGCCGGGGGTGCCGACGATCGTCGCGTGGCGGCCGTGGCACTTGGCGGCCGAGGCGCTGGCGGCGAGCACGAGCAGGGCGAGCAGGGCGATCGCCGCCGCGGCGGCGATCCTGGGCAGGCGGTTGGATGCGAGTCGCTCCACACCCATCCATCGGCCGCCGGCGGGAGCACTCAAGCTCTGGTCGTATAGCTGTCCACGGCGGCGCGGCCGGGGTCCCGCGCCCGCCCCCGGCGCACGCGGTCAGATACGCTCGCTGCCGCGATGCGGGGCGGGATCTACGTACTCAACTTCTACTCGCCGGTCTTCGTCGACCAGCTCAAGCGCGGCCGCAAGACGGCGACGATCCGGCTCGGCGACAAGAGCAACAAGTACGAGCGCGGCCAGGTCGTCTGGATCACGGTCGGCTTCCGCCACAGCCCACGCGAGAAGATCTTCACCGCGGTGATCGACGACGTCGAGCTGAAGCGCATCTCCGACCTCTCGCCGCGCGACATCGAGCACGACAACCCCGAGTTCCGCCGGCTCGAGGACGAGATCAACTTCCTCGAACAGATCTACGGCCACCCGGTCTCGCCGGAGGAAACGGTGACCGTGATCCGCTTCTCGCAGATCGTCGAGCCGCCCGGCGCGCATTACGGCAACGGCGAGACCCCCCGGCACAACTGACGCCGGGCGCATGGCGAGCTACTCCTTCCTCACCACCTGGCTGCTGGAGTCCCCGCGCGAGCCGGTCTTCGAGGCGATCTACGACCAGGAGCGCTGGCCGCAGTGGTGGCGCGGGGTCGAGGAGGCGAGCGAGGTGCGCCCCGGCGACGGCGCGGACGGGGTCGGCACCGTGGCGCGGATGGTCTGGCGCAGCCTGCTGCCCTACCGGGTCTCCTTCGAGGTGACCACCACCCGGGTCGAGCGCCCGCACCTGCTCGAGGGCGACGCGGTCGGCGAGCTGACCGGCGTCGGCCGCTGGCGCCTGCTCGAGCAGGGCGGCGTGACGGCGGTGCTCTACGAGTGGGACGTGCACACGACCAAGGCCTGGATGAACGCCCTGGCGCCGGTCGCCCGGCCGGTCTTCGAGTGGAACCACGACTGGGTGATGGCCCGCGGCGGCGAGGGAATCGCCGCCCTGCTCGGCTGCCGCCTGCTCGCCAGCGGCTGAGTCGCTATCTTTCAGTCCGTTGGCACTCTCGACTGGAGAGTGCCAATCCCTGTTAGATCTTCTGTAGACGCAACACCTACCCAGATCATGGAGGTATACGGATGAAGCTGAAGCCCCTCGGGGACCGGCTGATCGTGAAGCCGATCGAAGAGGAGGAGACGACTGCCAGTGGCATCGTCCTCCCCGACACGGCCAAGGAGAAGCCCCAGAAGGGCAAGGTCGTCGCCGTCGGCGACGGCGCTGTCAAGGAAGACGGCAGCCGCCAGCCGATCGACGTGAGCGAGGGCGACGAGGTCCTCTACTCCAAGTACGGCGGCACCGAGGTCACGATCGAAGGCGACGACCTGCTCGTGCTGCGCGAGTCGGACGTGCTCGCCAAGCTCGGCTAGCCCGCCAGACCAGGACTTAAGAACAAGGAGGACTGAACAGATATGGCTCACAAGGAGCTGAAGTACAGAGAGGATGCGAGGGGGGCACTGCAGGCCGGCGTCGACGCTGTCGCCGACGCGGTCAAGGTCACCCTCGGGCCGAAGGGCCGCTACGTCGTGCTCGACAAGAAGTTCGGCGCGCCGACGATCACCAACGACGGCGTCACCATCGCCCGCGAGATCGAGGTCGAGGACGTCTTCGAGAACCAGGGCGCCCAGCTCGTCCGCGAGGTCGCCACGGCGACCAACGACGTCGCCGGCGACGGTACGACGACGGCGACGCTGCTGGCCCAGATCATCGTCCGCCAGGGGCTCAAGAACGTCGCCGCCGGCGCCAACCCGCTGGCCCTGCGCCGCGGGATCGAGAAGGCCGTCGACGACGTGGTCGACGACCTGCGCGGCAAACAGTCCAAAGAGGTGGCCGGCAAGGAGCAGATCGCCCGCGTCGCCGCCATCTCCGCCGCCGACGACGAGATCGGCAACACGATCGCCGACGCGATCGACAAGGTCGGCAAGGACGGCGTGGTCAACGTCGAGGAGGGCCAGACCTTCGGCATGGAGCTGGAGTTCACCGAGGGGATGCAGTTCGACAAGGGCTACATCTCGCCGTACATGGTCACCGACCAGGACCGCATGGAGGCGGTGCTGGAGGAGCCCTACGTGCTGATCGCCAACCAGAAAATCGGCAACGTGCGGGACATCCTGCCGGTGCTCGAGCAGGTGATGCAGGGCGGCAAGCCGCTGCTGATCGTCGCCGAGGACGTCGAGGGCGAGTGCCTCGCGACCCTGGTGGTCAACAAGCTGCGCGGCACCTTCACCGGCGTCGCGGTCAAAGCACCCGGCTTCGGCGACCGCCGCAAGCGGATGCTGGAGGACATCGCGATCCTCACCGGCGGTGAGGTGATCACCGAGGAGATGGGCCTCAAACTCGAGAACACCCAGCTCTCCCAGCTCGGCAAAGCCCGTCGCGTCGTCGTCTCCAAGGACACGACGACGATCATCGACGGTGCCGGCTCGGGCGACGACATCAAGGGCCGGATCAACCAGATCCGTCAGGAGATCGAGAACACCGACTCCGACTTCGATCGCGAGAAGCTCCAGGAGCGCCTCGCGAAGCTGGCCGGCGGTGTCGCCGTGGTCAAGGTCGGCGCTGCCACCGAGACCGAGATGAAGGAGAAGAAGCACCGCGTCGAGGACGCGCTGCAGGCGACCCGCGCCGCGCTCGAGGAGGGCGTCGTGCCGGGTGGCGGTGTGGCTCTGCTCAACGCCCAGTCCGACCTCGACGTCGACAAGCTCGAGGACCCCGACGAGGCGACCGGCGCCCGCATCGTGCACCGGGCCCTGGAGGAGCCGGTGCGCCAGATCGCCGAGAACTCCGGCCTGGAGGGCTCGGTCGTGGTCAACGAGGTCCGCGACCTGAAGGCCGGCGAAGGCCTCAACGCGGCCGACGGCTCCTACGGCGACCTGATCGCCGCCGGCGTCATCGACCCGACGATGGTGACCCGCTCGGCGCTGCAGAACGCTGCCTCGATCGCGAAGAACATCCTCGTCACCGAGGCCGTGATCGCCGAGCCCCCCGAGAAGGAGGGCGCAGCCGGCGGCGGCATGCCCGGCGGCGGCATGCCAGACATGGGCGGCATGATGTAGCGACACCCCGCCGACGGGCCTAAAACGGGAGATATAGGCCCGTTTTAGTCCCGTCGACTGGTGTTCGAGAGGCCCGGCATTTGCCGGGCCTCTCGTCTATATGGAGGGTGCGCCTTTTGCGCATTTGTTGACCCGCCAACGCGCGGATCTGCGCACCACACGCGCGCCGGCACCTGCCAGGGTCGCCGCATGCCCCCCAGCGCCACCCAACCCCCCGCCGACGGGCCTAGAACGGGAGATATAGGCCCGTTTTCGGCCCGTCGGCGGGGGGTGGACGGGATGATCGCGGAGCTCGCCAAGAAGCAGCACGGTGTGGTCAGTCTGGACCAGCTGCGCAACCTCGGGTTGAGCGAGAGCGCGGTTCGCAAGCGCGCCGACAGCGGGCGCTTCCATCAAGTGCACCAGTCCGTGTATGCAGTTGGCCACGCGTCGCTCACTGAGGAGGGGCGGTTCATGGCTGCGGTGCTGGCTGGTGGCGAGGGGGCGGTGCTCTCGCATCGGTCGGCGGCGGTGCTCTGGGGGCTGCGGGCCGATCCCCGGCCGACGATCGACGTGACGGCGCCGAACCGGCGGGGGCGGATTCCCCAGGGGATCGACGCGCACCGCCACGGATCGGTCCTGGCGGAGGACCGGACCGTCGTCGACGGGATCCCCTGCACCACGGTGGAGCGGACGCTGCTCGATCTGGCGGGGGTGGTGCGGGTCTGGGAGCTGCGCAAGGCGATCGCCGAGGCCGAGGTGCTGGGCCTCTTCGACCACGCGGCCCTGCGCCGGCTGATCAAGCGGTGTCGGGGGCGGCGTGGTGTCGCCCGGCTGCGGATGCTGCTCGAGGAGCTCCACCCCGACACGCGGAGGACGAGGAGCGATCTGGAGCGGCTCTTCCTGCGCATGTGCGAGCGGGCCGGTCTGCCGCGGCCCGAGGTCAACGTGACGCTGGAGCTCCGCGACGGAAAGCTGGAACCGGACTTCCTCTGGCGCGACGCTCGCCTGATCGTCGAGGCCGACGGCCGTCAGTTCCACGACACCGCGTCGGCCTTCCACAGCGACCGGCGCCGCGCCCAGCGGCTCGAAGTCGCCGGCTGGCGGGTCACGCACTGCACCTGGCCCCAGGTCGAACGCGAACCCCGGCGCCTCGCCACCACGATCCGCACCCTCCTCGCCCAGCAGACTGCCCGCCGACGGGCCTAAAACCGACGCATATCGACGGAAATCGGCCCGTCGGCGGGGAGGCGGCGGGGGGCTATTTCGTCTTGGGGGGTAGGGGCTGGAGGGTGGCGGCGTGGGCGGTGGCGTAGGGGGGAAGGTGCGGCGGCGGAGCTTCTGGCGCAGGGTGTTGCGGCTGCGGGGGTAGAGGCGCAGGTCGTAGGGGTTCGACGGGGTGTCGAAGCCGTCGTAGTAGGTGAGCATGCGGACGCGGGGATGTTTGACCGTCCAGGCGATCAGGCGCTTGACGAAGCGCGGTTCGTCCTCGCCGGAGACCGCCCACTCGGTGATCGCGAACGGCTTGCGCCGCCAGAGCCGGCCGCGGAGGAAGCGGTTGAGGTCTTTCCAGTGCGGATACTGGGAGTAGAAGTCGGTGCCGGCCCAGTCGACCCAGCGCTCACCCGGCCAGTAGTTGCCTGGGAAGTTGCCCTTGACCCGGGGCGAGCCGGCGGGCAGCGGGCTCCAGATCGTCGCCACCGGGGCCGCCGGCAGGGTCGCGGGCGGCGGGCCTTTGGTCCGCTGCACGGGCGGCAGGTTGATCCCGGCCAGGGTCGCGTTGACCTCCTCCAGCGTGCCGCCGCCGCGGACGATCGCGACGATCCGGCGGAAGGCCTGCTTGTACCAGACGTTGGCGTGTTCGCCGCCCTTCTCGGTGCCGTCGCAGGCGAACGCGGAGTAGGGGTTGAGGCAGCGGTTGGGCTCGCCCAGCGGCCGGATGTAGGCGAGCACGCCGTTCTTGGCGAAGAAGGAGTTGAGCTGCAGCAGGTAGTCGTCGCCGTAGCCGAGCGCGATCTGCTGCGGGGTGATCAGCTCGCCCAGCGTCTGGTCATCGGCGGTCGAGATGTGCAGGATCGGTCGCACCGCTGTTTCGCGCCAGCGTTCGTAAGCCGCGTTGAGGCTGTTGCCCCAGGGGTGGAAGGTCTCCAGCAGCGCCGGGTGCTTGCCGACCAGGTCGGCGAACTCGTAGAACTCCTCGGTCGTGCCCCGGTCGCTGACGCCGAAGAAGACGCGCGGCTTGGGCGGGACCAGGGTCAGGGCCGAGGCCGGCCCGGCGCCGATCGCCAGCGCGGCGAGGGCGAGCGCCGCGACCCGCGCCGCCCGCCTAAGAGTCCTCCAGGACATCGATCATCCTCCTCGGTTCGACTCCGAGCGCCTCGGCGTCGGCCGTGCCGCGCTCGCTGACCATCGGAACCTCCATCAGCTCCGCCTCCTCCCATGTTGCGAACACGGCCTCGCCGAAGACGGAGCGGAGTGCGATCAGGCCGCTGCGAACCAGCGGCAGCGGCAGGTGGACCAGCGGCCGCCGCCGGCCGGCGACGCGGCTGACCAGGTCCGACATCTCGTCGTAGCTGAGCCGCTCCGGCCCGGCCAGCTCGTACCGCCCGCGCCGCTCCCCCGCCGCTTCGAACAGCGCCGCGACCACGCAGCGCGCCGCGTCGTGGGCCCAGATCGGCTCGAAGCGCGCCTGCCCGCGCCCGGAGACCGGCAGCACCGGCAGGAAGGAGAAGCGGCGCAGGAGGGTGACCCAGGGGTCGGTGCGGTCGTAGACGATCGAGGGGGCGAAGACGGTCGTCTCCAGCGCCGAGGAAGCGACGGCGCGCTCGGCCAGCCACTTGGCGCGGAAGAAGCGGGTGCGCTGGGCGACCCCGGCGTCGAGCGCGCTGAAGAAGACGAAGCGGCGCACGCCGCTGCGCTCGGCGGCGCGCAGCAGCCGCACCGTCGCCAGGCCGTTCAGCTCCTCGATCCGCTTCGGCGGCTGGTCGCGGATCGTCGCCGCCAGGTGGACGACGGTGTCGACCCCGCGCAGCGCCTGGCGCACCAGGTAGGGGTCCGACATCTCGCCCAGGTCGCCGAGCGCGATCTGCACGTCGACCCGGCGCTCGCCCAGCCGCCGCGGTTCGCGCGCCAGGCAGCGCACGTCCTCGCCGCGCTCGAGCAGCAGCGGCAGTAGCCGCGATCCCACGCTTCCGGTCGCCCCCGTCAACAGCAGCATCGACGGCCGATGCTAGATGACGCCCCGCCCGGGGCGGCAGCGCACCCGGCACCGCCCAGCCTCTAAAATGCGCGTTCGCGCTTTTGGCGGGGGCCACCGGCCTCCGGCCGCACCGCAAACGACCCAGGAGAAAAGCATCGAATGACCTACGTCATCGCCGAGCCGTGCATTGGCCAGAAGGACAACTCGTGCGTCGAGGTCTGTCCCGTCGACTGCATCCACCCGACGCCTGACGAGCCCGACTACGACTCGGTCGAGATGCTCTACATCGACCCCGACGAGTGCATCGACTGCGATGCCTGCGTCGAGGCCTGCCCGGTCGACGCCTGCTTCGCCGAGGACCAGCTCCCCGCCGAGTGGGCCAAGTACGCCGAGATCAACGCCGAGTACTACAAGAGCAAGTCGGCCGCGTAACCGACACCGAGCTCGTCGCCGGGCTCGCCGAGCGCCGCGGCGAGCTGGAAGCGGCGATCGCCACCCGCGCCTACGCGATCGCCGACCCGCGCGAGGTCTCTGACCCGACCTACCTGCACGGGCTGCACGGCGCGATCGGCGTTGGCGTCGAGTACGGCCTGGCCGTGCTCGAGCGCGGCGAGCGCCGGGTCCCCGAGCCGCCGCCGGCCCTGCTCGCCCAGGCGCGCCTGGCGGCCCGCGCCGGGGTCCCGCTCGACACCGTCCTGCGCCGCTGCGTCGCCGCCAACGCCCTGCTCGGCGACTTCCTGGCCGAGGAGGCCGAGCGCGCCGGCCTCGCCGAGCGCGAGCCTGCGCGGCATGCAGCGCGCCCAGGCGACCGCCTTCGACCGCCTGCTCGAGGCGCTCGGCGTCGAGCATGCCCGCGAGGAGAAGCGGCGGCCGACGAGCTCGGCGGAGCGCCGCCGCGAGTGCGTCAAGCGGCTGCTCGACGGCGAGCTGGTCGACCGCTCCGAGCTCGGCTATGACCTCGACGCCCACCACCTCGCGGTGATGGCGAGCGGCGGGGGTGCCGAGGAGGCGATGCGGGCGCTGGCGTCCGGGCTCGACCGCCGGCTGCTCGCCGTGCGCCGCGAGGAAGAGCCGGTCTGGGCCTGCTGGCTCGGTGGCCGCAGCTCGCTGAGCGCCGAGCGGGCGGCGGCGGCGCTGGGCGAGATCGACGCCGACGGGACGCTGTTCACGCTCGGCGAGCCCGCCGAGGGACTCGCCGGCTGGCGCCTCAGCCACCGCCAGGCCAAGGCGGCGCTGCCGGTCGCTGAACGCCGCGGCCAGCCCCTGCTGCGCTACGCCGACGTGGCCCTGCTCGCCTCGGTCCTGCGCGACGACCTGATCGGCGCCTCGCTGCGCCAGCTCTACCTGGCGCCGCTGGAGCGGGCGAGGGACGGCGGCGAGGCGGCGCGGCAGACGCTGCGCGCCTACTTCGCCGCCGAGCAGAACGTCTCCTCGACCGCGGCCGCGCTCGGCGTCGACCGGCGCACGGTCGCCAGCCGCCTCAGCGCCGTCGAGCGGCTGATCGGCCGCCCGGTCAAGGCGGTCGCGACCGAGCTGGAGACCGCGCTGCGGCTCGACGAGCTCGGCTGAGCGGGCCGCCTTCCCACTCTGTGCAATCGGCGGCCGGCCAGGCCCCACATTGGCGAGGCGGGGACGGCGGCGGCGGGCGACCATCGAGCAATGAGCAGGCGGACGATCGCAGCGGCCACGGCAGCCGTCCTCGCCGCCCTCGCCCTCGCCGCCGGCGCGGCGGCCAAGGTCGAGGTCGTGCAGGTCGGCAACCTCTTCCTGCGCGACAACGGCGGGATCTCGCCGCGCAAGCTGCCGCGCCGGGCCCAGGCGCCGATCTCGGCGACCCTGAACGGGACGATTGGCACCACCGACGGCAGCCACCCACCGGCGCTGGAGAGCGTGATCGCCGACTTCGACCGCACGATCCAGATCGACGCCCGGGGCCTGCCCGCCTGCAGCCGGGCGAAGCTCGTTGCCCGCTCCACCGCGGCGGCCAAGCACGCCTGCCGCGGCGCGATCGTCGGCTCCGGCAGCGGCGAGGTCGAGGTCGCCTTCCCCGAACAGGCGCCGTTCCGGGCGACGGGGCCGATCGTCCTCTTCAACGGCGGCGTCCACGGCAGCACCACGCTGCTGCTGATCCACACCTACGTCGCGGTGCCGGCGCCGACCGCGGTCATCGTCCCCGCCGCGATCACCCGCATCAGCCGCGGGCACTTCGGCCTGCACACGGTCGCCCGCATCCCGCGCATCGCCGGCGGCTACGGCTCGGTGACCAGGTTCAAGATCGTCGTCGGCCGCCGCTTCGCCTTCAAGGGCCGCAAGCGCAGCTACCTGACCGCCAGCTGCCCGACCGGGCACTACTTCGCCGAAGGCAACGTCTCCTTCCGCGACGGCACCCGCCTGCACGTCACCCACGCCCTGCCCTGCACGCCGCGCGGCTGAGCGGCTACCGCGGCTCGAGCACCACGACCGGGATCTGCCGCCTGCCGGCGGCGTGCTCGCGGAAGAACTCGTAGCCCGGGTAGACGGCGACGAGCTCGGCCCAGAGCCGCTCGCGCTCCTCCCCGGCGGCGACCCGGGCGCGGACCGGGCGCACCTCGCGGCCGAGCTGGATCGTCGTCTCGGGGTTGGCGAGCAGGTTGTGGAACCAGGCCGGGTTGGTCGGCTGCCCCGCCTTCGAGGCGGCGACCACGATCGCTTCGCCATCGCGGTGGTACATCAGCGGCGAACTGCGCCGCCGCCCCGTCCGGGCGCCGACGTGGTCGAGGAGGACGATCGGCACCTGCGGCCAGCCCGGCAGATGCCCGCCGAGCCGCCCGCCGCTGCGCCGGTAGACCCAGACGTGGGCCCGCGTCGCCCGCCGCCCGAGGTAGATGCCGCGTTCGTTGAGCTTCTGCGAGGCGGAGGCGGTGATCCGGCCCAACAGCGACATCGCATCCGTCCCTACAGCTTCGGGCTGCGCCAGGGGCGGGCCAGGCGCTCGGCCAGCTCCTCGGCGAGGCCGGCGACCGGCACCCGGGTCTGCTCGAGCGAGTCGCGGTCGCGCAGGGTGACGGTGTCGTCCTCCATCGTCTGGTGGTCGACGGTGATCCCCCAGGGGGTGCCGATCTCGTCCTGGCGGCGGTAGCGCTTGCCGATCGAGCCGCCCTCGTCGAACTCGGCCGGGACCCGGCGGCGCACCTCCTCGTAGAGCGCCCGCGCCTTCTCCGGCAGGCCGTCCTTGGAGACCAGCGGCAGCACCGCCGCCTTGTTCGGGGCGAGGCGCGGGTGCAGGCGCAGCACGGTGCGCTGGCGGCCCTCGACCTCCTCCACCTCGTAGGCGTCGACCAGGAAGGCGAGCGTCGCCCGGTCGGCGCCGGCGGCCGGCTCGATCACGTGCGGCACGTAGCGCTCCTTGGTCTGCTGGTCGAAGTACTCGAGCTTCTCGCCGCTGAACTTGGTGTGCTGGGTGAGGTCGAAGTCGCCGCGGTTGGCGATCCCCTCCAGCTCCGACCAGCCGATCGGGAAGAGGTACTCGACGTCGCTGGTCGCCGAGGAGTAGTGGGAGAGCTCCTCGGCGCCGTGGGCGCGCACGCGCAGGAAGTCGGGGCGGATGCCGAGCTCGGTGTACCAGCGCTCGCGCTCGGCCATCCAGATCCCGTGCCACTTGGCGGCTTCGGCCGGCGGCACGAAGAACTCCATCTCCATCTGCTCGAACTCGCGGGTGCGGAAGATGAAGTTGCCCGGCGTGATCTCGTTGCGGAAGGACTTGCCGATCTGGGCGATGCCGAAGGGCGGCTTCTTGCGGGCGAAGGCCATCACGTTCTTGAAGTTGATGAAGATCCCCTGCGCCGTCTCCGGCCGCAGGTAGACCTCCGAGCCCTCGCCCGCCACCGGTCCGATGTGGGTCTCGAACATCAGGTTGAACTGGCGCGGCTCGGAGAGCTCGCCGCCGCACTCCGGGCAGCGCAGCTCGGCGCTCGGGTCGCCGCCTTCCTCTTCGACCGCCTCGCGCAGGTGGTCCTCGCGCCAGCGCCGCTTGCACTTGCCCAGGCACTGGACCAGCGGGTCGGTGAAGCCCTCGAGGTGGCCGGAGGCCTCCCAGACGCGCGGGTGCTGGAGGATCGCCGAGTCGAGGGCGACGATGTCGTCGCGCTCCTGCAGCATCGCCCGCCACCACTCGGCCTTGACATTGTTCTTCAGCAGCACCCCGTAGTGGCCGTAGTCGTAGGTCGAGCCGAGCCCGCCGTAGATCTCCGAGGAGGGGAAGACGAAGCCGCGCCGCTTGCAGAGCGCGACGATCTCCTCCATGGTTACGGCGGTCGCCGGCGTTGCGTCCTCGGTGGCTGACATGCCGGAACCGTATCGGCTGCGATAATCCCGCTCCCTGTGCCCATCTACGAGTACAAGTGCGAGAACGGCCACGTCTTCGACACGATCCAGCGGATGAGCGACGATCCGCTGACCGAGTGTCAGGAGTGCGGCGCTCCGGCCGAGCGCGTCCTGCACCCGGTCGCCGTCCACTTCAAGGGCTCGGGCTTCTACAACACCGACTACGGCAAGAAGAAGAAGGGCGGCGCCGGCGGTAGCGGCGGCGAGGGCTCGGGCGGCGAGGGCTCCGGGGACTCGAAGCCCGCCGAGTCGAAGCCGGACTCCAAGAGCGACGCCAAGCCAAAGGCCTCGGCCGCCAGCGACTGATCGGTTTACCCCCGTTTTCGGGGGTCAACCGATCAAACGACGCAGGCGCTAACCGTCGAGCAGCCGCTTGCGGGCGCGCTGGCGGGTCTCCTCGGGCACGACGACGCTGCCTTCGGGGCCTTCCAGGTCGCAGCCCGAGTTGGCGCCGGCGCAGAGCACGTCGGTCGGCGCCGAGCCGCCGATCGCCGCGGCGAGCACCATCTGCGGCATCGTGAAGAAGCCCATGTCGCTGACGAACGCCTTCGGCGCGTCCCAGCCGATGATCGGGCCCTTGATGAAGTTGTAGGGCAGGCGCAGGGGGTCGGTGAGGCGGCTGCGGATGCCGTTGATCACCTCCTGCTGGGCCTGCTCGCGGTCGAAGTCGCTGTAGCCGAAGGTGTAGTAGCTCTTGCCCGGCCCCGGGCATTCGCTCGGCTTGCGCACCCGCGAGTAGGCGAGCGCCTTTTCGCCGTCGAGCGTGCTCTCGCCCTTGGGCAGGCGGATCGTCACCCCGCCCTGGCCGCCGCCGGCGCCGCCGGAGATGTCGGCGCAGAGCTTGTGTTTGAGATTGACCTCGACCCCGCCGACCGCGTCGATCAGGTCTTCGAAGCCGGTGAAGTCGATGATCGCGACGTGGTCGACCTGCAGATCGAGGAAGCCTTCGACCGCTTCGATCTGCGCCTTGGCGCCGCCGAAGGCGTAGGCGGCGTTGATCTTGGTCGGGCTCTGGCCGGGGATCTCGGCGTAGCTGTCGCGCGGGATCGAGAGTTTGCGGAAGGCGCCGCCGCCGGCGCGGATCAGCATCAGCGTGTCGGCGCGGAATTCGCCGACCGAGCAGGGGCTGTGCGGGGCGTCGCCGTGCGACTGCTGTTCGAAGCACTCCTCCGAGGGCACCCCGACCGCCTCCTTGCTGTCGGGCGGCCGGGCGTCGGTGCCGATCACCAGGATCGTCTGCGCGCTGGGCAGCAGCAGCGGGTTGCCGTGCAGGGCGTCGCGTGCCTCGCCGGAGAGCTTGAACGACTGCAGCTGGGCGGAGACGGCGAAGGCGAGCAGGCTGAGCAGGACCCAGGCGCCGGCCGCGATCGCGACCCATTTCAGCGCCCGCTTCGCCGTCCAGCGCCGCGGCGGCCCCGGCCGCTCCGGCGCCTCGCCCGCCTGGCGGCCGCGCTTCTCCCGCCGCCACGGCCCCTTCGGCGCCCGCTCGCGCAGGCTCGAGAGGTCGGGCGAGCGCAGCCGCGAGAGCAGGCCGCGCCGCGACCGGTAGACCCGGTACTCGGGTTGCCCCTCGGGGGGCTGCTGCTCACCATTGCCAGCCATGAAAGGGTTAGGAATCATGCCGATGAGCACGGTCGCCCGTCTTCGCCGCTCCAGGTCCCGCCCGTGAGCGCAGGGGAAATCATCGGCGTCGACCTGGGCGGGACGAAGATGCTGCTCGGCGTCCTCGACCCCGATTCGCGCGTCCTCTGGGAGAGTCGCGAGTCCTCGACCGGGCAGAGCGCCGACGATCTGGTCGAGCTGCTGGCCCGCGAGATCGCCGCCGCTCGCGAGGCGCGGCCGGGGGCCGCCGCCGTCGGCCTCGGCGTCCCGGCGACGGTCGACCACGCCCGCGGCATCGCCCGCAGCGCCGTCAACCTGCCGCTCGAGAACCTGCCGGTCCGCGACCTGATCGAGGCCCGCGCCGGGCTGCCGGTCTTCGTCGACAACGACGCCAACGTCGCCGCGATCGCCGAGCACGAGCGCGGCGCCGCGCGCGGCAAGGACAACGTGGTGATGCTGACGATCGGCACCGGGATCGGCGGCGGCCTGATCCTCGGCGGCGAGGTCTACCGCGGCGCCAGCGGCGCCGGGGCGGAGCTGGGCCACACGGTGATCGACCTCGACGGCCCGGCCTGCCAGGGCAGCTGTCCCGGCCGCGGCTGCGTCGAGACCTTCGCCTCGGGGACGGCGCTCGGCCGCGAAGGGCGCGCCGCCGCCGAGCGCGAGCCGGGCTCGGCGCTGGGCGCGATGCTCGCCGACGGGCGCGAGGTCGACGGCGAGGCGGTGACCGAGGCGGCGCTGGCCGGCGACGAGGTCGCGCGCGGCGTCTTCGACCTGGTCGGCTCGCGGCTCGGCGTCGCCCTGACCAGCTTCGCCAACATCTTCGAGCCCGAAGTCTTCGTCATCGGGGGCGGCGTTATCGCGGCCGGCGACCTGCTGCTCGACCCGGCCCGCCGCGAGCTCGCCGCCCGCGCCCTGCCGCCGATGAAGCAGATCCCGGTGGTGGCCGCCGAGCTCGGCCCCGACGCGGGGATGATCGGCGCCGCGGCGATGGCGCGGATCGAGCTCGAGCGGCGCGGGGAGGGGGGCTGATGCCGGGCGAGCTGATCGTCTGCCCGACCCCGATCGGCAACCTCGACGACGTCAGCCCGCGGGTCCGCGACGCGCTCGTCGCCGCCGACTGGATCGCCTGCGAGGACACGCGGCGCACCGGCGGCCTGCTCGACAAGCTGCGCATCCGCCCGGCGCCGCAGCTGGTCTCCAACCACGAGGGCAACGAAGCGGCGCGGGCGACCGAGCTGGCGCAGCGGATCGAGCGCGGCGACACCGTGGCGCTGGTCTCCGACGCCGGCATGCCCGGGATCTCCGACCCCGGCTACAAGCTGATCCGCCGCTGCATCGAGCGCAACCTGCAGGTGACGGTGCTGCCCGGCCCCTCGGTGGTGCCGGTGGCCCTGGTCGTCTCCGGCCTGCCCACCGACCGCTGGCGCTTCGAGGGCTTCCTGCCCAAGCGCTCGGGGGAGATGGAGCGCGTGCTGCGCTCGGCCGAGACCGTGGTCGCCTTCGAGTCCCCGCGCCGGGTCGGCGACTCGCTCGCCGCCCTGGCCTCGATCGCCCCCGACCGTCCCGCCGCCGTCTGCCGCGAGCTGACCAAGATGCACGAGGAAGTCGCCCGCGGCTCGCTCGCCGAGCTGGCCCGCCGCTTCCGCGGCGAGGTCAAGGGCGAGATCGTCCTCGTCATCGGCCCCGCCGCCGCCGAGGACCACGACCGCGACGTCGGCTTCGCCGTCGACGCCCTCCGCCACCTGGTCCAGTCCGGCGCCCGCCCCCGCGCCGCCGCCAGCGTCGTCGCCGCCCTAACCGGCACCCGCGCCAACGACCTCTACCGAGCCCTGACCGGCCGCGAGCCGCGCAAGTAGCGCGGCCGATCGGGCCGGACACCTCAATAGGTGGCCCAGCCGCCGGTTGCCGGGCTACCATCGGCACTGTGCCGGTCGAGAAGCTAAATGGGAATCGCTATGGATCTCGTCCGGCCACGACGTGACCCGTTCTCGCTGCTGACAGAGTCGAGTCCTGGAACCAGGTTCTCGGAGAGGTCACGGCTCTTGGCCCGCAACATCTCGATCCTCGTCGGCGAGCAGGCGCCGGTGATCGATCGCTATCTGGATGTCTTGGCGCTCGCCCCCCCGGAACACCTCGATCTGCTGCGGCGCCGTGGGACTCGAATCGTCTTCGCGCCGACCGTCCCCCACGCACTTCTATCCTCGGCCGCGACGGAGCGCCGCGGTCGGGAGCCGACGGCAAAGGAGCGACTGGAGCTCAGGGCCACGTACTCACCTGAGTCCGGCACGGCAGCCATCTTCGACCCGAGCCTGAACCTGCTCGTGTTCCCAACTCATTACGTGGCTCGTGACTTGGAGCACGTGGTTCTGCATGAGCTAGGACACGCTCTCACGATGAGCCTCGCCAATCCTCGGGCAGCGCTGCTTGTCGATCTGCCGCCTGCGATCGCCAAGCATGTAGGCCATCACGACTATGCATCGGACAATCCGGCCGAAACTCTTCGTATGCAGGTCAACGAGGCGCTGGCGGAGGCGTATGTCTACCTCGTGGTCGAGCGAGGCGCTGAGTTGCCGATGGAGCTTCTGTCCGACTTGATGTTCATTCTCAGTTCCGTGGAGGGCGAAGACGGCATCCGTTTCGAGTTCGATGAGGATTCAGGGCGGACGCTGAGTCGATTGCGCGATTCACGCTTGGCCTTTCCGGACGACCCCGAGTGGGGCCATCTGCTCGCGAAGCGCCCGCCGGACGCTGCAGAGCTCGAGGTTCGAGAGCTGAGCCAAGCCGTGGACGGGGTCGACGAGGTAGCTCGCCGTCGGCGTCGCAGGGCTGCTTGACGACGCCGGTCGAGCCGTCCCCTTCCCCAACAGGCTCACTACTCGCTGCAGCCGGTCCTACGCCGTCGAGGGTGCCGGCCGGATGCGCGAGCGCAGGAGGAGGATCGTCGCCTGCGTGGCCAGCGCCGCGGCGGTCGCCAGGCCGAAGGCGGCGGGGGTCTCCGTCGCCGGCAGTGTGACTGCGAGAACGAAGCAGAAGGCCGCGAACCCGTAGAAGCCGAGCAGGAAGCTGCGCAGCAGGATCGCAACCTGGGCGAGACCGCCGTGGGAATGGGTGAACACGGCGAGGACGCTGGTGATCACCGGAAATGGTGCAAGAAGGCCGCTGAGGTGGGGCCCGAAAGCCCCGGAGAGGGCGGTCAGGGCCAGGACCATCCCGAGCGCGGCGAGAGCACGAGCCGGAAGGTCCCAGCGGGGAGGAGGCACGGCTGCGACAGGGGTCTTGGGTGCCGGTGGCAGCAGCCGCAGGCCCAGGGAGAAGCAGGCGGCGACCAGCACCAGGGCGAGGGCGGGTGGCGGGTCGAAGAAGCTGAGGACCGCTATGCAGAGCAGGAACGCGGCCCAGCCCCAGAGCACGCTCGGCAACGGCCCGGACGCGCGCGCCGCACGTCCGTAGACGACGACGAAGGCCGTCAGCGCGGCGAGCCCGAGTAGCGCCCCGGCGGCCGCGTCGGCGCCGAAGTTGCGACCGTGCAGCAAGGTCACGACCAGCAGGATCGGGCCGGCGACGACCGGCAGCCCGCCCAGCATCCCGGCCACCGCCGTTCCCCAGCGCCGGCCCGCGAGCGACACCGCGACCACGCAAAGCGGCGCCAGGACGGTCTTCGCAAGCAGCAACGTCACCGCGGCAGGCTCTCAGATCGCGCCGGGCAGGCCCTGATGCGGCCGCAGTCCCTATACGAATGCGGCGCTGCCACTTCTGCATGTCCTGAAGACGAAGTAGCGCGCAGGCATTCCTCCGCTGCTTGCTCAGTTAGGCAGGGTGCGCGCCCCTGGGCAGTCTTCGTCGCCCTCGCCTAGGTAGGGTCGGCGAGGCGATGGCTAGAGACAGCTACTACGTCACAACGCCGATCTACTACGTCAACGCCGAGCCGCATCTCGGGCATGCCTACTCGACGATGGCCGCCGACGTGCTGGCGCGGCACATGCGGCAGCGGGGGGAGGACGTGTTCTTCCTCACCGGCACCGACGAGCACGGGGAGCCGATCGAGAGCGCGGCTGAGCGCGAGGGGATCTCTGCCGCAGGAGCTGGCCGACCGCAACGCCGAGAAGTTCCGCCAGATGATGCCGGTGATCGACGCCAGCAACGACTTCTTCATCCGCACCTCCGACCCGCGCCACAAGGCCAAGGTCGCCGAGATCATGCAGCGCGTCTACGACAACGGCTGGGTGACCAAGGGCACCTACGAGGGCTGGTACTGCCCGCGCTGCGCCGACTTCAAGACCGAGCGCGAGCTGGGGCCCGGGCAGACCTGCGCGATCCACGAGATCGCGCTCGAGAAGGTGCGCGAGGAGAACTGGTTCTTCCGCCTCTCCGCCTTCCAGGCCCAGCTCGAAGGGCTATACGAGGAGCGGCCCGACTTCGTCGTCCCCGAGTTCCGCCGCAACGAGGCGGTCTCGTTCATCAAGCAGGGGCTGGAGGACGTCTCGCTCTCGCGGCCGAAGCTGAAATGGGGGATGGAGCTGCCCTGGGACCCCGGCCAGCGCATGTACGTCTGGTTCGACGCCCTGCTCAACTACGTCACCGCGCTCAGCTTCGCCCGCGAGGGGGAGGACCTGACCGAGCGCTACTGGCCCGCCACGCTGCACGTGCTGGCCAAGGACATCCTCAAGTTCCACGCGGTGATCTGGCCGGCGCTGCTCTGGGCCGCCGACCTCGAGCCGCCGCGGCGGATGACGATCCACGGCTACCTGATGATGGGCGAGAAGAAGATGTCGAAGAGCCTCGGCAACGTGCTCGACCCGTTCGAGGCGATCGAGCGCTTCGGCGCCGACGCGCTGCGCTTCTACTGCTTCCGCGAGGTCAGCTTCGGCCAGGACGGCTCGATCTCCACCGCCGGCTTCGAGGCCCGCTACGAGACCGAGCTGGCCAACGACTTCGGCAACCTGGCCAGCCGCGTGCTGGCGATGGTCGAGCGCTACCGCGACGGCGTCGTCCCGGAGGCGGCGGTCGACGCGGTGCTCGAGGAGGACTTCGCCGGCGCCGCCGGCCGCTTCAGCGAGCTGCTCGACCGGGCCGAGCTGACCCAGGCGCTCGACCAGGCCTGGACGCTGGTCCGGCGCCTCAACCGCTACGTCGAGGAGACCCGGCCCTGGGAGCTGGCCAAGGACGAGGCCGACCCCGAGCGCCTCGACGAGGTTCTCTACAACCTCGCCGAGGGCCTTCGCGTAATCACCCTGCTGCTCGCCCCCTACCTGCCGCAGGCGAGCGAGAAGCTGCTCGCGGCGCTGGCCGAAGACGGCCGCGAGCTGGCCGACTTCGGCTCCCGCCCCGGCGGCCAGAAGGTCGAGCGAGTGCCGCCGCTCTTCCCCAAGATCGAGGCGGAGGGGCAGTCTCAGTAGGCCTTCTCTCAACTTTTTCGAGAGTCGGCTGATTGCTGACGCCGCCGGGAGCGGCCGCGAAAAAGTACAAGCCGTTCAGACCTACTGAGACTGCCCCTCGGTCAGCGACGCGGGATTCAGCTGAGCGGGGCGGGTATATCCGCAGAGCGCCAGCGTCAAGTCGAGCTCGGCGAGGACCATCTTCAGCACCGATTCGACCCCGGCCTGGCCTTCGAGGGCCAGGCCCCAGATGTAGGGGCGGCCGAGGCAGACGGCGTCGGCGCCGAGGGCGAGGGCCTTGATCGCGTCGGCACCGCCGCGGATGCCGCTGTCGAAGAGGATCGCCAGGTCATCGCTGGCCGCCTCAGCGATCGGCGGCAGGGCGTCGAGGGCGCCGACGGCGCCCTCGACCTGGCGGCCGCCGTGGTTGGAGACGACGATGCCGTCGACCCCGCGCCGCGCCGCCTCCAGCGCGTCGTCGGCGTGCTGGATGCCCTTGACCACCAGCGGCAGCTCGGTCTGCTCGCGCAGCCAGGCGAGGTCGTCCCAGGCCAGCGAGGGGTTGGCCTGCACGGCGAGGAAGTGGCCGGTGGCGGCGCCGGCGTCCTCCTCGGGCGTCCGCTCGAGCGCGGCGCGGAAGACCGGGTCGGCGAAGTAGTTGGCGACGCCCATGCCGTTGAGGAAGGGCAGCCAGGCCTGCTGCAGGTCGCGCGGCTTCCAGCCGGGGATGAAGGTGTCGACGGTGAGCACGATCGCGCCGTAGCCAGCGGCCCCGGCGCGGGCGACGAAGCTGGCGGCGAGCTCGCGGTCGTTGGGCCAGTAGAGCTGGAACCAGCGCGGCGCCTCGCCGCCCGCCTCGGCGATCTCCTCGAGCGTGAAGTGCGAGTTGGTGCTGGCGATCATCGGCACCCCGATGCTCGCCGCGGCGCGCGCCGTCGCCAGCTCGCCCTCCGGGTGGACGACCTTCTGCACGCCGATCGGCGCCAGCAGCAGCGGCGCTGGCAGCTCGCTGCCGAGCAGGGCGGTGGAGAGGTCGCGGGCGCTGACGTCGCGCAGCATGCGGGGCACGATCCGGCGCCGCTCGAAGGCGGCCCGGTTGGCGTCCATCGTCGCGCCGCGGCCGGCACCGGCGAAGACGTAATTGGCGGCGCGCTCCTCCATCGCCGCCTCGGCGCGCCGCTCGAGCTCCTCGACCGCCACCGGGATCGCCGGCTGCTCGCCGCCCAGCCCGCGGGCGTAGATCTCGCGGTAGTGGTCGGCGAAGTCGGCCATCGGCGGAAGGCTAACCGCCGGGCGGCCGCTGGCGCCGAGCGAGCTCAGCCGCTCGTGACCCAGACCGGCAGCGCCCGGGACTGCCGCGCCTGACGCAGGCGCGGCAGTCCGAAGCGGCGCTCGAGGCCGGCCAGCAGCGAGTAGTGGCTGTAGCCCCAGCCGCTGCGGTGACCTGCCGGCTCGCCCGGCTCGGCGATCACGGTGAGGACGTGGCCGCCGCCGCTGGCGCGCCCGCAGCAGGCCGCGTCGCTGCTCCCCTCGTCGAAGGTGACGATCAGCGTCCCCCGTGGCCCCAGCTGGCGCCGGATGCGCGGCACCAGGCGGGCCAGGTAGCGGTCGGCCGCGGCCAGGCCGCAGTCGTGCCCGTTGTCGCAGAGATCGGGGCTGAGCCAGCCGAAGCGGGGCAGCGCCCGGCGGCGCAGGTCGCGGTCGAGGCGGCGCGCCGGCACCACCTGCCGGCAGAGGCGCGAGCCGGCGACCGAAGGGAAGTACATGAACGGGTTGTGGCGCTTGACGTAGCGGCCCGACTCGGCGCCGCGGAAGCAGGGGCGCGGCATGCCGCCCATGTAGGCGCGCCAGGAGATGCCGGCGCGCGAGAGCTGCAGGGCGAGGTTGTCGCCGCGCGCCCGGCACCCGGTGCAGTTGTCGTCGATGCCGAAGGTCGAGCCGCCGAGCAGGGCGAGGTAGTTGGGCAGCGAGGGGTGGGCGACGGCGTGGTAGTAGGTGGCCAGGGTCTCGCGCCGGGCCAGGGCGTTGAGGAAGGGCGCCGCCGGGTTGTCGACCACCTCGTCGTACTCGCGGTTCTCGAGCACGATCAGGAAGATGCGCGCGCCCGGGGCCTCGCCCGGCGCGGCCGCGGCAGCGGCCGGCGGCGTCAGCGTGGCGAGGAGCAGGGCGAGGGCGATAGCGGCCGGTCGCGGTCGAGCGCGCACCCGACGAGGATAGGCTGCGGAGGGCCGGTGATCGACTCCCACACCCATCTCTTCCTCTGCGAGCCGCCCGAGGCCGAGGTCGTCGCCGCGGCCGAGGCGGCGGGGGTGACGCGGATGCTCAACGTCGGCCTCGAGGCCGTCTCCAACGAGCAGGCGCTGGCCGCCGCCGGCCGCCACGAGAGCGTCTTCGCCACCGTCGGCTGCCACCCGACCGAGGCCGCCGGCTTCGACGACGCCCGGGCCGAGGCGATCGCCGCCCTCGCCGCCGGCAACGAGAAGGTGCGGGCGATCGGCGAGACCGGGATCGACTACTACCGCGAGAGCGCCAGCCGCGCCGACCAGCGGCGGGCGCTCGAGGCCCAGGTCGAGATCGCCCGCGACCGCGGCCTGCCGATCGTGATCCACGCCCGCGACCCCGAGGGCGAGACCGGCGCCGTCGACGACGTCTTCTCGATCCTCGACGCGCGCGCCGACGGCGTGCCGGTGATCCTGCACTGCTTCCTCGCCCCCTGGCGGGTCGAGGACGCGATCGAGCGCGGCTGGCACTGCTCCTTCTCGGGGATCGTCACCTTCCCCAGCGCTGAGGAGCTGCGCGAGGCGGCCGCCAAGCTGCCCGACGAGCTGGTCCTGGTCGAGACCGACGCGCCCTACCTGGCGCCGCAGCCGATCCGCGGCAAGCACAACGAGCCCTGCCACGTCGTCTCCACCGCCGAGGTCGTCGCCGAGGTGCGCGGCGCCAGCTACGCGGAGCTCGAGCGCACGGTCGAGGCCAACGCGCGGGCGCTGTTCGGCTGGTAGCGGTGGTCCGGCTCGGCCAGAACTTCCTCGCCGACCCCAACCTGCTCGACGCCATCGTCCGCGACGCGGAGCTGGCCCCGGAGGACGTCGTGCTCGAGGTCGGCGCCGGCGAGGGGGTGCTGACCGAGCGGCTGCTCGGCGCCGCCCGCCACGTCCACAGCGTCGAGATCGACCGCGGGCTGGAGCCGGCCCTGGCGCCGCTCGCCGCCCGGCCCGAGCTCAGCCTGCACTGGGGCGACGCGATGCGGCTCGACCTCGCCGGGCTCGACCCGGCGCCGACGGCGATGGTCGCCAACCTGCCCTACGCGGTGGCGACGCCGCTGCTGCTGCGCACGGTCGCCGAGCTGCCCTCGCTGCGGCGCTGGACCGTGATGGTGCAGCGCGAGATCGCCGATCGCCTGCGCGCCGCGCCCGGCAGCCGCACCTACGGCGCGCCCAGCGCCGTGATCCAGCTCGCCTGCGAGGTGCGGCTGCTGCGCACGGTCGACCCGGCCGTCTTCCGGCCGCGGCCGCGGGTCGAGTCGGCGATCCTGGCCCTGCGCCGCACCGGGCCGGGTGCCGATGAGGAGACCCGTAAGTTGATCCGAGCCGCCTTCTCCCACCGCCGCAAGTCCCTGGCCCGCTCCCTGGAGCACACCCGCCCCGGCTCCCTAGCCCCGGCCCGGGCGGCGCTGCACGAGCTGAACCTGCCAGAGAACGCCCGCGCCGAGCAGCTCTCGCCGGGCCAGCTCGAGGCCCTCGCGAGGGGCCTGTCCGGGTAGGGGTCGAGCGGCTTGTACTTTTTCTGCGCCCCGGCCCACGGACAACCGCCACCTGTCTTCAGAAAAAGTTGAGCGAGACCCCTACCCGGACAGGCCCCTACCGATGCGCATCCAAGCCCCAGCGAAGCTGAACCTCTGCCTCTACCTCGGCCCGCGCCGCGCCGACGGCCTGCACGAGCTCTGCTCGCTGTTCGAGCCGCTGGCGCTCGCCGACCTGATCACGGTCGAGGAGGCCGAGCGCGACGCGGTCGTCTGCCCCGGGGTCGAGGGCGAGAACCTGGCGGCGCGGGCGCTGGCGGCGCTGCGCGATGCCGGCTGGGCGCGCCCGCCGCTGCGGATCGAGATCGAGAAGCGCACGCCGGTCGCCGCCGGCCTCGGCGGCGGCAGCGCCGACGCCGCCGCGGTCCTGCGCCTCGCCGCCGGCGAGGTCGCCGAGTTGGAGCGGATCGCCGCCCGCCTCGGCGCCGACGTGCCCTCGCAGCTGACTCCGGCGCTGGCCCTCGTCGAGGGCGCGGGCGAGCGGGTCGAGCGCCTGCCCGATCCCGCGCCGCACGCCGTCGTCCTGCTGCCCGGCGGCGGCGGGCTGAGCACCGCCGAGGTCTTCGCCGCCGCCGACCGGCTCGGGCTCGGCCGCCCCGCCGCCGAGCTCGAGCAGCTGGCCGGGCGCCTGCGCGCCGCGGCCGGCGCCGGCGCCTCGCCGCTCGCCCACCCCGAGCTGCTGGTCAACGACCTGGAGCCGGCGGCGCGCAGCCTGCGGCCGGAGATCGGCGCCGCGCTCGACGCCCTGCGCGAGGCCGGCGCCGCCCACGCGCTGCTCACCGGCTCGGGCCCGACCGCCTTCGGCCTCTTCGCCGATCTCGGCGCCGCCCGGGCCGCCGCCGCGGCGCTCGGCCGCGACGACGCGATCGTCTGCGCGGCGGGGAGCGTGGCGTGAAGCTGCCGGGGGAGGGGTCGAGCAACCGCAAACGGGTGCTGATCGCGCTCGCGGCGCTCGCGGTCGCCACCGGCTACTACTTCATCACCCGCGAGCTGGGCAGCCTCGACCTGCAGGGCCTGCTCGAAGACGTCTCGGAAACGCTCGGCGCCTGGACCTACCTCCTGGTCGGCATCTTCGCCTTCGCCGAGACCGGCGCCTTCGTCGGCCTCGTCGTCCCCGGCGAGACGGTGATGCTGATCGGCGGCGCGGTCGCCGGCCAGGGCGCGATCGACGTCTACCTGCTGATCGCGATCGCCTGGTTCTCGGCCTGGCTCGGCGACACCACGAGCTTCTTCCTCGGCCGCCGCCTCGGCCGCGGCTTCGTCCTTCGCCACGGCCCGCGGGTGGGGATCACGCACGAGCGCTTCGAACGGGTCGAGGAGTACTTCGGCCGCCACGGCGGCAAGACGATCTTCATCGGCCGCTGGATCAGCCTGGTGCGGGCGCTGGCGCCGTTCATCGCCGGCAGCTCGGGGATGCGCTACCGCGGCTTCCTCCCCTACAGCGTGCTCGGCACCGGGCTCTGGGCCAGCGCCCACATCCTGATCGGCTACTTCTTCTCGCGCAGCATCGAGAGCGCCGCCTCCTACGCCGGCCGCGGCTTCTTCGTGCTGGCGACGACGATCGTCGTCGTCGTCGGCGCCGTCGCCCTCTACCGCCACTTCCGCGAGGCGGAGAACCGGGCGGCTGCGGTCGCCTCGATGGAGGGCCACGCCGCGACCCGCTGGCTGGTCGTCCTCGCGCGCCGCTTCCAGCCGCAGCTCGGCTTCCTCTGGCAGCGGGTGACCCCCGGCGGCACCTTCGGCCTCGAGTTCACCTCGCTGATGGCGGTGCTCTCCGTCGCCGGCTTCGTCCTCGTCGCCTACACGGTGATCGTCAGCGGCGACGCCGGGCCGACGCCCGGCGACACGACCGCGGTCGAGATCGTCGAACGGCTGCAGGCCGGCTGGCTCGTCGACCTGGCCAAGGCGGTGACCGCGCTCGGCAGCCCGGCGCTGGTCGGGTCGCTGGCGCTGATCGCGGCGCTGCTGCTCGCCTGGCGCCGGCGCTGGGCCGAGTTCGGGGTGCTGGTCGCCGGCATCGGGCTGATCTACCTCGGCGTGCACGAGCTGAAGGCTGCGGTCGACCGGCCGCGGCCCGCCGGCGGCCTGGTCGCCGTCAGCGGCTCCTCCTTCCCCAGCGCCCACGCCGCCTACTCGACCTTCTACGTCTGGCTGGCGGTGACGATCGTGATGCGGCTGCGGCCCGGGATCTCGCGCGGCGCCGCGGTCGTCGCCGCCGGGATCGGGCTCGCCGCCCTGGTCGGCCTCTCGCGCGTCTACCTCGGCGTCCACTACATGAGCGACGTCAACGCCGGCTGGGCGCTGGGCGCCGCCGCCTTCTCGCTCTGCGCCGCCGTGGCGCTGATCATCGCCACGGTGCGGCAGAATGGGGCCGATGAGCCTGCTGCCCCTGGCGCTGCAGAAGATCGAAAATGAGTACATCCTGTTCGGCGCCGCCGGGCTGGTCAGCCTCGCCGCCTTCTTCGGCCTGATCTTCCTCCCGGCGGTCAGCTCCTACGGGCGCTTCTGGGAGAAGGCCGCGGCCGGCGTCCTCTCGCTCTTCGTCCTCGCCGCCCTGGTCATGGTCGGCGTCGTCGCCGGGCTCGCGGTCGTCTACTACTACAACGACATCGTCGACCTGCTGCACGGCTGATTCCCGGCGGGTCCGGGGATAATGGGCCGGTGGCAGCGGCCTCCAAAGGGAAGAAGACGCCTGCGAAAGCGGACAAGATGGAGCTCCTCGACGCGCTCTCCGACGCGGTCGAGTCGGGCGCCGGCCTGCCCGCGGTGGCGCGCGCCGCGGCCAAGGTGCTCGACGCCAGCGTCGCCCTGATCGACCGCTCCAGCGCCGTGCTCGCCGTCGCCGGTGCCTCCCCCGACCAGGAGCAGAAGCTGCTCGCCGGGGGCGAGGCGGTGACCAAGGTCGAGCTGCGCGTCGCCGACGCCGCGGTCGGCGAGCTGCGCTACCGCAGCAGCGAGCCGCCCGAGCCGGCGATCGCCCGCATGGTGACGACGCTGCTCGCCCTGGAGCTGGAGCGCTCGCGCTCGCCGGAGTGGGAGAGCGAGGAGGTGGCCGGTGCCTTCGTCGCCGCCGTCCTCGCCCGCGAGGTCACCGACCGCCGCGACATCCTCGCCCGCGCCGCCGACCTCGGCGCCGAGCTGGGCGAGGGGGCGGGCGTGCTGATCCTGCACGCGGCGCCGCGGGCGGCGCAGACGGGGGAGTGGCGGGCGCGGGTGCTGACCCTTGCGCAGCGGGCGCTGCGCTCGCTGGCGCCGGGCTCGCTGGCCAGCCCCGGCGGCGAGGAGACGGCCGAGATCGCGGTCATCGTCCCGGCCGAGGACGACGTCCGGCTCGAGCGCGCCGCCGCCGGGCTGGCGCGCGAGCTCGAGGACAGCCTCTCCGGCTTCCACCTGACGATCGGCCGCAGCCGCCGCGCCGCCGACCCGGTCGACCTCTACCGCGCCGGCAGCGAGGCGCGGCTGGCGGTCAACGTCGGCGAGGCCGAGGGCCGCCCGCTGCTCGCCTTCGAGGACACCGGCTCCTACCGCCTGCTGCTGCCGGCGATGAGCGAGGACCCGCGTGAGCTGGAGCGCTTCTACGCCGAGACCGTGGCGCCGCTGGTCGGCTACGACGAGCAGTACGAGACCGAGCTGGTGGCGACGGTCGAGGCCTACCTCGGCAACGACGGCAACGTCGCCGCCACCGCCAAACAGCTCTTCACCCACCGCCACACGATCCGCTACCGGCTGGAGCGGGTAAAGGAGCTCTGCGGCCACGACGTCTCCGCCACCGAGGGCCGCGAGAAGCTCGGCCTCGGCCTGAAAACGATGCGCGTGCTCGGCATCGCCTCGCCCAGCGGCCCGGCGCTGGAGCCCGGCGCCGAAGCCGGCAAGGTGCCGAGGTCGTCGGAGGAGTAGGTGCGGGCTAAGCTTTGGGTGGCACTGGGGAGTGGTGTAGTGGGTAACACTCGGCACTTTGAATGCCGCATCCCCGGTTCGAACCCGGGCTCCCCAGCTTCGCTGGCCACGTACTGACGGTTCGAGAGACTTTCTGTCTGAGGCAGATGCGACCATGTGCCAATGATCGGCAGTCGCCTCAGCTATACCGAGGAAGAAGCGCGAGAGGCGATAGCTGCTTCGAGGTCGTGGGCTGAGAGTCTGCGCTATCTCGGCCTCTGTTCTACGGGGGGAGCCTCGCGCGTGCTTGAGAAATATGCGCTGATTTGGGGCATATCGACTGCTCACTTCGATCCCAAGGCCGCCAGGGTCGGAAATCTGCGGCGAACGCCGAAGCCCCTTGCCGAGATGCTCGTGGAGCGATCGCCGAGCGCCAGGAAGGACGTCAAGCGCCGCCTTCTCGCCGAGGGCCTGAAGGAACCTGTGTGCGAGATCTGTGGCCAAGACGAGATCTGGCGCGGCAAGCCGATGTCGATGATCCTGGATCACATCAACGGGATCAGAGACGACCACAGGCTGGAGAACTTGCGCATGGTGTGCCCGAACTGCGCTGCGACGCTCGACACGCATTGCGGCCGGAGGAATCGCATCCAGCGGGCCAAGCGCGCGTGCCTGCGGTGTGGCAAGAACTTCTTCCCGAGCAATGGACCGCAGCGCTACTGCTCGCGAGCCTGTGGTGTGCGCTGGGACCGATCTGCGGTCGACCGCCGGCGTCGCGGTCGTCAGGGTGTGCCCTGTCCGCAGTCGCGCAAAGTCGACCGCCCGCCCTACGAGCAGCTGCTCGAGGAGATCGGGGCGACGAGCTATCTGGCGGTGGGACGCAAGTACGGCGTCTCCGACAACGCGGTGCGCAAGTGGGTGCGCTGGTACGAGCGGCAGCGGGAGCGCGATGAGGCCGAACGGCAGGGTGCGGCCGGCGCGGCCTGATCGCGTCCGCCTGGGGGCTTAGGGTCGGCGGCATGGAGATGGGGAGCGTTTCGATGGACCCGGAGGTGCGCGAGGGGCTGCGGCGCAGCTGGAAGGCGCTGATGACGGTTGGGGTGCTGGCGATCCTGCTCGGCTGCGTGGCGATCCTGGTGCCCGCGGTGGCCGCGGTCGGCACCGCGATCTTCATCGGCTGGATCCTCGTCGTCGCCGGCGCCTTCCTGATCGCCGGGGCGTTTACGGCGCACTCGATCGGCACCGTCGTCCTGCGCCTGCTCTGGGCGCTGCTGACCGTCGTCGTCGGCCTCTGGCTGGTGGTCGAACCGCACAACGGCACTCTCACCCTGACCCTGGTGCTCGGCATCTACTTCCTCTTCATGGGCCTGACCCGGATCGCCGTCGCCTTCGCCGGCCGCGGCCGCGAGGGCGCCGGCCTGGTCGGCCTCAGCGGCGTCGCCGGTCTGCTGATCGGGATCCTGGTGCTCGCCAAGTTCCCCAGCAGCGCCGACTGGGCGATCGGGTTGCTGGTTGGGATCGACCTGATCTTCGCGGGCTGGACCCTCGTCTCCGTGGCCATGGTCGGCCGCGACCTCGTACGCAAAGCCTGAGGCGTGGTGGGGCGGTGTGCGCCCCTCCCTCAGAGGCCGTCGCGCAGCTGAGTCGTAGAACGAGATTTGGCAGGTGGTCACCAAGCCTCTGCGGGAGGGGCGCACACCGCCCTTCCGCGACTACGATCTAGCGGTGAGTTCGCCCCTGGTCCTGGTCATGGCGGCTGGTGAGGGCACCCGGATGCGCTCCAGCTTGCCGAAGGTTCTGCACCCGATCTGTGGTCGGGAGATGGTTGCGTGGCCGGTTGCTGCCGCCCGCGAGGCCGGGGCGGGACGGGTCGCCGTGGTCGTCTCGCCCAATCGCGACGTCTCGGCCGGGCTGCCCGAGGGGGTCGAGACCGTGGTCCAGCCCGAGGCCGACGGGACCGGGGGGGCGGTGCGGGCGGCGCTGGCGCTGGTCGAGCAGGCCGAGACGGTGCTGGTGCTCTCCGGCGACGTGCCGCTGATCTCGGCCGCGACGATCGCCGACCTGCTCGCCGCCCACGAGTCGGCCGGCGCGGCGGCGACGATGCTGACGATCGAGCTCGACGACCCCGGCTCCTACGGCCGCGTCGTCCGCGCCGCCGACGGCGGCGTCGAGCGCGTGGTCGAGGCCAAGGCGGCCGGCGACGCGACGCCCGAGCAGCTGGCGATCCGCGAGATCAACGCCGGCACCTACGTCTTCGAGGCCGCCCCGCTCGCCGCCGCCCTCGCCGGGCTGGCCAACGACAACGCCCAGGGCGAGTACTACCTGCCCGACGTGCTGCCCGCCCTGCGCGCCGCCGGCCACACGGTCGCCGCCCACCTCACCGCCGACCTGGCGGTGACGATGGGGATCAACAACCGCGCCGACCTCGCTGCGGTCGAGGCCGAGGCGCGGCGCCGCATCCTCGAGCGCCACATGCTCGCCGGGGTCACCGTCGTCGACCCGGCCTCGACCTGGGTCGACGCCGCGGTCGAGATCGCCGCCGACGCCCGGATCGAGCCCGGCACCAGCCTGCGCGGCGAGACCGCGGTCGGCGCCGGCTCGACCGTCGGCCCGCTCAGCACCCTGATCGACACCACGCTCGGCGAGGGCGTCGCCGTGCCGCACTCCTACCTGGTCGAGTGCGAGGTCGGCGACCGCGCCGTGGTCGGGCCCTTCGCCTACCTGCGCCCCGGCGCCGAGCTCGGCGAGGGCGCCAAGGCCGGCACCTTCGTCGAGGTCAAGAACTCGCGCATCGGCGCCGGCGCCAAGCTGCCGCACCTGGCCTACGTCGGCGACGCGGACGTCGGCGCCGGCAGCAACCTCGGCGCCGGCACGATCACCGCCAACTACGACGGTTTCCGCAAGCACCGGACTGCGATCGGCCAGCGGGTGCGGATCGGCGTTGACACGATGCTGATCGCGCCGGTACAAGTCGGCGATGACGCCTACACTGGCGCCGGAGCGGTGATCAAGGGCGACGTGCCGCCGGGCGCGCTCGCCGTCAGCGAGAACGACCAGAGGAACATCGAGGGCTACGCCGAGCGCAAGGCGGCGGAGCAAGAGGAGAACTCGTGAGCACGATCGAGCAGCAGCCCCAGCCCGTGGCGGCGACCCACATCCCCCACGACTACTCGAAGCGGATGATGGTCTTCGGCGGCCGCAGCTCGGGCGAGCTGGCCGCCAAGGTCGCCGGCAAGCTCGACCTCGACCTCGGCCAGGTGACGCTGAAGACCTTCGCCAACGGCGAGGTCTACTGCCGCTACGAGGAGTCGATCCGCGGCGCCGACGTCTTCATCGTCCAGTCGACCTGCGCCAACGAGCAGACCGAGATGACGCCCAACGACGCGCTGATCGAGCTGCTGACGATGATCGACGCCGCCCAGGGCGCCTCGGCCCACCGGATCATCGCCGTCATGCCCTGGTACGGCTACGCCCGCCAGGACAAGAAGTCGGCCCCGCGCGAGCCGATCTCGGCCCGCATCGTCGCCAAGTGCCTCGAGGGCGTCGGCGTCGACCGCGTCCTCACCATGGACCTGCACGCCGGCCAGGTGCAGGGCTTCTTCCACGTCCCGGTCGACCACATGACCGCGATGCCGATGCTGACCCAGTGGTTCGCCGACCAGTACCCGGCCGAGGACCTGGTGATCGTCTCCCCCGACGCCGGCCGGGTGAAGACGGCGCGCAACTTCGCCCGCCGCATCGGCACCCACTGGGCGGTGATGGAGAAGGAGCGCCCGGCCCAGCAGGTGGCCGAGATCGGCTACGTGGTCGGCGACGTCAAGGGCAAGACCGCGGTCCTCGTCGACGACATGATCGACACCGCCGGCACCCTCTGCGCCGCCGCCCAGACCGTGCTCGACGAGGGCGCCGCCCGGGTTATCTCCTGCGCCACGCACGGCGTCTTCTCCGGCCCCGCCTACGAGCGGCTCGCCTACGAGAACTCGGGCATCGAGCAGATCGTCGTCTCCGACACGATCCCGCTGCGCCCCGGCGCTCCGGAGAACATCAAAGCGCTCTCCACCGCCGGCACCTTCGCCGACTCGATCCGCCGCATCTTCACCGACGACTCGGTCTCCGAGATCTTCGCCGGCGAGAACCAGCTCTTCTAGATGCCCGACGGCCTGCGCCTGGTCGGCCACAAGGGCGCCGACCTGATCGCCCCCGGCAACACGATCGAGAGCTTCGAAGCCGCCGTCGAGCACGGCGTCGACACGATCGAGCTCGACGTGCTCTGGCTGCGCGACGCCCACCTGCCGCTCGAGCAGCGGGCGCCGCTGGTCGTCGCCCACGACTGGGCCGACGCCGAGCGCCGCACGCCGCTGACCCTGACCGAGGCGCTCGACGCCTTCCTCGCCCCGCCGCTGGACCGGGTCGAGATCGACGTCGACATCAAGCTGCCCGGCCGCGAGGAGGAGATCGTCGCCGCCCTGCGCGAGCGCGACCTGCTCGGCCGGGCGATGGTCTCGACCATGGAGCTGTACTCGCTGGGCCGCGTGCTCCAGCTTGCGCCCGAGCTGCGCCGCGGCTGGACCTACCCCAAGGTCACCCGCGACTGGGCCTCCAAGCGCTGGGCCAAGCCGCCGATGATGGTGGCGCTGATCGCGATGCGCCAGCGTCTCCCCGGCCTCGCCGCCGAGAAGCTGCCCAAGCTCGGGGTCGAGTCGATGTGGGTCTACCACCCGCTGGTCAGCCGCCGCCTCGCCCGCATCGCCGAGCTCGCCGGGGTCGAGCTGATCGCCTGGACCGTCGACGACCTCCCCCGCATGCGCCGCCTGGTCGAGGCCGGCGTCCACGGCCTGGTCTCCAACGACCCCCGCCTCTTCGCCGACCTCTGACCCACCACCCCCGTTCCGGTGCGCTTTATGAACCGACTGGGTTCAAAAGGCGCACCGGAACACCGATTCAGCTGGATTTCAGCGCTTGGGCGATGCGATTGACGACGGCGGCGGGTTCGTCCTCGACCTGGCGCCAGGTGACCCGAGCGACGCGGTACCCGGCGGCGATCAAGCGTTGATCCCGGTTGCGATCGCGCTGAAAGGCGACTGATGTGTCGTGGGTCTCCTCGCCGTCCGTTTCGATTACGAGTCGCTTCTCCTCCCAGAGGAGGTCGACCTCCAGCCAGCCGTCTTCCACCTCGAGCCTCACATTGGTCCGAGGACGTGGCAGGCCGGCATCCACCAGCAGCGGCAAAAGACCGGCCTCCAGAGGGCTGCGAAGACGAGGCCTCGGCGTTTTCGCGCCTCGCCAGCTGGCGAGGATCGTTCGCAGGCGCGGTGCCCCTCGTCTGCGCCCGCGCGAGAGAACGAGATCGATCTCGTCGACATCGAGTTCCCGCATCACGGCCGCCTGCTCGACCAGGCGCCGCAGCTGAGACCAGCCGGAACGGCCGGCCATGTCGACGATCGTGCGCGACACCGTCGTGCAGGGGATTCCGTCGCGGATCGCAATCTCATCGGGAGTTGGCATGCGGACGCGGTGCCAGCGGATGTCCGGGATCTTGCGTCCCGACCAGTCGCCCGGGATGACGTCGAAGGCCCAGGGGCGCTTGTCCCACAGGCCGAGCAGCTCCGCCGCGCTCCCGTGCGATAGGACGGTGCCCTTGCTGCAGGCGAGAACCGCCGCAAGCATCCGTCCCTGCCGGGTGATCGCCCGGTGGCCCACCGCAAACGTCGCATGGAACAGCGGCTGCAGCGAACCGCGCTGAGCCCGAAGCGTGATCTCGCGGTCGCTCAGGCCGAGTTGAAGAAGCTGGGCCCGTGAGACGACGCCATGTTGTCGAGCCGCCAGCGTCGCAATCCCCTGGTCGATGCTTCCGGTGCGCTTTTTGCTCCCCATAGGTACATAAGGCGCACCGGAGCAAATCTCTCCCCCTCGGGGGGTGGGGTTGGCCGGGTGTTCGGTTAGATCGTGCCGGGGGTGGCGGTTGGCGGGGCGTTGCGGCCGCCTTTGGTTTTCACCGCCGACTCGAGCTCCTCGGGGGTGAAGCCGGCGACGGCCTCGCCGTCGAGGGCGTAGCGGTAGAGGGCGACGCCGAAGATGTTGCTCAGGGCGCTGGAGACGAGCAGCGAGATCGCCAGGCCGATCACGCCGAGCACCAGCAGCAGGGCGCCGGCGAAGCTGGCCGAGGCCCAGATCAGGACGCCGGCGGCGATCAGCAGCGCCGAGGGCAGGACGCCGAGGAGGAAGACGGCGCCGCCGATCGCGATGTTGCCGGTCACCTGCTGGCCCCAGCGCGATTTGAACAGGCCGGCGGAGCGCTTCAGGGTGGTGAACGGCCCGGCGCCCTCGATCGCGATCACCGGCACGGCGAGGAAGGTGATCAGCGACCAGCCGACGGCGAGCAGGCGGCTGACGATCTCGCCGACGAAGCCCTGGTTCTCCAGGGCGCTGAGCAGCAGGCCGACGACGGTCGAGACCGCGGCCCAGCCGCAGACCTGCGAGAAGCGGCTGCGGGCGACGGCGAGCCCGTCGCCGACGCCGGCATCGCGGCCGTGGAAGATCATGTCGGCGGTCGCCGCGAGGCCGACGCTGAAGAAGGTGCCGATCACCGCCAGCAGGTAGAAGCCGATCACCGCGACGGCGCCGCCGAAGACTTCCTGGCCGTCGTCGAACAGGTAGACGCCGGGGCCGACGACGAGGATCGCGCAGACGATCGTCGCCGCCCCGCCGTAGAGCGGGAAGCGCAGCAGCGCCGGGTTCTCGCGCAGCAGCCGCCAGCTCTTCTTGGTCAGCACTGCCAACCGCGTTTGATCCTGCTCATAGCTGCTCTCCTTCCAGCGACTTCTCGACGATCGGGGTCTGCGTCATGCCTCTTCCCTCGAAGTACTCCCACTCCTGCTCGCCGAGCTCGGTCGAGGGCGGGTCGGCGTAGATCCACTCGCGCATGATCCGGTGCCAGTTGCGCTTCGCCCGCAGCTGGCCGAGCACGGCGACGACGCCGATTTCCATCCGCCGCCCCATCAGCTCGTCGGCCGGCATCGACTCGCGCCGCATCAGGTCGTAGTACTCCGAGCGCGGGTCGTTGGTCGACTCGATGATCTTCATCACCCGCCGGGCGCTGATCTCGATCTCGCGGTCTTCGACGTACCAGCCGCTGACCGCGAGCATGTGCTCGATCAGCCGTTCGGCGTCGAGCTTGGAGGGGTTCTTGACGAAGCCGATCTCGTGCAGGGCGTCGCGGAAGGCCTCGGGGTCGTTGTGGAAGGCGGCGTCGATCGTCCGCTGCTCGAGCACGATCTGCTCGTGGCTGAGCTTCTTGGTCATGCCGAAGTCGAGGAAGGCGACGCGGCCGTCGGCCATCAGGATGTAGTTGCCGGGGTGGGGGTCGGCGTTGAAGTGGCGCAGGTGATAGATCGAGCCGAAGCTGCCGCGGAAGACGATCTCGCCGAAGCGGCTGCGCTCCTCGTCGGGCAGCTCCTTGACCGCCTCGAAGCCGAGCCCCTCGACCAGCTCGGTGACCAGCACCCGGCGGCGCGAGAGCCGGGTGATCACGTCGGGCACGTAGATGAACGGGTGGTCGCGGTAGGCGCGGGCGAAGCTGCGCTGGTTCTGCGCCTCGTACTCGTAGTCGAGCTCCTCCATCACCCGCTCGCGCAGCTCGGCGGCGATCGCCTTGGCGTCGAGGCCGGGGGCGAGGGCGCGGGCGAGGCGGACGATCGTGCCGGCGTTGCGCAGGTCGGCGTCGAGCGCCTCGGCGATCCCCGGGTACTGGATCTTGACCGCGACGGCGCGGCCGTCGAGCAGCTCGGCGCGGTGCACCTGGCCGATCGAGGCGGCGGCGAAGGCCTCGTGCTCGAACTCGGCGAAGTGCTCGGCGAGCCGCTCGCCCTCGTACTCCTCCTCGAGCACCTTCTCGACCTTCGCCCAGGGCATCGCCGGCGCGTCGGTGCGCAGCTTGGCGAGCTGCTCCTGGTAGATCTCGCGGTACTCGTCGGGGATGAACTCGGTGTCGATGAAGGAGGCGAACTGGCCCAGCTTCATCGCCGCGCCCTTCATCTGGCCGAGCGCGCCGACCATCTTGATCGCCGTCTCCAGGTGGCGCTGCTCGAGCTTCTCCCGGCTGTCCTCCTCGGAGCGGCCGATGTTGGCGGCCTTGGTCCCGGCGTAGCGGGCGCTCTGGGTGCCGACGATCGAGCCGAGCTTCGCCGAGCGCCGCAGCCGGCCCTTGGGGATCTTCTCGTCGGCCATGGGCGAAGGGTGTCACACCTCCCGAATCGCGCCGCGAGCGCGTGGTTGTTTCGTGCGGTTCTCTATGCTCTTCCGTCGCGAATGGCACAGACACGCGAAAAGCTCACGGCCGCGCCCCGCACCGAGTTCGGCAGCCGCACCTCGCGGCGCCTGCGCCGCGACGGCCTCGTCCCCGGGGTCGTCTACAGCGGCGGCTCCGAGGCGCGTCCCTTCCAGGTCGCCGAACGCGACGTGCGCAACGTGCTCGGCGAAGGCGCCGCCCTCTTCGACCTCGAGATCGAGGGCGCCAAGGCCGTCCCGGTCGTGGTCAAGGAGCGCCAGGAGCACCCGGTGCGCGGCAGCCTGCAGCACATCGACCTGCAGGAGGTGCGCCTCGACGAGGCGATCCAGGCCGAGGTCGCGATCGAGCTCGAGGGCACCGAGTCGGCCCCCGGCGTCAAGGGCGGCGGCGTGCTCGAGCACGTCACCCGCGAGGTCACGGTCGAAGCGCTGCCCGCCGAGATCCCCGAGCGGATCGTCGCCGACGTCTCGGCGATGGAGATCAACGACACCCTGCAGCTCTCGGCGCTGAGCGTGCCCGAGGGCGTCACCCTGATGGCCGACGAGCCCGACGAGGTGACGATCGCCACCCTCTCGCCGCCGCGGGTCGAGGAAGAGCCCGAGCCCGAGGTCGAGGAGGAGGCCGAGCTGGTCGGCGAGGAGGGCGAGGCCCCGGCCGCCGAGGGCGGCGAGGGCGAGGGCGACGCGGGCGACTCCGGCGGGGAGTAGCCGCTGTCCCTCTTCCGCCGCCGCCGCGAGGAAGGCGAGGGCGAGCAGCATGGCGACCGGGTCTTGGTCGTCGGCCTCGGCAACCCGGGCGAGCGCTACGCCGCCACCCGGCACAACATCGGCTTCGAGGTGGGCGCCGAGCTCGCCCGCCGCTGGGACCTGCCGCGGGCGCGCAAGCGCTACGGCGGCCTGATCGCCGAAGGTCGCGCCGGCCCGGGCGGGCCGCGGGTCGCGGTCCTGCTGCCGCAGACGCTGATGAACGCCTCGGGGGACTCGGCCGGCCCGGCGCGCGGGGCGCTGAAGGCGCCGCTGGAGCGGGTCGTCGTCCTCCACGACGAGATCGACCTGCCGTTCGGCGAGGTGCGGGTGCGCGAGGGCGGCGGCCTGGCCGGCCACAACGGCCTCAAGAGCCTCAAGCGCGGCTTCGGCGACGCCGGCTTCTGGCGGGTGCGGATCGGCGTCGGCCGGCCCGACTCGACCGACCCGGAGATCGTCGCCGCCTACGTCCTCGGCCGCTTCCGCGAGCCGCGCGAGCAGGTGCGGGAGCTGATCGAGCGCGCCGCCGGCGAGGCCGAGCGGCTGGTCGAGAGCCTGGACGAATAGATTCCGCCCCCGGATGAGCGCCGCCACCGAGGTGACCAGCTACGAAGTCGGCGAGGGGGGCGTCGCGATCCTGCGCCTCTGCCGCCCCGAGGCGCGCAACGCGATGAACACCCAGATGCTGGCCGAGCTGCTCGAGCACCTGGCCGTCGCCCGCGCCGACGAGGCCGTGCGGGTGCTCGTCTTCAGCTCACCCGACCACATGGGCCTCTCCGCCGGCGCCGACGTCAAGGAGGAGCTCGACGAGCAGGGCAGGGTGCGCCGCATGCAGCTCTTCGCCGACCTCTACGACGCCGTCGTCGGCTTCCCCAAGCCGACCGTCGCCGCCTGCCACGGCGACGTCGTCGGCGGCGGCGCCGAGGTCGCGATCGCCTGCGACATGCGGGTCGGCGGCTCGAACCTGCGCATGCGCTTCCCCGGCGCGGCGCTCGGCGTCCCGGTCGGCCCGGCGCGCCTGGTCACCCTCTGCGGGCTGGCCGCCGCCAAGTACCTGCTGTTCTCCTCGCGCACGGTCGGCGCCGACGAGGCGCTGCGCCTCGGGCTGGTCAACCGCGTCGCGCCCGGCTCGGCGACCGAGGAGGCTGCCCTGGCCCTCGCCGCCGAGGTCGCCGCCCACCCGCCCGAGGCCGTCGCCCGCCTGAAGCGGATGCTGCACGAGTGGGACGACGTCGAGGGCCGCTCCTCGGCCGAGGGCGAGTCCCAGGTCGAGTGGCAGCGCAGCGGCCCGGGCCTGCCCTACCGATCTTGAGACACCCGCCCGCTAACCGGCCGCCGCCGCCTCGGCGACGCCGATCGCGGTGGCCATGATCGAGAGCTGGGGGTTGACGCCGGGGCAGCTGGGCAGGATCGAGCCGTCGGCGACCCAGACGCCCTCGACGCCGCGCAGGCGGCCGTCGGGGCCGACCGGGTGGCGCGACGGGTCGGCGCCGGCGGCGGCGGTCCCGGTCGGGTGGAAGCCGGCCAGCCGCAGGCGGCGCACGTCGAGGCGCTCGAGCGCCGCCGCCAGCTCGCCCTCGGAGCGCACCGCCGGCGCGCCGCCGCCGAGCACCACCTCGGCGGCGCCGGCGGCGAGCATCACCCGGGCCATCGCCTCGCTCGCCCGCGCCAGCCGCCGTTCGTCGGCGCCCGCCAGGCGGTAGGCGACGAAGGGCGCGCGGGAGCCGAAGACCCGGCCCGAGGGCTCGTCGGCGATCATCGCCCCCAGCGTCGCCGTGTTGGCGGCGCCGTCGATGCGGCGCATCAGGTGGGCGCCGTAGCCGGGCGCCGAGACGGCGCCCATCCCCGGCGGGGTCGAGGTCGCCTCGATCAGCACCCCCTCGCCGTGCAGCTGCTCGATGCCGACGCTCTGCATCACCCCGCTCCAGGGCACGACCTCCTCCTCGAAGGCGGCGGTGATCCCGGTCGCCGGGTGGATCGAGAGGTTGCGCCCCAGCGCCGGGTGGCGGCCGAGGCCGCTGCGGCGCAGCAGCGGCGGGGTCGGCACCGCGCCGCAGGCGACGAGGACCAGCGGCGCCTCGATCCGCACCCGTCGGCCGCCGCGGTCGTGGGCGAGGACGCCGGTCGCCCGCCCGCCGTCGCTCAGCACCCGCTCGGCGCGCAGCCCGGCGACGATCCGGGCGCCGGCCTCGCAGGCCTGGGGGAGGGCGTTGAGGTGGACGCCGGACTTGGCGTTGTTGGGGCAGCCGATCGCGCACTGGCAGGCGCCGCGGCAGCCGGGCGCGTTGCGGCGCAGGGGCGCGCCCTGCCAGCCCAGCGCCGCGGCTCCGGCCAGGGCCAGCTCGCCGTTGCGGCCGAGCACCTCCAGCGGCGCCGGCGCGACGCCGATCGTCGCTTCGGCCTCGGCGAGGCGGGCGCCGAGCAGCTCCGGGTCGGCGAGCGCCATCCCGTGCTCGCGGTGCCAGGCGGCGACGACGCCGGGCGGCGGCTGGTAGCAGGTGCCCGAGTTGATCACCGTCGTGCCGCCGACGGCGCGCCCCAGCGGCAGGGCGATCGGCGGGTTGCCGAGCGCCATCGTCGTCCCCGCCTCGCGGTAGATGCCGGCGAAGCGGTCGAGCGGGTGGCTGGCGCGGATCCGCTCCGCCGTCCAGCGCTCGCCCTCCTCGACGATCACGACCTCGAGCCCGGCCCGGGCCAGGCCGCGGGCGGCGAAGGCGCCGCCGGCGCCGGAGCCGATCACGACCGCGTCGCAGCGGGCGCTCGCCGGCCACTCGGCGGCGGCGGTGAGGCGCAGCTCGGGGTCGGGGCGGGAGGGGGGCTGCCGCGAGCCGACCGCGGCGATCTCGGCGGCGAAGGAGTCGGTGCCGTGGGCGAGCAGGACGACCGACTTGAGCGCGTCGATGGCGGCGGCGCCGCCGAGCGCCGCGATGCGCTCGATCAGCCGTTCGCGCTGCGCCGCCGGGGCGCGGCCCAGGGTGCGGCCGGTGCGCGCCAGGGCGAAGGCCTCGATGCCGACCAGCGCCGCGCCGAGGCCGGCGCGCGAGGCGGCCGGCATGCGGTCGACCATGCGCCGCGCGAGGCTGGCGACGCGCTCGGGCTCGGGGCCCCCCGCCTCGGGTGGCAGCAGCGCCGCCGCCACGTCTCCCAGCGCGGACATGGCGGGGGATTCTAGGCCCGCTCAGGCCCAGCTGGTCGGATCGAGCACGGTGCCGCCCGCGAAGCGCTCCGCCTCGGCCCGCACCCGCTCGGCCGCGTCGGCGCAGCGCAGGAGCTCGATCCGCCCCGCCGCGGCCAGCGCCGCGAGCCGGTCCAGCAGCCGCCCGAGGTTGGCCGCTTCGAGCCAGTCGAGCATGAACGGGTGCAGGACGATCGCCAGGTAGCCGCCGTCGGCGGCCAGCGCCTCCAGCTCGCGCTCGAGCGCGGCGACGAAGGCCGCCGGCGCCAGCGGCTCGCTCGACCCGGTCAGTCTGCTCGCGGGCCGGGGCGAGCGGCGGCAGCACGCAGCTCGGCGTCGAGGTGGCGCCACTGGAAGGGGAGCAGGGCGAGGCCGTACTCGAACCCCGCGCCCGCCCCGGCCGGCGAGGCGTAGCGCAGGGTCGCGTCGCGCAGCAGGCCGGCGCCGCCGGGGCCGAGCTGGCCGCCCGGCGGCCGCATCCCCTTCGAGCTGCAGGCCGATCGCGGCGAAGCCGGTCAGGCCGCGGGTCAGGTTCTCGATCTGCGCCATCGTGTCCAGCTCCCCCCACTGCTCGTGGCGCCAGGCGTGGTAGCCGACCTCGTGGCCGCGGGCGTCGATCTCGCGCAGCAGCTCCGGGTAGAGCTCGGCGTTCAGCCCCTCGACGAAGAAGGTCGCCGCCAGCCCGCGCTGCTCGAGCCGCCCGAGCAGCTCCGGCACCACCTCGGTCGCCGTCCGGTGCTCGCCCAGCGGCGCCCCGACCGGCCAGGCCCCCAGCTCCAGCTCCGCCGCCTCCCCCAGGTTGTCGAAGGTCAGCGAAACGATGCCGACGGGCCTATTTCCGTCGCTATGCGTCGGTTTTAGGCCCATCGGCGGCTATTCGCGGAGGGCGGGGGACCAGCGCTCGGGGTCGAGGACGGCCTGCTCGCGGGCCCACTCGAAGTGGTGTTCGGCCGAGGCGAGCAGGACCGGGAAGTTGAGCAGGCCGAAGGCGGCGAAGCGGCGGGCGTCGGGGCGGTTGGCGGCGGGCAGGCTGAGCGCGCTGCAGACCAGCCAGAACCAGAGCACCGCGTTGTAGGCGGGCAGCTGCTCGGGGCCGAGGCCCTCGGCTTCGTCGAGCATCGGCACGCCGTTGTGCAGCGACCAGGGCCAGGCCTTGAAGTGGACTGCGACCCCGGCGACGCCGATCCCGGCGCTGAAGGCGGTGAGGCGGCGCGCCCACTCGCCGCGGCCGAGGGCGGCGGCGAGCATCAGCGGGAAGTAGCCGCCCCAGAGGGCAAGGGCGCCGCGGCGGCCGAGGAAGGGCTCGAAGACGAGGCCGACCCCGGCCCGGGTCTCGAAGGCGTTGTGGGCGAGCAGCCCGAGGGCCGAGCCGGCGGCGAGCAGCTTCCTCACGGGCGCTCCCCGATCCGGTTGGCGAGCGTGCCGATGCCGTCGATCTCCAGCTCGACCGTCTGCCCCGGCTGGACCCAGCGGTCGAGCTCGAGCCCGCAGCAGCCGGGCATCGTCCCGGTCGAGAAGAGGTCGCCCGGCGCCAGCCGCTCGCCGGCCGCCGCGGTCGCGATCAGCGCCCCCACGTCGTGGACCGGGCCGGCGGTCGAGCCCTCGCACCAGACCTCGCCGTCGACCCGCACCCGCCCCGTCGCCGCCGTCCAGTCGGGCAGCTGCTCGGCGCTGAGCACGTCGGGGCCGAGCGAGTTGGCGAAGGTCTTGCACTTGACCGCCGGGCCGAAGACGCCGTGGCGCGCCTCCTCGGCCTGCACGTCGCGGGCGCTCCAGTCGTTGAGCACCAGCCAGCCGCCGATCGCCGCCCGCGCCTGCGCCGGGGTCGGGTCCGGCCCCAGCGGCCGGGCGAGGACGAAGGCCAGCTCGAGCTCGAAGTCGAGGTAGGAGGTGTGCGAGGGCCAGGGCATCTCGGCGCCGTCGGCGAGCATCGCGGCGTGGTTGCCCAGGTAAAAGGCCGGCACCTCGTAGAAGCGCTTGTTGGGCTTGAAGGGCGGGAAGGTGCGGCGGGTGAGGCCCTCGTAGGCGGCGGCGGCGCGCTGCACCGGCGCCGGGAAGAAGCGCTTGACCAGGGTCCGGGCCGAGCCCTCGTAGTGGGAGGGCCAGAGGCTGAAGGCGCGCATCGAGCGCGGCGCGAAGGGCAGCCCGGCGCCGGCCGGATCGGCGCTCGGCGTGTCCTCGGCCTCGATCGCCCGCTGCGCCTCGGCCCGCGCCTCCTCGCCGCCGAGCCACTCGAGCAGCCCCCGCTCGCCCGGCAGCAGCACCCAGCGCCCGCGCTCAGCGTCCTCGGCGATAACCCCCGCATCTGTCCGCCGCAACCTCACTCGCGCCTCAGTCTAGGCTCCCCGACCCGAACTGCATCAAATTCCAGCTCTGCCAGAGCTGGAATTTGATGCAGTTCGGGTCGTATGTCCCTCCGACCGCTGATCGAGATCGCCGCCGAGAGCGAGCGCGTGCACGCGCTCGCCGCTCGCGTGCGCGAGGCGGCGGCGGGTGGGACGGTCGAGGTCGCCGCCTCCTCGATGCTGCGGCCGCTGCTCGCCGCCGCCCTGCTCGAGGACGACCGCGGGCTGGCCGAGCGCCCCGCCCTGCTGGTCGCTCCCGACGACCGCTCGGCCCGCGACCTGGCCGCCGACCTGCGCGCCTACCTGGCGCCGCGCCGGGTGCGGCTCTACCCCTCGCGCGGCACCGGCTTCGCCTCGCACGTGACCCCGCCGCCGCACCTCACCGGGCTGCGGATCGACGCCCTCGACGCGCTGCGCGAGGAGCCCGACGCGGTCGTCGTCGCCAGCGCCACGGCGCTCGCCGAGGCGGTCCCCGACGCCGCCCTGCGCCCGGCCGGGTTCAGCATCGCCCCGGGCGAGGAGATCGACCTCTCCGAGGTCGCCCGCCGCCTCGCCGCCGCCGGCTACGAGCGGGTCGAGCAGGTCACCGAGCGCGGCCAGCTCGCCGTCCGCGGCGGCATCCTCGACGTCTTCGGCGCCACGGTCGAGCGTGCCGTGCGGATCGAGCTGTTCGGCGACGAGGTCGAGTCGATGCGCTGGTTCTCGACCTTCACCCAGCGCTCGCTCGGCGACGCCGAGCGGGTCGAGCTGGCGCCGGCCGCCGAGCTCGACGTCGAGCACCGCGAGCTGGCCGAGCTGGCGGCGATGGAGGCCGCCGAGCAGGGGGGCGAGCCGCCCAGCCTGGCCGCGGTGCTGCCGCTCGAGCGCTTCGGCCCGCCGCTCGACCTGGTGCCCGAGTCCGCCGCCGTGGTCCTCGCCGCCGCCGAGGAGATCGAGCCCGCCCTGCGCGACCACTGGGACGACGCGACGACGGCGATGCACGACGAGGACGCGGCCCGCCTCTACGTCGACGTCGCCGCCCCGCTCGCCGCCCGCGCCGCGCTCGCCTTCCGCCGCGCCGGCGACGACGACGCCGAGGCCTTCCGCGCCGCCCGCGCCGAGTCGCCGGCGCGCAGCGTCAAAGAGGCCGAGGCCGAGCTGGAGAAGCAGGTCCGCTCCGGCTACCGCACCGTCGTCGCCTTCGACGACCGCGGCGAGGCCGAGCGCGCCCGCTACGGCCTCGACCGCCTCGACGCCCGCCTGCTCGAAGGCGGCCGGCTCTCGCCCGACCCCGGGCTCAGCTTCGCCGAGGCGCGCCTGCGCGAGGGCTTCGTCAGCCCCGAGCTGCGGCTCGCGGTCTACCCCTTCCGCCGCCTCGTCCACCGCCGCCGGCGGGCCGAAGAGCGCGCCCCGGGCGCCGCCCGCGGCCGGCTCGCCTTCAGCGACCTGCGGGTCGGCGACCACGTCGTCCACGAGGACCACGGCGTCGCCCGCTTCGCCGGCTTCGAGACGCGCGAGGTCGGCGGCGTCACCCGCGACTACCTCTACCTCGAATACAAGGGCGAGGACCGCGTCTTCGTCCCGGTCGACCAGCTCGCCAAGCTGAGCCGCTACGTCGGCGCCGGCGGCGACCCGACCCTCTCCGCCCTCGGCGGCAAGCGCTGGCAGAACATGAAGGCGCGGGCGCGCAAGGCGGCCGGGGCGCTGGCCGGCGAGCTGCTCAACCTCTATGCGGAGCGACGGACCCGCAAGGGCCACGCCTTCGCCGCCGACGGCGAGTGGCAGATGACGATGGAGGCCGCCTTCCCCTACCGCGAGACCGCCGACCAGGTGGAAGCGATCGAGGCGGTCAAGGGCGACATGGAGGCCGAGCAGCCGATGGACCGCCTGGTCTGCGGCGACGTCGGCTTCGGCAAGACCGAGGTGGCGCTGCGCGCCGCGGTCAAGGCCGCCGCCGACGGCAAGCAGGTGATGATCCTGGTGCCGACGACGATCCTCGCCCAGCAGCACTTCGGCACCTTCCGCGAGCGGCTCGCCGACCTGCCGTTCATCGTCGAGGGCGTCTCGCGGCTGCGCAAGCCGGCCGAGGTCAAGCAGGTGCTGGCGCGCTTCGAGGCGGGCGAGGTCGACGTCCTGATCGGCACCCACCGGCTGCTCTCCCGCGACGTGCGGGCCAAGGACCTCGGCCTGGTCATCGTCGACGAGGAGCAGCGCTTCGGGGTCAAGCAGAAGGAGCTGCTGCGCCAGCTGAAGCTGCGCGTCGACGTGCTGGCGCTGTCGGCGACGCCGATCCCGCGCACCCTGCAGATGAGCCTCGCCGGCCTGCGCGACATCTCGACGATCGAGACCCCGCCCGAGGGGCGGCGCCCGGTGCGCACCTACGTCGGCCCCTACGACGAGGGCCTGGTCGCCAAGGCGGTCCACCGCGAGCTGGAGCGCTCCGGCCAGGCCTTCTTCCTGCACAACCGGGTCGACTCGCTGCCGGAGACGGTCGAGCGGCTGCGCGGCCTGGTCCCCGGCGCCCGCTTCCTCGAAGCCCACGGCCAGATGGACGAGAAGCAGCTGGAGGAGACGATGCTGCGCTTCCTGCGCGGCGAGGCCGACTGCCTGGTGACGACGACGATCATCGAGTCGGGGCTCGACATCCCCAGCGCCAACACGCTGATCGTCGAGCGCGCCGACCAGCTCGGCCTGGCCCAGGCCTACCAGATCCGCGGCCGGGTCGGGCGCTCGCGCGAGCGCGCCTTCGCCTACCTGCTCTACCCCTCGGCCGAGGCGCTGAGCGAGGAGGCGGCGGCGCGCCTCTCGACCCTCGCCGACCACACCGAGCTCGGCTCCGGCTTCAAGATCGCGATGCGCGACCTCGACATCCGCGGCGCCGGCGACCTGCTCGGCGCCGAGCAGTCCGGCCACGTCGCCGCGGTCGGCTTCGAGCTCTACTGCCAGATGATCGACGAGGCGGTGGGCGCCGCGCGCGAGGCCGGCGACGGCGAGGAGGCGCCCGAGCCGGTCCGCCTCGACGTCCCGGTCGACGCCTACCTGCCGGCCGGCTTCATCCCCTTCGAGGCGGCCAAGATCGACGTCCACCGGCGGATCGCGGCGGCGCGCGAGCCGGGCGAGCTGCGCGCGATCCGCGACGAGCTGGGCGACCGCTTCGGGCCGCCGCCGCCCGAGGCCGAGAACCTGATCGCCCTGCAGCGGGCGCGGATCGAGCTGGGGCTGGCCGGGGCGCGCAGCGTCGAGTTCCGCGGCGGGCGGCTCAGCGTCACCGGGGTCGAACTGGACGCGGAGGCGGCGGCGACGCTGGGCGAGGCGGTCGAGGGCGCGGTCTACGAGTGGCGCGAGCGGACGGTGGCGCTGCGCGTCCCCGACGAGGCCGAGGCGCGGCTCGCCGCGGTGCTCGCCGTCGCCGACGCGATCCGCGCTGCGAAGCGGGCTCAGGAGGCTGCCGAGGCCGGCGTCGGGGGCTGATCGGCCCCCCGCGCGATTCGCCCGCGAATCATTTGATTTATGCTGCTCGCTCGGTGGCTTCGAATCAGCGCCAAGGGAGGGGTCGTCCGGCCGGGCTGCAGCGCCTAGCGCTGCTCGTCTTCGGCGCGCTGTTCGTGCTGCTCTTCGTCGGCTTCGCGATCGCCCAGGGGATCGGCCATCCGAGCGTGCCCTCGGGCGCGGTGGCGATCGTCGAAGACGCCCCCGGCGACCTCGGCACGATCACCCAGGAGGAGTTCGACCGCGCCCTGGTGCAGACGGCGGCGGCGCAGCAGGTCAAACCGGTGCCCAAGCCCGGCGACGAAAAATACGACGAACTGAAGGAAGCGGCGCTGGGCGAAATCCTGCTCGAAGGGACGATCTGGATCCAGGGTCTCGCCGACGAAATGGGCATCTCGGTGACGCCCAAGGAAGTCGCCAAAGAACTGAAGAAACTCAAAGACCAGGCCTTCAAAACGCCGAAGGAATACCGCGAATTCCTCAAAGAAGCCAAGTACACGCGGGCCGACGTGCTGGAACGGGTGAAGATCCAGATGCTGACCACCCAGATCCAGGAACAGCTCACCGAAGAAGCGCCGAAACCGAGCGACGACGAAATCCAGAAGTACTACGAAGCGGCGAAGTCGAGCCAGTACACGACGCCCGAATCGCGCGACGTGCGCCTGATCCGCAACAAAGACCGGGCCAAGGTCGAGGCGGCGAAGGCGGCGCTGGAAAAGGACGACTCGATCAAGAGCTGGGAAAAGGTCGCCAAGAAGTACTCGACCGACACGACCAAGGGCAACGGCGGCCTGCAGTCGGGCGTTACCGAGGAATCGAGCACGCTCTCCGAACCGGTCACCGAAGCCGTCTTCGCCGCCGGCCAGGGCGATATCGAAGGCCCGCTGCAGGACGGCAAGTCCTCGGTCGTCTTCGAGGTGATGAAGATCACCCCCGAAAAAGTCCAGTCGCTGGAAGAAGTCAAAGCCCAGATCAGCTCGCAGCTGACCGAACAGCTGCAGCAGCAGGAGTTCGCGGCCTTCTCGCGCGGCTTCACCGGCACCTGGAAATCGCGGACCTTCTGCGCCGACGACTACCTGATCTCGCGCTGCGCCAACTTCAAGGGCGACGGCCGCTCGGCCGAAGCCAACCCGGCCTGCTTCGAAGCCAACCCGAAAACCCCGGCCGAAGCCTGCCCGGCGATCGTGCCGCAGACCAAACCGGCGCAGCCCGGCTCGGTCAGCGTGCTCAGCCCGGAAGGCCAGAAACTGGCCCAGCGGCCGCGACCGGCCGGCGAAGAACCCGCGGCCGGCGCCGTGCCGACCGAACTGCCGCCCGGCGTCGTGCCGGGAGGCGAATAGCGCCGCGCCCGGCCGCGGCGGTGAATAGACTGGCGCCCCCGTGGGGGCACCGCGCGGCGCCCCAGCGGCCACCGAACCGATGAGCGCGATCGCCTCCATCCACGCCCGCCAGATCCTCGACTCGCGCGGCAACCCGACCGTCGAGGTCGAGGTCGCGCTCGAGTCCGGCGCCCGCGGCCTGGCCGCGGTGCCCTCCGGCGCCTCGACCGGCGAGTTCGAGGCGGTCGAGCTGCGCGACGGCGGCGACGCCTGGGCCGGCAAGGGGGTCTCGGGGGCGGTCGCCAACGTCAACGGCGAGCTGGCCGCGGCGCTGCGCGGCGCCGACGCCGCCGACCAGACGGCGCTCGACGCGCGGATGATCGAGCTCGACGGCAGCGCCAACAAGGGCCGGCTCGGGGCCAACGCGATCCTCGGCGTCTCGCTGGCCGCCGCCAAGGCGGTCGCCGCCGAGGCCGGGGTGCCGCTCTACCGCCACCTGGCCGGCCTCTACGGCGCCGGCGAGCCGCGCCTGCTGCCGGTGCCGATGATGAACGTGCTCAACGGCGGCGCCCACGCCGACAACTCGGTCGACTTCCAGGAGTTCATGGTCGTCCCCGCCGGGGCGAGCAGCTTCTCGGAGTGCCTGCGGGTCGGAACCGAGGTCTTCCACGCGCTGAAGAAGAGCCTCGCCGCCGCCGGCCACGCCACCGCGGTCGGCGACGAGGGCGGCTTCGCCCCCAACCTGGAGTCCAACGAGGCCGCGCTGCAGGCGGTGCTGGCCGGGGTCGAGGCGGCCGGGTATGAGCCCGGCGCCGACGTCTTCATCGCCCTCGACCCGGCGACCAGCGAGGTCTTCGAGGGCGGCGCCTACGTGCTCGAGCACGAGGGGCGCTCGCTCTCCCCGGCCGAGATGGCCGCCTACTGGGCCGACGCCTGCTCGCGCTACCCGATCGTCTCGATCGAGGACGGCATGGACGAGGAGGACTGGGACGGCTGGAAGCTGCTCACCGACGAGCTCGGCGAGCGCGTGCAGCTGGTCGGCGACGACCTCTTCGTCACCAACCCGGAGCGGCTGCGGCGCGGGATCGAGGCCGGGGTCGGCAACTCGATCCTGGTCAAGGTCAACCAGATCGGCACCCTGAGCGAGACCCTGGAGGCGATCCGGATCGCGACCGAGGCCGGCTACACCGCGGTCATCTCGCACCGCTCGGGCGAGACCGAGGACACGACGATCGCCGACCTCGCGGTGGCGACCGGCGCCGGCCAGATCAAGACCGGGGCCCCCTCGCGCTCCGATCGGGTCGCCAAGTACAACCGGCTGCTGCGGATCGAGGAGGAACTGGGCTCCGCGGCGGAGTTCCCCGGCCTGCAGGCCTTCCACCAGCGGTCCGGTTAGTGAAGGAATGCGGGGCTCGACCGCGTAGGAGCGGGCATGGCAGCACGCTCGCAGGCGAGGAGACGACCCGCCGCGGGCGCCAAACGCCGCCCCGCCGCCCGCCGCCGGCCGGCGGCCCGCCGCGGCGCCAGCCGCGTCCAGTGGGACCGCGTCGGCCGCATCGCCCTGACCCTGGTCCTCGCCGCGGTCCTCTACTCCTACTTCAACCCGCTGATCGACTTCGTCAAGACCTACACCGCGGCCAGCGACGCGAAGGAGAAGCTGCACGAAGTGCAGCACGAAAACACCGCCCTGCACTGGCGCGTCCAGCACTCCGACGACCCGATCGTCCTCGACGCCCGCGCCCGCGCCCAGGGCATGGTCGCCCCCGAAGAGCGCCCGCTGGTGGTCCGCGGCCTCTGAGCCCCCCCGCCAGCCCTTCCGGTGCGCCTTTTGCCGGCTATAGCCACATAAAGCGCACCGGAACGGAGGGGGAGGGTGGTTAGCGCCGGCACGTACATCCTCGGGGTCGCGCTGCTGGGCGCGGTCGCGCTCGCGGTCGGCTTCAGCGCCCACCGCCTGCGCCAGCGCCTGCTCCCGTCCTGGACCGGCGCCCCGGCCCGCCTGGTCGAGGCGGTCGTCGGGATCGCCCTGCTCCTTTGGCTCGCGGAGATCCTCGGGTCCCTCCAGCTCTTCTACGCTTGGGCCCTGGTCGCTTCGTCGCTGCTCTTCGCCGGAGCGGTCGCCTGGTGGCTTGGACCCTCGCCGTCAGGCGACCGCTTTCTGCCGGGGGGTGGCGCGGTAGGGGGTACCGCCCCCGAGGAAGCTTCAGCTACCGCAGGGGGCGGTGGGTCCCCTGCCGCGACAGGACCCGCCGGCCCGAACGCCCTGGCCTGGGTCGTGACCATCGGAGTCGTCGCTGTCGTGTTCGCGCACTGGGGCTTGACGGCTAAAGATGCTCTGGATCGAGGGATCTTCAACTTCGACTCGCTCTGGTACCACATGCCCTTCGCGGTGGAGATGGTGCAGTCGCACTCGACCACCGGGCTGCACTACACCGAGACCGTCTTCACCAACTGGCTCTACCCGCAGAACTCCGAGGCCCTGCACGCGGTCGGGATCCTGCTGACCCAGCGCGACACGCTCTCGCTCTTCCTCAACTTCGGCTTCCTCGGCCTCGCCTTCCTCGCCGCCTGGTGCATCGGCCGCCCCTACGGCCGCGGCCACCTGACCGTGCTCGCCACCGCGGTGCTGCTCGAGTGCCACACGCTGGTCGTCCGCGAGCCCGGCGCGGCCAAGAACGACCTCGTCGCCGCCGCCCTGCTCCTCGCCGCCGTCGCGATCCTGCTCACCGCCTGGTCCAACCGCCGCGACGTGCCGTCTCCCGGAGGTCAAAAGCGACCTCCGGGAGACGGCACGTCGGCGCTGGGGTGGGGGGTGGCGGCGGCCGGGCTGGCGGCCGGGCTGGCGGTGGGGACGAAGTCCACCGCGGTGGCGATCGCCGCTGCGCTCACGCTCGCGGTCGTCGTCCTCGCGCCCCGCGGCCGGCGCTGGGCGGCGGCGGGCTGGTGGCTGCTGCCCGCCCTGCTCGGCGGCGGCTACTGGTACCTGCGCAACCTGATCGTCGCCGGCAACCCGCTGCCGCAGGCGACCGGCCTCGGGCCGCTGCCGCTGCCCCACCCCGAGCGCCTGCAGGAGGGCAGGCCCGACTTCAGCGTCGCCCACTACCTGACCGACACCGGCGTCTGGCGCGATTACTTCGAGCCGGGCCTGCACCAGGCCTTCGGCGCGCTCTGGCCGCTGGTCCTCGCCGGCGCCGTCGCCGGCGCCCTGCTCGCCCTGCTGCGCGGCCGCGACCTGGCCCTGCGCTGGCTCGGCGGCGTCGCCCTCTTCGGCCTGCTCGCCTACCTCTTCACCCCGCTCAGCGCCGCCGGCGCCGAGGGCGCCCCGACCGGCTTCGGGATCAACATCCGCTACGCGATCCCCGCCCTGCTGCTCGGCGCCGCCCTCCTCCCCCTCGCCGCCGACGGGCCTAAAACCGACGCTATGCGTCGGTTTTCGGCCCGTCGGCGGTGGGTTTGGGTGGGGGGGCTGGTGGCGGTGCTGGTGGTTACGGACCGCGCCGACGCGGCGCTGCGCGATCCGGATCGCCTCTTCGCCTGGGGCGTCGCCCTGCTCTTCGTCCTGATCCCGGCCCTGATCCTCTGGCGGGCGGGGGCCAGCGGCGGCAGGCGGGGCAGGGCGCTGCTGGTCGGCGGCTTCGCCGCCCTCGCCCTGCTGGTCGCCATCCTCGGCTACCCGGTCCAGCGCGACTACCTGCGCGCCCGCTTCGCCGCCGGTTCCGACGTCCCCGGCATGGACCTCGACCGCGCCTACCGCTGGGCCAGGGGGCAGAGCGACGCCCGCATCGGCCTCGCCGGGACGACGGCCGGCTTCCTCGAGTACGGCTTCTACGGCACCGACCTCTCCAACGACGTCGTCTACCTGGGCGAGAAGGCCCCCCACGCCGCCTTCAACGCGATCCCCACCTGCACCGCCTTCCGAGAAGCCGTCAACGCCGCCGACCTCGACTACCTCCTCACAACCCCCTTCCTAAACTTCCTCCACCCAAGCGAGCCAGTCCCATCCCCCGAGGAGGGATGGCTAGAGGGTGAGCCGGCGGTCGACCCCATCCAGCGATCCGGCCCCACGACCGTCTGGAGAGTTCAAGGCCGCCTCGACCCAACCAGCTGCGGCCCGGCGAACCGCCCACTCCAGCGAGTCCCCAACACGCCAGGGGAACCGGGGCAGTAGGTCCGAACGGCTTGTACTTTTTCGCGGCCGCTCCCCAGGGCGACAGCGATACCGGCTTCTCGAAAAAGTTGAGTGAGGGCCTACTGCCCCGGTTCCCCTAGTCCCTGTCGGAGGACTCGCCCGACTCTCCGGCACGCCGGATCACGATCTGATCCGCCTCGATGCGGACGCTGACCGCCCGCTTGCCCGCCCAGTGCTCGGCGTAGACCGGGTTGTCCTTGACCGCCGGGTCGAGCCAGAGGCCGTAGCCGTCGGTCTCGCCGTGGTCGAAGCTCGCCTGCAGCTCTTTGCGCCGGCCGCGGCCTCCGCGCCGGCCTCGCCTGCGGCGCCGTTTGGGGCGCTCGCCGCCGTCGCCGCCACCTTCGCCGCCGCCCTGGCGCGGTGCCCGGCTGCGCTCGCGGCGCTCGCCACGCTCGTCGCCTTCGCCGTCCTCGTCTTCGTCGCCCTCCTCGTCGGCGCCCTCGTCGTCGGGCTCCTCCTCGGGCTCCTCGGCCGCGGCGGCCTCGATCTCGGCCTCGATCTCGTCGCGCAGGTCGACTTCGGCCCCGGTGTCTTCCTCGTCGGGGGTGAAGCCGTGCTGCTTGCGGAACTCGCGCAGCTCGGAGGCGCTGACTTCGAGCTGGTGGGCGATCCAGGCGTCGGTACGGCCCTGGCGGACCCAGGCGCGAATCTGGTTCAGCTGTGGCTTCAGCGATCGGCGTGCCATCGGCGGGCGAGTCTATTCAACCGGGGCGGTCGTGCGCATGGACCCGGGCACTAGGCCATCAGGAAGGCCAGCGCCTCGAACATCGAGACGACGACCACGACGACGGTGACGGTGAGGCAGACGGCGAGGACGCTGAAGCGCACCTTGCTCTCCTGCTGGCTGCGGTTGATCCGGCGCGCGCGCGAGCGGTTGGCGGCCCGGCGCCGCAGCTGCTCGCGGCGGTGCCGCTCGAGGGATGTCTCCTGCTCGAAGGCAACCTCGAACTGGGAGATGCTCTGACGCATTCGCATAGATCGGGCCCGCAGGCCGTCGCGGACCGTAGCAGAGGCGCACGAGAGCTTGCAGGGGAGGAAATGTGCGATCGGTCACGACGGGAGGGCGCTCAGCAGGCGCCCCAGAGCCCTCTGCCGGCCCGCGCGGCGCGTCGCTCGAGGCGCCGCAGCAGCGGCGCGAAGCGGTCGTTGGGCGGGATCGTCAGCGTCCGCGCCAGGCCGCGGCGGACGAGGGCGGCGTTGACGAAGCGGCCGTCGAGGTAGACGTAGGCCAGCAGCCGGCCGTAGACGTCGCGCCGCTCCTCGCCGAAGACCAGCCGCACCCGGCGGCGCTCGACCGTCGCGTGGTTGAAGGCCGAGGCCTGCGGTCCGAAGCACTGCACCGGGGTGTCGGGCTTGACCGTCTCCGGCGTGTCGACGCCGATGTAGCGGACGTCCTCGACCGCGCCGCCGATCCGCACCTCGATCGTGTCGCCGTCGACCACCCGGGTGACGAAGGCGTCGGCGGCGGCCGGCCCCTCGTCCCGTCCCCGCTCCCAGGGCCGCACGATCAGCAGCGCGACGACGACCAGCAACACCAGGCTGCCGATCTCACCCCGCCGCTTCAAGACTCAGCTCGGTGCAACGCGTTTCGGTCCTCCGAGAGCCGAAACGCGTTGCACCCCTCCGTTACGGGATGCGCTTGACGCTGGAGAGCAGCGTCTCCTTGATCGAGGCGATGATCTCCAGCGCCTCGTTCCACTCGCGCTGCCAGACGTTGCGGCCGAAGATCACGCCGGAGCCGCCCGCCTGCATGATCTCGCGGCAGTGGGTGAGCACAGTCTCGTCGTCGACCTTGGAGCCGCCGGAGAGGACGACCAGCGAGCGGCCCGCCGACTCGACGCACTGGCGGATCGCCTCGGCCTCGTCGACCTGCATCTCGTTGTAGGGCGCGGGGGCGTCCTTGTCCTTCTCGGGGTCGATCTTCGGCATGTTGAGCTTGACCACGTCGGCGCCCATCTCCATCGCCATCCGCGCCGCGTAGTCGATCGCGTAGAAGGAGTTCTGGCCGCCCTTGGCCTCGATCGCTTCGCCGCGCGGGTAGGACCAGACGATCAGCGGCATGCCGAAGCGGTCGCAGTCCTCGCGCACGGTGCGCAGCTGGGCGAGATCCTCGTCCTGGCGCGGCGAGCCGACGTAGAGCGTGTAGCCGACCGCGTCGGCGCCGAGCCGCACCGCGTCCTCGACGCTGGCGTTGCAGGTCGAGAAGGCCTTGGCCGAGGAGGGGACGTCGGTCTTGCCGTTGACCTTGAGGATCAGCGGCACCTGGCCGGCGTAGTCGGGGTAGTACTTGCTGGCCATCCCGATCTGGCAGGCGAGCGCCGAGTAGCCGGCCTCGGCGGCGAGCCGGAACTGGTAGTCGGGGTCCTTGGAGTCCGGGTTGGGGAAGAAGTCGCGCGGGCCGTGCTCGATCCCCTGGTCGATCGGCAGCAGCATCAGGGTGCCGTTGCCGGGGCCAAACTCGAAGAGCAGTCGCCGCAGGCGCGCTCGTTTGCCGGGGGCCAGGGTCGCCAGCAGAGATTTCTGCTCGGTCAGGCTCTTCAACTCCACGCTGTTTTCCTCCTCGGGTCCACTGAAATCGGGTGCCAGCGCAGTATGTCACCGCCGCCCCGTCTCCCGCGCTCGCCCGCGGGGGTATCCTCGAACGACCATGAGCGAGACTGAGCTCAGCGTCGTCTGCAAGCACTGCGGCTCCGAGGTCAGTCCCTACGTGACCGAGTGCCCCTACTGCGGCCACCGCCTGCGCAAGCGGGCGCCGAAGCTCGAGCGCCGCGGCGACGGGCTCGAGGCGCAGCCCAAGCAGCCGCGCCGCTGGCCGCGGCTCCGCCTGCCGCGCCGGGCGCGGGCCGAGGGCGCCGCCCTGCGCCCCTACGCGACCGCGGCCGCGATCCTCGCCTCCGCCGCCCTGCTGCTGGTGCAGAAGGCGAGCGGCAACGCGATCGAGACCTTCGGCGGGATCGTCGTCCCCTTCGAGGACCAGTGGTGGCGCTTCCTCACCGCCCCCTTCGCCTACGTTGACGTCGGCTACCTGTTCGTGGTCGCGGTCGGGCTGGCGATCTTCGCCACCGGGGTCGAGCGCCGGCTCGGCACGCCGGCGACGGCGCTGCTGCTGCTCGCCTGCGGGGCGCTCGGGATGCTGGCCGCCAGCGGCATCGCCAACGGCCGCGGCGAGACTGAGGTGATCGCCGGCGGCAACGGGATGGCGCTCGGCGCCCTCGCCGCCTGGTTCGCCCTGCGCCGGGCCGAGGCGCACGGGGCGATCGACGAGGACTACGACACGATCGGCGTCGTGATCGCTGCCGCCGTCCTCCTCGCGCTGCCGATCTTCGACTCCGCCGCCGACCCCTTCGCCGGCCTCGTCGGCGCCGCCGTCGGCGCCCTCGCCGGCCTCGCCGCCTCGGCCCTGCACACGTCCACGTAGACTCGAGGCGTGGCGGAGGACGACGCCAGGCTGGAGGCGGCGATCGAGCGGCTGATCGAGGCCGAGCGCTTCGCCGAGGCCGAGCGGGTCGTCGCCCGCGCCGCGCCGCAGGCCTGCAGAAGGTGCTCGCCGCCGCGCTCGCCGAGGGCGGCTGGTTCGGCGAGTCGCACGAGGCCGAGGCGCTCAAGGCGGCGACCACGCCCGACCCCGAGCAGCGGATCGCCGCGGTGCGCTCGCTGCTCGCCGAGGAGGCGCGGATGGGGATGATGGTCGGGGTCGCCGTCGGCTGGGCCCTGCACGGCGAGATGAACGACGACAGCGAAGGAGAGGACTGAGATGGAGATCAAGTTCCACGGGCATTCGTGCTTCGAGCTGAGCGAGGGCGAGACGACGGTCCTCGTCGACCCGTTCCTGAAGCCCAACAACCCGGCGGCCGTGGCCAGCGCCGAGGACGTCCACCCGACCCACGTCGTCATCTCCCACGGGCACGCCGACCACATGGCCGACGCGGTGCCGGTGGCCAAGGCCAACGGCGCCGAGTGCGTCGCCGTGGTCGAGATCGCCAAATGGCTGGAGGAAAAGGGGGTCGAGCAGGCCCACGACCCCAACCTGGGCGGCACGGTGCGCTTCGACTGGGGCTGGGTGAAGCTGGTCCCGGCCTGGCACACGAGCACGATCGCCGGCTCCGCCGAGTCGCCCTTCAGCCCGACCCCGGGCACCGTGATCGGCACCCCGGCCGGCCTCTTGATCAACCTCGGCGGGCTGACCGTCTACCACGCCGGCGACACCTGCCTGTTCGGCGACATGAAGCTGATCGCCGAACGCAACCCGGTCGACGTCGCGATGCTGCCGATCGGCGGCCACTACACGATGGACCGCCACGACGCCGCGGTCGCCGCCCGGTTCGTCGGCGCCAAGACGGTGATCCCGATGCACTACGACACCTTCCCGCCGATCGAGACCGACGCCGCCGCCTTCAAGGCCGAGGTCGAGGCCGAGACCGGCGCCGGCGTCGTCCTGCTCTCCCCGGGCGAGTCGCACACGGTTGGCTGAGCAGCCAGGCCGGTGCTAGTCTCGGCCGGTATGGGTACGAGCGAGGCCACCGGGACCGCGTCGCGCACCGGCCGCGCCGACTTCCAGGCGACCGCCGACCCGGCGCTGAACGAGGCCGCCGACCGCACCGGCGACGTCAAGCTGCTCAGCTACGGCGAGCTCTACCTGCTCTGGGAGCGCCAGCAGTGGCAGACGCAGGAGCTCGACTTCAGCCGCGACCGCGAGGACTGGCAGGGCTTCGGCGAGGAGGAGCGCTTCCAGCGCATGTACGGGCTCTCCTCGTTCTTCATCGGCGAGCAGAAGGTGGCCGAGGAGCTGGGGCCGATCATGCGCGCCGCCCCGACCGAGGAGCAGCGCATCTTCCTCTGCACCCAGATCGCCGACGAGGCCCGCCACGTGCGCTTCTTCGAGCGCTTCTACCGCGAGGTCGGGGTGCTCGCCTCCGACGAGCTCGAGCGCGATGCTGGCGCAGACCTCCGAGCACCTCAACGACAACTTCGGCCGCCTCTTCGACGAGATGCTGAAGCGGCGCACCGACCGGCTCGCGGTCGAGCCCGAGCGACGCCGAGGCGCTGGTCGAGGCGGTGACGATCTACCACATGGTGATCGAGGGCATGCTGGCCCTCACCGGGCAGCACTTCATCATGGACTACAACGAACGCGAGGGGACGCTGCCGGGCTTCGTCGAGGGCTTCCAGAACGTCGCCCGCGACGAGCACCGCCACGTCGCCTTCGGCTCCGTCTTCCTGCGCGAGAAGGCGGCGCGAGGACGACCGCTACAAGGCCGCGATCCAGCGCACCCTGGAGGAAGCGCTGCCGGTCGCCGACGGGGTGCTCTCGCCGCCCTGGGCGCCCGAAGAGGAGGACTACGAGGTGTTCGGCTACTCGCTCGCCGACACCCGCAAGTTCGCCGGCTCCAGCCTCACCCGCCGCCTAAAGGTGATCGGCCTCCAGTAGGAGGCCGATCGGCGATGGCTTCGAGCCGTTGAGGGCGCTGGCCGGTCAGGCGCTTCGACTTCGGCGCCCGCTGCCGCGGCGGCAGTCTCGGCCTCTTCCCCGGCCGGCGGCGCTTCCTCGCCGGAGCCGGTGGTCGAGGCCGGCGGAGTCGTTTCGGCCGGCGGCGCCGGTGGCGTGCTTTCGGCGGGCGGGGCGCTCGCCGGCGGCGGCGTCGTGGCCTCGGCCGGCGGCGCCGCGGGGGCGCCTTCGGGCGGCGGCGTGCCGCCGACGGTGACGACGACCGTGTTGCCCGCCGAGGGCGCTCCGGCTTTGGTCCCCGAGGGCGAGGAGCCGGCCAGGCCGGCGGCGGCGTGATCGGTCTCCGCGTCGCCGCCCTCGGTGCCGCCGGTCGCCGACTTGTCGGCGCCTTCGCCGTCCACCGGCTGCTCCTCGACCGGGGCGACGGGCTCGGCTTCGGGGGCCGGCTCGGCGGCCGGGGCGGGCTCGACCGCGGGGGCCGGGACCATCGCCTCGACCGGGGTCGGGGCGATGTTGTGGGCGGGGGCGAGCGCCGTGGCCGGGCCGCCCTTGACCCTGGAGATGCTGGCCCGGTGGCCGCTGACCGGGGTCGGTTCGACCTGCTGCTTGACCTCGACCGCGCCGGCGGTGATCACCGCGGCGGTGACGACGCCGGCGACGGCCTTGGTGCCGAGCGCGCCGCTGACCGCGCCGATGCCGCTGGCGGCTCCGCCGGAGCTGAGCGCAGCGCCGACCCCGCCGGCGGCGCCGACGCTGCCGACGGCTCCGGCCCCGGTGGCCCCTGCGGCGGTCGCAGTGCCCGCCGCCCCGCCGGTGCCGGCCCCTCCCAGGCCAAGTTTGGTGAGGATGAAGCCCTTCAGCGCGACCAGCGGCCCGACCGGCACCAGCGCCGCCAGCACCTTGTCGTTGGAGCGCAGCTGGGAGCGGAAGTCGGCGCACTCCTCGCACTCGCGCACGTGGCGGCGGACCGGGCCGGAGAGCTTGCGCAGCCCCTCGGCGGCCTCGGCCAGGTCGATGCGGACCTCGCCGCAGGTCAGCTGGCGGGCCTGGCTCGCCTCGGCGAGGCTGATCCGCGCCCGCACCAGCAGCGACTTGACCGAGGGCACGCTGGTCTCCATCGCCTGGGCGATCTCCTCGTAGGACATCGCGTCCATCTCGCGCAGGAGCAGGGCGGAGCGCTGGGTCTCGGGAAGCTTGCCGACGTCGGTGAGCAGCTGGCGGAACTCCTCGCGGTTGTGGACCTTCTCGGCGGTCGAGGCGGCGTCCACGGTCGGCACCATGTCCATCGATTCCTGCGCGTCGGCGGTCGGTTTGCGCAGGTGGTTGAGGCAGCGGTTGCGGGCGATCCGGTAGAGCCACGGGCGCAGCTTGATCTCGCGCTCGTCGGCGAGCATCGCCCGGTAGGCGTTGACGAAGACCTCCTGGAGGACGTCCTCGGCGTCCTCGGTCGAGCCGAGCATCTGCCGGCAGAAGCCGAGCAGGCGGCCCTGGTAGCGGTCGACGATGGTCTCGAAGGCGCCGGGGTTGCCGGCGCGGGCCATCGCGATCAGCTTTTCGTCCCCCTGCAGCTTGAGCAACGGGGAGCGGCGGGCGAGTAGTCCGCGACGACTGGCGTGTGTGAGAGCTGATGCCTCCAAGCGTGTCCTCCAGGGAAAGGGCCAGGGAAGGCGTTTGGCTTCTAGCTCATGAGACACCGTAGCAGTGGCCAAGTTGCGGTACCACGGCATGTTTTAGGCCGGTTTTAGATAACCGGCGGCGAGTGCCCGGGGCGGGATTCGAACCCGCAAGCCCCCCAGTGGGGCAACGCCTTTTAAGGGCGCCGCTTTTGCCAGTTTCGCCACCCGGGCAGGCCGATGGTAGCCCGCCGGGGCCGCTAGGCTCAAGCCGTGGAGCACGGGGGGCGGATCGTGGCGAAGGCGCTGGCGGCGCGCGGCGTCAGCCACCTCTTCACGCTCTCCGGGGGACACCTGTTTTCCATATACGACGGCTGCCGCGCCGAGGGGATCGAGATCGTCGACGTGCGCCACGAGCAGACCGCGGTCTTCGCCGCCGAGGGCTTCGCCAAGGCGACGCGGCGGGTCGGGGTGGCGGCGCTGACCGCGGGGCCGGGGGTGACCAACGGGATCAGCGCGATCGCCGGGGCGCAGGCGAACTGCTCGCCGGTCTGCGTGCTCGGCGGGCGGGCGCCGGAGCTGCGCTGGGGCTCGGGCTCGCTGCAGGAGATCGACCACCTGCCGTTCGTCTCGCCGCTGGTCAAGTCGGCCGAGACGGTGCGCGAGCCGGGGGAGATCGCGGCCCGCACGGCAGCGGCGCTCGACACCGCGCTCGCCCCGCCCTACGGGCCGACCTTCGTCGACTACCCGCTCGATGTGGTTTTCACCGAGGCCGAGGCCGAGATCCCGGCGGCGCCGGGGCGCGAGGCGCGGCCGGCGGCGGGGGTCGAGGAGGCGGCGGCGCTGCTGGCCGCGGCGGAGCGGCCGGCGATCATGGCCGGCAGCGGGCTGTACTGGGGCGAGGGCGAGGAGGAGCTGCGGGCGCTGGCCGAGGCGCTGGGCGCGCCGGTCTTCCTCAACGGCCTCGGCCGCGGCTGCCTGCCCGCCGACCACGAGCTGGCCTTCAGCCGGGCGCGCGGGGCGGGGCTGGGCGGGGCCGACGTGGCGCTGGTGATCGGCGTGCCGCTCGACTTCCGGCTCGGCTTCGGCGCCGCGGTCGGCGAGGAGGCGAAGCTGATCCGGCTCGACCCGGCGCCCAACGCGCTGGAGCGCAACCGGGTGCCCGACGTCGACCTGGTCGGCGACGTCGCCGCCAGCCTGGCGGCGATCCGCGCCGCGGCGGGGGAGGGCGGCGCCCGCACGCGGCCCTGGCTCGAGCAGCTGCGCGGGATCGAGGCCGAGAAGCGGGCGGCCGAGCGGGAGCAGCTCGAGGACGGGCGCTCGCCGCTGCACCCGGTGCGGGTCTACCGCGAGCTGGGCGAGGTGCTGGACCGCGACGCGATCGTGGTCGGCGACGGCGGCGACTTCGTCTCCTACGCCGGGCGCTTCGTCGAGACCTACCAGCCGGGCTGCTGGATGGACCCGGGGCCGTTCGGCTGCCTCGGGGCCGGGCCGGGGCAGGCGATCGGCGCCAAGCTCGCCCATCCCGACCGCCAGGTCTGCCTGCTGCTCGGCGACGGCGCCTTCGGCTTCGCCGGCATCGAGTTCGACACGATGGCCCGCCACGGGCTGCCGGTGGTCGGGGTGATGGGCAACAACGGGATCTGGGCGCTCGAGCACCACCCGATGAAGTTCCTCTACGGCTACTCGGTGGCGGCCGAGCTGCGGCCGGAGACGCCGTACGAGCAGGTGGTCGAGGCGCTCGGCTGCGACGGGGTGCTGGTGCGCGAGCCGGGCGAGCTGCGCCCGGCACTGGAGCGGGCCTTCGAGTCGGGGCGGCCGACCCTGGTCAACGTGCTGACCGACCCCGAGGTCGTCTACCCGCGCAAGTCGAACCTGGCCTGAACAGAGAATCGGCCGCCATCTCTGGCGGCCGATTCAAGTTGGTCCCTCAGGACGGGCAGGGGTACGTCTTCAGGGACCATCCTTATTTGGTGGACTCAGACGGCGGGAGGCGCCATGATGCGGCAATCGCCCGAGTCCTGTACCGGGATCTGCGTTGGTTGCCCTCCGCTTCACCCGATGAGCGGATTATCTGCACGACTATCCGCTGCGTCCAGTTACCTCTTTCGCCACTACTCTGAATCGAGTAGGGAGAGGCTACCGACTTTTCTGGGTTCAAGCAATGCCTTGACCCAATTGGAGGGCGCGGTTATGCGGGGCTATCCATATGGGAACAGGCTATTACCCCTGGTTGAGAATACGGGGTTATCCCCTTTCCAAAGCCGCTGCAGCCGCTATGGCGATGCCGTAGAGGATGTCGTGCTCGGAGACCGAGATGCGCTCGAGGCCGAAAGCGCGCATCGTCTCCACCAGGATGACCACCCCGGCGACGATCGTAGGCGCGCGGTCGGGGTGCATCCCGGCGATTTCGACCCGATTGGACAGTGGGGCAGAGGCGAGTTGGGAGAGCAGGCGCTGGATCGTCGCCAGGGTCAGCGTATGCCCGTGTACTTGCTGGGGGTCGTAGTCCTCCAGCCCGAGCTCGATCGAGGCCAGCGAGGTCGGCGTGCCGGCGACGGCGATGCCGGCCTCCACGGCCGTGCCGGGGCGGTCGCGGATCGCCTCCTCGATCAGCACGCGGACGTCGGCGGCGAGCGCCTCCAACTCCTCGGTGGTCGGCGGGTCGGAGCCGAGGTGGCGCTCGCTGTGGCGGACGACGCCGGCCTGCAGCGAGGCGTGGAAGGACACCTCCTTACCGCGGCCGACGATCAGCTCGGTCGAGCCGCCGCCGATGTCGACCACCAGGGTCGGCACGCTCGGCGGCCGCGCGTCGGTGGCGCCGGCGTAGGTGAAGCGCGCCTCCTGCTCGCCGTCGAGGACGCGGGCGGAGAGGGCGAAGCGCTCGCGCAGCTCGGCGACGAAGGCGGCGCCGTTGGCGGCGTCGCGGACGGCGCTGGTGGCGATCGCGTCGATCCGCTCGACCCGGCCGGTGCGGCAGACCTCGACGTAGTCGGCGATCGCCTCGCAGGCGGCGTCGATCGCCTCGTCGGAGAGCTGGCCGGAGAGGTCGACCCCCCGCCCGAGCCGGGTCACGCGGCTGTGCCGCTCGACCTCCTCGACCGCCTCGCCCACTTCGGCGACCAGCAGCCGCGTCGAGTTGGAGCCGATGTCGACCACCGCCACCCTGTGCTTCCCCTGCGCCATCGCAGCGACACCCTAATCCCTGCCGCCCCGCAAACCCCGCTGCACCGCCGATCCCCATCCCCACCGACCCCACCACGCTGCTAGCATGGCCAAACCGCCGCGGGGTGGAGCAGCCAGGTAGCTCGTCGGGCTCATAACCCGAAGGTCGCGGGTTCGAATCCCGCCCCCGCTATAAGACGGAAACCCGCTTATCAAGCGGGTTTTCGCGTTTTTGGGGGACCTCAAAAACGGCCAAAAAACGCCCTGGGGCAACGCCTGGGGCAACATGAGGTCTGAGAGAGGTCGGTTCCAGCCCTTGCGCGGGGCTTCCAGTCCTCCTACGTTCGCCCGCGAGAAATGCGAATAAGCGGCCCCGGCGGCGTTGTAGCGCCCCGGGGCCCGGCACCGAAGAACAAGCTTCGATGCGGGAGAGATGAAGTCCGACGCCGCCGCTAGAGTCGCCCCTCGGAAGCGCCGTAATAGCCGAGGTTCCAAGATCGCCACCGCCGCCGACCAAACGACCGATCAGGGCCTCGAAGCTCTCTCTCCTGCGTACTGGACGGAGTTGGGAACGATGTATCGCGGGTCCGTCGAGGACTTCCTCACGTCTGGATACGCCGACGCCGTGCGCGGTGAGGTCCAACTCCTTTTTACGTCCCCGCCGTTTCCTCTCAACCGCAAGAAGCAGTACGGCAACCTGGTTGGGGATGAGTACCTAGAGTGGCTGGGCAAGCTAGCCCAGGAGCTCGGCGATCTGCTCGCGCCGGATGGCTCTCTTGTGGTCGAGCTTGGCAATGCCTGGGAGTCGGGCGAGCCGGTGATGTCAACTCTCACGCTCAAGGCGCTACTGCGCCTGCAGGAGGCCGGCGGGTTCAACCTTTGTCAGCAGTTCGTCGTCCACAATCCCGCGCGGCTGCCCTCACCGGCGCAATGGGTCAACATCGAGCGATGCCGCGTCAAGGATTCCTACACGAACGTTTGGTGGATGTCGCGAACCGCTCGGCCGAAGGCGGACAATCGCAAGATCCTCACGGGCTATAGTCCTTCGATGAAGAAGTTGCTGAAGCGCCAGTCGTACAACGCCGGGACCCGCCCTTCCGAGCACACGATCAGCGAGACGTCGTTCCTAACGGACCACGGTGGCGCGATTCCCCCCAACGCGCTGGACTTCGAGTCCATGCTGCGGATCAGCAACACGAGATCAAACGACGTCTATCGGGCCTATTGCAAGGAGCATGATCTAGAGGTTCATCCCGCACGGATGCAGCCCGAGCTCGCGGAGTTCTTCATCCGGTTCTTGACCGATGAAGGCGACTTGGTCGTCGATCCCTTTGGGGGAAGCAACACGACGGGAGCCATGGCGGAGTCGCTAGACAGGCAATGGCTCAGCATCGAGCCCAATGCGGCGTACGTAGCTGGTTCTCAGGGGCGGTTTTCGCCGGACTCGATCGTGGGTCTGGACCCGAAGGTCGGAGCGACATAAAAGTCTGCTGTCCTCCAACGGGCCAACCGCGCTCGTCCCCCTCGGAGACCCTAGGCGCTCCTGCCGTAGACCCTAGGGTTGGCAGCCGCGACCCTAGGGTGGTACGGTGGCCCGACAACGAGTTCTAGAACGCCTAGGCCGAGGGGTCTAGTCACCGTCTAGGACGGATCGGAGGACCGCCATGAGCGGCAACACCCCCCTGCAGTTCCTCGGCGTCGGCAACCTGCTCGAGCGCGAGTACCGCAACAGCCCGGCCTATCAGTGGGGCCGCGAGCTGGCCCGCAACGGCCTCGAGGCCGGAGCCGCGAACATCGAGTTCGGGCCCGAGTGGCAAGGCGTGAAGGCGACCGGGACCTACCGCATGCAGTATGCCGACGACGGCCACGGCATGACGAAGGAGGAGCTGCGTGAGTACATGCGCACGCTCGGCAAGGGCGGCAAGATCGTCGGTGGCCCCCACGACAACTACGCGCTCGGCTCGCGCATGACGCTCCTGCCGTGGAACCCCGCGGGCATCGTCGTCATCAGCGTTCGCGACGGCGATGCCTACATGGTCAAGATGATGTTCGACCCGGACGCCGCGGAGGGCGAGGGCGAGTTTGTGCTTGAGGAGGTCGAGTGGAAAGACACCGACGGCAACGACGGCCTCGCCACTGTCTACCCGCCGTACTACGACGACGAGATGGGGATCGACTGGGACGCGACGATCCCGAAGTTCATCCGCGACGCCGGCCACGGAACGACCTTCACGCTTCTCGGCCGGAGCCTCGGTGAAGACACCATTGATGGCGACTCCGACCGCGGCGAGTCGAACCGTTTCCTCGGCCGCAAGTACTTCAATACGCGCTTCTGGCAGCTGCCGGAGGGCGTCCGCCTTCGCGTCTACGAGATGCCGGAGAAAAAGTCGATGTGGGCTCCCGGCAAGGGGCAGTTCCGCACGGTGCGCGGTGCGCGGTCGCTGATCGAGTACCGCAAGAAGGACGGGACCGACTTCATCGAGGCGAGCGACGTCGTCACCCTCCCTGACGGCACGAAGGTGCACTGGTGGCTCCGGACCGAGCCGAAGGTTGAGACCGGCGGCCTCGGCGCGACGTCGGCGTACATCGGCGTCCTGTACCGCGACGAGCTTTATGGCCAGGCCTACACCGAGAGCGAGGACGGGGACACCAAGACGGGTGCGAACGTCTACCGGCAGTTCGGCATCGGCAGCGACTCGGTGCGCCGCCGCGTGTTCCTCGTGATCGAGCCGCCGGAGTATGACGAGGCGACGGGCGCGAGCGGCGTCGCGCCCTCCACCGGCCGCGCCGACCTCTACTGGATGGGCTCCGGCATCTCGTCCCGCTCGGTCAAGCCGTCCGACTGGTCCTCCGACTTCGGCGGCGAGGTGCCGAAGGAGATCCTGGACGCGATCAACGCGGAGTACGACTCGCGCGAGCAGAGCGACGACCGTGAGGAGCGGCTGAAGCGCGTGATGGATCGCTTCGCCAACCGTTGGAAAGCATCGCGTGCGCGGGTGCAGCCCGCCGCCACGGACACCACCACGACGCCGACCAGCGCGGGGACCGCTCCGCGGTCGCCGATTGACAGCCCGACGAAGCCCCGTAAGCCGCGCAAGAAGAAGGTCGTGGTGGTCCGCGGGCGCGGCGGCGACACCGTCATCGGTCAGCCTGACGCGGGGGCGACGCCCGCCAAGCGCACGACGGTCAGCGTGGGCGTCCCGAACTGTCGCTGGGTCACCGCGGAGGACATCAACGACGGCGGCATGATCGCCGCGTGGCAGAAGCCCAGCGCGCAGGACCCGAACGGGTGCATTGAGCTTGACGAGGACCACCCGGTGGTCCGGGCCCAGATCGAGCACTGGCAGAACCAGTACTCGCCCGCCGTCAAGAACGACGTCGAGAAGCTGGTGAAGGACGCCTACGAGGACGTCGCGGTGGCGAAGGTCTCGCACCTGCACGCCCTGACCGGCGCAGTCTTCTCCGAGGAGCAGCGCGAAACCATGCTCCTGAACCCAGCACTGTCGGCATCGCTGCTCGGCCTCATCGCGGAGGATGCGCTGATCGGTCCTCGGACCGGCAAGCTCGGCGTCAAGCGGCGCAAGGAGGAGGCTCCCGACCAAGCGGCGTAGCCCGAACCGGGGCCGGACACACGCGCCACCGCGCCGCTCGAAGGCGCGTGACGTTCTGATTCTCCATCGGTAGTCGGCCTGGGGCAACAAATGGGGCTAACAGTCCGGCGGCTGGCACAGGAGGCGCCGAGGGCGGCCCTACGCAGCCGGGGGGCTGGAGCGGTTTGGTCGCAGCGCTGCTGTGGCGCGAGCCAAAGTTGGGCTCCTGCCGAGCCGGGCTTTAGCGGTCACCCTGTAGCCATGAGATCTTCCTACTTCGCTCGTGGCGGCAACCGATCCGCAGGTCCCCTTATGGCCGCACGATCGAGGTGGGTGGCAATGGCAGTGCACGCGGTGTTCCCATATGCGTTGCGGAGACATGCCGGCCTGGGCACCGAGCTGCAAGTGACTGGGAGCTTTCCTGCCCCGACTCGCAAGTCTTGGTTCGCCACTCCCGTTAGCCGGGTAGTGGCGGGAAGCAATATGAGCGCGTTAGGCGCGTTAGACATTTGCGGCCGGAGTTTGCGGCCTCCCGCGGACCCTGTTGTGGCGGCCCTGCATGTCGTCGCATCGTTTGACTACTGTTCCGCGCCGTGGCAGCCTGCAACGCAGCGCCCAGGAAACTTTCGGGCGACGTCGATAGTGGGTGGGAGATATGTCTGAGTTGAAGGGCGAGGAACTGGCGCAGCTGCGCAAACGGCTGGTGGAGCTCGGCTCCGACCTCAATCGCACCCTGGCCAACCTTGATGTCGCGGTGCAGCGTGAATACCGGGCCGCCGAGCGTTCGGTGCTTGAGGCTCGTCGCAAGGCCGAGACCCATGAGGGTCTCCTCCGGCTCGGCTGAAGGCTTCTCGATCCGTGCGCCCCTGGGTCCACCCGGACGATTCCTACTGGCTGCAGCGGCCGCGCAGCGAGGAGGACTGGAAGCACCTCGCCAGCGAATACACCGAAGACGAAGAGCGGCGGCCGTTCAACCAGGTCCTCGACGTCGCCCGCGCTGGCGGCTGCCGCACCGTGGTCGTCGAGAACCGCTACGTCGACGTCGACTATCGCAGCGAGTACTCGGCTTTCTGGTCGAAGAAGTTCGATAGCCAGTCCCCTTTCGCCCGCCGCTTTCACTTCTTCGGCGCCGACCTCGACGAGGACCGCCTGCACCGCCTCACCGACGAGGAGGCGGAGAGCTACCTCGGCTACTCGGTGATCCGCCCGGTCCCCCATGGACGCGTCGGGCGCACCGTCATGGCGCCGCCGCCCGAACTCGAGACGGCGACGCTGACCCTGATCACCGACGAGACCTCCTTCTTCGGCAACCCGCTGCAGGTGCGCGGCGTCCCTTTTTGCGAGCAGGACTCCGAGTACCTGCGCTGCGCCCACGCCGCCGCCTGGATCTGCCACTACACCGCCGCTCGCCGGGGCAACGTCGGCCGCCGCAACACTGCCGAGATCGTCGAGCTCAGCCCCGATGTCCTCTCGCCCGAGCGGGCTGTGCCCTCCAGCGGCCTCAACCCCAACCAGCTGCAGGCCCTCTTCCGGGCGCTCGACCAGCCGGCGATCGTCTACGGGCTCAGCTCGATGCCGCAGGTGATGGGGGTTGAGGATCCGGTCTCCCCTGACGAGGAGAACGCGATCGAAAAGACCCCGGCGGGCTGGTGGGACAGGCGCATGATCAGCCTCATCTGCCGGTACCTCAACTCGGGCTTTCCGGTCCTGATCGGAGCCCAGGAACACGCCTTCGTGCTGGTCGGCTGGCGACGCGACGACGAAGACCAGGTCCAGTTCATCGCCTGCGACGACCGGATCGGGCCCTACGAGGTCATCTGCTCGCCCTTCGAGCACTACGTGACCCCGTGGGAGAGCATCGTCATCCCCGTGCCGCCGAAGGTCTACCTCACCGGCGAGACCGCCGAGAGCCGCGCCCACGAGGTGCTGCGCTCTTTCGCCGAGCAGGCCGACCAGCTGGGCGACATCGAGGAGGGGCTGCTCGACGGCAGCATCGTCCTGCGGACCGCCCTGCGGAGCTGCTCCGACTACAAGCACGAGATCGAGGGGCTGACCAGCTCCGACGAGATCCTCTGCGCCCTGCGCCACGCCCGCCTGCCGCATTGGGTCTGGGTGGTCGAGGCCCACGAGCGGGAGCTCTGCGAGAAAGGGGAGCCCTGCGTGGTGGCGGCTGTCGTTCTCGACTCGACGGCCTTCGTGCTGCGGCCGCCGCTGGACATATTGGCGATGCGAAGTATGGTCCTCATCTATCCGCCCGACGAAGCCGATGTAGTAAATGTCGATGGTGGCGCCGATCCCTGGGGCTCGCTGCTGAAGGTGCATTGAGCAGGACATGACTGGCCCAAGGCGTATTCTTCTCTAAGATTCAGACAAAATGCCGATTGATACGAATACTCTCGGAACGCAGACCCCGACGACGGTGGACGGGCGCACTTACCCGCCCTACCTGAAAGCGTTCGAGCGCTACGACGCCGACCTGCTGGCAAAGCTCCAAGAGCTCGACGAGCCGACTCTCAACCTGCTCGCGCTCGAAGCGCCCACCGCGCAGCTGCGCTCGGCCGTCTCGCCCTGGATCGCCTCCGCCGAATGGCGCGGTTTGATCGAGCGCATCGATGCCACCGAGCTGGTCGGCAAGCGGCGCTACCGGCTCACCGGGCGCGGCGAAGAGAAGCTGGCAGAGCTCGCTTAGAGGCCGCGATGGAGCGCCCCTCCTTCGTCGGTCCCGACGGCGAGCCACGGCTGATCGAGTGCGTCGTCCTCTACTTCGATCTGCTCGGCGTCAGCGCGATGACGCAGGGGCAGGCGGCCGAGAAGGAGTTGAGGAAGTTTGACCAGCTGATCCGCGAGGCGCTTCCCTACCCAATCGGCACCGCAGCCGCCGAAGCGGCCAGGCAGGGCGCCTCCTCGGCCGCCATCTTCTCCGACTCGGTCGTGCAGACGATCCCGGTCGCGGGCCACCAGCCGGCGGCGGCGCCGGTCTTTCAGCTCGTCTTCGAGGTGGCGCAGTCGCAGACGGAGCTGACCCTGCGCGAGTACTTCGCCCGTGGTGCGATCACCCTCGACCGCTTCCACGCCTACGACGGCATCCTCTTCGGACCGGCCCTGGTCGAGGCCGCCAAGCTCGAGCAGGAGGTCGCCGGCGTGCCGCGCATCGTTCTCTCCTCCAAGGTCTGCGCGACCCTGCTCAGCCGCGCACAGGCCGGTGACGAAAGCGCCTTCTACGGGGAAGTGCCGGTCCTCGTGGACGAGGACGGCATTGCCTTCGTCGACTATCTGGGCGGAGCCTTCCAGAGCGACCCGGAAAGCACCATGCCGGAGCTGCTGCGGCTCCATCAGAAGGTGGTCTCCGCCAAGCTCGAGCAGAACCTGACGATCTTTCACCGCTGGTCGAAGTACCGCTGGGTGGCGGAGTACCACAACGCGATCTGCTTCACATACAGGAGCTTGCTGGACCGCGGCGAGGGCTATCGCTCATACCTGATCGACTCGATCCACACCTCCCGCCGGTTCAGGCCGCTGGTCTCCGCAGCCACTCTCGCCTGACGCCTAGCACCGCGCCGGGGATATTTTCCGGTCGCGTTCTGCGACACATCCCTCGTCGGTCAATGGATGAGCCGAAACCGGCGGTCCGGGTCGCACCTCCGCCGCTGGGGCAACAAATGGGGCAACATGCCCCACAGATTCCAGCCGATCTCAGCGTAGTTCGATCGGCCGAAAACCGCTTGAAAACGGACTCTACGTAGTTCAGCCGATCCAACGGATCAAGCTCATAACCCGAAGGTCGCAGGTTCGAATCCTGCCCCCGCTATGAGACGAAAGTCCCGCATTTGCGGGGCTTTCGTCTTTCTGAGGGAGCAGACAAAGGGGTTCAAAATGGCCCATTGGGCAACGCCTGGGGCAACATGAGGGGTAAAGGGGGTCGGCTTAGGGTTTGGGAGAGTCTTCCTTCCGCTGGGCATTTCGGGGGCGAGGGCGCCTCAGCCGCCTTTGACGTACCGGATTAAGTTGCCGCGGATACCCAGCCGCCGGCGCGGGTAGCCTGGGTGCCGTTTGAACTCCATTTACGAGGCTTGGAACGAAGTCTTGGCCGAGCGCTTCTTCCGGCCCGATTGTGCTGGCCGGCCTGTGTACCTGACGCTCGATGACGAGGAGCTCGAAGAGCTTGGCCCTCGTGCCGGAGCCGACGCAGCCGACGCAGTGAAATCCCTGGTCAAGGCCGTGAAGCGCGAGTTCACCTCCTCCCCGTCCTACGGCCTTTATGGAGAGTTCTTTCGCTCCACCACGGCCTGGCGCAGGAGCGGCATTCAGGGACCCCCGCCATACATAGCGATGCTCAGTCTCGCTGTCCTCGCCGGCTCCCGGATGGCGCGAGATCCGCAGGCGGGCGTTGCGAGCCACAACTACTACCGGCGCTACAACGAGCTCGTTGGGTACCCGCCTGATTCCGGCCAGCCCGCAGGCTTTGACGAACTCCGGAGGCTGTGGATGGACCTGGATCGCTGGCTCAAGGAGGATCGGGACGGCACGCTCGGAGTCAGCACGGTCCCCGAGAACCCGGCACCGGCACACATCGGGTATCCGATCTCTCAGTGCCTGCTGCGTGAGTCAGATCGTCGCAGGCTGACGGAGTTCTTCCGCTCCGTGGGCCTGAAGCCAGGCGATGAGATCACCGCGACCGAGCTCTTCTCCTATCTACGGAACTGGGCAAGGCCAGGATGCGGGCTGTCAGATCCAGCGGTCAAGGTCATAGCAGGCGCAAGTTCGGATGTAGGCGAGGAGATCGGGAGGATCGCGCACGCCGAGCTCGCCGGATGGCGGGGCGAGATCCTTGACGAGCAGGGCCGCCACCGGGGAGAGCTCTCCCTGGTCCTTGAGCTGAAGCAAGGTGGGCACTGGGTGAAGGTGGCATTCTGGGCGAAGCGACCAGATGGCTTCCCCGCGAAGGTCGAGGTTAGAACCCGCTCCGGGGATCCAATCGGGCTCTCCGCGGTCAGCGATGGGTGGTACGGAGCTACCGCCCTACCTGTGCGCAATAAGGATCTCGATGACGGCCTCGTGCTAGAGGGGGCCGAGTACTCCTTCGCCTATCGCAGCTCGGGCGTTATCCCGCTAAGGGCCAGCGACGAACTCGGTCGTTGGGTGAGCGTGCCGCAGGTGGTAGCCACCGAGCCGCACTGCCTGATCGTGCGTACCACGCTGCTGGCGCCGGTCAAGCAATTCTTGGCGGACCATGCAGAGTCGGGCTGGCATGAGACCCCTGGGAGCGGAAACGTGCCAGGCGGCTGGCACGTTCTCGATTCAGTCAAGATCACCTCTGCCGCATCGCCAGCGGAGCCATACCTGAGGCCGCTCGCCCCACGATTCGGAACCGCCTCAAGCTTCGAGGGGGGCCTCAGGGTCAGAGGCAGCCAGTACCTCCTCGGAGGGGAGCCGGACCTGTGGATTACGGTGGCACCCGGAGATGAGCCCGAAGTCACGGTTGACGATGAGCCAGTCTCGCTCATCGGCCCGATTTCCCAGATCAAGCTTTCCCAATATGGACTCGGAGTCGGAAACCACTGCGTGGCGATCGGTGGTCTCACGCGATACTTCACGACTTTCTCTGGGGTCGAGGTTGCGGCCCCATCTGGTTCCGGGTCGCTGGCCCATATCCTCAGGAGGGGAGCCGGATACGTGCCACTCGGCGCAGGGCCTCAAGAAGTTCCGGCGGGGCCACGGCCGCGAGGCACCGTCCAAGTTGCGGGCGCTTCGGCGACCGCGGACCCTAATGACCTCCCCGAACCCCCAACTCCACCCGTGCTGCTGCCAGCCGGCTTTCGGGAGTACACCGTTCTGGGGAGGCGTCCCGGAGAGATTCTCGAAGCGCCTCAGCCCACGAAGCCGGCCTGGCTGAAACGGATAGGGATCGAGGATCAGTTCCAATATTTCGATCAACCCCTTACTTTCGAGGCTCAGTGGTTGATTACTTCCGGTAGCTCGGGATCGCAGGTACGCCCCTTTCGTCGGCCTCCTCTACCGCCGCTCCCTGCTGGCACTCCGGATCCGAGCAAGGTGGAGAGGTGGCGCAATGCGATCACACAGGGGATGGCTGCCCACTGCGAGCCATCTGATCGAACTCCCCTGAACGAGTACGTCGAGTTCGCGGAGAAGCTTGGGACAGTGGCGTGACCGAGAGATACGACCTTCTGCTGCGATTCCTGAGCGAGAAGGGGGCCGGGACCTGGGAAGACTTTAAGGGTGCCTTCGATTGGATCTGGGGACCAACGGATACGCCGGCGGAGAAAGCCTGGATCGCGGCGAGGGATCTCGCAGCGCTTGGGCACATCGAGATCGCATGGGATAGGGGCGCCCGATGGTGTGCAGCTCCCCCGCTGATAACGATGCTCCCCCGGAGTGGCGGCAGGGCATTTGTCACTGGTGCGCGCACCGGCTTCTTTGCCGACACGCTAGAGCGCGTAGCGGAGGAGCAAGACCTCTGGATAGACCGGTGCGGATTCCAGCGCGGCCCCAAGACGCTGCTCATCGCCAGCGCAAGTCACCTCGATATCGAATGCTTTGCCTCAGATGTTGGCGCCGGCTACACGTATTCGGTTGCCGACCAAATCTCCACGCTACTGCCGGGACTTGGTCACTACATGGACGGCTTCGCGGTGGGCGAGAGCCTGCCCGCAGGATTCGAGGCAGAGCGCTTCGACCCGGCGACCCAGCGCTGGAATGCAGCAGCAGAAACCGAGCAGCGTGGCCTCTACCGCACCCACACGTTCCAGGGACAGGTCTTCGCGCTTCTCGATGCGACCACGCAGTGGCGCCGGCCTGTGAGAGAGTTCGGCATCTACGAGGTGCTGCGATGGGAGGGCAATAACGTGCTTAGCTTTTCGGAGAAACGGGAGGAGTTGCTGGTTCCTGTCGGCGCTCCCTTGCCGGCGCTGCATGCTCGTGCGGCAAGCCTCTGCAGCGGGCGCCTACCCCGCTTTCAGCCCCGGAGGAACGAAAATCCCGTGCTGATCTACGACAACATCCCACTTGCCGTAGCAACCCGGATTGCGCGATCGCTGAGTCAGGAACTGGGAGAAGACGACGGTGCGTGATCCGATCGGGGTGTTCGAGACCCTTCTCGATCACTACATGCGGTACTACGAGACGCCATTTTCGGTCAGGGATGAGCAGGTCTCTGCCGAGCGTCACGAGCTACTGATGACCGAGGGTGAGATCTACCGCGAACCCTGGCTGGAGATCCTGCCCGGCTACCGCTCATCGGGTCGTACGGTTGCTGAGTCGTGCGCCCGCGCTGGCGCACCATCCGAGCTCGCCGAGCTAGCGATCCCCGGCCTCCTCGATGAGGGACTCAGCCTCTACTCCCACCAGGAGAGGGCGCTCGAAGCTGCCCAGCAAGGGAGGCATGTGGTGCTTACTGCAGCAACCGGCGCGGGCAAGACCGAGGCATTCCTGCTGCCGGTGCTCGCCGCCCTGCTTGAGGAGTCAGCAAATTGGCAGCCGAACGCTCTTCCTGGACCCGGATGGAACTGGTGGGATGGCAATGACGCTCCGTTCATTGCCCAGCGCCAGGCCGAGCAGGGCCGCAGTGCCGCCGTGAGGGCGCTTGTCCTCTACCCCATGAACGCGCTCGTTGAGGATCAGCTCCTCCGGCTCCGGCAGGCACTCGACAGCAACCGAGCGAGGGCGTGGCTCGACCAGAATCGCGGCGGCCACCGCTTCTACTTCGGCCGGTACACGGGTCGGACGCCGCTGCCGGGAAGGCGCGACGGGCGGCGCCTCAGAGATCTCCGGTCAATCCTCCGTGCAGGTGCTGCCCTTGCCTCGCAGATCGCAGCGGACGAGGAAAAGCGCTACTTCCTGCCCCAGCTCGATGGCGCAGAGATGCGCAGCCGCTGGGACATGCAGGACCACCCGCCGGATCTGCTCATCACGAACTACAGCATGCTCAACATCATGCTAATGAGGGATATTGAGGACGGAATATTTGCCAAGACGCGCGCATGGCTAGAAGAGGACAGCAACAACCGCTTCACGATCGTCGCGGACGAGCTTCACTCTTACCGGGGGACTCCCGGCACCGAGATCGCGTTCCTCCTGCGCAACCTGCTCCTCCGACTCGGCCTGCACGAGACACCTGAGAGAGTCCGATTCCTTGCGGCAAGCGCATCAGCGGGGGGCGACGAAGCGGAGTTCCGCACCTTTCTCTCTGAGTTCTTTGGCTGCGATGAGGACCGCTTCGAGATCGTGGATGGCGAGGTCGAGCATGCGCATGGAAATGGCGCGGCACTCCGTGATGCGAGCGCCGCTTTCGCCAGGCTTGGATCAGCGGTCGCCAGTGGTGCGGTAGATGCCGAGTTGAGTGGACCGACCGAAGACGCCTGCAAAGCCGCTGGCGTCGACGCTAGTGATCCCGCAAGCCTGGCTGCCGGGCTGGGTGTCGATGGCTGTGTTCTGGATGCATGCACCGGGAATGACGGGAGGACGACTGCAAAAAGCGCAGCCCTGATCGCGGAGCAACTCTTTGACGGGGAGAAGGAGGACAAGCAACATGCGCTGCGTGGCCTGCTTTGGCTAATGGGTGCAACGCACGGGGAGCGGAACGGTGCGCGAACGGTGCGCTCTCATTACTTCTTCCGCAGCGTTCAGGGCGTCTGGGCGTGTAGCAATCCAGAGTGTCCCGAAGTGGAGGCGGCGGGATATGCAGCACCCGGGCGGCGGGTGGGGAGACTCTACCTGCAGCCACAAATCCGCTGTGGCTGCGGCTCCCGAATCCTCGACTTGCTCTACTGCCAGACCTGCGGAGAGTCATTCCTTGGGGGCTACCGGAGTACTGATCCCGACGAGCCATTCGGCTACTACCTCGTGCCGGACCTGCCGAACCTCGATCAGCTTCCAGAGGCAGCGACGACGGACCGCACTGCTGGGCGGTATGCGCTCTTCTGGCCGCGCCCGGAGGAGGTCCCGAAAGACGAAGACTGGGAAAGGGAAGGTCACGAATTCAGCTTCAAGCGCTGCCGCTATGACCCGAGGGGCGGTCGCATCGCGATCGACCCCGCATCCGCAGATGGATGGCTATTTCACGTAAATAGCCCAAGCAACCCCGGGACGGGCCGCGAGCCACCAGGACTGCCGATCAAATGCCCGCACTGCGATGACAGTTGGGAGACCGGCCAGCAGTTCCGCCCAGTCGAGGACCCAGGGCGCTCGCGCTCACCGATCCGCTTTATGCGCACCGGTTTCGAGAAGGTCGGGCAGGTGCTTGCCGATTCATTGCTGCGCGAGTTGGAAGGGTCTGGTCGCAAGCTCGTCAGCTTTTCCGACAGCCGGCAGGACGCCGCAAAGATGGCAGCGGGCCTAGAGAAGCGCCACTATCAGGACACGGTTCGCCAGCTCCTAGCCGAAGCGGCGCTCTCGCGTAGCACCGATAGTGAGGACATCGAGGCTTTCGAGGCCTTCGTCCGGTCAGAGGATCGCTCCACCCCAACCAAAGGGCGCTACCGGCGCTTCGCATCGAGATTTCCCGAAGGCGCAGAGGCGTTGCGAGCGGTGCTTGAGGGCTACGCCTCGGAGGTCGAGGAGGCGAAAGCAGCGGAGCTGCGCGCGGCGCTTTCTGGAGCACTCAAGAGCGTGGCCGGATTGAGGGACGAAGTTGAGCAGGGCCTCCTCAGACTCGGGATCAATCCCGGAGGTCCAGATTTCAGTATGCAGTCCTATAAAGCGGCCGGCAGCCGGCGGACTTGGACGAACCTCTACGACTGGAGCAGCACGCCACCAAGACCAAGAGCACCGGGAGAGTTCGATGAGGATGATCGGCGCCAGCTCGAAAGCATCCGCTCGAGTCTTCTCGATGAGGCCGAGTACATCCTGTTTGCAAGGGCACGCCGCGACTTCGAGTCAATTGGTCTTGGCTGGGTCAGCACGACACCCGCACAAGACTCAAATGACGGTCCCCTTCCGCCCGGAGCGATGGAGCAGGCCGTGGACTCGGCCATCAGGATTCTCGGAGATCGTCAGCGGTTCATGGGCCGCCGGTACCGGTATGGCGAGGACAGTGCCCCCGCGCCACTGCGAAGGTTCCTGGAGAGGGTCGCGGAAAGGCATGAAGCCGACCCTGGCGAGCTCGTGGACGCGATCACCGCACGGCTCGAACAGCGGGGGGCTGCATCGCAGTTCCTCCTGCTGGCCGATGGCCTCTATCTCCGCCAGGCTGGCCGGGAGGCCTGGGTCTGTGCGACCTGCCGCTACAGGCACCTGCATCCCTCATGCGGCGTATGCACAGACTGCCTCTCCGACCTTCCTGCTGAACCAATCGCACTCGACCCAGCAGAGGACTACTACGCTTACCTGGCGACTAGCGCTGGGAATGCGTTCCGGCTGCATGCCGAGGAGCTGACGGGCCAGACGGACTGGCACGCTGCACAGGCGCGGCAAGCTCGCTTCCAGGGCGTTTTCCTTAACGGGGGAGAGCAGCCGCTGGTCGATGAGATTGACCTTCTCAGCGTGACGACCACGATGGAGGTCGGCGTTGACATCGGATCGCTGCAAGCTGTGCTGATGGCGAACATGCCGCCACTGCGCTTCAACTATCAGCAGCGAGTCGGACGCGCTGGACGTCGGGGAGAAGCTGTCGCCGCCGCACTCACGATCGCCCGCGGTAGGAGCCACGACGATTACTACTTTCAGCATCCCGACCAGATCACCGGAGACCTTCCCCCGACCCCGTATGTGGATATGCGCCGACCTGAGATTCTCCGGCGCTCTTTCCTAGCCGAGGTTCTGCGCCGGGCATTTCGTGGAATCCCCTCTCCACCGGGTTTCGCACACGGCGACAACGTTCATGGGCAGTTCGGCGAAGCCGCTACATGGCAGGATGCTCGCAGCGGGATTGCGGCCTGGATCGCTAACAACCACGTGGAGATCGAGGAAGTGCTGGATGCGCTGCTGGCCGGGACCAGCGCAGAGCTGCAATCCCAGCGCCAAGCGCTGCTCTCCTTCGCCGTCGAGGAAGCGATCGGTGCGATAGACGCCGCAGCAGGCCAGGGGGATTCACCTACTCCCGATCTCAGTCAGCGCCTAGCAGAGGCCGGCCTGCTGCCGATGTTCGGATTTCCAACGAGGGTGAGGACGCTTTACCACGCAAGGCCACGCCTGGCGAGACCTTGGCCGCCCCCCTTTGTCGTCGACCGCGATGCGAGTGTCGCCATCTCTGAGTTCGCTCCGGGATCGGATGTAGTGAAGGACAAGGCTGTTCACAGGTGCATTGGCCTCTCCTCCTTCCAGCCACGGGGCAAACAAGTTTGGAGCGATCCAGACCCGCTCGGCCATACCTACGAAATTGGGCAGTGCTCCGAGTGCCAGGCCCTAGATACCAAACTCGAAGGCGGGGACCACTGCCCGGTCTGCCTCGCGCCTGCAGCAGGAGACGGAGAGCCAGGCGGGTATCGACGCTTTTCGATCGCACAGCCCCAGGGCTACCGCACTGAGTTCATTCCACGGGACTACAACGACTGGTTCGAATGGACTCCCCGCGCGTCTAGGGCGCGGATGTCAGCCGAACCCGAGGCAATGCACGCGGCAAGTACGGGCGCCGCCCTGCTAGAGCGGGGGGTAACCAACATCTTTGAGATCAATGACAACGGTGGCCGCGACTTTGGATTCGCGCCTGCAACGGACGGGGACGGATGGATCTGCCGGGACCTTGAAGATGGCACGAGCAGGATTCACTTGCCAGCAAGTGACGTTGCCAGCGAACGCCGGGTTGCACTAGCCGCCATCAAGTCAACTGATGTCCTGGTGATCGGTATCAACCCCGGCTCCCTTCCACCGGGATTCACGCTGCGACCCGACACAGCGGCGCGCAGGGGTGCCTGGTACTCGCTCGGCTTCCTCGTACGAGATGCGGCGGCACGCTTCCTTGATGTCGAGACGCCCGAGATCGAGGTCGGGCTGCGCTCCGTGCGCACGCCAGACGGTGATTGGACCGCCCAGGTCTTCCTCTCCGACACGCTCGCTAACGGCGCCGGCTACTGCAGCCATCTCGGGAAGCCGGCCATCTTCGATGAACTACTCGAAAGTGCAGGCACCCGCATATCCGAGCTCGAAGCTCACACGAACTCCGGAGAGCCATGCAGCAGCGCCTGCTACAAGTGCCTGAAGGACTACAGGAATATGGCGTTCCACGGGCTCCTGGACTGGAGACTAGCTGCAGACCTGCTGACCCTCCTCCGTGGAGAGGAGTTCCTGGCCGGGCGTCTGTGGGATGGGCTCGGGAGGAAGGTAGTTGACGATTTTGCCTCGGAGTTCGATGGCTTTGAGTTCGCTGACATGGGCGGGGTGCCTGCGGCTGTGCACTCAGCGCGCTGCCTAATTGGCGTGCATCCACTCGAAGAGAAGTTCCTTGCCTATGCCTCCGAGAGGGTTGCGGAAGCCGCAGTCGCAGCCTCTGATGAAGGCTACGGAGAGGGTGGAGATCGCCAGGCTCGCTTCGCAGACTACTTCGACCTGCTGCGACGGCCCGGCGAGGTCTATTCGCGCCTGTGGGAATAAGAGATCTAACGCGGCTGCCTGCGCCGAGGCAGCGGGAGCACATCACCCCTTCGAGTGCGTCCATCTTCTTGCAGTGCTGGCTTAGGGTCGCGTATGCATCCGATCCGGCATTCCGCGCTGAGGTGCCGGGCTCACCGGCCTCTCGCCTCGGCACCGCGTGCCACTACGTATTGGAGCTTGCTGGGGCTGGTGCGTTGCCACCGCCCTCCGCGTCGGCATGGCCGGAGGCTTTTGAGACTGCCTGGGATCAGGCAATAGCTGCCGAGGAGGAGAGGGTTCGCAAGCATCCGCTGGAGAGTCACCTACCCCCCGCGAGCCGCTGGGCAGGGTATGCGATGCGCAAGGTACGAACGCGCAAGCTGGCGGCCCAGCTCAGTGCGAACGCCACCAAGTCTGCTCTGGCTCCAGGAACGGAGGTTGAGCTTGAGCAGGAACACACCGGCTTTGAAGGCAAGCTCCGCGGGCGTCCAGACATCGTTAGGAGAACGGCTGGCGGAACCGCAATCGAGGATTACAAGGCCGGCTCGCTGTACGAGGCCGAGAGCGGAGAGCTGAAGGAGGACTATCGCCTTCAACTCCTGCTTTATGCCGCACTCGCTGGAGAGGCCGACAGCAAGGGGGCGACGAGCGCAAAGCTCATCCCCCTTGAGGGGAAACCAGCGCAAATGGAGATTGAAGGAACTGAGGCAACTGAGGCAGCAGGGGAGGCCATCGCAGCGATGGACGGCTACAACCAGGCGGTTGCAGCCGGGGCCGACCCCAAGGATCTCGCAAGCCCCGAGCCCAGCCACTGCCGCTTCTGCCCCTTTGCGATCCGGTGCCCAGCGTTCTGGTCAGCAATCACTCCCGAGTGGAGCGCGGAGGGAATTCTCGCCGTTGCAGGGCGGGTGAGCGAGGCGACGGCCTCGCGCTTCGGCACGTTCAACATCGACGCAGCCGCTGAAGCAGGGTCTACCTCGAGCGACGCCGTGACGCTACATGGATTGCCGTTCGATCAGTTCGGGCCAGCCACCGCGGTTGCCCCCGGGTCGCTGATAGGCGCCACCGGGCTCCGGCCAGGCACCCATCCGGGAGTTCTCCGCCCGACTTTGCGGACCCGCATCATCGTCTTAGGCGACAGCGAGTAGTGATGGCCCCGGTACTCGCCTCTTTCCGAGACATCCGCCGTTACGATGCGCCTGTGAACGGAGCCCCGCCGACTCTGGAGCTGGGGTGGACCCCGCGTCGCACCCAGCTTCGAGGTCAAGATGCGGACTTCACCGGCGAAGTACCGGGCGCCGACCAGGAGGAAGCCCAAGGATGCCCCCCGCGATAGCCCCCGCTCCTACCAGCGACCCAAACGGCCTAGTCGACCGGATTGCCGAGCTACTAGAGGTGACTTACAGGTCTGCTGACCTTGGAAACCTCGAAGACCCGCTCGATGAGGCCGTTTTCATCATGCTCTCAAGGCAGACGAGGGAGGGTGTCTATCGCCGTGTCTTTACTGAGATGAAGCGCCGCTTCCCGCGCTGGAGCGAAGTTGCAGAGGCACCTACTGACGAACTCCGCCAGTTGCTGCGTCCATCTGGCCTCGCAGATCAGCGACTTGATCAACTCACCGGGCTGCTAGCAAGGGTGACTGTCTGCAACGCAGAGCGCGGGGTCGGACCCTACGCCGATCCTCCGGCAGAACTTACGCTCAACTTCCTCAACGCCATGAACGACGCTGACGCGGAACGGTTCCTGCGAAGCCTGCCGGGCATTGGACCTAAGAGCGCTAGGTGCATCCTGTCCTACTCACTGAACCGATCGGCCTTTGCCGTCGATACGCACGTCCGGCGGATCTTCATACGCCTTGGAGTTGTCAAGCCACGCGGTATCAAGGCAGACCATGACCCGTTCCAAGCAGTCGTCCCGCCAAAGCTCCGTAAGCAACTGCACGTTAACCTCGTCCATCACGGTCGCGCTGTGTGCCGGAATCAGAAGCCCAGGTGCGCCAAGTGTGTATTGATCTCGTTCTGTAAAGAGGGCCGCAAACGTGCTACTTCGACTGCGGACACCAGCAAACCCGTGGCGATTGATCTCTTCTCAGGCGCCGGCGGACTGAGCGAGGGTTTCGCACATGAGGGCTTCCGGATCGCGCTGGCGGTTGAGGCAAATCGGCACGCGGCGCAGACCTTCCGGGCGAATCACCCTGGGGTGCCAGTCCTTGAGGCAGATGTTGCGTCGCTGGACTCAGTGAACATAAGAAGGCATGCAGTCGCTACCAAGAGGATCGACGCGGTGATCGCAGGCCCTCCCTGCCAGGGCTACTCTGCTGCGGGTAGGCGAATACCAGACGATGGGAAGAACCTCCTCTTCCGTGAGGTCGCCCGGATTGCGAGAGACATTCGCGCTGAATTCGTCGTTATGGAGAATGTGCCTGGCCTCCAGCGCGTTAGCGGGCGTGCGTTCAAGCAGCGGATCGTCAACTACCTGAGGCGGTACGGCTTCTCCGTTGGGGCACCCCATCTACTGAATGCAGAACACTATGGCCCCCCGCAGCGACGTCGGCGCTACTTCTTCCTTGCCCGGCGTGCAGGCACCGGCAAGAGGCCTGAGGCACCCCCCGGCACCGTTGCGCGACTTGAGCCAAAGGCTTTGAGAAAGCGTCTTGAAGAGCTGCCAGAACTTGAGGCCGGTGTCCAGGCCGAGTATCTCCGGCTTGATGATGGGAGCTACCTGCTAAACGGCACTACGATGCGCCACTCCGAGAAAGTAAAAAAGAAGATCGCCAGGTTGAAACCGGAAAACAGTCCGATCTCCTACCGCCGCCTTGATGAGGATGCTGCGAGGACGCTGATTGCCGGCCACCGGGCTCTTCCTGTACATCCTTGGTTGCACAGGACCATTTCGGTTCGAGAGGCAGCTTGCATCCAGGGGTTCCGTGACGACTACGTTTTCTGCGGCCCACCTTCAGAGCAACCGATCCAGGTTGCAAACGCGGTGCCTCCAGACCTAGCCGCCGCAGTCGCCCGCAGTGTTCGAGAATGTTGGAAAGAGAATGCGCCCTCCACGGGCTAGTTCGAGTTCAAGTTTTTTGGGCGCGTTGAGGGTCTAGGGCCGGCTTGCTTCCGGGGGGTGGTGAGGCTAGTTCTGCGCGGGTGGCCCGACCCCCTGAAATCGGTCCGCCTGATCTAACCCCCAGGCCCGTCCACTTCGCATGAGAATCCAGCTAGCTGGATTCTTCCTGATGGAGCTCCTCGAACTCCGTTGGCGTGAGCATATTGAGCGAGCTGTGGCGCCGCCGGCTGTTGTGGAACGACTCGATGTATTCGAAGATCGCGTTGGCCAGCTCGACCCGCGTCTTCCATCGCCGCCGGTTCAACAGCTCGACCTGCATCCGGCCCCAGAAGGACTCCATCATCGCGTTGTCGAGGGCGGTCCCGGTGCGACCGACCGACGGCATCAGCCCCGCCTTCTTCACGCGCTGGGTGAAGGTCCAAGATGTGAACTGGGTCCCGCGGTCGCTATGGATCACGGTGCGTTTGGGGCCGCGGCCTCTGATCGCCATTCCGAGCGCGTTGGTGACCAGGGCGGCCGTCTGGGTCGAGTCGATCGACCAGCCGACGACTTTGCGGCTGAAGGCATCGAGCACCGCACAGCAGAAAACCTTGCCCTCTTTGGTCGGGTGCTCGGTTATGTCGGTCACCCAGAGCTTGTTGGGGCCGTCCCCGGAGAAGTCGCGGCGAACGAGGTCTGCTGCCACGTACGCTCCGACAGGGCCTCGCTTGCCCGTCGGTGCCTTGGGCAAGCCCTTCAGGCCCTGCTCTCGCATGATCGAGTAGACGAGCTTGTGGTTGGCGATGACGCCATGGCCGAGCCGTAGCTCCGCCGCCACTCTGACGTAGCCGTAGGTCCCGAACGAGTCGGCGTGGATCTTTGCCACCAACGGCCCGAGCCACGCTCGCTTCAGATCGCGCTGGTTCGGCGGCCGCTTGCGCTAGTAGGTGTAGCTGCTGCGGTTGACGCCGACCACCCGGCACGCCTCTCGCTCGCTGAATCCCTGCCCGGTCAGGCTCTCGATCACCGGGTAGAGCCTTTTGGGCGGATCTTCTCCTGCTCGTCGAAGATCGCCGCCGCCTTTCGGACCAGGTCGAGCTCGTGCTCGAGCTCGCGTATTCGCTGCCTCGCGGCGGCGAGGTCGGTGTTCTGGGCGCTGGTGGCGCCAGGCTTCTCGCCGTGATCAATTCGGTCCTGGTCAAGCCAGCGGTAGATGGTCGCGCCGGCCACTCCGTAGTCGCTGCTGATCCTTGAGACGGGCCTGCCCGACCTCGCCAGGGCGACGATTCGCTCGCGGAACTCCGGGGGATACTGCCTTGGCATTCGACTCCTTCGGCAGGGCTGGAGTCTCATGCATCGTGGCCCAGTCTGCGGGGGGTTAGATCAGTGGACCGATGAACGGGGTCCGGTCAATCAGGTATGCGATTCTCCTGTATGGAGTCGGCATCGCGGCGTGTGGTGGGCGGTTATTTTTGGCTAGATCCTCCGTCGCCAACCACAGATGGGCTAGCGGGCATGTCGGCCGCGCCTTCTCGCCGTCACACAGCGAGAGGTGTTGCCAACTGCGTCGCGCACGGTTACGCGCAACTTGCGCTTGGGCCGCCTTACGCTGATCGTGTAGGTGCCTTTTCTGGGCTTCGCCTTGATCGGCTTGAACGAACCTCTGCATCTTGAAGTGATGCGCATCTTGGCGATGCCTGTACCGCGGCGGTCAGCGGCCATAAACCTGACCTTGACCTTGCGCTTGCCATTCCGCGTCCGTGATAGCCAGAAGATCACTCTGCGGAGCCGGGGCGCCTGTTCGTCGAGGACAATCGTCGGGCTCGTGTGGATGAGTTCGGTGCCGCGCTCGAACCAGACGAAGACCTGCTTGGTCTCCTTGCCGGGTGATGTCTGGCGGTCGAGCAGCCAGTCCGTCGTCTTCGGTGCCTGGCCGTCGAAGACGACGCGCCTGATGCCCGGCTGGTTGGGGTTGTCGTCATTGCTGATCCGGGCGGCACGGGCACCGGCCGGTGGGGTGAGGACGAGCTTGACGAGCCGGGACCCGGTCGCCTTCGGCGGGATGAAGCGTACCCCGGCACCCTGTCCAAGCGCGCCTGAGGACGCTGCCGTGATCGTCACCTCGACCGACGCGGAGTTGGTGAGTCCAGCCTCGTCGGTGACTTGGACGGTCAGGCGATACGTGCCAACGACCGTGAACGTCGTCGTGGTCAGTGCGTTCTTACCTGTGTCACGGTCGATGGCGCCGTCGCCGTTCGTGTCCCAGCTGAAGTCGGCGATCGCACCGAGCGGGTCCGTCGATCCGCGGGCGTCGAGCACCACGCTGATCCCCGGTAGCGTCTGTTTGGGGCCGGCTGCCAGCTGGGCGGTAGGAGCCGTTGTGTCCGTCCTGAAGGTGGTGCTGACCAATGAGCTGCGGTTTTCAGCTCGATCGACGGCAACGAGCGACCATGCATGGGTGCCGTCGGCGAGGGCGGTCGGCACCTGGATGCTCATGGCGGTGGTGGGCGGCAGGGCCTGACCGTCGACAGAGATCTCGTAGTGATCGACCCCAGAGCCGGTATCGATCGCCACATGCCAGGAGAGCGTCGGACGGGCGCTACCCACGACCGCTCCGCCAATCGGCGAGAGCAGCGTCGGCATGCCGGGTGGTTCGGCGTCGATCGAGAACGTGCGTGCTGTGCTCTGGCTCGTGTTGTCGGCGACATCTGTGGCGCGGACCGACCAGGTGTGTGCGCCGTTGGCGAGATCGGACACTTGCGCCGTGCAGGTCGTTATGCATGTGGACGGCTGGACAGTGGTGTGGGGCGTCCCATCGATGAGTAGTTCATAGCTGCTGACTCCTGAGAGTCCGTCCGCACTTGGCCCCCACGAGAACGAGGTCGTCGTTGCCAGGTTGGCGGCGCCGTCCAGCGGTGCGCTCAGCGCAGGAGTCGATGGCGGTGTCGTGTCGCGAGTCCACGAATAGATCGCCGGCGTCGGGTCGATATTGCCAACGGCGTCACGCGTCCGCACCGCGAGTGTGTGAGAACCATCGGCCACGACCTCGATCGCCGGTGATCGATCGCACGCGGCGAACGATCCGCTGTCGAGCTTGCATTCGTAACTCGACGGGTAACTCGCGTCGAAGTCGAACATGGGCGAAGTCTGGTTGTCGTATGCAGTGGGGCCTGCCCTGATTACGGTGTCGAGCACAGGCGCCGCCAGCGGGTAGACCCATATGTCGCGGGTAAGGTGGGAGATGAGGATGAACCGCCCGGTCGCATCAAAAGCGAGCCCGTAGGGGCTGAGACCGGTAACGGTCGGATCGCCGAATGGCTTTACCGCCCCCGTTTCGGAGGCGGAGAATGTCCACAGTTCACTTAGTTCGTTGGTTTCGCCGGCGTCGGCGATCGCGGCGAGCATGTCGCCGGATGGCGAGTAGGCCACCCACGCGGGGGTGGCGACGTGCGCGCTGTCGAGGCGCGTCGCCTGTCCGCTGGGGTGGATTTCGTAGGTGGTGAGGTCCTGGCTTGCGTAGTTGACTACGGCGATTTGGCCACCCGTGGGCCGGAAGGCAACGCCCTCGGGGAAGCCTCCGGTCAGGATCGGTGGCTTGGCGGTGAGCGTTGTCCCGGACACGCCGAACACACTAATGTCGCCGCCGCCCTCGTCGGCCGTCACTAGTAGCGACCCGTCTGGGCTGAACGCCAGCGACCGTGGGTGTTCGCCGGTGGACAGGGATCCTTGGGGCGTGAGCGCGCCGCCGGGGGTGACCGAGAACAGGGAAACCGAGCTGTCCCAGTAGTTGACGGTGGCAATGAGGGATCCATCGGGGCTGACCGCCACTCGCAGCGGTGTTACGGCGGCAGCCGCAGAGTCCGCGTAGACAGGCACGCCTTCGGCCGACACCGTGTAGGTGCTCAGTCCGTCGTCGCTTGCGACGGCCAGCAGGGCGCCGTTCGTGCTCAGGGCAACGCCGTGCGGAGTGGTGACTTCCGCTGGGCCCAGCCCACCTGTTCGCGTGAGGTGTCCGGCCGCGCTGAGGGCGAACAGCGCCACGCCATCCTGTTCCTGCGTGGTGACGGCCACTCTCCCAGTCGATGAGGTGGCGATGAAGCTTGACCTGCCTTCCAGCGGTGTTGGCGCACCGGCCGGAAGCAGCGCTGGGCCGGGCGCGAGGTGGTAGAGCTCGACACTGTCGTCATTTTCGGTCGTCACGCCGAGCAGGGTGCCGTCGGCACTGAACGCGACCGATGACGGACCGTCGCCCGGCGACACCGACATCACGGGATTCATCGCACCGTCTTCTGCCCGCCGCAGCAGCGTGAGCATGTCTTCTTCATAATTGGTGCAGGCGACGAGCTTGCCATCGGGGCTGATGGCGACGTCAACGGTTCCCGGCCCCGTTGGGGTCGTTCCGGTGGCTTCGAGTACTTGGCCGGTAGGGCTGAGGGTGTAGGTGATGAGATCAGTCTGGGAGGATCCGTTCGGAGCGGCCGCGACTGCAATGAACTTTTTGGTCGTGCCAATGAATCTGGTATCCACGGCGCATTGGGAGCCGGGAGGGGTGATCGCGTCGACTTCGTTCAAGGATCCGTTCGCGGCGATTGCGTAGACCGTGAGCTTCCGCCTGATCGGGCAACCGCTGGCTACGAGAAGAAAGTGACTGTCGGGCGAGAAGGTTGCGCTCATGATCGGGCCGTCGATGAAGAACCCTTCGCCGTCGTTGACCGGTGCGAGCGTCGTCGCGCCGACGCTGAACATCGAGACGCTCCAATCACCGACGTTGGCCGTGGCCAGGAGCTTGCCGTCGGGGCTGAACTCGACACTGGTCGGTGCTTCGCCGGTCGGCAGCGGTGAGCCCAGCGGGGTGATGCTGCCGTCGGTATGTGACACGGTGCAGAGGGACACGGTGCTGGCTGCCGAGTCCGCTGACGCTAGGACGCTGCCGGTTGGCTTGAATGCGACGCTCGACCCGGCGCACTCGCTCGATGGCCCCAGCGGCTCCAGCGCGCCGCCTTGACGTATCGCATAGCGGCTCAGAGGGCCGGTGGAGCCGGCGGCGGCCAAGAAATTTCCGCTTGAGCTGAAGCTGACATCCCGCGGCATATCGACCGTCGAATACACGGGACCGGTAGGAGAGTAGGTGGCTGAGGCTTTAGCGTTCTCGGATGTGCCGCTGACGAAAACCGCGATCAGAAACCCGACCACCGCGGTGCGGTGCCTCAGTTGTGTCATCTCCACGCCGATTCTTCCTCTGCTTGGCCTTCGTTGCAACATGTTAGCGCGCAACCGATCGATTGATCTGTGATATGGAACTATTACGCGATGGTGGGGAGGGCAACAGGGGGTGAGCCAAGCAGCGGATGGCTGCAAGGAGACGTGTCGTGGCGCCGGCAGCTGCTCATGGCGCTTATCGCCATCGGCGTCGCAGCTGTGCTGAGCGCGACGCCGCTGTTTACACCCTTCGAGGACTGGAGCTTGGACCGTCGTCTCAGCCTGCGAGGAGAACGGATGCCGGACCCTGACGTCGTTGTCGTCGCGATCAACCAGCCATCGCTCGATGCGCTCGGAGAACGGTGGCCGATCCGCCGCCGTCACTACGCGGACCTGGTCGACCGCCTCAGCGGTGCCGAAGCCAAGGCGATCGTCCTCACGATCGAATTCGACGCTGAGACAGCAGTTGAAGACGACACGTCGATGATCGAATCGATGGAGCATGCCGGCACCGTCGTGCTTGTGGCCTCGGCGGCAGACGACAAGGGTGAGACGCACATCCTCGGCGGCTCTCGGACGCAGCGGAACGCACGCGCTCGGGTCGGCATGGCTACCCTTCCGGCCGATAACGATAAGACCATCCGCCACATTGAGTGGAGTATCCAAGGGTTGCCGACGCTACCGCTGGAGGTCAGTCGTCGGCTCGGTCGTCCGCCAGACCCCAGTGCCTTTCACGACGGCCGCGCCTGGATCGACATTCGCGGCCTACCATGTGCGCCGGACCTCCCATCGAACTGTGCGATCCCGACCTACGGATTCTCCGACGTGTTGAACATGAGCGCGGCGCGTGCACGCCGCGTCTTCGGGAGCAAGGTTGTCGTCGTCGGTGTGACAGCGAGTGGCGCGGGCCACCCGCTTGCCGTCTGGGGTCCCGGCCGCGACCGGACGAGCACGCCTCATCTGGTTGCGCTGCAGGTCGCGACAGTGCTTCGTGATTTCCCGCTGCGGCAGGCGAGCTGGCTGCTAGGCGCGCTCTTCCTCGTTGTAGGAGGGTTCCTTCCAATGGTGTTCGACGGTCTTGGCCGTCGAGCGCTGGGCGCGAGGCGGCCGGCGGGCAACGCGCTCGACGGCTGGTTCGGAGCGCTGTGGACCGGTGCGTTCGGAGCCCTGGGGATCGTCGTTCTGAGCGGGATCGCAGTGCTGGCGTTCGATCGCGGTACCGTCATCCCCGTCGGCGCGCCCCTGCTGGCCGCGTTCCTCGCGACGAGCTTCGGCGTGATCAACCGATACCACGCCGACACCCTCAATGCGCAGCGCCTCTACGCCGCCGCGGACAGCGTCGTGCCCAGAGAGTACGTGGGGGAGTTGTTGACGCGCTGTGACAACCCCAATCACAACACGGCCAAAATTGATGAGGGCACGGTGATATTCGTCGATGTCGCCGGATTCACCGCGTCCACGACGGCGCTGATGAACCAACATGATAAGACGCTCAGCGCCTGCACGATGGACGTGTTCCGTTTTGCCGCTAAGTTTCAAGAGCTCGTCATCGAGGCGGTGTTCGAAAACGACGGGGTGATAGTCGACCTCATGGGCGACGGGGTGCTCGCGGCGTTTGGGGTGGTAGGTCGCAGCGAGAAGCACGAGGAGTTGGCGCTCCGGACTGCGCATACGGCTTCTACCGATGTGGTCCGGTCAATGCGTCAGTGGCTGAAAGCGCAGGGTTGGGAGGATCTGCTTGTCGAACACCGGGAGAGATACAAAAAGCCAGGCGAGCACGTCAACAGTTTCGACGTTCGGGTCGGTCTCGACTCGGGCGAGGTCGCCATCGGGCTCACCGGCCACGAGGGTAGCCTTGAGTTCTCGGTGATCGCAGTACCGACCATTGGAGCCAAGCGCCTACAGGAATTGGCAAAAAGCCTCGGTGTCACGCTATGCGGATCAGACAGAACCTTCAATGCCAGGGTGAGCGCCGAGACGCGCGAGCTTATCGCGGCGGAGCCAAGAGATGAACTGATCGAGCTGCGTGGCCAGGAAGGTCGGTACACGCGGGTCTACACCTGGACGCGCGACGATGCGCGGTACGGACTCCTATCCCGCCAAGCTAGACCCGGGTGAAGCCAGGTCGAGGGTGGCGATCGTCGCCCCGGAAGAGGCAGTACGGGTACAGGCGCATCCTGGCGGTGGCGGTTGTAGCGCTGGCGATTGCCGTCGCGTCCGCGCGCGCCGAGGTCGAAGGCGAACCGCCACTTGGTACGCCTGGCAGCCTGCCAGGTCAGCTCTCGAGCCCGACCGGAGTCACCCGGGCGTTCGACGGCAACATCTATGTTGCCAACACCGGTAACGACCGCATCGAGGTCTTCGAACCCAACGGCACGGCCCTGTCGGCCCTCGGCGGTTCGGGCTCTGGGCCGGGACAGTTCAGCCAACCCAGCAGCGTCTACGGCCTGGCCGCGGAACGCTCGCTGCTCGTGCTCGACGGCGGCAACAACCGCGTCCAGAAGCTGAGCCTCAACGGCGTTCCGGTAGCGGGCTTCAACGGGCCGTCGGGTGCGGGTTCGCTCCCCGGCTCGTTCAACGCGCCGCAGGGCATCGCCGCCGACGTCAACGGACGCTTCTGGGTTGCTGACACCGGAAACGACCGCGTCCAGGCCTTCAACGCCGACGGGAGCTACCTCGAAACGGTCGGCGAAGGTGCTCTGTCGAGACCCCGCGGTGTCGCGCTAGGTCTGGACGGCACTCTGTACGTCACCGATAGCGGGCACAACCAGATCGTCGCCTACGCGCCTGGCACGCCAACGAACGGTCCGGGAACCCAGGTGGTCGGGTCGGGCAGCCTTCCTGGCCAGGTCGAAGATCCCGGAGGCATCGCCGTCGACGCCCTTGGTCGGCTCGACGTCGCCGACTCCGGCGGCTCCCGGATCGAGCGGTTTACGGCTGACGGCACGTACCTCGATAGTTACAGTGGCGAAGGATCGGCGCGATTGCAGCGGCCTGAGGGAATCTTCGTCACGCCTCCGGGCGACTTGCTCATCGCCGACGCCACGGCGAGCGTGATAGTTCGCGCTAGAGAGACTCTTCCTCCTCCAGTCGCAGGCAAGTCCGCCAACATCACCAAGACTGCCGGTCGGGTCCTCGTAAAGCGCCCACGCTCGCGGAGAGCTGAACCGTTGAACCAGCCCCTGCACATCCCCGTGGGGACGATCATCGACACGCATAAGGGTGCGGTCCGGATCGAAAGTGCCCGATCTACCAAACCCCGCGACACGCAGATCGGCAACGCCTTCGACGGTCGCTTTATCTTCCGACAGCGGGTCCGGCCGTCGGTCGTCACCAACCTCGTTCTCGCAGGTGGTTCCTTCGCAGCCTGCCACGGGTTGACCCGGAGCCGGCTGGCTGTGACCGCGCCGGCTACCGCGAGCAAGAAGCACAAGAGGCGCAAGAAGCACAGGAAGAAAGCTAGACCCAAGGGCCGCGAGAATCCGACGGCTGTGGGGCAATGCGAAGGGGCCGACCAAGACGACCGGTGCGGATGCGACTGCCGCTGACAAGGGCACCGAATGGCTTACCGCCGACTATTGCAACGGGACGCTCGTCCGCGTAAGACGGGGCGTTGTGTTTGTGCGTCCGCGACATCGCAAGGCCAAGCCGATCCGCGTCACCGCCGGCAACCAGGTCTTCGTTCCGCGCCGCCGACATCGAGCAGGACCCGGTCGTCGGCGGCCAGCAAACCGGCGCCACGCAGGGAATTCTGGAAATGGTTAGACGGACCTTGCCCGAGCCTGGGTACTCCGGGTGCCATCCACGGGCGCGCGAATCCAAATGGCTTGATAATCTCTGAGTCGTTGCTGGCGACGCCTTCTGTCCTAGTACCCGCAAGTCTGTGGTTCCTTATGCATCCGGTAACAGGCAGCCTGCGGCAAGAATCTAGCTTGCCATATAAGTCAGGCAACAAGCTGCATTTCTCTATACCGCCAAGACCGGTCCTCTTCGTGCTGACTGTGCTTTTCGCAGTCGGATTCGGGCCTGTGCCGGCGAAGGCAGCGCTGGTGTGGGGGTACACCTCTCTACGATCATTTCGATGGGACCGAAACGAACCCAACAATTGGCACATCCCTACCTGGACGTCGTCAGCTGAGCCGGACCGAGTTTGACGGAGACCGTTTTTGTTGGTTTCCAATTTAAGAGAGATTGCTCAGTTGGACCTCCTGGGCAACGTATAGGTCCTCGAACTCAGTGGGTGGGACATCGCCCAGAGATTCATGCAGGCGCTCGTTGTTGAACCAGGCGATGTACTCGACGACGGCAAGCTCCAGCTGGGTGCGGGAGCGCCAGACGCGGTCGGCGATCAGCTCGGTCTTGAAGGAGCTCGGCCATCGCGTTGTCAACGCATCGCCGACGCTTCCGACAGAAGCCAGAACGCCGTGGTCATCGAGTTCCTGGGTGTAGTCGGCCGAGGTGTATTGAGAGCCGCGATCGGTGTGGGCCACGAGGGCGAAGTCGGCGCCGGGCTCGCGCTGGCCCAGGGCCATCCGCAGCGCGTCGAGGACGAGGTGTGCGCATGTGGGAGGCGAGCTGCCAGCCGACGACCTTGCGGCTGAAGGCGTCAATCACGAAGGAGAAGAACAGGGCGCCCTCCCAGGAGCGCAAGTAGGTGAAGTCCCCGACCCAGAGCCGGTTCGGCGCGACGGCGCTGAAATCGCGCTCCACCAGGTCCGGCCGGCGCTGGGCCGCCGGGTCGGCATTTGTCGTGCGCCACGGCTTCCCGCGCCGCTTTGCGCCTTGGATCTCTGCTTCTCGCATCAACCGCTGCACGCGGCCCTTGCCGACCTCCTCCCCTTCGCGCTTCAGGGCGATCGACATGCGCCGGTAGCCGTAGGCGCAGTAGTTGCGCTCATGGATCTCGCGGATGCGGGCGAGCAGGCGCTCGTCCTCGATCGCCCTGGCGGACCGGCGACCTGTTCGTCGCTCGTAGTAAGCGGAGGCCGACACCTCCAGGGCCCTGCAGATCGGCTCGACCCCGAAGCGCTCCCGGTGCTCCTCGATGAAGGAGCTCACTTCGTTCGGCGTGGGTCGAGCTCGGCCGCGAAAAACGCTGAGGCGGACTTGAGGATTTCGTTGGCCCGGCGCAGTTCGCGCACCTCGCCTCGCAGCTCCTTCAGCTCCTCGCGCTCCTGGCTGCTCAGCAGCTCCTTGCGCTTGCCGGCGTCGGCTTCGGCCTGGCGCACCCACTTGCGCAGGGTCTCGTGGTGGATGCCAAGGTCGCGGGCTACATGGGCGATCTGGCGGCCGGACTCAGCCACCATCCGGGCGCCGCGATCGAGCAGCTCATCGGGGTACTTCTTCTGTCGTGGCATGGCTTGGGAGTTCCCTTCTTCCAGGTAGGAATCCTGGTTTCAAGGTCTCCGTCAAACTCGGCCTGGCTCACGTCGATCCCAAGGTGGCATTCGGCCTTCCGCTCGTCGTGCACGGTGGCGCGCGCGTCGAGGATCTCGTCGACCGGTTTCAAGCCGGTGACTCCGTCGCCGAGATCGCAACGGACTTCAGCGTCCCTCCCAATGAGGTCGAGGACGTGATCCGGCTTGCAGTCCGGACGGCAGCCTGAGCCGTGGGCCGAGGATGCTGCGCCATGTCTTTGCGCGGCCGAGGCTTTTCTTGGTCCCGCCGGGGAAGCCGCGTAAGCTAGGAGAGCGAATGGCTGCCAAGTCCCACGAGTTCGAGGTCGTTCTTCTGCCCGAGGAAGAGGGCGGCTTCAGCGTGTCCGTGCCGGCGCTGCCGGGCTGCCACACCCAGGGCGAGACCCGCGAGGAAGCGCTGGAGATGGCCGAGGACGCGATCGAGGGATACCTCGAGGTGCTGGAGGGGGAGGGGCGTCCGCTGCCCCTGCCGGCGCAGATCGAGCGGATCACCGTCGCCGCGTGAGCGGGCGGATTCCGTCGGTTCGTCCCCGACAGCTCGTCCGGGTTCTCGAAAGAAGGGCTGGAAGCTCGCCCGATCCAAGGGCAGCCACCACCACTTCACCCACCCAGACAGCCGAAACGTCATCACCGTCGCGATGCACGCCAAAGGTTCTCAAGCGCGGGACGCTGAGCGGCATTCTCGCGGATGCCGGAATCGACCGCGACGAGTTCCCGAGCGTCAGGCGGCGGTAACCGCGGGGACGGAAGCCGTCGCCGGCCTGTGACGGCGTTCGAACAGAAGGGCGGTCGCGATCGCCCCGGCGGCCAGGATCGCCGCCGCCCACCAGAACGCGGTCGCGTAGCCGTGCACGGCCGCCTCCGCTTGGGCCAGGGCCACCGGAGTTCCGCTCGCCGCCGCGTAGCCGGTGGCGGCATCGGCGAACACTGTTGAAAGCAAGGCCACTCCGAGCGACCCGCCAACCTGCTGGGAGGTATTGACCATCGCCGAGGCGACACCCGCATCGGCCGCGACCACCCCGTGTGTTGCGGTCTCGAACGAGGGAGCCATGATCAGCCCGAAGCCGACGCCCATGACGATGACCCCCGGCAGGACCGCTCTCGCATAGGAGGCGTCGAGGTCGATGCCGGTGAGGTACACGAGCCCGGCCGCCGCGATCGCCATCCCCGTGGGGACGAGCGGGCGCGGACCGACGCGCGGAAGCAGCTTCGTCGCCGCCGCGGGCGCCGTCGCGAGGATCGCAACCACCATCGGCAGGAACGCCAGGCCGCACTCGATCGGCGAGAAGCCCAGGCCCTGCTGCATGTAATAGGTCAAGAACAGGAACGTCGCGAACATCGCGACTCCGGCCACCGATACAGCCAGGAACGCCGCGCCGCGGTTGCGGTCGCTGACCACCCGCAGCGGCAGCAGCGGCTGAGGCACCTTCCGCTCGACGGCGATGAAGGCCGCCGCCGCGACGAGGCCGTAGGCCAGCAGGCCGACCGTGAGCGGAGCGGTCCAGCTGTCCATCTCTGCATTCGAGAACCCGTAGACGAGGGCGAAGAGCCCCGAGCTCGCCGTCAGCACCCCAGGCAGGTCGACCTTGGGCCGCTTGGCGGGCCGCATGTTCACCAGCAGGCGGGCGGCCCCGAGGGCGGCGGGGATCGCGAACGCCATGTTCACGTACATCGTCCAGCGCCAGGTCAGGAGCTCCGTCAGGAACCCCCCGAGCAGAAGGCCCAGTGCGGCGCCTGCGGTCGCGAGAGCGCCGTAGACGCCGAACGCCTTGCCGCGCTCCTTCGGGTCGGTGAACGTCGTGGTGACGATCGACAGAGCTGCCGGCGCCAGCAGCGCGGCGAAGGCACCCTGGAACGCGCGAGCGCCGACGAGAACGCCGAACGACGGCGCGGCGCCGCCAAGGACCGATGCGCCCGCGAAGCCACCCAACCCGACGATGAAGATCCACTTGCGGCCGACGATGTCGCTGATCTTCCCCCCGAGGAGGAGCAGCGACCCGAACGCCAGCGCATAAGCCGTGATGACCCACTGCCGGGAGTCGGTGCCGAAGCCGAGGTCCGCCTGGGCCGACGGAAGCGCGATGTTGACGATCGTCACGTCGAGGACGACCATGAGCTGCGCCAGGGCGATGACGCCGAGAATGCGCCACCTGCGTTGATGGTGTGGATCTGTGTGGGTCGCCTGTGCCATAACCGTGCCTTTCCGCTAAGTGGAGGATATCTCTCAACTTACGGAACCGTAGCACATAAGCGGAGGCATATTCTCCGTTTAGATATGATCGGTCGATGACGAGTCCCCGAACGCCCGACAAGCCCCTGCGCGCCGACGCCGAGCGCAACCGGCTGCGGATCCTGGAGGCCGCGCACGAGGTATTCGGGGAACGGGGCCTGCACGCGACACTCGACGAGGTTGCCGAGCGCGCCGGGGTGGGAGTCGGCACGGTCTACCGGCGCTTCCCGGATCGCGAGGCTCTCGTCAGGGCCGTGTACGAGGAGCGCCTCGAGGAGCTGGTCGAGATCGCGGAGCGCGGCGAGCAGAACCCCGATCCGTGGGAGGGGCTCGTCGGGGTCCTGCGCGAAGGGACGGCGTTCCACGGGCGCAACAGGGCCATCAGGGAGCTGGCATTCAGCCCGCCGGGCGAGCGCGAGTGGGTCGATCGGATGCGCGGCGTCGTGGGCCCGAAGGTTTCGAAGCTCGTCGCCGCGGCTCAGGCGCAGGGCAAGCTGCGGCCCGACATGGCGACGCTCGACGTCCCCCAGATCCACATGATGCTCGCGGAGGTGATGGAGGTCACCGCGGATGTCTCCCCCGACTCCTGGGAGCGCCTCCTCACCTATGTGATCGACGGCCTGATGACCAGCCGTGACGAGCCGACACCTCTCGAGGCGGGCCCCATCACGGCGCCCTACGTCCCCGATGTGACTCGGTGACCCCCTTCCACATGTGATGTGTCGCTGGCCCGACCCCCTGAAATCGGTCCACGATCACCCACGGGTTCCCGCTACAGACCTCGCCGCTCAAGATCGGGTCGACCAGCGCGGCGGCTTCGCTTTGACCTGCTCGCGGGTGTTGCCGGGGGAAGCGGCAGCCCTCGGGGCCGCCGCGACCGCGGGGACTCTCCGTTCATCCGCTTCCCTGCATACCGGCGTGCGGCCGGTGCCGCTCGCCGGCGGAGCCGAGCCCCTGGCGATCCCGGGAGGCGGCGGAGAGGCGGTCGCCGGGGTCGGTGAACGCCCGGTCGGCGCTCGCGTCGACCAACTCCAGCTCGGCGTCGATCGCGGCGCGGCGTCGCTCGGGTACGGCCTCGCGCAGATCCTCGAGCAGCGCTCGCAGGCGCCTCGTCACCTGGACCGAGCCCTCGCCGAACTGGCGCGTCTCGTCGATCCCCAGGCTGAGGAAGTCCTCCCAGGAGGGCACCGGGTAGCGCAACCGCACCTCGCCGGCCTCGTCGCGGCCGACGCCCGGCGCCAGCCGGCGCCCGCCGAGCTGGCGCAGCAGCAGCTCGATCTGGTCGAGCGCCTGGATCGCGGTGGTCGGGTCGTTGACGCCGGGGGAGAGGGCCTTGGCCGAGATGTCGGCCAGCAGCCGGAAGGCGAAGGCGGGGTCCTGCCGCATCGTGCGCTCGTCACCGACGGCGACCGAGCTCTGCAGCCAGCCGTCCTCGATCGCGTCCGGGTTCCCGTCCACCAGGAAGAGGGGGGAGCCGGTCGCGACCAGGTCACCGACTCGCGGCACCAGTTCGATCGTGCAACCGGCGGCCCGGGCGCGCTCGATCAGTCCTTGGGTGTCGATGCTCTGCAGCACGCCGGGCTCGCCGCTGTGGACGACGGATCGGGCGGGATCGGTCCGCTCGGGACGGGTCACCTCTTCGCCGTCGCCGGCCGGCTCGGGATAGACGCGGTCGATTACGCGGCGCGCGTCGCGGCCGAGCTCGGCGAGGACGGCTGCGACCCGCAGCCCCTGGGTCGTGCGGCTGATCAGCCGCAGGAACATGATCATGCTCAGCAAGAGCAGCAGCAGGGCGATCGAGATCGAGTTGCTGGGGACGAATTCCTGGTCAGACGCGGTGCCGACCACGCGCAGGACCAAGAGCGCGTAGATGAAGGTCGCCATGAAGATGCCGAGCGAGACCTTGGTCGTCGGGTCGCGAAGGAAGCGGCGCAGCATCCTCGGGGAGAACTGGCTGGAGCCGAACTGGACCGCGAGCAGGAGGATCGAGAAGACGAAGCCGGTGAAGGTGATCATGCCGCCGGCGAGCGCCCCCAGCACCGACCGCCCGGCTTCGGCGCCGAACGAGACGCCGATCGTGGTGTTGACGCTTTCGTCCAGGTCGGGGAGCGCGATCCCCATCGCGATCGCCAAGGCGGCGAAGATGGCAGGGACGATCCAGAGGCTGTTGCGGACGTACTCGTAAATGCGCCAGCGGGTGCGCCACGACATCGGCAGGAGGGTAGTCGGGCGCTCGGGCGGCCGCCTCACCCTTCTGGTGAGGCGAGCCGGAAAACGCCCTCGTAGGATGTCCGGCCATGAACCGCGAACCCACTCCCGAGCCGAGCGCAAGCAGATGAAGACCGGCACCGGCTGCTAGCCCAGGTCGTCGATGTCGGGTCGACTCGGGAAGCTCAACTGGACGGTTGCCGTTGCCTTCACGCTCGGCGGCTCGCTGTTTGCGATCGGGGCCTGGGTCGCGCAGGTCGGTTCCGGCCAGGCGGTGACCAGCGCCTCGATCTACCTGGCCGGCGGCGTCTTCTTCAGCACCGGCGGCTACGGCTCGGTGCTGCAGGCGCTCAACGAATCGGCCGGTGGGGGAGGGCGGTGGCGGTGGTGGTCCTTCCGGCCGATGGAGCTCGGCTGGCTGTCCGCCTTCGTCCTCTTCTGCGGGACCCTGGCCTTCGGCATCAGCCTCGTCTCGGCTTTCATCGAAGGGCTCAGCCTCGCCCAGCAGAACCGGTTGATCTGGGCCCCCGACATGGTCGGCTGCATCCTGTTCCTGCTCTCCGGGCGGTTGGCGATGGTCGCGATCCACGACGGGGCAGCCTCCTGGGTCCAGCCGCGCAGGTTGGCCTGGTGGATTGCGGTGGTCAACCAGCTCGGCTCGATCCTCTTCTTCATCGCCGGGCTGGCCGCCTTCATCCGCCCCGCCACCGAGAGCGTCGCCAACGTCGACGTCGCCAACTGGGGCACCTTCGGCGGCGCCCTCTGCTTCGCGATCGGCGGCGTGCTGCAGGGGTTCGACCGTCCGGCCAAGGTCGGCTAATGCAGGTCGGTGCCTCCGAACCGACGTGACGTCAGTTGCTTGAAGGCTCCGGAATCTTGAGGGGCGGCGACTCGAAACAGGCCAGCACAATCGTGACCGGAATCGGTGCCTCGCCTGACTCCTTGAGGCGCTGAGCTGCCTGCTTTGCGCGAATTGGAATACGCCCAAAGACATCCTCGATTTCCGCGATCGTTTCGTCCCATCCCTGTTGGTCGAGTTCGGGATCAGACCAGGTGAAGTGGCGATCCGGCCTCACGTCGATCGTGCCGGCTTTGAGTGCCTCCGCGATGCGATCGATCAGGGTCGCCACGGTAGACGCCGTCACCCCGTCTCTCAGGGGGGGCGGCAATTCCGCCCATCTCATCTGGTCAAACAGAGAGCGGACATTCGCGCGGTAGAAGACCTCCTTGGCGCTCCGGCGCTTTCCGCCCGTCTTCACGTCGACCGCTTCGAGGAAGCTCCAGCCCCTCAGCTTCTGAAACTGGCCTCGTACCTGCGAATAGGTGTATTTGGAATGAAGCCGGTGGAACTGCGAAATGCTCATCGGCGTCTTGCTCAGGGTGTCGAGGATCTTGGTTCGAATTGGGTTCGAGCATGCCCGGGCGAGGGTTATGCAGATGGCGTCAGGCGCTCGAAGGTCGGCTGCCTCTGCTGCCGGGTCTGATTCCACGCACGTCCCCTTTCAGCTGCATATCTAGCTCTAAAACGACGCCCGCAGTCTATTGGAACGGACGGGGGCTTGTGCGCTTTGGCTGAATGCTTTAATTTTCTTGAATAATCAAAAACTTTCTAGGAAAGGAGGACCGAATGACGCTCGGACCAGTCGCCACGACCGTGCCGCTGATTTCAACGACGAAGTCCGCATAGCTTCGACCGCGCGGGTCGCCTCCTCGGGAGACGGAGGATCTCGAGGGGGCGATTTCGCGTCGGGGGACGACAGCCAGGTGGCGACAAGTCGTGCGGCGGAGTTTTCGCGATCAAAGATGGACATGAAATACATGGAATTTCATGTCCAAAAGTGGATTTGAAGAACTACAAAGAGACCCTGAAACTGCCAGCGAAGTTCCTGAGCGCTTTGGAAGCACCAGGGCGTGAACTACCTGCGAGAGGAGCTACGGAATGGCTAGCGATGAGAAGGGCCGAGGGGAGCGGAGAACGGCAAAGGGCAAGGGCAAGGGAATGACAGTCGCGCTCATCGACGCGGTCAGTCATCAACTTCGACGGGAAATCCTTAGAAGGATGAATGGCGCGAAGGGGGCGCGTAGCGCTACCCAGCTGTCGAAGGTCCTCGACGAGGAGGTCCCGACCATCAGCTACCACCTGGAAGTCCTGGCCAAGCAGCGGGCGATAAGTAAAGCTCGGTCTAAGCGCGTTCGGGGTGCTCGCGAAACCTTCTTCGTTTCGAAGGTGGCAACGAACAAACGGCTCGTTGATGTCCTGGCCGACACCGAGCAGGAAGATCGTGGAACGCGGCGTTGAGACCATTGTCGCGAATGGCCCAAGCCGGTTGGGTGCGTGATGTCGACCGCGTCCGTCCTGTTTTCGCGTGCGCCGATAGGTCGGTTGGTGCAGGCTCAGTTCGCTTCGGGCGTAGGGCGGTTCATGGTTCTGGCTGCGATGCCGTTCGCGGTGTTTTCCATCGGAGGTTCGGCGGCCGAGGTGGGCATCGCTCTCGCGTGCGAGGCCGTGGCTTACGTAGGGCTTCTCATCGTGGGTGGTGTCGCCGGCGATCGATTCCCGCGCCGGCTCGTGCTTGTGTTGGCGGACCTGCTGCGCTTCGGCTCGCAGGGTGCAATCGCGGCTCTCCTAATCCTCGGAGACGCGACTTTCTGGCAACTGGTCGTCGCTCAGGTTCTGGGTGGTGCCGGGGCGGCGTTCTTCGGTCCGACGATGACTGGGTTCGTGCGCGAGGTCGCGCGCGAGGAGCAACTGCAACACGTGAACGGACTGCGCAAGATGGCGGATGCAGGGGCTGCGGTGGCCGGACCCGCTCTCGCGGCGCTGCTGGTTGCGGGAGCCGGGCCAGGCTGGGCATTCGCCATCGACGCCCTGACCTTTCTGGCCAGCGCAGCCTTGCTCGTTGGCGCGCGGATGCGCCGTGACACGCGGCCCCCGTTGACGAGCGACCAAGACGGCTTCTCGATGTCTGCCAGTATCCGCGAAGGTTGGGCCGAGTTCCGTTCTCGAACCTGGCTTTGGACGGTCGTGTTGGAGTTTGCGGTGGTGAACGCCCTGGTGATCGCCCCGTTCTTCGTCCTCGGGCCGAGCATGGCGGCCGATGCGGTAGGCGGCGCAACTGGCTGGGCGATCATCCTCAGCGCGCTTGCTTCCGGAGAGGCGGTTGGGGGGGTTGTCGGCCTGCGTTGGGGGCCGGCGCGGCCGTTGGTCGCGGCATCGCTCGCGGCAACGCTGTGGGCGGCTCCCCTGCTCGCGCTTGCGACTCTTGCGCCTGTTCCGCTGGTGGCCATTGCTGCCGCCGCTGGCGGGGCGGGGAACGCGGTGTTTGGGGTCCTATGGGAGACGACCTTGCAAGGGCACGTCCCGACAGGCCGGCTTTCGCGGGTCATGTCGTATGAGGAACTTGGTTCATCGGGGGTGATGCCGCTCGGCTATGTCGCCGGAGGGGTAGCCGTCGGCGCGTTCGGGCCTTCGGCGGCACTGGTCGGGGGCGTGGCGGTGCTGTTCATCGCGACGAGCGTTGTTCTGGCCGTGCCGAGCGTGAGGTCGCTGCAGTCGGTTTCGGGCACGCCTCAAGCCGTGCGAGTCGGGGGAGCTGTTCTTGCGGCTGGAGAGTGACGCAGTAGTTAGCGAACCGGATCGTTTGTTCGCCTGTTCAAGCAGCCGTCCTGCGAATGACCGAGGCCCTGCCCGGCGCCGCATGTGACCGTAGTAACCTCACTTCTCGTGGCCCCTGACCAGGATCAGCGCCCGTCACGCTGGCAGCCTCCGGCGGATTCTGATCTTCCCGCGATTCCGCTTGCGGTCGGCCTGACCCTGGCCGTTCTCGCCATCTTGGCCGCGTTTGTCTTCCTCGGCTGGGTCGGAATGATCGTGCTGATCGTCGTCTTGGTCGCTGCCCTCGGAATCAGCTACCGCGTCATCGTGGCGTCCAACACGAAGGGCAACTAGGTTCGTTACGAACCGAGCTTTCCGCGGGCTCAGACGCTGCGCGGGGGTGAGCATCGCCGTTCCGCCGGCAGCGGCTGCTTCGCGCAAGAGAGCATGGAATCTCATGCGTTTCTATGGCTGGGTCAACCGGCCTTGACGATCATGGCAACTGGCGCCACTGCCTTGCTCGTTTCGAGCTTCATCTCGATCCCCCCTTTCTCTCGTGCCTCTCGCTTGCCTACCAAGGCGCAGATCATGTCGACGCCCGTTGAGTCGGATATCAGTCAATCCCAGCGCATTATGCGTCAACCTCGGCGTATCCCGAAGAGTCCCGCGCATGTCCCGCGGGCCAAGCGCCATGCTCTTTCGGCGCCAGCCCGCGGTCCGCGCACCCTAAGCTCGGTGTCCTGTGCCGACCTGCCTCTGCCATCGCTCGCGGGTCGCCTCGGGCGCGAGCGTGCTGGTGTCGCTCGCGGTCCTCGCCCTGCTGTTGCTCAGCGGTTGTGGGCAGGCGGGGGGCAGGCAGCTCGACGAGGGGCCGCAGGCGGCGGCTCGGGCTCCCCGCCCGCCGGGGGACTTTCCGGCCACGCGGTTCGAGTCGATCCGGCCGCTGCCCTTCGGCCTCTTCGTCGTCACCTACTCGGGGCCGGGCGACGGGCGCCCGTGGGTGATCGCCTTCGACACCGAGGGCAGGCCGCGCTGGTGGTTCAACCCCGATACGCGGGCGCTGTGGGGGCAGGTCGTCAGCGACGGCAGCGTGGTCTGGGCGCGCTCCTTCGGCGACGGCTACGGCCTCGATCCGCGGATGGCGCACGAGGTGCGCTCCGAGTCGGGCGGGCTGCTGCGCCTGGTTGAGACCGGAGGGTCGATCGTCGACGGCCACGAGTACCGCGAGCTCGGCAACGGCAACGTGCTGCTCGACTCCTACGTCCCCGAAACGGCCGACCTGCGCCGCTTCGGCGGCCCCCGGGCGGCGGCGATCGTCTCCGCCGAGGTGCAGGAAGTCGACCCCGCCGGCAACGTCCTGTGGCGCTGGAACTCGCGCGGCCACATCGCCCTCTCGGAGACCGGGCGCTGGTGGCGGAGCGTGCTCAGCAACCCGCGCCGCCGGCTGCAGCGCCAGGCCTACGACCCCGTCCACATCAACTCGATCGAGCCGCGGGGACGGGACGAAGCGATCGTCTCGACCCGCCACACCGACGCGGTCTACGGGATCGACCGCGCCAGCGGGGAGATCCGCTGGAAGCTCGGCGGCAGCACCACCGGCAAATCGCTGCGGGTCGTCGGCGACCCGGCGACGAAGCTGCTCGGCGGGCAGCACGACGCCCGCCTCGACCGCCACGGGTGGCTGACGGTCTTCGACAACGGCAAGGACCGCCCCCGCCGCCCGCGGGTCGTCTTCTACGAGCTCGACCCCGCCGCCGGCAAGGCGGTCTACAGGGGCCAGCTCAACGACCCGCAGGTGAGCCGCAGCCACTGCTGCGGCTCGGCCCGCGAACTGCCCGGCGGCGGCTGGCTGGTCAGCTGGGGGACAACAAACTGGTCACCGGCTTCGACCGCCGCGGCCGGATCGCCTTCCGCCTGCATCTGCCCGCCCCCACCTTCCGCGCCGTGCCGGTGCCGCCGGGCGCAACCAGCGTCCGCCAGCTCGCCCGCGGCCTGAACGCGATGCGCGCCCGGTGAGCGAGCGGCGGCCTCGGGTCTTGCGCTCGAGGTCGGAGAGCTCACTTCTTCTATTTCAATAATCTTACTTCTTTCTAAGATATGCTACCTTCGTGACATGGCAGGCGTAGATGCACCGGTTGGGGGAGCTTGATGCCTGCCGCTGCGCGCAAACCGCGGACGGGAGCTCAGGGATCGCAGGCGGGGCCGCCGCAGCCGATCCACAAGATCAAGGCGGAGTTCTTCCGGACGCTGGGTCATCCGGTCCGGGTGCGCGTCCTCGAGCTGCTGAGGGATGGGGAGCTGACCGTTGGCAAGCTGCAGGCCGAGCTCGAGATCGACTCCAGCGGCGCCTCCCAGCATCTCGCTGCGATGCGCCGGCAGGGCTTGCTCGAGTCCCGGCGTGAAGGGACGAGCGTCTTCTACCGTGTGCGGGACCCGCGCATCTTTCAGCCTGCTCGAGACGGCCAAACAGCTGATCGGCTCCTACTTGGAGGAGACCCAGGCGCTGCTTGGCGAGTTGGACGTGGCACCACCGACCCGCAGCAAGGCCGGCGCCAAGCGGCGCTGAGCGCGGCGATCGTCCAAGTGCTCGTCTCGGTGGGTTTGATCCTGCTTGCCGCCGGGGCGCTGGCGCCCGTCGTTCCCCGGGCGCTGAGAGCCGCGATCGCCCTTCAGGCCGCTGGCATCGCCCTGCTGGGCGCTGGCGGCGCCCTGATCTCGTTCGGGGCACCGGCGTTCGGCGCCGCCTTCCGAAGCGGCCTCGACCCCGGGCTGGGAGTCGACGCCCTCACCGGCTTCTTCCTCGCGACCCTGGCCCTGGTTGCCGTTCCGGCTTTGATCTATGCCCGCAGCTACCTCGCGGACATGCCCCGGAGCCGCACACTGATCGGCCTCTTCGGGCTGTTCCTCCTATGCCTCGTCGGCGTCGTCATGGCCCGGGACCCATCCTCGTTCCTCGCCTGCTGGGAGCTGATGACCCTGGTGCCGGCGGCGGCGATCCTGGTGCGACGCAGCGATGCCGACGTCCGCCATGCTGTCTTCGTCTACCTGGCGGTGACCCATCTCGGCGGCGCCGGAGTTTGGATCTGCGTGCTCGCCCTGGCGCACTACGGAGCGATGAGCGAGCCGGCGGCGCTAGCCGCTCAGGGCGCCGGAGTGCAGGCGCTGATCATCGTTGCCGCGATTGTCGGGTTCGGCACCAAGGCGGGCCTGATGCCGCTGCACTCCTGGCTGCCCCGTGCCCACCCCGTGGCGCCGAGTTACGTCTCGGCCCTGATGTCGGGGGTGATGATCAAGGTCGCCCTGTACGGGTTGATCCGCGTCCTCTTCGAGTGGGCCGCCCCGGCTCCGCTCTGGGCCGGGCTCGTCGTGCTCGGGCTGGGCCTGCTCTCGGCGCTGGTTGGCGTGCTCTACGCGCTGTCCCAGCAGGACCTCAAGCGGTTGCTCGCCTTCTCCTCCATCGAGAACGTCGGAATCGTTGCGCTCGGCCTCGGCGCCTCGATCCTCTTCGCCGCCGAGGGCGACGCGACCTGGGCGGCGATTGCCTTTGCCGCCGCGCTTCTTCACGTTCTCAACCACGCGCTGTTCAAGACGCTTCTCTTTCTGGCGGCGGGCGCCTTCGAGCGCGCCGCGGGCTCGCTCGAGCTGGACCGGATCGGCGGTTTGCTGCGCCGCATGCCCTGGACCGGCGGCGCCTTCCTGATCGGCTCGATGGCGATCGCCGGCCTGCCCCCGCTCAACGGCTTCGCCTCGGAGTGGCTGACGCTCCAGGCGCTGGTCCACGTCGCCCTCGATCCGTCCCTGGGGCTCGGCCTGGCCGGCGCCCTTGCGACCGCGGGCCTTGCTGCGACGGCGGCGCTTGCGGTGTTCTGCTTCGTCAAGGTCGTCGGCCTGGTGCTGCTCGGCGCCCCCCGCCGGGCGGAGGTCGAGGCGGCCGTCGAGGCGCCGGCGGGCATCTGGGCCGGGCCGGTGTTCCTGGCCGGCTGCTGCGTCGCGCTCGGCGCGGCGCCGGGCCTGCTGGTCCCCACGCTGATGAAGCTTGCGCCGCAGCCGCAGAGCTTGACCGCCGAGCCCGGCCTCCTCATCCCGGGAACCGGCTCGCTTCCGTCGCCGTGGTTGCTGGTCGGACTGCTTGCGCTGAGCGGGGTGCTCTGGCGATTGCGCGGCTCCCGCCGGACGGCGCCCGCGCCGGCTTGGGCATGCGGCCAGAGGGTCGAGCCCTCGCTTGCCTGGAGCTCGGCCGGCTTCACCAAGTCGCTGCGGCTGGTGCTGGAGTCGGTCCTGCGGCCCCGGCGCGAGATCGAGGTCGTGCGCGACCGCGGACGGCTGCAGTCGATCCACTATCGCGGTGAGATCCCCAACCTGTTCGACACGCTGCTCTACGGGCCGGTGCAGCGCGGGGCGCTGGCGGGCGCCCTCGTCGCCCGCCGCCTGCAATCCGGCAGCGTCCGCGCCTACGCCGCGTATCTGCTCGTGCTGCTCCTGGGCCTGCTGGTCGCGGTGCGGATCGGAGCGATCGGATGAGCGCCCTCGCCGGAGCGATCCAGATCGTCGGTGGGCTCGCCCTTGCCCCGCTGCTTCCCGGGGCGATCCAGTCAGTCAAGGCCCGCCTGCAGGGGCGCCGCGGTCCCTCCGCGCTGCAGCCCTACCGGGAGCTGCGCCGGCTCTGGGGGAAGACGCTCGTCGACCCCCAGCCGACCACGGTCATCTACCGGCTGGCACCGTGTCTCGTGGTCGCGGCGCTGATCCTCGCCCTGTTCCTGGTGCCGATCGCCGACCTCTCACCCGGCTGGCCGCTGGGCAACGACGCGATCGTCCTCGTCGGCTTGCTCGCCCTGGCGAGATTTGCCCTGGCTGCGGCCGGCTGGGACAGCGGGTCGGGTTTCGCCCTGATGGGGTCGAGCCGCGACCTGACCCTCTCGGTCTCCGCCGAGGCGCTCCTCCTCCTGGTGCTGATCCTCGCCGCGGCGCCCGCTGGCAGCACCGACCTGGTGGCGATGAGCGCCGCCGCGAGCGGCTCGGCGATCTGGGGAGAACCGGCCCACTGGTGCGCCGCCGCTGGCTTCGCCCTCGTCGTCCTGGTTGAGACCGGGCGCCAGCCGATCGACAATCCGGACACCCATCTGGAGCTGACGATGATTCACGAGGGTCCGCTGCTCGAGTACGCCGGCCGCGACCTGGCCCTCCTGGAGTGGAGTGCGGCGGCCCGGCACTGGATCTTCCTCGTCCTCGCAACCGAGCTCTTCCTTCCGCACTGGGGAGGGTTCGGGGCCCAGCTCGCCTGCCTCACCGCCGGCGTCGCCGTGCTCTGCGTAGCACTTGCCCTTACGGAGACCGCCCAGGCGAAGATGCGGATCCTGCGCGCCCCGGCGCTGCTCGCCGGCGGTTCCCTCCTCGCTCTCGTCGGGCTGATCAGCCGGTTGGTGGGTTGACGTGAGCGAGGCCGTGATCGCAGTCCTCGTCGTGCTCGGCTTTGGCGTGATGCTGGTGCGCCGTCGCAGCCTCGCGACCTTGCTCGTCGCCGCCCAGGCGATGCTGCTTGGGGCGGCGGCGCTCTCGCTTGCGGGCGACCGGCCGACTGCGTTCCTGGTCGCGGCGATCATCCTCCTCACGCGCGCCGTGGCGCTTCCGATGCTGCTGGTCTTCACTCGTCGCCGCACGCCAGAGCCCTACCTGGTTACGCCCGCCACGACCCTCGTGGTCCGGTTGCTCGTCGCCACGGTGGTGGCGCTTGCAGCCGTCGCTGCGATCCCGCCGCTCGGGCTCGGCGATCCGGCCGCCGAGCATGGCTCGGTGGCACTGCTCTGCATCGGGATCGCGATCGTCGTCATGCGGCGGCCGGCGCTCCTGCAGGTGCTCGGGATCCTGGTTGCCGAGAACGGCGTTTACCTGCTCGCGATCTCGGTTCCGGGCGGGCTGCCGTCGCTGATCGAGCTCGGCGTGCTGTTCGACCTGGTGCTCGTGGTGACCGTGGCGGCCGCCTTCACCCACAAGATCCACGCCGAGGTCGGCACGGGGGATACCGACCTCCTGAGGGGGCTTCGTGACTGACGCCACCCCGGCGCTGATCGCCGCGGTCCTCGCGGTTCCGCTGGGCACTGCCCTGCTGGTGTGGCTGATGCCCTCGCCCCGTGCCGCAGATCGGCTCAACCTGATTGCGTCGACCTTGACGGCGGCGCTCGCCCTCGCGCTTGCCGTCGTCGGGTTGGTCGCAGCGCCCGGCGTCGCCGCCCGGGGCAGTTGGTATGTCCTCGACACGGCCGGGGGCGTGTTTCTGGCGCTGGCCGCCGCCGTCGGCTTTGCCAGCGCCGCGATGTCGCCGCTCTATTTGCGCCACGCGGGCCGCAGCTGGTTCACGGCGCGGCGCTCGCACGCCTGGTACTACGCAGCCTTCAACCTCTTTTGGGTGGCGCTGCTCGCCCTGCCGCTGGCGGGCAATCTCGCTCTCGCCTGGCTGCTGATCGAGGCGAGCACCGCTGCCTCGGCGCTGCTCGTCGCCTTCAGCGGCAAGCGCAGCGCGCTCGAGGCGGGCTGGAAGTACGTCGTGCTCACCACGCTGGGCCTCGCCGTCGCCCTGCTGGGGATCCTGGTGCTCTTCGTCGCCGCCGGCCCGGACGGGCCCGGCCTTGGCCGCCTCGACTGGCAGGCGCTGGACCAGCTCGGTGCGCGGTTGCCGGGGCAGGCGACGCTCGTGGCCTTCCTGCTCGTCCTCGTCGGACTGGCCGGCAAGATCGGCTGGGCACCGGTGCACAACTGGCTGCCCGACGCGCACAGCGAGGCGCCGGCGCCGGTCAGCGCCATGCTCTCCGCGGTGCTGTTGCCGACCGTCCTGCTGATCGCCTGGCGGACCAAGCTCGCGCTTGAACCGGCGCTCGGGCCCGGCGCCGTCCGGCAGCTCTTCATCGGCTTCGGGATCGTCTCGCTGCTGGTCGCGATCCCGTTCCTCTGGCGGCCCCTGCCGTGGAAGCGGCTGCTGGCCTACTCGAGCCTGGAGCACATGGGCATCCTCGCCCTTGGGATCGGCTTCGGCACCCCGCTGGCGATCGCCGGCGTCGTCGTTCACGTTGCGGGGCATGGCATCGCGAAGGCGCTCGGCTTCTACACGGCGATCCCGCTGCTGCGCCAGGATCCCGGCACGGCCGAGAGGGCGCCTCGGGGCCTCGCCCGGGCGAGCGTGCCGACGGCCACCGCGATGTCGGTGAGCCTCTTCTCGCTCTCGGGCCTGCCGCCGTCGCCGCTCTTCGTCTCCGAGGTGATGATCCTGCTCGGCGGGATGGACGCCGGCCTGATCGCGGTCTCCTCGATCGCCGCAGTCCTGCTCGCCCTCGGCTTCCTCGGCCTGGCCCACGCTCTGCTGGAGGGGCTGATGGGGGAGAGACGGGGCCTGCGCCTCCGTCCTTCCCGCTCGGCGCGGGCGATCGGCATTCTCGCTGGCGCTGCGGCCGTCGCCCTGCTCGCGCTGACAGTGGCCGCCTACGCCCTGCCGGGATCGGACATCGTCGCGGCACTGACGGGAAGCGGCACGTGAGCCCAGACGCATCGGCGCACCAGGGTGTCGAGCGGGAGGACGTCGCGGCGCCGGCGTGGCGTGAGGCCTGCTCCGGCGCGATCGCCGCCGGCGGGCGCTTCTGCGGAGCCTTTGCCGACCGCCTGGGCGGGCAGAAGCGCTGGCACGCGCTCTTTGCCGAGGGCGCCCACACGCTGATCCTCACCACCCGCCCCGCCGGCGGCGAGCTGCCCTCGATCGTCGACCTCATTCCCGCCGCGCAGTGGGACGAGCGCGAGGCCCACGATCTCTACGGCCTGCGGTTCGACGGCCACGAGCCGCTGCGCCCGCTGGTAGCCCACCCCGCGGACACCTCCAGCTGGACCATCCCGGTTGGCGGGGACGGGGTCCACCAGATCGCCGTCGGCCCGGTGCACGCCGGGGTGATCGAGTCCGGCCACTTCCGTTTCCATGTGGTCGGCGAGCGCATCCTCCACCTCGACCCGCGCCTCTTCTATAAGCACCGCGGCCTGGAGCGCGCCGCGGAGGGCCAGGGGCTCGCCGAGGGGCTGGCCTTTGCCCAGCGAGCCTGCGGCGCCTGCGCGGTGGCCAACTCGGTTGCCTACGCGCTGGCCTGTGAGGGCGCGATCGGGCTGGTGCCTTCGCGGGAGCTGCGGCGTGCCCGCACCTCGCTGCTCGAGCTGGAGCGCCTCTACAACCACCTCAACGACATCGCCGCGGTCTGCGCCGGCGTCGGGTTCGCGGCCGGGAACATGGCCTTCGCGGCGCTGAAGGAGCGCGCGATGCGGCTCAACGAGGCCCTCTCGGGTCACCGCTTTCTGTTCGGATCGGTCGAGGTGGGCGCCAGCGCGCTCGAGCTGAGTTCGGGGGCGACCGACCGGGCTCGAGCAGAGCTTCGCGAGTTGGGCCAGGACACCGCCAGAGCGTGGCGCGAGATTCAGTTCTCTCCTTCGGTCCAGGCTCGGCTCGAGGGAGTGGGAATCCTCGGTCACGACGACGCGGTCCGGCTCGGCGCCGTCGGCCCCGCCGCACGTGCCGCGGGGGTGAGGACCGACGCGCGCTCGGCCAGTCCCCGGCTCTCCTATGGCTCGTCCTTCTCGGCCGCGATCCCGTCCCGCGCCCTAGGGGACGTTGCTGCTCGGCTCGAGGTCCGGGCCCTCGAGCTCGTCGAGGTCTTCGCGACGCTCGAGGAGTTGCTCTGCGGCCCGCTTCCTCCGGGGGTCGCGAGCCCCCGCAGCGCACCGGTTGCGCTCGCGGTGGCGCGGGTCGAGAGCCCGCGCGGGGAGACGGTCTGCGCGGTTGAGCACGACGAGTTCCGCCTCGAGCGCCTGCATCTGCGCACCGGCTCATATGCCAACTGGCCGGCCCTGGCGTTTGCCACCGCGGAAAACCTCGTTCCGGACTTTCCCCTGATCAACAAGAGCTTCGAGCTCTGTTACGCCTGCGCGGATCGCTGAGCATGTTCGTCTTGCTGCGACACCTACAGCGCGTCCGCCGCGAAGCCGCGTTGCCGAAGCGGGGCGGCGCTCGCTCGCTTGCGATCCGCCACGTCGACGCCGGCTCCTGCAACGCTTGCGAGCACGAGTTGACCGCGACCGCCGCCCCGCAGTACGACCTGCAGCGCTTTGGCCTCGACATCGTCGCCTCGCCCCGTCACGCCGACGTCCTGCTGGTCACCGGTCCGGTCACCGCTCGCATGGCCGCGTCGCTGCGGACCGCCTACGAGGCGATGCCCGAGCCGCGCCTGGTGGCCGCCCTCGGCGACTGTGCCCTGGGATGCGGAGTCCTCGGTGCCGGCGACGAGCTCGCCGGCCCGCTCGAAACCCTGCTCCCGGTCGACGTCCGGATTCCCGGGTGTCCGCCCCCGCCCCAGGCGATCGCCGACGCCATCCTGGCGGCGTGCTTTCCCGAGCGGCTTCGGTGAGGGTTGGCGCTATGCCCGAGGCCCGAATCGATGTACGGCTCCGCCCCCGCGGCCACCGCGATCAACTGATGGGAGTGGTGGGCGGGGTCCTGCAGGCGCGAGTGACGGCGCCGCCGGTGGATGGCAGGGCGAACAAGGCCCTGTGCCGGATGATCGCAAAGCGGATCGGGGTGGCGCCATCGAAGGTGAGTGTCGTTTGGGGTGCGAGGTCGCGGAACAAGATCGTGCGGGTGGAAGGTGTAGGCGCCGCGGCGCTGGAGCGGGCGTTGCGTGATCCGGATAGCTGACGCCGGTCCAGGGCCGGCTCGCCGCCCCTGCGCCGGCTGGGCACTCGCCGGTGGCCGCAACGCGATACGCGCCGAATAGCGAACGGCGGCCGCCGCGTGGTTCAATGGCTGCGATGCCACGAGGGCTCGAGGCTGACTACCTGGTGGTCGGTGCGGGCGCGTCGGGCATGGCTTTCGCCGATGCCCTGACCGCTCATGCGGACGCGCGGGTCGCCCTGGTCGACCGCCGCCACGGGCCGGGCGGCCACTGGCTCGACGCCTACCCGTTCGTGCAGCTGCACCAGGCCTCGTCGTTCTACGGCGTCGCCTCGACCGTGCTGGGCACCGGATCGACCCAGAGCGAAGGTCCCGAGGCCGGCCTGTACGAGCGGGCCAGCGCCGCCGAGGTCTGCGCCTACTACCAGCGGGTGCTGAACGAGAAGCTGGTGCCCTCGGGCCGGGTCGAGTTCCACCCGAGCTGCGAGTACCTGGGCGACGGCTCCTTCGTCTCCCGCCTCAGCGGCGAGCGCTACCGGGCCGGCCCGGGCTGCAGGATCGTCGACGCCCGCTACCTCGCGCCCGAGATCCCGGCGACCACCGCGCCGCCCTTCGCCGTCGCCGACGGGGCCCGGGCGCTGCCGGTCAACGAGCTGCCGAAGCTGGAGAGCGCGCCGGGGGAGTACGTCGTCGTCGGCTCGGGCAAGACGGCGACCGACGCCTGCGTCTGGCTGCTCGGCAACGGCGTCGACCCGGACTCGATCTGCTGGGTCCGTCCGCGCGAGCCGTGGATGCTCGACCGCGCGGTCGTCCAGCCCGACCCGGCGGTGTTCATCGGCATGGCCGCCGACACGATGGAGGCGGCGCGCGAGGCCTCCTCGCCCGACGACCTCTTCCTGCGCATGGAGGCGGCCGGGGTGATGCTCCGCATCGACCCCTCGCTGACGCCGACGATGGCGAAGACGCCGACGCTGGCCCGCTGGGAGCTCGACCTCCTGCGCAGCATCGAGCGGGTCGTGCGGCGCGGTCACGTCCGGGCGCTGGCGCCGGGGCGGATCGAGCTCGACGACGGGGACGTCGCGATCGAGAGGGACGCGGCGGTCGTCCACTGCGCCGCGGCCGGGCTGCGCTACCCGCCGCTGGTCCCGATCTGGGGCGAGGAGGCGATCACGATCCAGCCGGTCCGCGCCGGCTTCCCCTGCCTGGCGGCGGCGCTGATCGGCTACGTCGAGGCGACCCGCGACGACGACGCCGAGAAGAACCGGGTCTGCCCGCCCTCGCCGCTCTCCGACACCCCCGCCGACTGGGCGCTGATGCAGGCCCTCGGCGGCCGCGCCTCGCTCGCCTTCGGCGCCGAGGCCGACATCAAGGAGTGGATCGACCGCGTCGCACTCAACCCCGCCCGCGTCCCGCCCGGCGAGCCCGCCGCCCCCGGGCTGGCCGCCGCCGAAGACCGCTTCCGCGCCGCCGCCGGCCCCGGGCTGGAGGCGATGGCAAAGCTCGCGGGCCCCGCGCCGGCCCGATCTAACGGCTGAACCTGCCGATCGGTCATCGGCGGCTGAGACCGTTCTCCCCTAACTCCATTGCGTGATTTTCACGCTAGACGTGTATTTTACGTATTGAAGTCCAATGGCTCGTATGTCGCTGAAACCCCTTGACGATCGCCTTGCCGCGGGCCAGGCGACGCTGACGAGCCGAGAGCTGCGCGAAGAGCTGGGGCTCTCACCGAGTGCCGCATCGAATCTGCTCGCGCGTTGGCGCCGGGCGGGTCTGGTCGACCGGGTCGCCGGCGGCCGGTACGCGATTCGCCAGATCGGCCTCCTGGGAACCCGAGCGTCGTCGGAGGACGTGTCGCTCGCCGTTGCGGCGCTGGTCGACGGGCGATCGCACAGGATCGCCTACCGCTCCGCGCTCGACTTCCACGGTCTTCTGACCCGGCCGGTGCGGACCATCCAGATCGCCTCCCCGCATCGCTTTTCCGGCAGCTTGGTCAGCGGGCGTCCCCTGAGCGTCATCCACGAGCGCTCCGCCACCGTCGGGATCGGCGCCGAGTCCGCCGGGCACGGGGCCGTCGTCTCCAACCTGGAGCGAGCGCTGCTGGATGCCGCCGCCCGCCCGGATCTCGTCGGCGGCCACCTCCCTCTCGCAGAAGCGCTGGCCGCTTCGAGCCCCGCTCCCGACCGTCTGCTTGACCTGGCCAGGTGGCTCGGCGCCGGTCCCGCCCTGCGGCGAATCGGCTCCCTCGTCGACGGCCTGGAGCTCGCCGGACTGGCTGGCGCGCTCGAGCCGCTGGCGCCGCCAAGCTCCGACCTCGATCTGGATCCCCGTCTGCGAGGGTCTAACGGCGCCTATCGCGACAGCGCCTGGCACATTCGCTGGCCCGTCGCGCCCCGCAAGCTAGCCCAGGAGCTCGCGCAGTGATTCACCAGGCCAAGTCAGAGTTGCTCCGCGGCGATCGGTGACTGGGCGGGCCCAGCGGGCAGGTGGCGGATCTCCGGCACGCTGATCAGCGCCAGGGTGAGGGCGACGGCTAGGCCGAAGGCCAGCCAGAGCGAGACGCCGATGCCGATCGCGGCGGCGAGCGGGCCCCAGATGGCGAGTCCCAGGGGGTTGAAGGCGAGCGAGCCGAACCAGTCGTAGGAGCTGACCCGGGAGAGCGACGCGGCGGGGATGTGGCGCTGCAAGGTCGACTCCCAGATGGTGATCGCGAGCGCGACCCCGGCGCCGGAGAGGGCCGCGCCGACGGCGATCAGCGGCACCGAGGTGGCCGCGGCCATGAGGGCCAGCGGCAGGGCGAAGAGCCCGTCGGCGAGGGCGGCGAGCAGCAGCGGCCGGCGTGGCCTGACCCGCGTCGCCAGCAGGCTGCCGGCGAGCGCCCCGGCTCCGACCGCAGCGAGGATCGTGCCCCAGGCCGCCGCACCGCCGAGGTCGCGCTCGGCGACGACCGGCCCGAGCGCGTTCCAGGCGCCCCAGAGCAGGTTGCCGATCGCGAAGTAGAGGACGAAGGCCCAGACCCACCGGCGCGAGCGGAAGGCGGCCCAGCCCTGGCGCAGGTCGGCGACGAAGGCGCTGCGCGGCGGCGCGACCCGGGCCGGCAGCCGCAGCAGCGCCAGGCAGACGGCGCTCAGCGCGAACGTCGTCGCGTCGATCGCGATCGCCCAGCCCGCCCCGGCGGCGGCGACCAGCACGCCGCCGAGGACCGGGCCGGCGATCTCGCCGGTGGAGACGGCGCTCGCCCGCAGCCCGTTCGCCGGCTGCAGCTGCTCGGCGAGGACGACCTCGGGCAGCAGGCCGGTCGACGCCGGGCTGAAGAAGCCGGTGGCGGCACCGGTGACGCCGGCCAGCAGCGCCAGCATCCAAACCTCCGCCGCCCCGGCCAGGAGCAGGGCCGCCATCGCGCCCTGGCTCGCCACCCGCGCCAGGTCCGCGGCGACCATCACGGCCCGGCGCGAGGCCCGGTCGGCGACCACCCCGCCGACCAGCACCGTCGCCAGCAGCGGGAACGCTCCCGCGGCCAGGACCAGCCCGACCTCGGAGGCCGAGCCGCCGATCTCCAGCACCGCGAAGGCGAGCGCCACGATCGCCATCCGGTCGCCCAGCACGGACACCGCCTGGCCGCCGAAGAGCAGCCGGAACTCGCGCGCGCGGAGCAGGTCGAGGGCGCCGGGCGAAGCGGACCGAGCCGGATTCGCCTTGCGCCCCATCGCGGGCAAGCGTAGCCCTCAAGCTGCGTCGTCGCGGAACTCCTCCAGGGTCTCGACGACCTGCTCGTCGGAGACCTGGGAGAAGTCGCTGTACCACTGTCCCACGCCGTAGAAGGGCGCCGGAGCCTGCAGGCAGACGACCTCGTCCGCGTACTCGCGCAGCCGCCCGGCCGAGTCCGGCGCGCAGACCGGCACGGCGAGCACGAGGCGCTCGGGCCCGCGCCGCCTGGCGGCGCGCAGCGCGGCGGCGTCGGTGACCCCGGTGGCGACGCCATCGTCGACGACGATCACGGTCCGGCCGCGCAGCTCGAGCGGGGCGCGCTCGCCGCGGTAGAGGGCGACCCGGCGGCGCAGCTCGTCCGCCTCCCGGCCGACGATCGATTCGAGCACGCCGCCGTCGATGCCCAGCGCCGAGACCGCCTCGGGGTCGATCACGCGGCTGCCATCCTCGGCCACCGCGCCGATCCCGTACTCGGGGTTGTGGGGAGCGCCGAGCTTGCGCACGGCGAGGATGTCGAGCTGGGCGCCGAGCGCGAGCGCCACCTCGCGGGCGACCGGGACGCCGCCGCGGGGCAGGGCGAGGACCAGCGGCCGCGCGGGCGCCAGCGGCAGCAGGCGCTCGGCCAGCTGGCGGCCCGCGTCCTGCCGGTCGGCGAAGCGGGTGTCGGGCTCTGTTGCCACGTGGTTCACGTTCGCTGCGTCGATTCTGCTTTCGCCGCCGGCCCGATTCATCGGGGTATCTCCGCCTCTGGATGCGGGCTTACCCCGATGGAGCGGGCTTCATGCCGGCCTGTCCGCGCGACCCGAGCGGCGTCGCTCAGGCAGGATCTCGCCATGAGGTTCACCCGGGCGGAGCTCGAGGCGTTTCGCGGCTGCGAGGTCGACGACCTGATCGGGCCGGGGCTGAAGCTGCTCTTCGTCGGCATCAACCCGGGGCTCTGGACGGCTGCGGTCGGGACCCACTTCGCCCACCCGACCAACCGCTTCTACCCGGCGCTGGCGGCGGCCGGCATCAGCGAGCACGAGGTAGACCGGGTCGCGGGGATGACCGCCGAGGATCGCGCCCAGCTCATCGCCCGCGGCGTCGGCATCACCAACCTGGTGCGGCGGGCCACGGCGCGCGCCTCCGAGCTCTCGCGCGAGGAGCTGCAGGAGGGCGGCGAGCGGCTGCGCCGGCTGGTCGCCGAGCGTCGCCCGCGGGTCGTCGCGGTCGCCGGCATCTCCGCCTACCGCGACGCCTTCGGCGAGCGCGGCGCGGCGCTCGGCCGCCAGCCGGAGACGCTGGCCAGCGCCGAGCGCTGGTCCGGCGCGGCGCTCTGGGTGGTCCCCAACCCGAGCGGCCTCAACGCCCACGAGACGGTCGCCACGCTCGCCGCCGCCTACGCGGCGCCGGCCGCCGAGGCCGGGGTCATCGCCCGCCCGGCGGGGGCCACTACCATGGTCCCGTGAGCGGTCAGGCAGTCCCGGGCGGCGTGGTGCACGAGCTGCCCGCCGACCTGCGCCAGGCGCTGGTCGGCAGCGTCACCGCGCTCGACGCCTGGCAGGACATCACGCCGCTGGCCCGCAACGAGTTCATCTGCTGGGTCGAGGACGCGAAGCGCCAGCCGACCCGCGAGCGCCGCATCCGCCGGACCCGGGAAGAGCTGGAGGAAGGCATGCGCCGCCCCTGCTGCTGGCCCGGCTGCCAGCACCGCGAGCGCAACGGCCGGTAGGGCTGCGCTCACACGCGTAGAACCTCGACCTCTGCGTCGCGGACGTCGCCGAGTGATCGTTTGACCCTCGAATACGGGGGCAAATCGATCACTCGGCGTCTCGCCAGGCACACGAACCGCTCGCTCAGGTCTGGGGGAGTCTCCACGGCAGTCGCCGTGGAACTGCTCGTCTAAGTGCGACACGGCTCGGGCTCATCGCCGAGCCAGCGCAGGGTCAGCAGCAGGAAGGCGGGGACGACGGTGGCGCCGGCGGCGATCAGGAACCACCACTGGGTGGCGTCGCTGCCGGCGCCGGCGGCGTGGGCGATCGCCAGCAGCCAGAAGGCGGCGGTGAGGCGGTGCAGGCGGCGCCAGCGGGCGGCGCCGATCCGGTCGCGCAGGTAGTAGGTGAGCCCGAGCGCCGCCAGGCCGTAGCCGGCGACGATCCCGAGGCCGGTCCAGAGCGGCCGGTAGGCGCCGACGAAGGGGATCGCGATCCCGGCCGGGTCGGGGTTCAGGTAGGAGTCGCCGAGCAGCGCGAGGCCGTGCAGAGCGACCATCGCCAGGGCGCTCAGCGAGAGCGCCTCGTGGATCGCCCGCAGGTCGCGCTTACTCGAGCCGCCGGCCCGGTTGCGGGCGCCGATCATCAGCCCGGCCGCGACGGCGGCGCTGGCGAGCAGCAGCGCGGCGCCGCCCGCGGCCCGGCTGGTGATCCAGAAGAGGTGGGTGCCGACGTTCACGCGACGCGCGCCGCCGGGGCCGGGGACCGGGGTGCGGCGACGTCCCGCACCGCGCCGCCCTCCTCGACCACGACGCCGCCGAACGGCAGCTGCGACGCGGCGCGCTCGGGGCCGGCGAGCAGCGCCGACTTGGCCAGGGTCTCGGCGAGCAGGCCGCTGGGCGCCAGCGCGGTCGCCTGCACGACGCCGGTGAAGGCCGGCCGGCCGCTGCGCGGATCGAGGATCTGGTGGGCGGGCCGCCCGTCGGCGCCGCGCCAGGCGCGGCGCGTGATGCCGCTGCTCGCCACCGCCCCGTCGGCGATTCGCAGCTCGCGCAGCGGCTCGCCGCCGTCCGGGTCGGCGACCAGGACCTTCCGCTCCCGCCCCGCGGTGCCGCCGACCCGCAGGTCGCCGCAGCACTCGACCGCGAAGCTGGCGAAGCCGGCCAGCGAGGCGCCGACCAGGTCGGCCAGCAGCCCCTTGGCGATGCCGCCGGGGTCGATCTTGACGCCGGGCGGCCGGATCACCGTCCCCGCCTCCGCGTCGACCGCCAGCCGGCGCCAGCCGGCGCGGGCGCTCGGCCCGGCGGGGTGGCGGGCGCCATCCGCCGCGGTGGGTGCGCCGGCGCCGGCGCCGAAGGAGCGCGACTCGGCGTAGCCGGCCGCCTCGATCTCGGCGACCAGGGTGGCGTCGACCAGGCCGCCGCTGCGCCGGCCGGCGGTCAGGGCGGCCGCGACCACGGCGCGCAGCAGGGGCGAGGCCGGGACCGCCGGCCGCGGGTCGCGGTTCAGCCGCGACAGCTCGCTCTCGGGGTCGAAGCGGGAGAGCGCCTCGTGGGCGTCGAGCAGCGCCCGCCGCCCGGCGCGCACCGCCCGCCCCGCCGCCTCGGCGTCACGGCCGGCGGCCCGCACGGCGCAGCGCCCGCCGAAGCACTCGAAGGTCTCGACCGCCTCGGCGCTCATGACTGCGCGGTTTCGAGCGGTTCCGGTTCCGGTTCGACGAATTCCGGTTCGACTTCTTCGAATTCCGCTTCCGGTTCCTGGAATTCGAGTTCCGCCTCGGTCTCCGGCTCGCGCAATTCCGGTTCGGGTTCGAGTTCCCGCGGGTCGGTGGTTTCGACCTGTTCCTCGCCCGCCCTCGGGCTCTGCGCGGCGATCGTCTTTTCCTTGCCGCTCAGCACCGGGTCGTGGCCGGTCGCCATCTGGGCGAAGACGATGCCCCAGAGCAGCGCGAAGCAGATCATCGAGGTCGCCACCACGCGGCCGCGCAGGATGCCGACGTGGCGGCGCTGGGCCGCCAGCCGGCGCCAGGCGTCGCGCTTCAGCGCCTCGCGGCGGGCCGGGTCGACGCTCACAGCCACGGCCCCCCGGCCGAGTAGGCGAACAGGGCGAGCGCCAAGCCCGCGGCGACCGCCGCCGCCACGACGCTCGCCCGCAGCCCGGCGCCGGCCAGGCGCGCCTCGGGCGGGCCGTCGCGGCGCCAGTCGGCGCTCGCCAGGCCGGGCAACTCGAGCAGGTGGCCGAGCACGTGGACCGCCATCAGCGCGATCCAGGCGATGAAGCTCAGCTTGTGGGCGAAGATCAGCGTCTCGCTGGGCGGCCCGGCGAGGAGCAGGGCGACGCCGGTGCCGAAGACGGCGAGCGTGGTGAGGACGACGCCCGGGGCGAGGACGCGGAGCGCCGTCGGCGGTGGCCCCTTGCGGACGTAGGGCCGGCTGCCGGTGTAGTAGCGGGCGAAGCGGTAGCCGGTGCTCATCGTCTTCAGCGCCACCGGCGGGATCAGCAGCAGGCCGATGAACATGTGCGGGCCGAGCAGCTGGCCGATGAAGGGGATCGTCGCCCCCTCGGCGGCGAGCAGGACGAGCAGGGCGACGGCGACCGCGCCGGTGAGGCGGGCGTTGCCGGCGACGCCGCCGGAGCGGGGGAGGGGGCGGCTCGTTTCGGCGCTGGCGACCGTCGCCTGGGAGTCGAACATGGCGCGATCTTCGGCCCGCCCCCTACATCCCCGCTAAGCGCCCGGTGAGAGTTCTCTTAGGTTCCCGGCCGCAGCCCGGGCAGCTCGAAGCCGATCCGGGCGCCGCCGAGCGGCGACCGCCCGGCCCAGATCCGGCCGCCGTGGGAGGCGACGACCGAGCGGCAGATCGCCAGCCCCAGCCCGGCCCCGCCCGCGGCGCGGTCGCGGGCGGCGTCGCTGCGCTGGAAGCGGTCGAAGACCCGCTCCCGCTCGGCGGCGGGAATCCCCGGCCCGTCGTCGTCGACGTGGACCAGCAGCCTGTCGCCGTCCGCCGCCGAGGAGACCGAGACGGTGCCGTCCGGGCCGGCGTGGCGGCGCCCGTTCTCGACCAGGTTGCGGACCACGCGGCCGATCGCCTCGGGGTCGGCCTCGAGCCGGCCGCCAGCCAGCTCGCCGACCGTCGCGCCCCCGGGGGCGGCGGCGACCGCCTCGCGCAGGAGGGCGGTGGCGTCGAGCTCGCGGCGCGCGACCCCTGCCCCCTCGTCGAGCCGGGCCAGGGTGAGCAGCTCGTCGACCAGGCGTTCGACCCGGCTCAGCTCGGCCAGGGTCGCCGCCTCGATCCGCTTCACCTCGGCCGCGTCGGGCGACTCGGCGCGGGCGAGGACTTCGATCTGGCCGCGGACCGCGGTCAGCGGGCTGCGCAGCTCGTGCGAGGCGTCGGAGACGAAGGCGCGCTGGCGGGCGAAGGCGTCCTGCAGCCGGTCGAGCATGTTGTTGAAGGCCTCGGCGAGGGTGCGCAGCTCCGCCGCCGACCCGGGGTCGGCCTCGATCCGCGGGCTGAGGTCGCCGCCGTCGACCGCGGTGGCGGTGGCGGCGAAGCGGCTGCAGCGGCGCCGCGGTGCGCGCCGCCAGCAGGTAGCCGGCGAGCAGCGCCGCGAGCAGCGCCGCCGAGCCGACCAGGAGGAAGGTCTTCTCGACCTCGGCCTGGGCGTCGCCGATCGGCGACTCCGACCCCGGCTCGCGGCCCTCCTCGCCGGCCGGCCGCGGCGCCAGCGCGTCGCGCGCCTCCTCGCGGTCGATCACCGCCGCCTCGCGCGACATCTCGGCGCGCACGGTGACGAGGACGACGCCGAAGGCGACGACGACGATCGCCGCGATCGAGAGCGCCAGGCGGCCGCGCAGGCCCAGCCCCTGCCAGCGCGCCCTCACCGCTCCTCCCGCAGCCGGTAGCCGGCCCCGCGCACCGTCTGGATCGGCGCCGGCGAGCCCGGCCGGTCGAGCTTGCGGCGCAGGTAGCCGACGTAGACCTGGACGACGTTGGTGCCCGGGTCGTGGTCGTATCCCCAGACCGCGGCGAGGATCTCCTCGCGCGAGCAGACCCTGCCGGCGCTGCGCATCAGGTAGGCGAGCAGGTCGGCCTCGCGCTGCGGGAGACGCGTCGCCACCCCCTCGCGGTGGGCCTCGCGGGCGACCAGGTCGAGCCGGATCCCGGCCGCCTCCAGGGCGGTCTCGGCGCCGGCGCCGCCGTCCCGCAGCCGCGCCCTGACCCGGGCCAGCAGCTCCTCGAAGGCGAAGGGCTTGGTGAGGTAGTCGGTGGCGCCGCTGTCCAGCCCCTCGACCCGGTCGGCGACCTCGGCCCGGGCGGTGAGCATGATCACCGGCAGCGCCGGGCGGGCGCGGCGAACCCGGTCCAGGACCTCGAGCCCGTCGGCGCCGGGCAGCATCCGATCGAGCACGACGAGGTCGACCGAGGGGTCGAGCGCCAGCCGCGCGCCGCTCTCGCCGTCGCCGGCGACGGCGACCTCATAGCCCTCGGCGCCCAGGCCGCGCTCGAGGAAGTCGGCGATCCCCACCTCGTCCTCGACGATCAGGATCCGCATCGCGGTGATCCTACGGCCCACCCCCGGCCTTCCGGTGCGCCTTATGCACCGTGGGGGTGCATAAGGCGCACCGGAACGTGCCGGTTGGCCTTCTTGGTAGCGTGCCGGCCGTGTTCGCCGCCGCCCGAATCTCCCGCGCGTCGCTGCTCGGCATCGCGGTTGCCGCCTGCACCGTGCTGCTCCTCGGTTTCGCCGCGCAGGCCTCCGCCTACTCGAAGCCGGCCGGCGGCAAGTGGAACTTCCAGAACCTCTTCGACAACACCAAGCGCGGGGCGCTGTCGCTCTCGAAGAAGGGCACCAAGGTGGTCAACCTCGTGCTCGTGCCCGGCGAGGACGAGGTCGAAGCCTGCGGCACGGCGCCGATCCGGCTGACCAGCAGGCCCCCGGTGGTGAAGTACCGCAAGATCGGCGGCCGCTACGCCGTCGCCAACCTGAAGAACGGCCTGTTCGTCGGCAAGCCGCTCTCCTTCAAGCAGGGCAAGGAGACCTTCCGCGCCAAGCTCGAGCTGCTCTGGGACGAGACCGGTCGGTTGATGCAGACCGGGCAGTTCGAACACGGCGCCTGCTTCCTCAGCTTCTTCGCCCGCAAGGGCCGCTGAGCGGGGGCCTTGCCGTTCTGAGGTCCTTCCAGGTCAGCCGCGACGATCTGCGCGAGTGCCGCATCGAGGATGCGGGCTCGCCGCAGGTCGGTCCGGGGGAGGCGCTGCTGCGCGTCGACTCCTTCGGGATGACCGCCAACAACGTCACCTACGCCGTCTTCGGCGAGGCGATGTCCTACTGGGACTTCTTCCCGGCTCCTGAGGGGTGGGGGATCGTGCCGACCTGGGGCTTCGCCGAGGTGGCGGCCAGCGAGGCCGACGGGGTCGAGGTCGGCACCCGCCTCTTCGGCTACCTGCCCTCCGCCTCGCACCTGCTGGTGCGCCCGGCGGCGGTCGAGGCCAGCGGCTTCGTCGACGCCGCGCCGCACCGGGCCGAGCTGCCCTCCGCCTACCAGCGCTACCTGGCGACGACCGCCGACCCCTTCTACGAGGCGGGGACCGAGGCGCTGCAGATGCTGCTGCGGCCGCTCTTCTTCACCTCCTTCCTGATCGACGACCAGATCGGCGACGAGGGCCTGGCCGGGCGCGGGCCGGTGCTCGTCTCCAGCGCCTCGAGCAAGACCGCTCTCGCGGCCGCCTTCATGCTCGCCCAACGGCCCGGGGTCGAGCTGGTCGGGCTGACCTCGGCCGGCAACGCCGAGTTCGTCGCCGGCCTCGGCGTCTATGGCAGCACGGTCGCCTACGAGGAGATCGACTCGCTGCCGCTCGGCCCGGCGACCTTCGTCGACATCGCCGGCAATGCCGCCGTGCGCGACGCCGTCCACAACCACTACGGCGAGCGGCTCGTCCACAGCATGACCGTGGGCGTGACCCACTGGGAGCGGGTCGACGCCATCGCGGCCGACCTGCCGGGGCCGACGCCGACCTTCTTCTTCGCCCCGACGCGGGTCGCCAAGCGCTCCGCCGACTGGGGCCGCGACGGCCTGGAGAGCCGCGTCGCCGAGGCCTGGCACCCGTTCTGCGCCTGGGCCGGCGAGTGGCTCGAGCCGCTCCCCGGCAGCGGCTTCGACGCCGTCCGCGCCGCCTACCTCGACGTGCTCGAGGGCCGCGTCGCCCCCAACCGCGCCCACGTGCTCTCGCTACCCCCGGCAGCCACCGCCTCGTCCAGGAGCTGATCGCGAGCAATCTCGTCGACCGGATCAAGCTGCTGATCTACGAGCGTACCGCTGTCGTTCCCAACAAATAACGTTCCCGTTCCAATAGATCGCCCGGACGGGCGGTCGTCACAGGGAGGGGACGGGCGTGACCAAGACTCGAGGCGCCGGCTGGGTTCTGTGCGGGCTGCTCGCATCGCTGGCGATCGCCGGCTCGGCGATCGCGGCCGAACCGGCGGCGGAGCTGAGCGAAGCCGAAGCGCGACTCTCGAGCGCCGAAGCGCGCGTCGCGGCCAGGCAGTCGGCCGCCGACGAGGCGCGGACGGAGTATGGGGCGGCGTCCCGGCGGGCGGCGCCCCTGGCGGCCGAAGCGCGGCGTGCGACCGCGGCGGCGCGCGGGCAGCGGGCCAGGCTGGCGGCAAAGCAGCGGCAGGCGCGGGTGCGGATCGCCGGGCTGGAAGCCGACCGCCAGCAGGCGGACGAAGACCACGACCAGGAAGTCGCCACCGGGATCGGCCTCGGGCTGGCTCTGCTCGTCGGCGCTGCGCTCGCCTTCGCCTGGCGCTGGTTTCGCACCTCGCCCCCCGTCGCCGCCCTGGCCGGTCTCGAGCGGGTGCAGACGCTCGCCCCCCTCTGCCTCGGTGGCGGCTTCGTCGCGATCGTCATCGGCGCCGCCCTGATGGCATCTTCCGGGGTTGCGGCGGCGATCGGGGCGCTGCTCCTCGGCCTCGGCTTCGTCATGCCGGCGGCCCTCCTCCTGGCGCGGCACTCGCTTCGGGTCGAGCGCGACGGGGCCAGTCCTCTGCTGAACGGTCGCCGACCGCCGAGCTGGGCGTCGCGGGCCGCGGCGTCGGTCCTCGCCGTGCTCGGGGTTCTGCTGCTGGCGGGCGCGGCCTTCAGCGACGATCCGGAATCCGAGCCGGTCTCGCCCCGGCTACAGGCGGAAGCCGACTCCCTGCGCAGCGGGCCGGGCGCGCGGCGCCTGGCCCGGGCCAGCGCGGACGCGGCCGCGGCGCGCCAGCGGGCGGTCGAGCCGCTCGCCGCCCGGCGACGGGCGCGAAGCGCGCTGCGCCGCAGCGAAGCGCGCCTGCGTGAAGCCAGGGCGATCCTCGCCAGGAGCGAAGGCGCGGTGCGACGCTCCACCCGCCGCCTCGCCGCCCAGGTCGAACGCGAAGAACGGCAGGCTGAACGAGAAGCGCGCCGGGCCGCGAAAGAAGCGGAAGAAGCCGAAGCGGTCTCGGCCTGCGAGCCCGGCTACTCGCCCTGCGTCCCCACCTACCCGCCCGACGTCGACTGCGCGGAAGTCGGCGGTCCGGTCTCGGTCACCGGCTCGGACCCGCACGGCCTCGACGCCGACGGCGACGGCGTCGGCTGCGAGTGAACGTCCCGCAATGACCGCGTGATGCTTTGACCCCCGCTGGTGGGGGTCGAAGCGTCACGCGGCGCTCCGCTCAGCCGCCGCAGCCGTCGGGCCAGGCGTTGGCGCTCATCCGGGTGCCGCGGGCGGCGGTGATGCCGGGGGTGGCGCTGGCGGCGGCGCGGTCGGCGCGGCGCACGGCGGCGCGCAGGGCGCCGGAGCCGGTCGTCGCCTTGATCGCCTTGCTCGCGGCCGGGCCGGCGAAGGGGTGCTGGGCGGCGCGGGCGAGGCGGGCGATCGAGCTCGGGCCGCCGTAGGCGTTGAGGGTGCGCTCGAGCGAGTAGAGCGGCAGCTCGGTGGCGCCCAGGGTCGCCGCCAGCCGCACGTCGTGAAGCAGCGCGGCGAAGCGCTTGTAGGGGCCGCGGCCGGTCGAGCCGAAGCTGAGCTGCCCGGCGGCGCCGTACTGCGCCTGGGCCGAGCGGTAGTAGGAGGAGACGATCCCCGGGCCGGGATCGCGCCCCGAGTAGTAGTTGAAGACGCTGCGGTAGACCTGGAAGTAGATCGCGTGCCAGGGGCCGCGGGGGAGGATGAAGTCGGCCGCGTCCTGCAGCGCTAGGCGGCCGTCCTCGACGTCGTCGAGCGCCGCGGGCATCGGCGCCGCCGCGACGCGAACGCCGTGGCGCTCGCCCCAGCGCGGGATCCGCGCGTAGGTCTGCAGCGCCGCGCACTGGGCCAGCGGTTCGATCCGCGGCTGGAAGACGGCCGAGAAGGAGGCGCCGCCGGCGTTGCCGCCCATGATCGTCGCCGTCGACTCGAACGGGGTGCGCAGCCGCGGCTCGGGGTCGAGCGCCACGCCGCGCAGCCGCAGGCGCTTCTCGCGCGCCCAGCGGACCAGCGCCCGCGTCGCCTCGAACTGCTCGGCGGCGGCCCCCTCCCAGGCCCAGTAGCCGTCGCTGAAGGGGATCAGGACCCAGCCCCAGACCGGCACCCCGAGCCGGTTCGCCTTGCGCACGATGCGCAGGCCGTCGTTGCGCCGCGGCATGCCGGCGGGCACCGGGCCGAAGTCGCGCTTGTAGCGGAGGTTGAGGTAGATCGGGATCCGGTAGCGGCTCAGCACCCGCCAGACGCGCGGCGTGTAGGTGCGGGTGGCGCGCAGGTTCCAGTAGGTCGCGGGCTCGTCCCAGTCGGTGCCGGGGACCGACTCGCCGGCCCAGAAGGCGAGCGTCATCGGCTCGGGGGTGAGCGCTTCGCGCCCGCCGAGCTTCGAGCGGTCGGCGGCGGAGGCGGCCTGCGGAGCAAGCAGCAGGGCCAGGGCCAGGGCGACGAGCAGCGCGGCACCGGCGCCCTGCCGCGCCCGCCGAGTCGATTGGCCCCCTGCCGTCCGGCCGGTCACGCCGGCGATCCTAGAGGCTTGATGTGGGTTATCCACGCACACGGATGACGCCGCATGCCGGCGCTGGGCGCCACCCACGGCCTCGCGGGTAGCCCCGACTACCCGCTTCGCCCGCGTGCGGCGCCCAACTTGGCCTGCGGCGCCCCCGCGCACGCGCCTAACCCCCATCAAGCCTCTAGCCACGCGAATACCAACTCAGCGGCAGCCCACAAGTTCCGGAAAGATGCCGCCCATGCCCTCGGAGGAGTGGATCGACACCGAGCGGGTCGACGCCTACCTGGCCCAGGCCGACGACTTTCCCCACCGCCGCGAGGGCGAGGGGGTGCTGCTCGACCACGTGCCGCGCGACGCCCGTCGGGTGCTGGACGTCGGCACCGGCGACGGCCGCCTGCTCGCCCTGCTGCGCCGCGACCGGCCGCGGATGGAGGCCGTCGGGCTCGACTTCTCGGCGCCGATGCTGGCCGCCGCCCGCCGCCGCTTCGCCGGCGCCGACGGCGTCGAGCTGGTCGAGCACGACCTCGACGACCCGCTGCCCGCGCTCGGCCGCTTCGACGCCGTCGTCTCCTCCTTCGCCATCCACCACCTCGCCGACGATCGCAAGCGCTCGCTCTACGCCGAGGCCTTCGCGCTGCTCGAGCCCGGCGGCGTCTTCGCCAACTTCGAGCACGTCGCCTCGCCCACCCGGCGCCTGCACGCCGCCTTCTTCGCCGCGATCGACGAGCCCCTGGAGAACGAGGACCCCTCCGACCGCACCCTCCCGGTCGAGACCCAGCTCTCCTGGCTGCGCGAGATCGGCTTCGACGACGTCGACTGCTACTGGAAGTGGCTGGAGATGGCCCTGCTGATCGGCGTCAGGCCGGCGCGCACCTAACCGCCCCCGTACTCCCTGTACGGGTACCACCATTCCTTGCGCTCGATCTTCGACTCCATGTGGACGTGCTTGGTCTCCTGGAAGGCCTCGAGGCCCTCGCGGCCGAGCTCGCGGCCGAGGCCGGACTGCTTGAAGCCGCCGAAGGGGCCGGCGTCGTTGTCGGTCAGCGGGTCGTTGATCCAGACCGTGCCCGCGCGCAGCTCGCGCATGCAGCGGACCGCGTTCTCGAGGTCGGCGGTGTAGACGTTGGCGCCGAGCCCGAACTCGGTGCCGTTGGCCAGCGCGATCGCCTCCTCCAGCGAGGCGACCGGGACCAGCGGCGCGACCGGGCCGAAGGTCTCCTCGGTCAGCAGGGCGCTGTCGGGGGCGGCGCCGGTGAGCACGGCGGGGGAGAGGAAGTGGCCGCGCTGCTGGCCGCCGCGGTCGCCGCCGGTCAGCAGCTCGGCGCCGCCCGCGACCGCCGCCTCGAGCTGGGCGACGACCTTGGCCCGCTGCGGCTCGGAGGCCATCGGCCCGACGTCGGTCTCGACCGCGAAGGGGTCGCCCAGCACCAGGCCGCGGGTGTGCTCGACGAAGGCCGCGGCGTACTCGTCGAAGACCTCCTCGGCGACGTAGAAGCGCTCGGCCGAGGTGCAGACCTGGCCGGCGTTGAGGAAGGCCGCCCAGGCGCCGCCGCGGGCGGCGACCTCGAGCCGCGGCGCCACGTCGGCGCAGACGATGAAGGCGTCCTTGCCGCCCATCTCCAGGTTCATCCGCGCCATCCGCGGCGTGCAGGCGGCGGCCACCTTGCGCCCGGTCGCGACCGAGCCGGTGAAGGCGACGCAGTCGACGCCGGGGTGCTCGGCGAGCGCCGCGCCGACCTCGCCGTCGCCGGCGAGCAGGCCGACGACCCCGGCCGGCAGGTGCTCGAAGACCGGCGCCAGCATCAGGGTGCTGAGCGGGGTCAGCTCGGAGGGCTTGCAGACCACGCAGTTGCCGGCCGCCAGCGCCGGCGCCACCTTCCAGGCGAGCAGCAGCAGCGGGTAGTTCCAGGGCACGATGCAGCCGACCACCCCGAGCGGGTCCTTGACCACCAGCGCCAGCTGGCTCGACTCGATCGGCGGGATCACCCGCCCCGCGTGGTCGCGGCCGATCTCGGCGTAGTAGTCGAAGGCGGCCGCCGTCCACTCCAGCTCGTCGCGGTTCTCGACCAGCGGCTTGCCGCCCTCGGCGGTCATCGTCCGCGCCAGCCCCTCGGCCCCCTCGCGCAGCCGCCGCGCGACCTCGTGCAGCAGCTCGCAGCGCTCGCCGGCCGTGGTCGCCGCCCAGCCCGGCCAGGCCTCCCGCGCCGCCGCCACCGCCGCCCCGACCTGCTCCGCCGAGGCCGCCCCCAGCGTCGCGATCGTCTCCGTCGTGTAAGGGTTCTCGACCGCCAGCGCCGCGCCCGCGCCCGCGACCCGCTCGCCGCCGATCAGCAGCGCCGTGGAGCGATCGTCCTCGTCGCGCATCGGTGCAGGCCAGGCTACCGCTCTGCCGCAGTCGGCGTACGATCTTGGCATGTACTACAACGAGCGCCGCGGACTGCCGCAGACGCTTGCCGGGGCGGCGATGCGCTTTGCCCGGCAGCGGGTCTCCGGCCGCCTCAGCGCCCGGCTGGAGGATCGCGACCCCGATTACCTGCGCGAGGCGCTGCCCCTGCTCTGGCTGCTCTCGACCTTCTACTTCCGGGCCGAGGTGCGGGATCTCGGCAACGTCCCGGCCGACCGCCCGGTGCTGCTGGTCGGCAACCACTCCGGCGGCAACATCATCGTCGACACCTTCGTCTTCTCGCTCGCCTTCTCGACCTACTTCGGGGTCGAGCGCCCCTTCCACCAGCTCGCCCACAACCTGGCGATCGCCTGGCCCGTCGCCGGCAAGATGCTGCGCAAGTCGGGGACGATGAGCGCCTCTCACGAGCACGCCGAGCAGGCGCTCGCGGCCGGCGCCCCGGTGCTCGTCTACCCGGGCGGCGACTGGGAGACCCACCGGCCGAGCTGGGAGGGCAACAGGATCGACTTCGCCGGCCGCAAGGGCTTCATCCGCCTGGCGCTCGACGCCGGCGTGCCGATCGTCCCGGTGGTCTCGGTCGGCGGCCAGGAGACGGCCCTCTTCCTCAGCCGCGGCGCCGGCCTGGCCAAGGCGCTGCGGCTCGACAGGCTGGTCCGGCTCAAGGTGCTGCCGGTCTCGCTCGCCCTGCCCTGGGGCCTCAACGTCGGCGACTTCGCCGGCCACATCCCGCTGCCGGCGAAGATCACGATCGAGGTCCTGCCGCCGATCGACCTCGAGCGCGAGTTCGGCCCCGACCCCGACCCCGACGAGGTCTACGAGCACGTCACCGCCCAGATGCAGGAGGCGCTCGACGGCCTCGCCGCCGAGCGCCGCTTCCCGGTGATCGGATGAGGATCAACCAGTCGATCGACGTCGCCGCCCCGGACGAGACGGTCTGGCACTACCTGGAGGACCCCGAGAACTACCTGCGCTTCATGTCCGGGATCACCCACTGGGAGGTGGCCGGCGAGCACCCCAACGGGCTTGGCGCCCGCTACCGGATCCTGGTCCGGATCGGCGCCGCCGAGGTCGGCGGCCTGGTCGAGATGGTCGAGTGGAACGAGCCCTTCGACATCGCCTGGCACTCGGTGACCGGGGTCGACCACCGCGGCCGCTGGCGCATACGCGCCCGCGGCGAGGGCCGCTGCCGGATCGAGTTCCGCTTCGCCTACGGCGTGGTCGGCGGCGGCCCCGCCGGCCTGATCGCCGAGATCGCGGCGGCCTACGTGGTGCGGCGCCAGATGCAGCGCACCCTGCGCCAGCTGAAGCGCCAGGTCGAGCACGAGCAGCGCCGCCTGGAAGCCGAGCGCCGCCGCGCCGCGCGGGGCTTGGCTCCTACCTGAGCCTCAGGCGCCGGCGATCGCGGCCTGGGCCGCGGCGACGCGGGCGATCGGCACCCGGAAGGGCGAGCAGCTGACGTAGTCGAGGCCGGCCGCGTGGAAGAAGGCGATGCTGTCGGGGTCGCCGCCGTGCTCGCCGCAGATGCCGAGGCCGAGCTCGGGGCGGCGGTCGCGGCCGCGCTCGACCGCGATGCGCAGCAGCTCGCCGACGCCGACAGTGTCGATCGTCTCGAAGGGGCTGCGGTCGACGATCTTGCGCCGCAGGTACTCGCTCAGGAACCTGCCCTCCGAGTCGTCGCGCGAGAAGCCGAGGGCGGTCTGGGTCAGGTCGTTGGTGCCGAAGCTGAAGAACTCGGCCCGCTCGGCGAGGCGCCCGGCGGCGAGGCAGGCGCGGGGCAGCTCGATCATCGTCCCGACCGAGAAGGGGACCGGCTCACCGCCGAGCGACTCGGCCGCGGCCGCGGCCGCGCCCTCGACCAGCTCGCGCATCGCGCTCAGCTCGCCCTCGTAGTCGACCAGGGGAATCATCAGCTCCAGCTCGGGCGCGGCGCCGCGGCGCTCGCGGACGGCGCTGGCGGCGGTGACGATCGCCCGCACCTGCATCTCGTAGATCTCGGGGAAGAGCAGGCCCAGCCGGCAGCCGCGGGTGCCCAGCATCGGGTTGGTCTCCTCCAGCTGGCGGACCCGGTGCAACTCGCCCTCGAGCCGGGCGAGCTCGGCGTCCTCGCCGCGGCGCTCGATCTCGAGCACGAGGTCCTCAGCCCGGGGCAGGAACTCGTGCAGCGGCGGATCGAGCAGGCGGATCGTCACCGGCAGCCCCTCCATCTGCTCGAACAGGCCTTCGAAGTCGGTCCGCTGCAGCGGCTCCAGCTCGGCCAGCGCCCCCCGGCGCTCCGGCTCCCCGGCGGCCATGATCATCCGCTGCATCGGCGCCTGGCGCCCTTCGCCGAGGAACATGTGCTCGGTGCGGCAGAGGCCGATGCCGCGGGCGCCGAAGCGGCGGGCGACGGCGGCGTCCTCGGGCCGGTCGGCGTTGGCGCGCACCTCGAGCCGGCTGAGCTCGTCCGCCCATGAGAGCACCGTGGCGAACAGCTCGTCGACCTCGGCCGGCACCAGCGGCACGTCCTGGACGGTCACCGTGCCGGTGGCGCCGTCGATCGCGATCCACTCGCCCTCGCGCAGGACCGTCTCGCCGACCCGCATCTCGCCCGCCTCGAGGTCGATCTCGAGCGCCGACGCGCCGCAGACGCAGGGCCTGCCCATGCCGCGGGCGACGAGCGCCGCGTGCGAGGCCTTGCCGCCCTCCGAGGTGAGGATCCCCTTTGCCGCGTGGAAGCCGGCGACGTCGTCGGCCTCGGTGAAGGGCCGCACCAGGATCGTCGCCCGCCCCTGCCCGCCCAGCTCGACCGCCCGCTCGGCGCTGAAGACGATCGCGCCGCCGGCGGCGCCCGGCGAGGCGGGCACGCCGGTGGCCAGCGGCTCGAGCTCGAAGCCGGGGTCGAAGGAGGGGTGCAGGAGCGCCTCCAGCTTGCCGGCGTCGATCCTGGCCAGCGCCGCTTCGCGGTCGACGATGCCCCTCCTCGACCATCTCGACCGCGACCCGCACGGCGGCGTGCGGCGGCCGCTTGGCGGAGCGCGTCTGCAGCATGTAGAGGGTGCCCTCCTCGACCGTGAACTCGACGTCCTGCATGTCGCCGAAGTGGCGCTCGAGCGCCTTGACGATCTCGATCAGCTGGGCGTGGGCCGCGGGCAGGATCTGCGCCATCTCGGCCAGGTCGCTGGTGTTGCGGGTGCCCGAGACGACGTCCTCGCCCTGGGCGTTGAGCAGGAAGTCGCCGGAGGGCTGTGGCGCGCCGGTGATCTCGTCGCGGCTGAAGGCGACGCCGGAGCCCGAGTCCTCGCCCTTGTTGCCGAAGACCATCTGCTGCACGTTGACCGCCGTGCCCCAGTCGTCGGGGATGCCGTTGAGCCGGCGGTACTCGATCGCGCGGGCGCCGTTCCAGGAGGAGAAGACGGCGCCGACCGCGCGGCATCAGCTGCTCGGCGCGGGTCGCTGCGGGAACTCCTCGCCGGTCTGCGCCGCAAAGATCCGCTTGAACTCGGCGACCAGGCCGGCGCAGGTCCGCCGCCTCCAGCTCGGTGTCGAGCGAGACGCCGCGCTCGGCCTTCAGCTCGCGGATCGCGCCCTCGAACAGCATCGAGTCGATCCCGCAGACGACGTCGCCGAACATCTGCACGAAGCGCCGGTAGGAGTCCCAGGCGAAGCGCTCGTTGGCGGTGCGCGCCGCCAGGCCCTCGACCGCCTCCTCGCCGAGGCCGAGGTTGAGCACGGTGTCCATCATCCCCGGCATCGACTCGCGCGCGCCGGAGCGGACCGAGACGAGCAGCGGGTCCTCCGGGTCGCCGAGCTGGCGGCCCGCGTCGCGCTCGAGCGCCGCCAGGGCGGCGCCGATCTGCTGCTCGAGCTCGGGCGGCAGGACCGCCGCCGGCGTCGAGGTAGGCGACGCAGGCCTCGGTCGTCACCGTGAACCCGGCCGGGACGACGATCGGCGGCCCGAGCCGGGCCATCTCGGCGATGTTGGCCCCCTTGCCGCCGAGCAGGTCCCGCATCTCCTTCGAGCCCTCGGCAAACCCGTAGACGTACTTCGGCGCAGCTGCCATCGGCGCCGGGTCGTGCCCGCTCGAAGCCGTGCCTGTCGGGCCCTGGGGGGTCACTCCGCGAGCAGGCGCCCGAGCAGGTCGACGTACTGGAGGGTGTGGCGGTTCTCGAGGAAGGAGCCGCGCACGCTCTCGCGCGCCGCGTCGCCGATCCGGCGCGCGCGCTCCGGCTCCCCGAGCAGGCCGACGACGAGCGCGCCGAAGGCGTCGAGGTCGAGCGGGTCGGGCAGCAGCAGCCCGGTCTCGCCGTCGACGATCTGGTCGCGGATGCCGCCGGTGGCGCTGGCGATCACCGGCCGCGCCTTCCACATCGCCTCGGTCACGGTCAGGCCGAACCCCTCCTTGAGGCTCTTCTGGACGACGACCGTGGCCTGGCGCTGCAGGGCGTTGACGATCGCGGCGTTCTCCTCGAGGTTGTCCATCGGCAGGCAGGCGAGGTGGACGCGGCGCGCGCACGCGCGGGTCGAGCGCGCGCCAGGCGGCCTCGGTCTCGGCGAGGACGGCGACGCCGTCGGGATCGTCGCTGACCGAGCCGAGGCTGGGGCCGGCGAGGATCAGGTGGGGCGGCGCGTCGCCGGGGATGGCCTCGGCGAAGCCGCGCATCACCCCGATCGGGTCCTTGAGCCGGTCCCAGCGCGAGACCTGCGCCACCAGCGGCGTGTCGACGTCGGGCAGCAAGCGCGTCGCCGATCACCTGGCAGCGGCGCTCGACCCGCCCGGTGCCCCCGGTCGGGCGCTCGAAGACCGCGGCGGCGCCGTCGCGGTGGTCCTCGGCGAGCAGGCCGGTGTGACGGAGGATCGCCTGCACCTGGGCCTGCTCCATCTCCTGGTTCTTGGGCGAGAGCGCGTCGATCGAGGGCGGGACGATCGCGACCGGCGTCTCGCTGTCGCGGCAGCATTCGGGCACGTAGGCAACGCGCGAGAAGACGCAGGCGTCGACGGCGGTGATGTAGGGGGCGAGGAAATCCCAGCCTTCCCTGCTGCGCTCGTTGTCGTCGTCGGCGCCGACGTGGCAGCGCCAGATCACGGTGCGCCCGGTGCCGACGATGTGCGGGATCAGGCCCGCGGTCTGGGGATCGTGAAGGAAGACGACGTCGCGAGGCCCGAGCGAGGCGAGCACGGCCTCGGCGTTGGCCCGGCCGACGCGCTCGAAGGTCTCGCGCTCGGCCTCGCCCAGCGGCCCGCCGTCCCCGTCCTCGCCGTGCAGGCGGTTGTGCAGCCGCTTGGTCAGGGTGAAGAACTCCGGCGTGCCGGAGATCGTCAGCCAGCCCATCGCGATGTCGAGCCCGCGCGCGAGCCCGACCCAGGACCAGAGCATCTCGGCGACGCCGCCCCCGGCCGCGGTCGAGTTGACGTTCCAGAGCTGGCGCCCGGAGAGCAGCGAGTGCGCCTGTCCCAGCCCGGTTTCCAGCTCGGCCCAGTCTCCGGGCGCGATCAGTTCCGCATTCGCTCAAGCGAAAGCGGTGGAACCTGCACCTCCCGCACGGTTGCCATGGCCTCTTCGAGGGTACCGCCCCCCGGCTCGCGGGGGCAGACCACCCGGTCCCGGCGCCTCGGGATGCCTACGCCGCGTCGCTGTTCTGGATCAGTCCCTGCCAGCCGTCGCGGTCGAGGCCCGCCGGCTCGGTCTCGGCGAGGAACTCTTCGAGCGTGACGACGAAGCGCAGCGGCGCCTCGATCTGCGGCATGTGGCCGACGTCCTCGAAGATCTCGAGGCGGCTGCCCGGGATGTGCTTGTGCGCGTCCTCGCCGTGGTGGGCGGGGATGATCGGGTCGCGGCTGCCCCAGAGGATCAGCGTCGGCACCGCCTCGGCCAGGTAGAGGCGGTCGGTGGCGTCGACGCGCTGGCCGCCGGTGCCGATCACGGCGCGCACGGTCCCCAGGAAGGCGGCGCGGCGGGCCGGGTCGGTCAGCGTTGCCGTAGCCGCGCAGGACCTCGGCGACGTCGGCGTTGGGCCGCAGGCCGATCGCGGTCAGGGCGCGCCCGACCAGGGGCCCGACCCGCTGGCCGATGCTGGCGGTGACGGTGATGAAGGGGTCTGCGCCGGGGAGCGCCGCGGCGCGCAGGATCGGGCTCACCTCCGGCCCGAGGCCGCCGCTGGAGACGAGCACCAGGCGCTCGACCATCTCCGGGAACTGGTAGGAGAACTGCATCGCGACCCCGCCGCCCAGCGAGTGGCCGACGAGGGTGGCGCGCTGGTGGCCGAGGGTGGCGAGCAGGTCGCGGATGGTGGCGGCGAGCGCCCCGACCGAGTAGTCGCCGCCGCCCGGCGCCGAACCGCCGTGACCGGGCATGTCCGGCGCGATCACGGTGTGGGTGCGGGCCAGGGGCTCGATCACCTCGGCCCAGTTTTCGAAGTTGCCGCCCATCCCGTGGATCAGCAGCAGCACCGGACCCTCGCCGGCCAGCGCGTAGGACACCGGCCGGCCGTGGATAGTCTCGCTTCTTGCCTCTAGAGCGGTCACCTTGTCGGTTTACTCACCTTTCTCCGATGTGCCCAGCGCCTCGCTGGCGCCACGCACGACGCTGGTGAGGAAATCGTACTGCGTCCGCACCAGCCGCTCGGACATCTCCAGCGCGGAGTCGATCACCTCTTGCCGCCGCGACTGGCCCTCGCCGTGCGGTGGCAGCGCATCGTCGACGGACTCCATGAAGCTGCGGACCGCCTCGATCGCGCTCTCCTGGCTGTCGCGGATCTGCACGAGCACCTTCTCGGAGAACTCAGTGGTGCGCCCAACCGGCCCTGGGTCGGCGCCCGCGTCCTTGGCTTTCTTGGTTGCAGCAGGCATCTTCCTGCCTCCTCTCGCGTCTGGCATCCGGGAGGATGCCCGCCGGGCTGTCGCCAGCCGACGTTTGAGAATTCGTGACATCAATCTATGTCACGGTTGCCGTCGCCGCGTCAGCAGAAATCCGCGCCGAGGCTGCATGTTTTCCGCAGATCGCCGCCGCGTCGCTTAGCCTGCCACTGCTTTGAACTGGGTCGAAGCCTTCTCCGTGCTGGTCGTCTGCCACCTGCTGGGGGACTTCCTGCTGCAGACCGACTGGCAGGCCGCCCACAAGTACGGCGGCCTCGGCCGCGACCCGGTGCGCCGCCGGGCGCTGCTCAGCCACGTCCTCGTCTACACGCTCTCCTTCCTGCCGGCCCTGGTCTGGATCGGGATCGAGACCGACGCCCTGCGCGCCGTCGCGATCGCCGTCGTCGTCTTCCTCCCCCACTACCTCCAGGACGACGGCCGCCTGCTCGACGCCTACATGGCCCGGGTCAAGGGCCTCTCCACCAACTCCCCCGGCCTCCGCGTAGCCGTCGACCAGTCCTTCCACGTAATCACCCTCTTCGCCACAGCTTTCCTCGCCGTCGCGTAGCGGCGGGAATCTGCGCCCGGACCGACGCTATGCGCGCGGTTGCTGCCTGGCGAGCTCGCGCAGGACGGTCGCGTCGAGCTCATCGTGATCCTCGGGGGTGGCGCTCCACCAGGCGCGTTCGTAGTCGTCCAGGTCCACCAGGTCTATGAGCGGTCGCAGGCCGTCGAGCATCAGGAGGTAGTTGCGGAGATGCCAGGTCGCTCGGGTGTTTCCGTCGACGAAGGGGTGCACGTCGTACACCCGGACGGTCAGGGTGTTCGCTTCGGCGACGACGAACTCGACGAACTCGAGATCGTCGGTTGGCTTGCAGTGCTGGCGACGCCAGCTCCAGTTCTCGCAGGCGTTCTGGATCGCGGGAAGGATGGCCTCGACCTCGACTGCCGTTCCTTTGCGGTTCAGGACCATCTCTGTTCGCAGCCGGCCGGCATCGGCTGGGAACGTGGTCTCAAACCAGCGGAAGTGGATCTCCTGGACGAGCTCGGGGCGGACCGGCGGCGGGTCCGAGGCGACCGCCTGTTCCAGCCAGCGCAGGAGGCTGTTCCCGCTGTGCAGGATCTCCTCCGCAGTGCGGAGCGGATCGTGGTCGAGCTCTGCCGATGCGTCGAACGCGCCTGGCACGCTGCGCTCGTCCCGTCGTGTCCTACGCGGGCAGCGGCGGGTCTGTGCCGATTCGCGCTTCTGCCTGCGACTTGGATGCGTCTGCAAGTCGCATGGCGGTCTCGGTGGAGCGCGCGATCTCCTCCTCGGTCAGGTCGAGGCGAGGACGTCCGTCGCCCTGCAGCCGATTGCGACGCGCAGCGGCGAGGACTCTCAGGGTGTCGCGATCATGGAGCACGTTCCTAGGGTACTCCTGGGACCCGCCGGTGCCACCCGGCAAGGCGCTCAGTCCGACTCGGGCTGTTCGTCGGCCAGGGTCCAGATCGTGATCGCGTGGGTGCGGCCGCGCACCTCGCGCTCGCCGACCAGTTCCAGGCCCTGCTCGCCGCGGGTCAGCGCGGCGCGGGTCGAGTCGGCGATGAAGAGCTGGTGGCCGGAGCCTTTGGTCATTCCCTCCAGGCGCGCCGCGGTGTTGGTCGTGTCGCCGATCGCGGTGTACTCGATCCGTCGCTTGGAGCCGACCTGGCCCGACATCACGGTGCCGCTGTTGAGCCCGATCCCCATCGCGAAGCCGCGCCCCATCCCGGCCTCCTCCATCCAGGCGTTGAAGCGCGGCAGGCGCACGGCGAGCATCTCGCGCGCCGCCGCCAGCGCCCGGTCGGCGTGGTCGACCTGTTCGAGCGGGGCGCCGAAGATCGCCATGATCCCGTCGCCCATGTAGGCGACCAGGGTGCCGTCCTGGTCCATGATCGCGTCGCTCATCTCCTCCAGGTAGTGGTTGAGCACCTCGATCACCGCGTCGGGCGGCAGTTCCTCGGAGAAGCTGGTGAAGCCGCGCAGGTCGCAGAAGAGGACCGTGCCCTCGCGCCGCACGCCGCCCAGGCGCAGGTCCTCGTCGGTGCGGGCGAGGACGTCGTTGACCACCGCCGGCGGCACGAAGCGCGAGAAGGTGTCGTGCACGCGCTGGCGCTCGAAGGCGTTGAGCACGTAGTTGACCGCCAGCGCCCCGAGCGCCGAGAGGGCGAGGGCGAAGAGCGGGTAGACGACCGGCAGCACGGTGCCGGCGCCGAAGGCGAGCTGGGCGGCGAGCGCGTAGAGGGCGCCGAGCCCGAGCGCCACCGCCAGCGCCGGCGGCGGCTTCAGCCGCAGCGTCGCGGCCGCCGGCGCCGCCGCCATCAGCAGGATCAGCAGCAGGTCGAGCAGCAGGCCGGAGGAGCGCAGCGGGAAGCCGTGCTCGGCGGTCCAGACCGCGTTGGCCTGGATTTCGGGGCCGGCCATCAGCTCGTCGCCGGTGGTCGAGGTCGCGTGCAGATCCTGCAGCGAGGGGGCGGAGGCGCCGACGATCACTGTCTTGCCGCGCAGGGCCGAGTCGGGCACCTGGCCGCGCAGGACGCGCGAGTAGGGGATCCGGCGGAAGGTGCCGGGCGGGCCGCGGTAGTCGATCCAGGCCTCGCCGTCGCCTTCCATCTCGCCGGGCTCGATCCGCTCGCCGCTCGCCGCTTCGGCGGTGACGATCGCGAAGCTGGGCAGGCCGTCGAACTCGTAGTGCATCTTGCGCACCGCGCCGCCCGGGTCGGGCTGGATCACCGTGTTGCCGGCCCGGGCGCCGATTTCGCGCAGCACCGCTTCGCCGCCGAAGACGCGGCTTTCGCCACGGCGGTTGACCTCGGTGGTGGAGAGGACGACGCCGCCGGCCGCGGCCACCGCTTCGACCAGGGCGTTGTCCTGGCGCGGCGCGGTCGGCTCGGTGAACTGGATGTCGACCGCGATCGCCTTCGCCCCGGCGGCGTGCAGGTTGTCGATCACCCGGCCGTGCAGCGAGCGGGGGAAGGGCCACTGCACGCCGAGGTCGGAGAAGGTGCGGTCGTCGACGGCGACGAAGACGATGTCCTCGGGGCGCTCCTGGGTGCCGCGCAGTGAGAAGCGGGCGTCGACGGCGTCCTGCTCGAGCCCCCGCATCAGGCTCGTCGCGTAGACCACGATCGCCAGCCCGGCCGCCCCGACGGCGACGATCAGCATCGCCACTTCGCGCCGCCGCCGCAGCGAGCGCGGCGCGCTCAACTCAACCCCAGCTGGCCGGTCCGGGAAAGGATCGGGCACCTTAGCCGCTGCCTTGCGGATTCGCAACGAGCGACTATCTTGCGGCGGCATGGGCCGGGTCGGACAGCAGCTGGCGCTCAGCATCCGGGCGCTGATCCTCGATTTCGAGAACCGCGACCTCGGCCTGCTCGGCCTCGCCCGGATCGGGCTCTCCTTCGCCACCTGGAGCTTCGCGATCGCCCTCGGCGTCTACGGGTTCGAGGCGCACGGCGTGGTTGGCGTCGGCCTCGTCGCCCTGGTCCGCCTGCTGCCGGGGGCGCTCGCCTCGCCGGTCGCCGGCCTGATCGCCGACAGCCTGCCGCGGCGCACGGTCCTGATCCTCGCCGAGCTGGCGATGGCGGCGATCCTCGGCGGCGCCGCCCTCGCCGCCGCCCTCGACGCGCCGACCGGCGTCGTCTTCGCCTTCCCCGCCCTCTTCGCCGTCGCCTCCGCCGCCTACGTGCCGGCCGAGGCGGCGATGTTCCCGGTCCTCGCCCGCACCCCGCAGGAGCTCTCGGCCAGCAACGTCAACCACGCGGCGATGGAAAGCTTCGGCTTCGTCGTCGCCGCGGTCAGCACCGGCCTGCTGCTGACCGCGACCTCGCCCGCCACCGTGTTCGCCGTCGCCACCGCGGTCGCCGCCCTCGTCGTCCTCGTCCTGCTCGGGGTCGAGCCCGACCAGCGCCCCGAATACGGCGACGAGGAGGAGCTCTCCGGCGTCGTCCGCGAGGCGACTCGCGGCGCCCGGGCGCTGATCTTCCACCCGGCGCTGCGCCTCTCCTCGCTGACCCTGATCGTGCTGCTCCTCTTCGAGGGCTTCGCCGACGTGATCCTCGTCGTCCTCGCGCTCGAGCTGCTCCACCTGGAGGAGGGCGCGGTCGGCTTCCTCAACGCGGCCTGGGGGGTCGGCGCCCTGGTCGGCGGCGCCGGCCTCGCCCTGCTGCTCGACCGCGGCCGGCTGGTCGTGGCGATCGCCGGCGGCAGCCTGCTGCTCGGCGCCGCGACGATGCTGCCCGGCTTCTGGCCCGGGGCGGCCGCCTCCTACGCGGCCTGGTTCGGGATCGGGATCGGCTTCACCTTCGTCGAGGTCGCGGCCAAGACGCTGCTGCACCGGCTCGGCTCCGACGAGACGATGGGGCGCGTCGTCAGCGCGCTCGAATCGGGCCGCCTGGCGGCGATGGCGCTCGGCTCGCTGGGAGCGATCGTCCTGGTCGAAGCGCTGCACCCGCGCGGCGCCCTGATCGCGCTCGGCGCCCTGATGCCGGTCTTCGTCCTCGTCTGCTGGACCCGGCTGCGCGCCTTCGAGGTCGGCGCCCCGGTCGCCGAGGGGCCCTACCGCCTGCTGCGCGGCAACTCGATCTTCGCGCCGCTGCCGGTGGCCACGGTCGAGCGGCTCAGCCACGACCTGGCGCCGCTCGAGCTCGGCGCCGGCGAAGACGTGATCGTCCAGGGCGAGCTCGGCGACCGCTTCTACGTGATCGAGCAGGGCGCGGTCGAGGTCTTCGAAAACGGCGACTTCCGGCGCAACGAGGGGCCGGGCGAATCGTTCGGCGAGATCGCCCTCCTGCACGACGTGCCGCGCACCGCCACCGTGCGCACCACCGAGCCGACCCGGCTGCTGGTGCTCGAGCGCGAGCAGTTCCTGCTCGCCGTCACCGGCCACCGCCGCAGCCGCCAGCTCGCCCACACCGTGGTCGACGACCGCTGGGCGAGCCGCGAGCCCGCCGCCGCGGCGGAGGAGTGAGAACAGGGGGGAGGTTCTCCTATGAGCGCGCGCGCCGCGCCAGGCGCTCAGCAGTGCCAGTGGCCGAGGCCGGTGACCGGGATCCGGTGCGTCTTGGGGTCGATCGAGAGTCGGATCAGCCGGTCGCAGGTGTAGCGGCCCTGGACCGTCGTGTGGCGGCGCAGGAAGATGCGGCAGAAGCCGACGTGGAGGGTGTGGCGGCGGCAGTTGAGCACGCCGCTGCGGGTGCAGCTGGTGTCGTGGGCGCAGGTGCGCTTGGCGAAGGCGGCGGCCTTCTTGCGTGCGTCGGGGATCTTCAGCTTCACCGCGCCGGAGGCCGGGACGGTCAGCGCCGCGAGCAGCACCAGGGCCGCGAGCCCGGTGGCGAACGTGGCTGCGTGCCGGCGCAGCATCGGCTCAGCGCAGGCGCGGGATCGCGGATTTGGCGACGTACCGCTTGCCCGGCACGATCGTCACCGTCTTGCCCTTGACGAAGTCGTCGATCGTGACGATGCCTTCGCGGACCTTGAACAGGGTCGAGCCGTCGCAGCGGTCGCGGACCAGCCAGATCGTGCCGCGCACGGTCGCCGAGCCGTAGTTGCCGCTGGTCGTGTACCGACCCTTGCCGCTGCCCCAGAGCTTGCGGCCCCGGCGGCCGCGGCCGCGCTTGAAGCTGCGCCGGCTGGCGCGGGCCTCGCCCTTGCCGCGCTTGCGCTTCTCGCATTTGAGCCGCCCGGCGAGGCGCAGCCGGGTGACCCAGTCGTCCTCGGGCTTCTGCGCGACGTTGAAGGCCCCGCCCCAGAAGTAGGCCGACTGGGTCCCGGCCCCGGGGCCGTTGGCGGTGGTCATCCGCACCACGCCGGCGTTGGCGTCGACCTGGCAGTCGATCGGCACCTGCTTGGGGTCGGTGAGCACGCTGAAGCCGGCTTCGTCGGCGCACCTGACCTTGCTCACCCCGTCGATCGGTTCGAGGTTGAAGTTGACGCCGGCGATCGGGTCGGGCAGGCCGGTCTCGACCGCGGCGGTCTGCGCCGGCGGCGCCGGCGGCGGCTCGGCGATCGTGATGCTCGTCGCGCGGGTCGCGTCGGGGACGGCGCCGTTGGCGGCGGCGACGGTGAAGGCGAAGGTGCCAGCCGCGGTCGGCGTCCCGGCCAGGGTGCCGTCGGCGGCCAGTTTCAGGCCGGGCGGCAGTTTGCCGCCGGCCACGGCGAAGGCGGCGCCGGGGGCCTGGGGCGTGGTCGCGAAGCCGTGCGAGTAGGGGGTGCCGGTCGTCCCGGCCGGCGGTTCTGGCCCGGCGATCTGCGGCTGGGACTGCCAGAGCGAGTTGTCGCCCCAGCAGCTCGCCAGGCCCGCGGCCGAGACCGCGCAGCTGTGCTCGCCGCCGGCGGCGACCGAGACGAGCGGCCCGCCCGGCGCCGCGTCCAGCTGCCCGGCCGAGTCGTCGCCCCAGCAGGCGAGGCCGCCGTCGGCCCCGATCGCGCAGCTGTGGGCGCCGCCAGCGGCGACGGCGACGAACTCGCCGCCCGGGATGCCGTCCAGCTGCCCGGCCGAGTCGTCGCCCCAGCAGTCGAGTTCACCGTCGTCGTCGACGGCACAGGTGTGGCGGTCGCCGGCGGCGACGGCGATGAAGGTCGCTACCTCGGTCGCCGGCGGGTCGTCCTTGTAGTGGTGGTGATGATGGTCGTTGTGGTGCTTGTGCAGGTGGTACGGGACGACGACGGGCTCCTCGCTGGGCGCCCCGTCGACCTGCCCGGCGGAGTCGTCGCCCCAGCAGGCGAGGGTGCCGTCGGTGCGGATCGCGCAGGCTGTGGGCGCCCCCCGCCGCGACCTGGCGGAAGGTGCCGTCCGGGACGCCGTCCAGCTGCCCGGCCGAGTCGTCGCCCCAGCAGGCGAGCGTTCCGTCGGCGCGGATCGCGCAGGAGTGGGCGCCGCCGGCGCTCACCGCTTTGAACTCGCCAGCCGGCACCGCGTCCAGCTGCCCGGCCGAGTCGTCGCCCCAGCAGGCGAGCGTGCCGTCGGTGCGAATCGCGCAGTTGTGGGTGCCTCCGGCCGAGATCGCGCGGAAGGCGCCGCTCGGAATTTCGTCCAGCTGCCCTGCCGAGTCGTCGCCCCAGCAGGCTATGGTCGCGTCAGCGCGGATCGCGCAGCTGTGAGCGCCGCCGGCCGAGACCGCATCGGCCTGGACGGCGGCAGGATCGGCGGGGGCACTCGCCGAAGCACATAGAGCCGCGGCCACCGAGGCCACGGCAGCGAGGATCAGGAGCGCACGCAGGCGATCGCGATTGCGATGGTGCGATGTTGCGAGCGTGGACGCGATCGGCCGAATCCCGGCAGCGTAGCCGAGTTTGGATCGCTTGTGTGAACCGGTGAGGCCCCCCCGAGGCCAGGCTCAGCGCCGCTCGAGCCGTCGCGCCGTCGCCCCGAGCACCGCGATCACATGGCGTCGCTCGTGCGCGACCTGGTGGTGGGAGAAGCGCAGCCGCGTGCGCCCGGCGGCGGTGTGGGCCTGGTCGCGCCGCTGGTCGCGCGCCTGCGCCGCGGGCGTGCGGTGGTAGCGCAGCCCGTCGGTCTCGACCACCAGGTCGAGGTCGGGCCAGTAGAAGTCGACTTCGAAGCCGTCGATCCACTGCTTGGTCAGCGGCGGCGGCATCCCCGCCGCCCTGGCGATCGGCCGGAAGCGGATCTTCCAGCTCCGAGTCGGAGAGCAGGAAGGTGTCGCGGTCGAGCAGTGCCCGCAGCGCCCGGACGCCCGGCTCGCCGCGGTACTCGTCGAGCGCCGCGCGGAGCGACTCGGGGTCGGCCAGGTCGCGCTTGTCGGCCTCGTTGACCCAGCGCTCGAGCCGCAGCGGCGCCAGCTCGGCACCGACGTCGATCAGGGTGCGGACCACGCTGGTGACCGGGATGCCCCGCTGCCGCACGACGTCCCCGGCCGGGAGCGAAGGGCGGCTCCTGGCGTGCACGCCGCGGTGCCGGTGCCGGCTCCGCGCCCGCACGCTGACGTCGACGATGCCCCGGCGCTCCTCGCCGATCCCCCACAGGGCCGCGGCGCTGCGATGACTCAGGACGGCTCCGTCCCCGCAGGCGAGCACGGCCGCCATCCAGCGTCCCTCCCTGGTCAGGTGCGGCCAGCCCACCGCGTAGACGCCGCGGTAGATCCGGTGCAGCCGCCCGCTCGCCACCCGGCGCTTGATCGCCTGCGCGCTGAAGCCCAGCTGTCGCAGGTTGGCGTGGCTCAGCACCCCATGCTGCGCCCGGGCCAGCGCCCACGCCCTTGCGCTCCGCGCTGTGGACTTTGAGTACCCCATGGGGTACCTAAGGTCCACAGCGGCAAAACTCTCCCCCCTCGCGACGGCGAATTGGACCTTTGGGGGAGGATGCGGGGCATGGGTGAGGAGTTGACGCTGCACGGGGAGCCGGCGCGGTTCGGGGCCGGGTTCGAGCGGGTGGGGGAGGAGACCTGGGCCTGGCTGCAGCCGAACGGGCTGCTCGGCGAGTCGAACGCGGGGCTGGTCGCCTCCGGCCGCCAGGCGCTGCTGGTCGACACGCTCTGGGACCTGCGGCTGACCCGGCGGATGCTGGCCGAGGCGCGCTCGCTGGTCGAGGCCGAGCCCGAAGTCGTCTTCAACACCCACTCCGACGGCGACCACGTCTGGGGCAACCAGCTGCTCGCCGGGGCGCGGATCGTCTCCACGGCGAAGGCGCGCGAGCTGATGACGCTCGACACGCCCGCCGAGCTGCGCCGGCTCAAGCGCCTCGGCCGCCTGGTCCGGCCGCTCGGGCGGGAGACCGCGCCCTTCGACTGGGACGGGGTCGAGCTCACCCTTCCCGGCGAGACCTTCGAGGGCGAGCTGACGCTCGAGATCGGCGAGCGCAGGGTCGAGCTGATCGAGGTCGGCCCCGCCCACACCGGCGGCGACGCGGTCGCCTGGCTGCCCGACGTCGGCGTCTGCTTCGCCGCCGACGTCCTCTTCATCGGCTGCACGCCGATCACCTGGGCCGGGCCGCTGTCCGGCTGGCTCGGCGCCCTGGACCGCATCTCCGCCCTCGGCGCGACGACCTTCGTCCCCGGCCACGGGCCGGTCTGCAGCCGCGAGGAGGTCGACCTGCTGCGCGAATACCTGGAGTGGGCGGAGCGCGAAGGGGGCGCCCTGCTCGACCGCGGCACCCCGCCGGCCAGGGCGGCGCGCCGGACTGTTGCTCAGCGCCGAGTTCGAGTCGCTGCCCTGGGCGGGGTGGGACGACCCGGCGCGGCTGGCGGTGACGCTCAGCACCGAGCGCTTCCGCCGCGCCGGCGGCGAGGGGCACCTGACCGGCTGGGGCCGGACCAGGGCGATCCTGCAGATGGGGCGGCTGAAAGCCGAGCTGGAGAGGCGGCGCGGGTGAGCGGCGCCCCGGAGCCCGGCTGGCACGAGCTGCCCGACCGCACCGGCGACCCGCGCATCCGCCGCTCGCCCCTGCACCGGGCGGCGATCGCCCTCGCCCGCCGGGCGACGAAGGGGCGCAGCTACCAGTTCATGCGCGTGGTCTCGATCGACCGCCGCCTCTTCCGCCCCTTCCTCTCCTTCAACGCGCGGCTGATGCCGCGCGGCAAGCTCGACCGGCGCCTGACCGAGGCGCTGATCCTGCGCACCGCCTGGCTCTGCGGCTCGCGCTACGAGTGGACCCAGCACACGGCGATCGGGCGGCGCGCCGGGCTGACGCCGGAGCAGATCGAGGCGATCGGTGCCGACCCCGGGAGCGAGCTGCTCGACGAGGAGATCCGCCGCCTGCTGCCGATCGTCCCCGAGCTGCTCGAGCGCCACGCGCTCAGCCCCGAGACCTACGACTCGCTCGCCGCCCAGCTGCCGCCCGCCCGCATCCTCGAGGCGGTGATGCTGGTCGGCAACTACGCGATGCTGGCCGGGGCGCTGAACAGCTTCGGCGTGCCGCTGGAGAAAGCCTGGGACCGGGGGCAGGGGAGCGCCGCCGCGGGTCGAAAGGGGCCGGCATGAAAAGAAAGCTCGATGTCGGCGGCACCCTCAGCCAGATCTTCTCCACCTACGGCGACCAGGCGGGAGTGCTGCTGCCCGTCGCCTTCGTCCTCTACCTGGCGGTGGCGGTCGTCAGCGGGGTCGTCTCCGGCACCCTGATCCTCTTCCCGCTCGTCGTCCTGATCAGCGTGGTCGCGGCGACGCTCTACCAGGGCATGGTCGTCGGCCTGGTCAGCGACGTCCAGGACGGGCGCCGCGACTCCACCGTCGGCGACCTGATCGACGCCACCTGGCCCGTCGTCCTGCCGCTGATCGGGGTCGGCATCCTCGCCGGCATCGCGGTTGGCATCGGCTTCCTCTTCTTCGTCATCCCCGGCCTGATCCTGGTCACGATCTGGGCCGTGATCGCGCCGGCGATCGTGGTCGAGCACACCGGCGTGTTCGAGGCCTTCGGCCGCTCGCGCGAGCTGGTGCGCGGCAACGGCTGGCAGGTCTTCGGCGTGATCGTCGTCGTCTTCCTGATCGTCGGCATCGCCAGCGCCGTGCTCAGCGCGATCGGCAACGCGATCTCCGGCAGCCTCTTCATGGAGATCCTCTTCAGCCTGATCGCCTCGACCCTGACCGCGCCGATCTGGGCCCTCTCCGCGGCGACGATCTACTTCAACCTGCTGCCCCTGCAGGACGGCCCCGCCGCCGCCCCGGCAGCCCCGGCACCCCCGCCCGCAGCCGGCACGCCGCCCCCGCCGCCCGCCCCGCCGGCGCCGGGCGGTCCCGGCGACGCACCGCCGCCTCCCCCGCCGCCGTCCGCGTAGGCGGAGGGCCTCAGCCGAGGCAGTCGAGCGAGTCGACGACTTCGTCCGTCGCCGCGGCCAGTTCCTCGGCCGCGGTGGCGGAGAGCTTCTTGCCGCTCTGCGCGGCGAGCTCGGCCTGCAGGGCGTGGAGCTTGCCGCGCGCCGCGGGGCTGTCGCCGTCGGCGAGCGCCGCCTCGGCGCCCTCGAGCTTGACCAGCAGGCTCTGCGCGGTGCCGCGCGGCAGCTTCTCGGCGCTGACCGTCGCGGTCAGGTCGGCGATCGTCGGCAGCGGCTCGCCGAAGACCTGGACCCGGTTGTTGGGCGCGTTCTCGCTGACGTAGACCGAGTCGCGGGCGTCGGTGGCGACGCCGACGGCGAAGTGGAACTGGCCCGGTTCGGCACCGCTGCTGCCCCACTTGGAGACGAAGGTCCCGCCCGGCCCGAAGGACTGCACGCGAGCGTTGTTGGTGTCGGCGACGTAGACGGTTCCCTGCGAGTCGACGGCGACGCCCCGCGGCGCGCGGAACTGGCCGTTGCCGGTGCCGAACGTTCCCCACTTGGCGAGGTAGGGGCCGCCCGGTTCGAAGACCTGCACGCGGTTGTTGAAGGTGTCGGCGACGTAGACCCGGCCGTCCGGTCCGACCGCCAAGTCGAAGGGCGTGTCGAACTGGCCGTTGCCGGAGCCGAAGCGGCCCCGGCTGGCGAGGTAGGCGCCGCTGGGCGCGAAGATCTGGACCCGGTTGTTGTCGGTGTCGAGCACGTAGACGAGGTCCTGCGGGCCGACGGCGACGGCGAACGGGTGGCGCAGCTGGCCCTCGCCCGAGCCGGGCCCGCCCCACGAGCGCAGCAGGTTGCCGGCCGGGTCGAAGACCTCGATCCGGCTGGCGTTGGTGTCGGCGACGTAGACGTCGCCGTGGGAGTCGACGGCGACCCCGAGCGGGGTGGTGAGCAGGCCGCTGCCGATCGCCCCGGCGTAGCGGTGGCAGTGGTCGAAGACCTGGACCCGGTCGTTGAAGCTGTCGGCGACGTAGACGTTGCCGTCGGCGTCGGTGGCGAGGCCGGCGGGCGAGTTGAGCTGGCCCGGCCCGCTGCCCGGCTCGCCGAGGGTCTCCAGGTAGCCGAAGGAGGCCGAGGCGGGGCTCGCCGCCAGCAGCAGCGCCGCCACCACGCCGGTTACAAGAGAAACTCGCACCGGTCTCGGATCGACACTCGCCGCTGACCCTAAAGGCCGGCCGCCTGCGCACCTGGCCGGATGTCTTATTGCCGCGAGAGCCCCGGGGAAACTGGCTGACCAGCCAACCTGCCAGAATGCCGGGGCCTTGAGCGCCGACGGCACCCCAAGCGAGCACCTCGACGTGCTGATCGTCGGCGCCGGGCTCTCCGGCGTCGGCGCCGCCCACCACCTGCAGCAGGCATTCCCCTGGCGCAGCTACGCGATCTTCGAGGCGCGCGAGCGGATGGGCGGCACCTGGGACCTCTTCCGCTACCCCGGCATCCGCTCCGACTCCGACATGCACACGCTCGGCTACCGCTTCAAGCCGTGGACGCGGCCCAAGTCGATCGCCGACGGCGACTCGATCCTCGAGTACGTGCGCGAGACCGCGCGCGAAGGCGGGATCGACGAGAAGGTCCGCTACGGCCACCGCGTGGTCGGCGCCGAGTGGTCGAGCGAGGAGGGGCGCTGGACGGTCGAGGCGGAACGCGAGGGCGGCGAGCGGTTCAAGCTCACCTGCGACTACCTCTGGACCTGCACCGGCTACTACCGCTACGACGAGGGCTTCACCCCTGAGTTCGCCGGCGTCGAGGACTTCGGCGGCGAGGTCGTCCACCCCCAGCACTGGCCGGAGGACCTCGACTACGCGGGCAAGCGGGTGGTCGTGATCGGCAGCGGCGCCACCGCCGTCACCCTGGTGCCGGCGATGGCCGGGACCGCCGCCCACGTGACGATGCTGCAGCGCTCGCCGACCTACATCGCCTCGCTGCCCGCCGAGGACCCGGTCGCCGCGGCGCTGCGCCGCTTCCTGCCCGACCGCGCCGTCTACCCGATCGTGCGCTGGAAGAACGTCCTCCTGCAGACCGCCTTCTACCAGTTCAGCCGCCGCCGCCCGGGGGCGATGAAGCGGATCATCCGCCGCGGGGTCGAGCGCGCCCTGCCCGCCGGCTTCGACGTCGACAAGCACTTCACGCCGCGCTACAACCCCTGGGACCAGCGCCTCTGCCTGGTCCCCAACGGCGACCTCTTCCGGGCGCTGCGCGAGGGCAGCGCCAGCGTCGTCACCGAGACGATCGACCGCTTCACCGAGTCCGGCATCCGGCTCGAGTCAGGCGAGGAGCTGGAGGCCGACGTGATCGTCACCGCCACCGGCCTCAACCTGCTCTTCCTCGGCGGCATCGAGCTCAGCGTCGACGGCGAGCCGGTCGACATCCCGCGGACGATGACCTACAAGGGGATGATGCTCAGCGGCGTCCCCAACTTCGCCTTCACCGTCGGCTACACCAACGCCTCCTGGACGCTGAAGGCGGACCTCACCTCGGAGTTCGTCTGCCGCCTGCTCGCCCACATGGACGCCAACGGCTACCGCAAGAGCGTCCCCGAGATCGCCGACCCCGGCGTCACCGAGGAACCGCTGCTCGACTTCAACTCCGGCTACGTGCTGCGCTCGCTGCACGAATTCCCCAAACAGGGCTCGAAGGAGCCCTGGAAGCTGCGCCAGAACTACCTCTTCGACATCGGCACGATCCGCCGTGGCCCGCTCGAGGACGGCGCGATGCGGTTCTCCCGCTTGCAGGCGGCGCCCGCAGGCGAGAAGATCGCCGCCTGATCCCCGACCGGGCCGAGCGGCAGGAGGCGGCGAAGTGACCGAGCTGAACGAGAAGCAAGCCGAGCTGTGCGAGCGCAGCGAGACCGACTACTCCGACCTGCGGGCGCTGTTCGTCAACTGCACGCTGAAGCGCAGCCCCGAGGTCTCCAACACGCAGGGGCTGATGGACATCTCGATCGAGATCATGCGCCGCAACGGGGTGGCGGTCGAGTCGATCCGGGCGATCGACCACGAGATCGCCACCGGCGTCTGGCCCGACATGAGCGAGCACGGCTGGGAGCGCGACGAGTGGCCGGCGATCTTCGAGCGGGTGATGGCCGCCGACATCCTCGTGCTCGGCATGCCGATCTGGCTCGGCGAGAAGTCCTCGGTCGCGACGCGGGTGATCGAGCGCCTCTACGGCAACTCGCACCTGCTCAACGACGCCGGCCAGTACGCCTACTACGGCCGCGTCGGCGGCTGCCTGGTGACCGGCAACGAGGACGGCGTCAAGCACTGCGCGATGAACGTCCTCTACTCGCTGCAGCACCTCGGCTACACGATCCCGCCGCAGGCCGACTCGGGCTGGATCGGCGAGGCCGGCCCCGGCCCGTCCTACCTCGACGAGGGCTCGGGCGGCCCCGAGAACGACTTCACCAACCGCAACACGACCTTCGCCGCCTGGAACATGCTGCACCTGGCGCGGATGCTGAAGGACGCCGGCGGCATCCCCGCCCACGGCAACCAGCGCCCCGCCTGGGACGCCGGCTGCCGCACCGACTTCCCCAACCCCGACTACCGCGCCTAACCCCCGCCGAACTGCATCAAATTCCAGCTCTGCCGGAGCTGGAATTTGATGCAGTTCGCTATGCGGCGGCTTCGAGGCGCTCGGCGAGGCGGTTCATGCCGCGCTCGCGGGCGGCGGCCGCGGCGGCGGGCCACTCGGTCTCGCGGTCGGGCGGCGGGTCGACGCCGGCGTCGCGCAGGGTGGCGATCTCCTTGAAGGCGCGCAGGTCATCGGCCGCCTCGATCAGGGCGCCGCGCAGCGCCGGGCGGCGCTCGCGGATCGCGCCCGCCAGCACCGCCTCCAGCGAGCCGTGGCGGCGCAGCAGCTCGGCCGCCGTCTTCGGCCCGACGCCCTTGGCGCCGGGCAGGCCGTCGGCGGGGTCGCCGCGCAGGGCGATGAAGTCGGGGACCAGCTCCGGCGGCACGCCGTAGCGCTCCTCGACCTCGGCCGGCCCGACCTCCTCGGCGCCGGCCTTGCCGCCTGTCCTGACGTAGAGGACGGTGACCCGCTCGCCCGCGCACTGGTACATGTCGCGGTCCCCGGTCAGCAGCAGGGCGCGGCCGCCGGCCTCGGCCTCGCGGCGGGCGTAGGTGCCGAGCAGGTCGTCGGCCTCGAGCTCGGCGCTGGTCGCCACGGTCCAGCCGAAGGCGGCGAAGAAGTCCCGCGCCGCCTCGAACTGCGGCGCCAGGTCGGCGGGCATCGCTGCCTCGCGCTCGGCGTGGTAGGCGGGGTAGAGCTCGGTCCGGTAGGAGGCGGCGTCGGGGCCGAAGCAGAGGACGACGGCGCGCGGCGCGTGCGCTTCGACCTCGCGCAGGACGAGGTTGGCGGTGCCGAGCAGGGCGTTGACCGGCCGCCCGTCCGGGCCGACGATCGAGTCGGGCAGCGCGTAGAAGGCGCGGAACAGCATCGAGGGCGTGTCGACGGCGAGCAGCGGCTGGCTCATGCTTGCCGGCCCCACCCTAGCCGCCTACACTGACCCCCGTGCTCGTCCGGGTCGGTATCCGCTCGTTTCTCCTCTCGATGCTGACCGCCCTCGCCTGCGCCGCCGGCGCCGCCGGCGCGCCCCACTTCGAAGGCGAATTCGACGTCGCCGGGATCGGCGCCAACAACGAGCTGGTCGAGGGGCCCGACGGCAACGTCTGGGTGACGCTCAGCGGCGGCGCCGAGGACGTCGCCAGGGTCACCCCCGGCGGCGCCGTGACCGAGTACGACCTCGGCGCCGAAAACGCCTCCGGGATCGCCGCCGCCGGCGGCCGGCTGTGGATCACCCGCAACGGCGGCCTCACCGCCTTCCTCCCCGACGACCCGGTCGGCAGCGCCAACCCGGTGGCGATCGCCGAGATCGCCACCTTCCACTCGGTAGTCCTCGGCCCCGACGGCAACCTCTGGGTGGCCACCGTCGACAATCTGGTCGAGGTCCCGCCCGGGGACCCGGCCTCGAAACAGGTGTTCCCGGTGCCCGGCCTCTCGCCGCGCGACATCGACGTCGCCGGCCCGCTGCTGGCGATCGCCGACTTCGGCGGCAAGGTCGTGACCGCGACCACGGCGGGGGCGACGACCGGCTACGAACTGAGCGGCGGCTCGCAGGGCGTCGCCGGGGCGCCGAGCGGCCAGATCGCCTTCTCCCAGCAGGGCAACGCGCCGACCGAGTTCGGCCTGCTCACCCCGCCCGGCCCGCCGCTGCTCACCGCCTCGCCGGAAACCGACCCCTTCGGCGTCGCCCTCGGGCCCGACGGCAACTTCTGGGTCGTCCAGTTCGCCGCCGACGCCCTGGTCCAGCTCGACTCCGGGCAACGAAGCGGCGGTCCTCACCGGGATGCCGGCCGGCTCGGGGCCGCGCCAGATCGCCCCCGGCCCCGGCCAGACGCTCTGGGTCACGCTGGAGACGACGCAGAAGCTGCTGCGGGTCGCCGACGTGGCGCCGCCGCCCCCGGGCGGCGAGGTCTTCGTCGCCGGCGACCCCCGCACCAGGATCGTCCGCGGCCCGCGCGGCAAGGTCCTGCTGCGCGGCAAGCGCCGCCGCCGCCCGGTCGGCTTCCGCTTCGCCTCGCCCGACGCCGGCGCCCGCTTCCAGTGCCGGCTGATCCGTCGCACGCGGCGGGCGAAGGCGTCGCGGCACCGCCGCGGCCTGGTCCGCCGCTCGCGCTTCAACTCGTGCAAGCCGCCGCGCCGCTACCGGCTGCGCCCGGGCCGCTACCGCTTCGAAGTCCGCGCCGTCGTCGATGGCCGCGTCGACCGCTCGCCGGCCAGGCGCAGCTTCCGCATCGTCCGCAAGCGCCGCCGGTAGCCGGCGACGCCGCTCGGCTACCGTTCAGCGCGCTTTGGACGCCAGCGCGCTGCAGATCGACGAGCTCGAGAAGCGTTACCCGACCGGGGTCGAGGCGCTGCGCGGGGTCTCGCTGCAGATCGCCCCGGGCGAGCTGTTCGGCCTGCTCGGCCCCAACGGCGCCGGCAAGTCGACCCTGATCCACTGCACGACCGGGCTGGCGCAGCCGACCGGCGGCTCGATCCGGGTCTTCGGCCACGACGCCACCGGCGACTACGGCGAGGCCCGCCAGGCGGTCGGCCTCGCCCCGCAGGAGCCCAACCTCGACTGGTTCCTGACCGTCGCCGAGACCCTCGACTACCACGCCGGCTACTTCGGCATGCCCAAGCGCGAGCGCCGCGCCCGCACCGCCGAGCTGCTCAAGACCTTCTCGCTGACCGAGAAGCGCGACGAACGCACGCGCACGCTCTCGGGCGGGATGAAGCGGCGGCTGATCCTGGCGCGGGCGATGATGCACCGGCCGCGGCTGCTGATCCTCGACGAGCCGACCGCCGGGGTCGACGTCGAGCTGCGGCTCGAGCTCTGGCACTACGTGCAGCGGATCAACCAGGAGGGCACCTCGATCCTGCTCACCACCCACTACCTGGAGGAGGCCGAACAGCTCTGCGACCGGATCGCCTTCATCAACGAGGGCCGGATCGTGGGGGAGGGGACGAGCGCCGAGCTCGCCTCCCGCTACGGGGTCGCCAGCCTCGAGGACGCCTACCTGGCCCTGGTCTGCCGCAAGGAGCTCTCCCGCTCCCACGTCGAGGTCAGCGTCTCGTGAGCGCCGCCCAGATCCGCTTCGCCACCCTCTGGCGGCGCGAGGTCAACCGCTTCATGAAGATCAAGAAGCAGACGATCGGCGCGCCGCTGCTGGAAACCTTCCTCTACATCTCGGTCTTCGGCGCGGCGCTCGGCTCGCGCGTCGGCGACCTGCACGGGATCGACTACGTCGTCTTCGTCATCCCCGGCCTGATCATGATGTCGTGGTCGATCAACGCCTTCGCCAACAACTCCTCCTCGATCCTGCAGCAGAAGTTCCAGGGGGCGATCCAGGACCAGCTCTCCTCGCCCGCCTCGCCGCTGGAGCTGCTGCTCGCCTTCTCCTTCGGCGGCTTCGCCCGCGGCCTGATCGTCGCCCTGCTCACCTTCGGCGCCGCCTCGCTGCTGGTCGACCTGCCGGTCGACCACATCCTCGTCCTGCTGCCGTCGCTCTTCCTCGTCGGCTTCTTCTTCTCCCAGCTCGGGGTGCTGATCGGCGTCCGCGCCGAGCAGTTCGACGACGTCGCCTTCGCCCAGACCTTCGTCCTGCAGCCGCTGATCTTCCTCGGCGGCGTCTTCTACTCGGCCACCCTGTTGCCGCAGCCGTTCGAGACCCTGACCCACTTCAACCCGATCTACTACATGATCAACCTGGTCCGCTACGGCTTCGTCGGCTTCACCGAAGTCAGCATCGCGCTCTCGCTGCTCGCCCTCACCGCGGCGACGGCGGCGATCTTCATGGTCAACCTGCGGCTATTCAGCCGCGGATATAAGTTGCGCGCCTAAGTGACTATCCGAGAACTCTCTCGGGTCGAGTGAGCCGGTCCAGCCGCCGCCACCAAAGCAGCGCGCAGGCGAGCTGGATCAGGCCCTCGTAGTTCTCGGCCTTCTTGTCATAGCGGACCAGGATCGCGCGACAACGCTGCAGCCAGGCGATCGTGCGCTCGACAACCCAGCGCCGAGCCGGATGAGTCTTCTCCCCGGCCCGGTCGAGCTTCTCCTCGCCGATCCGCCGGACGTGCGGCACGTAGCCGGCCTCCTCGCAGACCGCCTCGGTGGGTCGGTTGTCATAGGCCTTGTCGAGACAGAGGTGCTGGGTCACGTCCTCGGGGTCGGGACGCTCGATCACGGTCCCCTCGATCGTGGCTTGAAGCAGCTTGTGGTCGTTGACGTTGGCGCCGTCGACAACGACTCCGAGAGGTCCGCCGTCCTGCTCGACCAACAGGTGCTTCTTGGTCCCCATCTTGGCTCTGTCGGTGGGGTTGGGGCCTCGCTTGTCGCCGTCGAAGCGGCTCTTGCCCATCACCCCGTCGGCGGCCTGCCACTCCCAAAGGACCGCATCCAGATCGTCGCACTCGGCCACGAGGGCGGCCCAGACTTCCTCCAGGACGCCGTCGGCGACGAAGCGCTGGAACCAGCCGTGGACGGTGGAGTTCGCCCCGAAGGAGCGCGGCAGCCGGTTCCACTGCACCCCCGAGCGCATTCGGTAGACGATTGCGTCCAGCACCAAGCGCAGGTCGGCCCGTGGCCGACCGGTTGGCGCAACCGGGTAACGGCGCAGGAGGACCGGCTCTATCCGCTCCCAAAGCTCGTCGGGGATCTCCCAGATCGTCGGCAGGGGACGTTCGGGGGTAGTGTCGGCAACCGGCAAGGCACTCTCCTTTTGCGAGGGATGTGCCTTGCCGTTTCAGCCTGGGGCTACATAACTCCTGCCGGGCCCGGGAGTTCTCGGATAGTCACTAAGCAGTACCTGTTCCCCGCATGTTGGGGGACCGGGCCCTTTCGGCAACGCCGCCGAGATCCGGCTCGCGGCCGGCACCTTCACCGAGGCGGCGGCGCTCGAGCGCGGTGACCAGCAGGGCGATCCCGGTCGAGTCGACGGTCCTTCCGCTGCCGAAGTCCTATGTAAAGCGTAGTGGCTGCGGCGATTGCCGTGGGCCGGATCGGGTAGCGGAGGGCCACTGCCAAGCGAACCGAGGAGCGGGATTTGATGGACGCCAGCGTCACCAACAGCAAGGGGATCTTCGACGGGGCGAGCTCAGAGCAGCGCGACCACGTGATCGACCTCTTGACCAGGGCCTACTGGATGGAGATCGAGACGGTGACCAGCTACCTGGCGGCCTCGGTCAACCTCGACGGCGTCCGGGCCCAGGAGATCAAGGAGTCGCTGGCCGAAGACGTCGAGGAGGAGCTGGGCCACGCCAAGCGGTTCGCCGAGCGGATCAAGGAGCTCTACGGCGTCGTCCCCGGCTCGGAAGGCTTCGAGCCCGAGCAGTCCTACCTGCAGCCGTCGGCGGAGCAGACCGACGTCGTCCACATCATCCGCGGCGTGATCAAAGCCGAGACCGGCGCGATCGAGCACTACACCCGGATCGTCGAGGAGACCGACAAGATCGACCCGGTCACCCAGGACATGGCGATCGAGATCCTCCACGACGAGCAGGGCCACCGCCGCCTCTTCGAGGGCTTCCTGCGCGAGTACGAGCTCGAAGGCCGCGCCTGACCCAAGGTGCAACGCGTTCCCCTCGGTCAGCGTTTCAGGCGGTCCAGAGTGTCGCCAGCGGCCATGCTTCGAGGCGGTCGCCGAAGGAGAGCCGCTCGCCGCCCCGGTAGAGGACGATGCCCTTGCCGAAGCGATCGCCGTCGAGCCGATCACGCATCGCCGCCAGGTGCCTGAAGTCGTCGCTCCGCACGGTGGAGGAGGACTTGACCTCAACCCCCGCCAGACGGCCGTCGGACCCCTCGGCGACGAAGTCGACCTCGGCACCCTTCGCGGTGCGCATGTGCATCAGCGACGCGCGCCGGGGAAAGGCGCCGATTTGCTTGGCCAGCTCCATGCCGACGAAGCACTCGACCGCGTCGCCGAGCAGGAGGGAGTCTTCAGCGAGGCGTTTCTCGTCGGCGCGCAGCAGATTGGCGAGCACCGCGGAATCGGCGAGCAGCAGCTTGGGTGACTTGGTGATCTGGCGGATGCGATTCGTGTGCCAGGCCGGAAGCCTGCGGACCAGGAAGACGTGCTCGAGCAGGGTCAGGTAGCGGTCGAGCGAGCTTCGGGGCACGCCCACCGAGCTGCTCAGGTCGGTCGTGTTAAGCGGGGCGCGCACGCGGGCGGCGAGCGAGGCGAGGATCGCCGGCACCTCGGCCAGCCGCTCGATGTTGGCCAGGTCGTGGAGGTCACGCTGGACGACGGCGGATAGGTAGGCGTCGACCCACTCCGCGCGGCGGTCGGCGCTGCGCTGAACGGCCTCGGGGAAGCCCCCGCGGGCGACCCGCTCGCTCAGCTCCTCGCGCGAGATCGCGCCAGCCGGTGGCGGCGGCTCGGCACCCAGCAGGTGCTCGGCGAAGCGGCTCGGGACGCCCTCGATCTCCGCTTGGGAGAAGGGCCAGAGGGTATGCACCTCGACCCGCCCGGCAAGCGACTCCGACACTCTCGGCAGCAACATCACCTGTGCCGATCCGGTGAGGATGAAGCGTCCGGGTCGTCGGTCGCGGTCGATTGCCGCCTTGATCGGCAGCAGCAGCTCGGGCGCCCGCTGGATCTCGTCGATGACCACAGGCTCGTCCACATCCTCGACGAACCCGACCGGATCGGCGCGTGCGGCTTCCAGCGTGCGCAGGTCGTCGAGGCTGAGGTAGCGAGCCGGGTGTGCTCCGGCCGCGATCTCCCGGACCAGGGTGCTCTTGCCGGCCTGCCTCGGCCCGACCAGCATCAGGGCCGGGGTGTCGGCCAGGGCGGCGAGCAGGCGGGGAGTTATGGCTCGATCCGTGGGCATATTCTAACCACTGAGTGGGCATTATATGCCCACGGACTACCACATGTGCTGGGCGCCTACGGGATTCGCTCCTCGACGATCTCGTAGAGGCCGTCGGCGCCGACCGACTCGACGAAGGGGGCGATTCGCTCCATCTGGTCGGAGTAGCCCTCTTTGGCGGCGGTCTCGCGCAGCTGCTCGACGCTGCCGTCGAAGAAGCCGAAGGAGATCACCTCGTCGGGGTCCTCGGCGTTGCGCAGCATGTTGAAGCGGACGAAGCCGGGCGGCGGCTCCTCCTCCATCTCTCCCATGAACGCCTCGCGGAACTGGTCGTAGCTGCCGGGCTTGAGCTTGCGAACGGTGAGCGCGCAGATCATCTCTGCCTCCTGGGGTTGGTGACTGGTACTCCCAGGATCGCCTGACCGGACCTCCGCGTCAACCGCGCCGAGATTCGATCGGGCCGCTACTCGCCGATCAGCTCGATCCGGTAGCCGTCGGGGTCGCGGAAGAAGCAGATGCGGTGGCCCTCGGTGCGGCCGCCGGGGCGGTAGGGGGGCTTTTCGGGGTCGACGCCCTGCTCGGCGAGGGCGGCGACCGTCGCGTCGAGGTCGTCGACCAGGAGGGCGATGTGGTTGTAGCCGGTGCCGTGCTCGTAGCCGGTGACGCCGTGGTTGTAGGTCAGCTCGAGGCGCGGCTCTTCGCCCGGCAGGGCCATGAAGACGTTGATCGCCTCGTCGCCGATCGGCATCCGGCGCACCTCCTCGAAGCCGAGCTTCTCGTAGAAGGCGACCGAGCGATCGATCTCGCCGATCCGGTAGCAGGTGTGCAGAAAGCGGCTCATCGGCGAGCAAGGCTAGCGGGCTGCCTACAATTTGCGGTCGAATGGCGCGCCGGACGCGACTGCGACGCCGCAAGTCGCACACCTCGAGATCGAAGAAGCTGCTGATCCCCCTGGGGATCCTCGCTGTCGCGGGCGCGATCGCCCTCGGCGTCGGCGGCAGCTGGGCGATCGACGTCTACGAGTCGGCGCCGCCGCTCTCCAGCCTCAAGCCGGTGCAGAAGGGCCGCTCCTCGGCGATCTACGCCGCCGACGGCAGCCTGATCGGCTTCATCCAGTCCGAAAACATCCGCCAGCCGGTGCCCGGGCGGGCGATGCCGCAGACCCTGCGCGACGCCACGGTCGCGATCGAGGACAAGAACTTCTTCGAGCACGGCGCCGTCGACCCGGCCGGAATCGCCCGCGCCGCCTGGAAGAACCTGCTCGCCGGCGGCAAGCCGGTGCAGGGCGCCTCGACGATCACCCAGCAGCTGGTCCGCAACCTCTACATCCCCGAACCCGAGGAGACGATCAAGCGCAAGCTGATCGAAGCTCACCTCGCCTACGAGGAGGAGGAAGAGCACTCCAAGGAATCGATCCTCACCGCCTACCTCAACACCGCCCCCTACGGCACGGTCGAAGGCGAGACCGCGGTCGGGGTCGAGGCCGCGGCGCAGACCTACTTCGGCAAGCCGGCCAAGGACCTCAACCTGCGCGAGTCGGCGCTGATCGCCGGCCTGCCCCAGGCGCCCTCCGAATACAACCCGTTCCTCGACCCGCAGGCGGCGCTCAACCGCCGCAACGACGTGCTCGCCGCGATGCGCGACGAGGGCTACATCGACGGCGAGGAATACCAGCGCGTGGTGAAGAGCGGCATCGGCCTCAGCCCGGGCCACAAGTACCGCGAGATCCGCGACCCGCTGCTCTTCGACCTCGTCCAGCAGGAGCTGATCGACAAGTACGGGATCAACACCGTGCGCAACGGCGGCCTCAAGGCCTACACGACGATCGACCCCGAGCTGCAGGAACGGGCGCAGGAAGCGGTCGACTCCTGCGGCGTCTGCTACCCCGAAGGCGGGCCGGCCGCGGGCCTCGCCTCGGTCGACCCCGAAACCGGCGCGATCGTCGCCCTCGCTTCGACCAAGGGCTTCGCCTCCGAAGACCAGTTCAACTACGCCTGGCAGGCGCACCGCCAGCCCGGCTCCTCGTTCAAGACCTTCGTCCTCACCACGGCGATCAAGCAGGGCGTCGATCCCGACACCACCTACTACGACGGCCGCTCGCCGAAGACGCTGAAGATCCCCGGCGGCGGCCCCGACTGGGTGGTTAACAACGCCGAGCCCGGCGGCGGCACGATGTCGCTGACCTCGGCGACCCAGCACTCGGTCAACGTGATCTTCGCCCAGCTCGACCTCGACGTCACCCCGGAAGCGGTGACCGAGACCGCGCACGAAATGGGCGTCACCTCGACCCTCGACTCGGTCCCGGCCGAGGGCATCGGCGGCCTCTCCGAAGGCGTCACCCCGCTGGAGATGGCCGACGCCTACGCGACCCTGGCCAACGGCGGCGTCCACCACGACGCGACCGCGGTGCAGCGGGTCGAGTTCCCCGACGGCAAGGTCGAGGAAACCAGCCCCGACGACGGCGAGCGGGTGCTGAGCGAGGGCGAGGCCTACGAAGTCACTCGCATCCTCGAGGGCGTGATCACCAGCGGCACCGGCGCCGGCTACACCTCGATGGGCTGCTCGGCCGCGGCCGGCAAGACGGGCACCTCCGAGGACCTCTCCGACGCCTGGTTCGTCGGCTACACGCCGCTGTTCGCGACCGCGGTCTGGGTCGGCCACCCGCAGTCGCGCGAAGCGACCGGCTACGGCGGGCCGACCGCCGGCCCGATCTGGCGCTCCTACATGGAAGCGGCGGTCGCCGGTGACTGCCCGGACTTCGTCCAGCCCGCCAGCCTGCCCGACCTCGAAGCGCTCGACAGCGAACACACCCGCTCGGGCTCCAGCGAAGACGAATACGAATACGACTACGAAGGCGAAGAAGAAGCCGAAGAAGACGGCAAGCCGGGCAAGGGCGGCAAAGGCGGCGACAAGGGCGGCGGTCAGGCCGAAGCCGCTCCCGCACCCGAACCGGCGCCCGCACCGGCGCCTGAACCCGCTCCGGCCCCTGCGCCCTCGGTCGGCGGCGGCGTCGCCAGCCCCGGTTAGCCTCACCACGTGGCGATCGTCGAGACCGAGGCGCTGACCAAGTTCTACGGCTCCGCCCGGGGGATCGAGGACGTCTCGCTCACGGTCGAGGCGGGCGAGGCGTTCGGCTTCCTCGGCCCCAACGGGGCCGGCAAGACGACGACGATCCGCACCCTGCTCGACCTCCTGCACCCGAGCTGCGGCAGCGCCCGCCTCTTCGGCCTCGACAGCCGCCGCGACAGCGTCGCGATCCGCGCCCGGCTCGGCAACCTGCCCGGCGACTTCGGCCTCGGCCGCAAGGAGACCGGCGCCCGGGCGCTGGCGCTGCTGGCGAAGCTGCGCGGCGTCGAGAACCTCTCCCGCGCCGCCGAGCTGGCCCGCCGCTTCCACGCCGACCTCGAGCGGCCGCTGGGCGAGCTCTCGCGCGGCAACCGCCAGAAGGTCGGCCTGGTCCTCGCCCTCTTCCACCGGCCGGAGCTGCTGATCCTCGACGAGCCGACCAGCGGCCTCGACCCGCTGATGCAGGAGGAGTTCCTCGACCTGGTGCGCGAGGAACGCGAGCGCGGCTGCGCCGTCTTCCTCTCCTCGCACGAGCTCGACGAGGTCGAGCGGGTCTGCGACCGGGTGGCGATCGTCCGCGGCGGGCGGCTGGTCGCGGTCGAGCGGATGGAGGACCTGCTGGGACGGACGGTGGAGCGGCGCCGGGTCGAGGTCGAGTTCGACCAGCCGGTCGAGCTCGAGCGGGTGCGCCGGATGCCCGGCGTGCGCGGCGCCGAGTATGCGCGGCCGACCCTGGAGGAGGTCTTCCTCAGCTACTACCGCGAGGAGGGCGAGGAGGAGTGACCGCGCTGGTCGCCGCGCAGCTCTACGAGCGGCGCCGCTCGCTGCTCTCCTGGGGGCTGCCGATCGGGCTGATGTCGGCGCTCGTCGTCGCCATCTACCCCTCGGTCGAAGACGCCCTCAGCGAAGCGATCCGCTCCTACCCCGAAGCGCTCAAGCAGGCCTTCGGCATCGCCGAGCTCTCCAACGTCGAGCAGTACCTGAACGCCGAGATGCTGAGCCTGATCGTGCCGCTCGCGGTCGGCTATCTGGCGGTGCGCTCGGTCGCCGGCGGCCTCTCCGGCGCCGCCGAAAGCGGTCGCCTCGACGTCCTGCTCTCGGCGCCGCTGAGCCGCCGCCGCCTGGTCGCCGCCGGCTTCGCCGCAACCGCGGTCGAGCTGGCCGCCGTGCTCGCCGTCGGCTGGGCGGTGACCGTGCTCGGCGGCCTGCTGGCCGGCGCCGGCCTCGGCGCCGCTCCCGCCCTCGCCGGCTTCGCCAACGTCTGGCCGCTGGCGCTCTTCTTCGCCGCGCTCGGGATCGTCGTCTGCGGCGCCTCGCTGCACACGCCGGTGGTCACCGGCTCGGTCGCCGGCGTGCTGGTCGCGATGTACGTCGCCGACCTGCTCGGCCGGCTCGACGCCGGGCTCGACTGGGTCCGCTACGGCTCGGTCTTCCGCTACTACGGCCGGGCGATCGAAACCGGCATCGACCCGCTCGCCTTCGCCGGCCTCACCGCCGCCGCCCTCGCCCTCGCCGGGCTCGGCGCCTGGCTCTTCGAGCGCCGCGACATCTCCGCCTGAGGGGGCCGACCGCCGCTGCGGACTTTATGCCCCTCATAGGGTGCACAGTGCGCAGCGCGGGACCGCATCGCCAGTCTGGTCGAGGAGCAGTCGGTCAGCGGTGGCGGCTGAGCAGCCGGAAGCGCCACCGCGCCGGCCGCGAGCGCCGGCCGTGAGACTCGACGGCGCGAACCTTCAGGACGTGCCGCCCGGGGCGCAGCTTCCTCAGGGTGAGCGGCGATGCGCAGCGGCGAAAGCGCCCGCGGTCGACCTTGCAGACGAACCGCACGCCCCTGCGGTTGGCGGCGAAGCGGAAGGTGGGGGTGCGGTCATGGGTGCGACGGTGGGGGTGGTGGGTGATCCGGACCCGTGGCTGCCGGCGGGTCGCCGGCTTCGCTGTCGCCGGGGCCGAGGGCTTGGACAGATTGCCGTCTGCCGATCCGGCCTGCGGCACCGCCGTTCCGTCCTCGACCGGGGCCGCCGAGCAGTGCGAGTCGAGCGCGACCGAGTCGCTTGTGTCCGTCGGGGCAAACGGTTCGCCCCAGGACGTGGCGCTCGCGATGAACTCGTACGCTCCGCACCTGCCGGGCGTTTCGAAGAGGGCCTCTCCGCCTTCGAAGCTCAGTGCGAGGTGCCAGATCGGCGCCTGGGGCAGCTCGACCAGGACGACAGGTTCGCCGCCGGGTTCGGTGTCGAGCAGGCCGAAGAGCTTGGCGTGGATACCGGCACCGGAAGCGGTCACGTACAGCGGCAGCGACACGTCCGGTTCGGGCTCGCCGAGGTAGGCCTCGCCGGCGAGCGGCGCCTCGAACCCCTCGATCTCGAGCGAGATCGAGGCGACCTTCGAGTCTGCGGGGCAGGCCGGGGGCGTCGGGCTTTCGGGTTCGAACTCGGCTTCCTCGCAGTTGCTCAGCGCGCCCAGGGCTTCGGATCTGAGCTCGAACCCGGGCGGCAGGAGCAGTTCGAGACTCTGGATCGCTGACTGGGAGATTGCGTCCGGGCTGAACGTTCGAGGCTGCTCGACGTCGAGATCGAGACCGGTGGGGGCGTTCGCCGCCGTCGTGGTCAGCGCGACCTCGGTTTCAGGTCCGAACCGGTTGTGGCTGCACCCGGTGGTGACGGCTGCGCTCGCGTCTTCGAGCAGATGGCCCGCCGGGTGCTCGTGGGTGGTCACGTCGAGCAGGAACAGGTCGTCGCCCGGGCAGGCCGTGGGGGCGCGCAGGAGGGCGACGGGCACGATGCCCGGCGGGTTCAGAGAAGAGGTGCAGCCGGGGCCCGGTTCCAGGAGTGGGCATCCCGCTGGATTTCCGGGCGTTCCCGGGTTGAAGCGGGAGGTGTCGTGTTGGGCGGCGGCGGGCACGCCCCAGAGTTCCAGGGACAGGCCGGTCAGCGGGACGTCCGCCGGCAGGTCGCCCACGATCAGGTCGAAGCCGAAGTCGGACTCGGTGCGCACCCGGGCCTGGACCCTCACCGGGACCTTGATCACGGGCGCGACGAAGCCGAACGCCGCGGTCTCGTCCGGCCCAGGCTCGAGCGCGTAGAGCGGCGCGGTGCCCAGCAGGTAGTCCGGTTCCCCGCCGAGTTCGGCCCGCACGACGATCAACCCGGCCTGGGACGCGTTGGCGCATTCGAAGTCGGCGAAGGTCGCGGCGGCGCAGCGCGGGACGGCGGTCGGGTCGAGAAAGAAGCCTTCCGGCAGACCGAGCGTCGCCGTCTCGGCCGCTTCGGCACCTTCGTCCGTGTCGAGCGCGAACGACGCGCCGAGGTCGGGGTCGTCGCCCGCCTGGGTGGTCGAGCGAGTCAGGTTCAGCGATTCGATCGTCAACGCCGCGTCGGCCGAGGCGGGCAGGGCAGCGCCGAGCAGGACCCAGAGGGCGCAGGCGAGCAGCGCCCGTCGTCCCGTGGCCGTAGCTCTCCCCCTGCCCTCCACTGCAGATAAGGGTACGCGAGAGGACCCGAAGCGGAGGCTAGGCGGCGCGGGCGAGCTGGGGTGGGGCGGCGCTGGTGGCGGCGGCGCGGATCGAGTCGGTGAGGATGGCGACCAGGGTGCGCAGCTCGGCGGGGGAGATCGAGAGCGGGGGCATCAGGACGCAGACGTCGACCAGGGGGCGGACGATGGCGCCGCGGCGGCGGGCCTCGAGCGTCACCCGGTGGCCCATGCGCAGGGCCGGGTCGTGCTCGCCGAGGTCGATGCCGGCCATCAGGCCACAGCGGCGCACCTCGGTCACCTCCGGCATCGCCTCGACCGCGGCCAGCAGCTCGGCGAGCAGGTCGATCTTCGGCCCGAGGTGCTCCAGGGTGCGCTCGTCCTCGAAGGCGTCGAGGCTGGCGAGGGCGGCGGCGCAGGCCAGCGGGTTGCCGGTGTAGGTGTGGCCGTGGAAGAAGGTGCGGTACTCCTCGGGGGCGCCGAGGAAGCCCTCGTAGATGCGCTCGCTGGCCAGGGTCGCGGCCAGCGGCAGATAGCCGCCGGTCAGCCCCTTGGCGAGGCAGAGCAGGTCGGGGGAGACGCCCTCATGCTCGCAGGCGAACATCGTCCCGGTGCGGCCGAACCCGGTCGCCACCTCGTCGCAGATCAGCAGCACGCCGTAGGCGTCGCAGAGCTCGCGCACCGCGCGCAGGTAGCCGGGCGGGTGGAGCAGCATCCCGGCCGCGCCCTGGACCAGCGGCTCGACGATCACCGCCGCGATCTCCTCTTCGTGGGCGGCCAGCACCCGCTCGAGGTCGGCGGCGTCGCCGGGCTCGGCGGCGTGGGTCTCGAACAGCAGCGGCCGGTAGGTGGAGTGGAAGAGGTCGATGCCGCCGACCGCGACCGAGCCGATCGTGTCGCCGTGGTAGGAGTCGCGCAGGTGGACGAAGGAGGTGCGGCGCCGGTGCTGGCCGCCCCGCTGCTGCTGGAACTGGAAGGCCATCTTCAGCGCGATCTCGACCGCGGTCGAGCCCGACTCCGAGTAGAAGACGCGCTGCAGGCCGGGCGGCGCGATCTCGACCAGGCGCGCGGCCAGCTCGGCGGCGCCGGGGTGGGAGAGGCCGAGCATGGTCGAGTGGGCGACCCGCTCCAGGCTGCGCGGCCACGGCCGCGTCGATCCCCGCGTGGCGGTGGCCGTGGACGGTGCACCAGAGCGAGGAGACGCCGTCCAGGTAGCGCCGGCCTTCGGCGTCGATCAGGTAGGAGCCCTCGCCGCGCTCGATCATCAGCGGCTCTTCTTCGCCCCAGGCCTGCTGCTGCGTGAACGGGTGCCAGAGGTGGTCCCGATCCAGCTGCGCATGCTCCACCGACGTCACCGAGCCCGAGCCTAGCCCCCACCCCGGCCAGAATCCTCGCTGACTTCGTGTTTTGGGATGCATACGCCACCAAAACCAGGAAGTCAGCACCTGGGGGGAGCGTGATATCGCGCACACGAGCAACTATTGCGGTTGGGAAATGGTTGCGCTTATGCAACTATCGACGGGATGCAGGCCAGCGACATCTCGACCGTCGAGACTCCCGAGGTGAGCGCCGCGGCGCAGGACACCGCGGCGCGGCTCAGCGCCCTGCTGCGCCACCTCTTCCTCTTCGACCGCGGCAACCTGCTGCGGGTGATCGAGGAGAGCGGCCTCTCGATGACCCAGTCGAAGACGCTGCTCGAGCTCGGCGGCCTCGGCGGCGAGGCGGAGGCGCACCAGGTCAGCGACCTGGCCGAGGCCTTCGGCGTCTCGGTGCCCTCGATGAGCCGCGCCGTCGACGGCCTCGTCCGCAAGGGCCTGGCGACGCGGGTCGAGGACCCCGACGACCGCCGCGTGCGCCGGGTCGCGATCACCGCCGAGGGCGAGGCGCTGGTCGACACCCTGATCGTCGTCCGCCAGGCGGGGATGGAGGCCTTCGCCGGCAGCCTCAGCGCCGCCCAGCGCCGCAAGCTCGACGCGGCGATCGAGGCGCTGATGGACCGCCCCGAGATCGCCCAGACCTACCGGCACCTGAAGCAGAAAGGACCAGCTTGACCCGTTACCGCCACCTGATCACCGACGGCAACCGCAAGTGGTGGACGCTCGGGGCGATGTGCTTCGCGCTGTTCATGATCATGCTCGACAACACCGTCGTCAACGTCGCCCTGCCCTCGATCCAGCGCGACCTGAACGCCTCGATCTCCGGCCTCGAGTGGACGATCAACGGCTACACGCTCTCCTTCGCCGTGCTGCTGGCGACCGGCGGCCGGCTCGGCGACATCTTCGGCCGCCGCCGCATGTTCCTCTTCGGCGTCGTCATCTTCGCCCTCTCCTCGGCGACCGCCGGCCTCGCCCAGGTCTCGACCGACCTGGTGATCAGCCGCGTCGTCCAGGGCGTCGGCGCGGCGCTGATGATGCCGGCGACGCTCTCGATCATCACCGACGCCTTCCCGGCGTCCGAGCGCGGCAAGGCGATGGGGATGTGGGCCGGCGTCTCGGCCCTGGCGCTCGCCGTCGGCCCGGTGGTCGGCGGCTTCCTCACCGAGCACGTCAGCTGGCGGGCGATCTTCTACCTCAACATCCCGGTCGCCGCCGGCGCCGTCGCCGCCTCGCTCTTCGCCGTGCGCGAGTCGCGCGACACGACGGTCGGCCGCGAGGTCGACTTCGCCGGCGTCGCCGTCCTCACGGGGGCGCTGACCGCGCTCGTCCTCGCCCTGGTCGAGGGCAACGAATGGGGCTGGGGCTCGCCCGCGATCGTCGCCCTGCTGGTCGGCTCCGCCGTCGGCCTCGTCGCCTTCGTCGCGATCGAGCTGCGGGTGCGGGTGCCGATGGTCGAGTTCCGCTTCTTCGCCGACCGCAACTTCGTCGGCGCCGTCGTCGTCGCCTCGATCGTCTCCTTCTCGATGCTCGGCGTCTTCTTCTTCCTCGCCCTCTACATGCAGGACATCCTGCGCTACTCGCCGCTGGAGGCGGGGGTGCGCTTCCTGCCCTCGACCCTGATGATCGTCGGCATCGCCCCGGTCGCCGGCCGGCTCGCCGACCGCTTCGGGCCGCGCTGGCTGATCGCCGCGGGGCTGACCGTGGTCGCCGCCTCGCTGTACAGCTTCAGCGGCATCGCGGTCGACTCGACCTACGGCGAGCTGCTGCCCGGCTTCATGCTGCTCGGCATCGGCATCGCGCTGACGATGTCGCCGATGACCAGCGCCGCGATGAACGCGGTCGCGGTCGAGAAGGCCGGCCTCGCCTCCGGGGTGCTCTCGATGTTCCGCATGGTCGGCGGCAGCCTCGGCGTCGCCGTCACCGGGGCGATCTTCCAGGGCGCGGTCGGGACCAGCTTCGCCGAGGCCGGCCCGCAGGACTTCGTCGACGCCCTCGGCCACGCGATGGAGGTCTGCGCCGTCGTCGCCCTCGCCGGCGCCGCGATCGGCGCCGCCGCGATCCGCTCGCGCCGCGACACGCTCAGCCCCGAGGCCGCCGAGGCGGCGGTCAACCTCGGCGGCGAGGAGCTGGCCGGGCAGGAGGCCCTCGCCGCGGGCAAGCCGTCCGGCTGAGGTCGAGCTGACGCCGGAGAGCCTCGACGTGATCGAGGGCTAGAGGCCCGGCGGCGCCAGCGCCGGCCAGGTCTCGGGCGCGCCGAGGTCGATCTCGGGCAGGGTCTCGACCGCGACCGCGCCGAGCGCGGCGATCGTCTCGCGGTTGGAGGCCTCGATCTCGCTCGGCTTCGCCGGCCAGGGGGTGAGGACGACGGCGGCGACGGTCAGGCCGGCGGCCCGCGCCGCCTCGATCGTCAGCAGCGTGTGGTTGATCGTCCCCAGCCCGGGCGGGGCGGCGATCACCAGCGGCAGGCCGAGCTCGACCGCCAGGTCGCGCACCAGGTAGGCGGGGGAGAGCGGCACGAGCAGGCCGCCGACCCCCTCGCAGACGAGCGCCTCGGCGCCCTCGGCCGCGGCACGGGCCGCGGCACGCAGCCGCTGCGGCTCGATCTCCTCGCCCGCCATCGCGGCCGCCAGGTGCGGCGAGGCCGGCGGCCCGTAGCGATACGGCGCGACCTCCCCGTCCGCTTGTCCCGACCCAGCCGCCTCCCGCAGCAGCACATGGTCCGGCCCCGGCGGCCGACGGGCCGAAATGTTGCCTGAGGGGCGACATTTAGGCCCGTCGGCGGGGAAATCGTCGAGGCCGGTGACCGCCGGCTTGAAGACGGCGACGCGCCTGCCCTGCGCGGCCAGGGTGCGGGCGATGACGGCGGCGACGACCGTCTTGCCGACCTCGGTCCCGGTCCCGGTCACGAACACCCCCGACGTGCCGTCCCCCAGGGGTCGAAGATGACCTCCCTGGGACGGCACGTCGGTCACGCCGCGAGGGCGGTGGGGCGGGAGAGGCCGAGCTCGCGGGCGGCGGCGCCGATCTGGGCGGCGGCGTCGCGCAGCTGGGCGGGGTCGTGGCTTGCCATCGCGGTCAGGCGCAGGCGCGAGGTGCCGGCGGGCACGGTCGGCGGGCGGATGCCCTGGGCGAAGACGCCGCGCTCGAGCAGGCGCTCGCAGAGCGCCATCGTGCGCTCGGCGTCGCCGACCTCGACCGGGACGATCTGGGTCCCGCCCGCCGCCGCCAGGCCCTCGGCGGCCAGCGCCCCGCGCAGCGCCCCGGCGTTCGCCGCCAGCCGCTCGACCCGCTGCGGCTCGGCGCGGAGCAGCTCCAGCGCCGCCAGGCTGGCGCCCAGCACCGGCGGCGGCGGCGCGGTGGAGAAGATCAGCGAGCGGGCCGAGTTGACCAGGTACTCGCGCAGCTCGGCGCTGGCGCAGACGTAGGCGCCGTAGGAGCCGAGCGCCTTGCCCAGGGTGCCGACCACGACGTCGACCTCGGCGCCCAGCCCGGCGGCGGCCACCGAGCCGCGCCCGCCCGGACCCAGCGCCCCGGTCGCGTGCGCCTCGTCGACCATCAGCCGGCAGCCGTGCTCGCTCGCCAGCCCGGCCAGCCCGGCGAGCGGCGCCACGTCGCCGTCCATCGAGAAGACGCCGTCGCTGACGATCAGCGCCGCCCGCTCCCCGGCCCGCTCCAGGCCCCAGGCCAGGTGGTCGAGGTCGGCGTGGCGGTAGACGAAGGTCTCGGCCCGCGCCAGGCGGCAGCCGTCGACGATGCTGGCGTGGTTGAGCTCATCGGAGAAGACGACCTCGCCCGGCCCGGCGAGCGCCGCGATCGTGCCGCTGTTGGCGAGGTAGCCGGAGCCGAAGAGCAGCGCCGCCTCGTAGCCCTTGAACTCGGCCAGCCGCTGCTCGAGCAGCCGGTGGGGCTCCATGCTGCCGCTGATCAGGCGCGAGGCGCCCGCCCCGGCCCCCCAGCGCAGCGCCGCCTCGGCCGCCGCCTCGCGCACCCGTGGGTGCGCGGCCAGGCCGAGGTAGTCGTTCGAGCAGAGCAGCAGCACCTCGCGCCCGTCGAGCAGCACCCGCGGGCCCTGCCGGCCCTCGACCAGCCGCAGCCGCCGGTGCAGCCCCTGCTCGCGAAGCTCCGCCAGCCGCTCCGCGACGTCGGTCATGCCGCGGTCTGCCGCGCCGGGTACGGCGGCGGCTTCCTGGTCTTCTTCACCACCCGCAGCTGGGTCGAGGGGTCCCAGAAGTTCGCTTCGCCCTGGCTGTCGATCAGCTCGTCGATCGGCGTCGCCGGGGTCTCGCCGTCGAGCCAGCCGTCGCGGTTGTCGGGGCGCGGGTTGGCGCCGTTGTCGGGCTGGCGGGCGACGTTGAGGCCGAGCTCCTCGAACATCGCCCGGTCGTCCTCGGGCTCGGCGCCGAGCGTGGTCAGGAAGTTGCCCATCATCACCCCGTTCAGCCCGGCCTTGACCGCCAGCGGCTGCAGGTCGCCGAGGTTCTCGACCCGGCCGCCGCAGAGGCGGAAGAGGGCGCCGGGGATGATCAGGCGGAAGATCGCCACCCACTTGACCACCTCCCAGGCGTCCATCAGCGGCCGCTCGCCGAACTTCGTCCCCTCGCGCGGGTTGAGCAGGTTGATCGGCACCGAGGTGGGGTCGATCTCCGACAGCTCGAAGGCCATCTCGACCCGCTGGCGCGGGCTCTCGCCGAGGTTGAGGATGCCGCCGACGCAGGTCTCCAGGCCGGCCTCCTTGACCGCGTCGATCGTCCGCAGCCGGCCCTCGTAGCGGACCGTGCTCGAGACCTCCGGGTAGTAGGAGCGCGCCGACTCGACGTTGTGGTGTACGCGCTGGATGCCGGCCTCGCGCAGCCGCTTGGCCCGCTCGGCCGACATGTGGCCGATCGAGGCGCAGCGCTTCAGGTTGGTCTGCTCGGAGACCAGCTTCGCCCCCTCGACGATCTTCTCGAAGTCGCGCTTGGAGAGCCCCTGGCCCTGGGTCACCATGCAGAAGCGGTGGGCGCCGGCCGCCTCGGCCGCCTTGGCGTGCTCGAGGATCTGCTCGGGCTCCATCATCGCGTGCATCGGCGTGTCGGCCTCGGCGTAGCGCGACTGGGCGCAGAAGCCGCAGTCCTCGGCGCAGCCGCCCGACTTGGCGTTGACCAGCGAGCACATGTCGGTCGAGTCGCCGAAGTTCTCGCGCCGCACCGCCCAGGCCCGCTCGACCACTTCGCCGATCTCGTCGTGGCCGCTCAGCTCGCCCAGCGCGAGCGCTTCCTCGAAGGAGATCAGGGACGCCATTCGAGGCCGCAGGCTAGGCAGCGCCCCGGACGGCGTCGCGCCCGGAGTCCTTCGCCTCGTACATCGCCGCGTCGGCCTGGGCGAGGACGGCGTCGTAGCTGAGCCGCCGGCCCTGGCCGAAGGTGGCGACGCCGATGCTGGCCGAGAGCGCCACGCCCTCCTGGCCCTCGCCGTTGCCGATGCCGGCCTGGGCGCGGATCGCCCGCCCGACCTCGTCGGCGATCGCCTCCGCCTCGGCCCGGGTGCAGCGCGACAGCACGATCGCGAACTCATCGCCGCCGAGGCGGGCGACGACGTCGGTCTCGCGGGCGCGCCCGAGCAGGATCTGGGCGACCTCGCGCAGGACGCTGTCGCCGGCGGCGTGGCCGAGCGTGTCGTTGACCCGCTTGAAGTTGTCGAGGTCGAGCATCAGCAGCGCCCCTTCGCCGCCGTAGCGGTGACTGCGGGCCAGCTCGGCGCGCAGCTCTTCCTCGAAGCGGCGCCGGTTCTTGACCCCGGTGAGCGCGTCGTGGCTGGCCTGGCGGGCCAGCTCCTGCATCCGCTCGCTGCGGCTCCAGATCAGCACCAGGGCGGCGAGCAGCGCCGCCAGCGAGAGGCCGACGACGGCGATCAGCAGCGGCAGCCCGACCCCCGGCCGGTCCGGGTCGTGGACGACGAGCACCCAGCCGCGGTCGGCGATCGAGAGCTGCGCGGCGGCGCCGTCCTCGCGGTCGAGCGCGGGGCCGGCGACCGTGCGGGTGCGCTCGAGCAGGGCGACGTCGACGTTGCCCGGCAGGGTCGCCTCGGCGGCGCCGACCAGGCTCGGGACCCGGAAGCCGCCGACCGCGAAGCCGACCAGCGCCGCGCGGCGCTGGGCCGCGGTCGCGATCGGGGCGCGGTCGCGGTAGACGGGGCGGAAGACGTTGATCCCGGTGCCGCCGACCGGCAGGCGCATCACCCGGGTCGCGGCCGGCTTGCCGGTCCTCGCCGCCCGCATCAGGAAGCGGGCGCGGAAGCGGTCGGTGCCGACGTCGTAGCCGATCGGCAGGGTGATGTCGAGCCCGCGCGCGGCGGCGAAGCGCAGCGGGTAGTAGCTCTGGCGGGCGCCGGCCCGGCGCAGCTCGCCGAGCGGCCCGCGCTCGCGGATCTCGACCCCGTGGCTGCGCTCGAAGGCGGCCCGCTGCGCGCCGGGCACCGCCGCGATGAAACCGGTCGAGGAGAGCGCCCCGGGGCCGAGCAGCGAGGCGGCGATCGTGTCGAACTCGTGCTGGGTGACCTGGTCCTCGGCGCCCTCGGAGCGGTAGAAGGCGGCGGCGCTGGCCAGCTGGCCGACCGAGAGCCCGGCCTGGGCCTGGGCCTGGTGCGCGGCGCGCACCGCCTCGTCGCGCTGGCGCGCCTCGAAGCTGTCGCTTTCGCGCGCGTTGACGACCAGCGCCAGGGCGACCGAGCCGATGCCGATCGCCGCGGCGAGGGCGAAGCCGAGCCAGAAGCGCAGGCGCATGCTCCCCTTGTCGGCGCCAGCCGCCACCGCCTCAACCGACGGGCGCGTTTGCAAGCGACTCCCAGAGGTAGAGCGAGGCGAGGCTGCGCTGCGGGCGCCAGGGCTCGCCGATCTCCAGCACCCGCGCCGGCGAGGGCATCTGGTCGAGGCCGTACTCGACCTGGATCGCCTTGCGGATGCCGAGGTCGCCGCCGGAGAGCACGTCGGGACGTTCGAGGTGGAAGAGCAGGAACATCTCCGCGGTCCAGACGCCCAGCCCGCGCACGGCGACGATCTCGGCGACCACCTCCTCGTCGGGCAGCTCGCCGAGCCGCTCGAGCTCGAGCTCGCCGGCGATCACGTGCTGGGCGAGGTCGCGCACGTACTCGACCTTGCGCCCCGAGAGGCCGCAGCCGCGCAGCTCCTCCTCGCTCGCCTCCAGCAGCCGCTGGGGCGGCGGCGTGGCGCCGCCGAACAGCTCCAGCACCCGGCCGTAGATCGTCCGCGCCGCCTTGGTCGAGAGCTGCTGGCCGACGATCGCCCGCAGCAGCGCCCCGTAGGCGTCGGCCGGCCGCTCCTCGCTGCGCCGCCGCAGCCGGGTCTCGACGTCGATCTCGCCGAGCCGCTCGATCAGCCCCGCCATCGTCGGGTCGGCGGCGGCCAGCGCCTGCCGCGCCGCGGCGCTCACCGCCCCTTCCACTTCGGCGTGCGCTTCTCGGCGAAGGCCCGCACGCCCTCGCGCAGATCCTCGGAGCTGAAGCAGGACTCGCGCAGGGCGATCAGCCCCGCCTCCTGCTGCTCGCTGAGGATCGGGTTCTGGTTGAGGACTTCGATCGCCCGTTTGTTGCCGCGCATCGAGAGCGGCGCGTTGGCGGCGATCTCGGCCGCCCGCTCGACCGCGGCCCGGTCGAAGCCCTCGGCCGGGATCGTCTCGTGCACGAGGCCGATCCGCTCGGCCCGCTCGGCCTCGAGGTTGCGGCCGGTGAGGAAGAGCTCCTTGGTCCGCGCCATGCCGATCGTGTCGAGGAACTTGCGCAGGCCGGTGTGGCCGTAGACGAGGCCGAGCTTGACCGGCGGCATGCCGAGCTTGGCGCCGGCGGCGCAGAGGCGCAGGTCGCAGGTGATCGCCAGCTCCAGGCCGCCGCCGATGCAGTGGCCGTTGATCGCCGCCAGCGTCGGCCAGGGGTGGGCGGCGAGCGCCTCCATCGCCGCGTGGAAGGGGTGGGCGACGAGCGCCTCGGCGTCGCGCTCGAAGGTCTCGCCGGGGATCGCGCTGAGGTCGTAGCCGGCCGAGAAGACCGGCGGCGCGCCGGTGATCAGCAGGCAGCGGGTCTCGATCCCGCGGTCGATGCCGCGCACCGCCTCGGCCAGGGCGTCGAGGATCTCGTGGTCGAGCGCGTTGCGCCGCTCCGGGTTGGCGATCCGCAGCCGCGCGACCGCCTCCGCCGGGCGGTCGAGCAGCAGCCTGCCGCCCGCCAGCTCCTCGCTCACTCGAGCACTACGAGGACGTCGCCTTCGCTGACCGCTTGGCCCTCCTCGCAGCGAATCTCCTTCACGGTGCCGTCGTCCTCCGCCTCGACCGGGATCTCCATCTTCATCGACTCGAGGATGACGACGGTGTCGCCGTCCTCGACCTGGTCCCCGACCGCAACCTCGATTTTCCAGACGTTGCCGGTGATGTGCGCCTCGATGTCCGCCATGGGCCGGGACAATATCCGGCGTGGCCGACCGCTTGACGCACGGCCGCAACCGACTTCGGCGCGATTATCGTCTTTTCGGTCACCACCCACCCATTTTGCTACCCTTTTTCGGGTGAACGACGGCCAACTGAGGCGACTTCTCACCGATCGCAGCACCTGGTGGCGGGACGAGGGCTGGCAGCGGGGCGACCCGGACCTGCGCGAGGCCGCCGCCGCGCCGTTCAGCTACGAGCCGGCGCCGCTCGCCGGCCTGCAGCCGTCGGGGCTCTACGTCCTGCGCGGCCCGCGGCGGGTCGGCAAGAGCGTCGAGGTCAAGCGGGCGATCGCGGCGACGATCGCCGCCGGGGCCAATCCCCGCCTCGTCTTCTTCTGCGCCTGCGACGGGCTCACCGCCCAGGACCTGCGCCGCCTGGTCGCGGTCGGCCAGAAGGGGGCCGCGACCCTGCCCGGAGAGCGCTATTGGTTCCTCGACGAGATCACCGCGGTCCGCGGCTGGGCCGCGGCGATCAAGGAGCTGCGCGACAACGACCCGGTCTTCCGCTCCAGCTGCGTCGTGCTCTCGGGCTCCTCGGCGCGCGGTCTGGGCGAGGCGACCAAGGCCCTGGCCGGGCGCCGCGGCGCCGCCGTCGACTCCGACCGGCTGCTGCTGCCGATGGGGTTCCGGGCGTTCTGCCGCTCGCTCGGCACGCTCGGCCCGCTGCCCGAGGCGGCGCTGCCCCCGGCCGAGCTGCTCAGCGCCCGCGGCCGCGAGGCGATCGACCGCCTCTACCCGTTCTTCTCCGACCTCGACCACGCCTGGCAGAGCTACCTGCAGGCGGGCGGCTTCCCGCGCGCGGTCGGCGACTTCGTCGCCGGCGCCGAGGTGAGCGCGAGCTTCGCGCAGGCGCTCTGGGAGACGATCGCCGGCGACGCCCTGCTCAGCACCGGGATGGGGGAGGGCGAGATCCTCGCCTTCCTCGAAAGGCTGGTCGCCGGCCTGGGGGCGCCGCTCAACGCCTCCGCCGTCGCCCGCGACGTCGGCCTCTCCGACAACCACCGGGTCAACGACCGGATCGCTGCCCTCGCCTGCGCCCTGATCGCCTGGCGCTGCCCCCAGGCCCGCCGCGGCCTGCCCAACCTGCGGGCGCAGGAGAAGGTCTACTTCGTCGACCCCCTGATCGCCCACCTGCCGCACCTGCGCGACGCCCGCCGCCGTCGCCCCGACGACTCGGTGCTCAGCGAGCAGCAGCTCGGCCTGCTCCTGCTCCGCGCCGCGGGCGGCGTCGGGCCGGGCGCGCTGCTCGAGGCGAGCACGGTGATGTACGAGCGGGCCTCGAGCACGGCCGAGGTCGACTTCGTCGGCCCCGGCCTCGGCGTCGGCTTCGAGGCCAAGTACGTCGACGGGCCCTGGCGCCGGGCGGCGCAGACGCTGCGCTCGCGCGGCGGCGGGATCTTCGCCACCCGCTCGGTGCTCGATCTCGACGAGGTCGAGGGTCCGGGCGCGGTCTGGGCGGTGCCGATCGGGATCGTCGCCTGGCTGCTCGACGCGGAGGCGGCTTCGTGAGCGCCGCGCGCCGCGCGCCGCTGGCGGCGATCGTCGCCGCCCGCAACGAGGCCGACCGGGTCGGCGCCACGGTCGCCGCCCTGCGCGGCGCCTTTCCCGAAGCCGCGATCTGGGTCGCCGACGACGCCTCCGGGGACGGCACCGCCGAGGTGGCGATGGCGGCCGGGGCGCAGGTGGTCAGCCGCGGCCGCCCGCACGGCAAGGGCGGCAACGTCACCGCCGCCGCCGAGGCGGCGCTGAGCGTCGAGCCGGCGCCGGCCCTGGTCCTCCTCTGCGACGCCGACCTCGGCGACTCGGCGGCCCGCCTGGCGCCGCTGGTCGCCGCGGTGCAGGCGGGGGAGTGCGACCTGGCGGTGGCGGCCTTCGGCCGGCGCGTCGGCGGCGGCTTCGGCCTGGCGCTCGGCTTCGCCCGCTGGGCGATCCGCCGCCGCTGCGGCTTCGAGGCGAGCGCCCCGATCTCCGGCCAGCGGGCGATGTGCGCCGACGTCCTGCGCGCCACCCTGCCCTTCGCCCGCGGCTACGGGATGGAGATCGGGATGACCGTCGACGCCGTCCGCGCCGGCCACCGGGTCGGTGAGTACGAGCTCGACCTCTCCCACCGCGCCACCGGCCGCACCCTCACCGGCTTCCTCCACCGCGCCCGCCAGCTGCTCGATTTCGCCAGCGCCTACCGCACCCGCCGTTCCGGTGCGCCTTATGCCGGCATTGCCGGCAAAAAGCGCACCGGAAGCTGATTCGGGGGGCTCAGCGGTAGATGGGGGGCGCTGGCCAGCCGCCGAGCTCGCGCTCCACCTGGCCGGCGAGCGAGAGCAGGGTCGCCTCGTCGCTGGGGCGGCCGAGCAGCTGGGCGCCGATCGGCAGGCCGGATGAGGTGAGGCCGGCGGGGACGCTGATCCCCGGCCAGCCGGTCACGTTCCAGGCGAAGGCGAAGGGGCAGATGGCGGTGGCGGTGGTGCTCGTCGCCCAGTAGCCGCGCCCCTGCAGGGCGCCGATCCGCGGCGGCGGCTTGGCGGTGACCGGGGTGAGGACCACGTCGCAGCGCTCGAAGACGCGGCCGATGCGGCGCCGCAGGCCGGGCTCGGCGGCGCGGGCGAGGCGCAGCGGCAGGCCGCTGAGGGCGCGGCCGAAGCGGGCGTGGGTGCGGGTGCGCGGCTCGAGCACGGCGCGGTCTTCGCCGTGGGCGCGCAGCCAGGCGTCGACCCCGGCCATCCCGCGCGGGATCAGCGCCGGGCCGACCAGCCCGTAATCGGGGTCGGCGCGGACGACCTCGTGGCCGAGCTCGCCGAGCTGCGCGGCGAAGGCCTCGACCGCGGCGCGGTGCTCGGCGTCGACCCCGTCGGGGACGGCGAAGGGTGTCTTGAAGGAGAGCGCGACGCGCAGGGGCCCCGGGTCGCGGGCGGCGGCCGCGGCGAAGGGCTCGGGCGGCGGCGTCGGCTTGTGCAGGTCGGCCGGGACGTTGCCCCGGGTCGCGTCGAGCAGCAGGGCGGCGTCGGCGACGCTGCGGGTCAGCGGGCCGAAGACGCTCAGCCCGTGGAAGGACTCGGGGTCGGGCCAGGTCGAGATCCGGCCGCGCTGCGGCTTCAGCCCGATCAGCCCGGTCCAGGCGGCCGGGATGCGGATCGAGCCGGCGCCGTCGGAGCCGATCGCGGCCGGGACCACGCCGGCGGCGACCGCCGCCGCCGCGCCGCCGCTGGAGCCGCCCGGCGTGTGCTCGGGGTGCCAGGGGTTGCGGGTGGCGCCGTGCAGCGGCGTCTCGGTGAAGTGCCACTGGCCGACCTCGGGCGCGTGCGTCTTGCCGATCGGGATCGCGCCCGCGGCGCGCAGGCGGCGCACCGCCTCGGCGTCGCGGACTGCGGGCCGGCCGCCGCCGCAGCCGAAGGGCGTGGTCTGGCCGCCGAGGTCGACATCGTCCTTGATCGCCACCGGCACGCCGAGCAGCGGCGCCGCCTCGCCGGCGGCGAGGCGGCGGTCCGCTTCCTCGGCCGCGGCCAGCGCCTGCTCGGCGCAGATCAGCCGGAACGGGTTGAGCGAGGCCTGCGCCTCCTCGGCCCGGCGCAGGGCCTGCTCGACCAGCTCGCGGGCGCTCGCCTCGCCGTCGCGCACCGCGCGCGCCTGGCGCTCGAGGCCGGGGCTGCTGTCGAGGGCGACGTCCATCGACCCAAGTGTGCCCCCTTTCCCGGCTCGGTGCTGCCAGCCGCCGGCGACCCGTTGAGTACGATCGATCGCATGCGGGGGGCATGGATCTGCGCGATCGGCTCGGCTTGCGCGCTGCTGGCCTTCGACGACGGCCGCCGCCTCAGCTCGGTCCTCAGCCGCAGCTGCCACGTGCTCGGCGGCGGCGCGTGATCCTCGCCATCGACCAGGGGACGACCGGCACCACCTGCCTCCTCTTCGACCGCGCCGGGGCGATCGCCGGCCGCGCCTACGCCGAGCACCGGCAGCACTTCCCGCGGCCGGGCTGGGTCGAGCACGACGCGGCCGAGATCTGGGAGACGACCCGCCGCCTCGGCCGCGAGGCGCTCGCCGGCGCCGGCGTCTCCGGCGCCGAGCTGGAGGCGATCGGGATCGCCAACCAGCGCGAGACGGTCGTCGCCTGGGACCCCGCGAGCGGCGAGCCGCTGCACCGCGCCCTGGTCTGGCAGGACCGCCGCACCGCGGAGCGCTGCGCCGAGCTGCGCGCCGCCGGCCACGAGCAGCTGGTCCGCGAGCGCACCGGGCTCGTCCTCGACCCCTACTTCTCGGCGACCAAGGTCGAGTGGCTGCTGCGCAACGTGGAGGGGGCCGAGCGCGCCGTCTTCGGCACGGTCGACTCCTGGCTGCTGTTCAAGCTCACCGGCCGCCACGCCACCGACCACACCAACGCTTCGCGCACCCTGCTCTTCGACATCCATCGCCTCGAGTGGGACGCCGAGCTGTGCGAGCTGTTCGGCGTCGACCCGGCGCGCCTGCCCGAGCCGCTGCCCTCCGCCCACGTCTACGGCACGACCAGCGAGTTCGGCGGCGAGGTCCCCGTGGCGGGGATCGCCGGCGACCAGCAGGCGGCCCTCTTCGGCCAGGCCTGCCTCGAGCCCGGCACGGCGAAGAACACCTACGGCACCGGCAGCTTCGTCCTGCTCAACGCCGGCCCCAAGCCGCCGCCGCCCGCCCCCGGCCTGCTCACCACCCCCTGCGCCACCCTGCCCCGGGGCCGACGGGCCGAAATGTTGCCCGACGGGCAACATTTCGGCCCGTCGGCGGGGGATTACGCGCTGGAGGCTTCGATCTTCGTCACCGGGGCGGCGCTGCAGTGGCTGCGGGACGGGCTGGGGGTGATCGAGTCGGCGGCCGAGAGCGAGGCGCTGGCCGCCTCGCTGCCGGGCAACGAGGGCGTCTACTTCGTCCCCGCGCTGACCGGGCTCGGCTCGCCGCACTGGGACCCGCAGGCGCGGGGGACGATCGTCGGCCTCACCCGCGGCAGCGGCCGCGCCCACCTGGCGCGGGCGGCGCTGGAGGCGATCGCCTACCAGACGGTCGACGCGGTGCGGGCGCAGGAGGCGGCGAGCGGCGAGCGGCTCGCCGTGCTCAAGGCCGACGGCGGCGCCGTCGCCAACCGCTGGCTGATGCAGTTCCAGGCCGACCTGCTCGGCGCCGAGGTCGTCGTCCCCGAGATCGCCGAGACGACCGCGCTCGGCGCCGCCTACCTGGCCGGGATCGGGGTCGGGACCTGGAGCGCCGCCCAGGTCGGGGAGATGTGGCGCGAGGCCGTCCGCTACGAGCCGGCGATGGGCGAGGGCGGGCGCGAGGAGCTGCTGGCGGGTTGGCGGCGGGCGCTGGAGCGCTCGCGCGGCTGGGCCGCCCCGGAATCCGGCGAGCCGGCCGCGTAACCGGGCGGCGGCGGCGGAGTATCGCGTAGCGACGGCCGGGGAGGCCGCGCGCGCATGCCGGACATCAAGCCACAGGTCTACCGGGACGAACGGCCCGCCGAGTACTTCGACCGCTTCCACGAGTCGGCCCGCGGCGGCGTGGGCTGGACCTACACCCTCGTCCGCCTGCTGATCTCGCTGCCGACGCTGCTGCTCTACCGGGTGCGGGCGATCGGGGTCGAGAACGTGCCCGAGGACGGCGCCCTGATCCTCGCCCCCAACCATTTCAGCCAGATGGATCACTTCTTCGTCGGCCTCTACCTGCTGCGCCGCAAGGTGCGCTTCATGGCCAAGTCGCAGATGTTCGGCCCGCCGGTGCTGACCTACATCTACCAGCACGGCGGGGTCTTCCCGGTGCGCCGCGGCCACGGCGACGAGGAGGCGATCAAGACGGCGAAGATCCTGCTCGAACAGGGCGAAATGCTGCTCATGTACGCCGAGGGGGGGCGCTCGCGCAGCGGCGAGCTGGGCGAGGTCAAGCCGGGGATCGGCCGCATCGCGCTCGAATCCGGTGCGCCGGTGGTGCCGGTCGCGATCTACGGCTCGGCCAAGGTGCGCGGCTGGAAGCGGCTGCGCTTCCCCAAGGTCACGGTCGAGTTCGGCGAGCCGCTGCGCTTCCCGGCCGAGGACGCCCCCGAGCGCGAGCGCCAGCAGCAGGTCGCCGAGCAGATCTTCGCCCCGGTGCGCGAGATGTACGCCGGGCTGGCGGCTACTCGTAACGGGCGCTGAGCCCGGCGAGGAACTCGGCGTCGTGGCCGGGGGTGACCACCGCGTCGGGGTACTCGCGGATGAAGAGGCGCAGCTCCTGCAGCGAGCGCCGGTAGTTGTGCGCGTCCTGGGGTTCGGGCGCCAGCGGGGCGGTGCCGTCGAGCTGGCCCTTGGTGTAGGAGACGTCGCCGCCGATCACGAAGTCGCGCTCGGCGAGGCGGAGGATCACCGAGACGTGGCCGGCGCTGTGGCCGGGCGTGTAGGCGAGCCGGATCGAGCCGTCGCCGAAGAGGTCGAAGCAGCGGCCGAAGGTCGCGTAGGAGTCGATCCCGCCGCGGTCGAAGTCGACCGTGCGGTAGTCGAAGGCGTAGTCGAAGTGGGGGCGGCGGTAGCCGTTGAGCAGCGGCCGCGGGCCGCTGGCGGCGGCCTCCCACTCGGTCTCGCTGAGGACGAAGGTCGAGTTGGGGAACTCGGAGATCGCCGAGCTGTGGTCGAGGTGCATGTGGGTCATGACGACGACCGGGATCTCGCCCGGGTCGAGGTCGCGCCTGCGCAGCTGGGCGGGGACGTCGGCGCCGGGCTCCAGCCTCGGGTGGCCGAAGCGGGTGCCGAGGCTGCCGAAGTTGCCCTTCGGGTCGGTGGCGATCGAGGGGTGCAGGCCGGTGTCGACGAGGATCGCGCCGGCGCTCGGGTGGCGGATCAGGTAGCTGGGGATCGGCACCGTGGCGGCCGGGTTGCCGCTGAGCAGGGAGCGCAGCAGCTTCAGCTTCTCGAAGCGCCCGCCGGGCCGCTCCATCATCGTCCGCGGCCAGGTCACCGTCCCGGCCAGCATCGGTTCGACCGCGACGCTGGCCCCGGGGGTGCCGCCGGCGAGCGGCTCGTGCAGCGGTTTGGGCTCGATCCGGACCTTCATCGTCGCTCAGGTTACGGCGAGCGTCCATATATAGGCTCTGCCGTCGATGGCTGAAAGCCCGCGTTCGCGCATCTTCAGGGACGGTCTGCTCGACGGTCAGGTCTGCGTCGTCTCCGGCGCCGGCAGCGGCCTGGGCCGCGAGACGGCGCTGGAGCTGGCCCGGCTCGGGGCCGTGGTGGTCGGCTGCGGGCGGCGCGCCGAGCCGCTGGCCGAGACCGCGGAGCTGGCCGCTGGCCTGCCCGGCGCCTTCGAGCACGAGGCGCTCGACATCCGCGAGGAGGAGCCGGTCGAGCGCTTCTTCGACGCCCTGCTCGAACGCCACGGGCGCCTCGATGTGCTGGTCAACAACGCCGGCGGCCAGTTCCTCGCCCCGGCCGAGACGATCAGCCCCAAGGGCTTTCGCACCGTGATCGAGCTCAACGTGCAGGGCACCTGGCTGATGACCCACGCGGCGGCGACCAAGGCCTTCATCCCGCAGGGCGGCGGCAAGGTGCTGAGCGTCACCCTCTCCCCGCACAACGGGATGCCGGGCATGGTCCACTCCGGCGCCGCCCGCGCCGCGGTCGAGAACATGATGCGCACCCTGGCGGTCGAGTGGGCGCGTTTCGGGATCAAGACCTGCGCCCTGGCCGCCGGCCAGTTCGCCACCGAGACGCTGCTGACCAAGTACCCGCAGGTGGTGGTCGACAACCTCGAGCGCTCGATCCCGATCGGCCGTGCCGGGCGGGCCGAGGAGATGGCCTGGCTCGTCGCCTACCTGGCCTCGGAGGCGGGCGACTTCTTCTCCGGCACGACGATCACCCTCGACGGCGCCCGCGACAACTGGGCCGGCCCCTGGCCTCCCGAGGCGATAGCGAGCGACTCGGGCGACCCGGTCGCTGAGGAGCGGCGCTCGAAGTAGGGAGCCGTGCTCCCCGCGTCAGCGGGGCTCGAGGATGACGATCGGGATCTCGCGACCCTTGCTGCGCGCGGCGTAGTCTTCGTAGCCGCCGTAGGCCTTGACCGCCAGCGGCCAGAGGCGCTCGCGCTCCTCGGCGCCGGCGACCCGGGCGTGGACGGGACGGCGCTCGGAGCGGATCTGGACTGTGGTGTCCGGGTTGGCCTTGAGGTTGTAGAACCAGCCAGGGTTCTTGGGGAAGCCGCCCTTGGAGGCGATCACGAACACGTTCTCACCGTCCTCGACGTAGAGCAGCGGGGAGGTGCGCTTCTTGCCGCTCTTGGCGCCGACGTGGTCCAGCAGCAGCATCGTGCCGGGGCCACCGGGCACCTTGTGGCCGAAGCGACCACCGGTTGCCCGGTAGAGGAACGTATGCAGCCCCATTACCCGGATCGTGAGGGGCCAGACTCGGTCCCCCACGTCCAGGTAACGCGGCGTGCGACGCTCCTGCGGCTCGGAACTCAGGTGTACATCCCCCCGAACATGCCGCCGGTGACGTTGAGCACCTGGCCGTGGACGTAGTTGGCCAGCGGCGAGGCGAGGAAGAGCACCGGGCCGGAGGCCTCCTGCGGCGTCGCCGGGCGGCCGAGCGGGATGATCGCCGAGGCCATCGCCCGCATCTGCTCGGGGATGCCGAGCTCGATCTTCTCGCCGCTCGGGGAGGTCATCTCTTCGCCCTCCTCCTTGGCGGCGGTGAGGCGGGTCTCGACGAAGCCGAAGGCAACCGCGTTGACGTTGATCTTGAACTGGCCCCACTCCTTGGCCAGCGTTTTGGTCAGGCCGACGACGGCCATCTTCGCCGCCGAGTAGTTGACCTGGCCGGCGTTGCCCATCGTGCCCGAGGTCGAGGAGACGTTGACGATCTTGCGGAAGACCTCCTTGTCTTCGCCGCGCTCGGCCTTGGCCGCCTCGCGCCAGTGCGGGGCGAGCGCCCGGGCGACGCGGAAGGGGACGACGGTGTGGATGTCGATCATCGCCTGGAACTGCTCGTCGGTCATCCGGTGGGCGACCCCGTCCCAGGTGTAGCCGGCGTTGTTGACGACGATGTCGAGCGCGCCGAAAGCCTCGACCCCGGCGGCGACCAGCTGGTCGGCGGCGTCGGGCTTGGTCAGGTCGCCGGCGTGGACTGCGGTTTCGCCGTCGATCTCGCTGGCCGCCTGCTCGGCGACGTCGGCGTCGAGGTCGTTGATCAGAACCTTGGCGCCCTCGCGGGCGAACAGCTCGGCGGTCGCCCGGCCGATTCCGCGCGCCGACCCGGTGACGATCGCCGCTTTCCCATCAAGAAGTCCCATCGCTGTGCTCTCTCCTTCGCGTCGTGAAAAGTCGGCCGCGGAGGCTATAGGGAATCGGCGCTGGCTGACTGGCCAGTCAGCGCCGATTCCGGTTGGGGGCGTCGCTCAGGAGGCGGTCCCGTCCGCTCCCGTCGCGGGCGGCTGCTCGGCTGCGGGGGCCGGCGGCGGCATCGCGTCGCTGGGCTCGGGCGGTGCCGGGGTGCCGGGCTGGGGCTCGGCTTCGGCGCGCCAGATGTCGTTGAGCGAGACCTGGATGTAGGCCCACAGCGCCGGGGCGATGAAGAGGTAGAGGACGATCGCGATCCAGCCGTTGAGCGGCTCCTTGCCGGCTACCCGCGAGGCGCCCATCACCCGCTTGGTCCCGCGCCAGTAGGTGATCAGCGCCGGGATGACGACGATGCCGCCGGGGAAGAGGGCGAGCAGGGAGTTGGTCGGGTTCTGGCCGAGGTCGAAGCCCTTGGCCTGGCCGTAGTCGCGCAGCTCGCGGTTGATCCGGTACCACCAGACCAGGTGGTAGATCCCCAGGGTGATGAGGGGCAGCAGCGCCGCCGCCCAGGGGCTGCGGACCTTGACCTCGGCTCCGCTGTCGCGAAGCTTCATCTCGTAAGCCATCCCTATCCCTCGTTTCTCCCTGCGGTTGACCGGTCGCGACGACACTAACCGACGGCGAGGGCCGTGGCCAGCCGCTCCGGCGCCGCTAACGCGCCGCGCCCGACCGGGGAGGCCGCATCATCAGCAGGCGGTAGTCGAAGATCGCCTCGAAGCCCATGCGCTCGTAGACCGGCCTGCCCATCGGCGATGCCTGCAGCGAGGCGAGGTCGGCGCCGAGGCCGAAGCCGGCCTCGACCGCGGCCGCGGTGACCGCGCGGCCGACGCCGCGCCCGCGGGCCTGCCCGAGCGCCGCCACCCAGTAGATGCCGGCGACGCCCCGGGTGACGATCGTCATCGCCGCCGCGACCGGCTCGCCGTCGAGGTCGGCGAGGAAGGCGGCGAGGTTGTCGGCGCGTAGCCCCTCGTGGCGGGTGTAGTGGCCGAAGACCTCGGGCGGGAAGCCGACGTCGGGGTAGGCGGCGGCGCAGATCCGCCAGTAGTCCTCGGCGTCGCGCTCGGCGGCGATGCGGCGCACGGCCACGCCGGGGGGCGGGGCCTCCGCCGGCAGGGGGGCGGCGAGCGTCATCTCCGGCATCGCGTAGACCTCGCTGAGGCCGGCGGCGGTGGCCGCCGCCTCGAGGTCGCGGTCGGCGGCCTCCCTGCCGCGGAGCATGAAGCTGAAGCCGCGGCCGCGGCGGGCGAAGAAGCCGCGCGCCCGGTCGACCAGCGCCTCGGCGTCGGCCTCGCCGGTGCGGAAAGCGACGTTGGAGATCGCCGGGTGGTCCGGGCTGCCCGCCGCCAGAGCCCAGGCCTCGGTGCGCTCGACCTCGGCGCCGGGATCGAGCCCGAACAGCTGCAGCGAGCTGTCAACCAGGTTGAGGTGGACGCGGTCGAGCAGGTCTTCGGTCATCGCCGGCCCGAGCCTATTCCACCCCTGCGCGGGCGCGGTCCGGGAACTACGCCGCCCGTCTGCGGTGGATCACCGATGAAGTCGCGGCGCCGGCCTGGGAGGGTTGGTCGGTGAGGAGAGTGCTCGTCGCATACGCGTCGAAACGCGGCTCGACGGCCGAAATCGCCGAGGCGGTCGCATCGGCGCTGGGCGAGGCCGGCCTCGAGGTCGACTGCGAGCCCAGCGACGCGGTCGAGAGCCTCGAGCCCTACGGTGCCGTCGTCCTCGGCAGCGCCGTCTACATGAAGCGCTGGCGGGGCGAAGCCCGTCACTTCCTGCGCGCGCAGCGCAAGGCGCTGGCGGCGCTTCCCCTCTGGGCCTTCAGCTCCGGTCCGGTCGGCGACCCGGACAAGGACGACCCGAAGTGGAGCGAGCCGCCCGGGATCGTGCGCGCGGTCGAGAAGCTGGGCGCCCGCGACCACGTCATCTTCGGCGGCCGCCTGCCCCCCGAGCCGCGCGGCCCGATCGAGAAGGCGATGGTGGCCGGCATCCCGCCCGAGTTCCACGACCGCCGCGACTGGGAGGAGATTCGCGCCTGGGCCAACGACATCGCCCGCGAGCTCTCCGCCGGCCGCGACCAGGTCGCCGAGCCGCAGTAGGCGCAGCGCCCGGCCCCCTGCGCCCGCACGCACGCCGACGAGGCCCATCGCTCTCGACAATAAGACAGCAGTTTATTGCGCTATAAATTGAATTTCTGTACTCTCAACGCATGGAATTGCGTGAAGTGCAGGTCATCGAGCTCTTCCACGTCGCCTTCCTCGATGCTCTCCAGCAGCGCCTCGAGCGCGGACGCTGGATTCTCAAGGGCGGCGCCAACCTGCGCTATTTCTTTGACAGCCAGCGCTACTCGCAGGACATCGATCTCGATTTCCGCGGCGGGGCGCCCTGGGGAGTGCGCGAGAAGGTTGGCCAGGTGATCGAGTCGCCGGTGCTGAGCAATCTGCTGCGGGTGAAGGGGCTCTCCGTCGAGGAGTCGAGCGAGCACAAGCAGAGCGAAACCACCCGCCGCTGGAAGATCGGGATCGCCGCGCCCGGCCACGGCGAGCTGGTGCGAACCAAGGTCGAATTCAGCAGTCGAGGGGCTGACGATCGCTTTCGGGCCGAGGCCGTCCCGGATCGGATCGTCGCCCCCTACGCGTTGCGACCGCCGATCGTCCAGCACTACACGGCCGCCGCCGCGACCGAGCAGAAGGTCGCCGCCCTCGCCGGGCGGCCACAGGTTCAGTCGCGTGACGTCTTCGACCTCGACCTACTCTTGCGCCTTCGGCAGCTGCCCCGGGGCGAGGTCGACGCCGAGCTGCTGACCAAGGCGGCGGAGATCGCGCTGGAGATCCCCTTCGACGCCTTCAGCGACCATGTACTCAACTTCCTCGAGCCCGACCTCCGCGACTACTACTCCGAGGAGCGCTGGGTGCAGCTGCAGACCTTCGTCGCCGAGCAGCTCGAGGCCGCGCGGTGAGGGTCACCGACGCCTATCGCGATCTGCGCGAGGTCGGCCGACCGGTGCTCAGCAGCGCCGAGGCGGCCGCCGTCTGGCAGGTCAGTCCGGCCACCGCCGCCCAGCGCCTGCGGGCGCTGCACGACTCCGGCGTGATCGGCCAGGTGCGGCGTGGCCTCTGGACCCTCGACCGGGAGATCGACCCGCTCGCGATCGGGCCCTATCTGACCGCGCCACGGCCAGCCTACGTCTCGCTCTTCTCGGCGCTGGCCCGGCACGGCATGATCGACCAGATACCTCGGACCATCTCCCTCGTCTCGATCGACCGCGCCCGGCGCATCACGACCGCCTTCGGCGTCTATGAGGTCCACCGGATAGCGCCCGAGCTCTTCACCGGCTACCGCAGCGACAAGCAAGGTGTGTACCTGGCGGTGCCCGAGAAGGCCCTGTTCGACCTCGCCTACCTCAGGAGCGCGCAGGGACGCACCCCGTACCTCCCCGAGCTGACCCTGCCGTCCCCCTTCGACCGCAAGCTCCTCCGCGAGTGGGCCGATCGAATCGCTTCGCAAAGACTGCGAACTCTCGTCCAGCGACGGCTGCGAGCACTGATCTCCGAAGCACAAGCCGGCACCGCCTGAGGGTCTTTCGACCCAAGCTTCACAGCCCCATCAACTTCCCCAGAATCTCCTTCATGAGTTCCGAGGGCGGGACGGGAGGGCACGCGGGATCATCGGAGGGCACGGACGCCCAGCAAATCAACCTGTTCGGGGATGGGGGCGACGGCCAGCCGTGATCGCGGGTGGGCTGCCTGATGTGTCCGAATCGTGTCGGAAACTGACTGGCCGTTAGCGCCAACGGGACCGCCGGCGTCCTCATTCGGCTCGCAAAGAGCGGCATCGCCAGCTCGGTGCCAGGGCTTCGTTTTAGCTTGCGATATAGGGTCCAGCTACTCGGTCGTTCCCAAAGATTCCCCTGCTCCATAGCTGCACTGGGGAGGCGGCGGGGGAGTTAACGACCCATCCGCGTGCAACCAGGTGCCCGAGATAGCCCGACAACTCCATGCAAGCCAAGCTGGCTGGTCGCTGCGTCCGGAGGCGAACCGCTCCCGCCTCAGACGGGCCCTTGGCACGGCTTTCGACGCAATTGAATGGCCCCTCCGGGCCTCCCGCTATCTTGGACCCAATCGCAGCGATGTCTTCCGGCCAAGCTCATAACGCCCTGAGCCCCTTCCCTGGGCTTCCCGCGTGATGACGAAGGAAGAAGTCGTTCTAGCGTGGCAGTTCCTGAATTTTCGGCTTGCATGTGCCGAGAAGACGGGGATTGAGTTTCAGTCGTTTTTCGAGGAGATCATGGAAAAGGTGGATTCGACATTCATGAAGGTCAAGCCCGCTGGGAAGGAAGGCGACTGGAAGTGTGATGGCTGGCTTCCAAAGTCTGGCACTTGCTTTCAAGTGTATGCACCCGAGAGTCTCACGAGTGCCCAAACGATCACGAAGATCACGGACGATTTCGAGGGGGCCAAGGCGCGCTGGGGAGAAGACCTCAAAGAATGGGTGTTTGTTTTTAGTTCTGCCCAGCATGGCCTACCACCTCAGGTCGTCGCACACCTCCAAGGACTGAAGGGTGACAATCCGACCATCGAGATCGACCGTTGGGGTCGTGAAGCACTTTGGCAAAAGACTAAGGAATTGTCTCTGGAGGATCGAAACGATCTGTTTGGTCCCCCTCCTATCTTGAGAGAAGTAACTGGAGCTACCGACGCCGAGGTTAGGACGCTTCTCAACTACGTTCGCGACCAGCCAATTCCAAACCTTGATGAAGATCTTGGCCGTGTGGGTATCGAGGATAAGATGGATAGAAACGAACTCGATGAGAGCGTGCGCCTGCTGATCACGGCATCCAACCCGGTGGTTTCAACGGTCGAACACTACGTTTCTAAAAACGTTGACCCCAGGTTTTCACAGCGTGTAGCAACCGTGCTGAAGGAGAAGTATGACGAGTTCCGGGATCATCTAGACGGTGACGCGGACGCTATCTTTGGAGCGCTTGTCAATAATGTAGCTGGCGACTATCAGCCTCCAACGAAAGAGTATTGGGCCGCCGTAGCGATCATCGCGTATTACTTTCAGCTTTGCGACATTTTTGAGCGATGATTCTCCCCAATAAGCACCTGAAGTTTGATCGTTCTCTCCTTGTTCTTGGAGGTTCACTTCTGACGCATCTGCAAGAGCCTCAAACGGTGAGCCGACTATGGACCGTTGCGCGCGACACGACCGAGGTCCGTTCGTTTGACCAGTTTTGTTTGACGTTGAGCTTTTTGTATTCCATAAAGGCAATTGCAATGCAGGATAAGTTTGTAACTAGGATCCCCCATGATTAGAAGGATTGGAGCATCGAAAGCGTCCTTTAAGGACGCAGTGTTTGAGCCTGGATTCAATGTCGTGCTAGCAGAGCGAAGCGAGGAGGCCGGTGAGCGCGATTCGAGGAACGGCTCAGGAAAGAGTTCTCTCGTTGAGATCGTCCATTTTCTTCTTGGCGCTGACCTCGGCCGCTCGACTCTCTCGACTTCTGGGCTGGAGGGATGGACGTTCTTCGCAGATGTAGACGTGGAGAGTGAACGACTGTCGGTGTCACGTGGTACGACGGACCCCAATCGGGTATGGCTTGATCACACCAGCGACTCGTGGCCGATAGACGTCCGTCGAGATCCGGATGGGGACCGTCCCTATTTGGGCCTAGATGCTTGGAAGAGTCTTCTGGGATGGCTTGTCTTCGGGGTGTCGCCGGAGTTGGCAGAGGAGTCTTACAGTCCGACGGTACGTGCGCTGCTTCCGTATTTCGCACGCCGCGGGCGCGACGCCTTTAGTGATCCGTTCGCTCACTTTCGCAATCAGCCAAGTTGGAATCGACAGCTATCGACCTCGTTTCTCTTGGGACTTGACTGGGAGTTCGTGAGAAAAGGCGAGCTTCTGCGACAGCGAGAGGAGAAGCTTCGCGATGCCAGAAAGGCAATCGAAGCGTGGCGACGAAGCGCTGATGTAAACGCAGGAACGGAACGCCAGCCTGGCGACCTTGAGGGTCAGCTAGAGGCGATGAAGATCAACCTTGAGCGGCGGATAAGAAAGGCCGATGAGCAGCTCCATTCGTTTCAGGTTCATCCTCAGTATGAGGAGTTGGAGCGTGAGGCAAGCGAAATCACCAAGTCAATCCACGATCTCTCTAACGAGAATGTGATAGATCGCGAACTCCTAGATTTCAATCGGGCGGCTTTGGAGGGTGAGCGACCGGCTGATCCGAGCGCCATTGAGGCAATGTATGCCGAGGCTGAGATCTATTTTTCAGAGCGCCTGAGCCAAAGACTGCGTGATGTACAGGAGTTTCATCAGAGCATTTTTGCTAGCCGCCAGGCATACCTAGGCGGTGAGCTTGAGCGCTTGGAAGCTTTGATTGCGGAGCGTGACGGTGAGATCGAGGAGTTGTCGGTCCGTCGAGCGGACTTGCTCACTGTTCTTCAGGAGCATGGGGCTCTGAGCGAGTATCTGCGACTCCAAGAGAGACAAAACCAGACTATGGAGGAGCTTGGGCATGTCAATGCTCAGCTTGAGCAGCTTCGAGGATTTGATTCCGAGTTGGCAGAGCTACGCCTTCAGCGAGATCAACACGCGATTGATGCACGCGCAGATTTTCAGGATCGCCGCGATCGGTGGAGTAAAGCTGTAGATATTTTCGGCGCGAATACTGCGGAGCTATATGAAGAGCCTGGGGAGTTTGCGCTTGGCGTATCCGAGATAGGTGGCCTCACTATGCGCATCGACATTCAAGCAGGAGCAAGCCAGGGGGTTCAGGAGATGATGGTGTTCTGCTATGACCTCATGATGGCTGAGCTATGGGCTGAGAAAGGTTCCGGTCCTGGTTTCCTCATCCATGACAGCACCATCTTTGATGGTGTTGACGAGCGACAGGTCGCCAAGGGCTTGGCACTGGCCGAGCGCAAGTCTCGCGAATGTGGTTTTCAGTACATCTGTTGCCTGAATTCCGATGCGGTGCCGTGGGATGAACTCCCCGAGGAGATCGATTTCCGTTCCCATGTACGCCTTGAGCTTTCCGACGAGGGAGACGACGGTGGCTTGTTCGGCATGCGGTTCTAAGGTGGCTTGAGCTTCGCAGCTACTGCGTCTCTGCTGAGTTGCTGAGCTAATGCTCGTGGCGATCGGCCAGTCGGCCTAGCTCGCCCATTGAGACGCCCAGGGCAGAGGCGATGCCTTTGACGGTGCCCCAGGTCGGGTTGGCGTGGCCGCGCTCGATCAGGGAGAGGGTGCCGGTCGTGATGTCGGCCTCGTGGGCGAGGTCTTCCTGGGTGATGCCGCGCGTTTGGCGAAGCTGGCGGATTGCTTTGCCTAGGGCGGGCTGGGGTTGATCGGAGCGGCGCATCGCGGTTGGGACGCTTTCAGACGCGAGCGACATGGGCTAGAATACGAAACAGTAGCGATATGTGCTCAGTAGATGCTAGGCTCTGGCGATCCGAAGAAAAGTGCCCCCGCGCTGAGCGAACAGCCGGGGGCGTGGCACAGGAAGGGGTACTTCCCATGCACGACGACGATATCCAGCGGCGCGCGCTTGCGCCCGCCCAGGAGGACGAGATCATGGAACGCTCGGTCCTCACGCAGGTTCTTGTCCTCCATCCGGCGCAGCTGACGATTCTGGAGCTTGCGCTTCGGGTCGAAGCCGACCGGCAGGAGGCCGGTCAGGATGCCGTAGAGCGCGCTGTGCGGGAATTGAGCCGCGATGGGTTGCTCTCTTGCGACTGCCGGCGCATCGCTACCAGTCGGGCTGCTATCCGCTTCGAAGAGCTTGTCGGGGGCGTGTCGTGAGTGGCGCTGTTGTCTCGCTGGGGTTGAAGACTGAGCTTGGACGAATCCTGCGCCGCCAGTGCAAGCGAGTCGGTCTCTCGCAGGAAGAGTTGAGCTTCCAGGCGGGACTGCACCGCACGGCGGTTGGCCAGATCGAGCGCGGCGAGCGGATTGCCCGGGTTGACACGCTGATCAAGCTCGCTGCCGGGCTCGGCGTTTCGGTGTGCGACCTGGTCGAGGGCATCGCCTGGGAGCCGGGGGCGTTTCGACCGGGCGGGTTCGCGGTCGAGGCGGACGGGCGGGGAAATGCTGAGGATTGACGGGCGGTTTCAGCGAACTCAAATCACCCAAAGGCAAGATCAAAATTAGAAGCCAGAAGAACCAGCTTCGAGAGCTGAGAAGCATCGGCCCCGAACGACAAGACGGCCGATCCTCGCGAGAAGGCGTTTCGGGGTCTCTCTTCGGTAGTCGAAACTCCAACCCCGAACCGCCGACACATTATGAACCCCCCGGTTCGGTGCCTGGGCCGCACTTTGCTGATCCACAAAATCAGAAAATGCTTTGGTGGTTCGGTGGCGGTGACTTCGGCCGGGCCTCCGGCGGCCGATTTTGGCACGTCTTCGCCGTGCGGCGGCCGCCCGAATGGAGGCCCGGCCGAATGTGTCCGCGCGGGCGGATGGGGCGATTTCTTAACAAAGAAAGCGGGGCATTCCTCCTCTTTCTCGGACAGCAGGTGCAGAGGAAATTGCCCGACCACCACCACAGCGATTTCGAGGCGCTGCTCTCCCCGGAGGAGGTTGCCCGCGTCTGCGGCCTGTCACGTCGGGCGGTCTACCGGGCGATTGCGCGCGGCGAGTTGCGGGCGGCGCGGCTCTGCAACCGGCTCCGGGTCCAGCCCGGCGAGTTGGAGCGTTGGATCGGGGAGCGGACCCTTGCCGCTGAGCCTCCTGCCCGGCCTGAGAGGTTGCGAGGGTCGAGGAGCAAGGTTCCCAACGGCGGCTTGCGTGCTCTGCTCGACCAGTCGAGCGACGGATAGGAGGATGCGATGAGCCTCGAAAGGGTGGAGCGGAAGGGCGGCGCGGTTTGGCGGGTGCGCTGGCGCGACCACCAGGGCCGCGAGCGCTCGAAGGCGGTCGGTCGCAAGCGCGACGCCGAGGTGTTCGAGGCCGAGGTCGTGCGGCGCAAGCGGACCGGCGATCTCGATCTGCTCACCGGCGGTCGCGAAACGCTGGCCGAGTTCGCGGAGGAGTAGTGGAGGCTCTACGCGGTCCCGAACCTGGCCAGCCGCATCAGTCACGCACTGCGCACCACCGTTCGATGAAGCTTTGTACGCATATGGCGCGTACAAAGCTTCATCGACCAGCGACCGCACCTACAACCCCATCAACTTCCCCAGGATCTCCTTCATCACCTCGTCGGTGCCGCCGCCGATTGGGCCTAGGCGGGCGTCGCGGACGGCGCGCTCGATGCCGTACTCGCGCATGTAGCCGTAGCCGCCGTGGATCTGGAGGGACTGGTCGGCGATCTCGAGGACGGCGCGCTGGGTGATCAGCTTGGCCATGGTGACGTCCTTGATGCAGTCGTGGCCTTCGTGGAAGAGGCGCAGGGCGTTGTAGGTGAGGGCGCGGGAGGACTCGGCCTTGGTCGCCATCTCGGCGACCTGGTGGCGGATCGCCTGGAACTTGCCGATCGGGCGGCCGAAGGCTTCGCGCTCGAGCGCGTAGGCGACCGTGGTCTCGATCAGGCGCTGCATCGCGCCGACCGCGCCGATCGCCATCAGCAGCCGCTCCCAGGCGAAATTGGCCATGATCAGCTTGAAGCCGCCGTTCTCCTCGCCGAGCAGGTTCTCGGCCGGCACCTCGACGTCGGTGAAGGAGAGCTCGCCGGTGTCGGAGGCGTGCCAGCCCATCTTCTCCAGCTTCCGGGCCACCTCGTAGCCGGGCATCTCGCGCTCGAGGACGAGGAAGGAGATGCCGCCGTGGCCGCCCTCCTCGGTCGTCTTACAGGCGCAGACGAGGAAGTCGGCGCGCACCCCGTTTGTGATGAAGGTCTTCGACCCGTTGACGACGTAGCCGCCCTCGACCCGCCGCGCCGTGGTCGCGATCCCGGCGACGTCGGAGCCGGCCCCCGGCTCGGTGATCCCCAGCGCGCCGATCTTCTCGCCGGCGATCCCCGGCACCAGCCAGCGCTGCTTCTGCTCCTCGCTGCCGAAGTTGAAGATCGGCGGCATCGCGATCGAGGTGTGGGCGTTGAGCCCGGCCGCCACCCCGCCCGAGCCGCCGCTGCGGGCCAGCTCCTCGACCCAGATCGCGTCGTGCAGGTGGGTCCCGCCCTGGCCGCCGTACTCCTCCGGGAACTTCAGGCCGAGGAAGCCGAGCTCGGCGCAGCGCCTGTACAGCTCGCGCGGGAACTCGCGCGCCGCCTCCCACTCGTCCACATGCGGCGCGATCTCGCTGGCGACGAAGCGGCTGACCGTCTCGCGCAGCTCGCCGTGCTCCTCGCCGAAGGGCGGCAGCGTCGCGCGCGCCCCGCTGTCCTTGATTACCGTCATCCCTGCACCGCCGCACATCATCGCCGATCCGCCGCCGCCATGGACAGCACGACGCTAAGCCTGATCACGATCCCGCTCTTCACCGGGGCGATCGGCTACGTCACCAACTGGAGCGGCGTCTGGATGCTCTTCTACCCGGTGCGCTTCGCCGGCTTCCAGGTGCCCGGCCTGGCGCCGCTGGTCAACGTCCTGCCGCGCCGCATCCAGCAAATCCCCGGCCTCGGCCGGGGCGGCATCGGCTGGCAGGGGATCGTCCCCTCGCGCGCCGCCAAGATGGGCTCGATCGCCGTCGACAAGGGGATCGCCAAGCTCGGCGGCGCCGCCGACTTCTACAGCCAGCTCGACTCCGAGGCGATCGCCGAGCAGATCCTCGCCTCGGCCCGCGGCGACATCCACGAGGTGGTCGAGCGGATCATGGAGCGCGAGCGCCCGCAGCTCTGGCACGACCTGCCGCCCCGCGTGCGCGCCGCCGTCCACGCCCGGGTCGAGGAGCAGCTGCCGGAGATCGTCCACGCGATCACCGACGAGATCGGCGCCCACGCCGACGACCTGATCGACGTCAAGCTGATGGTGATCCGCCGCATCGAGGCCAACCCGGAGCTGGCCAACCGGATCTTCCTCGAGGTCGGCCGCCGCGAGCTGCGCTTCATCGTCAACTTCGGCTTCTTCTTCGGCTTCCTGCTCGGCATCCCGACCGCCTTCGTCACCGAGTTGGTCCTGACCCATTGGTGGGTGCTGCCGATCGCCGGCGTGCTGATCGGCTACACGACCAACCTGCTCGGCATCCGCATGATCTTCGAGCCGGTGCGGCCGCGGCGCCTCGGCCGCTTCACCATCCAGGGCCTCTTCCTGCAGCGCCAGCCCGAGGTCGCCGGCGTCTACGCCGACATCATCGCCGGCGACATCGTGACGATGGGCAACATGGCCGAGGACCTGATGAACGGACCCAACTCCGACCGCACCCGCCAGTTGCTCGAGTCCGCCCTGCGGCCGGCGGTCGACCGCGCAGTCGGCCGCGCCCGTCCCGCCGTGCGGGTCGCCGTCGGCGCTCGCGACTACGACGCGATCCGCGCCTCGGTCGCGGTCGAGGCCGCCGACCACACCGTGGCGCCGCTCGCCGACCCCGAGTTCAACGCCGCCCAGAGCGACGGCATCCGCGAGTTCGTCGCCGCTCGCATGCGGCTCATGGACCCGGCAGACTTCTCCGAGATGCTGCGCACCGCGATGCGCGAGGATGAGTGGCTGCTCTACCTGCACGGCGCCGTGCTCGGCTTCGGCGCCGGCCTGCTACACCTGGCGATCTTCGGATGAGCGACGAGCTGAACAGAGACGCGGCGCGCCGGCCCGGCGCCGGGCGCCCCGAGGGGCCCGAGCAGCCGACGGTCGAGGAGCTGATCCGCGCCACGCCCGGCCTGGCGCGGATCGCGGCCAGCGTCGGCTGGCACGGCGCGGCCGCCTTCGCCGAGGCCTATGCCGAGGGCGCCAGCCGGGTGATCCGTGCCGCCTCGCGCGGCGAGTCGACCGCCCAGGTCGTGCAGGAGACTCGGGCCGACCTGCGCGCCCAGCTGCGAGAGCTGCTCGGCGTCGCCGAAGACGCGACCCGGGCCGCGGTGGACCGCCACCCGGCCGGTGGCGACGCCTCCGGCGCCGCCCTGCGCGCCCGCGGCGAAGAGTTGCTGCGCCGCTCGGCTGACGTCACCGCCGACGTCGACTCCCACCCCGCCTACATGCGCATCCTCGACGCCCTCGCTCCCGACGAGGCGCGCATCCTGCGCTTCCTCTCCCAGAGCGGGCCGCAGCCCTCGGTCGACGTGCGCTCCGGGCTGCCGCTCGCCTCCGAGCTGGTCGCCCAGGGCCGCACGATGCTTGCCGAGGAGGCTGGTTGCCGCTACGCCGAGCGCGTCTACGCCTATCTCAACAACCTGCACCGCCTCGGCCTGGTCTGGTTCTCGCGCGAGCCCCTGCGCGAGGCCGGCCGCTACCAGGTGCTCGAGGCCCAGCCCGAGGTGACCGAGGCGATGAAGCGCGGCGGCCGCACCGCCCGCACCGTGCGGCGCAGCATCGTCCTCACCCCCTTCGGCGAGGACTTCTGCGCGATCTGCCTGCCGCAGGAGGAGGGCGCCGGGCCCGAGCGGGGCGCCGAGGCCGAGCAGGACGCCGGCCCCGAGGCCGAGGGGAGCGCCGGTGGCTGAGGGGCACTCGCCGGGCGACGCGGTGCCCGCCGAGCCGGCGACGAGCCGCCCGCCGCTGATCCTCGCCGTCGACGAGAGCCCCGAGACGCTCGCCCACCTCGAGCGCGAGCTCAGCCGCCGCTACGGCGGCGACTACGAGGTGCGGGCCGAGAGCACCGCCGCCGAGGCGCTGCGCGAGCTCGAGCAGCTGCGCGAGGAGGGGGCGCCGGTCGCCCTCGTCCTCGCCGACCAGTGGCTGGAGGGGCCGACGGGCGCCGAGCTGTTGGGACGGGTCGGGGCGCTGCACCCGAGCGCCAAGCGCGGCCTGCTGATCGAGTGGGGCGGCTGGGGCGAGCCCGACACCGCGGCGGCGATCTTCGAGGCGATGGCGCTCGGCCACATCGACTACTACGTGCTCAAGCCGCAGGGCTCGCCCGACGAGCTCTTCCACCGCACGATCGCCGAGTTCCTCTTCGAGTGGGCGCGGGCCGAGTCGCCGGTCGAGGGCGAGATCGAGCTGGTCGCCGACCCGGCCTCGCCCCGCACTCACGAGCTGCACGACGTGCTCAGCCGCAACGGCGTCCCCTACGCCTGCCACGCGCCCGACTCCGGCCCCGGCCGCGAGCTGCTCGCCGCCGCCGGGCGCGAGCGGGCCGACGTGCCGATCGCCCGGGTGCGCGGCGGCGAGCTGCTGGTCAACCCCTCCAAGGTCGACCTCGCCCGCGCCTTCGGGGTCAGCACCGACCTCGGTGACGGCGACGAGTTCGACGTGACGATCGTCGGCGCCGGCCCGGCCGGCCTCGCCGCCGCCGTCTACGCCTCCTCGGAGGGGATGCGGGCGCTGGTCGTCGAGCGCGAGGCGATCGGCGGCCAGGCCGGCTCCAGCTCGCTGATTCGCAACTACCTCGGCTTCGCCCGCGGGGTCAGCGGCGCCGAGCTGGCCCAGCGCGCCTACCAGCAGGCCTGGGTCTTCGGCACCTCCTTCCTGCTCATGCGCGAGGCGGTCGAGCTGCTGCCCGGGGCGCCCTTGCACACCCTGCGCGTCGACGGCTGCGAGGACGTCTCGACCCGGTCGGTGATCCTCGCCGGCGGCGTCTCCTACCGCCGCCTCGAGGTGCCCGGCCTCGCCGAGCTGGAAGGGGCCGGCGTCTTCTACGGCGCCTCCGCCGCCGAGGCCAAGGCGCTCGCCGGCCGCCACGCCTTCATCGTCGGCGGCGGCAACTCGGCCGGGCAGGCGGCGATGCACCTCGGGCGCTACGCCGAGCGCGTCACCCTCCTCGTCCGCGGCGACTCGCTCGCGGCAAGCATGTCCAACTACCTCCGCGAGGTGATTGACGCGGCGGATAACATCGAGGTCATGCTGGGTACCGAAGTGGCAAGCGCCGAGGGCTCGGCGCAGCTGCAGCGCCTCGAGCTGTGCGACCGGGCGAGCGGCGCCACTCGCGGCGTCGAGGCCGACGCCCTGTTCGTGATGATCGGCGCCCGTCCCGGGACGGGGTGGCTGCCGGCGGAGATCGAGCGCGACGAGTGGGGATATGTGCTGACCGGGCGCGAGGTGAGCGAGGAGATCCGTTTTGACCGTGATAGCCACGGCGAAAACGGATCGGACCGCGAGCGCCAGATGCTGGAGACGAGCGTGCCCGGCGTCTTCGCCGTCGGCGACGTTCGCCACGGCGCCGTCAAGCGGGTCGCCTCGGCGGTCGGCGAGGGCTCGGTCGTGATCCAGCAGGTCCACAAACGGCTGGAAGCGCTGGCCGCGAGCCGGGCGGGGACCGGCTGAGCGCGATGGCGCTGACGATCTACGAGCGGGTCGGCGGCTTCGCGGCGGTGCGCAAGGTCGTCTCCGACTTCTACGACAAGGTGCTCGAATCGCCCTCGGTGGCGCACCACTTCGAGGAGGTCGAGATGCGGCGGCTGATCGACCATCAGACTCGCTTCATCTCCTTCCTGCTCGGCGGCCCGGCCAGCTACACGGAGGAGCACATCGAGCACGTGCACCGCAAACTCGGCATCAGCCTCGCCGAGTTCGACGAGATGGTCGAGCTGCTGGTCGAGACGCTCGAGGACCACGACTTCGCCCGCGAGGACGTTGCCAAGATCGGACAGGAGCTGCGCAAACGTGAGTCCCTCATCGTCACCGCCCGCTGAGGCGGAGCTGCTCAAAGAGCTGTTCGCGATCGTCGACCTCGGCGTCGCCGTCGCCGCGCCCGGGAGCTGGGAGATCGTCTACGAGAACGCCCGGTTCTTCAACTGGTTCGGCCCCGACGAGGAGGTCGACGCCGGCCTCAACCTGCGGCTGCCGGGCTTCGACTCCGAGAAGGCCGAGGCGCGGCTGGAGAAAGGGCGCGCCTACAAGTTCGAGACCGAGTCCGGCTCCGGCGCGCGCACGGTGCCGATCGAGGTGACGCTGAGCGGCTGCGAGTTCGGCGGCCGCAAGCTCCTCGTCGCCGAATGCGCCGACATCGGCAAGCGCAAGGAGGCCGAGTACATGCTCGACTCGCACACGCGCATGGTCGAGAAGTACACCCGCGACCTCAAGCGCGAGAAGGAGCGGGCGCAGAAGCTGCTGCTCAACGTCATGCCCCGCGCCGTGTACGAGGAGATGAAGGACTTCGGCTCGGTGACGCCGCAGCGCTTCGACCGGGCGACGATCCTGATGCTCGACTTCGTCGGCTTCACCGACATGGCGGTCTCGCGCGACGCGGGCAGCGTCGTCTCCGAGCTGAACGACATCTTCTCCGCCTTCGACCGCATCGTCGAGCTCTTCAACTGCGAGCGGATGAAGACGATCGGCGACGCCTACATGGCGGTCGCCGGCATCCCCGAGGCGAGCAGCGACCACGCCCAGAGCATCGCCCGGGTGGCGCTGCGCATGCGCCGCTACCTGGAGAAGCGCAACACCTCCCACCGCGAACCGTGGCTGGGGCGGATCGGGATCCACTCCGGGCCGGTGGTCGGCTCGATCGTCGGCGTGCAGCGCTACGTCTACGACATCTTCGGCCCCGGGGTGAACCTCGCCTCGCGGATGGAGACGCTGGCCGAGCCGATGGAAATCGCGATCACCGAGGAGACCCACGAGTTGATCCGCGAGGAGTTCATCTGCTCCGAGCGTGGGGTCGAGGAGGTCAAGGGGTTCGGTGAGCAGCGCATCTTCAGCCTCGACGGCGAGCTCGAGCAGCGCTGAGGGCCGGTCTGCGGCGGCCGCGGCGAGGGACCCCGCCGCGGCGCTCTTCCTCTGCCTCTTCGCGGTGCAGGCCGCGGTGGTCGCGCTCTCGCCGGTGCTGGCCCAGGTCGCCGGCGACTTCGGGGTCTCGACCGCGACCGCGGGGCAGCTGCGCTCGGTCTCCGGCCTGGTCGCGGGCCTGATCGCGGTGACGATGGGGCGGTTCGCGGCGCGGCTCGAGATCCGCGAGCTGCTGATCGCCGGCCTGCTGGCCCTGGCCGGCGGCTCGCTGCTCAGCGCCGCCGCGCCGAGCTTCGCCGTGCTCGCCGCCGCCCAGGTCGCGATCGGCGCCGGCGCCGCCCTGGTCCTCTCCGGCGGGCTGGCCGCCGCCGCCGAGTGGTCGACGCCCGAGCGCCAGGCGCACACGCTCTCCTGGGCACTGCTCGGCCAGCCCTTCGCCTGGATCGTCGGCATGCCGGCGGTCGGCCTGCTCGGCCTGGTCAGCTGGCGCTGGGGCTGGGTCGCGGTGCCGCTGGCGGCGGCGCTGGCCTCCCTGGTCGCGATTCTCGCCCGCCCTGCCGACCACCACCGCGAGCCGCGCGTGCGCACCTGGCAGATGCTCGCCGCCGACCGCGCCGTCGCCGGCTGGGCGCTGGGCGAGCTGTTCGCCTGGGCGGCCTGGGCCGGGGCGCTGGTCTACGCCGGGGCGCTGTTCGTCGAGTCCTACGGCGTCTCGACCGGGACCGCGGGCCTGCTGCTCGGCCTGGCCGCGCTCGCCTACCTGCCGGGCAACATGCTCGCCCGCCGCCACGTCGAGGGCTCGGCGCGCCAGCTGGCCGCGGCCGTGCCGCCGTTCGCCGCCGCGCTGGTCGCCCTCTTCGGCGCCTGGCGGCCGGCGGTCGGCATCAGCGGCGCGGTCTTCGCCCTGCTCGCCTGCGTCGCCGCCGCCCGCACGATAGCCGGCAGCGCCCTCGGCCTCCAGGTCTGCGCCGAGCGCCGCGTCTTCGCGATGCGGGTGCGCACCGCCGCCAACCAGTTCGGCTACCTGCTTGGCTCGGCGCTCGGCGGCATCGCCTTGGCGGCAGGCGGGTACGCGGCGCTGGGCATCACCTTCGGCGTCCTCTTCGCCCTCTCCGCGGTGCCGCACGCGCTGGCCCTGCGCGGCGCGGCCGGGACGGGTCCCTAATCCTCGTCGAGCATCGTGTGACCGCGCCCGCGATGGTCGAAGCCGAGCAGGTCGCCGCTCGGGTTCTTCGGGCCGCCGTGGTGGTAGGCGCGCACCTCGGCGATCTTGCCGTCGCGGAAGACGAACCACTCGGTGCCGCGGTCGAGGCGGCGCTCGCCGCTCTTCGGGTCGCGCCAGGTCATCGTCCACTCGATCGCCGCCTCGTCGCCGTCGCCCTCGAGCGCGTTCTCGATCGTCCAGTGCGCCTCGATGCTCTTCACCGCGAGGTCGGTCATCTGGCCGATCGTCTCGGCCCCCTCGTGCGGGCCGAGGCGCGTGTAGTAATGAGTGGCGTCGGGGGTGAAGTGGGCGGCGACCCGCTCGGCGTCGCCGCTGTTCAGCGCCTCGTAGTAGGAGCGGATGTGGTCTATGTGTGACATTGGAGAGAGAGCCGCCGCCCCCGGACGCGGGAGCGGGGGCCTGTCCATATCTGATTCTTCAGGCCCCCGCGGGAGCAGAGGAGGCGGCGGTTATTACAGCCCGTAGCTGCGCCCGATCACGTCGAGCATCACCTCGTCGGTGCCGGCGCCGATCCGGTTGAGGCGCACGTCGCGGAAGGCGCGCTCGATCTCGTACTCCTTCATGTAGCCGTAGCCGCCGAGGATCTGGACCGCGTCGTCGGCCACCTCGCAGGCGATCCGCGAGGCGTAGAGCTTGGCCATCGTGATCTCGCGCACCGGGTACTCGCCGTTGGCGAAGCGCCAGGCGGTGGCGTAGGTGAACTGCTTCGCCGCCTCGGTCTTGGTCGCCATCTCGGCGATCTTGTGGCGCAGCGCCTGGAACTTGCCGATCGGGCGGCCGAAGGCTTCGCGCTCCTTGGCGTACTCGATCGTCTTCTCGATCATCCGCTCGGCCCCCGCGTGGCAGCCGGCGGCGGCGACCAGCCGCTCACCCTGCAGCTCCCAGGCGATGTGGTAGAAGCCCTTGCCCTCTTCGCCGAGGATCGCGGTCTCCGGCACGCGCACGTCTTCGAAGGCGAGCTCTCCGGTGTCGGAGGCGTGCATCCCCATCTTCTCCAGCTCCGCCGAGACGCTGAAGCCGGGCACGTGGTTGCCCTCCTCGTCGCGCAGGTCGACGACGAAGAGCGTGATCCCGTCGTGGCGCGCGTCGGGGTTCGTCTTGGTGACGAGGACGATGAAGTCGGCCCGCGGCCCGTTGGTGATGAACGTCTTCGAGCCGTTGATGACGAATTCGTCGCCGTCGCGGATCGCCGTGGTGCGGATCCCGGCGACGTCGGAGCCGGCGCCCGGCTCGGTGATCCCGATCGAGCCGATCTTCTCGCCCTTCAGCCCCGGTTCGAGGTACTTGCGCTTCTGCTCCTCGCTGCCGAGCAGGTGGATCGGCGGCAGCACCATGTCGCTCTGCACGGCGAAGCCCATGTTGGTCCCGCCCGAGCCCGAGTAGCTCATGCACTCGGCGCGGACCAGCGAGTAGTAGTAGTCGCCGCCCTGGCCGCCGTACTCCTCGGGGAAGCAGAGGCCGAGGAAGCCGAGCTCGCCGGCCCGCTTCATGATCTCGCTCGGCCAGTAGGTGTCCTCCCACTCGTTGCGGTGCGGCCACATCTCCTTCTGGACGAAGGACTGCATCGACTCGCGCAGGTCTTCGTGCTCCTGGCTGAAGATGAAGTGCTTGCGCCCGGCCTCGAAGTCGGGCTTGATGACTTTGGAGCCGTTGGTCGTCGCCGTCGCCATGGTCTCTCTCCTCGTTGAAGTTGCCGCCGCCAGTCGCTGACTTCGTGTTTTGGGGTGCATATGCGTACCCAAGGGCGAAGTCAGCGGCGTGGACAGTAGCACTTCCTACTTCCGACGGAGTCGGCTATGGTGCCGCGCGATGGAATACGAGGTCGTCGCCTACGAGGTCGCGGACGGGGTCGCGACGGTCACGCTCGACAACCCGGAGAAGCGCAACATGCTCTCCGGGCAGATGCTGGCCGAGCTGGTCGACGCGATGAAGCGGGCCCGCGACGACGGGGACGTGCGCGCCGTGGTGCTGACCGGCGCCGGGGACAAGGTCTTCTGCGCCGGCGCCGACCTCGGTGGCTTCGCCGCCGACGCGCCGCTGGTCGCCAAACATTTCGCCACCGACCTCTTCCTCGAGTTCTTCCGGCTGATGCCGCGCCTCGGCAAGCCGAGCCTCTGCGCCGCCAACGGGCACGTGCTCGCCGGCGGCATGGGCCTCGCCCTCTCCTGCGACCTGCTGATCGCCAAAGAGGGGTCCACCTTCGGCACGCCGGAGATCAACGTCGGCGCCTTCCCCTACATGATCATGGCGATCATCTACCGCAACGTGCCGCGCAAGAAGGTCAACGAGATGATGCTGCTCGGCGAGCGGCTGAGCGCCGAGCAGGCGGTCGAGTACGGGCTCGCCAACAAGGTCGTGCCCGCCGCCGAGTTCGACGCCGCGGTCGCCGATTGGGCGGCGAAGCTGGCCTCGAAGAGCCCGGTGCTGATGCGCCTCGGCCACGACGCGATGTACCGCCAGCAGGACATGGCGGTCGACGACGCGCTCGAGTACCTGCGCTCGCAGCTCTCGCTCACCTTCTCGACCGAGGACATCGTCGAGGGCGTCAGCGCCTTCTTCGAGAAACGCGACCCGCAGTGGAAGGGACGGTAGTGGCGACCGACCAGGAGACCAAGCACCTGCTGCCGGGCACCGCGCCGCTCGGCGAGCTGACCGAGCAGCTGCACGAGCGGCGCGAGAAGGCGATGCTCGGCGGCGGCGAGGAGAAGATCGCCAAGCAGCACGAGCGCGGCAAGCTGACCGCCCGCGAGCGGATCGCCCTGCTCACCGACGAGGGCAGCTTCGTCGAGATGGGCATCCACGGCCGCCCCCACTTCGCCCAGCGGGCGATGGAGGGCAAGGAGGCGCCGGCCGACGGCGTGATCACCGGCTGGGGCGACGTCGACGGCCGGCCCTGCTGCATCGCCGCCTACGACTTCACCGTGATGGCCGGCTCGATGGGGATGACCGGCGAGCTCAAGGTCACCCGCCTGCGTGAGATGGCCCTCTCCAAGCGGATGCCGTTCATCTGGCTGCTCGACTCGGCCGGCGCCCGCATCCAGGAGGCCGCCGGCTCGCTCTTCGCCGGCTCCGGCCACCTCTTCCGCGAGGAGGTCGAGATGTCGGGCGTGATCCCGATGGTGGCGGCGATGATGGGGCCCTGCGCCGCCGGCACCGCTTACATCCCGGCGCTCGCCGACTTCGTGCCGATGGTCTCCGGCCAGGGCGCGATGGCGCTCGCCGGCCCGCACCTGACCAAGGCGGTCACCGGCGAGGACATCTCGATGGAGGACCTCGGCGGCGCCAAGGTCCACTGCCGCAAGTCGGGGGTGGGGGACCTGGAGGTGAAGGACGACGAGGAGTGCATCGCCGCGATCAAGGCCTACCTCTCCTACTTCCCCTCCAACTGGGAAGAGAAGCCGCCCCTGCGCGAGAGCGCCGACCCGGTCGAGCGCGCCTCCGAGAAGCTGATGGAGATCGTCCCCGACTCCTCGCGCAAGCCCTACGACATGTACGACGTGATCGCCGAGATCGTCGACGACGGCGAGCACTTCGACCTGAAGCCGAAGTTCGCCAAGACGCTGATCACCTGCTTCGCCCGCTTCGGCGGCCAGCCGGCGGGGATCGTCGCCAACCAGCCCAAGCAGCTGGCCGGCATCCTCGACAACGACTCGGCCGACAAGGCGGCGCGCTTCATCAACCTCTGCGACGCCTTCAACATCCCGCTCGTCTTCCTCCAGGACGTGCCCGGCTTCATGGTCGGCGCCAAGGTCGAGCACGCCGGGATCATCCGCCACGGGGCGAAGATGCTCTACGCGGTCAGCCGCGCCACGGTGCCGAAGGTGACCGTGATCGTGCGCAAGGCCTACGGCGCCGGCTACTACGTGATGTGCGGCAAGGCGTATGAGCCCGACCTGATCGTCGCCTGGCCGGGGGCCGAGATCTCGGTGATGGGCGCCGAGGGCGCGGTCAACATCATCGGCCGCTCGATGATCGAGGCCTCCGACGATCCCGAGGCGACCCGCGAGTCGATGCTGAACGCGGTGCGCGAGCAGATCGATCCCTACATCGCCGCCGGCAACGCGGTGATCGACGACGTGATCGACCCGCGCGAGACCCGGGCGACGATCGCCGGCGCGCTGAAGATGGCGCGGGACAAGCACGTCGAGAAGCCGCGCAAGCGCCACGGGGTGATGCCGGTATGAGCTCCTTCGACGACCCGGTGGTGATCAGCTGCTCGATCAGCGGCGTGGTCGCCAACCGCGACCAGTGCCCGGCGATCCCCTACACGCCCGAGGAGTACGCGGCCGAGGCGCGGCGGGCGGTCGACGAGGGCGCCTCGCAGATCCACATCCACGCCCGCCGGCCGGACGGCACGCCCTCCTACGAGGTCGAGGACTTCCAGGCGATCACCGAGGCGATCCTGGCCGAGGTCGGCGACGTGATCGTCAACTACTCGACCGGCGCGGTCGGCATCCCGATCGAGAAGCGGATCGCCTACCTGCGGGCGCTGAAGCCCGACGTCGCCGCGCTCAACATGAGCTCGATGAACTACGCCAAGTACAGCTCCCGGCGCAAGGACTTCGTCTTCAAGGCGGTCTTCGAGAACAGCTTCGACACGATCATCGAGTTCCTCACCGCGATGCGCGAGCTGGGGATCAAGCCCGAGCACGAGTGCTTCGACGCCGGCCACGTCGCCAACCTCGACCCGCTGATCGACATGGGCCTGCTCGACCGCACCCCGCTGCAGATCTCCCTGGTGATGGGGGTCAACGGCGGCATCCGGCCCAGCGCCCGCAACGTCGCCCTGATGTCCGAGCAGATCCCGGGCGGGGCGGAGGGACCGAACCAGTGGCAGGTGATCGGCATCTCCCGCGACCAGTGGAAGCTGCTCGGCGCTTCCCTGGTCCACGGCGGCAACGTCCGCGCCGGGGTCGAGGACAACCTCTACCTGCCCAGCGGCGAGATGTGCCGCTCCAACGGCGACCTGATCGCCAAGGCGCGGCAGATGGCCGAAGACGTGGGGCGGCAGGTTGCCAGCGTTGCCGAGGCGCGGGAGTTGCTTGGGGTGCCGAGGCGTGAGCGGTCGGCTGCGGCGTAGGGGCGGGGAGCCCAGGGGAGCGACCCTCCCTCGCGTGAATTTGGTCGCGGGCCCTGCGACTAAATTCGACCAGGGGCCGACCGCATGACGGCCCCCCTCCACGACATCAAGATCCTCGACCTCACCCGCCTCCTGCCCGGCGGCTTCTGCTCGCTGCTGCTCGCTGACCTCGGCGCCGAGGTGCTCAAGGTCGAGGACACGGGGATGGGGGACTACATCCGCTGGGCGCCGCCGTATTACGGGACCGAGGAGCAGCAGGAGCTGGGGACTCGGTCGGCGCTCTACCTCTCGCTCAACCGCGGCAAGCGCTCGCTGCGGCTCGACCTCAAGCAGGAGGCCGGGCGGGAGGCGCTGCTGCGGCTGGTCGAAGGCCACGACGTGGTGCTCGACGGCTTCCGCCCCGGCGTGCTCGACAAGCTCGGCGTCGGCTACGAGCGGATGCGCGAGGCCAACCCCGGCCTCGTCTACTGCGCGATCACCGGCTACGGCCAGGACGGCCCCTACGCGCAGCGCGCCGGCCACGACATGAACTACCTCGGCCTGGTCGGGCTGCTCGGCCTGACCGGGGCCAAGGACGGGCCGCCGGTGCAGTCCGGCGGCCAGATCGCCGACCTCGGCGGCGGCGCCCTGATGGCCGCCTTCGGCGTCCTCGCCGCCCTGCACGAGCGCCGCCACTCCGGCGAAGGGCAGCTGGTCGACGTCTCGATGGCAGACGGCGCCCTCTCCTGGCTGGCGATGGTCGCCGGCCGCTACTTCTGCGACGGCGAGGTGCCGGCCCGCGGCGAGCAGCAGCTCGCCGGCGGCCTGCTCTGCTACCTGCCCTACGAGGCGAGCGACGGCTGGGTCACCTGCGGCGCCCTCGAGCCGAAGTTCTGGGCCGCCTTCTGCAACGGGGTCGAGCGCCCGGACCTGGTCGAGTTCCAGTTCGAGGCGCCGGGCTCCGACGCCTGGCGCCAGGTCGCCGAGGTCTTCCGTGCCCGCACCCGGGCCGAGTGGCAGGCGTTCAACGACGAGCACGACTGCTGCATCGAGCCGGTGCTCGACCTCGGCGAGGCGCTCGACTCCGAGCTGATCCGCGCCCGCGCGATGATCGCCGAGGTCGAGCAGCCGGGGCTGGGCACGGTGCGCCAGCTCGGCCCGCCGGTGAAGCTGAGCCGCACCCCCGCCGACCCGACCCGCCCGGCCCCCGCCTTCGGCGAGCACACCGACGAGGCCCTCGCCGAGGCCGGCTACAGCGCCGAGCAGATCGCCGCGATGAGGGACTCCGGCGCCGCCGCATGACCGCCGACGGGACTAAAACGGGAGATATAGGCCCGTTTCAGGCCCGTCGGCGGGAGGGGGACCTGTTGCGGGTGGGGGAGCTGGCCGCGGCCTCGGGGGTGCCGGTGCCGACGGTCAAGCACTACCTGCGCGAGGGCCTGCTGCCCGAGCCGGTCAAGACCAGCCGCAACATGGCCTACTACCCGCCCGAGTTCGTCGACCGGATCAAGCTGATCAAGCAGCTGCAGGAGGAGCGCTTCATGCCGCTGAAGGCGATCAAGTCGGTGCTCGACGAGGACCCCGAGCGGGCCCGCGCCCTGGTCGAGCTCGAGGACCGCATCCTCGACCGCGCCCTCTCCGCCGAGCGCACCCGGACCAGCGCCGCCGAGGCCCGCGAGCGCTACGGCGTGCCCAAGGAGGTGCTCGACCGGCTCGAGAAGCTGCAGATCCTCAGCCCCAACACGCGCGGCTACTCGCCCTCCGACGTGAAGATCATCGAGGCGATCAGCCGCTTCCGCGCCGGCGGCTACGACGAGCAGATCGGCTTCACCGTCTACGACACCGTCCGCTACCGCACCGCGCTCGAAGAGCTGGTCAGCGAGGAGGTCGAGATGGTGATCGACCGCCTCGCCGAGGAAGTCCCGCCCGAGCGCGTGGTCGAGATGCTCGAAGCCGGCGCCCAGCCCCTCCAGGACCTGATCGCCGCCCTCCACACCAAGCTCCTCGTCGCCGAGCTCGAGCGCCACCGCGCCCGCCGCGGCTAGCCGAATCCGGGTGGGTATAATTGCGCCAGCAATAGGTAGAGGGCCTCTGGCTCTCTTGAAGGCCCGCCGAGTGCGGGCCTTCTGCATGGATGGCCCCGACGCCGGATCAGCGACGCCGGGGCCGGTGGCCCTATCGCCTCAGCGTCTGGACGATCATCCAGATCAGCAATAGGTAGAGCGCATCTGGACCTTGCATCCGTCCTCCTTTCTCTTCGGGGACAAACCCTCGGTATGCCGGGCCGATGAGGGGAGAGCGGTCTGCAGACAGTGCGCTGCCACCTGCTGGGTAGCATACAAAACATCACCCGCGTAAACGTTGCGAACGGGTGCCACCTGGGCGGCGCCTACAGCTGGGGATCAGCGCCGCGCGCTCGTCTTCGATCGTCTGCAGGGAGATCGCGGCGTCGGTGGCGCCAGCGGTCGTACTTGTTCCCGCATGGCGGGAACAAGTACGACATCAACGCCCCCGCGGCTCCGGGATGCGTTTGCGGTCGTACTTGGCTCCGGATGGCGGGAACAAATACGACCGCTGTAGCCTTGGTGGGTGCGGACGGTGTTGATTACCGGGGCTTCGACGGGGATCGGGCGGGCTGCGGCGCTGCGGCTGGACCGGGGCGGCTGGCGGGTCTTCGCCGGGGTGCGCAGGGACGACGACGCCGCGGCGCTGCGCGAGGCCGGCTCGGAGCGGCTCGAGCCGCTGATCCTCGACGTGACCGAGGCGGAGGCGATCGCCGCCGCCGCCGAGCGGATCGGCGAGGCGACGGGGGAGGCCGGCCTCGACGGCCTCCTCAACAACGCCGGGATCGGCGTGATGGCGCCGCTGGAGACGATCGCGCTCGACGACTTCCGCCGCCAGGTAGAGGTCAACGTCACCGCCCAGGTCGCGGTCACCCAGGCGATGCTGCCGCTGATCCGCGCCGCCGGGGGGCGGATCGTCTTCATGGGGTCGATGGGGGGCCGCGTCGCGCTGCCCTTCGGCGCCCCCTACCACGTCTCCAAGTTCGCCCTCGAGGCGATCGCCGACAGCCTGCGCCAGGAGCTTCGCCCCTGGGGGCTCGAGGTGGCGCTGATCGAGCCCGGCTCGATCGACACGCCGATCTGGGAGCGCGGCGAGAAGGCCGCCGAGGAGATGTGGGCACGGGCGCCCGCCCGCCAGCGGGAGCTCTACGGCGAGCAACTCGAGCGCTTCCTCGCCGCCGCCCAGCGCACCGCCGAACGCGGCATCGCGCCGGAGAAGGTCGCCGAGGCGGTCGAGCACGCGCTCACCGCCCGCCGTCCCCGCACCCGCTACCTGGTCGGCCGCGACGCGCGCCTGCAGACGCGCGTCCGCCGCCTGATGCCGGACCGCCTCTTCGACCGCCTCGTTGCCCGCGAGATGCGCGGCTGAGCCGCCCGCCCGCGCCTATACTGCCCGCAGACCGATTGACTGGTCAGTCAACCGAACTTCCGAGGACACGCTTGCGCGCAGCCGCAGTACAGCTCAACTCGACAGGGGACAGGGACCGCAACCTCGAGACCGCCGAGCGCCTGGTGCGCGCGGCGGCGGCCGGCGGCGCCGCGCTCGTCGCCCTGCCCGAGAAGTGGAACCTGCTCGCCGCGGGCGAGGAGCTGCTGGCCGGCGCCGAGCCGCTCGACGGTCCCAGCCTCGGCGCCGCCCGCGCCTGGGCGCGGGAGCTCGGCATCCACCTGCTCGCCGGCAGCGTCGCCGAGGCCGGCGCCGGCGACGGCAAGTCGTTCAACACCTCGGTGCTGATCGGGCCCGGCGGCGAGGACCTCGCCACCTACCGCAAGATCCACATGTTCGACGTCGACGCCGGCGGTGTCAGCTACCGCGAGTCGGCCCACGAGGCCCCCGGCGAGGAGATCGTCGCCGCCCAGCTGCCCGGCACCGACACCGTCGTCGGCCTCAGCGTCTGCTACGACCTGCGCTTCCCCGAGCTGTACCGGATCCTCGCCCTGCGCGGGGCCCGGGTCCTCGCCGTGCCCTCGGCCTTCACCGCCGCCACCGGCCGCGACCACTGGGCGCCGCTGCTGCGCGCCCGCGCGATCGAGAACCAGGCCTTCGTCCTCGCCGCCAACCAGGTCGGCCAGGCGCCGCCGCACTTCGACTCCTACGGCCGCTCGGCGATCGTCGACCCCTGGGGCACCGTCCTCGCCACCGCGCCCGACGCCGAGTGCTTCGTCGCCGCCGAGCTCGACTTCGCCGCCCTGCGCCGCGTCCGCGAGCAGCTGCCCGCGCTCGCCAACCGCCGGCCGCGGGCCTACGCCTGGCCCGAGCCCACGGAGGTCCCCGCCTGATGGCCAAGGCCACCGCCGCCGCCGTCGACAAGCGGCGCCAGATCCTCGACGCGGCGATCCGCGTCTTCGCCCGCCAGGGCTTCCACTCGACCCGCGTTTCGGACATCGCCGACGAGGCCGGGGTCGCCTACGGGCTCGTCTACCACTACTTCAAGTCCAAGGACGAGGTGCTCAACGAGCTCTTCAGCGAGCGCTGGTCGCTGCTGCTGGCGGCGATCGAGGAGGCCGACCGCGAAGGCGCCTCGCCGCGCGCCAAGCTGGAAGCCGTCGCCGGCTTCATCGTCGACTCCTACCGCCACGACCCGGAGCTGATGAAGGTGATCATCGTCGAGGTCACCCGCGCCGCCAACTCCTTCGGCCGCACCCACCTGCCGGAGATCCGCAGCGCCTACGACTCGATCGCCAGGATCGTCGCCGAGGGCCAGGAGGCGGGCGTCTTCCGCCGCGACATCGACCCCACCTTCGCCTCGATGTCCTTCTACGGCGCGGTCGAGCAGCTGCTCTCCGGCTGGATCTTCGAGGTCATCCCGGCCACCGACGCCGACTACGACCAGGCAAAGACCTTGCTGGTGGCGACGATCTGCGATGGACTCGAGCCGCGATAGGTATGGTCGGGGACACGATGGACAACGAGATATTCAAACGCCTCGTCTGGAGCGGCATGCTCGCCGGGGTCAGCGCCCTCGCCAGCCTCGCCGCCACCCGGGTCGCCGCCTTCGCCTGGCGCCGCCTGTTCGACGAAGAGCCGCCCGAGTAGCGTGGCCGATCCCGTCGCCCCCACACCGCCGCCGGAGCCCGCCGAGCCGCGCGAGGAGCGCTCGGTCGGCGAGCTGGTCTTCGACGTCGCCGAGAAGAGCTCGGCCCTCGTCCGCGAGGAGATCGAGCTGGCCAAGGCCGAGATCTCCGAGAAAGTCGGCAAGATCCTGCGCGGCTCGGTGGTCGGCGTCGCCGCCGGCACCTTCGCCTTCCTCGCCCTGATCCTGGTCATGCAGGGCTTCGCCTGGCTGCTCGCCGAAGAGGTCTTCGACGGCAACGCCTGGCCCGGCTTCTTCGTCGAGGCGGCGCTCTTCCTGCTGATCGCCGCCGGTGCCGGCCTCTTCGCCTATCGCTCGGTGCAGGCCGGCGCCCCGCCGGTGCCGGAGCAGGCGATCGAGGAGGCCAAGCTGACGAAGGAAACGCTCGAAGCCAGCAACAAGGCGGGCACCGAATGAGCGCCCAGCAGCCGCAGCGCCCGGCGACCCCCGGCGCCCCGGGCCGCAGCGCCGCCCAGATCCGCCGCGACATCGACCTGCAGCGCCGCGACCTCGGCCGCTCGGTGGAGAGCCTGCGCGGCCGCGTCACCGAGCTCACCGACTGGCGCCGCCAGGTGCGCGAGCACCGCAGCGAGCTGATCGTCGGCGCCGCCGTCGTCGGCTTCGCCGTCGGCGGCCTGATGATGCTGCGCCGCCGCCGCTAGCCCGATGGCGGCCGACCTGGGCGAGATCGAGCGGATGATCGCTGACGCCCTGCCGGGCGCGGCGGTCGAGGTCGCCGACGAAACCGGCACCGGCGACCACCTGCGGGCGACCGTCGCCGCGCCGCAGTTCGAGGGCCTCTCGCGCATCGCCCAGCACCGCCTGGTCAAGGCCGCGGTCGAGGAGCGCTTCGCGGACGGCACGATCCACGCGCTCTCGATCAAGACCCGCCTGCCCGGATAGCTAACCTGTGCCCATGGCCGATACCGAGTTGAAGCAGAAGGTGGAAGAGTTGATCTCAGGCAACCCGGTGCTGCTCTTCATGAAGGGCACGCCGGAAGCGCCCCGCTGCGGGTTCTCGATGCGGGTGGTGCAGGTGCTCGACACGATGGACGTCGAGTACGGCGCGGTCGACGTGCTGCCGGCGCTGCAGCCGCTGCGCGAAGCGACGGCCGAGATCTCCGACTGGCAGACGTTCCCGCAGCTCTACGTCAACGGCGAGCTGCTGGGCGGGGCCGACATCGTCGAGGAGATGTTCGACTCGGGTGAGCTGGCCGAGGCGCTCGGGGTCGAGCAGCCGGCGGCGGCGCCCGCCCCGGAGTCGCCCCCGGCGCAGTCGCCGCCGCTGCAGATCGAGTAGCGCCCCGGCGCTACCGCTTGCCGCGCTTGGCGGCGAACTTGATCCACTTCGACTGGCAGCGCGTGCCGCCCTTGCGCAGCCGGTCCTTGACCCGGATCTTGCCGCGCACGACCTTGCCGCGGCGCTTGCCCCTGATGAAGACTTCGTCGGTGGAGCCGACCTGGACGTCGTGGAAGCTGCCGTTGCCCTTGATCTTGGTCGGCACGAAGCCGCGCTCGTCGACGACCAGCGTGCTGCCGTCGCGGCAGCGCAGGTTGGCCTTGAAGTGCAGCAGCTTGAGCACGTTCCCGCCCACCGCCACCTTTACCGGGCGCTTCTGGGCGGTCTTGCCCTTGAAAACGCGTCGCGGGGCTGCGTCTGCGGTCGCCACTGCGCTCGCGGACAGCAGCCCGCAGGCCAGCACCGCCGCCAGCGCTCGCCTCGAAAGGGGGTTGAACATCTATCTCCCTGCCTCCTCTGGTTGCTGATTTGGCTGGAATTCCTGGTAACCCAGCGAGGCCGCGCGGGTTGCGGCCCTGAGGGCGCCATACCCCGATTCGGCGAGTTTACACATCGAAATCGAGGGAAACCGGTAGGCAGAAGCGCTCGATGAAGCCAACGGCGCGCCCTGACGGCTGCGCCCAGAGGAGGGACACCGATCATGCGCAGGACATCGCTCACGGCGATCGCGGTCGCCGGAATCGCGGCGCTCGCCGCCGCGAGCATCGCCACCGCCGCCAAGCCGACCGTGGTGCGGGTCGGGAACCTGGTGCTGAAGATCAACGGCGGGGTGACGCCGAAGAAGCTGCCGCGCAAGCGGATGGCGCCGATCACGCTGCACACGTCCGGCCACATGGACACGGTCGACGGCGAACAGCCGCCGGCGCTGAAGGAAGTCAAGATCGACTTCGACAAGCACGGCACGATCGACGCCCGCGGCCTGCCGGTCTGCCGGCCCGGCAAACTGCAGGCGCGCGACACCCAGCACGCCAAGGCGGCCTGCCCCCGCGCGATCGTCGGCCACGGCAGTACCCGCGTCCGGGTCGCCTTCCCCGAACAGACGCCGTTCGAATCCAGCGGCCCGCTGGTTCTCTTCAACGGCGGCGTCCGCGGCGGCGTGACCAAGATGTACATCCACGCCTACGTCAACGTGCCGGCGCCGACCGCGATCGTCAGCGTGGTCAAGGTCAAGAAAATCCGCAAGGGGCGCTTCGGCACCAGGGCGATCGCCCGCGTGCCGGTGATCGCCGGCGGCAGCGGCTCGGTGATCCACTTCAACCTCGCCGTGCGCCGCGTCTTCCGCGTCCACGGCCAGAAGCGCAGCTACCTGACCGCACGCTGCGCCAACGGGCGCTTCTTCGCCCACGCGATCGCCCTCTACCGCGACGGCCGCCGCCTGGCCGGCAACGTGGTCCGGCCCTGCAAGGTGCGCTGAGTTCGCTCGATGCGCGGGTGTCGCCGCTGCTCGCGGCGGCGCCCGTGCCTAGGCGGAGGCGGCGGAGGCCGCCGGCGCGTCGTCTTTGACCTGAAAGGAGGAGCCGCAGCCGCAGGCGGCGACGACGTTGGGGTTGTTGACCTGGAAGCCGGCGCCCTGCAGGCCTTCGACGTAGTCGACCTCGGAGCCGAAGACGAACTGCATGCTGACCTTGTCGACGACCACCGAGACGTCGTCAACCTCGAAGACGTGGTCGTCCTCCTTGGCGCGGTCGAAGGCGAGCGCGTACTGGAAGCCCGAGCAGCCGCCGCCGCGCACGGCGACCCGCAGCGCCTGGTCCCCGGAATCCTCCTGGGAGCCGAGCAGCTCGGCGATCTTGCCGGCCGCCTTCTCGGTTAGCGAGATCGCCGTATGCGGGGTGTCGCTGGACGAGTCAGTCACTTCACAAAGTGTAGCGGGCGCTCCCCGTGAGAGAATCGGTTCCGCTTGAGTCCCTCCGCCCCCACCGCGGTCGTCTGCGACACGACGGCCTACCTGCCGGACGAGTTGATCGCCGCCCACGGGATCGAGCGGGTCAGCCTCTACGTCGCGGTCGATGGCGAGCAGCAGCGCGAGGCCGAGATCGCCGACTACGCTGAGTTCTACGAGCGGCTGCGCGCCTCCGACTCCGGCGCGACCACCTCGCAGCCCTCGATCGGCGACTTCACCGCGGTCTACGAGCCGCTGCTCGCGGAAGGGCGGGAGGTCGTCTCGGTCCACCTCGCGGCGGGCATCTCCGGCACCTTCGAGGCCGCCGGCCAGGCGCGCGAGCGGCTGATCGCCGAGGGCCGGGGAGGGGAGAGGATCCACCTCTACGACTCGCGCTCGGCCTGCGGCGGGACCGGGCTGGCGGTGCTCGCCGCCGCGGTCGAGGCCGAGGCGGGCGGCGACGCCGCCGCGGTCCTCGCTCGCGCCCAGCGCTGCCGCGAGGAGCTGAAGATGTGGTTCGCGATCGACACCCTCGAGTACCTGCGCCGCGGCGGGCGGATCGGCGGCGCCCGGGCCTGGATCGGCTCGGCGCTGAAGATCAAGCCGATCCTCACCCTGGAGGAGGAGATCACCCCGGTCGAGCGCGTCCGCACCCGCAGCCGCTCGCTCGAGCGGCTGCGCGACTACGCCCGCCAGCGCCACGAGTCCGGCCTCGACGCCTGGGTCGTCCAGCACATCCAGGACTCCGAGACCGCCGCCGGCCTGATCGACGACTGCCGCGAGATCTTCGGCTGCGAGCCCGCCTTCGTCTCCGAGGTCGGCCCCGTGATCGGCGCCCACGTCGGCCCCGGCCTGCTCGGCGTCGGCAGCGTCAGCAAAGACGTGCTGAGCTAGAATCGTTTCCTGTCTTCAGCCCGAATAATAAGGAAATGCCGAGGTAACTCGGTCGCCGCGCTCGTCCTCATCGCCCTCCTCTTTGCCGGGTGCGGGGGTGGCGAGGGCGCTGCCGACCCTCAGTCGGCGTCCACGGGCGCCGACGGCACGACGGCCTTCAGCGCCCCGAGCGATGAAGGTGACGTGGAAGCGAGGATGACTCGGCTGCTCCAGCGCGAATTCATCGACACGGGAGTCGGCCCAAAGGAATTCGTGGTCAGAGACATCCGCCGGGGAACCGGCCCGGCCCTGAAGCCCGGCGACCGCATCCACGTCGACTATTTCATCATCGACTACGACGCGCTGACCCACGGTGGGTCCGGGCAGCTCTACCGGTCCGCTGAACTGGCTGCCGAGGCGGTTGTCAAGGGGTGGCGCAGGGGACTGCCCGGGATGAGGGTCGGTGGCCGTCGCGTGCTCATGGTTCCGCCGCGGCTCGGGTTCGCGGGGGTCGCCCACGCCTATGTGGTCGACCTGCTGACGGTCCCGGGTTGATCGCGGCGGACCGACCGCCAGGCCGTGCTGCTGACGCCTAGCCCGAGACCCGCTCGCCCAGGGCGCCGAGCATCTCCTCGACGCGGACGAACTTGACCCGGGGGCGGCCGTGGGGCTCGCCGCGGCCGACCTCGGCCTGGTCGATCGCCTGCCAGTCCTCGAAGGAGACGTAGCGGACGCCGCGCTCGGCGAGCAGGGCCTCGACCGCACCGGGGTCCGGGTCGGCTGGCGCCAGCAGGGTCTGGGACTCGACGTCGGCGAGGAGGTGGCGGACGGTCTCCAGGGCGTCCTTCTTGTTGGTGCCGATCACGCCCGAGGGGCCGCGCTTGATCCAGCCCGCGGTGTAGTGGCCGACCTTGTGGCCGGCGTCGTGGGAGTCGAGCACGCGGCCGCCCTCGTTGAGGATCAGGCCGCGCTTCTCGTCGAAGGGGACGCCCTCGATCGGCACCCCGGTGTAGCCGACGGAGCGCAGCACCAGGCCGCACTCGAGCTCTTCGCGCTCGCCGCTGTCGCGGGCGCGCAGGGCGCCGTCCTCCTCGACCAGCTCGTTGCGCCCGACGACGATCGACTCGACCCTGCCCTCGCCCTTGATCTCCACCGGCGAGGCGAGGAAGCGCAGCACGATCCGCTGCTTCTTTCCCTCCGGCTGGCGCTGGGAGAACTCGCGCAGGGTCTCGACGTTGACCTTTGTCGTCTTGTCGGCCTCGTCGGATTCGACGAAGGCGGCGCTGGCCGGGTCGAGCTCGACCTCGGCCGGGTCGACGACCACGTCGGCGTCCTCGAGCTCGCCCAGCTCCTTGATCTCGGGGTTGGTGAAGGCCGCCTGCGCCGGCCCGCGGCGGCCGAGGACGACGATCTCACGGATGCCCTTGCGGTCGAGCGCCTCGATCGCGTGGTCGGCGGTGTCGGTCTGGCGCAGCTCGTGGTCGGTCAGGGCCAGCATCCGGGCGACGTCCATCGCCACGTTGCCGTTGCCGATCACCACGGCGCGCTCGCAGGAGAGGTCCCACTCGTCGTCGCAGTAGTCGGGGTGGGCGTTGTACCAGCCGACGAAGGCGGTGGCGGCGTGGCTGCCGGGCAGCTCTTCGCCGGGGATGCCGAGCTGGCGGTCGGTCTCGCAGCCGACCGTGAAAACGATCGCGTGGTAGAGCCGCTCCAGCTCCTCGACCTCGATGTCGTGGCCGACCTTGACGTTGCCGAAGAAGCGGAAGCCCTCGCGCGCCGCGGTCTTCTCGTAGACGCGGATCACCGACTTGATCTTCGGGTGGTCGGGGGCGACGCCGCCGCGGACCAGGCCGAAGGGCGTCGGCAGGCGGTCGAAGAGGTCGACCTGGGCGTGCAGGTCGCCGTCCTTGAGGATGTGCTCGGCGGCGTAGAAGCCCGAGGGGCCGGCGCCGACGATGGCGACGCGCAGGGGGGTCTCTTCGGTTCCGATCTTGCTCATGGGCTCTAGACCCCGAACTGCATCAAATTCCAGCTCCAGCAGAGCTGGAATTTGATGCAGTTCGGGTGGGTTGAGCGGGGAAGAATAGGGGACTCGGGCCGGTGCCCGCCTACGCGGCGAGCAGCAGGTCGTTGCACTCGGGGCAGATGCCGTGGGTGAGGGTGGGCAGCTCGGCGCGGTCGAAGAGCCCGAGCAGCCGCGCCGCCTCCTCGACCTCGACCCACTTGCCGCCGACCCGGAAGCGGTCGCACCAGCCGCACATCTCGAGCATGTCGGCGCCGCGCGGGGCCGCCGGGTCGAGCAGCGGCTGGGGCCGCTCGCGCTCCTGCGCCGCCAGCAGCCGGGCCGAGAAGAGGACGGCGCGGCCGCCGGGCCGGGCGGCGATCCGGATCTGCATCTCGCGCCGCACCCCGGGGCCGTCGCAGCGGAAGGGGAGCTCGACCGTCCCCGCCCCCTCGCGCAGGCGGCGGATCAGCAGCCGCTGCAGCTTCCGCATCTCCTCGCCGGCGACGTAGTCCCAGAGCGAGCGGCCGAGGCTGGTCGCCGCCTCCGGCCAGCCGTTCTCGGCGGCGAACTCGTAGTAGCCGCCGTCGACGCGGACCAGGCGGTCGTGCTCGTCGATGGCGTAGCTCAGGCTCGGCGCGCTCATGCTCCGGCGGCGACGGCGCTCGGCGTGCCGTCGAGCGCGTCGAGCGCCTTGCGCAGCGAGAGCGCCACGCAGGTGAAGATCGGGGTCTCGCGCTCGGTGAACTCGCTCGACTCGGTCGGGCGCAGCTCCTGCACCAGGTCGAGGAACATGCCGGGGTCGTCGCCCTCGAAGGCGACGACGAACTCCTGGTCGTCGAGGCCGAAGGAGTAGGAGGTGTTGATCGTGATCTCCGGGTAGCGGCGGCCGACCTCGATGTGGCTTTTCATGATCCGGGCCCGCTCCTCGGCCGGCAGCCCGTACCAGCGGCGCTGCTTGACCATCGGGTAGAGGAAGAGGTAGCGGCGCTCGCTGACGCAGATCTCCGGCCGCGCCTGCTCCTCGGAGTAGGGCGAGCGCTTGGTCATCGAGAGGAAGGAGTGGGGCGTCTCGGCCCACTTGGCCAGGCCGCTCTGGCCGAGCACGACGTGGAAGGTGTGCAGGTCCTCGAGGTTGGCGCTCTGGGCGAGGAGGACGAGGTCGACGTCGCCGCGCGTGCCGATAGTCGAGTATGCGCGCAATGAGCGGTCGAGCGCGAAGTCGTCGCAGGCGGCGAGGAACTCCTGCTTGTCGGCGGCCCTCAACTCCTCGTCGCGGCGGCGCCAGGCGGGATCGATCTTGAACATCGTGAACTTCGCGAACGTGCGGTCGGCCATCGCGGTGACGATAGCGCTGGCGTGCCTCGGGGCGCCCTCCTCGGCGCACGGCGAAGCGACGATTGCCCTCCTCCCGCGAGGGACCACGGTGGCCGAGCTTGCGCAGGCTGGGATGGCGCCGGGGCTGCTCTCGGCCGGCCTCGGCTCGGTGCCGGCGCAGCAGACCTACCTCGACATCTCGCAGGGGAACCGCGTGTTCGACTCGCTCTATGACGAGAAGCTGCCCCGGCGGGTCGGGGGTGGGATGTGCGGGCCGGGGTACTCGGCGGCGGTGCGGGAGCGGGCGGAGTCGGCGCCGGCGGACATCGTGCCGGGGCTGCTGGCGGCGACCCTGCACCGGGCGGGGGAGAGGTGCTCGGTGCGGGCGCTCTCGCCGGCCGGGCTGGGGAGGCTGGTGCGCGGCCTGCGCGGAGAGGATCTGTTGATCGCGATAGGGCGGGCGCCGCCGGGGGAGGACGAGGCGTTGGCGGTCGGCATCGCCGGGCGCGGCTTCGACGGCAACCTGACCTCCGACAGCACCCGCACCGACGGCTACGTGCTCTCGACCGACGTCGCGCCGACGATCCTGGCCCGGTTCGGCATCGCCGTTCCCGCGGCGATGGCGGGCGAGCCAATCCGCGCCGCGGGCGAGGTCGACGTCGCCGCGATCGAGGCGCGCGGCGCGCGCATGGCGGCGATCTCGGCCCGCCGCGGGCCGGTGATCGGCCTCGCCCTGCTGGCCTGGATCGGGCTCGCCGCCGCCGCGGCGGCGCTCAGCCGCGGCCGCCTCGCCCGGCCCGCGGTGCGGCTGCTCGTCCTCAGCGTCATCTACCTGCCCCTGGTCCTGCTCGCCGGCGCCGCGCTCGAGCCGAGTCAGGGCGCCGAACAGCTGCTCACCGCCCTCGCCGCGCCGGCCCTCGCCGCGCTCACCCTCGCTCTCCCCGGCGACGGCTACCGGGCGCTCGCCGTCGCCTCGGCGGCGGTCGTCCTCGCCTACGCGGCCGACGTGATCGCCGGCTCGCCGCTCACCGCGCTCTCCCTGCTCGGCCCCAATCCGGGCCTCGGAGTCCGCTTCTACGGCATCGGCAACGAGCTAGAGGCTATCCTCGTAGTGCTAACGGCATCCGGGACCGGGGCGGGGCTAATCTGGTTCGCAAACCGCCTCGCCCCGGTCACCTCTTCCGCCGTCTTCCTCATCACCTGCTTCGCCTGCGCCGCGATCTTCGCCGCCGGCGCCTGGGGCGCCGACGTCGGCGCCGCGATCGTCTTCCCGGTCGCCGGCGCGGTCGCCGCCGCCTCGCTGCTCGGCGGCCGCCGCCGCGGCGCCCTGCTGATCGTCGCCGCGCCGCTCGCCCTGCTCGCCCTGGTCGCCCTCGCCGACCTGCTCAGCGGCGCCGACGCCCACCTGACCCGCTCGGTGCTCGACGCCGGCGGCCTCGGCGACCTCGCCGACGTCGCCCAGCGGCGCCTGCAGCTCTCCGCCCACAGCTTCGCCCGCCCGGTAGTGCTCGTCTTCCTGCCCCTGGTCGCGGCGCTGGCCGTCCTCGCCGTCGCCCGCCGCGAGCGGATCGAGGCCTGGCTGTCTGAAGGCGCAGCAATGCGCGCCGGCCTCCTTGGCGCTCTTGCCGCCATCGTGGGCGGCACGCTCGCCAATGACTCCGGCGCCCTGCTGCTGGTGATCGGCGTCGTCTACCTAACGGCCTACGTCGCCGCCGCATGGGCCGAGACCTCGCAATGAGATCCCCGATCGCCGCTGCACAATCTACTACGCTTTGCGTTTCGTGCGGATCGCCCTCGTCTCGCCATACTCCTGGACCTACCAGGGAGGCGTGAACCGCCACGTGGAGGCGCTCGCCGAGGAGTTCCTCGGCCGCGGCCACCACGTTCGCGTGCTCGCCCCCTTCGACCCGCCCGGGCGGGTCAGCCGCGCCCTGCACCGGGCCGAGCCCGAGGCCCGCGAGGCGCCCGATTACCTGATCCCGCTCGGCCGCACCGCCGGCTTCCCCGCCAACGGCGCCGTCTCCAACCTGGCGCCCTTCCCGGCCGGCGGCGTGCGCGCCCCGCGCCGCGAGCTGCGCCGCGGGCGCTTCGACGTCGTCCACATCCACGAGCCGCTGGTGCCGCTGGTCGGCTGGAACGCGGCGCTCGGCAGCGAGGCGCCGGCGGTCGGCACCTTCCACGCCTACTCGACCAAGGCGCTGCCCAACCACCTCGCCACCGCGCTCGGCGCGCGCCGCATGTTCAACCGGCTGAGCGCCCGGATCGCGGTCTCCGAGGCGGCCGCCTGGACCGGGCGGCGCTGGTTCGGCGGCCACTACGAGGTGATCCCCAACGGGGTCGACGTCGGCGCCGCCCCGGCCGGCCCGAAGCCGCCCAGCGAGGAGCTGCGCGTGCTCTTCGTCGGCCGCCCCGAGGAGCGCAAGGGGCTGCCGATCCTGCTCGCCGCCTTCGGCGCCCTGATCGAGCACGTGCCCAGCCGCCTGACCGTGATCGGCGCCGAGCGCGAGGACGTGCTGCGCTACCTCGCCGACCCCGAGACGATGGGCTCGATCGACGTCCGCGGCCGCGTCTCCGGCGCCGACCTGCACCGCGCGATGCGGGAGGCCGACCTGCTCTGCGCGCCCTCGCTCTCGGGCGAGAGCTTCGGCATGGTGCTGACCGAGGCCTTCGCCGCCGGCACGCCGGCGATCGCCTCCGCCATCGCCGGCTACAGCGACGTGGTCACCGACGGCGTCGACGGCGTCCTGGTACCGCCCGGCGATCCTCAGCGCCTGGCCGAGGAGCTGCAGCGCGCTCACCACCAGCCCGAGCGGCTGGCGGCGATGGGCGCCGCCGCCCGCAAGAGCGCCGAGCGCTACGCCTGGCCGCGGGTCGCCGACCGGGTCGGCGCCGTCTACGAGCGGGCGATCGAGGCGCCGGCGCCGCAGGGCGCCGCCGACCGCGTCGCCCGCTGGGCCGGGGTGCGCTCCGCCGACGGGATGCCGCCGCGCCCGCCGCGGCGGCTGCCCTCGCTCGACCCGGCCCCGGCGCGCGACGGCAAGCAGCGGCGCAAGGCGGCGCGGCGGATCGGGCTCGGCGCCGCCGGCGTGCTCGGCGTCGGCCTCACCGCCCTGGCGGCGCAGAAGATCGGCGTCGACAACGTGGTCGAGAGCATCGTCCGCTCCGACCTGACCTGGGTCCTGGTCGCCTGCGCGCTGATGGCCTCCTCACTCTTCTTCCGCGCCGCCTCCTGGTACTGGATCGTGCGCGCGGCGCCGCCGCGGCGGCCGGTGCGGCGCCGCGACGTGACCTCGGCGACGATGATCGGCGTGCTGATGTCGGCGACGCTGCCGGCCCGCCTCGGCGAGCCGGCGCGGGCGATGACCCTGGCGCGGCGCACCGGGCGGATGCGCGAGACCTTCCCGGTGCTGCTCGGCACCCTGGTCTCCCAGACGGTGCTCAACATCGTCGCCCTCGCCCTGCTCGGGGCGATCATCGTCTCGACCACCGACCTCTTCCACTCCAGCACCCAGAAGCTCTTCGCCTTCAGCTTCGTGCCGCTCGCCATCCTCCTCCTCGTCCTCTTCGGGCCGCAGCTGATGCGGCGCAACGGCAACGGCCGCCTCGCCCGCCTCGGCGCCACCATGCACGCGGCGCTGCTGCAGGTGCGCGCCGGGCTGGCCGTCTTCCGCACCCCGCGCCGCGGCATCGCCGCCGCCGCGGCCCAGCTCGGCGCCTGGGCGATCCAGCTCGCCGCCTGCTGGGCGCTGCTCGCCGCGCTCGGGCTCAACGGCCAGGCCGGGATCGGCGCCGCCGCCGCGGTCCTCTTCGCCGTCAACGTCACCGCCGTGGTGCCGGCGACGCCCTCCAACATCGGCGTCTTCCAGCTCGCCGTGATCAGCGTCCTGCACACCGGCTTCGGCATCGGCACCGCCGACGCGCTCGCCTACGGCGTGATCCTGCAGGCGGTCGAGATCGCCACCGCGGTGACCCTCGGCCTGCCGGCGCTGGTCCGCGAGGGCCTCACCTGGAGCGACCTGCGGGTGCAGGCGCTCTCCACCGCCCCGGTGCGCCTCGAGCCGCAGCCAGCACGTTTCCACTAGGGTGCGTGGTGCTGACGGCTGATTCACTCGATGAGTAGGTAGTTACTCAGGAAAAACTGAGCATGAATGCCGACAGCAAAGCGCCGCCCGCACGGGTGCGGGCCGGGGGCACGGTCCTCTCGCTGATCGCCGAGCCGCTGACGGTGCCGATCCTGCGCGCCCACCGCGAGCAGCCGCTGCGGCTGGCCGACCTGCGCCAGCGCCTGCCGGGCGTCGCCCAGACCACCCTGCGCGGCCAGGTCGGCAACCTGCGCGGGGTCGGCGCCCTGGAGCGCAAAGTCCTGCGCCAGATGCCCTACACCGTGCTGCAGGAGGGCACCGCCGCGGGGGAGGGGATCCTCGCCGTCGCCGAAACGGTCGAGGCCTGGCTGGCGCGGGCGCCGCAGGGGCCGCTGGCGCTCGGCAGCGCGGCGGCCAAGGAGGCGCTGCGGGCGCTGATCGGCGGCTGGGGCTCGACCATGCTGCGGGCGCTCGCCGCCCGGCCCTTCTCGCTGACCGAGCTCAGCGGCCTGATCGCCGAGCTCAGCTACCCGGCGGTCGAGCGCCGGCTGGCGGCGATGCGCGCGGTGCGCCTGATCGAGCCGCGGCCCGAGGCGGCGGTCGCCGGCTCCAAGCCCTACGGCGTCACCGAGTGGGCGCGGCAGGCGGTCGGCCCGCTGGTCGCCGCCGGCCGCTGCGAGTGCCTGCACCTGCCGGACGGGACCGAGCGGCTGACCCGGCTCGACGTCGAGGCGGCCTTCCTGCTCGCGGTGCCGCTGGTCGCCGTGCCGGCGCGCCGCTCCGGCAGCTGCCTGCTCGCCGTCGACCCCGGCGACGCCGGCCGCGACGAGCCGCCCGCCCGCAGGCTGACCGGGGTCCACGTCGAGGTCGAACAGGGTACGGTTGCATCCTGCGTTTCGCGCTTAGAGGAGGAGCCGCAGACCTGGGCGCTGGGCAGCATCGAAGCCTGGGTCGAGGCGATTCTCGGCGGCGAGCAGGGCCGCCTGCGGATTGGCGGTGAGCGGCGAGGATTGGTCGAAGAGCTGATAGGCGGTATGCATCGTTCCCTGATGGGCGGTAGCGAGTGAAGTCCGAAGCACTGCACGAACTGTATGAGGGGAGGCCGGCGACGCCACGGGCGGGCGGCGAAGCGATGACCATGGCCGCCTCGCCGATCTCGAGCAAGATCCTGCGGCTGATCAAAGAACGAGGGGTGCTGGAAATGACCGCACCCGAGAGCGACGAAGTCCGTGCGATGCAGATCGCGCCGGGCGGGCGGGCGCTGCTGGTCGTCGCCGACACGATCGACGAGTGGCTCTCCCAAGGCCCGCAGACGCCGGTGCGGGTGGGCGACGCCCTCGCCGAGTCGATCGTCCACGCCTTCCTCGCCGGCTGGGAATCGACCCTGCTCTGGGCGGTCGCCGGGCGGCCGCGCACGCTCGCCGAGCTCGAAGCCGAGATCGAGGACGCCGAGCTCGAGAGCAAGCTGGTGGCGATGCGCCGCGCCGGCCTGGTCAAAGGGGTGCCCAAGGGGGTCTTCACGGCCGGTGCTTTCGTGGCGACCGAGTGGGCGCGGCGCGGGGTCGGGCCGCTGCTTACCGCGGTGCGCTGCGAGCTGCGCTCCGGGGGCCGCAAGGCGCTGCCGCTCACCGCACCCGAGCTCAGCGCCGCCCTGACCCTGGCGACCCCGCTGGCGACGGTCCACGGCCAGGCTTCGCTCGAGATCTTCCTCACCGTCGCCGCCGGCAAAGTCAGCCGCCAGCTGGCGAAGGGCCTGCCCGGCACCCACGTCGAGGTCGTCGACGGCGCCGTCGCCAGCTGCTCGGCCCGGACCGAGACCAAACCGCCCACCTGGGTGGCCGGCTCGATCGAAGCCTGGCTCGAGGCCCTGCTCGGCGACCGGGCCAAACGCCTGCGCTACGAGGGCGAGAAGCCGGCCCTGGCCCGCGACCTGGTCGAAAGCCTCCACCACACGCTCTTCGTGCCCGGCCCGGCCGCCCCGGGCCGCGAGAGCTGACCCCGAGCCTCCGGGCCGGCCCCTCGGAGGCGAGGAGTAGACCGATTTGCCCACGCGCGGATCCGTGCACGCGCCAGATCCGCATGCAGCGATTTGCAGGCAGATCGCAAGGCGTTCGCAAGGCCGCTCAGGCCAACTTGAGCCAATCTTTCGAATTCCTTGACAGTCCCGTCCGCCCGCGGATATCCATCTCCTGCTCGGAAAACCGAGCCAAGAAACTCACTCGGCGCTCAGACCGCCGAGAAGGGAGAACCGAAAGTGAGACTCATCAAGATGTTCGGCCTCGCGGCGCTCGCCGCCGTGGCCGCGATGGCGTTTGTCGGTGCCTCGTCGGCAAGCGCGACAAGCACGGTCTTGTGCACGGTGAACGAAGATCCATGCGCTGGCGGAAACCAGTACACCGGTCACGTTGAAGGTTTATCAACGCACGCGGTGCTCAAAGGACCGGTCAATATTTTATGTGAACATTCTGAAGTTTTAGGCGAAGCCTTAGGGTTAGCGTTACCGCTGCTCATCCACATCTCGGTGCTAGATTTCTTAGAATGTGGTAGCTGCACCGTAACGGTGTTAGATGAAACCGGCTTGATCGAAGCTGAAAAGACCGGAGCGAACAAAGCGGGAGGCACCGCTTCCGGATTCGAAGTCGATGCTACGTGCGCCGGCATCACATGCAAATACGGGGGCGTCGCGGAAGGTGCAGTCGCGGAAGGTGGCGAACCAGCCACCATCAGTGCCAACGAAGTTGAACTCGAATTCCTCGGCGGCAGCTTCTTCTGCTTCAGCGCTCCAGGTTTCTGGACCGCGGAATACGAAGTTGTGTTACCCAACCCGATCTACATCTCTTCCTGAGTAGGTCGTAAGGCGTCGAAAGGCGTCCTTCGGTTCGCGGCCACCCCGTTTCATGGGGTGGCCGCATACATTCTGTCTGAGCATTCTAGGTTGAGATCTTCGGCCCGAGCAGCGAGTGTGTCGATACTTCAACGAATAGGGCCGTCCCCGTCTGAACTAAGATACAGAGCGGTGCTTGACAGGAACGAGTTGGTACTTTATAGTCCCTGGCGACAGGTGGGGACTGGCGCCAGGGACATTGGAAAGGGGAAGTTGCACGGGTGGGAGGGATCAAGCCATCGACTTCCCTGCCACTGGCACCGGGTTCCGATCGGTCGATCAAGATCAATCGTATTTCCGTACGGGTTCGAGGAGGGGGCAGGCCTGGGGCTTAATGGAGGTCGCTGGGAACTTTTGGGTTGCCTGGGCCGCCGAAAACGAAGCGCGGGTACCTGAGCCGATCCCAATAACCATCATGGATCATGGCGGCCGAAAGGGCCGCGGGGAGGAGAAGTAACCAATGTCTAGACATCTACGTCAGCGCTACCAAGTCGCACGGGAGCGCTTCGGGGTCGCCGGAGTCATCGTCGCCGTCATCGCGCTGGTCGCTGCGATCAGCGGCACCGCCATCGCGGGCGGCGGCATTTCGGGCAAGGAGAAGAAGGAGATAAAGAAGTTCTCCAAGCGGTATTCGAAGCAATTCTCCAGGAAGTTCGCCAAGCCCGGCCCGCAGGGGGCCGTCGGCGCCACGGGCGCCAAGGGCGATACGGGCGCCAAGGGCGATACGGGCGATACGGGCGCCACGGGCGCGCAGGGCCTAAAAGGCGATGAAGGTTCTCCCTGGGTCGCTGGCGGTACCCTGCCCCCCGGTGAGACAGAGACCGGCACCTACGCCTCCGTCGTGCAGGGCGAAGCGTGGCTTCCGATCTCCTTCCCCATTCCACTCGCTGCCTCCCTGGGAGAAGGCGAAGTCCACTACGTGACGCTGGAAGAGCAGGAAAACGAAGAAGTGCCCGCCGGATGCACGGTGGAAGGCAGCGAAGGCAGCGTTGCGAGTCCGCTTGCGGCCACCGGACACCTCTGTGTCTATGAGCGTCTGGAAATTTTCGCCCCAGAATTTCCGACGTTCCAACAGTTCCAGGACCCTGCGGGCACCTTTGGCACCAAGGGAGCAGGGCCGACGGGCACCGCGATGTTCATGACGGCGACCTTTACCTATGCGTGGGGCACCTGGGCGGTCACTGCGCCGGAACCGTAGATAGAGCAGGTCGAAGGTGCTCCACCTGTCCACATCCTCGCCCTGGCCTGGACGGCGTCGCCGCCCAGGCCAGGGCGAACGGGTCCCGATCGCGGGTCAGGGGCTATGTTCAACCCTCATCGTGTTTGCCGCATTGGCTGCCTCTCTCGCTGTCTCGCCGACAGCGGCGGCGGGGCCGCCGACGCACTTTCCTCTCCCCGATTTCAATCTCACAGGTTTCGACCATGCCTGTGCGGTCGCGACGGACTCAGCGGGTGATCTATATGTCTCTAGCGTTGGCGAGACCCCGCCTAGGATCGAGATCTTCAGACCCAGCGATGACCCGGAAAATCCGTGGGAACCGCTCGGCTCGCTCACCGAAGGGCTTACCGAGCCATGCGGGCTCGCGGTTGACACGGAAGGGAACCTGTACGTTTCCGACAGCGGCGAGGTTTTCAACTACCATCCTGGCGCATACCCCTTCGCAGGTGCCCCCAGCTACGAACCGCCCGAAATGATCGATAGCTCGGGCTCGGCCAAGGGCATCGCCGTCGACCCGCTCGATGACCGTCTCTACGTCGCCAGGAACGGGGGGGTGAGTGTCTACCAGTCCGACGGCGCGCCGGAGGTCGATCTCGAAGAGGCTGACGAGACGCAGAAGGTCGAGCTCTCGGCGGCGACGGCCGGAACCTTCACCCTTGCCTTCCAGGGCCAGGGCACGAGCCCGATCCCCTACAACGCCACGCCCAGCGAAGTGGGGAATGCGCTCGAAGCTCTGCCCACGATCGGCGCCGGGGGCGTTGACGTCGAAGGGGCCGTCGGGGAATACTCGGTCACCTTCATTGGCGGCCTTGGCGGGACCGACGTTGACGAGCTTGTACCTTCCTCGGCGGGCCTCGAAGGCGTGGAAGGTCCAACGATCGTTGTGGCAGAGGAAGTAAAGGGCTTCGACTTGCTCGATCCGAGTGGGGTCGCCATATACACGTCGCCCTCTGACGAAAACCGGCACCTCAGCGTGGCCGAGAATGAGGAGGATCTGGTCAGGATCTTCGGCGGCGAGGGCCCGGCAACCCTTTCGCTAAGGCGCACTGTTGACGGCTCCGATGAAGATGCTCTCAAGGTCGACAAGACCCCCTCTGGTGACTTGGGTTTCGGTCCGGCCGGTACCTCCTTGGCTGCCGACCAGACCAACGGTCACATTTTCCTTTATGACCATGCCAACCAAGTCCTGGACGAGTTCGAGCTCAGCGGCGCGTTCATCACTCAGATTCCCTCGCCTGATCCACCGTTCGCTTTCGATGACGCGGAGCCAACTGGCATCGCCGCTGTGGCCGAGCGCGACGAGGTCCAGCATCTCAGAACACGCTGCACGGGAGGGACGTTCACGCTCAGTTTCGAAAGCGACGGGCAGACCGAGACGACCGCTCCGATCCCCTGTGACACGCCGGCCGCCGAGCCGGGCGGTGTGGTGGACAGCCTCCAAGAGCACCTCGAAGAGCTAAGCACCGTTGGCGCCGGAAACATCACGGTGAGCGGAAGCAAGTCTGCTGTCACTGGCGAATACTCGATCGCATTCGTCGCGTCCCTCGGCGGTCGAAATGTCAGCCAACTGGAGGTTGACGGCGCCGAACTCGTTAGTAACTTCAACCCTCCTACCGAGATCACGACCGAAGCGCAGGGCGCCGGGCCGGGAAGAGTGTATGTCACCGCCGGCGCTGGTGCGGGGAGCGCGCTGCTTACCTTCGGGCCGTTGGCGCCGCCGAGGCGAAGAGATCTTCGGGAGGGTGACTCGCTCACCCTCGACAAGGCCGCCAGCGTGGCCGTCGATGAGCACGGCAACCGCTACGTGGCGACAACCACGAAAATCGGCGTATATCCGCCTGGGTCCACGACGCGAATGCTGACGATCGAAGATACGGGTGAACCGGTGGATCTCGCCGTGGACTCGGAATGCAACATCTATGTGCTCGACAGAAACGCCGGTCTCGGAATCCATGAAGAAACTGTCAGGTACTTCAGCCCCAGCCCAAAACAATGCCCGCCAGGCCCAGATACGGCCTACACGCCACACGGCGTCGTCCTGCATGCCTCCGACTTCACGGTCAACACAGGTCTGCATTCGCTTGCCGTCGACCCAGCAACCGATGGTCTCTATGTCACGCAGACGAACGGTGTCGGAACGATGAAGTTGGACTCGGCGAAAAATGGCTCGAATATTCTCGACAGAGAATGGGGGTCCGGGCTACCCAAAGGTCGACAGGATATCGACGTATGCGCGGCCATGAACACCGTTTACTTCGTCGCCGAAAACGGCACTGTCGCCTACATGGCGAACTCCGCCGGCACTAAGATCCTCCACAAGATCACCGGCAAGGGGAGTCTGCGGGGCGAGTTCCCCCCCCACAGCCGAATCGCAGTGAATCAGGCAAACTGCCACGTGATCGTTTTCTCCGCCACTCGAGGGGTGGCGGAGGAGTATGAGCCCTCGGGTGGGTTTGTAGCCCAGTTCGGCTCCTTCACGACTGACGGATTTGTGCCGTTCAACAGAATCGCGGTCGATAACTCCTGCGCCTTGCGAGAGCCCGAGCTGGAAGGCGCTGCCTGTGAAACGTTCGATCCGAGCAATGGCAAGGCCTATGTGGCCTTTGACGACCCGGACAACGAAGCGCATCCGTTCGATCTGACCGCCTTTGACCCGCTCTCCTACGGAGAGCCGCCCAATGCGCTGACGGGGCGAGCCACCGGTGTCGGCGGTGGCAGCGCCACGCTCAACGGAACGGTCGATCCGAACGAGTTCCCGGTCGAAGGCTGTCGCTTTGAGTACCTGAGCGAAGCTGAGTACCGGAGCAACCTCGAAACAGCCGAAGGGGAAGGCCACGGAGATCCGGAAGTCGAAGGCTATGGCTTCCAGGGCGCGAAAGTTGCTCCCTGCGCGGAGATGCCCGAGGAAATCGGCTCGACCGACGGTGCGGTGGCCGTGCACGCCCAGATCGGTGGGCTCTTGGCGGACGGGCGTTATCGCTTTCGTCTCGTCGCCGAGAACGAATTCGGACCCAGCCCGTCGGAGTCTGGGGCTGGTCTCTTCGGGCCGCCCGTCCTCGCCACGAAGGGCGCGCTGCCGGTCTCCTACCTCGAAGCGACTCTCCGGGCTACCCTGGATCCGGCGGGATTGCCAACCGAATACCAGTTCGAGTACGGCGAGACAGAAGCTTACGGGCGGGCGACGCCAAAGGTGGCGCTGCCGGCGACGGCGGGGACCACTGAGATAGAGATCCCCGTCTTTGGCTTGGTGGAAGGCGAGACGTACCACTTCCGCATCGTTGCCGAGAACGAAGCCATGGCGGCCAGCGGTTCTGACGAGATGTTGACGACGTTCAGTCGGCGCGGCATCCAAACCTGTCCTAACGATGAGTTCCGCATCGGCCTCTCCGCCAACCTGCCGGATTGCCGGGCCTATGAGCTGGTAAGCCCGGCCGACACGCGTGGGAAGACGCCGCTGGCGATGTATGCGATCACGCATCAATTCGACAACTGGCTTGTTGCGCCATCGGGCGCACGGGAGGGGAGGGCTCTCAGCTTCTTCACCGAAGGTACCTTGCCTGGCTTCGATGGCAATGGAGCTGTGGATGGCTATCGTGCCGAGCGCGGCGATGGACCGCACCCCGCGGGCGGCTGGCGAAGCGAGCTCTTCAGCCCCACCTACCGCGATTCCGCCACGAACTTCGATCAGCCGGTGGTTCAAGAGGGCGTGTCCTCCGACCAGCAATACTCGATCTGGAGAATTCCGGCGCTGGAAGGAACACTTGACCCCGGCACGCACCTGCGCACCCCCGCTGGATTCGAGCGGCTTGGACAGGGCAGCCTGGGTCAGGATCCTGATGCCTTCAGCCACTACGTCAGTCCCGCGGGAGCTCATGTCATATTCAGCTCCAAGGCGCACCTCGAGTCTGCGACGCCGTCGACGGCTGCAAATACAAGTGCGATCTACGACCGCGAGGCGGGGAGCTCGATCGCGAAGGTCGTTTCTCTCAAGCCGGGGGAGGAGCAACTCGATCCCGGCGAAAGCGCCACCTACCTCGGCGCTACCGAAGATGGGACCGCGATTGCCTTCAAGGCGGGAGGGGCGCTCTACCTGCGTCGCGGAGGCGAGACGGTAAAGGCCGCCGGAGCGCCGAACACGTTCGCCGGAATCTCGGCCGATGGTGAGCACGTTTTCTTCGTCGATGCTGCCGTCGGCGGCCCGACTCCGGTTGCCGCTGGACTCTGGATGTATGACACGAACAAGCTTGCCGCGACGGAGATTGCCGCCAATTCCCGTTTCGTCAACATTGCAAGCGACGGATCGCATGTCTACTTCACTTCAACCGACGTGGCCGACGATGCGTTCGATGGGGTAGCCGGCGAAGACAACCTCTACGTTTGGGATGGAGCGACTGGCGCTATCCGCTTCGTAGCCGTGCTCGATCCGCAAGACGTTGCCCAATCCGGTTTTGGCGGCACGACCAACCTAGTTCGCTGGACCGATGCCGTTGGCGGCGCGGGGCGCGCAATCTCTCCCACCCGCAGCGCTGCCGGCGGGTCGGCGCTCGTTTTCCAGTCACACGCTCGACTGACCGCCTATGACAGCACCGAGGCGACCGCCGCAGCCTGTGGGGACCCTGAGGTGGCCGATGAGCCTTGCGCGGAGATCTATCGGTATGACGATACTGCTGCGCCCGATGAGCGGCTCATCTGCGTGTCCTGCAACCCCTCTGGCGCCCGGCCGGTTGGCATTGGCGTCTTGCAGGAGATGACCGCCGGCATGCAACGGAACCTAGTCGCCAACGTCTCCGAGGACGGCAGGCGAGTCTTCTTTCAAAGCGAGGACGCCCTTCTACCAGAGGATGCCAACCAGGTTGTGGACATCTATGAGTGGCAGGCACAAGGGACCGGCGGCTGCTTGCGGCTCAAGGGGTGCTTGGCGCTGATCTCCTCCGGGCAAGGCGAGCGGGACAGCTCTCTTTACAGCATGACCCCAGATGGAAACGATGTATTTTTCACAACCCAGGAGAAATTGGTCGGCGGCGACATCCCAGGCAGCCCCTCCATCTATGACGCTCGCGTCGAAGGCGGGATCCCTGATCAAGTTGCGATCCCGCCCTGCCATGGCGATGCCTGTCAGGGGCAGGGCTCGACTCGTCCGGTATTGCCGGCGTCGGCCAGTTCCACTGTGTCGGGTGACGATGGCGTTCACTCCCCCAACAGCTTCGGTCGCTGCGGCAAAGAAGCCCGTGCCGCCAGACATTACGGCTTGCGAGCTAAGCGTTTGCGCCGCAGAGCCCGTCGAGCCAGAAGCGGAAGCGCCAAGGCCGCCATCCGCCGTCGCGCCGCGCGACAAGCGAAACGCTCTAGGCGTCTCGCCAAGCGCGTCCAGCGCTGCCGGGCGCGCCAGCGCAAGCGAGCGAGCGCCGATCGGAGGGGCTCCCGATGAGGCTGCGCGCCACCTTGCTTAGCTCAGTAGCCTTGGCCATATTCGCCCTTTCGATTCCGGCGATCACCTTCGCCGTCGAAAAGGAATGCGAGCTCGAACCGCGTACCGCCTGCTTTGGCATCGAATCGGTCGGCGCTTCGCTTTCGACCACTCAGGCCGGCGCGCATCCGGATCTCAGCTTCAGTTTTGAGATGAAGCAAGATCCACAAAGCAATGCGAACGAGTTCGGCCTCAAGGATGGTTACGCGACGCCACGCACCATCCGCTTCGAGTTGCCACCCGGCCTCATCGGAGATCCCAATGCGCTTGGGGTGCCGCAACAGTGCACTGTTCAGGAACTGATCGCTTCGATCGAATTCGACGACGGCTGTCCCAACGGCTCGCAGGTTGGTCGCAGCATCATCTACGCCTACACGCTTCATGTGGCACTGGCCGAGCCCGTATACATGATGCAGCCGCCTGGGGGCGACGTGGTCGCTCGACTCGGAACGATTGCTGGCGTCTACCCGGTCTTCATCGACCTGAGGGTGCGCTCTGAGAGTGATTACGGGCTTGTGGCCGAGATCAGCGACGCGCCGGTGGCAGCGCGGCTGGTCAAAGTCAATACGACTACCTGGGGGGTTCCAGCCGACCCCACCCACGACACTGAACGCTGCAGTCCGGCAGAAGCGTTCTCTGGCCGCCTCGAATGCTCATCTTTCCCGCCGGGCTCGCGCCAGCTGCCTTTCATGACCAATCCAACCCGCTGTGGGGCACCGCTCGAAATGAGCGTGGCCGCTTCGAGTTGGAGTGCTCCCGATATCTTCGATACCGAGTCCGCCTCCTTTCCGGCGATCTCCGGTTGCGACAAGCTACCGTTTGGGCCCGATCTCACCGTCACGCCGACCAGCGGAGTGGCTGCCTCACCGACTGGCGCGAATGTGACGATCCGCCTGCCGGCAGCTGATGGCGCCGACGTGCTCGAACCCTCACAGATTCGCGGTATCAGGGTCCAGCTGCCGCAGGGCCTCGCCTTCAATCCCTCGGCGGGGGACGGTCTCGGCATCTGCAGTTCCGAGCAGGTCAGGTTTGGCACGCGCAAGGCCTCCAAGTGCCCCGATGCCGCCAAGCTGGCGGACACAGAATTCGACGTTTCGGGACTCGAACGAAAGCTCAAAGGCTCAATCTACCTCCGTGAGCCCGAGCCCAGCAACCCCTTCCGCATATGGATCGTTGCCGACGACCTTGGCGCTCACGTGAAGCTAGAGGGCGAGTTGGATGTCGACAAGCAGACGGGCCAGATCACCTCGGTCACCTCGGACATCCCCCAATTTCCGGTGCGCGAGGCGATGATCGCCTTCAAGTCCGGCGACCGTGCCCCACTGATAACCCCCTCTGCTTGTGGCACATACCTGACTGATTACGAATTTGTCCCATGGTCGGGCGGGCCCTCGGTCCGGAGTACTACGCCGATGGAGATTTCCGAAGGCTGCGACACAGGGGGCTTCGTCCCCGAGCTCTCTGCAGGCACTGCCGACCCATCGGCGGCACAGCACAGCCCCTTCTTCCTCACCCTAAAGCGAGGGGACGGAGAACAGAACCCGATGTCCTTGAGGATCTCTCTGCCGCCGGGCCTTGCGGCCACCTTCAAGGGCATCCCTCGCTGTGAAGCGATAGACGCCGCAACCGGAGCCTGCCCCATGGCCTCGAAGATTGGCCACGTGATCGCCGCCATCGGCGCAGGACCGGCGCCGCTGTGGGTGCCCCAGGCCGGCAAGCGCTCGACCGCGATCTATCTGGGCGGCCCATACCGGGGGAGACCGCTAAGCATCGTCGCCGTCGTCCCCAGGCAGGCCGGTCCCTTTGACTTTGGCGATGAAATCGTGCGCAGCGCTGTCGATGTGGACCCGCGCACCGCCCAGGCATCGGTCGAGAGCGATCCCCTGCCCCAGGTAATCGAAGGGATTCCGATCCCCTACAGGGTGATTCACGTAGCGATTGACCGCGACGGCTTCACGCTGAACCCCACCGGCTGCGCCCCAAAGCGGGTCGAGGCGCTTGTCTCGGGAGTGAGCGGCGCTGTCGCGCGCCCGACGTCGCCTTTCGCAGCCGTCAATTGCGCGTCGTTGTCCTTCAGGCCGCGCCTTGGCTTGAAGATGCGTGGCGGGACGCGTCGCGGCGCTTTCCCGGCGTTGCGCTTCGCCTATCGCCCCCGAGCGGGGAGCGCCAACCTCTCCCATCTCGCTCTTCGCTTTCCCTCCTCTGAGTTTATCGAACAGGGCCACTTCCGTACGATTTGCACCCGTGTGCAGTTCGCCGCTGGCGCTGGCTTTGGCTCACGATGCCCAAAGGCTTCGATCTACGGCCACGTTAGGGTTTTCACACCGCTGCTCGACGACCCGCTCGAAGGCCCAGTCTTCCTACGCTCCTCCAACCACAATCTGCCTGACCCGGTGCTGGCCTTGCATGGTCCACCCGGCCTGCCCATCCAGCTTGAAGTCCCGACTCGCGTCGACTCGGTCAACGGCAACCTGCGCGTGATTGCCCAGAAAACCCCAGACGCGCCAATCACGAAGGTCGTGGTCAACATGCAGGGCGGGAAAAAGGGACTCTTCGTCAACTCCACGAACCTCTGCAAAGGCAAGGTCCGTCGCGCTAGGGTCCACCTTGAGGCACACAACGGTCGAAATATCACCCTCCGCCCAAAGGTGCGCGCCTCCTGTGGCAAGAGGACAAAGAAGGCCAGACGTGCAGCACACCGTAGACGCTAGCCCAGATCCTGCGCCAAGCGCCAGCGCTTGAGCAAGCCTGAGCGGCGCTTTTCCGCCTCCTGAGCGGGGAAAATATGGTTTTCGACACCCATTCCCAACTCAGGAGGCTTCACCTTGGAGGTGAATCGAAACGGACGGCTCGAAGTCAAATCGCGAGTTGTGGTGTGACTCCTCGTCGGCTCTTTCATGCGGCTTGTAGCCTCGATCCGCCGTTTTCACCCCGCGTGGTGAAGCGAGGCGACTTGAGGTAGGTAACGGCGCCGAAGCGGTTCCGCGGAGCCACCCCGGCGCTCCTTTCGAGGCCGTCGCCGGCGAATCGAAGGGCCGGGCGCCGTTCTCGGGCAGGCCGGGATCGGCAGGTGCGGCAAAGGGGGTGTTGAGGTGGGCGGCGAGCCTGTGGCTACGGGCTCGCGACCGGCAGCGCCCGCAGCCGCGCGAACGCCGCCACCAGCGCCTCGGCCCACGGCCAGCTGCGCGGCAGCCGCAGCGCTACCCGCCGGCCCGAGCGCACCAGGCGAGCGGCGACGTGCAGCAGGCGCTGGCGTACCCGCTTGGGCTCGGCGAGCGCCAGCTCTCCATCCAGGCAGAGCAGCGCCGCCCACCTCAACAGCGCCTGCGCCAGCAGCGAGACCTCCAACCAGGCCTCGTTGTGGGCGAAGGCGGCAAAGGGCATCTTGCGCATCCCGGTCTCCTTGCCGACGCGGATCGCGTCCTCCACACGGGCCCGGCGGCGGTGGCGCAGCTCGAGGGCGGCGATGTCGACATCGGCCTGGTCGGTGATGAAGGCGGTGTGGCGGTAGCCGGTCTCGCAGTCGAGGACCGACAGCTGAGCGCCAGGGTGGGGCCGCTCGCGGCGGACGATCAGCCGCGTGCCCTCGGGCCAGGTGGAGAGGTCGACGCGCTTGGTCAGCTCTGTGACCTGGGCGCCCTCGCGCCCAGAGCCGTCACCGTCGATTGCGCTCTCCCAGGCCGATTCAGGCAGCTCCGTGATCGCCTCTCGGACCCGGGCATCGACCTCGTAGCCGACCGAGAAGCGGATGCCCGCGTCGCGGCAGTCCTGCGTGAAGGCGTGGGTGCGCCCGCCGATGTCGGCGCGGGCGAGGATCTCGCGATCCAGGTCGGCTTCGGGCAGTTGCTCGAGCGCCAGCGCCAGCACCTCGAAGTGATCGGCCGCGGTGTGGGCGGCGGCGTTGCCGGGCCGCAGGAGGGCGGCAAGCGGCTCGCCTGTCTCGGCCAGGTAGCAGAGCAGCGGGTGGAAGCCGAAGCCGCCCTTGTAGTTGCCGGCGGCGCCTTCCTTCTCGGAGTGGGCGATCAGCAGCGAGGCGTCGATGTCGAGGATCAGCTCCTCGGGCCGGGCTCCGACATCCCATGCCCTGGCCAGTGCCTTGGCGCGGGCGGTGCGCAGCGCCTCGAGCAGCTCGGGGTCAACCGACTTCAGCACCCGGTGGGCAGTCGTCTCGGAGGCCACCGCCCCGAACAGCGCCTCCTGGCCGCGCAGCACCCCGAGGTCGGAGACATGATCGCCGCCGTCGGCGATCGCGACGGCGAGGTCGCGCAGGACAACGCCGGGATCGTGGGCGCTTCGGCGCTCCCTGCTCGGCGCCATCGCCTCCGAGAGCGCCGCCGTCAGCCTCAGCCGATCGGCCAGCTCTACAAGGAGAAAGGCGCCGGCGTGGGAGACCAGGCCCTCGCCGTCCGCCCTGACTTCTACGGTTTGGCGCGTCGTTTGTGTCTTCACCTTCCGGGTGTCCTCCTGGCTTGGGGAATGGGTCTTCGCAAACCGCATTCTCAAGAGCCAAGAGGACGCTCCCGGATGGTTTCCTCAGGTGCTTATCGGTGGATCAGGGGTAGCTGGGGCACCTCCTCTCGCTCTTTGTCCGTCGGGGCTTCGTCGCCCTGGTCCTTGAGGACCAGGGCGAGCGACTCCTCGGAGAGGTAGCGGCGGCTGACCAGCCACTCGACTCTCCTATGTCAAGTCGCGGCTGGTGCGAGCGCGTCCGGAGCCCAGGCGAGGAGCCGTCTGAAGACGACGTTGGCGAGGTGGCGCTTGAGCGCCCGCCGTGCCTCGCGTGCGGTCTTGCCCTCGTCGCGCTTGCGGGCGAGAAAGGCCTGGGCCTCGGGTGAGACGCGGGCCTGGACGATCGCGATGCGGTGCAGAGCCGCGTTCAGCTGACGGTTGCCGCCGCGGTGGAGTCGATGCCTGCCGTCGCTTTGCCCCGAGCCGCACGGGATCGGGGCGACGCCGCAGAAGCGGGCGAAGGCGGCCTGACTGCGGAAGCGCCGCACGTCACCGGCATGGGCGACCACCGCAGCGGCGACCTGAGGGCCGGCACCCTGCAGGTCGGCAAGCGGGTCGCCGTGTTCGGCCAATAGCTCGGCCATCTCCGCCTCGAGCTCGCCGATCCGATCGTTCAGGGCGGCGATCTCCCGGGCGAGCTCACGGACGCAGCGGGCAGCCGCCCGGTCGGCGAGACCATCGCCGAAGCTGATCCGGCGCAACCTGCGCAGCGGGCGTTGACGGTGCAGGTGGGCGACCTCCCGCTCTGCCCCCGGGTCTACCTGCGTCCAGATTGCCCGCAGCCGTTGGATCGCCTGGGTGCGCTGGGCGACCGACTGGCGACGCAGGGACTCGAGCAGCGCCATCGCCCGCACCACCTCGGGCTCGGCCGCGGGGCCCAGCTCCGAGCGCTTGCGCAGCACCATCTCGGCGACCGCCGTGGCGTCGCCAGCGTCGCTCTTTCCCGGTCCGACGAGATCACGGTCGCGGTGGGTGCGCCAGGAGGGAACCGTCAGGACCTCGTGGCCGGCGGCGATCAGAGCCGCAGCCAGAAGGCGACCGTAGCCCGCGGCGTTCTCGATGCCGACCACCGCCTTTGACCCGCCACGCTGGGCGAGCCAGTCGCGCAGCCGGGCGATCCCGTCGGCGCTGTTGGCGAACGTGAGGGTCGAGATCTCCCCGCTCGGTGGGTCGAGCAATGCTGCGGTGTGGGTGTGCTTGTGGACGTCGACGCCGAGGATCATCGTCATCGAGTTGGCCTCCTTCTCGGTGGTTATGGTCGAGGCCGGGCCGGCGCGCGGACGAGACTGTGTCGATGCATTTGGCGCAACACTCCTATGAAGTCACGGTCGCCGGCCCGCCCGCGCCCGGCGGTCGACGAGTCGAGTGAAGGCCACTTGTCGATTCATCCGGCCCCAGCTGGGGCCGGATGAATCCCGGGCATTCGTTTCTGCGAGTCAGACCACCGGATGCGGGAGAGCCTCTTCGCCCATGCGGACGACACCCCCATCCTGAGACACAGTCGTTCTGCTCGATCAGCAGGGCGCTGGCGAGGAGGCGAATACGAACCCGTGACTCTCACTGAGGGTGGACGGGAAACGGGGGCCTTCCACTATGAAGTAGGCGGTCGAGAACGGCGGCCGCGACCGTCGTGTCCTCGAAGATCTCGCCCCAACTGGCGATCCCGCGGTTGGTGGTGAGGATGGTGGCGCCCTTCTCGTAGCGGCGGCTGATCACCTGGAAGAGGTGGGAAGCGGCCTCGCCCGGCATAGGGAGGTAGCCGAGCTCATCGACCACGAGTACGGCCGGGCCCGCCCAGAAGCGCATCGTCGCCGCCCAACGACCCTCGGCCGCCGCCTTGGAGGTTCTCGCCACCAGCTCCGCGGCGGTCGTGTAGTAGACGCGGTGGCCGGCGTCGATCGCCTCGAGGCCCAGCGCGATCGCCAGCATCGTCTTGCCTACCCCCGGTTGGCCGATCAGGACGACGTTGGAGCGCTCCTGCACGAAGCGCAGCGTCGCCAGTTCCTCGATCACCCGGCGATCGAGGTTGGGCTGGGCGGAGAAGTCGAACTCCTCCAGTCGCTTGTGGGAGGGAAAGCCGGCGAGCCGCAGCCTGCGCTCGTGGCTCCTCGCCTCCACCGCGGCGACCTGCACGCCGAGCAGCTTGTCGAGGAAGTCCGCGTAGGAGGGCTTGGACTTCTGTGCGGCCTCCAGCTCGCCGGCCAGGCACTCCGCGACGGCATCCATCCCGAGAGCGCCGAGATGGCTGCGGACGCGCTGGTAGGAGGCCTCTGCCTTGCCGCTCACCGGGCTGCTCCGGCTTCCAAGAGCCCTTCGACATTTGCCATCCGTCTGATCTCGGCCCACTGCTCCACGCTCAGCAACTGCCTTCCTCCCGTCTCGATCGCCAGATCGAGCCAGGGTCTGGGCCCGGCCGGATGACTCCGGCCCTGCGCCAGGTGGACCGGCGCAGGTGGACCAGTATTCAGGCGGCGCCTACAATGCTCGCCCTCTCTCTGACCTCCGGCGGGTACCTCCGATTTCGTGACATGACCTCATCCTCTCAGGGGATTTGGTCTCCATCGAAGCCGGGGCGGTTCAGGGAAGCTATGCCAAGCTTGCGGCGCAACCGCTCAGGCCATATTTTTGAGCCAGCTGGGCCGCGACCGTGAACGGGTTGCCTTTTTCTATCTGTTTTGGTTCTTCTTCCACAGTACGCACGGTCCGCTGTATCTCGTTGAGGAACGCGGCGACTTCCTGGTCGTCGCCAGAGGGCACCCCAAGGGCGCCGATCTGGTCAACGAGCTGGCCGTAGGTCGGAGCGATAACGGCATTGACGAGTTGTGCACCTAGGCTTTCCGCATTCTGTTCAGGCGACGGTCGCGAAGCTTGCGTAAGCGCCTGGAACTGTCGCTGGACCCGTTCCCTACTTCTCTGGCAGAGCACATCGGCTTGCTGGATGAACTCCGTTTTGGATAGAGGCCCGGTGGTGATCGCCGCCGCCGAGTCGGTAACGGCGGTGCTGTCGTTGCCTCCACAGCCAACCGTCAATGCAAGGATTGCCAAGACGATTGCGGCCGGGCCGTACGCGCGCGTACTTAGATAGAACGATTGCACGCGAAAAACTTAGCATAATTCAAAATATTATTAATGAGGAAGGGCGTCAGCTAGAAGCGGACCCCATCCGGTCCAGGGATTGCGACGAGGTCATCGGGTGCGGGTTGCTCCGAAAAAAAGCCGGATTTCATCCCGAAGTAGACCGCTTGCGGGTGGTGGGCGACGATCGCCACCGTGGATTGCTCGGGCATCACGGCGAAGCCGTCGGAGAGGGTCATGCCGATTCGCTCGAGGTCGAGGAGACGCCAGACCTTCTCGTGCTCGGACTGGTCGGGGCAGGCGGGGTAGCCCCAGGAGTAGCGGCGGCCCTGGTCGAGAGGGATGGCGAGCTGGCGGCGCACCTCGGAGTGCAGCCACTCGGCCAGTCCCTCGGCCGCCTGCACGCCGAGGCCGTGGACGTAGAGCTGTTCGGCGAACTCTCCTTCGCGCTCGAGGCGCTCGATCAGCTCGGTGACCTCGGGGCCGACGGTCACTCCCTGCAGGGCGACGACGTCGCGCTCGCCCGAGTCGAGCGGGCGGAAGAAGTCGCTGAGGCAGATGCGGTCGTGACCCGGCTGGCGCGGGAAGACGAGGCGCTCGAGCTCGCGCTCGGGGTCCTCGGGGTCGAAGACGACCAGCTCGTTGCCCTCGGCGTTGCAGGGGAAGTAGCCGAGGCGCGCCCGCGGGTGCAGGTAGTCCTGCTCGCGCCACATCCGTTCCAGGCGCGGCGCGAAGCCCTCCTCGCCCTCGGCGCCGTCGACCAGCGCCTCCCAGGCCTCGCCCTTGACCCCGCGCCCGCCCCAGTGCAGCTTGAACAGCACGTGGCGGTCGAGGTGGGGGAAGACGTCGTCGAGGTCGATCTCGACGTCCTGCGCCCCCCAGAAGGGCGGCTCGGGGATTGGCACGTCGGTGCGGGCGGCGGAGCGCACGCTGGCGTCGCTGGTCGGCGGCGAGTCGTCGACCGCGACCGGCTTCTCGCGCAGCTGCTGGGCCTCGCCCTGGATCCGCTCGACCAGCGCCGTCCGCGCCTCCGCGTCGACCAGGGCGTCCATCGTGTCGAGGCCCTGGAAGGCGTCCTTGCAGTAGAAGACGCCGGGCTCGTAGACCTCGTCGGACTCCCTGCCCTGCGGGTAGAGCGTGCGGCGGCCGAAGTCGCGGTTGATCGCGGCGCCTCCGATCAGCACCGGGAAGCCGAGCTCGCGCCGGTGCAGCTCCTGGACGCAGATCGGCATTTGCTTGGAGGTCGAGACGAGCAGGGCGGAGAGGCCGATCGCGTCGGCCTCGTTCTCGACCGCGGCCTCGATGATCGTCTCCACCGGGACCTGCTTGCCGAGGTCGATCACGGTGTAGCCGTTGTTGGTGAGGATCGTGTTGACCAGCGACTTGCCGATGTCGTGCACGTCGCCGAACACGGTGGCGATCACGACCTTGCCCTTGGTGTGGCCCTCGATCCGGTCGAGGTAGTTCTCCAGCTGCGCCACGGCGCGCTTCATCACTTCCGCCGACTGCAGGACGAAGGGCAGGATTAGTTCGCCGGCGCCGAACTTGTCGCCGACCTCCTTCATCGCCGGCAGCAGCACCTCGTTCAGGGTCGGCACCGCGCCGATCTTCTCCACCGAGCGGTCGATCCACTCCTCGACCCGGTCCTTCTTGCGGCGCAGGATGTGCCAGTGCAGCGCCTCCTCGGGCTCCATGCCCGCGGTCGGGTCGCCGGCCTCCTCGGCCTCCTCCTCGCCCTTGGACTCGAAGTGGGCGATGAAGCGCTCCAGGGCTTCCTCGCGGCGGTTGAAGACGAGGTCGTCGGTCAGCTCGCGCTCCTCGGCGGAGATCTCCGAGTACGGCGTGATGTGGTTGGGGTTGACCATCGCCAGGTCGAGTCCGGCCTCGACGCAGTGGTGGAGGAAGACCGAGTTGAGCACCGCCCGCGCCGGCGGCGAGACGCCGAAGGAGACGTTGGAAACCCCCAGCGAGGTCTTCACCCCGGGGATCTCGGCCTTGATCCGGCGGATCCCCTCGATCGTCTCCACCGCCGAGGGCGTCCACTCGTCATCGCCGGTGGTCAGGGTGAAGGTCAGCGCGTCGAAGATCAGCGCCTCGGGGTCGAGGCCGTGCTCCTCACAGGCGAGGTCGCGGATCCGCTTGGCGATCTCGACCTTGCGCTCTGCTGTCTTCGCCATCCCCACCTCGTCGATCGTCAGCGCGATCAGCGCCGCCCCGTGCGCCCGGGCCAGCGGCACGACGACGTCGGCCTTCTCGCGGCCGGCCTCGAGGTTGATCGAGTTGACGATCGCCCGCCCGGGGATCTGCTCCAGCGCAGCGCGGATCACCTCCGGCTCGGTCGAGTCGACCTGGATCGGCGCCGGCTGGGTCAGCGAGACGCGCTTGACCACGGCCGCCATCTGCTCGTCCTCGTCCTGGCGCTCGGTCAGCGCCACGCAGACGTCGAGCAGGTGGGCGCCGCCCTCGACCTGGTCTTCGGCGACCTGGACCAGGCCGTCGTAGTCGTCGGCGAGCAGCAGCTCCTTCGCTCTGCGCGAGCCCTGCGAGTTGACCCGCTCGCCGACCAGGGTCGGCCGCGGCTCCTGGACCAGCGGGGTGGAGGTCATCATCGAGGAGACCTCGACCGGGCCGGGCGCGGGGCGCTCGCCTGGCTGCCGGCCCGCGACCCGCTCGCGGATCGCGGCGATGTGGTCCGGGGTCGTGCCGCAGCAGCCGCCGACGATGCCGACGCCGTAGCGCTCGACGAACTCGCCCAGGGTCGCCGCCAGCGGCTCTGGCTCTTCGGGGAAGATCGTCTCGCCGTCGGGCCCCTGCAGCGGCAGGCCGGCATTGGGGATGCAGTGGACCGGCAGCGGGCTGTTCTCGCCGAGGAACCGAATCGCGTCGCGCATGTCCTCGGGCCCGGTCGAGCAGTTGAGGCCGATCACGTCGACCTCGAGCGCGGCCAGCGTCGTCAGTACCGCCTGGATGTCGGTGCCGAGCAGCATCTTGCCGCCCTGGGGGAGGAGCGAGACGCTGGTCACGATCGGCAGCCGCCGGCCTGCGGCGGCGAAGGCCTCGCGGGCGCCGAACACGGCCGCCTTGACCTCGAGGATGTCCTGCGCGGTCTCGACGATGATCAGGTCGGCGCCGCCCTCGACCAGCCCCCGCGCCTGCTCGGCGAAGACCTCGACCAGGCGGCCGAAGGAGATGTCGCCCAGAGCCGGGTCGGTCGAGGCGGGCAGGAAGCCGGTCGGACCGATCGAGCCGGCGACGAAGCGCTCCTCGCCGGCGGCCCGGCGAGCGATTTGCGCCGCCTTCGTATTGATCTCCAGCGTCTGCTCGCCGAGGCCCCACTCTTCGAGCTTCAGCCGCGAGCCCTGGAAGCTGTCGGTCTCGACCACCTCGGCGCCGGCCTCGAGCATCGAGGCGTGGACGCCCTCGATCACGTCGGGCCGGTTCAGCACCAACGCCTCGTGGCACTTGCCCTGCAGCCCGCCGTAGTCCTCCTCGGCCAGCTCGAACTGCTCCAGGGTCGCGCCCATGCCGCCGTCGAAGACGACGACGCGCTCGCGGGTCGCTGCTATGAAGTCTCGCTCTGCCACTGGAAAGAGGCTACCGAGCGGTCGGCGCTCAGCGGCGCAGGCCGAGGCGGCGGCGCCAGTCGCGGGCGCCGAAGGCCCTGACCACGCGGTCAACCAGGCCGCGGCGAGCCCTGGTGTAGGGGTACCAGCTGGGCTCGCGCTTGCCGCCGAAACGGGTGATCACCACCGAGCCGGTGCGGCAGTACTTCTTGATCCCCGGCTCGCCGTGGCGGTAGCCGATCCCCGACTCCTTCCAGCCACCCATCGGCACGTCGGTGGCGAGGTAGTTGACCAGCACGTCGTTGACGTTGACCGCGCCGCACTCGACCCGGCGCGCCACCGCCTCGGCCCGCGCCTTCTCGCCGAAGACCGAGCCGGAGAGGCCGTAGCGGCTGTCGTTGGCCAGGCGCAGCCCCTCCTCGGCGTCGCGCACCTTCATCACTCCGACCACCGGGCCGAATGTCTCCTCGCGCATCACCTTCATCGAGTGGTCGACGTCGACCAGCACCGTCGGCTCGAAGTAGTCGCCGGCGCCGGCGACCCGCTTTCCGCCGGCCAGCGCCCGGGCGCCGCTGGCCAGGGCGTCCTCGACGTGGTCCTCGACGATCGCGATCTGGTTGGGCGAGGTCATCGCCCCGACCTCGACGCTGTGGCCCTTCTCGTCCGGCCCCTGGCGCAACCTGCCGACCTCGGCGGTGAGCTTGGCGACGAACTCCTCGTAGGCGGGCTCCTCGACGTAGATCCGCTCGACCGACATGCAGATCTGGCCCGCGTTCATCATCCCGCCCCAGGCCGCGGCGTTGGCGGCGCGGTCGAGGTCGGCGTCGGCGAGGACGATCATCGGGTCCTTGCCGCCGAGCTCGAGGCTGACCGGGGTCAGGGTCTCGGCGGCGCGGGCCATCACCTTGCGCCCGGTGCGGTCCGAGCCGGTGAACTGGACGAAGTCGACCGCGTCGACCAGGGCGCCGCCGGTCTCGCCGGTGCCGTGTACGCAGTCGAGCACGCCGGGGCCGCCGATCTCGTCCTTCCAGGCCTGGACCACCTCGTCGAGCCCCAGCGGCGTGAACTCCGAGGGCTTGACCACGACCGCGGCGCCCGCCTGCAGCGCCGGGATCGCGTCGCCGAGGGCGAGGATCAGGGGGAAGTTCCAGGGGCTGATGATGCCGACCACGGGGTGGGGGCGGTACTGGACCCGCAGCTTCTTGGTCGCCCGCAGCGCCCCGTGCGGGCGGACCGCCTCCTCGCCGATGAAGCGGGCGGCGTTCTTGCCGTAGAAGTTGATCAGGTCGGCGAGATAGGCGGGCTCGTTGGCGGCGTCGGGACGGACCTTGCCGGTCTCGCGCATCATCGTCTCCAGCACCCGATCGGAGTTGTCGAGCAGCCAGTCGCGCAGTCTGTGCCAGCCAGCGGTAGCGCCCCTCGATCCCCAGCGCCTCCCACTCGGCCTGGTTGGCGCGGACGCGGGCGACGGTCGCGGCGACCGCCTCGGGCGAGTCGACGTCGAGGCTGGCGACCGGCTCGCCGCTGGCTGGATTGTGGACGTCGATGCGAGGCCGCGCCGTTGCCGTGCTGTTGCCGTCCTTAGTAGCCTGGTTTCTCTCGGCCGTGCCGCTCTCCATATGGATGCTCCTCCTGTCGCCCCTTTGGCTGGTCAGCCAACTCTAAACGTTAGCTGCCGACCAGTCGAAAGACCGGCCCCTCGTGCGAGACCACGTACACCCGCCCCCGCTCGTCGACCCCGAAGGAGTCCGGCGAGTCGACGTGGAGGCCGAGGCGGCGGTCGCGGCGGGCGCGGCGCAGGCCGGGGACCAGCGCCCGCAGCTGGCCGGTGCAGAGGTCGGTGTAGAGGTAGCGGCCGCGCAGGGGGCGGGGGCCGCCGGGGCCGACGACGTAGCCGCCGATGATCGAGCAGCTGCCGCCGTCGCGGCCGCGGCCGTAGGCGAGGATCGGCTTGACCGTGCCGCCGGGGTCGGGGGTGCCGCTGTTCTCGTCTTCGTAGCGGGAGCGGCCCTCGAAGGCGTCCCAGCCGAAGTTGGCGCCGCGGGCGTCGGCCACCGTCGTGTAGTCGAGCTCCTCGAAGCGGTTCTGTCCGACGTCGCCGATCGCGATCCGCGGCTGGGCGGCGCTGGTCGTGTCGAACGAGAAGCGGAAGGGGTTGCGCAGGCCGAGGCTGTAGATCTCGTCGCGCCCCGGCCGGCCGACGAAGGGGTTGTCGGCCGGGACCGTGTAGGGCCGGCCGCCGCGCCGCCGCGGGTCGATGCGCAGCAGCTTGCCGAGCAGGCTCTCCCGGTTCTGGGCGTTGTTGGGCGGGTCGCCGCCCGAGCCGCCGTCCCCCGTCCCCAGGTAGAGCAGGTCGCCGAGGAACTGCAGCTGGCCGCCGTTGTGGTTGGCGTTGTCGGGGTGGGGGATGCGCAGCACCGGCCGCCGCGAGCCGCGCGCCGCGCGCACCGCGCTGCGCCGCCTGAACTCGTCGACCCGGATCGCCCCGGCGCCGTCGGTGTAGTACGCGTAGAAGCGCCGCGTGCGCCGGTAGTCGGGCGGGAAGGCGATCGAGAGCAGCCCCCGCTCGGCGCTGCTCTGCACCAGCCCCCGGATGTCGAGGAAGGGCCGCCGCGTCCGCCGCCCGCCGCGCAGGACGATCACCCGCCCCGGCTGCTCGACGACGAAGAGCAGCCGCGGGAAGCCGGGAGCGCCGGTCACGTAGGTCGGCTCGTCGAAGCTCCCGACCCGCTTCAACGCCAGCCCGCCGCCCTGCCGCGCGGTCCGCTCGCCGCCCGGTTCGCTGGCGGCGCCGCAGGCGGGCAGCCAGGCGAGCGCAAGCACGGCCAGGCCGGCCCCGGTGACGCCTCGCAGCCCCATTGCGGTAACCGTACCCACTCCCCCGCAAATAAGCACTAGACTTATTCGTACCCATTCGATGGACCGGGAAGGCTGGCGTCAATACAGGGAAGGGAAGATCCCGACGCACGAGGAGTCGGTTCTCGGTTCCGTGGACAGGTTCATGACCGTCCGCCAGCGCTACGAAAAAGAGCGTGGCCCCGACGACCCGCTGTTCGAGGACTCGCCGGCGCTGCTCAACGAAACGGCCCAGTTCATCCGCATGCAGGGGTTCCACATCGCCCACCTCGTCGTCGCGCCGGGCGAGGACGAGGAGCTGCTGACCGGCTTCGTCGAAGCCGAACAGCGCAACCCGGCCTGGATGGAGATGCAGGTCTTCGGCGAGGGCGAGAACCTGCTGCGCCTGTTCGCGCGCGGCTGCTCCCTGCAGCTCGCCGAACATCGCGAGGCGCTCGAGCAGATCGCCGCCGACCAGATCGACGAGCCCGACCTCGTCGAGGAGATCGAGCGCGTGCTCGCCAGGTACCCGGTGCCGGACGGGGAGGAGGAGCCGCTGTCCAGGCTCTTCTCCGGGGTCAGCGACGCGATGAGCGCCAACCTGCAGGCGATCCTGATCGTCGCCCGCCACCTCGACCGCTGGGTCGCGCGGGAAATCGAGCGCCTCGCGCGCGAGGACGAGGAGGAGGACGAGGACTTCGACGGCGACGAGTACGACGACGATGAGGACGACGAGTGCGAGTACGACGAGGACGACGACGATGACGACGAGGAGGAGACCGGCCCCGGCGACCTCTGGATCGCCTAGCGCCGGCTCGCCGCCGCGCCCGCGCCGCCGGCCGGCACGACTTCGCCGGCGCCGTTCACTTCGCGGTTCTGGCGCGCCGAGCTGATCCGCGCCAGGAAGGTGCCGCCCGGCTCGACCCCGTTCGCGGTCTCGGCCCTGGCTTCGCCGCTGAGCCCGGCGTCGATCGCGTAGGTCAGCGCCCAGCGCCCGGGGCGGACCGCGCTCAGCTTCCAGACCAGGCTCGCGGTGCGGCCCGGCTTCAGCTCGCCGAAGGCGAAGGTCTTCGGGTTCGAGGTGCCGGCGCCGCCGGGTTCGGAGGAGCCCTGGAATTTCGGGTAGTGGTCGGCCAGCACCCAGACCGGCCGGTCGGGCTGGGCCAGCCCTGGCTGTGGGTCGCGGATGCCGAAGGGCAGGGTCGAGCTGCGCCCCTGCTTTCCGCCGACCGAGACATTGACGGTCAGCGCCGGGATCGCCTTCGTGCCGGTGTTGCGCACGCCGAGCTTCATCAGCACCGTGTCGCCGACCTGCTCGCGGGCCGGCAGCGAGGCTTCGACCACCTTCGCCCGGTAGGTGCCTGCCGGCTCGTTGGCGTCCTGGGAGTCGCCGCCGCCGCAGGCGGCGAGGGCGCTGGCGAGCGCCAGGGCGGCGAGCAGCGCAGCCGCGAACCCAGCCCGCGGGCCGCGGCGCCGAGCGTCTTTCGCGTGCCCCCCCAAAGCGGCCGCAACATACCACGGGGTTTCCCCAGCTCCGGCGCGGGTTAGCCCGAACTCAACAGTCACCACCGGCGCATCCCATAGACTCGATCCAGCGAGCCCGGCGCCGTTTGGAAGCGGCGCCGCTCTACGGAGGAGCAGATGGTCGGATCCGCGGTCAACAGGGCATTCCTGCCCGCCAAGTCGCTGTTCGAACAGGTGGGGGACATGATGATCCTCACCGCTCGCACGCTCGTTTCCGCGGTCAAGCCGCCCTACCCCTACGGCGAGGAGTTCATCGGCCAGTTCCTCTTCGCCCTGCAGCTCTGCTGGTTCCCGCTGCTGATCTCGACCGTCGCCTTCGGCTTCGGCGCCCCGGGCCTGCAGGCCTCCAACTTCCTCTCGCTGTTCGGCGCCCTCGACCGGCTCGGCGGCTTCTTCGTCCTCGCCTCGATCCGCGAGTTCGCCCCCTTCGTCACCGCCGTGGTCGTCGCCGGCGTCGCCGGCACCGCGATCACCGCCGACCTCGGCGCCCGCAAGATCCGCGAGGAGCTCGACGCCCTGCAGGTGCTCGGCGTCGACCCGATCAAGAACCTGGTCGTGCCCCGCTTCCTCGCCCTGATGCTGATCACCGGCCTGCTCGACATCTACGCCCTGGTCTTCGGCATCACCGGCGGCATCGGCGCCGAGTTGCTCTACGACCAGTCGCTCGGCGGCTTCTTCGCCACCCTCTTCTCCAACGCCTCGGTCACCGACCTCTGGGGCTCGGTGATCAAGTGCACCCTGTTCGGCGCGATCATCGCCGTCGTCTGCTCCTACAAGGGGATGACCGCCTCCGGCGGCGCCGCCGGCGTCGGCCGCGCCGTCAACCAGGCGGTGGTGATCGCCTTCATGGGCGTCTTCGCCTTCAACTACGCCTTCACCCAGACCCTGCTCGCCACCAACCCGGAGCTGCAGACGATCCGATGAGGGGCCCGCGCGCATGAACGCCTGGCTCGAGGTCCCCCGCGGCTGGCTCGACTCCTTCGGCGAGATCGCCCGCTTCGGCTCGCGCGTCGCCGGCCTCGTCTACAGCGGCCGGGTGCTGCGCTTCTTCGGCGAGGCGCTGCGCCAGGCCGGCATCCTGATCCTCGGCTCGGCGCTGATCATCTGGGGCCTGGTCTTCATCCTCGGCCTGCAGTGCGGGATCGAGGGCGCCTACCTGCTGCGCGCCCAGGGCGCCCCCGCCTACGCCGGCGTCTTCTCGGCCTGGTGCGACCTACGCGAGATCATGCCCTACGCCTTCGGCTACATGCTGGCGGCCAAGGTCGGCACCGGGATCGTCGCCGAGCTCGGCGCGATGCGGATCTCCGACGAGATCGACGCGCTCGAGGTGATGGGCGTGCCGCCGGTCACCTTCCTCGCCGCCACCCGCCTGCTCGCCGCCTGGATCGCCTTCCCCTTCATGTACCTGGCGGGGATCGGGATCATGTACTTCGCCAGCTACCTGGCCGTCGTCCAGCAGATCGGCGACGTCTCCTCGGGCGGCTACCTGCTGATCTTCTGGATGTTCCAGAACCCGCCCGACCTGATCTTCAGCCTGACCAAGGGGATGTTCATGGCCACCGCCATAGTCCTGGTCGGCTGCTACTACGGCTACACGGCCGCCGGCGGGCCGGTCGGAGTCGGGACCGCGACGGCGAAGTCGATGGTCCTCAACATCGTCTTGGTTCACATCATCGGGATGCTGGGCACCCTGGTCTTCTGGGGTGCCAACCCGCGGGCGCCGATAGGAGGCTGAGTACGCTTATGTCGATGGACGATCCGATCACGCACGACGAGGCCGCGCTGGAGACCGAGGCCGAGGTCGCCGAGCCGGTGGCGCCCGAGCGCAGCGGCCCCTACATCAGCGACGACGGCGCGACGATGGGGCGCGACTTCGTCATCCCCGGCGTCGACCCGGCCGACACCGACCCCTACAAATTCCACACCGGCCGCAAGCGCGACCACGGCGGCGAAGACGCGATCGAGATCATCGACCTGGTCAAGCAGTTCGGCCGCGCCCGCATCCTCAACGGCCTCAACCTCGGCCTGCCCGAGGACCAGGTCTCGATGGTGCTCGGCCCCTCGGGCACCGGCAAGAGCGTGCTGATCAAGCACATCGTCGGCCTGCTCTACCCCGACTCGGGCGACGTCCTCGTCCACGGCGAGTCGATCCCCAACATGACCGACGACGAGCTCTTCGAGGTGCGCAAGAAGTTCGGCCTGCTGTTCCAGGACGGCGCCCTCTTCGGCTCGATGAACATCTACGACAACACCGCCTTCCCGCTGCGCCAGCACACCGACAAGAGCGAGGAGGAGATCGGCGAGATCTGCAACCGCCGGCTGAAGGAGGTCGGGCTCTCCGAGGCGATCTACAAGATGCCCAACGAGCTCTCCGGCGGCATGCGCAAGCGCGCCGGCTTCGCCCGGGCGCTGGTCCTGGAACCGGCGATCGTGATGTTCGACGAGCCCGACTCCGGCCTCGACCCGGTGCGCACGGCGCTGCTCTGCGAGCTGGTCCGCGAGGTGCACGAGGAGAACGGCGGCTGCTACCTGGTGATCAGCCACGACCTCAACACCGCGCGCCGCATCTCCGACTTCATCGCCGTGCTCTGGAACGGCAAGATCGTCGAGTCGGGGCCGAAGGAGGAACTCTTCGACTCCGAAAACCGCTTCGTCTCGCAGTTCCTCAACGCGGACGTCACCGGTCCGCTGTCGATGGATTGAGCGGCTCCGCCGGCCGGCGCTACTCGGTCGTCGTCGGGCTGCTGTTCCTGATCGTGATCGGGATCGCGGCGGTCAACACGCTGGGCGGGGGGGACGAGGGGACGCTGGGGCTCGACCGGCTGGAGCGCAACTGGGCGCTGCCCGAGTTCGCCGTGCCGGCCGCCGCCGGGCAGCTGGAAGGCGACGCCAACCTCGCCCAGGACGACTGCGAAACCGCCCAGGACCCCTGCCCGGCCGAGGCCCGCCGCGAGCCCGCCTGCCGGCTGCGCACGCCGGGCGCGATCCGCGTCTGCGACTTCTTCGCCCGGCCGCTGGTGCTCTCGTTCTGGTTCACCCGCGGCGGCCCGGTCTGCACCGAGCAGCAGGACACGGTCAGCGCCGTCTCCCGCCGCTTCCGTGGCCGGGTCGGCTTCCTCTCGCTCAACGTCCGCGACGACCGCGGCGCCGTGCGCGACCTGGTCCGCCGCCGCGGCTGGCGGATGCCGGTCGGCTACGACCGCGACGGCGCCGTCGCCGGCCTCTACCGGGTCGGCCTCTGTCCCGACCTTCGCCTACGTCTACCCCGGCGGCACCCTGCACGCGGCCAGCGTCGGCGAGCTGACCGCCCCCCAGCTCGAAGCGCGCGTCGAGGACCTCCTCCGCGCCACCCGCGCCGCCGAAGCCCCCGCCAGCCGAACTGCATCAAATTCCAGCTCTGCCGGAGCTGGAATTTGATGCAGTTCGGGGTGGAGCCGGAGTGGGGGCGGGTTGCGCCGCACCTGGCGGAGGAGCTGCCGGGGCTGGGGATCGCCTGGGTCGAGGTCGAGGCCGGCGCCGGGCGCAGCCCGGAGCCGGTGCGGGAGCAGCCTGCGCGAGCTCTCCGACCGCTTCTACGGCTCGCACGCGATCCAGATGCGGGAGCGGCCGATCCCCTGGGCCTACCGTGTCTTCTTTCGCCAGATCGGCCTCGACCCGGACGCCACCCGCACCCCGGTCGAGCGCCTCGCCCTCGACCGCCTCCACGACGGCGCCTTCCTCAGCCGCGGCCTGCCCGCCGACGCGCTGACGATCGCGATCGCCGAGACCGGCGTCGCCCTGCGCGCCCTCGACGCCGCCGGGGTCGAGGGCGGCCTCTGCATCCGCGACTCGGCCCCGGGCGAGTCCCTCCCCGGCCCCGGCCCCGCGCTCGCCCAGGGCACCCTGGTGATCGCCGACGACCGCCGCCCCCTGGGCCTGCTCTTCGGCGAGGAGTCTGAAGACGGCCGCGACCTCGAGGCCGAGCGCCTCCTCCTCGCCGCGATCCAGGTCAAAAGCGTCCCCGAGGCCTCCGTCCACGAGGCGCTCTGGCTCGCGGCCTCGGCAACTCAGCCCGCCTGAGCCCGTCAACCTCGTTCCGGTGCGCTTTATGCACCCATTAAGTACAAAAGGCGCACCGGAAGGCGGGGCGAGACCGAGCTACACTCGGGCCGGGTTCAAATGCCGGATCTGCTCGAAGGAGACAGGCTCAGCGGGCTTCAGGTCGGGGGCGACGAGCGGCTCGCCCGCGCCGAGCTGCGGCGCCAGATCGGGCGGCTGGAGGGGGAGCTGGCGCGGTTGCGGGCCGAGGCCTTCCCGCGGCTCGAGGTCGATGTCGCCGTCGCCTCTTCGGCGTCGGGGCCGCGGATCGCCGGCCTCGCCGAGCTCGAGCGGGTGCGCGACGCGCTCGCCGCGCGGGCCGCGGAGGCGCGGCGGGCGCTGCGCGGCCGGGCCGAGTTGGAGACGCGCAACCGCGAGCTGCTCGAGCGTATGCTCGCCGCCCCCGCCGAGCACAAGTGGGTGCGGATCTCCCGCTCCGACCTCGGCGAGCCCGGCTGCGGCCACTGGCACTCCCGCCCCCGCCTCGGGCCGCTGGGGATGCTGATGGGCTGGTGGCGGGTCAAGGTCTCCTCCGGATGCCCCTTAGCCGCGCGGCTCGAGGCCGCCGTTGAGCGAGACGGGGGGCGGGCGCAGGCGCGACCCCGACCAGCGCCCCTCGCCACCCTGGGGCAGCTTCCCGCTCGCCGAGCTGACCATCCTCGCCGGCATCGTCGCGCTGCTCGTCGGCCTCTTCGGCGGCGGCCCGACGGCGATCGCCCTCGGCGTCGTCCTCGCCGGCCTCGGCGGGATGGCGACGGCGGCGACCGAGCACTTCGCCGGCTACCGCTCGCACACCACCCTGCTCGCCGGCGCCGTCTTCGTCATCGTCACCGGCGGCCTCTTCTACCTCGGCGGCCTGGTCCTGGCGATCTGCCTGGGAGCCGGGGCGGTCGCCTTCCTCGCCACCTTCCTCGTCCTGCGCCGCGCCTTCCAGCGCGCCTCCGGCGGGCTCTCCTTCCGCGTCGGCCGCTTCGGCGGCGGCTGACTCCTCAGACCAGCACGGTCGCGCCGCGCTCGCGCGCCGCGAGCTCGGTCGAGATCATCGCCCGCTGGCGCGGGGTCAGGGTGCCGACTTTCTTGTTCTCGCTCAGCGCCAGGCCGAGCAGGAACTTGCGCGCCCGGGTCCGGCCCCAGCGCCGCTGGCTGGTCAGCAGCTCGACCAGGGTCATGCTCTCGGTCTCCCAGGGGCAGGTGCTGACCACCTCACCGACCTCGACCTCGCCGCGCGCGATCGACCGCTTCAGCTCGGCCCGGGCCAGCCGCACCCGGTTGGCGCGGGCGAGGGCCTGCATGTGCTGCGGTGGCTCGACGGAAACCGTCGTATGAGCAGGGGCGATCGAAGCAGCGTCCACTGGAACTCCTCCCATGAGGGTCGTCTGTTAACTGGGTAGCTCTGAGCGCCGAGCCACGGGTGTCCCACCTGGCCCTGGTCGAGTCGAGTCCTCCACCACCGCGTCCCTGCCCCGGGAGGCGATCGGCGCGGAGCCAAGCTATGCGCGACGGCGACGAGCGTCAACCCGGCCCAACGCCGTGCCGGGCGGCTGCCCCGCTAAGAGCAACATTTTCGGTCCGATATACCCGCCCGGCACCGGCAGGCGCGGGCAAACTACCCCGAGCGAGGTAGCCCGGGGAACTCGTCGATCGTCCGCGCGATCGTCCCCAGCGCCGCGTCGAGGTGCTCGCGCTCGTGGGTCGCCATCAGGCTGGTGCGCAGCAGCGCCCCGCCGGGCGGCACCGCCGGGTGGATCGCGACGTTGGTGTAGACGCCGGCGTCGTACAGCGCCTTCCAGAGCAGCACCGCCTGCCAGTCGTCGCCGACGACGACCGGCACCACCGGGGTCGTCGCCACCGTGCCGTCGGGCAGCGTCCCCGGCTCGACCACCTGCAGGCCGAGGGCGCGCAGCCCCTCGCGCAGGTACTCGGCGTTGGCGAGCAGCGCCTCGAACAGTCGTGGGCCGTCGGCGCGGATCACGCGCAGGGCGGCGAGCGCGGCGCCGACCGCGGCGGGCACCGCCGAGGCGCTGAAGACGAAGGAGCGCGAGGCGATCCGCAGGTACTCGATCACGTCGGCCGGCCCGGCGACGAAGCCGCCGCAGGAGGCGAGGCTCTTGGAGAAGGTCCCCATTCGCAGGTCGACCTCGTCCTCGAGCCCGAACAGCTCGCAGGCGCCGGCGCCGCGGGCGCCGAGCACGCCCGCCCCGTGCGCCTCGTCGACCATCAGCCGCGCCCCGTGGGCCTTGCAGAGCTCGACGATGCGCGGCAGGTCGCAGACGTCGCCCTCCATCGAGAAGACGCCGTCGACGACGACCAGCACGCCGCCGCCGTCCTCGGCCGCCCGCGTCAGCATCTTCTCCAGCTTGTCCATCCGGTTGTGGCGGAAGGGGCGCAGCCTGGCGCCGGAGAGGCGGCAGCCGTCGAGGATCGAGGCGTGGTCGCCGGAGTCGACGATCACCGTGTCGCCCGGCTCGAGGATCGTCCCGATCGTGCCCAGGTTCGACTGGTAGCCGGTGCTGAAGACGATCGCGTCCTCGGCGCCCATCCACTCGGCCAGCTCGCGCTCGAGGTCGACGTGCAGCGGGGTGGTGCCGTTGAGCAGGCGCGAGCCGGTGACCCCGGTGCCGTAGGTCTCCAGCGCCTCGCGGGCGGCGGCCTTGACCCGCTCGTCGCCGGTCAGCCCGAGGTAGTTGTTGGAGCCGAGCATGATCGTCTCCCGGCCTTCCATCTCGACCACCGGCCCGGCCTGCGAGGTGAGCAGGCGGAAGTAGGGCAGCAGGTCGTGCTCCTTGGCCGCTTCCAGCTGCTCGAGCCGGTCGTGGCTGCGCGCCTTCTCGAAGACGTCGACCGGCGCCTTGGCGGTCTCACCCATCGGGGGAAGTGTAGGTTGCGGGCCACATGGCGGGCGTCGAGATCAGGCCGGTGCGCAGCCGGCGCGAGCTGAAGCGGTTCGTCCAGGTCCCCTTCGCCCTGCACCGCGACCACCCGCAGTGGGTGCCGCCGCTGATCTTCGAGCGCCTGCAGTTCCTCGACCGCAGGCGCAACCCGTTCTTCGAGCACGCCGAGGCCGAGTACTTCATCGCCGAGCGCGACGGCGAGCCGGTCGGCCGGATCACCGCCCAGGTCGACCGCAACTGGGACGAGACCCAGGGTGGCAGCGACGCGATGTTCGGCTTCTTCGAGACCGCCGAGGACCCCGAGGCGACGGCGGCGCTGCTCGGCGCGGCGAGCGGGTGGGCGCGCGAGCGCGGCCGCAGCCGGCTGCTCGGCCCGATGGACTTCACCACCAACGACGAGATCGGCATCCTGATCGAGGGCTACGAGCGGCGGCCGATGATCCTCGAGAACTGGCACCCGCCCTACTACCGCGAGCTGCTCGAGGCCGAGGGCTGCGGCAAGGCGATGGACCTGCTGATGTGGGAACTGCAGTTCGGCGACCTCAAGCAGGGCGAGCGCTTCGACCCGGCGATCCACGCCGCCGCGGAGAAGGCGCTGCGCGAGGAAGGGGTGACGATCCGCAACATGCGCAAGCGCGAGATGGCGGACGAGGTGCGTCGCTTCAGCGCCGTCTACAACGAGGCCTGGGGCGACAACTGGGGCTTCGTGCCGGCGACCGACGCCGAGGCCGAGTTCCACGCCAAGACCCTGAAGCAGGTGATCGACGAGGACTGGGCCTACATGGCCGAGAAGGACGGCGAGGTGATCGGCGCCGCCCTGACCCTGCCCGACATCAACCAGGCGCTGGCGAAGCTGAACGGGCGGCTGCTGCCCTTCGGCTGGGCCCGCTTCCTGCTCGCCAAGCGCCGCATCGACCAGCTGCGCGTCTTCGCCCTCGGCGTCAAGCACGCCTACCGCCACACCGGCGTCGCCGCCGGCCTCTACCTCAAGCACCTCGAGACCGCGGCGCGGCCGGGCACGATCGGGGGCGGCGAGATGGGCTGGATCCTGGAGACCAACGGGCCGATGAACCGGGCGATGGAGGGCATGGGCGGCCGGGTCGTGAAGAAGTACCGCGTCTACGAGAAGCAGCTGTAGGGCGCCCGTTCCGCGCAAGGTGCGGGGTGCCCGGCGAAGGGCGCCGGCCCTCTCGCTATGGTCGGGCGGGATGAGCAAGATGGAGTTGGAGGTCGTCCCGGTCCGCGCTCTTCCCCGCGAGGAGCCCGCGGGCGCCCTCGCCCTCCGCAGCGAGGCGAAGACCGCCGCGATCGCCGCCGCCGGTGGGGTCCTGGCCGGCGCCGTCACCGTCGCCGCCGTGCGCGCCGTCGGCGCCGCCGCCTCGCGCAAGCGCTCCCCCCGCCGCCTCGGCCGCCGCGAGCGCCCGAGCAACGTAGTCGCCTCCCGCTCCTTCCTCGTCGATGTCCACCTCCTCGGCAACCGCTGACCAAGACCGCGGGCCGACGGGCCTGAATGTCGCCCCCAGGGCGACATTTAGGCCCGTCGGCGCCTGTGAGGTGGAGGTGGCGCCGGTGTCGCCGTGGCGGTTGCGGGGGCGGGGGAGCGAGGACGGGACGCTGCGGGTCGCGGGCGGGGTCGCCTCGCGACTGCTGCACGTCGAGGGGGCGCCGGTCCTGGTCCGCGCCTGGGAGCCGGGGCGGGGGAGGGTGGCGCTGCGGGCCGAGGCGCTCGACCCGGACGCGGTCGCGGTGCCGGTCCCGCTGGCCGGCGACGGGCCGCGCGCGGCGGGCGCGGCGGAGCTGGCGCTGGCGGTCGAGCGGATGCGCTTCGCGCTCGGCGTCGACGAGGATCTGACCGAGTTCTACCGCCACTTCCGCCGCGACCCGCTGCTCGGGCCGCGCATCCGTCGCCGTCCCCACCTGCGTCCGCGCCGCTATCCCTGGCCCTGGGAGGCGCTGGCCTGGGCCGTGGTCAAGCAGCTGATCGAGAGCGGCGCCGCCGCCCGCATCCAGCGTCGCGTGGTCGGCCGCTGGGGACCGCGCACCGGCCCCGGCCGCGAGGGCCTGTGCGACGCGCCCGCCGCGGCGGTTATCGCCGGCCGCGCCCCGGCCGAGATCGAGGCGCTGGGCCTGGCGCCGAAACGGGCGCTCGCCCTGCGCCGGGTCGCCGCCGACGTCGCCGCCGGTCGCTGCGACCCCGCCGACCCCGGCGGCGACCGCCGCCTGCTCGCCACCCGCGGGATCGGCCCCTGGACCGTGCAGTGCCTCGGCCTCTTCGGCCGCGGCGACCCCGACTCGCTCCCCGCCGGCGACCTGATGCACATCAAGCAGGTCGGCCGCCTCGCCCAGCTCGGCCGCCGCGCCACGGTCGCCGAGGTCGAGGAGTTCTACGCCCCGTACGCCCCCTACCGCGGCCTCGCCGCCACCTGGATGACCACCGCCTAGTATCTGGAAGACCCGCCCCCGTCCAAGGAGGAGCGATGCAGCCGTCCTACCCAGTCACCTTCACGGTCGACTACCCGGAGCGTGAGCTCAACCGGGTCTCGACCTTCTTTCGCATCTTCGCCGTGATCCCGATCGCGATCCTGATCGACCTGCTGCCGGGCGGCGGCCTGGCGACCGGCAGCTATTACGGCAGCGCCTCGGGCGTCGCGGTCTCGATCGGGGCGCTGGTCTTCCTGCCGATCGTGCTGATGCTCCTGGTCCAGCAGAAGTACCCGCGCTGGTGGTTCGACTGGAACATCGAACTGCTGCGCTTCGGCAACCGGATCGGCGTCTACGTGCTGCTGATGGACGACGAATACCCCTCGACCGACGAGCGTCAGGCGGTTCACCTCGACTTCCCCTACCCCGACGCCGAGCAGCTCAGCCGCGGCCTGCCGCTGGTCAAGTGGTTCCTCGCGATCCCCCACTACATCGTGCTCTTCTTCCTCTCGATCGGCGTCTTCTTCGCCGCGATCGGCGCCTGGTTCGCGATCCTCTTCAGCGGCCGCTACCCGCGCGGGATCTTCGACTTCATCGAGGGCGTGCTGCGCTGGCACAACCGGGTCGTCGGCTACGCCTTCAGCCTGGTCACCGACGAGTACCCGCCCTTCAAGCTCTCGGCCTAGCGGGCGACCCAGGCGTCGGGCTCGGCGGCGAGCGACTCGACCGCGGTCGGCAGCTCGCCGCTGACCAGGTCAGCGAGGGTGACGTGCTCGAGCACGGCGCGCAGGCTGGCGCGGACCGCGATCCAGACCTCCTGCAGGTGCTCGGCGCTGCCGCGGTACTCGATCGACTCCGGCGGCGCCGACTGCACGTGGGCGATCGGCCCCTCGACCGCGCGCACGACGTCGGCGATCGTCACCTCCGCGGCCGGCTTGGCCAGCCAGTAGCCGCCCTTGGAGCCGCGCCGGGCGCGGACGATGCCGGCGTGCTTGAGCTCGAGCAGGATGTGCTCGAGGAACTGCGGCGGGATCTCCTGGGCGTCGGCGAGGCGCTCGCCTTTCACCGGCCCGTCGGCGGCCGCGGCCAGCTCGGCGGCGGCGCGCACGGCGTAGTCGGCCTTGGCCGTGACCTTCATGTAGCTAGTAAACCAGTCACCCGATCGTCTCCGGGGCGAGCTCGCCGGAGCGGTCGGTCCGCTGTTTCGCTTCGCGGTCGGCGCGCCGCGCCGCCCACCAGCGCGGGAACCAGATCAGCAGGCCGAGGCCGACCCCGGCGACCGCGGCGGCGATCGGCCAGACCACCGGGTCGCCCTTCTGCACCGTGATCACGCCGGAGGCGACGAGGACGACGCCGAGCGCCGTGCGCAGGAAGCCGACCGGGGCGCGGGCGGCGAAGTGCGAGCCGACGATCACCCCCGGGATCGAGCCGAGCAGGATGTTGCCGGCGAGGACGAAGTCGACGTTGCCGCCGACCCAGTGGGCGATGCCCGCCGCCCAGAGCAGGATCGCGGCGTGGAAGACGTCGGTACCGACGACCTTCTTCGGCACCAGGCGGTAGACGGCGATCAGCAGGATCGCGATCACCGTGCCCGAGCCGGCCGAGGTGATCCCGATCACGAACCCGGTCGTCGCCCCGATCGCCACCGCGGCGACTTTGTGGCGCCGCTTGAGCTCGAAGTCCTCGCGCTCTTCGATCAGGTTGCTGAGGATCAGCGCCCGCGCCAGGGTGATGATCCCGACCATCAGCAGGGTGCCGCCGAGCAGCGCGTAGACGACCGAGTCGAGCCGCTCTTCGCCGATCCTGCTCTGCAGGACCGAGATCGCCCAGACGCCGGTCACCGAGGCCGGCACGCTGCCCGCCGCCAGCCACAGCGCCAGGCCCATGTTGACCGTGCCCATGCGCAGGTGGCGCCAGCCGCCGACGGTCTTGGTCACCGCCGCGTAGAAGATGTCGGTGCCGATCGCGGTCACCGGCTTGACGCCGAAGAGCAGGATCAGCAGCGGCGTCATCAGCGTGCCGCCGCCCATCCCGGTCATGCCGACCATGGCGCCGATGCCGAAGCCGAAGACGATGATTGCTGGGTCCATGTGACTGGTGCTGTCCGGGGCTAAATTGACTTTCCTGACCTCTTTGGTCAGGAGCGCGAGTGCGGGAGGATACCAAGATGCCCGCCGAAGCCAGGGAATTCGCCGCACAGAGCGCGATGCCTGCCGGTGCCGGCGGCGAGGGGGAGGGGGTCGAGGTCCGCGGCCTCGGCCACGCCTACGGGGCGCTGCAGGCGATCGAGCGGCTCGACCTCGAGGTGCCGGCGCACGGCGTGCTCGGCGTCGTCGGCCCCTCCGGTTGCGGCAAGTCGACCCTGCTCGAGCTGCTCGCCGGGCTGCAGGAGCCGGGCCGCGGCGCGGTCGCCCTCGGCGGCGCGCAGAGCGCCGCCGAGCGCCTCGCCCGCTGCGCCTTCATGCCCCAGCGCGACCTGCTGCTGCCCTGGCTCAGCGCCCTCGACAACGCCGCCCTGGCGCTGCGCAACCGCGGCGCCCGCCGCGCCGCCGCCCGCCGCGCCGCCGCCGGCCTCTTCGAGCGCTTCGGCCTCGCCGGCTTCGAGCGGGCGCGGCCGGCCGAGCTCTCGGGCGGCATGCGCCAGCGGGTCGCCTTCCTCCGCACCCTGGTCGCCGGCAAGCCGGTCCTCGCCCTCGACGAGCCCTTCGCCGCCCTCGACGCGATCACCCGCGCCGAGATGCAGGAGTGGCTGGCCGGCGCCCTGCGCGCCGACCCGCGCACCGTCGTCCTCGTCACCCACGACGTCGAGGAGGCGCTCTACCTCTGCGACCGGGTCGCCGTCCTCTCCGCCCGGCCCGCGGTCATGGTCGAGGAGCTGGCCGCGCCGGCGCCGCGCGCCGCCGACCGCGACGCCGCGGTCACCGACCCCGAGTTCGTCGCCGCCCGCGAGCGCGCCCTGCGCGCTCTGCACGAGGGCTCGCGGTGAAGCGCTGGCTCGCCCCGGCGCTGCTGCTCGCCGCCCTGCTCGGCGCCTGGCAGATCGCCGCCAGCACCGACGCGCTCGCCGAGCTGCTCGGCCTCGAGCCCTTCCTCGTCCCCTCGCCGGCCGAAATCGCCAGCGCCCTCTGGGAGAGCCGCGCGCTGCTGCTCGACAACGCCTGGGTCACCCTGCAGGAGATGCTGCTCGGCCTCGCCCTCGCCCTCGCCGCCGGCCTCGGCTTCGCCTTCGCGATGCGCCTCTCGCGCACCCTGCGCCTCGCCGCCTACCCGCTGATGGTCGCCTCGCAGGCGGTGCCGATCCTCGTCGTCGCCCCGATCCTCGTCGTCTGGCTCGGCTTCGGGATCTGGCCCAAGGCGGCGATCGTCGCCCTCGTCTGCTTCTTCCCGATCGCCGTCAACGTGCTCGCCGGGCTGCGCTCGGTCGACCCCGAGGCAACGAAGATGATGCGCACCCTCGACGCCTCGCGCGCCCAGCTGCTCTGGCGCCTGGAGGCGCCGACCGCGCTGCCCAGCTTCTTCACCGGCCTGCGCCTCGCGGTCGCGATCGCGCCGATCGCCGCCGTCTTCGGCGAGTGGGTCGGCGCCGACTCCGGCCTCGGCCACCTGATCCTCCAGGACAACGCCCAGCTCGCCACCGCGCGCCTCTTCGCCGCGGCCCTCGTCCTCGCCCTGATCGCGATCGCCCTGGTCGGGCTGACCGCGCTCGCGGAGCGCCGCGTCGTCACCTGGCGATAGAACTCCGCGTATGGACCGCCTCCCCGCCCGCGCCCTGGCCCTCGCCGTCGCCCTGCTCGCCCTCGCCGCCGGGCTCGCCGCCTGCGGCGAGAAGAGCGAGGACGCGACCGGCGCCGCGCAGCCATTCACCCTGACGCTCGACTTCTACCCCAACCCCGACCACGCCGGGATCTACATGGCGCAGAAGCTCGGCTACTTCGAGGAAGCAGGGCTCGACCTGAGGATCCAGACGCCGTCGGACCCGGCGGCGCCGCTGAAGCTGCTCGCCGCCGGCCGCACCGACCTGGCGATCTCCTACGAGCCCGAGGTCCTGCTCGCCCGCGACAAGGGGATCGACGTGACCGCGGTCGGCGCCCTGGTCAACCGGCCGCTGACCTCGATGATCTGGCTGAAGAAGTCGGGCATCGGCGGCGTCGCCGGCCTGAAGGGCAAGACGATCGCCACCGCCGGCATCCCCTACCAGGACGCCTACCTGGAGACGATCCTCGCCCGCGCCGACCTCAGCCCCTCCGACGTCAAGGCGGTCAACGTCGGCTTCGGCCTGCTGCCGGCGATCGTCGGCGGCCGCGCCCAGGCGATGCTCGGCGGCTTCCGCAACGTCGAGGGCGTCGACCTGCGCCTGCGCGGCAAACAGCCGGTGGTCACCCCGGTCGACCGGCTCGGCGTCCCCACCTACGACGAGCTCGTCCTCGCCGCCCGCGGCGAGCAGCTCGACGCCGACCCGGAAGCGATCCGCCTCTTCCTCGCCGCCCTGGAGCGCGGCACCGCCGCCGCGGCCGCCGACCCGCAGGCGACGACCAAGGCGCTGCTCGAAGCCAACCCCGATCTCGACCCGAAGCTGACCAAGGCCGAGGTGGCGGCGACCCTGCCGCTGCTCGACCCGCCGCGCGGCGAGCGCCCCTACGGCGACATGAGCCCCGCCGCCTGGGCCGAGTTCGCCGGCTGGATGCGCGACAACGGGCTGATCGAGGCGGTGCCGGCGCCGGCGGCGACGCTGAGCAACGCCTACCTGCCGGGCGAGATCCCCGAGTAGAGCGGCGCCCCCTCGCTCAGCATCGCCGAGATCTTCTCCGCCGGCAGCGCCCGCGAGAAGAGGTGGCCCTGGGCGTAGTCGCAGTCGAGGCGGCGCAGCTCGGAGACCTGCGGCTCGTTCTCGACCCCCTCGGCGATCACGTCGAGCGAGAGCGCCCGCGCCATGCCGATGATCGCCTCGACGATCGCCGTGCGCTCCTGTTCGACCCCGAGCGCCTCGACGAAGGAGCGGTCGATCTTCAGCCCGTCGAAGGGGAAGCGGTTGAGGTAGGCGAGCGAGGAGTAGCCGGTGCCGAAGTCGTCGAGGACGAGGCCGACGCCGAGCTCGCTGAGCGCCCCCAGGGTGCCGGTCACCGTCGCCGACTCCTCGACCAGGGCGCTCTCGGTGATCTCCAGCCGCAGGTGGACCGGGTCGAGCCCGGCGCCGCCGAGGATCTCGGCCAGCGCCGCGGGCAGGTCGCGGTTGGTCACCTGGCGGGCGGAGAGGTTGACCGAGACGTCGAAGGGGCGCTCGTCGGGGCGCAGCTCATGCCAGGCGAGCACCTGGCGGCAGGCGCGTTCCTGCACCCAGCGGCCGATCGGCTCGATCAGGCCGCTGTCCTCGGCGACCGGGACGAAGTCGCCGGGGTCGAGCAGGCCGCGCTCGGGGTGGCGCCAGCGGACCAGCGCCTCGAAGCCGGTGATCGCGCCGCTGCGCAGGGCGACCAGCGGCTGGTAGTGCAGCTCCAGCTCCTCGCGCTCCAGCGCCCCGCGCAGCTCGCGCTCGACCTCGAGCCGGCGCAGCGCCCGCGCCCGCATCTCGGCGTCGAACAGCTCGCAGCGCGCCCGGCCCCGTTCCTTGGCCCGGTACATCGCCGCGTCGGCGTCGCGGATCAGCATGTCGGCGTCGATCGGCTCGCGGCTCGAGGGGCGGGCGACGGCGATGCCGACGCTGGCGCTGACGAAGTGCTCGACGCCGCCCATCACGTAGGGCTCGGCGAAGGCCGAGGCGATCCGGTCGGCGATCGCCACCGCCTCGTCCTCGTCGGCGAGGCGGTCGACGAGGATGCCGAACTCGTCGCCGCCGAAGCGGGCGACGATGTCGCCGGGGCGCAGGTGGCCGCGCAGGCGGGGGGCGACGGCGCGCAGCAGCTCGTCGCCGGCGTGGTGGCCCATGCTGTCGTTGATCAGCTTGAAGTTGTCGAGGTCGAGGAAGAGGATCCCGACCGGCGAGCCGGAGACGCCGCTGCGGGTCAGCGCGTCGCCGAGCGAGTCGACGAAGCTGGGCCGGTTGGGCAGGCCGGTGAGCGGGTCGTGCAGGACGCGGTGGCGCAGCGCCTCGTCGGCGGAGTGGCGCTCGATCGCGTCGGCGAGCACGTTGGCCGCGGCCTGGAGGAAGTGGACGTCGTGCGGGGTGAAGCGGTTGGGCTCGGCCGAGTGGATGTCGAGCACGCCGAAGGGCTGCTGCTTGCCGTCGATCACGACCGCGAGGCTGCTGCGGATGCCGAGCACGCGCAGCGCCGGCGGCATCGAGAAGCGCTGCTCGGCCTGCCAGTCGTCGACGATCACGTGCAGGCGCGAGTCGAGCGCGGCGCCGGCGTGCGAGTCGCGCGCCGCCGAGGCCCGGGTCGAGCCGACGATGCGGCCCTCGAGCCCGGCGCGCAGGCTGAGCCGGCGCCCGTCGCGGCCGATCTCCCAGATGCAGGCGGCGACCACGCCGTCGATCTCCTCCATCGCCGCCACCGCCTCGGCCATCAGCGCGTCGGGCTCGCCGTCCTTCAGCGCCCGGCCGCCGAGCCGGGCGACCACCGCCTGCTGGGCGGCGGCGCGCTGGGCCTCCTGCTCGGCCGCCTTGCGCTCGGTGATGTCGTAGAGGACGCCGTGCCAGATCGGGGTGCCTTCCTCGTCGGGCTCGAGCACCGCCTCGTCGAGGATCCAGACCGTGCGCCCGTCGCGGGTCACCATCCGGTAGTCGAGCGGCGGCGGGTTGCGGTTGCCGATCGTCTTGCGCGTCTCCTGGGAGAGGGCGCGCTCGCGGTCGGCGGGGTGCAGCAGCTTCGCCCACAGGTCGCGGTCGGCGAGCCATTCCTCCGGCGTGTAGCCGAGGATCTTCTCGACCTGGGGGCTGACGTAGCGCCAGCGCCCGCTCTCGCCGAGCTCGGCCGCGTAGACGATCGCCGGCAGCCGCTCGACCAAGCGCCGGTAGTCCTCGCCGCCGGCCGAGATCTGGTCGAGGAACTCGCTGACGCGCTTCTCCGGCCAGCCCCCGGCGGGGGTCGAGTCGTCCATGCCCGCCTTATCGGCGGGCGGGGGCGCCGCTTGAGTCCTGGCCGCCGGCGACGACGTTGACGAAGTTCTCCAGGTGGCGGGTGGTCCAGCACTCGAAGGCGCCGTCGCAGTGGCGCTCGTAGGCGGCCATCACCGAGTCGCCGTAGTTCCAGTACAGGCGCGGCTCGGGGTTGAGCCAGAAGAGGCGGCCGGCGCGCTCGGCGACCTGGGCGAAGACCTCGGCGTGCGGCTCGCGGCCGTTGGTGCGGGCGTCGCCGAGCACGATCACGGTCGAGCGCGGGTCGAGGTCGTCGCTGATCTCGGTCAGGAACTCGAGCCAGACCCGGCCGTAGTCGGTGTAGCCGGAGACGTCGGCGACGCCGCCCTCGCTGGAGATCCGCTGGGCGATCGCGCGGAAGTCGCGCTCGTGCTCGAAGACCTCGGTCACCTCGGAGATGCGCTCGATGAAGACGAAGCTGCGCAGCTTGCGGAACGAGTCGTGCAGGGCGTGCAGGACGGAGAGGAAGAAGACGCTGGCCGAGGTGACCGAGGTCGAGACGTCGCAGAGGACGTAGATCTCCGGCCGCCGCGGCCGCTTCGGCCGGTAGCGCAGGTGCATCGGCACCCCGCCGGTCTCCAGCGAGGCGCGCAGCGTGCGCCGCACGTCGACGGCCCGGTCGCGCCGCCGCCCGCGCTGCTCGTGGCCGAGGGTCGCCAGCCGCCGCTTCATCTGCGAGACGGCGCGGTGCACGGCGGCCAGGTCCTGGGTCGGGCTGGTCGGCAGCGCCCGGTCGAGCTCGGCCAGGGGGCGGGAGGGGGGCAGGGTTTCGGTGCGCTCGATCAGGTCGCGCTCGAGCTCGCGGCGCAGGTGGCGCTCGAAGGCGTTGAGCTGCTCGCGGTCGATCGGCGCCAGCTCGGCCGCCCCGTCCTCGGCCGGCGGCTGCTGGCCGGCCGAGAGCCCCAGCGTGCGCCGGATCCGCTGCACGTCGACGCCGACCACGCCCGAGCCCTCGCCCTGGCGGCCGAAGGCCGAGATCGCCAGCCGCGCCAGGTCGCGCATCTCGCCGTCGTTGCCCTCGACGATCGCCTGGCGCACCTGCTCGCGCAGCTCGTCGATGTCGAGCCGCTCGCCGCCCTCGTGGCGGCGGCCCTGCTCCTCGACCCCGCGCGCGATCGCCTCCGCCTCGGCGCCGCGGAAGAAGTAGCGCTCGAAGAGCAGCTCGAACACGCGGCGGTCCTCCTGGGACTTGGCGATCGTCGCCGCCAGCGCCTCGCGGAAGTCCTCGCGCGAGGTCCAGGGCACCTGCTCGAGCGCGGCGAAGGCGTCGAGGATCTCCGAGGTGCCGACCGCGACGCCCTCGCCGCGCAGCTCCTCGCAGAAGCCGAGCAGCCTGGCCGCCAGCCCCGGCGGCCCCGCCTCAGCCCTCGGCCCGTAGGGACTCTGCGGCGGCAAGCTTCACCCCGACCCGCTCCGCCACCAGCTCGATGTCGGTGCGGTGCTTGACGATGATCGACATCGAGTTGGCGAAGGTCTCGGCGTCGATGTCCTCGGCCCCCATCAGCAGCAGGGTGCGCGCCCAGTCGATCGACTCGGCGATCGAGGGCGGCTTCTTCAGGTCCAGGTCGCGGACCATGCGCACCACCTCGACCAGGCGCCGGGCCAGGGCCTCGGGCAGCTCGGGGGCGTGCAGGCGGACGATCTCCATCTCGCGCTCGAGCTCGGGGTAGTCGAGCCAGAGGTAGAGGCAGCGCCGCTTCAGCGCCTCGGTCAGCTCGCGCGAGTCGTTGGAGGTGAGGACGACGACCGGCATCGTCTTCGCCTCGACCCGGCCCAGCTCGGGGATCGTGATCTGGAAGTCGGAGAGCAGCTCGAGCAGCATCGCCTCGAACTCCTGGTCGGTCTTGTCGATCTCGTCGATCAGCAGGACGACCGGGTCGGGGCTGGCGATCGCCTGCATCAGCGGCCGCTCGAGCAGGAACTCGTCGCTGAAGATGTCGCCGTGGACGTCCTCCCAGCCGTCCTCGCCGCCGGCCTGGATGCGCAGCAGCTGCTTGCGGTAGTTCCACTCGTACAGGGCCTTGGCCTCGTCGAGACCCTCGTAGCACTGCAGGCGGATCAGCTCGCGGCCGCTGGCGCGGGAGAGCGCCTTGGCCAGCTCGGTCTTGCCGACCCCCGCCGGGCCCTCGACCAGGACCGGCTTGCCCAGCTTCTGGGCGAGGAAGGAGACCAGCGCCGCCGGCTCGTCGGCGAGGTAGCCGACCCCGGCCAGCGCCTCCTTCACCTCCGCGACGGAGCCATCGGCCATGGAGGCGATGATAATCCCGGTTCGTGCCCGACCTCCTCCTGCCCCTCGCCGCCCTGCTCCCGCACAGCGCCGGCCCCTACATCGCCCTGGTCCTGATCGGCTTCGCCGCCGGCATCCTCGGCCACCTCAGCTCGGCCCGCTGGCTGGTCGTAACCGGCATCGTCCTGATCTTCCTCGGCGCCCTCTTCTTCCCCCTAGCCCTCAACCTCACCGAGGACCCGCCGCGCAAGATCGAGACCACGCGCTGAGATGCTGACTTCCCGGTTTGGGACGCAATTTCGCCCCAAACCAGGAAGTCAGCGTAGGATCGGGGCATGGGACGGCTGGATGCGGTCGATCTCTCGCTGACGCTCAGCCGCCGCGAGGAGGAGCGCGAGCTGGGGCTCGCCTGGGAACGGCTGACCCAGCTGCGCCTGACCCTCGGCGGGCTGATCGGCGACGCCGGGCTCGGGCCGCCGCTGCTGGTCCTCTTCGAGGGCTGGGACGCCTCCGGCAAGGGCGGCGCGATCAAACGCCTGGTGGCGCCGCTGGACCCGCGCCACGTGCGCGTCGTCCAGTTCGCCGCGCCGACCGCCGACGAGCGCCGCCACCACTTCCTCTGGCGCTTCTGGCCGGTGCTGCCGGGCTGGGGCGGGATGGCGGTCTTCGACCGCTCCTGGTACGGGCGGGTGCTGGTCGAGCGGGTCGAGGAGCTGGCGACGCGCGAGCAGTGGCTGCGCGCCTACGACGAGATCAACAGCTTCGAGCGCACGCTCGCCAACGAGGGCACGATCCTGGTCAAGCTCTGGCTGCACGTCTCGCCCGAGGAGCAGCTGCGGCGCTTCGAACGGCGCGCCGCCGACCCGCTCAAGGCCTGGAAGCTGACCGAGGAGGACTGGGCCAACCGCGGCCGGCGCGCCGAGTACGAGCAGGCGGTCGAGGACATGCTCGCCCGCACCGACGAGCCGCGCGCCCGCTGGCGGCCGATCGCCGCCGAGTCCAAGCGCTACGCCCGGGTTGCCGTCGTGCGGGCGACGATCGAGGCGATCGAGGAGGGAATGCGGGCCTGGGGCCGGGAGCCGCCGCCGGCCCCGTAAGCTTCAGGCCTCAGCACCGACTGCCAGGGAGAACCATCTTGAGCCGACTTCGCATCCCCGCCCTCCTCGCCGCGCTGGCGCTCGCCGCCACGCTCGCCGCCTGCGGCGGCGGCGGCAGCGACGACCCGCAGCAGGTCGTCGAAGAAGCGACGCTGAAAGGCGTGCAGAGCGGCCAGATCGACCTCAGCCTCGGGATCGACGTCAAGGGCAAGAAGAGCGGCCATGTCGACGTCGAGCTCAGCGGCCCGTTCGAAGGCGAAGAAGGCGACGAACTCCCCGACCTCGACCTGACCGCCAGCGCCAAGGGCGGCGTCGGCGGCCAGAAGGTCGACTTCGAAGGCGGCCTCACCGTGCTCGGCAACCGCGCCTACGTCGACTACGAAGGCACCGAGTACGAAGTCGACCCGACCACCTTCAACTTCATCCGCGCCACCTTCCGTCAGCAGGGCCGGGGCGCCGACCGCTCGGCCGAAGCGACCGCCTGCCAGGAGGCGGCGAGCGAACTCGAATTCGGCAACTTCCTCGAAAACCTGAGCGAAACCAGCGAGGCCGAGGTCGGCGGCGAAAGCACGACCAAGGTCAGCGGCGACGTCAACGCCGGCGGCGCGATCGACGCCCTCACCGAGCTCAGCGAAGACCCGGCCTGCAGCGCCCAGCTGAAAGCGGCCGGCCCGCTGCCCTCGCCGGCCGAACTCAGCCAGTCCAAGGGCACGGTCGAGGACTCGCTGAAGGACGCCCACGTCGACCTCTACGTCGGCGACGACCACATCATCCGCCGCGTCGTCGCCAGGCTGAAGATCGAACCGCCGAAGGGCTCGGTCGAAGGTGGCGCGCGCGAGGTCGACGTCGAGTTCGACATGTCGCTCACCGGGGTCGACGAGGAGCAGGAGATCAGCGCCCCGCAGGGCTCGCGGCCGCTCAACGAGCTGTTTCTGAAGCTCGGCGTCAACCCGATCGAACTGCTCGGCCTGCTGCAGGGCGGCGGCGCCGGCGGGCTCGGCGGCCCGGGCGGGCTCAACGGCCTGCTCGAAGGGCTCGGCAGCGGGAGCACCCAGTAGCCGAAGGGCTCCTCCTCGCGCTCAGCTTCGCGGTGATCCTCGCCGGGGCGCTGCTCTTCACCAACGCGGTGGAGTGGATCGGCCACCGCATGTCGCTGGGCGAAGGCGCGGTCGGCAGCCTGCTGGCCGCGGTCGGCACGGCGATGCCGGAGACGCTGATCGCGATCGTCGCCCTGATCGGCGCCGCCGAAGGGGCCGACCAGGTGGCGATCGGGGCGATCGTCGGCGCCCCCTTCCTGCTCGGCACCCTGGCGATGGGGCTGGTCGGCCTCTTCGCCTACCTCTACCGCGAGCGCCGCGAGCAGGGGACCGAGCTCGCCGCCCACGGCCCGACCCTGGAGCGCGACCTGCTCTTCTTCCTCGCCTTCTTCGCCCTCTCACTGGCGCTGGCCTGGGGGGCGCCGGCGGCGCTGCGGATCCCGGTCGGCATCGCCGCTCTGCTCGCCTACCCGCTCTACATCCGCCGCACCCTGCTGGCCGGAGGGGAGGTGCAGGACCACGCCACGCTCGACCCGCTGATCTTCGAGCGCCGCGAGGAGCGCCGCCGCGACCCCGGGCTGCTGCTCTGCGTGATCCAGCTCCTGGTCGGCCTCGGCGCGATGGTCGGCGGCGCCCACCTCTTCGTCGAGGAGCTGCTCAACGTCGCCGAGAGCCTCGGCGTCGAGGCCGTCGTCCTCGCCCTCGTCCTCGCCCCGCTGGCGACCGAGCTGCCGGAGAAGGTCAACAGCTTCTTCTGGGTGCGCGAGGGCAAGGACTCGCTGGCGCTCGGCAACATCACCGGGGCGATGGTCTTCCAGTCGACGATCCCCTTCGGCATCGGCCTGCTCTTCACCGACTGGGCGCTGAGCGCCAACGCCGCCCTCTCGATCGTCCTCGGCCTCGCCGGCGGCCTGCTCGCCTACGAGATGCTCCACCGCCGCAGCCGCTTCGAGCTGCCCGCCGTCATCGCCTGGTTCGCCCTCTACGCGGCGTTCATCCTCTTCGTCGCCGTTCGCTGAGCGTTTGTACGCGTATGCCGCGTAAAAACCTTCAGCGAACCCGGTCGCCGAGCTCGGCCAGTGCCGCGAGCACCAGGTCGTCGTGCTTCTTGGGCTGGACCTTGGGGAAGACGCGCGCGATCTTGCCCTCCGGGTCGACGATGAACGTCGCCCGCTGGACGCCCATGTACTTGCGCCCGTACATCGACTTCTCGACCCAGGTCCCGTAGGCCTCGGCCACCGCGTGGTCGGCGTCGGCGAGCAGGGTGAAGCCGAGCCCGTGCTTGGCGTCGAACTTGGCCACCGCCTCGACCTCGTCGGGCGAAACCCCGATCACCCGCGCCCCCGCCTCCTCATACTCGCCACCCCGATCGCGCACCCCACAGGCCTGGGTAGTGCAGCCAGGCGTGTCGGCGCGGGGGTAGAAGTAGAGGACGACTACCTGACCCTCGAGGTCGGCGAGCCTGACCGAATCGCCATTTTGGTCGGGCAGCGTGAAGTCAGGGGCCTTGTCACCGGGCTCGAGCACGGCGCGGGAGACTAGCGCGAGCGGCCCAGACAAAAAGCACGATCGTTCGGACTCGCGCTAGGATCGGGCGGGCGTCGGTGCGGCGCGCGAACTTCTAGCGAGGGGGAGAGAGATGAGTGGCTATGCGGTGAAGCGGATCGACGAGATGGAGGCGGTGTTCGGCGGCGGGTTCAAGCGGGCGCGGGCCGAGCTGGGGGTGGAGTCGTTCGGCATGCAGATCATCGACATGCCGGCGGGCTATGAGGGCTACCCCGAGCACGACCATGCCCACGACGGCCAGGAGGAGGTCTACGTCACCCTGGGCGGCGGCGGCGAGATCGAGATCGACGGCGAGCGCTTCCCGCTCGACGCCGACCACGTCACCCGCGTCGGGCCCGGCGTCAAGCGCAAGGTCTGGCCCGGTGCCGACGGGATCCGCATCCTCGTGCTCGGCGGCAAGGCGGGCGAGGCCTACGAGGCCCCGGACCTGTCCAAGCTCGGCGAGCCCGACCCGGCCGCGCGCTAACCCCGGCGGCGCGATACTGGCGGGCGTGGAGAGCCCGCGCCCGTCGTTCGTCGCCGTCGCGATCACCCTGGCCGGCATCGCCCTGCTGGCCGGGCTGATCCTCGCCGTCCCCGCCCTGCACGAAGCGGCGGCCGCCGCGATCCGCGGCGACACCGACCGGGTGCGGGAGGAGATCGACAGCCTCGGCCTCGCCGGGCCGCTGCTGATCATCGTCCTCGCCCTGCTGCACGCCTTCGTCTTCTACCCGGCCGAGATCGTCGACGCCGCCGCCGGCTTCGCCTACGGCTTCTTCCCGGCGCTGGCCCTGATGATGGCCGGCTGGCTGCTCTCCGGCCTGCTCTGCTTCGCCGTCGGCCGCTCGGTCGCCCGGCCGCTGCTCGACCGCTGGCTGGGGGTCGAGCGCTTCGAGCGGGTCGAGGGGATGATCGAGCGCGGCGGCGTCACCCTGCTGCTCGCCGTGCGGCTGATCCCGATCGTCCCCTTCAGCCTCGTCTCCTACGCCGCCGGCGCCGCCCGCGTCCCGGTCTGGCGCTTCGCCTGGACGACGACGCTCGCCTACCTGCCGATCACCGCGATCGCCGTCTACTTCGGCACCCGGCTCGAGGGGCTCAGCCTCACCGACCCGCTGGTCTGGGGCAGCGCCCTCGCCCTGCTCGCCCTGCTGCTCGGCGGCCACCGGATCGCCCGCCGCGGCGCCGCCGCCGCGCCCTGAGCCTCAGCGGCGCTTGACCCGGAAGCGCCAGACCGCCGGGCTGCGGTCGGCCTCGCCGTCGCCGGCCAGCGCCCAGACCCGGAGCACGTGCCGGCCCGCGCCGAGGCGGCGCGCCAGGCGCGGCCGGCAAGGACGGACGAGGCCGGAGTCGAGGCGGCAGGCGAAGCGGGCGCCGGCGCGGTTGGAGCCGAAGCGGAAGACGACCCGGGCCCGCCGGTGCCGGGTGCGGACCAGGCGGCGCGGGCGCTGGCGGAAGTAGGTGCGGATCGGGCTCCGGGCCGCCGCGGGTGCGACGGGGGCGGCCGGCGCGTAGACGTTCGGCGCTGAGGAGCTCTGCGCCGCGAGCGGGGCGGGCGCCGCGCCGCCTTCGCCGGCCGGCGTCGTGCCCCCGCCTTCTTCCCCTTCGCCAGGTTCGTCTTCCCCCGGCGGCCCTTCTTCGCTCGCTTCACCTTCGCCCCCGTCTTCTTCTTCGCCGGGCGGCAGCGGCTCGGTGACCTGGGCGAGGGCGGCGTTGGCGTCGATCAGCCCGGCACCGACCGCGCTCGGGCCGGAGGAGCCGACCGGGACGGCGGTCGAGGTCAGCGCGGCGTGCACCTGGGCCGGGGTCAGCGAGGGGTCGGCCTCGCGAAGCAGGGCGGCGACGGCGGCCGCATGCGGGGCCGCCGCCGAGGTGCCGCAGAAGCGCCAGAGTGGGTCGACCCAGGAGGCGAAGAAGCTGGTCTGGCCGCAGTCGGTGGCGACCAGGTCGGGCTTGGCCAGCGTTTCCGCCGCGGGCAGCGCCGCCGCCGGGCTGGTCCCTTCGACCGGGCCGAAGTAGTGGGTGACCGGGCCGCGCGAGGAGTAGCTCTCCGGCGCGCTGCCGCCGCTGTAGGGGACGGCGCCGACGCTGACCGCGCCGGCGGCGCCGCTGTGGCCGAAGATCGCCGGCCCGACCGTGGCGAAGGCGGAGGAGTCGGGGTACTCGGTGGCGAGCACGTCGTTGCCGCCGTTCTGGAGCAGGACGAACTTGAGCTGCGGGCTGGCCGAGCCGCTGTAGCGCTTGACCGCCAGTCGCACCGTCTGGCTCGTTTCTTTCGGGTTTTCCCAGGAGAGCAGCTCGACCGGTTTTTCGCTGACCCCTGGGTTGTCCTGCTCGCCGCCGGTCAGCTCGTTGCCGGCGGCGTCGACCAGGTAGGCGTCGAAGTCGGATTCGACCCCGTACCAGGGTTCGGCCCACTGCAGGTCGATCAGCAGCGAGCCGTGGCCGCGGACGGTGATCGCGAAGCCGTTGTCGCTCGCGCCGTCGAAGGCGGCGCAGTCGAACTGGTCCGGCGACGCGTAGTGGGGGACGCCGGCCGGGCAGCTGCCGGTGCCGGCGAACTGGCCCTGCCAGGAGGCGACGTCCTTGTTGCCGATGCGGATGTTCTCGTTGCCGGCGGCCGAGAAGTAGGCGACGCCTTCGCCGGCCACCCGGTTGACCGCCGCCGCCACCGGCCCGTCCTGGAAGAAGGGCTCTTCGAAGTAGATGACGTCGTCGGCGATCACATCGGCGCCGGCCGCCGCCAGGTCTTCGATGCGCTGGGCGAAAGCCGGTTCGCCGCTGAAGGCGGTGGCGAAGGAGAGCGCCGCGCCGGGCGCCAGGTCGTGGACGATCTGGGCCATCGCCCGGCCCTCGTCGGCGCCCGCCACCGAGTCGTCGAGGACGCCGACCGCCGCCTTGTTCGCGCAGGGGCCGGCGGCGCCCGGCAGGTCGCCCGCGGCAACGTCGGCGGCGGCGTCGGTCGCCGCGCCCGAGTCGCGGTCGAAGGAGTCGGAGAGGATGCCGACCTTGGTCCCGGCGCCGTCGACGCCGAACGCTGCGCGCGCTGCCGCCGCGCCCAGCTGCCCGTCGCCCTCGGAGACGACTTCGCCGGCCGGGCAGGCCGGGCCGGCCCGGGTCAGCGGGGTCAGCGCCTCGGTCACGCCCTCGGTGGCGGCGAGGCCGGCGACCCGCTCGAGGCCGGCGGGCGCGACGAGCGCGGTTGCGGTGCGCAGCTCGGGGTCGAAGTGGACGATCTCGGCGCCCGCCCCGCGCAGGGCGCTCAGCGCGCCGGCGCCCGCCCCCAGCCGGACCTCGACCAGCACCCGGCCGTCCTCGCGCAGCAGGCTGCCGGCGCCGCGGGCGGGCAGGTCGAGCGCCCGCGCCTGCGCCGCCCGGCTCTCCCCGCGCACGCCGGGCTCGGCCAGCGTCGCCAGCCGCGGCGAGAGGTCGCCCCCGGCCCGGCGCGCCGCCGCCGGCGCCGCCAGCAGCGCGGCGGCGAGCGCCAGCGCGGCGAGCGGGAGCAGCGAACGGCGAAGCGCGAGGCCCATCGCTTCGAGTATCGACCGCCGGCGGCGAATCTTGAAGGGGCCGGCGGGAATTCCCACCGGGCGGGGCGCTCAGTCCTCGCGGCCGGGCTCCTGCCCGTCCTCGTCCTCGTCGATCTCCTCGTCGCCCTGCTCGAGGGCGGTTTCGGAGACCGAGCCGGCGGAGCCGGGGTGGTAGCTGGTCTGGAACTCCTCCAGCACGCGGTCCCGGTGGTCCTCGTCGACCGGCACGTCCTCGGATACGCGGACCCACTCGGCGCCCTCGTAGGACTCCATGTTGAAGACCTCCTGGTCGAGCGAGGTCGAGTCGTCGACCACGACCAGCACCTCGGTCTGCGGGTTGAAGTAGGTGCCCGGCTGCATCAGCAACTCCTCGACCTCGTAGAGGTTCTCCTCGGCGGCTCCGGCCATCGGCCCCCGATCCTAGGCGATCGGCCCGCGCGGCGGCTAACGTGGGCGCGATGGACGGGACGGCAGCCCTCTTCGACCCCGACGCCGGCGAGCAGACGGCGACGGTCGAGGTGCTCGGCGTCACCTTCTGCGCCGAGGACGGCAGCTACGCGGTGCTGCGGGTCGAGAACACCGAGTCGGGCGAGCGGCTGGTGCTGGTCGGGCCGGTCGCCCACCTCAGCGTCGGCGAGCGGGCCGAGGTCGCCGGCGAGTGGCAGAACCACTCGCGCTACGGCCGCCAGCTGCGCGCCCGCAGCGCCCGGCCGCTGGACCCGACCGACCGCGAGGGCCACGTCCGCTACCTGACCTCGCTGCCCAACATCGGCACCGCCCGCGCCGAACGGCTGGTCGACGCCCACGGCGACGCGGTGCTGGCGACGATCGCCGCCGACCCGCAGCGCGCCTTCGCCGCGCTCTCGGGGGTGAGCGAGGACCAGGCGGCCGAAGCGGCCCAGGAGTGGCACGAGTCGCGCGCGGTGCGCGACCTGCACGTGCAGCTGGCGCCCTTCGGGCTGGCCCACCTGGCGAGCCCGATCCACGCCCACTTCGGCGAGGAGGCGCTCGGCGTCCTGCACGAGGACCCCTACCGGCTGACCGAGGTCGACGGCGTCGGCTTCGCCCGCGCCGACCGGATCGCGATCTCCGGCGGCGTCCCCGCCGACTCCGACAGCCGCGCCCAGGCCGCCGCCGTCTACGTCCTCGGCGAGGCCGAGCAGCGCGGCGACACCTACCTGCCGGTCGAGGAGCTGGCGACGCGGGTCGGCAAGCTGCTCGACCTCGCCGCCGACCCCGAGGTGCTGGTCGCCGCCGCCGGCCTGACCGTCGACGAGGGCCGCGCCTACCGGCTTCCCACCCACCGCTGCGAGCTGGCCGTCGCCCGCGCCCTGGCGGCGCGCCTGGCGGCGCCGGCGGCGCTCGAGCACGAGCCGAGCGAGAGCCCGCCGCCGGCCGGCGCCGAGCAGGACGAGGAACTGACCGAGGAGCAGTGGGCGGCGGTGCGCGGCGCCTTCGCCGCCCGCGTCTCGGTGCTGACCGGCGGCCCCGGGGTGGGGAAGACCGCCTGCACCAGGGCGATCGTCGAGGAGGCGGCGGCGGCCGGGGTCGAGATCGTCCTCTGCGCGCCGACCGGCCGCGCCGCGCGCCGCATGGAGGAGGCGACCGGCCACGAGGCGCGCACCATCCACCGCCTGCTCGAGTGGGCGCCGGGGCGCGAGCCCGCCTTCAAGCCGGGCCACCCGCTGCCCGCCGAGCTGGTCGTCGTCGACGAGTCCTCGATGCTCAACCTGCGCCTGATGCAGATGCTGCTCGACGGGCTCGCCGAGTCGACCCACGTCGTCTTCGTCGGCGACGCCGACCAGCTGCCGCCGATCGGCGCCGGCAAGCCGTTCGGCGACCTGATCGCCTCCGGGCGGGCGCCGGTCGTCCGCCTCACCCAGATCTTCCGCCAGGCGGGGCGCTCGATGATCGTCACCGCCGCGCACGAGATCAACAGCGGCCGGGCGCCGCACCTGGAGCCCGAGGCCGACCAGGAGCGCGACTTCGCCTTCCTCGAGCGGCCCAACCCGGAGAAGGCGCGCGCCACCCTGGTCGAGATGGTCGCCGAGCGCGCCCCGGCGCACTTCGGCGTCGACCCGGTGCGCGAGATCCAGGTGCTGGCGCCGATCTACCGCGGGCCGGTCGGCATCGACGCGCTCAACGCCGAGCTGCGCCAGCGGCTCAATCCCGACGGCGAGGCGGTGGGGGAGCGCTTCCGGGTCGGCGACCGCCTGATCCAGACCCGCAACTCGCACGAGCTGGGCCTGATGAACGGCTCGATCGTCTTCCTCGAGGCCGACCGCCCCGAGCGCAAGGAGCTGGCGGTGATCGCCGACGACGGCCGGCCGCTGGCGATCCCCTACGACCAGGCCGGCGACCTGCGCCTCGCCTACGCGATCTCTGTCCACAAGGCGCAGGGTTGCGAGGTGCCGGTCGTGGTCGGCGTCTGCCACAGCTCCCACGCCGGCATGCTCACCCGCCCGCTCGTCTATACCGCCGTCACCCGCGCCCGCAGGGGCTGCGTCCTGGTCGGCGACCTGCCCGCCCTGCAGCGCGCCGTCGCCCGCGACGACGGCGGCCGCCGCCACTCCGGCCTCGCTGAGCGCCTGGCCGGCTGACCGCTCGCCCGCGGGGCGGCTATCCGCTACCCTTCGGGCTGGTTGACTGACCAGTCAATCGGCGGTCGTCGTCGGTTGCGGCGAGGCCCCATGAACGGCTTGAGAACGGACCAAAAGGAGCCTCGAACCAGTGGTTGACTTCACCCTCACCGACGAACAGAAGGACCTGCGCGAGCTGGCCCACAACTTCGCGGAGAAAGAGATCCGCAAGGTGGCCTGGGAGTACGACAAGGACGGCACCTGGCCCCAGGACATCATCGACAAGGCCTGGGAGGTGGGGCTGATGAACACCCACATCCCCGAGGCCTACGGCGGCCCCGGCCTCGACTACCTCTCCGGCTGCCTGATCGAGGAGGAGATGGGCTGGGGGTGCTCGGGCATCGGCACCAGCCTGATGGCCAACGGCCTCGCCTCGGCGCCGATCACCCTCGGCGGCTCGGAGGAGACGAAGAAGAAGTACCTCGGCATGCTCTGCGAGGAGCCGAAGCTGGCCTCCTTCTGCCTGACCGAGCCCGACGCCGGCTCCGACGTCTCGGGGATGAAGACCAAGGCCGTGAAGAAGGGCGACAAGTACGTCATCACCGGCTCCAAGTGCTTCATCACCAACGGCACCTACGCCGACTACTTCACCGTCTACGCGAAGACCGACCCCGAGGCCGGCCACCGCGGGATCAGCGCCTTCGTCGTCGACGCCGACCTCCCCGGGGTCAGCGTCGACAAGAAGGAGGACAAGATGGGCCAGCGGGCGTCCAACACCGCGACCATCTCCTTCGACGAAGTCGAGATCCCGGCCGAGAACCTGCTGGGCGAGGAAAACAAGGGCTTCAAGCTGGCGATGATGACCCTCGACCGCACCCGCCCGGGCGTCTCGGCGATGGCGGTCGGCATCGGCCGCGCGGCGCTCGAGTACGCCAGCGAGTACTCGAAGGAAAGGGTCCAGTTCGGCGTGCCGATCGCGATGCACCAGGCGATCCAGTTCATGATCGCCGACATGGCGACCAAGGTCGAGGCCGCCCGGCTGCTGGTCTGGAACTCGGCCGTGCTGCTCGACCAGGGCGTGCGCAACAGCAAGGTCTCCTCGATGGCCAAGCGCTTCGCCGCCGACTCGGCGATGGAGATCACCGTCGACGCCGTGCAGGTCTACGGCGGCTACGGCTTCATCAAGGAGTACCCGGTGGAGAAGCTGATGCGCGACGCGAAGATCATGCAGCTCTACGAGGGCACCAGCCAGATCCAGCGCCTGGTGATCGCCAAAGAAGTGCTGATCCCGCGCAGCGTCGACGAGCCGACGCCGGAGGCCGAAGCGAAGGCCAAGGCCGCCGAAGACAGCCAGTCCGAGCAGGCCGCCGCGACGGTCTAGCAACTGTGTCCGAGCCGCCGGGCCATGGCCCGGCGGCTCTTTTATTGCGCCCGGCGGGTCACTAGGGTGAGTGCGTGGCCAGATCGATGTGGCATCCGGGCGAATGGGAGGAGCTGAGCCACGAGGAGCGGCTGCGCTTCGTCAGCTGGATCCTGCAGCTGATCTACTCCGACGCGGTCGCCGCGCTCGAGGCCGAGACGATGGGCCTGCGCGGCGAGGAACACATGAGCCGCACGGTCGCCCTCGTCGACGAGCAGGGCTGGCGCGAGATCAACCGGATCCAGGACGAGGCGCTGCTGGCGATCCTCGCCGCCAAGGAGCAGAGCGGCGAACGGCTGACCGAAAGTGGCGCCGAGGGCCGCTACGTGATGGCGGCGATGCTCAGCGGCGAGATGGCCGCGCCGCCGCTGAGCGGCGAAGTCGACCCCGACCGCTGACGTCTCAGCGGCCCAGGGTCGCGTCGGAGGGGACCAGCACCGAGGCGGCGACCACGGTCGACTTCCAGGTGCCGTCCTCGCGTTGCATGGTCAGCTGGTAGAGCTTCGCGCCCGGGGCGTGGAAGACGACGAAGGCGCGGTCGCCTTCGACCCGGACCCGGGCGATGCGGCCCCGCTCCTGCTCGCGGGCGATCTGCGGCGCGTCCGGGGAGAGCAGCGCCGGCAGCGTCCGCGTGCACTCGGTACCGCCGGCCTGCTTGCCGGCGAGCTGGGCCAGCGATTCGTGTACGGCGGCGCTGAGGTGCTCGCAGGCGCTCGCCGCATCGCCGGCGGCCAGCGCCGCGAAGTACTCGTGGAACGCGGCGAGCACGGCGTCGCGCTCGGCGCCGCTCGCCTCTTCGCCGAAGTCTTCGATGCTCTGCTCTCCGCCGCGATAGGGCCGCTCGGTGCCTTCGCCGCCGCGCGTCGCCGTGGTCGAGGCTCCGCCCGCCTGACCGCCGCCGTCGCCCCCGCCGCAGTCTGGCGAGCAGCAGCATCGCTGCCGCCCCCACCGCGATCGAGGTCCAGATACGCGCCACCGCGAGTAGCTATACCACAGGCGTATCCAAACCTGGCGGCGCTGCGCCGGCGCGAGCGGCAGCCGATCCCTGCTACGGTCCCGGCGTTAGGCCGGATCGATCCGGCAAAGTCGTGTCTAGCGCTCGCGTCGTTGCTTTACCCAGAAGCCTCCGCGTTCGCAGCACATGAAGTGGAGGCAATAGAGATATGCCGACAGGCACAGTGAAGTGGTTCAGCGACGACAAGGGCTACGGGTTCATCACGCCCGACGACGGCTCCAAGGACGTCTTCGTCCATCACAGCGCGATCCTCGGCGAGGGCTTCAAGTCCCTCACGGAGGGCGCCAAGGTGAGCTACGAGTCCGAGGAAGGCCCCAAGGGCCCGGCCGCGGCGAGCGTGCAGCAGACCTCGTAGTCGCGCACCTACTTCGCAGCTGAACGAGGCCCGCCGCAAGGCGGGCCTCTTCTTTGCCCGCCCTATCCTTCGCCGCCGAGATGACCACCCGAGACGACCTCCGCAACATCGCCATCGTGGCCCACGTCGACCACGGCAAGACGACCCTGGTCGACGCGATGCTCTGGCAGTCCGGCGCCTTCCGCCAGGGCCAGGACGTCGCCGAGCGGGTGATGGATTCGATGGACCTCGAGCGGGAGAAGGGGATCACGATCCTCGCCAAGAACACCGCGGTCGACTACGACGGGGTCAAGCTCAACATCGTCGACACCCCCGGTCACGCCGACTTCGGCGGCGAGGTCGAGCGCGGGCTGACGATGGTCGACGGCGTGCTGCTGCTGGTCGACGCCTCCGAGGGGCCGCTGCCGCAGACCCGCTTCGTGCTGCGCAAGGCGCTGGCGGCGAGGCTGCCGGTGATCCTCGTCGTCAACAAGGTCGACCGCCCCGACGCCCGCATCGCCGAGGTCGTCGACGAGGTCTACGAGCTGTTCCTCGACCTCGGCGCCGACGACGAGCAGATCGACTTCCCGATCGCCTACACCAACGCCAAGGCCGGCTGGGCCTCGCTCGCCGAAGGCGAGGAGGGCAGCGACCTCTCGCCCCTGCTCGACCTGATGCTGGAGAAGATCCCGGCCCCCGAGCACGACCCCGCGCACCCGCTGCAGGCGCACGTCACCAACCTCGACGCCTCGCCCTACCTCGGCCGCCTGGCGCTCTGCCGGGTGCGCCACGGGACGATCCGCTCCGGCCAGCAGATCGCCTGGTGCCGGGCCGACGGCTCGGTCGAGCGCGCCACAGTGTCGGAGCTCTACATCACCGAGGCGCTGGAGCGGGTGCCGGCGAAGGAGGCCGGGCCGGGCGAGATCATCGCCGTCGCCGGCTTGCCCGAGGTGACGATCGGCGAGACCCTGGCCGACCCCGAGGACCCGCGGCCGCTGCCGGTGATCACCGTCGACGAGCCCTCGCTCTCGATCGTGCTCGGCGTCAACACCTCGCCCTTGGCCGGCACCGAGGGGCAGAAGCTGACCGCGCGCCAGATCAAGGCCCGGCTCGACGCCGAGCTGGTCGGCAACGTCTCGGTCCGGGTCGAGGACACCGAGCGCCCCGACGCCTGGGAGGTGCAGGGGCGCGGCGAGCTGCAGCTGGTCGTCCTGCTCGAGCTGATGCGGCGCGAGGGCTTCGAGCTGACCGCCGGCCAGCCGCGGGTGCTGACCCGCGAGATCGACGGCAAGAAATGCGAGCCGGTCGAACGGCTCTCGATCGACGCCCCCGAGGAGCACGTCGGCGCGATCACCCAGCTGCTCGCCACCCGCAAGGGCCGGCTCGAGCAGATGACCAACCACGACACCGGCTGGGTGCGGATGGAGTTCCTCGTCCCCGCCCGCGGCCTGATCGGGCTGCGCACCGAGTTCCTCACCGAGACCCGCGGCACCGGGGTGATGCACCACGTCTTCGAGGGCTGGGAGCGCTGGGCGGGCGAGCTGCGCCTACGGCCGACCGGCTCGATCGTCGCCGACCGCCGCGGCCGCAGCGCCGGCTACGCGCTGCTCGGCCTGCAGGACCGCGGCACGCTCTTCGTCGGGCCGGGCGAGGAGGTCTACGAGGGGATGATCATTGGCGAGAACGCCCGCTCCGAGGACCTCGACGTCAACGCGACCAAGGAGAAGCAGCAGACCAACATGCGCGCCGCCAGCGCCGAGGTCCTGGAGCGCATGGCGCCCCCCACCCGCCTCTCCCTCGAAGCCGCGGTCGAGTTCCTGCGCGAGGACGAGTGCGTCGAAATCACCCCCGACTCGATCCGCCTGCGCAAGGTCGTGCTCGACAAGACGGCGCGCCAGAAGGCCGCCCGTCAGGCGCCGCGGGCGGCGTAACAGTCGGCCGCGAGGTCGCACACCAAACCTAGCGCGTACCTTGACAAAGATACACTCGTTCATTAATTTCTAGGCCAGGTCCAGGGAGGACCGGCGGCGGGCCGACCCGGTTGGCCGCGTTCAATGCCTGCTGCAGTAAGCAGGGGCAGAACCTGCGCCCAAAACGGACGCAAAGGGAGGAGTCGAGTCAATGGCTTCGATGCTACGCACGAGGTTCGGCATCCCGGGTGTGATCTCGGTTGTCGCCCTCGTCTTCGCAATGCTCGGCGGCGCCTATGCCGCCTCAAATGGAGGCGGCGGCCAGACCGCTGAAGCCTCCAAGCGACACCACAAGAAGAAGAAGTCGAAGGCCAAGCGCGGACCTCGAGGCCCGCGCGGCAAGCAGGGCCCGGCCGGTCCACAGGGGCCGCAGGGCGCAGCAGGCGCTCAAGGATCAAAGGGAGACAAGGGCGACACCGGGTCGAGCGGCAGTGATGGCAGCGACGGCGTGGACGCCGAAGGCGTTCCGTTCGGGCCGACCGAAGAACCGGCAGGCGAACCCTGCGAAGAACTGGGCGGCGTCGAAGTCACCTCCGCGAGCCCGGAACCGAGCTACGTCTGCAACGGCGGAGAAGGCTCGCCGTGGACCACGAGTGGGACACTGCCCAGCGGTGCGACGGAGACCGGGACTTGGGCGTTTGCGGGGGAAGGCGCAGATCTCATAGCCTTGCATGTAAACGCGACCTTTGCAGCCTTTACGATTCCACTCGCGACGCCGGTCACATCAGGAAATGTGCACTATGTCGCCAGCGGCACGACCGCAGATTGTCCTGGGAGCCCGACGGAACCGACAGCCGAACCAGGTCATTTCTGCGTCTATCAAAACGCGCTAACCGAAGCGACCTATACCTCCGCACCCCTGCGAAGCAAGGGTGGGGTCACGCTTAGCTTCAAAACGACCGGCGCTGCCGCGACCGGCAACGGAAGTTGGGCGGTAACAGCTCCATAGGCAAGCCCACGGATCTAGGACAACACCGAGGCGATTGACCGTCTCGGTGTTGTCCTGCCGTTGTAGTCCCTTGTGTCTTTCTTTGCCGACGTCGCATGAGGCGCCAGTCATGCGGGAATGGTTGAAAAACGGGTGTCCAGTCGGAACCGGGTGCGGGGGGATCGGAGTGTTCCGATTCAGATCAGATTCTCACGATTGCTCCGAAACTGTCCTTGCATTTTGGGTACGTACATGGTATAGCTATCTCCGCGCTGGCGTACCCAGCGCATCGCGGCGGGATCACCGCCATCGGCGGAGAGAGGCTCCGGCGCGATTCGTGATCCAACGCACCCGGCCACAGGGTTGGGAGAAAAGGAGAATCCAGTGAGACTCATCAAGATGGCAGGCCTCGCTGCGCTGGCAGCGCTGGCTGCGATGGCATTCGTGGGGGCGGGGAGTGCCTCGGCGGACTGGCTGTGTGAGGAAAACGTCACTGACGAAGGGACGTGCCCCATAGGGCAGCGGGTTGCTGAAGGTGCCAAGATCCTTGGTTTAACCACCGAAGCTAAACCAGCGGTGCTCTTAGACGAAAGCGGTGGAGCGGCTATGACGTGCCATTCAACGGCTTTAGGCTTATTCCTCGGCCATGAGGAAACGGCCGCGGAACACGACCCGGTCTTAGGTTTAATCAAAACCCTGTCGTTTTCCAATTGCACAGGTCTATGCACAACAGCGACCGAAATCAATATGCCGGCGTTACTGTTAGCGCAGGCGTCGTCATTAGATGCCTGGATCGAACCGCATGGCAATGGCTTACCTGGCGCAATACTCAATAACTGCACGCTTGGCCTGGTATCCAACTGCCACTACAACCTCGAATCCGACAAAGCATTACTGCGAATTGAAGGCGACAATCTGATCGCCAATGGAGTTCCCCTCGTCAAGGGCGAATGCACAGACCCGTTCGGCCTCGCGCCGGAAGTGTCGACCTGGGACGCGACGTACTTACTGACGTTAGACGAACCAGAAGGAGCCCCGATCTACATCTCCTTACTCCCGTAGGGAGGCAAGCCGGAGTGAATCGCCCGTATTCATAGGGCTTATCGGGAGAGAGGGGCCGCGCAAAGCGCGGCCCCTCTCGTTGTACGCCGGTCACGTCGCTAGAAGTGGTGTAACGAGCAAGGCCGCGTAGGGGCCGGGCAGAAGTTCCGGCCACCGCGGGCCCCAGACTCGTCGGTTGACCTGCAAGTCGACTGACGAAAGGAACACCACGATGGCCGAGAGCCAAAGCATGACGAGCGCCGGGGTCGTAGCCAAGGCCCTGATCGAGGAGCACTCCGACTTCCTGCGGGAGAGCGTGGCGATGATCGCCGCCCAGCTCGATGGAGGCCGAGATCGAGCGCCAGATCGGCGCCGGGAAAGGCGAGGTCTCTGAGACCAGGAGCACGCACCGCAACGGCTACCGGCCCAGGCCCTGGGCGACAAGAGTTGGCGAGATCGAGTTGGCGGTGCCCAGAAAGCGCTCGGGCGAGAGCTACTTCCCGAGCTTCCTGGAGCCCCGCAAAAGAAGCGAGAAGGCGCTGCTCGGCGTGGTCATGGAGGCCTACGTCAACGGGGTCTCGACGAGGAAGGTCGACCACCTGGTCTCCGAGCTGGGGATCCACATGTCAAAGGACCAGGTCTCACGCATCTGCGGCGAGCTCGACGGCCAGGTCGATGCCTTCCGCACCCGGCCCCTGGAGGGCGCCTACCCCTATCTGTGGCTCGACGCCAAGCACCTCAAGGTCAGAGACCGCGGCCACGTTCACTCCAAGGCGCTGATGGTCGCCTTCGCGGTCCACGAGTCGGGGCGTAGGGAGGTGATCGGCATCGAGATCGCCGAGTCGGAGACCGAGGCCGGCTGGGCGGCGTTCCTGCGCGAGCTGGTGGCCCGCGGCCTGCAGGGGGTGAGGCTTTGCGTCTCTGACGATCACCTGGGCCTCAAGGCCGCGATCGCCAAGGTGCTGGGCTGCCCCTGGCAGCGCTGCACCGTGCACTTCATAAGGAACATGCACGGCCACTGCAAGAAGGGACAGCGCAACATGGTCGCCGCCGCCCTGCGCGAGGTCTTCAACGCCGAGGATCTCCAAGACGCCAAAGAGCGCTCGGCCGCCGTCGTCGAGCGCCTCGCGCCGACGGTGCCGAAGGTGGCGGCGCTGCTCGAGGCGGCCGAGGAGGACCTGCTCGCCTTCTACCGCTTCCCGGCGGCGCACTGGCCGAAGCTGCGCTCGACCAACAACATCGAGCGCGTCAACAAGGAGATCGCGCGGCGCTCTGACGTCGTCGGCATCTTTCCCAACGACCGCTCGGTGATCCGCCTGATCGGGTCGCTGTTGATCGAGCAAAACGACGAGTGGCTGCTGACCCGCGGCTACCTCTCCCAGGAGTCGATCGGCCTGGTCCTCGAGGACCAGGCCGATGAAGGCGGAAGCGAGGTGGCTGCCCTGAAGCGCTGAGAGAAGTGCCGGCGAGTCCCGTTACACCACAACTCGCGACTTGACTCGAAAGGCGGCCGGTCACCCGACAGGAGTCAGCAGAGGCCGTAGTAGCGGCGGGGTCGTGCGCCGTGAAGGGCCGAACGCGAAGCCGAGGCAAAGCGCGCCCGTGCTCGCGGAAGCCACAGCAGCCAACCCCGCCTCGGCGGGGCCTTCGCGCAATGGATGCCTAGGGTGAAGCCCGAAGCTCCCCGCGAAGAGCGCAGCGGCTTTCCGGCGCCAGGCAACGCAGAGCCTCACCCCGCCACCGCAGGGAACCTCTGGGAGGAGTTTCTCTCTCGCGAGAACCTGGCGGCGGCGCTCCGACGCGTCGAGCAAAACGCCGGTGCTCCCGGCGTCGACGGCGTGCAGGCCAAGGAGTTACGCCCCTGGCTGCACGACCACTGGCCTGAAGTCCGGGCAAGGCTCGACGCGGGCACCTACCGACCGCAACCCACCAGGAGGGTCACGATCCCCAAGCCCTCCGGCGGCGAGCGGGAGCTGGGAGTGCCAACGGCCCTGGATCGAGTGATCCAGCAGGCCCTATCGCAGGTGCTGGTGCCCGTATTCGATCCCGGCTTCTCGGAGCGGAGCTTCGGCTTTCGCCCCGGGCGCTCGGCCCATCAGGCGATCCGCCGCGCTCAGCGCGACATCGCCGAGGGGCACGAGTGGGCCGTCGATCTGGATCTCGATCACTTCTTTGACCGAGTCCAGCACGACGCGCTGATGGCCAGGGTCGCGAGGCGGGTCACCGACAAGAAGGTGCTCAAGCTGATCCGGCGCTATCTGGAAGCGGGAGTCATGGCAGACGGCGTGAAGCAGTCGACCGAGGAAGGAACCCCCCAGGGTTCTCCCCTCTCACCGCTGCTCTCCAACGTTTACCTCGACGACCTCGACCGGATGCTGGAGAGGCGTGGGCACCGCTTCGTCCGCTGCGCGGACGACATCACGATCTACGTCGCCTCAAAGCGAGCGGCGGAGCGCGTGATGCAGGGCACCGGCGAATTCATCGAGCGACGCCTGAAGCTGCGGGTCAACCAAGGCAAGTCTGCGGTTGACCGCGCGACGAGGCGGACCCTCCTGGGGTTCGGCTTCTTCAAGCGAGATGGTGAGATCAAGGTAAGGATCGATCCGAAGGCGCGCAAACGCGCCAAGGACCGCCTGCGAGAACTCACCTCGCGCCGCTGGGGCGTCTCGATGAGACGACGCATCCGTGAAGTGAACAGCTTCACGGTGGGATGGACGGCCTACTTTTCATTGGCTGATACCCCGCGCCCGCTCTCTGACCTCGATGAGTGGTTACGCCGGCGGCTGCGACAGGTTCGCTGGAAGGAATGGAAGCGCCCGTTGACCAGACGGCGCAGCCTGCAAGCGCTGGGAGTCCCTCCGCAACTGGCCCGTGAATGGGCCGGATCGCGAAAGGGCTACTGGCGCATCGCCGGTTCCGCTCCCCTCCAGCGCGCCCTGCCGAATGCCTACTGGCGTGAGCAGGGCCTACGAGGATTCATCGATCCCTATGGTCGCTTCCGGGAAGCGACGTGAACCGCCGGATGCGGACCCGCATGTCCGGTGGTGTGGGAGGGGCGGGGGGAGAGCCCCCGCCCCGACCCGATCGTTGACGACACGTCAAAGTACCTTGACAGAGCGATATGCGTCTACTAATCTCCGGCGGGTCTAAGAGGGCTTCGACTTCAAGGTGCCGCAGAGCAGGGGCAGAGGGGGGAGATGACGCGCAGTTCGATGAGGGATCGACGCGGGGCATACCGGGCGCTGTGGCTCGTCTCGACGATCTGCCTGACTTTGGCACTCGGTGCTCCTGGCATCTCGGGAGCGACCGCGCTCGAAGACGAGCGGCCGCTGGTCTTCGATTTCGACGGGTCGGACTCTTCGGTGGGGAGATTTTCAGAGGTTGGAGCGATCGCGATCGACGAAGCGGACCAGACCCTCTACGCGATCAACCTGGCCGGCAGCGGGCATGGCCCGGGGCCTAACGACGCAGAACGAGTGGTCTGCAAGTTCGACACAGGAGGGGTTTCGCTCCCCTTCATCGCGGGGAGCGCGGCGGGCAAGTCGTGCCTGGACGGCAGCGAAACGGCTGGGGGGGCCTTCGGGGTGGAGGGGTTCTTTGAGTCGGGGGCCTTTCGCGCCGATGTCGCGATCGACAACTCCGGCGGCCTCGGCGGCCCGGGCGAAGGCGAACAGGGACGGATCTACGTCAGCGAGGAAAAAGGCCCCGTGCACGCCTTTAAACCCGACGGCAGCTTCATCCGTACGATCGCAGGACCCAACGCTAGAACCTGCGGGATTGCCGTCGATCGCGAAGGGAACCTGCTGGTCGGCAACGGAGAAGGCAGCGGTACATCGAGGGAAAAGGTCTACCGCTATGACCCCGAAGGCAACCCGCTCGAACCGCCGATCGCGCTCACCCACGCCAACAGGCGCCCCTGTCGACTGGCGATCGACCAGAGCGGCGAAGGGCTCTACGTGGCCCCGCCGGCAGAACCACCAACCGGCCTCGACAAGTACGTCAACGGCAGCTTCGACTCAGCGCTGCGGGAAGGGTCGGTTTCCTTCGATGTGACCCTCGACCAGTTCAGCCCCGAAGGCCACGTCTTCAACGCCACCGCCACCGCCTTCGAAGAGCACGAGCCCTGCGCTTTGCCGGGCTGCCCCGGCACCCCGGTCCCCGGCAGCCCCTTCGGCAGAGACCTGATCGGCTCTGCCCGCGGCATCGCCTACAACAACGAAGAGGACTGGGTCGACGTCGCAGATCACGCCAACGACAAGATCAAGGTCTTCGGCCCCGAAACCGACGGCACCGCCCCCGACGTCAGTTGTGAGGAATCGAGCGAAGTCGAACGCCACTCGCTGCGGGCCAACTGCACGATCGACCCGCTGGGGCTGGCCAACGCCTACCGCTTCGAATGGAAGCAGGGAACCGGCGCCAGCTGGGGCGCGGCCGAGTCCTCGGCGCCGCAGAGCATCGAACCGACCGACTCCAGCCCCCATCAGGTGTCGCTCGCGATCGACGAATACAAAGGCCAGCGGCTGAGGGCTAACACGACCTACCAGGTGCGCCTGGTGGGGATAAACGAAGAAACGGGCATGAACCGCCTCGCCGCCTACTCGGCCCCCGAGAGCACGATGACCCCGGTGCCGGCGGTGCCCGACGTGATCTGCGGGCCGGCCACGGCAATCACCACCGAAGCAGCCGGCATCTCCTGCGGAGTGGGAACCGACGAAGAGCAGACCGACTGGCAGATTCGCACCGCCGCGCTGGCAGAGGCCACCCAGGGTCAGTGCGAAGCCCTGGAAGAAGCCAAGTTCCAGACCGCCGCCGAAGGCACGATCCCCGAAGGGGAAGCGGGCACGGTTGAGATCGAAGCTGGCCTCGAAGGCCTCGACCCGGCTCAGAGCTACTGCGTGCGCGCAGTAGCCGCCAACGCCGGGGGGCCGGGCAAAGACGACATCTCCTTCAAGACCCTGGCGATTCCCCCATCGCAGGCCTCGGTCGCCTTCGCCGCCCCCCGCACCAGTACGACCGCCCGCATCAACGCCTGGGTCAACCCCAACGGGGAGACCGATTTCGAATACGCCTTCCAGTGGCGCGAGCAGGGCGCCTCGCAGTGGAGCGACCTGCCGATCCGCGAATCCTCCATCCACGCCCGCGAGCCGATCGTGGTCGCCGAGGAGCTGAGTGGCCTCGAGCCCGCCACCACCTATGAGTACCGCTTGGCCGTGCTCAGAAACGAAGCCGGCGACGCGGCCTCGTTGGGCGAAGAGGGCTCCTTCGCCACTCGCAGTCTCCCTGAAATCGCAACCGCCAGCCCCCCCTCCTGCCCCAACCAGCAGGTGCGAAACGCCCAGCACGCGACCTACCTGGGGGCCTGCCGGGGGATCGAGCTGGTCAACAGCCCCGAGAAGGGGAATCAGAACGCCCAGGCGCTGGGCCCGGGAATAACCACCTACACCTCGCCGATCACCGCCGACGGGCAGAAGGTGTTGTGGTTCGTATTGGGGGGAGCGCCCGGTTCGCCCAACGGCACCCAGGGCAACTTCCTCGCGAAGCGAGATGGCTCGGGCTGGAGTTCGGAGGCGGTGGCGCCGCCGGCCGCAGAGCAGTTCGGCGGCGGGGCATTGACCTACTTCCTGTCGGCTGCGACCCCGAACTTCACCAGCTTTGTCTTTTCGGTCCGACGCTCGACCGCAGCCGACAGCCCCCCTTCGCCGACTATTGCGCGGATCAGAAGCGGGGTGCAAGACGTGCTTAAGTCCTACGAAGCCGCCCCACCCAATCCAAGCTATGAGAGTTCGGTGGATCTCAGTGATGGCGGGGAGGCAGTCTTGTTCATAGATGCAGACTCCGGACAGCTCGAGGACATTGGGAATGCGCGTGTGGCTATCCCAGACCACGGGATCGCGGCGGCGAGCGCTGAGACAGTTAGCCTGACAGCCGACGGGTTTCCTTTCGAATGCGGCCTAGAGCCGTTCAACGGCCAGAGCTTTCCCGGCATCACCGGAGGATCGGTGGCTCAGCCGGGCGATCATTGGATCGCTAGTGAGGACGGTTCACGGGTCTATTTCAAAGCCAAACCGAACGGCTCTTGCACCGGTCTCTATGGCCTATATGTGCGCAACCGAGAGACAGACAGCACCGAGCTCATTGACCCTGGCGCAGAAGGGCGCTCGCCTGAGTTCCTGCGCTCCAGCCCCGATGGGCGCACGGGGCTCTTTGTGACGCGAAGCGCACTTGACCTCGCTGATGAAGACACCACCTTGGACCTCTATCGCTGGGAAGAGAGCGCTGGCTCGTCGAGCTGCGTGACGTGCGTGGCCAGCGGGCCGGCAAGCCTTGCCGAGGCCGGCGCAGGCATACGCAGCCTCCTGGTGTCGGATGACCTCTCCCACACCTACTTTCTCTCTGAAAGGCAGCTTGTGGAAGGCAGGGGAAGAGATGGGGCGCTTAACCTATATCTGGTCGACGGCGGGCACATCGACTTCGTCGCGACCGTCGGCACTGACGTTTTGAATCACGCGAATAGCCCGTCGGCATCCGTCGATGGAAGTCTATTGGCATTCAAGGCCCGAATGAGCCCGTTTCTCGGAACGGATCAGGCGACAGAGCAGTGCATTCAACCGAATGGGAAATCAGGCCCTTGCGAAGAGGCCTTCCTATATGACGAGAGGACCGAAAGTCTCGAGTGCATCTCCTGTCGGCGCAATGGGCCCACGACCCACAGCATCGGCTCGGCCGCAGGGGCGACGGGCGGGCCGTCGCTGGTCCTCTCGGCCGATGGCGCCACGATGGCCTTCGTAACCCGCGAGGCGTTGCTGCCATCGGATGTCAACGGCGATGCCGACATCTACGAATGGCGGGCAGGGGTTCTTCACTTGATCAGCAATGGCATAAGTGACTTTGCCGGCGGGGCGTCTGCCCCTCGTGTGTGGGGAATCGACGCCAGCGGAAGGAATGTTCTCTTTGGCCTTGCGCCGCCCAGTGGAGGCCTGACGGGTTTTGAGCGTGACGGCGTGGTCAACCTCTACGATGCGCGCACGGATGGCGGGTTTCCTCTGCCTAGCCCGCGGTCCACTTGCACGGGGGACTCCTGCCAGGGCTCGCTGCATCCGACCCCGCCTTCGCCTGCGCAGGCAAGCGCTACCTACCATGGTAAGGGGAACCTAAGGCTGCGCAAGAGGCGCTGTCGGAAGGGCAAGGTCCGCCGCCGCGGCCGCTGCGTGAAGAGGCGTCGCGCAAAGAAGCACAGACGCCACCGCAAGCGCGCGGCCTCGCGCTCCGGCCGCCACGGCGGTTCTCACGTCAATGGGAGGAGAGGAGGATGAGCAGCAGGGTGCGCCTTGCCTGGCTGGTGGCTCTACCGTTGGCACTGCTCCTGCCCGCCCAGGCAACCGCGGGGCCAGTTTATGACATCCGAGCCAACTGGGGTGACACCCTACTTAGGCCTGGTGATGGCAACCCGGGGACCGCCGAGGCGCAGTTCGCGCTTTGGATTCGAAATGACGGTGACAGCGCCGGGGCAGAAGATCTGCAGGCAGTTGATCAGCTGCCGGGTGGCGTGGTCGCAACCGGGGTGCACTGGCCCGATCCCCAGATAGAAGATGCTTGGGAAGAAGAAGGGCCGCTCTGCACCGGGTTGGGGACGAGCACGGTCACCTGCGCTCTGCCGGGGGCGCTGGTAGAAACCGAGCTGGCGGCTCCGGGATCCAAACCCGACGGTTCCCACGGCATCTCGCCGTCCCCCGCTGGATATTTGACGCCGGTATTCATCGACGCCTCGGTGCCCGCAGATGCAAACGGCATCGCCACCAACGTCGCCACCGTCTCCGGCGGGGGGGCGCCGACGGCAGTCGATGAAGACCAGGTTCGCTTCGAGAGCGAACCGTCGCTCTTCGGTGTGGTCGAGGGCAGTTTCAATGCGGATGCCTTCAATGGGGCATTCCCGGGTGGGCTACCGTCCCGTCAGGCATCCGACCACCCATTTGAGCTCCGCACCAACTTCGACATCACTGCCGAAACGGGGGTAAACGACGGTCCCGGTGGCGACGGGACCCGTTACATCACTTCCACCGGGCAACTGCGCACCGTGCGCGCTACGCTGCCGCTGGGGATGATCGGCAACCCCGAGGCGGTGCCCAAGTGCGACCCGGCTGACTTCGCCGAGAATGGGGCGCTGGCCAATGCCACGGCCTGCCCGCCCGATACCCAGATCGGATACCTGAATGGTTATGCCAATGACGGTAACGCCAACTACGGCGCGGGAGCGCTGGTCGGGTTCAGTGGCAGTTGGGTGGCCTTGAACAGAGTCGCCCTCTACAACCTTGAGCCCCCCAAGGGCGTCCCCGCCGACTTCGGCTTTCACGCTGGTGGCCTGGTTCAGGGTCACATTTATCCAACGCCCGATGCCGCCGAGGGCTACGCGATCACCTCGGTCGTGCCCAACATCTCCAGCATCGCCCAGGTACGTGGCTCGGAGGTGACGATCTGGGGTGTTCCCGCCGACCCCGCCCACGACCGCTTCCGCTGGTACAGCAAAAAGCAGGAAGACAACACTGTGCTCGGCGCTCCCTGGGGCTCGGCCCCGATCCGCCCCTTCCTCACCAACCCAATGGACTGCGGAGAGGAAAACGGAGGGATGCGGATCGTGTTGGACTCCTACGAGCACCCAGGGAAGTACTCAGAGGAGGTCGAGAACGACAGCCCCCTCAACGTCAGTGGTTGCGACGATCGGCGCTTCCGCTTCGAGCCTGAGGTCTCCCTGCAGCCCAGCGATCGCGCCGCCGGGGCGCCCACCGGCTTGGACGTGCACCTCGAAGTGCCCCAGCAAGACGACGAGGTCGACCAGGCCGCGGACCTCTACGCCGCCAACGGCAAGGTCAGGGCGATCTCCACGCCGCCGATCAAGAAGGCCGTGGTCGCCTTCCCCGAGGGGATGACCCTAAACCCCTCCGCCGCCCAGGGCCTGCAGGCCTGCAGTTCCGCCCAGATCGGGCTCGGCACCGATCGACCCGCCATCTGCCCCGAAGCCTCTCGTTACGGCACCCTCACCCTGCACACCCCGATCTTCCCCGCCGACGCCCCGCTCAGCGGCCACGTCTACGTCGCCCGCCAGTCCGAGAACCCCTTCGGCTCGCTGCTCGCCCTCTACCTGGTGATCGAAGAACCCGACCGCGGCATCTTGGTCAAGCTCGCTGGGCGCCTCGACCTCGACCCCAACACGGGTCAGATCACCACCACCTTCGACGACCTTCCCCAGTTCCCCGTCTCCGACATGCAGATGAGCGTCAAGGGAGGGGTGCGCGCGGGCCTGGTCAACCCCGCCACCTGCGGCACCAAGACGATCAACGCCACCCTGTACTCCTGGCACGAGCCCACCACCCCACACTCGCTCTCCAGCTCCTATGAGGTCACCCGCAACCCCGACGGCTCCCCCTGCCAGGCCAGCCTCGGCGGGCGACCCTTTGCCCCCGACTTCGAGGCCGGAACCGCCAACAACCTCGCTGGCTCTTTCTCCCCCTTCAGCGCCCGCCTCACCCGCACCGACCAAGACCAGGAGCTCTCCCGCCTGCGCATCTCCCTGCCCCAGGGCCTGGTTGCCAGCTTCGCCGGGATCGAGCGCTGCTCCGACGCTCAGATCGCACAGGCTGCCTCGCGCACCGCCGCCGGGCAGGGCGCCCTCGAGCAGGCCTCCCCCTCCTGCCCGGCTTCCGCCCAGCTGGGCAGCGCCACCGCCGGGGCGGGGGTCGGCGTCCCCCTCAGCTATGTCTCCGGCAAGGTCTACCTCGCAGGCCCCTACGAGGGCGCCCCACTCAGCGTTGTGGCGATCGTCCCCGCCGTGGTCGGCCCCTATGACCTCGGCGTCAGCGTGGTGCGCACCGCTTTGCGCGTGGACCCCGAGCGGGTCAGCGGCGTCGCCGAGACCGACCCGCTGCCCCAGGTCCTGCACGGCGTCCCGGTGCGCCTCAGGGACCTGCGGGTCAACCTCGACCGCTCACGCTTCACCCTCAACCCGACCTCCTGCGCGGAAAAGCAGATCGAGGCCACCGCGACCGGGGCGGGAGGCGATCTTTTCTCCTCAGCTGACGACACTACCGCCGAGCTATCCAGTCGCTTCCAGGCCGCCGAGTGCGCCTCCCTGGCCTTCCGCCCGCGCCTCTCCTTCCGCCTCTTCGGCCCCACCAAACGCGGCGGGCACCCGCGCCTGAAGGCCGTCTACCGCCCCAGGGCGGGCCAGGCCAACGCCGCCCGCGTCTCGGTCGCCCTGCCGCACTCGGAGTTCCTCGACCAGGCCCACATCAAGACCGTCTGCACCCGGGTGCAGTTCGCCGCCAAGCGCTGCCCCAAGGGCTCGATCTACGGCTTCGTCAAAGCCAAGTCCCCGCTCTTCGATGAGCTCTTCAAGGGCCCGATCTACCTGCGCTCCTCCAACAACCCCCTGCCCGACTTGGTCGCCGCCCTGCACGGCCCGCCCTCGCTGCCGCTCGAGGTCGAGCTGGCCGGCCGCATCGACTCGGTAAACGGCGGCATCCGCAACACCTTCGCCCTGGTCCCCGACGTCCCCGTCTCCTGGGCGGTGTTCAGCTTCCGCGGCGCCCGCAAGGGCCTGCTCGTCAACTCCACCGACCTCTGCAAGGGCGCCCACCGCGCCACGGCGAAGCTGTGGGGGCAAAACGGCCGGCGCCAGACCCTGCGGCCGAAGCTGCGGGCCTCCTGCGGGAAGCAGGGCAAGCGGCGGCACGGGCGGCACCGGCGGCGGTAGGGCGCCGATGCCGATCGGGATGGCGACGATCGCTAGCCTGTACCGCAGCAAAGCGAGGCTAGGAGGGCGCAGACAGTGGACATCGCGATCGGATTGCCAAACGCCGTCCCCGGCGCCAGCGGGGCGCAGCTGGTGGAGTGGGCGCGCCGGGCCGAGGCGCGCGGCTTCTCCAGCCTGGGGACGATCGACCGGATCGTCTACGACAACTACGAGCCGCTGACGGCGCTGGCCGCGGCGGCGGCGGTGACCGAGCGGATCGGGCTGCTCACCTCGGTGCTGCTCGCGCCGCTGCGCACCAACCCGGCGGAGCTGGCGAAGCAGGCGCTGAGCGTCAACGCGCTCTCCGGCGGGCGGTTCACGCTCGGGATCGGGCTCGGGGCGCGCGACGACGACTACCACGTCAGCGGGGTCGAGCTCGCCGGCCGCGGCGCGCGGCTCGACGCGATGCTGGAGCGGATCACCGAACTCTGGGACGGGGGAGAGGTCGGGCCGCAGGCCGGCGGCCGGCCGGGGCTGATCGTCGGCGGTCACGCCGAGGCCTCCTTCGCCCGCGCCGCCCGCTTCGCCGACGGCTGGATCGCCGGCGCCAGCGGGCCCGAGCAGTTCGCCGAGGGCGCCGAGAAGATGTCCGCCGCCTGGCAGGGCTCGGGCCGCGAGGGCTCGCCACACACCCAGGCGCTCGCCTACTTCTCGCTCGGCGAGAACGCGGTCGCCCAGGCCGAGGCCGAGCTCGGCGCCTACTACGCCTGGCTCGGCGAGGAGGTGGCCGGGATGATCGCCGGCGGCGCCGCCACCGACGCCGAGACCGTCGCCGGCTACGTCGAGGCCTACGCGGCGGCCGGCTGCGACGAGCTGATCTTCTGCCCCTCCGCCGCCGACCCGGCCCAGGTGGACCTGCTCGCCGATGCCGTGGGACTTTGAGGAGATAGAGCCCGACGAGGCCAAGCTGGGCACCGACGTCGCGATCGTCGGCGCCGGGCTCTCCGGCCTGCGGGCGGCGCGGGCGCTGACCGAAGCCGGCTGCGACGTGCTGGTGCTCGAGGCCAGCGACCGGGTCGGCGGCCGCCTGCTCAACGCCGAGCTCGGCGATGGCGTCCAGGTCGACCTCGGCGGCCAGTGGGTCGGCGCCGACCACTCCCGGGTGCAGCTGCTCGCCGCCGAGCTGGGGATCGAGACCTTCCCCCAGCACACCGCGGGCCGCAACCTGCTCGACCTCGGCGGCAGGCGGCGCCGCTACCGAGGCACGATCCCGCGCCTCGGCCCGCGCGTGCTCTGGGACGTCTTCCAGGCCCGCCGCCGCATCGCCCGGCTCGCCGCCGGCGTCTCGGCGCGGCGGCCATGGGCGGCCGAGGCCGCCGAGCAGCTCGACGAGGTGAGCCTCGCCGAGTGGTGCGCCGTCAACCTGCGCACCGAGCAGGCGCGCGAGCTGATCGGCCTCGCCGGGCGCACCGTCTGGGGCACCGGCCCCGAGGAGCTCTCGATGCTGCACGTGCTCTTCTACGTCAGCGCCGCCGGCAGCTTCGACGCGCTGATCGACACCGAGGGCGGCGCCCAGCAGGACCGGCTCGACGGCGGCGCCCAGTCGTTGCCGCTGGAGCTGGCGCGCCGGCTGGGCGACCGGGTGCGGCTCGAGACGCCGGTCGAGCAGATCGAGCAGGGCACCGACCGGGTGACGCTGACCGCGGCCGGCGACCTGCGGGTCGAGGCGCGGCGGGCGATCGTCGCCGTGCCGCCGGCGATCGCGGCCGGCATCGAGTTCCTCCCCTCGCTGGGGATGCTGCGCCGCGAGCTGGGCGAGACGCTGGTCCCCGGCGCGCTGACCAAGTGCGTGGCGCTCTACGAGGTGCCCTTCTGGCGCGAGGACGGTCTCAGCGGCGAGGCGGTCACCGACGCCGGCCCGGTGACGCTGACCTTCGACTGCTCGCCGCGCGACGGCTCGGCCGGCGTCCTGCTCGGCTTCGTCGGCGGCCCCGAGGCGCGTCAGATGGCGGCCCTGGGCCCGACCGAGCGCCGCGCCGCCGCCCTCCGCTGCTTCGAGCGCCTCTACGGCCCGCGCGCCGCCGAGCCGCTCGACTACGCCGAGCAGGCCTGGCTCGGCGAGCCCTGGTCGGGCGGCGGGCCGACCTCGAACTTCGGCCCCGGCGGCTGGACCGCCTGCGGCCCCTCCCTGCGCGAGCCGGTCGGCAACGTCCACTGGGCCGGGACCGAGACCGCGACCGTCTGGAGCGGCTACATGGAGGGCGCCCTGCAGGCCGGAGACCGCGCCGCCGCCGAGGTCCTGGCCGAGCTCACCGGCGCCGAGTCCCCAACCGCCTAGCCCGCCGCGCGCGGCCGGTGCGTCTCCGTCGCGAAATGCTGACGCCCCGCCGCCGTGCCCAGTCGGCGGGGCGTCCCGTACCCCTGTATAGGGCGGTCTTTTACGCCTCGACCTCGACCCGGCAGCGCCAGGTGGGTGTCAACAGCGAGAAGTCGAAGCCGGCGCGCAGGAGGCTCTCGCGCTCGACGGTGGGCGGGTCCTGGCCGGCGGTGGCGACGGTCAGCAGGTCGCAGCCGGCGGCGCTCGCGTCGGCGACGACGCGCTGCAGCAGCGCCGCCTGCCCCTCGCCCTCGAGCCCGGCGGCCGGCCGCGAGGCGAGCGCGACGGTCGCCACGCCGGCCTCGCTGTGGACGGCGGCGTAGGCGAGCGCGTCGTCGCCGTGCACCGCGCAGTAGCAGCGCCACGCGTCGCTGTCGTTTTCGAGCAGGCAGAGGAAGAGCACCTCGGTCGTGCCCGGCATGTCGAGCGCCTCGGCGACGGCTTCGCCGAAGCCTTCGTCCGGTTCGTCCCAGTCCAGCACCTCGATCTCGGCGGGCGGCGAGACGGCGAGCGGCGAGCAGTCGCGGGTCAGCCGGCCCGGCGTCGCCTCGGGCTCGCCCTGCCGCTGCGCCAGCCACTCGCGAGCGGCGGCCGACTCCGGCAGGCCCGGCAGCACCGGCACCCGGAAGTCGACTCCGGTGCCCTCGAAGTCGAACAGGGGGTCGGCCGGCGGCGGGCGCGACTCGAGCCAGGCGATCGCGTGGGCGAGGTGGCCGTGGGTCACCGAGCGGGCCTCGCCGGCGCCGAGCAGGAAGTTCGCCTCGGGCGAGGGCGCCTCGCCGGTGATGCAGCCGGCGACGACCGGGCCGAAGCGGACCAGGTCGACTCCCCAGTCCGCCGCGATGTCGCTCTCCGGCTGCTCCCAGAGGGAGCCCCAGAACCGCTTCTCGCCGGCCGATATGCGCTCCGGCACCGCACCGCCCCCGTTGCCGCTGTTTTCTCCCACTTTCGGACCTTCTCCCCAAATTGCCGTTTTACCTGAAAACTTAAAAGAACCTTAACTGGTACTGGGGGTGATGTGCAAGTCGGAGCATTCGTTCCGGTCCGGTGCGCCTTCCCGCGTAAACTCGGGCCGTGGATCGCGCGCTCCTCAAAGCGGCGCTGGCCGAGGCCGGCGAGCCCGCCTACCGCGCCGGCCAGGTCTGGGAATGGGCGGCCCGCGGGGCGCGCTCCTACGCCGAGATGACCAACCTTCCGGCGGCCCTGCGCGAGCGGCTCGAGGCCGAGGTGCCGCTCTCGACGCTCACCCTGCAAACCGAGGCGAAGTCCGACGACGGTACGATCAAGGCGCTCTTCCACACCGCCGACGGCCGGCCGCTGGAGGCGGTGCTGATGCGCTACCGCGACGGGCGCCGCTCGGTCTGCCTCTCCTCGCAGTCGGGCTGTCCGCTGACCTGCAGCTTCTGCGCCACCGGGCAGATGAAGTTCGGCCGCAACCTCAGCGCCGAGGAGATCCTCGACCAGGCGCTGCACTTCCGCCGCGCCGAAGCGATCGACCACGTCGTCTTCATGGGGATGGGGGAGCCGACGATGAACGCCGACGCCGTGCTCGCCGCCTGCGAGCGGCTGCCCGACCTCGGCGTCAGCCACCGCAAGACGGCGATCTCGACCGTCGGCTGGGTGCCGGGGATCGACCGCCTCGCCGCCTGCGAGATGCCGCTCGCCCTCGCCCTCTCGCTGCACGCGCCCAACGACGGCCTGCGCTCGCAGCTGATGCCGGTCAACGACCGCTACCCGCTGGCCGAGGTGCTCGCCGCCTGCGAGCGCTACCGGGCGCGCCGCCGCCGCCGCGTCTTCGTCGAGTACGTGATGCTCGACCGGGTCAACGACCTGCCCGAGCACGCCCGCCAGCTCGCCGCCCTGCTCGACCCCCGCGCCTACAAGGTCAACCTGATCCCCTACAACCCGACCGGCGCCTACGACGGCTCCCCGCCGGAGCGGATCGAGCGCTTCCGCGCGATCCTCGCCGAGCACCGCCTCACCGCCACCGTCCGCCTCACCCGCGGCCGCGACATCGACGCCGCCTGCGGCCAGCTCGCCGCCAGCGCCGGCTAGGAAGTTCGCCTTCCGTGACATTTCGCGCGCCACGCGTGCGTCGCCGCCGGCTAGCGTCGCGGCAACATCCCACGGAGAGGAGCATCAGATGTCAACTCTTGTATCATCACGTATCATGCCCCGCACGACCTTCGATCTCGACGCGACCGTGCTCGCCGAGCTGCGCCGCCGGGCCGGTGCCGAGAAGAAGAGCATGGGACAGCTGGCCTCCGAGCTGCTGGCCGATCGCCTTGGGGCGGACGCGCCCGAGCCCGCGCCGCTGCGATGGGTCGCCCGGGACATGGGCCCCTTCAAGATCGACCTCGAGGACAAGGAGGCGGTCGCCGGCCTGCTCGAACGGGACGAACTGGAGAGGGGGAGGGGTTGAGCGCGACGATCGACACCAACGTCCTGCTCTACGCTTCCAACTCCTCCGGTGAGCTGTTCGAGCCCGCCCGGGAGCTGCTCGAACGAGTCGCTCGCGGCCCCGAGATCCTTTACGTCTTCTGGCCTGTGGCGCTGGGCTTCCTGCGCCTCTCGACCAACCCGGCGCTCGCCGAGGAGCCGCTCTCCCCCGAGGAGGCTCTCGCCTCGCTGGCCGACCTGACCGGGCGCAACCACGTCCGGACCCCAGGCGAGGGCCCGGGCTTCCTCGACCTCTACCGCGAAACCGCCCTGCCCGGGACGCGCGGCAAGGACGTCACCGACGCCCATATCGCCGCCCTGATGCGCCAGCACGGCGTCGCCAAGATCTACACCCGCGACCGCGACTTCCGCCGCTTCGACGGCATCGCCGTCGAGGACCCCTTCGATCCCCAGGCTTCCCGCCGACGGGCCTAAAACGGGACATATAGGCCCGTTTTAGGCCCGTCGGCGGGGGTTTGGCTGGCTGGCCAATATGATTCGGGGGCGATGGCGGTGGAGGCGCAGGAGAGACCGGCGGGGCGGGTGGAGCCGCCTGTACAGCTGAGCCCCAATCCGGTACGCCGGGTTGCCGAAGACGTCTGGTCGGAGATCGGGGTGCGGCGGCGCGGCACCTATCCGCCCGGCCCGCAGGACTTCGACTTCGGCCGCACCCTGCAGGCGGCGCGCGACCCGCTGCCGCTGCTGCTCGGCCTCTACGAGGAGCACGGGCCGATCTTCAGCGTCCGCCTCCTGCACAGCCCGGTGATCTTCATGCTCGGCCCCGAGGCCAACCACTTCGTCACCGTCGCCCACCCGGAGAACTTCCACTGGCGCGAGTCGAGCTTCGGCGACCTGATCCCGCTGCTCGGCGACGGCCTGCTGACGATCGACGACGCCTACCACGACCGCGCCCGCGAGATCATGATGCCGGCCTTCCACCGCGAGCAGGTCGCCGCCTCGGTGGCGGCGATGATCGCCGAGGCCGAGCCGGCGATCGACCGCCTGCGCCCCGGCCAGGTGGTCGACCTGTACGAGTGGATGCGCAACCTGGCGATGCGGATCGCGATGCGGGCGCTGCTCGGCCTCGACCCCGACGAGGCCGGCAAGGGCGCCGCCGCGGCCGAGCACTTCGAGCGCGCGCTCGGCTTCTACGGCACCGACTTCCACCTGCGCCTGCTGCGCGGGCCGGGCTCGCCCTGGGCGAAGATGATCCGCTCGCGCGGCGTGCTCGACGAGATCGTCTACGGCGAGATCTCCCAGCGCCGCGCCGACCCCGACCCCGAGCGGATGGACATCCTCAGCCTGCTGCTCGGCGTCCGCGACGAGGCCGGCGAGGGCTTCACCGACCGCGAGGTCCGCGACCAGGTGATGACCCTGATGTTCGCCGGACACGACACCTCGACCTCGACCCTGACCTTCATGATGCACGAGCTCGCCCGCCACCCCGACGCCGTCGCCCGGCTCCACGCCGAGCAGGACGAGGTGCTCGCCGGCGCCACCCCCGACATCGAGACGCTCGAGCGCCAGATGCCCTACCTCGACATGGTCCTCGACGAGGTGCTGCGCCTCTACCCGCCGGCCTGGATCGGCCCGCGCCGCGCGGTGCGCGACTTCGAGTTCGGCGGCCACCAGGTGCGCCGCGGCGCCTACGTCAACTACTGCTCATGGGCCAGCCACCGCATCCCCGAGGTCTTCCCCGACCCCGAGGCCTTCATCCCCGAGCGCTTCAGCCGCGAGCGCAAGGCGGCGCTGCCGCGCGGCGCCTACGTGCCCTTCGGCGGCGGCCGGCGGATCTGCATCGGCAAGCGCTTCGGCCAGACCGAGGTGAAGCTGGTGGCGACGATGCTGCTGCAGCGCCTGCGCCTCGACGCGATGCCCGGCCGGACGATGACCGTGCGCCAGATGCCGACGCTCTCCCCGCGCGGCGGCCTGCGGATGCGGGTGCTGCCGCGGCAGTAGTCTCGCGGCCAGATGCGGGCCCTGGCGATCTCCGACACCCACTTCGGCGCCTGGACCGGGCGCGACCTGCTGCGCGAGGAGTTCGCGCTCGAGCGGCTGGCGCCGGCGCTGGAGGGCGTCGACGAGCTGATCTTCCTCGGCGACCTCTACGACTGGCTGTTCGGCTCGCTCGGCGACGCGGTCGACGCCTCCGGCGGCCTGCTGGAGCTGATCGCCGAGCAGCTGCCCGGCAAGCGCCTCGTCTTCCTCGCCGGCAACCACGGCCACTACCTCGACCCGCACGCGCGGCTCAGCGGCGGCCGCGGCGGACGGCTGCTGACCCGGGCGCTGTGGGGGATCGCGACGGGCGGGCCGGAGGACCCGAAGACCGTCGCCGACTACGAGTCGGTGATCACCCTGCTCACCGAGTGGCTCTACGTCGCCGCCCAGATGCCGCACGGCACCCACGCCCAGCAGAACGTCTTCCGTGCCGGCCGGCTCGAGTCGGCGCTGCGGGCGCCGCTGCGCGGCCTGCGCCGCCTGCGCGGCGAGCAGCCCGCCCCGCCGGCCGGCGCCGGGGACGAGGCGCGCGCCGCCTACCCCTCGGCCTCGGTGATCTCGCCCAGCGACCCCTCCGAGCACGCGCTCGAGGCCTTCGCCCAGGTGGTCGCCAACCTCGGCTGGGCCGAGCAGACGGACACCGTCGTCTTCGCCCACACCCACCAGCCGCTGGCCGGCGTGCGCTCGGCCCGCGACTCGCGCACCCGCTACTGGAACACCGGCTCCTGGACCTACGAGCCCGACCGCAGCAGCCGCCAGGCCTACGAGCGCTACCTGCGCTACGCCTGGCCCGGCAGCGCCGTCCTGATCGACGACGAGGAGCCCGAGCCTCGCCTGCTCGAGCTCCTCGCCGACCTCAACCCGCTCAACGGGGGACCCGGCCTGCCCCCTACTTGATGAAGAGCATCTCCTCGTACTTGGGCAGCGGCCAGAGGTCGTCGGCGACGATCTTCTCCAGCTTGTCGGCCGCCTCGCGCACCGCCAGGCTCTTGGCCAGCTGCTCGTCGCGGGCGTGGAGCGCCAGCTCGGTGCCCTCGGCGTCGCCCATGCCGCTGTTGGCCGCCTCGAGCGCGTCGAGCGCGGTCGAGAGCTCCTCGATCAGGCCGCGCACGTCGCCTTCCAGCGAGGAGACGCCGGCCTCGGAGATCAGCGCCAGGTGGCGCAGCGCCGCCGGCAGGATCATCGTCTTGGCGATCGAGAAGGTGGTCTCCGCCTCGATGTTGGCGCGCAGCGCGTACTGCTCGATCCAGACCTCGTAGCGGCTCTCCAGCTCGCGCTTGGAGAGCACCTTGTAGTTCTCGAAGGCGGCGACCGTGTCCTCGGTCAGCACCTCGGCCAGGGCGTCGGGCGTCGTGCGCAGGTTCTTCAGCCCGCGCTGCTCGGCCTCGGCGTGCCACTCCTCGGAGTAGTTGTCGCCGCCGAAGACGATCCGCTTGTTGGCGCCGTAGGACTCCTTGACGATCTCGATCACGGCCTCGGCCGCGTCCATGCCGCCGCTGGTCTTCTCCTCCAGCTGGTCGGCGAGCTCGTCGATCGCCTCGGCGACGATGGTGTTCAGCACCGTGTTGGGGAAGGCGAGCGACATGCTCGACCCCAGCGCCCGGAACTCGAACTTGTTGCCGGTGAAGGCGAAGGGCGAGGTCCGGTTGCGGTCGCCGCCGTGCTTGGGCAGCGGCGGCAGCACGGTCGCCCCCAGGTCGAGGAAGGAGGCCGGTGTGTGCGGGTCGCCGGAGCCGCTCTCGATCGCGTCGAAGACCTTCTCCAGCTCCGAGCCGAGGAAGATCGAGATGATCGCCGGCGGCGCCTCGTTGGCGCCGAGCCGGTGGTCCTGGCCGATGTTCGCGGCCGAGGCGCGCAGCAGCCCCTGGTGCTTGTTGACGGCCTGGATCACGGCCGCGCAGAAGAAGAGGAAGTGGACGTTGTCGGCCGGCGTGTCGCCCGGCTCGAGCAGGTTGCTGCCCGTGTCCGTCCCCATCGACCAGTTGTTGTGCTTGCCCGAGCCGTTGACGCCGGCGAAGGGCTTCTCGTGCAGCAGGCAGACCAGGCCGTAGCGGCGGGCGACGCTTTCCAGCACCCGCATCGTCAGCTGCTGGTGGTCGGAGCCGACGTTGGAGTTCTCGAACACCGGCGCGATCTCGTACTGGCCCGGCGCCACCTCGTTGTGGCGGGTCTTGACCGGGATGCCGAGCATCCGCATCTCCAGCTCGGACTCCATCATGAAGGCGAGCACCCGCTCGGGGATCGTGCCGAAGTAGTGGTCGTCCAGTTCCTGCCCCTTGGGCGGCTGGGCGCCGAACAGGGTGCGCCCGGTGGAGATCAGGTCGGGGCGCTCGAAGAAGTACTGCTCGTCGATCAGGAAGTACTCCTGCTCGGGCCCGACCGTGGTGAAGACCCGCTTGCTCTCCGAGTCGCCGAGCAGCTTCAGCGCCTTGATCGCCGAGCGCGAGAGGGCGTCCATCGAGCGCAGCAGCGGGATCTTGGCGTCGAGCGCCTCGCCGGTCCAGGAGGCGAAGGCGGTCGGGATGCAGAGCAGCGACCCGTTCGGGTTCTCGAGGATGAAGGCGGGGCTGGTCGGGTCCCAGGCGGTGTAGCCGCGGGCCTCGAAGGTTTCGCGCACGCCGCCGGTCGGGAAGGAGGAGGCGTCGGGCTCGCCCTGGATCAGCTCCTTGCCCGAGAAGCCGGCCAGCGCTTTGCCCTCGCCGCCCTTGGGCTCGAAGAAGGAGTCGTGCTTCTCGGCGGTCGAGCCGGTCAGCGGCTGGAAGACGTGGGTGAAGTGGGTGGCGCCCTTCTCCAGCGCCCAGTCCTTCATCGCGTCGGCGACCGTGTGGGCGGTCTCGACGTCGATCGCCTCGCCGGCTTCCAGGGCGCCCTGCAGCTTCTCGAAGACGTCGCCCGGCAGCCGTTCGCGCTGCACGGCGACGGAGAAGACGTTGGCGCCGAAGGCTTCGTTCTCGGGCAGGGTCAGGTCGATCGCGCCGAGGGACTCCCCGTTGGAGCTCCACTGCGCTGCGGTCACGTTCTGCTGGCGGATACGGGTCATCGCTGGTCTCGTCCCTCGCTTGGCCTCGCGCCCGCCCGGCGGGCACGGTCGGTTACCGGTCAACTCCCTTTACGAGAGCCAAAAGAGCCTAGCGACGGCGGGCCGGCGATGCCTTTGTACCCGAGTACAAGGTTCGCCCCGCCCCCTTGTCCCCCCTGTCGCCGACGTGCCGTCATGCGGAGGTCGTTTTGGACCCCCCAGGGACGGCACGTCCCGCTAGCGGCGGCGGACGCGCTCGCAGTCGCGGGCGACCCGGTCGCGGCGGTCGGCGACGACCCGGTCGCGCTTGCCGCCCTCGCAGCGGATCCTGTCGACGCTGCCGTCGGCGGCGAGCACCAGGTCGTTGCCGGCGCCGCCCTCGATGTAATCGGGGTCGGGGCCGCCGATCAGCACGTCGCGGCCGTCGCCGCCGAAGAGGCAGTCTCGGCCGCGCTTGGCCTTGATCCGGTCATTGCCCTGGAGGCCGAGAATCGTCTCTCTCCGGCTGGTTCCGCCCAGCCGGTCGTTGCCCGGGGTGCCGACCTTCGAGCGCAGCGGGCAGGTGGCGCCGCCGCTCTCGATGCGGGCGACGGCGACCGCCCTGTTGTTCTTCTTGTTCGGGTCGGGCGGGCCGGCGCTGGTGACCACGGCGACGTTCTTCTCCTTGCGCTTGACGCCCTTGCCGGCGCCCTTGCTCGATTTGCCCCGGGCCTGGAAGTAGAAGTCGATCCCGACCTTGGCCCCTTTGGGCAGGGCGCCGATCGTGCAGGTGACCGTGCCCCCCTTGCGGCCGCCACCGCCGCCGCAGCTCGTCTTGCCGGCCGAGCCCTTGAGCACCACGGCCCGCTTGAACGAGAGCCCGCGTCCGAAGCTGTCCTTGAGGACGACTCCCCGCGCGGTGTCCGGCCCCCTGTTTTCGACCTGCACGTAGAAGGGCGCCTCGCCGCCGATCTGGGCGAACCCGTATTCGCCGCTGAAGGACTTCTTCACCGCGACGTCGGCGCTCGGCGGGGGCGGGTTGCCTTCTTCTTCGGGCAGGGGCGGTCTGACCATTTCGAACTCGAACTGGACGGCGGGGATTACTTCGTTGCTGCTCTGGGACGGGTTTTTGCTCGGCGGTGCGGACTCACCCTGATTCTTCGCTGGATCGAAGGTGGCCGTCGTCGCACCGAACAGCGAGTAGTAGTCGACTAGCTGGCCGCCCGAGGACAACTCCAGGGAGAGGATCTCGGTCTCGACCACCGGGATGTCGGTTGGGATGACGTGCAGCCCATCAAGTGCGAAGGGGATTTTCCCGAATGGGAAGAAGGATTCAAATTGGAATTCCTCACCCCCGATATCGTTGAGTATCCGCAGACCTGCCGATTCGTGTCCAACCTGGCTGCGAAAGCGGACCTCGGTGATGCGGCCGTCGGCTGGTGCCCGGAATAGGTGGCCCGCTCCAGGCTCTTTGCCCGTGACCGTGCAGGCGGCGCTGGCACAGGGGATCGTTCCCGTGGGTGCCCCGCTCAAATCCGGTGCACCGATCGTCAGCGCGCTCGCCGACGCCGGCAGCAGCGCGCACGCGGCCACGACGCCGGCAGCCATCCAGGTTCCCATCGCTCCGCGCCGCCTCATCGGCATCCCTCCCTGTCGCTTGCCTCCCCGAAGATCGCCACCAGCCTATAGCCGCGGACAGAATCGATCAACTAGCCTCCACCGCGCCAACAAGCCGAATCTGGAGGAACCACCCCGAATGTTCGTATCGAAGGCCGCCGTCGTCGGCGGCGGCACCATGGGCGGTGAGATCGCGCAGGCGATCGCCGCAGCCGACATCCCCGTCGTCGTCAAGGACATCGACCAGAAGTTCGTCGACGCCGCGGTCGAGAAGGCGCGCGCCGTCACCGAGGGCCAGCTCGCCCGCCTGGTCAAGAAGGAGAAGCTGACCCAGGAGGCGGCCGACACCCGCCTCGCCGAGGTGATGGGCCTGGTCACCGGGACCACCACCTACGAGGAGTTCGCCGACGTCGACTTCGTGGTCGAGGCGGTGCCGGAGAAGATGGAGATCAAGCAGGCCGTCTTCCGCGAGCTCGACGCCGCCACCCCCGGCCACGCGATCCTCGCCTCCAACACCTCCTCGCTCTCGGTCACCGAGATGGGCGAGAGCACGCTGCGCCCCGACAAGGTCGTCGGCTTCCACTTCTTCTACCCGGCCTCGATCATGCCGCTGGTCGAGGTGATCGCCGGCGAGGAGACCTCCGAGGAGACCGCCACCGTCGCCTACAACTTCGCCCAGGCGATCAAGAAGCAGCCGATCGTCTGCGGCGAGGTGCCGGGCTTCGTCGTCAACCGCATCCTGATGGCGACGATCGGCGAGATCTGGCGCGCCCAGGAGGAGCAGGGCCTCTCCCTGAAGGCGATCGACGAGGCGATCGCCGGCGCCCAGCTGGCGCCGATGGGCCCCTTCTTCCTCACCGACCTGCTCGGCCTCGACACCGTCCTGCACGTCGCCGAGCACCTCAACCAGTCCTACGGCGAGAGCTTCTACGTCCACCAGGGGCTGAAGGGGCTGGTCGGCGACGGCAAGCTCGGCGCCAAGTCCGGCGGCGAGGGCTTCTTCAAGGAGGGCGAGCAGAACATCCCCGGCGACGCCGCACCCGACGCCGAGGAGCTGATCTCGCTGTTCACCTGCCGGGCGCTGATCGAGTCCTGCCTGCTGGTCGAGGAGGGCGTCTGCTCGGTCCGCGACATCGACCTCGGGATGATGACCGGCGCCGGCCTCGACCCGCGCAAAGGCCTGCTGCCGCCCTTCTGGAAAGCCGACGCCGAGGGGCTCGACGTCGTGCTCGAGCGGATGGAGGGCCTCGAGGAGCGCCACGGCGAGCGCTTCGCGCCGCCGGTGCTGCTGCGCCGGCTCGTCGCCCAGGGCCGCCACGGGATGAAGTCCGGCCAGGGCTTCTACCCCTACCCGCAGCCCGACGAGGGCGAGCAGGCCGAGACGGTGAAGCTGGAGACGCGCGGCGAGGTCGCGGTCGCCTGGCTCGCCAACGCGCCGATGAACGCCGTCTCCCCCGACGTGATCCGCGACCTGAAGACGGTCTGGGAGCGGGTCAAGGCGAGCGACGCGCGGACGATGGTGATCGCCTCCTCGGTGCCGGTCGTCTTCTCGGCCGGGGCCGACATCAAGGCCTTCACCAGGATGGACGAGGCCGGCGGCGAGGAGCTGATCCACACCGCCCACGCCCTGCTGCGCGACTTCGGCCAGGCGTCGGTCGCCACCGTCGCCGCGGTCAACGCGATCGCCTTCGGCGGCGGCTGCGAGCTGGCGATGGCCTGCGACGTGCGGATCGCCGCCGAGGCGGCGGTCTTCGGCCAGCCCGAGGTGAAGCTGGGGATCATCCCCGGCTTCGGCGGCACCCAGCGCCTGCCGCGGCTGGTCGGCCAGAACAAGGCCCTGGAGATGAACCTGGTCGGCGACGCGATCCTCGCCGGCGAGGCGCTCGAAGCGGGCCTCGTCAACCGCGTCGTCCCCGACCACGAGCTGTTCGAGACCGCCCTGATGTGGGGCCGCAAGCTGGCCGCCCAGGCCCCGGTCGCGGTCGAGCAGATCAAGCTCGTCTCCGGCGCCGGCGACCTCGACCGCGGCATCGAGGACGAGAAGCAGGGCTTCGCCACCGCCTTCGGCAGCGAGGACGCCAAGGAGGGCATCGCCGCCTTCCTCACCAAGCGCACGCCGCGATGGAGCGGCAAATAGGCCAAAACATGCGCCGACGGGCCGAAATGTTGCCTACGGAGCGACATATCGGCCCGTCGGCGGAGCTTGCGGGGTTGATTGACGAGGCGGGCTCGGTGGTGGCGCTGACCGGGGCGGGGGTCTCGGTGCCGTCGGGGATCCCGGACTTCCGCACGCCGGAGACCGGGCTGTGGGCGAACGTCGACCCGATGGAGGTCGCCCACATCGACGTCTTCGAGCGCGACCCGGAGCGCTTCTGGTCCTACTACCGGCCGCGCTTCCACTCGCTCGGCGACAAGCGGCCCAACCGCGCCCACGAGGCGCTGGCCGAGCTCGAGCGGCGCGGCCTGCTCGCCGGCGTGATCACCCAGAACATCGACCGCCTGCACCGCGCCGCCGGCTCGCGCAACGTGGTCGAGGTGCACGGCTCGATCGAGACCTCGACCTGCCGCGGCTGCGGCGCCTCCTACGGGATCGCCGAGGTCGACGCGCTCTTCGACGGCGACGGCGTCGCCGTCTGCGCCGCCTGCGAGGGGGCGGTCAAGCCCGACGTCGTCCTCTTCGGCGAGATGCTGCCCGAGGCGGCGATGCGCGAAGCCCAGCAGCTTGCCGAGGAGGCCGACCTGATGCTCTGCGTCGGCTCCTCGCTCGCCGTCCACCCGGTCGCCGGGCTGCCCGGGCTGACGCTCGAAGCCGGCGGCCGCCTGGCGATCGTCACCAAGGGGCCGACCCCGTACGACCGCGACGCCGTGCTCAAGCTCGACGGCGAGGTCGACGAGGAGCTCGCGGCGCTGCTGGCGGCGCTGGGATGAACGCCTCCGCGGCCGGGCCCGCCCCCGCTCCCAGCGCGGTCGTCTTCGACAACGACGGCCTGCTGCTCGATACCGAGTCGGTCTGGACGCGGGCCGAGCAGGATCTCTTCGAGCGCCGCGGGCTCGAGTTCACCCCGGAGCACAAGCGCGAGCTGGTCGGCACCTCGGCCGAGATCGCCGGCGGCGTGCTCGAGCGCCGCCTCGGCGAGCCGGGGCGCGCGGCGGCGCTGATCGAGGAGCTGAACGAGCTGGTCGTCGCCGAGCTGGAGCACGGGGTGGAGGCGATGGTCGGCGCCCGCGACCTGCTCCACGCCCTGCGCCAGCGCGGCACCCCGATCGGCCTCGTCTCCAACTCCCCGCTGCTCTTCGTCCGCCGCTCGCTGGAGATCGTCGGCTTCGCCGATCGCTTCGACGTCGTCGTCAGCGCCCACGAAGTGGCCGCCCCCAAGCCCGCTCCGGACCCCTACCTCGAGGCCTGCAAACGGCTCGGGGTCGAACCCGGCCCGGCGGTGGTCGCGCTGGAGGACTCCCCCACCGGCGTGGCGTCGGCAAGGGCAGCTGGACTGACTGTGGTGGGAATCCCTTCTCTCGATGGGATCGAGCTAGTGGAAGCTCACGAGATCGCCGATTCCCTGCTTGACGCCGTAGTCGCCCGTCACCTGGCGCTCTGAGTCTCAGCCGCCCAGCACTCTGCGACGGCGCAAAACCCGCTCGCAGAGGCCCAGCAGCACTTCGAGAGTTTGGAGCTGCTCGGCGTCCAGGTCGCCGCGCAGGGCGGCGTTGGCCAGCTCGCCCGCCTCGTGGCGGCGGGCGTCGATCGTCGCCATGTCCTCGCCGTGGCCGGGGTCGGCGAGGGCGTCGCGCAACTCGGCGAGCAGCGCCTCGAGGCCGACGCGCAGCTGCAGGGCGGCCTCGCGCTGGCGGCCGGCGTCGAGGTCGGCGCGGGCGCGGACGAGGAGGGTCTCGCAGGCGTCGAGCCGCTGGCGGCCGCCGAGCACGGCGGCGACCCGCTGCTGCGGGCGCAGCTCTTCCTCGCGGCGCCGGCGGGGCGAGGCGCCGGTGCGCGGCTCGACCTCGCGGGCCGCGGTGAACTCGCCGTCGGCGACCTGCTCGCCGCTGCCGTAGCCGAGACGGGCGGCGGCGACCCGCTCGGGCCCGAAGGCCTGCGGGTGGGGGTCGCCGGCGGCGACCGTCTGCGCGTGCAGGGCGCGGTTGAGGTGGGCGAGGGCCTCCTCGATCAGCTCGTCGGTCGCCGCTTCCTCGCCGGCCGCCGCGTCGAGCCACTCGGCCGCCGCGTCGGCGCCCTCGAACCTGGCGAAGGCGCGCACCAGGGTGACCCGGGCCACCGGGACCTGGCGCCGTTCGGCCTCGCTCACCTCGCGCGAGCGGCGCCGCCGCCGGCGCGGCGGAGGCGGGGCGCCGCCGGTCTCGACTACGAGGACGCGCTCCCGCTCGCCGTCGCGCAGCACGTAGCGGCCGTCGGCGAGGGCGAGGGTGCCGGGGAGGTCGAGCTGGACGAAGCCGAAGAGGGTCAGGGCGAGGGCCGCACGTGCGGGTTCTCGATTTCGCCGAGCCGGTCGGTCAGGCGCTGCCACTGGTCCGGCTTGAGCAGGGCGTTGAACTGGCGGTCGAAGGGCCCGCTCAGCGGCCGGTAGCCGACGTGGACGTGGTCGTAGTGGTCGGAGAGGGCGAAGCTGGTCGGCCCGGGCAGGTCCTCGAGCGAGATCACCTGGTGCGGGTGCATCGTGCCCTGCAGGCTGCAGCACGGTGCGGATCAGGTCGTCGGTCATCGTCCCCGGGCCCTGGTTGCCGGTCACCGGGATGCCGTTGATCGTCGGGATGTCGACCGCGTCGCCGGTCGAGTGCTCGGAGACGTAGCCGGAGGCGGTCATGATCCCGTGGCCGCACTCGAGCGAGGTGATCCCGAGCCGGTAGCCCTTGGCGACCAGGTACTCGAGCATCGCCAGCACCCGGCGGTCGATGCGGCCGGTGGCGATGTCGGTGCGCCCGCAGGGGTAGATGTCGAGCTTGCGGTCGGCCAGCACCCGCTTCTGCAGCTGCTCCTTGGAGAGCAGCAGGACGCCGGCGCCGCTCAGCTCGCGGGTCAGCGGGTTCTTGCCCTTGGCGCGGTAGATCGCGGTCGCCTCGAGCAGCTTCCAGCCGTCGAGGATCGGCTTCGGGTCGATCCGCGGCGCGCCGCGGCCGGCGGGCCGGATCGCGAAGTTGATGTGGGGGTCGACGCCGTCCTCGCCGGCGCCGATCCGGGCCAGCACCGTGCCAGCTATAACCTTCGACCCGACCCTTAGGGTTTGGTCGCCCTTGCCCGGGGCGTCGACTTCGCGTGCGGCGCTGCCGGCCTCGCCGCCGCCGCGGCCGGGATGCGCGCGCAGCCGCGGCCGCAGGTTCTGGCTGTCGACCGGGACCCGCTTCTCGCGGCCGGTGGGCAGCACGACCTTGCGGTTCTCGCGCACGATGCGGCCCAGCTCGGCGTAGGTGAAGCGGTTGCCGTAGGCGTCCTGGAGGACGACGAAGCGGCCGAGCTGGGGCGAGCGGCCGATCTTCTCGATCACGCCGTCGTTGACGGCGACGACCGGCGCCCCCTCGGCGGCGAAGATGTTGATCCCGCGCCGGGTCGGGGAGGAGGAGATCACCTGGCCGGCGGAGCCGTAGGCCTGCCCCTCGCCGGGCTTGCCGCGCCGCAGCGCCTCGCGCGCCGAGAGGTCGTCGGCGTAGCTGGCGTCGGCGGCGACCGGGAAGTGGGCGCCCTCGGTCAGCCCGGTCAGCGAACCGACCAGGTCGGTCGGCAGCTTGCCGTAGGCGCGGGCGTAGGTGAGCACCTCCTGCACGTACCAGTCGGCGTGGTTGTAGGCGAAGATCGCCTCGTAGAGGTGCTCGGAGCCGCCGCTCAGCTTCAGGTAGTGGGCGGCAGCGCAGATCGCGTCGACCGGGTTGTAGGGGTCCTTGCGGCCGTCGCCGTTGGCGTCGAGCCCGAACGCCTTCCAGCTCGAGGGCAGGAACTGCATCCAGCCCATCGCCCCGGCGCTCGACGGCCCCATGTTGGTGCCGAAGCCGGTCTCGATCTTGTTGATCGAGGCGAGCACCTCCCAGGGGATGCCGTACTCGGTGCCGCAGGCCTGGTAGATCGGCAGCAGGAAGGGCGGGATCTCGAAGGAGTCGATGATGAAGTTGGGCACCCCGATCGGCGCCGGCCCGAAGGGCGCGATCGTCGTCGTCGGGTTGGCCGTGGTCGGCGTGCCGCCGCTGGAGTACTGCGAGCCGCCGCTGGACTGCTTGCCGGGCAGCTGCACGCCGCCCGTCGCCGGCGCGGTCACGCCGCCGCCGCTGTTGCCGCCCTGGCCGCCGCTGGCGTCGCCGATGCTCTGGTGGCGGTGGACGCCGGCGGCGCTGCCGTCGATCGTCTCGCCCTTCTCGAGGCCGCCCCCGCTGGCCGGCTTGGGCTCGCTGGCGGCCGGGGCCTCGCCGGCTCCGCCCGCGTCGCCGGTGGCGCCGCCGTCGCCGGCGGGCTCCGGTTCCTCGCTCGGGTCGAGCGGCGATTCGCAGTCGGGGTCTTCGGCGTCGACCGCTTCGTCTTCGTCGTCGTCGATGCCGTTGGCGCACTCGGGCGCGTCGGCGGCCGGGTCGGCCGGGGCGAGCGAGAGCGGCGCCGGTTCGACCGCGTCGGCCCCGGACAGCCCCTCGGCCCCGGCGAAGCCGACACCGAGCGCGGTGATCAGGCCGAAGCCGGCAAGGGCGATGGCTAGTGCGAGCTTTTCTCTCATCCGACAGCGTCCCTATACCCGCCGGCGTGGGTCGTGCAGTTCCCCACCGCTTTCCCCCTGCGCAACGGACCCGACCAAGCTACTGGCTCGCCCAGGGGGGCGCAACGGCCCGGCCCTGCCCCCAACACGCCCTTAATCAACGTCTCTCTCATGCCTGCAGCGCGGGAGGATTTCAGGTGCGCCGGATGCGCCGGTTAAGCTGCTGCCAATGGACTTCGAGGATCAGGAGACGCTGCGGGCGCGCAGCGAGCAGGCGATCGGCGAGCTGGCCCAGGCGCTGCTCGACAGCAACGTGCTCGAGAACGCGGTGGCGGCGGCCTTCGGCGCCCGCGAGAAGGCGCTCGACGCCCAGCACGCGGCGATGGCCGCCCTCAACCTGCCCTCGGCGGGCGACGTCGAACGTTTGGAGCGCCGCCTGCGGTCGCTCTCCCAGCGGCTCGAAGAGGTCGAGGACCAGGTCGACCGGGCGACCCGCGAGGTCAGCGCCCTGCGTCGCCAGATCGCCGCCGAAAAACGCGATTCGGCCGAAGACTAACCCTCAAGTCGAGGGTGAGAGTGAGGCCGCGGCGATCCGCCCGGCGCGCTTCTCGCACTCGGCCAGCGGCTCCGGCCCGAGCGTCTCGCCGCCGGCGGTCTCGGCGACGATCGTCAGCGCCGCGACCTCGACCCCGAGGCCGCGGGCGCGGGCGAGCAGCGGCGCGGTCTGCATGTCGGCGAGCGCCGCGCCGCTGCTCGGCGCGGTCGCCGGGTCGGCGACGCTCGCGGCGCTCGGGTAGGCGTCGAAGCTGGCGATCGTCGCCGCCTTCGCCTCGCCGCCCAGCTCGGCGGCGAGCCGCCGGCGCAGCGCCGCCGCCGGGCGCAGCGCCTCGCCGACCTCGGCCCCCTGCGCGGTGGCGCTGCCGCCGGCCGCCAGCGCCTCGCCGACGACCAGCAGCTCGCCCGGCCCGAGCTCGGGGTCGAGCGCCACGCAGGTGCCGACCCGCACCGCCCGCCGCACCCCCAGCCCGGCGAGCTCGCCGAGGACGAGGGCGGCGCTCGGGCCGCCGATCCCGGTCGACTGGATCGTCAGCGCCGCCCCAGAGCCCGACGACTGTCGAGTTGACCCCCGTATGCGGTGGTCAACTCGACAGTCGAGACGATTTCCCGAGTAGCCCCACAGCCCGCGGGCGTGGTTGCTCATCTTCGGCTCGGCGAGCAGCTCCTGGGCGAGCAGCAGGGCGCGACCGGGGTCGCCGACGAGGATCGCGTCGGCGGCGATCGGCGCGGTCGGCTTGAGGCGTCCGGGCATGCACGGGCGAGGGTATTGCCACTCGTGAGAAACCGGCCCCGCGGATTTGCTCCATCCGTCCAAACACAGGGCGAAGGGCCGTCCATACCGTGATTCCCGTCCGCCAAACCGCGACTGCCGGGGCGTGCCCCAGCAGGCAAGGAGGGAGTTTCGATGAGAAAGAAGATGGGCCTCGCCGTGATCCTCGCGGCCATTGCGGCCCTGGTGCTGCCGGCCGTGGCGTCGGCCGCGAGCATCGGCGAAGTGGCTGCTGGGCTCGAAGAAAAGACCAGCGAGCTGAACATGACCTGGGTCGCCGTGGCGACCGTGCTCGTGTTCCTCATGCAGGCCGGCTTCATGTTCCTCGAGATCGGCTTCTCGAGGCAGAAGAACGCCGGCACGGGGGTGGCCAAGATCCTGGTCAACCTCGCGATCTGCACGCTCGCCTGGTGGGCGGTCGGCTACGGCATCGCCGAAGGCGGCGGTAACGACTTCTTCGGCGACAGCGGCTTCTTCTTCCACTTCAACCAGTCGATAGCCGGCGAAGTGGCCAACGGGGAAACGGCGATGCTGATGCTCTACGGGCTCGCCTTCTGCGCGGTCTCGCTGGCGATCGTCTGGGGCACGACCCTGGAGCGGATCAAGTTCGGCGCCTACGTGATCTACGCGATCGTCTTCGGCGCCGTGATCTACCCGCTGATCGCCCACGCGGTCTGGGGCGGCGGCCTGCTCGGCGACATCGGCGGCAAGCCGGTGATGGACTTCGCCGGCTCCTCGGTCGTCCACCTCACCGGTGCGGTCGGCGCCCTGGCGGCGCTGCTGCTGCTCGGCCCGCGCCGGGGCAAGTACGACGCCTCGGGCAAGCCGCGGGTGATCCCGGGCCACTCGATGCCGCTCGTCGGCCTCGGCGTGATCATCCTCTGGATCGGCTGGTTCGGCTTCAACGGAGGCTCGACCTTCGAAACCGCCGGGAACTTCTTCGGCGAAGTGATGCTGAACACGCAGCTGGCAGCCGCTGCGGGCGTGATCGGCGCCTCGCTGGCGGTCTACCTGAAGAGCCGCTCGCTGGACGTCGGCATGGCCGGCAACGGCGCGATCGCCGGTCTGGTCGGGATCACCGCCCCGTCCGGCTTCGTCGAGTTCTGGGCGGCGCCGGTGATCGGCTTCATCGCCGGCCTCCTGGTCGTCTTCGCCGTGCTGGCGATCGACAAGCTCCTCGACGACCCGGTCGGCGCCCTCTCGGCGCACGGCCTGGCCGGCATCTGGGGCACCCTGTCGGTCGGCATCTTCGGCTCGGCGCGGCTGGTCAGCGAAGGCGCGGCACCGGGGATCTGGTACTCGATCTTCGGCGACGAGCCGCTCAGCCAGTCGCTGGGGCAGCTCGGTGTGCAGGGCCTGGCGGTCCTCTTCACCTTCGTCGTCGTGTTCGTGATCTCGATCGTCACCTTCGCCATCATCAAAGGCACGATCGGGCTGCGAGTCGACGAGAACGAGGAGGAAGCAGGCCTCGACATCAGCTCGCACGGCATGTACGGGTATCCGGAGCAGTTCATTCCGCAGCCCGAGTACTCCACTGGCCTGCCCGGAACGCTGGGCGGGGCCGGGGCGGGGGCGCCAGACTGCGGCTCCTGCTCAGATGACAGCCACCGAGACGCGATAGGAGGGTCGAGCGCATGAAGAAGATAGAGGCGTTCATCCGCCACGAGGCGTTCGAGCCGATCAGGGCCGAGTTGCTCGACAAGGGATTCCCATCCCTGTCGATCATCGAGGCCAAGGGCTCGGGCCGGCAGAAGGGGATCGTCGAGCGGTACCGCGGCTCGACGCTCACCGTCAACGTCCGGCCCAAGCTCAAGCTCGAGGTCGTGGTGGAGGACAAGGACAAGGGACTGGTCGTCGAGACGATCCTCAAGCACGCCCGCACGGGCGAGGTCGGCGACGGCAAGATCTTCGTCATCCCGGTGGAGGAGGCGGTTCGCATCCGCACCGGTGAGGGTGGCGAGCCGGTCTTGCAAGTCCACGAGGACTCGGAGATTCCGACGTAGTTTCGGGGCCGGTCCCGGCAGGGGTTCCGCTTAACTTTTTCCGAAAGCCCGGCTCGGCAGTCCGCGGGCCGGGCTTCGGAAGAAGTACAAGACGCTCCACCCCTCCCGGGACCGGCCTCCATTCCGTCGCCGGCGTGTGTCGTCCTCCTGGGCTAGCCTCGCCAGCTGATGGTGGAGCAGCGGATTTCTTTGAGTGAGGCGGCGCGGCGGGCTGGGGTTTCTCCGGCGACGCTGAAGCGCTGGGCGGAGGAGAAGGTGGTGCCGGTGCGGCGCGGGCGCTGGACCGCCGCCGCGGCGGCCCAGGCGCGGGTCGTTGCCCGGATGCGAGAGCGCGGCCACTCGCTCGAGGACCTGAAGCAGGCGGGGCGCGAGGGGCGGCTCGCCTTCGGCTTCGCCGAGGAGCTCTTCCCGCGCACCGACGAGCAGGTGACGGTCGAGGAGGTCGCCGCCGGGACCGGCCTCGAGCCGGAGCTGGTCGAACGCATCCTCGGCATCCTCGGCACGCCGCTGGGCCGGGAGCGGCTGCTCACCCCGGAGGACGTCAAGGCGCTGCGCCACTGCGCCCGGGTGCTCGCCGCCGGCTTCCCCCTGGTCGCCTTCCTGCAGCTGGTCCGCGTCTACGTCCAGTCGCTGCGCCGGATCGCCGACGCCGAGGTGCGCCTCTTCCACCTCTACGTCCACGAACCGCTGATCCGCGACGCGGTGCCCGAGCTGGAGATGGCCGAGGAGATGGGCGAGCTCGCCGGCGACATCCTGCCCCTGGCGGCGCCTCTGACCGAGTACCTGCACAACCGCTACCTGCGCTTCTTCCTCGAGCAGGACGTGGTCGGCCACATGGAGGCCGACCTGGCGGGCAGCGCCTCGCAGGTTCACCACGTGCCGGTCACGCTCTGCTTCATCGACCTCACCGGCTTCACCCGCTACACCGAGGAGGAGGGCGACATGGAGGCGCTCGACGTGGTCGAGGCCTTCGTCGAAGACGTCGAGGCGACGCTGCCGCCGGAGGCGACGATCGTGAAGACGATCGGCGACGAGGTGATGGTCGTCTCGCCCGAGCCGGCCTCGCTGACCGAGTGGGCGGTCGGCCTGATGGCGCGCTTCCCCGAGCGCCCCCAGCCGCGGGTCGGCATCCATTACGCGCAGGCCGTCTACCGCGACGGCGACTACTTCGGCACCCACGTCAACCTCGCCCACCGGGTGGTGAGCCGCGCCCAGGCCGGCGAGGTGATGGTCACCGACCGGGTCTCCGAATCGCTGCGCGGCCGCGAGCTCGAGCTGCGAGCCGATCGGCGAGGTGACGCTGAAGGGCTTCCCCGAGCCGGCCGAGCTCTTCGTCGTCCGCGCCAAGTGAGCGAGGCCGCCGAGATCCTGGAGCGGGTGCGCGAGGGGGGGCTGCTGCCGGCCGGAACCCCGGTGGTGGCGATGCTCTCCGGCGGGCGGGACTCGACCTGCCTACTCGACCTCGCGGTGCGCCTGCTCGGGCCGGGGGCGGTCACCGCCCTGCACGTCAACTACGGCCTGCGCGACGACTCCGACGCCGACGAGGAGCACTGCGCGGCGCTCTGCGGGCGGCTCGGCGTGGCGCTGGAGGTCGAGCGGCCGCGGCGGCCGGAGGGCCCCGGCAACCTGCAGGCCTGGGCGCGGGACGCGCGCTACGCGGCCGCGGCGCAGCGGATCGAGCCCGGCGCCGGGCTGATCGCCACCGGCCACACCGCCGACGACCAGGTCGAGACGATCCTCTACCGGCTCGCCTCCTCGCCCAGCCGCCGCGCCCTGCTCGGGATGAAGCCGCGCGACGGCGCCCTGGTGCGGCCGCTGCTCGGCTGCACGCGGGCCGAGACCACCGCCTACTGCGAGCAGCGCGGGCTCGCCTGGCGCGACGACCCGAGCAACGCGGAGGCCGATTACGCACGCAACCGGGTGCGCCAGGGGCTGGCCCCGGCGCTGGCCGAGGTCCACCCGGCGGCGGCCGCCAACGTGCTGCGCACCGCCGAGCTGCTGCGCGACGAGGCCGAGGTCCTCGACGCCCTGGTCGACGCCGAGCTCGGCGGCGGCGACGGCGCCGCCCGCAACACGATCGAGCTCGACCGCCTCGCCGAGCTGCACCCGGCCCTGCGCCGCCTGGTCGTCCAGCGCCTCGCCGACCGCGCCGCCGGCCGCCCCGTCCCCGGCGCCGCCAACCACGCCGAGGAGGTCGCCGCCCTGCACCGCACCGGCACCGCCCAGCTCGACCTCGGCCGCGGCGTCCGCGCCATCGCCGAACGCGGCACCCTGCGCGCCGAACGCTGACGTGCCGTCCCCCGGAGGCCCTTTTCGACCTCCCCAGGACGGCACGTCCACCTACGCTGCGCGCCGCCGACGTAGAATTCGGCGTACATGAACCGGGTGGGGAGGTGCGGCGTTCTGCTTGTCGGCTGCTGGATGGCGGCATGCGCAGCGCCGGGATCTGTCACGGCCCTGGAGCTCGCCACGTTTCAGTTGCGAGGAGACAACGGGTTCGACGTCAGCGTCGAACTGAGGGGGCACCGAGCGAGCCTGCTCGCTTGGCGGGCTCGGGAAACACGATCTGTCGCACGCGGGATCGGGGCTCAATACGTTGCGCGAGGCAGCATCGTCGGCGATCGCCTGCGGGTGCACTTCGGTGGCCTCGGCAAGATTGCCGTGCGGTTCAGGCAGTCGGGCAAGACCGTGCGCTCGGCTCTTCCTTCCCGCTGCGATGGTCCGCGGCGGACGACCCGGACTGGCGTCTTCATCGGCACGATCAGGTTCCGCGGTGAGCACGGCTATACGGCGGTCGACGCCCCCCGCGCGCGGGGGAAGCTGCGAACCGTGCCGCCCCGGCGATGTCCGCAGCAAAGCCGGGGCCCGAGGAGCGCGAGTGCGACTTCCTGGGAAGAGGGGCGGCCCGCGGTGCTCGAATCAAGGCGGAGGCGGCACGGCGTGCTATCCGTCTTCGAAGCCGCGGCCAGTCGCTACCCCGGCGAGAGCGACGAAGAAGGGGCCACGCGGTTTACCGCCGGCCGGCTCGAACGGCGGTCGGGCATGCGGATCAGCCGTTTTGGCTGGGCCTTTGGGAAGGACAGCACGTTTGTCTGCGACGGCGAGTTGATCGCGGCGACGACCATGCCTCCGCCACCGTTTTCAGGGCGGGCCGAGTTCCGGCGCAGCGCGTCCGGGCCCACTTGGGCCGGATCTTTGAAGGTGGAGCTGCCCGGGATCGGAGCCGTCCCACTCACCGGCGATGCCTACTCAGCCCGTCTCTACTGGGGCGAGCCGGAGCAGGCCCCCGGCTACTGAGCCCTCCGCCTAGACTGCGCGGCGTGGGCGAGCCGGGAATAGGGGAGACGCTGGTCTCCAGCGAGGATCTGCAGCGGCGGGTGGGCGAGCTGGGGCGGCAGATCAGCGAGGACTACGCCGGGCGCGACCTGTTCATGGTCGGGGTGCTGAAGGGCGCGGTGCTCTTCCTCGCCGACCTGATGCGGAGCATCGAGGTGCCCTGCGAGGTCGACTTCATGGCCGTCTCCAGCTACGGCTCGCAGACCGACTCCTCGGGCGTGGTGCGGATCATGAAGGACCTCGACGCGCCGATCGAAGGCCGCGACGTGCTGATCGTCGAGGACATCATCGACTCCGGCCTCACCCTGCAGTACCTGATGCGCAACCTGAAGGCGCGCAGCCCGGCCTCGCTCGAGGTCTGCTCGCTGCTGACCAAGCCCGAGCGCCTGCGCGTCGACCTCTCGCCGCGCTACGTCGGCTTCGAGATCGCCAACCGATTCGCGATCGGCTACGGCCTCGACCACGCCCAGCGCTACCGCAACCTCCCCTACGTCGCGGCCTTGGACGAATAGCGCTGAAACCGCCCTGGTACGCTGATTTTTCCCTGTGAGGCGTTTTTTCAAGAGCGCAGCTTTCCCGATCCTGCTGGTGGTGATCCTCGCCTTCGTCGCCCAGCGGGTGATCAGCCCCGGCTCGAGCACGGAGGCGCCCACCTACAGCCGAGCTGGTGGCGCCGAAGAGCGGCCTGATCGCCCGCGGCAAGGTCGAAGAGGTCGACGTCAAGGTCAAGGACAGCACCCTCGACGTCAAGCGCACCAACGGCGACAGCTTCTCGACCGGCTACCCGCAGAACGCCGAAGAGGGCCTGATCTCCAAGCTGGAAGCCAACGACGTCGAGTTCAAGGTGCACGGCACCGGCGGCTCGAGCCTGCTCTCGCTGCTCACCTACATCCTGCCCTTCGTCCTCTTCTTCGGCTTCTGGATCTTCCTCATGAACCAGATGCAGGGCGGCGGCTCGCGGGTGATGAACTTCGGCAAATCGAAGGCCAAACGGATGTCGGTCGACGCGCCGAAAATCACCTTCCGCGACGTCGCCGGGGTCGACGAGGCGGTGCAGGAGCTGCACGAGATCAAGGAGTTCCTCGAGAACCCGAAGAAGTTCCAGGCGCTCGGCGCCCGCATCCCCAAGGGCGTGCTGCTCTACGGCCCGCCCGGCACCGGCAAGACGCTGCTCGCCCGCGCCGTCGCCGGCGAGGCCGGCGTCCCCTTCTTCTCGATCTCCGGCTCGGACTTCGTCGAGATGTTCGTCGGCGTCGGCGCCAGCCGCGTCCGCGACCTCTTCGAGCAGGCCAAGCAGAACTCGCCCTGCATCATCTTCATGGACGAGATCGACGCCGTCGGCCGCCACCGCGGCGCCGGCATGGGCGGCGGCCACGACGAGCGCGAGCAGACCCTCAACCAGCTGCTGGTCGAGATGGACGGCTTCGAGATGAAAGACAACATCATCTTGATCGCCGCCACCAACCGGCCCGACATCCTCGACCCGGCGCTGCTGCGGCCCGGCCGCTTCGACCGCCAGGTCGTCGTCGACCGCCCCGACCGCAAGGGCCGCAAGCACATCCTCGAGGTCCACACCCGCGGCAAGCCGCTGGCCAAGGCGATCGACCTCGACGCGCTCGCCGGCCAGACCCCCGGCTTCACCGGCGCCGACCTCGCCAACCTGATCAACGAGGCGGCGCTGCTCACCGCCCGCCAGGGCAAGCGCGAGATCACCATGCACGAGCTCGAGGAGGGGATCATGCGGGTGATCGCCGGCCCCGAGAAGAAGACCCGGGTGATGAGCGAGAAAGAGCGGCTGATCACCGCCTACCACGAGCTCGGCCACGCGATCGTCGGCCACCTGCTGCCCAACTGCGACCCGGTTCACAAGGTCTCGATCATCAGCCGCGGCCAGGCGCTCGGCTACACGATCAGCCTGCCGACCGAGGACAAGTTCCTCACCTCGCGCGCCGAGCTGACCGACACGATGGCGATGACCCTGGGCGGCCGCGCCGCCGAGGAGATCGTCTTCGGCGAGATCACCACCGGCGCCTCCAACGACCTCGAAAAGGTGACCGAGACGGCGAAGCAGATGGTGATGCGCTTCGGCATGTCAGAGCGCCTCGGGCCGCGCGTCTTCGGCCACGACCGCGGTCAGCCCTTCCTCGGCCGCGAGTTCTCGGCCGAGCCCGACTACTCCGACGAGATCGCGCGCGAGATCGACGACGAGATCCGCCGCATCGTCGAGTCCGCCCACCAGACCGCCAAGGACCTGCTCAACGAGAAGCGCGGCGAGCTCGACAACATCTCCAAGATCCTGCTCGAGCGCGAGACGATCGACGCCGAGCAGTTCGTCGCCCTGCTCGCGGGCAAGGCCGAGGACGAGGTCTTCGTCGACGACGAGGAGGAGCACGAGCCGGTCGCGCCCGCGCCGGAGCCCGAACGCGCCCAGCGCGAGGGGCCGCGCACCACGCCGCGGCCCCGCCCGGGATTCGCCGGCGGCGACGCCAGCTGAGGCGCCTTGTGAAGCTGATGGGCGTCGTCAACGTGACGCCCGACTCGTTCTCAGACGGGGGGGAGTACCTCGACCCCGCCGCGGCGATCGGCCACGGCGAGGCGATGCTGGCGCAGGGGGCCGACCTGCTCGACGTCGGCGGCGAATCGACCCGGCCCGGCGCCGAGCCGGTCGCGGAGGCGGAGGAGCTGCGCCGGGTCGTGCCCGTGGTGCAGGCGCTGGCCGGGGCCGGGGCGACCGTCTCTGTCGACACCTCGAAGGCAGCGGTCGCGGCGGCAGCGCTCGAGGCCGGGGCGACGATCGTCAACGACGTCACGGCGCTGCGCGGCGACCCGCAGATGGCCGCGCTCTGCGCCGAGCGCCGGGCCGGCGTCGTGCTGATGCACATGCCGGGCACGCCGCGCACGATGCAGGACGACCCGCGTTACGAGGACGTCGTCGACGAGGTCAAGGCGTTCCTCGCCGGGCGGGTCGAGGCGGCGGTCGCCGCCGGGGTCGCCGAGCAGGCGATCTGGGTCGACCCGGGGATCGGCTTCGGCAAGACGCTCGCCCACAACCTGGAGCTGCTGCGCCGCCTCGACCGGCTGCGCGACCTCGGCCGCCCGGTCCTGGTCGGCACCTCGCGCAAGAGCTTCATCGGCAAGGTCGACGGCTCGCCGGTCGGCGAGCGGCTGGGCGGCACGATCGCCTCCGAGGTGCTGGCGGCGGCGGCGGGCGCCGACGTCCTCCGCGTCCACGACGTGGCCGAGACCGTCCAGGCGCTGCGCGTCGCCGAGGCGATCCTGGCGTAGGCTCCAGCGACGATGGAGGCCCACCAGAACGGCATGGAGTCGAGCGTCGAGGTCGAGCTGCGCGGCCTCTCGATCTACACCCACCACGGCGTCAGCGACGCCGAGCAGGAGGTCGGCCAGCGGCTCGAGTTCGACGTCTCCTTCGACGTCCCCGACTGCGACGCGGTGCTCACCGACCGGATCGAGGACACGGTCGACTACGCCGAGGTATGCGACATCGTCGCCCTCGCCGCCGCCGAGCGCAGCTACCGGACCCTGGAGCGCCTCGCCCAGGTCGTCGGCGAGCGGCTGATGGAGCGCTACGGCTGCGAGTCGGTCCGCGTCCGCGCCGCCAAGCCCGAGCCGCCGCTGCCGCTGGCGATCCAGGAGGTCGCGGTCGAGGTCTCCCAGGAGCGCCTCGAGGAAGACGAGGACGACGACCCGGAGGAGGTCTAGCCCGACGTGCCGTCCCTGGGAGGTCATAAACGACACCGCAGGGACGGCACGTCGTGATGCGGGTCGGGTATTTGGGGCTGGGGTCCAACGTCGGCGACCGCGAGGGGCACCTGCGGGCGGCGGTCGAGCTGCTGGCCGGGCGCGGGGTGGAGGTCGAGGCGGTCTCCTCGGCCTACGAGACCGAGCCGGTCGGCGAGGTGCTCGACCAGCCCGACTTCCTCAACGCCGCGCTGCGCATCCGCACCGCGCTCGAGCCCGAGCCGCTGCTCGACGCCTGCAAGGCGGTCGAGGCCGAGCGCGGCCGCCAGCTCGACGCCCCCCGCCACAGCCCCCGCCCGCTCGACGTCGACCTGCTCCTGCTCGGCGACCTCGAGCTGAGCAGCGACCGCCTCACGCTGCCCCACCCCGAGGTCACCAGCCGCCGCTTCGTCCTCGCCCCGCTGCTCGAGCTCGACCCCGAGCTGACCCTCCCCGACGGCACCCGCCTCGCCGACGCCCTCGCCGCCCTCGGCCCCGGCCAGCGCGTCTCCCCGCCGACGGGCCTAAAAGGGGACGCATAGGCCCGTTTTAGGCCCGTCGGCGTCGGAGCCGGTACGGGAGCTGCTCCGGGCGTGGCAGCGAGGGGTCGACCCAGGTGCGCAGCGCCGTGTCGCAGATCGCGTAGCCCCAGTCGATCAGCCCCTCCTGGGTGCCGGGGTCGAGCGCCGCCAGCCGGGTCGGCACTTCGGCCAGCTCTTCGCCCAGCTCCTGGGGGAATTCGAGCGGGTCTTCCAGGCCGTAGTCGGCGATGTGGCTGCGGATGCCCCAGTAGGTGCCGTCGCGGTGCTGGTCGCTGCCGGGGGCGAGCTTGAAGGCCGAGATCGCCTGGCGCTTGCGCAGGGCGCGGACCTGGTTGTCGATCACCGAGAGCACCCGGTAGGACTGCGAGCCCCAGTCGCGCCAGCGCCACCAGCCGATCGGGCCCAGTGCCCCGCCCTCGGGCTGCATCGCGCCGCCGCCGTCGCTGATCAGGATCGTCCGGGCGCTGTTCCAGGCAGTCTGCAGGCCGAGGTTGTCGTAGACGCCCCCGTCGGAGAGCACCGGGTGGGTGGTGTAGGGCGGTTTCTGCAGGGTTTCGCCGTCTTCGTCGATTTCGCCGGTTTCGGGCACGTAGTCCTCGTCGCGGAAGCGCAGCCGGGCGGGGGAGAGGAAGGGAGGGAAGGCCGAGGAGGCGGCCACCGCCGTCGCAGCCTGAGCGTCGGCGAGGCGATCTTGCCGACCTTGTAGTCCCAGCTGTAGGGGCGGGAGAAGCGCCAGAGCACGCCGGACTGCAGGTTGGTCGCGTTGAGCACGAAGCGCGGCCCGTCCTCGTCGGTGGGCAGGTCCTGCAGCGTCGCGGCGCCGAGCAGGTGCTTCTCGTAGGCGGCGGCGACACGCCTGCTGACCGTCGTCCCCGGGATCAGCAGGCCGCCGAGGATCGCCCGCACGTCGATCGTGCGGTCGGCGAGCTCCCGCACCGGCGCGACCAGCTGCTCGTCGAGGTTCGTCGCCACGTCATCGGCGCCGAACTCGAGCCGTCCCCAGCACTCGCCCAGCTTGGCCGCAGCGATCGATCCGCCCGAGACGCTGGAGACCCGCCGCAGCCCGCGCAGCATCCCGGCTTGGTTGAGCCGCCAGATCGCCCCCAGGTGAAAGAGCATCGCCCGGTAGCCCCCGCCCGAGAGGCAGAGCGCCACCCTGGGCTTCGGCTCAGGCGGGGCTTCGGGGGTCTGCTGGACCGGCGAGTGCAGTTCACCTTGCGTCAAGGTGCCTGATTGATAACAGCTATTCGTTTGGCGTCTAGTCGCAAGCGGGACGCGCAGCGTCCCGGGCCTGGTCGTCAACGTGTCTGCGAGCCTCTAGATGTAATTGCCGGCCCCCGCTCAGGCGGCGGCGGGGGAGCGCAGGGGCTGCAGCCAGGCGGGGGGGAAGGCGGGTGGGGCGTCGCCGGGGTAGTCGGGGACGACGCGGCGGGCGAGCTTGCCGGCGGGGCGGGCGTCGAGGATCGGGCGCAGATCCTGCAGGGTCATCGCCAGGCGCAGGCTGGGGGCGATCTGGTAGTCGGCGACGTTGAGCCGCTCGCCGTCGAGGACGCCGGCCTCGATCCAGGCGTCGATCCGGTCGAGGAAGCCGGGGAGCTGGGCCAGGCCGCGGCGCACGTTCTCGTCGGTCGCCGCGTTGTAGTGGGCCGTCGCCGCCAGCACCGGCCCGGCGGTGGCGACCGCGAGGCCGATCGGGATGCCCAGCTTCGCCCCTTCGGAGTAGCTGCGCAGCGGCGCCTTGTCGCGGCGCAGCGTCCACCAGATCATCTGGCGGACCGGGTGCTGCAGCTCCTCGTCGCCGAAGCGCTCGGCCTCTTCGACCGCCGCCCGGCGCTCGGGGTCCTCGGGGAAGAGCGGCGGCTCGGGCGCGATCCGGTCGAGCTCACGGGCGATCGCGCGCGAGCCCTGCACCTTGCGCCCGTCGATCTTGATCGCCGGCACGGTCTGTTTGGGGAAGCCCATCGCCCTGACCACGACCTTCTGCATCACCGGGAAGAGGTCGGTGCGCTTGAACGGGATCCCCTTCGCCTTCATCATCGCCTGCACGGCGACGCCCGGATGCGAGCCGGGGATCGTGTAGAGCCGCACGTCCACGGCGCGCATCCTAGGCCGTGGGGGATAATCGCGCGGTGCTCCTCGCGGTCGACGTCGGCAACACCCAGACCCACCTCGGCGCCTTCGCCGGCGAGGAGCTGGTCGAGGACTGGCGCTTCCAGACCCGCTCGGGGGCGACCGGCGACGAGCTGGCGGAGCGGATCGCCGGTCTCTTCTCGCTCAGCGGCATGTCCTTCTCGGCGGTCGAGGCGCTCTGCGTCTCCTCCGTCGTGCCGCCGCTCGGCACCCAGTTCGAGCAGCTCGCGGTGCGCTACCTCGAGGCCGAGTGCCTGACGATCGGCCCCGGGGTGAAGACCGGGATGCCGATCCGGATCGACAACCCGCTCGAGGTCGGCGCCGACCGCCTGGTCAACGCGATCGCCGCCTACGAGCGCTGCGGCGCGGCCTGCGTCTCGGTCGACTTCGGCACCGGGATCAACATCGACGCGGTCTCCGCCGACGGCGAGTACCTCGGCGGCGCGATCGGCCCCGGCCTGGCGCCCTCGCTCAGCGCCCTGATCGACCGCGCCGCGCGGATCTCCAGGATCGACCTCGAAGAGCCGCGCGAGGCGATCGGCCGCTCGACCCGGGCGGCGATCCACTCCGGCTTCATCTTCGGCTTCGCCGGGCTGATCGACGGCATCGTCGGCCGGATCGAAGAGGAGCTGCCGGAGCCGCGGGTGCTGGCCACCGGCGGCTACGCCTCCGCCGTCGTCCCCTTCACCGAGACGATCGACGAGGTCGACGACCTGCTTACCCTGAAGGGGCTGCGCCTGATCCATGAGCGAAACGCTTCCACAGCCCCCGCTGACTGATCCCTTCCGGATCGGCGGCGTCGAGATCCCCAACCGCGTGCTGCTGGCGCCGCTGGCCGGGATCGGCAACTGGTTCGTGCGCCTGCAGGCCAAGCGCCATGGCGCCGGGCTGGCGGTCTCGGAGATGGTCTCCAGCTTCGGCCTGCACCACCGCAACGAGCGCACCCTGCGCGAGCTGATGCGAATCCACCCCGACGAGCACCCGGTCTCGATCCAGCTCTTCGGCCACGACCCCGAGGTGATGCGCTCCGGCGCCGCGATCGCCGCCGAGGCCGGCGCCGACCTGATCGACATCAACATGGGCTGCCCGGTGCGCAAGGTGCGCAAGACCGGCGCCGGCGCCGAGCTGCTGCGCGACCACGAGCTCGCCCTCGCCCTCGCCCGCGGCGCGATCGAGGGCAGCGGCCTGCCGGTGACGGTGAAGCTGCGCTCGGGGATCGAAGCCGGCGAGCGCTCCGGCTTCGAGCTTGCCGTGCGCCTCGCCGAGGAGGCCGGCGTCGCCGCGATCGGCTTCCACCCGCGGGTCGCGACCAGCGGCCACAAGGGCAGCCCCGACTACGCCCTGACCCGCGAGCTGGCCGAGCGGGTCGAGGTGCCGGTGATCGTCTCCGGCGGGCTGCGCAGCGCCGCCGCGGCGCGCCGCGCCTACCAGGAGTCCGGCGCCGCGGCGGTGATGATCGCCCGCGGCTCCTTCGGCAACCCCTGGGTCTTCGAAGAGCTGACCGGCGCCCGCAGCGAGCCGCCGGCCCGCGAGGAGGTGGTCGCCGAGCTGCTCTGGGTGATCGACCGCGCCGAGGAGCACCTCGGCGGCGAGCGGGCCGGGCGCTACCTGCGCAAGTTCTACCCCTGGTACGTGGAGCCGCTCGCCGCGCCCCCGGAGCTGGCCGAGGAGCTGCAGCGCAGCGCCGACCTCGCCCGCGCCCGTCAGCTGGTCGCCTCCCTGGCTGCTCCAGTCCCCTCGCTATAATCCCGCGACTTCAGCCCTGGTGCGGTGACCGGATGGCCGCCGTCCCCGGGCGTTTTTTCGCGTTGTAAGCCGTTTTCCGCCGTCTCAATCCAGCAAAGCGAGGTAGGTCAAGTGAGTCGCCAGTCGGTCATCACACCCGAGGGTCTGGAGAAGCTGAAGGAGGAGATCGGTCACCTCTCGACGGTGAAGCGGCGCGAGGTCGCCGAGCGGATCAAGGAGGCGCGCGAGTTCGGCGACATCTCCGAGAACGCCGAGTACGACGACGCCAAGAACGAACAGGCCCTGCTCGAGCAGCGCATCGCCCAGCTCGAAGAGCGGCTGCGGCGGGCGACGGTGATCGACGAGAAGGACATCGACACCAGCGAGGTCCAGTTCGGCTCGATCGTCCACGTCAAGGACCAGAAGACCGGCGACTCGCAGAAGTTCCAGATCGTCGGCTCGACCGAGGCCGATCCGGCCGAGCACAAGCTCTCCAACGAGTCGCCGATCGGCAAGGCGCTGATCGGCCACAAGCGCAACGACATCGTCACGGTCGAGGTGCCGCGGGGGCCGAAGAAGAAACTGAAGATCACCAAGATCGAGACCGCTTGAGCCGATCTCGATAGATCGGCTCTATAGGCTCGCCCGTCGATGAGTGATTCTGAGCTTTCGGATGTTCTTCGTGACCGTCGCCTGAAGCTGGAGAAGCTTCGGGAGGCGGGGGTGGACCCGTTTCCGGCGGAGCGGTTCGAGCGGGAGGACGTGGCCGAGGTGCGGGCCGCGCACGAGGGGCTGGCGCCGGGGATCGAGACCGATTCCCACCACCGGGTCGCCGGCCGGCTGGTCGGGCGGCGGGGGCACGGCAAGGCCTGCTTCCTCGACCTGCGCGACGGCAGCGGCCAGATCCAGCTGCACGCCCGCGAGGACCTGCTCGGCGAGGAGCCCTACCGGCTGCTGGTCGAGCTCGACCTCGGCGACCTGGTCGGGGTCGAGGGCACGGCGATGGCGACCCGCCGCGGCGGCGAGCTCTCGCTGGCGATCGACCGCTGGAAGCTGCTCGCCAAGAGCCTGCGGCCGCCGCCCGACAAGTTCCACGGCCTCGAGGACGTCGAGACCCGCTACCGCCAGCGCGAGCTCGACCTGATCGCCAACGAGCAGAGCCGCCGGCTCTTCGCCCTGCGCGCCCGCACGGTCGGCGAGGTGCGCCGCTGGCTCGACGAGCGCGGCTTCGTCGAGGTCGAGACGCCGGTCCTGCAGCCGCTCTACGGCGGCGCTCTGGCGCGTCCCTTCACCACCCACCACAACGCCCTCGACCGCGACTTCTACCTGCGGATCGCGACCGAGCTCTACCTCAAGCGCCTCGTCGTCGGCGGCATCGAGCGCGTCTACGAGCTGGGCAAGGACTTCCGCAACGAGGGCATCTCGCACAAGCACAACCCCGAGTTCACGATGCTCGAGTGGTACGAGGCCTGCTCGGACTACGAGGCGACCGCGCAGCGGGTCGAGACGATGGTCGCCGAGGTCGCCGAGCGGGTGCTGGGCACGACCGTGGTCGAGCGCGGCGAGGAGAAGATCGACTTCGCCCCGCCCTGGCGGCGGATCACCCTGCGCGAGGCGATCCGCGAGCGCAGCGGCATCGACATCCTCGAGCACCCGACCCGCGAGGCGCTGGCGGCGGCGATCGGCACCGAGCCCGACCCGGCCGAGGGTTGGGGCAAGCTGGTCGACGGCCTGCTCTCCAAGGCGGTCGAGCCGCAGCTGATCCAGCCCACCTTCGTCCTCGACTACCCGGTCGAGCTCTCGCCCTTCGCCAAGTCGCACCGCAGCGAGGAGGGCCTGGTCGAGCGCTTCGAGGCCTTCGCCGGCGGGATGGAGATCGCCAACGGCTTCAGCGAGCTCAACGACCCCGACGAGCAGCGCCGCCGCTTCGAGCAGCAGGCCGAGGAGCTGGCCCGCGGCGACGAGGAGGCGCAGCCCTACGACGAGGATTTCGTCGCCGCCCTGGAGACCGGGATGCCGCCGACCGGCGGGGTCGGGATCGGCATCGACCGCCTGGTGATGCTGCTGACCGGCGCCAAGAGCGTGCGCGAGGTCGTGCTCTACCCCGCGATGCGCTCCTAAAAGCCGCACTGAGCGGTTTTTCGCGAGCCGGAGCCGGTTGGGCGCTCTCGGTATCGTTTAAGGGGCACATGGGCGCCTCCCGATAACCGAAGGGCGTCTTCCGATACTCACTCGACCGACGCGGGTTGGGTAGGTTGAGTAGATAGAGAGGCTTTTTGTTCGAGCGATTCACAGAGCGAGCCCGTCAAGTAGTCGTCCTGGCCCAGGAAGAGGCGCGCACGCTGAAGCACAACTACATCGGCACCGAGCACATCCTGCTCGGCCTGCTGCGCGAGGAGGAGGGCCTCGCCGCCCGCGTCCTCGAGTCGCTCGACATCACCACCGAGCGCGTCCGCTCGCAGGTGGTCCGCATCGTCGGCTCCGGCGAGGAGGTCACCTCGGGCCAGATCCCGTTCACGCCGCGGGCCAAGAAGGTGCTCGAGCTGGCCCTGCGCGAGGCGCTCTCGCTCGGCCACAACTACATCGGCACCGAGCACATCCTGCTCGGCCTGGTGCGCGAGAACGAGGGCGTCGCCGCCCGCATCCTGCTCGACTTCGACGCCGACTCGGACAAGATCCGCAACGAGGTGATCCGCATGCTCTCCGGCCCCGGCGGCCGCCGCCAGGGCGCCGCGACCGGCGGCGGGGGCGGCGAGGGCAAGAAGTCCTCGAAGCTGCTCGACCAGTTCGGCCGCAACCTGACCAAGCTCGCCGAGGAGGGCAAGCTCGACCCGGTGATCGGCCGCGAGACCGAGATCGAGCGGATCATGCAGATCCTCTCGCGCCGGACCAAGAACAACCCGGTGCTGCTCGGCGAGCCCGGCGTCGGCAAGACCGCCGTGGTCGAGGGCCTGGCCGCCCGCATCAACAAGGGCGAAGTCCCCGAGCTGCTCAAGAACAAGCAGATCTACACGCTCGACCTGGCCGCCCTGGTCGCCGGCTCGAAGTACCGCGGCGAGTTCGAGGAGCGGCTGAAGAAGGTGATGAAGGAGATCACCCAGCGCGGCGACATCATCCTCTTCATCGACGAGCTCCACAACCTGGTCGGCGCCGGCGCCGCCGAGGGCGCGATCGACGCCGCCTCGATCCTCAAGCCGGCGCTCGCCCGCGGCGAGCTGCAGACGATCGGCGCGACCACGCTCGACGAGTACCGCAAGTACCTCGAGCGCGACTCGGCGCTGGAGCGCCGCTTCGCCCAGATCAAGGTCGACCAGCCCTCGGTCGAGGACACGGTGAAGATCCTCGAAGGGCTGCGCGAGCGCTACGAGCAGCACCACCGCGTCAACATCACCGACGACGCGCTCGAGGCCGCCGCCGAGCTCGCCGACCGCTACATCTCCGACCGCTTCCTGCCCGACAAGGCGATCGACCTGATCGACGAGGCCGCCTCGCGGATGCGGATCAAGTCGATGAGCGCGCCGCCCGTCTACCGCGACCTCGAGGAGGAAATCGAGACGACGCGGCGCGACAAGGAGGCGGCGATCGAAGCCCAGGAGTTCGAGAAGGCCGCCAACCTGCGCGACACCGAGCGCCAGCTGACCACCCGCAAGCGCCAGCTCGAAGACGAGTGGGCCGAAGGCGAGGACGGCGAGCGGCCCGACGTCGGCGAGGAGGAGATCGCCGACATCGTCTCGATGTGGACCGGGATCCCGGTCTTCAAACTGACCGAGGCCGAGACCAAGAAGCTGATCCGCATGGAGGAGGAGCTGCACAAGCGGGTGATCGGCCAGGAGGTCGCGATCACCGCCGTCTCCAAGGCGATCCGCCGCTCGCGCGCCGGGATCAAGGACCCCAAGCGCCCGGCCGGCTCGTTCATCTTCCTCGGCCCCTCGGGGGTCGGCAAGACCGAGCTCGCCCGCACCCTGGCCGAGTTCCTCTTCGGCGACGAGGACTCGATGGTGCGGATCGACATGTCCGAGTACATGGAGAAGCACGCGGTCAGCCGCCTGGTCGGCTCGCCGCCGGGCTACATCGGCTACGACGAGGGCGGCCAGCTGACCGAGGCCGTGCGCCGCAAGCCCTACTGCGTGCTGCTGCTCGACGAGATCGAGAAGGCCCACCCGGACGTCTTCAACATCCTGCTGCAGATCCTCGAGGACGGCCGCCTGACCGACTCGCAGGGCCGCACGGTCGACTTCCGCAACGCGATCGTGATCATGACCTCGAACATCGGCGCCTCGGAGATCGCCAAGAACACCTCGATCGGCTTCACCGTCGCCGACGAGACCGGCATGTCCTACGGCGACATGAAGAACCGGATCATGAGCGACCTGAAGAAAGTCTTCCGGCCCGAGTTCCTCAACCGGATCGACGAGGTGATCGTCTTCCACAAGCTGGCCAAGGAAGAGGTCAAGGAGATCGTCGACCTGATGATCAACCGGGTCCGCGTCCAGGTCGCCGAGCACGAGCTGCAGCTGGAGCTCAGCGACGGGGCCAAGGACCTGCTGGTCGACAAAGGCTGGGACCCCTCGATGGGCGCCCGGCCGCTGCGCCGCGCGATCCAGCGCTACATCGAGGACCCGCTCGCCGACGAAGTCCTGCGCCAGGGCGAGATGCCGCCCGGGGCGACGGTGATGGTCGAGCGCGACGCCGCCGGCGACGAGGAGGACCGGCCGCTCAGCCTGAAGATCGTCAAGCCGCGCAAACCGCGCCAGAAGAAGGTCAAGGCGAAGGCCGAGCCGGAGAAGGTCGGGGTCGGCGCCAAGGGCAAGGGCGACGACGAGGGCGAGCAGCCCAAGGACGAGCCGGAGCCCTCCGGCGACTCCGAGTCCTGAGCGGGCGGCCTTGCGCGAGCCCGGCCGCACGGCGATAGGCACCTGGAGCGGCGGGCGCTTCCTGCGCTTCGGCGAGGCGGTCGGGGAGGAGCGGCTGGTCGAGCTGCTGCGCCCCGGCGGCGGGATCGAGACCGTGCTCAGCGCCGACGCCTACGGCCAGGGCGAGGCCGACTCGCTGCTCGGCCGTGCCCTGGCCGGCACCGAGCGCGACTCCTACTGCCTGGTCGGCGCCGTCGGCCACGACTTCTACGCCGGCGAGCGCGACGGCCCGCGCGGCTTCCCGCGCTTCACCGACCCCGGCCTGCGCGGCCCGGGCGAGTACGCCGGCTACCTGCGGATGGCGGCCGAGCGCAGCCTCGAGCGCCTCGGCGCCGAGCGCTTCGACCTGCTGCTGCTGCACAACCCCGACCGCACCGGCTACACCAGCGAGGCGGTCTGGGACGGGATGGCGGCCCTGCGCGAGGCCGGCCTGACCGGCGCGATCGGCGTCGCCCCCGGCCCGGCCAACGGCTTCACCCTCGACATCATCGACTGCCTGGAGCGCTTCGGCGAGCGGATCGAGTGGGCGATGATCATCCTCAACCCGTTCGAGCCCTGGCCCGGCGAGCTCTGCCTCGAGGCCGCCGCGCGCCACGGCGTGCGGGTGATCACCCGCGTCGTCGACTACGGCGGCCTCTTCTGGGGCGACCTGCGGCCGGGCATGGAGCTGGCCCGCGGCGACCACCGGGCCTTCCGCCCGGCGGGCTGGATCGAGGCGGGGCTGGAGAAGCTGGCCCGGCTCGACCCGGTCCGCGAGCGCACCGGCCTGGCGCCGATCCACCTCGCCTGCCAGTGGAACCTCGCCCACCAGGCGGTCGAGTGCGTGGTCCCGACCCTGATCCAGGAGGCCCACGCCGACGCCCGCCCGGTCGAGGAGAAGCGGGCCGAGCTGGCGGCGCTGCCGGCCGAGCAGCTGCTCTCCGCCGCCGACGTCGCCGAGATCCGCGCGATCGGCGACAACGCCGGCTGCATGGCGCTCAAGGGCGCCAGCCGCGAGCACGAGGGCGAGGAGCGCCCGGACCGCTGGGGCCTGACCCCCGAGCTGGCCGCGGTCGGCGCCCGCTGGGAGATCGATCCCGTCCGGGACCTGAGCGCGACCTCGACGGTTTAGCCGCGTTCAGGCGGGTAGAGGCGTCCCAACGGGACTGCCAACTCAGGCCAAGGGGGTCGGTTTGCTTACGAAGCTCTTTCCTGCTGCTCTGATCGCGATGCTGGCGTTCGCCGCCAGCGCCTCGGCCGCCTTTCCCGGCGGCAACGCGAAGCTCGTCTACGAGAGCGACGTCGGCGGCAACTTCGACGTCTACTCGATCTACGACAGCGGGCAGGCGAACGTCGACCTGACCGCGGGCTCGACCGCGGAGGACCGCTTCCCGGCGGTCTCGGCCGACGGCAAGCGGGTCGTCTTCGCCAGCAAGCGCGACGGCAACTTCGAGATCTACGCGATGAACGTCGACGGCTCCGGGCAGGCGCGGCTGACCAGCGACGGCGCCGACGACACCGACCCGGCCTTCTCGGCCGACGGCAAGCGGATCGCCTTCGTCAGCGAGCGCGACGGCAACGCCGAGATCTACGCGATGAACGCCGACGGCTCCGGGCAGGCGCGGCTGACCAACGCCGACGGCGGCGACCGCGATCCAACCTTCTCGCCGGACGGCAAGCGGATCGCCTTCACCTCGCACCGCGACGGCAACGCCGAGATCTACGCGATGAACGCCGACGGCTCCGCGCAGACGCGGCTGACCACGGGCCCTGCCACCGACCGCCAGCCCGACTTCGCCCCCTACGGCCAGTGGCTGGCCTTCACCAGCGACCGCGACGGCGGCGACGACAACGTCTGGGCGATGCGCGAGGACGGCACCACGCCGGTGGCGCTCACCGCCAGCCCGGCGGCGGACGCCGAGCCCGCCTACTCGCCCGACGGCCAGAAGATCGCCTTCGTCAGCAAACGCGACGGCGACCCGGAGCTGTTCACGATGGCCTACAACGGCACCGGCGAGGCGCGGCTGACGGTCAACGACGAGGTCGACCGGGCGCCGAGCTGGGCGCCCTCGAGCCTGACCTGCGGGCACGAGCAGGTCACCGTGCTCGGCACCGCCGAGGGCGAGACCCTGACCGGCACCCCGCGCGACGACGTGATCATCGGCCTCGACGGCAACGACCGGATCATCGGCGGCAACGGCGACGACATCGTCTGCGCCGGCAAGGGCGACGACATAATCACCGCCGGGGGCGGCGACGACACGGTCATCGCCCGCGCCGGCCAAGATCTGGTCCGCGGTCGCGACGGCAACGACTCGCTCTATGGCAGCTCGGGCCGCGACGTCCTCGACGGGGGCCGCGGCGACGACCGCATCTGGGGCATCGCCGGTGCGGACACGATCTTCGGGCGCAGCGGCGAGGACTTCATGAACGGTGGGCCGGGGCGGGACTTCTGCAACGGGGCCAGCGGCACCGATAAGGCCCGGCGCTGCGAGAGGGCGGTGCACGTGCCGTAGCGGGAGGGAGGGCGCGGGGGCCGTCCGCCGGAGGCCGTCGCGCAGCTGGGTCGGATCTACGCTTCCGGCGTGGATTCCAAGCCTCCTGCGGACGGCCCCCGCGCCCTCCTGCCGGCCCGGTAGGTTGCCCGCCTAGATGAGTCGGTCGTGGTGGACGTTGGTGGGGGCTTGTTCTGGGCTCTTCGTGCTGATGCTCGATTCGACCGTTGTGTCGCTGGCGCTGCCTTCGATTCGGGGAGATGTGGGGGCTGACTCGACGGAGCTGCAGTGGATGATGAACGTGTATCTGCTGACTGCGGCTGTGCTGGTGGTGACGGCGGGGCGGCTGGGCGATATGTGGGGTCGGAAGCGGGTGTTTCTGGCGGGGATGGCTCTCTTTGCTGCGGGGTCGGTGCTGTCGGGGGCTGCGCAGAGTCCGGAGATGTTGATTGGGGGGCGGGTGCTGCAGGGGGTGGGGGCGGCGCCTTTGGTGACGCTCTCGCTGGCGCTGGTCTGCAACGCGTTCCCGGCCGGCGAGCAGGCGCGGGCGCTGGGGATCTGGGCGGCGGTCTCGGCGATCGCGCTGGCGGTCGGGCCGATGGTCGGCGGCGCCCTGATCGAGCTCGACTGGCGGCTGATCTTCTGGGTCAACCTGCCGGTGCTGGCGCTGGGCACGGCGATCGTCGTCGCCGCCGCCGGCGAGTCGACCGACCCCGGCGCCGCGCGACGGGTCGACCTGCCGGGCCTGGTGGCGCTGAGCGCCGGCCTCGGCGCCCTGGTGCTGGCGATGATCGAGGCGCAGGAGTGGGGGGCGGCGGCGACCGCGGCCCTGGTCGTCGCCGGCGTCGCCGCGCTCGCCGCCTTCGCCGCGATCGAGCGTCGGGTGCGCAACCCGATCGTCGAGCTCGAGCTGTTCCGCAACGGCCCCTACTTCGGCGCCAGCGCCGCCGCCTTCGCCGTCGTCGGCTGCTACTGGTCGCTGATGTTCTTCCAGCCGCAGTACCTGCAGGACGTGCTCGGCCACTCGGCGATCCTCAGCGGCCTCCTGATCCTGCCGGTGACCGCGCCGATGGTCCTGCTCTCGCCCTTCTGCGGGGCGCTGATCGGGCGCTTCGGGGCGCGCCGGCTGATGACCTTCGGCGTCCTCTGCGCCGTCGCCGGCCTGCTCGTCCTGACCCGCGTCGACGCCGCCAGCCCCTACGCGCTGGCGCTGGCCGGCTACCTGCTCTTCGGGATCGCGATCGGGCTCGTCTACGCGCCGATGTCGACCGCGGCGATGGCGGCGATGCCGGCCGAGAAGGCGGGGATCGCCTCCGGCGTGCTGGCGATGATCCGGCTGGTCGGCGGCTCGCTGGCGCTGGCCGCGACCGGGGCCGCGTTCAGCGCCCTGCGCGCCGGCGGCGACTCCTTCGCCACCTCGATCGCGGGCTCGAACTGGGTGCTGGTCGGGCTCGGCCTGCTCGGCGCGGGGCTGACCTGGGCCTTCGTCCGCGACCCCGCCGCGCCCGGTCCCGACCCCGCCGTGGCCGGCAAGCCGCAGCCCAGGGCGCTCCAGCACCACATCCATCACCGCAGATTCCACCTCTGAGTGATCGGGTCGCTTGACTTTCCTCATTCCGACCTGTCCACTCGGATATGCCCACACCGCATTCCAAAGCGGTTTTTGGCATCCTCTTAGGTGATGTCAGCGCTTTCTGGGGATGAGCTCCATGAGTTGTCCGAACGCCAAGATCCCCGACTGCTGAGGGCCCTCGACGTCGTTGCCCCGGGCGGCTCGCTGCGCGAGGGCATCGACAACATCGTCCACGCCAGCACCGGCGGCCTGATCGTGGTCGGCGACCCGGGCGACATCTCCCACCTGCTCTCCGGCGGGATCAAGCTCGACATCGACTACACGCCGGCGATGCTCTACCAGGTGGCGAAGATGGACGGCGCGATCGTGCTCAACGCCGAGGCGACCAAGATCGTCTGGGCCAACGTGCAGCTGATGCCCGACCCGACGATCCTCTCCTCGGAGACCGGCACCCGCCACCGCACGGCGGAGCGCGTCTCCAAACAGACCGAGGCGCTGGTGATCGCGATCTCCCAGCGCCGCGACGTCGTCTCGCTCTACGTCGAGGGGACCAAGTACATCCTGCAGGACATCCCCGCGGTGCTGGCCAAGGCCAACCAGGGCCTGGCGACGCTCGACAAGTACCGCGCCCGCCTCGAGGGCGTCTCCAACCGCCTCACCGTGGTCGAGTTCGAGGGCGGCGCCGTCCTCTACGACGCGCTCTCGGTCCTGCAGCGGGCCGAGCTGGTGACCCGGATGGCGGTCGAGGTCGAGCGCTACATCGTCGAGCTCGGCACCGAGGGCCGCCTGATCGAGATGCAGCTGGAGGAGACGATGGTCGGCGTCGCCGCCGACAAGACCGCGCTGATCCGCGACTACAGCGTCGAGGACTCCGAGCAGAACCTGGCCGCCGTCCTGCACGCGCTGGCCCGCATGCCGCACGAGGAAGTGCTCGACTTCGGTCGGCTGGCCGAGCTGCTCGGCTACGACCGCAAGCTCAACACCCTCGACTTCCCGGTCGCCCCGCGGGGCTACCGCGTGCTCGGCCGCGTGCCGCGCATCCCCAAGCTTGTCGTCCAGAAGATCATCCAGGAGCTGGGTGGGCTGGAGGAGGTACTCGCTGCCTCCGACGCCGACCTCGAGGCCGTCGACGGTGTCGGGTCCGCAAGGGCCAAGGACATCCGCGAGGCCCTGCGCAGGCTCCAGGAAGTGGACCTGGTCGACAGGTACCTACAGAGCTGACGGCGATCCGCGCCGTCGACCGAGAGAAAGGAGCAGTCCGATTTCCGAGCTAGCAGAAGAGGTCATGGAGGCGGGCTTCGAGGCCGAGGACGTTCCCTACGTCTGCGACTTCGAAGAGGGGGACAAGGTCGTCTACCCCCATCACGGCGCTGGCCTCGTGCTCAAGAAGGAGACCCGTGCGCTGATGGGTGAGGAGCGTGAATACCTCACGATCAAAATCCTCCACAACGAGCTCACGGTGATGGTGCCCTGCGAGAACGCGGGGGTCGCCGGTCTCCGGCGGGTCATCGACGAGGAAGAAATCAAGAAGGTCACCGACGTCCTCACCGATGACGTGTCGGACATGCCGAAGAACTGGAACCGGCGCTTCAAGTACAACCGCGAGAAGATCAAGACGGGCGACGTGTTCGAGCTGGCGGAGGTCGTCCGCAACCTCGCCATCCGCGAGATGGAAAAGGGCCTCTCCACCGGCGAGAAGCAGATGTACACGCGGGCGAAGAAGATCCTCGCCTCGGAGTTCATGTACGCGCTCGACAAAGACGAGGAGGGCGCGGAGGAGTACCTCGACGGGCTGCTGGAGGAGCGCTTCGCCGCCACGGCGTAGCTCAGCGGCTTCGGTCACGGCCGTGGTCGCGGCCGCCGGCTCCGGGCAGAGGCTCGGAGCCGGCGGCCCGAAGGCCTTCGTGCCGCTCGCCGGGCGGCCGCTGGTCGAGTGGTCGCTGGCGGCGTTGCGGGACGCCCCCTCGGTGGGGGCGGTGGTCGTCGCCTGCCCGCCCGGCCACGCGCACGGCCTCGGCGACGAGGTGACCGCGGTCGACGGCGGCGCCACCCGGGCCGAGTCGGTCGCCAACGCCCTCGCCGCGGTCGAGACCGAGCTGGTCGCGATCCACGACGCGGCCCGGCCGCTGGTCAGCGCCGAGCTGGTCGAGGCCGTGATCGCCACCCTGCTGGCGAGCGAGGAGGCGGCGGGAGCGATCGCCGCCGCCCCGGTCACCGACACGATCAAGCGCGTCACCGGCCCCACCGACTCGGGGTGCAACGCGTTTGCGGGCTATACGGCCGCAAACGCGTTGCACCCGGGGCGGATTGCGGAGACGCTCGATCGCTCGATGCTCTGGGCGGCGCAGACGCCGCAGGTCTTCCGGGCCGCGGCGCTGCGGGCGGCGCTCGAGGTCGGGCCGGAGCGGCTGGCCGCGGCGACCGACGAGGCCTCGCTGGTCGAGGCGGCGGGGGGGACGGTGCTGATCCACCCGGCGCCGGCCGGCAACCTGAAGGTGACTACGCCGCTCGACCTGCGCCTGGCGGAGGCGCTGCTCGCCGGTCGCGCCGGTGGGCCGCGCGGCGGCGGTTGAAGACGCGGCGCTGGACCGAGAGCGTGACCACACCGGCGAGCACGATCGCGGTCAGGTTGATCGCCAGCTGAGCGACCGCGCCCCAGACGTCGGGCCAGTCGGCGAAGGCGGCGGCGACCCCGATCGCGGCGGCGGCCGGGATCGTCGTCACCGAGATCAGCACGCCGACCAGGGCGCCCGACTTGGCCGAGGTCAGCGAGAGCACGCCGGCGGTGCCGGCGACCAGGGCGACGATGAAGGAGAAGGCGCTCGGTTCGGAGATGAAGGCGGTCAGCGGGTGTTCGCCGAGCACGAAGTGCTCCTCGACCAGGCCGGTCGCCTTGGCCGCCAGGCTGAAGAGGAAGGCGGCGGCGATCGCGATCGGGAAGCCGACCGCGAGCGCGGTCAGCGAGCGGGCGGCGAGCTCGCGGCGGCGCTCGACCAGGGCGACGCAGACGCCGGCCAGCGGGCCGAACTCGGGGCCGACGACCATCGCGCCGACGATCAGGATCGGCTGGCCGATCATGATCCCGACCGAGGCGATCAGGCAGGCGAGGACGATGAAGGCGAGGAAGTTGGCGTTGAGCTCGGTGCTCTCGGAGGTGCGCGCCTCGACCTCCTCCCAGACGACGGCGTCGCCGGCCGAGCCGCGCACCGCCCGCTCGGCGGCCTCGGCCGCGGTCGAGAGCTGCGAGTCGATCTCTTCGATCGAGATCGAGCCCTGCTCGGGGACGCCGAGCCCGCGCAGGTCGTCGATCACGACGCTGGCGTCCTCGCGGGCGAGGTCGCAGAGGACGAGGTCGCCGCGCGGCTTGCGCGAGGCGCCCTCGATCCGCGCCAGGCTGGAGACGGCGGGGCTCGCTTCGAGCAGCTCGACCACGCTCTCGGACTTCGGCGCCGGCACGACGATCCGCAGGTGAACCACGGCGGCAGCGTACCCGCGCCGCTGGTCGCCTAGTCTCGTCTGCCGGATGCTGACCGACTACCACCTGCACCTGCGCCCGGACGAGCCCGAGACGCCGCCCGAGCGCTACTTCACCACCGCCAACGTCGAGCGCTACCTGGCCGCCGCCGGCGAGGCCGGGATCGAGGAGCTCGGCGTCTCCGAGCACGTCTACCGCTTCACCCAGGCGCTGGACCTCTGGCGCCACCCGTTCTGGGAGGAGCAGGCGCGCGACGACCTCGACGCCTACTGCGACTTCGTGCGCACGACGCCGCTGCGGCTCGGGGTCGAGTGCGACTTCGTCCCCGGCGCCGAGGACCGCACCGCGGCGCTGCTCGAGTCGCGGCCCTTCGACTACGTGGTCGGCTCGGTCCACTTCATCGGCGAGCGCGCCGTCGACCACCCCGGCTGGGACGTCTGGGAGCGCAGCGGCGACCCCGACGAGGTCTGGGGCCGCTACTTCGAGGCGCTCGCCGAGTGCGCCCGCTCGGGCCTCTTCGACATCCTCGCCCACCCCGACCTGGTCAAGGTCTGGGGCGGCGGCCGGCCGGCCCCGGAGCGCGACCCGCGCTTCTACTACGAGCCGGCGGTCGAGGCGATCGCCGAGACCGGGATCGCGGTCGAGCTCTCGACCGCGGGGCTGCGCAAGCCGGTCGGCGAGCTCTACCCGGCGCCCGCCTTCGCCGAGATGTGCGCCGAAGCCGGCGCCGCCTTCGCCCTCTCCTCCGACGCCCACCTGCCCGAGCAGGTCGGCTTCGCCTACCGCGAGGCGGAGGAGCTGCTGGGGGCGATCGAGGTGGCGGAGATCTGCGTCTTCGAGGGCCGCCGCCGGCGGCTGGAGCCGCTCGGCGCCGCGCTGCGCGAGGATGGCGGGCGATGAGTGCCGGCATCGGCTACGACAGCCACCGCTTCGCCGCCGGGCGCCGCCTGGTGCTGGGCGGGGTCGAGATCGAGCACGAGCTCGGCCTCGACGGGCACTCCGACGCCGACGTGCTCACCCACGCGGTGATCGACGCCCTGCTCGGCGCCGCCGGGATGGGCGACATCGGCACCCTCTTCCCCGACGACGAGGATCGCTGGCAGGGCGCCGACTCGATCGACCTGCTGCGCACCGTGGTCGGCACCGTGCCGGGGCGGATCGTCAACGTCGACGCGACCCTGATCTGCGAGCGACCGCGGATCGGGCCGCTGCGGGCGGAGATGGAGCGGATCCTGTCCGAGGTCACCTCGGCCCGGGTCAACGTCAAGGCGACGACCAACGAGGGCATGGGCTGGATCGGCCGCGGCGAGGGAATCGCCTGCATCGCCGTGGCAACGGTCGATAGCGACTAGGGTTCCGCAGTCCATGGGCGCACTCGGCTCGATCGGCAAGAGCATCCGCCAGGCGGCCTCGGACAAAGCGTTCGAGGTCAAGGTCCTGCGCGAGGCGGGCGTCCTCGAGCTGCTGCGTCCCGACACGGCGGCGAAGATCGCCACCACCTTCATCCGCTGGGGGGCCTCGCCGGCGACCGGCGTCGCCACCGCCGCCCTGCACCACCCGCAGGCGACGATGCTGATCGACGAACGCGGCTCGCTCAGCTTCGAGCGCGTCCACCGGCGCACCAACGCGCTCGCCCACTCCTTCGCGGCGATGGGGATCGGGCCCGGCGACGGGATCGGCGTCATGTGCCGCAACCACCGCGGCTTCATCGAGACCACCCTGGCGGCGGCCAAGCTAGGCGCCAGCGCCCTGTACCTGAACACGATGTTCTCCGGCCCGCAGCTGGTCGACGTGATGCGGCGCGAGGGCCCCAAGGCGCTGGTCTACGACGAGGAGTTCGCCGGCCTGCTCGACGGCGTCGACGCCGGCATCGAGCGGGTGGTCGCCTGGGCCGACGGCGAGCCCGCGGGGCAGACGCTCGAGTCGCTGATCGTCGCCGGCGAGGAAGCGAACCTGAAGCCGCCGCCCGACAAAGCCCGCTTCGTGATCCTCACCTCGGGCACGACCGGGACGCCGAAGGGCGCCCAGCGCTCCAGCCCCGACGGGCTGATGGCGATGGCGGCGCTGATCGACAGGATCCCCTACCGCTCGCGGGAGACGATGATGGTCGCCGCGCCGCTCTTCCACTCCTGGGGCTTCTTCCACTTCGTGATCAGCCTGCCGACCGCCTCGACCATGGTCCTGCGCCGGCGCTTCGACCCCGAGGCGACCCTGGCCGCCGTGCAGGAGCACCGCGCCGAGGTGCTCGGCGTCGTGCCGGTGATGCTGCAGCGCATCCTCAGCCTGCCGCGCGAGACGCTCGAGGCCTACGACCTCTCCTCGCTGCGGATTACCTCGACCTCGGGCTCGGCCCTGCCCGGCGAGCTGGCGATCGAGTGGATGGACACCTTCGGCGACACGATCTACAACCTCTACGGCTCGACCGAGGTCGCCTACGCGACGGTCGCCACCCCGGAGGACCTGCGCGCCGCGCCGGGCACCGCCGGGCGGCCGCCGCGGGGCACCGTCGTCCGCCTCTACGACGAGGGCGGCGCCCAGGTGGCGCCGGGCGAGGTCGGGCGGATCTTCGTCGGCAACGAGATGTCCTTCGAGGGCTACACCGGCGGCGGCAATAAGGAGGCGATCGACGGCCTGCTCTGCAGCGGCGACGTCGGCCACTTCGACGCCGACGGCCGCCTCTTCATCGACGGTCGCGACGACGAGATGATCGTCTCCGGCGGCGAGAACGTCTTCCCGCGCGAGGTCGAGGACCTGCTCGCCGACCACGCCGCTGTGGTCGAGGTGGCGGTGATCGGGATCGAGGACGAGGAGTATGGCCAGCGGCTCAAGGCCTTCGTCGTGGTCGGCGAGGAGGCGGCGTCCGAGCAGGAGCTGAAGGAGCACGTCAAGGCCAACCTCGCCGGCTACAAGACGCCGCGCGAGATCGAGTTTCTCGACGAGCTGCCGCGGAATGCGACCGGGAAGGTGCTGAAGAGGGAGCTGGTTGAGCGGGAGGCGGGGAGCCCGTCCCGATAGGGGGCTCCACTTAACTTTTTCGAGGGGCGGGGATGGGCTGGCGCCCGGTGGTGCGCTCGCGAAAAAGTACAAGACGTTCCGCCCCCTATTGGGACGGGCTCATGACGGCGCTCAAAGTTCCCTATTTGCGGGGTTGCCGGTCGCAGGTTGGTGGAGCTTCCGGTGCGGGTAGTAGGTTGCGCGGGATGGGTGAGCCGGCCGCGAATTTGAGGGCTCTTGGCGCAGCTCGAGAGGAGTTGCGGGAGTCCGCTGCCCAGGCCCTGGAGTGGGTGCGGGTCAGCGAGGAGCGGGTGGCGCGTGCTGAGGAGCGGGCCGAGCGGGTCCGGGCCGAGGTCAGGCAGCGGGCGATGGAGACGCTGAGCCGGATCGGCGAGGAGGGGCGCGAGCGGGTCGCGACCGAGCGCGCCCGACGGCGCCAGGCCGAGGCGCGGGCGCAGCGCGCCGAGGCGGCTCGCGACCGCGCCGAGCAGTCCTTCGAGGCCGCCCGGAAGCGCGCCGAGGGGGACCGCGAAGCCTTCAACGCCGAGCTCGGCTCGGCCCGGGAGGCGGCGGAGCGGGCCGCCGGCGAGGCGCTCGACGCCGCCCTGAAGGAGGCCGAGAAGAACCACGCCGACGTCCTGGCGCAGGTCAGGCTCGAGGCCGACCAGCGGGTCGCCGCCGCCGAGCAGCGCGCCGCCGAAGCCGAGTCGGCCGCGGCGGAGTCGCGCGAGCTGGCGGTGCGGCTCGAGGCCGAGATCGAGGAGCGGGTGATGCAGGGCACCGAGGAGGTGCGCCGCGAGGCCGAGGAGCGGGTGCGCCGAGCTGGTCGAGAAGGTCGAAGGCGAGGCGACCGAGAAGGCGCGGGCGCGCGCCGAGGAGGCGCTCAAGGCCGAGTCGGACCACATCCGCGCCCAGGCCGAGCAGCGCGAGGAGCGCGCCCGGCGCGCCGCCGAGGAGGAGATCACGGCGACGGCGAAGCGGGCGCGGCGCGAGGCGCTGGCGGCTGCCGAGGACACGGCACCGGCTTGGGCGCAGCGCGAGGCGGCTGCGTCAGGGTCGGGTTACAGAACCTTTTAGCGGGGGAGGCGGGGCACCACTCCCCGCTCAACTTTTCCGCATGTTGAGCAGGGCGGCTCTCGCCGAGTGGTTTCGGGCGGAAAAGTACAAGCCGCGGGGAGCGGCGCCCCGCCTCCCTCACTAGCATCAGCAACCGCGATGAGGCCGGTTCGGATACGCGACACGTTGAGCGGAGAGTTCGTCGAGCTTGATCCGAAGAGGGAGGTTGGGATCTACGCCTGCGGGCCGACCGTGTACAGCCGCATCCATATCGGCAATGCGAGGCCGTTTGTGGTTTTTTCGCTGTTCGCGCGGTTTCTGCGCTCGGAGGGGTACGGGGCGAAGTTGGTGGTCAACGTCACCGACGTCAACGACAAGATCTACGCCGCGGCGCGCGAGGCGGGGGAGGGGTCGGCCGGGTTCGCGGCGCGGATGACGCGGGCCTATGCCGAGGACACCGAGCGGCTCGGTCTGGGCCGGCCCGACGCGGAGCCGCTGGCGACCGAGCGGATCGCGGGGATCGTGGCGCTGACCGCGGAGCTGATCGAGGGCGGACACGCCTACGAGTCGGGTGGCGACGTCTACTTCCGGGTGCGCAGCTTCGACGGCTACGGCAAGCTCTCCAACCGGCGCACGGAGGAGATGGACCAGGGCGAGGAGGCCGGCTCGGAGTCGCTCAAGCAGGACCCGCTCGACTTCGCCCTCTGGAAGGCGCAGAAGCCCGGCGAGGACACCGCCTGGGACTCGCCCTGGGGCCCTGGCCGTCCCGCCTGGCACATCGAGTGCTCGGTGATGGCCGAGCAGGAGCTCGGCCCCGAGTTCGCGATCCACGGCGGCGGCTCGGACCTGATCTTCCCCCACCACGAGAACGAGATCGCCCAGTCCGAGGCGGCGGGCCGCCCATTCGCCCGGGCCTGGATGCACAACGGGATGATCCAGATGGACTCGGAGAAGATGTCGAAGTCGGAGGGGAACATCTTCCAGCTGAGCGAGGCGTTGGATCGCTATGGGCGAGATGCGGTCGTCGGGTACCTGATCTCCGGGCACTATCGCGGGCCTTTGGCGTTCGGGACGGCGGAGATGGAGCAGGCCGTGGCCCAGGTCGAGAGGTTGAGGAACTTCTTTCGCGAGCAGCGGGGCGGGGAGGAGTCGGGGGAGGACCCCCCAGAGCAACAGCGGGGAGGCTCTGGCGGGTCCTCCCCCGACTCCTCGCACGGCGCGGCAGCTCCTCGAGTCGAGAGCTTCAAGGATGCGCTGGCGGATGACTTCAACACGCCGCGGGCGATGGCCGAGGTGTTCGAGCTGGTCGGGGAAGCCAACAGGGCTGAGGTGCCTGGGAACGATGCGGCCCATGCTCTGGCGGAGATGCTCGAGCTCGTCGGCCTTGGCACCCTTACCCAGCCGGATCAGGGTGCCAAGGCCGACGAGCGGGCTGAGGGGTTGCTGGCGGAGCGGGAGGAGGCTCGGGCCGGCAAGGACTTCGAGCGGGCCGATGCTATTCGGGACGAGCTTGCCGCCCTCGGCTGGGAGGTGCGGGACTCGGCTGATGGGGCGAGGCTCGTGCCGAAGTCCTGATGGCCTCGCAGGTCGTCTACGGCAAGCGGGCGGTGGCCGAGGCTGAGCGGGGGAGGAGGGGCGTGCGCCGGGTGTGGCGGGCGCCGGAGGCCTCCGGCGAGGAGCTGGAGCGGCTCTGCGGGTCGCCGGACCACCAGGGGGTGGTGGCCGAAGTCGACCCCTACCCGTACGCGGACCCGAACGCGCTGCTGCGGGTCGAGGGAGCGCTGCTCGTCGCCCTCGACCAGGTGCAGGACCCGCGCAACCTCGGCGCCGTCGCCCGCTCGGCGGAGGCCGCCGGCGCCGCCGGCCTGGTCATCCCCGAGCGGCGCGCGGCCGAGGTGACGGCGGTCGTCTGCAAGGCCTCGGCGGGGGCGGTCGAGCACCTGCCGGTCGCCCGGGTGCGCAACCTCGCCGACTGGCTCGGCCAGGCGAAGCAGGCCGGCTTCTGGTCCTGGGCGGCCGAGGCGGAGGCCGAGCAGGCGCCCTGGCAGGTCGACCTCGGCGGCCCGACGGTGCTGGTCCTCGGCGGCGAGGGCAAGGGCGTCCGGCCCCGGGTCGCGGCGAGCTGCGACGGGCGGATCGCCCTGCCGCAGCGGGGCAGGACGGCCTCGCTCAACGTCTCCGCGGCGGCGGCGGCGCTGCTCTTCGAGGCCGTCCGGCAGCGGGCCTGACCTCTACCACCTGCAACGGCGCTTGCAAGAAATCCCTGCAAAGGGGTTGACAGAACACCGCGCGGCCGTAAACTAACGCGCCAATAAGGTTGAACCTCAGCTTGAGTCTGAGGTTGATCCAGTCATATCGGGGCGCCACCAGGGGAGGTAAAGGCGCCACAGACCCTTCGTCAAGGAGAGGGATCAGTGGCTCTATCTTCGCCTACCCAGGAAATGCAGTTGCCGTCCGGCCGTCTCAACGGCTCGCTCAGGCCGACCGAATCTAACCCTCAACCTGAGCTTGATGATCATTATCTCGTCGCTCTCGCCAAGGACGGGCGGGCCGACGCCTACGACGCGATCGTCCGCCGCTACCGCGGCTTCGTCCGCCTCAAGGCCTCCTCCTACTTCCTGCTCGGGGGCGAGTCCGACGACCTGATCCAGGAAGGCCTGCTCGGCCTCTACAAGGCGATCCGCGACTACCGCACCGATCGCGAGTCGAGCTTCCGCAATTTCGCCGAGCTCTGCATCACCCGCCAGATCATCACCGCGGTGAAAACCGCGACCCGCAACAAGCACACGCCGCTCAACCAGTACGTCTCCTTCAGCCAGACGCCGGCCGCCAGCGGCGACTCGGACACCACCCTGGACGAGATCCTGCCCGGCCCGACGGTCCACGACCCGGTCAACCAGGTGATCGCCTCCGAAGAGCTGGACAGCCTCGTCTCCTGCCTCTCGGGCGTCTCCGGCGTGCTCTCCGACCTCGAGAGCAGCGTCCTCTCGCTCTACCTCGACGGCCACTCCTACGAGGCCACCGCCGAGCGCCTCGAGTGCGACACCAAGACCGTCGACAACGCCCTGCAGCGGGTCAAGCGCAAGGTCGGCGCCCACCTCGCCTCGCGGGAGACGCTCAACTAGGCAGGTCAGCGAGCACGTATTCGAGCAGCTCGCGGCCGTGCGCGGAGGCGACGGAGACGTCGTCGGCCTTGATCCGCGCCCGGTGCAGCGACTGCATGCGCAGCACGTCGCCGGCGCAGCCGCGGTTGGGGAAGACGCCGGCGTAGGAGACGCCGAGGCGCTCCAGGTGGTCGGCGACCAGCGCCGTCGCCGGCGTCTCCAGCGGCAGGTCGAGGTAGACGGCGGCGAGGCCGGCGCGGTGGAAGAGGTGGTGGCGCTCGGCGGCGACCGCGGCCTCGAGGTCGGCGCCCGGCTCGTGCACGGTGATCAGCGCCAGGCCGTGGTCGCCGTCGATCTCGACCTGGAGCCGGGTGCGCTCGGCGAGGGAGAAGCCGGCCGGCGGCTCGGCCAGCTCGCCGCGCAGGGCGCAGCGCTCCAGGGTCTGGGCGACGATCCCGGCATGGCGCTCGGGCGCGTACACGGGCCGCTCGTGGCCGCGGTTGAGGCGGGCGTAGAAGAGCACCGCCGACTGGCGTCCGCGCCGGCCCTCGCCGGCGGCGTCGTTGGCGACCGACTCGGGAATCCAGCCGAGCAGCAGGCCGGTCTCCTGGGCGCCGAGCTCGACGTTGGCGCGCTGGCTGTAGGGGTGGGCGGCGGTCGCCTCGCTGAACATCCCCGCCAGGCCCCGCTCGGTCGCCCAGTCCATCAGGAAGCGCTTGGTGCGGGTGAACAGGTGCTGCCCGCGGGCAGCCGGCATCGTCACCGCCTGCCCCGAGTGGCCGACCGCGTCCCCGGCCGCCGCCAGGCTCATCCCCTCATGGCAGAGCAGCTCCCCGCCGGCGCTCTCGGCGACGCAGGACACGTAGGTCCCCGCCGCCAGCCGCGCCTCGACCTCAGCCGCGTCGTAGACCCAGCGGACGTCATAGCTGTCCCCATACGCCACCCGAATCGCCTCGCTCAACACCGCCCCCTCGGCGGGGTCCAAAAAGCGAAACGTCACGTCCACGAGATTGACGATTGCAGAGTGTCGAGAGCCAGCGTGGTGCCCCTCCCCATAAGGCCGTTGCGCAGCTGGGTCGAGCGGTGTGCTGCGGGGCGGGACTTCCAAGCCTTATGGGGAGGGGCACCACGCTGGCTCTACGCGATGCCGTCGTCTGTGTCCGTCCAGCGCTTTGGACCGAACCTCAGTCGCCAGCTGTAGAGGGGCGGGTTCGGGGCCCTCCTCTGGAAGCTTGGAATCCACCTTCCGAATCGCCAGCCACGATCCAGCTGCGCGACGGCTTCCGGAGGAGGGCCCCCGAACCCGCCCACCCACACCCTGGCGACCAAAGATCAGTAGGGGTACGCTGACCGCACCCCGCCCGCCTAGCTCAACTGGTAGAGCACCGCTCTTGTAAAGCGGAGGTTTCCGGTTCGATCCCGGAGGCGGGCTTAGCTGCCGGGCTTTCTTGGGCTGGATGCCAGGTGGCGGGAATCCCGCCACGAAAGTGGCGGTTTACCCGTCGGAAAAGCGGCGGGAATCCCGCCACTTGGGACTGTCAGCGCACGAGGCGACCGACCGCATCGAGGACGCCTCGGCAGGCGTCTCAGCTGGCTGCTGGATCTGCCGGTCAAGCTGATGGGAAGCACCGGGCAATCGACGCTCGTGATATTCGACGAGTTCCAGGACGTCCTGGCGACCAAGCCGCCTCTGGATGGGCTGATTCGCAGCAGGCTGGAGCGCCACGAGGACGAGGCGAGCTACATTTTCGCCGGTTCGGCGCGCAATGCTCCTCGCGCACTTCCTCTGGGACAGAACCCCTGCCGGCCAGACGGCTGACGGTGCTTCCTGGCAAGAGGCGCTGAACGACGCTTTTCTGGAGCTCAAGGACGAGTTCGGCTCCATTTGGAACGGCCTCGACGATGCCGAGCGTCGCACTCTGCTCGCGATTGCGATCTCTCCAGACCCGCTGAAAAAGGAGATCTTGGATGAACTCCAGCTTGCGCGCTCAACCGCGCGGGGCGCACGAGACCGCTTGGCCGAGGAAGGATTTGTGCAGGGAGACACGCGCGCGATGGAGCTCGTCGACCCACTCTTCGCGATCTGGGTGCGAAGTGGTCGTACGGGGCTGACCGAGCCCGACAGCCGTTCCGCCCCGCGCTGATCAGCCGGCTTCGCCGCCGAGCACGCGTGCCTTCTCGGCGGCCAGCTCGTCGTCGCTGAGCACGCCTTTTTCGTGCAGGGCGGCGAGGCGTTCGAGCTGGGCGATGCGGGAGTCGCCGAGGGTCTGGGTGGGGGCCTCCGCGGTCTCCGGCTCGCCCGCCTCCTCGGAGCCCTTGCGCGCCTCGGGCAGGCGCAGCTTCGAGGCGCGCTCGGCGAGGTTGGCGTCGCGGACGGCGCCGACGACGCGGTCCTTGGCGCCGCCGAAGACGTCGTCGTAGTCGGCGTCGGGGTACTCCTCGGCGGTCTGCTTGCGCAGCTCATGGATGCCGAAGGCGGCGAGGGCGGCGATCGCCAGCGTGGTCAGGAAGGAGCGCAGGTTCTGGGTCGACGAGCCGAGGAAGTAGATGCATACGACGATCGCCAGCAGCGCGTAGGCGTAGGCGACGTGGTGGTTGAGCACCGGGGCGAGGACGCGGCGGGTCGAGCGCGCCGAGCCGGTCGGCGAGGCGAGCCAGCCGGCGATGCCGAAGAGGACGCCGACGACGATCACCGTGGTCGCGATGCTGGTCATCAGCGAGGTGCCGATCGACCAGGCCGCTTCCGCCGCCGGCTTGACGCTGTCTTCTTCGACCAGCTGGCCGACGACGATGCCGCCCGCGACCTCGCGGAAGACGATCACGGCGAAGCCGGCGGCGACCAGGCCGGCGCCGCAGAGCAGCACCGTGACCCAGCGACCCTCGCGGGTCAGGTAGATCGCCAGGCCGAAGCAGAGCAGGGTCAGCAGCGAGAGGATCAGCGCCAGGCCCTTGATCGCGACGACGACGTCCTGCGCGGTGCCGAGCTCGTCGGAGCGCAGGATCGTCACCTGGCCGGCGTCTTCGGGCAGCTTTTCGGCGAGGCTGGCGCCGATCCCGATCTGGTCGGCGAGGTTGGTGACCAGGCTGCCGAGGTTGAGGCTGACCTCGCCGTTCGCGGTCGAGACCGTGCCTTCCTTTTCTTCGAGCACGGCGAGCAGCTGTTCGTGGGCAGTGCGGTTGGCGCTCTTCCAGAGTTCCTGGGCGGTCGAGCTCTGCAGCACCTGGTTGGCCCCGTCGCCGGCCACCTGGCGCAGGCCGCCGGAGACCGGGCCGGCGAGGTCCTTGGTCTCGCCGGGGAGGATTTCCTCCAGTTCGCGTTCGATGTCGACGTTTTCGTAGAGCTGGTCGACCAGGTAGTCGCCGACCTCTTCGCGGATCGTCTCGTTCTGGATCAGGCGGCCGCTGGTGTCGACCCAGTCGTCGGTGTTGAGCGCCTGGCGCTCGGTCCAGATCGCGAAGACGCTGAGGAAGGCGAGCAGCGAGCCGAGCACCACCAGGGCCCTGACCAGGCGTCGCCGTCCGTTGCTCATCGGCGGGATGGTATACGTGGTTCGTGCGGCTGGAGGGCATCCACCACATCACCGCGATCACCGCCGACGCGCAGAGCAACGTCGACTTCTACGCCGGGACGCTCGGCCTGCGCCTGGTGAAGAAGACGGTCAACCAGGACAACCCGACCGTCTACCACCTCTTCTTCGCCGACGAGAAGGGCAGCGCCGGGTCCGATCTGACCTTCTTCGAGTTCCCCGGCGTGCCGCCCGGGCGGGCCGGCGCCGGCGACGTGCACCGGATCGTCTGGCGGGTCGCCTCGCCGGCGGCGCTCGACTTCTGGGAGGAGCGGCTGGGTGCGGCCGGCATCGACAGTGAGCGGGCCGGGGGCGGGCTGCGCTTCGCCGACCCCGAGGGCCTCGCCCACGAGCTGGCCGCGGTCGAGGTTGCCGACGAGCCGCTGATCGCCGAGCACCCCGAGGTGCCGGCCGAGGTCGCGCTGCGCGGCTTCCACGCCGTCCACGCCTACGCCGCCGAGCCCGAGGCGAGCCGCGGGCTGCTCGAGGCGCTCGAGTTCGCGCCGGCGGGCGACGGCGCCTGGGAGGCGCGCGGCAGCGACCGCGGCGGCCTCTACGTCTACGGGGAGCCGCCGGCGGAGCGGGCCCGCCAGGGCGCCGGCAGCGTCCACCACGTCGCCTGGGCCTCGACGATCGACGAGCACGAGGCCTGGCGCGAGCGGGCGATCGCCGGCGGCGCCCAGCCGACCCCGGTGATCGACCGCTTCTACTTCCGCTCGATCTACTTCCGCGAGCCGAGCGGCGTGCTGTTCGAGATCGCCACCCTGGGACCGGGCTTCACCGTCGACGAGCCGCTCGAGCAGCTCGGCGAGAAGCTCTCGCTGCCGCCCGACTACGAGCACCTGCGGGCCGAGGTCGAACCCAACCTGCGCCCGGTCGTCAACCCGCGCACCGCCTCCGCCGGGTGAACGGCAACTTCGTCTGGCGCGACGCCGGCCGCGTCATCGTCTTCCGCGAGACCGGGGTCGACGACGCCGCGCAGCTGCTCGCCGAGCACGGCATGGAGGGCTTCGCCCTGCTCACCACGCAGCGCCACCTGGAGGGGGCGCGGTTGCTGGCGGAAGCGGCGGCGGCGGTGCACGAGGTGCCGCCCGGCTCGCCGGCCTCGGCCGTTCCCGACGCCGCCGCGGCGCTGCTCGACGCGGTCGAGGCTCCCAACCTGGTCGCCCTCGGTGGCGGCCGCACGATCGACACCGCGAAGGCGATCGCCGCGGTCAGCGGCGCCCGCGTGGCGGCGATCCCGACGACGATGTCGGGGGCGGAGATGACCGGCATCCACCGCCTGCCCGCCGGGGCCGAGTCGCGCGCCCGCGCCCTGGTCCGCCCGGCGCTGGTGATCGCCGACCCCGCGGCGATGACCGGGGCGCCGGAGGCCGAGCTGCGGGCGAGCTCGATCAACGCCCTCGCCCACGGCGCCGACTCGCTCTACACGCCCTTCGCCAACCCGGTCTCGCAGATGACCGCGCTGCGCGGCGCCGAGTCGATCGCGGCGGCGCTCGACGAAGACCCGGCCGAGCGCCACCGGCCCTCGCTCGCCCTCGGCTCGCTGCTCTGTGGCTACGCGATCGACTCCGCCGCCTTCGCCGTCCACCACGTAGTCTGCCAGACCCTGGCCCGCGTCCTCGACGTCCCCCACGCCCAGACCAACGCGACGATCCTGCCCCGCGTCATGGCCTTCATGGCCCCCCGCGCCCCCGACGGCCTCGAACCCCTGGCAACGACCCTGGGCACCACCCCCGAGAACATCGAACCCCGCATCCTGGAGCTGGGCGGCAACCCGCCCGGACTCGGCGATCTAGGCGCCGACCCCACCAAGCTCCCCCAGGCCATCGAGTCGATCTTGCTGCGCCCCGAGCTGGCTTTTACCCCGGAACCGCCGACCCAGCCGGACCTCGAACGTTTGATCGAGGCTTCCTGGTAGCGGGGTTGGGCACCACTCCCGGCGGCTTGTACTTTTTCTGCCGACCGCCCCACGGACAGCCACCCCCTGTCTTCAGAAAAAGTTGAGCCGGGAGCGGTGCCGGACCTCCGCCCCCCGGTAACCCCGAACCCTCAACCGTGTAGCCATCCCGATGGACCCCCGCCTCCGGTCGTACCACGCCTACACCCGCGAACACGGGGTCAACCCGATCCTCTACCTGCTGGCGAGGATCTTCATGACCCCCTTCTTCCTCGTCTACTTCCGCTACGCCCGCACCGGGCGCGAGCACGCCCGCCTCGACGGCGGCCTGATCGTCGCCGCCAACCACCGCAGCTTCCTCGACCCCTTCGCGATCGGCGGCGCCCTGCCCTGGCGGCGGCCGATGAACTACGTCGCCAAGGTCGAGCTCTTCGAGCGCCGCTGGCAGGGCTGGATCCTCTCCCGGCTCGGCGCCTTCCCGATCCGCCGCGGCGAGTCCGACGAGGACTCGGTCGAGACCGCGCGCCAGGTGGTCGAGCGCGGCGGCGCGGTCTGCATCTTCCCCGAGGGCACGCGCATCCGCCGCGGCTCGCTGGCCGAACCCAAGCGCGGCGTCGGCCGCCTCGCCCTGCAGACCGGGGCGCCGGTGATCCCGGCGGCGGTGCTCGGCACCGAAGACGTGCGCCGCGGCTGGCGCATCCGGCCGCGCAAGATCAAGGTGCGGCTCGGCAAGGCGATGACCTTCCCGCGCGCCGCCGACCCCTCGCGCGGGCTGGCCTCGACTGTGACGGCGCGGATCTGGCCCAACGTCGCGCTGCAGTGGGAGGACATCGGCGGCCTGCCGCCGATGCGCCGCGCCGCGGTGATCGGCGCCGGCAGCTGGGGCACGGCGGTCGCCGTGCTGCTCGCCCGCGGCGGCCTCGAGGTGCAGCTCGCCACCCGCACCCCGGAGCAGGCGGCCGAGATCGAGGAGCAGCGCGAGAACCGCCGCTACCTGGAGGGCGTGCGGCTGCCCGACTCGGTGCGCGTCCGCCACGCCTCCGAGGTCGAGCTTGCCGGGCTCGACCTGGTCTGCCTGGCGATCCCCTCCGGCTCGCTGCCGCAGGCGGTGGGGGCGATCGCCGACCGGGTCGGCGACCGCTCGGCGGTGCTGCTGCTGACCAAGGGCCTGATCGCGCCGCGCGGCCAGCTGCCGGCCGAGTACGTCGGCGAGCGGGTGCGGGCGCGGGCGGTCGCCTGCCTCGGCGGGCCGGCGCACGCGCGCGAGGCCGTCTCGGGCTCGGCCGCCCTGGTGCTCGGCTCCGCCGACGAGGAGCTGCGCGACCAGCTCGGCGTCGTCTTCGACCGCGCCGGCCTCTTCTGCGAGCGCTCGGCCGACGTCGCCGGGGTCGAGATGGCGGGCGCGGCGAAGAACGCCGCCGCCCTCGCCGCCGCGGCCGCCGAGCCGCACGGCCAGAACGCGGCCGGGATCGCGGCGGCGCTGGTCTGGCGCGAGTGCATCGAGCACGCCGCCGGGCGCGGCGCGGAGCCGGCGACCTTCGCCGGCCTGGCCGGGGTCGGCGACCTGACCGCGACGGTGATGGCGCCGAGTGGCCGCAACCGGCGCGCCGGCGAGCTGCTCGGCCGCGGCGTGCCGGTGGCGGAGATCCCGGCCCGGATCGGACAGGCCTCCGAGGGCCTGGACGCGGTGCCGCTGCTGGCCGACGCCGCCGCCGCGGCGGGCGACCGGGCCGCCGCCCTGGCCGGCCTCGCGGCGCTGATCCGCGGCGAGGTCGACGCCGAGGCCTGGGTCGCCGGCCTGCGCCGGGTCGAGCGCACCAGGAAGGCGGCCTGAGGGGAATAGTCTTGGCCCGTGAGCGCCGAGAAGAACGTCGAGCCGGCCAGCCTCGCTCCCGAGGACAAGGCGGAGCTCGACCGGGCCTTCGAGGACCTCTACCGCGCCCACCTGCGCGACGTCTACTCCTACGCCTGCTACCGGATCGGCAACCAGCACGACGCCGAGGACCTCACCGAGCAGACCTTCCTGCAGGCCTACCGCCACTTCGACCGCGCCCGCCGCGAGTCCGACGGCCGGCCGCTGCGGCCGTGGCTGATCCGCATCGCCCACAACCTGGCCTCGAACTACTACCGCGACCGCTCGCGCCGGCCGCAGACCTCGCTGGAGAACGCCGACCCGATCGCCGCCCGCCACGGCACCGAGTCGATCGTCGAGGGTCGCGAGGAGCTGCGCCAGGTGATCGCCAACCTCGATGGCCTGCCCGGCGACCGGCGCGAGGCGCTGATCATGCGCTTCGCGCTGGGCATGGACAACCGCGAGATCGCCCGCGCCCTCGGTCGCAGCGACGGCGCGACCAAGGTGCTGATCCACCGCGCGATCAAGCAGCTGCAGGAGGAGATGAGCGGCGATGAGTGAGCCGAGCGAGAGGCCGACCGGCAGCGCCTGGGACGTCGAGCACCTGCTCGCCGACGCCCTGCGCCCGGTCGAACCTCCCGAGCGCCTCTCGGGCCGGGTCGAGGACACCCTCGCGGCCGTCACCCAGGCGGCCGCCGAGGAGCTCTCCGACTGGGCCGAGGAGCTCTCCGAGAGCGAGCTGCGGGCCCTGCGCGACCCGCGCAACTGGGTGCGCCCGGTCTTCGCGCTCGGCGCCGGCAGCGCCGCCGCCGGCGCCCTCGTCCTGCTCGAGGTCCGCCGCCGTGGCCGCACCCAGGCCAAGGGCGGCCTGCGCTCCCTAGCCACCCGCATCCGCCCCTAACCCCGGGGCCGACGGGCCTAAAACCGACGCATAGCGTCGGTTTTAGGCCCGTCGGCCCGGGTGCGGGGTGGCGAGGGCGGCGGCGATGCCGAGCGCGCCGAGGGCGAGCCAGAGCAGGCTGGTCGCGGTGGGGGCGGGGAGGAAGCCGAGGATCGCCGCGTCGGCGCCGAGGTAGAGGCCCCAGCAGGCGAGGGCGAGGAAGAAGGCGCCGGCGCACAGCGAGTAGGCGCGCGACGCCCAGCCGGCGACGAAGAGGCCGAGGCTGCCGGCCAGCACGTGCAGGGCGTTGCTCCAGCCGTTGACCCCGAACAGGCCGAGCTCCTTCTCGACCTCGCCCGGGGAGCCGAAGGAGGCGCTGTAGAAGAAGCCGACGATGCCGAAGACGAGCAGCAGGGCGCCGGCGAGGCTGGCGTAGAGGCGGGCCGGGCTGGGGGCGTCCATCGGCGGCGATTGTAGGCTGCTCGTTCCCGTGGCCCAGACCTGCTACCGCCATCCCGACCGCGAGACCGGCGTCTCCTGCTCCTCCTGCGGGCGGCCGATCTGCCCCGACTGCATGACCCCGACCCCGGTCGGGATGCGCTGCCCCGAGTGCGCCCGGCAGCGCACGAAGGTCACCAGCGGGGTCGGCGAGGCGCCGCTGTCCTCGCGCGCCCCGGCGACCTTCGTCCTGATCGCGCTCAACGCCGCCGCCTTCCTCGCAGAGATCGTCAGCGGCGGCGGCGGCTTCAGCGTCGGCGGCAGCTCCGCCGCCTACGACTTCGGCCTCTACGGGCCCTTCGTCGCCGAAGGCGAGTGGTACCGGCTGGCGACCGGCGGCTTCCTCCACGCCAGCCTCTTCCACATCGGCTTCAACATGTTCGCCCTCTACTTCCTCGGCCGCCTGCTCGAGCCCTCGGTCGGCACCCCCCGCTTCCTCGGCATCTACGTCGCCTCGCTCTTCGGCGGCGCCTTCGGCGCCCTGCTGCTCAGCCCCGACGCGCTCACCGTCGGCGCCTCGGGGGCCGTGTTCGGCATCTTCGGCGCGACCTTCGTGATTGCCCGCGGCCGCGGCTTCGACAACGTCGCCGGCTCGATCGGGGTGATCCTGCTGATCAACCTGGCGCTCAGCGTCAGCCGTCCCAACATCAGCCTCGGCGGCCACCTCGGCGGCCTCGCCGCCGGCGTCCTCTGCGCCTTCGTCATCCTCGCCGCCGAGCGCGGCCATCTAGGAGAAAAGCACCTCCTCGCCGAGATGCTGGCGATGGCCGCAATCACAGTTCTCGCCGTTATCGGCTCCCTGGCGATTGCCTGAGGACCCTGAACCCATCGACCGGGCCTCGCACCTCTGAGAAGGCGATGTTGCCGGGCGCGTCGACGAGGTCGGGGTGGAGGAGGTGGCCGAGCAGCTCGGTGCCGTCGACCAGGCGCGGGCCGGGGCGGGAGAAGGTCGAGGCGGCGTCGACGGCGAAGACGCGCTGCGGCCCGAGCGCCTCGATCTGCTCCCAGCAGGCGAGCGCCTGGGCGCGCGAGTCCTCGACGTACCAGCCGCAGGGCATGGCGACGACGACGTCGGGGCCGAGCCCGGAGAGCTCGCCCCAGGAGACCTCGGGCGACTTCAGCCCGGGTGGCCCGGCGACGTCCTCGCCGCCGGCGATCGAGATCATCTCCGGGACCCAGTGGCCGCCGACGAAGGGCGGGTCGAGCCACTCGAGCGCGATCACCCGCGGCGGCGCCGCCCCGGAGACGGCGGCGCGCACGGTGGCCAGCCGCCCCTCGAGCTCGCCGCGCAGCTCGTGGCCGAGCTGCGGCACGCCCGCCGCCTCGGCCAGGCGGACGACGTCCTCGAGCATCTCGCCCAGGGTGCTCGGGTCCTGCTGCACCACCTTGGGCCGGCTCGGCAGCCGGGCGGCGACCTCGAGCACGTCCTCGTAGGAGACGGCGCAGACCGCGCAGACCGCCTGGGTGACGATCAGGTCCGGTGCCAGCTCGGCGAGCAGCTCCTCGTCGAGCTCGTACAGCGCCCGGCCCTCGGCCACCCGGGCCTTGACCTGGCGGTCGATCTCGCCGGCGCTGAGCCCGGCGGGCAGCACCGTGCGGGTCAGGTCGGGTAGGGAGCGGGCCGCTTTCGGGTAGTCGCACTCGTGGGTGACGGCGACGACGCCGTCGCCGAGGCCGAGCGCGTAGAGCATCTCGGTTGCGGAAGGGACGAGGCTTGCGATGCGCATCCGGAGTCAATATGGCAGCAATCGCCTGATCCGCGTGGCCGCGGGCTATATTGCGTACCGCCGAATGGCCGACGAAGACCTCCCCCGAAGTACCGGGCCGGATAGGCGATGAGCGCAGTCCTGCTCATCGTCCTCGTGTTTGTCCTGATCGCCGTCAACGGCTTCTTCGTTGCGGCCGAGTTCGCGATCGTGCGCTCGCGCCGCAGCCGGATCGAGGGCCTGGTCGGGGAGGGGCGCCGCGCCGCCCGCATCGCCCTGCACCAGCTCGACCACGTCGACGAGTACGTCGCCACCTCCCAGGTCGGGATCACGCTCGCCTCGATCGGGATCGGCTTCCTCGGCGAGCCGGCGATCGCCACCCTGATCGAGCCGCTGCTCGAGGGCGCCCTCGGCGAAGCCACCTCCTACGTGCTCGCCTTCCTCTTCGCCTACGCCAGCATCACCCTGCTGCACGTGATCTTCGGCGAGCAGGCGCCGAAGATGATCGGCATCGCCCGGGCCGAGAACCTGCTGCTCGGCGTCGCCCGCCCGCTGGAGCTGCTGCGCCGGCTCTTCCACCCGCTGATCGTGATCACCAACGTCCCCGCCCGCTTCTTCGTCGCCCGCGTCCTGCGCATCGACCCCGAAGCCGACGAGGAGCTGCAGTCGCCCGAGGAGCTGCGGCTGATGATCGTCCGCGGCGCCCAGCGCGGCCGCCTCGACCCCGGCGAGGCGGGGATGCTCGGCGGCGTCTTCCACCTGCACGAGCAGGAGGCGCGCGAGGTGATGACGCCGATCCCGGCGGTGGTCACCGTCGACGCCTCGGAGTCGGTGGAGACGGCGCTGCGGCGCTGCGTCACCTCGGGCCACACCCGCCTGGTCGTGATCGAGGAAGAGAACCCCGACCGGGTGCAGGGGATCGTCCACAACAACAGCCTCGCCCGCCTCTACATGAGCGACGGGCCGCAGGCCGAGATCGGGCCGGCCGTGCGCGACGCGGTGATCGTGCCCGAGACGCGGCCGCTCGACGACCTGCTGCACGACCTGCAGGTGCAGCGCACCTCGCTGGCGGTGATCGTCGACGAGTACGGCCGCACGGTCGGCATCGTCACGGTCGAGGACATCCTCGAGGAGGTGGTGGGGGAGATCGAGGACGAGACCGACCCGCGCGCCGCCGCTCTGCGCCAGCTGGCCAGCGGCGAGTGGTTCGTGCGCGGCCACGTCTCGCTCGGCGACCTCTCCGACGCCGGGATCGAGCTGCCGGTCGACACCGACGCCTACAACTCGGTCGGCGGCTACGTCTTCGGCGAGCTCGGCCGCCTGCCCAAGCGCGGCGACTCGATCACCGCCAACGGCTACACGATCCGGGTCGAGTCGGTGCGCGAGAACCGGATCGAGGCGGTGCGGATCAGCGGCCTGCCCAGCGGTTCGGTCTAGTCGTAGCTGTAGAAGCCGGCGCCGGACTTGCGGCCCAGCTTGCCCTCGCCGACCAGCTCGACCAGCAGGCCCGGGGGCCGGCTGGCGATCTCGCCGTTGTCGGCGTAGAGGGCGTCGCCGATCGCCTCGGAGACGTCGAGGCCGACGAAGTCGAGCAGGGCCAGCGGCCCCATCGGGTGGCCGGCGCCGAGCTTCATGCAGGTGTCGACCTCGCCCGCCTCCATGCCGGTCCGCTCCATCAGGCGGACGGCTTCGAAGAGGTAGGGGAAGAGCAGGCGGTTGACGACGAAGCCGGCCTGGTCGGGCACCTCGACCGCGGTCTTGCCGAGCGCCGCGCACCAGGCGAGGGCGGTCTCGCGGGCGCCCTCGGTCCCGTCCGGGAAGCAGACCTCGACCAGCTTCATCCGCGGCACCGGGTTGAAGACGTGCAGGCCGAAGAGCTTGCCGTCGACGCCGCCGGCCTTGGCGATCTCGGCGACGCTCAGCGAGGAGGTGGTGGTCGCCAGCTGCGACGTCGGGGCAGGCCGCCGCGACCTTCTCCAGCAGCTCGCCCTTGGGCCCGACTTCCTCGATGATCGCCTCGACGATCACGTCGCACTCGGCCAGGTCGGCGGGGTCGGTGGTCACTCGCAGTCGCGAGGGGTCGGCCCCCTCGAGCTTGGCGCAGGCGGCCACCACTTTCTCCTCCGCGCGCCAGGCCGAGGCCTCGCTGCGCGCCAGCAGGATCGTGTCGGCCGTCGTCGTCGAGACGGCCGCCAGACCCGTGGCGATCGCCCCGCTGCCGGCAATTCCTGGACTCTCGTACCCCTGGCTCGAATTCATAGGCCGGGCTTCTATCAGGCTCTCCGCGAGGGGCGTCGGGCGGGGGCAGCCGACGGCCGCCCCCCGGTACCCTTGGCTGACTGACCAGTCAATCGATCGGAGGGCGGCGATGGCGGAGAACGGAAGCGGCAGGATGGGCGGCAGGGAGGTCGTGATCGTCGAGGCGGTGCGCACCCCGGTCGGCCGCGGTCACGAGCAGAAGGGCTACTACAAGGACGTCCACCCCTCGAACCTGCTCGCCAAGGCCTACTCCGAGGTCGTCGAGCGCGCCGGGATCGACCCCGCCGAGGTCGAGGACGTGGTCGCCGGCTGCGTGCAGCAGTTCGGCGAGCAGGGCATCAACATCGGCCGCAACGCCTGGCTCGAGGCCGGCTTCCCGGTCGAGACGCCGGCCACCACGGTCGATCGCCAGTGCGGCTCGGCCCAGCAGGCGGTCAACTTCGCCGCGGCGCTGATCGCCGCCGGCGTCCACGACGTCGCGATCGGCGGCGGAGTCGAGCACATGGGGCACATCTCCTTCGCCGACAGCTACTCGGTGATGCAGGAGCACGGGATGGCCTTCTCGCCCGAGCTGATGCAGCGCTACGACCTGGTGCCGCAGGGGATCTCGGCCGAGATGATCGCCGACAAGTGGGAGATCCCCCGCTCCGAGCTCGACGAGATCGGCCTGCGCTCCCACCAGCGCGCCGCCAAGGCCACCGAGGAGGGCCGCTTCGAGCGTGAGATCGTCCCCTTCCAGGTCAACGGCGACACCTACGCGACCGACCAGGGCATCCGCCCCGACACCTCGCTCGAGAAGCTGGCCGAGCTGAAGCCGGCCTTCAAGGAGGACGGCAAGGTCACCGCCGGCAACTCCTCGCAGGTCTCCGACGGCGCCGCCGCGGTGCTGCTGATGACGCGCGAGAAGGCCGAGGCGCTGGGGCTGCGGCCGCGGGCGCGGATCTTCGACCAGACCACGGTCGGGGTCGACCCGGTGATCATGCTCACCGGCCCGATCCCCGCCACCCGCAAGCTGCTCGAGCGCAACGGGATGCAGATCGGCGACATCGACCTGGTCGAGATCAACGAGGCCTTCGCCTCCGTGGTCGCCGCCTGGCGCCGCGAGCTCGACCCCGACATGGACCGGGTCAACGTCAACGGCGGCGCGATCGCGCTCGGCCACCCGCTCGGCTCGACCGGCGCCCGCCTGATCACCACCCTGCTGCACGAGATGGAGCGCACCGACAAGGAGATGGGACTGGTGACGATGTGCTGCGGCGGCGGGCTCGGCACCGGCACGCTCATTCAGCGTATTTAGGCGGGAACGTGTAAAGTCTCGCCACCACTAGTCAAGGAAGTTTGAGGGGAGAGGGAAGTGGCAAGGCGAACGGTTCTCGGCTACGTGCTGGTCGCAGTTGCAGCTCTGGCGCTGGTCGCCGCCGGCTGCGGCGGCGGCGACGGCACCGAAGTAACGACCTCAGATCTGAGCAAGGCGCAATTCGTCAAGCAGGCCGACGCGGTCTGCAAGAAGGGCGAAGAACAGATCCAGGAAGACTTCGTCGCCTACGCGAAGAAGCACAAGGACCTCACCAAACCGACGGACTCCGACTACGCCGAACTGATTGACGCCGTGTTCGTCCCCAACGTCAACCGCGAAGTGGAAGAACTGCGCGACCTGGGGGCGCCCGCCGGCGACGAGGAACAGGTGGAAGCGATGCTGGTCGCCAGGGAAGAGAACGTCGCCGCAGCGGAAGCCGAACCGAAGAAGCTGGTCTCCGAAAGCAGCAAGGTCTTCGCCGAAGCCAGCAAGCTGGCCAAGGAATACGGGCTGAAGACCTGCGGCAACCGCTGAGGTACTGGCCACCCAGCCAGTCGGCCGCTATGCTCGGCCGCCGATGGATCTGACCCTCTCCCCGTCCGAGCAGAAGTTCCGCGACGAGGTCCGCGGCTGGATCGAAGCCAACCACCCCGGACCCGAGCCCGAGGGCGGGCTCGAGGAGGTGATGGCCTTCCGGCGCGAGTGGCAGCGCAAGATGCACGCCGCCGGCTGGGCCGGGATCTCCTGGCCCGAGCAGTACGGCGGCCGCGGCGCGACGATGATCGAGCAGGCGATCTTCGTCGGCGAGGCCGCCCGCCTGGAGGCGCCCAGCCCGGCCAACGTGCTCGGCCTGGCGATGGGCGGGCCGGTGGTGATCGCCCACGGCAGCGAGGAGCAGAAGGCGCGCTACCTGGAGCCGATCCTGACCGCCGAGGAGATCTGGTGCCAGGGCTTCTCCGAGCCCGAGTCGGGCTCCGACCTCGCCTCGCTGAAGACGCGGGCGGTCAAGGACGGCGACGAATGGGTGGTCACCGGGCAGAAGGTCTGGACCACCTTCGCCCAGTACGCCAAGTGGTGCATGCTGGTCGCCCGCACCGACCCCGACGCCCCCAAGCACAAGGGCCTCACCTACTTCCTGATGGACATGGAGCAGGAGGGGGTCGAGGCGAAGCCGCTGGTGCAGATCACCGGCGAGGGCGAGTTCAACGAGGTCTTCATCGAGGAGGCGCGGATCCCCGACGCCAACGTGGTCGGCGGGGTCGGCAACGGCTGGACGGTGGCGATCACGACGCTGATGAACGAGCGCGCCGGGCTCGCCTTCGGCGCCATCGCCCAGATCGCCAACAGCCTCAAGCGGCTCGGCGCCCTGGCGCGCGAGACGCGCACCGACGGCGCCAGCGCCGCCGATGACGCGGTTTTCCGCCAGCGCCTCGCCCAGCTCCACATCGAGGCCGAGACGATGCGGCTCAACGCCTACCGCGGCCTGACCAAGACGATGCAGTCGGGCATCCCCGGCCCGGAGGGCTCGCTGGGCAAGTGGCAGTGGGCCGACATCAACCAGCGGATCGCCGAGCTGGCGCTCGACATCGAGGGCGCCTACGCGCCGCTCGCCCGCGGCGACGAGCACGCGGTCGCCGGCGGCGCCTGGCAGTACGGCTTCCTGCGCTCGCGCGCCAACTCGATCGAGGGCGGCACCACCGACATCCTCAAGAACATCATCGCCGAGCGCGTGCTCGGCCTGCCGAAGATGCGTTAGGGGGAGCCGCCCGTGTACTTCGACCTCACCGACGAGCAGCAGGCGATCAAGTCGACCGCCCGCGAGTTCCTCGCCGCCCGCTACAAGTCGGAGCGGATCCGCGAGCTGGCCGAGAGCGAGCACGGCTTCGCGCAGTCCGACTGGGATGAGATGGCCGAGCTCGGCTGGCCCGGCCTGGCGCTGCCCGAGGAGTGGGGCGGGCAGGGGCTCGGCATCGTCGATCTCGCCGTCCTCTTCGAGGAGATGGGCTACGCGCTCGCCCCCTCGCCGCTGCTCTCCAACACCGTCGTCGGCATCGCCCTCGCCCTCTGCGGCTCCGACGAGCAGCGCGAGCGCTTCCTGCGGCCGCTGGCCGAGGGCCGGCTGCGCGGCACCCCGGCCCTCTTCGACGCCGGCACGCCGGCCTCGGTGGGCGAGTTCGCGATGGCGGCGCGCGCCGACGGCGAGGACGTCGTGCTCGACGGCGAGAAGGTGCTGGTGATGGACGCCGCGACCGCCGACCTGCTGCTGGTCGCGACCGCCGACGGCCGCCGTCACCTGGTCGAGCGCGGCGCGCCGGGGGTCACGGTGAGCGCCGCGACCGCGATCGACCCGACCAGGCGCCTCTACTCGGTTCGCCTCGACGGGGTGCGGGTCCCCGCCGCGGACACGCTGCCCGCCGCGGGGGCCGACTACACGCCGGTCTTCCTGCGTGCCTGCGTGGCGCTGGCGGCCGAGTCGACCGGCATCGCCCAGCGCACGCTGGAGATGGCCGTCGAGTACGCCAAGGACCGCCAGCAGTTCGGCCGCCCGATCGGCTCCTACCAGGCGGTCTCGCACCGCTGCGCGCAGATGCTGCTCGAGACCGAGAACTCCCGCTCGGCGGTCTACGGCGCCGCCTGGGCCGCCGACGCCGAGCCCGAGTCGCTGCCGCTGGCCGCCTCGATCGCCAAGGCCTACGCCTCCGACGCCGGCTGGCGGGTGCCCGACGCCTCGATCCAGGTGCACGGCGGGATCGGCTTCACCTGGGAGCACGACCTGCACTTCTTCCTCAAGCGCGGCAAGGCCAACGCGGCGACCTTCGGCGACGCCAAGTGGCACCGCGAGCGGGTCGCCGCCGCGATCCTCGCCGACCCGGCCGCGGCGTGAGGCGACGCCGGTGAGCGCCCTCGACCGCATCTCCGTCGCCGCGATCGGCAACTCGGTCGCCGATCTCGAGGCCGAGACCAGGCGGGCCGAGGCGGCCGGGGTCGAGTGCGTCTGGGCGCCGGAGCTGTTTCGCTCCTCGGTCACCCAGGCCGCCTACCTGGCAGGGCGCACCGAGAAGATCGACGTCGCCACCGGGATCGCCTGGGCCTTCACCCGCAGCCCCTTCATCCTCGCCGTCAGCGCCCTCGACGTCGACGAGATGTCGGGCGGCCGCTTCCGGCTCGGACTCGGCTCGGGGGTCAAGCGGCTGAACGAGACCTGGCACAACGCCGAGTACGGCAAGCCGGCGCCGCACCTGCGCGAGACGATCGAGGCGACGCGGCTGATCATGCAGGGGGCGGGCAAGGGCGAGCCGATCCGCTACGAGGGCTCCTACTACGACATCGACATCAAGGGCTGGGTGCGCCCGCACCCCTCGCCGCGCGAGTCGGTGCCGATCTACACCGCCGGCGTGCAGGGCGGCATGTGCCGGATGGCCGGCGACGTCGCCGACGGCCTGATCGGCCACCCGATCCAGAGCCTGCGCTGGATCGACGAGGTCGTCGTCGCCTCATTCGAGGAGGGGCTGAAGCGCTCCGGCCGCGAGCGTTCGGGCTTCGACTACCTGCCCACGGTCTGCTGCGCGATCGACGACGACGAGGGGCGGGCGATCGAGATGGCCCGCCGCACGATCTCCTTCTACGCCACGGTCAAGACCTACATGCCGCTCTGGGAGCTGCACGGCTTCGCCGACAACGCGGTCGCCGCCGGCGAGGCCTTCCGCCGCGGCGACCTCGCCGCCGTGCCGGCGGCGATCAGCGACGAGATGGTCGAGGCCTACTGCGCCGCCGGCCCCCTCGACAAGGTCCGCGCCCGGGTCGAGCAGACGGCGGAGCGGGCCGACGGCCTCTTCCTGACGCCGCCGACCTACTTCGTCTCGCCCGAGGAGTTGAGCGAGTTCCAGAACCGCATCATCGACGCCTTCGGGCCTGACGCCTGAAGCCAGGGAGGGAGGGGCCGGGAGGCCGGCATCCCTGCCCGGGAATTTGGGTCACTCGCGCTTCGCGCTCGTGATGTAGAGGGAGCGCGCCTATGGCGCGCAGAAGACAGATTGCATATCGCCGCTTCGCGACATTCCCGGGCAGGCATGCCGGCCTCCCGGCCCATCGCACATCCAGCTTCAGCCCCCGCTCCCCGAGCGACGAAGCGGTTCCGGACCGATTCCTTCAGCTTGCGGAGCCTTGGTGTGGCTCCGCGGGGGTTGGTGCTTGGGTGCTTGCCGGGGGAGAGGGGCTGGTCGTCTTCCAGGCGAATGTCGCCGGCAGGCGGCGATATGCAATCTGGTTCCTGCGCGCCGCAGGCGCGCTCCTGCTCTGTCGCTAAGCGCGCAAAGCGCGCGTGCGACCTCAATTCGCCTGGAAGGCGACCAGCCCCTCTCCCGGTGCAGCTCGCCGCTACTCGTCCCGCGGAGTGATGCGGAAGGTGGAGACGACCTCGGCCTGTTTGGCCTCCGGGTGCACGACGTAAGCGCTGGGGCCGCCGCCGAACCAGCCCGAGCTCTCGTTGTCGGCGACGAAGACCCCGGGGTGGTGCTTGCCGTCGCCGTCCTCGACCCAGACCTTGTCGCCCTCCTTGAAGCCGTGCGGGGCGTCAGCCATGGTGGCCGATTCCCATCGTGCCGCGGGGGTCGCCGCTGTGCTCGGCCAGCTGCTCCAGCTCGGCGATCTTGCGTTCGCCTTCGCGGCGGGCGGGGTCGTCGGCGGCGAGCGGCTCGATCAGGCGGCGGATGCGGTTGCGCACCTGGAGGGCGAAGTGGGGGGTGGAGGCGCCGGCGAGGGCGCGGACGTCCTCGGCGGTGACGGCGTGGCCGCCGCCGAGCAGGCGGGGGCTCTCGGCCTCGCTCACGGTTCGCCGCCGATCTTGGCCAGTTCGGCCAGCTGGTCGATTTCGGCCTGCTGCTTCACCTCGATTGCCTCCTGGTCTCCGATCACCCAGACGTGGTTGTAGAAGGCGCGCGTCGGGTCTGTGGTGTAGCCCGGCTTGACGTCGAGCAGGTAGTCGCGCAGCGCCGCCGGAAGCCTAGCGGCGTCGTCGCTGAGCAGCAACGGCCCCCAGGTCCCCGAGGCCGAGAGCGGCGCCGCGACCGCCGCCTCGAGCGGCGCGTCGCTGCGGGCGACGACGAAGCCGTGGCCGGGGTCGTTGACGTTCCAGCCGAAGCCGCCGGCGGCGTAGCGGGCGAGCGCGATCGCGTTGGCGACCGGGTCCTCGCCGGAGACGCGCCGCACCCGGCCGCCGTAGCGGGCGGCTTCGCGGAGGACCGCGGAGGGGATCGCCGACGAGGGGCCGAGGACGAAGACCGGCGTCTTCGGGTGGCGCTCGAGCTGCTCGATCGTCGCCCGCGGCAGCTTTCGCGGGCCGGTGAAGAGGACCGGGTCGCCGGAGCGCGCCGCCCAGGCGGCCGCGGGGACGGCGAGCTCGGGCCGGGTTTCGGAGGCGAGGACGATGTGCTCGGGCGGGTCGAAGAGGCCGTCGCGCAGGCCGAGCACGGCGGCGGCGACCGCGGCCGGGCTGCCGCCGCGGATATGAGTCGTGCGCAGGCCGTCGGGCGCGGCGGCGGCGCCGATCGCGAAGGCCTGGGCCGGGCCGCCGTCGGCGCGGCCGCTCGCCCTGCCGCCCTGGGGGTCGAGCGCGGCGAGCGCCTCGGCGCTCGCCTCGGGCAGCTCGCCGCCGGCGCCGACCAGCAGCGGCGCGCGCAGCGGCTCGGCCATCAGCACGGCGGCGGCGACCGCGCCCTGCCAGTCGTCCTCGTCGACCAGCGTCACCGCCACCGGCCGCTGGGCCGGGGTCGCCGATGGGTAGACCGCAAGCGCGACGCCGGCGGCGACGGTGGCGGCGTCGGAGCCGCCGACCCGGGTCGTGTTGTTGGTCGCGAAGGAGGGGTAGCCGAGCTCTTCCGCGGCGCCGGCGCTCGGGTTCTCGGCCGCCGGCGGCGGGCTCGGCTGCGCCGGGGGGGTCGGGGCGGGCGCGGTCTGCTCGGCCGGCTCGTCGTTGCCGCCGCCACCGCCGAGGATCGCCGCCACGAGGAAGACGACGGCGACGACGACCAGGCCGGCGATCGCCTTCAGCGCCCCGGGCACCGGCCGCCGCCGCCGCTTGGCCCGCGGCGGCGGCTCGGGGCTCGGCTTCGGCTCGGGCTCGGGCGCCGGCTTCGACTCGGGCGCCGGCTCCGGCCGCGGCGGCGGATCGGCCCGGACCGGCTCGATCGCCGGCACCTCGGCGTTTATCGGTCGCTTCCCCGGCACCGCGGGAAAGCTACAGGCGATCCACCGGCTGGCTGGTCAGCTAATCTCCTGGGGACTGGTTGACTGACCAGTCAATCAGTCCCGGCGATCGACGAGGAGACCATGGATTTCGCACTGACAGACGAGCAGAAGGAGTACAAGGAGCGCTGCCGCACCTTCGCCCGCGAGGTGATCCGCCCCGCCGCGCGCAAGCACGACGAAGAGGAGAGCACCCCCTGGGAGGTGATCAAGGAGGCGCGCCGGCAGGGCTTCGGCGGCCTCGAGGCGATCCAGCGCTCGGCCGCCGACGAGCAGGGCCAGATGCAGGTGATCTCGGCCGAGGAGTTCCACTGGGGCTGCGCCGGCACCGCCCTGGCGATCTCCGGCTCCGGCCTCGCCGCCGCCGGCATCGCCTCCTCGGGCACCCCGGAGCAGATCGCCCAGTGGGTGCCGGAGTGCTTCGGCTCGGGCGAGGAGATCAAGCTCGGCGCCTACGCGGTCACCGAGCCGCAGGCCGGCTCCGACGTCAAGAGCCTGAAGACGACCGCCAAGCGCGAGGGTGACGAGTGGGTGCTGAACGGCACCAAGGTCTTCATCACCAACGGTGGCATCGCCGACGTCCACGTCGTCGTCGCCACCGTCGACCCGGCGCTCGGCACCCGCGGCCAGGCCTCGTTCGTGGTCGGCAAGGGGACGCCCGGCCTGGAGCAGGGCAAGAAGGAGTCGAAGCTCGGCATCCGCGCCTCGCACACCGCCGAGATCATCCTCGACGATTGCCGGATCCCGGCCGAGAACCTGCTCGGCGGCGAGGAGAAGCTGGAGCGCAAGCTGCAGCGCGGCCGCGAAGGCAAGAAGTCGCGCGGCGCCGACGCCCTGGCGACCTTCGAGATGACCCGGCCGCTGGTCGGCGCCTCGGCGCTGGGCATCGCCCAGGCCGCCTACGAGTGGACGCTCGAGCACCTCGACGGCGAGACGGTCGAGGGCCGCCCGGCCCTGCAGGAGCAGCGCATCCAGCAGGTGCTGGCCGACGTCGCGACCGAGATCGAGGCCGCCCGCCTGCTGGTTCAGCGCGCCGCCTGGATGGGCCGCAACGGGATCCCGATGACCGGCGGCCAGGGCTCGATGTCCAAGCTCAAGGGGGGCGACGTGACGATGTGGGCGACGACGACGCTGATGGATCTCGTCGGCCCCTATGCCTGGAGCACCGAGTGCCCGCTGGAGAAGTGGTTCCGCGACGCCAAGATCTACCAGCTGTTCGAGGGCACCGCCGAGATCCAGCGCATGGTCATCTCGCGGATGCAGGCGCGGGAGTACGCCGAGCGGCTGGGGTACGCGGCCGAGGTGGCGGACGCGGCGATGGCGGAGAAGCCGGCGGAGAAAGAGCCGGTTCCAGCTTAGGTTTTTGCCCGGGAGGCGCCGGGCACACCTCCTCAGGCCGCTTCGCGGGAGTTCCTGAGGAGGTGTGCCCGGCGCCTCCTGCGCAGGTCCTAAGCTCAACCCGTGCACTCGCACGATCATTCGCACGCTCTTGACGCTCGTCGCGGGGACAGCCGGCGGCGGATGTGGGTGGCGCTTTGGATCAACCTCGGGATGCTGGTTGCCGAGGCGGTGGGCGGGGTGCTCACCGGGTCGCTGGCGGTGCTGGCGGATGCCGGGCATCTGCTTTCGGATGTGGGGGCGATAGCGCTGGGGCTGTTCGCCGCGGCGCTGGCGGCGCGGCCGGCCGGGGGGCGGATGACGTTTGGGTACCAGCGCTCGGAGATCCTCGCGGCGCTGGTCAACGGCGTGGTCCTCGTCGGCATCGCCGTCGCCGTCGCGGTTGCCGCCCTCGGCCGGCTCGGCGACCCGCCGGAGATCGACGGGCTCGGCGTGCTCGGGCTGGGGTTGCTCGGGCTTGCCGGCAACGTCGCGGCGACGCTGGTGCTGGCCCGGGGGGAGCGCTCGGACGTCAACCTCGAGGGGGTTTTGCGCCACAGCGCCGCCGACGCGCTCGGCTCGATCGGCGTGGTCGTCGCCGGCGCCTTCGTCCTCGCCGGCGGCTCGGCGATCGTCGACCCGATCGCCGGCCTGGCGATCTCGGTGCTGATCCTGCTCTCCTCCTGGCGCCTGATCAAGGAGCCGCTCGACGTGCTGATGGAGGCCGCCCCGGCCGGCGTCGATCCCGACCAGGCCAGCGAGGCGATCTGCGCCGAGGAGGGGGTGCGCTCGGTCCACGACCTGCACATCTGGACCGTGACCTCGGGCTTTGGCGCGCTCGCCGCCCACGTCGTCGTCGACCCCGAGTGCGACCGCGACCTGGTCCGGCGGCGGATCGAGCTGCTCCTGCACGAGCGCTTCGAGATCGACCACACGACGCTGCAGATGGAGGACGAGGCGCCGGCGACCCTCCTGCACGTCGAGAACGCCCCGCCGCAGGCCTGATCGCAACCGCGATTGCAGCGCGAATGCGCTGCAAGGGAGGGATTTCGCGACTCAGCTAGCCTGATCCGGCGATGCCTATGACTCGCCCAGCCCCGGTGGCTCTGCTCGCCGCCGCGGCGGCGCTCGTCGTGCTGCTCTGCGCGGCGGCGACCGCCCCCGCCGACGAGCTCGAATCGAAGCTCGACGCCAAGCAGGCGAAGCTCTCCAAGGTGCGCGACCGCAAGGGCGTGCTGACGACGACGATCTCCCGCTACGGCGAGCGGATCAAGCGGCTGACGCGCGAGGTGGCGACGCTGCGCGGCCAGGAGGCGGAGGTGCGCGCCAGGCTGGCCGCCAAGCAGGCCGAGCTCGACCACGCGGTCGGCGAGCTGCGCACCGCGCGGCGCCACCTCGCCGTCGTGCGGGCGCGGCTGAAGCGGGCGCTGACGGCGCTGCGCGAGCGCCTGGTGGCGATCTACGAGACCGGGACGCCGGACGTGCTCAGCGTGATCGTCGGCGCCAACGGCTACGACGACCTGGTCGACCGCACCGAATACCTCAACCGCATCCGCGGCATGGACGAGGCGGTCGTCACCCGGGTCCGCGACCTGCGCGACCAGGTCAAGCGCACCGTCGCCCGGCTGCGCACCGTCAAGGAGCGGATCGAGTCGGCCCGCGACGCGATCGCCGCCGAAGAGCAGGCCCTGGCCAGCGCCCGCGCCGCGGTCCAGCACCGCCAGAGCGCCCTGGTCGGCGCCCGGCGCAGCCGCGAAGCGGCGCTGGAGAAGATCGCCGACCGCGAGCAGAAGCTCGACGGCGCCGTCGCCGAGATCCAGGCCGAGCTGGCGGCGCGCCTGGGCGAATACGCGTCCTCGCCGCTGCCCGCCGGGCCGATCCGCTACGGCTCGGGGCAGTTCATCTGGCCGGTGGACGGGCCGGTGGTCTCCGGCTTCGGCATGCGCTGGGGGCGGATGCACGAGGGCATCGACATCGCCGTCCCGGCCGGCACCCCGATCCGCGCCGCCGCCGACGGCAGCGTCGTCCTGCTCCAGTCCGAAGCCGAGAGCGGCGGCTACGGCAACTTCACCTGCCTCGACCACGGCGGCGGGCTGCAGACCTGCTACGCCCACCAGTCCTCGTTTGCGGTCGGCGCCGGGCAGAGCGTCTCGCAGGGCGACGTGATCGGCTACGTCGGCTGCACCGGCCACTGCTTCGGCGACCACCTCCACTTCGAGGTCCGCATCGGCGGCGCCCCCACCGACCCGCTCGGTTACCTGTAACCCGGCGGGGACGTGCCGTCCCTGCGGGGTCGAAGATGACCTCCTGGGGACGGCACGTCTGCGGGCGGCCTGGTCGGATATCCAATTAGTGGGTATATCCTGATGCGTCGACCCTGTCACCGTTGGGTAGAGCAGGAGGCGACCGATGATTCGCCAGGCGCACAACTACCTCACCGGTGCCCTCTCGGGCACGGCCCTGGTCGGGGCGGCCGTCGTCGCCTTCGTCCTGCTCGTCTCGCTGCAGGCCCTGCGCGACTGGCCGCTGGCCGAGATCGGCGGCGGAGGCGATCAGCCGGCCGTCTCCGAGGGCCAGGCGGTGGGCGTCGCCGGCGCAGCACAGGGCGTCGTGTCTGGCGCCGCGGGCGCAGGCACGGCCGGCGCCGGCACGGCGGCGGGCGGGCGCTCGCAGCGCGAGCGCGGCGCGGGCGCGGGCGCTCCGGGCGCGACGCTGTCCCCGGTCGCCACACCTGACGGCGGCACCGGCGGCGCCCCGACCAGCGGCGGCGAGGGGGCGGGCGGCACCGGCGGCTCGAGCGGCAACGCGGCCCCGTCCAGCGCCGGCCGCGGCGGCGGCTCGACCGGTGGCGGAGGCGGCGCGACCCAGCCCGCCGTCGGCGACTCGGGCTCGACCTCGGGCGCCGTCGCCGGCACGGTCAACGAAACGGTCTCCGGGGTCGACGAAGCGACCGGCGGGGTGCTCGGCGCGACCGGAGTGACCAAAGTCACCGAAAGCACCGTCGACGGCGTCGCCGGCCCCGAATCGACCGTCGGCAAGACCGTCGACAGGACCGTGGAAACGGTCGGCGGCCTGCTCGGCGGGGGGAAATAGGCGAACCGGGGCGCGGTCGCGGCGGCGGGACTCGCCGGCGGCGGTCCAATCGTCACAATGCCCGCGATGGCGGAGCGCGGACAGGCGAGCGCGGTGGCCGACCCGATCGCGGGGTCGGCCGTCTTCCCGGCGGGCAGCCGGGTCAACGAGCGCGGCCGCCTCGAGATCGGCGGCTGCGACCTGGTCGACCTGGTCGCCGAGCACGGCACGCCGGCCTACGTCTACGCCGAGCAGGAGATGCGCTCCCGCGCCCGCGCCTACCGCGAGGCGTTCGAGCGGCGCGGCGCCGAGCACGAGGTGCTCTTCGCCAGCAAGGCCTTCCCCTGCACCGCCGCCTACCGGCTCTTCGCCGAGGAGGGGCTCTCGGTCGACGTCGCCTCCGGCGGCGAGCTGCACATGGCGCTGCGCGCCGGCTTCGAGCCGGCCCGCATCCACATGCACGGCAACAACAAGAGCGACGCGGAGATCCTCTTCGCCGCCCGCGCCGGGGTCGGCCACCTGATCCTCGACTCCTTCGACGAGATCGAGCGCTGCGAGCGGCTGCTCGACGAGCCCCGCGACGTGCTGATCCGGGTCACCCCGGGGATCAAGCCCTCCACCCACGACTACATCCAGACCGGCCAGCTCGACTCCAAGTTCGGCTTCGGGATCGAGGACGGGCTGGCGGCGCGGGCGATCGAGCGCGTGCTCGCCTCCGAGCGGCTGCGCCTGGTCGGCCTGCACGCCCACATCGGCTCGCAGATCTTCGAGCTCGAGCCCTACACGCTGGCGATCCGCGCGCTCGGCGAGCTGGCCGGCGAGTGGTGCCGCGTGGTCAACGTCGGCGGCGGGCTCGGCATCGCCTACACCGCCGAGGACGAGCCGCCCTCGATCGACGCCTACGTCGGGGTCAAGGTGGCCGGCGTCGCCGAGGTCTTCGGCGAGGGCGTGCGGATCCTGGTCGAGCCCGGCCGCTCGCTGGTCGGCAACGCCGGGGTGACCGCCTACCGGGTCGGCACCGTCAAGGAGATCCCCGGCGTGCGTACCTACGTCGCCGTCGACGGCGGCATGTCCGACAACATGCGGCCGATGCTCTACGGCTCGCGCTACGAGGCGACGATCGCCGACCGCGCCGGCGCGCCGGCCGAGGACCTGGCGACGGTCGCCGGCATGCACTGCGAGTCCGGCGACGTCCTGGTCCGCGACGCGCGGCTCGCCGCACCCGCGGTCGGCGACGTGCTGGTCACCGCCGCCACCGGCGCCTACGGCCACGCGATGGCCAGCAACTACAACGGCGTCACCCGGCCGCCGGTGATCTTCTGCCGCGACGGCGAGGCGCGGGTCGTCGTCCGCCGCGAGACCTACGAGGACCTGACCGCCAGGGATGTCTGAGGAACCCCCGAAAGCCGTCCGCATCGGGCTGCTTGGCCAGGGCACGGTCGGCGGCGCCTTCGTTGAGCTGGTCGAGGCGCGGGCCGCCGCGGTCGAGGCGGCGACCGGGCGCCGGCCCGAGATCAGCGGCGTGCTGACCCGCGCCCAGGGCGACTTCGGCGCCATCCTCGAGGGCTCGGACCTGATCGTCGAGCTGATCGGCGGCACCGACCCGGCCCGCCGGTTCGTGCTCGAGGCGCTGCGCGCCGGGCGCCCGGTGGTGACCGCCAACAAGCAGCTGCTCGCCCAGCACGGCGAGGAGCTCTTCGAGGCCGCCCGCGGGGCGGGCGTGCAGCTGCGCTTCGAGGCGGCGGTCGCCGGCGTGATCCCGATCGTGCGGGTGATCCAGGAGAGCTTCGGCGTCACCGAGATCGCCAAGGTCTTCGGCATCGTCAACGGCACCACCAACTTCATCCTCAGCGAGATGGCGGCCAGCGGTGCCCCCTACGGGGAGGTCCTCGCCCGCGCCCAGGAGCTGGGCTACGCCGAGGCCGACCCCAGCGACGACGTCGGCGGCGCCGACGCGGCGGCGAAGATGGCGATCCTCACCCGGCTCGCCTTCCACACCCCGGTCACCCTCGCCGAGGTCGCCTACGAGGGGATCGAGCGGATCGAACCCGACGACCTCGCCTACGCCAAGGAGCTGGGCCTCTCGCTGAAGCTGCTCGGCGTCGCCGAACGCCGCGACGGCGGGGTCAGCGTCCGCGTCTTCCCCTGCTTCCTCTACGGCGGCCACCCGCTGGCGCCGGTCGAGGGGCCGTTCAACGCGGTGATGGTCGAGGCGCCCGAGATCACCGAGGTGACGATGTCGGGCCCCGGCGCCGGCGGCGTGCAGACCGCCTCGGCGGTGCTCGGCGACGTGGTCTCGATCCTCAGCGGCGAGGCGCCCGTGCACGAGACCCGCGAGCGCCTGCCGCTGGTCGCCGACGTCGCCTCCTCCTTCTACCTGCACCTCGAGGTCGCCGACCGGCCCGGGGTGCTGGCCCAGGTCGCCCAGGTGCTGGGCGACAAAGGGGTCTCGGTGAAGAGCGTCGTGCAGCGCGGCGCCGGCGAGGAGGCGCGCCTGGTGATGGTCATCCACGAGTGCCTCGAGTCGCTCTTCGCCGAGGCGCTGGAGGCGATCGACGCGCTCGACGTGCTGCGCGCCCCGCCGCGCTCGATCCGGGTGATCGAAGAGGAGTTCGTTTGAGCCCGGCCGGTCTGGTCGAGCGCTACCGCGAGCGGCTCTCGCTCGAGCCGGGCGACCCGGTGGTGACGCTGAACGAGGGCTCGACGCCGCTGGTCGAGGCGCCGCGGCTCTCCGAGCGGATCGGCGCCCGCGCCTACCTCAAGTTCGAAGGGGCGAACCCGACCGGCAGCTTCAAGGACCGCGGCATGACCGTCGCCGTCTCGCGGGCCAAGGGCCGCGGCGCCGAGGCGGTGATCTGCGCCTCGACCGGCAACACCGCCGCCAGCGCCGCCGCCTACGCGGCGCGGGCGGGGATGCGGGGGGCGGTGATCGTCCCCGAGGGCAAGATCGCGATCGGCAAGCTGGCCCAGGCGCTGATGCACGGCGCCCGCGTCGTCGCCCTGCAGGGCAACTTCGACGACGCCCTGCGGATCGTCCGCGAGCTGGCCGACCGCCACCCGATCGAGCTGGTCAACTCGGTCAACCCGCACCGGATCGAAGGCCAGAAGACGGCCGCCTTCGAGGTGGTCGAGGAGCTGGGCGGGGCGCCGGGGGCGCTGGCGATCCCGGTCGGCAACGCCGGCAACGTCACCGCCTGGTGGCGCGGCTTCCGCGAGGCCGGCACGGCGCCGGTCCTCTACGGCTTCCAGGCCGAGGGCGCGGCGCCGCTGGTCCGCGGCGAGCCGGTCGCCAACCCCGAGACGGTCGCCTCGGCGATCCGGATCGGCAACCCGGCCCGCTGGGAGGAGGCGATGGACGCCTTCACCGCCTCGCGCGGCCGCGTCGCCGCCGTCTCCGACGAGCAGATCCTCGACGCCTACCGCTGGTTGGCGGCGGGCGAGGGCGTCTTCTGCGAGCCGGCCTCGGCCGCCTCGGTCGCCGGCCTGCTCGCCCACGGCCTGCCCGTCGCCGAGGACGCCGCGCCGCCCGAGTCGGTCGTCTGCGTGCTCACCGGCCACGGCCTCAAGGACCCCGACACCGCCCTCTCCAAGGCCCCGCCGGTGATCAACTGCGAGAACGACCTCAGCGCCGTCGAGCGAGCCGTGTTCGACTGAACTTCAGCCCCATAAGGTATGTATTCCAATACCCACTGGTATGACGCCGACGCCGAGCGGATCGGCGTCAATTACGTGGAGGTCGACTTCTACGGTGCGCTTTCGATCGGCGACCTGACTCTGCGAATGGAAGAGGCCTACGCGCGCCTCCGTTCGCCGCTGCGCCGCGCCGCGATCTCGGCGATCGGGACGCTGAGGCCCAGGCTGAGCGTCGGCGCGGGCCCGCTTCGGGTCGAGGCGCAGCCGGTTCGGGAGGGGGAGGCGGCGCGGATCCTCGCCGGTCTGCTCGACCTGCCGCGGACGCTGTTCGAGCGCGACGGGACTCGCACCCTGGTCGTCTTCGACGAGTTCCAGGAGCTGCTGGCCGTGGGCGCGGGCGTCGACGGCCTCTTCCGCGCTCACATCCAGCGTCACGGCGACGCGGCGAGCTACATCTTCGCCGGCTCCCACCCCGGGATGATGCAGCAGCTCTTCGGCGAGCGGGAGCGGCCGTTCTTCGATCAGGCGCGGGTGTTCCATCTCGACCCCCTCCAAGACGCCGATCTGGTCGAGTACGTCGGAAGTCGTTTCGAAGACGGGAACCGCGACGCCACGCCGGTCCTCGAACCGCTGGCAGCCGTCGCCGGCGGCCACCCTCAGCGGGCGATGTTGCTGGCCCACCATCTCTGGGAGCTGACGCCTCGGGGCGAGGAGGCCACCCCGGAGCGCTGGCAGGAGGCGCTCGAGACCGCGCTCGAAGAGCGTCGAGAGGCGTTCGGGGCTGTGTGGGACGGGCTGAGCCGCAACGAGCAGGCTGTGCTTGCGGCCTTTGCCCACGGCGACGAGTCTCTCTTCAACGAGCGCACCTTGCGGCGCTTCAACCTCTCCAAGGGGGGCGCCCAGCATGCACGTGAGACACTCGCGGGAATGGGTCACCTTCAGCGCCTGGGCGGCGAGTGGCACGCGGTGGACCCGCTCCTCTCGGAGTGGGTCGTTCGTCTCGGCCTCGGATCCGCGGGCGGTCGTCGACGATGACCGCCCGCCACCGCCTGGTCCGCGTCCCCGCCTCCTCGGCCAACCTCGGGCCGGGCTACGACGTGCTCGCCGCGGCGGTGTCGCTCTTCCTCGAGCTGGAGGTCGAGGAGGCGGGGGAGTACTCGTTCGACCCGGGCGGGCTGGAGGTGCCCACCGGGCGCGAGAACCTGATCGTGCGCGCTTTCGAGAGCCTGCGGCCGGCCGAGGGGATCGCCTTCCGGCTGCGCAGCGAGATCCCGCTGGCGCGCGGGCTCGGCTCCAGCGCGGCGGCGATCGTCGCCGGGCTCGCCGCCGCCGACCACCTCTTCGAGCTGGCGCTATCGCGCGAGGAGATGCTGGCCCGGGCGAGCGCGATCGAGGGCCACCCCGACAACGTCGCCGCCGCGATCTACGGCGGCTTCGTCGTCTGCGGCACGGGGGAGGGGGGCGCGGCGCGCGCCGCCCGCTTCGACCCGCCCGACGGCCTCGAGGCGATCGCCGTGGTCCCCGCCGAGGAGGTCTCGACCGAGGCTGCCCGCGAGGCGATTCCGGCCGAGGTCCCGCTCGCCGACGCGGTCGCCAACGTCGCCGCCGCCTCGCGCCTCGTCCTCGGCCTGCGCAGCGCCGACCTCGACCTGCTCGCCACCGGCCTCGCCGACCGCATCCACCAGGACCGCCGCCGCGACCTCTACCCGCGCTCGATGGAGCTGGTCGACGCGGCGACCGAGCTCGGCGCCCTCGGCGCGACGATCTCCGGCGCCGGCCCCACCGTGCTCGTCTGGACCACCTGGCAGGACGCCGGCAGGGTGGCCGAGGCCCTGGAGTCCCGCTGCTCCGCCTGGGCCGAGGTCCGCCGCCTCCCCTTCTGCCCCCACGGCGCCGACGTCCCCGAACTCTGACCCACCAACCCGACCCAACCAACCCGAACTGCATCAAATTCCAGCTCTGGCAGAGCTGGAATTTGATGCAGTTCGGGGTACACGCCGAACGAAGGAGGATGAGATGTCCAGCTACACGATCAAGCACCGCGACGAGTTCGAGACGATGGAGGGGTCGGGGGAGGCGACCTGGCGGCTGGCGCGCAAGGCGCTCGGCACCTCGGACTTCGGCTTCAACCTGGTCGAGATCGGCCCCGGCGGCCAGATCCCCGAGCACGACGAGACCGGCAGCGGCCAGGTCGAGCTGTTCATCGTGCTCGAGGGCGAGGCGGTGATGCGACTCGAGGGCGAGGACCACCCCGCCCCGGCCGGCACCTTCGCCTCGATCCAGCCGCCCGCCACGCGCACGATCATCAACCGCTCCGACGCCCCCGTCACCGCCCTCCTGATCGGCGTCCACCCCGGCGGCGATTACAGCCCCCCGAGCTGGGCCTAGCCGAACTGCATCAAATTCCAGCTCTGCCAGAGCTGGAATTTGATGCAGTTCGCTCAGATCCGGGGGTTGACTCGCGCCGCACGGGCGGCTCTATACTTCGCCGACTTGTCAACCCGTCGCGTGCCCGCTCGAAGAAGGCATGGAAACCGGGAGGTCAGCATGTCCGATCGTCCAGTCCGCTACTCGCCGGAGCGCGCCTACCGGCCGCTCGTCTCGCCGCCCAGCGTCGAGGACAAGGACGCCTGTGCGATCTACGCCTCGGTGCGCCGCGACGCGACGGCCAGCCACCGGCCGATCGAGCTGGCGATCCCGGCCCTGCAGAAGATGCTCCACCGCGCCGGCAACGTCGACGGCGAGGGCGACGGCTGCGGCCTGCTGCTCGACCTGCCGCGCAAGATCTGGGCCGAGGAGGTGCGCAGCGGCGGCCACGACCCCTCGCTCACCCTCGACGACGCCTTCGCCGTCGCCCACGTCTTCATCGACCGCTCCCAGGACCGCGAGCGGATCCAGCACGACGCCCGCGAGCTGCTCGGCCAGGGCGGCTTCCGCATCCTCGCCGAGCGCATCGGCGTCGTCGACTCGCCCGCCCTCGGCCCGACCGCGCGCGAGGAGGAGCCCCACTTCTGGCAGCTGGCCGGCCTCGTCGCCGACGCCCGCCACCGCGACCGCGTCCTCTTCGACCTGCTGATCGAGCTCGAGCAGCGGCTCGGCGTCCACGTCCCCTCCTTCTCGGCCACGACCTGCGTCTACAAGGTGATGGGGGCGCCGAAGATCCTCGGCGAGTACTACCCCGACCTGCGCGACGAGCGCTTCGAGACGATCGGCTGCTTCGGCCACAACCGCTACTCGACCAACACCTGGCCCTCGTTCAAGCGCGTCCAGCCCTTCTCGATGCTGGGCCACAACGGCGAGATCAACACGATCGCCCAGCTGCGCCAGGAGGCGCGCATGCTCGGCGTGCCGATCCAGCCCGGCTCCTCGGACTCCCAGGATCTGAACCGGACGATCGACACCCTGGTCAGCCGCGACGGGCTCAGCCTCGCCGAGGCGATGGAGATGATCGTGCCGCCGATCGTCGAGGAGATCCGCACCCTGCCCGAGGATCTGCAGCCCTTCTACATGTACCTGCGCCAGGCGATGGGGCCATTCGCCCAGGGCCCGGTGGCGCTGATCGCCCGCCACGCCGAGGAGTGCGTCTTCTCCTCCGACGCGCTCGGCCTGCGCCCGCTCTGGCAGGTCGAGACCGGCGAAGACTTCGTCTTCAGCTCCGAGCCCGGCGTCGTCCCGGTCGGCGCGATGACCGCCGAGCCCAAGCCGCTGGCGCCGGGCGAGAAGGCGCTGGTGCTGATCGACCGCGAGCACAAGCGCTCGACCCTGCACCCCCACGACGAGATGCTGCGCATCGTCCGCGACGAGCTGGCTGCGCCGCAACGGCGCCGAGGCGGTCGCCCCCTACGAGCGCGCCCTGCAGGCCGGCGGCCCGCTCGAAGGCGAGGAGGTGCCGGGCTACTCCGGCGCCGGGCCGGAGGAGCCGGTCAAGGTCGTCGACCGGGTGCTGGCCGGCTTCGGCTGGCAGCGCGACGACGTCAAACTCGTCCAGCAGATGGCCTCCAACGGCTCCGAGCCGGTCGGCTCGCTGGGCTACGACGGCCCGCTCGCCGCGCTCTCGCCGGAGCGCCAGAACCTCGCCGACTACTTCAAGGAGACGGTCGCCGTCGTCACCAACCCGGCGATCGACCGCGAACGCGAGATGGAGCACTTCTCGACCCGGGCGATCTTCGGCCGCCGCCCCTCGATCGACGCCGCCGGGGCGGACACCGGCACGATCGAGACCGCCTTCCCGGTGATCCTCGGCGGCCACCACGGGCTGGCGCCGCTCTCCGACAAGACCTACCGCAAGATCGCCAACAAGCACCGCACCTACCTGCTCGAGGACCTCTGGGAGGAGTTCCGCGGCCGCGCCGACGCGGTCGACATCTCGCTGCTGGAGTCGGAGACGACCAAGGGCGCGATCGAGCGGATCAAGCAGGAGGCGGTGAAGAAAGTCCGCGACGGGGCCGAGTTGCTGATCCTCACCGATCGCACCGTCTACGACGCCGACCGCCGCTACCTCGACCCGCACCTGGCGACCTCGGCCGTCGACCAGGCGCTGAAGGGCTTCAGGGTCGAGCCCGGCGAGGAGAACCTGCGCCGCCGCTGCGGCGTCGTCCTGCGCTCGGCCGCGATCCGCAACGTCCACGACACGATGCTCGCCCTCGGCCTCGGCGCCAACGGCGTCTGCCCGTACACGATGGTCGAGGTGATCTGCGTCGAGGACTACGAGAATGACGTCTCCAACCTCTGCGACGCGCTGAAGAAGGGGATCGAGAAAGTGATCTCGACGATCGGCATCCACGAGGTGCGCGGCTACGCCCGCCAGTTCTCCTCGATCGGGGTCAAGCCCGAGCTGGCCGAGATCTTCATGACCGAGGCCTTCGCCGCCTCCGAGGCCGGCGGCGTCGGCTTCGCCGCGCTCGACGAGGACACCAACGAGCGCGCCCGCATCCTCGCCGGCGACGAGGAGGCCAAACCGGCGAAGACGTTCCGCTTCTACCCCAAGGTCTACAAGGCAGCAATCGCCACCGCCAACGGCACCGGCTCCTACGAGGAGTACTCGCAGAAGGTGCGCGACCTCGAGCAGCAGAGCCCGATCTCGATGCGCCACATCATGGCGTTGAAGGGCGACCGCGAGCCGCTCGCCGACGCCGCGGGCGTCGACGCCGGCGTCGGCCGCCACGACTACCCGGTGGTGATCTCCTCGATGAGCTTCGGCTCGCAGTCCGAGCCGGCCTTCCGCGCCTACGCCGAGGCGGCGAAGGCGATCAACGTGCTCTGCGTCAACGGCGAGGGCGGCGAGATCCGCGACATGTACGGGCACTACCGCAAGTGGCGCGGCCAGCAGGTCGCATCCGGGCGCTTCGGCGTCTCGGCCGAGATGCTCAACTCCTCCTACCTGGCCGAGATCAAGATCGGCCAGGGGGCGAAGCCCGGCGAGGGCGGCCACCTGCCCGGCAAGAAGGTCTCCGAGAAGGTCGCCGCCGCCCGTAACGCGGCGCCCGGCACCGACCTGATCTCGCCCTCCAACAACCACGACCTCTACTCGATCGAGGACCTCGCCGAGCTGATCGACGAGCTGAAGACGGTCAACCCCGACGTGCGCGTCTCGGTCAAGGTCCCGGTCGTGCCCAACATCGGCACGATCGGCCTCGGCATCGCCAAGGCCGGCGCCGACATCATCACCCTCTCGGGCTTCGAGGGCGGCACCGGCGCCGCCCGCCAGCACGCCCTGCGCCACGTCGGCCTGCCCTCCGACGTCGGCACCCGCGCCGTGCACCGGGCGCTGATGGAGGCCGGCCTGCGCAACCGGGTCGAGATCTGGGCCGACGGCGGCTACCGCCACGGCCACGACATCGTCAAGCTGCACTGTCTCGGCGCCAACCGGGTCGGCTTCGGCACCCTGGCGATGGTCAGCCTCGGCTGCACGATCTGCCGCGGCTGCCAGCTCGACACCTGCCACGTCGGCATCGCCACCCAGATCGAGACCGTCGAGCAGGCCCAGGAGCACGGGCTGAAGAAGTTCACCCCGCAGGAGGTCGACAGCGCGGCCGAGAGCTGCGCCCGCTTCTTCTCGGCGATGGGCGAGGAGGTCAAGGAAGTGGTCGCCTCGCTCGGCTACGAGCGCGCCCAGGACCTGGTCGGCCGCTACGACCTGCTCGAGCAGGTCAGCCACCACGAGTCGATCGACCTGGCGCCGCTGATCACGCCGCTGGAGGAGTTCCTCGACCTCGAGCCGCTCGACCTGCCGGTCGCCGCCGAGGCCGAGGAGCGGGCCGAGGCCGGCCTGGTCGCCGCCCGCCCGATCCGGATGGAGGCCAAGCAGGCCTCGGCGCAGATCGGCGCCCTGGCCGGCGACGTCTGCTCGGGCCGCACGATCCGCAACGAGTTCCCGCGCGCCACCGACGCCAACGACCGCGTGCTCGGCACCGAGCTCGCCGGGGCGATCGCCCGCTCGCGGATCTTCGACGACGACGCGCCCGAGCCGAGCGAAGACGTGCTCGCCAGCCTCGAGTTCAACGGCGGCTCGGTCGCCGGCCAGGGGCTCGGCGCCTTCAACTCCTACGGGGTCGCGATCCGGATCGAGGGCGGCGCCCAGGACGGCGTCGGCAAGACGATGCTGGGCGGCACCGTCTCGGTGCTCAAGGGCAAGGGGGCCAAGGGCCGCCGGGTCAACGGCTCGGTCGGCAAGTCCTTCGCCTACGGCGCCCAGCGCGGCCGCCTCTTCGTCCAGGGCTCGGCCGACTCGCGCTTCTGCATCCGCCTCTCCGGCGCTGACGTGGTGCTCGCCGGCGAGCCCGAGGAGGAGATCGACGACAGCCGCGGCTGCCTCGTCAACCGCGCCAACGCCAAGGGCTTCGCCTTCGAGTACATGACCTCGGGCCGGGCGATCGTGCTCGGCGACCTCGGCCCCTGGGCCTGCGCCGGGATGACCGGCGGCCGCGTCTACGTCCGCCACAACGCCTTCGGCATCGACGCCGCCGCGATCCAGCGCCGCCTAGGCAAAGGCGCCAAGGTCGAGCTCAAAGAGATCGACGCCGAGGGCCAGCTCGACATCGACGACCTCCTCTCCGCCTACGCCGAGGAGTTGAAGGCCACCGGCCAGGACGAAGAGGCCGACCGAGTCCTCAATCTAGCCTCGGACGCCTCAGCGAATTTCATGATGGTAGTCCCGCACAAGGTGCAGGCCGACCCGAGCATCTCGACCGAGTAGGCCTGGGTGGGGGAGGTGCGGGTGCCCTCCCCATGAGGCCGTCGCGCAGCTGGGTCGTATTTGAGGGTGCAGGGCGTGGATTCCAAGCCTCCTGGGGAGGGCACCCGCACCTCCCCGATCCGAGTCCCAGCTCGAGAAGCTCGGGTCTACCTCGAAGCTGAAAGCAGGTCGCCGATTGCGCGCAACTCGCGGAGGAGGCCGTCGAGCATCTGCTCGGTGTTGGTGTGGATGCGCCACTCGGCGTATCTGCGCTCCTGCTCGACTGCGTCAACCCGCTCTTCGAGCGCGTCGGTGCGGTCGCCGATCTTGTCGATTCGCTTATTGAGGCGTTTCTCCGCCTTGCGCACGCGGCGCTTGAGCAGGTAGCCGGTCTCCTCGCGGATCTGGTCGAGTTCGCGCCGCAGGGCCGCCTCGCCGACGCCGTTCTCCTGCTCGGCGAGCATCTCCTCGACCCCGCTGCGGACCCGCTCGATCTCGGCGTGCAGCCGCTCGCGGGCGCGCTCGGCGGCGATCTCGGGCGGCTCCGGACTGCTCACAGCCGCCATGCTAGGGACCGGGTAGGCCGGAACCCCGCAAACTGGGGGAAGTCAGGCTTCGAGCACGAAGAGGCGGAAGCGGCCGATGCCGAGCTCGTCGCCGTCGCCGAGCCGGCCCCACTCGACCAGGTCGCCGTTGAGGAGGATGCCGTTGAGGCTGCGGTCGTCGAGCACCCGCAGCGAGCTGGGCTTCTCGGAGACGAGCAGGGCGTGGCGGCGCGAGACCGAGGGGTCGTCGAGGCGGACGTCGGCGGCGGCGCTGCGGCCGATCCTGGTCCAGCCGCGGGCGACCGGGAAGATCGCGATCTCGGCGTCGGCTTCGCGGCAGGCGAGGTAGCGGCCCGGCCCGGGCAGGCGCTCGCGGGCGCTGGCCAGCCAGCTCGGCGGCGAGGCGGTGGCGAGGGCGCCGAGCTCGATCGTCTGGCCGTGGTCCTGCATCGGCGCGAAGATCGAGTCGCGGCGGAACTCGGTCGCGCCGCAGCGCGGGCACTCGGGCAGCTGGTCGTTCTCGCGCAGCGCCAGCCTGCGACTCGCAGGCGGCGCAGAAGTAGGTCCCGGTCCCCGGGGTCGTGCCCGCGGCGAAGCGGGCGGGGCGGGTAGCGGTACTGGTGGGGGAGATGGCAGTAGAGATGGCGGCCTCCTTGTTTCGGCGCCCTCCGCAGGTCGATCCTAGAGCGGCGTCCCTGTGGTCGCATCAGGGATTTCCCGCATCGCGCCGCTCCCAAACCTGGCGCGAATAGAATCGCGCCGCGATGGGCCCCGTCAGCGCCGAGATCGAGATCGACGTCCCCCGCGCGGCGGCCTTCGAGGCGATCGCCGACCTCGGCCTGCGCCCCGCCTTCACCGACCATTTCCTCACCGGCTTCCACCTGACCAGGGTCGAGTCGCGCGGGGTGGGGGCCGGCGCCCGCTTCCGCTTCGCGGTGCGGCCGCGCCGGGTCTGGATGGACACGACGGTGGCCGAGCTCGACCCGCCGCACCGGATCGTCGAGCACGGCCGCGGCGGCCGCGGCAACCGGATTCCCTCGACCACGCTCTGGGAGCTGACCGAGGGACCGGGCTCGCTGACCACGGTGCGGGTCGCCTACTGGACCGAGCCGGGGCCGGTCGACCGCGGCCTGGAGCTGCTCTCCGCCGCCTCGCTCCCCTACGCGCGGCACTGGCGCGAGGCGCTGCGCCGGCTGCGCGACGGGCTCGAGTCGGGCACGCTGGCCGCCGGCCGGGCGGCGCTCGCCGGCGGCAACCGGCACGCGACCGGCATTCCCTGAGCCGGCTCTTATAGGCTCTCGCCGCCGATGCACCGCCGCGCCCGAATCCTGCCGCTCCTGCTCGCCCTGCTGGCCCTGCTGGGCCTCGCCCTCTCGCTCTCGGCCTGCGGCGAGAGCGACTCCAAGGACGTGGTCGAGGGCGAGCCGGTCGAGCTCGGCGAGCTCAGCTACAACGTGATCTTCTCGCGCTTCCTCAACGCCAACGACAACGAGGACTCCGCCTACCTGGTCGGCCAGCCGCCGGCCCCCGACGGCGCCAACTACTTCGGCGTCTTCCTCGAAGTCGAGAACAAGACCGAAGAGACCCAGGAGCTGGCCCCGACGGCGACGATCGCCGACGCCGACAAGCGGACCTTCGAGGCGATCCCCAGCGACAGCCTCTACGCCTTCCCCTTCGGCGGCAAGGTCGAATCGCAGGAACCGGTCCCGACCCCGGACTCGACCCCGCAGCAGGGCCCGATCGAGGGCTCGCTGGTCCTCTTCCTGCTCCCCGACGAGGCCTCCGAGGCGCGTCCGCTGACGCTCTCGATCCCCGGCCCCGGCGGCCCCGCCAAGGTCACCCTCGACCTCTAACCAACCGCGGGCCGACGGGCCTAAAACGGGACATATAGGCCTCTTTTAGTCCCGTCGCCGCCTAGAGGCTTGATGCGGGTTCATCTCCCGTCGTAGGCGGCCAACGCCCGCGCCGGCCGACCCAGCAAGGTGTTGACGTAGACCCCCACGGTCAGGGCGAGGAGGCGCTGGGCAATGCGCTGGATGAGGCCGCCGCGCGTCTTGGCCAGGTGGGTCTCCAATCGCATCTGTCGCTTGAGAGTGGAGAACACCGACTCGATCACGAGACGAATCCGCGCTTTTGCGACCTCGGCCGGCGGTCGCTCGCCGAGCCGGTGCTTGTCGGGGGTGATCAACTCGATGCCCACCAGCTCCATCGAGGCCAGGTACTCCCGACCCCAGAAGCCACCATCGGCAAACAGCGTCATGCCGGCCTGGCCGGCCGCGAGTCGCAGGGCGCACTCGCGCTCTTCGCCGGTCTTGGGTCCGACCAGGTCATAGCCGGTGGGGACTCCTCTGGGGTCACAGAACAAGACCAGGCGCATGCCCCACAGGAACTGGCTCTTGGAGGCGCAGTAGCCGTAGGCGGCATCGCCGGCGAAATGGCTTTTAGAAGCGCAGCCGGGATAGTTGGCGCAGCTGATCAAGGTGCCGTCGACCAGCCGCACCTGGCCTTCGGCGACCAGCTCGGCGAGCATCATCTGCACCGTTGTCATCTGCGGCGTCAGCCGGCGCAGACGACGGTTGAACTGCGATTGCCCGGGCAGCTCGGGGAACCAGCCGGGCAAGATCTTCTCGACCAGCCCGAGAAACTGGCGGTCGGAGGGGATGCCGAGGACCGCCTGGGCGACGGCCAGGGCGATCAGCTCTTGATCGGTGGCTTTGCCGGCGGGTCCCGAGCGAGGGATGGGCAGCGAGGTCGCGAATACGTAGGCTGCGACTACAAGGGTCTCCAGCGATGCTGTCATCTCGTGCTCCAATCACGAGGTTGCAGGGCTGGAGACCCTTTCTTTATCGCCTGGCGCTGCTCCTGCTCGCAGGCCGAACCCGCATCAAGCCTCTAGAGGCCGGCGGAGAGGATCTCGGAGGCGGTCGGGGCGGCGACTTCGCCGCCGGCGGCTTCGGCTTCGATCAGCAGCACGCCGACCGCCAGGCGCGGCTTCTCGGCCGGGGCGAAGGCGGCGAACCAGGCGTCCTTGATCTGCTGCGGGTGCTCGGCTTCCTCTTCGCCGGGCTTCGGCCCGAGCTCGGCGGTGCCGGTCTTGCCCGCGACCTGGGCCTCGGGGATCGCGCCGGCGTAGCCGGTGCCGCCGGTGACGACGCCGACCATCAGCTCGGTCAGCTGCTGCGCGGTCCGCTGCGAGATCGCCCGCACCGGCCTGGCCTCGGGGCGCAGCTTGCGGTTGGCGACGATCGAGGTCGGCTCGCGCACCCCGCCGTTGGCGATCGTCTGCGCGACGCTCGCAATCTGCAGCGGCGTCGCCAGCACTTCTCCCTGGCCGATCGCGGTCACGCCGAGGTCGACTTCGGCGCCGATCTGCTCGGGGATCGTCGACATCTCCGGTTCGACCGCGGCGAGGAAGCGGTCGGCGTAGAGGGTGGGCGGCGAGTTGAAGCCGAAGCTCTCGGCGGCGGCGACCAGGTCGTCGTTGCCGATCTTCGGCCCGAGCGGGGCGAAGTCGGCGTTGCAGGACTCGGCGAAGGCTTCGCGGAAGGTGCCGCCGCAGAGCTCGCCGTTGGCGTTTTCGATGAAGCGGCCGCCGACGTTGGCGCCGTCGACGATCTCGAATTCGTCGTCGAGCGAGACGACGCCCTTTTCCAGGGCGGCGGCGGTGGTCACCATCTTGAAGGTCGAGCCCGGCGGCTGGGGGGCGGAGAAGGCGTAGCCGGCGAGGGCGCGCACGTCGCCGTTGCGGGTGTCGAGGACGGCGACGCCGCCGAAGCGACCGCCGAGCGCGGCGACCGCCGCCTCCTGCAGGTCGGGGTCGATCGTCGTCTTCACCGGGGCGCCGGGCCGCGGCTCGGCTTCGGCCAGGACCCGGCTCGCGCCGCCGCCGACCGCCAGCAGCTTGCCGCCGGGATGGCCGGCGAGGCGGGCGTTGAAGGCGCGCTCGAGGCCGCTGACCCCGACCGGCGTCTGCGGGGTGAAGCCCTGGCGGGCGAGCGCCCCCGCTTCGTCCTCTTCGGCGACGCCGACTTCGCCGACGACGTCGATCGCCGCGTCGCCGAGCGGGTGGGCGCGGGCTTCGGCCGGGCCGACCGCCAGCGGCTTGCCGCCGCCGGCGAGGATCGCCGCCCGCGGCGCCAGCTCGAGCTCGGCTTCGAGCTGCTCGCCGCTGCGCAGGCCGGGGAAGACGAGGCTCTTCTCCCAGGCGACGCCGCCGTCGGCGAAGGGCAGCTCGAGCGGCGCTTCGAACGGGCCGAAGGCGACCGTCCCGACCGCGACGGGCACGGTCACGACCTGGCGCCCGTCGACCGACTCCGGCCCCTCGGCCGAGCCGGCCTCGAGCGAGCGCAGGGTGGCCGTCTCGGCGGCTTCGCGGTAGGCGATGACGAAGTCGTTGAGCCCGATCTTGCGCTGCGAGGCCTCGTTCAGCTCGTCGTACATGGCGGCGAAGCGGTCGCCCTCCCAGGCCGCGGCGAAGCGTTCGGCCGCTTCCTTCTGCGGCGAGCCCGACGTGCCCGCGCTGGCGCCGAGGACGAAGGCGATCAGGGCTACGATGCTGAGCGGAAGCGCGCGGGTGAGCAGGCGCCGCCGCCGCTCCACGCCGGAGAGTTGGCTGTTCACTGAACGGAAATCTAGTGCCTGCTTCTATTAGACCGTGACAGTCTTGGATTGGGGAATCGTCGCGTTCACCCTCGCCCTGGCGATCTGGGGCTACCGGCAGGGCCTGATCGTCGGCACCCTGACCCTGTTCGGCTTCGCGCTCGGCGCCTTCACCGGCAGCCGGATCGGCCCGCTGCTGCTCAACCAGGGCTCCGCCTCGCCCTACGCGCCGCTCTGCGCGGCGCTGGGGGCACTGCTGGTCGGCGCCCTGGTCGCGGTGGCGCTGGAGAGCATGGCGCTGGGCCTGCGGGCGCGCCTGCTGCGCGGCAGCGGCCCGCTGCACCTCGCCGACGGCGCCGGCGGCGCCGCCCTGGTCGCCTCGGTCGCGCTCGGCCTGGTCTGGGTCTTCGGCGCCGTCGCCCTGCACGCGCCCGGCACGGCGCAGCTGCGCGGCGACGTGCAGCGCTCGCTGATCCTGCGCAGCCTCAACGACGTGCTGCCGCCCTCGGGGCCGATCCTCAACGCGCTCGACCGCGTCGACCCGGCGCCGGCGATCGTCGGCCCGGCGGCGCCGGTCGCGCCGCCCGACCCGGCGATCGCCTCCGACCCCGACGTCGCCGCCGCCGGCGCCTCGGTCGTGCGGGTGCTGGGCACCGCCTGCGGGCTCGGGGTCGAGGGCTCGGGCTGGGCCGTCGCGGCGCAGGTCGTCGTCACCAACGCCCACGTCGTCGCCGGCGAGGACGACACCACGGTGACCACCCAGGACGGCGCCTCGCTGACCGCGACCCCCGTGCACTACGACCCCGCCAACGACCTGGCGCTGCTGCGGGTGGAAGCCCAGCTGCCGGTGCTCCGCGTCGCCCCGGAGCCCCGCCCGGGGACGGCGGGGGCGGTGCTCGGCTACCCCGAAAACGGCCCCTACGCGGCGGCGCCCGCCCGCCTCGGCGAGACCCGCGAGACGATCGGCGAGGACTCCTACGGCCGCGGCCCGATCACGCGGCCGATCGCCTCGCTGCGCGGCGCGGTGCGCAGCGGCAACTCCGGCGGCCCCCTGGTCGACGCCGCCGGACGGGTGCTGGGGACCGTCTTCGCCGCCACCACCAGCGGCTCCCCCGGCGGCTTCGCCGTCCCCAACGACGTCGTCGGCGCCGCCCTCGCCGACGCCGGCACCCCGGTCGACACCGGCCCCTGCTCCGGGTAGCCGACCGCTTACGTTTAGTAAGCTGCGAAGCCGCAGTGGAGGCCCGGAGCGCGAGCCAAGATCAGGCCGTCAATGGCGTCTGCCCGCATTTCCACGCCGCGATCGAGATGATCGGCAAGCGCTGGAGCGGGGCGATCCTCTCGGCGCTCGGCGAGGGTCCGCTGCGCTTCGGCGAGCTCGGCCGCGCCGTCCCCGGCCTCTCCGACCGGCTGCTCTCCCAGCGCCTGCGCGAGCTCGAGGCCGAAGGGCTGATCGAGCGCGAGGTCGAAGCCGGCAGCCCGGTCCGGGTCAGCTACTCGCTGAGCGAGAAGGGCGCCGACCTGCGCCCCGCCCTCGGCGAGCTGAAGCAGTGGGCGAAGCGCTGGCACGACGCCGCCTGAGCGGCAGATAGCCTCGGGCGATGGACCTGCCGGGCCCCTACGCCGTCGGCCGCTACGCGCGCAAGCTCGAGGAAGAGATGCGGCGCCGGGCGCGGGTGGCGCTGATCGGCGAGGTCACCGGCCTCAGCCGCAGCCGCGCCCAGGCCTACTTCGAGCTGCGCGACGGCGAGGGCGCCGTCCCCTGCGCGATCTGGCTCAACGAGCTGGAGAAGCTCGACCTGCCCGAGGGCGGCCTGCGCGACGGCAGCGAAGTCGTGATCGGCGGCGGCCCGGACTACTACCGCGGCAGCGCCCAGTCCTCGCCGTCCTTCTACTTCCGCGCCACCGAGATCCGCCTGGCGGGGGAGGGCGACCTGCTGGCGCGGCTGGAGGCGCTGCGCAAGCAGCTGCAGGGCGAGGGGCTGTTCGCGCTGCAGAAGCAGCTGCCGCGGCCGCTGCTGCCGCGCACGATCGGCGTCGTCACGGCGGAGACCGGCGCGGCGCGGCGCGACCTGCTCGCCGGCCTGGAGCGGCGCGGCTGGCGCGGCACCGTGGTCTGGGCCTTCGCCCCGGTCCAGGACCGTCGCGCGGCGCCGGCGATCGCCGCGGCGATCCAGGGCCTCGCCGCCCAGCCGACGGTCGAGGCGATCGTCGTCACCCGCGGCGGCGGCAGCCTCGCCGACCTCTGGGCCTTCTGCGACGAGACGCTCTGCCGCACGGTGGCGCTGCTGCGCGTGCCGGTGGTCAGCGCCGTCGGCCACGAGCGCGACTCGACCCTGATCGACGACGTCGCCGCCGTCGCCTGCTCGACCCCGACCCACGCCGCCGAGGCGGTCGTGCCGCTCGCCTGCGGCGCCGCCCGCGAGGGGCTGGAGCGCTCCACGGCGGCGCTGCACCGCGCCGCCGAGGGCGCGGTGCGGGCGCGCACGCCGCACCTGGTGGCGCTCGCCCGCGGCCCCGAACGGGCGCTGCGCCGCGAGCGCCTCGGCCTCAACCAGAAGACGCGCGAGATCCGCGCCGCCTCCGAGCGCGGGATCGCTGCAGCGGCTCGGCTACCAGCGGCGGCTGGCCAGCGTCGTGCTCGAGCGCGCCCGGCGGCGGGCGGCGGGCGCCGAGATGCAGCGCCGCCGCGAGGGGCTGCGCCGGGCCGAGGTCGCTCTCCGCGCCCACGAGCCCGAGCGCACCCTGGAGCGCGGCTACGCCCTGGTCGAGGGGGACGCGGGCGAGCCGCTGACCAGCGCCGCCGCGGCGACCGCCGCCGGGCACGTCAAACTGCGCTTCGCCGACGGCAGGGTCGGCGCCCGGATCGAGGAGGAAGGTTGAGCGAGAAGCCCGAGAGCTACGAGGTCGCGGTCGAGCGCCTGGAGCAGATCATCGACCGGCTCGACTCCGGCCAGGCCGGCCTGCGCGAGACCCTCGACCTCTGCCGCGAGGGCCGCGAGCTGGTCACCTACTGCGCCGCCGAGCTCGACGCCGTCGGCAAGGACCTGGAAGAGCTCAAGCTCGACGAGCTGGCCGCGAAGCTCGACGGGCCCGCAAGCGCCGGTTGAGGGTACGAATTGCCTGTCGGAAAAAGTACAATTTCGTTACTGTTTTGAGTACAAATTACATATCGACAATGGTACGATGCCCTGATCGAGCAGATGGATCGAGAACGGGTCATCGAGGGCGACGTGGCTGCGCGACTGCGCACGCATGGCGCTGTGCTCCTGGCCGGGCCCAAGGCGGTCGGCAAGACGACCACCGCCCGGCGCTTCGCCGCGTCTGAGGTACGTCTCGACCGGGACCCCGCGGCGCTCACCGCCGCCCGCACGGATCCCCGGCTCGTCCTGGACGGGGATCCGCCGCGCCTGATCGACGAGTACCAGCTCGCTGGCGGTGTCTGGAACGCAGTCCGCGGTCGCGTTGACGACCTCGGCCAGAAGGGCCTCTTCCTGCTGACCGGCTCATCGACTCCCGAGGACGATCCCGCGATCCACAGCGGGGCGCGACGGATCGCACCGCTGGCGATGCGAACGCTGACGCTGCTGGAGCGGGGCCTGTCGAGCGGGGCAGTCCCGGTCCGCGCGCTGCTTGCCGGCGCAGCCGTCGCGGCGCCCGCCGCCGGGCTCGACGTCGTCGGCAACGTCGAGGCGCTCGCGGTCGGTGGCTGGCCGGACAACCTGGGCCTCGCTACAGCCGACGCCCTCGACGCCAACGCCGACTACCTCGAGGTGATCGTCAACGCCGACCTGCCCCGGGTCGAGGGTGCGAGGCGGGACCCGGACGCGATCAAGGGCCTGCTCGCCTCCTACGCGCGCAACGTCGCCACCGACGCCTCGCTGCGGGCGCTCGGCCGGGCGGCCGAGGAACCGATCCCCGACGCCTCGCTGCGCAACTACCTGCGGGCGCTACGGCGCCTCTTCCTGATCGAGGATCAGCCCGCCTGGAAGCCCCGGCTGCGCTCTCGCATCCGCCTGGCAGCGACGCCCAAGCGGCACCTGACCGATCCCTCGCTCGCGGTTGCCGCGCTCGGCGCCACGCCCGAGCGGCTGCTCGGCCCCGAGATCGAGCTGGCCGGCTTCCTCTTCGAGTCCCAGGTCGTGCACGACCTGCGTGTCTACGCCCAGGCTAGCCGCGGCACGGTGCGTTTCTACCGCGACAACAAGGGCCTCGAGGTCGACGCGATCGTCGAGGCCAGGGACGGCCGCTGGATCGGGGTCGAGGTCAAGCTCGGTGCCGGCCGCATCGAGGAGGCGGCGCAGACCCTGCTGGCCCTGCGTCGCAAGCTCTCCGCCGAGGCGAACGAGTCGTGTGGCGCCCTGGTCGTAGTCCTCGCCGCCGACACCCCGACCTACACCCGCCCCGACGGCGTCGTGGTCACCTCGCTCGCTGCGCTCGGCCCCTGATCTCGTCGATCCGGGTCTGCAGCCGGCGGCGCCCGGCGGCGATCCACTCGGCGTCACAGATCATCAGCACCGGCTCCTCGGGGCGCTCGAGGAAGACGTAGGCGAGCTCGACCTCCTCGGCGCCGCGGGACTCGGCCACGGCGAGGGCGTAGATCGCCTGCTGGATCTCGTAGCGGGCGGCGAGCTCGGCCGGGGCGGCGCCGTCGAGGCGGTCGGTCTTGTAGTCGACGATCAGCGGCGGGCGGGCCGGCTCCTCTACCAGGAGGTCGATCGAGCCGCGCAGGACGGTGCCGGCGACCGTGGTCAGCAGCGGCACCTCGGCGCGGCTGCGGCGGTCCCGCACGCGCTCGGCGAAGAAGCCGCTGGCGAGCCAGGCGCGGACCGGCGCCAGCGCCTCCTCCTCGGCCAGGCCGGCCTCCCGCACCTCGCCCGAGCGCACGACCCGGCGGGCGAGCTCGGCCGCCGGCTCGCGCCACCCGTTGGCCTGACTCCACTCGAGCAGCAGGTGGACGGCGCGGCCGCGGGCGGCGCCGCCGGAGACCTCGTCGCCGCCGCCCCCGCGCAGCGCCCGGTCGCTGGCCGGCAGGCGCTCGTCGGCGCCCGCGCCGTGGGCCGAGATCGCCGTGTAGGAGAGCGGCAGCCGCGCCTCGCGCGCCGTCGCCGCGACGACCAGCGGCGCCGGCCCCCGGCCGGGGTCGGGCGGCGCGCTGCGCTCGCGCCGGGACCGGGCCAGCTCCCGCGCCCGCTCGGGCGAGGGCCGGTTGAGGCGGACCGCGATCTCCGCCGGCGGGAAGCTCGCCTCCAGCCCCGGCCGCGGCTCGGGCGGCGGGATCGCCACCCGCGAGTCGCGCTCACGGTCGATCCCGAACGCGGCGACGATCCGCTCGACCACGGCTTCGCCGGGGCCGGAGCGGCTCGGCGGCGAGGGACGGACGACGCCGCTCAGCAGCAGCCGCTGGCGGGCGCGGGTGGCGCCGACGTGGAAGAGGCGCAGCTCCTCCTCGGCCTCGCGCCGCTGCGCCTCCTCGAGCAGCTCCTTCTGCGCGTAGAGGTTGACGCCGCGGGCGCCGAGCCGGCGCAGCTGCATCCCGACCCGCGGCGCTTCGCGCTCGCGGCCGACGCTGAGCAGCGGCGCCCGCGCCGGGGCGAGCAGGGTGCGGGAGAGGTGGGGGATGGCGACGACCTCGAACTCGAGGCCCTTGGCGGCGTGGACGGTCATGATCCGCACCCCGTCGTGGCCCTCGACCGCGGTCGCCGCCTGGGCGTCGGCGTCGGCCCCGGCGCGGGCGGCGAGGAAGTCGAGCAGGCCCCGCAGGTCGCGCCCCTCGCTCGACTCGTAGTCGGCGGCGAGCCGCATCAGCTTGCGCACGTTGGCGAAGCGCGCCTCGCCCGCGGGTCGCATCAACACCGCCAGGTCGTACCCGGTCGTGCTGACGGCGGCGTCGATCGTCTCGGCCAGCGAGCGCGAGGCGCCGCGCCGGCGCAGCTCGCCCAGCGCCTGCGCGAAGGCGCTCAGCAGCGCCGCCTCCGCGGCCGGGATCTCGGCCAGGCGCTCGCCGTCGAGCCCCTCCTCCTCGCCCAGCCCGGCGAGCTGCTGCACCGCGGGCCAGAGGTGGCGCCCGCCGCCCGCCGCGGCGCGCAGCAGCCAGAGCGTGTCGGGGCTGACCCCGCAGGCGGGCGAGGCGAGCGCGCCTAGCAGCGCCTGGTCGTCGAGCGGGTTGGCGATCGTCGCCAGCAGGGCGCAGACGTCGGCCACCTGCTGCTGGGACCAGTAGCCGCGGCCGCCGACCACGTAGGGGCGCAGGCCGGCCCGCTCGAGCGAGTCCTCGTAGGCGTCGAGCCGGGTGAAGGCGCGCAGCAGGACGACCATCGCGCCGCGCTCGACGCCGCCGTCGGCGAGCTCGCGCAGGCGGGTGGCGAGGAAGCGCGCCTCGGCCAGCTGGTTGGCGGGGGTGCGGGCGTCGGTCGCCGGGTCGAGCTCGATCCCCTCCTCGTCCCAGCCCTCGCGGGCGGTGAGCAGCAGCTCGACCGCGGTCCCCCCGCCGGGCGGCTCGGGCTCGGCCGGCGGCGCGCCGACCCGCAGCGGCGCGTAGCCGGGCAGCAGGCGCTCGCCGATCGCGTTGACCGCGCCGATCACCTCCGGCCGCGAGCGGAAGTTGCCGCTCAGCCGGATCGCCTCGCCGGCGCCGGCCTCGATCGCCTCGCGCCGCTCGCGGAAGACGTCGAGGTCGGCGTGGCGGAAGCCGTAGATCGACTGCAGCTCGTCGCCGACCGCCATCGTCTGGCTGCGCGGCCCGCGCAGCGCCTCGATCAGCCGCAGCTGCAGGCGGTTGGTGTCCTGGAACTCGTCGATCAGCAGGTGGGAGAACCTGGCCCGGTAGGCGGCGCCGGCCTCGGTCCGCTCGAGCAGGCGGGTGGCGAGCAGCTGCAGGTCCTCGAAGTCGACCCCCGCCCGGCGCTCCTTGGCGGCGGCGAAGCGCTCCGAGAAGAGCGCCAGCAGCTCACCCACGTGGCGGTAGGCGTCGCCGCCCTCACCGGCCTCGGCGACGCGGCTGACGGCGGTCTCGATCGCCTCCCGGTAGGCGGCCATCGGCTGCGCCCGGCTGCTCGTGCGCAGGGCCGCGATCCGGTCGAGGTCGGGAACGCCGTCGCGGCTTTCGAGCAGCTCGGAGGCCCGCTCGGCGAGCTCGAAGTTGGCGCTGCCCGGTTTCAGCTCGGCGAGCGCCGCGGCGGCTGCTGCGGCCGCCTCGCGCAGCGCCCGCTCGACCTCGGGCTCGCCCGGGTCGGGCAGGCGCGGCTCCTCCTCGCCGCGGCTGCGCAGCTCGGCGTGGACGCCGAGCACCGTCGCCCGCAGCCCGCCGAGGTCGAAGGCGGCGACGGTGCGCTCGCGCTCGGCCTCGCCGCCGGCGAGGAACTCCTCGACCGCCTCCTCGAACGCCTCCGCCGCGGCGCGCTCGGCCTCGGCCGCGTCGAGCACGCGGAAGCCGGGGTCGACCCCGACCGCGACCGGGTGGGCGGCGAGCAGCCGGTTGCAGAAGCCGTGGATCGTCGTCACCCAGGCGCTGCCGAGGCGCGGCAGCAGGGCGCGGGCGCGCTCCGAGCCGCCCTCCGCCCGGCGCTCGATCTCGGCCCGGATCCGCTGGCGCAGCTCGGCCGCCGCCTTGTCGGTGAAGGTGAAGGCGAGGATCGCGTCGGGCGCGACCCCCCGCTCGCAGACCAGGCGGCAGTAGCGCTCGACGATCACCCCGGTCTTGCCGGTGCCGGCGCCGGCCTCGACCAGGGCCTCGGCGGCGCCGGTCTCGATCGCGGCGCGCTGCTCGGCGGTCGGCTGGCGCGCCTTCACCGCTCGTCCTCCTCGTCCTCGGGCAGCGGCTCGACCGGCGCCCGGTCGCGGCGGCAGATCGGCGCGAACTCGCAGTAGGGCGGGCAGACGCCGTGGTCGCGCAGGCCGGGGCGGGGGCCGGGGTCGCGGTCGATCTCGCCGGCGCGCATGCGGGCGACGATCGCACCGGCGCGGCGCCGCGCGTCGGCGAGCGACTCGGCCAGGCCCTCGGCGTCGACGCGGTCGGTCCGGGCCAGCCCGAGGCCGCCCAGCTCGGCGGCCGCGTCCTCGCGCACCAGCCCGCGCGGGCGCCGCTCGGAGGTGCCGCGCAGCGGGTAGTAGAGGCCGCCGGCCGGCTCGGCGCCCCAGAGCTCGGCGACCGCGATCAGGTAGAGCTGCAGCTGCAGCTTCGCCTCCTGCTCGAGCTTCTCGCCGGGCGTGACCTTGCTGGAGAGCTTGTAGTCGATCACCAGCGCCCGCCCGTCGGCGGCGCGGTCGACCCGGTCGACGGCGCCGTGCAGGCGCCAGCCGTCGATCTCGAGCGGCGGCTTGCCGGCCGCCTCGGCCTCCGAGAAGGCGGCCTCGAGCAGCCAGGGCTCGAAGGCGCCGTCCTCCCGCCCCGCTTCCTCGCCGAGGAAGCGGGCGACCAGCCCCTCGACCCGGCTCAGCATCGCCCGCTCGGCGGCGTCGGCGCCGAGGCCGCGCTCGGCCCCCTGCTCGGCCACCAGCTCGCGGCTGCGGGCGGTCCAGGCGGCGAGCGTCGCCGGGCGGGGGCGGGGGTCGCCCCCCGGCCGCTCCTCGTAGAGCGCGCAGAGGACGGCGTGGGCGATGCCGCCGCCGACGATCGGGTCGGGCAGCGGGTCGAGCGGCTGGGGGGCGAGCTCGTGGGCGACGAACCAGCGGTAGGAGCAGACGTCGAAGCCCTCCAGGGTGGTGCCGCCGTAGGCGCCGACCTCGCCGAGCGCGCCGATCACCGCCGGGTTGGCGAGCGGCCCCGGGGCGCGGGTCGCCGCCTCGGCCCGCCGGGCGCGCGCCAGCCAGGCCTCGACCCGCTCGGCGACCTCGTCCCCGGCACCGGCGGCTTCGAGCAGCGGCCCCGGCTCGGCGCCGGCGCCCCGGGCGGCGATCGCCCGCGCCAGCTCGCGCTCGGAGGGCGCCTCGCAGACGGGGAAGGCGACCGCCGCCAGCTCGCGCCCGCGCGGGTCCTGCTCGCCGGGCTCGAGCAGGCGCCGGACCTCGTCGAGGAAGGGGGAGGGCGCCTCGGCGCCGCCGTTCTCGTCGCAATCGCGCCAGGAGAGGTAGAGGCGCCGCCTGGGCAGGGCGAGGCAGGCGTGGAAGAGGTAGCGCTCCTCGGCCTCCTCGTCGTGGCGCGGAGGGAGGCCGAGCGAGTCGCGCTGGCGCTCGGAGAGGAAGGGGTCGGAGCGGCCGCCGCCGCGGGGGAACTCGCCGTCCTGCAGCGAGGCGACGAAGACGTGCTCGAAGCGCGCCGCCCGCACCCGCCGCGGGTCGGCGATCCGCACCCGGTCCTCGACCGGGCCGCTCCAGGCGCGCAGCGAGAGGGCGGCGACCTCGGCGGCCAGCGCCGCGGGCGGCGGCGCCAGGCCCTCGACTGCGGCCCGCTCACCGAGCGCGGTCGCGATCGCCCCGGCCGCCCTCGCCTCCAGCGCCGACTCGGCGCGGGCGCCCATCGCGGCGGCGATCGCCGCCGCGGCCCGGGCCAGCTCGGCGGGCCGGCTGGCGGCCTCGCGCACCCTGGCGACGTCGGCGGGCGGCTCGCCGTAGCGCTCCTCCCAGAGCTCGAGCGCGGCGGCCGCGCCGCGCACCCGGCGCCGGCGCAGGCGGCGCTCGAACCAGTCGACCCGGCCGGGGGAGACGCCGGACGGCCCGCGCAGGTAGCGCAGCAGGTCTCCGGCGCGGCCCGCGCCGAGCACCGCGTCGAGCAGCGCCGCGAGGGCGCCGCCGACCGCGGTCCCGGCGACCGGCACCTCGGCCTCGAGCGCCACCGGCACGCCGTAGGACTCGAGCACCGAGGCGAGCAGCGGCCCGCGCCGGGCCGGGTCGCGGACGACGATCGCGATCTCCTCGCGGCCGGCGCCGGCGGCCAGCAGGCGGGCAACCTCGAGCGCGATCGCCTCGGCCTCGCCGCGGGCGCCGGCCGAGCGCAGGAAGGCGAGCTGCGCCGGGTCGTGGGGGAGGCGCGGCGGCTGCGCGGCGCCGAAGCTGCGCTCGAGGTGGAAGAGCAGGGGGGAGGCGGTGTTGGCGGGGTCGGCCGACATCTCCTCCACCGCGTCGACGCCGATCTCCTCGAGCGCCTCGAGCAGCCGGGCGTTGCGGGCGTCGAGGGCGGCGTGGCCGCGCTCGTAGGGCAGCGTCACCGTCACCTCGACCCGCGAGGCCAGGCCGCGCAGCAGGGCGAGCTGGTGCGGGGTGAAGTCGTCGAGCCCGTAGAGGAAGACCGGCCGCCGCCAGGCGCCGTCGCCGCCGTCGAGCAGCTCGATCGCCTCGGCGGCGACCGAGTGGGCGTCGAGGAAGCCGAGCCGGTCGCGCAGGCGGGCGTAGGCGGCGAAGAGGCCGGCGACGTCGCCGAGGTAGGCCGAGCCCTCGAGCGTCCCCGCCGCCGCCTCGACCTCCCCGGGCCCGAGGCCGGCCGCTTGCAGCTCGTCGAGCAGGCGCCCGAGGGCGCGCGGGAAGCCGGCCCGGCCGGCCGAGCCGCGCAGCGGCCCCAGCGTCGGTCGCTGCTCGGCGAGCGCCGCGGCGATCGTCCCCGCCCGCTGCGCCGGCGTCAGCACCGCCCCGGGCGGCCGCCCCCCGGCGACGGCCACGGCGCGGAAGAGGCCGCCGAAGGTCATCACGTCGGCGCCGAGCACGGCGCCGTGCTCGCAGAGCTCGCGCTCGAACTCGTAGACGTCGTCGAGGGTGGGGACGACGAGGACCGGGTCCTCGTCCAGGGCCGCGGTCAGGGCGCGCCGGACGCGGCCGGCGCGGCCCGAGTTGGGCGGTCCTTGGATCAGCTTCAGCGGCATCGGGGGAGCGGCCCAGCATAGGTACGCGCGCGGCGCCCCGGATTGCCGCAAACGGCGGCATTTCTACCGTCGCTTTGCCGTCTTGCGCCCCGTCTACATTCCTCCCCGATGGCACTCTGCTTCGTAGATCCGGCCGACGCGGTCCGCGCCATCGCCGACTCCGTCGGCCGCGAGGCCCGGCGCCAGCTGCTCGGCGAGGCGGTCCGCGCCTGGGTCGACGAGATCCCCGACGAGGAACTCGAGTCCCACTACGCCAAGGCGCTGGCCGAGCTCGACGAGCACGACCTCTCGATGCTCGCCGCCTGGCACGGCTCGCTCGAGGTCGGCCAGCCGGTCCCCAACCGCGACTTCCTGATGGGCGCCTTCGGCTCGCTCGGCGAGAACCGCCGCGAGGCGATGAAGCTGGCCGCCGGCTTCCGCGGCGAGGAGGCGGTCGACGCCGGCGTCACCGAGGACGACGCACTCGAGCTGGTCCTTGGCCTGCTCTCGCCCCCGCGCCAGATGGAGCTCGCCCTCGAGGCGGTTGAGCTCTACGTCTGGGACCGCGCCGGCTCCGACAACTGACGACCCCCCGCGGCGCTCCCGGCCCAGCTGCCGCCTCGATGAGCGATTGTGCGCGTATGGCGCGCACAACCCTTCACCGAGCTAGGAGAGCGCGGCGCGGATCTCCGGGATCGCCTGCTCGTTGTCCTGGAAGTGGACCGCCTGCAGCCCCGCCTTGCGGGCGCCTTCGACGTTGACCAGGACGTCGTCGACGAAGAGGCATTCCGCCGCCTCGCGGCCGATCCGCTCGAGGGTGAGGCGGTAGATCTTCGATTCGGGCTTGCGGCAGCCGACGAAGCCGGAGTCGACCACGGTCTCGAAGATCTCGTCGACCGGCAGCATCGAGCGCCAGAGCGGCTCCCACTCGCGCACGTTGTTGGTCAGCATCGCCATCTGGAAGCCCGCGTCGCGCAGCTCGGCCATCAGCTCGATCATCGGCGGGTTGGGCTCCAGCGCCTCGAAGTAGATCTCTTTGAAGCGGTGCATCTCGGGCCGGTGGCCGAGCAGCGGCTCGAGCTGGTCGGTGAGCAGCTCGAGGAAGGCCGCCTCGGTGATCTCGCCGCGCTCCATCTCGAACAGCGGGTGCTCGCCGTTGGCCTCGGCGGCCGCCTGCATCGCCTTGCCCAGGGTCTCGGTGCCGATCCCGGTCTGGTCCTGGAAGGCCATGAACGACTGGATCAGCGGCGTGGTCAGCACGCCGCCGAAGTCGCTTACGACCGCCTTGATCTCAGCCATCGGCGTAGACGACCTCGTAGTGGCCGAGACCCTCGCGACCCTCCAGCGCCCAGCGGAAGAAGGCGATCCGGCCGTGCAGGCCGTCGTGCTCGACCCGGGTGGAGCTGATCGCCGTCCCCGCCCCGCGCAGCGGCTGGCCCTCGTCGCCGTCGAGCCAGAGCTCGAGCGTCGCCCGCCGCTGCACGCCGTCGGGGCCGTACTCGGTCGAGAGCAGCGTCTCGGAGACCTCGACCGGGGCGCCGTCGGGGCCGCAGAGCACGGTCGCGACCCGCTCCTCGCCGTGCCCGCCGGAGCCGGCCGGCCGCGCGGCGCTCAGCGCCAGCAGCCCGCCGTCGGCGAAGACGACCCCGATCGACCGCCGCGCGATCTGTCCCGTCTCACTCATCGCGCGCCCGAGCCTAGCCGAGCCCCCTCCCAGACGTGCCGTCCCTGAGAGGTCATTTCGGGCTCTCCTGACGTTTCCGTGGGTCACGTGATCGTGACTCTGGCGGGCAGGGGCGGACACAACCCGCCGAGCTTCAGCATCGCCAGGGAGATCAACGCCTCGGGTGAGTGAAAGCCGAAGGCACGCCTTGCGATCAGCCGGATCTGGGTGTTGATCGCCTCCACCCGGGCGTTGGAGAGGCCGTGGCGGATCGCAGCGACGATCCCCTCCCGCTGCTGGGTGATCGTGCGGGCGAGCTTGACGAAGGGCCGCAGGCGACAGCGCCGCGCCCAGGCCAGCCACTCGTCGAGAAGTCGGACGGCCGCCTTGGGCCCCAGCCGGTAGATCTGGCGCAGCTGCTCCTTTAGCAAGTAGGCGCGGTAAAGCGGCCGGTTGAGCTGCTCGATGTCGGCGAGCTTGGATTGCTGGTGCTCGGTCAGGTTCTCGGGGTTCTTCCACAGGCAAAAGCGAGCGCCCTTCAGCTCGCGGGCGGCATCGGCCTGTCCCTGGCGGCGGGCCTCGTTCCAGACCTCGCGGCGAACCTCGTCGAGGGCCTCGGTGGCGAGGGCGATGACGTGGAAGGGATCGACGCAGCGCCTTGCCTTGGGGCAGCGCCTGGCCAGCACCGCCTCGATCCAGCCCGCCATGTCGCAGGAGACGAGCGCCAGGCGTCTGGCGCGCTTCTCGCCCAGCGCGTCGAAGAAGGCCTCGACGGTCGCCTTGTCTCGTCCCGGCGCCGCCCAGATGAGCCGCCCGGTGTCGTGGTCGACGACGACTGTCAGGTAGCGCTGGCCCTTGCGGTGGGAGATCTCGTCGATGCCGATCCTTCGCAGGCCGGCGAGCAGGTCGGCCTCGCGCCCCGCCTCTGCCGCCACCCGCTCGCAGATCGCCCCGACGCTGCGCCAGCTGGTCCGCATCAACTCCGCCACGGCGCTGCCCGAGGTGTTCACCGCCAGCCAGGCGACCTGCTGTTCGAAGGCGAGCGTGAAGCGGGAGTCGTGGCGCGCCCAGGGCATCGCGCAGACGACGACGCCGTGCTCGGAGCAGTTGACCCTGGGCGCGTCGGCTTCCAGGTGGGCGATCGTCGTGCCCAGGTCCAGTGCCCGCCAGCGACGTCGCCCCTCGCCGAGGTCGAAACCGGGGGCGCGGCGCCCGCAGACACCGCAGCGGCAGCGCTCTCGACGGTGCGGCCTGACCGCCACCACCACCTGCCCCTTGTCATCGATCTCCACGCCCTCGACTACCGCCCGCTCCAAACCGAGCAGGCGGGCCCATACCCTTTTCTCGCGCACGTCGTTGCCGCTCCTTCCGTCTCCGACTCTTCGAACAAGCCGGAAACCTAGGCGCGGAGCGGCGTGCGCCTCTTCTCAGCGGCCTACGCGACCCACGGAAACGTCAATAGAGCCTCATTTCGGCCCCCCACGGGACGGCACGTCCCCGCCCCCGCCCGTCGCTACCATGGCCCGATGGCAGAGAACGAGACAGCGACGCTGACCGAAGACGACGTGCTGGAGGCCCTGGAGGAGGTCATCGACCCCGAGCTGGGCCTCGACTTCGTCTCCCTCGGCCTCGTCTACGACGTCGACATCGAGGGCGAGGAAGTCTTCGTCACCTTCACCCTCACCACCCCCGCCTGCCCGATCGGCCCCCAGGTCTCCGAGCAGATGAAGGAGTTCGTCGGCGACCTCCCCGGCGTCTCCGCCGTCCACCCCAAGATGGTCTTCGACCCCGCCTGGAGCCCCGAGATGATGACCGAGGACGCCAAGTTCGCACTCGGCTTCTAGGTGTAGTTCCTAACAGGGCTGTTGTCCGAAAGCAGGCCATCCCTTGCTCGGTGAAGGCGTGGGAGGCGTAGCGACGCCCACCTCGGCCGGCCTTTGAGGTCGCAATCTGCGACCTCAAAGTCGTTGCCTCGTCCTCGTCCAGCTGAAACTGCCAATGGGCTTGACCGGACGGTATTTGAACCACGGTTTCGTAGGACAAATCCACAACTTGCAGGAGCGAAGCTAACCTTCCGGCGGGGCAAGCTTTCCCGTTGCCCACGCACCAACCTCATTCACCAGTGCCACGATCGCATCGCGGTCAAGCGGCTCAGCATCGAGGAGATCCTCGTAGCGGAGAGGGACGGCGAAGACCGTCAGCTCATCGAGGCGATTGCGCGGCAGGGGCAACTCAACGCCACCTTTCTCCAGTGATTCGGCCAAGCGATCAAGGTCGTGGATTCGCGTCTGGCGCATCCCTCGCACGGCCATCACCGCCTTCAGCCACTTCTCGACCGCTTGCTGCGCGTGGAAGCCGATGATGTCGTCGGCTATCTCAGGGTCAGCGGCGAACTTGCGCGCGGCAGTCGCATCAGCGTCCGCCTTGCGTGCGAGGCGGGCGGCAAGCTCGGCCGGCTCACGCTTTGGCAAGCACTCGCCCCTCGGTCAGCGCATCGTTCAGCATCGTGCCCTCGAAGTGGCCCCATTCTTCAACGTGCTGATCGCTCACCAAAACGAGGTCGACGGCCACCCCGAGCCCGCGAAGCTGTTTCCGAAGGCGAACAAACTCGGCGCGGCGGTTCTCGAGCTCGGGCTCGATTACGAGCAAATCGAGATCGCTGTCGGGGCCCGCGTCGCCCCGAGCATGAGAGCCGAACAGGATCACGCGAGCGTCGGGCGCCGCTCCGGCGAGGCGGCGACCCGCCTCCGTGATCAGATTCTCGGAAGACATTGCCATCGTCAAGATCGTAGCCTCCTCTTGCGACGGCGTCGGCCGGTGGAGGGGCACGGATTTGAACCAACGACGCGCGGTCTTTGAGTTACGGCGCCGCTCCGATGGGCGTGGACCGGACCGCGTATAGGTTGGGTCGATGATCTTCACGCGGATCACGGCTCGCCCGGATCAGATGGGTGGGGTTCCCTGCATTCGTGGTCTCCGAATCCCGGTGGCTACCGTGGTCGGCTTGATCGCCGATGGAATGAGCGAGTCGGAAATCATCGCCGCCCACCCAGACCTTCAGGCCGAGGATGTTCGCGAGGCCATTCGTTATGCAGCCGAGGCCGTCCGCGAGCGCGAGTTGCCGCTTGCCACCTCCGGTGAAGTTCTTGATCAATGAGACAAGGCCTAATCCAGATTGAAGCGCTCGGACTCCATCGGCTCCTATAGGTTTAAACCCATGGACAGACCCGTAGGGGACTGCTGATGCTTCGCAAGCTTGACGACCTCGCGCGGAGCGACCTGATCGTCGTCGCAGTCGGTCTGTTGCTCGCGCTCGCCGCCTTCGAGCTGGTGAGAGCCACGGTCGAAAATCTGATCACGCCTCTCGTCTTCCTGATCTTTGGGCAGTCCGAATTCCCGTTTCTCAGCTTCAGGATTGACAACACCGATTTCGCGTACGGCTTTGTCATCAGCGCAGCCATTGCCTTCGGCATCGTCTGCTTGCTCGTCATTCCGCTGTGGAAGGCCCATCGAAGGTACGACGGCGAATCGGGAACGCGTGACTGCCCAGAATGCCTCACGCCAATCCCAAGCGCGGCGAAGCGTTGCCCGGAATGTACCGCCGTCGTGACGCCTGTCGCCGCTTGATTCAGGAGTGCTGGGCGGGGGTCGACCGGCACTGCATTCGCGGCTACGGCAGCCGCCGCTCGTCCTCGTCGACCTCCTCGGCGCTGCCCTCGTAGTCGTAGGAGCGGCGCGAGGGGCGGGAGGCGAAGTCGCCCATGCTCTGCGCTCCGACCACGACGAAGCGGCGGCCGACGTAGCCGCGCAGCAGGCGGCGGGCGATGGCGCGGGTGGGGGGCAGGAGGAGGAGCAGGCCGACCGCGTCGGTGATGAAGCCCGGGGTCAGCAGCAGGGCGCCGCCGATCGTGATCAGCAGGCCGTCGGCGACCTCGCGGCCGGGGAAGCGGCGCTGGCCGATCGCCTGGTTGAAGCGGCGCCAGGCGCCGCGGCCCTCGTGGCGCAGCAGCGTCGCGCCGAGCAGCGACATCGCCAGCAGCAGCACCAGGGTCGGGAGCACGCCGATCAGCCCGCCGACCTTGACGATCACGTACAACTCGGCGATCGGGACGGCGATGAAGAGGCCGATGAGGAGGAACATCGTCAGGCGTTCGCGGTCGCCGAGGCCGCCTCCTCCAACTCCGCCAGCGAGGCGCCGATGCCGGTGGCGATCATCTCGACGTCCTCCATCGAGTCGTAGTCGGCGAGCAGGCCGAAGCCGACGTGGCCGTTGTAGCTCATGATCGCCACCGCCATCGAGTGGTTCTGGGGCAGGAAGGCGACCGGGAAGACCTGCTCGAGCTCCCGCCCGAGCACGTAGAGCGGGATCTGCGGCCCGGGCACGTTGGTGACGATCAGGTTGAAGAGCCGGGTCGAGAAGTTGATCCGCGAGGCCTGTGCCAGCAGGGTCGGCGGGGCGAAGTCGTTGAAGCGCGAGATCACTTCCGCGCCGAGCGCCTGCTTGGAGCGCTTCAGCCCCTCCATCTCCTCGCTGACCACGCGCAGCCGCCGCACCGGGTCCTCGACGTAGACGGGCAGCGGCCCGCGCATCGCCGTCAGCCGGTTGCCGAGGTTGCCGTGCTCGTCCTCGGCCCTGATCGAGACCGGCACCAGCGCCCGCAGCTCGAGCCCCTCGGTGCGCACGCCGCGGTCGTGCAGCCACTCGCGCAGCGCCCCGGTCACGACCGCGAGCACGACGTCGTTGACGGTGCCGCCGAGCGCGTCCTTGATCCGCTTGAAGGTGGCCAGCTCCGAGCTCGCCCAGGCAAAGCGCCGGTGCGGCCCGATCGGCTGGTTGAGGGGAACGTCGGGCGCGGGATCGGCGAGGGCCCCGATGAACTCGCCGATGCCCTCCGCCGCCTCGCCGAGGCGTCGCGCGGCGGTCTCCGGGTGGCGCATCGCCTCGACCGTCCGCTCGACCAGCTTGGCCGGCGCGACGGCGGCGTCGACCGCTCCCCGCGCGACCAGCTCCGCCGTGGTCGGGGCTCGCTCCGGGACCCAGCCGTCGTCGACCTCGGCCGGCTCGGGCACGGGCTCGAGGTCGAACAGCACCGTGCCGATGTCGACGCCCGAGATCCCGTCGACCATCGCGTGGTGGGTCTTGGTCAGCAGCGCGAAGCGGTCGCGCTCCATCCCCTGCACCAGCCACAGCTCCCAGAGCGGCTTGGAGCGGTCGAGCTGTTGAGAGAAGATCCGGCTGGTCAGCCGCTTCAGCTGCTGTTCGCCCCCCGGATCGGGCAGCGCGGTGTGGCGGATGTGGTAGGTGAGGTTGAAGTTGACGTCGTCCGCCCACAGCGGCCGGCCGGCCTCCAATGGCGGCACGACGAGGTGCTGGCGGAAGCGCGGCACCTTGTCGAGACGGCCGCGCACATGCTCGACCAGGTCGACGTATTTCGGCGGCGGCCCCTCGAAGACGAGGATCGCGCCGATGTGCATGTGGCTGGCCGAGGTCTCGTTGGTCAGGAACGAGGCGTCGACCGCGCTCAGCCGGTCCAGGTGTCCACCTTGAGTTGCGATCCAGCAAGGCTAGCTACTCTGCGTTCATGCCCTCGATCGCCACCGAGGCCCCGAAGCGGGTCTTGCTCGCCGCGCCGCGCGGCTACTGCGCCGGAGTCGACCGCGCCGTGCAGACGGTCGAGCGCGCCCTGGAGCGCTACGGCGCCCCGGTCTACGTGCGCAAGGAGATCGTCCACAACAAGCACGTGGTCGAGGAGCTGGCCAAACGCGGCGCGATCTTCGTCGAGGAGGAGACCGAGGTGCCCGAGGGCGAGATGGTCGTCTTCTCCGCCCATGGCGTCGCCCCCGCGGTGCACGAGAACGCCGCCGCCCGCCGCCTGCGCACGATCGACGCGACCTGTCCGCTGGTGACCAAGGTCCACGTCTCGGCCCGCCGCTTCGCCGCCGACGGCTACACGATCATCATGATCGGCCACGAGGGCCACGAGGAGGTCGAAGGCACCACCGGCGAGGCGCCCGAGAGCATCGTCCTGATCGAAACCGCCGACGAAGTCGCCGAGCTCGAGGTGCCCGACCCGGCCAAGGTCGCCTTCATCACCCAGACCACGCTCTCGGTCGACGAGACGGCCGAGGTGATCGCCGCCCTGCGCGCCAAGTTCCCCGGCATCGTCAGCAGCAAGTCCGACGACATCTGCTACGCGACGACCAACCGCCAGATCGCGGTCAAGCAGCTGGCCCGCGAGTGCGAGCTGGTCCTCGTCATCGGCTCGACCAACTCCTCCAACTCCAACCGCCTGGTCGAGGTCGCCCGCGAACACGGCGCCGACTCGCACCTGATCGACAACCACACCCAGGTGCAGGAGGAGTGGCTGCGCGGGGTGGAGACGGTCGGCATCACCTCCGGCGCCAGCGCCCCCGAGGAGCTGGTCTCCCAGCTGGTCGACCTCTTCCGCGAGCGCGGCGCCGAAGACGTCTCCGAGCTGCGCACCGTCCACGAGGACGTCCGCTTCATGCTGCCCAAGGAGATCCGCGACGAGGCCGGGGCGCGCGCCTAGCGTCATGCGGACGGCATCCTGGGCCTGCATCGGCGCTGCGTGTCTTGCGGTCGGGTTCGGCGGCTTTGCGAACCCTGCTGCGGCAGCCGGAGCCGACTTCTGCCGGGGCGTCTCGATCCGCGACGACGAAGGCCCGCTCAGGGGAATGCCGCCGCACCACGCGCCGCCCGAAGGCGAACTCCCCTTCGGCCCGCGCAACCTCAGCATGTACAAGCTGAACTTCGGCAGCAGGCTTGCCCTCGTCGGCGGCCATATCGGCTACCGGTTCGCCGCCAAGAGCGCTGGGCGGCGCACGCTGCACCTCAACTGGCGAGTGAGCGCAGCGCTCACTCGCGTCGACCGGGGCGGCCGGCCCTTGCGCTCGGAGCGCACCGTTGAGCGGGTTTTTGGCGACGTCCAGGATCTGAACGAGCTCGAGTTTGGGTTCCCCGCTACCGAGAGCGGGTTTTTCCGCATCGAGATCGCCTTCGCCAACCTCGGCGGCAAGGTGTTGGGCAGGTACTCCGAGTACTTTCGCGTCCTGCCGCGGCGGGTCCGGCTCGAGCTCGCCGCAAGCAGTCGAGCCGTTTCTCCGGGCGGGGTCGTCCAAGCCCGAATCCGCAATACGGGCACGGTGGGGGCCATCGTGCGGCCGCAGATCGCGGTGCAGCGACGCGAAGCGGGCGAGTGGGTCGAGTACGCACGCCTCCAGGCGTCTCCCCGGTCGATCCGTCGTTTCCGCTGGACTCTCGGCGGCGGTCAGGCTTCGCCGTGCGTCGCCTTTCGGGTCCCGGCCACAGCCGGCGCCGGCGAGTACCGGTTCAGCGGCTATGCGCTCCCCTTCGCTCAGCGCCCGGCGCGCCGGGCGCTGAGCGCGGGCTTCATCGTTCGGCGCCCTCGCTGAAGACTTGTACGCGGTATCCGCGTTTAAATCATCAACGAGCCGGACGATGCAGCGGCCGTAGGACGCGGAAGCGGTACCGCGTTCGCTTCGAGCGGTTTTCGGCCATGTCGGTCGTAGCCACGCTGAACTCGTACAGGCCCGGCTGCAGGTGCTCCCGAATGCTGAAGCTGGTGCCGCCCTCGCTCTCGGCCGAGTACGCCGGCCAGGCGAGCTCCCGGCAGCGGCGGGGACGGCAATGCGGTCCTCGCCACTCGAGGTGATCGCCGAACGGATTTGCATTGTCGATCGGCACCCCACGGGGTCGTAGGCGCTGCAGCCGCGCCGAGAACGGATCGTTGTATCCGTCCCAGAGGCGTCTCTCGTCGACGCCCACGTAGCGGAAGCGCGGGGTCTGGTCGCGGCTGACCTTGCGGGGCTTGGCGACGATGCGCGGCGCGGCGGGCCGCGTCCGGTCGACCACGGCGATCACGGTCGGTGGGGTTGGGTCGCTGCCGTCCTCGTCGCTTGCCACGACGGTGATCCGGTGCGCGCCGTCGGAGACGTTCTCCGGCATCGGGACCCAGCCGGTGAAAGGGCCGAGCCCCGGGGTGCGACCCTCGGGCACATACGGTTCCGGTTTGCGCACCGATGGGCATTGCGAGCGGGCGAAGGAGATCGTCCTCCGCGGGCAGACGACTCGCGACCGGAGAGGAACCACGGCGAAGCAGCATCCGTCGTAGTAGCTCTTCGAGCATCTCACCGGGCTGCCGTCGACGAAGCATTCGAAGCTCACGGCGCTGGATTCCGTGTAGCCCCAGCTCGCGTCCGGTTCGGCGGTTTCGTAGAAGGCGAGCGATCCGCCGTTTATCCCAAGTGGTTCCCGCGCGTCGCCCGAGGGGTGGAGTTCGAGGTTGGGAGGGACAGTGTTGGCGTCGTCGGCGGCTGCCGGCGCGGCCGGCAGGCACAGCGCCAAAAGCGCGAGCCAAAATCCCATAGATGGCCTGATCAGCGCCCCCACCGCCATTGACGATAGCCGTCGTTTCTGCCGCTTGAAGCGAAGGGTGGCGACCGCGGCGCCCATATAGCTAAAAATTTCCGCTGAATATGTATTAGCGAGTTGAAAATGGCTATATTTGACTCATGGAGACAGCTATCGAGACCCACAGGACCACGATCGAGATCGAGGTGCCGGCGTTCGAGGGGGCTCGCGCCGCGCTCGGGACTTCGGGCTACAAGGAGACCGTCAACGAGGCGCTCCGCGTCGTCAGCCGGGGGAGCTGCTGCAGCGGGGTGCCGGCTTGATCCGGTCGGGGGCGCTGGACCTGATCGACCCCGACGAGCTGGCGGAGCTGCGCAGGCCTCGCGCCTGATGCCTCTCTACCTCGCCGACACGTCGATCTGGGCCTGGGCGCAGCGCAGCGAGCGAGCCGACATCAGGGAGAAGCTGGCCGCCCGCTACGAGGCCGGCGAGGTCGTCACCTGCGTGCCGGTCGTCCTCGAGGCGATGCACCGCCCCGAGACCGGGGATGGCTACCGCGCCCGGTTCGAGCAGCTGTTCGCGCCGCTGGAGCGGGTGCCGTTGACCGAGGCGGGCGCCGAGCGCGCGCTCGAGGTCCAGCGCGCGCTCGCCGAGGCCTCCGACGGCGCCCATCGTCGCCCGGCCGTCGACTTCCTGATCGCCGCCGCCGCGGAGGCCGGGGAAGGGGTGATCCTCTGGAGCTTCGATCGCGACCTGAAGGTGATCTGCGAGCACACGGGGCAGCCGAGCGAGAGCGAGGAGTCGACCGGGCCCGGGCACTGAGGGCTGCGGTTCCTACGGCACCCCGGCGGCGAAGCTGACTGACCAGATGCGCAGGCCGGGGGAGGGGTCGATGCGCAGGGCGTGGGACTCGTGGCGGGGGTGCTCGGTGAGCGTGTACAGGCCGGGGCGCTCGACCGCGATCGTCGCCGGCTCGCCGCCGTCGAGGGCGACGCTGAGCGTGCCCTCGCCCTCGACCGTCGCGTGGGCGCCGCCGGCTTCGTAGTCGACCGAGAGCTCCCCGCCGTCCCAGGGCCGCTCCCAGGAGCCGCCGGGGAAGACCTCCGGGCTCGGCGGCATCACCCGGGCGGCGGGGGCGTCGCTGGGCCGCAGCGGCGCCAGCGGCGCCGGCAGCGAGCGCAGCGCGTCCTGCTCGCGCAGCTCCGCCTGGATCGCCTCCTCGGTGGCGGCGTACTCGCCCTCGCCGAAGTGGAACCAGCTCAGCGCTCCGCCGAGGCTCCAGAGGAAGAGGCTGGGCCAGCCCTCGCAGCCGTAGGCGTGCCAGAGGCGGCGGTCGGCGTCGATCGCGACCGGGAACTCGACCCCGAGCTCGGTGAGCCCGGCGCCGACCACGGCGGGGTCGGCGCCGAAGGGGAAGCGCGGCGCCTGCACGCCGATCGTGCGCAGGCCGGCCTCGCGGTAGCGGCGCTCCCACTCGACCACGTAGGGGAGGGTGCGGACGCTGTTGAGCTGGGCGAAGTCGAGGAAGTGGACGAGGACCGGCCCGGCCGCGGTCAGCAGCGGCATCGAGCGCGGCGCATCGCCGATCCACTCGATCCCCTCGGGCAGGTCGGGGGCGGCGATGTTGTCGCGGTCGGGGCGCACCCGCCGAACGCTATTGCCTGACCGTCGCACCGGGCCGCGCGCACATTCCGCTAGATTCACGGAGCAATGCTCGAGGTCGTCATCGCCCTGATCCCGCTGCTCCTGCTGCTGGCCGCGCTGCTGCTCGGTCGCTACCCGGGCCACGCGGCGGCGATGCGCCTGGGCGAGAAAATCTCCTCCTGGCGGCGCCCCCGCGTCCCCTCCCGCCGCGGCCTCTTCCAGCCTGTCGCGCTCGATCTGCATCCCGTCCGCGGCGGCCTCCTGCTCGCCTGCGGCCTCTCGGGCCGGGCCCCGCCCGCCTAGCCGTCCCCGAACGACCCGGCGCGCCACGGAGCGCGCCCCATCCGGTCGCCCGTGGGGCGGTCGGAGACGTGCAAACGCACTCGAGAGGAGATGGCTTCGATGAATTGGAAGACGAAGACAGCCGCCGTGCTGTTCGCCCTGGCCGCGAGCGTGGCCCTGGCTGCGTGCGGCAGCGGCAGCAGCGACGAAACGGTGAGCGGGCAGTTCCAGCTGGTGCCGGAAGCGCCCTCGGGCTACGCCGACCTGTCCGGCGAAGCCGAGCTGGAAAGGACCGGCGGCGGGACCGAGGCCTCGATCCAGCTCAGCGGCCTGCGGCCCGACACCGATTACGTCGCCCACGTTCACGCGGCGGGCTGCGACCAACCCGACCCGGGCGGCCCGCACTTCAAGTTCGACCCCAACGGCTCCGACGAGCCGCCCAACGAGATCCACTTCGCGCTCACCTCCTCGGCCGGCGGCGAGGGCAATGCGACCGCCTCCAACGAAGAGGAAGTTCCCGCCGGCGAGGCCGGCTCGATCGTCCTCCACCTGGCCGAACAGGAAGGCGAGGCGATGGACCACGAAGCGATGGAGCACGGCTCAGGGGGCGAGCACGGCGACGAGCACGGCGGCCACAGCCACGCCGACAAGATCGCCTGCGCCGAACTCGAAGGCGGCTCCGGCGAAGAAGCGTCGAACGGCTCGGGCGAAGGTGAAGCCACCCCCGCCGCGACGATCGTCGTCCGCAACGGCGAGCCGGTCGGCGGCGTGCGCCAGCTCACCTACAGCGCCGGCGACCAGATCGAGTTCACCGTGCGCTCCGACGTCGCCGACGAGGTCCACGTGCACGGCTACGACCTGATGAAGGACGTCGAGGCCGGCGGCTCGGTCAGCTTCTCCTTCCCGGCCGAAATCGAAGGGATCTTCGAGGTCGAGCTCGAGGGCGCCAAGCAGCAGCTGGCGGAAATCACCGTCAACCCATGATCCACTGGCTGCCGATAGCGCACGCGCTGCTGGCCCGCCGGGATTTGCCGATCCCGGCTTGGCTCTTCGCCTGGGGGGCTTCGATCGTCCTGATCGTTTCCTTCTTCGCGCTCTCGGTCGGCTGGCGCAAGCCCCGCTTCGAGGAGGACCGCTGGCGTCCCCTCGGGGCGGGGCTGTCCCGCGCGCTGGCCAGCTTCCCGGTGCAGGCGCTCTGCGGGGCGATCGGCGTCTTCCTGCTCGGCCTCTCGGTCTACGCCGGGCTGAAGGGCACCGAAGCGCCCGACCGCAACTTCGCCCTCACCTTCATCTTCGTCACCTGCTGGCTCGGCTTCCCGCTGTTCAGCGTCCTGCTCGGCGACGTCTTCCGGCCCTTCAACCCGTGGCGCGCGGTCGGCCGCGCGGTCGGCGGCGGCTTCACCCTGATCGCCGGCCAGCGCCCGGCCCACCTCGCCTACCCGGAGCGCCTCGGCCGCTGGCCGGCCGCCGCCGGCCTGCTCGCCTTCGTCTGGCTCGAGGTCGTCTACGGCGCCAGCGGCGGCGTCGCGGTCGGGCTCGCGCCCGAGCCGGCCGCCACCGCGGCGCTCCTCTACAGCGCCTACACGCTGGCGATGATGGGCCTCTTCGGGGTCGAGCGCTGGTGCCAGACGGGCGAGGTCTTCTCCGTCTACTTCGGCATGTTCGCCCGCCTCGGCTCCTTCGCCTTCGAGGACGGGCGGCTGGGCCGCCGCCTGCCGCTGGCCGCCTCGACCAGCTGGGCGACGGTGCCCGGCTCGCTGGCCGTGGCCGTCGCCTCGATCGCGACCACGGTCTTCGACGGCGCCCAGGAGGGCGCCTTCAAGGGCGCGATCACCCGGGTCTTCGACTGGCTGGTCGAAGCCGGCTTCAGCCTCACCACCTCGCTGCGGCTCACCGACTCGCTCTTCATGCTGCTCTGCTTCGCCGGCGTCGCGCTCGTCTACCTGATCGGCGTGCGGGGGATGGCGAGCGTCGGCGGCGCCCCCGACTTCGCCCGCCTGCGAACCGCATTCGCACACACCCTGATCCCGATCGCCTTCGCCTACCTCGTCGCCCACTACTTCAGCCTCTTCGTCTTCCAGGAGCAGGCCCAGTTCACCTACCTGCTCTCCGACCCGCTGGGGACGGCGAGTACCGACCTGTTCGGCACCGCCTCCTCGGGCATCGACTTCAAGCTGCTCAGCGCCAACGCGATCTGGTACGTACAGGTCGGGGCTTTGGTTATAGGCCACGTCGCCGGCCTCACCCTCGCCCACGACCGCGCCACGGCGCTGTGGGGCGACTACCGGCAGGCCTCGCGCTCGCAGTACTGGATGCTGGCGGTGATGGTCGCATTCACCTGCTTCGGCATGTACCTGCTCTCGGTCGCGAACGGGTGAAACGAAGCCGCGTTTTGCGATGAAGTTTGGGTTAAGGGGATGTTTTGCGCGGGTTTTTACTGATGGATGCGCTTTGACTTTTGGTTTACTGAGGACGAGTCCACTCACTTGACTCTCCCTCTCCGAAGTGCCCCCGGGACCGCCGCTCGCAAGGCCGGCGGTCTCGGTCGTTTCCGGGGCCTCCATACTTGTCGGCGTGGTCGCACTCACCATCCCGCCCCTGGCCCACGTCGGGCACTGGCTCTGGGTCCTCTACCTGCCGCCGCTGCTCTTCGTCCTCGGCGCGATCGCCCGCACCAAGCTGCGCGAGCGCCGCGAAAGGGACGAGTAGGGGTCTGGGAGGCGGCTAGAGGATCTCGCCGAGGCGCCGCTCGAGCGCCGCGGAGATCTCCTCGCGCACCGGCCCCGGGGCCAGCCGTTCGACCAGCGACTCGAGGAAGCCTTCGATGATCAGCGACTTGGCCAGCGCCTCGTCGAGGCCGCGCGAGGTCAGGTAGAAGAGCTGCTCGCGGTCGACCTGGGCGACCGCGGCGGCGTGGGTGCAGCGCACGTCGTCGGCTTCGATCTCCAGCCCCGGGATCGCGTCGGCGTGGGCCGCGGGGGAGAGCAGCAGGTTGCGGCTCTCCTGGAAGGCGTCGGTCTGCTGGGCGCCGGGGTCGACGCGGATCATCCCGCGCCAGACGGCGGTCGCCCCGGCCGCGAGCACGCCGCGGAAGGCGAGGTCGGAGTTGGTGTTCGGCGCCGCGTGCTCCTGGGTGGTGTCGTAGTCGAGGTGCTGTCCCGGCCCGCCGGCGTAGCCGCCGGTCACCCGCGCCTCGGCCCCGGGGCCGGCGAGGTTGGTCTCCATCCGCACCTTGCCGTTGCCCGAGCCGAAGCCGAGCGCGGTCCAGTCGAGCCGCCCGTCGCGCTCGACCCGGGCGCGCTGGGTGGCGAAGATCCAGGCCCGCTCGGAGAGATCCTGGGTGTTGACGTAGCGCAGCGTCGCGGCCTGGCCGACGTGCAGCTCGACCACCGAGTTGAGCAGGGCGTCGGTCTCGTCGTCGGGCGAGGACCAGTGCTCCCAGACCTCGGCCTCGGCGCCCTCCTCGAGCACGATCAGCGTGCGCCAGGCGACCGCGGTGCCCGGCTCGGCAAGCGGCAGTTCGACCCTGACCGGCTCGCTCAGCCGCACCCCGGCGGCGACGTGGACGAGGACGCCGTCGCGCCAGGCGGCGTCGTTGCGGGCGACGAAGGGGTCCTCGCCGGGGGCCAGCGCCCCCAGCCGTCCCTCGAGCAACTCCGGGTGCGACTCGGCCGCCTCAGCCAGGGGCAGCACCGTCGCCCCCTCGACGCCCGCGATCGAGGCCGCCGCGGCGCCCGGCGCGTAGGAGTCGAGGTCGAGCTTCGAGAGGTCGGTGAATTCCCACCCCTTCTGCTTCTGGTCGGGAAGGGGCGGCAGGGCCAGCGTCTGCTCAGCCAATCGAGCCCTCCATCTGCAGCTCGATCAACCGGTTGAGCTCGACCGCGTACTCCATCGGCAGCTCCTTGGTGACCGGCTCGATAAAGCCGTTGACGATCATCTTCGAGGCCTCCTCCTCGTCGAGGCCGCGGCTCTGCAGGTAGAAGAGCTGCTCGTCGCCGATCTTGGAGACGGTCGCCTCGTGGCCGACGTCGGCGTCGTTCTCGTCGATGCGGATCGTCGGGTAGGTGTCCGAGCGCGAGTCCTCGTCGAGCAGCAGCGCGTCGCAGACCACCTTCGAGCGCGAGTCGCTCGCCCCGTCGGCGATCTCGAGCAGGCCGCGGTAGGTGCTGCGCCCGCCGTCCTTGGAGATCGACTTGGAGAAGATCGAGGAGGAGGTGCGCGGCGCCGCGTGGATGATCTTGCCGCCCGCGTCCTGGTGCTGGCCGTCGCCGGCGAAGGCGATCGAGAGGATCTCACCGTGCGCTTCGGGCCCGAGCAGGTAGATCGAGGGGTACTTCATCGTCAGCTTCGAGCCGAGGTTGCAGTCGACCCACTCCATCGTCGCCTTCTCCTGGGCGACGGCCCGCTTGGTGACCAGGTTGTAGACGTTCTGGGACCAGTTCTGCACGGTCGTGTAACGGACCCGGGAGCTCGGCTTGCAGACGATCTCGACCACGGCGGAGTGCAGCGAGTCGGTCGAGTAGACCGGCGCCGTGCAGCCCTCGATGTAGTGGACGTCGGCCTCGTCCTCGCAGATGATCAGGGTGCGCTCGAACTGACCCATGTTCTCGGTGTTGATCCGGAAGTAGGCCTGCAGCGGCATGTCCACCTTCACCCCGGCGGGCACGTAGACGAAGGAGCCGCCCGACCAGACCGCTGAGTTGAGCGCCGCCAGCTTGTTGTCGTTGGGCGGGATCACCGTCGCCCAGTACTCGCGGACCAGGTCCTCGTGCTCGCGCAGGGCCGTGTCCATGTCGGTGAAGATCACGCCCTGGGCCTCGAGCTTCTCGTTGACCTGGTGGTAGACGACCTCCGACTCGTACTGGGCGCCGACCCCGGCGAGGAATTTGCGCTCCGCCTCGGGGATGCCGAGTCGGTCGAAGGTGTTCTTGATGTCGTCGGGGACCTCGCTCCAGTCGCGACTGTTGCGGTCCGAGGCGCGCACGAAGTAGTGGATGTCGTCGAAGTCGATCTGGGCGAGGTTGCCGCCCCAGTTCGGGGTCGGCCGGCTTTCGAAGTGCTCCAGCGCCTTGAGCCGGAAGTCGCGCATCCACTGCGGCTCGTCCTTGTACTCGGAGATCGATTCGACCACCTCGCGCGAGAGCCCCTTCGGCGCCTTGTAGGCGTAGCCGGTCTCCGGATCGTGGAAGCCGAACTTCTCCTTGTAGTCGGCGTTGATGCCGGCGAGCGACTCTTTCTCAGCTACGACCTCGGGTGTTGCCATCCCAGTCAAACCTCCAGGGTGATCGTGTCGTCCACGACGGCCGCCGTGAACGTCTGCACCGGGGCGAAGGCGGGGAGGGTCTTCGGCCTGCCGGTGCTCAGGTCGAAGAGGGAGCCGTGGCGGGGGCACTCGACGGTGCAGGCCTCGCGGTCGAACTCGCCCTCGGCGAGCGGCCCGTCGTCGTGCGAGCAGCGGTCCTCGATCGCGTACAGGGTGCCGTCGCAGTTGAAGACGCCGATCTTCAGCCCCTCGTGCTCGACCAGCCGTATCTCCCCGGGCGGCAACTCGCTCGCCGGGCAGACATCGAGGGTGGTGGTTGTGCCGTCCGTCACGTTATTCCTAGCTCCGAAGTCGGATTTTAGCGGCCGGGACCGGCGGGGCACCGTAACAGGCCCTTGACCCGCGCCCCCGCCCGAGTGAGATGATCGCCGAACCACCCCCTTCGCCCGAACTGCATCAAATTCCAGCTCTGCCAGAGCTGGAATTTGATGCAGTTCGGGCCGGACGATTGGAGCGACGATGAGCGAGCGGACCAGTTACGCGCCGGGCACCCCCTGCTGGATCGACCTGGCGACCCCCGACCAGGACGCGGCGGCCGAGTTCTACGGCGCCGTCTTCGGCTGGAGCGTCGAGGAGGACGAGAACGCCGAGCAGACCGGCGGCTACCGCGTGGCGACCCTGCGCGAGCAGGCGATCGGCGGCGTGATGAAGCTGATGCAGGAGGGCCAGCCGCCGGCCTGGTCGAGCTACGTCAGCGTCGAAGACGCCGACGCGACCGTGGCCAAGGTCAAGCAGGCGGGGGGCACGGTGATGATCGAGCCGATGGGCGTCCTCGACTACGGCCGCATGGCCTTCGTCGTCGACCCGACCGGCGCCGTGCTCGGCCTCTGGCAGCCCGGCCGCAACATCGGCGCCGGCCTCGTCAACGAGCCCGGGGCCCTCTCCTGGAACGAGCTCGAGACCCGCGACCCGGCGGCCGCCAAGCCCTTCTACGCCGCGGTCTTCGGCTGGGAGTCGGTCGACCACGAGATGGCGGGCGGGATGACCTACACCGAGTTCAGGCTCGACGGCGCCCCGGTCGGCGGCATGGCCGACATCGGCGGTCGCGTGCCCGACGAGGTCCCGGCCCACTGGATGGTCTACTTCGCGGTCGAGGACACCGACGCGACCGTGGCCAAGATCGAGGAGCTGGGCGGCAGCCTCAACTTCGGCCCGGTCGACATCCCCGCTGGCCGCTTCGCGATGGTCACCGACCCCTGGGGCGCCGCCTTCGCCGTGATCCGGATGCCCGACGCCGCCTGACCCCGCACCGCACCTTTCGCCCGGCTCCGCGGTTCTGCTCTCGATGAGCTTGCGCAGCGGCCACTTTCGCCTGCTCCTGGCGTGCGCGACGGCGCTGCTCGCGGGGGCGTGGCTCGCCGCTCCGGCCGGCGCCGAGGCGGCGCCGCGGCCGGTCCTGCTGCTGATCCACGGCGGCGGCTTCTTCGGCGGGGGGCCGGCGGCGATGGATTACGCCGCCGAGATCGCCGCCGGGGGCCGTTTCCTCACGGTCCAGCCCTCCTACCCGCTGGACGACCTGCCCGGGGCCTTCGAGCAGGTCAAGCGGCTCGCCCTCGACCTCCGCTCCCAGGGGCACCGGGTCTACGCCTACGGCGACTCGGCCGGCGGCGCGATCGCCGTCTGGCTCGCCTCGCACGGCTATGTGCGGGCGGCGGCGGGCAAGTCGCCGCCCACCGCGCTGCGCGCCTGGCGCTCGCGCTACGCCCGCCATTACGCGACGGCCGCCGCCGGCGACCCGCACTCCTGGCGCCACCTGCGCGTCGGCGAGGGGGACCTGCGCGCCTACTCCTCCGCCAACCGCCCCAGCCGCCGCCCGGTCCTGCTCCTGCAGAGCTGCGAAGACACGGTGGTGCCCTGCGCGATGAACCTCGGCTTCGCCCGCCGCGACCCGCGCGTCTCGGTGCTGCGCGTCTGGGGCCAGCACGCCGACCCGGCGGCCCGCGCCTACTCCTTCCGCCACGGCCTGCGCTGGCTCGGCGGGCGCTGAGCCCCGCTCAGAGCTCGGTCGCTTCGGCCGGGCTGCCGGCGGCGCCCTCGTCCTCCCATTCGGCCGGCTCGCCGAGGCTGGCGCTCTTCACCACCTTGAGGCCGAGCATCGCGCACTTCATCCGCGTCGCCGAGATCTCGATCCCGAGCAGGTCGAGGACGAACTCCTTCGGCAGCCGCAGCAGCTCCTCGCGCGTCTTGCCGGTCAGCTCGTCGGTGAGCAGCGAGGTCGCCGCGGTCGAGATCGCGCAGCCCTGGCCCTCGAAGGCGACCTCGGCCACCCGGCCGTCCTCGTCGAGCCGGATCGTCACGTGCTGCTCGTCGCCGCAGAACGGGTTCGTGTCCTCGAACTCGAGGTCGGGGTCCTCGAGCCGGCCGAAGTTGTGCGGCCGCTTGTAGTGCTCGAGGATCTGGTCGCGGTAGAGCTCGTCCATCAGAGGCCGAAGACCTTCGCGCGCGTCGTGCAGGCCCTCGACCAGGCGGTCGATCTCCTCGCGGTGGTGTAGACGCCGAAGCTGGCGCGGGCGGTCGCGGCGACGCCGAGGCGGTCCATCAGCGGCTGGGCGCAGTGGTGGCCGGCGCGCACCGCGACCCCGTGGCGGTCGAGGATCTCGGAGACGTCGTGGGCGTGGACGCCCGTCCAGCTCGAAGGAGACCGGGCCGAGCCGCCCGGGCCCGGCGCGCGGGGCCGAAGACGCGCAGCCCGGGCACCTCGGCCAGCCGCCCCAGCGCGTAGCCGGCGATCCGCTCGCTCGTGGGCGCGCACCGCCTCCATGCCGAGCGCGTCGAGCCAGCGCAGCGCCGAGGCCATGCCGATCGCCTGGGCGATCGCCGGCGTGCCGGCCTCGAAGCGGGCGGGCGGGTCGGCGTAGGTCGTCCCCGCGGTGGTCACCTTGCGGATCATCGAGCCGCCGCCGAGGAAGGGCGGCATCGCCCGCAGCAGGTCGAGCCGCGCCCAGAGCGCGCCGATCCCGGTCGGCGCGTAGAGCTTGTGCCCGGTCAGGGCGTAGAAGTCGACGCCGAGCTCGGCGACGTCGAGCGGCAGTCTTCGGCGCCGCCTGGGCGCCGTCGGCGAGCACCAGGGCGCCGGCCTCGTGCGCCAGCCGGGCGATCTCGGCCAGCGGGTTCTCGCTGCCGAGCACGTTGGAGACGTGGGTCGACGGCGACCAGCTTCGGCCCGCGCTCGAGCAGCGCCGCGTAGGCGTCGAGGTCGAGCAGCCCGTCGTCGCTCGACCGGCACCCAGTCGATCTCCGCCCCGGACCCGCTCGGCGAGCTGCTGCCAGGGGACGATGTTGGAGTGGTGCTCCATCTCGGTGAGCACGATCCGGTCGCCCGCGCCGAGGTTGGCGTCGCCCCAGGCGCGGGCGACGAGGTTGATCGCCTCGGTCGCGTTGCGGACGAAGACGACCTCGCGCCGGTCGGCGGCGCCGAGGTGGTCGGCGACCGTCGCCCGCGCCCCCTCGTAGGCCGCGGTCGCCTCGGCCGAGAGCGTGTGCGAGCCGCGGTGGACGTTGGAGTGGTGCGCCCGCTCGTAGCGGTCGACCGCCTGGATCGAGGCCAGCACCCGCTGGGCGCTGGCGCCGCTGTCGAGGTAGGCGACCGGCCTGCCGTGGACCTCGCGCGCCAGCGCCGGGAAGGCGGCGCGGACCTTCTCGATCGGGAACGGGGGGAGGAGCGCTTGGCGGTCGTCTGCTCCATGTCCGTCCGCTAGGCGGAGGCTCCTGCCTCCACCTCCTCGCGGATCCAGCCGTAGCCCTTCTCCTCGAGCTGTCTCGACCAGCTCCGGGCCGCCCTGCCTTGACGATCCGCCCCTCGTACATGACGTGGACGAAGTCGGGCTTCACCATGTGCAGGATGCGCTGGTAGTGGGTGATGATCAGCACCCCCATCTCCGGGCCGGCGAACTGGTTGACCCCTTCGGCGACCACCCGCAGGGCGTCGATGTCGAGGCCCGAGTCGGTCTCGTCGAGGACCGCGATCTCGGGCCGCAGCAGCGCCAGCTGCAGCAGCTCCATGCGCTTCTTCTCGCCGCCGGAGAAGCCGTCGTTGAGGTAGCGGCTGGAGAAGTCCTGGGGGATGTTGGCCAGCTCCATCGCCTCTTTGGCGAGCTTGGCGAAGTCTTTGATCTTGATCGGGTCCTCGCCGCGCGCCTCGCGCTGGGCGTTGACGATCATCCGCAGGTACTTGCTGACCGAGACCCCGGGGATCGCGACCGGGTACTGGAAGGCCATGAAGAGGCCGGCGCGCGAGCGCTCGTCGGGGTCGGCCTCGGTCATGTCCTCGCCCTTGAAGGTGATCGTCCCCTCGGTCACCTCGAGCGCCGGGTGGCCCATGATCGCGTTGGCCAGGGTCGACTTGCCCGAGCCGTTGGGCCCCATCAGCGCGTGCACCTTGCCCTTCTCGACGTCGAGGTCGAGGCCGCGGAGGATCTGCTTGTCCTCGGCGCTCACGTGCAGGTTGCGTATCTCCAGCTCAGCCAATTTCGCTCCGTTCCTGGTTTCGAGGTTTGCTAGGCGGCGCTGCCGACCGCGGCCGGGCGCTCGGCGGCGCTGCCGCCGGAGAACTCGACCAGCTCGGCCAGCGTCGTCCCCGAGAGGGCCTTGGTCACGCCGCCCTGCACCCGCGTCCAGAGCAGCTTCGTCGCGCAGGCGCGGTCGCCGTCGTCCTCGTGCGAGCAGAGCACTTTGCCCTCGGGAGTCTCGTGGAAGCACTCCATCGGCGCGATCTGCCCTTCCAGCGCCTCGACCACGGCGTCCATCGTGATCTGCTCGGCCGGCAGCGCCAGGCGGTAGCCGCCGTGGGCGCCCCGGGTCGAGGTGACCAGGCCGGCCTTGCGCAGCTTCGCCACCAGGTGCTCGAGGTAGGAGAGCGGCAGCCGCTCGGCCTCGGCGACGGCGCTCAGCGAGACCGGCATCGAGCCGGGCTGGCGCCCGAGCTCGACCATCAGGCGGACGCCGTACTCGGCTTTGGTCGAGAACAACATCGGCTTAAATCCTACTGAAGAGGTCGGTTATGGCGTCCCGCGGGCTACGGCTCGATCAGGCCGCGGCGGATCGCGTAGCGGACCAGCTCGACCCGGTCGCGCATGCCGAGCTTGCGCATCGCGTTGGCGCGGTGGTTCTCGACCGTCTTCTCGGAGAGGTGCAGCAGCGCGGCGATCTCCCTGCTCGTGTGCGCCTCGGCGACGAGCTTGACGATCTCCTCCTCGCGCGGGGTCAGCTCCTCCTCGCCGCCGGCGCCGCGCTCGAGCACGTCGCGGATCAGCGTCCGCTGCGCCGCCGGGGTGAGGAACGGCTCGCCGCGCTGACGGCGCGGATCGCGGCCAGCAGGTCGGTGTCGGCCTGCGCCTTGAGCACGTAGCCCGAGGCGCCGGCCTTGAGCGCCTCGAACAGGTAGCGCTCGTCGTCGTGCATGGAGAGGATCAGGACCGCGACCTCGGGTGCCTGCTGCTTGATCTCGCGGGTCGCCTGCAGGCCGGTCAGCTTCGGCATCTTGACGTCGAGGATCGCCAGGTCGGGTCGCTCGCGCACGGCCAGCTCGCGCGCCTCAGCCCGTCGGCCGCCTCGGCGACGACCTCGATGTCGGGCTGGCGCTCGAGCAGCAGCCGGATGCCGGAGCGCACGATCCCGTGGTCGTCGGCGATCAGGACGCGCATGCTCACGCCTCCATGGGACGCCTGACGGTGGACCGTGGTGCCCTCGCCGGGGCGCGACTCGATCGTCAGCTCGCCGCCGACCAGCAGGGCGCGCTCGCGCATGCCGGCCGAGGCCGAGCCCGCGCTCGGCCTGCTCGAAGGCGAAGCCGCGGCCGTCGTCGGCGACCTCCAGCTCGACGCCGTCGTCGGGCCCCCGGCGCAGGGCGACGCGGACGTGGGCGGCGCCGCTGTGGCGGGCGGCGTTGGCGAGCGCCTCCTGGGCGACCCGGTAGACGACCAGCTGGGCGTCGTCGCCGAGGTCGGCGAACTCGCCCTCGGCGGCGAACCTCGGCCTCGATCTCGCCGCCCGCCAGCTCGCTCGACCTGCCCGGCCGTCGCCGCCACCAGGCCGAGGTCGTCGAGCGCGGTCGGGCGCAGCTGGCGCGCCAGGGTCAGCAGCTCGCGCATCGCCCGGTTGGCGAGCGCCTTGGTCTCGGCGAGCTCCGGCTCCAGCTCCGGCGGCGCGGCCTCGCGCGCCGCCTCGAGCCGCAGCAGCAGGCCGGTCAGCGACTGGTTGACCTCGTCGTGCAGGTCGCGGGCGACCCGCGCCCGCTCCTCCTCCTGGGCGGCGAGCGCGGCGCTGCCGGCGCGGCGGCGCTCGGCCTCGAGCCGGCGCATCATGCGCAGGAAGGCGAGCTCCAGGCGCTCCACCTCCTCGGTCTCGCCGACGCCGTCGATCGAGCTCGGGATCACCGGCCCCGAGCGGCTCAGGTCGACCTTCTCCATGTCCTCGATCAGCTTCTCGAGCGGCGCCTGGCGGCGGTGCAGGACGCAGCAGGCGGGCGGCGAGCGCGGCGGCGAGCAGGGCGAGGGCGACGATGACCAGGATCGCTCACCGGGCCGAGAATAGGGGTTGGCACCTATAGGCCGGCCCGGCGTTCGCGGGCAATACTGGAGGCAAGCATGCCCTCGACCGACCGACAGGAGCGAACCTCGATGACGACGACCAAGCAGTCCACCTTCGGCGCCACCCTGCGGACGACGATCCTGCTCGCCTCCCTCTCCGGCCTGCTGGTCGTGATCGGCGCCCTGATCGGCGGCGCCAGCACCGCCGCCCTCTTCCTCGGCATCGCCCTGCTGATGAACCTCAGCTCCTACTTCTTCAGCGACAAGCTGGCGCTGAAGATGAGCCGCGCCAAGCCGATCGACGAGTCGGAAGCGCCGCGCCTCTACCAGATGGTGCGCGAACTGACGACCCGGGCCGACCTGCCGATGCCGCGCCTCTACATGATCCCCCAGGACCAGCCCAACGCCTTCGCCACCGGCCGCAACCCCAAGCACGCGGCGGTCGCCGTCACCCGCGGCATCACCAAGCTGCTCTCCGAGGACGAGCTGCGCGGCGTCCTCGCCCACGAGCTCGCCCACATCAAGCACCGCGACATCCTGATCCAGTCGGTCGCCTCGGCGATCGGCGCCGCGATCACCTACCTCGCCTACATGCTGATGTGGTTCGGCGACGACGACGACTCGCCGCTCGGCCTCGTCGCCTCGCTGGCGCTGGTGCTGCTGGCGCCGATCGCGGCGAGCGATCATCCAGCTCTCGATCTCGCGCCAGCGCGAGTACGCCGCCGACGCCGGCGGCGCCGAGATCTGCGGCAACCCCGAGTCGCTTGGCCAGCGCCCTGCTGCGCCTCGAGCAGGGGGCGGCGGCGATGCCGATGCAGGTCAACCAGGCGGCCGAGCCGCTCTACATCGTCAAGCCCTTCTCGAGCAAGGGCATCGCCGGCCTCTTCTCGACCCACCCGCCGATCGAGGAGCGGGTCAAGCGCCTGCGCCAGATGCGCCCCAGCCTCGGCTGAACCCTCCCTCTCCGAACTGCATCAAATTCCAGCTCTGCCGGAGCTGGAATTTGATGCAGTTCGGGACTTGCGCGGGTCGCTATACTTTTTGAAGTAAAAGTTGATCCGGATTTGGGGGATTTGATTCAGGCATGGCGACCGAGGCGCATGGCACCTACGCAAACGGCAGGTCGAGGAGATCGAGGCGTTCGAGGCGGCGCAGGAGATCGAGGGCGGCGGCGTCGTCCTGATCGACACGCGCGAGCCGCACGAGTACCAGGAGGCCCACCTCGACGGTCGGCAAGCTGATCCCGCCGGGGCTGCTCGCCGACGAGATCGAGGCCGCGGCGCCGGACAAGTCGGCGCGCACGATCGTCTACTGCCGCAGCGGCAACCGCTCTTACACCGCGGCCGCACAGATGCAGGCGCTGGGCTACACCGACGTCGCCTCGATGGCGGGCGGGATCATCGCCTGGCAGGAGCAGGGGCTGCCGGTGCTCGCCGCCGAGGGCATGACTCCCGAGCAGCGCGACCGCTACTCGCGCCACACGCTGCTGCCCGAGGTCGGCGTCGACGGCCAGCTGAGGATGCTGAACGCCAAGGTGCTGCTGCTCGGCGCCGGCGGGCTCGGGGCGCCGACCGCGCTCTACCTGGCCGCGGCCGGGATCGGCACCCTCGGCCTGGTCGACGACGACGTGGTCGACGCCTCCAACCTGCAGCGCCAGGTGATCCACAGCACCGAGCGGATCGGCACGGCGAAGACCGAGTCGGCGCGCAAGACGATCGAGGCGCTCAACCCCGACGTCGAGGTGATCGAGCACCGCACCCGGCTCAACGCCGAGAACATCCTCGAGATCATCGAGCCCTACGACGTGATCGTCGACGGCGCCGACAACTTCCCCACCCGCTACCTGCTCAACGACGCCTCGGTGCGGCTGCGCAAGCCGGTCGTCTCGGCCTCGATCCTCTCCTTCGACGGCCAGATCTCGACCTTCGTCCCCTTCGAGGGGCCCTGCTACCGCTGCCTGTACCCGACGCCGCCGCCGGCCGAGCTGGCGCCGAGCTGCTCCGCCAACGGCGTGCTCGGCGTGATGGCCGGGACGATGGGCACCCTGCAGGCCAACGAGGTGCTGAAGCTGGTGATCGGCATCGGCGAGCCGCTGGTCGGTCGCCTGCTGCTCTACGAGGCGCTCGGCACGAGGTTCACCGAGCTCAAGGTGCGGCGCGACCCCGAGTGCCCGATCTGCGGCGAGAACGCAGCGGAGGTCCCCGAGTCCGAGATGGGCAAGTTCCCCGACTACGACGCCTTCTGCGCCGGCTGAGCAGCCGCTCGACTAGGATCGCAGCCGCGATGGCGACCGTTCGCATACCCCCCGTCCTGCGCCCCCACACCGGCGGCCAGCCCGAGGTCGAGGCCGCCGGCGCCGACGTCGGCGAGGTGCTGCGCGCGCTGACCGCCGCCCACCCGGGCACCGAGAAGCAGCTCTTCGGCGAGGACGGCGACCTCAACCGCTACGTCAACGTCTACCTCAACGACGAGGACGTGCGGGTGCTGGACGGGCTCGCCACGGCGGTCTCCGACAGCGACACCGTCGTCATCCTGCCCGCCATGGCCGGCGGCTGAAAATTTCCTGAGTAAAAATCCCCCGGCCGCGCCCACCCCTGGCTATACTTTTTGAAGTAACGGGAGACCAATGGCCTACGACGACCTACTCAACCGGCCCTGCGGGGGGCGCTTCGGCAACGTCGTCGAGTCGATCGGCAACACGCCGCTGGTCGAGTTGCCGCGGCTGACCCCGAACCCCGACGTCCGCATCTACGCCAAGCTCGAGGGGCGCAACCCGACCGGCTCGGTCAAGGACCGGGTCGCCAAGTCGATGATCGAGACGGCCGAGGCCGAGGGGCTGATCGGGCCGGGGCAGACGATCCTCGAGCCGACCTCGGGCAACACCGGCATCTCGCTGGCGATGATCTGCAGCCGCAAGGGCTACCCGCTGAAGGTCGTGATGCCCGACAACGTGACCAAGGAGCGCACCCAGCTGCTCGAGATGTACGGCGCCGAGATCGTCTACAGCGAGGGCGCCAAGGGCTCCAACGGCGCGGTCGAGGTGGCGCTGGAGATGGCCGAGGACCCGACCTACTACATGCCCTACCAGTACGGCAACGAGGCCAACCCGCGCGCCCACTACGAGGGCACCGCGGTCGAGATCCTCGAGGAGCTCGACACGGTCACCGCCTTCGTCGCCGGGCTCGGCACCGGTGGCACGCTGATGGGCAACGGCCGCCGGCTCAAGGAGGAGGACCCCGAGACGATCCTGGTCGCCGCCGAGCCGATGCAGGGCGAGATGGTCCACGGCCTGCGCTCGCTCGACGACGGCTTCATCCCGCCGATCATCGACATCTCCCTGCTCGACCGCAAGATCATGGTCTCCAACCGCGACGCGATCGTCTGGACCCGCAAGCTGCTCGACGAGGAGGGCATCTTCGCCGGCGTCTCCTCCGGCGCGATCGCCCGCATCGCGGCCCGCATCGCCGGCGAGCTCGACGGCGGCAACGTCGTCTTCCTGATCCCCGACGACGGCTGGAAGTACCTCTCCTCCGGCGTCTACACCCGGCCGATCGACGAGATCGAGAATCTCGACTCGACCGTCTGGTGGTAGACCCGCCCGTACCGGGCACCGCAACTCCTGCACCATTTGGTGTTTGATCGCCCGACAGTGTCGGTCAAGCAAATTTGAGGCAGGGGGAGATGTCCGTGAGGTCAGTTCGCGTGGCGAGGGTCCTGTGTGTCGTTTTCGGTCTTTTCAGCGTCGTCCCGGCAGCCGCGGTCGCCGCGCCGGCCGACGTCGACCGCTCCTTCGGCCGCGAAGGCGTGGCCACGCTCGACGCGACCGCCGTGCAGTACGCGACGCCCAACGACGTCGCGGTCGGCCCGGACCGGGAGATCTACGTCCTGCGCACGGCTCGGCGCTGCCCCGCCGGCGCTCCCTGCACGAACGAGCGCCTCGTCGACCGGCTCCGCCCCGGTGGGCGCTCGGGCGGTGGCGTCTTCCTGCCGATCGAGGGCGACCTCGAAGGTGACGACTCCTCGATCGCGGTCGGCTCCGACGGCAAGCCGGTGGTCGCCGCTGCGACCCCGGACGGCGACCTCGCGCTCGCCCGGCTGAACCCGGACGGCAGCCGCGACTCCGGCTTCGGCGCCGCCGGGATCGCCCGCTTCGACCTCGGCGTGCCGGTCGACCGGGCCAGCGTCGCGGTCGGCTCCGACGGGCGGGTCGTGGTCGCCGCCGAGCCGCGCAGCGGCTACGGCGGCGACGCCGTGTTCGTCGCCCGCTTCACCGCGCAGGGCGCCCCCGACCCGAGCTTCAACGGCGGCGCCCCCTTCGTCACCACGCTCGGCTCGGGCTTCGGCGGCTTCGGCGTCACCCGCGCCGGGGGCGTGGCGATCGCCGGGCCGCGCTGCTGCGGCTCGGTCGGCAACGCGGTGCACGTCAGCGCCCTCGACCCGGCCGGCAGGCCGAGCTCGGTCTTCGGCCGCAACGGCCAGGTCTTCGTCGACGACGTCAGCCGCGGCGCCGGGGTCGGCGCGGTCGTCGTCCTGCCCAACGGCGCGATCTACGTCGTCGGCCTCGGCCTGAGGCGCGGCGACGCCTTCGTCCTCAGGCTCAAGCCCAACGGCAGGCTGAACCGCAGGTACGGGCGTCGCGGCGTCGTCTACATGAAGCGCAGCCGGCTCAGGGCGGTCGACGCGATGGTCGACCGGGCCGGGCGGCTGCTTGTCGTCGGTATCTCACCGGCGCGTTCGAAGCACCGGGTCAGGGCGCGCAGCCTGACCCTGGCGCGCCTGCTCGCCAACGGCCGGCGCGACCGGACCTTCGGCGGCGGTTCGCTCGTCCACCTCGCCTCCCTCGGGCCGATCTCGGTGGTCGGCGCCGGCCTGCAGGACGGCCGCAGGATCGTCGTGCTCGGCCGCGTCGGCTCCTGCAGCCGCATCTGCGCCGCGCCGCGCAGCCTCCTCGTCCGCTTCATCGGCGGCAGCAGTCGCGCCCGCTGCTTCGGCCACCGGGCGACGATCGTCGGCACCCGCCACGGCGAGAGGCTGGTCGGCACCCGGCACCGCGACGTGATCGCCGCCCTCGCCGGCAACGACCTGGTCCTCGGCCGCGGCGGCAACGACCTGATCTGCGGCGGGCGGGGCAACGACCGCCTGCTCGGCGGCGGGGGCAGGGACCGGATCGGCGGCGGGCCGGGCCGCAACCGCATCGGGCGGTAGCGGTGGCGGCGCGGCGCGCGGCGCTGGGGCTGGCCGGCCTGCTCTGCGCGCTGGCGCTCGCCCCGGCGCCCGCATCCGCGCGGGGCGTGCCGCGCGCCTTCTTCGGCATCGTCCCGCAGGGCGCGCTCGCCGCTCCCGACTTCGACCGTATGCGCGGCGTCGTCGGCACGCTGCGGATCCCGGTCTACTGGTACGCGGTCGAGCCGCGGCCCGGGCGCTACGACTTCGCCGCCCTCGACGCCACCGTCGGCGCCGCGGCCGAGCGCGGCATCCGCGTCCTGCCCTTCGTCTACGGCTCGCCGGCCTGGGCGACCGGCGGCGAGGCGCGGCCGCCGCTCGCGGGCGCCGGCCGCCGCGCCTGGACGCGCTTCCTGGGCCGGCTCGTGCGCCGCTACGGCCCCGGCGGCGGGTTCTGGCGCGGCCGCGCCAGGCGCGCACCGATCCGCCGCTGGCAGATCTGGAACGAGCCGAACTTCCTGCTCTTCTGGCGGCCGCGACCCTCGCCGCGCGGCTACGCCCGCCTGCTGCGTGCCTCGGCGCGGGCGATCCGCCACGCCGATCCCGGCGCGACGATCGTCGCCGCCGGCGTCGCCCCGGTCGAGGCGGGGATCACGCCCTGGGCCTTCCTGCGCCGGCTGTACCGGGTGCCCGGGGTGCGCCGCGACTTCGACGTCGTCGCCCTGCACCCCTACTCGCCGAAGGTCGGCTGGGTGAAGCTGCAGATTCGCTTCGTCCGCGCCGAGATGGCGCGCGCCGGCGACCGCCGCACACCCCTGCAGCTGACCGAGCTCGGCGTCGCCTCCGGCGGCGCCTTCCCCAACCCCTTCGACAAGGGCCCCGAGGGCCAGGCCGCCTTCCTGCGCCGGGTCGTCCGCCTGGTCCTGCGCAACCGGCGCCGCTGGCGCATCGCCGGCCTCGACTGGTTCACCTGGCGCGACGCCCCCGCCGCCGACCCGCACTGCGTCTTCTGCCAGTACGGCGGGCTGTTCGACGGCTCGGGCGCGGCGAAGCCGGCCTGGGAGGCGCTGCGGCAGGCGGTGGGCGCGACACCCGCTCCGCTCCGCTAGCCTCGCTGCACGATGCGGATCGCGCAGAGCCTGGTCGACGAGATGGTCGCGCACGCGCGGGCCGACCTGCCCAACGAGTGCTGCGGGATGGTGGGGGGGCGCGAGGGGGAGGCGACCTCGGTGATCCCGGTGGTCAACTCGGCGGCCAGCCCGCTGCGCTTCGAGATGGACCCGCAGGGGCAGTTCGACGCGCTGAAGCGGATCGAGGCGGGGGGCGATGAGCTGCTGGCGATCTACCACTCGCACACCAAGAGCGCCGCCTATCCGTCGCAGACCGACGTCAACCAGGCGGTCAACTGGCCCGACGCGATCTACCTGATCGTCTCGCTCGAAGACCCCGAGGCGCCCGACGTCAAGGGCTACTGGCTCAAAGACCTGAAGATCGCCGATGCCGAGCTCGCCGTCGAGTAGCGAGGGCGGCGGCCGCCCGGTCAAGGTCGCCTACGCGCTGAACCAGATGGAGGCCGAGATGATCCAGGACCTGCTCGGCGAGCACGGCATCCCGAGCATGGTCCAGCGCACCGTCGACAACCCGGAGTTCCTCGCCGCCGGCCCGCGCCAGATCCTCGTCCCCGAGGCGGCCGCGGAGGAAGCGCGCGAAGTGCTCGAGGGCACGCCGGGCACCGACTGAGCGTTTGTGCGCGTATGGCGCGCACAATCCTTCATCGAGCGGGTCAGGCCGGGCCGGGGCGAGCGATCTCGCGCAGCGAGGCGCGCCAGGCGTCCTCGACCTCCCCGGCGCGGGCCTCGAAGGCCGCTTCCAGGGTCGGCAGGGCGCCGCCGGGGCGCAGCTCCAGCGCCAGGCGCTCGCAGGCCTCCGGGCCGCGCTCGGTCTCGAGCAGGTCGAAGAGGGTGCCGCCGAGGATCACCGCGTCGCGGCGCGAGGGCGGGAAGGCGGGGCGGGCGCTCTCGCGCAGGCGGCGGATCACCGCGGCGCGGTAGAGGCCGACCTGGCGGGCGAAGTACTGGGCGCCGCCCTCGACCAGCCAGGCCCAGCGCAGGTAGCGGGCGAAGCGGCGCGGCGTCCAGGAGGGCGGCAGCTCGGGGTTGTTGGCGGCGACCACCAGCTGCGCGTAGAGGCGCTCGGCGGTGCCGCGCAGCGCCTCGCGCGAGTCCTCGCCGGCGGCGCGGCGCTCCATGTGCGGGTCGTTGAGCACGTGCAGCTCGGTCGCCATCGGCCAGCCGGCGAGGTAGCGGCGCCCGGCCGGCGCCGCCGACCAGCGCGCCGCGGGCAGGAAAGGGTGGGCGAGGGAGAGCAGCGTCGGGTGGGTGTGGACGACGACGACGATCTCGCCCGGGACGCGCTCGAAGCGGTCCTCGAGGCGCAGCCGCAGTTCCTCCATGCGGTCGAGGGTGCGCTCGGCGAAGGCGGTGTCGCCGCTGTCGTGGCGGGCGGTGAAGCTCAGCGATTGAGTCTCCACCCAGGGCACGGGCCGAGACTACTGCTCGCTCAGGCGAGTACCGGCTCGGCGGCGCCGCAGACCTCGAGGATCTCGCCGCGGGCGCGGTCGAACTCCTCGTCGGCCATCACCGGCGTGCCCTCGAAGGGCAGTTCGCGGTCGACCTCGACCCAGGAGCGGCAGCCGTGGTACTCCTCGCGCACCTTGACCGTGACCGGGCGCGGGATGCGGTGGACCCTGAGCAGCAGGATGTGCAGCGGGTGGCGCCGCTTCCAGTTGAGCCGCTTCTCGGCGTAGTCCGGCGTCCACACGTAGTACGGCGAGAGGCCGTCGACGACGCGCGGGTCGGTGATCGTGATGTGGTCGGTCACCTCGGCCCAGGCGCGCAGCCGCACTCGCTCGGGCTGGGGGATGCCGCCGTCCTGCAGCAGCGCCTTGGCCGGCGGTTCCTCTTCGCCCCAGACGCCCTCCTCGAGCGCCCGCCCCAGCTCGGGGTGGTGGGACTCGCGCACCAGGTTGTTGCGCTGGTGGTCGAAGGTCGGGTAGAGGAAGAACTGCTCGTGGTCGAGCTCGAAGTGCTTGTTCTCCTCGCGGATCCCGCCCTTGCGCAGGGTCAGCAGCTGCTCGCCCTCGGCGAGCGCACGGACCGTCACGGCCCATTCCTTGAAAGCGATCGGCATTTGAAGTCGTACCTAGAAGTAGGTGGGTTGAAACTTGACTGGTAGGGGACGCCTCGGACCCCGTTCCAGGATGAGAAGCCCGCCCGAATTCGGCATTCTAGACCAGGTTGGCCCGAACGCCAAATATGTGATGGACGTCACTGTCTGCCGTGGCCGCCGCCGCCCGGGGTTTCGAGCCGGATGCGGTCCCCCGGCGCCAGCTCGCCCTCGGCCTTGCCGGGCAGCGGGGCGCCGTCGAGCAGGTTGCGGCCCGGGGCGCCGTCGGCGCCGCCCTCGCGGCCGCGAGGGGCGTGGCGGCGGCGCTCGGAGATCAGGCGTGTAGCGCAGCGGCTGCAGCGCTTCGATCTCGCGGACCAGGCCGTCGCCCCCCGCGCCGGGCGCCGGCGCCGCCGCTGCCGCGGCGCAGCGACAGCTCCCGGACCCGCAGCGGGAACTCGGTCTCCAGCGCCTCGACCGGGGTGTTGAGCGTGTTCGACATCGCGACGTGGATCGCGCTCGGCCCGGGTGCGTCGGGGCAGGCGCCCTGGCCGCCGCCGAGCGTCTCGTAGTAGGTGAAGCCGGCGCCGGAGAGGGTCAGGTTGTTCATCGTCCCCTGCCCCTGCGCGGGGACGGGCCGGGCGCCGCCGAGCGCGGCGATCACGAGGTCGGCGACCCGGCTCGAGGTCTCGACGTTGCCGGCGGCGACGGCGGCCGGCGGCCGGGCGTCGAGCAGGCACCCCTCGGGTGCCACGACCTCGATCGGCCGGTAGGCGCCGGCGCAGGGCGGCGCGTCGGGGTCGGTCAGGACGCGGACGGCGAAGAAGGCCGCCGACTTGGTCACCGAGAGCGGGCAGTTGAGGTTGCCCTCGACCTGCGGGTCGGTGCCGGCGAAGTCGAGCGTCAGCCGGTCGCCAGCGACCGTCGCCGCGACCCGCAGGGCGATGTCGCCCGCCGCCGGGGCTCTCGAGCACGTCCTCGGCGCTGTAGGTGCCGTCGGGGAGCCGGGAGAGGGCGGCGCGGGTGCGGCGCTCGGCGTAGGCGAGGATCTCGGCCATGCCGGCGCGCAGCTCGGCGACGCCGTGGCGCTCGACCAGCTCGTCGAGGCGCAGGGCGCCGATCCGGTTGGCGGCCTCCTGGGCGCGCAGGTCGGCGAGGCGCTGGGCCGGGAAGCGCATCTGCGCGGCGAGCCCGCGCAGGGTCTCGGGGTCGGCGACGGTGGGCGGGATCACCACGCCCTCCTGCTCGAGCCGGGTCGACCCCGCCGGCATGCTGCCCGGGGTCTCGCCGCCGACGTCGGCGTGGTGGGCGCGGCAGGCGGCGAAGCCGAGCAGCTCGCCGGCGGCGAAGACGGGCGAGATCAGGGTGATGTCGGGCAGGTGGGTGCCGCCGCGGTAGGGGTCGTTGAGGATCCAGCCCTGGCCCGGGCGCTGCTCGCGGTCGAGCACGGCGGCGACCGCGTCGGGCATCGAGCCGAGGTGGACGGGGATGTGCTCGGCCTGCATCACCAGCTCGCCGGCGGCGTCGAAGAGCGCGGTCGAGCAGTCGTGGCGCTCCTTGATGTTGGCCGAGTAGGCGGAGCGGATCAGCGCCGCGCCCATCTCGTCGCATGCGGCCCGCAGCCCGCCGACCATCACCTGCAGTGTCACCGGGTCCACGCCAACCCCCGCGGGTGCAACGTCTTTCGGCTCTGGGGGCGCCGAAGCGCGTTGCACCCTGTCATTGCACGGCCACGGCGCGGATCGTGCCGGGCTCGTCGACCTCGGCGCGCCAGCCGGGCGGGAGGACGAGGGTGGCCTCGGGCAGCTCGAAGACGGCCGGGCCCTCGGCGCCGAGGCCGGCGGGCGGCTCGCCGTGCAGGACGCGGGCCTCGAGCCACTCGCCGTCGAAGCGGACGGGGCGGCGGCGCTCTTCGAGATCGCCCACCCGCGGCGGCGCGCGGCTGGGGCCGGGGACCGGGGGCGACGAGGGCGAGGCGGATGTGGACGAGGACGACCTCGCCCTCGGGGTCGCGGTGGCCGTAGCGCTCCTCGTGAGCGGCGGCGAAGCGCTCGGCGAGGTCGGCGGGGTCGGGACGGGTCGAGCCGGGGACGGGCAGCTCGAAGGCCTGGCCGGCGTAGCGCAGCTCGTAGACGACCTCGGGCTCGGCCTCGCCGCCGTCCTGCCCGAGCGCGGCGATCAGCTCCTCGACCTCGCGCGCGACGCGCTCGGCGCTGAAGTCCTCGCCGCCGAGCATCACGGTGCGGGTCGTGTCGCGGCGCCGGTCCGAGGCGCAGAGGCCGAGCGCGGAGAGCACGCCGCCGGCCCGCGGGCAGAGGACGCGCTCGATCCCCAGCTCGGCGGCGATCGCCGCCGCGTGCATCGGCCCGGCGCCGCCGAAGGGCAGCAGGGCGAAGCCGCGCGGGTCGACGCCGCGCTCGACCGTGACCACGCGCAGCGCCCGCACCATCTCCTGGTTGGCGACGCGGACGATGCCCTCGGCGGCGTCGAGGGCGTCGATTCCCAGCTCGGCGGCGAGGGCGGCGACGGCGGTGCGCGCGGCGCCGACGTCCAGCGCCACGCCGCCCGCCAGCCGCGAGTCCGGGTCGAGCCGGCCGAGCAGCAGGTTGGCGTCGGTGACGGTCGGCTCGCGGCCGCCGCGGCCGTAGCAGGCGGGACCGGGGTCGGCGCCCGCCGAGCGCGGCCCGACCCGCAGGGCGCCGCCGGCGTCGCGCCAGCCGATCGAGCCGCCGCCGGCGCCGACCGTGTGCACGTCGACCATCGGCAGCTGGATCGTGCGGCCGTCGATCTGGCGCGAGTCGGTGCGCCGCACGGCGCCGTCCTCGACCACGCAGACGTCGCAGGAGGTGCCGCCCATGTCGAGCCCGAGCGCGTTGCCGTTGCCGCTGACGCGGGCGAGCAGGCCGGCGCCGACCGCGCCGCCGGCCGGGCCGGAGAGGACGCTCCAGGCGCCGGCGCTCGCCGCCTCGGACGCGGCGGCGACGCCGCCCGAGGACTGCATGACCAGCGGCCGCGGCAGGCCGGCCGCCGCGGCCGCCTCGCCGAGCCGGCCGAGGTAGCGGCCGAGCAGGGGGGAGAGGTAGGCGTCGATCACGGTGGTCGAGCAGCGCTCGTACTCGCGGAAGCGGGGCAGCACCTCGTGCGAGGCGGAGACGTGGACGCCGGGCAGGGCGCGGCGCAGGTGCTCGGCGATGCGCCGCTCGTGGGTGGGGTCGACGTAGGCGAAGAGCAGGCAGAGCGCGACCGCCTCGGCGCCGCTCTCGCGCAGCAGGCCGGCGAGGCGCTCCGGCTCGCCCTCCGCCAGCGGCTCGATCACGCCGTCGGGGCCGGTGCGCTCGGCGGCCTCGAAGCGCATCCCGTCCCCGACCAGCGGGGCGGGCTTCGGCGCGCAGAGCCGGTACAGCTCGGGTCGGTCCTGGCGGGCGATCTCGAGCAGGTCGCCGAAGCCGCGGGTGGCGACCAGCGCCGTGCGCGCCCCGCGTTCCTCGAGCAGGGCGTTGGTGCCGACCGTCATCCCGTGGGCGAAGGCCTCGACCTCCCCGGCGCCGCCCCCGGCGCGGCCCAGCACCTCCTCGACCGCGGCGATCACGGCGAGCGACTGGTCCTCCGGCGTGGTCGGCAGCTTCGCCGTGTAGACCAGCTCCCCGTCGACCAGCACCGCATCGGTGAATGTCCCGCCGACGTCAACCCCGAGCAGCATGCCGGCGACGCTACCCCCTACCGGGTGAGTTCGTGGTTTGGGACGACATTGCGTACCGAAGCACGAAGTCAGCGATCAGGTCCAGCGTTCGCGGCGGATCTCGCCGTCGGCGGTGCGGACGATGTGGACGGCGTCGAGGGCCGGGTCGGCGTGGGGGAGGTCGGCGCGCAGGTGGCCGCCGCGGGACTCGCGGCGCTCGAGCGCGCAGGCGGCGATCGCGGCGGCGAGCGGATAGGGGTCGTCGAGCAGCTCGCGCAGCTGCTCGGGGCGGCGCAGGGGGCCGGCCAGGTCCCAGACCCGGTCGCGGGTCGCCTCGGTGGGCGGCTCGAAGCGCCAGCCGCCCGGCGCGGGCGGGTCGGGTGCCGCGGTCTCCCCGAGCGCCGCCGCCCCCGCCCGCGAGCCGAAGACGAAGCACTCGCTGAGCGAGTTGGAGGCGAGCCGGTTGGCGCCGTGCAGGCCGGTGCAGGAGCACTCGCCGACCGCGTAGAGGCCCGGCAGCGAGGAGCGGCCGTCGAGGTCGACCGCGACGCCGCCCATCGTGTAGTGGGCGGCGGGGGAGACGCGCACCGGCTCGCGCTGGGGATCGACCCCGGCTTCGGCCAGGGTGTCGAAGACGTTGGGGAAGCGCGAAGGGTCGACCTCGCGCAGGTCGAGCCCGACCGAGTCGGCGCCGTCGGCGGCCAGCCGGTCGAGGATCGCGGCGGTGACCGCGTCGCGCGGGGCGAGCTCGTCGGTGAAGCGGCGGCCGCCGGTGTCGAGCAGGGTCGCGCCCTCGCCGCGCACCGCCTCGGTGATCAGGGCGCCGTCGAGCCGGCTCCCCGGCAGGTGCAGGGCGGTCGGGTGGAACTGGCAGAACTCGAGGTCGGCGAGCTCGGCGCCCGCGGCGGCGGCCATCGCCGGGCCGGCGCCGATCGCCCCGCGCGGGTTGCTGGTCCGCCGCCAGAGCGCCGCCGCGCCCCCGGTCGCCAGCACGGTCGCCGCCGCCGCCAGCCGGCCGCCGTCGAGCAGCACCCCGTGGCAGCGCTCGCCGTCGCTCCACAGCGCCGTCATCGAGGCCCGCTCGCGGACCTCGATCCGCGCCTCGGCGGCGACCATCGCCGCCAGCTTGGCGGTGATCTCGTGCCCGGTGGCGCTGCCGCCGGCGTGGACGATGCGGCGGCGGGTGTGCCCGCCCTCGAGGCCGAGCGCCAGCTCGCCGTCGGCGTCTAAGTCGAACTCGACGCCGCGCTCGCGCAGCTCGCGTACCGCGGCCGGCGCCTCCTCGACCAGCGCCTGCACCGCCGAGGGGCGGCAGAGGCCGCGGCCGGCGGCGATCGTGTCGGCGGCGTGCTGGGCCGGCGAGTCGCCGGGCTCGAGTGCCGCGGCGAGGCCGCCCTGCGCCCAGTAGCTGGCGCTCTGGGAGAGCGGCGTGCGCGAGACCACGCAGACCCGCCCGCCGGCCTCGGCCGCGCGCAGCGCAGTCCAGAGCCCGGCGGCGCCGCCGCCGACGACGGCGACGTCGTACTCGGCGCTGGGCGCTATCGCCGCGCCTCTCGCCGGATCTCCTCGACCTGCCCGCGCAGCCAGGCGGCGGCCGCCTCGCGCGCCTTCGCCCGCTCGTCGGCGACCGCGCCCTCGGCCTCGGCCGCGCGCTTCTCCGCCGCCTCGATCCGCTGCTCGGCCGCTGCGGTCTGGGCCTCGATCTCGGCCAGCCGTCCCTCGGCCTCGGCGACCACCCGCTCCTTCGCCTCGCGCTCGCGCTTCAGCTCCTCGGCGTGGGCGAGGCGCAACTCCTCCAGCGCCTCCGAGGCCCGCGCCCGCTCCTGCTCGAGGTCGCCCTCGAGCCGCTCGATCTCCTCCGCGACCCGCTTCTCGGCCTCGCTGGCCGCCGCCGCGGCCTCCTCCAGCCGCTTCTTGGCCAGCTCGACCTGGGCGCCCAGATCCTCGCCCGCAGGCTTGGTCGATTCGTCGCTCACCGCAATCAATCTATTACGCGACGCGGGCGAGGGGCGTACAATTCCCCTGTGGCCACCAAAGTCCGCAAAGGCCCGCTTCTAGCCCCCGGCAACGAGGAGGAGTGGGCGCGGATAAATCGCGAAGAGGCGGAGCAGCTCCGCGCCTCCAACCTGGCGCTCAGTCCGGCGCAAAGGCTGGAGCAGGGTCAGCGGCTCTCCGAGCAGGCGGTTTCGCTGCTTGCCTCCTCGATCAAGGCAGGCCATGTCCCAGAGCGCGCCTACTGGTCCTGATCTCGCAGGCGTAGTCGCCGACGCCGACCGTGCGGAGCTGCCGTACGTCGTAATCGGCGGCTTCAGCGTCATCTTCCACGGCCACGTCCGCGCGACAAAGGACTCCGACCTGCTCGTGCCCGATGGTGCCGAGGCCGACGCGGCGGTGCTGCGCTTTCTCGAGTTGTCCGAGGCGCGAAGGTTCAGCGACGACAAGGTCCTCACCGCGGATGACGTGAACGGGGCGGAACACCTGCGGATCGCCTCTCGCCACGGCATCGTCGACGTGATGCGCGGCGGTTTGGCACCGCTGGACTTCGAGACGGTGTTCAAGCGCGCTGTCTGGACCGACTTGCGTGGCCAGAAAATTCGGATCGCAGCCCTGCCCAGCGTTGTCGGGTTCAAGCGACTCGCTGCCAGGGACCGAGACCGAGATGACCTCGATGAGCTCGAGAAGCTGCACGGAAAGCTGCCGATCGAGCCGATCCCGGGGCTCGACGAGTAGCTACCGCTGCATCTCACCCCGGTCGCCGCCGAGCAGCGACCGGTAGGCGACCAGGGTGCGCTCGGCCATGCGCTGGGCGGAGAGGGTGGCGGCGCGGGCGGCGCCGGCAACGCGGGGGTCGGGGGCGTCGAGGTGGGGGCGGGCGGCGGCGGCCCAGGGGTCGAGGTCGAAGCGGGCGCAGAGGCAGCCCGCGATGCCGCGCAGGGCGTAGGGGGCGATGCCGACCGGGGTGGAGAGGACGGGGACGTCGCAGGCGAGCGCCTCGACCGCGACCATGCCGAAGCCCTCGTACTCGGAGGTGACGAGGACGGCGCTGGCGGCGTTGAGCCAGAGCGGCATCGCGGCCGGCTCGATCGCGCCGCCGCTGAGCAGCTGGGCGTCGCAGGCGGCGGCCAGCGCGGCGGCGCGATCGTGGCGCTTCTCGGGCCGGGCCGGGTTGGCGGGGAAGAGGAGGTAGCGGCCGTCGGGGTCGAGGCCGAGCCGAGTCCGAGCCTCAGCCTTAGGTAGAGGGTTGAACCGGGTCAGGTCGGGGCCGCACGGCAGGACGGCGGCGCCGGGGACGGGGGGGACGCCGGGCCGGCCGGCCTCTGGGGCGAACAGCGCCCGCGAGACGCCGGCGACGAGGTCCGCCCGCCAGGCGAGCCGCCGCGATAGCGGCCCGACCAGCCAGTGGCGCACGTCCGTGCCGTGGTAGGTGACGAGCAGCGGTCGCGCGCCGGCCCGCCGCGCCACCCACCCCGCCAGCCCGTAGTGAGCGTGGACGAGGTCGAAGCGCTGGCGCCGCAGCAGCGCCCGCAGGCGTCGCGTCGCCGGCCGGTACTCGCGCCGCCCGCGGGGGAACTCGAAGACCTCGATCTCAGCGCCCATTCCCCGCATCGCCTCGACCTGGTCCCGCACCCACTGTCCGCGCTGGGGCGCGCCGGCGTCCGGCGTGAAGTTGGTGACGACCAGTACCCGCATCGCGCCCGCAGGCTATGCCCGATGCCGGTCAGCCCTTCGCGACCAGCGACTCGACCGCGGCGCGCAGGTCGACGGTCGACTCGCGCCACCCCTCGAGCACGGCCGTCGCGCCGCCGGTCAGGTACATGCGCGTGCCGGCCGGCGCCGCCCGCCCCAGCTCGCGGGCGAGGCGCCTGATCTGCTCCGCGTCAGCGGGCGCGCGCACGTTCGGCGGCGTGGGCGAAGCTCGCGACGCGCGCGAGTATCGCGTTGTAGCGGGAGTGGGCACGGTCGCCGAGCTCGTCGCTGAGCTGCGCGTACAGCGCGTGCGCGGCCGGCTCCCCGGCGGCGCTCGGCGCCGGCAGGCCGAGGCTCCGCAGGCGCGGCGCGGCGCACTGGACGGCGCTGGCGTTGACGCTTCGAAGCCCAGCTTCCAGGTCGCGCAGGCCCGGCAGAACGATCTCGGCGCCGGGCAGGCCTTCGAATTGCGTCGCGGTCATGGCCAAAGCGTAAAGGCTTTCCCTCCCTCAAACGCCGGCGCGATGCGCGATGGCACACGAATCGGTGTCGAGAAACAAATTTGTCCTTGACAACCAGAAACGTCATCGTCTACTCTGCTTGGCGAATCGAGAAACACGGATATCCGTATTCCTCGGTTGATCAGGGATAGCAGCACTCAGCAGCAGGGACAAAAGAGAAACCGAGCCTCTGGGAGGGCCGCGATGGGAAGCGGCCGGCAGAGGGGCTCACGGGACAAGGAGAAGAGATTTCGATGCTCTCGCCACTACGCAACCGCTTCGGCATTCCCGGAGTCATCTCGGTTGTCGCACTCGTCTTCGCGATGCTGGGCGGCGCCTACGCCGCCTCCAACGACGGAGGCGGCTCACAGACCGCAGAAGCTTCCAAGCGCAAGCACCACAAGAAGAAGAAGGCGAAGGCCAAGCGCGGCCCGCGCGGCCCCAAGGGCGCACCGGGCGCCGAAGGCCCGGCGGGCCCCGCCGGCCCGGCAGGCCCCCAGGGCGCCAAGGGGGACAAGGGCGATAGCGGCTCGAACGGCTCGAACGGTTCGAATGGGTCGAACGGCCAGAGCGTCACCACCGAGGCCGTCCTGCCCTTCGAAGAATGCGGGGAAGAGGAAGGCGTGAAGCTGACTTCCGCCAGTGGGGTCAACTACGTCTGCAACGGGGCCGAAGGCGCCAAAGGCGATTCCGGGTCCCCCTGGACTGCGGGCGGGACACTTCCGACAAACTCGACCGAGACCGGTACGTGGCTAGTGAAATTCGAAGAAGAAGCACTTACCCCGATCTCCTTTCCGATCCCCCTGGCCACACGTGTCGACTATGCACACTCGGTCATCGTCGATCACAACGCTACGCCGCCGGCGGAATGCGACGACGGCGTCGAACCGCCGTCCGGTCCATCCCATCCCGAGGCCGACTCCGGCTATCTCTGCGTCTTCGTGGGACGTGGATTCAGTGGAGAGACGCTGGGAACAGTTGTTCCTTACGATGCCACGGGACTGGAATCTTTGGGAGCCGGAGTCAGCGGCGCCCTCATTCTGAGCGAAAACTCTGCAGAAGCAGAACACGTCGACGGGGGAACGTGGGCGGTAACAGGCTAGTAGCTCGCTAGCCGAACCATGCATGGCGCAGGCCTCACCCGGCCAGTATCGCCGCTGAGCCGGGTGAGGCACCGCCGTCCGATCCGAGCACATTGAGCCATCTAGGAGGTTGACGTGCAGATGAGGTTGAGGGCAACAAGACGGTCCAAGAAAGACTCGGTCGCTCGGCTGGGCGCCGGAGTCCCCATCACCGTGGTGCTCTTCCTCTTCGCTTGCGCTTCGCCTGCCAGCGCGGCCCTCCAGCCGGTCGATTTCTTCGGTGGGACGGGGACCGAAGGCGGTCAGTTCACCGAGGCCGCCGGCGTGGCCATCAACAACACTGGCGCCGGTGGAGTTCCGGTCGGCACCACCTACGTCACCGACGGGGGCAGCTTCGACGTCGTGAGTCAAAGAGGAAATCGCGTCGAGCGGTTCGAACGAGAGGACAAGGGCACCACGGACCCCGCCGACGACACCTACCGCTTCGTCAGCGCCTGGGGCGCCGGGGTGGAATCCGGTGGCACCGATTACGAAGTGTGCACGGTCGCCGAAAACTGCGGCGCGGCCATCGGCGAGGGCGGCAACGGAACCCTCACGGGCGACGGTGCGCTGAGCAAACCGGGAGCGATCGCGGTCGATCAGGATACGGGAGACGTCTACGTCGTCGATGCCAGCTCTCGGCGCACCCCGGATAACTTCCGCGTCAACGTCTACACGGCCACGGGCGAGTTCCTGCGTTCCTTCGGTTGGGACGTGGTCGAGACTGGACCGGACGACAACGGCACGGGATACGAGGTCTGCAAGGCGGGCATCGATGTCTGCAAGGCCGGCCTGCCGGGTTCCGGTATCGGCCAGATCGGCCAGGGGACCAGTAAAGGCGACTTCGTAGGCGAAGGTATCGCGGTGAGCCAGCCTGACGGTAACCCGAGCGCAGGCACGGTCTTTCTGGCCGACACCGGCAATCACCGCATCAACACGTACAGCCTCGACGGTAGCTCTCCCGGCTCCTTCGGGCCGGAAAAGTTCCCGGAACAACATTACCCGCGGTCGATTGCGGTCGACTCGCGCGGCATCGTGTACGTATCGAATAGGCATGGAGTGGAGCGCTACGACGCCGAGAACGCCCACGGCGGCGGGATCGGGTTCCTCCCCCCCCTCGCCACTCCGACAGACGAGCAGCAATCTCTGGCGGTAACCGCCACGGGCGGGCAATTCCGGCTTACTTTTGGCGGCGAAACGACCGAAGACATCGCCATAACTGAAAGCAGCGAAGCGATGAGACAGGCCGTGCAAAGCGCACTGGAAGCGCAATCGGCGATCGGCCCCGGGAACGTGACGGTCGGAACCGTACGGCTTGGCCAGCCAAGTACCGGCTTCGAATATCACTACATTGTCACATTCACCGGCGTTTTCAGTCACACGAACGTCGAACAGCTGACCGTCTCAAACGGGACCATACCGCTCAGCGGTGGGAGCGTTACGGTGTCGACTGAAGTGGAAGGTGAATATGGACCTCTCACCGGGCGACCCGAAGCGCTTGCGGTCGACCCAGACTCGGACGGCGGCGGTCCCGACGCTGACACCCTTTACACAGTGTCCGGCCGACGTACTATTCAACAGTTCGGCCCGCTGAACGCGCCGGGCCTCTCGGCCCCGCCTGGTTCCGCCGACGATGAACGCGAAAATCCCATCATCGCGAATGCTCTCGCCGCGGATGAGACCGTCGGTCGCCTCGATGTCGCCGGGCGGGAAGACGTGGTCTCTGGCGCGAGCCAGGGCGTCTACGTCCTCGGCGAAGCAGGACCTCCGCCGACCGCGTCGCTTGACTCGCTCTCCGACATCACCGCCCATACGGTCACCGCCCACGCGACCGTCGACCCGAACGGCCCGCCAGACACCAGCATCCACCTCGAATACTCCAGCGACGGTGGCGGACACTGGGCGTCCGGGGCCGGCGTTGCGGTGGGGCACCAGGAAACGCCGCAATCGGTGGAAGCTACGCTCGATCCCCAGCCGTTTGGCCTCGAACCGAGCACCACCTATGAAGTGAGGGTCGTGGCGGGACGCAAGGTCGGCGAGCAGGTCGTTACCGCTCCGCTCAGCTTCACCACCTCTGCCGAGAAGCCGCTGGTCGAGACCACCGGCTCGCCGGTCAGGTCGGCGACCACCGCGCGTCTGGAGGGCCGCGTCGACCCCAACGGTTCGACCGCCGCCTATCGCTTCGAATACGGGACCGCGGGACCCTGCGACTCCAATCCCTGCCAGCCTGAGCGAAGCGCAGGGGGCCGGCTCTGGCGTCACGTTCAAGTGGGTCGCGCAAACCGTCGCCGGGCTTCAGGCGAACGAGACCTACCATTACCGGATCGTCGCCGAAAACGCCGCCGGCGTTCCCGCCTATGGCGAAGACATGACGGTGACCACGCGGGTGTCGGACGCGCCCCCCTCTCACGGCCGCTTCCCGGGCCCGCCCGAATCGGATCGCGCCTATGAGCAGGTCAACATGCCCGACACCAACGGCAACCCGGTGTCCTTCCAGTTCGTCTCGTCCGCGGACGGCAACCGTGCTATCTACAGCATCGCCGGCGGCACCTCGATCGGCGAAACGGGCAGCTTCGCGGGCGTCTACCTCGCCGAGCGCAGGGAAGAATCGGCGCACCGTGGCGACTGGAGGACCCGGCTGATAACGCCGTCGCGGTCGGAACTGGCCGGGCCGCAGTGGAACAAGCTCTACGGCAACGCTGACCTCTCCGCGATGACCATCGCCAACTACACCGGGGTCAGAGGAACGTCGGACCTGTGGCACCTCGAACCGGAGGGCCAGCCACAGCGTCTCTTCGAGAAGGCGCCGCCCGAGGAACTGGTGGGTGGGGAAGGCGGCTACTTCGGAGTCTCGGCCGACGGTACTCGCACGGTCGCGATGCTGGAAGGCGGCACTCTCGATCCGTCCTACCCCGCGGCCTCGAGCCAACCGAACCTCTACGACATCAGCTCCGGCGCGCCGAGGCTCGTCAGCCTCCTGCCCGGCGGTTCCCTGCCGCCGTGCGGCATTGAAAAGCACACGATAACGGTTGGCAGTTCTCCAACCCAGCAGAGCCACTGGGTCTCAGGCGACGGATCACTCGTCTTCTTCCAGGCGCGGATGGGATCGTGCTCGAGCGAAGACCAGCCGCAGCTCTTCATGCGCGATCTGACCGCCGACGAAACGGTGCGCGTGTCGGTGCCACCTCTCTCGGGCCCGACCTGCGTTGCCCCGCTGATCAAGGCGACGCCGGGGGCGGCCTTCTTCACCACCGCTTCGCGGCTTACCGCAGACGACACGAATAGCGGCACGTGCAACAAGGGCAATGACATCTATCGCTATGACACGGGCACCCAGAGCCTCGAATGCCTGACCTGCCAGGCAACGAGCCTGGAAGTCAACGTATTGGGTGCCGAACCCCGTGGCATCGGGGTTTCGGACAGTGGATCGCGGGTGTACTTCTCTACAAGCACCAAGCTCCTCCCCGGCGCGCAAGCGAGCGGCTACCCCGGCCTTTATCGCCTCGATGTCGCTAGCGGCAGCCTTGCCTACATCGCGCCTTTGGGAGTCGATGCGGCAGGTAATCCGGTCGAAGACATAACCAGCTACTACACTGCCATCTCCGTCGACGGGAAGTACCTTTATTTCCGCGCTGGCAACTCGTCGCTCAATCAGGTCGGCGGGGCCAATGGCAGCGGTTTCTACCAGTACTACCTATATAACGACGGTGACGGGTCCCTGGAGTGCGTCAGCTGCCCGCAGGATGGGTCGTCTCCCAGCGGGGATGTCTACCGTTTTCTGAGTCAGGGCTCCGAGACCCCGCCGCTTTCGGCCAACGGGACGGTGGCGTTTGCCACGACCACTCCGCTCGTGGCCCCCGATCAGAACACCTCTTCGGAAGGAGAAGGCGAGGGCGGGACCGACATATACGAGTGGCGCGACGGCCGGCAGCTGCTCGTCACCGACGGTCTCACCCACTGGCCCCCTCTCGCCCCACCCGCGGTCAACGGTCTCAGCCCGGACGGTCGCGACCTGTACTTCCGGGCATTCGCTCAGTACACGCCCGATGCCCTGGACGCCTTCACGCGAATCTACGATGCCCGCATCGGCGGGGGCTTTGAATTCGCCGCTGCGCCCAAGCCCTGTCCATTGGAGGTGTGCCAGGGGACGCCCAAGGGCGCGCCGACCGTGGAGCCCTTGGCGAGCCTGACATCCAGCCCAGGCAACGTCAAGTCCAAGGCGGCACGCTGCCGGCGCCACAAGGTGCGCAGGCACGGGCGTTGCGTAGCCAGGAAGCACAGGAAGCACAAGAAGAAGCACAGAAGGCGAAGGAAGCACCGCCACATCCGCGCCAACCACCGGAGGACCGCGAAATGAGTCGGATCAGGTTTACGCTCACGCTCGCAGCAGCAATGGTCGCGGCCTGCGTGGCCGGCTCGGCGATGGCCGCGACAGCTGCTGCCGCGCCCGAGCTCAAGCTCGACGTTCACCACAGCCCAACCAATTTCTCGCCGGGTGGAAGCGGCGAATACTGGTTCGATATCGCCAATCTCGGCGACGAATCAACATCCGGTCCGGTCACGCTTTCGATCAAACTTCCCAAAGGGATGACCCGAGTATCGGCGTCCTCGAACTTCAGCTACGGCTTCACCGGGGCTTGGAGCTGCCCGGGCAACATCGGAGACACGTTGCTCAGTTGCACTACCGGCGGTCCGATTCTGCGTCACGCCGACACTGGAGCACTCAGGGTTCTCGTCGACATCGAAGCCGGTGTCGCTGACGGGACCGAACGCTTTCTGTCCGCTACGCTTGAAGGAGGTGGGGCCCCCACGAAAAGCCAGGTGATCGAGCGGACGCGGATAGATGCCACTCCGGCGCCCTTCAGCATCCTCTCCGAAAGCTTCACTCCCGATTTCTTCGGCAGCGATGGCTCCACATTGGTGCGGGAATCGGGCGCTCACCCGGAACTTTTCACGATCCCATTTGACATCACCGCGAGCAATGAGGCGGTCGAATCCGGCTTCGAATCGAAACCGGTGGAGAACGTTCGCAACCTGCGGGTGGACCTTCCCCGGGATTCATCGGCAACCCCAGTGTGGTAGCGGAATGCCCCCCCGGACTTTTCGCCGAAAACGCCTGTCCACGCTCAAGTCAGGTCGGGCGCATCGACCTCGGTATCGTTCCGCCTGACACCTCAAAGCCCACTGAGCGCTTCCGGATCTATCCCACCGGGGTCTTCAACATCTCCCATCCCCGGGGGGCGATAACGGATCTCGGCTTCTCAGTGGCGGGGAACCCGGTTCACATCAAAGTGTCGCTCGACCCGGCCAACCAGTATGCGATCACCTCACGGGTCAGTGACATCAACGAGACGCTGCCTCCGTTTTTCCAGAAACTAACTCTTTGGGGAGTGCCGGCGGACCATTCGCACGATTCGGAGGGATGTGTCGCGTTCAGCTTTCCGGCGGAAGCCGGCAGTACGGGCGAAGAATGCGCGACCGACGCATCCCGCCGCCCCTTCCTGAGTGTCCCTTCCCGGTGCGAATCTCAGAGTGTGATTCGTTTGCACCACTACGACTCATGGCAGCATTCCGGCATCTACGGCCCCGAGATCGACTATACGCAGCCGGAAAAATTCACGAATTGCGACAAACCGCGCTTCGAACCCGAAGTCCAGATAGAACCGACCGGCAAGCAGGCCAACACGCCGACCGGCCTCGACGTCCACATCAAGGTCGCCCAGAACGAAAACCCAGATGCGCTGGCGACGCCGCCGGTGAAGTCGACTACGGTGACGCTGCCCGAAGGCATGAGCTTCAGCCCATCCTTCGCCGACGGCCTTCAGAGCTGCACCCTGGCGCAGATGCAGCTGGGCAACAACGAGCCGGTGCAGTGCCCCGACGCCTCGCGGATCGGCGAAGTTGCGATTCATTCGCCGCTTCTTCCAAAGTCCGTGGAAGGGAGCATGTATCTGGCGGCGCAGGGCGACAATCCCTACGGCTCGACCTTCGCAATGCTGTTGGTTGCTCACGACACCGAAGAACGCGGCATCCTGATCAAGATCCCGGGCCGCATCAATGTCGACGAACGGACCGGGCAGATCGAGACCGTCTTCGATGACCTGCCCCAGTTCCCCTTCGATGACTTCGTCTTGAAATTCAGGAGCGGCCCCCGGGCGCCCCTGGTCAGCCCGCCCGCCTGCGGCGAGCAGACGATCGGGGTGCAGGTCGCCTCCTACGCGCAGCCGCAGAAACCGGTCGACGCCTCCAACACCTACGAGGTGACCGAAGGGCCCAACGGCACCCCCTGCCCGCCCGACGTCGGGCATAGGGGTTTTGCCCCAAATATGGAGGCGGGCACGGTCAACGCGACTGCGGGTGCCTACTCCCCGTTTCTCTTCCGCTTGAGCCGAAGCGATGACGAACAGGAGCTGACCGGCGTCAAGACCGTCCTGCCCCCGGGCCTGGTCGGCAAACTGGCCGGCAAGACGATCTGCCCCGATCAGGCCATAGCCTCGATCTCAACTGCGGAGTTCTCAGGCGCCGGAGAGAGAGACAACCCCGCCTGCCCCGCCTCCTCTGAGTTCGGCTCGATAAGCGCCGGCCTCGGAGCCGGCCCCGGCCCCAACTACTTCGGCGGCAAGGTCTACCTGGCCGGGCCGTATAAGGGAGCCCCGTTGTCATTGGCGGTAGTCGCCCCGGCCCTGGCCGGCCCCTTCGACCTCGGCAACGTCGTGGTCAGGGCAGCGCTTCAGATCGACCCCACCACCGCCCAGGTGACGGCGGTATCGGACCCCTTCCCGACGATCCTGCACGGAGTGATCCTGCGCACCAGAGACGTGCGCCTGCGAATCGACCGACCCGACACGACCCTCAACCCGACCAACTGCTCGCGGATGTCGGTGGACGGGGAGATCTCCGGGGCCGGGGGAGCGCTCTTCAACGCCCAAAGCCCCTTCCAGGTCGGCTCCTGCGCCTCCCTCGAGTTCAAGCCCAAGCTCGCCCTGAGGCTCTTCGGCGGCACCAAACGAGGCGCCCACCCCAAGCTCAGAGCCGTAGCGCGCTTCCCCGAAGGCGATGCCAACACGGCAAGCGCCTCGGTAGCCCTGCCCCACAGCGAGTTCCTCGACCAGGGCCACATCAAGACGATCTGCACCAGGGTGCAGTTCGCAGCCAACAACTGCCCCCGCGGCTCGATCTACGGCACGGTCAAGGCCAAGAGCCCGCTGCTGGACGAAGTCCTAAGCGGCCCGATCTACCTCAGAAGCTCCAACAACCCCCTGCCCGACCTGGTGGCCACCTTCAGGGGTGGGAGGATCGACGTCGACCTCTCCGGTCGCATCGACTCCAAGAACGGCGGCATCAGAAACACCTTCGACGTCGTCCCCGACGTGCCGGTCTCCTGGGCGGTGTTCACCTTCCAGGGCGGCAAGAAGGGCCTGCTGCAGAACTCGCGCAACATCTGCAAGGGCAAGACCCCGAGGGCCAAGGCTGTCTTCAACGCGCAGAACGGCGATCGCTTGGTGTTCAGGCCCAAGCTCAAGGCCAAGTGCGGGAAGGCGAAGAAGCGCTCCAAGCGGGCGCATCGGCGGCACCTGCGGCGGTAGGGCTCAACGGCCCGAAGCTGGGCCTTTGCCCGGCGCGTGGTGAGCTGGCCTCTGCGGAGTTGCGGCTGGCGATGACGATATCCCGTTGTCCCTCGATTCCCTCTCCTGCTGTGCAGCAGCCTTCGTTTGCCGCTGGCCTCCCCAATCGCTATCCAGCATCAAGATCAGCGCCCCGCCGACGAGGATCAGGATCAGCGCGATCGAAACGTCGGCATAGTGGCGGACTATGCGCAGGTAGCGACGCGGCCCGCCTGTCTTCTGATCCGAGTGCCGTCTGCGGTAGATCCAGTTGGTTACTCGCTCGAACATGCCACCGCTGACAATCAACAGGCCGGCCAGCGCGAGGCTCACGCAGGCCATGCCGGCCGAGATGAAATCGTCGAGGGCGTCGCCCCCGAAGACGTCGAAGGCGACTGACGCCCCGAAAGCAACGTTCATGGTTAGGTACCCCCAAAGCACGGCTCGGACCGGTTTGGTCACCGACGAGTAGTAGCGTCGGCGATGTTGCGCGATCAGGGCGACGACGACCGTTGGGGCCAGTAGCAGCCACTGTTGTTGGCTATCGGAGTGGGACGGCAGGAAGGAACCTTTCTGGGCAAGGTAGGCCAGCACGACATTGAGCACAGCTACCGCGAGCAGCGCTGCATGGTCGACTGGATCCCCCTTGAGGAAGGCTGAGATCTTGGCACCGACGATGGAACGGCGATCACGGGGTTCCCGTTCGGGCAGTCGCTCGCCGTTGTGTATGTGACAGGTCGAGTAGGCGCAATCGATCTCAGCGGTGGCTCCACCGAACGAGCGTCCCGCTCCCCAGTCGAGCAGCGACACATGGGAATCGTCCGGAGGGTCGATCGTTAGGTAGTAGCTGCCGGCATGGTCGTGTGCTGGCGCCCGCAACTCGTAGGAGACTGGGAAAATGTTGAGTCGGGTGTACCAGCGCATGCGGAAGCGAGGCCACCAGCCCAGTTCATCGTCGCCGGATGGGGACTGCAGCTCCTTGCGTGGCGCGCCGGCAATTCTGACGCTGTCGGACATCGTGTAAGTAGCGGAAAGCGAAACTGTTTCGCCCCATTTCGCCGGAACCCAGCAGAGGTAGTGGGTGTACCTCGCTAGCTGCTCACTATCGAGGGCCAGGAGGGATGAGATCCGCTCTGTTTCCTCCTCGTCCTTCCCCATCGCAGCCAGCAGCCGACGCGCACTGTTCCGGACCTCCCGGGGTTTGGTGCCGTCAGTTCCCTCGATGTCGGTGATGAGCTTGGCAAGACGATCGTAGAGGTCTCTCAACTCCTCTGGCGCGGCAGTGGCAGCGCAGCTCCATTCGTTGGCATCGAAGTACTGACAGATGGTCGCCAAGGTGATGCAGTGCTGGTGTTGTCGGCGAGTGACGAGGTTGAGCCGATGGCCGCTGGCGTCAGTTACGGCGAAGTCCGGGAACCGACATCGGCGGAACATGCCAAGAGAGACGACGCACAGTCCTCCAGTTGTATTGACGCTTGAGCTGGTCGAAGGATCTGGAATGCGCAGTTGGACCTCGCGGCGCCAGCGCTCGCCGCCGGCAGGGAGAAAGCTCAGGTGCTCTACAACCCGTTGGGTGTATCTCGCGGGCCAGAAGACGAGCATCCGCAGAGCCTCGACCAACTCTGGCTGAAGCACCGCGAGATCGTCCGCCCCTACCGGGTCGAGCTTTGGGTCGGTTGCTGTGGTCAGTTCGATCCGGGAATGCCCAGCGCGACGAGGCAGGCGTTGTGTGCAGCTTTCATCGCCTGCATGCTCTCGGGGGTGCCGTACTCGCGCAGCGCCCCGCCCCGCCGCCGGATCGGATCGTTCTCAGGAAGCCTTCCCCGGTAGTCGGGGCTGAAGATCTCACAGTCGAACGGGGGGTTGGACGCGCCGAGCTGTATCGCGTAGGCGCTAGTGGTATCGGCGGCGCGGGCGGCCTCTCGTCGCGACTTGAGGCTGGCGGTGAACTCGCCGTCCGCCCTGAGGCGCTGTGATTTGTCGTCCGACTCAGCCATCTCTGGTCAAGTTCCAGAACCAGCTCGTCGGTGAGAAGTTGCCCCATCCCCCCGCAGCGCTCGGCTCTGACGCGGCGAGAAGCTAGCAGACGAAACGGCGAGAGGACGGCGCTGGGAGGTTAAGGACGGTTTTTCCCCCATGAAACGTAGTGAACCACGCGGAGGCCAAGCGGTCAATAGAAAGATTTGGCTGATCGGTTGGTCGTGGCGTTCAGACGGAGACAGACAGTAGTGTTTATCAAATGCATTCCGACTCGCAGGGAATTCCCTGGGACGATTCCTCGGCCTCATTCGGAACTGCTTTCGCCCGCTTGCAGGTCCGGATCGAGTCGGCCTGCGTGGCGGAGGCGGAGTGGCCGGTCCAGGTCGCCGCCGGGATCCGGGCGGCGCTCGAGCTCGCCGCCGCCGAGCCGGCGACGGCGCGGGCGCTGACCACCGACGCCCTGGCCGGCGGGCGGGCCGGGTATGAGCGCTACGACCGGATGGTCGCCCACCTCGGCGAGCGGCTGCTGCCCGGCCGGGAGCTGCGGCCGGAGGGGCGGCGGCTGCCGGCGATCACCGAGAAGGCGATGGTCGGCGGGGTGGCGATGCTGGTCGCGCAGCGGCTCGACCTGGGGCGGGCGGACGAGCTCCCGGGGCTGAGCGTCGAGGCGACGCAGTTCGTGCTGACGCCGTACCTGGGGACCGAGGAGGCGGCGCGGGTCGCCTCGTCTGGGTAGGGGCGCGTATGCAAATGAAAACAACCGCGGTAGCTTTTTAAGACAAATACGTTTACCATCTGAGCCCTGCCAGTGAGCACGGGGGGCACCGACTTGTCGAGCTATGAGGCGCGGCGGCGCATCGCCGCCGGCTGGGCGGAGTCGATCGCGGTGCGGGGGTACCGGCGCACGACGGTGCGCCACCTGCTGGAAGCGGCCGGGATCTCGCGGCGCGCCTTCTACCAGCAGTACGGCGACAAGGCGGAGGCCTTCCTCGACGCCCACAGCGAGGCGCTCGCCTGGCTCACCTCGCGGGTCTGCCCGGTCGCCTCGGCGCGCCCGGTCTGGACGCAGAAGGTCGCGGCCGGGCTCGCCACGGCGCTGGGCGAGATGGGCCGCAGGCCCTGCGAGGCGCAGCTGCTGGTCGGCGACCCGCTGGCCGCCGGGCCGCGGATGGGCTACTGCCAGGAGCAGCTGATCGCCCGCTTCGCGCCGACCCTGCTCGCCGGCCGGCGGGTCGCCCCCGCGGTGCGGCGGCCGGCCAACCTCGAGCGGGCGCTGCTCGGCGGTCTGATCGGCACCCTGAGCGACCGCATGCGCGAGGCGACGGAGCGGGTGCTGCCCGCCCTGGCCGGCGAACTGGTCGAGTTCCTGCTGACCCCCTACGTCGGCGCCGAGGAGGCGCGGCGGGTGGCGCTGGCGACCCGCGGCGGGGAGAGCGAGGTGCAGCTCACCGGTGGCTGAGCGCGACCGAAACACGGCGGACTTCCCGGCGGCGTTCGAGTCCGCCTTCGCCGAGTTGCGGGGGCGGATCGAGGCGGCCGCCGGGGACGAGCGCCGCGCCTGGCCGGAGCGGGTCGCTGCCGGGATCCGGGCCGCCTGCGACTTCGGGGTCGAGCGCCCGCGCCAGTCGAAGCTGCTGACGCTCGACGCCCTGGCCGAGGGCGAGCGCGGCCGCGACCTCTACGAGCGGATGGTGACCCACTTCGCCGAGCAGCTGCGCCTGGCGCGCGGCGGCGAGGCGGACGGCGAGCCGGCGACCCTGGAGAGCGCCGCGGTCGGCGGCGTCGCCCTGCTGCTCATCCGCCGCGCCGGCAACGGCCACCTGGTCGACCTGCCGGCGATGGCCCCCGACGCGATCCAGTTCGTCCTCGCCCCCTACATCGGGGTCGAGGAGGCCGAGCGGGTGGCCGCCGCGGGCCGGTAGGGCGCGGCGTCGCGCCTTCGGGCGCGCAATCGGCACAGAGGCGTCACATCTGCGTCTTGTTCGGTGCGTCGCGCCGCTGCAGCATCGGCCTCAAACCACGAAGGGAGGCTTTCGATGCTGCTCTACAGGCTGATGGGGTACCTGCACGTCGCGATCGAAGGGCGGGTGCGGGCGATCCGCGCCCTGGCCGGCGAGCGGGGGCAGGGGACGGTCGAGTACGTCGGCCTGATCCTGCTCGTCTCGCTGCTGATGGTCGGCATGGTGGCGGCGATGAAGGGGTTCAACGGCAAACAGGGGACCGAGCTCGCCGGGGTGATCGTCGACAAGATCAAGGAGGCGGTCAACAAGGTGGCGTTCAAGTGAGCGCGGGGGTGGGGCGGCTCGAGCGGGCCGCCCCCTTCCCGGGGCCGGGCCTGGGCGCCGCGGTCGATGCCGTGCAGGTGCCGGTGCGGCGGGTTCCGTCCGGGCTGGGGCGTAGGCTGTATTACAGCATGAGGCACAGGACCCAGCTATATCTCGACGAGGGCCAGTACCGCTGGCTCAAGCAGCGCGCCGGCAAGGCGGGCAGCATCGCCGCCGCGGTGCGCGAGCTGATCGACGCCGAGCGGGCGCGCGGCGTCGGCTCGGCCGACCCGCTGCTCAGCTTCCTCGTCGACGAGGCGCCGGGTCGCGGTCGCGAGGGCACCAGCGTCAGCACGCTGGACCGCGACCTCTACGGGCCATGAGGTCGGTCTTCGTCGACACCAGCGCCTTCGTCGCCCTGCGCAACGGCTCGGAGGCCGAGCACGGGCCGGCGCGCGAGGCGCTGGCGGCGCTGATCGCCGAGGGCGTCGCCCTCTTCACCTCCAACTACGTCTTCGCCGAGACCTACACGGCGCTGATGGTGCGGGTCGGGCGGGCGGAAGCGATCGAGTGGGGGCGGCGCTTCCGGGCCAGCGAGGCGATCGACCTCGTCCACCTCGACCGCCCGGTCGAGGAGCGCGCCTGGGAGATCCTCGAGCGCCACGAGGACAAGCGCTGGAGCTACGTCGACGCCACCTCCTTCGCCCTGATCGAGCGCGACGGCGGCGAGGAGGCCTTCGCCTTCGACGCCCACTTCGCCCAGCGCGGCCTGCGCGTGGTGCCGGAGGGTTAGCCGGCGCTTACGTACGAGAATTTACATGTCGGACGACAAGGAGTAGGCTGATGTTCAGGATGGCGTTGAGAAACGAGGAGATAGCCGCCAATGAGGTGCGGGTGCCCACTCCGCGGCGCGGAACCGCGCTGCAGGTAACCCGCTATGGCCGGAGCCAGTCCGTGATTCTCCACCCGGACGACTTCACCAGGCTGTTGGGGTTCGAGGAGCTGATCGACCGACGATCTGAGCTGAAGCCGATCAGGTACACGGAGGCAGGTCGCCGCGCGCACTTCGAGGAGGACAGGAGCGCCGGCGAAGCGATCGAGGACCCTGAGACCCTGCGCGAGCTCTTCGGCTGATGGGCGCATTCGTAGGCTCGATCTATCGGGCGGTGGCGCCGTTCTCCCCCGAGCCGCCCTTTCGGCTGTATGCGGGAGAGGGGTCAGCTCCCTTTGCGGTCAACGAGACTGCGAAGCTGACCGATTCGAGGCGCGCGGAATTCACGGTTCTGACCACCGTCAAGGCTCGGCCGATCCTCGTGATCGCTGAGCCCACCAGCCGCTATGGCGAGCTGTTGGCTTTGCGATTGCGGCGACTCTCCAGGATCGGCGACGCCGAGCGTTCGGCAGTGCTCGCCGATCAGGCAGACGACCTCTTCTATCTCGACCCCCAGCTCTGCCCGGGTCTCGAGGAGGAGAACGCGGCAGCCCTGACCACGCTCATACGGCTGCCGGTCTCCGCTATCGACGTGGCGAGACCGCTTGGGCGCCTGGGCCGCGACCAGGTGCGGTCCATCCACGAACGCGTGGTTCGGGTCTGCGGCTTCGACCTGCACGACCTGATCCTGGAGCAGGCTCGCCAGATGCTCGCGGAGCCGGACTCAGCCGACATCTGAACTTGCACGAAATAACTTGACTGTCCAGCTTCGCTTTGCGTATGCTTGCGGGCAAGGCACTGATGGCGGCGGCTGACTGGGAACGGCGCCGGATGGCCACCCCAGTGGGACCTGGAGGGTCGCGGGAAGCCGCGGCCCTTCTGCCGTAGTGGGACGTGCCGGGGCGCTTTGGCTTCGTCCGGCGGCCGGGCGTGAGAGACTCGCGGGCCATGCCAGCTTCGCGCAGCTACGACAGGGCGCCGGCCGACATCCGGCCGGTGACGATCGACCCGGGGTTCGTCGGCAGCGCCGACGGCTCGGCCCTGATCGCGATCGGCGGCACGCGGGTGATCTGCACCGCGTCGACCTCCAACCAGGTGCCGCGCTGGATGGCCGGGCGCGGCAAAGGCTGGGTCACCGCCGAGTACGCGATGCTGCCCGCCTCGACCGGCGACCGCAAGACCCGCGACGTCGCCAAGGGGCGCCAGGACGGGCGCGGGGTCGAGATCCAGCGCCTGATCGGCCGCTCGCTGCGCGTCGTCGTCGACTTCAGGGCGCTCGGCGAACGCAGCGTCTACGTCGACTGCGACGTGCTCGAAGCCGACGGCGGCACCCGCTGCGCGGCGATCACCGGCGGCTACGTCGCCCTCCGCCTCGCCCTGCAGAAGCTCCTCGACGCCGGCGATCTGGAGGAGATGCCGCTGACCGGCTCGGTCGCCGCGGTCAGCGTCGGCATGGTCGCCGGCCGGGCGCTCTGCGACCTCGACTACGGCGAGGACTCCAATGCCGAGGTCGACGCCAACGTGGTGATGACCGGCGACGGCGGCCTGGTCGAGGTGCAGGCGACGGCCGAGCGCACGCCGCTCTCGCGCGCCTCGCTCGACGAGCTGCTCGGCCTCGCCGAGATGGGGATCTCGCGCCTGCGCCAGGTTCAGGAGCGGGCCACCGGCGGGTAGGCGAGGCGGCAGCGCCGAGCAGTGATCTTCGCCACCGCCAACAAGCACAAGCTGCGCGAGATGCGCGAGCTGCTGCCCGGGCTCGGCCTGGAGCCGCTGCCCGAGGGGGTCGAGCTGCCGCCCGAGGAGGGCGAGTCCTTCGCCGCGATCGCGCTCGAGAAGGCGCGCGCCGCGCACGCCGCGACCGGGCGGGCGGCGATCGGCGACGACTCGGGGATCGAGGCGACCGGGCTCGGCGGCCGGCCCGGGATCCACTCGGCCCGCTACGGCGGCCCCGGCGCCAGCGACGAGGAGAACCTGGCGAAGCTGCTGCGCGAGGTCTCGGCCGCCGGCGACGACCGCCGCGCCGCCTACCACTGCGCCCTCGCCCTGGTCGAGGCCGACGGCAGCGAGCGCATCTTCGAGGCCCGCTGCGAGGGGGCGCTGATCGCGGAGCCGCGCGGCAGCGGCGGCTTCGGCTACGACCCCGCCTTCGTCCCCGACGACACGGCCGACCAGCGCACGATGTCGGAGCTGAGTCAGGCGGAGAAGAACGAGATCAGCCACCGCGGCCGGGCGGCGCGGATGCTCGCCGCGCATCTGGCCGGCGAGCCCGCCCCGCCGGCGCGATGATCCGCACCAAGAGCGGCGCGGCGGCGCTCTCGATCGCCTCCAACTCGCTGCTGATCGCGATCAAGCTGGCGGCCGGGGCGATCACCGGCTCGATCGCGATCCTCACCGAGGCGGTCCACTCGCTGATCGACCTGGTCGCCTCGGTCGTCGCCTTCGTCTCGGTGCGCAAGGCCGACGAGCCGGCCGACGAGGAGCACCCCTACGGCCACGAGAAGGTCGAGAGCCTGGCGGCGACGATCGAGGGGCTGCTGATCCTGGTCGGCGCCGCGCTGATCATCTACGAGGCGACCCACCGGCTGGTGGTCGGCTCCGAGGTCGAGACGCTCGGCGTCGGCATCGCCGTGATGGGCTTCTCGGTGATCGCCAACCTCGTCGTCTCGACCGTGCTCTCGCGCCAGGCGAAGGCGCACGACTCGCCAGCGCTGGAGGGCGACGCGGCCCACCTGCGCACCGACGCGATGACCTCGGCCGGGGTGCTGGTCGGCCTCGGCGTGGTCGAGCTGACCGGCAACGCGGCCTTCGACTCGATCACGGCCCTGCTCGTCGCCGGGGCGATCGTCAGCGCCGGGATCAGGATCGTGCGCCGCTCCTCCGGGGTGCTGGTCGACGAGACCCTGCCGGCGGCGGAGCTGGACGCGGTCGAGGCCGCGATCGCCGCCGCCCGCACCGGCGAGGTCGCCGGCTACCACAAGCTGCGCGCCCGCCGCGCCGGCGCCCGCCGCTACATCGACCTCCACGTCCAGTACCGCTCCGGCACCAGCCTCGAGCGCGCCCACGAGTTGGCCCACGCGATGCGCGACGCGATCGAGGCCGCCGTCCCCGGCGCCGAGGTGATGATCCACGCCGAGCCGGAGAGCTCCTTGCGCGACCCCGCCCATGCTCGCTCGGGGCCCTTCCGCGCCGGATAGTCGAAGCGAGCCGAGGGCCGTCGGGGGTCGCTCCCCAGGCCGCTTCGCGGGAGTTCCTGGGGAGGGGTCCTCAACGACCCCCGACTCCTACGGATCCGGCAGCAGGTTCACCGCGGCGGCGAGGCCGACTACGGCGACGGTGATCGCGTAGCCGGTGTAGTCGCTGAGGGCGAAGGCGACGGCGGCGACGGCGCAGACGGAGACGACTGTGATCCAGGAAGCTCGGGCCAGGGACACGGGCCGGTATTTTGGCCGAGGTGGCCGACGACGTGACGACAGGCTCGATCTCGGGCGAGGCGGCGGAGGCGGCGCTCGCCTACCTGACCGAGATGTCCCCCGACCTGCGCGGCGGCGCGATCCTCGACGCCGGCGGCGATGTGCTGGCCGCCAGCGGCGCGCCGGGCGGCTGGCGGGAAGGGGCCGCGGCGCTGCTCGCCGCCGCCGACGGCGGCGGTGTCGAGCCGGCCGAGCAGGTCCACGTCGGCACCGAGCAGGGCGAGGTCTTCGCCGTCCGCCACGGCGGGCTGACCGCGGTCGCCGTCACCGAGCGCTTCGCCCTCGCCTCGCTGCTGCTCTTCGACCTGCGCTCCGCCCTGCGCGACCTCTCCGGCGGGACCGATGCCGCCTAAGCCGCACCGCGTCCTGCTCGACCGGGTCTCCGGCTACGCCGATGAGGCCGCCGCCTACATGCGGCGCCGGCGCCTGTCCCGTAAACCGTTCGCCCGCCTCTACTACGCCGATGGCAGTGCCGTCGACCGGGCGGGCGAGGCGGGCGGCGAGGAGCTCTTCGCCGCCGCCGGGCGCCTGATAGAGGTCGCCGGCAAGAGGCCGCGCGGGTGAGCGCCGCCCGCGGGCTGATCGAGCCCGCCCTCGCCGAGCAGGTCCTCTCCCGCGCCCTCGCCCACGGCGGCGAGTTCGCCGAGGTCTTCGCCGAACGCAGCGCCGGGATGACGATGGCGATCGACGAGTCGCGGTTGGAAGCGGTGCAGTCGGGCGCCGAGCAGGGTGCCGGGGTGCGGGTCCTCGCCGGCGGCACCACCTACTTCGCCCACGTCGACGGCCTCGACCCCGCCGACCTCGAGCGCGCCGCCGGCGAGGCGGCCGCGGCGCTGCGCGCCGGGCGGGCCGAGCCGCAGCCGCTGACGGCGCGGGCGACCGAGCCGCAGCCGGTCGAGCGCCGCCCGGCGGAGGTCCCGGCGCAGCGCAAGGCGGAGCTGCTGCGCGAGCTCGACCAGCGCGGCCGCGGCGCCGGCGGCGAGATCGCCCAGCTGATGGCCTCCTACGCCGAGGCGCGGCGCGAGGTGACGATCGCCAGCTCCGAGGGCCTCTACACGAGCGACGACCGCACCCGGGTGCGGATCGGCACCCAGGTCGTCGCCCGCCGCGGCGACCGGGTCGAGACCGGCTCGGAGACGCTCGGCGGCCACCGCGGCTTCGAGCTCTTCGACGGCGACCCGGGCGCGGTCGCCGAGGGTGCCGCGCGCAAGGCGCTGACCCTGCTCGACGCGGTGCCCGCCCCCGCCGGCTCGATGCCGGTCGTCGTCGGCGGCGGCTTCGGCGGCGTCCTCTTCCACGAGATGACCGGCCACGGGCTCGAGGCCGACCACGTGCAGAAGGGGGCCAGCGTCTACGCCGGCAAGCTCGGCGAGCGGATCGCCGAGCCGCTGATCGACGCCTACGACGACGGCCGCATGCCCAACGAGTGGGGCAGCGACTCGGTCGACGACGAGGGCACGCCGACCCAGAAGACGCAGCTGATCGAGGGCGGGCGGCTGGTCTCCTACCTCTACGACCGCCTCACCGCGGGTCGCGACGGGGTCGCCTCGACCGGCAACGGCCGCCGCGAGAGCTTCCGCCACCTGCCGGTGCCGCGGATGACCAACACCTACATCGCCCCCGGCGAGCAGACCCCGGCCGAGGTGATCGCCGGCGTGCAGCGCGGCTTCTACGCGGCCTCCTTCGGCGGCGGCCAGGTCGACCCGGCGACCGGCGACTTCGTCTTCGGCGTCAACGAGGGTTACCTGATCGAGGCCGGCGAGGTGACCCGGCCCTGCCGCGGGGCGACCCTGATCGGCAACTGCCTGCAGGCGCTGGCGGCGATCGACGCGGTCGCCGACGACTTCGAGATGAAGACCGGGGTCTGCGGCAAGGCGAGCCAGAAAGTGCCGGTCGGCACCGGCCAGGGCCACGTGCGGATCGCGGCGCTGACCGTGGGCGGGACCGAGCTGTGATCGAGCTCGCCCGCGGCGCGGTCGAGGCGGCGAGTGCGGCGGGCGCCACCGACGCCGAGGCCTACGCGCTCGAGGACGCCGGGCGCGAGGTCCGCGCCCACGGTGGCGCGGTCGAGAGCCTGACCGCGGCGACCAAACGCGGCGTCGGGGTGCGCGCCTGGGTCGGCCACCGCCTCGGCTTCGCCTTCGGCACCGACCTCTCCGCCGAGGGGACCGCGGACCTCGCCCGGCGCGCGGTCGAGGCCGCCCGCGCCGCCGACGAGGACGAGTTCGCCGCCCCGCCCGAGCTTCCGGTGCGCCTTTTGCCGGATATGGGAACAAAAAGCGCACCGGAACGGGACGGCGGGGGGAGGGCGGGCTCGAGCTGGTCGATCCCTCGCTGGCGGCGACGAGCACCGCCGAGGTCGCCGAGCTGGCGCTGGCGGTCGAGCGGGCCGGGCTCGCCGCCGACCCGCGCATCGTCGGCGTCGAGCAGGCGGTCTACGCCGACTCGGCCGAGCGGGTGGCGATCGCCTCCTCGCGCGGGATCGCCGGCGAGTTCGAGCGGACCAGCTGCTACGCCTACCTGCAGGCCCTGGCCGAGGGCGAGGACGGCCGCGAGACCGGCCTCGGCTTCGACCTGGCGGCCGGCCCCGGCGGCCTCGACCCGGAGGCGATCGGCCGCGAGGGGGCGGAGCGGGCGGCGGCGATGGTCGGCGCCCGCAAGCCGGCCTCGCGCGCCTGCCCGGTCGTCCTCGACCCGACGGTGGCGGCCAGCTTCGTCGGCCTGATCGGGCGCGGCCTCGGCGCCGGCACCGTGCAGCGCGGCCGCTCGCCCTTCGCCGAGCGGGTCGGCGAGCAGGTCGCCGACCCGGCCTTCGTCCTCGCCGACGACGGCCTGGCGCCCGGTGGCCCGGCGACCGCGCCCTTCGACGGCGAGGGCCTGCCGCGGCGGCGCACGGCGCTGATCGAGGACGGGACGCTGCGCACCTACCTCTACGACACCTACACCGCGCGCCGCGGCGGCGCCGAGCCGACCGCCAGCGCCGGCCGCGGCAGCTACCGCGTGCTGCCCGCGGTCGCGGCCTCGAACCTGGTCGTCGCGGCGGGCGAGCTCGGCCCCGAGGAGCTGCTGCGCGAGGCGGGCGAGGGGGTGCTGGTCACCGACGTCGCCGGCCTGCACTCGGGCGTCAACCCGGTCACCGGCGTCTTCTCGGTTGGCGCCTCCGGCAGGGCGATCCGCGGCGGCGAGCTGGCCGAGCCGCTGCGCGAGTTCACGATCGCCGGCGAGCTGATCGCGATGCTGCGCGGGGTGCGCAGGCCGGGGGCGGACGCGCGCTGGGTGCCCTTCGGCGGCTCGGTGCGCACGCCCTCGCTCCTGGTCGACGGCATCACGGTCGCCGGATCGTGAGCGCCCATGCGCTTTTACGCCGTGGGCGCTGTTAGATTGCGCGCGATTTCAACCACCACCGACTGAGGAGCTTCGACGTGACAAAGGCTGAATTTCTGGAGCAACTGGCAGGCGACGAGCGGCTGGGCAGCAAGAAAGCCGCGGGCGACGCGGTCGACGCAGTGCTCGACGGGATCACCGACGCGCTGAGCGCCGGCAGCGAGGTCAGCTTCACCGGCTTCGGCAAATTCCACGTCACCGAGCGCGGCCCGCGCCAGGGCGTCAACCCGCGCACCGGCGAAAGGATCACGATCCCGGGCGGCAAGGTGCCGCGCTTCTCCGCCGGCTCGGCGCTGAAGTCCAAGGTCAAAGGCTGAGTCCCGCGCCTTTCGCGGATCGGCTCGCGGCGCTCGTCGAAGAGCGCCGCAGCCAGATCTGCCTCGGCCTCGACCCCGACCCGTCGCGTCTCGGCGGGGAGGGGGCGGGCGCCGGCGACGCCCCGGCCGCCGAGCGCGCGGCGAGCGCCGTCGCCTCCCACTGCCGCTCGCTGATCGAGCGGGCGGGGCCGGCCTGCGTCGCGGTCAAGCCGCAGCTGGCCTGCTTCGAGCGCCTCGGCGCGCCCGGCTGGGCGGCCCTGGAAGCGGTCTGCGCCGCCGCCCGCGAGGCCGGCCTGCTGGTGATCGCCGACGGCAAGCGCGGCGACGTGCCGGTCACCGCCGCCGCCTACGCCCAGGCCCTGGTCGGCGAGACGCCGACCCCCTGGGGCCCGGTGGCGGGCCTCGGCGCCGACGCCTTCACCGCCAACCCGCTGCTCGGCCGCGACGCGCTCGAGCCGCTGATCGAGGCCGCCGCCGAGGCCGGGGCCGGCGTCTTCGCCCTGGTGCGGACGAGCAACCCGGGGGCCGCCGACGTCGAGGATCTGCCCGCCCCCGAGTCGCCCCTGCACGAGCGCCTGGCGGCGATCGTCGCCGAGCTGGCGCCGCGCCTGGCGGGCGGCGGCGGCCTGAGCGGGATGGGCGCCGTGGTCGGCGCCACCGAGCCGCAGCACATCGCCCGCCTGCGCGAGCTGATGCCGCGCGCCGTCTTCCTGATCCCCGGCGTCGGCGCCCAGGGCGGGCGCCCCGAGCTGCTCGGCGCCGCCTTCGCTCCCGGGCCGCCGGCGGCGATCGTCCCCGCCTCGCGCAGCATCGCCGCCGCCGAGGACCCCGCCGCCGCCGCCGAGCAGCTGCGCGCCGCCGTCTGGGACGTCTCGCGTTGACCGCCCCCGCCGCCGACGGGCCGATTTCCGTCGCTATGCGTCGGTTTTCGTCCCGTCGGCGGGGGAATTGGCGGGGTACGATCCGGGCGCTATGAGCAAACGGGGTTCTGCTTCGAGTCGCATTGCCGCGGTCGCCGCGCTGGTGGTCGCCTTCGTGGTGCTGGTCGCTGCGATCGGCGGCGCCCTGGGGGGCGACGAGGGCTCGGGTGGCTCGGGGAGCCGGCAGGGCGGCGGCGGTGCCGCGACCAAGCCGCAGAAGAAGCAGCGCGAGGTGCCGGCGACCTACACGATCGAGCCCGGCGACACCCTGATCGGCATCGCCGGCGAGACCGGCGTCCCGGTCGCCCAGATCGAAGCGCTCAACCCGCAGGTCGACCCCCAGATCCTGGTCGCCGGCGAAGAGCTGAAGCTGCGGTGAGGCGGCGCCGCGCGGCGCCGCTCGTCGCCCTGCTCGTCGCGCTGGCCCTCGCCGGCCCGGCCGCGGCAGCGCCGGCCGGGCCCCCGGTCGACGCTCGCGCCTGGGCGCTTATAGACGGGAGGACGGGCGACGTGCTCGTCTCCCACGCCGGCCGCCGCCACCTGCCGATCGCCAGCACGACCAAGCTGATGACCGCCTACGTCGCCCTGCGCGAGCTGCCGCTAGACCGCATCGTCCGCGCCCGGCCCTACGACGCGATCTACGGCGAGTCGCTGCTCGAACTGCGCCCAGGGCAGCGGGTCAGCGTCCGCGACCTGCTCTACGGCCTGATCCTGCGCAGCGGCAACGACGCCGCCTACGACCTGGCCCTGGCCGCGGCGGGCTCCGAGCAGGGCTTCGTCGCCCAGATGAACCGCCACGCGGCGGCGCTCGGCCTCGCCGACACCCACTACGCCAACCCGATCGGCCTCGACCAAGAGGGCAACTTCTCCAGCGCCTTCGACCTGGCGACGCTGGCCCGCCAGCTGCTGCGCAACCGCGCCTTCGCCCGCGTCGCCCGCTCGCGCAGCGCCCGGCTGCGCAGCCTGCGCCCGCCGCGCACGATCGAGACCCTCGACGACATCCTCTACCTGGCGCCCTGGACCACCGGGGTGAAGACCGGCCACACCTTCGGCGCCGCCTACGTCCTGGTCGCCTCCGGTCAGCGCGACGGGACGCGGCTGATCTCGGTCGTGATCGGCGCCCCGACCGAGACCGAACGCGACCAGGCCAGCCTGCGCCTGCTCGAGTACGGCTTCTCGCGCTACCGCGAGCGCCAGCCGCTGCGCCGCGGCGAGGTGCTGGCCCGGCCCGAGGTGCGCTTCGCCGGCGGCCGCCTGCCGCTGCGCGCCGCCCGCGGCGTCGCGGTCGGCCTGCGGCCCGAGCAGCGGCTCAGCCTCGCGGTGCGCGCCCCGCGCGAGGTCGAGGGGCCGGTCCGCCGCGGCGCCCGGCTCGGCTCGGCCCGCGTCTTCGTCGACGGGCGGCCGGTGGCGAAGGTGCCGCTGCGCGCCGCCCACGGCCTGGCCGAGGCCGGCCCGCTCCAGCGCGCCCGCAGCCTGCTCGGCGCCGACGCCGTTCCGATCGCGATCGCGGTTTGCGTGATACTGGTCGGTGCAGTGCTTCTGAGGCGCTTCAGACGATGATCCTCACGGTCACCCTCAACGCGGCGATCGACCGCACGGTGGCGGTCCCCAACTTCCGCCTCGGCCGCCGCCATCGCGCCGTCGAGACGCGCACCGTGGCCGGCGGCAAGGGGATCAACGTGGCGCGGGCGCTGAAGCGGCTCGGCCGGCCGGTGATCGCCACCGGCTTCGCCGGCGGGCCGACCGGCACCCGCCTGCTCGACCAGCTGCGCGAGGAAGCGATGCTCACCGACTTCACCCGGATCGCCGGCGAGACGCGGATCAACCTGGCGGTGATCGACCCGACCTCCGGCGAGCAGACCGAGATCAACGAGCGCGGCCCCTCGGTCAGCCGCGAGGAGGTCGAGTCGCTGAGCGAGCGGCTCGCCTACCTGGCGCCGGGGGCGAGCCTGGCGGTGGTCGCCGGGACGATGCCGCCGGGGGCCGGCGAGGACCTCTACGCGCGCCTGGTGCGCGAGCTCTCCGAGCACGGCGTGCCGGTCCTGCTCGACGCCGAGGGCGAAGCGGTGCGGGCCGGGATGCGGGCCGGGGCGGCGATCGTCACCCCCAACGAGCGCGAGGCGGAGGAGATCGTCGGCCAGGAGTTCGCCGACCGCGACGACCTCGTCCACGGCCTCTCGGAGCTGATCCGGCTGGGCGCCGCCGAGGCGGCGATCACCCGCCCCGACGGCTGCGTCGCCGCGGTCGGCGAGGCCAGCGAGCGGCGCTACCTGGAGGTGCGCACCGAGTCGCTGGAGCCGGTCTCGACGGTCGGCTCGGGCGACGCCTTCCTCGCCGGCTACGCCGCCGCCCGCTACGAGGGGCGGGCGGCCGAGGAGTGCCTCGCCTACGGCGTCGCCTGCGGCGCCGAGTCGACCCAGCACTTCGGCGCCGGGATGGTCGACCGGCGCCAGGTCGAGCGCCTGCTGGGCGAGGTCCACGTGCAGGATTTGGAGGTCCCCGCCGAAGTGTAGGCTGGGTCCTCAACGCCACCCTGGAGGATCTAATTGGAGATCGACATCGGTCGAGGCAAGAAGGGGCGGCGCGCATACGGGTTCGACGACATCGCGATCGTCCCGTCGCGCCGCACCCGCGATCCCGACGACATTGACATCAGCTGGACCCTTGGCCCCTACCGCTTCGAGCTGCCGCTCGTCGCCTCGGCGATGGACGGCGTGGTCAGCCCCGACACCGCGGTGCTGGTCAACGAGCTCGGCGGCCTGGGAGTGCTCAACCTGGAGGGGATCTGGGCGCGCTTCGCCGACGCCGAGGAGCGGCTCGAGGCGATCGCCGCGGCGCCGGTCCACGAAGCGACCCGGCTGATGCAGGAGATCTACGCCGAGCCGGTCAAGCCGGAGCTGATCGGCGAGCGGATCGCCGAGATCAAGTCGCGCGGCGCGGTCGCCTGCGGCTCGCTGACGCCGCAGAAAGTGCGCGAGCACTACGAGGTCGCGGTCGAGGCCGGGATCGACATCCTCGTCATCCAGGGCACGGTGATCTCCGCCGAACACGTCTCGACCACGGTCGAGCCGCTCAACCTGAAGGAGTTCATCTCCGAGGTGCCGGTGCCGACCGTGGTCGGCGGCTGCGCCTCCTACTCGACCGGGCTGCACCTGATGCGGACCGGCGCGGTCGGCGTCCTGGTCGGGGTCGGGCCGGGAGCGGCCTGCACGACCCGCGGCGTGCTCGGCATCGGCGTGCCGCAGGCGACGGCGATCGCCGACGTCGCGGCCGCCCGCTCCCAGCACATGCTGGAGACCGGCGAGTACGTCAACGTGATCGCCGACGGCGGCATGCGCACCGGCGGCGACGTCTCCAAGGCGATCGCCTGCGGCGCCGACTCGGTGATGGTCGGCTCGCCCCTGGCCCGCGCCAAGGAGGCGCCGGGGCGCGGCTTCCACTGGGGGATGGCGACCTTCCATCCCTCGCTGCCGCGCGGCACCCGGGTCTCGACCCGCCAGGACGGGACGATGGAGGAGATCCTGCTCGGCCCCGCCCAGGAGAACGACGGCACCTTCAACCTGATGGGGGCGCTGAAAACCTCGATGGCGACCTGCGGCTACGAGGACATCCGCTCCTTCCAGCGGGCCGAGGTGATGGTCGCCCCGGCGCTGATGAGCGAGGGCAAGAAGCTGCAGAACGAGCAGGCCGTCGGCATGGGCTCCAACGGGCGTGCGGCGGTCTCCGCCGGTGTTGGAGTCGCCGACGACTGAGGCCGGCGCCACAGCGGCGCCGGCCCAAGCCTCCGAGGAGGTGCTGGTCCTCGATTTCGGGGGCCAGTACTCGCAGCTGATCGCGCGGCGGATCCGCGAGTGCGGCGTGTTCGCCGAGCTGCTGCCCTCGACGACCTCGCTCGACGCGATCCGGCAGCGGGCGCCGAAGGGCCTGGTGCTCTCCGGCGGGCCGGCCTCGGTCTACGAGGAGGGGGCGCCCGACTTCCCCACCGAGCTGCTCGACCTCGAGATCCCGATGCTCGGCATCTGTTACGGGATGCAGGCGATGGTCCAGGCGCTCGGCGGCCGGGTCGAGGCGGCCGAGGCGGGCGAGTTCGGGCGCACCGACCTGGTCCTGCGCGACGGCGGCGGCAAGCTGCTCGGCGGCCTGCCCGAGGAGCAGCACTGCTGGATGAGCCACCGCGACGCGGTCTTCGAGCCGCCCGCCGGGTTCGCCGCCCTCGCCTCGAGCCCCGGCTCGCCGGTGGCGGCCTGCGAGCACCCCGACCGCGGCCTCTACGGGATCCAGTTCCACCCCGAGGTCGTCCACACCCCCTACGGGACCGAGATCCTCACTCGCTTCCTGCGCGACGTCGCCGGCTGCGAGCAGGAGTGGTCGCCGCAGTCGGTGATCGAAGAGCAGGTCGAGAAGATCCGCGCCCAGGTCGGCGAGGGGAGGGTGATCTGCGGCCTCTCGGGCGGCGTCGACTCCTCGGTCGCGGCGCTGCTCGTCCACCGGGCGATCGGCGCCCAGCTGACCTGCGTCTTCGTCGACCACGGGCTGATGCGGATGAACGAGGCCGAGCAGGTCGTCGCCGCCTTCGAGCAGTTCGGCATCCCGCTCGTCCACGTCGAAGCCGAGGACCGCTTCCTCGCCAGGCTCGCCGGCCACGACGAGCCGGAGCGCAAGCGCAAGATCATCGGCGAGGAGTTCATCCGCGTCTTCGAGGAGGAGGCGGCCAAGCTCGAGGACGCCGCCTACCTGGTCCAGGGCACGCTCTACTCGGACGTGATCGAGTCGGGCGGCAGCGACAACGCGGCGACGATCAAGTCCCACCACAACGTCGGCGGCCTGCCCGAGGACCTGCAGTTCGAGCTGGTCGAGCCGCTGCGGATGCTGTTCAAGGACGAGGTGCGGGCGGTCGGCGCCGAGCTCGGGCTGCCCGAGCGGATGGTCTGGCGCCAGCCCTTCCCCGGCCCCGGCCTGGCGATCCGCATCGTCGGCGGCGAGGTGACGAAGGAGCGGCTCGACACCCTGCGCGCCGCCGACGCGATCCTGCAGGAGGAGATCCGCGCCGCCGACCTCTACCGCCAGCTCTGGCAGTCCTTCTGCGTGCTGCCCGTGGTGCGCTCGGTCGGCGTCCAGGGCGACGGCCGCACCTACGCCTACCCGATCGTGATCCGCGCCGTCACCTCCGACGACGCGATGACCGCCGACTGGGCGCGGCTGCCCTACGACCTCTTGGAGAAAGTCTCGAACCGGATCATCAACGAGATTCCCGACGTCAACCGGGTGGCGCTCGATATCTCCTCGAAGCCGCCGGCGACGATCGAGTGGGAGTGACTTTCAGGTCCGGTCCGTGAGCTTGGGGTTTGCTCCTTCGATCGCGCTGCTCGGTTTTGTGCAGGGAGCGCTGGTCGCGGTGCCACGGGGGACAGGTGCGCCGCGGTGGATGGGCAGGCTTGGCAGTCCCTGGTGGGCACTGGTTCCTGCCGCGTCGATCGTGGTCGTGGTGGGCGGGATCGAGCTCTACTCGGGTTCGGCTACGGCGCTCACCTGGCTGGCGCTCGTCGCGGTGCCGCCGCTCGCTGCCTATGCGCTCGGCTGCCTGGTGCACGGGGCGCGGCCGGGGTGGGCCTGGGCGGCGGTGGGGCTCTTCGCGCTTGCCTGGGCGGCGCCGGGGGCGCTGGCGGGAGAGGCGGCGGCGACGGCGCTCTCCGGGCTCGCCTGTGTGACGCTCGGCTGGCTGCTGGTCTGCGCCGTCCCGGCCCGCTGGCTGCGCTGGGGCGTCTACGCGATGGCCGCGGTCGACGCGATCTACGTCTCCGCCAACCTGCTGCAGGGCCCCAACGCCGTGCTCACCGCCGCCGCGCCCGCCGCCGACCTGCCCGCCCTGCAGGCCGTCCACCTCGGCTCCGCCGCGATGGGCTTCGGCGACCTCTTCGTCGCCGCCCTCGTCGGTTCCCTCCTCGCCGCCGACGGGCCGAAAAGGGGACATATAGGCCCGTTTGAGGCCCGTCGGCAGTGGCTGGGGGCGGGGCTCGTGGTCGCGCTCGCGCTCGGGTTCGACCTGCTGTTCTTCGCCGTCGACACGCTGCCGGCGACGGTGCCTGTGGCCGTTGCCCTTTGGGTCGTGCAGCGCCGGGGTGATGTCTGAAATCGAGGGGTATGTGTCCTTGCAGACAGGACCCTGATCGACGAGGATTCGTCCCATGGCCGGCATGCGCAAGATCCTGCTCGTAGCCTTTGAGGGCTTCCAGCTGCTCGATCTGGCCGGGCCGATCGACGTCTTCGATGGCGCCACACGTGTGCTCCGCGGCGACGGCGGCTACGAGCTGCGACTGGCGACGCCGGACGGCGACGACGTGCGCTCCTCCGCGGGCCTGCGGGTTGCCGCCGACACCGACCTCGTCAGTGCCGGGCTAACCCGGAACGACACAGTTGTCGTCTCTGGCGGGGCCGGTCGCGAGACGGCGGCCGTCGAACAGGGCATGGCCGAGCACTTGCCGGGTGTCGCGGCGCGGGCGCGACGCACCTCCTCGGTCTGCGGTGGCGCCTTCCTCCTTGCCGCGGCCGGACTCCTCGACGGCCGGCGGGCGACCACCCACTGGGCCGGCTGTGCGCGGCTCGCGGAGCGCTATCCCTCGATCAAGGTCGAACCGGACCGCATCTTCGTCCGCGACGGCGACGTGTTCACCTCGGCGGGAGTGACGGCCGGCATCGACCTGGCGCTCGCCCTGGTCGAGGAGGACCACGGCGTCGAAGTCGCGCGAACCGTCGCCCGCTGGCTCGTCGTCTTCCTGCAACGGCCGGGCGGCCAGTCGCAGTTCTCTGAGCGGATCGGCGTCCGCCTGGGCGCAGAGTCGCCGATCCGCCTGCTCCTCGATCGCATCGTCGCCGAGCCCAGCGCCGACCACCGCGTCTCCGAGCTGGCGCTGCAGGCTGGCCTCTCCGAGCGCCACCTGGGGCGCGTCTTCCTGCGCGAGGCCCAGACCACCCCAGCTCGCTTCGTCGAGCGAGTGCGAGTTGAGGCGGCTCGAGACGCGCTCGAGTCGAGTGGCACGCCGGTCGAGGCGATCGCCCGCGATTGCGGCTTCGGCAGCGCTGAGACGATGCGCCGCTCCTTCGTGCGCGTGGTCGGCGTCGGGCCGGGCGAGCTCCGGAGTCGCTTCCGCCGACCTTCGGCGGTGGGAGCCGATGGGGGAGTGCAGTGCGCCGCCGATTGATCGATTTCCCCCCGAATATGGGGGTCAATCGATCAGTTAGAGCCGAGTGAGGGAACCCAGCTGCGAATCAGCTGTAGCGATCCCACTTCTGCAGATATGGCAGCGGGTCGATCGGGCTGCCGCCCTCGTACCAGCCGGGCGCGGTCCAGATCTCGAAGTGCAGGTGGCAGCCGGAGGCGTCGCCGGTTTCGCCGACGACGCCGATCGGCTGGCCGGTGCGCACCGTGTCGCCGGTCTTCAGCGGCGAGGGCTGGGCCAGGTGCGCGTACATGAAGTCGAAGCCGGTGCCCCTGCCGTCGATCACGACGTAGTTGCCGGCCGCGCCCTGGTAGCCGGAGTACTGGACCCGGCCGCCGCGGGCGGCGACCAGCGGCGTGCCGCAGGCGGCGAAGGTGTCCTGGCCCTGGTGAGTGTGGCCGGTGCGCCCGGCGCCGAAGCGACCGGCGGCGCCGCCGAACTCGTGGCGGCCGAGGATCGGGAAGGCGTAGCCGTAGAAGCTGAAGCCGAGGCGGACCGCTTTGGCCGAGGCCGAGGCGCGCCGGTTGGGGCGCGCCGCCAGCTGCCCCGCCTGCGAGGAGACACGGAAGGCGTAGCGGCCGTTGGGGGCGGGGCGGCCGTCGTTGCCGTTGCCGTCCCAGCGGATCCGCGTCTCGGCCCCGGGGGCGACGTCGTTGCGGAAGAAGGTGCGGACGCTGGCGCCAGCGGCGTCGACGACGTCGATGCGCAGGTCGTTGGCGGGCTGGTTGCTGGCGATCGCGAAGGCGAGGCGCGGGTAGCGGTAGCCGTAGTAGAAGGACTTGCGGGGGCCGACGCGGGCCGTGGTGAGGCGGACCGAGCCGGCGCTCGGGGCGCCTGCCGCGGGCGAGCCGCTGGGGCTGCCGGGCGGCGGCGGGCTGCCCGCCGCGGTCGGCGCGCCGCCGGTGCTCGCCGCCGCGCTCGCCGCGAGGACGAGCGTCAACGCCATCGCCACGCCTATCGACTTCGCTCCCGCCGTCCAAGGCCGGGGCCTGCGAACCGCCACGTGCCCTCTCTTTCGTTCGCCTGCGGAGTTAGCTGTCGGGCTCGCGCTGAAAGAGGTGCGCTACGGCGTCTGATTCGGCCGATTCGCCCCCGGGACCTGCAAGTCCCAGTGGTTCCCCCGCTCCCGGCCGTCGTGTGGACGGGATTCGGCTGTGTGGCGCGGCAGTATAGAGCGCTGCCCGGCCGCACACGCGGATGCGGCGCGGCGGCTATCATGCCGGGGCCGCTGGGCGCTGCCCGCGGCTTTTCTCTGATGAAGACGTATGTAGCCAAGCCCACCGACCGCCAGCGCGACTGGTACGTGGTCGACGCCGAGGGGCAGACCCTGGGCCGGCTGGCGACGCGGATCGCCGACGCCCTGCGCGGCAAGCGCAAGCCCGAGTACACGCCGCACGTCGACACCGGCGACTTCATCGTCGTCGTCAACGCGGAGAAGATCCACGTCACCGGCGACAAGCGGAACCAGAAGCGCTACTGGCGCCACAGCGGCTATCCCGGCGGGATCAAGTCGCGCACCCTGGCCGAGATGCTCGAGCGGCGCCCCGAGGAGGTCATCCGCAAGGCGGTGAAGGGCATGCTGCCGCGCAACCGGCTCGCCCGCCAGCAGCTGACCAAGCTCAAGGTCTACGCCGGCCCCGAGCACCCCCACCAGGCGCAGCAGCCCAAACCGATGGAGATAGAGACTTGATCGACGACGAGACGCAGAAGGACGAGAGCACCGCTTCGGAGCAGGACGAGACGGCAGAGGCCGCCCCCACGCCACCCGCGGCAGAGGCGGACGAGTCTGGGCCCGAGGCTGATGTTGTCGAGGAGCAGGCCGAGGAGCCCGAGCCGGTCGCCGAGGAGAAGCCGGCGGAGAAGCCGAAGGCCGAGGAGAAGAAGGACGTCATCCCCGGCGCCGACCTGGAGCCGATCGCGGTCGAGCCCGAGGAGCGGCCGCTGAGCGCCGAGGAGCGGGCGCGCAAGGAAGCCGAAGAGGAGGAGCGCGCCCAGCGCGAGGCGGCGCTGGCGGCCGACGACGACGACGAGCCCGCGGCGAGCCGCGCCCCGGCCAAGCTCGAGGGCGACGCCCGCTTCCTCGCCACCGGCAAGCGCAAGACCTCGATCGCGCGGGTGACCCTGCTGCCGGGCAGCGGCAAGATCGAGATCAACCAGCGCGAGCTGGACGAGTTCTTCCCCCGCCCGCTGCACCAGACGATGGCGCGCCAGCCGCTGACCGCGACCGGCTACGAGACCAGCGTTGACGTCCGCGTCCGCGTCCACGGCGGCGGGATCGGCGGCCAGGCCGGCGCCGTCCGCCACGGGATCGCCCGGGCGCTGATGGCGGTCGACCCCGAGCTGCGCGGCGAGCTCAAGCGCCGCGGCTTCCTGACCCGCGACGCGCGGGCCAAGGAGCGTCGCAAGGCCGGGCTGAAGAAGGCCCGCAAGCGGCCGCAGTTCTCCAAGCGCTAGGTCCCACGGGTGACCAGCGAGCGCAAGCTCTTCGGAACCGACGGGGTCCGGGGGGAGGCTGGGACGTTCCTCAGCGCCGAGCTGGCGACCGCGCTGGGGCGGGCGGCGACGGCCTCGCTGGAGGCGCAGCGCCCGCAGGTGCTGATCGTGCGCGACACGCGCGAGTCGGGGCCGATGCTGGAGGCGGCGCTGGCGGCGGGGATCGCGGCGGCCGGCGGCGACGCGCTGCTCGGCGGCGTGCTGCCGACCCCGGCGGCGGCGGTGCTGGTGCGGCGGCTGGGCCTCGACCTGGCCGCGGTCGTCTCCGCCTCGCACAACCCCTACCGCGACAACGGGATCAAGTTCTTCTCGGCGCAGGGGACGAAGCTCGACGACGAGGCCGAGGCGCGGATCGAGGCCCACCTCCCGGACGGCGGTCGCCATTTCGACCGCGACGCGGATGAGATGGCGACCGCGCCGGGGCGGGTGAGCGAGCTGAACGGCGGCCTCGAGGACTACCTGCGGGCGCTGCAGAGCGCCTTCCCGCTCGACCTCGGCGGCCGCCACGTGCTGCTCGACTGCGCCAACGGGGCGACCTTCCGCGCCGCCCCGGCGATCTTCGAGCGCCTCGGCGCGACGGTCGAGACGATCGGCGCCGAGCCCGACGGGCGCAACATCAACGACGGCTGCGGCTCGACCCACCTCGGGGCGCTGGCCGAGGCGATCGCCGGCTCCGAGGCGAGCGTCGGCTTCGCCTTCGACGGCGACGGCGACCGGGTGCTGGCGGTCGACGGCGGCGGGCGCGAGCACGACGGCGACGAGCTGATCGCCCTCGCCGCCCGCGGCATGGCGTCCCGCGGCGAGCTCGGCGGCGGGGTCGCGGTCACGGTGATGAGCAACTACGGCTTCCACCAGGCGATGGAGCAGGCCGGGATCGAGGTAGCGGTCGCCAAGGTCGGCGACCGCTACGTGCTCGACGAGCTGCGCGAGCGCGGCTGGGCGCTGGGCGGCGAGCAGTCGGGGCACATCATCGACACCCGCTTCGCCGCCACCGGCGACGGCATCGCCGCGGCGCTGGCGACGATGCGCGAGCTCGGCGAGCGGCCCCTGGCCGAGGTGGCGCCGATGGAGAAGCTGCCGCAGACGCTGGTCAACGTCGAGGTCGCCGACCGCGAGGCGGTCGCCGGCGCCGCCGCGGTCTGGGAGGCCGTCGAGCGCGAGGAGCGCTCCCTGGCCGGCCGCGGCCGGGTGCTGCTGCGCCCCTCGGGCACCGAGCCCCTGGTGCGGGTGATGGTCGAGGCGCCGAGCGCCGCCGAGGCCGAAGAGGTCTGCCAGCGGCTTGTCAGCCTGGTCAGGCAAGAGCTCGCCTGAGCCGGCGGTCTCTACTCTTTCTCGCCTCCTATGTGCGGAATCGTCGGATACGTGGGCGGCAGGCCCTGCCTCGACATGCTCGTCGCCGGGCTCGAGAAGCTCGAGTACCGCGGCTACGACTCGGCCGGGGTCTCGGTGATCGAGGACGGCCGGATCGAGGGCGTGCGCGCGGTCGGCAACCTCGAGAACCTGCGCGCCGCGGTCGACTCCGGCCTGCGCGACGGCGGCGACCCGGAGGCGACGACCGGCGTCGCCCACACCCGCTGGGCGACCCACGGCCGGGTCACCGAGGAGAACGCCCACCCGCACGGCGACTGCAGCGACCGCATCCACATCGTCCTCAACGGGATCGTCGAGAACCACGCCGAGCTGCGCCGCGAGCTGGGCGAGCAGGGCCACCGCTTCAGCTCGGAGACCGACGCCGAGATCGTCGCCCACCTGATCGAGCGCCACTACGAGGGCGACCTCGAGGCCGCGGTGCGCGCCTCCTTCGCCGAGCTGCGCGGCCACTACGCCTTCGTCGCCATGCACGCCGACGAGCCCGAGCGCCTGGTCGGCGCCCGCAAGGAGTGCCCGCTGGTCGCCGGCGTCGGCGAGGGCGAGGCCTTCCTCGCCTCGGCGATCCCCGCCTTCCTCGCCGAGACCCGCAGGGCGGTGACGATCGAGAACGGCGAGGTGGTGACGATCGACGCCGGCGGGGTGAGGATCGCCGAGGCCGACGGCAACCCGGTGCGGCGCGAGCCCGAGGAGGTGACCTGGGACGAGGCGGCGGCCGAGAAGGGCGGCTATGAGACCTTCATGCTGAAGGAGATCCACGAACAGGCCGACGCGGTCGCCGAGACGATCGCCGACCGCCTGCCGGGGGAGGAGAGTGTCGACCTCTCCGAACTCGAGATCGAGGCCGAGTTCCTGCGCGGCCTGCGGCGGATCGTGATCGTCGCCTGCGGCACCTCCTACCACGCCGGGCTGGTCGGCCGCTACGCGATCGAGGAGTGGGCGCGGGTGCCGGTCGAGATGGACGTCGCTTCCGAGTACCGCTACCGCAACCCGGTGGTCGGCCCCGAGGACCTGGTGATCGGCATCACCCAGTCGGGCGAGACCGCCGACACGCTGGCGGCGATGCGCCTCGCCCGCGAGCACGGCGCCAGGGTGATGGCGGTGACCAACGTGATGGGCAGCCAGGCGACCCGCGACGCCGACACCGTCCTCTACACCCGGGCCGGCCCCGAGGTCAGCGTCGCCGCGACCAAGACCTTCGTCGCCCAGGTCGCGGTGATGTACCTGCTCGGCGTCTACCTGGCCGAGATCCGCGGCACGATCGAGGCGCCGCGGCTGGCCGAGCTGGTCGCCGAGCTGAAGGCGATCCCGTCGAAGATCGAGGCGACGCTCGCCTCCTGCGAGGAGCCCAGCGCCGCCGTCGCCGCCGCCTACAGCGACAACGAGTTCTTCCTCTACCTGGGGCGCCACATCGGCCTGCCGGTCTGCCTCGAGGGGGCGCTGAAGCTGAAGGAGATCTCCTACATCCCCACCGACGCCTACGCGGCGGGGGAGATGAAGCACGGCCCGATCGCCCTGCTCGACGAGTCGACGCCGGTGATCTGCGTGGCGACCGACAGCCCGGTGCTCGACAAGGTGCTCTCCAACGTCGAAGAGGTGCGCGCCCGCGGCGCGGCGACGATCGCGATCGCCACCGAGGGCGACGAGCGCGCCGCCGCCGTCGCCGACCGCACCGTCTACGTCGCCCCGACCGACTGGATCATGCAGCCGATCGTCGCGATCCTGCCCCTGCAGCTGCTCGCCTACGGCATCGCCCGCGCCCGCGGCCTCAACGTCGACCAGCCGCGCAACCTGGCGAAGACCGTCACCGTCGAGTAGCCCGCCGACGGGCCTAAAAGGGGACGTATAGGCCTCTTTTAGGCCCGTCGGCGGGGGGTGTAGGGTGCGCGGCCATGATCAAGGCCCGAATCGCCCTCCCGCTCCTGTCCGTCATCGCGCTGGCCGGCATCGCCGGCTGCGGGGGCGGCTCGTCAAGCCCCGAACTGGCGGACCTGGTGCCGCCCGGCTCGCTGATCTACGTCGAAGGCGACGTGCAGCCCAGTGGCGCGGTCAAGACGAACGTCGACTCGCTGGCGCAGCGGATCGCCGGCGTCGACGACCTCGGCGGCCTGATCGTCGAAGAGCTGGAGAGCTCCGCCGATGGCTCGGGCGAAAAGCTCGACTTCGACAAGGAAGTCGCCCCCTGGCTGGGCGAAAGGGCGGCGATCTCCTTCGCCCGCATCGACGGCGACGGCGACCCGGCCGGCTACGACATCCTGCTGCCCGCCACCGACACCGAAGCGGCGCAGGCGACGATCGACCGCCAGGCGAAGATCAGCGACGACCCGGTGAAGAAGGGCTCCTACGAAGGGGTCGACTACTGGGTCGACAGCGGCGACGACACGGCGGTGGGCCTGATCGGCGACACCTTCGTCGGCGCCGAAGACGTCAAGGCCTTCGAGGCGGCGGTCGACGCCTCCGAGGGCGACTCGCTGGCCGGCGAAGCGCGCTTCGCCGACGCGATCTCGGCCGCCTCCGACGGCAGCCTCGCCGACGTCTACGTCGACGTCGGCGGCATCATCGACGCCTCCGGCGACCAGATCGACCCGCAGGCGCGGGAAGCGCTGAAGAGCGCCGGCATCGACCCCAGCGACGCGACCGCGGTGGCCAGCCTGATCCCCGGCGAGGACACGGTCGAGTTCGCCCTGAGCAGCGACCTCGGCGAAGCGGAAGTGCCGTCTGACGACGTCTCCGGGCTGCTCGGCTCGCTGCCCGCCGACTCCTTTGCCGCCGTGGCCAGCACCGGCTTCAGCGAATCGCTGCAGGAAGCGATCGACGACCTCGACAAGGAAGGCATTCCGGGCGAGCTGCCGCCCGGACAGCTGAAGAGCACGCTGAAGGCGATGGGCATCGACCTCGACAAGATCGCCGGCTCGCTGGAAGACGCCGCGGTCTTCGCCCAGGGCAGCGACGAGCCCAGCCTCGGCGGCGCCTTGGTCCTGACCAGCAGCTCCAAGGAAGCGGCGAAGACGGTCGCCAACCTAGGCGTGCTGCTGCGCAACACCGAAACGCCGGGCGTCACCGCGGTCAGCAGCAACGGCGTCAGCGGCTTCTCGGTGCGCTCGCCCGACCTCGGCCGCAAGCCGCTGGTCGCGGTGGCGAAGGGCAGCCGGGTGGCGGTCGCCTACGGGCTGCCGCCGGCCCTGGAAGGCCTCTCGCCGGCCGGCGGCAAGACGCTCGCCGACACGCCCCGCTACGAAGAAGCGGTGGCGGCGCTGGGCGCGACGCCGATCAGCGGCTTCGTCGACGGCCCCGGGGCGCTGGCCCTGGCCGAAGCGCTGGTGCCGGGCGACGAAGAGGACTTCCAGCAGGCGCGGCCCTACCTGAAGAAGCTCACCTTCGTCGGCATCGGCTTCGGCAACGACGACGACCTGGCGACGGCGAAGCTGATCGTGGGAGTCAAGTAGGGGGGGGTGGGGATGGCCTCCGGCGTCGGCATCGACCTGCTCGAGATCGACCGCATGGAGCGCGCCCTGGAGCGCCACCCCCGCCTCGCCGAGCGCGTCTTCAGCCGCGCCGAGCGCGACTACGCCGCCGCCCGCGCCCGCCCCGGCCGCCACCTCGCCGCCCGCTTCGCCGCCAAGGAGGCGGTGGTCAAGGCGCTCGGCCTCAGCGGCGGCTTCGGCCTCGGCGAGATCGAGGTCGTCCCCGGCGCGCCCCCCACCGTGCGCCTCTGCGGCCGCGCCGCCGCGGCCGCCGCCGGCGCCCAGATCGACCTCTCGCTCACCCACTCGCGCGACTACGCGGCAGCGGTGGCGGTCAGGTCAGGCTGAGTTGGCGGCGCTCGCGGACGACGACGAATGGGTCGTCGTCGATGTCCGATCTCCGGCTCGATCGGATCTGCCGCCAGAGCTCGGCCGGCGTCGAGCCGGCGAGGTAATAGCGGTTGCGCCGCTCGCCAACGGGTTCGAGTAGCCCCCGGTCGGCCATCGCCTGTAGGTCTCGGGTTGCTGTCTGCAGACTGATCTCGTCTCCTGTGCCCTGCTCGACCGCGGTCCGGTAGCCACCCCTGCGAATTCGCATGCCGTAGGCGACATCCATCAGGGCGGTCGCGCAGCGTTCCGGTAGCCCGCTCCGGTTGGTGAGCTCGAGGCAGCCGTTCCACAGGCTGCTCGATCTCCCCCCGGCGTCGAAGCATGAGCCGGACCTGGAGATAGTGGGCCCGCAGGGTAAAGCGCAACCAGGGCCTGGCGTCGCGGTCGGGACGCCACGAGCCCGCCCCAACCTCCGCCAGGACGTCGTAGTAGGACTGAGTGTTGCGTCCCAGGAACTCCTCGACGCTCGAGAAGATGGGCGCGAGCATCCGGTCGCCGGCGAGCACCAAGGTTTGGAGGCAGCGGGCCATACGCCCATTGCCATCGCTGAAAGGGTGGATGAGAACGAGGTTGAGGTGGGCCATCGCCGCTTTGACCAGTACCGGGCTGCGGTCCTCCGCCAGGGCCGTGAGCATCTCGGAGATGAGGTCGGGCACGTCGTCGCTCGGGGGACCCTCGTAGACGATCTTGCCGCTCTCCTCGCTGCGCACGTATATGTCTCCCGGCCTCCACTGACCCGGGTTCTTGGTCAGGTCGTACTTGAGCATCATGAAGTGCAGGCTCTTCAGCAGGCCCTCGTCGACCTTGGGCTCACCGGCGCGCGCCAGTTGCAGCACATAGGTCATCGCGTCGCGGTATCCGGTGAGGGCGTGCTGGGTCTCTTCGCTGGCGTCCAAGGTCGGCTCGTCGTCGACTGCCGCGATGACGTCGTCCAGCGACGCGTTGTAGCCCTCGATGCTGTTGGAGCCCTGCACCGCGCGGGCGAAGGCCATTCGCCTCAGCGTGCCGGTCCAGCGCCGGGGCTCGGCCACGCGGTCGCGAAGCTGCTCGCGCTGGTTGGTGAGGAGTGCCAGAACCTCCTTCTCGTCGTCCCTCATCTCCGGTGTTCGGAAGACCATGATGTTTTGAAAATATCATTAAATCATCGCTTTATGACGTTTTGAAAATGTCATAAGCTCATCGGATGGAGCCCGGCAGCGGTGGCGGTGGCCGATTTTCCGAGTTAGCCGGCCCGATTTTCCGAGTTAGCCGGGGAGATTTTCCGAGTTAGCCGCAGCCGGGAAGGCTAGGCTCATCGGGATGGAGCCCTGGCTCACACCGCTCTACGACGCCGAGGGGATGCGGGCGGTGGACCGCTGGGCGATCGAGGAGCAGGGGGTGCCGGGCGAGGAGCTGATGGAGGCGGCGGGGACGGCGCTGGCCGAGGCGGTCGCCGGGCTGGCGCCGCAGGGGCCGGTGCGGATCGTCTGCGGCAAGGGCAACAACGGCGGCGACGGGCTGGTCGCGCTGCGGCGGCTGCGGGGGATGGGCTTCGAGGCCGAGGCGCTGGAGCTGGGCGCGGGCGAGCTGCCCGCCGACCTCGACGCCTGGCTGGCCGGCGCCGGCGCCGTGGTCGACGCGATCTTCGGCACCGGCTTCGCCGGCGCCCCGCGCGAGCCGGCGGCCGGCGCGATCGAGGCGATCAACCGCTGCGGGGCGCCGGTGGTCGCCTGCGACATCGCCTCCGGCGTCGACGCCTCCAGCGGCGAGGTCGCCGGCGCCGCGGTCGAGGCCGACCTCACGGTCAGCTTCCACGGGGCGAAGCTCGGCCAGCGGGTGGCGCCGGGCAAGTGGCACAGCGGCGAGCTGCGGGTGGTGCCGATCGGGGTCCCGGCGGGCGCGCCGCAGACCGCCGTCGCCGGCACGATCGAGCCGGCGGTGCTCGCCCTGGCGCCGCGCCGCGGCCCGCGCTCGACCAAGTTCAGCTCGGGCCAGGTGACGATCGCCGGCGGCTCGCGCGGCCTGACCGGCGCCGTGCGGATGGCCTCGCTGGCGGCGATCCGGGCCGGGGCCGGCTACGCCACCGTCGCCGTCCCCGCAGATCTCGAGCCGACCTTCGAGGCCGGCCAGCCGGAGGTGATGTCGGTCGGCTGCCCGGGCGGCGACGGCTGCCTGGCGCCGGCCTCGCTGAAGCCGCTGCTGCGCAGCTTCGAGCGCGCCGCCGCCGGCGTCCTCGGCCCGGGGATGGGGCGCGACCCCGGCACGGTCGAGTTGGCCCGCGAGGCGGCGGCGGCGATCGCCGCGCCCCTGGTCCTCGACGCCGACGGGCTCAACGCCTTCGCCGGCGAGGCCGGGCTGCTCTCCGGGCGCGAGGCGCCGACCGTGCTGACGCCCCATGCCGGCGAGCTCGGCCGGCTGCTGGGGCGCGACTCGGAGGAGATCGCCGCCCACCGCCTGGCCGCCGCCCGCGAGGCCGCCGCCCTGGCCGGCGCCGTGGTCGTGCTCAAGGGCGACGACACGATCGTCGCCGACGGCGAGCGGGTCGCGGTCAACGCGCTGCCGGCCCCGGGGCTGGCCACCGCCGGCACCGGCGACGTGCTCTCCGGGGCGATCGCCGCCCTGCTGGCGCGCGGCCTCGAGCCCTTCGCCGCCGCCTGCGCGGCGGTCCTCGCCCACGCCCGCGCCGGGCGGCTCGCCGCCGAGCGCGTCGGCGCCGCCGAGTCGACGATCGCCACCGACGTGATCGCCGCGCTTCCGGACGCCCTCCGCGTCGAATAACCTCAGCCGCGATGAAGACCGCCGCCGAGATCATGAACGCCGACGCCCCGGCCGTCTCGCCCGACGCCGAGGCCCGCGCCGCGATCGAGCTGCTGGCCAAGACCGAGCTGGGCGCGATCCCGGTGGTCGACGAGGGCCGCAAGGTGGTCGGCATCGTCAGCGAGTCCGACCTCGTGCTCGGCGACGAGGAAGCCGACCTGCACCTGCCGCACTACCTCAACATCATGGGCGGCATCGTCTTCGTCGGCTCGATGAAGGGCTTCGAGCAGCGGCTCGACAAGGCTTTCGCGACCAGCGTCTCGGAGTTGATGAGCCCCGACCCGGTGGTCGTCGGTGCCGACGAGGACGCCGAGTCGGTCGCCCGCACGATCGCCGAGAAGCACCACAACCACCTGCCCGTGGTCGACGGCGAGGGCCGCCTCGCCGGGATGGTGACGCGGGCCGACGCGCTGGCCGCGCTGCTCGCCGAGTAGCCCGATGGAGCGGGCGGTCGCCCGGATAGACGCGGGCGCGATCGAGGCCAACTGCGCCCGGCTCAAGGCCGAGCTGGGCGAGGCCGACCTCTGCGCCGTGGTCAAGGCCGACGGCTACGGGCACGGGGCGGAGATCGCCGCCGCCGCGGCGCTGGCCGGCGGCGCGACCCGGCTCGCGGTCGCGACCGGGGCCGAGGCGGCCGCGATCGGGCCGCTCTTCCCGCGGGCGCCGCTGCTGACGATGGGGGCGCTGACCGTGGCCGACCTCGACGCGGCGCTGGCCGGCGGGGCCGAGGTCGCGGTCTGGCGCGAGGGCTTCCGTCAGGCGGTCGCCGCCCGCGCCCGCGCCCTGGGCCGCCCGGCGCGCGTCCACGTCAAGCACGACAGCGGCATGGGGCGGCTCGGCAACCCCGACGCCGAGCAGGTGCTGGCCCTCGCCCGCGCCTGCGCGGCCGACCCCGACCTGGAGCTGGCCGGGGTCTGGACCCACTTCGCCACCGCCGACGAACCGGGCGCCGACGAGGGCTACTTCGAGCGCCAGCTGGCCAGCTTCGGCGCCGTCGCCGCCGCGGTCCGCGCCGAGCACCCCGGCGTCGCCGTGCACGCCGCCAACAGCGCCGCCGTCTTCCGCGACCGCGGCGCCCACTTCGACATGGCCCGCTGCGGGATCGCCGTCTACGGCCTCGACCCCTTCCAGGGCGACCCGGCCGAGCGCGGCCTGCGGCCGGCGCTGTCGCTGCACAGCTACGTCGCCGACGTCAAGCGCTTCCCGGCCGGGGCCAGCGCCGGCTACGGCCGCACCTGGCGCGCCCCGGCCGAGACCTGGGTCGGGGTGCTGCCGCTCGGCTACGGCGACGGCGTCCGCCGCGGCCTCTCCAACGACGCCGAGGTGCTGATCGGCGGCCGCCGTCACCCCCTGGTCGGCACCGTCTCGATGGACAACGTCACCGTCGACCTCGGCCCCGCGACCGAGGTCGAGCCCGGCGCCGAGGCGGTGCTGATCGGCGCCCAGGGCGGCGAGCGGATCCGCGCCGAGGAGCTGGCCGCGCGGCTGGGCACGATCAACTACGAGGTCACCTGCGGGATCGGCGCCCGCGTGCCGCGGGAGCGGGCGTGACCCTCGCCGACCGGCTCGCGGAGGCGCCGGCGGTCGGCCTGGCGCGGCGGGCGCTGGGCGCGCGCGAGGACGTCTGGATCGTCGGTGGCGCGGTGCGCGACGCGGCGCTGGGGCAGCCGGTGACCGACCTCGACCTCGCCGTCGCCGCCGACCCGGGCCAGGCGGCGAAGGCGATCGCCCGCGAGGGGGGAGGCCACTGCTTCGAGCTCTCCTCGGAGTTCGGCACCTGGCGCGTGGTCGCCGCCGACGGCTCCTGGCAGATCGACGCCGCGCTGCTGCGCGGCCCGACGATCGCCGCCGACCTCGCCCACCGCGACTTCACCGTCGGCGCCGTCGCTGTGCCGCTCGGCGGCGGCGAGCCGCTCGACCCCTGCGACGGCCTCGCCGACCTCGAGCGGCGCCGGCTGCGCGCGGTCAGCGAGCGCAGCTTCGCCGAGGACCCGCTGCGCCTGCTGCGCGCGGCGCGGCTCGCCGCCGGGCTCTCGCTGGCGGTCGACGAGGGCACCGCCGAGCTCGCCCGGGCCGCGGCCGGGCGCGCCGCCGAGCCGGCCGGCGAGCGCCAGCTGGCCGAGCTGCGCCAGCTGGTCGGCGGCCCTGACCCGCTGCGCGGCGTCGCCCTGCTCGACGAGCTCGGCCTGACCGCGGTGGTGCTGCCCGAGCTGGAGGCGCTGCGCGGGGTCGAACAGGGCCCCAACCACCACCTCGACGTCCACGGCCACACGATCGCCGTGCTCGAGCACGCGCTCGAGGTCGAGGCCGACCTGCCGCGCTTCGGCGGCGAGCGCGCCGCCGAGCTCGCGGCGCTGCTCGACGAGCCGCTGGGCGACGGCGTCGACCGCCGCACGGCGCTGCGCTTCGGCGCCCTGCTGCACGACATCGGCAAGCCGGCGACCCGCTCGGAGGAGAGCGGCTTCGTCACCTTCGTCGGCCACGACAGCGACGGCGCCGAGATCGTCGGCCGGATCTGCGCCCGGCTGCGCGCCGGCCGCCTGCTCACCGGCCACCTGGAAGGCCTCACCCGGCATCACCTGCGGCTCGGCTTCATGGTCCACGAGGCGCCGCTGCCGCCGCGCCGCGTCCACGAGTACCTGCGGGCGACCGACCCGGTCGCCGCCGACGTCACCCTGCTCACCGTCGCCGACCGGCTCTCGGCGCGGGGCTCGGGTCCGTTCGCCACCGAGGAGGCGATCGAGGCCCACCTCGCCCTCGCCCGCGAGATGCTCGCCGCCGCCCTCGACTGGCGCCGCGACGGCTCGCCGGCGCCGCTCGTGCGCGGCGACGAGCTGGCCGCCGAGCTGGGGATCGAGGAGGGCCCGGAGCTGGGCCGGCTGCTCGCCGAGCTCGAGGCGGCGCAGTACGCGGGCGAGGTCGGCAGCCGCGCCGAGGCGGTCGAGCGGGCCCGCGCGGTGCGCGGCTGAATCCGCGCGGCCAAGCGGTCCGTTACGCTGCCCGCCGCATGGGGAAAGAGGAGAAGATCGAGATGGAGGGCGAGATCACCGAGGCCCTCCCCAACACGATGTTCCGCGTCAAGCTCGACAACGGCCACGACGTGCTCGGCCACATCTCGGGCAAGATGCGCCGCCACTACATCCGCATCCTGCCCGGCGACCGGGTCAAGATCGAGCTCTCGCCCTACGACCTCGACCGCGGCCGGATCACCTACCGCTACAAATAGGCGCCTCGCTTTGAGCGGTAAGCAGCCTGCGCGTCAACGCCGAGAACGTCGTCTTCGAGGAGGTCGACGGCGAGGTGATCGCGATCGACCTCGGCGGCGGCAGCTACTACAGCCTCGCCGGCAGCGGCACGGCGGTCTGGGCGATGCTGGTCGGCGGTGCCAGTCGCGAGCAGCTCTGCGCGGCGCTCGGCGCCCGCTTCGACGCCGCGCCGGAGGCGATCGAGGAGGCGGTCGAAGCCCTGCTGGCGCAGCTGCTGGAGAACGCGCTCGTGATCGAGGTCGAGGGCGACGCCGCCGCGGGCGAGCCGGCCGCGAACGGGGAGCGGGCTCCCTTCGACCCGCCCCGCTTCGAGCGCTACACCGACATGAAGGACTACTTCCTGCTCGACCCGATCCACGAGGTCGACGCGGCCGGATGGCCGAAGCCGGCGGCCTAGCCACGGCCTCGCCGGCGGGCGCCTACCTGGCTGCGCTGCGCGCGCGCTTCGAGCGGGCCGCCGCGGCGGCCGGGGCGAGCGAGCACCTGCTCGAGCTAGGCGGGCTGCGGCTGGCGCTGCGCTTCGCCGGGGCGCCGATGCGCGACGCCCTGCTGCCGCCCTTCGCGCACCTCGAGGTCGGCGGCGACCCCGCCACGGCCGAGCTCTCGGTCGCCGCCTTCGACTCGGCCGCGACCGGGGTCGAGCCGCCGCCGCCGGCCTGGGAGCCGCTCGCGGTCACCCCCGGGACCCACCCGGTCGCCCGCCTGCGCTGCGCCGACGCCTGCGCGATCGCCGCCGCGGCGAGCGGCGCGATCACCGCCGCCGCCCCGGCCGCCGGCGAGGCGTTTTTCCACCTGCCCGACGCGAAGCGGATCTCGCCGATCGAGCGGGCGGCGCCGCTGCGCGAGGCGCTGGCGCTGCTGATGGCGCCGCGCGGACGCTGGCTGACCCACGCCGGCGCCGTCGGCCGCGACGGGCGCGGGGTGCTGCTGGTCGGCCGCGGCGGCGCCGGCAAGTCGACCCTCGCCCTCGCTTGCGCCCTGGCCGGGATGGAGATCGTCGCCGACGACTACGTCCTGCTCGAGCCGGGGCCGCCGGCAGCGCACGCGATGCAGTCGACGGCGAAGCTGACCGAGGACAGCGCCGCCCGCCTCGGGCTCGGCGCCGCCGAGGTCGACCCCGCCGGCCTCGAGCCGACCCTGGAGGGGCCGCCGAAGGCGCTGGTCGACCTGCGCGCCCTGGCGCCGGGACGGCTGCGGCCGCGGCTGCGAATCGCGGCGCTGGTCGCCCCGGTCCTGCCGGCGGCGCGTTCGCCTTTTGTCGGCGAGAGGTCGACAAAGGACGAACGCGCCGCGGCGCCGGCGCTGGAGCCGCTCGCCGCCGCCCGGGCGCTGCGCGCGGTGGCGCCGAGCACGGTCTTCCAGTCGGCCGCCGGCGAGGCCGGCGCCCTGGCGGCGCTGGCCGGTCTGGTGCGCAGCGTGCCCGGCTACTCGCTGCGCCTCGGGCCGGACGCGGCGGCCAATGCAGCGCTGGTCGACGACCTGGTGGGCGGGCTTGGCTGAGCCGACCGTCACCGCGGCGATCCCCGTCCACGACGGCGAGGCCTACCTCGCCGAGGCGATCGAGAGCGTGCTGGCGCAGGACAGGCCCTGCGAGCAGCTGGTCGTCGTCGACAACGGCTCGACCGACGCCAGCGCCGCGATCGCCGCCGGCTACGCCGAGGTCGAGCTCGTCGCCGAGCCGCGGCTCGGGATCGGTGCCGCCCGCAACGCCGCCGTGGCGGCCGCCCGCGGCGAGCTGATCGCCTTCCTCGACGCCGACGACCTCTGGGAGCCGGGCAAGACCGCCCGCCAGCTCGCCGCGCTCGAGGCCGATCCCGGGCTCGCCATGGTCTTCGGCCACGTGCGCCAGTTCGTCAGCCCCGACCTGGCGGCCGCCGAGGCGGCGGCGCTGAGCGTCCCCGCCGGGCCGCAGCCGGGCCTCTACCTGGGCTCGATGCTGGCCCGGCGCGAGGCGATCGAGGCGATCGGGCCGTGGCCCGAGGACGTCGAGGTCAGCGACGGGCTCGGCTTCCTGCTGCGCGCCGGCGAGCTGGGCCTGCGCCACGCGATGCTGGCCGAGACCGTCACCAGGCGCCGCGTGCACGGCGCCAACCACTCGCTGCGCAACCGCGACCGGCGGGCGGAGTTCGCCCGCGTGCTGAAGGGCTCGCTCGACCGGCGCCGGGGGGCGGGGGAGGCGTGAGCGCGCCGCTGGGCAACCGGCCGAGCGCCGCGCAGCTGCTTGTCCTGCACGCGGCGCTCGACCGCCGCGAGCCGGCGCTGGCGGCCTGGCGGCGCTGGCGCGCCGCGGTCGAGTTCGACGACGTCGACCACGGCTCGGCGCGGCTGCTGCCGCTCGTCTACCGCAACCTCGGCCCCGAGGCCTTCGACGCCGAGGTGGCGGGCCGGCTCAAGGGCCTCTACCGGCGCTCGTGGAGCCAGAACCAGCTCAACTTCAAGCGCGCGGCGGCGGCGATCGGCGTGCTCGAGGGGGCGGGGATCGAGACCCTGACGATCAAGGGCGCCTCGCTCTCGGTGCTCTCCTACCGCGACGCCGGCGCCAGGCCGATGGACGACGCCGACGCGCTGGTGCCGCTGGCGCGGGCCGCGGCGGCGATCGAGGCGCTGCGCGGCGCCGGCTGGCGGCCCGAACGCGAGGACCCGCTCGCCTGGACCCAGGTCCACCACTCGCTCGGCTTCGCCGGCCCCGACGGCGGCAACCTCGACCTGCACTGGTTCGCGCTCTGGCAGCCGGCCGACGACGCGCCGCTGTGGCGGGCGGCGGTGCCGATGGAGCTGGCCGGGGCGGCGACGCTGGCGCCGTGCCCCGAGGACCAGCTGCTGCTCGCCTGCGTGCACGGCACGCCCTGGAGCCCGCTGCCCCCCTTCCGCTGGATCGCCGACGCGCTGACCGTGATCCGGTCCGAGGGCAGCGAGCTGGACTGGGAGCGGATCGGCGCCGAGGCCGAGCGCCGGCGGCTGACCGTCGCCACCGGCGCCGCGCTCTCCTACCTGGCCGAGGAGTTCGGGGCGCCGGTGCCGGACGGGCTGCTCGCCCGCCTCGACGCGGCGCCGGCCTCGCGCCACGAGCGCGCCGCCTTCCGCGCCGCCTGCCGTCCCGACAGCCCGGTGCGCACCCTGCGCATGGCCTGGGACCGCTACCGGCGCCTGCGCGACCTCAACACCGGCGCCCCGCGGCCCGGCGGCTTCGTCTCCTTTGCGCGGCGGTTCTGGGGGCTGGACAGCGTCTGGCAGCTGCCCCTGCACGCCGCCGGCGCGCTCAGCCGGCGGCGCGGGCGCGGTGCCGCTCGATCCGCGCCTTGAGCGCCAGGAAGTGACCGGCGCGGGCCCCGGCGGCGTCCTGGGTCAGGCTCGCGGGGTGGACGCGGCGGCGCAGCAGCACCTCGGGCAGGCGCGCGATCTCGACCCCCGCCTCGGAGGCGCGCAGCATCCAGTCGAAGTCCTCGGCCATGCGCAGCGACTCGTCGAAGCTGCCGACCAGCTCGAAGGCGGCGCGGCGGACGACCATCGTCATCGGGTGGACCAGGGGCTCGTCGGCGAGCTCGGGCGGGCGCGGCGGCATGATCGTCGGCACCGACGAGCCCTCGACCCAGAAGGGCAGCTCGGTTCCCGGCTCGACCAGCAGCTCCTGCTCGGCCAGCACGCAGCCGACCCCGGGATGGGCCAGCAGGTGGCCGGCCTGGACCTCGAGCTTGTCGGGCGCCATCGCGTCGTCGGCGTCGTGGAAGGCGATCAGCTCGCCGCGGGCGGCGGCGAAGCCGCGGTTGCGGGCGGCGGCCGGCCCGGCGTTGTCCTGCGAGATCACGGCGACTCCCTCGTAGCCGGCGGCGACCGCGGCGGTGCCGTCGGCCGAGCCGTCGTCGACGACGATCGTCTCGACCGGGGCATAGGTCTGGGCGCGCACGCTCTCGATCGCCTCGCCGATGAAGCGCTCGGCTTCGTAGGCGGGGATGACGACGCTGACCAGGGGCTGCTCGCTCACGGTCCGCATTCTCCCTCGCCCCTTGGGTGCAACGCTTTGTGGCCCCCTCAGAGCCATAGCGCGTTGCACCGCCGTTCAGAGGTGGCTGCGCGCCGCCGCCGGGCCCGGGTCCGCCAACTCGGTTGCCAGGGCGGACCAGGCGAAGTCATCGGCGCCGAGGCCGGCGCCGCTGCGCGGGTCGTAGTACTCGCGCAGGCCTTCGCGGGCGACCGCGCCCAGGAGGCCGTCGGCGAGCCGGTCGGCGGCGTCCTCGTAGCCGAGGCGGCGCAGGCCGAGCCAGAGCAGCCAGGCCGAGTTGACCCAGGTCGGGCCGCGCCAGTAGCGGCGCAGCGGGCCGCGGCTGCCGCCCGGCTCGTAGCTCGGCTCCCGGGCGGAGACGCTGGGCGGCGCCACCGGGGTGAGGAACTCGTCCGCGTTCAGCAGGTGCTGCTCGACCAGGCGGCGGCCGATCTCCTCGGGCAGGTCGGGCAGGGCGAGCGGGGCGAGCGCCGCCCAGGTGACGAGCGCCGGCCGGGCGCCGCCGGGCTGGGCCTCGTCGAGGAAGAGGCCGCGGCGCTCGTCCCAGAGGCGGTCGACCAGGGCGGGGGTCGCCGAGCGGCGGCCGAGGGCCTGCAGCGAGAGCGACCAGAGCGTGTTGGTCAGCACCTCGCAGAGGACCGGGCCGCCGCGCTCGCGGATGCGGCGCGCGTCGAAGCCGAGGCGGCGGTTGCGGTGGACGAGCAGCGGGAAGCCCGGCCGGGCGCAGCCCCGCCGGCCCCAGACCGGGTCGAACTTGGGCGAGGCGTCGAGCCCCGACTCGTCGGGCTGGACGATCCAGAGCAGGCCGTCGCCCTCGAGGTCGCGGCTGGCGCGCAGCCACTCGGCCTGGGCGGCGATCCGCGGCTCGGCGGCCGGGTCGCCGACCGCGATCCGCCAGGCCCAGGCGAGCAGCGGCGGCTGGATCGTCTCGGTCTGCAGGGCCGAGCGCGAGGCGACGTTGTAGAAGGGCAGGCGGCCGAGCGAGACCGGCCGCTCCCAGAAGATCGTGTGGCCGACGAACCCGTCCGGCCGCTGCGCCGCGAGCAGGCTCTCCAGCTCGGCCCGCGCCCGCGCCGGCTCGAAGCGCCGCCAGACGATCGCCGCGAAGCAGGAGTCCCAGTACCACTGCCACGGGTACCGCCCCGGGCTCGGCCGCGTATACGCGAACCCAACCCCGCCCCGCTCCCCCTCGACCCAGCCCCCACGCAACACCCGCTCCGCCGCCGACGGGACTATTTGTCGCTCCCCAGGCGACATTTCGGCCCGTCGGCGGGGGGTCACCGGGCGGTGCGGCGCATTTCGCGCAGCGCCCAGGCGCCGAGGACGGCGAGCAGGCCGGCGACGGCGAGCAGGCCGGGCCAGGTCCCGGCCCAGGCTGACGCCGCCGACGAAGCCCTGGCGCGCCGCTTCGACCACTTCGGTCGCCGGGTTGACCGAGGCGACCTCGTGCAGCCAGGGCTGCAGCAGGGCCAGCGGCGCGTAGGCGGTCGTCATCAGGGTCAGGCCCATCATCCCGGTCTGCATCAGCGGCGCCGCCGACTGGCTCTTGAAGCGCAGGGCGAGGCCCGAGCCCCAGCAGGCGCCGACCGCGGCCATTCCGGCGACCATCAGGTAGGCGACGGCGAGGCCGTCGAGGCCGGGCCAGCCGGCGCCGAGCAGGAGGGCGATGGCGAGCACGAAGGTGGCCGGTATCAGGGCGCGGGCGCTGGCCGCGAGCACGGTGCCGGCGAGCAGCACCCAGCGCGGGGCGGGGGAGACGAGCAGACGGTCGACCCAGCCCTGCTCGATGTCGCGAGCCAGGTTGACCCCCGCGGCGGCGCCGGTGAAGCCCGCCCCCTGCAGCATGCTGACTGGGACGATGAAGCTCTCGTAGCTGCCGGTGGTGAAGCCGTTGAGCTGGGTCAGGGCGCCGAAGACGCCGTTGAGGCCGAGGAAGAAGATCGTCGGCGCCAGCACGCCGGGGATCGCCGCGCCGGGGACGCGCAGGAGCTCGTTGCGGGCGCGCGCGACGAGGGCCGCGATCGTCGCCAGGTTGGCGCGCCAGGCCGGCTGCGCGGCGACGGCCTCCATCAGCCCACCCGCAGCCGGTGGCGCAGGGCGCGGGCGCTGAGCACGAGGCCGAGGACGACGATCGCGGCGACCGCCAGCAGCGCGTCGAGCGTCTCGGTTGCGTCGACGCCGGAGACGATCGGCTCGCGCACCCCTTCGGCGACGAAGCTGAGCGGGTTGTACTCGGCGATCGTCCGCGCCGGCTCGATCATCAGGTCGACCGGGAAGAAGGCGGAGGAGAGGAAGAGGACGACGAGGACGAGCGGGAAGAGGCCCTGGACGACGCTGGCCTGGCCGGTGCGCAGGGCGATCGCGGCGCCGATCCCGCCCACCGCCATCGCCGTCGTCGTGACCAGGAAGATCGCCAGCAGGGCGCCGGCGACGCCGCCCTCGATCTCGGCGCCGAAGACGAGGCCGATCGCCAGGAACCAGAGGGCCGAGAGCAGGCCCAGGGCGCCGGTCCCGGCGAGCCGCCCGAGGACGATCGTGAAGCGCGAGATCGGCGCCGCGAAGAGCCGGTCGGTGAATCCCATCTCGATGTCGACGGCGAGCGCGATGCCGCCGCTGTTGCCGGCCAGCATCAGCGACTGCATCATCGCCCCGGCGAGCATGAACTGCAGGAAGCTCTGCACCGGCGGGAAGCCGGGCAGTTCGACCGCGGCCCCGGCGCCGCCGGTCTGGATCGCCAGCAGCAGGGTGGGGAAGACGAGGATCGGCGCCATCAGCTGCGGGCGGCGGAAGGTCTGGCGGATCGAGCGCAGCCCGAGCGCCCGCACCACGCGCGCGTTGGCGGCGAGCCGGCTCACGCCTCGACCGGGTCCGCCGCCGGCTCCGGCTCGCCGCCCTCGTCGCCTTCGATGTGGTGGCCGGTCTTGGCGACGAAGACGTCGTCGAGGGTGGGGCGGACCAGCTCCAGCGACTCGACCGCGATCCCCGCCTCGTCCAGCGCCCGCACGGTGCGCGGGATGTCGGCGGCGCCGTTCTCGACCTCGACCAGGACGGTGCGCGCGTCGCGCGGCGGCAGCAGCCTGCCGATCCGGGCGCAGACCTCCTCGGCGGCGGCGATCGAGCCGGCGGCGAGCTGCAGCTGGATGTGGGGGTTGCCGATCTCGGCCTTGAGCCGCTCTGGGGTGCCCTCGGCGACGATCCGGCCGCGGTCGATGATCCCGACCTCGTCGGCGAGCTGGTCGGCCTCCTCCAGGTACTGGGTGGTGAGGAAGACCGTGGTGCCGTCGTCGTTGAGCGCCCGCACCTCCTCCCAGATCGTCTTGCGGCTGACCGGGTCGAGGCCGGTGGTCGGCTCGTCGAGGAAGAGCACGCGCGGTTCGTGGACGAGGGCGGCGGCGAGGTCGAGGCGGCGCTTCATCCCGCCCGAGTAGCCGCCGACGCGGCGGTCGGCGGCGTCGGCGAGGTCGACCCGTTCGAGCAGCGCGTCGGCGCGGCGGCGGCCCTCGGCGCCCGGCAGGCCCTGCAGCGTCGCCTGCAGGCGGATCAGCTCGCGGCCGGTCATCAGCGGGTCGAGGGCGGCCTCCTGCAGGGCGACGCCGATCGAGGCGCGAACCGCGCGTGCCCCGCTGACCACGTCGTGGCCGGCGACCGTGGCCCGACCGCCGGTCGGCAGCAGCAGCGTGGTCAGCATCCGCACGGTCGTCGTCTTGCCGGCGCCGTTGGGGCCGAGGAAGCCGTAGATCTCGCCCGCCTCGACCTCGAGGTCGACCCCCTGCACGGCGAGAACGTCGCCGAAGGCGCGCTCCAGACCCTCGACTACGATGGCTCGCTCGTCAGTCCCCATTGCGGCAGGCAACCCTACAGCCGGCGCCTGGCCGCGATCGTGCAATCGCGCACGGAGGAGGGCACGCGGCCGGCCCGAAAGGCAGAATCGTGGCCGCAACCCTGCCCGCGGGCAGGGTTTGCAGCTGGAGATCGTGATTGCGAGCGCGAAAAACCCAAGCGGCCCGAGGCGGGCCACCATCGCCCTGGCCCTCGCCTGCGCGCTGGCCGCGCTGATCGTCGTCGCCCGGCCCGGCGCCGCCGGCTCGGCGCCGCTGCGCGTCGTCGTGCTGGGCAAGACGGCGAGCACGCCGCGGCCGTCGTGCCCGGGCAAGATCGTCAACAACGTCGAGGTGATCCCCTGCCGGGTCGAGGGCCACGTGACCGGCTTCCAGGCCAAGGCCGGCGGCGTCGCCCGGCCCTACGAGGCGCCCTTCGACGGCAAGGTCGTCGCCTGGTCGATCAGCCTGGCGCGGCCCTCGCGCAAGGACACGAGGACGACCACCGACGAGGTCGGCTTCTTCAACGAATTCCTCGGCAAGCCCTCGCTGGCGCGGATCGGCGTCCTGCGCCCGGTCGAGGGCTCCAAGCCGCCGCAGTACACCCTGGTGCGCCAGAGCCCGCTGCAGCGGCTCAACCCGCACTTCGGCAGCACGCCGATCTTCGCCCTCGAGCACCCGCTGACCGTGCTGCGCGGCCAGGTGGTCGCGCTCACGGTCCCGACCTGGGCGCCGATGTTCGCCTTCAACGTCAGCGACGAAGACACCTGGCGCGGCAGCCGCCTCAAGGGCCAGTGCTCCTCCAAGGAGGACATCCAGGGCGGCCACCCCCAGCAGGGGGTCGGCAAGACCAAGACCTACGGCTGCTACTACTCCAACGCGCGGCTGATGTACACGGCGACGCTGGTCAAGAAGCCGTAGGGACTGGGGGTGTTGAGGGGCGGGGGCGTCGGGTGCCCCTGCTCACTCGCCTGCCTGGCTGGATCGCCTCGAGCCGTCCGAGATCGCCCCTCGGCCAGCGGCGCAAAACGTGAGCAGGGGCACCCGACGCCCCCACATCTCGCCACGCTCCAGATCACGGAAGCTTCAACGCGCGAGGCGTGGGCGAGTGCCCTTCCCGCGTTGGGGAGGGAGCCTTGAAGCTGAGAGGGCGGGGGTCGGTGGGACTCCCGAACGTTTTGCGCCGCTGGCCCAACCCGGTTTCTCGGACGGCTCGCAGCGACCCAGCCAGTCAGGCGAGTGAGGGGGTCCCACCGACCCCCGCCCGCCCGCCGAGCTACAGCGCTTCTTGCCTGAGCCCGCAGTAAGGGCAGTCGCTGACGTCGAGGCCGATCAGTTGGTCGCAGCGGCGGCAGGCGCGCAGGTTCTCGGGGGTGCGGGGCAGGGCGGAGGCCGAGGGGGCGAGCGGCAGGACCTGCGCCACCGGCGCCATCTCCTCGCCCGTCTCGCGGTCGCGGTAGACCTCGCCCGGCTCGGCCTCGGCCAGCGCCTCGCGGCCCGAGGCCGGGGCGCGCATCCGGTAGAGCTGCCTCGAATTCATCAGCACGGCACAATAGTGCACCCGCCGCCCCCGGACGCGGGAGCGGATGCCTGTCCATATCTGATTCTTCAGGCATCCGCGGGAGCAGAGGAGGCGGCGGCGATCTATGCGTGTCCTCCTCTTCCACGGCTACATGCTGCGCGGCACCGGCAGCAACATCTACAACGCCAGCCTGGCGCGGGCGCTGGCGAAGCTGGGCCACGAGGTCCACCTGCTCTGCCAGGAGCGCACGGTGCGGATCGAGGGCGTCGAGATCCACAACCCCGAGATCGGCGGCCTGCTCCCGGTCTACGTCAAGGACCCTTACGAGGGCTTCGAGGTCAAGGCCTTCCCGGAGCTGAGTGAGGCCGAGCTCGATCGCTACCTGGAGGCCAACGTCGCCGCGGTGCGCGAGGTCGCCGCGCAGGTAGGCGGCATCGACCTCGCCCTCGCCAACCACCTGGTCATGGGGCCGGCGATCCTCGCCAGGGCCGGGGTGGCGCCATTCGCCGCCAAGATCCACGGCTCCGCCCTCGAGTACACGGTCAAGCCGAACCCGCGCTTCAGCCCCTACGCGGTCGAGGGCATGGAAGCTGCCAACGGTGTCCTCGTCGGCTCTCGCCACACGGCTGAGTCCCTGTGGGAGGCGCTGCCGGACGTTCCCGGCCTTCGCGAGAAGACGCGGCTGGGGCCTCCTGGCGTCGACACGGGGGCGTTCCGGCCGCGCGAGGCGGGGTCGGGTCCAGCGGGCTCGCTGTCGCGAGGAGTTCCCGCTGGACCCGACCCCGCCTCGCGGCCCCGAATCGTCTACGTGGGGAAGCTGATCGTCTCGAAGGGGGTCGATCTACTTCTGGCGGCGTGGCCGCTGGTGGTGGCGCAGCACCCGGACGCCCGGCTGGAGATCGCAGGCTACGGCGAGTACGAGGACGGTCTGCGGCAGACTGCTTGCGGCGCTCGAAGCCGGCGATATGGCTGGGGCGCGGGAGGTTGCCGAGAAGGGCTGGGCGCTCGAGGGCGGGGAGGAGGGAGCGCTGCCGATCCTCTCGGCGTTCCTGGTCGATCCCCCGGCTGGTTACGCAGAGGCGGCCCAGAAGACAGCGGGCTCGGTCGAGTTCCTCGGCCGCCTCGAGCACGACGAGGTGGCCGAGCTGCTGCCCGGAGCGGAGGCGCTGGTGATGCCGAGCACGTTCCCGGAGGCGTTCGGGATGGTCGCGGCGGAGGCTGCCGCCTGCGGGGTGCTGCCCGTCTCGGCGGGGCACTCGGGGATGCTGGAGGTCTCGCGGCAGCTGCAGGCGGCGCTGCCGGCCGCGGCCGGGGGGCTGACCTCGTTTGCGGTCGGGGAAGGCGCCGTGGAGGAGATCGCGGCGTGTCTGAACGGGTGGCTGGGGCTGCCCGGGGAGGAGCGAGACGCCGCTCGCAAAAGCCTGGTCGAGACCGCGCGGCGGCTCTGGAGCTGGGAGGGCGTCGCCCGCTCGGTGCTCGCCGCCGGGCTGGGCGACCTCGACCGTCTGCCGGATGCATAGAATGCGCCGCCGATGATCGGGCGCCTCCCCATAGCCAAGATGCTCGCCGCCACCGTCGTCCTCACGGCGGCGATGTCCGCGGTCATGCTCTCGGTCAACTGGAACGGCCAGGAGGCCTCCACCGCGGCGCCCAAGATCGACGAGCTGCTCGACGTGATGATCGTCATCTCGTCCTTCGTCTTCTCGCTGGTGATGGTGATGCTCGGCTACGCGCTGTGGAAGTTCAAAGCCAAGCCGGGCGACGAGTCCGATGGCGAGCCGATCCACGGCAGCACCCGGCTCGAGGTCGCCTGGACCGTGATCCCGACGATCATCGTCCTCTTCGGCGCCGGCTACAGCTGGTCGGTCCTCAACGACATCGAAGAGACGACCAAGAACCCGCTCACGGTCGACGTCTTCTCCCAGCAGTACGCCTGGAGCTTCGGCTACCCGGGCAAGGACAACGTCTACTCGGAGGGCGAGCTGCACGTGCCGCTCGACCGCCAGGTGCATTTCAAGATGCACTCGCTGGACGTGATCCACTCCTTCTGGGTGCCCGAGTGGCGGATCAAGAAAGACAACGTCCCGGGGATCACGACGACCGCGATCGTCACCCCGGACAAGCCCGGCACCTACCAGCTGATCTGCACCGAGCTCTGCGGCTTCGGCCACGGCGCGATGCGGGCCAAGGTCGTGGTCGAGCCGCCGGCCCGCTTCCGCGAATGGGTCGCCGGCCTGAAGGAGACCGTGCCCGATCCGTACCTGGAGACGATCCGCCAAGACACCGAAACCGACCCGATTGCCGTCGGCGCGGGAGGGGCATAATGGGGGCGCGCCGATGACCGCAGCGATCAAGCAACCGGGCTGGATCCGGGGCGCCCTGGGCGCCCTCGGCGGGGCGGCGTTCGGCTTCCTGCTGGTCATCGTCCTGCGCGACGTCTCCGGCCTGCCGATCTACCAGACCGAGCAGACCGGCTACCCGCACGTCGTCGTGCCGCTGATCACCGGCCCGCTCGGCTTCCTGCTCGGCTTCGGCTGCTTCGACTACTGGCTGCGCTGGGCGGTCGGCATGCCGACGATCCCCGAGGACCACTCCCAGCACGGCGCCAAGAGCTGGAAGGACTACTTCCGCTTCAACACCGACCACAAGGTGATCGGCGTCCAGTACGTCGTCACCACCTTCTTCTTCTTCTTCATCGGCGGCCTGATGGCGATGCTGATCCGCGCCGAGCTGGCCCAGCCCGGCACCCAGATCGTCGACGCGGCGACCTACAACAGCCTCTTCTCCACCCACGCGGTGCTGATGATCTTCGTCTTCGTCATCCCGGTCTTCGCCGGGCTCGCCAACTACGTGCTGCCGCTGATGATCGGCGCCCCCGACATGGCCTTCCCGCGCCTCAACGCGCTCAGCTTCTGGATGCTGCCGCTCGCCGGCCTGCTCTTCATCGGCAGCTTCCTCGCCCCCGGCGGCGCCTTCGACGCCGGCTGGACCGGCTACGCGCCGCTCTCGACCGGGGCGCCGCTCGGGCAGTCGTTCTTCAACCTCGGCGTCCAGTTCGCTGGCGCCTCCTCGATCGCCACCGCGCTCAACTTCCTGGTCACGATCATCACCATGCGTGCGCCCGGGATGACCTTCTGGCGCATGCCGCTGCTGGTCTGGGCCAACCTCTCGACCTCGCTGCTGGTCGTCGCCGCGACGCCGTTCATCGCCGGCGTCCAGTTCATGGTCCTCTTCGACCGCGCCCTGCACACCCAGTTCTTCCAGTTCGCCGGCGGCGGCGACGTGGTCAGCTACCAGCACATCTTCTGGTTCTACTCGCACCCGGCCGTCTACATCATGATGTTGCCCGGCTTCGGGATCATCAGCGAGGTGATCTCGACCCACGCCCGCAAGCCGATCTTCGGCTACCGGCTGATGGCCCTGGCGCTGATCGGGATCGTCGTGCTCAGCTACTCGGTCTGGGCCCACCACATGTTCGTCGCCGGCATGTTCAGCTGGCTGCGGGTGCCGATGATGATCACCACGCTGCTGATCGCGGTGCCGACCGGGATCAAGATCTTCTCCTGGCTGGGCACGCTCTATTTCGGCAAGATCCACACCTACTCGACCGCGATGCTGTTCGCGCTCGCCTTCATCGTCACCTTCACGGTCGGCGGCATCAGCGGCGTGATGCTGGGCATGGTGCCGATCGACATCCACGTCTCCGACACCTACTTCATCGTCGCCCACATCCACTTCGTCCTCTTCGGCGGCTCGGTCTTCACGATCTTCGCCGGCGTCTACCACTGGTTCCCGAAGATGACCGGGCGGATGTACGACGAGCGGCTCGGCCGGGTCCACTTCTGGGGCACCCTGTTCGGCACCTGGGTCACATTCATCCCGATGCACTGGGTGGGGATGGACGGGATGCCGCGCCGCGTCGCCGACTACGCGACCCAGTTCGGCGAGTGGAACCTGCTGATCAGCGTCGGCGCCTTCATCCTCGGCGCCGTGCAGCTGGTCTTCCTCTACAACATGATCGTCAGCTGGCGCTTCGGCCCGCGCGCCGAGGCCAACCCGTGGCGGGCGAAGACGATCGAGTGGCAGGTCTCCTCGCCGCCGCCGATCTTCAACTTCGACGAGATCCCGCGCGTGGTCGGCGGTCCCTACGAGTTCGGCGTGCCGGGCGCCCGGCACGCGATCATGGCCGGCGAAGGCGCCGAGGCGGCGAGCGAGCCGGAGACCGCGACGGTGGGCTCGAGATGAGCGACGCCCGTCCCCTGCTCGTCTTCCTCAACGAGGTGGCGGGCGGTCGCAAGCTGCTGGCCGCGGTCCAGGAGCGCGCCGCCGAGGTTCCCTTCGTCGCCGTCGCCGCGCCGCAGAACCAGCCGGCGGCCGGCCAGCTGATCGACAGCGGCGAGCTGCGCGACGCCGCCCGCGCCCGGGTCGAGGTGACGATGTCGATCCTCGCCGAGTACGGGATCGAGTCGGTCGGCGAGGTGATGGACCACGAGCCCTCGCTGGCGCTCGACGACGCCGTCCGCGCCCACGAGCCGGGCGAGGTGCTGCTCTCCTGCCTCTACGAGAGCCGCTTCGGGCTGCTGCGCAAGGACCTGGTCGAGTGGGCGAAGGGCCGCTTCGAGCCTGAGGTGACCGTCACCCACATCCCGGTGCGGATCGAAGACGACTCGATCCGCTGGGACCTGACCCACAAGCTGGTCGTCGCCACCCAGACGGTCGCCGCCCCCGACCTCGTCGCCCGCCTCGAGCAGGACGCGGCCGGGCATCCCCACCGCTACACGATCGTCTGCCCGCGAGCCGACGACGTGACCGAGCCGGAGATCGTCCGCGACCTCGCCTCCACCCTGGCCGCGCTCTACCGCGCCGACGTCGACGCCACCGGCCAGCCGATGAGCCCCGACCCCTTCCACGCCGTGCAGAACGCGATCGAGCACTACCGGATCGACGAGGTGCTGATCTCGACCTTCGCCGGCGAGAGCTCGCGCTGGCTCGAGGGCGACCTGCTCGGCAAGGTGCGCGAGATCACCGACAAGCCGGTCGAGCACCTCGAGGTCGGCCGCCCCGCCGAGGTCGTCGCCGCGGCCGTCGCCGAGGGAGAGGAGGGGACGAGCTGATGGAGAGCGCGACCGTGGCCCTCGGCCACGCCCACGAGGAGGAGCACCACGGGCCGCCCGAGGCCAACCAGAGCTCGCGGATCGACCGCCAGACGCTCGGCATCCTGCTCTTCATCGTCTCCGAGGTGATGCTCTTCGGCGCCTTCTTCGCCGCCTACTTCTTCCTGCGCGTGGTCGTCGACCCGCCGACCTGGCCGCCGCACCCGTACGAGCTGCCGGTCGCGGTCGCCGGCGTCAACACGGCGATCCTCGTCTCCTCGAGCTTCACCATCCACTACGCGCTGGAGTCGATCCGCCGCGGCAACCGCAACGGGCTGAAGCTGGGCCTGGTGCTGACCTGGTTGCTGGGCGCGACCTTCCTCTTCATCCAGGTCAACGAGTACGTGCACCTCGGCTTCAGCGCCCGCGACCTCGGCTTCGGCTCGATCTTCTACAGCCTCACCGGCCTGCACGGCGCCCACGTCTTCGTCGGCCTCTGCCTGCTCAGCTTCGCCACGATCCGCGCCTTCCGCGGCCACTTCGGCCCCAAGGCCGATGACCACCTCGGCGTCGAGGTGCCCGGCATCTACTGGCACTTCGTCGACATCATGTGGATCATCGTCTACACGACGGTCTACATCCTCTAGGCCCTGAAGCTCTCCGAGGCAGCCGTCTTCCGCTGGCTGGTGATCGTCGCGGTCGCCGCCGCCTCGGTGATCGCCTTGACGCTGCTGACCCGCCCCCTGGTCGGGGCGGTCTGGGGGCTGATCCTGATCGCGGCTGCGGCGGCCAGGGGCTACGCGCGCCTTCGGTGACGATGTTGGCCCGGAGGCGCGCGTTTGTGCGCGCCATGCGTAACGTTCTGTCTTCTAGGGTCTGGCATCATGGAGTTGCTGATGACCGAGAGGTGGACAGACGAGAAGCTCGACGGCCTGAAGCAGGAGATGGACCTCCGCTTCGATTACGTCGACAGGCAGTTCGAACAGGTCGACAAGCGCTTCGACAAGATCGAAGCCCGCCTCGACACGATCGACGCGCGCTTCGTCAGGCTGGATGAGCGCCTCGACGCCATGTACCGCCTGATGATCCTTTTCGGCGGCTCGATGTTCGCGGCGATGGCGAGCATCGTCGCTGCCGTGATCGTGACTCAGCTCTGAGCTATCGCCGGCGGCGCGTCCCGCCGGGCCGCCGCCGATAGCGGCTCGGAGGCCGCAGTGCGCGGTTCGAGCCGGCCGGCGACGGCGACGGCCCAGAGCATCGCCAGCCAGGTGGCGGTGGCCAGGGCGACGTGCAGCCAGACGATCTCCGAGGGCAGCTCGAGGGCCCACTGGACGCCGCCTACGGCGCCCTGCAGGGCGAGCAGGCCAATCACCGCGGTCAGCGGCCTAACGGCCCTCCTGTCGCCTCCTGGGCGGCGCAGGAGGAACCAGACCGCGACCGCGGCGAGGCCGAAGACGGCGGCGATCGCCGAGTGGCGCTGCACGACCCACTCCAGGGTGCCGGTGCCCTCGAAGGTGAAGCGGTGCACGAGCTGGCCCTCGTGGGCGCCGGCGTGGGGCCCGGAGGCGGTGGCGATCGTGCCGGCGAGGATCGTCAGCTGGCCGAGCGGGATCAGCGCCCGCACCGCCCAGACGCCGAGCCGGTCGTGCGAGCGGCGCCGCTCCCAGGGCTCGTAGCGGGCGCACCAGGCGAGGGCGAAGGAGGCGTCGAGCAGCAGCATCGAGAGGATGAAGTGGCTCATCACCAGGCCGGGGGCGAGGTGGTACTTGACGACGAGGGCGCCGAGGATCGCCTGGCCGACGACGCCGAGCGGCAGCAGGGCGCCGAAGAGGGCGAGGTGGCCGCGGAACGGCACCCGGAACCAGGCGAGGACGCTGGCGGCGATCACGGCGAGGCCGACGAAGCCGGTGAGCAGGCGGTTGCCGTACTCGATCACCGCGTGGGTGTCGAGCGGCGGCACGGTGCCGCCGTAGCACTTGGGCCAGTCCGGGCAGCCCAGGCCCGAGCCGGTGAGCCGCACCCCAGCCCCGGTCAGCACGATCAGCGCCAGCGCCGCGAGGGCGACGAGGGCGACGTTGGCGTAGAGCTGCGGGGAGATGCGGAGGCGGGCGCGCATGGACCTCAGCGGATGATGGCAGCGACCGCGAGCCGGGCCGCCGGGGCGGGTCAGCCGCCCTTGCCCTGCTTGCCGCTGGTCGATTCGATCAGGTAGTCGACCAGCTCTTCGAGTTCCTTGGCGGAGATGGTCTGGCCGAAGTTGGCCGGCATCACGTTGGCCGGGTAGCCCTTGACGATCTCCTTGTTGGGTTCGACGATCGACTCGTGGATCATCGCCGCGCTCTGGCCGGGCAGGACTTCGTCGAGGTCGGGCCCGGTGACGCCGCCGGCGCCGGCGGCGGCGAGGGCGTGGCAGGTGTCGCAGCCGTTGTTGGCGAAGACCTGCGCCCCCGGGCCGCCCGGCACCCGGGGCGGCGCCGCGCCGGGCACGCCGGCGTACATGCCGACGTAGGCGGCGACGTCCTCGAGGTCCTGGCCGCTGACGATGTCGGCCGGCATCGAGGCGGCGGGGTTGTCGTTGCTGGGCCGCGGGTACTCGACCTGGGCTGCGACGATGCCTTCCACCGTCCCGTCGTTCTCGCCGGCCGCGCGGGCGGCGGCGAACGCCTCGTCGAGGTTGGGGCCGACCTGGGCCGTGGTCCCGGCCTGGGCCATCTCGTGGCAGACGCCGCACTTGGCGCGGAAGAGCTCGCGGCCGCGTTCGGGGTCGGCGCTGGTCGTGCCGCAGCCCGAGGCGGGCAGGGCGATCGCCAGCAGGGCGAGGGCGGGCAGGGCGCGGATGGGTTTCGGCAGCTTCGACATACGGCGCAGAGCGCGCCGGAGTCTATATGCCCGGCCCCCGTGAAAGCCGCTTGCACAGGCACGGGCGTCGGGTAGCCTTGAGACGATTCACACTAGCTCGCGATACGCGAAAAGGAGGCGGCGATGCAGGTGCGGGACGGTATGTCGGAAGTGGTGCTCACGGTCGGCCCCGGCCACACCCTCCGCGAGGCGGCGGCGATGATGACCGAGAAAGGCACCGGGGCGGCGCTGGTTAGCGACGACGAGACGCCGGTGCCGCGCATCCTCACGGAGCGCGATGTGCTCAACTCGGTGGGCAGGGGCGAGGACCCCGATCGCGAGCGGGTGGCCGAGCACATGAGCGACAGCGTGATCGCCGCCTCACCGGATTGGAGCCTGGAGAGCGCCGCGGCCGAGATGTCCCGCCGCGGCATCCGCCACCTGGTTGTCTACGACGACGGGCGACTCGTAGGAGTCCTCTCCATGCGCGACATCATGCGGGTCTGGACTTCCGACGGCGCCACCTCCTCCGCCACGACACCCGATTGAGGCCGGCGGGGCAGGGGTGGAGCGTCTTGTACTTTTTCGCGACCGCTCCCCCTGGGCGACAGCCGATCCCGGCTCCTCGAAAAAGTTAAGCGGAACCCCTGCCCCGCCGGCCTCAGCCCCGAGGCGGGGCAGAGATCGTTTCGACCGGCAGGACGGCGCCGCGAGCGTGCTGCTTGCGAGGGAGGCGGTAGTAGCTGCGAATGGAGTCGCGGATCATCGTCCGCAGGGCGAGGAGGGCGACGACGGCGCCGGCGATCGAGTAGATCCAGCCCGGGAACATGAAGCTGATGAAGGCGCCGCAGAGGGTCAGCGCCAGGGCGAAGGCGAAGACCGCCGGCGCCCAGGAGGGGCGCGGCTGGTAGACCAGCTCGCCGGGCTCGGGGACGCGCCGGTGGGCGCTCATGAGGCGATGTAGAGCATCGCCGCCACGAAGCAGAGGGCGAAGACGCCGGCCGCGACGCCGCCGGCCACCAGGCCGGCCGACATGCTCGCTCTTGCGTTCTCGCGATCCACGCCCGGATTTCTACTAGACCAGGCGGTCGAGCGGCATCGAGACGAAGAGCAGCGCCAGGTAGGCGAGCGAGAAGAGGTAGGTGCGCAGTGCCCAGCGGCGGTCGGCGCTGCGCAGCAGCCGCACCGCGCAGTAGATGAAGCCGGCGCCGAGCGTCATCGAGGCGACCAGGTACTCGAGGCCGAAGCCGCCGGCGCAGAAGGGCAGCTGGGTGACCGCGTAGAGCAGCACCGTGTAGAGCAGGATCTGGCGCCGGGTCTCGTCCTCGCCGCGGACGACGGGCAGCATCGGCACGCCGACCTTGGCGTACTCGTCCTTCATCAGCAGCGAGAGCGCCCAGAAGTGCGGCGGCGTCCAGAAGAAGACGATCGCGAAGAGGAAGAGCGCGGTGCCGCTCAGCCCGCCGGTCACGGCCGCCCAGGCGACCAGCGGCGGCACGGCGCCGGCGGCGCCGCCGATCACGATGTTCTGCGGCGTGCGCCGCTTCAGCCACAGCGTGTAGACGAAGACGTAGCCGAGCAGGCCGGAGAGCGAGAGTGCCGCGGCGAGCGGGTTGACGGCCAGCGCCAGCAGGGCGAAGGAGGCGCAGCCGAGCGCCGCGCCGAAGGCGGTCGCGGCCCGCGGCGAGATCCGCCCGGCGGCGACCGGGCGGCTCGCGGTGCGGGCCATCAGGCGGTCGATGTCGCGGTCGACGGCGTGGTTGATCGCGCCGGCGCCGCCGGCCGAGAGGGCGCCGCCGAGGCAGACGAGGAAGACGACGCCGAGCGAGGGGTCGCCGGCGACGTACATCGTCGTGATCGTGGTCAGCAGCAGCAGCGACTGCACCTTCGGCTTGGTCAGCGTCAGGTAGTCGCGCAGCAGCGAGGGGGCCGCTGGCCGGCTGACCGCCGCGGCGGTGGCATCCATCGTGCTCAGGCTACCGGCTCGCCGGCGGGCGACGCCGCCTCGGCGCGCCGGGCGGTGCTGTGGGCGATCGCCTCGCGGATGTCGCGCATCGGGCGGTCGCTGCGCACGTCGGGCAGCACGTCGAAGTTGTGCGGCTCGGGCGGCGAGAGGGCGAACCACTCGAGCGAGTCGCCGCCCCAGTGGTCGTGCCCGGCGCGGGCGCCGCCGCCGCGGCTGGCGATCGCGTTGGCGATCTCGAGCACGATCCCCAGGGCGAGGACGAAGGCGCCGATCGTGGCGATCAGGTTGAGCGCGCTGACCCCGGTGCCGGCGAAGAACTCGTAGCCGTCGACGACCTGGCCGTGGTCGCCGCCGGCGATGAAGAGCGGCACGAGGAAGATCAGCGTGCCGGCGACCATCGTCCAGAAGGCGATGCGGCCGAGCAGTTCGCCCATCGTGCGGCCGGTGAGCTTCGGGAACCAGTAGTGCAGGGCGGCGAAGCCGCCGAAGACGGCGCCGCCGAGCAGGGCGAAGTGGGTCGCCGCGGTGGCGTCGGTCGTGTTGTGCAGGCGCCAGGCGACGGCGACCATCGAGTGCTCGACCTCGGCGGCGAGGCCGATCGAGATCATCGAGATCGCCCCGGCCGCGTAGAGCAGCGGCGCCCGCATCCGCGGCGTCCCGGCGGCGAGAGTCGAGACCAGGCTGTGGAAGACGAGGCCGAAGGGCACGATCAGGGCCAGCGACATCAGCATCGCGAAGTACATCCAGCCGATCCCGATCGGCGCGGTGAGCATGTTCTGCATCCAGGCCAGGGTGCCGATCGCGGCGATCGCCGCCAGGGCGGCGACGACGGTGCGGCGGCCGCGCAGCGGCTGGCCGGAGAAGACGGGGACGATCTCGGCCAGGGCGCCGAGGGCGAAGATCAGGATCAGCATGTAGGAGCCGCTGAAGAAGATCCAGCTCATGTGCTCCCAGAGCAGCGGCGCGCCGCCCGAGTCGCCGGCGAAGAAGATGCCGTCGAAGTTGCGGTCGATCAGCAGCATCGCGATCGCCGCCAGCATCACCGGGCCGATGACGAGCATCTGCCAGGAGCCGATCGCCGCCGCCCAGGTGAAGACCGGCGCCCGGCGCCAGGCCATGCCGGGCGCCCGCAGACGGCGCAGGGTGGCGGCCAGGTCGGTGGCGATCAGGACGAAGCCGAGCGTGGCGAGGCCGTTGGCGGCGGCCCAGGCGTCGACGCCGTTGTTGGGCAGGAAGGCGAGCTCGGAGAGCGGCGCCAGCGGGTTGACGCCGGCCTCGGAGGGGGTGAAGAGGAAGCCCGCGTAGAGGACGGTCGCGCCGGCGAGGAAGAGCCAGAGGCCGATCTGGCCGACCCGCGGCAGGGCGGTGCCGCGGGCGCCGATCTGCAGCGGCGCCAGGTAGTAGAAGAGGCCGAGCGCCAGCGGCAGGGCGAAGAAGAAGATCGCGGTCGCCCCGTAGAGGGAGAGCATCCGGTTGAAGGTGACCGGGCTGAGGAAGGTGTTCTCGGGGACGGCGAGCTGCAGCCGCATCAGCAGCAGCTCGACCAGGCCGATGAAGAGGAAGCCGAGCGCGGCGACGATCATCACCTGGGCGACGTCCTTGTGGTCGGCGCTGGTCGCGATCTGGATCCAGCGCGGGCGGCGCCGGGGGAAGCCGTCGGCGACGACCTCGGGGCGGGCGGCGGCCGGGCTCATGGCACCTCTCCTTCTTCGATCACGCCGACGACGCGGTCCTGGGCGGCCTGGATGTCGGCTTTCTGGCGCGCCAGGAAGGCTTTGTACTCGGCCGGCGAGACGACCTCGACGGCGGTGCGCATCGCGGCGTAGGCCTGGCCGGAGAAGGTCGCCGACTGGCCGTCGTAGACGCCCTCCTGGTCGGCGTTGAAGACGACGTGGTTGACCTTGCCGGGGACCGCGTCGGCCTTGCCGGCCAGGGCGGGCACGTCCCAGGTGTGGATCACGTCGGTCGAGACCAGCTTCAGGTCGACCGTGGTGTCGACCGGGACGACCAGCTTGTAATAGGAGGCGGTGAAGTTCGAGTCGCCGCCGCCGGCGCTCGCCTCCGCCTCGGGGTCGGGGTAGTCGTAGCGCCACAGCCACTGCTGGCCGGTGGCGGTGATCTGCAGCGCCCTCGACTTGGCCGAGGCGAGGCCGGCGCTGCCGGTGGCGGGCGTCTCGCGCGCCTTCTCGGTGTAGATCACGCTGAGGACGAAGACGGCGAGGGCGAAGACCGCCAGCAGGCCGCCGGCGCGCAGCATGCCGCCGCGGCGGGCGGGACGCCGCTGGCCGTCGCCGCGGCGGCCGCGCAGGGCGAAGAAGAGGGCGCCGTTGATCGCGACGATCAGGATCGCCGCGGCGAGGAAGCCGATCCACAGCAAGGTGTCGATCTGGTCGGTGCCGGGGGAATGCGGGTCCAAAGCGCGGCCATTCTAATCACGAAGGCAGTCATTCAGGCAGCGCGCCGTCTGAGCCGCCGCTCGCCCCCCGACCTATACTCGCCGGCCTGATGAGGAGGGGCTCGCGGCCATCACCGGCGCTTCGGGTCGCGGTGCGGGCCGGAGCGGCCGCCGCGGTGGGGGTCGCGGTGGCGGTGCCGCTGCTGCGCCGGCGCCTGCGCCTGCCCGCCCCGGCCACGGTCGCCGCCTGCGCCGCCGGGCCGCTCGCGGTCGCCGTCCTCTACCCGCGCTCGCGCAAACGCGACGTCGCCCTCTTCGCCCTGCAGATGTGGGCCTTCACCATGGTCCACGAGCTGCCCTACGACGACCCCGAGCGGCTGCGCAGCCGGCTGCGGACCAGCTACCCGGTCGACCTCGACCGCCGGCTCGGCGGCGGCCGGCTGCCCAACGTCAGCCTGCAGCGGGCGCTGGCGCGGATGCCGGGGGTCGACCGCCTCGACCGCTTCCTCACCTGGGCCCACTGGCTCTGGTTCCTCGAGCCCTACGCGGCGCTGCTCTGGATCCTGCTGCGCCACCCCGAGCGCTTCCCGCGCGCCGCGCGGCAGATGGCGGCGGTCTTCGACCTCGGCTGCGTCGGCTACTTCGCGGTGCCGACCGCGCCGCCCTGGTGGGCCTCCGAGCAGGGGCTGACCGGCGAGCCGGTGCGGCGGATCATGGTTGAGGTCGGCGAGCGGACCTGGCGCTCGGCCTGGCCGGCGATGTACTCGGCGCTGGGCGGCAACCCCTGGGCGGCGATGCCCTCGCTGCACTTCGCGACCTCGACCCAGGCGGCGATCTCGCTCTCCGAAGCGGGGCGGGCGGAGGGCGCGGTGGGCTGGTCCTACGCGCTGACCCTCGGCTTCGCCCTCGTCTACCTGGGCGAGCACTACGTCGCCGACCTGGCCGCCGGCGGCGCCCTGGTGGCGGTCGTGCGCCGCGGCGAGCCGCTGGCCGAGCCGGCGGTCCACGCCGTCACCCGCGGCCTGCGCCGCTTGGAGCGCCTCGCGAACGGGTAGCGTCCCCGGGGTGTCTCCCGATGGTCCCGGTGAGAACGGCGACACCGCCGAGCTGCCGATATTCACCACGCGCCGCCTCGTCCAGACTTCGGTGGTCGTCTTCGCCCTGCTGGTCGGCATCTACTTCCTCTTCCCGAAGCTGGTCGGCCTCGGCAACGCGCTCGACCGGCTCGACGAAGCCGACCCGGTCTGGATCGCGATCGCGATCGGCTTCAACGTGCTCGCCTTCGGCACCTACATCGCCCTCTTCAAGGCGGTCGTCGGCGGCAGGGAACTGCGCCTGCGCTGGTCGGAGACCTACGAGATCAACATGGCCGGCCTGGCCGCGACGCTTCTCTTCTCGGCGGCCGGGGCGGGGGGGATCGTGCTCACCTTCTGGGCGCTGCGCAAGGCCGGCATGGCACGCCGCGACGTCGCCCGCCGCATGGTCGCCTTCCTCGCCCTGCACTACGCCTTCTACCCGCTGGCGCTGATCCTCTTCGGCATCCTGCTGCGCACCGGGGTGCTGAACGGCAAGTCCTCGGTCGAGCTGACGATCATCCCGGCCGGGGTCGCCGGCGGCCTGCTCGCGCTCGGCCTGCTGCTGGCCCTGGTGCCGCCCGACCTCGGCCGGCGGGTTGGCCGCTTCGTCCGCGGCGAGCGCGGCCGCTCGATCGCCGCCACCGTGGCCAAGGTGCCGGCGACCCTGGCGGAAGGGTTCCGCTTCGCGATCGGGCTCTTCGCCCACCCCTCGCAGGGCGGCCTGGCGGTGCTCGGCGCAGCCGGCTTCTGGGCCGCCAACATCGGCATCCTCTGGGCCGCCTTCCACGCCTTCGGCGTGCACGTGCCGCTGGCGGTCGTCGTCCAGGGCTTCTTCCTCGGCATGGTCGCCAACCTGATCCCCTTCGCCCCGGCCGGCGTCGGCGCCGTCGACGCCGGCATGATCGGCGCTTTCGTCCTCTTCGGCATCCCCGAGGAGACCGTCTTCCCGGCGGTCCTGATCTACCGCCTGGTCGCCTTCTGGCTGCCGATCCCGTTTGGCCTGGTCGCCTTCTTCCAGCTGCGCAAACGCGTCCACGAGTGGGAAGAGGGCGACCGTCCGGTTGACCGGGTCGGTACTATACAAAGTGAAGTATTGGCCCCGTCACTAGACTCGGAGCGGACATGACAGAGACCGGGAAAGTCGAGAACATGATCGTCGTCGGCGGCGGGCCCGCCGGCTACACCGCCGCCCTCTACACGGCGCGGGCCAACCTCGAGCCGCTCGTCTTCGAGGGCTTCCAGTGGGGCGGCCAGCTGCAGAACACGACCGACGTCGAGAACTACCCCGGCTACCCCGAGGGGATCATGGGGCCGGAGATGATGACCCAGTTCCGCGCCCAGGCGGAGCGCTTCGGCACCCGTTTCGTCACCGACGACGTCGACCGGGTCGAGCTCACCGACGGCGGCCTGCAGCGCGTCTTCCTCGGCGAGGAGGAGCACCTGGCGCGGACCGTGATCCTGGCGATGGGGGCCGAGCCGCGGCGGCTCGGGATCCCCGGCGAGCTCGAGCTCAGCGGCTGCGGCGTCTCCACCTGCGGCGTCTGCGACGGCGCCTTCTTCAAGGACCAGAGGGTGATCGTGATCGGCGGCGGCGACTCGGCGATGGAGGACTCGATCTTCATCTCCAAGTACGCCAGCGAGCTGACCGTGGTCAACCGGCGCGACGAGTTCCGCGCCTCGCAGATCATGCTCGAGCGGGCGCGCGAGCAGGGCAACATCGAGTTCAAGACCCCGTTCGTCGCCGAGGAGTTCGTCGGCGGCGACAACGGCCGCCTCGCCTCCGTGCGCCTGCACAACGTCGAGACCGGCGAGAGCGAGGACTTCGCCACCGACGGCGCCTTCGTCGCGATCGGCCACATCCCCCGCTCCGAGGTGGTCGCCGACCAGGTGAAGACCGACGAGAACGGCTACATCCTCACCGAGGGCTCATCGACCCGCACCAACCTGGCCGGCGTCTTCGCCGTCGGCGACGTCGTCGACCACACCTACCGCCAGGCGGTCACCGCCGCCGGCAGCGGCTGCAAGGGCGCCCTCGACGCCGAGTGGTACCTGCGCGACACGCCGCCGTCCCCGGAGGCCCACTGGGCCCCTGGCGGCGAGCCCACCGAGGTAGCACCCAAGGTCGCCTGACCCGGCGCAGCTCGGCGTCCTCGCTCGCTCGCGTGCAGAGCACGCCACGCTCACTGCGTCCTTGATCTGCTTGGTCAGGCAACCTTGGTCAGACGCCGAGTGCTCGCAGGGCCGGGTGGGCCTGCGCGATCCTGGCGAAGTCGCCGTCCTGGCTGACGACGGGAAGTCCGTGCTCGACGGCGGTGGCGGCGATCAGGGCGTCGGTCAGCTTGACGGCGCGGTGGATGCCGGCCGCCTTGCAGTCGGCGACCAGGCGGGCCCAGGTCGTCATCACCGCCTCGCTGATCGGGATCGGGTCGGCGGTGCGGGCGAGGGCGAGGGTGTCGGCGCGGCGGGTGCGGGCCTCGTCGTCTCGCGCACTGAGCACGCCCAGCTGCAGCTCGCCGATCGTCACCACCGAGACGGCGACCCGGTCGGGGAGCTCGCCCAGCGGGCGGCCGCTCTCGCGGGCGATGAAGACCGAGGTGTCGAGCAGGCCCGCGGGCGGGGTGCTCACAGCTCGTCGAGGGTCTGCCCGGCGAGCTCGTCGAGCTCTCGGTGCAGGCCGGGATCGGCGGACCGCGTTTGCAGCTGCTGGCGCAGCGAGCGCCGCCGAGCCAGCGGCTGCGCTGCCCGTGGGGGACGATGTCGGCCATCGGGTCGCCGTTGACGGTGAGCACGACGCGCTCTCCGGCCCTGACCGCGTCGATCACGTTCGCGGTTCGGTTGCGCAGGTCGCGGACGCCGATCTCCATGTGCGACAGCGTAGCATCTGGTTCTTTCGCCGGGCAGGGGTCGTGGTCTCGGCTAGGCTGCCACGCGTGTCCGACCGGCTGGCCGAGCTGTTTCCCTTCGTGATCGCCGTGCTGCTGCCGCCGGCGGGGCTGCTGCTCGGGGCGGTCGAGGTGCAGAAGGACCGCGATCAGGGGGTGCGGCTGATCGTCGTCTCGGCGATCGCGGCGCTGGTCTGGGCGCTGCTCTTCGTCAGCTGAGCCGGCCGGGGCTCAGCCGACCAGCTTCTGGACGACGAAGGTCCGGCTGCCCTTCGGGGTCTCGATCTCGACCGGCTCGCCGACCTTGGCGTCGCGCAGGGCGCGGCCGATCGGCGACTCGGCGGAGAGCCTGCCGGCGGCCAGGTCGGCCTCGGTGGAGCCGACCAGGGTCCAGGAGTTGACCTCGCCCTTGCCCTCATCGAGGACCTCGGCGGTGCGGCCGAAGGCGAAGGTTTCGGCGTCGCCGTCGACCTCGACCACGACCGCGGTGCGCAGCCGCTCGCGCAGCCGCTTGATCTTGGTCTCGAGGTGGGCCTGGTCCTCCTTGGCGATGTGGTACTCGGCGTTCTCCTTGAGGTCGCCTTCCTCGCGGGCGGTCTTGATCCGCGCCGCCATCCTGGTCCGGGCCGGGCCTTCCAGCTCCTCGACTTCCTCGCGCAGGGCGGCGATGCCCTCCTCGGTGATCGCCTCGCCGATCCCATCGATCTCTGTCATTCGCCCACCCTTGCACATGCGCGCCCGCGTTTCGCGCTGGCGGCGCCCGCGGGCCGCTAGGGTGGCGGTACGGCTCAGACCTGCACCCACATCCGCGAGCTGCAGTACTTCGACCCGCCGGTCGAGCTGGCCGGCTGCGAGGAGTGCCTGAGGCTGGGGATGACCTGGGTCCACCTGCGCATGTGCCAGAGCTGCGGCCACGTCGGCTGCTGCGACAACTCGCAGGGCAAGCACGCCACGGCGCACCACCGCGAGAGCGGTCACCCGGTGATCCGCTCGGTCGAGCCGGGCGAGGACTGGAGCTGGTGCTACGTCGACGAGGCGATGTTCCGCCTCGCCCGTTAGTCCGGGGTGACGATCGCGAAGCCGGGGTCGGGGTCGTCGAGCAGGCCGAGCAGCTCGCCGAGCTTGGCGCCGTCGCCCTCGACCCGCAGGCGGCCGCTCTCGGCCAGCTCGCCGATGTCGGCGACTTCGAGCAGCAGCTGGTTCAGCGCCTCGCGCTCGACGATCAGGGCGGCGTCGGCGGGCGGGTCGGCGTGGCGGCCCGGCTTGTGGCGGAGGACGGCGTTGCGGACCGTGATCCGGTGCTCCTCGTCGGGGCCGGTCACGCACCAGTCGACGCGCAGCTCGACGTCCCAGGCGCGCGGCCCGTTGAGCCGGATCGCCATCGCGTCGAGCAGCTGGCTGACCGTGAGCCGGGCGAGCACGTCGGGCGGGGCGCTGACCGTCGGCGTGCCGGCGGTGCCCTCGCGCAGCTCGCGGGCGCCGACCAGGAAGAAGTTGCGCCAGGTCGCGTTCTCGGCGCCGTAGCCGAGCTGCTCGAGCGCTTCGGCCTGCAGCTCGCGCGCCGCCTCGTTCCCGGGCTCGGCGAAGACGAGGTGGTTGACCGCCTCCGCCACCCAGCGGTAATCGCCCGCGGCGAAGCTCTCCCGGGCCTTCGCCAGCAGCGCCTCGGCGCCGCCGGCGAGCTCGACGTAGCGGCGCCCGGCCTCGACCGGGGGGTGCTGCCAGAGGTGGGCGGGGTTGCCGTCGAACCAGCCCATGTAGCGCTGGTAGATCGCCTTCGTGTTGTGGCTGATCGAGCCGTAGAACTCGCGGCAGTGCCACTCGCCGGCGAGGCTCGGCGGCAGCTCGATCCGCTCGGCGATCTCCGGCCCGGTCAGGCCGCTGTTGAGCAGGCGCAGGGTCTGATCGTGCAGGTAGCTGTAGAGGTCGCGCTGCTTGCCGAGGTACTCGGCGATCCGCTCGCCGCCCCAGCAGGGCCAGTGGTGGCCGGCGAAGAGCACGTCGGAGCGCTCGGCGAAGAGGTCGATCGCCTGGTCGAGGTAGTGCGCCCAGACCCGCGGGTCGCGGACCAGGGCGCCGCGCGGGGTGAGGATGTTGTGCATCGAGCGCGCCGCGTTGTCGGCGATGCAGAGGGCGCGGGCGTCGGGGAAGTGGATGTTCATCTCCGCCGGCGCCTCGGTGCCGGGGGTCAGCTGGAAGCTCATCCGCACCCCGTCGACGGTCTCCTCCTGGCCGGTCTCGACGATGTCGGTGTTGGGCGGCAGCAGGGTCACCGTGCCCAGCGAGGTCGTCTGGCCGAGGCCGGCGCCGAGCTGGCCCTCGGGCCCGCGCGGCAGCCGCGCCCCGTACATGTAGCCGGCGCGCCGAGCCATCGCCGTGCCGGCGAAGACGTTCTCGCTGACCGCGTGGTGGAGGAACCCGGCCGGGGCGAGGATCGGCACCCGGCGCGCCTCCGCCTCGGCGTCGGGGAGCACGCCTTTGGCGCCGCCGAAGTGGTCGACGTGGCTGTGGGTGTAGATCAGGCCGGTGACCGGGCGCTCGCCGCGCTGCTCGCGGTAGAGGGCGAGCGCCGCCGCCGCGGTCTCGGCCGAGATCAGCGGGTCGATGACGACGATCCCCTCGCGACCCTCGACCACGTGCATGTTGGAGAGGTCGAAGCCGCGCAGCTGGTAGAGGCCCGGCGCCAGCTCGAAGAGGCCGGCGATGCGGCCGAGCTGGGCCTGCTTCCAGAGGTTGGGGTCGGCGCTCGCCGGCGGCTCGCCGTCGAGGAACCCGTAGGACTCCAGCTCCCAGACGACGCGGCCGTCCTCGGTCTCGACCCGCGGCGGCTCGAAGGGCGCGACCAGGCCGCGGCGCGCTTCCTCGAAGTCGCGGTCCACGCTCAGCCTCCCCCGGCGGCGGCGAGCAGGCGCGGGGCCGCGGCGTAGGCCTCGCCGTGCTCGGCGCGCAGCTGCGCCAGCAGCTCGACGGCGCTGGCGGCGCCGATCGCCTCGGTCAGCTCGAGCGGGCCGCGCGGCCAGTTGAAGCCGAGCCGCATCGCCGTGTCCATGTCGTCCGGGGCGCCGATCTCCTCTTCGAGCGCGAAGGCGGCCTCGTTGGCGATCTGGGCGAAGAGACGGGGGAGGATCTGCGCCGCCGCCGGGTCGATCGCCGCCAGCTCCCCGGCGTCCAGGATCGGCTGCTGCGCTGCGCTGCCCTTCTCGTGGCCGTGGGGCACGTGGGGAACGGCGGCGGGGGCCGACGGCGCCTCCGCGGGCGCCTCGTCGCCGTAGCTGTAGAAGCCGGCGCCGCTCTTGCGGCCGAGGCGGCCGGCGGCGACCAGCTCTTCCTGGATCGCGCTCGGGCGCCAGCGCTCCGGCTGGCCGCCCTGGGCGTAGAAGGAGCGGGCGACGCTGAGGTTGACGTCGAGCCCGATCAGGTCGATCAGCTCGAAGGGGCCCATGCGGAAGCCGCCGCCGAGGCGGCAGACGCGGTCGATCGTCGCCGCGTCGGCGACGCCGTCGGCGAGCATCCGCAGCGGCTCCAGGGTGAAGGGGCGGGCGAGGCGGTTGGCGATGAAGCCGGGGCTGTCTTTGGCCCGGATCGGGGTGCGGCCCATGCGCTCGCCGACCTCGGCCGTGGCCGCCAGCGCCGCCGGCGAGGACTCGGCCGTGGCGACCACCTCGACCAGCCTCATCAGCGCCGGCGGGTTGAAGAAGTGCATGCCGACGACCCGCTCGCGCCGCGGCACCTCGGCGGCGATCTCGGTGACCGCCAGCGAGGAGGTGTTGGTGGCGAGGATCGCCCCCGGGCCGCAGGCCTCGGCCAGGGCGGCGAACAGCCGGCGCTTCAGGCCCAGGTCCTCGGGTGCCGCCTCGACCACCAGGTCGCATTCGCCGAGGTCGTCGAGGTGGGTGGCGGCGCCGACCCGGGTGCCGGCCTGGTTGGCGTCCTCTTCGCTCCACAGGCCCTTGGCCGCGCCCTTGGCCAGTGCCCGGTGCAGGCGGTCGACGCCGGTGTCGAGCGCCGCCGGGACCGGGTCGTGCAGACGGGTCTCGTAGCCGCCCAGCGCCGCCACCTGGGCGATCCCGGCCCCCATCGTGCCGGCGCCGACCACCCCGATCCGCTCCACCCCCGCCGATGGGCCGATATGTGGACTCCTAGGCGACATTTCGGCCCGTCGGCCCTACCGTCCCTCGAACTTGGGCTCGCGCTTCTCGATGAAGGCCTGCATGCCCTCGACCCGGTCCTCGGTCGCCATCGCCAGCTCGTAGAGGCGGCGCTCGTTCTCGAGGCCGGCGCCGAGCGCCGTCTCCTCGGCGGCGATCACCGCCTGCTTGGCGAGCCGGGCGGCGATCGGCGGCCGCTCGGCGACGGTCGCCGCCAGCTCCATCGCCTCCTCCAGCCAGCGGCCCTTCTTCACCACCCGGTTGACCAGCCCCATGCGCTGTCCCATCTCGGCGTCGAAGCGGCGGCCGGTGAGCACGTACTCCATCGCCAGCTGCTTGCCGACGACGCGGGCGATGCGCTGCGTGCCGCCGCCGCCGGGGATGATCCCGAGGGTGATCTCCGGCTGGCCGAAGAGGGCGGTGTCGGAGGCGACGATCATGTCGCAGGCGAGCGCCAGCTCGCAGCCGCCGCCCAGCGCGTAGCCGGAGACGGCGGCGACCAGCGGCGTCCTGATCGCGGCGAGGCGGCGCCAGAAGGAGGCCGAGGGATGGCGCAGCGCCTCCTCGAAGCTGCGCTCGCTCATCGCCTTGATGTCGGCGCCGGCGGCGAAGACCTTCTCCGAGCCGGCGATCACGACGCAGCGCACCTCGGGGTCGGGATCGAGGCGCTCCAGCTCCCCGGCCAGCTCCTCCATCACCTCCGGCGAGAGGGCGTTGCGCGCCTCGGGGCGGTCGATGCGCAGCAGGGCGACGTGGCCCTCGCGGCTGCTCTCGATCGCGGTGGGCAAGTCGGCTAGGCCCCCTCGGTCATCGGCGTCATCGCGTTGATCCCGGTCGCCGCCCGGCCGATGATCAGCTTCTGGATCTGCGAGGTGCCCTCGTACAGGGTGGTGACGCGGGCGTCGCGCAGGTAGCGCTCGACCGGGTAGTCATCGACGTAGCCGGCGCCGCCGTGGACCTGGATCGCGAGGTTGGCGCATTCCACCGCCGACTCGGTCGCGTAGAGCTTCGCCACCGAGGTCTCGGTCGTGTTCGGCTTGCCTTCGTCCTTGAGCGCGCCGGCGCGGTAGACCAGCATCCGGGCGGCGTCGCGCTTGACGATCATGTCGGCGATCATCTGCTGGACGAGCTGGAAGCGGGCCAGCGGCACGCCGAACTGCTTGCGCTCCTTGGCGTAGGCGACCGACGCTTCGACGCAGCCGTCGCAGATCCCGACGCAGCCGGCGGCGACGCTGTAGCGGCCGTTGTCGAGGGCGCTCATCGCGACCTTGAAGCCGTCGCCGATCTCACCCAGCATCGCCTCCTCGCCGACCTCGACCGAGTCCAGCGAGATCTCGCCGGTGTCGGAGGAGCGCAGGCCGAGCTTGCCGTGGATCTCCTGCACGGCGAAGCCCTCGCTGTCGGTGGGGACGAGGAAGCAGGCGAGGCCGCGGTGCTTCTTGTCCGGGTCGGTCTGGGCGAAGATCAGCGCCACCTCGGAGAAGTTGGCGAGCGAGATCCACATCTTCTGGCCGCTGATCGACCAGCCGTTCTCGGTCCTGGTCGCGCGGGTGCGCAGGTTGGCGGCGTCGGAGCCGGTGTCGGGCTCGGTCAGGCCGAAGCAGCCGAGCGCCTCGCCCGAGCAGAGCCGCGGCAGCCAGCGCTGCTTCTGCTCCTCCGTGCCCCAGCGCTCGATCGAGCCGGCGACCAGCGAGGTCTGCACCGAGACCACGGTGCGGGCGGAGGAGTCGGCGCGGCCGACCTGCTCGACGATCAGGCCGTAGCCGATGTAGTCGAGGCCGCGGCCGCCGTAGGCCTCGGCGACCGGCGCGCCGAGGTAGCCGACCTCGCCCAGCTTGCTCGCCAGCTCGCGGTCGAAGCGGGCGGCGCGGTCGTTGTCGCGCACCCGGGGGACGATCTCCTTGTCGGCGAACTCGCGCGCCGTTTCGGAGATCAGCCGCTGCTCGTCGGTCAACTGGAAGTCCAACTCAAAGCTCCTTTCCGAGGGTGGCCGCGAAGGCGTCCTGCGCTTCGCGGGTGCGCGGGCCGGGGGGCCCGGGAAGGTCGGTGCCGTCGATCGCCGAGACGGCCTGGATCTCACGCGTGGTCGAGGCGAGGAAGGCCTCGTGGGCGGCGCGCAGGTCGGCAACCGGCCAGGCGCCGGTTTCGACGTGCAGCGCCCTGACCAGGCGGTCGCGGGTGATCGACTCGAGCACCCCGTTGTCGAGCGCCGGGGTGCGCAGGGCGCCCTGCGGGGAGACCCAGAAGATCGCCGAGGTCGGCGGCTCGAGCACGATCCCGTCGGGCTGGACGAAGACCGCCTCGTCGGCGCCGCGGGCCCGGGCCAGCCGGGTCGCCTGCATGTTGGCGGCGTAGGAGAGCGACTTGACCCCGTTGAGGATCACGCTCGGGCAGTAGGTGACGGTGGCGACCGAGACGGTCGCGGCGTGGGCGGGGATCGGCTCGGTCATCGCCAGCCGCCGCCCGCCGCGGGTGACGATCAGGCGCAGCTGGCCGTCGGCCGGGCCGAGCTCGGCGAGCAGGGCCTCGATCTCGCCCTCGAGGGCGCCGCGGTCGAACTCGAGCTCGACCGCCGCCGCCGAGCGACCCAGCCGCTCGAGGTGGTCGCCGAGCGCGAACGGCGTCCCCGCGTAGAGCCGGATCACCTCGAAGGCGCCGTCGCCGCGGTAGAGCCCGTCGTCCTTCAGCGGCACCGTCGCCTCGGCCGTGGGCGCGATCCGCCCGTCGACACTGGCCAACTCTCGCAACTCCACGGTCATCCGACGCGCGAGGCTATCTCAGACTCGCCCTACGCGAACTGCATCAAATTCCAGCTCTGCCAGAGCTGGAATTTGATGCAGTTCGCGTTTTGGGGGGTCAGACCGCTTCGAAGACGGTGGCCAGGCCCTGGCCGACGCCGACGCACATGGTGGCGATGCCGTAGCGGCCGCCGCGGCGGCGCAGCTCGCGGACGAGGGTGGTGGCGAGGCGGGCGCCGCTGCAGCCGAGCGGGTGGCCGAGGGCGATCGCGCCGCCGTTGACGTTGAGGCGCTCCTCCTCGATGCCGAGCTCGCGGGCGCAGGCGAGGACCTGGGAGGCGAAGGCCTCGTTGAGCTCGATCAGGTCGATCTGCTCGAGGGTGAGGCCGGCGGCCCGCAGGGCGCGGGGGACGGCGAGCGCCGGGCCGATGCCCATGTAGGCCGGGTCGACGCCGGCGACGCCGAAGGCGACGACCCGCGCCAGCGGCTCGGCGCCGAGTTCCCGGGCGCCGGCCTCGGAGGCGAGCAGGGCGCAGGCGGCGCCGTCGTTGAGGGTCGAGGCGTTGCCGGCGGTGACCGTGCCGCCCTCGCGGAAGGCGGGCCGCAGCTTCGCCATCTTCTCCAGCGAGGCGTCGGCGCGCGGCCCCTCGTCGGCCTCGACGGTGACCGTCCCCCGCCCCTGCGGCGCCTCGACCGCGACGATCTCCTCGGCGAAGATCCCCGCCTCGGCGGCGGCGACGGCGCGCCGGTGGCTGCGCAGGCCGAAGGCGTCCTGGTCCTCGCGGCCGATCCCGTAGCGCTCGGCGACGTTCTCGCCGGTCTCGCCCATCGACTCGGTGGAGACGCCGAGCTCGGCCATGCGCGGGTTGACGAGGCGCCAGCCCAGCGTCGTGTCGTGCATCGTCTGCGGGCCGCGGGGCAGGCCGCGCTCGGGCTTGCCGACGACCCAGGGGGCGCGGCTCATCGACTCGACCCCGCCGCCGAGGTAGAACTCGCCCTCGCCCAGCTTCACCGCGCGGGCGGCGCAGTTGATCGCCTCCAGGCCGGAGGCGCAGAGGCGGTTGACGGTGGCGCCGGGGACGCTCTGCGGCAGGCCGGCGAGCAGCGCCGCCATCCGCGCCACGTCGCGGTTGTCCTCGCCCGACTGGTTGGCGGCGCCGAGGTAGACGTCGGCTATCCGCTCGGGGTCGACCCCGGTTCGCTCGACCACGGCGGCGATCGTGCGGGCGGCGAGGTCGTCGGGCCGCGCCCCGGCGAGGGCGCCGCGGTAGGCGCCCATCGGGGTGCGGATCGCGTCGACCAGGTAGGCCTCGGGCATGCGGGGATTCAAGCGGACCGCCGGTCCGGGCGTATCCTTGGCGCGTGTGGTTCGTTCTCGGCACCCTGGCGATGCTCGCCCTGGTCGTCGGCGTCCTGCTCGTCGTCGGCCACTACTACCCGGGCTCGAGCGCCGAGCTGGTCGACTGGCAGCCGACTCGCTCGCCCGAGGTCGAGGCCCAGAACGAGGTCGACGACGTGCGCCAGATGCTCGAGGCCCAGAACGAGATGCGCCGGCGCCGCGGGGCGCCCGAGCTCGACGAGCGCAAGCTGCGCGAGGAGGTCGAGGCCGAGGAGCTCGAGCTGCTGCGGCTGCGCCAGCGCCGCTCGCGGGCGAGCTAGGCGGCGGCGGGTGGCGCGGGCGCTGATCGTCGGCTGCGGCTGCCGTGGGCGGCAGCTGGGCGCGGGCCTGCTGGCCGAGGGCTGGGCGGTGCGCGGGACGAGCCGGCGCGAGGAGGGCCTGGCGGCGATCGAGGCCGCCGGGATCGAGCCGGCGCTGGCCGACCCCGAGCGGCCGGCGACCCTGCTCGACCTGGTCGCCGACGTGGCCGCCGTGTACTGGCTGCTCGGCTCGGCGACGGGGCCGGCCGAGGAGGTCGAGGCGATCCACGGGCCGCGGCTCGAGCGCCTGCTCGAGCGCCTGGTCGAAACGCCGGTGCGGCGCTTCGTCTACGAGGCCGGGGGGGCGGTCGACGCCGCGATCCTCGCCCGCGGAGCCGAGATCGTCCGCGCCGCGGGCGAGCGCTGGCGGATCCCGGTCGAGGTCCTGGGCGATATCTCTAAACTCCGATAGGAATTCAGGAGAATCAGCGACGAGCACCGAGAGGAACGGTCATATGGCTCTGCAGCTTGGCGACGTAGCACCCGATTTCGAGGCCGACACCACCGAAGGCCGGATCAAGTTCCACGACTGGATCGGCGACTCGTGGGCGGTCCTCTTCTCCCACCCCAAGGACTTCACCCCGGTCTGCACGACCGAGCTCGGCTACATGGCGAGCATCGAGCCCGAGTTCGCCAAGCGCGGGGTCAAGATCGTCGGCCTCTCGATCGACCCGCTCGACCGCCACGAGGAGTGGGCGAAGGACATCGAGGAGACGCAGGGCACGGCGCCCAACTACCCGATCATCAGCGACCACGACTTCAACGTCGCGCGGCTCTACGGGATGCTGCCGGCCGACGTCTCCGGCCCGGCCGAGGACCGCACGCCGGTCGACAACCAGACCGTCCGCAACGTCTTCGTCATCGGCCCCGACAAGAAGATCAAACTGATCCTCGTCTACCCGATGACCACCGGCCGCAACTTCGACGAGGTGCTGCGGGTGATCGACTCGCTGCAGCTGACCGCCAACCACAAGGTGGCGACCCCGGCCCAGTGGGAGCAGGGCGACGACGTGATCATCGCCGGCTCGGTCTCCAACGACGAGGCGAAGGAGATCTACCCCGACGGCTGGCAGGAGCCGCGGCCCTACATCCGCATCGTCCCCCAGTCGGCGGCGGAGAAGGCGTAGGCGGAGCGCCTCAGGCGAGGCGCTCGAGTAGGTCGGCGAGGATTCTCGCCGTGGCGCCCCAGATCAGCTGGCCCTCGACCTCGTAGGTCGGGGTGTGGATCGGGACGCCGCGGCGGACCAGGCGGCGCATCGCGTAGCCCTCGCGCAGCACCGCCAGCGAGAGGGTGAGGACGGTCTCGACCTCGGCCGGGTTGGGCCGCAGGCCGAGCCCGCCGGGGTGGGGGATGCGGCCGACGTAGGGGTGGATGCGGTAGCCGGTGACGAAGGTCTCGGTCGCCGGCAGCTCCTCGCCCAGCTCGACCGCGGCCGGGTCGAGGCCGATCTCCTCCTCGGCCTCGCGCAGGGCGGTGGCGGCGAGGTCGGCGTCGCCGGGGTCGCGGCGGCCGCCCGGGAAGGAGATCTCACCGGCGTGGCGGCGCAGGTCGGCGCGCCGCTCGGTGAAGACCAGCCCCGGCTCCTTGGGCCAGCCGTAGAGCGGCAGCAGCACCGCCGCCTCCGTCGCTTCCGCCGCCGACGGGCCGATTTCACCCCTTATAGGGTCGGTTTTAGGCCCGTCGGCGGTCAAATGATGACTTGGACGGTGCCGCCGTCCACGGACCAGGCGGCGCCGGCGGTGTAGGAGGCGCGCTCGGAGCAGAGGAAGACGATCGCGCCGGCGATCTCCTCGGCCTCGGCGAGGCGGCCGATCGGGCGCTTGGCGCCGGCCGCGGCCAGCGCCTCCTCGCGGCTCGCCGCGCCGCTCAGCTCGCGCGACTGGTCGAGCAGGCCGCCGGGCTCCATCCACATCTCCGATTCGACCGGCCCCGGGCAGATCGCGTTGACGAGGACGCCGTCGGCGGCGTGGCGGTCGGCGAAGAGGCGCGAGAGCGAGAGCTCGGCCGCCTTGGCCACCGAGTACTCGGGCATCGCCGAGGACGGTCGCTTGCCGGCGGTCGAGCAGACGTTGACGACCCGGCCCCAGCCGCGTTCGGCCATCGGCGGGATCGCCGCCCGCATCGCCCGCAGCGGCGCCATCACGTTGAGCTCGTACTGGGCGCGCCAGTCCTCGTCGGGGACGTCGTCGAGGTCGCGCCACTGCGCCGCGCCGGCGTTGTTGACGAGCACGTCGAGGCCGCCGAAGCGCTCGCCCGCCACCTCGACCAGGCGCCGGCCGGCGTCCTCGGCGGTGACGTCGAGGCTGAGGGTCGCGGCCTCGCCGCCCGCGTCCGCGCCGGCGGCGCGCACCTGCTCCGCGGCGGCGGCCAGGCGCCCCGCGTCGCGGGCGACGAGCAGCACCCTCGCGCCCTCGGCGGCCAGCGCCCGCGCCGTTGCCAGGCCGATGCCGCGGCTGGCGCCGGTCACCGCGCAGGCGCGGCCGGCGAGGCCCATGTCCATCAGCCGGCCTCCGTCCGGTAGTCGATCTCGACCGCGGTCTCGCCGGCGAGCAGCTTGTGGACCGGGCACTTGCCGGCGATCGTCAGCAGGCGGGCGCGCTGCTCCTCGTCGAGTTCTGCCGGCAGGTGGATGGCGGCGGTGAAGGAGGTCGGCACGTAGCCCTCGTACTCGACGTCGACCTCGACCTCGACCGCGCCCAGGTCCCAGCCCTTGCGCTCGGCGTACATCTCGATCGTGATCGCGATGCAGCTGGCCAGGCCGGCGGCGACGAGGCGGGTGGGGGCGGGGCCGGCGTCGGTGCCGCCGGCGACGAGCGGCTCGTCGACGGTGAGCGCGTGGGCGCCCTCCTCGACGTCGACGTCGTGGACGAACCCCTCGCGGCGGCGGGCGACGACGCGCATCAGCTCTTGCGGCGGCCCTCGAACAGCGCCGGGTCGTCGACGTCGGCGAAGCGCGCCATCGCGTAGACCAGGTCGGAGGCGCGGTTGACGAAGTGGATCACGGTCTCGCTGGCCAGCTCTCCCTGCCCGGCCAGGGCCGAGATCGCGCGCTCGGCGCGGCGCACGACGGTGCGGGCGACGTCGAGCTGGGCGGAGAGCGGGTTGCCGCCGGGGATGACGAACTGAGGCGGCAACTCGACCTCCGCCATGTAGCGGTCGATCCGCTGCTCGAGCGCGGCGACCATCTCCTCGGTGGTGCGGCTGACCCCGTCCTCGAGTCGCTCGGCCGCCCCCGGCGCGGTCGCCAGCTCGGCCCCGGCGACGAAGAGGTCGTCCTGCAGGCGCAGGATGTCGGCGGCCAGCTCGGCCTCGCCGGCGTCGCAGAGGGCGCGGGCGACGCCGAGCTGCGAGCAGGCCTCGTCGAGGGCGCCGTAGGCCTCGGTGCGGCCGTGGTGCTTGGGCACCCGGCCGCCGTACCAGAGCGAGGTCGTCCCGTCGTCGCCCTTCTTGGTGTAGATCTTGACCACGGCCCGATCCTACGGGGCCGCCGGCTCAGGCGAGCGGGTTGAAGACGAGGCCGGTCAGCACCTTGGGGAAGAAGTAGGTCGACTTGGGCGGCATGTTGGCGTCGCTTTCGCAGATCGCCTTGGTCTGGGCGACCGGGATCGGGCGCAGCAGGAAGGCGACGTCGTAGGCGCCCTCGTCGATCAGGCGCAGCGAGTCCTCGACGCTCTTCGCGTAGCCGAGGCCGCGCTTGGCGAGGATGTCGTCTTCGGAGAGGCCGGCGACGCCCTTCAGCACCACGGTCTCGAGGATCGCGGCGTCGAGGCGGCGGTAGGCCTCGGGCATGCCCTCGAGCTGGCGGTCGAGGGCGGCGACGTCGCGCAGGCGCAGGCGGTAGGCCTGCTTGTGGTGGGAGTCGTAGAGGCCGAAGACGCCGACGCCCTCGGCGCCCAGCGGGTCGACCTTGCCGAGCCCGACCTCCTCGACCTCGAACGCCTCGCGCAGGCCCTCGCCGATGCGGCGCTGGCGCTCGGGGTCGGCGGCGACCCCGGAGAGCAGGCGGTGGGTGGGGTAGATCGAGAGGCCGGGGTCGTCGAGGCCGGTGATCGCCATCAGGGTGTAGTTGTGGTCGCCCTCGCCGCCGACCTCGTCGCGGTAGGCGATCGCGGTCTCGTAGCGGTGGTGGCCGTCGGCGATCAGCAGCTGGGCCTCGGCGAGCGCGGCGGTGACCGCCTCGCCCGCCTGCGGCAGGCGCCAGATCCGGGTCACGGTGCCGCCGGCGTCGGTGGCCTCGCCCCAGGGCGGCGTGCCCTCGAGCTCGGGGGCGACCAGGGGCCAGGGGTCGACCGTGCTCAGCGAGAAGATCGGCGAGAGGTTGCAGCGGGTGGCGCGCATCAGGTCGAGGCGGTCCTGCTTGGGCCCGGGCAGGGTGCGCTCGTGGGGGAGGACGGTGCCGGTCGCGAAGTCCTCGACCCGGACCCGGGCGAGGATGCCGTGGCGGGTGTGGCTGGCGCCGTCGGGGCCGGTGTAGTCCTGCTCCATCGCCCAGATCGCCGGCTCGGAGTCCTGCACCAGCGCGCCGGCCTGCTTCCAGGCCTCGATCGCGGCGGCGGCCTCGGCGTAGGGGTCGCCGCCGGTCGCCTGCGGCCCGGTCTCGCCGTACGGTTTCGGCAGGTCGATCGCGACCGCGTTGTAGGGCGAGCGAGCGAGCAGCTGCTCGCGGGTCGCAGCGTCGATCACGTCGTAGGGGGGAGCGACGACGTCCTGCAGCGAGCCGACGACGCCGAGGTCGTAGCGCAGGGCGGGGATCGGCTGGACGTCGGCCATGAGCGCGAAACCTAGCGGTCTTCCGGCGCCGTCCTCGGCCCGGTCCGCGATGCCGCTCTACACTGGCCCGAGCGGGGCGTGGCGCAGCCTGGTAGCGCGCGGCCTTTGGGTGGCCGAGGTCCCCGGTTCGAATCCGGGCGCCCCGATATTGCGTAGCACAGTTCGTGCTACATTTACCATATGAGCCGCTCGCTTCATGTTCGGCTGGACGACAGTTCCGCGGCAGCGCTGCGAATCGTCGGCGGAGGTTCGATGACCGACTCCGAGGCGGTTAGGACCGCGCTATTGGAGTCCGCTGCGCGGCGCCGGGCACGCTCGTCAATCGCGGCGGAGATCGAGCGGCTGGCCGCCGACGAAGCCGACCGAACGGAGATGCGAGCCATCCGGGAGCAGATGGCCGAGCTGGCGCCGGATCCGGTCGATTAGGTGGTTCGCGGCGAGATCTTTCGATTGCCGTCTCCCCGTGCCGCTCGGGGACGCGAGCAGCGGGGCGCCCGTTACGCAGTCGTGGTCCAGGCTGACGAGTTCATGGCCCTGAGCACGACGCTGGTCGCGCCGACCTCTACGAGCGCAGGTCCGGCGACCTTCAGACCAACGATCTCGCTCGACGACACGGAAACCCGGGTCCTCGTCGAGCAGACCACCGTCGTCGACCCGGAGCGGCTGGGCCGCTCCTCCGGTCGCCTCGACGCGGCGGAGCTGCAAGCCGTCGATGAAGCGCTGGCGCTGGTCCTCGGCCTCTAGAAGATTGCCTCCTATCCTGGTTCCATGGCAATCAAGTTGTGGCAGCGCAAGCACGGTCACCTAGGGCCGCCCGACGAACTAATCCACGCGGTGCCGGAATCGCGCCACTTCCCAGTGCCGTTCCGGAATCGGATCGTCCGTTGGTCGGTGGACTGCTTCCGTCAGCGCTTTCCTCCCGCGCCGTACGCCGACGACAGTCCCGAAGAGATTCGCGGTGCGCTCAATTCGCTGTGCCACCAACTCGCGGAGGCCTATGGTCGACCCTTGCTTGTCCCGATCGGGGACCTGCCCGGCCCGGTTGCATCGACCTCTGACTACGAGGCTGAACGCCAGATCCCCGCGCACCTCGCCCGGTGTACCGACTTCGAGGTGCTCGACTTCATCGACGGAGTGTTCCAACTACTCGCTCAGACCTCTGAAGGCTACGCGGGTATCGACCATAAAGTCGCTATTCACGCTACGTCGCGCCTCAACGCCATATGCGAGGAGGAGGGAGTCGGTTACCGATGGGCCGACGGTGAGTTGATCCGCTTTGACGACCCAGTGGCCCACGCAGAGGCAGTGGAACCAGCGATGCGGCTTTTGTCCGCCGGGCAGTTCGGGCACGCGAATGCCGAGTTTCGCCGCGCGCTGGAGTGTTACCGGAGCGGGGCGTGGCGGGATGCAATCACCAATGCGAATGCCGCTTTTGAGAGCGTGCTCAAAGTCGTGACGGGCAAGCACAATCTAACGGCGGGTTCGTTGATCGCAGAGGCCAGAAGGCAGGGCGTCATCCCCGGCTACATGCAGAATTCTGCCGAGAATCTCGGAAAAGTGATGAACGTCGTTCCCGCCGTGCGCGGTCAGGAGGGTCCCCACGGACTGGGCGCGCGCGAAGAGGCCGCCGACGGTGCCCTTGCGCGCTTTGTATTGACCACCAGCGCGGCGTTCATCGTGTTCATCGCTCGCGACACGAGCTGATGGGAGCGGGGTTCCTGGGATCACCAGAATCTCCCGGCGCCACTCGACGACCACGGCGTATGTGACGCAGGCGTGATGCACGACCGCCGTTCCGACGGCTACCAGAGCCAGGTCAATCCGATCGCCCCGATGCTTTCGCGGACAGGCCGGTTAGGCTCGATGCCGTGAGCGGCTGGCGACAGGCGCGGGCGATCGCGGTGCTGCCGGGGAACGTCACCGTGGTGGTGCCGACCCTGATCCTCGTCCTGGGGGAGGGGCCGCGGATCGGCTGGGGGCTCGGCGGCGCCGGCGCGGTGCTGGTCGCCCTCACCGGCCTGGCGCTGGTCGGCTGCGGGTTCGCCGGCTGGCTCTGGACCGTGGTGCTCTTCGGCCGCATCGGCAGGGGGACGCTGGCGGCCTGGGACCCGACCTCGCGGCTGGTGGTCGAGGGCCCCTACCGCCACGTGCGCAACCCGATGATCAGCGCGGTGGCGGCGCTGCTGCTCGGCGAGGCGGTCTTCTTCGGCTCGCCGGCGATCGGCGCCTGGGCGGCGCTCTTCCTGGCGATCAACTTCGCCTACTTCGTCCTGGCCGAGGAGCCGGGCCTGGAGCGGCGCTTCGGCGACGACTACCGCGCCTACCGGCGCAACGTGCCGCGCTGGCTGCCGCGGCGGACGCCGTGGTCGCCGGGCGACGCGGGGTAGGCCGCGGACCCGGGCCGCCCCGGATTATGTAAAGCGGACGTTTGTCCCACTTGCGCACCGGCCCGTTTGTGTCGATGGCTGCAAGCGTGAGCAAGCTGATTCAGAACGAGCAGCGCATCGAGCGGGTCCAGTTCGAGACCGATCGCGAGCGGATCGTCGGCGGCGTCACCCTGCCCGCCGACGGCTACCAGAGCCGCCTCTCGGACTCACTCAACCGCGACATCGCCTTCATCTCGCTGGTCGACGCCGAGATCACCTCCCTGGAGAGCGGCGAGACGCAGCGGCGCCCTTTCATGCTGCTCTCCAAGTCCCACGTGCGGATCGCCTTTCCGCTCGACGACCGCGGCGACCGGGGCGAGGGTCAGGCGTAGTCGCGCCGCCGCCGGCCGCCCTGGGCGTAGGAGGCGAGGTCGAAGAGGAAGGCGAGGACGACGATGAACCACTCGAAGCCGGTGACGCCGTCGGAGGAGCTCCACATCACCGCGTAGGCGAGCGTCGTCCAGGGCAGCAGGAAGAAGCCGAGAAAGGGGACGAACCAGCTGTCGAAGGCGCGGCTGAGCAGGTCGCTGAAGAGCCAGAGCGCGAACAGCGCCAGGCGCGGCGAGATCAGGGCGAAGAGGACGACGAGGCAGCCGATGCGCAAACCGTACCTGGCGGCAGGGCGTGGCTTCAAGGTCTTGGCGCTATCTTCGGTGGCGACCCGAAGGAGGCGCGATGAACCGACTCGGCAAGCTGATGACGATGCTCAACCCGGAGAAGACACGGATGCCGGCGCCCGAGGATGCCCTGCCCGGCCGCAGCGAGCCGGCCTTCGCGGTGCCCGAGCGCCACGCCGTGCTCGACGCGCCGCTGCGGCCGCCCTTCCCGGCGGGCATCGAGACCGCCTACTTCGCGCTCGGCTGCTTCTGGGGCGCCGAGCGCCTGTTCTGGCCGATCGACGGCGTCTACACGACCGCGGTCGGCTACATGAACGGCACCACCCCGAACCCAACCTACGAGGAGGTCTGCTCGGGGCGCACCGGCCACGCCGAGGCGGTGCTGGTCGCCTTCGACCCGGCCCGGGTCTCCTACGCCGAGCTGCTCAGGGTCTTCTTCGAGGAGCACGACCCGACGCAGGGCATGCGCCAGGGAAACGACGTCGGCACCCAGTACCGCTCGGGGATCTACTTCGCCAGCGACGCCCAGAAGGCGACGGCGGAGGCCGCGAAGCGGGCCTACGACGAGGACCTGCGCGCCGCCGGCCACGAGCCGGTGACGACCGAGGTCGAGCCGGCCGGCCCCTTCTACTACGCCGAGGAGCACCACCAGCAGTACCTGCACGAGGTGCCGAACGGGTACTGCGGCCTGGCCGGCACCGGCGTCTCGTGCCGTATCCCGGCCGCGGCCTCCTAGGCCGCCGCGCCCAATAGCATCCCGCGCTCGTGACGCCTTCCTTCGGCTCCTACATAGGCGGCTGCCTGGCCGTCATCGGGATCGTCAGCGCGCTCGGCCTCGGCGGCTACTGGCTGCGGCGCTGGATCGTGCCCGAGTTCTCCGGCGCCCTCGCCCGCCTCGCCGAGGCGACGATCGCCACCGGGCTGCTGATCCTCGCCCTGCAGGTGCTGGGCACGCTCAGCATCCTCACCGTCGGCTGGACGATCGTCGGCTGCATCGGCGCCGGGCTCGGCGCCGCGGCGCTCGGCTGGTGGCGGGCGCCGGCGGTCGCCCGCGAGGTGCCGGCGCCGCAGGTGCAGGCGCTGGCCCTGGTCCTCGCTCTCGGGGTCGCCTCCTGGGTCGTCGCCGAGTGGACCTTCCCCTCCCAGCTCAGCCTCGACTACGGCATGTTCGGCGGCGACACGACCTGGTACCACATGCCCTTCGCGGCGCGGATCGCCCAGGACGCCTCGACCGTCCACCTCCACTTCACCGACCCGCTGCGGCTCGCCGCCTGGTTCTACCCCGGCAGCTCGGAGCTGATCCACGCTGCCGGCATCGTCCTCTTCAAGAGCGACTGGCTCTCGCCGCTGATCAACCTCTTCTGGCTGGCGATCGCCCTGCTCGCCGCCTGGTGCGTGGGCCGTCCCTACCGGGTCGGGCCGGCGACGCTGGTCGCCGGGGCGCTGGTCTTCTCGGCCGGGGTGATGATCGAAACCCAGCCGGGGGAGGGGCGCAACGACATCATGGGCCTCGCCTTCCTGCTCGCCTTCGCCGCCTTCCTGATCAACGGGCACCAGCGCCGGGCGCCGGTCGAGGGCGCGGTGCAGGACAAACCGGAGGAGGACGCGCCGCTGCTCGACAAGGGGCCGCTGATCCTGGCCGGGATCGCGGCCGGGATCGCGGTCTCGGTGAAGTTGCCGCTGCTGGCCCCGGTCGGCGCGATCGCGCTCGGCATGATCGTCGTCAGCGGCGCCGGGCGGCGGCTGGCGACCACCGTCTGGCTCGGCGTGCCGGCGGTCCTGGTCGGCGGCTACTGGTACCTGCGGGCGGCGATCCACACCGGCGGCAACCCGATCCCGCAGATCGGCTGGGGCCCGCTGCAGCTGCCGCGTCCCGACCAGATGCCGCTCGACCCGCGGCCGCGCTTCGCCGTCGCCCACTATCTGGGCGAGCCGACGATCTACCGCAAATGGTTCTTCCCCCAGCTCGAGGACGCGCTCGGGCCGCTCTGGCCGCTGATCCTGATCGTCGGCGTCGCCGCCGCCGTCTACATCGCCGTGCGCTCGCGCAACCGCGTGCTGCGGGTGCTGGCCGCGGCCTCGCTGCTGACCGCCGCCGTCTACATCTTCACGCCGCTGACCGCCGCCGGCCAGGAGGGCTCGCCGACCGGTTTCTTCACCAACACGCGCTACCTGATGCCGGGCCTGCTGCTGGCCCTGACCCTGCTGCCGATCGCGCGGCCCCTGCGGGCGCCCGAGAGCCGCGCCTGGCAGACGCTGCTCTTCCTCACCGGGGTCTACGCGATCACGGTGCTGACCACGCCGCGCTGGTCGACCGGCTACCTGTTCGGCGCCGTCTTCCTCACCCTGGCGCTGGTCTGGACCCCGGCGGCGCTGGCGATGCTGCGCGGCCGGCGGCTGATCGGCCGCGGTGCGGTGGCGCTGACGGCGGCCGCCGTGGTGCTGCTCGCCGTCGTCCTCGGCCGCGCCCAGGAGGTCCAGTACTACAAGCAGCACTACACCCGGGTGACCCCGTTCCTGCAGGACGGCGGCCCGCAGAAAGCCTACGAATTCACCCGCGGCCTGCACGACAAGCGGATCGGGATCGCCGGCTCGGGGGAGATCTTCTTCGGCCAGTACGGCTTCTACGGCGAGAACCTCGACAACTACGTCCAGTACATCGGGGTCGAGGGGCCGGACGGCACCTACCGCCTCTCGACCAGCTGCCGCCAGTTCAAGCGGCTGATCAACGCGGGCGACTACGACTACCTGGTGATCAGCCAGTACACGCAGGACTCGGCCGACTCGCCCTACTGGTACCCGATCTACGCCTGGATCAAATCCGACCCCGGCGTCGAAGCGGTGGTCGAAGAGCCGGACATCACCCCGCAGCCCGACTACGTCTTCAAGGTCGTCGGCAAGCTCGACCCCGACGCCTGCGCCAGCCTCGGCTCAGGCTCCTGACCCCCTCACCCGAACTGCATCAAATTCCAGCTCCGGCGGAGCTGGAATTTGATGCAGTTCGGGGGTCGGCGGCGGCGCGGCCGGGTCAGACCGCGGCGAGGGCGTGGTCGCGGATCAGCGCGGCGGCGCGCTCGGGCTGCTCCCACCAGAACATGTGGCCGACACCCTCCAGGGTCTCGAGCCGGGCGCCGGGGATCGCGGCGGCGATCTCGACCCCGTTCGCGTAGCCGAGCAGGCGGTCGGCGTCGCCGTGGATGACCAGGGTGGGGAGGTCTACCCCGGCGAGGCGGGAGTGGGTGTCGTGCGCGCCGCAGGCGCGCATCTGCTGCATGACGACGGCGCGCGGCGCCGGCAGCTGGGTGCCCATCTCGGCGAAGGCGGCGAAGCGCGAGTCGTCGGCGCGGAAGCCGGGCGACATGTTGATCTCCCACATCGCGCGCAGCACCCGTTCGGGCTCGCCGGAGGCGTAGGCGGCGCCGAGCATCTGCAGGTCCTCGGGCGCCATCAGGGTGCTGCCGGGGCCGCCGCAGTAGCTGCCGCCGATCGTCAGGCTGCGGACCCGCCCGGGGTGGGCGAGCGCCAGCTCCTGGGCGATCATGCCGCCCATCGAGATGCCGGCCACGTGGACGGTCTCCAGGCCCAGGGCGTCGAGCAGGGCGACGGTGTCGGCGGCCATGTCGGCCACCGTGAACGGCAGCTCGGCCTCCCCCGACAGCCCCATGCCGCGGTTGTCGAAGACGATCGCCTCGAAGCTACGCTCGACCTCGTCGAGGAACGGCCGCCCCCAGGCCAGGTGCGTGGCGCTCATCCCCTGGATCAAGAGCAGCGGCTCGCCCTCTCCGGCGCGCAGGTAGTGCAACTCGTGTCCGCCCGCATCGACAGTCGGCATCGCCCGATCCTACGCCAGCGGTCGCACTTCGACCCGCATGGCGGGACGAAATGCGACCGCATCGCCCTCGGCGGCCTAATCTAGGCACACCCGCCCCCGTAGCTCAGTGGACAGAGCACCGGCCTTCTAAGCCGATGGTCGCTGGTTCGAATCCAGCCGGGGGCGTGCGCTCCAACGGGCTGGGGCGCCTGGCGGGAGGCTGGAGCGAGGACAAGTTCCGCGATTTCGAGCGGGCGACCGCGCATTTCGAGGCGGTCGACGAGGAGCTGTGGCGTTGAGTCGAACGCATCGGCAGGGGCGGCTCGATCGTCATCGAGCGTTGACTCCGCCTTCGACGCGCAGCCGCCCTCATGGCTTGAGCGCGAGCGCCACCCTCTTCGCTGCGCCGCCGAGCCGAGCCGCGGCGCCGCTGCCGGCGTCGATGGCGCCGCCGAGGCCGAGCGGGGCGCGCGGTCGCCGCTCCGGCAGCGAGAGGCGGAAGATCTTCGCCACGACGCTGCCGAACTGGCGGTGCAGCGGGCCGACGTTGTAGGGGACGCCGTAGCGTTCGCACACCTCCCGCACTTCGACCGAGATCTCGGCGTAGCGGTTGGCGGGCAGGTCGGGGAAGAGGTGGTGCTCGATCTGGAAGCTGAGGTTGCCGGAGAGGATGTGGAAGAGCGGGCCGCCGCTGAGGTTCGCCGAGCCGAGCACCTGGCGGTGGTACCACTGGCCGCGGGTCTCCTCTGCGGTCTCCTCCTCGCTGAACTCGTGCGTCCCCTCGGGGAAGTGGCCGCAGAAGATGATCGTGAAGGCCCAGAGGTTGCGGGCCAGGTTGGCGGTCGCGTTGCCGGCCAGGGGGAATCGGGGTAGGCGACCTCCTCGCACTTCTGGCAGAGCCGCAGCGCGCGGCGGTCCACCTCGGCAAGGAAGGTCTCCGGGCCGTTGCGCAGGCGGCCGGCGATGCCCTGGGCCTTGGCGAGTCGTCGTCCCTCCTCCTCGCGCCACTCCATGTACTCGAAGCGAAGCCGCTCCTGCTCGGCGCGGCCGCGCTCGTCTTGCTGAGCGCTCGTTTCGAGCTGCCAGGGAGGGCCAGGTGGGGACAGCTCGCCCGTTTCGATCCCCTCCCGCGCCGCGCGCAGCGCCGGGCCTTCGCCGAAGCGCTCGGCGAGGTCATCGACCCGGGTGAGCTGCGTAGCTCGGTGGTGCTCGGCGAGCCCATCGAAGGCACGGCGCTCCCCGGCGCTCGGCTCGCGCCCGATGAGCTGGAGGTCGAGCGGGTCGGCGCTCCGTATCCGCCAGCTCGCCCTCGGAGTCGATCGTGATCGCGAGCGCCGTGGCGGCGGGCTCGCCGAGGCGCTCGATTCCCCAGCCTCGGTGGCTCCAGTAATGAAGGTGGTCGCGGAGGGTCTCGGGGTCGGCGCGCAGCCGCTCGCGCTTGTCGTCTTCCTCGCGGCGCCTTGCTTTGCGCCGCTGGCGCGCTTCGTCGTAGGGGCGGCGCGCCTCGCGCAGCGCTGCGAGCAGATCGACGGCCTCCTCGTCCTCGGCACCGAGCAGCCAGCGGCGCTCGGTCGCGCAGCGCTCGATCCTTCGCGCCAGGTCGCTGGCGCAGGTCAGCAACGACGCAGCTTCCTCCAGATCCCTCTCCATCACCGCGAGGAAGGAGCGAGCGCGCTTCTCGGTGGTGGTGAGGAAGAGCAGCGCCGGGCAGAAGCAGTGGCGCTCCTGCCAGGCGCGAGCCTTCGCGTACTCCGCGTAGCCTGCCGCCTTCTGCTTAAGGCGGCGGTGGGACATCGTCCCCATGTCCAGCTCGATGAAGGCGAGCAGGGTGTGGCCACCGTCGGAGATCTCGATGAAGACGTCGGGGGCGATACCGCGCTTCTCACGCTGGGAGGTCTCGAACGGCTCCCGCGCGTCGGCCTCGCGCTCGAAGCGGGCGAGCGAGGCGTCGGCCGGGAGGGTCGTGACGAGCCCGACGTAGATTTCGCTGAGCCCGGCGGCGTGGGCGAGGAAGAGCGGGTTGGGCTCGCGGCGCTCACCGCCACGCGGTGGCGGCGAGCCGGTGACGATCGCCTCGCCCTTGCGGGTCGGCCAGAGGTGGTGCGGCGCCGAGCCTCGTTCGCGGTAGGGACGGGTGCGGCCGGCGAGCCCGTGGCGGGCGAGCCGGGCGCAGCGGTAGCGCAGCGTCCTCGCCGGCGTCTCGGGGTTGATCGCGGCGAGCTGGTTCTGGGTAAGCACCCGGTGGGTGGCGAGGAGGTCGAGGATGCGGAGATCGAGACCGGAGAGCGGCGGGGCTTTCGCCGAACGAGGACGAGTGCGGCGCGCGCCAGCGCGTGATGCCTGCCCGCTCGTCAAGCAGCCTCCTGTCGCATCGACACCGCCGTTGAGGGCGAGCGCCGCGCCGCCCCCCATTACCGCCGCCATCGATGGCGGCCAGCCCTGCGCGCCGGTACGGCGCTGAGCCGCTGCTTCCAGCGCGGAGGAGAGGAGCCGCTGTGTCGCCAGCGCGGAGGCGATCGCGGTCGCGCCGAGTGTGATCGGAGCAGCCGAGGGTGCGAGCGAGGGGTGCGTAGCCGACGCGAGGGCGAGGCCGCAGGCGCCGAGCGCGACGGGCGCGAGCCGGGGTGCGGTGATTGGCACGAGAGAGGGATCGACCCACCGCCAGTTGACCGCGAGCCGAGTGGGTAGAGAGTCGGGCGCGGGGGAGACGCCGCGACCTCGCGGCGTCAAGCGAGAAGGGCGCGGTCGGACCTTGCCAGTCGGGGTTTGGGCGGCTGGCAAGCTCGGAGGGGCCAAGGCAGCAGCGACCCCGCCGGATCTCTGGCCGCCGCGCCGTCGCTATCGATGCCTGAAAGAAGGGCATGGACAGGACGTAGCTCGACGCTACGGGGAAGTCAAGTCGGATACCCCTGGATGCGTGGGGATGCGGTTCGATTCCCCGTTGAGCCGGGACGCGGTTCCGGGAAGTCACTACCCGGTGGCGGGGGAACTCTCGTCTCGCGGCGGCAGATCGACTGCCCGCCGCTCGCGCAGCGCAGCAAGGGCGCGTGCTCGGGCGTTCTCGTCAATGGCACCGCTAGTCGTCAGCGCGTCTAGCAGGGTGACCGTTCCGACCGTTTCGATTCCTTCTGCGACGAGCATGCGGCGCAGAAAACGATCGTCGGCGTATACGCACCATCCTGAAACTCGTGCGACGGCAAGGATGTCCTTGTAGACCGTGGTGACGGATGAGTCCGCCAGATCGCTGTCGCTCTCGGGTTGCTCAGCCGCGGTTTTGAATCTCCGTGCGAGATCGAGCATTCGGCGGGCTCTCTCCTTCGGAATCCTCGCCTCGGCGGTGCTGACCTCTTGCATCACAGGTCGCCCCTCTGCGAGATCCCAACCCAGGCTCATGGCGGGCTCAGAATCGCTTGCAGGGCTGGGGTCGATCGTCGCCCTAAGAAGATCATCGAGCGTGGAAGCGGTCTTCTCGGAATGGGGGTACTCAGCAAGGAGCGCATCAACCACATCGTCCGGTAGCAGCTCAAGCACACAGAGCGCGGCGGTATCGACGAGTAGGGGCCCTCCAGCGGCATCCTTTGCGGCCTCCACTTCGGCCAGGCGCAGCTCTTCGGCCTCGTAGCCGATCGGCAGAGAGCTGAGCAGCGTCCAGGTCTCGGCGAGCCCTTTGCCAATTGCGGCCGCCAGCGCCCCGACCGGCCAATCGCCATCCTCGAAGATGTGCTTCTCGGCGAGAGCCGTGGCCTTTGCTCGTCCCTCGGTCAGCTCCCGGACCTTCTCCAGCAGCTCCTCCCCCTCCTCGGGGATTGACTCCCGCCAAAGCAGCTTGGATTCGGGGAAGCGCTCCACGAACTGCTGAGGTCCCGCCCGCTCGATGAGCTTCGCGTCAAGCTCGTCCTCGCCGCACCTAAGCAGCGCAAGCACAATCTGCCCCTCAAGTCCCTCGTTGGGGATTGGAAGTTCGTTTGCCATCTCGATCAACCGCTCCAAAGAGCGTTTCGGCGTCTCGTGGGCGAAAACCAGATCGCTGAGCAGCAGCCGATCGAGATCGTTCCGCGGCGTCAACTGGTCGGCGACCTCAAAGGCCTCTTCGGTTTCGCCAAGTCGCGCAAGGCTGTGAGCCGCCAGCCAGCTCGCACTGGCTATGCCGGCATCTTCTGCAGCAGAGGCGAGTCGCCTTGCCTCCTCGAATCTCCGGCCTCGCATGAAGATGTCGGCCAGCTCGTCAAAGGCGGTACTCCGCTCTTCGGTGTCTGCGTCGGGGTGCTCAAAGACTTCCTTGAGAGCCGCTTCAGCTCGGTCGGTTTCCCCAGCGTGCTTAAGAACCTGACCGGCTGCGACTCGATCCGCGAGATCAGGTTCTAGGTCGAGCAGGGCGAAAGCATGAGGCGCCGCCTTGTCCCATCGCTGGTCGTTCGCGTAGATCATCATCAGAGCACGAAGTGCCCGAGGCTCACCTGCATGCTTGGCGAGCTCTCGCCGCGCGGCGTCGGGTTCGCCACGCCGCTCGTACCAATCGGCTTTGAGCTGTGAGGCCATCACGGGCTTCTCGTTGCGCACGATCTCCTCGGCCCGCTCGCTCCAGGGCACCTCTCCGGTGCTCGGCACTGCCGCCATCAGCCGCATCACCGCGAATTCAAAGTCCTCGTCTGCAACCCCGCGGTCGAGCGCGGCCACGCCGGCCGGACGAGTTTCGGGATCTCGGAGCTGCATCCGAATACGCAGGAGCCTGCCTCCCGCTGACTCTCCTTTGTAGTACTGCATCAGGGAATCAGCACGCTCAGGGTCACCGGCCGTCAAGGCCAGTCCCGCGAGTTCGACGGGCACCTCGTCCACAAGCTCGTCCTCGGGGACTTCGGACAGGAGCACGGCGGCGGCGTCGCGCCGCCCCGCCAACAGTTCGCAGTAGACAAGGCGCCCGAAGACCCCTCCAGCTTCCGTCTTTCTACCTGATTCGCGGAGGGCCTCGAGTATCTGGCGGTAGTGACCTACTGCCGTTCCGAGTGCATTGCGGTCGACGTTGTGGCCAGCCTCCCACCGCTTCTGGTTCGCGCAAACGATCGCAGCAGCAATGGCCTCGCGAGCGCGCAGGTCCTCCGGCAGAATCTCCAGCGCTTGCGCAGCCAGTTCCGCGCCCTCGTCCTCACGGCCGACGTCTATCAGGGCCATTGCCACCAGGCCCTTGCGCCGCGCTTCCCGCTCGTCGCTGCGCGCCGGTGGGAGGGCCTCCAATACCTCAAGGCGTTCGCCCGGATCGTCAATGCGTACGGCGTCCAGCAACTTGACCAGTTCGTGTTCCGGATCGAACTCCTTGGCCTGCGCACGCAGATCCTCCGCCTCCTGCACGCTTCCGGCGTACTCCGCCGCATCGGCGACACCAAAGATCCCGCGAACTCGATCCGCGCCCGGCTTCTCCTCGTAGGCGCGCCAGGCTTCACCTGCGGTGGGCCAGCGCCCGGCGATCTCGGCCAGATTGGCCACCGTTAGCCAGAGTTCGGCACCCCCTTCCCTTAGCCACGGTTGCGGGCGGCGCACCAGCAGCTCAAGCTCCATGCCTAGGTCCTCTTTGCCGTCGAGTGCGCGCTGCAGCTCTCCTGCTGCGCGCGGGTCTTGCTCGATGAGTTCTCCCAAGTGCTTTTGCGCCCTCTTTGGCGCCCAATCAGTACGAAGCGCTCCCCCCGGCGGGGTGATCGCCTGCAGTACCCGGTCCATTTCAAAACGAACGAGAGCATCTCCTTGCTTGGCTTCTCGCATCTCCTCATGGATCGTGTCCGCGACTTCCTCCGCAAAGTCTTCGGCGGTTGAGTCCACGTCGAGCGGGCCGACGAGGGGCGTGATTGCCTTGACGAGCGCTCCGCGATCGAACTCGTGCGGAGGAAAAAGGTAGGAGACGAGAGCCGCCATGTAAGCCTCGTCGTGTCCCCAGTCGGCGAACGTTGCGGCGCTAAAGCCCGTTTTCTCGCTGAAGCGGTCGGCCAACCTCTCGCAAAGGCGCTCGAAGTCCGAGGACTGCGCCCACGCCTTCAGCATTTCCGCGCCAACCTTTCCGGCAAACCCGAAGCCGGCACTCTCCAACCCGCTCAAACGTCGCCTCCTATGCGCGTATCGCCAAGCCCGCCCTCATTCAGCGTATGCCACGACGGCGCAAACACCCACCGTGCCCGCGGGAGTCACGAAGGCTCTTGCCGCAATACCGAGCGGTTCGTCTGTGGCTCACTGCGATTTACCGAGGGCCGGGGCGGGTGCGGAGCACCCGACTTGCGGGCTCCCCGCAGCTTCCGGTGGCCTGCGCCCCGACCCTCGGAAAATCGCAGCCGTGGCTCAGCTCCTCACTTCCGCGTGGCCGCCTGGATGACGTAGGCGCGCGGCCGCCGCTTGGCTTGGCGCACCTTCTTGTCCTTCGCCAAGCGGGCGAGGCAGTTGGCGACGGCGCCGGCAGAGCGACCGCCGAGGCCCTTGGCAATCGCGGTGGCGGTCAGCGGGCCGTGCTGGGTGCGGTGGCGCATGAAGGCGAGGACGAGGTCGTCCAGCTCGCCGGGGCCAAGGCGCTTTGGCTTGGCGGCGCTCATCGACCGGCCTCCAGCTCATCGAGCAGCACGAGGAGCCCCGCGCAGGTCTCCTGCGCGTAGCGGTAGCGCCCGCGGGTCTCCTCGTCGGCCTTCTCGACCTCGCGCTCTTCGGGGGTCCCGGCGAGCAAGGCTTCGGCATCGCAGCGCAGGCGGTAAAGGAGCGGGGCGAGATCGACGTAGGGCATCGTCAGGTCGGCCTCGTCGCGCCACTCCGGGCCCCAGCCGAGGTCGGCCATCAGCCCCAGGTCGCCTCGGAACTCGACCCCGAGTCGCTCCGCGGTCCCGTGGCGCCCGCGCTCGACGGCGAAGACGATGTCGCCGATCCCGCTTAGGTGGTCGAGGACCAGCTCGCGGATGACCTGGCGCTTGGGCGCCACTGATCGTCACGGTGGATGGCATCTGTGCCCCTTTCGGTCGGGACACCGAAGATCCGCGCACCGCCGCCCGCCGGGAGTACTTCGGCGAGTAGCGTTCTTCGAGCATCGAAGTTACGGCTTCGGTGCCGGCCCCGGGGCGTTGCACCGCCGCCGGGGCGCTTATTCAGTTGGCGTCGCGACGATAGCTCGACGCCGCCGGCAAAGCGAGCCGATTGCTCTGGATGGGCGCGGATCCCCTTCGATTGCAGCAGGGCGTTAGCTTCCGGCACCACCACGGTCGGGCCACACTAAGGTGATTCCATGGAGTCCCAGGATCCCGCTCCGGGAGGACCAGTCAGAGAGGAGCTACTCAGGTTGGCTACCGACAAGAATGGCCAACGGGCTCGGCGGAAGATGTGTAGGGCTTACTCGGGGGAACTGGCTAATGCGGGCGAGATGCTCCGGGATGCCGATCAAGGTGAGGACATCGCGGGCCTGGCCACCCTCTGCCTTGTTGGTGCCGAACTGGCCCGAGGTGCGGGCGACCTATTGGACAAAGGCAACCGCTATGGGGCACAGGCGCTTATTCGCCAGCTCGTAGAGGTGGAGTACCTCGCGTCAGCATTCGCGGAGAAGGACGAGATTGCAGCCCAGTGGGTGCGCTCGGACCGCGCCGAGAGGCAGAAATTCTGGTCTCCAGCCAAGCTGCGGGCACGAGCCAACGGGAAGTTCCTGCGCGAGGACTATTGGGACCACTGCGAGCTTGGCGGCCATCCAACGCCGGTCGCCACCGTCTTGCTAGACCCCGACGAATATCCGCCAGGGTTCATCTGGGCAGACATGTGCGGGCACCTCCACGGCATTTGGGACGGCGTGATAACGGCCGTCGACGTTCGCCGCGATCAACTACCAGAGAGCTTTGGCATCCCGTTGGGACCGATCATGAACGCCGAGGAACGGTGGATGGAAGCTGACGAACTCACCCGGGTTCTGCGCTCGATGCACATGCTTTTCAGGCGCCCGAGCGGCAGCCCGTAGTTCCCGGAAGATTGAAGCTGGTCACCTCAGCCTCGGTGGGCCAGCGTCTCAGGTCTCTTCCTTGGTGCTCTTGATCTTCGTTCGGGATTAGCGCCATGGCAAGCTCCTCAGTCTCCGCGTAGAGGTCGACGGTCGCGCTCTTGAGGTCATCCGGCGGTGCGTAGCCGTAAGCGCTCGGGAAATTCGGTGATCCCGTTTGTACCGCCCCACCCATGCATCCCGCTAAGAATTCTCGGTTCATATTCGGTACGCTGCCGGTCTTGCAGCGGGCTGACCTGGTAGGTGGGTTTGTCCGCCTCGTTCTGCGGTGGCGAAGGCACATTTCGTTCATTTGACTGTGATTACGCGCGACCATCAGCGCCTGGGCGCGATATTCCTCTGCCTTGTTTCCGATTGGGATGGCTGGGTGTCCCGTCGAGTGGATAGCTTCCACTTCGCTGGGGACGACGAGCGTGTTCTTCATCGACGCCAGAGCGTCGACCTCGCTCTTCCGGTCGCGCTGAGTTCATTTGAATCCCCTCTGCTTGCCCAATACGGTGGCTTCCCGACGCCAATTACGTTCGCGTCAAAGTGGCGTCTTCCTGAGTTCAGCGTCCGCAGCCGCGGGAACACGGCCGTGTCGCTGCTTCACCGAGAGGAGAGCGTCAAGCTGTCGGCCGCAATGTTGATTTCTCTCGGAACCTATGTCTGGTCGGGAGGAGACATGCTGGTTCCCCCGATGAAGGGCACCCATCCCATGCCTTTTAGGGTCCGGTCGACTCTCGCGAAGATTGCATCGGGCGAGCCAGATAGGAGCCTGCAGGAATGCGTCGACTTTCAAGACACGGGGCTCGCCCAGGATGAGGACCTGGAGTGGCGTTCGGTGCTGGCGTCGAGCGAACTGTTCATGAGCCTCGCCTACGAGCTGGCACGTGGGTTTCTGCTGGTCCCAGTCGTTCCGCTTGACCGCGGATCGCAGCCATTGCTGAAGTTCTCGTACAACTCCTACGTCGTCCCCGCCGACCGCGACGCTTGGAGCATTCAACTCGGACATGCTCTCCGGTGGATCCGGACGCGCAGCCGCGACGCAATCGATCCGTCGCGTTGGGGCCAATCATCGGCGCGACGGACGCATGGCGAGAGGGCAAGGGATGTAGCGAGCAGCGCAGAACTGACCATCGCCACGACCTGCGATGACGCCCCGAGCCAATTGAGGCATGGTGCCCGCTCGGTGGCTTGTGCCACCGTGTCCATCAAGGGCGATGGTGGGCGGCAGAACGTTAGGGTGAGGCCGTCCGGGATTGTCGTGCTGAGGGACCTTCCGCCGGGAAGTTATGAGGTGCGCGTCAAACCGCGCAGCGGGTACTCAGTCGAACCAAGAGCCTTCCCAGTAGAGGTGGAGGCGGGTGGTGTCTCACGAGTTCTCCTGAGAACGCGCCGCCAGACTTTCAATCGGCGACAAACGCTCGCATCTCCCGCCGTCGCGGCACCGCCGTGGCGCCCGAAGCGAATTGTGCGTGGCATCGGCTGGAATTCAAAGCCTCTGGTGATTCGTGTGCGCCTGGGCGGGGGCGGTAGCTACCACTGCGAGTTCGAAGCTCCAGCCGGACTTCACGTGACCCGTGCGCGACTGATTTCGAATCTCGACGGCAACGAGCCTAGCCGACCGACTAACGACGAGGAGCACCGAAACCGAGCTCGCGCCCGCTACGTCGACACGGTGCTCGAGAGTACTCAGCGTGCGCATCTCTATGCTCCGATCCGCGAAGGGGGTCCATCCACTGGCTATGTGTTCCTGAACCTCCGTCCGCGCGTTGAGACGATTGTCAGGCCGGCCACGCTGACCGCTTTCTTCACGGTTGCGGTTCTGTCCATCTTGGCGCTGCTCTGGATGGCTCCGCCGGACGGCTTTGATCCCGGCAGCCCTCCGCTCGGTCTCTTGGCGCTGATTCTCGGAGGCCCTAGCGCCTTGGCGGCCTATTTCGCGCAAGCTGTGCCAAGTCGCGTGACGAACGCAATGCTTTACGGCATCCGCCTCCTTTCCCTTCTCCCCGTGGCCATGGCTGTGTTGGCCGCTGGCGCCATTCTGGCCTGGGGTGAAGACGCTGGCGTGCCCTTGACGGTTGTCGCCGGTATTGCGGCATTGGCAGCGTCCGTTCTACTGGTCACGTATTGGTTCGCCGAGCATCCCCGAGAGCAGAGGTCGTCAAGGTCGAGACAGGGGCCTGAGTTCGACGACACGCATGTCGAATACTTCGGTTCCGGGGCGCCCATTCCGAGGACCGAGGCGGATCCCGCTTTTCCCGGGGAGGAACGCGCGGAGGCAATTCGTGATCGCATGCTCGAACGCAGTGGAGGCATGATGGCTTCGACCCGCGCCAAACTGCTCTGGCAGCGCTGGTTTTTCCTTTGGGAGACCGAGGTTCCGCCGGCGCTCTATTTCGACTCCGCAGAGCCGCCAGCCGTCTATCTCGGCCCGCCTTCCGCCAAAGACCTGGAAGGGCTAAGGTCGGCCCTGGATGGTCTCCTATCGGCAGATTCTCAGGGCAGCCGGCCCCCCGAATCCTCGTAGTCAGAAGAGGATCTTCGGGAGGTTGGCTGGCCGACGCGTCGAAGCAGGCAGCTGATGTCGGCTCGGGCTGTCTGGAGCCACTTCTTTGGACGCCGAACACGGAGAGCCGAAGAGGCCCGGCGCGAGCAGATCCTTACCGGGGCCAACGTCCTGACGGCCGCTCGTGCGGTCGCCTCGACGACGATTCTCGTCATCGCCATCATTGACGGCTCTCACGCGCTGCTTCTGGTCGGTCTCGCCTTCAGCATGTTTTTTGACTTCGTGGATGGGCAGATTGCACGTGCGTTCGAAGGAGAAACCATTCTCGGCGCGCAGCTCGACGGGGTAGCGGATCGCATCGCGGCAGCCCTCGTTGCGGCTGGTGTCGTTGCCCTCAACGGTGACCCTCGGTCTGTAGTCGCTGCGACTGTTGTATGGATCCAGTTCGGCGTCGTGGATCAGCTGCTGACGTCTCAATTTCTCCGCTTCGGACTTTGGTCGCCCGACCACTTCTTTCAGCTAGCGCCCCCGTGGGGAGAGAAGGTCTGGCGCTGGAATTGGTCTGCGGGGGCCAAGCTGGCAAGCAACCTTCCGATTGCATTGCTGGCCCTTGAACTCTGGTGGGTAGCGGCGGCAGCTGCGTTCGTCCTGGTGGTCCTCCGCCTTCCCGGCTATTTCGCGATTCAGGCTCTTGCGAGACGAATTCCTCCGGCGGCGGCCACGGCGGTCCTGCCTGCAGAGACATCAGATGCCGGGACGCACGCTGCTCGGGGAAGATCACGACGACGGTACGCCCGCAGGCGCCAGGGCGTCAATCCGTAGCCGCCCGTCGGAGTCAGGGCCAGGCGCCCTTCCGGCCCGGCCGTCGCCGTTTCAATTCAGCCGGCGCCAGAGTCGTCCTGCTGGCCGCGCAACGCCCGCCCTTGAAGCAGCAACGGAATCGCTGTGCCCCATGCGGGCACGTGTGCGCTGGACAGAACAGCGAGCAGCCGGCGATATCTGCGAAGGAGTAACTGGGCTGCTACCGCGCCACCGAGATCGCCCCTGCTTCGATCAGGGCCACGTGGTTCGTCTTGTGTATGGCCGGGGGCGTGCGCTCCAACGGGCTGGGGCGCCTGGCGGGAGGCTGGAGCGAGGACAAGTTCCGCGATTTCGAGCGGGCGACCGCGCATTTCGAGGCGGTCGACGAGGAGCTGTGGCGTTGAGTCGAACGCATCGGCAGGGGCGGCTCGATCGTCATCGAGCGTTGACTCCGCCTTCGACGCGCAGCCGCCCTCATGGCTTGAGCGCGAGCGCCACCCTCTTCGCTGCGCCGCCGAGCCGAGCCGCGGCGCCGCTGCCGGCGTCGATGGCGCCGCCGAGGCCGAGCGGGGCGCGCGGTCGCCGCTCCGGCAGCGAGAGGCGGAAGATCTTCGCCACGACGCTGCCGAACTGGCGGTGCAGCGGGCCGACGTTGTAGGGGACGCCGTAGCGTTCGCACACCTCCCGCACTTCGACCGAGATCTCGGCGTAGCGGTTGGCGGGCAGGTCGGGGAAGAGGTGGTGCTCGATCTGGAAGCTGAGGTTGCCGGAGAGGATGTGGAAGAGCGGGCCGCCGCTGAGGTTCGCCGAGCCGAGCACCTGGCGGTGGTACCACTGGCCGCGGGTCTCCTCTGCGGTCTCCTCCTCGCTGAACTCGTGCGTCCCCTCGGGGAAGTGGCCGCAGAAGATGATCGTGAAGGCCCAGAGGTTGCGGGCCAGGTTGGCGGTCGCGTTGCCGGCCAGGGGGAAGGCGAAGAACGGTCCCGAGAGGGCGGGGAAGAGGACGTAGTCCTTCAGCGTCTGGCGCCGCACCTTCTCCCAGATTCCCCGCGCGAGCTCGCGCTTCTCGGCCCGGTCCGCCTCGCCGCTCGGCAGTCGCTCGACTTCGAGGTCGTGCAGCGCCACCCCGTACTGGAAGAGCGTCGCCAGCAGCGCCGCCCACAGCGGGTTGCCGAGGTAGTAGGGGCTCCAGGGCTGCTCCTCGGACATGCGCAGGATGCCGTAGCCGATGTCGCGATCCTTGCCGACGATGTTGGTGTGGGTGTGGTGCATGTAGTTGTGGGAGTGGCGCCACTGGTCGGCAGGGCAGGCGGTGTCCCACTCGAACCGCTCCCCGGAGAGCTTCGGGTCGTTCATCCAGTCGTACTGGCCGTGCATCACGTTGTGGCCGATCTCCATGTTGTCGAGGATCTTGGAGAGCGAGAGGGCCGCGGTGCCGGCGAGCCAGGCGGGCGGGAGAACGCCGGCCCAGAGCAGAGCGCGGCCGCCGGCCTCGAGCCCGCGCTGGACGCGGACCAGGCGGCGGATGTAGGCGGCGTCGTGCTCGCCGCGCTCGGCGAGCAGGCGCTGGCGGATCGTGTCCATCTCCTCGCCGAAGCTCTCGATCTGCTCCGGCGTCATCCCGGCGAGCGGAGAAGAGGGGGAGGGGGGCGGGGGTGTGAGGGTGGTGGTCATCGGGTCCTTTCGGGCGGGTTCAGAGGGCTAGGGCGAGGTCGCCGAGGGCGGCCGAGACGCAGAGCTGGATTTCCTCGTCGGGCTCCGAGGAGGTCTCGCCGGTGATCAGGTTCGTGTGGGTGCCCGCCAGCTTGCGGCGGGTGCAGGTGTGGCAGATCCCCATCCGGCAGCCGAACCGGGCGGGTAGGCCGGCGTCCTCGGCCTGCTCCAGCAGCGAGGCGCCGCTGTTGGGCACCTCGACCCCCGAGTCGGCGAAGCGAATCGTGCCCTCGCCAGGCTCGCCGGCCGGCGCCAGGGTGGGCGGGACGAAGCTCTCGACGTGGAGCCGCTGCTCGCGGCCGTCCGCCCAAGCCTCCCGCACCGCGTCGAGCAGCTGGGGAGGTCCGCAGGCGAAGGTCTCGGCCTCGGCGAAGCGGGCCGCGGGCCGGGGGAGGTGACGCGGGCTGAAGTGCCCGTCGAGCTCGCCGGCGCCGGGGGCGCGGGTGTAGGAGCGCAGCAGCCGGAAGGCGGGATACCGCGCCGCCAGGCGCTCCAGCTCGGCCCGGTAGATCGCGCGGTCGGGGTCGGGGGCGTAATGGAGCAGGGCGACGGGCAGGTCGCAGCCTCGCGCGAAGAGGGTGCGGAGGATCGCCATCAGCGGGGTGATGCCGCTGCCGCCGCCGATCAGCAGGATCGAGGCGGGCGGCGGCTGCGGCAGGTGGAAGTCGCCTTCGGCGGGGGAGAGGCCGAGCACCATCCCCGGCTCGGCGCGGTCCGCGAGGAAGTTGGAGACGAGCCCCCCGGGGTGTCGCTTGACCGTGATCTCCAGCTCCGGCCGCCCCTCGGGCGAGGCGGGGGAGTAGCAGCGCTGGTGCTGGACCCCGTCGATCTCGACCGCCACCTGGACGAACTGGCCCGCCCGGAAACCCTGCCAGGCGCGGTTCGGGCGCAGGGTCAGGGTGACGCTCTCCGCGGTCCCGCGGACGATCGCGGTCACCTCGGCCCGGCACTGGTCGGTGGCCAGCAGGGGGTCGACCTGTTCGAGGTAGCCGTCGACCCCGTGCGGCCCCGCGATCGCGTCGAGGAAGCGGAGGCCGGGACGGGCGAGCTTCAAGGGCATGACTGCAGACAACGTAACATCGAATGGCGTCACGTCAAATGTCGATTCGTCACTCCGTGGTAGCTTTGCCGCCGTGGCCGTCTCGGAGAACGAGTTGACGATCGAAGACCTCGCCGCGAAGACCGGGATGACGGTGCGCAACATCCGTTCGCATCGCGCCCGGGGGCTGCTGCCCGCGCCCGAGGTCCGCGACCGGGTCGGCTACTACGGCCCGCAGCACCTGGCGCGGCTGCGGATGATCCAGGAGCTGCAGGCGGACGGGTTCAACCTGAGGGGGATCGAGCGCCTGCTCAACCAGAACGTCGGCGCCGCGGAGCAGTTCCTCTCGATCCGCCGCGCCCTCGACGAGTTCGACGGCGAGCAGCCGCGCACTTTCAGCCGCAAGGAGCTCGCCGAGCGGTTCGGCACCGACCCCGACGACGCGCTGAAGCGCGCGGTCGAGGCCGGGGCGCTGGTGCCGGTCGACGAGGACCGCTTCGAGGCACCCTTCCCCTCGCTGCTCGACGCGGCCGAGGGGGTAGTCGCGACCGGCGTGCCGCTTGGCCACGCCCTCGCCGCGCTCGACAAGGTCCGCGGCCGCTGCCGCTCGATCTCCCACGAGTTCGTCAAGCTCTTCCTCGAGGACGTCTGGAAGCCGTTCGAAGCGGAGGGCTACCCGGAGGAGCGCTGGTCGGAGGTGCGCGAGGCCCTCGACCGGCTCCGCCCGCTCTCGCTGCAGGCCCTGATTGCGGTCTACCGGATGGCGATGTCCGACGAAGTCGAAAAGGCGCTCGGGAAGCAGTTCGAGCGAATGGCCAACCGCAAGTCCTGATCGCCGGGGCGGTCGACAGCTGTAGATTCCCCCCGTGGCCGAGGTGCTCTACTACGCGATCCCGGCGTTCGTGCTGCTGCTCGCGATGGAGTTGCTCTCGTTCAGGTACCTGCGCGACGAGGAGCTGGTCGGCTACGAGTCGCGGGACACGCGGACCAGCCTGACGATGGGCGGCGGCAACGTCGTCATCAACGCGGCCTGGAAGCTGGTCGTGGTCCTCGCCTACGCCGGGCTGTACGAGCTGACGCCGCTGCGGATGCCGGCCGACCAGTGGTGGACGTACGTCCTGCTCTTCTTCGCCGACGATCTCGCCTACTACTGGTTCCACCGCGTCCACCACGAGGTGCGGGTCTTCTGGGCCAGCCACGTCGTCCACCACTCCTCGCAGCACTACAACCTCTCGACCGCGCTGCGCCAGACCTGGACGCCGATGACGGCGCTGCCCTTCTGGGCGCCGCTGGCGCTGCTCGGCTTCGCCCCCTGGATGATCCTCACCCAGCTCTCTATCTCGCTGATCTACCAGTTCTGGATCCACACCGAGCGGGTCAAGCGGCTGCCGGCCCCGATCGAGTTCATCTTCAACACGCCCTCCCACCACCGCGTCCACCACGGCTCCAACGAGGTCTACCTCGACCGCAACTACGGCGGCATCCTGATCGTCTGGGACCGGATCTTCGGCACCTTCCAGGGCGAGACCGAGCGGCCCCGCTACGGGCTGACGCGGAACATCCGCAGCTTCCGCCCGACCCGGGTCGCCTTCCACGAGTTCGCCGCGATCGCCCGCGACGTGCGGGCGGCGCGCGGCTGGCGGCAGAAGCTCGGCCACCTCTTCCGCGGGCCGGGATGGTCGCCGGACGGCAGCGGCAGCGGCAGCACCCGCGGCTGAGGAGTTTGCCCCGCTCGGCGGCCGGGTACCTCCGGCGGCATGGAGCTTTCAATCGTTCTCATCGTCATCGGGATCGTCCTGGCGATCCTGGTCAACTACATCCTGGGGATCATCGTCATCCTGATCGGGCTGGCGATGCTCTTGCTGCCTCGGCTCGGGACGCGACGAGCCTAGGGCGGGTGCGGCGGGGCCCTGCGCCCCGCCGCCAGACCCGTTCCGCCGCGGCCGCCCCGGGCCTGGCATCCTGGCGCCATGACGCCCTGGAAGCTGCCGCTGGTCGTCGCGGCGCTGGTCGTGCCGGTCGTCGCCGGCTTCCTCCTCGCCGGCCCGGCGCTCGGCGTCGCGGTGGGCGCCATGGCGGTGCTGGCGCTGCTGGTGGTCGCCGCGCGGCAGCGCCCGCGCGGGCCGCTCGGCACGACCGCGACCGGCGACGGGCGGCGCCACCTGCTGATCGTGCTCGCGGCGCGGGTCGAGGAGCCGGCCGACGTCGCCCGGGTGCTGGCGGCGGCGGGGATCGGCGCCGGCGGCGATCCCGAGGTGCGGGTGATCGCGCCGGCGAGGATCTCCTTCCTCGACCGCTGGGCCTCCGACGTCGAGGGCGCCCGGCGCCAGGCCCAGGAGCGGCTGGTGGCGACGGTCGCGGCGCTGGCCAAGGCCGGGGTGGAGGCCGAGGCCCGGGTCGGCGACGAGGACGTGGTGCAGGCGGTCGAAGACCAGCTGCAGAGCTACCCGGCGACCGAGGTCGTGCTGGTCGGCGGCGAGGACGGGGGAGCGGACGCGGCGGAGGCCGAGCTGCGCTCGCGCCTCGCGGTCGGGTTCCAGCAGCTGCGGGTCGGCGCCGGCTGAGGCGCCGCCGCGGGCGGGGCGCTCAGCAGAGGTGCGGGCCGGGCCGGCTACGCATCGTCCTCGGCGCCGCCGGGCGCGTCGCCGTCGCGGACCCGCAGCTGCCCGATCTCCAGCTCGCCGACCGCGAGCCTGCCGATCGCGGCGCGGCGGATCGCGAGCCGGCCGACGCTGAGCCGCCCGATCGCGAAGCCGCCGACTGCGGCGGCGCCGACCGCGAGCGCCCCGACCGCGAGGGCGCCGTGGGCCCGCATCCCGGTCGCCGAGGCGGGCCGGGCCGCGGGGCGCAGGAAGGAGATCCCGTGGCGCTCGGGCATCCCGCGAACCGTAGCGCGGTTAGCCTGGATCTCCTATGAGCGCGGACGGGCCGCCGACCCTGCTGGTGATCCAGCACGTGCCCTGGGAGGGGCCGCACCGGATCCTCGACGCCTGCGCCGGCCTGCGCGAGCGGACGGTGAAACCGCTGGCCGGGCAGGAGCTGCCCGCCCACGAGGAGGTGGCGGGAGCGGTCGCGATGGGCGGGCCGATGAGCGCCGACGACCTCGGCCGCCACCCGCAGCTGGCCGCCGAGCGCGAGTGGCTGGCCGAGGCGGCGCGGCGCGGGATGCCGGTGCTCGGCATCTGCCTCGGGGCGCAGCTGCTGGCGCGGGCGCTGGGGGCCGAGGTGAGGCCGGCGGAGGCCGCCGAGCTCGGCTACGCGCCGGTCGAGATCCTCGAGCCCGAGGACCCACTGCTCGGCGCCCTGGCGCCGGCGACCACCGTCCTGCACTGGCACGGCGAAGTCTTCGACCTGCCCGCCGGTGCCACCCACCTGGCCCGCTCCGAGCGCACCGAGGTCCAGGCATTCCGCCACCGCAACGCCTGGGGCGTCCTCTTCCACCCCGAGTCCGACTTCGCCCTGCTCGAGGCCTGGCTGGCGGTGCCGGAGATGTCCCGCGAAGCGACCCGCGCCCTGGGCGACGCCGGCGCCGCCGACCTGCCCGCCGCGGCCCGAGCCGCGGACGCCGACCTGACTGCCCGCACCGCCCCGGGCCTCGCCGCCTTCGCCGCCCTGGCAGCCGCCCACCAGCACCCCGCCTGACCCCCGCACCCCGCCCACCGGCCCGCTAGATTGGGAAGCCGCGCGGTGGCAGTAGCTCAGCTGGTAGAGCTCCGGCTTGTGGTGCCGGCGGTCGCGGGTTCGAATCCCGTCTGCCACCCCTGATCTTTGACTAGCCAGCCCACCGCTGGGCCTGCCAAGATTTCTGCGATGGAGCAGCCCGCACAGGCGGTCACCTGTGACGCATCCTGGAAAGAGATGCTCGGCACGGGCGAGCGCGACGCCACCAAGGAGGAGATCGCGGCCCTGGAGGCTGAGCACGGACCGTTCCTGTCCGCGGATGGCGAGGGGTAGGGCCTTGCCTGTCGGGCAGGGTCACGCCCACGATCTCTTTGGCGAGGGTGCCAAGCCAGGCCACGGTCGGCGCCGCTACCGATGCTAATGTGTCCCGAGTAGGGAGTTCTTTTATGCCAGCTACGGCAAAATCTCGAACCGGCTCGGGGCTGTTCAGTCGCCGAGAGGCGGCGTTGCTGGCAGGCGTATCGTTGAAAACGGTCGACAAGGCGATCGAGGAAAAGATCGTCAAGGCGCGTCGATCAAAGACGGCTGGAACCCTGCTCGACGCCGACGACGTGATGACGATCGCTGTCATCGGCAGGGCGGGCGTGCCCCTGCGGTCTCAGGCGAAGCGGAAGATTCGTCGCTGGCTACAGGAGATGCAGCCCTATGGATTGGGGAAGAAGCCGGAGCTTCAGCTGAGCGACGTGGTTGTCATTCGGCTCGACCCGAGTTTCCGCGATGCCTTCAAGCAGCTGAGCAGCTATCGGGAAGGACGTGAGCGCTATATCGAATCGAATCCTCAGATCAGGCAGGGGGAGCCGGTGGTCGCCGGAACTCGAATTCCGGTTCGTGCCGTCGCGGAACGGGTGAAGGGCGGGGAGGAGGTCGACGACCTGATCGAGGACTACCCAAACGTTCCGCGCAAGGCGTTTGAGGCAGCTTTGATCTATGCGCAGGCGCACCCTCGTCGGGGCCGGCCAGCTCGGCCCTGGCGGGACGCGTGAATGCGGTTCTTCATCGACGAGGATCTATCGCCGACTCTGGTGAAGGAGTGTCATGAGGCTGGCTACGACGCGAGTTGCAGTCGCGATCGCGGGAAGCTCGGCGACAGCGACCGAGCGGTGGCCGAGCTCTGCATGGATGAGGACAGGATTCTCGTCACGAACAACGTCGCCGACTTCCTCGCGCCGGCAGAAGTGGTCCGGTTTTCAACCGGCGTTGACAATGCTCGGCAAGGGCGAGCGCGACGCCACCGAGGAGGAGATCGCTGCCCTGGAGGCCGAGCACGGACCGTTCATGCCCTCGGACGGCGAGGGATAGACGCGAAGATGATTCCGTCGCCGACCGGATCTACGACCGCCACCTTCGGGAGCTTGCCGCGGTTTGCTTGACCAGTTTGACCAAATTGGTCACCTAGTGTAGGTTTCGCCTTCAATGAACGATTCGGCGACCGTCTATCTGGAGCATGAGGCCTTTGCCCAGGCGAAGGCGCGCCTCTCAAATCTGATGGATCAGGCGGTTCATGCTCACCGTCCGCAGGTGATCGATCGCCACCGGGGCAGGGAGCAGGCTGTGCTGGTTTCCGTCGAGGATCTGGCGATGCTGCTCGAGGGGTTCTCCTTCGATCCCCGGGTCAGCGTCTCGGAGGGGGAGTTCGTCATCCGCCTGCCGGAGCTGGGTCTGGTCGCCGGTGGCGCGAGCTACGAGGATGCGCTCGCGGAGTTGATCGATCTGGTCGGCGCACAGGCCGAGGACTTCCTCAACCGCCTCGACTTCTACATGCAGACCGACCGGCGCGGCCAACTCGCCTACCTGCTGAAGTTCGCGCTCACCGCCCCCGGGGAGCGGCACTCGCTCTTCTCGCCGGGGGCGCCGCCCGAGGAGGCTCGGGCTCGGCAGCCGGCGTGACGCCGACCTCGCCTAGCTGGGCCGACGTCGAGAAGTTCCTCGGCGTTGACGGTTGGCGGCAGATTGCGGCCGGCGAGCGCGGTGGCCGCAGGCAGGCTCACATTTTCTTCGAGAAGCTGCTGTCGGACGGGCGGCTGCTTCAGACCCACATCTCCCACGACCGCTCGAAGAAGATCAGCCCGGGACGCTTCGGCACGATCCTGCGTGAGCAGCTGGAGGTCTCGCGCGCCGACTTCTGGGAGGCGATCCGCAGCGGCGAGCCGGTTTCGCGCCCCGTCGAAACCGAGGAGGCTCCGGTCGAGCACGACGCCTGGGTTATCGCCGTTCTCGTCGGCGAGCTCCGCATGAGCGCCGTGGAGATCGAAGGGCTGAGCGAGGAGGACGCGGTCCAGTTGGTGCACGAGCACTGGGCACGGAGGAAGAAGTAGGACGGAGTGGCCTGCCGAAGAAGCGCGCGCTCGACGCGGGGTCATTTGCCCTTGGTGGCTGCGAGATCGTTCTCGCCACCGCATAGAGGCCTCGTGGGGGGTGGCGCTACCGCGTCAGCTGGGGAGCAGATTCGCGGATCCGGTCAAGAGGAACTGCCCATCCTCCAGCGTTTGCAGAGGATGGCATTTTCACCTGCGTGTTTTGGCATTTTCATCGGCGTAAACCATCGCCTCCGGCTTTCCAGTTAGGAATCTCAGTCGTCCGCGCCGTGGCTGCTGTCGCCGTGATCGTCGCCCTCGCCGGTGGCGGGCGGGGCGGTCGTTTCGGGCGGAGTCGCGGGTGGCGTCGTGGTGGTCGGCGGCGGCTTGGCCGGGGCCTGGGGGCTCGGCTTCGGCTTTGGCTTTGGGTGGGGCGCGGCGGGGGCGAGGGCGTCGCCGGCGCTGATCGGTTCGGAGGCGAGGCCGATCTGGCGGCTGGCGAGGCTGCTGGCGGCGATCGCCACAGCGGCCGCCACGGCGATGCCGAGCAGGGCGAGCAGCGTCCACTTGAGCGAGGCGGGGAGGGTCATCGTTCCGGCACCTCTATGACAGCACGGAGGCCGCCGCGCTCGCGGTTGCCGAGCGAGACCTCGCCGCCCCACTGGCGGGTCAGCTCGCGGGCGATCGGCAGCCCGAGCCCGGTGCCGCTCGGCCCGCGGCGACCGGCGCTGCCGCGACTGAAGCGCTCGAAGACCGCTTCCTCCTCGCCCCGCTGCAGCCCGGGGCCTTCGTCCAGCACTTCCACCCGCCCCGGCCCGGCGACGATCTTCACCGCCGAGCCGCTCGGCGAGTAGCGCAGCGCGTTCTCGACCAGGGCGTCGATCGAGCGGTCGAGGTCGGGGCGCGCACACCAGGCGCTGGCCGCGCCATCGGCCCGGGCCGCGAGCCCGATCCGCCGCGCGCCGGCGCTGCGCTGCCAGCGCTCCGCGGCGCGCGCCGCCGCCTCGCCGAGGTCGACCCGCTCGCCGGGCAGCTCGTGCTCACCGGCGCGGCTGAGGATCAGCAGCTCGTCGACGATCTGCGAGAGCCGGTCGATCTCGAGCATCGAGGCCTGCAGCTCGCCCGCCGCCGCCCCGTCGCCCCCCTGCCGCTCGGCGAGGTTCTCCAGCCGCAGGCGCAGTCCCGTCAGCGGCGTGCGCAGTCGGTGCGACGCGTCGGCGACGAAGTCCTGCTGCGCCCGCAGCAGGCGCCCGATGCGCTGCGTCATCTCGTTGAAGGCGCGGCCCAGCGAGCGCTGCTCCGAGCTGCCCTCGATCGCCACGGTCGTGCCCAGCTCGCCGGCGGCGACCTCGCGCGCCGCGCGGTCGAGGCGGCGGATCGGCTTGGCGATCTGGCGGGCGATCAGCGCCCCGGCGGCGAGGCCGAGCAGCAGCACCACCCCGGCCAGCGCCGCGAGGTCGAGCAGCGACGTGCGCACCGCGCGGTTGACGGCGGCGACGCTCTGCGTGATCCGCACCGCCCCGGCCGGCCGGCCGGCCGCCAGCACCGGCACCGCGGTGGCGAGAATCTCGGCGCCGAGCGTGCTGCTGCTGCGGCTGATCTGCTCCCCGTTGCCGCGCAGGGCGGCGCGCACCTCGGGACGGCTGGCGTAGCTGCGCCCCGCCGCGGTCCCGGCCGAGTCGGCGAGCAGCCGCCCCCGGCCGTCGACGACGATCACGCGGCCGCGCACGCTCCCGGCCGAGATCCGCGCCAGGCGCTGGAGGGCGCCTCGCTGCGGCGGGTCGATCAGCTCCGAGGCGGTCGCCGCGACGACGTCGGCCTGGCTGCGCGCCTGGCCCTTGACCTCGGAGTCGACCCGGTCGCGGAGGCTGGCGGCGAGCGGCACGCCGAGGGCGATCAGGGCCAGCAGCAGGACGTAGGCCAGCGCCAGCAGCAGGGTCGCGCGCAGGCTCATCGCCCTCTACTCCTCGGGCGCGGCGAAGCGGAAGCCGACCCCGCGGACGGTCTCGATGAAGGCGGGGTCGCTCGGGTCGTCGCCGAGCTTGCGCCGCAGCCAGCCGACGTGGACGTCGAGCGTCTTGGTCGAGCCGAACCAGTTGACGTCCCAGATGCGCGACATCAGGTCCTCGCGCTTGACCACGTGGCCGGCGTGGCGCATCAGCTCGGCCAGCAGGTCGAACTCCTTGCGCGAGAGGTCGAGCTCGGCGCCGCGCAGGCCGGCGGTCCGCGCCGCTGGGTCGAGCTCCAGCTCGCCGACCCGGATCGGCTCCGAGCCGGCGGCCCCGCGGCGGTCGCCGCTTCGGCGCAGCACGGCGCGGATGCGCGAGATCACCTCGGCGGCGCTGAACGGCTTGACCACGTAGTCGTCGGCGCCCAGCTCGAGGCCGACGATCTTGTCGGTCTCGGTGCCGCGCGCGGTCAGCATCACGATCGGCACGTCGGAGGCCCGGCGCAGCTCGCGGCAGACGTCGCGCCCGTCGCCGTCGGGGAGCGCCAGGTCCAGCATCACCAGGTCCGGCTCGGCCTCCTCGGCGAGGCGCAGCGCCCCGGCGGCGGTGCCGGTGACGAGCGCCTCGAAGCCGGCCCGGCGCAGCGCCTCGGCGAACGGCCCGGAGATCGACTCCTCATCCTCGACGACCAGTATCCGTCCGCTTGCAGCCGCTGCCATGAGGCCACTGTAGCGGCGGTCTTGCCCTGCTCACGGGGGAAATCCGCAGGTTTTGCCAAGCCTTTACCCGCGCCTCGATCGCGCTTCAACCCCGCCCCGCAAGACTCGCTCCGCAAGCTCAGCCCAGGGGGTTAGAAGTGACCAAGACGAAAATGAGAATCGCGACCGCGGTGACGATCCTCGGCCTGGCCGGGCTGGGGGGATGGGCGCTCAGCGCCGACCGCCGGCAGGCCGTCCAGGCCGTCGCCGAGAAGCCGATCGTGCGCACCAGGGTGATCCGCAGGACGATCCACGTCACCAAGCACGCGAAGCCGAAGCACCCCGCGTCGGCAGCCCCACCCGCCACCTCGCCGACCGCCGGCGCGTCCACTGCGGCGCCCGCCGCGGTGAGCACCGGCTCCAGCGGCAGCGGCTACGCGGAAGAACCGGTGACCACCGCGACCAGCGGCGCCGGCTCCGCCGAACCGGTGACCACCGCGACCAGCGGCGCCGGCGGCGGCGGTGGCGAGACCGAGGCCGAGTTCGAGGGTGGCGGCGACGGAGAGGGCGGCGGCGATGACTGAGTCGCGCCGCGCCCGCCGGCCCGGCCCGGCCGCGGTGATCTGGGGCTCGGTCGCCCTGTTCGCCGTGCTCTTCGCGCTCTTCACCTACCAGCTGAGCGCGCCGAGCCAGCCGCAGCGCCAGGTTCTCCTGCGCAAGGTGGTCAAGCGCCGGGTCGTCACCACCGTCGTGCCGACGCCGGGCGAATCGACCGTCACCGCCGGGCCCGTCGTCGGCTCGACCCAGCCCGCCACCGCGGCCGTCCCGGTCACCACCAGCGCCTCATGAGCGAGCACGACGTCAGCTTCGAGGCGATGGGCAGCCACGTCCGCTTCCTGATCGGCGAGCCGGGCGAGGGGCTCCCGCCCGCCGCCGAGGCGGCCGCCCGGGCGCGCGAGTTCATCGCCGAGTTCGACCGCCGGCTCTCCCGCTTCGATGCCGCCAGCGAGCTCTGTCGGCTGAACGCCGACCGGCGCCGGCGGGTGCCGTCCTCGCCGCTGCTGCGCCGGGCGGTGGGCGCCGGGCTCGCCGCCGCCGAGCGCAGCGGCGGCCTGGTCGACCCGACGCTGGTGCGCGAGATCGAGGCGACCGGCTACTCGGCCTCGCGGGCCGGGCTGCCGGGAGCCCCGCTCGGCGCCGCGCTGCAGGCGGCGCCGCCGCGCCGGCCGGCCGCCCCGGCCCCGCAGGCGCGCTGGCGGACGATCGCCGTCGACGAGGAGCGCGGCGAGATCGTGCGGCCGCCGGGCGTCCTCTTCGACACCGGCGGCGCCGGCAAGGGGCTGGCCGCCGACCTGGTCGCCGAGCGGCTGGCCGGATACTCACGCTTCGTCGTCGACTGCGGCGGCGACATCCGCATCGGCGGCAGCGATGCCCTGGCCCGGCCCTACGAGGTCCAGGTCGAGCACCCGCTGACCGGCGGGCGCGCCTTCGTCCTGCGGCTCGGCCGCGGCGGCGTCGCCACCTCCGGGCTCAACGTGCGCATCTGGCGCGACGAGGACGGCGGCTACGCGCACCACCTGCTCGACCCGGCGACGGGCGAGCCGGCCTGGACCGGGCTGGTCGGCGCGACGGCGCTGGGCGAGACCGCGCTCGAAGCGGAGACCCTCTCCAAGGCGGCGCTGCTGTCCGGGCCCGAGGGCGCCCGCGAGGTGCTCGCCGAGCGCGGCGGCCTGGTGATCCACGACAGCGGCCGGGTCGAGCGGGTCGGCCCGCTGGCCGCACCGCCGCGCATCCGCCTGCCGAGGCCGGCAGCGCAGGGAGCGGCGGCATGAGCCCGGCGGCCTCGACCACGCTGGCGACCCACGGCTGGTGGCTGGCGAGCCGCGCCTCCGGCCTGGTGGCGATGGCGTTGATCACGATCTCGGTCGGGCTGGGGCTGGCGATGGCGGGCAAGGCGATGCGCCGGCCCGGCCTCTCGAAGAAGCTGCTGGCGGTCCACGAGCACACCGCGGTCGCCGGCATCGTCGCGATCGCAGTGCACGGGCTCACCCTGCTCGGCGACCCTTGGCTGAACCCCGGCGTCGCCGGGATCGCGTTGCCGTTCACGATGTCCTTCCGGCCGCTGTTCACCGGCCTCGGCATCCTCGGCGGCTACCTGGCGGCGCTGCTCGGGCTCAGCTTCTACTTCCGCAAGCGGATCGGGGCGAGGCTCTGGCGCAAGGCGCACCGGGCGACGGTGCTGGTCTACCTGCTCGGCCTGGTCCACGCCTTCGGCAGCGGCAGCGACGCCTCCGCCGTCTGGTTCAGGTGGTGGGTCGCGCTGACCGCGCCGCTGATCGGCGGGCTCTTCGTCTACCGCGTCCTCGACGGCCGGGCGAAGCGCAGCAAGGCCAGGAAGCGCCGGCCCCAGCCCGTCCCCGCCCCGCGACCGCCGTCGATCGCCGTGCTCGAGGAGGCATAGATGCCCGCGGCCGGGGGAGGGCGCCGCGCAGGACCCGGCCTACAGGCCGGCCCGGTGGTATGAGGAGCAGCAGGTCGAACTGCTGCTCACGGCCTTGACATAATACCCCTTGGGGGTATTATGACCGCATGAAAGCCGCAACCCCGACTCGGGGATACACCGCCAGCAAGGAGCAGCTGCTCAACCGCCTGGCCCGCGTCGAGGGCCAGGTGCGCGGCATCGGGAAGATGGTCGAGGAGGACCGCTACTGCATCGACGTCATCACCCAGGTCAACGCCGTTCAGGCTGCCCTCGACAAGATCGCGCTCGGTCTGCTCGACGGCCACGTGCGGGTCTGCATGCAGGGCGAGGGCAGCGCGCCGGAGGACCCCGAGGAGCGCGTCGACGAGTTGATGGGCGCCGTCGGACGCCTGCTGGCCCGGTGAGGCGAGCGAACCACGATGGCTGAGATCCTCGTCACCCTGTCCGGTCTCGCCGCGATCGCCGGCCTGGCCCGCTTCTTCTTCGGCCCGCGCGAGGCGCGCGGGGCCGAGCTCCAGGGCGGGCGCCAGGAGGTCGAGATCGCGGTCAAGGGCGGCTACTCGCCGAACCTGATCCGCGTCCGCGAGGGCGTGCCGCTGCGCCTCGTCTTCGACCGCCAGGAGACCGGCGATTGCACCTCGCGCGTCGTCTTTCCCGACTTCGGCGTCAGCCGCTCGCTGGCGCCCTTTGCCCGCACCGCGGTCGAGTTCACCCCCGAGCGCAGCGGCGAGTTCGGTTTCGCCTGCGGCATGAACATGGTCCACGGCACGCTGCTGGTCGAGCCCGGCGAGGCCGGGGACGGCTCCGGCAACGGGGCGCCCGCGTCCGAGGTCGAGGCTGCCGAGGCGGTCGGCGTCGGCCCGATGCGCGAGACCGCCGAGACCGCCGAGACCGAGTTCGCCCTGCGCCCGGGCGGGGTCAGCTGCGCCTCCTGCGTGATGACGATCGAGGACGCGCTGCTGGCGCTGCCCGGCGTCGATCGGGCGGCGGTCAACATGGCGACCGAGCGTGCCACCGTCGAGTACGACCCGAGCCGGGTCGGGGTCGAGCGACTGCGGAGGGCGGTCGTCGACGCCGGGTACGAGTTGCTCGACCTCGGCGAGCAGGATGGCGACGCGGAGGCGGCCGCCCGCGGTGAGGAGATCGCCGACCTCAGGTGGCGGACGGCGCTCGGGGCGCTGCTCACCGCGCCGGTGCTGTTCGCCTCGATGGCGTCCGACCTGTTCGGCGCGACCTGGGTGCCTGAGATCCTCATGAACCACTGGGCCCAGCTCGCCCTGATCGTCCCGGTGATGTTCTACGCGGGCTGGCCGATCCACCGCACCGGCTGGCTCGCCCTCGCCCACCGCAGCGCCGACATGAACACCCTGATCGCCGTCGGCACCGCCGCCGCCTTCGGCTACAGCCTCTTCGTCACGCTGTTCCCCGGCCTGCTGCCCAGCGACCTGCGCGACGTCTACTACGAGACGGTCGGGGCGATCATCACCCTGATCCTGTTCGGCCGGTTGCTGGAGGTGCGGGCCAAGGCGGGAACCGGCGAGGCGATTCGCAAGCTGATCGGCCTGCAGCCGAACACGGCCCGCGTCGTGCGCGAAGGCATGGAGGCGGAGGTGCCGGTCGAGCAGGTCCTGCCCGGCGACGTGATCGCGGTCCGCCCGGGCGAGAAGGTCCCGGTCGACGGCGAGGTGGTCGAGGGACGCTCGACGCTGGACGAGTCGATGATCACCGGTGAGTCACTGCCGGTGAGCAAGGAGGTCGGCGACACGGTGATCGGGGCGACGGTTAACGGGACCGGCGCCTTCCGCTTCCGCGCCACCGGCGTCGGCGCCGACACGATGCTGGCCCAGATCGTCCGCCTGGTCGAGCAGGCGCAGGGCTCCAAGGCGCCGATCCAGCGCGTCGCCGACAGGGTCGCGGGCTACTTCGTCCCGGCCGTGATCTTCGTCGCGATCGCCGCCTTCGTCGTCTGGTTCGACTTCGGCCCCTCGCCGCAGCTCACCTTTGCCTTGGTCTCCGCCGTCGCGGTGCTGATCATCGCCTGTCCCTGCGCGCTGGGCCTGGCGACGCCGCTCTCGATCATGGTCGGCACCGGCAAGGGCGCGGAGAGCGGCGTGCTGATCCGCTCGGCCGAGGCGCTCGAGGCCGCGCACCGCTTGGACGCGATCGTGCTCGACAAGACCGGCACGATCACCCGCGGCGAGCCGGCGCTGACCGACGTCGTCGCCCTCGGCGGGCTCGGCGAGGAGGAGCTGCTGCGGCTCGCCTCCGCGGCCGAGCGCAGCTCCGAGCACCCGCTGGCGCGCGCCATCCTCGCCGGTGCCGAGGAACGGGGCCTCGCCGTCCCTGAGGCGAGCGAGTTCGAGTCGGTGACCGGCCAGGGCTTGCGCGCCAGCGTCGAGGGGCATGCCCTGCTGGCTGGAACCCGGCACCTGCTCGGCGAGGCGGGCATCGACGCCACGCCGCTGGAGCGGGCGGCTGGCGCCCTGGAGGAGGAGGGCAAGACCGCGATTCTCGTTGCGCTCGACGGCGTCGCCGTGGGCGTGCTCGCCGTCGCCGACACCGTCAAGCCGGGCTCGGCGGAGGCGATCGCGGCGCTGCGCGAGCTCGGCCTGGAGGTGGCGATGATCAGCGGCGACAACGCCCGCACCGCCGAGGCGATCGCCGCCCAGGTTGGGATCGACCGCGTCCTCGCCGAGGTGCTGCCGTCCGACAAGGCGCTGGAGGTGCGCCACCTCCAGGACGAGGGCAAGCTGGTGGCGATGGTCGGCGACGGGATCAACGACGCGCCGGCGCTGGCCCAGGCGGACGTCGGGATCGCGATCGGCACCGGCACCGACGTGGCGATCGAGGCGGCGGATGTGACGCTCGTCTCGGGCGAGCTGCGCGGCGTTCCACTGGCTCTCTCGCTGAGCGGCGCGACGATGCGCAACATCCGCCAGAACCTCGGCTTCGCCTTCGGCTACAACTCGCTCGGCATCCCGATCGCGGCCGGCGTGCTGTACCCGTTCGTCGGCCTGCAGCTCAGCCCGGCGATCGCCGCCGCGGCGATGGCCGCCAGCTCACTCTCGGTGGTCGGCAACGCCAACCGGCTGCGGCGCTGGCACCCACGAGCGTCACCGCCAGCAGATGCGGCAGGGTGAGATCGACGGGAAGGCGCCGGGGCGCCGATCCGCGCCGCTGTGGCGCCGAACACGGCCCCGAATCGCGAGGGGTCCGGTCCGGTAAATAACCTGCGCGCCGATGAGACTGGGCACCGGCTCGACGGCATCCGCGCTGGTGGCCTGCATCGCCCTCGCCGGCTGCTCGGCCGAAGTCAACGTCGGCGGCGACTCGCAGGCCTCGGGCGAGGAGATCGCGGGCGAGATCCGCGACGACTACGCCGAGCAGACGGGGATCGCGCTCGGCGGGCTCACCTGCGAAGGGGTCGAGGGGGAGGTGGGGACGCGGTTCGAGTGCAGCGGGCGCAACACCCGCGGCGTCCAGCTGCAGATCGCCGGCAGGGTCACCGACACCAGCGGCGGCGGCTTCGACTACAGCTGGCACGTGAGCAGGGCGATCGCCCCCGGCGTCCTCTACGAGCGCGCCCTGCGGCGTCAGATCGAGGCGGGCGGCGTCTCGCTGTCGGAGGTCCGCTGCCCGGTCGAGGTCGAGATGAGGGTCGGCCTGCGGTTGCGCTGCGAGGCGAGTGATCGCAACGGCGTCACCCGGGATGTCACCCTTCGCCTCACCGACCTCGACGGCGGCTTCGACTACGCCGTCGACGGCGAGGAATCCGCCGCAGGGCCCTCGGCCTCCTGAAGGCCGAGAGGCTTGCATCGGCGCCAACCGCTTGAGAGGTTCCATCCGATCGAGATGACTTCGGAGAGCAGATTCGCCGCGCCGGCCGAGTCCTGGTTCAGGGTGGGGGAGGTCGAGCCCGGGGTTCACCTCGTCGCCGAGCCGGGACACGTCAACAGCTGGCTGATCGGCGGCGAGGAGCGCTCGCTACTGCCGACCCGCCTGCTCGTCGATGGCGAGCGGCTCGACCTCGGCGGTCGCGAGTTGACCGTGATCCACACCCCCGGGCACGCCCCCGACCACATCTGCCTGCTCGACGAGCGCGCCGGCGTCCTCTGGGCGCAGGACCAGGCCTACTACGGTCCCCACCTGGTCTACGAGCCGGGCGCCGACCTCGACCAGTTCGCCACCTCGGCACGCCACCTCGCCGAGGAGCTGGCGGGGGCCCTGCGCACCGTCTACTGCGCCCACTGCCTGCGGCCCTCGGTGCCGCCCTCCTTCCTCGCCGAGCTCGCCGACGCGGCGGAGTCGGTGGCCGGCGGCGAGGTCGCGACCGAGCCCGCCGCGGGTTTCTTCGGCGAGCCCGTGCGCGCGGCCGACTTCGGCCACTTCTCGATCATGGTGCCGCGGTGAGCGGCGGTGAGGCGGACGGCGTCGCCAGGCGCGCGGTCGTGCGCGGCCGGGTGCAGGGCGTCGGCTTCCGCGAGGCGACGCTGCGCCGGGCGCGGAGGCTCGGCGTCCGCGGCTGGGTGCGCAACGAGGGCGACGGCACGGTCCGTGTCCACGCCGAGGGCGACCCCGGCGCGGTCGAGGAGATGCTTGCCTTTCTGCGCGAGGGGCCGCCACTGGCGCGGGTCGAGGCGGTCGAGGCCGAGCCGGCCACGGTCGAGGGGCACGAGCAGTTCGCCGTGCGCGGCCTCAGCGCCGGCCGCTTCGTCGTCCGGGAGCACGCGGCGAGGGCGACGATCGACGAGCTCGTGGTCGCCGACGAGCCCCGGGCCTGGGCGGCGCTCGGCTTCGAGCTGCAGGGCGACAGCCTGGCGCTCGGCGGCGTGCGGGTGCGCTGCGCCGGGCAAGCGGGGGCGGTCCGCGGCCTCAGCGGCTGGTCGCTGCGCGGCGCCCGCTCGACCGACCTCGACGGCCTGCCCACCGAGCGCTCCGAGCGCCCGCCGCCGGCGAGGGCCGGCGCCCACCCCAACGGCGTCGCCGGGCTCGACCACGTGGTCGCGATCTCGCCCGACCTCGAGCGCACCGTCGCCGCCTGCCGGGCGGCCGGCCTCGACCTGCGCCGGGTGCGCGAGGAGCCGACTCCCGCCGGCGCCCCGCGCCAGGCCTTCTTCCGCCTCGGCGAGGCGATCCTCGAGGTCGTCCAGGAGCCCGAGGCGGTGGTGGCGAAGGAGGGCGCCGACCGGCCCGCCTTCTTCTGGGGCCTGGCCCTGCTCGCCCCCGAGCTCGAGGCGACGGCGGCGCGCCTCGGCGAGCGGGTCGGCGAGATCCGCGCCGCGGTCCAGCCCGGCCGCCGCATCGCCACCCTGCGCCGCTCCGCCGGCCTGACCCTGCCGATCGCCCTGATCACGCCGCGATGAGGCGCCTCGCCCTGATCCTGATGGTCGTCGCCCCGCTCGCAGCCGCTGGCTGCGGCGGGGGCGGGGGAGGGGCCGGCACCGGCCCCGAGCCCTCGCTGATCGAGGTGACGCCGGAAGCCGGGCCGGGATCGCGCCGCGGGGGCGAAACCGTGCGCCCGGTCGGCTGCCCGGCGGGCATCGCCGGCTGCCGCTCGACCAGCGGCCGGATCGTCTTCGTCGAGCGGGTCGACCCCGACGGCGACGGCGACGCCCATTTCGTCGTCCTCGACTCGCAGGGGATCACCCTGCCGGGCCTGACCGCGATCGACGTGAGCAAGGGCCTGCGCCCGCACCCACTGCCGGGGGTCGGCGAACTGATCGCCGCCGCCGGCCCGGTGCAGACCGGCTCCCACGGCCAGAGCCAGATCCACGCGATCACCGTCCACGTCGCCCGGCGTTAGCGACAGCGCCGTTCCGGCGGCGGCCACGCGAGTCTCTTCCTGCTCAGCGCAGGCGGACGATCCGGGTCAGGCGGCGCGGCTTCTTGCCGGGGACGACGACGCGGGCGCGGAGCTGGAGCTTGGCGCCGGTCGGGCTGCGCAGGGCGAGGGCCCGGGCGCGCGGCAGCCTGAGGTGGAAGCGCAGCGGGCCGGCGCGGCGGGCGGTGCGCCGCTTCTGGGCCAGCAGCTTGCGGCCGCGGCCGGGGGTGCGGGGGGAGAGCAGGCGCAGGGCGAGGCGGGAGCGGGCGGTGGGCATCGTCACCCGGGCGAAGACGCCCCGGGTCGAGGCGAGCTTGGCCCCGACCCGCCGCGGCGCCCGCAGGCGCGGCTTCAGCGGCCGCTTGACCCGCAGCAGGGCCGTGCCCGAGGCGGGGCTGCCGCCGGCGCTGCCGCGCGCGCTCAGGGTCACCTCGTAGAGGCCCGGCTTGGCGGCGGGGGCGAGGCTGACGGTCGCCGTGCGGGTGGTCAGCGGCGCCCGCTTGGTCGCCGGGTCGGTCGGGGCGCGGTCGAAGGAGTTGCTGGAGAGCCGCAGCCGGGCCGCCTTGCGCGCCAGGTTCGAGCCCAGGCTGAGGCCGAGCTTGGGCGGCGAGGCCGCGCTGCTGGCGAAGTCGAGCCTGAACGGCAGCTTGACCCGCGTTCCCGGCGCCGCCGCGGTGCGGCTCGGCGGAGCGATCTGCAGGTCGGAGGTGCCGAGGCTGACCGGCTGCCCTTCGCCGGCGCAGAACGCGGTGGCCGTTTCCAGGTTCTGGTCGCAGACCAGCGCCTGGTCGGCCGGGAGTTCGGCCGAGACGAGCCGCGTCGCCGGCAGCACGGTGACGCCGAAGGGCCCGCCGTAGCTGCCGCCGTCGGCCGCCGCCGGCAGGCCGATGTCGGCGTCGACGGTCCATTCCTGGGTCACGTTGGGCGGCTCGGCGACCGCGCCCGAGGAGTAGCCGACGACCTCGGTGCCGGCGGCGATCGTGCCGTTTTCCTGCAGCGGCGGGAAGCCGGCGAAGGCGGCGCCGACCAGGTCGTTGCGGGTCAGCGTCATCGGCGCCGCGCCGGGGCCGGGGCTGACCTCGAGCGCGTCGGGCATCGCGGCGCCGGTGGGCACGACCAGCCCGGCGAAGTACTGGGCTTCGGCCGCTTCTTCGCCCGAGCCGCAGGTCAGCTTGGCGTTTTCGCCTTCGCCTTCGACCCCGACCGAGCAGACGACGAAGCGCAGGTGGACGTCGCCGATGCCGCCGGGCTGGGTGAGGACGACCGAGCCTTGCTCGAGCCAGAGGCAGCCGCTGAGCAGCAGGGCGGCCACGGCGGCGGCGGCGAGCAGGGCGGAGGTACGGATCCGGCGCATCCATCTGTCAGGGTAGAGCCGATGGGCGAGTTTCGCTACGAGGGCCACCGGATCGGCTTCGACGTCTACGGCGAGGGCGAGCGGACGGTCGTCCTCACCCACGGGCTGCTGATGAGCCGGCGCATGTTCGACCAGCTCGGCCCGGCCCTGGCCGCGCGCGGCAACCGGGTCGTCTGCGTCGACCTGCTCGGCCACGGGCGCTCCGACCGGCCCGAGGACCTGCGCCTCTACTCGATGCCGCTCTTCGCCCGCCAGGTCGCCGCCCTGCTCGACCACCTCGAGCAGCCCGCGGCGGTCGTCGGCGGCACCTCGCTGGGGGCTAACGTCGCGCTCGAGCTGGCGGTCGCCGATCCCGAGCGGGTGCGCGGCCTGTTCGTCGAGATGCCGGTGCTCGACAACGCCCTGCCCGGCGTCGCCGCCGCCCTCGCCCCGCTGCTGCTCGGCCTGCGCCTCGCCCGGCCCGGCTTCGAGCTCGCCTCGCGGGCGACCTCGCTAATCCCCCGCACCCACCACCTGCTCGACCTCGGCCTCGACTTCGTCCGCCAGCGCCCCGGCCCCTCCGGCGCCGTGCTCGAGGGCCTGCTGCTGGGCGAGACCGCACCCCACCGCGAGCAGCGGGTGCGGATCGAGCAGCCGGCGCTGATCGTCGGCCACCCCCGCGACCCGCTGCACCCCTTCAGCGACGCCGGCATGCTGGCCGGCGAGCTGCCCAATGCCGAGATGGTCGAGGCCAACTCGATCTTCGAGTGGCGGATCAGGCCGGCGCGCCTGACCGGGGAGCTGGCCGGCTTCCTCGACCGCGTCTGGCGCCAGCCGGCCCCGGCGGTCGCCTGACCGGGGACGTGCCGTCCCTGGGAGGTCGGAAATGACCTCCCAGGGACGGCACGTCGGTCAGCGCTCGGCCAGGGCGGCGAGGAACGGGGCGCTGTCGTCGGCGCGGAGGCGGACCCAGAGGGGCTGGTGGTCGGAGATCTGCCAGGTGCGCCAGGCGCGGTAGAAGTCCTCGGGCGAGGTCGGCTTCGGCGCTTTGCGGCCGCGCTTCTTCGCCTCGGCCAGGGCTTCGCGGCGCATCCGCTCGCGGACCGGTTCGAAGAAGCGGCGGTAGGTGCGCTGGTCGGCCTCGGTGAAGACGCTCTCGAAGCAGGGGAAGCTGCCCGACTCGCGCTCGTCTTCGGAGCCGTCGCCGAGGTAGTCGAGCATCCCCTCCGGGGTGATGAAGGCGATCTGGTCGTAGAAGCTGTTGCGGGCTTTGTCGGGCGGGTCCTTGATCGCCTCGGGGACGACGAAGCCGTGCGACTCCAGCGCCGCCATCGTCTCGTGTTCGAGGCCGGCGACGTTGAAGTCGCCGAGCAGGATCAGCGCCCGCCCCTCCGCCGCCGCCTGCTTGCCGCGCTTGCCGAGGAAGGCGGCGATCTGCCTGATCTCGTCGATCCGCCGCTCGAGCTCGGCGCCGCTCTCGGAGCCGTAGTAGATGTGGACGGTGCAGACGTCGAACCGGCGCCAGCCCGCCGCAAAGGAGGCGAAGTACGGGGTGCGGGCGAACTGGCGCCCGGTGGTGATCAGCTGGTCCTTCTTCGCCCGCGGCTTGTCGCCGGGCAGGGCGTAGACGTGTTTGCTGACCAGCAGCGCCGGCGGCAGCACGATCTCGCCGACGACGTTGGCCGAGGCGACCTTGCGGGTGTCGTAGAGGTAGGTGAGCCGCTCGCCGTTGCCGCCCAGCGAGCGGTCGGTGACGTCGGAGGCGACGTAGGCGTAGTGCGGGCCGAGGATCTCCATCACCCGTTCCCACGGCCCCAGCTCGTTGACCTCCTGCACGGCGACGAAGTCGAAGCGGGAGAGGATCTCGGCGATGTAGAAGCAGGACTCGGGCAGGCGCTCGCCGTAGCCCCAGCCGCCGCCCGCCTTGCCCAGGTCGCGGATGTTCCAGGTGGCGAGCAGCAGGTTGGCTTCGGTGTCCTTGGCCGGGATCGCGTCGAGCTGCGGCTGCAGCCGGCCGAGGCCGCGCAGCAGCCGCCGGCGCTCGGCCTTGGTCAACTCTTCGATCAACGAGTAGTCCACTGATCCAGGGCGATCCTATCCGGGTACGGCGCGAGTTGCTAGGATGCGCGGGAAATCTAGATCAGTCGGAGAGTTCGGGACCTAGGGAGGGTCCGGGGTCGCAGGGAGAGCCGCCCCATCCATAGCGCACCAGTGCCTTAATCGGTCAAAGGGCCGGCCTTAAAAGCCGGAGATCCGGGTTCGAGCCCCGGCTGGTGCATCCGATGGAATCGAACCCAGCCAACCTCTTCGACCGGTTCGACGAGCTCGCGACGGGAGGCGAGGGCCGGCCGCTGTGGGCGGCGCGCGCGCCCTACCAGCCGCACGAGCGCTGGGACCTGATGCTGGTCCCGCGGGTCAAGGGCTGGCAGGAGGACGCCGCGGCGCTCGCCGCCCTGGAGCGGATCGAGGCCGAGCCGCTGGTCGCCGAGCTCGAGCGGGCCGAGAAGCAGGTCTGGGTGCGGCTCGCCGACGAGTGGGTGCGGGGCACGGGCGAGGCGCTGCTCGCCGGCGAGAGCGGCGACCACACCGACCTCGCCGCCGGCGAGACCTACGCGCTCAACTTCTGGGACGCCAACTCAACCAAGGCCCTGCACATCGGCCACCTGCGCAACCTGGCGCTGGGCAACGCGCTCGGCGCGGCGCTGACCGAGGCCGGCGGCCGGGTCGAGCGGCGCAGCATCATCTGCGACGTCGGCCGCAGCATGGGCGAGGCGATGGCCGGCGTGGTCAAGAGCGGCCGCCACGCCGAGAGCTCGCCCGGCGAGGACCAGAAGAGCGACCACTTCGTCGGCGCCTGCTACGCCGAGTACGTCAAGTCCGGCCCGGCGCTGAACGGCCGCGGCGACGAGAACCCGGCGACCTCGCTGACCCGCGAGCTCGACGTCCACCACGACAGCGCCGACGAGCTGCTGCAGAAGGTGCTCGACGGCGACCAGGCGGCGATCGAGCTCTGGTCGAAGACCCGCTCCTGGGTGATCACCGGCCAGCGCAAGACCCTGGCCCGGCTCGGCATCTCCTTCGACCGCGTCTTCTTCGAGTCCGACTTCCTGCCCGAGGTCGCCGAGTTCTCCAACCTCGGCCTCGAGCACGGGATGCTGCAGCGCCGCCCCGACGGCGCCGTGATCTACCTCACCGACCGCGAGGAGCTGGAGGAAATGCCGCTGCTGCGCGCCGACGGCCTGCCGACCCAGCACATGCGGGCGCTCGCCTACTGGATGGCGGCGCCCGGCCTGGAAGGGACGACCTCGATCCAGGTCTGCGGCCTCGAGTGGGTCGCCCACGTCACCTGCCGCCGCCAGCTGATGGACCGGATGATCGAGAAGGGCGCCGGGGCGAAGGTCAACCACCCCGAACACGACCTCTTCCACGGCATGGTCTCCAAGCAGAGCGAGTCGGTCTCCTCGAGCAAGCGCAACGCGCTGCTGATCGACGAGCTGGCGGAGTGGATCGAGGCGGCGATCGCCGCCGAGCCCGAGCGCGCCGCGGTCCGCGAGCGCCACCCGGCCGCCGAGGCGATCGTGCCCCAGGTTGCGCTCGGCTACTTCCTCATGCACACCAACACCAAACCGCTCGATTTCGAGCCGGCCAAGCTGCTGCGCGAAGAGCAGAGCCTCGGCTGGGACCTGGCCCGGGCCCGCGCCCACAACGGGGCCGGCCCCGGCACGGCCCCCGAGGACCCGGCCGGCGACCCCGACTACCGCTTCGCGGTCGTGCAGTCGGAGATGTACCGGCGCCACCTGATGCAGGCGGTCGAGCGGCTCGACGTCAGCCCGCTGGCCCGCTACGTCGCCCACCTCTCGCGCTGGTACCTGGAGAGCGACCGCGAGCCGCACGTCCAAGACGCGATCCAGGCGGCGCTCGCCCAGGGCGCGCGCGGCCTGGGACTGGAGGCAGTCCGATGAGAACCCTGCTGATCGACAACCACGACTCCTACACCTACAACGTCTTCCACCTGCTGGCCGGGGTCTCCGGCTCCGAGCCGATCGTGGTCGACAACGACGCCGTCTCCTGGCGGGCGCTGGAGCGCTGGGACTTCGACGCGATCGTCCTCTCGCCCGGCCCCGGCACGCCGCGCCGTTGGCACGACTTCTGCGTCTGCGACGACATCCTCCGCTTCAGCGAGATCCCGGTGCTCGGCATCTGCCTCGGCCACCAGGGCCTGGGCAAAGCGCTCGACGGCGAGGTCAGCAGCGCGCCGGAGGCGATGCACGGCCGCCTCAGCCAGATCTTCCACGAAGGCAGCGGCCTCTTCGAGGGCATCCCGCAGGGATTCTCGGTGGTCCGCTACCACTCGCTGGCGATCAGCGGCATGGGCCCGGACGGCAACGTCTGCGCCTGGGCCGACGACGGCGTGGTGATGGGGATCGAACACCGGCGCCGGCCGATGTGGGGCGTCCAGTTCCACCCCGAGTCGATCGCCACCGCGCACGGCGCCAAGCTGGTCGAGAACTTCTACACCCTGGCGCAGGAGCGCAAAGGCCGCCCGAGCCGGCAGCGGCGCCAGCTCGCCGAGGCGCCGCGGCGCACCGCCGAGCGCCAGCGCCCGGCGCGGCCCGCGGCGGACGCCGCCGCCAAGCCGCGCATCCGCACGCTCCCCGGCGAGCCCTCGACCGAGGCGCTCTTCGAGCGGCTCTTCGCCGCCGAGCGCTACGCCTTCTGGCTCGACAGCGCCGACGCCCCGACCCGGCTCGCGCAGAGCTCCTACCTGGGGACCAGCGCCGGTCCCGACCGCTGCGTGCTCGAGTACGACGTCGAGGCGGGCGCGGTGCGGGTGCACGGCGCCGAGGCGACCGCGATCGAGCGCGGCTCGATCTTCGACCTGCTCGACCGCGAGCTGGCCAAGCGCGCGCTGCCGGCGCCGGGCGGCCCGGCGCCGAAACTGGCCGGCGGCTTCGTCGGCTACCTCGGCTACGAGCTGAAGGCCGACTGCGGCTCGCCCAACGAGCACGCCTCCGACGTCCCCGACGCGGTCCTGATGCTGGCCAACCGGATGATCGCCGTCGACCACTTAAGGCACCGCACCCACCTGATCGCGATCCCGGCCGGCGACGAGGAGGAGGCCGAGCGCTGGCTCGACCGGGCCGAGGCCGCGGTCACCGCGGTGCTGGCCAGCCCGCCGCCCGCGCCCTCGCCGGCCGACCCCGCCTTCGGCACCCCCAGCGACGCCCACGTCGGCTTTCGCTGCGGCCGCGGCCGCGAGCAGTACCTCGCCGACATCCGCCGCAGCCAGGCCGAGCTGGCGGCGGGCGAGTCCTACGAGGTCTGCCTCACCGACCAGATCTCGACCGACGCCGAACCGGACCCCTTCGACCTCTACCGCAACCTGCGCCGCGCCAACCCGGCCCCCTTCGCCGCCTACCTCAAGCTCGGCGAGGTCGCCGTGGTCAGCTCCTCGCCCGAGCGCTTCCTCTCGGTCGACCGCGAGCGCCGGGTCGAGGCGCGGCCGATCAAGGGCACGACGCGGCGCGCGGCCGACCCCGAGCGCGACGCCGAGCTGCGGGCGCTGCTGACCAACGACGAAAAGACCTACGCCGAGCACCTGATGATCGTCGACCTGCTGCGCAACGACCTCGGCATCGTCTGCGAGGTCGACAGCGTCGGCGTGCCGGAGCTGATGGTGGTCGAGGACTACGCCACCGTGCACCAGCTGATCTCGACCGTCGAGGGCACCCTGGGCGAGGGCCGCAGCGCGGTCGAATGCGCCCGCGCCTGCTTCCCCGGCGGCTCGATGACCGGCGCCCCGAAGCAGCGCACGATGGAGATCATCGACGACCTTGAGGCCGAGGCGCGCGGCGTCTACTCGGGCGCGATCGGCTGGTTCGGGCTCGACGGCACGATGGACCTCAGCATCGTCATCCGCACCATCGTCCTGCGCCCGGGGCGGACGACGATCGGCGCCGGCGGGGCGATCGTGATGCAGTCCGACCCCGAGGAGGAGTTCGACGAGATCCTGCTCAAGGCGCGGGCGCCGATGGCGGCGATCGCCCGCACCGTCACCGGCAGCGACGCCGAGGAGTCGTGGAGCGTCGAGCTGGAGCCGGCCCGCGCCCGCGCCGCGGAGGCGGCATGACCGAGGCAGCCCCCGAGCCCTCGCTGACTTCGTCGTTCGGTACGCAGTCTCGTCCCAAAACAGGAAGTCAGCGGTTCGTGGTGCGCGAGGCGCGGCCCGCCGACGCGGCGGGGGTTGCGGCGGGGATCGGGGAGCTGTTGGTTGAGCTGGGGGGAGAGGGGCCCTCGCCGGCGGCGCTGTTCGAGGCGACGCGGGAGCTTGCCGGGAGCCGGGATGCCGGAGCGCTGCTGCTGGCGGAGGCCGGGGAGGAGGGCGTCGTCGGCGTCCTCGCCGCCAGCTGGCAGTACGCGATCCACGTCCCCGGCCGCTACGGCACGATCCAGGACCTCTGGGTCCACCCGGACTGGCGCAGCCGGGCGATCGGCCGCGAGCTGCTGGCCGCCTTCTTCGACCTCGCCCGCGAGGAGGGGGCGAAGCGGGTCGAGGTCGGCCTGCCGCGCGACGACTTCGCCCAGCTGCGGGCGACCGAGGCCTTCTACCTGGCCAACGGCTTCGTCAACCTCGGGCCGCGGATGCGGAGGGTGCTGTGAGCGCCGGCATGCTGCTGGTCGAGCAGCGCGCCTCGGCGGGCGCCGACGCCGCCCACTGGATCCTCGAAGGCGGCGAGATCCTGCCCGGGGTCGACGACAACCGGCGCATGGAGCAGCTGCGCCGCGGCCTCACCCGCCACGCCGGGGTGCGCGCCGCCGGCGCCGACGCCGACAGCGAAGTCGTCGAGCAGACGCTCAGCGTCCTGCACGAGCCCGACTACCTCGAGGCGCTGGGCGAGGTGAGCGCCGAGCCGGTGGTGATCGCCGAGTTGACGCCGCCCGGCCTGGCGCCCGACATCCCGGTCAGCGCCGGGCTGGTCGAAGCCTCCCGCGAGGGGGTGCGGACGGCGATCACCGCCGCCGAGCGCCTGCTCGACGGCGCCCGCTTCACCTACGCCCTCTGCCGCCCGCCGGGCCACCACGCCGGCCCCTCCTGGTTCGCCGGCTACTGCTACCTCAACACCGCCGCCGCCGCGGTGCAGACGCTGCGCGAGGCCGACCTGCGCCCGGTCGGCATCCTCGACGTCGACCTGCACTACCCGAACGGCACGGCGGCGATCGTCGAGCAGATGGGCGACGCCAGCCTGCACTCGCTGCACGCCTGGCCGGTGACCAACGTCGCCGCCGGCACGGTGGCGCCGGGCAGCGAGCGCGAAGTCGCGGTCGAGTTCCCCGGCAGCCCCGGCGAGGAGGAGTACCTGGCGGCGCTGCGCGACTCGGTCGCCGAGCTGGCGGCGAGCTCGGAGGCGCTGGTCGTCTCGCTCGGCTACGACATCGTCGCCGGCGACCCGCACGGCTCCTGGGGCTTCGGGCCGGAGATCTTCGCCCGCATCGGCGCCCTGCTCGCCGAGGCCGGCCTGCCGCTCTGCGTGATCCAGGAGGGCGGCTACGCGGTCGGCAGCCTGGCCGAGTGCGGCGAGGCCTTCGTCAGCGGCCTGCTGGAGGGCGAAGCGTGAGCCTCGACCGGTTCCGCGCCCGGCTCGACCCGATCGACGCCGAGATCTCGCGCCTGCTCGGCGAGCGCTTCCAGATCTGCCGCGAAGTCGCCGCCTACAAGAGCGAGCACGGGATCCCGATGATGCAGCCCGAGCGGGTCGCCGAGGTGCGCGCCCGCTACCTGGCGCGCGGCGCCGAGGCCGGGCTGCCGGAGGAGTTCAGCGCGGCGCTCTTCGAGCTGCTGATCGGCGCCACCTGCAAGCTCGAGGACGAGCTGATGGAGGGCAGCGAGGCATGAGCCTGCCGCCCGGGCCGCGCCTGCCCCGCGCCCTGCAGTCGCGCCGCTGGACGCGCGAACCGCTGCCCTTCCTTGAGCAGTGCCGGCAGCGCTACGGCGACAGCTTCACCCTGCGCCTGCGCCACCTCGGCACCTGGGTCCTGCTCTCCGACCCCGAGGACGTCAAACGGGTCTTCTCGACCGACACCAACGAGCTCGGCGTCGGCGTCCCCAACCTCGCCCTGCGGCCGGTGCTCGGCGCCCACTCGGTGATGCTCAGCGAGGAGCCCGCGCACATGGCCCAGCGCAAGCTGATGCTGCCCCGCTTCCACGGCGAGCGGATGCGCGAGGACGCCGAGATGATGACCGCCCTGACCCGGCGCGAAGTGCGCGCCTGGCCGGCCGGCGAGCCCTTCGCCCTGTGGCCGCGGATGCAGGCGCTGACCCAGGAGGTCGTGATGCGCGCCGTCTTCGGCGACGACGAGGGCCGGCTCGACCGGCTGCGCGGGCTGCTCACCGGCCTGACCGCGGCGATCAACGACGAAGCGCGGCTGCGCCGCCTGGCGCTGCTCGGCCCGGGCTGGCTCGAACGCAGCCGCAGTCTGGCGGCGGGCGATGGCGCCGGTCGAGGCGGCGGTGCTGGAGGAGGCCCGCCGCCGCCGGGCCGCGGGCGAGGAGGGCCGCCGCGACGCGGTCTCGATCCTGGTCTCCGCCCGCCACGAGGACGGTACGCCGCTGAGCGAGGAGGAGCTGCGCGACGAACTGCTGACCCTGCTCACCGACGGGCCGACCTCGAGCTCGCTGGCCTGGGTCTTCGAGCGGCTGCTGCGCCACCCCGAGAAGCTCGCCCGCCTGCAGGGCGAAGTGCTCGACGACGGCGGCGAGGAGTACCTGGACGCGACGATCAAGGAGACGCTGCGGCTGCGGCCGCCGGTCCCGGTAGTCGTCCGCCGCCTGCTCGGGCCGGCGCGGCTCGGCGGCCACGAGCTGCCGGCCGGGACGCTGATCGCCCCCTGCGTCTACCTCGTCCACCACCGCGCCGACGTCTACGAGCGCCCGCACGAGTTCCGCCCCGAGCGCTTCCTCACTCAGCGCGCCTCGGTGCCGACCTGGATCCCCTTCGGCGGCGGCGCCCGCCGCTGCCTGGCGGCGAGCTACGCCGAACAGGAGATGAAGCGGGTGCTGCGCACGGTGCTGGAGGAGGTCGAGCTGGAGCCGGTCGAGTCGCGCGGCGAGCGCATCGCCCGCGCCGCGATCGCCTTCAGCCCGGCCGAGCACGGCCTCGTCGTCGCCCGCCCCCGAACCCCGGCCTACGCATGACCGCCAATCACGACCTGATCGTGGTCGGGGCCGGGGCCAAGGCGGCCGGGCTGGCGACCAAGGTGCACGTGCTCAACAGCCTCGGCCTGGCGCGGATCTCGATGAAGGTGGTCGAGGCGACCGAGGTCGCCGCCTCCTGGAAGGGGCGCAACGGGATGACCTCGGGCGAGGAGCCGCTGGCGGTGACGCCGATCAAGGACGTCGGCTTCCCCTACCGCAGCCACGTCGAGTTCGGCGAGGCGGGCGAGGCGATCGACGCGGCGCTGGCCTCCTTCACCTGGCAGCAGCACATGATCTCGCGCCGCCGCTACGCGCGCTGGGTCGACGCCGGCTCGCCGCCGGTTCGCCACCGCGACTACGGCGAGTACCTGAGCTGGGTGCTGGAGCGGGCGACCGAGGGCGTCACCCACCTGCGGGCGCGGGTCTCGCAGGTGACGATCGACGAGGCCGGCGAGCGCTGGGTGGTCGAGGCCGAGGAGGACGGCGGCAGCTCGCGCCACACGGCCGGCGCCCTGGTCCTCACCGGACCGGGCATCCACCGCGCCTTCCCGCACGAGCCGGCGGTCGCCGAGCGCGTCTTCCACTGCGACAGCAAGCGCAGCGAGTTCGCCCGCATCCCCGCCGACCGCGCCTGCGACGTGGCGATCGTCGGCGGCGGCGAGAGCGCGCTCAGCGCGACGATGTTCCTGCGCGGCCTGCGGCCCCGCTGCAAGTTCACGATCTACACGCCGCTGCTGCCGATGAGCCGCGGCGAGAGCTTCCTCGAGAACCGCGTCTTCTCCGACCCCGACGCGGTCGGCTGGGAGGCGCTCGACGAGGTCACGCGGCGCGACTTCGTCAAGCACTCCGACCGCGGCGTCTTCGACCCGCCGAGCCTGGCGGCGATCGCCTACGACGACCGCGTCGGCTTCGTCACCGGCCGGGTCGGCGACGTCGGCGCGGCGGCGGACGGCGACGGGGTGCGGGTGATCTACGACTCGCCGCAGGGCGAGGCGAGCGCCGCGCACGACTACGTCGCCAACTGCACCGGCTTCGACCTGCTCGCCCAGATGCGCACCCTCTTCCCCGACGCGGTGCGGCGCGAGATCGAGCGCCGCTCCGGGCCGCTCTGGGAGCGGCCCGCCGGCAGCGAGGTGCCGATCGGCCGCCACCTGGAGCTGCGCGGGATGAGCCCGCGGCTGCAGATCCCCGGCCTCGCCGGCCCCAGCCAGGGGCCCGGCTTCGCCAACCTCGGCGCCCTCGGCCTGCTCTCCAACCGGGTCCTGCAGCCGTTGGTCGCCGAACACTTGACACCCGCAAAGCAGTCAAATAAGGTCGCGCAATGAGCAGGCTCAGCAGGGGAAAGAGGGCTGCCCGCGCGGCGGCCGGGCTCGCGGCGCTGGCCTTGACGCTGGCGCTCGCCGGCCTGATCGGCGGCTGCGGCTCCTCCGACGGGGATAGCGGCGAAAAGGCGAGCTTCACCGGCTCGGGCCATCCCAACGGGGACACCGCCAACACCCGCTACAGCGGCGGCCCGATCGACAGTTCGACCGTCTCCGACCTGCAGCTCGCCTGGACCCTGCCGATCTCCTCGCCGCCGAGCGCCTTCGGCAGCTACGCCTCCTCGCCGATCGTCAGCAAGGGCGTCATGTACTCGCAGGATCTGGCCTCCAACGTGCAGGCGATCGAGATGGAGAGCGGAGAAGTGCTCTGGAACGCGAGCTTCGAACAGGCCGACCACGGCCCCAACGGAGTCGTCGTCGCCGACGGCAAGGTCTTCGGCGCCACGCCCACGGAAGCCTTCGCCCTCGATCAGAAGACCGGCGAACAGGTCTGGTCGACCAAGCTGGCGCGCAACGGGAACGAGGGGATCGACATGGCGCCCGGCTACGAAGACGGGCTCGTCTTCGTCTCCACCGTGCCGGTCAACGTCGAAGAATTCTACGGCGGCAACGGGGTCGGGATCCTCTGGGCGCTGAACGGCAAGACCGGCAAGAAAGCGTGGAAGTTCAACACCGTGCCAAACGGCCTCTGGGGGAATCCCCAGGTCAACTCGGGCGGCGGCCTCTGGTACACGCCGGCCTTCGACGGCAACGGCTCGATGTACGTCGGCATCGGCAACCCCGGGCCGATTCCCGGCACCGAACAGCAGCCGTGGGGCTCGAGCCGGCCGGGGCCCAACCTCTACACCGACTCGATCGCCAAGCTGGACACGAAGACCGGCAAGCTCGACTGGTACTACCAGCTGACCCCGCACGACGTCAACGACTGGGACCTGCAGGACCCGCCGATCCTGGTCAGCTCGGGCGGCAGGGACATGGTGATCGGCGCCGGCAAGTCGGGGATCGTGATCGCGCTGGACCGCAAGAGCGGCAAGCTGCTCTGGAAGCGCCCGGTCGGCAAGCACAACGGCAACGACGACATCGGCCTCGAAGCGATGCGCGGCAACTACCCGAAGACGCCGGTCACCGTCTACCCGGGCTCGCTCGGCGGCGTGATCGCGCCGATGTCGGTCGACGGCAGCGGCTCGACCGTGTTCGTGCCGGTCGTCAACAGCCCGCTGACGATCACCGGGCCGACCGAAAAGAGCGAAGGCGGCCCGTCGAACGGAGAAGTGGTGGCGATCGACACGGCAACCGGCAAGGTCAAGTGGAAGCAAGAACTGACGACGCCGGTGTTCGGCGCGACCACCGCGGTCAACGACCTGGTCTTCGCGACCACCTACGAAGGCAACGTCAGCGCCTTCGACGCCAAGACCGGCAACGTCCTCTGGCGCGAAAAGCTGCCCGCCGGCACCAACACCGGCGTCACCGTGCACGGTGACGCTCTGGTCGCCCCGGCCGGCGTCGCCGCCGCCGCGGGCCAGGCGGCCCAGATCGTCACCTACCGCCTCGGCGGCTGAGCCCGGCTCAGGCCTCGATCTCGCGCAGGCGGTGGTTGTCGACGTCGTAGACGAAGCCGCGCACCGAGTCGCGGTGGGGGAGGAAGGGCGAGTTGCGCACGCGCAGGATCGACTGGCGCACGTCGGCCTCGACGTCCTCGAAGGACTCGATCGCGAAGGCGGGGGCGATGCCGGTGTCGGCCTGCAGCTCGGCGCGGAACTCGTCGTCGCTGACCTTCTGCAGGCCGCAGTCGGTGTGGTGGATCAGCATCGTCTCGCGGGTGCCGAGGCGGCGCTGGGAGAGGGCCAGCGAGCGGATCACGTCGTCGGTGATCACGCCGCCGGCGTTGCGCAGCACGTGCGCCTCGCCGTCGCCGAGGCCGAGCGCGGCGAAGACGTCGAGGCGCGAGTCCATACAGGTGACGATCGCCAGCCGGCGGCTCGGCTCGACCGGCAGGTGGGCCGTGCGCACCGACGCGGCGAAGCGCTCGTTCTTGCCCAGCAGCTCGTCGATGACGCCCATCGGCGCTGAACCCTAGAAGAACTCCGGCGGCGGCGAGCGGCGAGCCGGGGCGGGCCGCCGCGGCGGCCGGGTAGACGCGCCGCCAAGCGGCGTACTACGGTGTGTACGGGAGAAAGGGGGCCGGGGTGCGTTGAACAAGGCCAGCGTCAGGGGCAGCTCGCTGGAGCGAATCCGCGGCCAGCTGGCGGCGCGGCTGCGCGCCCGCTCGGCGGAGATCGAAGAGGCGGTCTTCGCCCAGGTCAGGGCGTTAGCCGAGCCGGCCGAGAGCGAAGACGCCGAGTACGCGGCCGGCCTGCGGGCGACGGTCGCCGAGGTCGTCGCCTTCGCCCTGACCGGGATCGAACGCGGCGAGGGCTGGTCGGACCCGATCCCCGGCGCCGCCGCCGCCCAGGCGCGGCTCGCGGCCCGCAACGGGATCGGCCTCGACACGGTGCTGCGCCGCTACGCCGCCGGCGACCGGCTGGTCGGGGAATTCGTCATGGACGAGACCGACAGCCTGCCCAACGAGGCGCTGCGGGCGATCCTCCGCGGCCAGGGCCCGCACGTCGACCGGCTGATGGCTTCGGTCGCCGCCGAGTACGCCAACGAGTTGGAGATCATGCGCCGCTCGCCGGCCCAGCGCCAGGCCGAACGCGTGCAGCGCCTGCTCGCCGGCGGCTCGCCGCTGGACGAGGCCGCGGTCGACTACGAGTTCGACGCCTGGCACCTGGGCCTGATCGTCACCGGGCCGCGCCCCGACGTCGCCGCCCGCACCCTCGCCGCCGGGCTCGCCCGCCCGGCCCTGGTCGTGCCGCGCGGCACCGAGAGCGCCTGGGCTTGGCTCGGCGGCCGTGAGCCGCTGGCCCCGGCCGAGGTCGAGCGCCTGGCCGGCTCGGGGGTGCTCGGCGAGACGGCGCTGGCGCTCGGCGAGCCGCGCCGCGGGATCGAGGGCTGGCGCCTCACTCACCGCGAAGCGCAGGCCGCGAGGGTGGTCGCGATGCGCGACCCGCGGCCGCTGACCCGGGCCAGCGAGGTGGTGCTGCTCGCCGCGGTCATGCGCGACGAGCAGATGGCGGCGGCGCTCCGCCTCACCTACCTGGCGCCGCTCGACGCCGTCGGCGACTCGGGCGAGGTCCTGCGCGACACCCTGCGCGCCTACTTCGCCGCCGGCTTCAACGCGGCGACCGCGGCGGCGGCGCTCGGTGTCGACCGCCACACCGTGCAGCGCCGGCTGCGCAAAGTCGAGGAGGCGCTCGGCCGCCTGCTGCACAGCTGCCACGCCGAGCTCGAGGTGGCGCTGCGGCTCGAGCAGCTGGGCCGGCCGTAGGCCCGGTGCGACACTTTGGCGATCCGCCGGGGCGGCCGCGCACCACAATGGTGTAGCCCGGCGCCCGCGGCCGCAGTTAGATATGTCGGGTCGCGCTCGGGAGGCGAGGCAGGACAGCCATCCGCGGCCGGCACTTCGTCCAGTCAGCGATTCGGGGGCACGCTCGCCATGTCAGGTTCGCCAGAGGCGGTCAAGGCACCGCCAGCTTCGACGCCGGGTTCCGCTCGCGCTGCGGCGGGGACGCTCTCGACCGTCGCCTGGCGCCCCGCGGGGGACCTGGGCCAGGCCGGCTGGCTCAGCGCCGGGCGGCGCCTCGGGGCGATCGGCCGCTGCAGCCAGTGGTGGATCGGCGACTGGGTGCGCTACGGGACCGCGCGCTGGGGCGAGCGCTACGCCGAGGCGGCGCGGGTGACCGGCTACGACGTCGCCAGCCTGCGCAACATGGCCTGGGTCGCATCGCGCTTCGATCTGTCACTACGTAGTGACAAGTTGAGTTGGAGCCACCACGTGCTGCTCGCCCCGCTGGAGCCCGAGGAGCAGCGGCGCTGGCTCGAACGGGCGCAGGCCGAGCGGCTCTCGGTCGCCGACCTGCGGCTCGAGCTGCGCGCGGCGCGGCGTGGGGCGAGCGGCGGCGAGGCGCAGCCGCGTGACCCGGCGGCGGTCTGCCCGCACTGCGGCCACCGGCTCGGCGCGGCCGGGAAATAGCCGGGCCGACGGTCGCCGGACGCGGGATGGGCTCGAGGCACGGAGCGCTGCTGGCGGTCGCCGACCTGCACGTCGAGCACGCCGAGAACCGCGCCCTGGTCGAGGCGATCGAGCCCGGCGCCGACGGCGACTGGCTGCTGGTCGCCGGCGACGTCGCCGAGCGGCCGGAGGACGTCGAGTGGGCGCTCGGCCTGCTCGCCGAGCGCTTCGCCAGGGTCGTCTGGGCCCCCGGCAACCACGAGCTGCTGGCCCAGCGCGACGAGCCGCCCGAGCTGCGCGGCGAGCGCCGCTACCTGCGCCTGGTCGAGATCTGCCGCCGGCTCGGCGTGCTCACCCCCGAGGACCCCTACCCGATCTGGGACGGGCCCGGCGGGCCGCTGCGGGTGGTGCCCACCTTCCTGCTCTACGACTACAGCTTCGGCACCGGCACCGACCGCGCGGACTCGCTGCGGCGGGCCGAAGCGGCGGGCGTGGTCTGCGCCGACGAGTTCCTGCTCGACCCGGACCCCTACCCTAGCCGCGAGGCCTGGTGCGCGGCCCGGGTCAGCGCCACCGAGGCGCGCCTGCTCGACCTCGAGCCGGTCCTGCCGGCGGTCTTCGTCAACCACTACCCGCTGCTGGCGGCGCCGACCGCCGCCCTGCGCCACCCGGAGTTCGCCCAGTGGTGCGGCACCCAGCGGACCGCCGATTGGCACCGCCGCTTCCGCGCCGCCGCCGTCGTCCACGGCCACCTCCACATCCCGCGCACGACCTGGCACGACGGCGTGCGCTTCGAGGAGGTCTCGCTCGGCTACCCGCGCGAGCGGCGGCGCTGGCCGAGCTGGCCGCCGGTGCCGCGCCGCCTGCTGCCGGAAGAGCGCCGTGCTTGAGCCGCTGCTGCCCCGCTGCGTCGCCGTCGCCGAGTCGCGGGTCGACATCCTCGACCAGCCCCTCTACCCGCAGGAGGCCGAGCTGGTCGCCCGCGCGGTCGAGAAGCGCCAGCGCGAGTTCGCCACCGGCCGCGCCTGCGCCCGCCGCGCGCTCGGCCGGCTCGGCCACGAGCCGGAGCCGATCCCCGCCGGGCCGCGCGGCGAGCCGCGCTGGCCGGCCGGTTTCGTCGGCAGCATCACCCACTGCGAGGGCTTCCGCGCCTCGGCGGTTGGCCCGGCCTCGCTGCTGCGGGCGATCGGCATCGACGCCGAGCCTGATCTGCCGCTGCCCGACGGGCTGCTGGCCGACGTCGCCCTGCCGCTCGAGCGCGAGCGGCTCGCCGCCCTGGCCCGGGCGGAGCCGGGCGTGAGCTGGGACCGGCTGCTGTTCAGCGCCAAGGAGGCCGTCTACAAGACCTGGTTCGCGCTGACCGAGAGCTGGCTCGGCTTCGACGACGCCGAGCTGGCGATCGACCCACGCTCGCGCACCTTCGCGGCGCACCTGCGGGTGCCGGCGCCGTGGGTCGGCGGCGCCCGCCTCGACTGCTTCCGGGGCAGCTGGTCGGCGATCGGCGGCCTGGTGCTGACCGCGATCGCGGTTCCCGTCTGATCCGGGCGATCTGCCGGCACGCTGCGATTTGGGTTTGCCGGCATCGGCGTACTAGCTTGTTTTCGCTGCGCTTCTGGATCGGCCTAGGGAGGGTGTGATGACGAGGGCCAGGGGGGATGGCTCGCTGCTCGCGGTGGTCGGCATCTCATGCCGGCTGCCGCGCGCGCCCGATCCCGAGAGCTTCTGGCAACTGCTCGCCGCGGGCGAGAGCGCGATCGCCGAGATGCCGGAGGGGCGCCGGGAGCTGGGCGGGCCGGCAACCGCCCGTGCGCTGGCGGAGGCCGGCCCGGGGGCGCTGGCCGGCGGCTTCCTCGACGACGTCGAGGGCTTCGACGCCGCCTTCTTCGCGATCTCGCCGCGCGAGGCGGCGACGATGGACCCCCAGCAGCGGCTCGCGCTCGAGCTCGGCTGGGAGGCGCTCGAGGACGCGCGCCTGCTGCCCAGCGCCCTGCGCGGCGAGCCCGCCGGCGTCTTCCTCGGCGCGATCGCCGGCGACTACGAGACGATCAGCGCCCGCCGCGGCACCGCGGCGATCGCGCGTCAGACGGCAACCGGCCTGCACCGCAGCATCATCGCCAATCGCGTCTCCTACGCGCTCGGCCTGGGCGGGCCCAGCCTGACGGTGGACACCGGGCAGTCCTCCTCGCTCGTCGCCGTCCACCTCGCCTGCGAGAGCCTGCGGCGGGGAGAGTCGACGATCGCCCTCGCCGGCGGCGTTCATCTCAACGTCGATCCCCGCAGCGCCCTGGTCGCCGACCGCTTCGGCGGCATCTCGCCCGACGGCCGCTGCCGCGCCTTCGACGCCGGCGCCAACGGCTACGTGCGCGGCGAGGGCGGCGCCGTCGTCGCGCTCAAGACGCTGGCCGCGGCGCGCGAGGACGGCGACCGTGTCCACTGCGTGATCCGCGGCAGCGCCGTCAACAACGACGGCGGCGGAGCCGGGCTCACCGCTCCCAGCGGCCCCGCCCAGGAGCGGGTGCTGCGCCGCGCCTACCGCCGCGCCGGGATCGGGCGAGCGGACGTCCAGTACGTCGAGGCGCACGGCAGCGGCACGCCGGTCGGCGACCCGGTCGAGGCGCGCGCCCTGGGCGCGGTGCTCGGCGCCGAGCGTCGCGCCGGGGACCCGTTGCCGATCGGCTCGGCGAAGACCAACGTCGGGCACCTCGAGGGGGCGGCGGGGATTGTCGGATTTATCAAGACGGTGTTATCGATCAAGCACCGCAGGCTTCCCGCCAGCCTCGGCTACGAGCGGCCCAGCCCCGAGCTCGATTTCGAGGAGTTGGGCCTGCGGGTGCAGGCCCGCGCCGGCGCCTGGCCCGACGAGAGCCGTCCCCTGGTTGCCGGGGTCAGCTCCTTCGGCGCCGGCGGGACCAACTGCCATCTGGTCCTCGCCGAGGCGCCGGCGGCCGAGCCGGAGGCCGGTGCGGCGGAGCGGGCGCAGGCCCCGGTGTCCGGGATGCCGCTGGTCGTGCCGGTCTCCGCCCGCGATGACGGCGCCCTGACCGCGCAGGCCGGGCGGCTGGCCGAGCGGCTGCGGACCCGCGGCGAGCTGGGGCAGGCCGACGTCGCCCGCTCGCTGGCGGGCTCGAGGGAGTCGTTCGGGCGCCGCGCGGCGCTGCTCGCCGGCGGGCGCGATGACCTGGTCGAGGGGCTGGCGGCGCTGGCCGGCGGCGAGCCCCGGGCCGGCCTGGTCGGGCCGGACGCCGCGACGACGGGCGGCACGGTGCTGGTCTTCCCCGGCTTCGGCTGCCAGTGGGACGGGATGGCCGTCGCGCTGCTCGAGGCCTCGCCGCTGTTCCGGCGCTCGATCGCCGCCTGCGAGGAGGCGATGGGGGAGTTCGTCGAGTGGTCGCTGGCCGAGGTGCTGACCGGGGAGCCGGGGGCGCCGCCGCTCGAACAGCCCGACGTCGGCCAGCTCGCGGTGCTGGCCACGACGATCGGCCTGGCGCAGCTGTGGCTCTCGTTCGGGGTCGAGCCGGAAGTCCTGGTCGGCCACTCGCAGGGGGAGATCGCCGCCGCCCACGTCGCCGGCGGCCTCTCGCTCGAGGACGCGGTCAGGGTCGGAGTGGCCCGCAACCGGGCGCTGCAGAAGCTGATCGGCAAGGGGGCGATGGCCTCGGTCGCGCTGCCCGCCGAAGAGCTCGAAGCCCGCCTCGAGGAGTGGGGCGGGCGCCTCTCGCTGGCGGCGATCAACGGCCCCGCCGCGGCTGTCGTCTCGGGCGAGTCGGAGGCGCTAGACGAGCTGCTCGAGGGCTGTGAGGCAGACGGGGTCCGGGTGCGCAAAGTACGGGGCGCGATCTCCCCTTCGCACTCGGCCCAGGTGGAGTCGGTGCGCGAAGACCTGCTCGCCGACCTCGAGCCGCTGGCGCCGCGCTCCGCTGCGATCCCCCTGCACTCGACCGTCACCGGTGAGCCGATCGACACGGCCCGCCTCGACGCCTCCTACTGGTACCGCAACCTGCGCCAGACGGTTCGCCTCGGGCCGGCGGTCCGGGCGCGGCTGGCGGGGGGCGCCCGGACCTTGATCGAGGTCAGCCCTCACCCGGTGCTGACCGGCGGCCTGCAGGAGGAGATCGAGGTGGCGGGACTGGCGGGCCAGGGGCTGGCGCTGGGCACGCTGCGGCGCGGCGACGGCGGCGCGGAGCGCTTCGCGACCGCGCTGGCCGAAGCCCACGTGGCCGGGGTCGAGCTCGACTGGGAGGCGGTGCTGGCCGGCCAGGGGGGCGAGGCCGTCGACCTCCCCACCTACCCGTTCCAGCGCCGTCGCCACTGGCTCGACTCCGGCCTGGAGGAGCTGGCGGAGGACGAGGCGCCCCCGGTGGCAGGGCCCCCGGTGGCAGGGGCGCCGGGGGGAGTGTCCGCCGGCGAGGCGGGCGGTCTGCGCGACGAGCTCGACGGCTTGCCCGACGAGGCGGCCCGCCGCGCTCGCCTGCTGGAGCGGGTCCGCGCGGCCTCGGCGGCGGTCCTCGGCCATCGCGAGCCGGAGGCGATCGAGCCGGGGCGCTCCTTCAAGGACCTCGGCTTCGACTCGCCGGCGGCGACCGAGCTGCGCCGGCGTCTGGCGGCAACCACCGGTCTGCGGCTGCCTTCGACCGTCGTCTTCGACAACCCGAGCCCGGCGCAGCTCGCCGATCGCCTGCTGGCGATCGCCAGCGGCGCGGAGGAGACGGTGCGGGTGGCGGCTCGCGCCGGCAGCGAGGAGCCGATCGCGATCGTCGGCATGGCCTGCCGCTTTCCGGGTGGCGTGGAGTCCCCCGATCGGCTCTGGCGGCTGCTGAGCGAGGGCGCCGACGGCATCGGTGAGCTGCCCGCCGACCGCGGCTGGGACCTCGAGCGCCTCTATGACCCCGACCCCGACCACCCCGGCACCTCCTACGCGCGCGAGGGCGGCTTCCTCGCCGACGCCGCCGGCTTCGACGCCGGCTTCTTCGGCATCGCCCCGCGCGAGGCGCTGGCGATGGACCCCCAGCAGCGGCTGCTGCTGGAAGCGTCGTGGGAGGCGATCGAGGCGGCCGGGTTGGCGCCGACCGCGCTGCGGGGCGGGTCGGTCGGGGTGTTTGCGGGCGCCGCCAAGGGCGACTACGAAGCGGTGGTCGAGGGCTACGCGACCGGGGAGCTGGCCAGCGTGATCGCCGGCCGCGTCTCCTACGCCCTCGGCCTCGAGGGGCCGGCGATCACCGTCGACACCGCCTGCTCCTCCTCGCTGGTGGCGATGCACCTGGCGGCGGGGGCGCTGCGGGCGGGGGAGTGCGAGCTGGCGCTGGCGGGCGGGGTCAACGTGATCTCCAGTCCGAGGGCCTTCGTCGAGTTCTCACGCCAGCGCGGCCTGGCGCCGGACGGCCGCTGCAAGGCTTTCGCCGAGGCCGCCGACGGCACCGCGTGGTCGGAGGGGGTGGGCATGCTGGCGCTCTGCCGACTCTCGCTCGCCGAAGAGCGCGGCCACCCCGTCCTCGCCACGATCCGCGGCTCCGCGGTCAACCAGGACGGCGCCTCCAACGGCCTCACCGCCCCCAACGGCCCCGCCCAGGAGCGGGTCATCCGCCAGGCCCTGGCCAACGCCGGCCTCGCCCCCCAAGACGTCGACCTGGTCGAGGCCCACGGCACCGGCACCGCCCTGGGGGACCCGATCGAGGCCGGCGCCCTGCTCGCCACCTACGGCCGCGAAAGGGAGGCGCCCCTCTACCTCGGCTCGCTGAAGTCCAACATCGGCCACGCCCAGGCAGCGGCCGGGGTGGGAGGGGTGATCAAGGCGGTGCTGGCGATGCAAAACGCCACCATGCCCAAGACCCTCCACGTCGATGCACCCTCTGCCAAGGTCGAGTGGGAGGCGGGGGAGATCGAGCTCTTGAGCGAGCAGCGCCCCTGGGAGCAAGAGACCGAGCGCCCGCGCCGCGCCGGCGTCTCCTCCTTCGGCATCTCGGGCACCAACGCCCACCTGATCTTGGAGGCCGGCCCCGAGCCCGAGCCCGCCGAGGCCCCCGCCGAGCCCGAGCGCCCCCTGCCCTTCGTCCTCTCTGCCAAAGACGAGGCCGCCCTCGCCGAGCAGGCATCCAACCTCGCCGCCCAGCTGCGCTCCCGCCCCGACCAGAGCCTCGCTGACACAGCCTTCTCCCTCGCCAGGGCCCGCACCGCCTTCGAGCATCGGGCGGCCGTGGTGGCCACGCAGCGGGAGGAGCTGCTCGGGGGACTGGACGCCCTCGGGCAGGGCGAGGCGGCGCCGGGCGCGGCGGGCGGCAGGGCCGCCCCCGGCGCCCGCCTCGCCTACCTGCTCTCCGGCCAGGGCGCCCAGCGCCCCGGCGCGGGCAGGGAGCTATATGAGTCCCACCCCGCCTTCCGCGAGGCCCTGGAGGAGGCCTTTGCCGCTCTGGACCCCCACCTCGAGCGCCCCCTCGCCGACGTCCTCTTCGCCACCGACCCCGAGCCCCTGGCCGACACCGCCTACGCCCAGCCGGCCCTGTTTGCGACCGGGGTCGCCCTGCACGCCCAGCTGGGGGAGATGGGCCTGGAGCCCGACCTGCTCTGCGGGCACTCAGTCGGCGAGATCGCCGCCGTGCACCTGGCCGGGATGCTCTCCCTCCCCGACGCCGCCAAGCTGGTGGCCGCCCGCGGGGCGCTGATGTCAGAGCTGCCCGCCGGCGGGGCGATGTTCGCGATCGCCGCCACCGAGGCCGAGGTCGCCGAGGCCCTGGCGGGCAAAGAGCAAGAGCTCTCCCTGGCCGCCCTCAACGGCCCCGCCGCGGTCGTGGTCTCAGGCCAAGAGCAGGCGGCGCTCGAGTTGGCCGAGGACTTCGCCTCCCGCGGCCACAAGACCAAGCGCCTCGAGGTCTCCCACGCCTTCCACTCGCCGCTGGTCGAGCCGATCCTCGCCCCGCTCGAAGAGGTTGCCGCCTCGCTGTCTTGGTCAGAGCCCCACACCACGGTGATCTCCAACCTCGACGCCCAGCCGCTCAGCCTCCAGCGCGCCGCCGAGCCCTCCTACTGGGCCCACCACGCCCGCGCCCCGGTGCGCTTCGCCGACTCGCTCACCGCCCTCGCCTCCCAGGGCGCCGCCGCCTACCTGGAGCTCGGCCCCTCCCCGGCCCTTTGCCCGATGGCCGCCGCCACCCTGGGCGAGGAGGTAGCCCTGGCGCCCACCCTGCGCGAGGGCAAAGAGGAGGCCCACACCCTCGCCCTCGCCCTCGCCACCGCCCACTGCGCCGGGGTGGCGGTCGATTGGCAGCGCCACTTCGAGGGCAGCGGCGCCAAGCGGGCTCCGTTGCCCACCTACGCCTTCCAAAGGAGCCGCTACTGGCTCGCCCCCTCGTCGGGATCAGACCCCGCCGCCCTGGGCCAGCAGGCCACCGGCCACCCGCTGGTGGGGGCGGCGATCGAGGGGCCCGGGGGGGAGTTGACGATGACCGGCTCGCTCTCGCTCGCCGCCCAGCCCTGGCTGGCAGACCACGCCGTCGCCGCCACCGTGATCGCGCCGGGCACCGCCCTGGTCGAGATCGCCCTCGCCGCCGCCGAGCGCCTCGGCGCCGGGGCCCTGGCAGAGCTCACCCTGACCGCGCCGCTGGTGGTCCCCGAGACGGGCAGGGTCGCGGTCCAGCTCACCGCCGCGGCCCCAGAGGAGCAGGGCACCCGCCGGATCGAGATCCACTCCCGCCCCGCCGCAGAGCCCGAGGCCGAGTGGGTCCAAAACGCCGCCGGCGCCCTCGCCCCCGAGCCCCTGCCCGCCCCCGAGCCCCTGACCCAGTGGCCCCCCGAGGGCGCCGAGCCGCTCGAGGTCTCCGATCTCTATGAGCGCCTCGCCGATGCCGGCTTCGACTACGGCCCCGCCTTCCGGGGCCTGCGCGCCGCCTGGCGGGTGGGCGAGGAGATCTGCGCCGAGGTCTCCCTTCCCGCCGCCCAGGGCACCGAGGCCGGCTCCTATTTGCTGCACCCGGCGCTGTTCGACGCGGCCCTGCACGCCGGGGCGCTGGCCGGCGAGCAGATCGAGCTGGCGCTGCCCTTCGCCTGGGAGGGGGTCGCCGTCTGGGAGCCGGGCCACAGCGAGCTCCGCCTCCGCTTCGACGGCGAGGGCTCGCTCTCACTCTTCGATCCCCAGGGCACTCCCGTCGCCCATCTGGGCTCGCTCGCCACCCGCCCCGTGGACCCCGCCCAGCTCGGCGCCGCCCGCCGCCCGGGCGAGGGCCTGCTGGAGATCGAGTGGGTGCCGCCGGGCGAGGCCGAGGAGGCGCCCGGGGCCGAGCTGCGTGAGCTCACCGCCCTTGACGGAGACCCCGCGGCGGCGACCGCCGAGGCGCTGGAGCTGGTGCGTGGCTGGCTCGCGGAGGCGGGGGAAGAAGAGCGCCTGGCGATCCTCACGGAGGGTGCGATCGCCGCCCGCCCCGGCGAGTCCCCCGACCCCGCCCTGGCCGCGGCCTGGGGCCTGGTGCGCTCCGCCCAGGCCGAGCACCCCGGCCGCATCGTGCTGATCGACGCCGACGCCAGCGAGGCATCGGGGGTCGCCCTCGATGCCTGCCTCTCCTCCGCCGAGCCGCAGATCGCCCTGCGCGGGGGCGAGGCGCTGGTGGCGCGGGCGGCGGCGGACCGCTCGCTGCCGGCTCCGCCCGCCCCCTGGCGCCTGGAGGCGGGCGAGCGGGGATCGCTGGAGAGCCTGCGCCTGGCCCCCGACGCGGAGGGCTCGCGCGAGCTCGCCCCCAGTGAGGTGCGCGTCGGGGTGCGGGCGGCCGGCCTCAACTTCCGCGACGTGCTGATCGCCCTCGGCCTCTACCCCGGCGAGGCGGAGATCGGCAGCGAAGCCGCCGGCGTCGTCCTCGAGACCGGCCCCGCGGTCGCCGACCTCGCCCCCGGGGACCGGGTGATGGGGCTGATCGACTGCTCCTTCGGCCCGCTGGCGGTCGCCGAGCGCGGGCTGCTGGCGCCGGTCCCGGCGGGCTGGAGCTTCGAGCAGGCAGCGGCGCTCCCCTCGGTCTTCCTCACCGCCCTCTACGGCCTCGTCGACCTCGCCGGCCTGCAGCCCGGCGAGCGGGTCCTGGTCCACGCCGGCGCCGGCGGCGTCGGCATGGCGGCGATCGGCCTCGCCCACCACCTGGGTGCGGAGGTCTTCGCCACCGCCAGCCCCGCCAAGCACGGCGTCCTGCGCGAGCTGGGCGTCGCCGAGGAGCGCATCGCCTCCTCGCGCGACACCGGCTTTGCCGAGCGCTTCCTCGAGGCCGCCGGCGGCGAGGGGGTCGACGTCGTGCTCAACTCGCTCGCCGGCGAGTTCGTCGAGGCCTCGCTGGGCCTGCTGCCCCGCGGCGGGCGCTTCCTGGAGATGGGCAAGGCCGACATACGGGAGGCCGAGCAGGTGGCCGCCGAGCACCCCGGCGTCGCCTACCGGGCCTTCGACCTGACCGAGGCCGGCCCCGAGCGGGTCGCCGCGATGCTGGCCGAGGTGCTGGAGCTCTTCGAGCGCGGAGAGCTGGCGCACTCGCCGTTTTCCACCTGGGACCTGCGCCGCGCCCCCGACGCCTTCCGCCATCTGCGCGAGGGCCGCAACGTGGGCAAGGTCCTCTTCGAGGTCCCCCGTCCCCTCGACCCCGAGCGCACGGTCCTGATCACCGGCGCCACCGGCGGCCTCGGCTCGCTGGTGGCCGAGCACCTGACCCGCGCCCACGGCGCCCGCCACCTGCTGCTGGCGAGCCGCTCGGGGATGGAGGCCCCCGGCGCAGGGGAGCTGGCCGCCCGCCTGCAAGAGCACGGCGCCGAGGTGCGGATCGCCGCCTGCGACGTCGCCGACCACGACCAGCTGCAAGAGCTCTTGGACTCGATCCCGGCCGAGCACCCCCTGGGCGCCGTCTTCCACGCCGCCGGCGCCCTCGGCGACGCCACCCTGGAGGCGATCGAGCCCGAGCACCTGCGCCGCGCCTTCGCCCCCAAGGCCACGGCCGCCGCCCACCTGCACGAGCTGACCCGCGAGGCCGACCTCTCCCACTTCGTCTGCTTCTCCTCGGCCGCCGGGGCGATCGGCAGCCCCGGCCAGGGCGCCTACGCCGCCGCCAACGCCTACCTCGACGCGCTCTGCGAGGCGCGCCGCGGAGAAGGGCTGCCGGCCACCTCGATCGCCTGGGGGCTTTGGCAGCGCGAGAGCGCGATGACCGCCGAGCTCTCAGAGGCCGACCGTGCCCGCCTCGCCCGCTCGGGGATCGTGGCGCTCGGCGACGAGCGCGGGATGGAACTGCTCGACCGCGCCCTGGCGAGTGGCGCCACCCAGCCGCTGGCCCTCGAGCTCGACCGCGCCGTCCTGCGCTCCCGCGCCGAGGCCGGCACCCTGCCCGCCCTGCTCGGCGGCCTGGTGCGGGCTCCCCGGCGCGCCGGGTCGCGGGGCTCTCTCGCCCAGCGCCTGGCAACCGCGCCCGAGGAGGACAGGGAGGGGATCGTGCTCGACCTGCTGCGCGCCGAGGTCGCCGCCGTGCTCGGCCACGACTCCGCCGCCCAGATCGACCCCGGGCGGCCCTTCAAGGACCTCGGCTTCGACTCGCTGGCGGCGGTGGAGCTGCGCAACCGCCTGCAGGCCGCCACCGGGCTGGCCCTGCCTGCCACCACGGTCTTCGACTACCCCAGCGCCGGTCAGCTCGCCACCCGCCTGCTCGCCCTGGCCACCGCGGCCCCGGCCAGTGCCCCCACCGTGGCTCGCGCCCGCTCCTCCGCGGAGCCGATCGCGATCCTCGGCATGGCCTGCCGCTTCCCCGGCGGGGTCGACTCGCCGGCCGGCCTCTGGCAGCTGATCGCCGAGGGCCGCGACGCGATCTCGCCCTTCCCCGCCGACCGCGGCTGGGACCTCGAGCGCCTCTATGACCCCGACCCCGACCACCCCGGCACCTCCTACGCGCGCGAGGGCGGCTTCCTCGCCGACGCCGCCGGCTTCGACGCCGGCTTCTTCGGCATCGCCCCGCGCGAGGCGCTGGCGATGGACCCCCAGCAGCGGCTGCTGCTGGAAGCATCGTGGGAGGCGCTGGAGGGCGCCGGGGTCGACCCCGTGGGGCTGCGCGGCGAGCCGGTGGGGGTGTTCGCGGGGATCGCCAAGGGTGACTACGACGCACAGATCGAGGGCTACCGGGCGACCGGCGGGCAGACCAGCGTCGCCGCCGGCCGCATCTCCTACGCGCTCGGCCTCGAGGGCCCGGCCCTGGCCGTCGACACCGCCTGCTCCTCCTCGCTGGTGGCGATGCACCTGGCCGCCGGGGCGCTGCGCGGGGGGGAGTGCGATCTGGCGCTGGCGGGAGGGGCAACCATCCTCTCCACCCCGCAGAGCTTCGTCGAGTTCTCCCGCCAGCGGGCGCTCTCCCCCGACGGGCGCTGCAAGTCCTTTGCCCAGGGGGCCGACGGCACCGGCTGGGGCGAGGGAGTGGGGATGCTGGCGCTCTGCCGCCTCTCCGACGCCGAGGCCAACGGCCACCCCGTCCTCGCCACGATCCGCGGCTCCGCGGTCAACCAGGACGGCGCCTCCAACGGCCTCACCGCCCCCAACGGCCCCGCCCAGGAGCGCGTCATCCGCCAGGCCCTGGCCAACGCCGGCCTCGCCCCCCAAGACGTCGACCTGGTCGAGGCCCACGGCACCGGCACCGCCCTGGGGGACCCGATCGAGGCCGGCGCCCTGCTCGCCACCTACGGCCAAGACCGCGAGAGGCCCCTCTACCTCGGCTCGCTGAAGTCAAACATCGGCCACTCTCTGGCCGCGGCCGGGGTCGCCGGGGCGATCAAGGCGGTGCTGGCGATGCGCGAGGGCATACTGCCCAAGACGCTTCACGCCGAGCGCCCGAGCGCCGAGATCGAGTGGGAGGCAGGGCGGATCGAGCTGCTGGCTGAGCAGCGCGAGTGGGATATCCCCGAGGATCGCCCGCGCCGCGCCGGCGTCTCCTCCTTCGGCATCTCGGGCACCAACGCCCACCTGATCTTGGAGGCCGGCCCCGAGCCCGAGCCCGCCGAGCCGGCGACCGAGCCCGAGCGCCCGCTGCCCCTCGTCCTCTCTGCCAAGTCCGAGGACGCCCTCGCCGAGCAGGCCACCCGCCTCGCCGCCCACCTGCGCGAGCGCCCCGACCAGGGCCTCGCCGACGTCGCCTTCTCGCTCGCCACCGGGCGCAGCGCCTTCGAGCACCGGGCCGCGGTGCTGGGCGCCGAGGGCGGCGAGGCGCTGGAGGCGCTGGAGGCCCTGGGGCGGGGGGAGGCGGCGCCGGGCGCGGTGACGGGCAGGGCGCTCGCCGGCAAGCCGGTGTTCGTCTTCCCCGGCCAGGGCTCGCAGTGGCTGGGCATGGGGGCGCAGCTGCTCGGCGACTCACCCGCCTTCGCCCGTCATTTCGGCGAGTGCGAGGCGGCCCTGGCGCCGCACCTCGAGTGGCCGCTGCGCGAGACGGTCAGCGGTGCGCGCGGCGCCGCCTCGCTCGATCGCATCGAGGTCGTCCAGCCGGCTCTCTTCGCGGTGATGGTCTCCCTCGCTCGGCTCTGGGAAGAGCACGGCGTGCGCCCGGGCGCCGTCGTCGGCCACTCCCAGGGCGAGATCGCCGCCGCCCACGTCGCCGGCGGGCTCTCGCTCGAGGACGCGGCGATGCTGGCGGCGCGTCGCAGCCAGCTGATCGCCAGGCTCGTCGGCGAGGGCGCGATGGCTTCTCTGGCGCTGCCCGCGGCCCGGGTCGCCGAGCTGATCGAGCCCTGGGCCGGACGCATCGAGCTGGCTTCCGAGAACGGTCCCAGCGCGACGATCGTCTCGGCCGAGCGCGAGGCCCTGGACGAGCTCCTGGCCCACTGCGAGGCCGAGGGACTGCGCGCCCGCGAGGTGCCGGCGACGGTCGCCTCGCACTCGGCCCGGGTCGAGCCGCTGCGCGAGGACCTGCTCGAGACGATCGGCGCGATCTCGCCCCGGGCGGGGGAGGTCCCCTTCCACTCGACCGTCAGCGGCGGCGCCCTGGACACGACCGAGCTGGGTCCCGAGTACTGGTACCGCAACCTGCGCCAGCCGGTGCTCTTCCGCGAGGTCGTCGAGGGCCTGCTCGGTTCCGGCCACGCGCACCTGATCGAGGTCAGCCCCCACCCGGTCTTCGCCCTGGCCCTGGAGGAGACGATCGAGTCGGCCGCCGATCGGGCGGCGGTCGTGCTCGGCACCCTGCGCCGCGACGAGGGAGGGCTGGATCGGTTCGTGCACTCGCTCGCCACCGCCCACTGCGCCGGGGTCGCGGTCGAGTGGCAGCGCCTCTTCGAGGGCACCGGCGCGGGCGTCGTCGAGCTGCCCACCTATCCCTTTCAGCGAGAGCGCTACTGGCGAGCGCCGTCCGCCGGCGGCCAGGACCCGCTCTCGATCGGCCTGGCACCCGCGGACCACCCGCTGCTCGGCGCGGCGATCGAGGACCCCGAGGGCGAGGGCCTCGTCCTCAGCGGCTCGCTGTCGCTTGCCGACCAGCCCTGGCTCGCCGACCACGCCCTGGCGGGGACGGCTCTGTTGCCCGGCGCGGCGATGGTCGAGCTCGCGCTCGCCGCGGCCGCGCGGGCCGAGGCTCCCCCGCACCTCGCCGAGCTGACCCTGACGTCGCCGCTCGTCGTCCCCGGCGAGGGCTCTGTACAGGTGCGCGTCTCGGTCGCCGCGCCCGATGAGCGGGGGGCCAGGCAGATCGCGATCCACTCGCGGGTGCGCGGCGGGGGCGACGAATCTGGCGAGTGGACGCGGAACGCCGCCGGCGCCCTCGCCCCCGAGCCCCTGCCCGCCCCCGAGCCCCTGACCCAGTGGCCCCCCGAGGGCGCCGAGCCGCTCGAGGTCTCCGATCTCTACGAGCGCCTCGCCGATGCCGGCTTCGACTACGGCCCCGCCTTCCGGGGCCTGCGCGCCGCCTGGCGGGTGGGCGAGGAGATCTGCGCCGAGGTCTCCCTTCCCGCCGCCCAGGGCACCGAGGCCGGCTCCTATTTGCTGCACCCGGCGCTCTTCGACGCGGCCCTGCACGCCGGGGCGCTGGCCGGCGAGCAGATCGAGCTGGCGCTGCCCTTCGCCTGGGAGGATCTGGCGATCTGGGGAGTGGGGGCGACCGAGGCCCGGGTCGTCCTGGACGGCGCGGGCTCGCTCTCGCTCTTCGATTCCCAGGGTGTCCCCATCGCCCATCTGGGCTCGCTCGCCACCCGCCCCGTGGACCCCGCCCAGCTCGGCGCCGCCCGGCGCCCGGGCGAGGGACTGCTGGAGATCGAGTGGGTGCCGCCGGGCGAGGCCGAGGAGGCGCCCGGGGCCGAGCTGCGTGAGCTCACCGCCGTTGACGGAGACCCCGCGGCGGCGACCGCCGAGGCGCTGGAGCTGGTGCGCGAGTGGCTGGCCGGCGCCGAGCCCGATCGGCGCCTGGCGATTCTCACCCGCGGCGCGGTTGCCGCCCGCCCCGGCGAGTCCCCCGACCCCGCCCTGGCCGCGGCCTGGGGCCTGGTGCGCTCCGCCCAGGCCGAGCACCCTGGCCGCATCGTGCTGATCGACGCCGACGCCAGCGAGGCATCGGGGGTCGCCCTCGATGCCTGCCTCTCCTCCGCCGAGCCGCAGTTCGCCCTGCGCGGGGGCGAGGCGCTGGTGGCGCGGGCGGGGGCGGACCGCTCGCTGCCGGCTCCGCCCGCCCCCTGGCGCCTGGAGGTGGGCGAGCGGGGATCGATCTCCAGCTTGGCCTTGACCCCGAGCCCCGACGCCGACCGGCCGCTGGCCCCGACCGAGGTGCGGATCGGGGTCCGCGCGGCTGGCCTCAACTTTCGCGATCTCGTCGTCGTCCTCGGCTTCGACGTGCCGGGCGAGGACTGGCTCGGCAGCGAAGCCGCCGGCGTCGTCCTCGAGACCGGCCCCGCGGTCGCCGACCTCGCCCCCGGGGACCGGGTGATGGGGCTGATCGACTGCTCCTTCGGCCCGCTGGCGGTCGCCGAGCGCGGGCTGCTGGCGCCGGTCCCGGCGGGCTGGAGCTTCGAGCAGGCAGCGGCGCTCCCCTCGGTCTTCCTCACCGCCCTCTACGGCCTCGTCGACCTCGCCGGCCTGCAGCCCGGCGAGCGGGTCCTGGTCCACGCCGGCGCCGGCGGCGTCGGCATGGCGGCGATCGGCCTCGCCCACCACCTGGGTGCGGAGGTCTTCGCCACCGCCAGCCCCGCCAAGCACGGCGTCCTGCGCGAGCTGGGCGTCGCCGAGGAGCGCATCGCCTCCTCGCGCGACACCGGCTTTGCCGAGCGCTTCCTCGAGGCCACCGGCGGCGAGGGGGTCGACGTCGTGCTCAACTCGCTCGCCGGCGAGTTCGTCGAGGCCTCGCTGGGCCTGCTGCCCCGCGGCGGGCGCTTCCTGGAGATGGGCAAGGCCGACATACGGGAGGCCGAGCAGGTGGCCGCCGAGCACCCCGGCGTCGCCTACCGGGCCTTCGACCTGACCGAGGCCGGCCCCGAGCGGGTCGCCGCGATGCTGGCCGAGGTGCTGGAGCTCTTCGAGCGCGGAGAGCTGGCGCACTCGCCGTTTTCCACCTGGGACCTGCGCCGCGCCCCCGACGCCTTCCGCCATCTGCGCGAGGGCCGCAACGTGGGCAAGGTCCTCTTCGAGGTCCCCCGTCCCCTCGACCCCGAGCGCACGGTCCTGATCACCGGCGCCACCGGCGGCCTCGGCTCGCTGGTGGCCGAGCACCTGACCCGCGCCCACGGCGCCCGCCACCTGCTGCTGGCGAGCCGCTCGGGGATGGAGGCCCCCGGCGCAGGGGAGCTGGCCGCCCGCCTGCAAGAGCACGGCGCCGAGGTGCGGATCGCCGCCTGCGACGTCGCCGACCACGACCAGCTGCAAGAGCTCTTGGACTCGATCCCGGCCGAGCACCCCCTGGGCGCCGTCTTCCACGCCGCCGGCGCCCTCGGCGACGCCACCCTGGAGGCGATCGAGCCCGAGCACCTGCGCCGCGCCTTCGCCCCCAAGGCCACGGCCGCCGCCCACCTGCACGAGCTGACCCGCGAGGCCGACCTCTCCCACTTCGTCTGCTTCTCCTCGGCCGCCGGGGCGATCGGCAGCCCCGGCCAGGGCGCCTACGCCGCCGCCAACGCCTACCTCGACGCGCTCTGCGAGGCGCGCCGCGGAGAAGGGCTGCCGGCCACCTCGATCGCCTGGGGGCTTTGGCAGCGCGAGAGCGCGATGACCGCCGAGCTCTCAGAGGCCGACCGTGCCCGCCTCGCCCGCTCGGGGATCGTGGCGCTCGGCGACGAGCGCGGGATGGAACTGCTCGACCGCGCCCTGGCGAGTGGCGCCACCCAGCCGCTGGCCCTCGAGCTCGACCGCGCCGTCCTGCGCTCCCGCGCCGAGGCCGGCACCCTGCCCGCCCTGCTCGGCGGCCTGGTGCGGGCTCCCCGGCGCGCCGGGTCGCGGGGCTCTCTCGCCCAGCGCCTGGCAACCGCGCCCGAGGAGGACAGGGAGGGGATCGTGCTCGACCTGCTGCGCGCCGAGGTCGCCGCCGTGCTCGGCCACGACTCCGCCGCCCAGATCGACCCCGGGCGGCCCTTCAAGGACCTCGGCTTCGACTCGCTGGCGGCGGTGGAGCTGCGCAACCGCCTGCAGGCCGCCACCGGGCTGGCCCTGCCTGCCACCACGGTCTTCGACTACCCCAGCGCCGGTCAGCTCGCCACCCGCCTGCTCGCCCTGGCCACCGCGGCCCCGGCCAGTGCCCCCACCGTGGCTCGCGCCCGCTCCTCCGCGGAGCCGATCGCGATCCTCGGCATGGCCTGCCGCTTCCCCGGCGGGGTCGACTCGCCGGCCGGCCTCTGGCAGCTGATCGCCGAGGGCCGCGACGCGATCTCGCCCTTCCCCGCCGACCGCGGCTGGGACCTCGAGCGCCTCTATGACCCCGACCCCGACCACCCCGGCACCTCCTACGCGCGCGAGGGCGGCTTCCTCGCCGACGCCGCCGGCTTCGACGCCGGCTTCTTCGGCATCGCCCCGCGCGAGGCGCTGGCGATGGACCCCCAGCAGCGGCTGCTGCTGGAAGCATCGTGGGAGGCGCTGGAGGGCGCCGGGGTCGACCCCGTGGGGCTGCGCGGCGAGCCGGTGGGGGTGTTCGCGGGGGTGAGCGCGGCACCTCGCGCGTCGGGCTCCTCGGCGCTGGAGCTGGGGGTGGGCGGCTACCGGCTGACGGGGGGGATCGCCAGCGTCGCCTCCGGCCGCATCTCCTACGCGCTCGGCCTCGAGGGGCCGGCGATCACCGTCGACACCGCCTGCTCCTCCTCGCTGGTGGCGATGCACCTGGCGGCGGGGGCGCTGCGGGCGGGGGAGTGCGAGCTGGCGCTGGCGGGCGGGGCGGCTGTCTTCGGCGTGCCGGAGATCTTCGTCGAGATGAGCCGCCAGCGGGCGCTCTCCGCCGACGGGCGCTGCCGCGCCTTCGCCGAGGCCGCCGACGGCACCGGCTTCGCCGAGGGCGCCGGCGTGCTCGTCTTGGAGCGCCTCTCCGACGCCGAGCGCAACGGCCACCCCGTCCTCGCCACGATCCGCGGCTCGGCGGTCAACCAGGACGGCGCCTCCAACGGCCTCACCGCCCCCAACGGCCCCGCCCAGGAGCGCGTCATCCGCCAGGCCCTGGCCAACGCCGGCCTCGCCCCCTCTGAGGTCGACCTGGTCGAGGCCCACGGCACCGGCACCGCCCTGGGGGACCCGATCGAGGCCGGCGCCCTGCTCGCCACCTACGGCCAAGACCGCGAGAGGCCCCTCTACCTCGGCTCGCTGAAGTCGAACATCGGCCACGCCCAGGCAGCGGCCGGGGTGGGAGGGGTGATCAAGGCGGTGCTGGCGATGCAAAACGCCACCATGCCCAAGACCCTCCACGTCGATGCACCCTCTGCCAAGGTCGAGTGGGAGGCGGGGGAGATCGAGCTCTTGAGCGAACAGCGCCCCTGGGAGCAAGAGACCGAGCGCCCGCGCCGCGCCGGCGTCTCCTCCTTCGGCATCTCGGGCACCAACGCCCACCTGATCTTGGAGGCCGGCCCCGAGCCCGAGCCCAGCGAGGCCCCCGCCGAGCCCGAGCGCCCCCTGCCCTTCGTCCTCTCCGCCAAAGACGAGGCCGCCCTCGCCGAGCAGGCATCCAACCTCGCCGCCCAGCTGCGCTCCCGCCCCGACCAGAGCCTCGCTGACACAGCCTTCTCCCTCGCCAGGGCCCGCACCGCCTTCGAGCATCGGGCGGCCGTGGTGGCCACGCAGCGGGAGGAGCTGCTCGGGGGACTGGACGCCCTCGGGCAGGGCGAGGCGGCGCCGAGCGCGGCGGGCGGCAGGGCCGCCCCCGGCGCCCGCCTCGCCTACCTGCTCTCCGGCCAGGGCGCCCAGCGCCCCGGCGCGGGCAGGGAGCTATATGAGTCCCACCCCGCCTTCCGCGCGGCCCTGGAGGAGGCCTTTGGCGCTCTGGACCCCCACCTCGAGCGCCCCCTCGCCGACGTCCTCTTCGCCACCGACCCCGAGCCCCTGGCCGACACCGCCTACGCCCAGCCGGCCCTGTTTGCGACCGGGGTCGCCCTGCACGCCCAGCTGGGGGAGATCGGCCTGGAGCCCGACCTGCTCTGCGGGCACTCAGTCGGCGAGGTCGCCGCCGCCCACCTGGCCGGGATGCTCTCCCTCCCCGACGCCGCCAAGCTCGTCTGCGCCCGCGGGGCGCTGATGTCAGAGCTGCCCGCCGGCGGGGCGATGTTCGCGATCGCCGCCACCGAGGCCGAGGCCGCCGAGGCCCTGGCGGGCAAAGAGCAAGAGCTCTCCCTGGCCGCCCTCAACGGCCCCGCCGCGGTCGTGGTCTCAGGCCAAGAGCAGGCGGCGATCGAGCTGGCGCAGGACTTCGCCTCCCGCGGCCACAAGACCAAGCGCCTCGAGGTCTCCCACGCCTTCCACTCGCCGCTGGTCGAGCCGATCCTCGACCAGCTCTCCCAGGTCGCCGCCTCGCTGTCTTGGTCAGAGCCCCACACCACGGTGATCTCCAACCTCGACGCCCAGCCGCTCAGCCTCCAGCGCGCCGCCGAGCCCTCCTACTGGGCCCACCACGCCCGCGCCCCGGTGCGCTTCGCCGACTCGCTCACCGCCCTCGCCTCCCAGGGCGCCGCCGCCTACCTGGAGCTCGGCCCCTCCCCGGCCCTTTGCCCGATGGCCGCCGCCACCCTGGGCGAGGAGGTAGCCCTGGCGCCCGCCCTGCGCGAGGGCAAAGAGGAGGCCCACACCCTCGCCCTCGCCCTCGCCACCGCCCACTGCGCTGGTGTCCAGGTCGATTGGCAGCGGGCCTTCGAGGGCAGCGGCGCCAAGCGGGCTCCGCTGCCCACCTACCCCTTCCAAAGGAGCCGCTACTGGCTCGCCCCTTCGTCGGGATCAGACCCCGCCGCCCTGGGCCAGCAGGCCACCGGCCACCCGCTGGTGGGGGCGGCGATCGAGGGGCCCGGGGGGGAGTTGACGATGACCGGCTCGCTCTCGCTCGCCGCCCAGCCCTGGCTGGCAGACCACGCCGTCGCCGCCACCGTGATCGCGCCGGGCACCGCCCTGGTCGAGATCGCCCTCGCCGCCGCCCAGCGCCTCGGCGCCGGGGCCCTGGCAGAGCTCACCCTGACCGCGCCGCTGGTGGTCCCCGAGACGGGCAGGGTCGCGGTCCAGCTCACCGCCGCGGCCCCAGAGGAGCAGGGCACCCGCCGGATCGAGATCCACTCCCGCCCCGCCGCAGAGCCCGAGGCCGAGTGGGTCCAAAACGCCGCCGGCGCCCTCGCCCCCGAGCCCCTGCCCGCCCCCGAGCCCCTGACCCAGTGGCCCCCCGAGGGCGCCGAGCCGCTCGAGGTCTCCGATCTCTACGAGCGCCTCGCCGATGCCGGCTTCGACTACGGCCCCGCCTTCCGGGGCCTGCGCGCCGCCTGGCGGGTGGGCGAGGAGATCTGCGCCGAGGTCTCCCTTCCCGCCGCCCAGGGCACCGAGGCCGGCTCCTATTTGCTGCACCCGGCGCTCTTCGACGCGGCCCTGCACGCCGGGGCGCTGGCCGGCGAGCAGATCGAGCTGGCGCTGCCCTTCGCCTGGGAGGATCTGGCGATCTGGGGAGTGGGGGCGACCGAGGCCCGGGTCGTCCTGGACGGCGCGGGCTCGCTCTCGCTCTTCGATTCCCAGGGTGTCCCCATCGCCCGCCTCGGCTCGCTCGCCACCCGCCCCGTGGACCCCGCCCAGCTCGGCGCCGCCCGCCGCCCGGGCGAGGGCCTGCTGGAGATCGAGTGGGTGCCGCCGGGCGAGGCCGAGGAGGCGCCCGGGGCCGAGCTGCGTGAGCTCACCGCCCTTGACGGAGACCCCGCGGCGGCGACCGCCGAGGCGCTGGAGCTGGTGCGCGAGTGGCTGGCCGGCGCCGAGCCCGATCAGCGCTTGGCGATTCTCACCCGCGGCGCGGTTGCCGCCCGCCCCGGCGAGTCCCCCGACCCCGCCCTGGCCGCGGCCTGGGGCCTGGTGCGCTCCGCCCAGGCCGAGCACCCCGGCCGCATCGTGCTGATCGACGCCGACGCCAGCGAGGCATCGGGGGTCGCCCTCGATGCCTGCCTCTCCTCCACCGAGCCGCAGTTCGCCCTGCGCGGTGGCGAGGCGCTGGTGGCGCGGGCGGGGGAGGCAAAGGCAGTGGCGGAGGCCGCCGCCCGCCCCCTCGACCCCGAGCGCACGGTCCTGATCACCGGCGCCACCGGCGGCCTCGGCTCGCTGGTGGCCGAGCACCTGACCCGCGCCCACGGCGCCCGCCACCTGCTGCTGGCGAGCCGCTCGGGGATGGAGGCCCCCGGCGCAGGGGAGCTGGCCGCCCGCCTGCAAGAGCACGGCGCCGAGGTGCGGATCGCCGCCTGCGACGTCGCCGACCGCGCCCAGCTGCAAGAGCTCTTGGACTCGATCCCGGCCGAGCACCCCCTGGGCGCCGTCTTCCACGCCGCCGGCGCCCTCGGCGACGCCACCCTGGAGGCGATCGAGCCCGAGCACCTGCGCCGCGCCTTCGCCCCCAAGGCCACGGCCGCCGCCCACCTGCACGAGCTGACCCGCGAGGCCGACCTCTCCCACTTCGTCTGCTTCTCCTCGGCCGCCGGGGCGATCGGCAGCCCCGGCCAGGGCGCCTACGCCGCCGCCAACGCCTACCTCGACGCGCTCTGCGAGGCGCGCCGCGGAGAAGGGCTGCCGGCCACCTCGATCGCCTGGGGGCTTTGGCAGCGCGAGAGCGCGATGACCGCCGAGCTCTCAGAGGCCGACCGTGCCCGCCTCGCCCGCTCGGGGATCGTGGCGCTCGGCGACGAGCGCGGGATGGAGCTGTTCGACCGCGCCCTGGCCGGGGGTCGCGCCCAAGTGCTGGCCGTCGGCCTGGACCGCGCGGCGCTGCGTGCGCAGGCCGGCGCCGGCCTGCTGCCCCCCCTGCTCAGCGGCTTGGTGCGGCATCCGCGGCGGCGGGACGGCGCCGACGCCGCTGTCCTCTCCCGGCGCCTCGCGCGGGCGCCCGAGGGCGAGCGGCTGCCGATCGTGCTCGACCTGGTCCGCGCCGAGGTCGCCGCCGTGCTCGGCCACGACTCCGCCGCTCAGGTCGACCCCGAGCGCCCCTTCAAGGACCTCGGCTTCGACTCGCTCGCGGCGGTCGAGCTGCGCAACCGCCTGGCGGCGACCACCGGCCTGCGCCTGGCGGCGACGGCGGTCTTCGACTACCCGACTCCGGCGGCGGTGGCGGAGTGGCTGCTGGCGGAGCTGGATGGCGGGGGAGGCGACGAGGAGGCCGGTATCGCGCTGGAGCAGTTGGTTCGCGCCCTGGCGACGAGCGGGCCGGGTGGCGAGCGGACCCGGATCGCGGTCCGTCTGCGGGCCCTGGCGGCCGACCTCGAGGGTGGGACCGGTGCCGGAGACGATTCCGATCCGGAGCGCCTGCGCAGCGCCAGCGACGAGGAGCTGCTCGAGCTGATCGACGCCCAGGTGGGGGGTGGGGGCGATGGCTGACGAGGCCCAGCTGCGCGAGTACCTGCGCCGGCTCAGCGTCGAGCTGGCCGAAGAGCGGCGGCGCCTGCACGCCTTGCGCCATGAGCCGATCGCGATCCTCGGCATGGCCTGCCGCTTCCCCGGCGGGGTCGACTCGCCGGCCGGCCTCTGGCAGCTGATCGCCGAGGGCCGCGACGCGATCTCGCCCTTCCCCGCCGACCGCGGCTGGGACCTCGAGCGCCTCTATGACCCCGACCCCGACCACCCCGGCACCTCCTACGCGCGCGAGGGCGGCTTCCTCGCCGACGCCGCCGGCTTTGACGCCGGCTTCTTCGGCATCGCCCCGCGCGAGGCGCTGGCGATGGACCCCCAGCAGCGGCTGCTGCTGGAAACCTCCTGGGAGGCGCTGGAGGGCGCCGGGGTCGACCCCGTGGGGCTGCGGGGGGAGCCGGTCGGGGTGTTCGCGGGGGTGATGTACCACGACTACGCCACCCGCACGCTCGCCGGGACCGAGGACCTGGAGGGTTACTTCGCCTCCGGGACCGCCGCCAGCGTCGCCTCCGGCCGCATCTCCTACGCGCTCGGCCTCGAGGGGCCGGCGATCACCGTCGACACCGCCTGCTCCTCCTCGCTGGTGGCGATGCACCTGGCGGCGGGGGCGCTGCGGGCGGGGGAGTGCGAGCTGGCGCTGGCGGGCGGGGCGACGGCGATGTCCCTGCCCGGCGTCTTCACCGAGATGAGCCGCCAGCGCGGCCTCGCCCCCGACGGGCGCTGCAAGTCCTTCGCCGAGGCCGCCGACGGGGTCGGCTGGGCCGAGGGCGCTGGCGTGCTCGTCTTGGAGCGCCTCTCCGACGCCGAGCGAAACGGCCACCCCGTCCTCGCCACGATCCGCGGCTCCGCGGTCAACCAGGACGGCGCCTCCAACGGCCTCACCGCCCCCAACGGCCCCGCCCAGGAGCGCGTCATCCGCCAGGCCCTGGCCAACGCCGGCCTCGCCCCCTCTGAGGTCGACCTGGTCGAGGCCCACGGCACCGGCACCGCCCTGGGGGACCCGATCGAGGCCGGCGCCCTGCTCGCCACCTACGGCCAAGACCGCGAGAGGCCCCTCTACCTCGGCTCGCTGAAGTCCAACATCGGCCACGCCCAGGCGGCGGCCGGCGTCGGTGGGGTGATCAAGGCGGTGCTGGCGATGCAAAACGCCACCATGCCCAAGACCCTCCACGTCGATGAGCCCTCCGCCAAGGTCGAGTGGGAGGCGGGGGAGATCGAGCTCTTGAGCGAGCAGCGCCCCTGGGAGCAAGAGACCGAGCGCCCGCGCCGCGCCGGCGTCTCCTCCTTCGGCATCTCGGGCACCAACGCCCACCTGATCTTGGAGGCCGGCCCCGAGCCCGAGCCCGCCGAGGCCCCCGCCGAGCCCGAGCGCCCCCTGCCCTTCGTCCTCTCTGCCAAAGACGAGGCCGCCCTCGCCGAGCAGGCATCCAACCTCGCCGCCCAGCTGCGCTCCCGCCCCGACCAGAGCCTCGCTGACACAGCCTTCTCCCTCGCCAGGGCCCGCACCGCCTTCGAGCATCGGGCGGCCGTGGTGGCCACGCAGCGGGAGGAGCTGCTCGGGGGACTGGACGCCCTCGGGCAGGGCGAGGCGGCGCCGGGCGCGGCGGGCGGCAGGGCCGCCCCCGGCGCCCGCCTCGCCTACCTGCTCTCCGGCCAGGGCGCCCAGCGCCCCGGCGCGGGCAGGGAGCTATATGAGTCCCACCCCGCCTTCCGCGAGGCCCTGGAGGAGGCCTTTGCCGCTCTGGACCCCCACCTCGAGCGCCCCCTCGCCGACGTCCTCTTCGCCACCGACCCCGAGCCCCTGGCCGACACCGCCTACGCCCAGCCGGCCCTGTTTGCGACCGGGGTCGCCCTGCACGCCCAGCTGGGGGAGATGGGCCTGGAGCCCGACCTGCTCTGCGGGCACTCGGTCGGCGAGATCGCCGCCGCCCACCTGGCCGGGATGCTCTCCCTCCCCGACGCCGCCAAGCTGGTGGCCGCCCGCGGGGCGCTGATGTCAGAGCTGCCCGCCGGCGGGGCGATGTTCGCGATCGCCGCCACCGAGGCCGAGGTCGCCGAGGCCCTGGCGGGCAAAGAGCAAGAGCTCTCCCTGGCCGCCCTCAACGGCCCCGCCGCGGTCGTGGTCTCAGGCCAAGAGCAGGCGGCGCTCGAGTTGGCCGAGGACTTCGCCTCTCGCGGCCACAAGACCAAGCGCCTCGAGGTCTCCCACGCCTTCCACTCGCCGCTGGTCGAGCCGATCCTCGCCCCGCTCGAAGAGGTTGCCGCCTCGCTGTCTTGGTCAGAGCCCCACACCACGGTGATCTCCAACCTCGACGCCCAGCCGCTCAGCCTCCAGCGCGCCGCCGAGCCCTCCTACTGGGCCCACCACGCCCGCGCCCCGGTGCGCTTCGCCGACTCGCTCACCGCCCTCGCCTCCCAGGGCGCCGCCGCCTGCCTGGAGCTCGGCCCCTCCCCGGCCCTTTGCCCGATGGCCGCCGCCACCCTGGGCGAGGAGGTAGCCCTGGCACCCACCCTGCGCGAGGGCAAAGAGGAGGCCCACACCCTCGCCCTCGCCCATGCCACCGCCCACTGCGCCGGGATCGAGGTCGATTGGCAGCGCCACTTCGAGGGCGCCGGCGCGGGTGTCGTCGAGCTGCCCACCTACCCCTTCCAAAGGAGCCGCTACTGGCTCGCCCCCTCGCCGGGATCAGACCCCGCCGCCCTGGGCCAGCAGGCCACCGGGCACCCGCTGGTGGGGGCGGCGATCGAGGGGCCCGGGGGGGAGCTGACGATGACCGGCTCGCTCTCGCTCGCCGCCCAGCCCTGGTTGGCAGACCACGCCGTCGCCGCCACCGTGATCGCGCCGGGCACCGCCCTGGTCGAGATCGCCCTGGCCGCCGCCCAGCGCCTCGGCGCCGGGGCCCTGGCAGAGCTCACCCTGACCGCGCCGCTGGTGGTCCCCGAGACGGGCAGGGTCGCGGTCCAGCTCACCGCCGCGGCCCCAGAGGAGCAGGGCACCCGCCGGATCGAGATCCACTCCCGCCCCGCCGCAGAGCCCGAGGCCGAGTGGGTCCAAAACGCCGCCGGCGCCCTCGCCCCCGAGCCCCTGCCCGCCCCCGAGCCCCTGACCCAGTGGCCCCCCGAGGGCGCCGAGCCGCTCGAGGTCTCAGACCTCTACGAGCGCCTCGCCGATGCGGGCTTCGACTACGGCCCCGCCTTCCGGGGCCTGCGCGCCGCCTGGCGGGTGGGCGAGGAGATCTGCGCCGAGGTCTCCCTTCCCGCCGCCCAGGGCACCGAGGCGGGCTCCTATTTGCTGCACCCGGCGCTCTTCGACGCGGCGGGGCACGCGGCGATCGAGGACGGCCTGCGCGCCGCGGACACGGACTCCGGTGGCGGGCCGACGATCCCCTTCGCCTGGCGCGACGTCCAGATCCACCGGCCCGGCGCCTCTTCCCTGCGGGTGCGGATCGGGCCTGCCGCCGACGGCGGCGCGAGGCTGAGCCTCGCCGCCGCCGACGGTGCACCGCTGCTCGGCGTCGGGCAGATGGCGGCCCGGCCGGTGGATCCGGACGTCCTCAGGGCGGCGGGCCGGCGCCCGCCGTCGCTGTACGAGGTCGGCTGGGAGGAGGTCGCCGCCCCGGTTGCCGCGAGCGCGGGCCTGGCGATCCTCGGCGAGGGCGGGGCCGGGATCGAGGCCGAGCGCCACGCCGACCTCGAGTCCCTGCTGAGCGCGATTGCCGCGGGATCGCCTCCGCCGCAGGTGGTCCTCGTCGACGGCGACGGCCTCGGCGAGGGGCAGCTGCCGTCGGCCGCGCATGCCGGCGCCGCCGAGCTGCTGCGGATCGCGCAGGAGTGGGCAGCGGCCGGGGAGTTGGCCGGGGCGCGCCTCTGCCTGCTGACCGAAGGCGCTGTCGCCACCGCCGAAGAGCGGCCCAACCTCATCACGGCGCCGCTCTGGGGCCTGCTGCGCAGCGCCGCCGCCGAGCACCCCGGCCGCTTCGCCGCGGTCGACGTCGACCGCGAGCCCGCCTCGCTCGCCGCCCTGCCCGCCGCTCTGGCGAGCACTGCCGAGGAGCCCCAGCTCGCCTTGCGCGGGGGAACGCCGCTCGTACCTCGCCTGCGCCGGGTGCCGGATCGGGCCGGGGCCGGGACGGACGGGATCGACTCCCGCCGCACGGTGCTGGTCACCGGCGCCGCCGGCGGCCTCGGGCCGCTGGTCTGCCGCCGGCTGGTCGAGCACCACGGCGCCCGCCACCTGCTGCTGGCCAGCCGTCGCGGCGAGCGAGCGGCAGGGGTCGAGGAGCTGCGCGCCGAGCTCGAGGCGCTCGGGGCCGAGGTGCGGTTCGCAGCCTGCGACGTCGGCGAGCGGGATCGGCTGGAGGAGCTGCTCGGCTCGGTTCCGGCCGAGCGCCCGCTGGGGGCCGTCTTCCACCTGGCGGCGATCCTCGACGACGGCGTCCTCGCCTCGCTCGACCCGCAGCGCCTGCAGCGGGTGTTGCGGCCCAAGCTCGACGCCGCCTGGCACCTGCACGAGCTGACCGCCGGGCTCGAGCTCTCCCACTTCGTCTGCTTCTCCTCGGCGGCCGGCATCCTCGGCGGCGCCGCCCAGGCCAGCTACGCCACCGCCAACGCATTCCTCGACGCGCTCGCCTCGTTCCGCCGGGCCGAAGGCCTGGCCGGCGCGTCGCTGGCCTGGGGGGCGTGGGAGCGGGAGAGCGACGCGATCGAGCTGGTCGCCGGCTCGCCCGAGGCCGAGCGCCTGGCGAGCCAGATCCGCGCCCGGCTCGGGCTCGAGCCGATCGAGACCGAGCGGGGGCTCGAGCTGCTCGACCTGGCGCTCGGCCGTCCCGAGCCGCTGCTGGTCCCCGCCGAGCTCGACCGGCACTCGCTGCGCTCGCGGGCCAGCGCCGGGAACCTGCCGGCCGTGCTCCGGGGCCTGTTCCCCCTTGCCGCCGAGCCGCGGCGCGCCTCGCTCGCCGAGCGCCTCGCCGGGCTCAGCGGCGAGGCGCTGCAGGCGGCCGCTCTCGACCTCGTCAGCGCCGAGATAGCCGCCGTCCTCGGCCACGCGTCGGCAGAGTCGATCGACCCCGACGCCGCCTTCAAGGATCTCGGCTTCGACTCGCTGGCGGCGGTCGAGCTGCGCAACCGCCTGGGCGTCGCCACCGGCCTCGACCTGCCCCCGACCCTCGCCTTCGACTACCCCTCGCCGGCGGCGCTGGCCGGTTTCCTCATTACTGCTGCCGGGATCGGCGGCGATGGTGACGACGCAGCCGACTCGATTGGGGATGCCGAGCTCGAGCGGCGGATAGACGAGATGGACATCGATGAGCTGGTGCGCGAGACGCTGGGCCCGGCCGGGCCCGAGGCGGGGACCGAGGTGCGCGGGTGAGCCCCGCCCGGGATCGTCTCGAGGAGGCGCTGCGCGTCTCGGTCAAGGAGGCCGAGCGACTGCGCGACCAGAACCGGCGCCTGCGTGAGGCGGCGAGCGAGCCGGTCGCGATCGTCGGCATGGCCTGTCGCTATCCGGGCGGGGCGAGCTCCCCGGCGGCGCTCTGGGACCTGCTAGCCGCCGGGCGCGACGCGGTCGGCGGCTTCCCCACCGACCGCGGCTGGGACCTCGAGCGCCTCTGCGAGCCCGGCTCCGAGCGCTTCGGCGTCTCGGCCACCGATCAGGGCGGGTTCCTCGACGACGCGACTGGATTCGACCCCGACTTCTTCGGCATCTCGCCGCGCGAGGCGCTCTGCATGGATCCACAGCAGAGGCTCCTGCTGGAAACCGCGTGGGAGGCGCTCGAAGACGCAGGAATCAGGCCGGCCGAACTGCGCGGCGGCGAGGCCGGTGTCTTCACCGGCGCGATGTACCACGACTACGGCTGGGGTCTGAGCCCGGCTGAAGAGCGGGCCGCGTACCTTCCCACGGGCGGCAGCAGCAGCCTCGCCTCGGGCCGCATCTCCTACGTCCTCGGACTCGAGGGGCCGTCGCTGAGCGTCGACACCGCCTGCTCCTCCTCGCTGGTCGCGCTCCACCTCGCGGTTCGCGCCCTGCGCCGCGGCGAGTGCTCCCTGGCTCTCGCCGGCGGCGCCACCGTCTACTCGACGCCCTCGGTCTTCATCCAGTTCAGCGGCCAGCGGGCGCTGGCGCCCGACGGTCGCTGCAAGGCCTACGCCGACGGCGCCGACGGCATCGGCTTCTCCGAGGGCGTCGGGATGCTGTTGCTCGAGCGGCTCTCCGACGCCGAACGCCACGGCCACCCGGTGCTGGCGACGGTGCGCGGCTCGGCAGTCAACCAGGACGGCGCCTCGAACGGGCTCACCGCCCCGAACGGTCCTTCGCAGGAGGCGGTGATCCGGCGGGCGCTGGAGGACGCGGGGCTGGAGCCCGCCGAGGTGGACGCCGTCGAGGGGCACGGCACCGGCACCGCGCTCGGCGATCCGGTCGAGGTCGGCGCCCTGCTCGCCGCCTACGGCGCCGAGCGCCGCGAGGGCCGGCCCCTGTGGCTGGGGTCGGGGAAGTCGAACATCGGTCACGCCCAGGCCGCCGCCGGGGTCGCCGGCGTGATCAAGTCGGTCTTGGCTCTGCGGGCCGGCCTGCTGCCGAAGACGCTTCACGTCGACTCCCCCTCGGCCGCGATCGACTGGTCGAGCGGCGCGATAGAGCTGCTGGTGGAGGCCAGGCCGTGGCCGGCCTCCGAGCACCCGCGGCGCATCGGCGTCTCCTCATTTGGGGCGACCGGCACCAACGCCCACCTCGTTCTCGAGCAGGCTCCGGCGGCGGAGTCGCGGAGTCGCCCGGCCGCACCCGAGCCGGCTCCCGCCTGGGCAGGCCCACCCCTGCTGCTGCCGCTCTCGGCCAAGACCGAGCCGGCGCTGGCGGAGGCGGCGACGCAGCTGGCCGCCGAGATCGAGAAGCGGGGCCTCGAGCTGGCGGACGTCGCCACCTCGCTGGCCGGGCACAAGACGACTTTCGAGCACCGCGCCGTGCTGGTCGCCGAGGATGAGGCCGAGGCGGTCGCCGAGCTCCGCGCCCTGGGCGGCGGTGGGGCCAGTCGCTCGACCGCTGCCGGGCGGGCGGCGTCGGCCTCCCGGGCCGTATTCGTCTTCTCCGGACACGGCGCGCAGTGGCCGGGGATGGGGCGCGAGCTGCTGGCCAGCTCAACCGTGTTCGCCGAGCGCATGCGCGAGTGCAGCGAGGCGCTGCGGCCGTTCACCGGTTGGTCGGTTGAGGACGTCGTCAGGCAGGAGGAGGGTGCGCCGGCGCTGGATGGGATCGAGGTCGTGCAGCCGGTGATCTTCTCGACCATGGTTTCGCTGGCCGCGCTGTGGCGCGCCTGCGGCGTGGAGCCGGTGGCGGTCGTCGGCCACTCGCAGGGCGAGATCGCCGCCGCCTGCGTCGCCGGCGGCCTCTCGCTCGCCGACGCGGCGCGGGTAGTCGCCCTGCGCAGCCGGATGATCGCCGAGCGCTCGGGCCGCAGCGGCCTGGTCTCGATCACGCATCCGGTCGCCGAGCTCGAGGACCTGGTCTCCGAGTGGGAGGGACGGATCGAGATTGCCGCCGTGAACGGACCGACCTCGGCGGCGTTGGCCGGCGACCGCGAGACGCTCGACCGGATGCTCGCGGCCTGCGAGGAGCGGGGGATCAGGGCGCGCGACATACCGGGGGCGGTCTCGGCCACGCACTCGGTCCACATCGAGGTGATCCGCGAGGAGCTGCTCGAGGCACTGGCCCCGCTCGAGCCGCGCAGCGGCGAGGTGGCCTTTCACTCGACCGTGACCGGCGAGCCGCTCGACACCGCCGAGCTGGACGCCGCCTACTGGTACCGCAACGCGCGCCTGCCGGTCCGCTTCGAGCAGGTCGTCCGCGCCCTGCTCGGGGAGGCGCGCACGACGCTGATCGAGGTCAGCGCGCACCCGGTGCTGCTGCCGGCGATGCAGGAGACGGCCGAAGCGGTCGCAGAGGGCGCGAGCGCCGCGGTGCTGGGCACCCTGCGCCGCGACGAGGGCGGTCCGCGGCGCTTCGCCCTCGCCCTCGCCGAGGCGCACGCCGCCGGCGTGCCGCTCGCCTGGGAGAGGGTGATCGGCGCCGGCGGGCTCGTCCGCCTGCCCACCTACCCGTTCCAGCGCCGCCGTCTGTGGCTGGCGGCGAACGAGGGGGCCGCCGACCCGCGGGCGATCGGCCAGAGCCCCGCCGAGCACCCGCTGCTCGGCTCCCTGCTCGAGGCGCCCGAGGCCGACGGCGGCGGAACGGTCCTGACCGGGCGCGTCTCGCTCGAGACCCATCCCTGGCTGGCCGACCACGCCGCGTTCGGCACCGTGCTGCTGCCCGGCACGGGCTTCCTCGAGCTGGCGCTTCGCGCCGGCGGCGAGCTCGACCTGGACGAGGTCGACGAGCTGGCGATCGAAGCGCCCCTGGTGCTGCCCGAGCAGGGAGCCGTGCATCTCAGGATCACGGTCGGCGACGCCGACCAGGAGGGCAGGAGGGCCTTCGAGATCCATGCGCGCCCCGAGCCCACCGGCGTCGCGCACTCGTCCGGCTGGGAGCGGCACGCCGGCGGCTCCTTCGCCGCGCCTTCGCCGGCGACGGCGCAGGCCGACGCCCGGCTCGCCGATCTGGCGGGCGGGGACTGGCCGCCGCCCGGGGCGCAGCCACTCGACGTCGGTGACCTCTATGCCGAGCTCGAGCGGCGCGGGGTCGAATACGGCCCGGCGTTCCAGGGCCTGACCGGTGCCTGGCGCGGCGGCGATCGCCTCTATGCCGAGGTCGCGGCCCCGGACGAGATCGCCGGGGAGGCCGGGCGCTTCGCCCTGCACCCGGCGCTGCTCGACGCCGCGGGTCACGCGGCGATCCAGCTCGCCCTGGAGGGCGAGGAGGCCGGCAGGCTGCCGTTGCCCTTCGCCTGGCGCGCCGTGCGCCTGCGGGCGAGTGGCCAGCGGTCGCTGCGAGTGGCGATCCTGACCGGCGAGGACGGGGCGGAGCTGGCGATCTGCGACGAGCGGGGCGAGCCCGTGCTCGGCGTCGGCTCCCTCGTCATGCGACCGATCGAGGCGGCGCGGCTGAGCGCCGCGGCCGGCGCCCATCGGGCGCTGTACGGGCTTGCCTGGCGCGAGCTCCCCATCACGGCAGATGCAGGCGAAGAGGGGGAGCCCCCGGCGCTCGAGGACCTGAGCGACGAGGCGGTCGCCGACGACCGGGCGGCGGCGGCCGAGGAGCTCGGGGCCCGGGTGCTCGCCCGGATGCAGGAGCGCCTGGCGCAGGAGCCCGCCCCCGAGTCGCCTCTCGTGGTGCTGACCCGGGGGGCGCTGGCGGTTGGCGCGGAAGAGGACGCCGAGCCGGCTGCCGGGGCGCTCGCCGGTCTGGTTCGGGCGGCGAGCGCCGAGCAGCCGGGGCGCTTCGCCCTGCTCGACAGCGACTGCTCGGATCTCTCGCGGGCTGCCCTGCAGGGCGCGCTCGCGACAGCGGCGGATGAGCCCGTCCTCGCGCTGCGCGAGGGCCGCCTGCTGGCGCCGCGCCTGGAGCGGGCCGGGACGCGGGTCGAGGCCGTCGCCGAGCCGCTCGACCCCGAGCGCACGGTCTTGATAACCGGCGGCACCGGCGGCCTCGGCACGCTCCTCGCCCGGCACCTGGTCGCCGAGCGCGGCGCCCGTCATCTGCTGCTCGTCAGCCGCAGCGGCGAGGCAGCGGCCGGCGCCGCCGAGCTGCGCGACTCGCTCGAGGCGCTCGGGGCGGCGGTCGAGATCGCCGCCTGCGACGTGTCCGAGCGTGAGTCGCTCGCCCGTCTGCTCGACTCGATCCCCGCCGAGCATCCGCTGGGCGCCGTCTTCCACACCGCGGGCGCGCTGGCCGATGGGACGCTGACCTCGCAGACCCCCGAGTCGCTGCACCGGGCGCTGGCGCCGAAGGCAGCCGCCGCTTGGCACCTGCATGAGCTGACCGCGGGCCTGGAGCTCAGCCATTTCGTCCTCTACTCCTCGGTGATGGGGGTGCTTGGCAGCCCCGGCCAGGCCAGCTACGCTGCCGCCAACGCCTTCCTCGACGCGCTCGCCGCCCACCGCCGGGCGGCCGGCCTGGCCGGGGTCTCGCTCGCCTGGGGCGGCTGGGGCCAGCTCAGCGCGATGCTCGCCGGTGACCGCGACGAGGAGGAGATGTTGCGGGCGGTCGAGCAGATTCGCCAGCGGCTCGGCCTGGTGCCGATGGAGCCCGAGCAGGCTCTGGCCCTGCTCGACGCCGCCCTCGAGACGGGCGACGCCCAACTCGTGCCGGCCGCCTTCGACGACTCCGTCCTGCGCGCGCGCGCCGCCGCCGGGACCCTGCCGCCGCCGCTGCGGGGCATGGTGAGGGCGCGCCCGGTCAGCCGCGGCTCGCTGGCCGAGAGCCTGGCCGGTCTCGCCGCGGAGGAGCGCCAGCAGCGCGTGCTCGATCTCGTCTGCGAGCACGCCGCCGCCGTGCTCGGGCTCGCCGCCGCCGTGGAGATCGATCCCGACACCGCCTTCAAGGAGCTCGGCTTCGACTCGCTCGGCGCGGTCGAGCTGCGCAACCGGTTGGTCGCCGCCAGCGGCCTGCGCCTGCCGCAGACGATCGTCTTCGACTACCCGACGCCGCTGAGTCTGGCCCGGCATCTCGCCGAGCAGGCGGGGGGCGCGGCTTCCGCCGTGCCCGGTCCGTCTCCCGCAGTCCGGCCGGCGGCGAGCGAGGAGCCGATCGCGATCGTAGGCATGGCCTGTCGCTACCCCGGCGGCGCCGATTCCCCGCAGCGGCTGTGGAGCCTGCTCGCCGAGGGCGGGCAGGCGATCTCGGAGTTCCCCGAGGACCGCGGCTGGGACCTCGAGCGGCTGCGCCAGAACGGCGCCGACCGCCCCGGGGGCAGCTACGTGCACGCTGGCGGTTTCGTCCACGACGCGCCCCTCTTCGATCCCGGCTTCTTCGGCATCAGCCCGCGCGAGGCGCTGGCGATGGACCCGCAGGAGCGCTCGCTGCTCGAATCGTGCTGGGAGGCGCTGGAGGACGGCGGCATCGATCCGCGGACGCTGCAGGGCACCGACACGGGGGTCTTCGCCGGTGTGATGTACCAGGACTACGGGGTCAGCGACCACGGCACCGGGCCGGGAATGACCTCCAGCGGGGTCTCGGGACGGGTCGCCTACACGTTCGGCTTCGAGGGTCCGGCGATCACCGTCGACACCGCCTGCTCCTCCTCGCTGGTGGCGATGCACCTGGCCGGCCAGGCGCTGCGTGCAGGCGAGTGCGACCTGGCTCTGGCGGGCGGCGTGACCGTGCTCTCCACCCCCTCCATATTCGTCCTCTTCAGCGCCCAGCGGGCGCTTGCCCCCGACGGGCGTTGCAAGCCTTTCTCCGAGCGTGCCGACGGCACCGCGATCGCCGAGGGGACCGGCGTGGTCCTGCTCGAGCGGCTCTCGGTGGCCGAGGCGAACGGCCATCCGGTGCTGGCCACGATCCGCGGCTCGGCGGTCAACCAGGACGGCGCCTCGAATGGGTTCACGGCCCCCAACGGCCCCTCGCAGGAACGGGTGATCCGCCGCGCCCTGGCGGTCGCCGGGCTCACCGCGGCCGAGGTCGACGCGGTCGAGGCCCACGGCACCGGCACCGAGCTGGGCGACCCGATCGAGGCCGGTGCCCTGCTCGCCACCTACGGCCAGGAGCGCGAGCAGCCCTTGCTGCTCGGCTCGGTCAAGTCCAACATCGGCCACAGCCAGGCGGCGGCGGGGGCGGCCGGCGTGATCAAGGCCGTGATGGCGATGCGCGAGGGGACGCTGCCGCGCTCGCTGCACGCCGAGGATCCGACCAGCAAGGTCGAGTGGGACAGCGGGCGGATCGAGCTGCTCGCCGAGGAGCGCCCCTGGCCCGCCAACGGCAGGCCGAGGCGGATCGGAGTCTCCTCCTTCGGCGCCAGCGGCACCAACGCGCACATGGTGATCGAGGAGGCCGGCTCGGGCCTCGCCGGCGCGGACGGTGAGGAGCCGGACGACGCGCGGGGCGCCGCCGCCAGCCCGGCCGGACCCCTGCTGCTGCCGCTCTCGGCGCGCGACGAGGCCGCACTGGGCGAGACGGCGAAGCGCCTGGCAGAGCGGATCGAGGCCGAGCCCGGGCTCGCGATGCCCGACGTGGCCCACTCGCTGGCCAGCGGACGCGCCGGGTTCGAGCTCCGCGCCGCCGCTTTCGGCGCCGATCGCGCCGAGCTGCTCGCCGGGCTGGCCGAGTTGGGCCGGGGCGAGCCGGCCGCCCGCTCCGTCCTCGGCCGGCCGCCGCGATCGCCCGCGGTCGCCTTCCTCTTCACCGGCCAGGGCGCGCAGCGGGTTGGCATGGGCGCCGGGCTGCACGCTCGCTTTCCGGCCTTCGCCAGCGCCTTCGATCGCGTCTGCGAGGCGCTCGACCCCGAGCTCGGCACCTCTCTGGCGGACATCGTCTTCGGTCGCCGCGAAGACGCCGAGCAGCTGCTCGGCGATACCGCCTTCGCCCAGCCCGCCCTCTTCGCCCTCGAGGTGGCGCTCTTCCGCCAGCTCGAGTCCTACGGAGTGCGCCCGGCGCTGCTCGCCGGCCACTCGATCGGTGAGTTGAGCGCCGCCCACGTCTCCGGGGTCCTGGATCTGGGGGGCGCTGCCGTCCTCGTCGCAAGCCGTGGCCGCCTGATGAGCGCGCTGCCGGCGGGCGGGGCGATGTTCGCGATCCAGGCAAGCGAGGCGGAGGCAGCCGATGCGCTCGACGGTCACGAGGCAGAGCTCGCGCTTGCCGCCGTAAACGGCCCCGAAGCGGTGGTGGTCTCGGGCGAGGCAGTTGCCGCTGCCGAGGTGGCCGAGCGGTTTGGCGGCCTGGGCCGCAAGAGCAAGCGCCTCGAGGTCTCCCACGCTTTCCACTCGCCGCTGATCGAGCCGATGCTCGACGAGTTCGAACAGGTCGCCACCTCGCTCGCCTTCGCCGAGCCGCGGATCCCGATCGTCTCCAACCTGACCGGGGAGGTGCTCGCCGCCGAGCAGGCAACCGACCCCAGCTACTGGGTGCGCCACGTGCGCGAGCCGGTTCGCTTTGCCGATGCGGTCGATGCCCTGCGCGAGGAGGGCGCCAACGCCATGCTCGAGCTCGGCCCCGGCCCGGTCCTGACCGCGATGGCGGCGGAGTGCCTGGCGGCGGCGCCGGGCGGGGCCGAACCGGCGCTGGTCGCCTGCCTGCGGGGCGGCAGCGAGGAACCCGACACCCTCTCCCGGGCGCTGGCCAGCGCGCATGTGGGCGGCGCCGCGCTCGACTGGGACGCGATCCTCGCCGGAACCGAGCCGCGCTGGGTCTCGCTCCCGACCTATCCCTTCCAGCGCGAGCGCTACTGGCTCGATCCCGCCCAGGCCGGTTCGGGCGACCTCGCCGCGGCCGGCCAGGCGCGCGCCGACCACCCCTTGCTCGGCGCAGCGCTCTCGATCGCCGACGGCGAGGGCACGGTGCTCACCGGCCGCATCTCGCTCGCCTCGCACGGCTGGCTCGCCGACCACGCGCTTGCCGGCGTGGCGGTAGTGCCGGGCACGGCGCTGCTCGAGCTGGCACTGCGCGCCGCGGCCGAGGTCGGCGCCGAAGCGGTAGAGGAGCTCACGCTCGAGGCGCCCCTGGTGCTTGCCGAGCGGGGCGGGGCGCAGCTGCAGGTCGCGGTCGGCGACCCCGGCGAGGACGGCCGGCGCCCGGTCTCGATCCACTCTCGCCCGAGCGCCGCGGGCGACGCCGAGGTCGGCGAGGAACGTGCCTGGGCCTGTCACGCGCGCGGCCTCCTGGGCGGCGCCGAGCGGCCCCCGCCGGAGCCCCTCAACGCGTGGCCGCCGCGCGGGGCGGAGCAGGTGGCGCTCGACGACCTCTACGAGCGGCTCGCCGAGCACGGCGTCGAGTACGGACCGGCCTTCCGCAACGTGCGCGCCGCCTGGCGGCGCGGGGGCGAGCTCTGGGTGGATCTTGCCCTCGGCGAGCAGGGCGCCGCGCTGGAGGCGCAGCGCTACGGCCTGCACCCGGCGCTGCTCGACGCCGCCGGGCACGTCGGCATGGGACTGGCGCTCGCGGCGCACGGGGAGGGCGCGCAGGAGATGCGTCTGCCCTTCTCCTGGCGGGGTGTGAGCCTGGTTCGCGGCGGGGTCGCGAGCCTGCGGGTGAAGGTCCCGATCGAGGCTGACGGGGAGGGCCTCGTCGCCTTTGACGAGGCGGGCGATCCGGTCCTCTCGGTTGCCGCGGTCGACCTGCGCCCGGTCGACCGCTCGCAGCTCGCTGCCGGCGCCCGCCGGCGGCTGCCCCTGCACCGGGTCGAGTGGGCGAGCGTCGGCCCGGCTGCGGACGGCGGTGGGGAGGCTCCGGCCGACGTGGTGACGATCGACGCCGGCGCGGGGATGTCGCCGCCGGCCGCGGCGCGTGCCAACTCGGCCCAGGCGCTGGCCCTGGTCCAAGCGCGGCTGGCCGACGATGGATCCGGAGCCCGGCCGCTGTGCATCCAGACGCACGGGGCGGTGGCGGCCGTCGCCGGCGAGCGGCCCGATCTCGGCCAGGCCCCGGTCTGGGGCCTGGTTCGCTCGGCGCAGTCAGAGCACCCCGGTCGCTTCGCCCTCCTGGACCTCGACGGCGAGACGGCGTCGCCGTCCGCGCCCGCCGCGGCGCTCGCCCTCGCCGCACGCGAGCCGCAACTGGCCCTGCGCGGCGGCGAGCTGCTGGTCCCCCGCCTTGCCCCGGTGAGGGTGGACGGCGAACGGGAGGCGCCTCGTCTCGACCCCGCGGCGACGGTCCTGATCACCGGCGGAACCGGCGGCCTCGGGGCGCTGCTCGCCCGTCATCTCGTCGCCGAGCACGGCGCGCGCAGCCTGCTGCTGGCGAGTCGCAGCGGCGAGCGGGCCGAGGGCGCGGCCGCGCTGCGCGAGGAGCTGCGCGAGGCGGGGGCGGAGGTCGCGATCCGCGCCTGCGACGTCGCCTATCGCGAGCAGTCTGCGAGAGGCGATCGAGTCGGTCCCGGACAGCCATCCGCTGGGCATGGTCGTGCACGCGGCCGGGGTCGTCGACGACGGCCTGGTCGAGGCGCTCGACAGCGAGCGCCTCGACCGGGTCTTCGCCCCCAAGCTGGACGCTGCCTGGCACCTGCACGAGCTGACCGCCGGCCTGGATCTCTCGGGCTTCGTCCTCTTCTCCTCCGCCGCGGGAGTCCTCGGCGCCCCTGGGCAGGCCAACTACGCCGCGGCAAACGCCTTCCTCGACGCGCTCGCCGCCCTGCGACGTGCGCAGGGCGAGCCGGCCGTCTCGCTCGCCTGGGGTGGCTGGGCGACGGCTACGGGCATGACCGGCCAGCTCGACCAGGCGGCAGTCGCCCGGGTGGCGCGCCTCGGCCTGGCTCCGATCGAGGTCGAGACGGGGCTCGCGCTCTTCGACGCAAGCTGCGAGCTCGACGAGCCCCAGCTGGCACCCGTTGCCTTCGACCGGGCCGGCCTGCGCCGCGCGGCCGAGGCCGGGGCCCTGCCGCCGATCCTCGCCCGCCTCGCCGGCGGGGGCGCGCGCTCGGTGCCGGAAGGGGACCTCGTCGAGCGGCTCGCCAGCGTGCCCGAGGGGGAGCGCGAGCGGTTCGTGCTCGAGCTGAGCCGGGCCCACGTCGCCACCGTGCTCGGCCATCCCTCGGCGGAGGGGATCGATCCGGCGGCGGCGTTCGCCGACCTCGGCTTCGACTCGCTGGCCGCGGTCGAGTTGCGCAACAGGCTTACCGCCGCCACCGGCCTGCGCCTGCCGCCGACGCTGGTCTTCGACTATCCGACCACCGAGGCGGTCGCGACCCACCTGCTCGAGCTCGCGATGACGGCCGGTGGCGGCGCGGGGCGCCAGGTCGAGAACGAGCTGCTGGCGGGGCTGCGGGGGCTGCTGCCGGCAGCGCTGGAGGACGCCGAGCTGCGCCGCCGGCTCGGCGCCGGTCTGCGCTCCGCACTAGACGAGCTCGAGGACGGCGATGACGGTCGGGCCGAGGCCGAGGATCTGGCGTCGATGTCGCACGAGGAGATGTTCGAGCTGATCGACGAGGAGTTGAGCGAGAGATGAGCGACGAAGCTCGCCTGCGCGAGTACCTGGAGAAGGTGACCGTCGACCTGCGGCGGGAGCGGCGCCGCAGCAAGGACCTCGAAACACGGGCGGCCGAGCCGATCGCGATCGTCGGCATGGCCTGTCGCTACCCCGGCGGGGTCGACTCGCCGCAGGAGCTGTGGCGGTTGCTGGCGGGAGGGGTGGATGCGGTCTCCGGCTTTCCCCGCGACCGCGGCTGGGATCTCGACGGCCTCTACGACCCCGAGCCCGGGGCGGTGGGCCGTTGCTACGCGCGCGAGGGCGGCTTCCTCGCCGACGCCGCCGGCTTCGACGCCGGCTTCTTCGGCATCGCCCCGCGCGAGGCGCTGGCGATGGACCCCCAGCAGCGGCTGCTGCTGGAAACCTCCTGGGAGGCGCTGGAGGGCGCCGGGGTCGACCCCGTGGGGCTGCGGGGCGAGCCGGTGGGGGTGTTCGCGGGGGTGATGTCGCAGGAGTACAGCGCGGTCGAGGCGGGAGTCAGCGCTGGGATGACGACCAGCGTCGTCTCCGGCCGCGTCGCCTACGCGCTCGGCCTCGAGGGGCCGGCGATCACCGTCGACACCGCCTGCTCCTCCTCGCTGGTGGCGATGCACCTGGCGGGCCAGGCGCTGCGGGCGGGGGAGTGCGAGCTGGCGCTGGCGGGGGGCGTGACGGTGCTGGCTTCGCCCAACGGCCTGATCCTCTTCAGCCTGCAGCGCGGCCTCGCCCCGGACGGGCGCTGCAAGTCCTTCGCCGAGGCCGCCGACGGGGTCGGCTGGGCCGAGGGCGCCGGCGTGCTCGTCTTGGAGCGCCTCTCCGACGCCGAGCGAAACGGCCACCCCGTCCTCGCCACGATCCGCGGCTCCGCGGTCAACCAGGACGGCGCCTCCAACGGCCTCACCGCCCCCAACGGCCCCGCCCAGGAGCGCGTCATCCGCCAGGCCCTGGCCAACGCCGGCCTCGCCCCCTCTGAGGTCGACCTGGTCGAGGCCCACGGCACCGGCACCGCCCTGGGGGACCCGATCGAGGCCGGCGCCCTGCTCGCCACCTACGGCCAAGACCGCGAGAGGCCCCTCTACCTCGGCTCGCTGAAGTCAAACATCGGCCACGCCCAGGCAGCGGCCGGGGTCGGCGGGGTGATCAAGGCGGTGCTGGCGATGCAAAACGCCACCATGCCCAAGACCCTCCACGTCGATGCGCCCTCTGCCAAGGTCGAGTGGGAGGCGGGGGAGATCGAGCTCTTGAGCGAGCAGCGCCCCTGGGAGCAAGAGACCGAGCGCCCGCGCCGCGCCGGCGTCTCCTCCTTCGGCATCTCGGGCACCAACGCCCACCTGATCTTGGAGGCAGGCCCCGAGCCCGAGCCCAGCGAGGCCCCCGCCGAGCCCGAGCGCCCCCTGCCCTTCGTCCTCTCTGCCAAAGACGAGGCCGCCCTCGCCGAGCAGGCCACCCGCCTCGCCGCCCAGCTGCGCTCCCGCCCCGACCAGGGCCTGCCCGACACAGCCTTCTCCCTCGCCAGGGCCCGCACCGCCTTCGAGCATCGGGCGGCCGTGGTGGCCACGCAGCGGGAGGAGCTGCTCGGGGGACTGGACGCCCTCGGGCAGGGCGAGGCGGCGCCGGGCGCGGTGGGCGGCAGGGCCGCCCCCGGCGCCCGCCTCGCCTACCTGCTCTCCGGCCAGGGCGCCCAGCGCCCCGGTGCGGGCAGGGAGCTATATGAGTCCCACCCCGCCTTCCGCGCGGCCCTGGAGGGGGCCTTTGCCGCTCTGGACCCCCACCTCGAGCGCCCCCTCGCCGACGTCCTCTTCGGCGCCGACCCCGAGCCCCTGGCCGACACCGCCTACGCCCAGCCGGCCCTGTTTGCGACCGGGGTCGCCCTGCACGCCCAGCTCGCCTCGATCGGCCTGGAGCCCGACCTGCTCTGCGGGCACTCGGTCGGCGAGATCGCCGCCGCCCACCTGGCCGGGATGCTCTCCCTCCCCGACGCCGCCAAGCTGGTGGCCGCCCGCGGGGCGCTGATGTCAGAGCTGCCCGCCGGCGGGGCGATGTTCGCGATCGCCGCCACCGAGGCCGAGGTCGCCGAGGCCCTGGCGGGCAAAGAGCAAGAGCTCTCCCTGGCCGCCCTCAACGGCCCCGCCGCGCTCGTCGTCTCAGGCCAAGAGCAGGCGGCGATCGAGCTGGCCGAGGACTTCGCCTCCCGCGGCCACAAGACCAAGCGCCTCGAGGTCTCCCATGCCTTTCACTCGCCCCTGGTCGAGCCGGCCCTCGACCAGCTCTCCCAGGTCGCCGCCTCGCTGTCTTGGTCAGAGCCCCACACCACGGTGATCTCCAACCTCGACGCCCAGCCGCTCAGCCTCCAGCGCGCCGCCGAGCCCTCCTACTGGGCCCGGCACGCCCGCGCCCCGGTGCGCTTCGCCGACTCGCTCACCGCCCTCGCCTCCCAGGGCGCCGCCGCCTGCCTGGAGCTCGGCCCCTCCCCGGCCCTTTGCCCGATGGCCGCCGCCACCCTGGGCGAGGAGGTCGCCCTGGCGCCCACCCTGCGCGAGGGCAAAGAGGAGGCCCACACCCTCGCCCTCGCCCTCGCCACCGCCCACTGCGCCGGGGTGGCGGTCGATTGGCAGCGCCACTTCGAGGGCAGCGGCGCCAAGCGGGCTCCCCTGCCCACCTACCCCTTCCAAAGGAGCCGCTACTGGCTCGCCCCCTCGTCGGGATCAGACCCCGCCGCCCTGGGCCAGCAGGCCACCGGCCACCCGCTGGTGGGGGCGGCGATCGAGGGGCCCGGGGGGGAGCTGACGATGACCGGCTCGCTCTCGCTCGCCGCCCAGCCCTGGCTGGCAGACCACGCCGTCGCCGCCACCGTGATCGCGCCGGGCACCGCCCTGGTCGAGATCGCCCTCGCCGCCGCCGAGCGCCTCGGCGCCGGGGCCCTGGCAGAGCTGACCCTGACCGCGCCGCTGGTGGTCCCCGAGACGGGCAGGGTCGCGGTCCAGCTCACCGCCGCGGCCCCAGAGGAGCAGGGCACCCGCCGGATCGAGATCCACTCCCGCCCCGCCGCAGAGGAGGAGGCCGAGTGGGTCCAAAACGCCGCCGGCGCCCTCGCCCCCGAGCCCCTGCCCGCCCCCGAGCCCCTGGCCCAGTGGCCCCCCGAGGGCGCCGAGCCGCTCGAGGTCTCAGACCTCTACGAGCGCCTCGCCGATGCGGGCTTCGACTACGGCCCCGCCTTCCGGGGCCTGCGTGCCGCCTGGCGGGTGGGCGAGGAGATTCTGCGCCGAGGTCTCCCTTCCCGCCGCCCAGGGCACCGAGGCCGGCTCCTACCTGCTGCACCCGGCGCTGTTCGATGCGGCCCTGCACGCCGGGGCGCTGGCCGGCGAGCAGATCGAGCTGGCGCTGCCCTTCGCCTGGGAGGGGGTCCGACTTGGCGCGCGCGGCGCCTCGCACCTGCGCCTCAGGCTCAGCCGCGACGCCGGTGGCGATGCCCTGCTCGGCTTCGACCAGGCCGGCGAGCCGCTGCTGGCGGTGCGTTCGGTCGCCACCCGCCCGGTCAGCCGGGACGCCCTGCAGGCGGGGCGGCGTCGCGCCCTGCCCCTGCACCGGCTCGAGTGGGTCGAGGCCGACGGGCCGGAGGGGCTCGCGCCCCCTGCCCGCGTGGCCCTGCTCGGCGCGCCGGCCGGCGGGCAGGGCGACGCTCTCGTCCCCTACGCCTCGCTCGGGCAGCTCGCCGCCGCCTGCGCCGGCGAGGAGGGAGGGCCGGACGCCGTCGTCGCCGCGCTCGAGGCGGACGGGGAGGGGCCGGTCGTCGCGACCGCCCACTCGCTCGCCCGGCGGGCGCTCGAGCTGCTGCAGGGATGGGCTGACGACGAGCGACTGCGGGAGCTCCCGCTCTGCATACGCACCAGTGGCGCCGTCGCCGCCGCTGACGGCGACCCGCTCGACCCGGCCGCGGCGTCGGTGTGGGGACTGGCCCGGGCGGTACAGGCCGAAAACCCCGGGCGGCTTGCCCTGCTCGACTGCGAAGCCTCCGAGCTGACCCCCGAGCTGGTCGCCGCCGCCCTTCGCGAGGCGCAGCTGGCGGTCCGCGGCGAGCGCTGGCTCGTGCCCCGCCTGGCGCGGGCCCGCGACGTCGCCGATGCCGGCGCTCCCCCGCCGCTCGACCCTGAGGCGACGGTGCTGATCACCGGCGGCACCGGCGGCCTGGGGGCGATCGTCGCCCGCCACCTCGTCGCCGAGCGCGGTGTGCGCAGCCTGGCGCTCGCCAGCCGCAGCGGTGAGCGCGCCGAGGGCGCCGACCGGCTGCGGCGAGAGCTGAGCGAGGCGGGGGCCGAGGTCTCCGTCCACGCCTGCGACATCGCCGATCGCGACCGGCTGCGGGCGCTGATCGAGTCGCTGGGGGAGCGCCGGCTGGGCGCCGTCGTCCACGCCGCGGGCGTCATCGACGACCGCCTGCTCGCCGCGCTCGACGAGGACTCGCTCGATCGCGTCCTCGCCCCCAAGGTCGACGCGGCCTGGTACCTGCACGAGCTGACCGCGGCGCTCGAGCCGGCGCCGTCGCTGACCTTCTTCTCCTCGGCGTCCGGCGTGCTCGGCAATCCCGGACAGGCCAATTACGCTGCGGCAAATGCCTTCCTCGACGCGCTCGCCCTGCTGAGGCGGCGCAGCGGCCTGCCCGGCCGCTCGCTCGCCTGGGGGCCGTGGCTGGCCGAGGCCGGGATGACCGGCGGCATGGACGACGCCGACCTGCGCCGCTCCGAACGCTTCGGGGTGAGGCCGATCGAGGCCGAGCGCGGCCTGGCGATGCTCGACCTCGCCGAAGCCGGCGACGCCGAGGCGCTGGTGCCGATCGAGCTGCTGCCGGCCGGGCTCCGCGCCCAGGCCGCCGCCGGCATCCTGCCCGCCGTGCTGCGCGACCTCGCCGGCCCGAGCCCGGACGCCGGCGTCGAGCCCGGCCATCTCGCCAGGCGCCTTGCCGGCCTGGCGCCCGCCGAGCAGTCCCGGGTGGCGCTGGGCCTGGTTCGCACCCACGTCGCCGCCGTCCTCGGCCACGCCTCGCCGGACGAGATCGACCCGCAGGCTCCCTTCTCCGACCTCGGCTTCGACTCGCTGGCGGCGGTCGAGCTGCGCAACCGACTCAATCTGGCCACCGGCCTGAGCCTGCCCCCCACCCTGGTCTTCGACCACCCCACCGGCGCCGCGGTCGCCGACCTGCTGCTCGCCGAAGCGGCCGGGGGGGCGGACGCCGGCGGCGGCGAGGCGCCCGCCCTGGAGGCGCTTGCCGCGCTGGCCGCGGCGCTGCCGGAGGCGGCCTCCGACGACCGCGCCCGGGGGCTGCTGCGCGCCCGCCTGCGCGCCCTGCTCGAGAGCCTGGACGAGGTCGGTGGGGAGACGGCGGAGGGCGACCTGGCGGAGCTCTCCGACGAGGAGATCGTCGAGATGATCGACGAGGAGCTGGGCGCCCTATGAGCGAAGCGAAGCTGCGCCCCGCCCTCGAGAAGGCGGCGCTCGAGCTGCGCCGCGCCCGGGCCCGGATCGGCGAGCTCGAACGGCGCGCGTCCGAGCCGATCGCGATCGTCGGCGCGGCCTGCAGGTACCCCGGTGGCGTCAGGTCGGCGCAGCAGCTCTGGGAGCTGGTTGCCGCCGGTCGCGACGGTATCGGCGGCCTTCCCGAGGACCGCGGCTGGGACCTCGACGGCCTCTTCGATCCCGACCCGGGCCGCCCGGGCACCTGTCACGTGCGCGAAGGTGGCTTCATCGAGGGCGCGGCCGATTTCGACCCCGGCTTCTTCGGGATCAGCCCGCGCGAGGCGCTCCTGATCGATCCCCAGCAGCGGCTGCTGCTGGAGGGCTGCTGGCGCGCGCTCGAGGACGCCGGGATCGTCCCCGCCGCGCTTCGCGGCACGGCGGCCGGCGTCTTCGCTGGGGCGATGTACCAGGAATACGGCGCCGCCGTCCCGGCCAGCGGCACCGGGATGACGGGCAGCTTCCTGGCCGGGCGCGTCGCCTACGCCCTTGGCCTCGAGGGCCCGGCGATCAGCCTCGACACCGCCTGCTCGTCATCGCTGGTCGCCACCCACCTGGCCTGCCAGGCGCTGCGCGACGGCGACTGCGACCTCGCCCTCGCCGGCGGGGTGACCGTGCTGGCGACGCCGCTCAGCCTGGTCCTGCTGAGCGGTCAGGGCGGGCTGGCCCCCGACGGTCGCTGCAAGTCGTTCGCCGAGGCGGCGGACGGAGTGGGATGGGGCGAGGGGCTGGGGGTGATCGCGCTGGAGCGCCTCTCCGACGCCCGGCGCCACGGCCGCCGGGTGCTGGCGACGGTCCGCGGCTCGGCGGTAAACCAGGACGGTGCCTCGAACGGGATCACGGCGCCCAACGGGCCCTCCCAGGAACGGGTGATCCGCAGCGCCCTCGCCAACGCCGGGCTCCTCGCGGGTGAGGTCGACGCGGTCGAGGCGCACGGCACCGGCACGGTGCTTGGCGATCCGATCGAGGCCGGCGCCCTGCTCGCGACCTATGGGCGCGAGCGCGAGCGGCCGCTGCTGCTCGGCTCGGTCAAGTCGAACATCGGCCACACGCAGGCGGCCGCCGGCGTCGCCGGCGTGATCAAGATGGCGATGGCGATGCGGGCCGGGACGCTGCCGCCGACGCTGCACGCGGAGGCGCCCTCGAGCAAGATCGATTGGAGCGGGGGGGAGGTCGAGCTGCTGACCGAGTCGCGGCCATGGCTCGGCGACGGCCCGCGCCGGGCGGCGGTCTCCTCGTTCGGGGTGAGCGGCACCAACGCCCACCTGGTGCTGGAGGAGGCGCCGGCCGAGCTGGCGGCCGCGGCGCCGGTCGCGGGCGGGGGGTCCTCCCAGCCGCTCCCCGCGGCCGTTCCCGTCGCCCTCTCGGCGCGCAGCGAGCCGGCGCTGGCCGAGCTGGCCGCGGCCTTCGCCGCCGAGCTCGAGGGCGGCGCGGATCCGGTCGGCGTCGCCTGCGCCCAGGCGACGGGGCGATCGCGGTTCCCCCGCCGCGCGGTGGCGGTCGGCCGCGACGGCGCCGAGCTGGCGGTGGGTCTCCGCGCCCTTGCTCGTGGCGAGGCCCATGCCGCGCTCGCCCGCGGCCGCGCCGCGAGCGAACGCGCCGCCGTCTTCCTCTTTCCCGGCGTCGGTGGCCAGTGGGAGGGCATGGCCGAGGAGCTGCTGGAGGCATCGCCTGCCTTCGCCGAGCAGATGCAGGCCTGCGAAGAGGCGCTGGCGCCGCACGTCGAGTTCTCGGTGCGCGAGGCTCTCGCCGGTGCCGCCGGCGGCGACTCCGTCGAGAAGGCGATGCCGATGCAGGTGGCTCTCTTCGCGGTGATGACCTCGCTGGCCCGGCTCTGGCAGGCCTGCGGCGTAGCCCCGGCCGCCGTCGCCGGCCACTCGCAGGGGGAGATCGTCGCCGCGCATATCGCCGGCGGTCTCTCGCTGGACGACGCGGCGATGCTCTGCGCCGTCCGCGGCCGGTCGATCGCGAGTCTGATCGGCAAAGGGGGCATGGCCTCGGCGGCGGTGCCGGCGGAGGCGCTGGAAGCCCGACTCGGGGCCTGGGAGGGAAGGATCGAGGTGGCTGCCGTCAACGGGCCGAGCGCCACGGTTCTCAGCGGCGAGCGCGAGGCCCTGGAGCAGCTCGTCGCCGAGCTGCAGGCCGAGGGCGAGCGGGCGAGGGCGGTGCCCGCGGCAACGGCTCCTTCCCACTCGGTCCAGGTCGAGGCCCTGCGCGACGAGCTGCTCGAGGCCCTGGCCGGGATCGAGCCGCGCCGCGGCGAGATCCCCTTCTACTCGGCGGTGACCGGCGGTCGCCTCGACACGGCCGAGCTCGGCCCCGAGTACTGGTTCCGCAACCTGCGCCAGACGGTCCGCTTCGAGCAGGTGACGCGCAGCCTGCTCGCCGACGGCGAGCGCATCCTGCTCGAGGTCAGCCCCCACCCGATCCTGTCGATGCCGGTCGGCGAGACGATCGAGGCGGCGCTGGACAGGCCGGGCGAGGCGACGGTGCTGGCGACCCTGCGCCGCGACGAAGGGGGCTCCGCGCGCTTCGCCCTGGCCCTGGGCGAGGCGCAGGCGGCGGGCGTCGAGGTCGACTGGAAGCGCTTCTTCGCCGGCAGCGGGGCGCGACCGGCCGAGATCCCGGGCTACCCCTTCCAGCGCCGCCGATTCTGGCTCGACAGCGAGGTCGATCTCGAGCTGGCCGCGCTCGATCCGGGTGACCTCGACCCCGAGCCCGGCCAACTCCTCCTCGACGGACTCGCGCGCGCCGAGAAGGAGGCAAGGGTGCTCGAGCTGCTGCGCGAGCTCGCCGCCTCGATGCTCGGCTACGAGCGGGCCGCCGAGATCGACGCCGACGTCAGCCTGCTCGAGCTGGGCTTCGACTCGACCGCGGCGATGGACCTGCGGCGGCGCCTGCACTCGGCGACCGGCGCCGAGCTGCCCGTCGCGGTCCTCGCCAGCCGGCCGACCGCGGCCGAGCTGGCGGCGGCGCTGGTCGAGCTGATCGAGGGTGGGGACGCCGCCGCGGTGGCCACCGCGGCGGCCGGCCCCGGCGCCGTCCGGCTCGCGCGGGGCTCCGCTGCGCCGGCGCTCCTGCTCTTCCCGTCGATCGTGCCGAGCTCGGGTCCTGAGGAGTACGTCAGGTTGGTGCGCGGCTTCCGCGAGGAACGCGACGCATTCGCGATCCCAGCCCCCGGCTTCCTCGACGGCGAGGCGGTGCCGGGGTCGCGCGACGAGCTGGCCGCGGCGCAGGTCGACGCGATCCTCGAGCTGGGACCGCCCGAGCGACTGGCGATCGCCGGCCACTCCTCGGGCGGCTGGCTCGCCTGGGCGACGGCGGCGGCTCTCGAGGGCCGCGGCGTGCGACCGGCCGCGGTCGTCCTGCTCGACACCTACCTCCCCGACAGCGAGGCGCTGCGCGGCATCCTGCCGGCCGTGCTCGAGGGCTTCGCCGCGGGCGAGGGGAGCGCGATCCCGGTCGAACAGCGGCGCCTCGACGCCTCGACCGCATACCTCGACCTCTTCTCCGGCTGGCGCCCGCAGAGGATCGAGGCGCCGGCGACGCTGCTGCGCGCCGGCGAGGTCCCGGGCGCGGCCGGCGACGTCCCGCGGGCGCAGTGGCCGCTGCCGCACAGCTCGGCCGAGGTCCCCGGCAACCACTTCTCGATGCTGGCCGAGCACGCGGCGACCACCGCCGAGGCGCTGCTGGCGGCGCTGGCGCCGCAGGAGGTGTCGGGGTGAGCTCTGCCTATCGCTACCCGCCCGTGGCCCTGCGCCTCTACGACTTCGTCGCCTACCGGGTCGACGCACCGCTGCTCTGGCGCTGCTCGGTGGGAGACCTGCAGGCGCTCTACGACGTGCAGGTCGGCGCCCGCCACCTCGACGTCGGCGTCGGCACCGGCTACCTGCTCGATCGCTGCCGCTTTCCGGTGCCGGCGCCGCAGATCACCTTGATGGACCTCAACGCCGCGCCGCTCGCCTTCGCCGCCCGGCGCCTGCGCCGCTACGCGCCGCACTGCCACCGGGCCGACATGCTGCGGCCCTGGGGGCTGGCACCGGGCTGCTTCGACTCGGTGGCGCTCAGCAACGTGCTCGTCTGCGCCGCCGGCGCGATGCCCGAGAAGGCGGTGGCCTTCGACCACGCGCGCGAGTGTCTGGCGCCGGGCGGCCGCCTCTTCGGGGCGACCGTGCTCAACGGCGGCGTGCGCCAGACGCGCCGCTCGCGCCTCGCCCTGCGCCTGCTCAACCGGCGCGGCGTCTTCGACAACCTCGGCGACCATCGAGACGACCTCGAGGCCGCCCTGGCAAGCAGGTTCGACAGATACGAGATCAGGGCCCGAGGCTCGGCTGCCCTGTTCACGGCAACCATGGAGGGGTGAGCTGATGGCAAGTGGAGCTGCGGTACCGGTGGCCGGCGGGGGGCTCTCGCCGGACTTGCAGGTGGGGCCGGGCACGCTGCCCGAGACGATGGCGGCCTGGGTGATCCGCCAGGAGCGCGAGGGCGAGCCCAAGGACGCCTTCCAGCTGGAGCAGATCGAGGTCCCCGAGCCGGGGCCGTTCGAGGTGATCGTGCGGGTGATGGCCGCCGGGGTCAACTTCAACAACGTCTGGGCGGCGCTGGGCAAGCCGGTCTCGGTCTTCGGCTACGGCGACCACCCCGAGCACGGCCACCACATCGGCGGCTCGGACGCCGCCGGGATCGTCTGGAAGGTCGGCGCGGGCGTCACCCGCTGGAAGCCGGGCGACGAGGTCGTCATGCACACCGCTCACACCTCATACGAGGACGTCGAGGTGCACGGGCTCGACCCGACCGTCGCACCGAATACGAAGGCCTGGGGCTACGAGACGACCTGGGGCTCCTTCGCCCAGTTCACCAAGGTCCAGGCCCAGCAGCTGCTGCCGCGCCCGCAGAGCCTCTCCTGGGCCGAGGCGGCCACCTACGGCCTCGCCTACTTCACCGCCTACCGGATGCTGATCGACCAGTGCAACCTGCAGGCCGGCCACAACGTGCTGATCTGGGGGGCGGCCGGCGGCCTCGGCGTCTTCGCCACCCAGCTCTGCGCGGCGGCGGGCGCCAACGCGGTCGGCGTCGTCTCCTCCGACGAGAAGGGCGAGCTGGTCAAGCAGCTGGGCGCGGTCGACTACATCGACCGCAAGGAGTTCGGCGAGATGATGCGCACCCCCGAGAACCTCGCCGACCCGGCCGCCGACAAGGCCCGCTTCAAGGCCTCCCGAGGCTTCGCCAAGCGGGTCAAGGAGATCCTCGGCGACGCCCCCGACATCGTCTTCGAGCACGTCGGCCAGGCGACCTTCCCGACCTCGGTCTTCGTCTGCAAGCCGTTCGGCAAAGTCGTGATCTGCGGCGCCACCTCGGGCTTCCAGCTCGACTTCGACGTGCGCTACCTGTGGATGCGCCAGAAGCAGATCATCGGCTCGCACGGGGCCAACGCCTACCAGGCGATGCGCGCCAACCGGCTGATGGCCGAGGGCAGGGTGAGACCGGTGCTCTGGCAGACGATGCCCTTCGACGGGGTTCCCGAGGCCCACCAGATGCTGATGGAGAACCGGCACCTGGGCAAGATCTCGATCCTGGTCGGGGCCGGGTCCGAGGACGAGGGCCGCAACGCCGGCGGTCCCGGCGCGATCCGGGCGGAGGTGGGTGGCTAGATGGCCGTCGAGAGCAGCGGCGCGGTTGGCCTCGACGTCGATCCGGAAGCGCTGCCCGAGACGATGGCCGCCTGGGCGGTGCGGCCGGAGCGCGAGGGCGAGCCACAGCGGGCGCTGCAGCTCGAGCAGGTGGAGGTGCCCGAGCCGGGGCCGTTCGAGGTGATCGTGCGGGTGATGGCCGCCGGGGTCAACTTCAACAACGTCTGGGCCTCGCTGGGCAAGCCGGTCTCGGTCTTCGGCTACGGCGACCACCCCGAGCACGGCCACCACATCGGCGGCTCGGACGCCTCGGGCATCGTCTGGAAGGTCGGCGCGGGCGTCACCCGCTGGAAGCCCGGCGACGAGGTGGTGACCCACCCGATGCAGGCCTCCTACGAGGACGTCGAGGTCCACGGCCTCGACCCGCTGGCCGCGCCCAGCATCCTCGCCTGGGGCTACGAGACGACCTGGGGCTCCTTCGCCCAGTTCACCAAGGTCCAGGCCCAGCAGCTGCTGCCGCGCCCGCAGAGCCTCTCCTGGGCCGAGGCGGCCACCTACGGCCTCGCCTACTTCACCGCCTACCGGATGCTGATCGACCAGTGCAACCTGCAGGCCGGCCACAACGTGCTGATCTGGGGGGCGGCCGGCGGCCTCGGCGTCTTCGCCACCCAGCTCTGCGCGGCGGCGGGCGCCAACGCGGTCGGCGTCGTCTCCTCCGACGAGAAGGGCGAGCTGGTCAAGCAGCTGGGCGCGGTCGACTACATCGACCGCAAGGAGTTCGGCGAGATGATGCGCACCCCCGAGAACCTCGCCGACCCGGCCGCCGACAAGGCCCGCTTCAAGGCCTCCCGAGGCTTCGCCAAGCGGGTCAAGGAGATCCTCGGCGACGCCCCCGACATCGTCTTCGAGCACGTCGGCCAGGCGACCTTCCCGACCTCGGTCTTCGTCTGCAAGCCGTTCGGCAAAGTCGTGATCTGCGGCGCCACCTCGGGCTTCCAGCTCGACTTCGACGTGCGCTACCTGTGGATGCGCCAGAAGCAGATCGTCGGCTCGCACGCCTGCAACGCCTACCAGGCCCTGCAGGCGAACCAGCTGATCTCATCCGGCCGGATCCGGCCGGTGCTGTGGAGGACGATGCCCTTCGACGGGGTCCCCGAGGCGCACCAGCTGCTCTACGAGAACGAGCACCTGGGCAAGATCTCGATCCTGGTCGGGGCCGGGTCCGAGCACGAGGGCCGCAACGCCGACGGGCCCGGCGCGATCCGGGCGGAGGTGGGTGGCTGATGGTTCTCGACTCGCGCCGCTGGGGCGACCCGGCCGCCCCCGGGGTCGTCTGCGTGCACGGCCTCTCCCAGCGCGGAGCGGTGTTCGCCGACCTCGGCGCGCGCCTCGCCGGGGCCGGCTTCTGCGTCCACGCGGTCGATCTGCGCGGCCACGGGGACTCCGGCCGCGAGCCGCCCTGGAACCTGGACGCCCACGTCGCCGACCTGCTCGAGACCGTCGCCGCGCTCGGGCTCGAGCGGGCGGCCTGGGTCGGGCACAGCTTCGGCGCCCGGCTCGCGGCCGAGCTCGCCGCCCGCGCCCCGCAGCGGGTCGCGCGGCTCGCCCTGCTCGAGCCCGGCCTGCAGGTCGATCCCCAGGCTGCCCTGCGCGGCGCCGAGCTGGAACGCCTCGACTGGAGCTTCGCCACCGTCGACGGCGCCCTCAACGCGCTGCTCTCCAACGAGATGATGGTCGCCCCGCCTCGCGACGTCCTCGCCGCCTACGTCGCCGAGGACGTGCGCAAAGGGCCGGACGGCCGCTACCGCTTCGCCTTCTGCCCCAGCGCCGTAGTCGTCGCCTGGAGCGAGATGACCCTGCCGCCGCCGCCGGTCGCGGCGCTGCCGACCCTGCTGCTCGGCGCCGAGGTGCCGCTCGGCGACCGCGCCGCCGAGGCGGCTCGATACCGCGAGGAGATCGGCGACCTGCTCACCGTCGCCACCGTGCCCAACGGCCACAACGTGCTCTGGGAGGCGCCGGCGGAGACCGCCGCCGCGGTCGAGTCCTTCCTCGCCGCCGGCGACGGCTGAGCGCCGCTCAGCGGCGCGGACCCGCGTCGCAGCCTCGCGAGCGGCCCCGGCCAGCCTGGCCGTCGCAGTAGTCGAAGCCGCGGCCGCCGTAGAGCCGGTCGGCGGCCGCCCCGCCGTAGAGGCGGTCGTTGCCGGCGTCGCCGTGGCAGCCGTCCTGGCCGGGGCCCATGACGCAGACGTCGCGGCCGGGTCCGCCCCAGCAGCCGTCGCTGCCCGCCCGGTCCGGCAGTAGTCGTCGCCGGGCCCGCCGACGCAGTCGGTGTTGCGCGGGCCCGAGATGCAGACGTCGTCGCCGGGCCCGCCGACGCAGCGGTTGCGGCGGCTGCCCTGCGGGAAGCAGCGGTCGACCTCGGCGTTGCCGACGAACTTGTCCGAGCCGGGTCCGAGGTACACGGTGAGCGGCAGCGGCAGCGGATCGAGCACCTCGACCATGTCGCCCGCGGGGCCGCCGCGGACGACCAGCGAGCCGAGCCCGGCGAGCCGGCAGGTGAGCAGCATGCGGTGGCGGACGACGCGGCAGCCGCGCTGCCGTCCCCGCGCCAGGAGGCCCTTGACGACCAGGTGGGAACGCTTGACCGAGAGCAGCAGGTGGGTGCCGGCGTGGCTGCCGCGGATCACCGCCGAGCGCTGCGGGGCCACCGCCGAGGTGCCGCCGCTGCCGAGCAGGACCAGCCCCACCGCGAGCATGGGGAGTAGGGCCCGGCGCACGTCAGGCGAAGCGGGCGAGCGCGTCCTCGCGGCTGGCGTGGCTCGGGATCGTCTCCAGGCCGGTGATCTCCAGCACCCGGCCGACCTGGTCGGCGACGCCGCAGAGGGCGAAGGCGTCGTTGCGCTCGCGCTGCTGCCAGGCGCGCACGATCAGGGCGATCCCGGTCGAGTCGATGAACTCGCAGCCGCTGAGGTCGACCAGCAGCGGCTCCTCGTCGCCGGGCGCCCGCTCGATCTCGGCCTCCAGTTGCGGCGCGGTCCCCATGTCGAGCTCGCCCACCACCTGCACCACCCAGACGCCGTCTTGCCTCTCGGCGCTGGCTTTGAACGGTGACGGGCTCAAGGCGCAATGATGGTACTGCAGCGCGAAAGGCGACGATTCGGCAGCCACTGAAACTTCCCACAGGGCAGCCCGGGTCCCCTAAGGTATAAAAACTGGCGTGTTAGCCAGTGCATGCGTGCGGCGGCTCCTCCGATGGCCGGGAGCGCCGTTCGGGCGAGCGTGGGCCCGGTCCACTGGCCGAGACCGGCCGGGCCCACGCCGCTCAGCCGCCGAGCAGCTCGTCGAAGCGCTGCGCCGCCCGGGTCGGCGCCAGCAGCGGCCCGCCGTGCAGCAGGCCGGCCCCGCGCAGGTCGCGCACGGCCCGCTCCAGCGCCTCGCGCTCGGTGCCGGCCTCGGCCCCCATCTCGCGGGCGAGCTCGGCGACGGTGAGCGCGGCGGGGTGGAGGGCGAGCACCTGCTGCAGGATCGCGGACTCGATCGCCGCGTCCTGGGCGCTGGTGCTGCGGATCTCCTCGCCGGCGCTCACCGTCGCTCGGGCGGCCGCCAGGTCAACCGTCCTCCCCGCCGCGACGCCGCTTGCGCGCCGCCGGGTCGGGGCCCTCGAGCGCCAGCTTCACCCATTTCTGCCTGATGTCAGGCTTGTAGAAATGCTGCGTCGAGCCGCGGCGCTGCCGGGTCCGGCGCAGCTTGATCGCCTTGCACTCGGCGAGCACCCGGACGTGGTAGCTGAGGGCGCTGAGTTTCTCGTCCAGCTCCTCGGCCAGGTCGCGGGGACTGCGCTCGCCCTTGGTCGCGATCAGGCGTCGCAGGATCTTGCGACGCAGCGGGTGGGCTAGTGCGGTGAACATGTCGTTTGCCTCTGGTCGGCCTCTGGTTCGCATGCCGACAATATAGAGCAAACGAAATGTGTTGTCTGGGAACTTCTTGTCAGCGGAAAGCTCAGGCGTCCTCGCGCACGCCGCCCATCTCGGTGAAGACCGCGGTCGGGCCGCCGTCCTCGCGCTGCTCGTCGGCGATCACGTGGGAGACGGCGTTGATCAGCGCCAGGTGGGTGAAGGCCTGGGGGAAGTTGCCGAGGTGGCGGCCGCTGGCCGGCTCCAGCTCCTCGGCGAAGAGGTCGAGCCAGCCGGCCGACTCGAGCAGCCGCTCGCAGAGCGCCCGGGCGCGCTCGCACTCGCCGATCTCCGAGAGCGCCGAGACCAGCCAGAAGGAGCAGATCAGGAAGGTGCCCTCCTCGCCGCTGAGGCCGTCGTCGGTCTCCCCGACCCGGTAGCGGAGGACGAGGCCGTGTTCGGTCAGATCGGCGGCGATCGCCTCGACAGTCGCCCGCACCCGCTCGTCGTCGGGGGGCAGGAAGCGCAGCAGCGGGATCAGCAGGGTCGAGGCGTCGAGGGCGTCGGTCTCGTAGTGCTGGCGGAAGACGCCGTCGCGCACGCCGCGCTCGAGGATCTCGGCCCGCATCCGCGCCGCGGTCGCCTCCCACTCGGCGGCCAGCTGCTCGCGGCCGACGCCGCGGGCCAGCCGCGCCCCGCGGTCTACGGCGACCCAGATCATCAGCTTCGAGGAGACGTAGTGCTGGGGCTCGCCGCGCGACTCCCAGATCCCCTGGTCGGGGTGCTCCCAGGCCGCGATCGCCGCCTCGACCTGGTGGCGGATCAGCTCGCGGTCGGCCTGCCTGCCGCTGCCGCGCAGCGCCTTCTCGTGCAGGTAGATCGAGTCGAGCAGCGCCCCCCAGACGTCGTTCTGGCGCTGGCTGAAGGCGCCGTTGCCGACCCGCACCGGGCGGGCGCCGCCGTAGCCGCCGAGGTGGTCGAGGGTGCGCTCGGTGAGGTCGCGCTCGCCGCCGATCCCGTACATGATCTGCAGGTCGGGGTGGTCCATGCAGACGCCGAGCACGAAGCGCATGAAGTCGCGCGCCTCCTGGTCGAAGCCGAGCGTGTGCAGGGCCCAGAGGCTGAAGGTCGAGTCGCGGATCCAGCTGTAGCGGTAGTCCCAGTTGCGCTCGCCGCCGGGGGTCTCGGGCAGCGAGGTGGTGGGGGCGGCGAGGATCGCGCCGCTGGGCGCGTAGGTGAGGCCCTTGAGCACCAGGGCCGAGCGTTGCAGGTGGATGCGCCAGGGATGGTCGGGGAAGTCGCCGGCGCGCAGCCACTGGCGCCAGAACTCTTCGGTCGAGTCGAGCCGCTCGAGCGCCTCCGGGGCGCTGCGCGGCCCGCCCAGGTCGCTCTCGCCCCAGGTCAGGGCGCAGAAGCCGCTCTCGTCCTCGCGCAGGCGGATGCGGCCGCGGGCGGCGCCGCCGTCGAGCCGCAGCTCCATGTCGGTGTCGAGGCGCAGCTCGGTGCCGTCGCCGCCGCGGGCCGCGGCCTGACCCAGCTCGCCGCCGCTCCACTGCGCCGGCTCGGCGCCGTAGGCGAAGCGCGGCAGGCACTCCATCTCCATCTCGACCTCGCCGTCGACGCATGTCATCAGCCGCAGCAGCGAGTTGTCGGCCTCGTGCGCGGTGCGCGGCCGCCCGCCGTCCTCCTCGGGCAGCCAATCGGCGATCGAGAGCAGGTCGTGGACGACGACCCAGCCGCTCTCGGTCACCCAGGTGGTCTCGATCACCAGCGTGCCGGGCTCGTAGCGGCGGCTGATCGGCACGACCACGCCGCGCGGGGCGAGCTTGAAGTGGCCGGCGCCGCGGTCGAGCAGCGAGGCGAAGGCGCTGGGCGAGTCGAAGCGCGGCAGGCAGAGCCACTCGACGCTGCCGTCGTAGGCGAGCAGGGCGCTGGTGTGGCAGTCGGAGAGGAAGCCGTAGCCGCCGATCGGCGGGAAGCGGGTGTCGGCAGCGCTCACGGCCGTGCCAAGCTACCACTGTGAGTCCGCTCCTCGCCCACGTATCGGGCGCCTTCGCGCCGCTCGAGGTCTTCCCGATCACGCTCGCCGCGATTCTCTACTGGCACCGCGCGACCGCCCTGCACCTCGACGGCCGGCCGGTGCCGGCCTGGCGCCAGGTCTGCTTCGGCAGCGGCCTCGCCCTGATCTCGGTCGCCCTCTTCAGCCCGATCGGCCACATCGCCGAGGAGCTGGTCATCGCCCACATGGTCGAGCACCTGCTGATCAGCGACCTGGCGGCGCTGCTGCTCGTCCTCGGCCTGACCCGCTCGCTGCTGCAACCGGTGCTGGCGATCCCCCTCTTCAACCGCCTGCAGATCCTCACCCACCCGCTCGTCGCCTTCCCGCTGTGGGCGGTCAACTTCTACGTCTGGCACATCCCGGCGCTCTACGAAGCCGCCTACGGCGCGGCGCCGGCGCACGCGCTCGAGCACGCCACCTTCCTCTTCTTCGGCTGCCTGATGTGGATGCCGGTCTTCGGCCCGCTGCCCAAGCCGGAGTGGTTCGGGGCGGGCTGGAAGATCGGCTACGTGATCGCCGTGCGCTTCGCCGGCGCGATCCTCGGCAACGTGCTGATGTGGTCGGGCACCGTGCTCTACCCGGTCTACGCCGCCGGCGAGCGCTACTGGGGCGTCTCGCCGATCGCCGACCAGAGCACGGCCGGCGTGGTGATGATGATCGAGGGCACCTTCCTCGCCCTCGGCGTGCTCGCCTGGACCTTCTTCGAGGTCGCCCGCGAAGGGACCGAGAAGCAGCGCCTGCTCGACCTCGCCCACGAGCGCGGCGTCGAGCTCGACGAGCGCCGCGCCCAGCGCGCCGTCGCCGCCGGCCACGCCGCCCTGCTCGAGGAGCGCCTCACCGCCACCACCCCCACCGAGCGCTGACGTGCCGTCCCCCGGAGGTCATTTCCGGCACCCCGGGGACGGCACGTCGCGGCTGCTGCCGGCGCTGGTCTTCGTCGTCGGCGCCGCCAGTCTCGGTGCGGAGATCGCCGCGGCGCGGCTGCTGGCGCCCTACTTCGGCGCCTCGACCGTGGTCTGGGCGAACACGATCGGGGTCGTGCTCGTCGCCCTCTCGGCCGGCTACTGGCTCGGCGGCCGGGTCGCGGACCGCCACCCGCACCTGCGCGGCCTCTGCCTGCTGGTCCTCGCCGCGGCGCTGCTGATCGCCCTCGTCCCGTTCGCCGCCCGGCCCTTCCTCGGCTTCTCGGTCGACGCCTTCGACAGCGTCTCGGTCGGCGGCTTCGCCGGCTCGCTGTTCGGCGTCCTCGTCCTCGTCGCCGTCCCCGTCACCCTGCTCGGCGCGGCGGCGCCCTGGGCGGCACGGCTGGCGGTCGCCGAGGTCGACCGCGCCGGCGAGGTGGTCGGCAGGCTCTACGCGACCTCGACCCTGGGCTCGCTGCTGGGGACGATGCTGGCGGCGCTGCTGCTGATCCCGCTGCTCGGCACCCAGCGCACCTTCCTCGTCTTCGCCCTCGCCCTCGCCCTTGTCGCCGCCGCCGGCCTCGGCTGGCGCTTCCTCGCGGCACCCGCCCTGCTCGCCCTCGTCGTCGCGCTGCCGGTCGGTGCGATCAAGGCCGCCGACAGCGGCCGGGTGCTGTACGAGGGGGAGACGAGGCAGGAGTACGCGCGGGTGGTCGAACGGCCGGACGGCAGCCGCGCCCTGGAGCTGAACGAGGGCCAGGCCGTGCACTCGCTCTACCGGCCGGGCAGCTACCTGACCGGCGACTACTGGGACGGCCACCTGGTCCTGCCCTTCGCCGCCGCCGCGCGGGCGCCGCGGCGGATCGCGATCCTCGGCAACGGCGCCGGCACCGTCGCCCGCGCCTACGGCCGCTTCTTCCCCGGCACCGCGGTCGACGCGGTCGAGATCGACGCCGAGCTGACCGAGCTGGGGCGGCGCTTCTTCGACCTGCGCAACCCGCGCATGCGGGTCTTCGGCGAGGACGCGCGGCCCTGGCTGCGCCGCGCCGAGGGCGGCTACGACGCGATCATGGTCGACGCCTACCGCCAGCCCTACATCCCCTTCTACCTGGCGACCCGGGAGTTCTTCGAGCTGGCCCGCGAGCGGCTGGCGCCGGGCGGGCTGGCAATCGTCAACGTCGGCCACCCGCAGGGCAGCGAGGAGCTGGAGCGGACCCTGGGGCGGACCCTAGCCGCCGCCTTCCCGGCCGTCCTCCGCGACCCGATCGAGGCGACCAACACGCTGCTGGTGGCCGGCGACGGCGAGCTCTCGGCGCCGCGCCTGCGGCGCCGCGCCGCGACCCTGCCGGCGGCGCTGCGCCCGCTCGCGCGCGAGGCCGCCGCCCGCCTCGCCCCGCGCCTGCGCGGCGGCGAGGTCTGGACCGACGACCGCGCCCCGGTCGAGTGGCTGGTCGACTCCTCCCTGCTGGAATACGCGAGCGATGAGTAGCTCCGCAAACCGCGTCGGCGCCTGGCTCGTCACCGGCCCGCTGGGTCGCGGCGCCGCCTTCGCGATCGACTTCGCCGTCGCCCTGCGCACCATGCTCGCCCAGCGGTTAGGGTCCCGCGCTCGATGAAAACTTCCGTCACAGAGTTGCCCGAGTCCCGCGTGCGAATCGAGGTCGAGGTGCCGGCCGAGGAGGTCGACCGCGGCCTCCAGCAGGCCGCCCGCGCCCTCGCCCGCGAGATGAAGATGCCCGGCTTCCGCAAGGGCAAGGCGCCGCCCTCGCTGGTGTTCCAGCGGCTCGGCTTCGGCGCGGTGCTGCAGGAGGCGATGCGCGAGTCGCTGCCCGAGTGGTACGAACGGGGCCTGCTCGGCGCCGGCGTCAGCTCGGTCGGCGACCCCGAGATCGAGATCGTCTCCGCCCCCGAGGCCGAGGGCCAGCCGCTCACCTTCAAGGTCGAGGTCGGCGTCCGCCCGGTGGCGAAGCTCGGCGAGTACAAGGGGCTGGAGGTCGGGCGGGAGGAGGTCGCGGCCGACCCGGAGATCGTCGAGCGCGAGATCGAGCGCCTGCGCGAGAGCTTCGCCAAGCTCGAGCCGGTCGACCGCGCCGCCGCCACGGGCGACGTGTTGCTGATCGACTTCGAGGGCCTGCGCGAAGGCCGCGCGTTCGAGGGCGGCAAGGCCAGCGACTACCTGCTCGAGCTCGGCAGCAGCCAGCTGATCGAGGGCTTCGAGGAGCAGCTGACCGGCGCCGAGAGCGGCGAACAGCACCGGATCGAGGTCACCTTCCCCGAGGACTACCAGTCCGAGGAGCTGGCCGGCGAGGACGCGGTCTTCGTCGTCGACGTCAAGGAGGTGCGGGAAAAGATCCTGCCCGCGCTCGACGACGAGCTCGCCGCCGAAGCCTCGGAGTTCGACACGCTCGAGGAGCTGCGCGCCGACGTCGCCGAGCGGATCGGCGAAGCGCTCGACGAGCGCGCCGAGCAGGACTTCCGGGTCGCCGCGATCGAAGCCGTGGTCGAGGCGGCGACGGTCGAGGTGCCCGACTCGCTGATCGAGGCCCGGGCGGAGGAGCGCATGGAGCGGCTCGAGCGCCAGCTCGCCGGCCGCGGGATGGACGCCGAGTCCTTCTTCCAGATGCAGGGGAAATCGCGCCAGGAGGCGATCGCCGAAACCAAGCCGGAGGCCGCCAGGGAACTCCGCCGCGAGGCGGTGCTCGCCGCGGTGATCGAGGCGGAGGGGATCGAGGTCGGCGAGGAGGAGATGCTCGAGGCGCTGGCCCACAGCGCCGAGCACGAACGCACGACCCCCGAGAAGCTGCTCGCCAGGCTGCGCGAGAACGGCCGCGACGCCCTCGTCCGCGAGGACATCGCCGCGCGCAAGGCGATCGACGCCCTCGTCGACTTCGCCAAGCCGATCCCGCTCGAGCAGGCCGAGGCGCGGGCGCAGATCTGGACGCCGGAGAAGGAGGAGAAGGAGAAGCCCTCCGAACTCTGGACCCCCGGCGACGACTCCTGAGCCGGGCGGCGGCGCAAGATCGTGCCCGCGCGCCGGGCCCCGCCGGGCGGCTTCTATAGAGTGCCGCGCATGAGCCCACTGGTACCGATGGTCGTCGAGCAGACCTCGCGCGGCGAGCGCTCCTTCGACATCTACTCGCGCCTGCTCAACGAGCGGATCGTCTTCCTCGGCACCGCGGTGACCGAGGACATCGCCAACCTGATCGTGGCCCAACTCCTGCACCTGGAGTCCGAGGACCCCGACAAGGACATCAGCCTCTACATCAACTCGCCCGGCGGCTCGGTCTACGCCGGCCTGGCGATCTACGACACGATGCAGTTCATCAAGCCCGACGTGCAGACGATCTGCGTCGGCATCGCGATGAGCATGGGCGCCCTGCTGCTCTCCGGCGGCGCCGCCGGCAAGCGGATGGCGCTGCCCAACTCGAAGATCCTCATCCACCAGGTCTCCTCCGGCTTCGAAGGCCAGGCGACCGACATCGAGATCCACGCCAAAGAGATCATCGACGTCCGCCGCCGCCTCGACGAGATCCTCGCCAAGCACACCGGCCAGCCCTTCGAGAAAGTCACCAACGACACCGATCGCGACTACTTCATGAGCGCCGAGGAAGCGAAGGAGTACAACCTCGTCGATCGCGTCATCGAGCACCACTGAGTCGCACCCTCGCCTCAGCCCTGGTCCTCGCCCTGCTCGTCGTCCCCACTGCGCTCGCCCGCTCCAGCGGCGGCACGGAATTCGCCAGCCACGCCTTCCCGGTGGCCGGGGCGCACTCGACGCGGGGCTGCATCGGCGAGTTCGGGGCACCGCGCAGCGGCGGTCGGACGCATGAGGGGTTCGACCTGGTGGCGCGCTGCGGGACGCCGCTGGTGGCGGCCGCCAACGGCCGGGTTCGGCGGGTCGGCTACGACCCTGTCCTCTACGGCCATTACGTGACGATCGGCGGCGCGGGGGAGGGGCGCAGCTATTTCTACGCCCACATGCCCCCGCCGAACTGCATCAAATTCCAGCTCCGCCGGAGCTGGAATTTGATGCAGTTCGGCTACTGGAGGTCGAGGTCGTACTCGACGGTGGGCTCGCCGACGGCGCCGGTGCTGTCGTAGAGGCGCTGGGCGCGGTGGTTGTCGGCGTCGGTGAGCCAGTTGAGGCGGGTCAGGCCGCGCTCGCGGGTGGCCGCGGCGCAGGCCTCGAGCAGGGCGCGGCCGACGCCGCCGCCGCGGGCCCGCTCGGCGACGTAGAGGTCGTTCATCAGGCCGATCTCGCGGGCGGTCAGCGAGTCCGGGTGCCAGCGCAGGCAGGCGAAGCCGACCGGCTCGGAGCCCTGCCAGGCGCCGAGCAGCAGGCCGCGCTCGCTGGGGGCGGCGAAGGGGGCGAAGAACTCGCGGTTGCGCTCCTCGTCGATGTCCTCGACCGCGTAGAAGCGCTGGTAGGCGGCGATCAGCGGCAGCAGCTCTCCCAGCTGCCCGGCGGCGACCGGCTCGACCCGAAGCTCCTCGGCCATCGGGCGCAAGCTATCGCTCAGCGGCAGGGACGGCCGTCGCGGCGGAGTAAACGACGGCACCCGACAGACCGGCTTGCAGGCCCCATTAAGCTTTGGGGCGCGAGCCGGTAGGCAACCACCGCCCCTAAGGAGGGGATTCCGCTGGCACGGCCCACAGACTCGAATGAGCAGCTCCTCTGCAGCTTCTGCGGCAAGTCGCAGCGCCAGGTCAAGAAGCTGATCGCCGGACCGGGCGTCTACATCTGCGACGAGTGCATCGACCTCTGCAACGAGATCATCGACGAGGAGCTGACCCCCGCCGCGGGCTCGGTCGAACTCGAGAACCTGCCCAAGCCGCGTGAGATCCACGACGTGCTGCAGGAGTACGTGGTCGGCCAGGACGCCGCCAAGCGCGCCCTCTCGGTCGCCGTCTACAACCACTACAAGCGGGTCCAGATGTCGCAGGCCGAGGACGTCGACGTCGAGCTGCAGAAGTCGAACATCATGCTGCTCGGCCCGACCGGCTGCGGCAAGACGCTGCTCGCCCAGACCCTGGCCCGGATCCTCAACGTCCCCTTTGCGATCGCCGACGCGACCGCGCTGACCGAGGCCGGCTACGTCGGCGAGGACGTCGAGAACATCCTGCTCAAGCTGATCCAGGCCGCCGACTACGACGTCAAAAAGGCGGAAACGGGGATCATCTACATCGACGAGATCGACAAGATCGCGCGCAAGGCCGACAACCCGTCGATCACCCGCGACGTCTCCGGCGAAGGGGTGCAGCAGGCGCTGCTCAAGATCCTCGAGGGGACGACCGCCTCGGTGCCGCCGCAGGGCGGTCGCAAGCACCCCCACCAGGAGTTCCTGACGATCGACACGACCAACATCCTCTTCGTCTGCGGCGGCTCCTTCGCCGAGCTCGACAAGGTGATCGAGAACCGCCTCGGCGACCGCGGGGTCGGCTTCGGCGCGGCGATCGCCGAGCAGGACGCCCACGAGGACACCGGCGAGTGGTTCGAGCAGGTGCTGCCCGAGGACCTGATGGAGTACGGCCTGATCCCCGAGTTCATCGGCCGCCTGCCGGTCGTCGCCGCGATCCACCAGCTCAGCCGCGAGGACCTGATCACGATCCTGACCGAGCCCAAGCACGCGCTGACCAAGCAGTTCCGGCGCTTCTTCGAGTTCGACGAGATCGAGCTCGTCTTCTCCGAGGACAGCCTCGAGGCGATCGCCGACAAAGCGCTCGAGCGCGAGACCGGCGCCCGCGGCCTGCGCTCGATCCTCGAGGAGACGCTGCTCGACGTCCAGTTCGAGCTGCCCTCGCGGCGCGACGTGACCAAGTGCGTGGTCACCCGCGAGACGATCGAGCAGGGGCGACGGCCGACCCTGGTCACCGAGGCGGCGCCGCAGGACATCGGCGGCGACGCCGGAGGCGAGTTGAGCGAGGAATCTGCTTAGACTCGCCTCGGTGGACGAGGGCCGACTCAAAAAGCTGGAGGAAACCACTCGCTACGACCCCTCCGAGGTGGAGGGGCGGGTCTTCGCGGAGTGGATCGAGGCGGGGTATTTCCACCCCGCCGCCGAGGGCGCGCCGGAGGAGAACTTCTCGGTGGCGATCCCGCCGCCGAACGTGACCGGGGCGCTGCACATGGGCCACGCGCTGAACGGCTCGATGCAGGACGCGCTGGTGCGGATGAACCGGATGCGGGGGCGCAACGCGCTCTGGGTGCTCGGCACCGACCACGCCGGGATCGCCACCCAGTCGGTGGTCGAGAAAGCGCTGAAGGCGGAAGGCGTCTCGCGCCACGACCTCGGTCGCGAGGAGTTCGTCGAGCGGGTCTGGGAGTGGAAGCGGGAGTACGGCTCGCGGATCGTCGAGCAGTACAAGCGGCTCGGCGCCTCCTGCGACTACGAGCGCGAGCGCTTCACCCTCGACCAGGGCTACGTCCGGGCCGTCTACCGCGTCTTCAAGCAGCTCTACGACAAGGGCTACGTCTACCGCGACAACTACATGGTCAACTGGGACCCCGGCTCGCACTCGGCGATCTCCGACCTCGAGGTCGAGAACCGCGAGGTCACCGACACCCTCTACTCGATCGACTACCCGGTCGAGGGCTCCGAGCGCCTGCTCACCGTCGCCACCGTGCGCCCGGAGACGATGCTGGCCGACACCGCGGTGGCGGTGAACCCCGGCGACGAGCGCTACGGCGACCTGGTCGGGCAGCACTGCGTCCTGCCCCTGGTCGGCCGCCGCCTGCCGATCATCGCCGACGAGCACGTCGACCCGCAGTTCGGCACCGGGGCGCTGAAGATCACCCCCGGCCACGACCCCAACGATTTCGAGATCGGCCGCAAGCACGGGCTCGAGGAGATCGTCGCGATCGGCCCCGACGGCCGCCTCACCGAGGCCGCCGGCGAGCGCTTCGCCGGGCTGACCGCGGCCGAGGCGCAGGAGGCCGTGGTCGCCGCCCTGCGCGAGGAGGGCGTCCTGCGCGCCGAAGAGGAGTACACCCACTCGGTCCCCTTCTCGCACCGCTCCGGCGAGCGGATCGAGCCGCTGATCTCGCTGCAGTGGTTCTGCCGCATGGACGAGCTGGCGGCGCCGGCGATCGAGGCCGTGGAGAGCGACCGGGTGCGGATCGCGCCGGCCCAGTGGAAGCGCGTCTACCTCGACTGGATGCGCGAGATCCGCCCCTGGTGCATCTCGCGCCAGCTCTGGTGGGGGCACCGGATCCCGGTCTGGTACTGCGACCCCTGCGAGGAGGTCTTCGTCGCCGAGGGCCCCGAGAGCGCCCCCGAGCGCTGTGGCGCCTGCGGCGGCGAGCTGCGCCAGGAGGAAGACGTGCTCGACACCTGGTTCAGCTCGGCGATCTGGCCCTTTGCCACCCTCGGCTGGCCCGACGACACGCCCGAGCTGCGCGCCTTCTACCCGACCAGCTTCCTGACCACGGCGCGCGAGATCCTCTTCCTCTGGGTGGCGCGGATGATCATGACCGGCCTCGAGTTCGCCGGCGACGTGCCCTTCGGCGACGTCTACGTCCACTCCGTGATCCAGGCCCGCGACGGGCGGCGGATGTCGAAGAGCCTCGGCACCGGGATCGACCCGCTGGAGGAGATCGACGTGCACGGCGCCGACGCCCTGCGCTTCGGCCTGCTGGCGATGTCCTCGACCCAGGACGTGCGCTACTCCGACGCCAAGGTGCAGCAGGGCCGCGACCTCGCCAACAAGCTCTGGAACGCCTCCCGCCTGATCCTCCTCAACGCCGCCGCGGCCCCACCCCCCGCCGACGGGCCTAAAAGTGGAGATATAGGCCACTTTCAGGCCCGTCGGCCTGAGGATCGGTGGATCCTGTCGCGGATGGAGCGGACTATTGGCTCGGTGACGGAGAAGCTCGACCGCTACGACTTCGCCCATGCCGCCGCCGAGGCCTACGCCTTCCTCTGGTCCGAGCTCTGCGACTGGTACCTGGAGATCGTCAAGCCGCGGCTTTACGAGGGCGAGGCGGAGGTCTCGGCCAACCTGCTCTGGCTGCTCGAGCGCACGCTCGCCCTGCTGCACCCGCTGATGCCCTTCGTCACCGAGGAGATCTGGTCCTTCCACCCGAGCCGCGACGGCCACCTCGCCGTGCACCCCTTCCCGCGGGCCGAAGAGTCGCTCTTCGACCCCGCGGCCGAAGCCGAGGTCGAGCGCGGCATCGAGCTGACCCGGCGCCTGCGCGCCTGGCGCGACATGGTCGAGGTGCCGGCGAAGAGCGAGCTCGCCGCCCGGGTCGAGGGCGAGCAGCCGCAGGAGTTCGTCGGCCGCCTCGCCCGCTTCGCCTTCGCGCCCGACGGCGGCGACCCGATCGCCGCGGTCGGCCCGGTGCGGGTGCTCGCCTCGGCCGAGATCGACGCCGAGGCGGTCGCCGCGCGGCTGCAGAAGCGCCGCGAGGAGCTGCGCTCGGAGGTCGCCCGCGCCGAGGGCAAGCTGGCCAACGAGAAGTTCGTCGCCCGCGCACCGGCGGAGCTGGTCGCCGAGGAGCGCGAGAAGCTGGAGCGCTACCGGGCCGAGCTCGGGGAGCTCGCCGAATAGACGCCGCCGCCTACCTCGACTCGCTGGCGCCGGTCGGCTGGCGGCTCGGCCTCGAGCGGATGCAGCGGCTCAGCACCGCCCTCGGCCTGCCCCAGCACCGCTTCGCCTCGGTCCACGTCGTCGGCACCAACGGCAAGTCCTCGGCGACGCGGATGATCGCGGCGCTGCTGGAGGCGCACGGGCTGCGCACCGGCGCCTGCCTCTCCCCGCACCCGCGGCGCTGGTCCGAACGGGTGCTGATCCGCGGCGAGGAGATCGGCGCCGCCGAGTTCGCCGCCGCGGTCGAGACCGTCGCCCGCGCCGCCGAGACCGTCAACCGCGCGCTCGGCGAGGGGGAGGAGGTGACCCAGTTCGAGGCCGCCACCGCGGCCGCCTTCGTCGCCCTCGCCGCCGCCCGGGTCGAGGTCGCCGTGGTCGAGGCCGGGCTGGGGGGGAGGCTCGACGCGACCAACACGATCCCCTCGAAGCTGACCGTGCTGACCTCGATCGGCCGCGACCACACCGAGTGGCTGGGTGAGACCGAGGCCGAGATCGCCGCTGAGAAGCTGGCCGTGCTGCGCGACCACACGACGCTCGTCCTCGGCCGGGTCGGGCCCGAGGTGCGTGAGCTGGCCGAGCGGGCCGCGGCCGAGCGCGGCGCGCGCCTGATGGTCGCCCCCGAGGACCCGGGCGAGGGGATCGAGCTGCGCGCCGCCGGCGGCTTCCAGCGCCGCAACTTCGCCCTCGCCTGCGCCGCCGCCGAGGCCTTGCTCGGCGGGCTCGACCGCGAGCGGGTCGCCGCGGTGGCGGCGAGCCTCGCCGTCCCCGGCCGGCTCGAGCGGGTCGCCGAGCGGCCGCCGGTCTACCTCGACGCCGCCCACAACCCCGACGGCGCCGCCGCCCTCACCGAGGCCCTCGCCGAGATCGCCGCCGGCCGCCCGGTAATCGCCGTCCTCGCCGTCCTCGCCGACAAGGACGCCGCGGCGATGCTCGCCGCCCTGTCCCCGGCGCTCGAGACCGCAATCTGCACCCAACTCCCCGCCGACGGGCCTAAAACGGGAGATATAGGCCCGTTTTCGGCCCGTCGGCCCGTGTTTGGGGCGGGGGAGCTGGCCGGGGTTGCCGCCGCGGCCGGGGTGGAGGCGGAGGCGGAGGCGGATTTCGGGGCGGCGCTGGCGCGCGGGCGGGGGCTGGCGCTCGAGCGCGACGGGGTGCTGCTGGTCACCGGCTCCCACTACGCCCTCGCCCCGGCCCGCGACGCGGTCGCCCTGTGGGAGGATTAGCCGGTGGAGACGCGGACCAAGAGCGCCGGTTCGGAACTGCTCTCGATGATGGCGCTGGTCGCCGGCGTCGTCGCCGCCGTGATCCTCGTCTTCTTCGGCCTCGGCTACCTCTTCGGCAGCCTCTTCCTCTAGCGAGGGTTCGCCCGGCCCGCGGCGAAGTAGACTCCGCGCGCGCCCTGCCCGGGCGGGCGCTCAGCCATGGCACTAGCGATCTTCGGCATCTCAAACGACGGCCTCAACCTGGCCGCGACCCTGTTCGTCTTGATGATCGTCGTCGTCTGGCTGGCCCTGATCGTCTACACCTACTTCGACGCCAAGCGCCGCATCTCCGACCCCTTCCTGGTCGCCTGCGCGACGGTCGGCTCCTTCTTCCCCTACATCGGCACCGCCGTCTACGCGATCGTCCGCCCGCCGGAGTTCCTCGAGGACGCCCACGAACGCGAGCTCGAGATCCGCGCCGCCGAGCTGCGCGTGCGGCAGCTGACCGAGGCCTCCTGCCCGAACTGCGAATTCCCGGTCGAGCGCACCTACCTGCGCTGCCCGCAGTGCCAGAAGCGGCTCAAGCACCCCTGCCAGAGCTGCGGCAAGCCGGTCGACCCGCGCTGGGCGCTCTGCCCCTACTGCGAGAGCCCGGTCGGCGAGCGCCAGCGCCGTCGCCCGAAGGCGGCCGAGGGCCGCCCCAAACGGCGCCCGCCCGAGAAAGCCAAGCAGGCGCCGGGCGAGAAGCCGGCCGCCGAGAAACCGAAAAGGAGCCCTGCCCGTGAGCCGGACGCTGATCCTCGTAAAGCCTGACGCCTTCCAGCGCGCCCTGACCGGCGAGGTGATCGCCCGCTTCGAGCGCAAGGGGCTGCGGATCGCGGCGCTGAAGACGATGCGCGCCGACGAGCCGACCGCCAACCGGCACTACGAAGAGCACACCGAGAAGCCCTTCTTCGGCGAGCTGGTCTCCTTCATCACCGGCGGCACCCTGGTCGCGATGGTGCTCGAGGGCCACGAAGCCGTCGCCGCCGCGCGCCAGCTGATCGGCGCCACCAACCCGGTCGAGGCCGCCCCCGGCTCGATCCGCGGCGACTTCGCGCTCGAGGTGACCTTCAACATGGTCCACGGCTCCGACTCGGACGAGTCGGCCGAGCGCGAGATCGGGATCTGGTTCCCAGAGCTGGACTGAGCGGGACCGGGTGGGTGGGGCCTCCGCTTAACTTTTTCGAGGGGCGGGGATTGCTGGCGCCCGGGCCGAGGTCGCGAAAAAGTACAAGACGCTCCGACCCCACCCACCCGGTCCCGTGACCGTAACTCTGGCATCCGGGTCGCCGCAGAGGGCTGAGATTCTCTCGAAGCTTGGCCTCAGCTTCGAGGTCGTGGTCCCGGGGGTGGAGGAGTTGAGTGGGGGGATCCGGAGTTCGAGGTGGTCGAGAACGCGCGGCGCAAGGCGGCGGCGGTCGCGGCCGCCGGCACGGTGATTGCCTGCGACACCGACGTCGTGCTCGACGGCAGGGCGCTCGGCAAGCCGGCCGACGCGGCCGAGGCGCGGCGCTACCTCGACCGCATGTCGGGCCGCCCGCACACGGTGCTCAGCGGGCTGGTGGTGCGCGCCGGGGGCGAGGAGCGCGCGGGGCTGGAAGCCACCACCGTCGTCTTCAAGCCGCTCGCCGAGGCCGAGAAGGAGCGCTACGTCGCCTGCGGCGAGTGGCGCGGGCGCTCCGGCGGCTACGCGATCCAGACCCTGGGCTCGACCCTGGTCGAGCGGCTCGAGGGCAGCGTCTCCAACGTCGTCGGCCTGCCGGTCGGGCTGCTGCTCGAGCTCGCCCCCGAGTTGCTCTCAGCTGCGTAGCGCCAGCGCCTGGTCGAGGTTGTCGAGCAGCGCCGCGGCGACGCCCGGGTCGAAGTGGGTGCCGCTTTCGGCGGCGATCGTCTCCGCCGTCTCGCGCACGCTCAGCGCCGGGCGGTAGCAGCGGTCGCTGAGCATCGCGTCGAAGACGTCGGCGACGGCGACGATCCGGCCCTCGAGCGGGATCTCCTCGCCGGCCAGCCCGCTCGGGTAGCCCTCGCCGTCCCAGCGCTCGTGGTGGGTGTGGGCGATCGTCGCCGCCAGCTGCAGCAGCTCGCTCTTGGAGCCGGAGAGGATCTCGCGGCCGACCAGCGTGTGCTCCTCCATCACCCGGCGCTCGTCCTCGTTCAGCGCGCCGCGCTTGCGCAGGATCGCGTCGGGGGTGGCGACCTTGCCGACGTCGTGCATCGGCGCCGCCGTACGCAGCAGCGTCACCCGCTCGCGGTCGAGCCCGAGGCGCTCGCCGAGGAAGGCGGCGACCGCGGCCATCCGCGTGATGTGCTCGCCGGTCTCGGCGTCGTGCAGCTCGATCGCCAGCGAGAGCCGGTCGACCGTCTCCTGGCGCGAGGCGCGCAGCTCCTCGATCGCCTGCCGCTGGGCCTCGATCAGCTCGTGGCGCAGCGCCTCGGAGCGTTCCCGGGCGCTGCCCAGCAGCGCCTCCTGGCGCGCGTCGTGCTCGCGCTCGAGCCGGTGGTGGCGCAGGGTGGTCGCCACCGTGATCGCCAGCTGCCCGGGCCAGAAGGGCTTGACCAGGTAGTTGTGGGCGCCGAGCGCGAAGGCGCGGTCGGCGATCTCGGGGTCGTCGACCCCGGTGACCAGGACGATCGCCGTCGCCGGCTGGCGGCGGGCGATCTCCTCGACCAGCACCAGGCCCGACTCGCCCGGCATCTGGATGTCGCAGAGGGCGAGGTCGAACCGGCCCTGCGCCAGCTTGCCGCGCGCCTCGGCGACGTCGCCGGCGAACTCGCAGCGGTAGCGCTCGCCCAGCGCCCGGTCGACCAGGCGCAGCACCTCGGGCCGGTCGTCGGTGGCCAGGATCCGGGGCCGGGCTTCTTCCCCCACGGTGCCCTCAGCTGTCACCGACGCTTCCCTCTGGGCCCGCCGGGGCGTCGAGCAGCCGTCGCACCGAGCCCTTCAGCGCATTGGCGCTGAAGGGCTTCTCGATAAAGGCGCTGCTGCCGTCCCCCGTGAGCGCCTGCGGGGCCAGCACCTCGTGGCTGTAGCCGGACATGTAGAGGACCGGAAGCTCGGGACGCAGGGCGCGGACCTTCTCGACCAGCTCGGTGCCGAGCATCGCCGGCATGATCACGTCGGTGAGCAGCAGGTCGACGCGCTGCTCCTCGTGCTCGCAGATCCGCACCGCGGCCTCGCCTTCGTCGGTGCCGATTACCGAGTAGCCGCCCTTGGTCAGGATCCGTTCCGCCATCCGCCGCACGTCGGGCTCGTCCTCGACCACCAGCACCACCTCGCCGCGCCCCGCGACCTCCTCCTCGCTGACGGTCTCCTCCTTGGTCGCGCCGGCGCCGCTGGCCGGCATGTGGATCTTGACCGTGGTGCCGACGCCGAGCTCGGAGTAGACGTCGATCCGCCCGCCCGAGCCGGTGACGATCCCGTAGACGGTCGCCAGGCCGAGCCCGGTGCCGTCGCTCTTGGTCGTGAAGAAGGGCTCGAAGACCCGCTCCGCGGTCTCGGCGTCCATGCCGACGCCGGTGTCGCTGACCTTGATCCGCACGTAGGCGCCCGGGGCGGTGTCGGGGTGCATGTAGGCGTACTCCTCGTCGAGCTCGACGTTCTCGGCCTCGATCAGCAGCCGGCCGCCTTCGGGCATCGCGTCGCGCCCGTTGACCGCGAGGTTGACCAGCACCTGCTCGACCTGGCCCGGGTCGGCCTCGATCTTGCGCAGGCCGGTGGCGATCCCGAGGCTGAGCTGGACCCGCTCGCCGAGCGCCCGGTCGAGCAGGTTCTCGAGCTCGGAGAGCAGGCTGGCGAGCTCGATCACCTCGGGCTTGACGACCTCGCGGCGGCTGAAGATCAAGAGCTGGCGGGTGAGCGCGGCGGCGCGCTCGGCGGCGCGGCGGATCTCCTCGACGTCTTCGTGGGCCTGCGAGCCGGCCGCCACCTCGCCGGCGACGAACTCGGCGTAGTTCATGATCACGCCGAGGATGTTGTTGAAGTCGTGGGCGATGCCGCCGGCGAGCTGGCCGACGCTCTCCAGCCGCCGCGCCCGGTCGAGCTGGGTCTGCAGCGCCTTCTCGCGCTCGCTCTCGGCCCGCTCGCTGATGTCGCGGATCGCCGCCGTGGCGATCGTCTCGCCCTTCAGCTCGAGGCTGGAGAGGCTGATCTCGACCGGGAACTCGGTGCCGTCGCGGCGCACGGCGAAGAGCTCGACCCCGGCGCCCATCGACCGCGTGCGCGGCTCGGCGAAGTAGTTGGCCCGGTGGTCGGGGTGGATCTGCTGGAAGCGCTGCGGGACGAGCAGCTCGACCATCTCGCCGACCAACTCCTGGCGCGGGTAGCCGAAGAGCTTCTCCGCCTGCCCGTTGACGAGCACGATCTTGCCGTCGGCTCCCACCCCGACAATTGCGTCAGGCACGAACTCGAGGAACTGCTCAAAGGTTGACCCAGCTCCTTCTGGTTTGGCGAGTCCGGCGTCAGCGGGCACGGGAAATCCCGTGTACGTGAACGGGAGTACTTTGGTACGGAAAATTATAAGCCAGGGCATGCCGATGTTTCAAGTGGCCGGCTTGCGCCATTTGGGAACATTGCGTCTCGCAGCGTCAGCAAATCGCCGATGGGAATACTTGGATACCTAAGAGGTCTGGGGGGCCGCGACATGGCGGTCGACCTCGGCACGGCCAACACCCTGGTCTACGTCCGCGGCCGCGGCATCGTCCTCTCCGAGCCCTCGGTGGTGGCGATCGACTCGCAGACCGGCCAGGTCCACGCGGTCGGCGCCGAGGCCAAGCGGATGCTCGGCCGCACCCCGGGCACGATCACCGCGATCCGGCCGCTCAAGGACGGCGTGATCGCCGACTTCGACGTCACCGAGCAGATGCTGCGCCACTTCATCCGCCAGGTCCACTCCAACCGCTTCTCCCACCCGCGGGTCGTCGTCTGCGTACCCTCCGGCGTCACCGGGGTCGAGAAGCGCGCGGTCGAGGAGGCCTGCCTCTCGGCCGGGGCGCGCCAGGCCTACCTGATCGAGGAGCCGATGGCGGCGGCGATCGGCGCCGGCCTGCCGGTGGCCGAGCCGACCGGCTCGATGGTCGTCGACGTCGGCGGCGGCACCACCGAGGTGGCGGTGATCTCGCTCGGCGGGATCGTCGTCTCGCAGTCGATCCGGATCGGCGGCGACGAGCTCGACGAGGCGATCGTCAACCACTGCAAACACGCCTACAAGCTGGCGATCGGCACCCAGACCGCGGAGGAAGTGAAGCTCGAGGCCGGCTCGGCCTCGCCGCTGCCCGAGGAGGTGCGGACCGAGATCCGCGGCCGCGACCTCGTCTCCGGCCTGCCGAAGACGATCGAGCTGCGCTCCGAGGAGGTGCGCGAGGCGCTCGAAGAACCGGTCGGCCACATCGTCGAGGCGGTCAAGGAGACGCTCGACCGCACGCCGCCGGAGCTGGCCGGCGACATCATGGACCGCGGCATCACCCTGGCCGGCGGCGGCGCCCTGCTGCAAGGACTCGGGCAGCGCCTGCGCGACGAGTGCCAGATGCCCTGCCAACTGGCAGAGTCACCGCTGACCTGCGTTGCGGTCGGCTCGGGCATCTCGCTCGAGGAGTTCGAGGCGATCCACCGCGCCAGCAAGCAGAACTCCGGAGCCAGGCACTTTGCTTAGCTCTCCTTCACCCCATGCTGAGAACTTAGGCCCCGATCGTGTACCGCAAGCAAGTACGCCGCCGTAGGGCGGTCCTCGCCCTCCTCATCGTCGGCTCCTTCCTGCTGCTCACCCTCACCTACCAGGGCTCGCGCGGCCTGCAGAGCGGCGTCAGCGCGGTCTTCAGCCCGGTGCAGTCGGTCGCCGACCGCGCCCTGAAGCCGGCCCGCGACCTGGTCGACTGGTTCGACAAGACCTTCGAGGCGCGCGGCGAGAACAGCCGCCTCCGCGAGCAGCTGGCCGGCGCCCGCGAAGAGGCGGTGGCCGGCCAGGTGGCGCTCAACGAAAACGCCCAGCTGCGCAAGCTGCTCGGGCTCGACCGCAAACCGGCCCTGGTCTACTCGAGCTTCGAGCCGCTGACCGCGCGGGTGATCGCCCGCTCGCCGACCCAGTGGCGCTCGAGCATCACCCTCGACGCCGGCAGCGGCGACGGGGTCCGGGTCGACGACCCGGTGGTCGGCGACGGGGCGCTGGTCGGCCGCATCGCCTCGGCCGGGCCGGGTTCCTCACAGGTGATGCTGCTCACCGACCACGCCAGCGCCGTCTCGGCCAAGGTCGTGCCGCCCGGGGGCCAGGGGGTGGTCAAGCCCGAAGTCGGCAACCCCGACGACCTGATCCTCGACTTCATCGACTCGACTCGCGGCGTCCACAACGGGCTCGCCGTGGTCACCGCCGGCTGGCGCGCGCAGACCGTCGCCTCGCACTTCCCGGCCGGGATCCCGATCGGCGAAGTGACCTCCTCCTCGGTGGTCGAGCAGGAGGCCAGCCAGCAGGTCCACGTCCGCCCCTACGCCGACCTGCCCAACCTCGACTTCGTCCAGGTCCTGATCGGCGGCGGCCGGTGATCCTCACCCCGCGCATCGTCGCCCGCGTCGCCGCAATCGCCTTCCTCGGCGTGCTGCTGCAGCTCTCCTTCTTCTCCCAGGTCGAGCTCTTCCACGTCAGCCCCGACGTGCTGCCGGCCCTGGTCGTCTGCCTCGCCCTGCTCGGCGGCAGCACCGCCGGCGCCGTCTGCGGCTTCGCGATCGGCCTCTTCCTCGACTGCCTGCTGGTCGAGGCGCTGGGCATCAGCTCGCTGGTCCTGCTCGGCGTCGGCTGGGCGGCGGGCACGATCCGCGAACGCTTCGAGGTCCACGGCCTGCTCGCCCCGGCCCTGCTCTGCATGGGCCTTACCCTGGGCGCCGAGCTGGGCTACGCCGCGATCGAGCTGCTGCTCGGCGTCAACGCCCCGGTCAGCGTCCTGATCGTCCGCGACATGCTGCTCAAGAGCGTCTACGCCTTCTTCTGGGCCTTCCCGATCTATCTCGTCGTGCGCAGGGTGCTGAGGCCGGCTCTTGTCGAAGAACCAAAAGTCCGCCGCCGGCGCGAGCCGACGGTGTTGGGGGCGTGATGAGAGGGGCGGCGGGAGTGTCGCTGTGGGAATTGATGTCGCACGCACGCGCTGCGCGCGCGCTTAGCTCCGGAGAAGGAGCGCGGCTGCGCCGCGCACTCACCGGATTGCATTGCCGCCGCTTCGCGACATTCCCACAGCAACACTCCCGCCGCCCCTCCCAGGCCGACCACAGGCGCAGGCTCACGCCACCGCCAGCTCGAAGCTTTGAAGAGGAAACAGCTCTCCGTCCCGCAGCGCAAAGCTCCCCGCTTGCGTCAGACCCCGCCCCGGCTTGCGGAGCTTCGGGTTCTGGGGGCGGGTTGGAGGGAAGCTGGCCATCCTTCAGGCGAATGTCGCGAAGCGGCGATATGCAATCTGATGTTTGCGCGGCGTCAGCCGCGCACCGGATTCGCCCCTCGCGCGCAGCGCGTGGGGCGTCAATTCGACTGAAGGGTGGCCAGCTTCCCGCCCTATCCTCACTGGAGAGCACCTGATGTATCTGCGATCCGACGAGCGTGGCCCGGCGATGAGCAATCGCTTGGCTCTGCGCATCGCCCTCTTCGGCGGCTTCGCCGTCCTCCTCTTCGCCGTCCTCTTCTTCCGCCTCTGGCTGCTGCAGGCGATCGACGGCGACAAGTACCTGGCCGAAGCGAAGAACAACCGCACCCGCTCCTTCCGGGTCAGCGCCCCGCGCGGCGAGATCCTCGACCGCGAGGGCGACGTGCTGGTCGCCAACCGCACCAGCCTCTCGCTGCAGGTCAACCCGCGCAAGCTGCCCACCGACCGCGCCGAGCGCCGTGCCGAGCTGGCCCGGGTCGCCAAGCTCACCCACTCGACCCTGCCCAAGCTGCGCCGCCGCATGCGCGAAGAGCTGAAGCAGGCGCCGGCGGCGCCGGTCACCCTGCGCCGCGACGTCAGCGACTACCTCGTCTACTACCTGCAGGAGAACCAGGAGCGCTTCCCCGGGGTCGAGGTGCAGCGCGTCTTCGTCCGCGCCTACCCGGACGGGACGCTGGCCGCGCACGCGCTGGGCACCGTCGGCGAGGTCTCCGAAGACCAGCTGAAGGAGCGCCGCTACCGCGAGCTGCAGCCGGGCGACGAGATCGGCCAGGACGGGATCGAGTACAGCTACGACCGCTTCCTGCGCGGCAGGCCGGGCCTGACCCGGATCCAGGTCGACGCGCTCGGCCAGCCGACGCCCAACGGCAGGCTCGTCACCAAGCAGCCGGTGCCAGGCCGCAACCTGAAGCTGACCATCGACGGCAAGGTGCAGGCGGCCGGCGAGGCGGCGCTTGCCGCCCGCGGCCTGCCCGGGGCCTTCGTGACGATGGACGTGCAGACGGGGGAGATCCTCGGCCTCGGCTCCTTCCCGACCTTCGAACCGGCGCTCTTCACCCGGCCGCTGACCCAGAAGCAGGTCGACGAGACCTACCGCAACCCGGCGGCGCCGCTCGCCGACCGGGCGACCGACGGGCTCTACCCGACCGGCTCGACCTTCAAGCTCATCACCGCCCTGGCGGCGCTCGAAGAAGGGACGATCACGCCGGATGAGGTGATCGCCGACGGCGGCCAGATCAAGGTCGGCACCCAGACCTTCCAGAACGCCGGCGGCGTCGCCCTGGGGCCGGTCGACATGGTCCGCGCCCTGGAAGTCTCCTCCGACGTCTACTTCTACCTGCTCGGCCAGGAGATGTGGAACACCGGTGGCCTGCAGCGCTGGGCGCACCGGCTGGGGATCGGGCGGCCGACCGGGATCGACCTGCCGGTCGCCACCGACGGCCTGCTGCCCAGCCAGAAGTGGCGCAACCAGCTCTACGCCGAAGGCGGGACCGACCGGCCCTGGTCGGCAGGCGACAACGTCCAGCTGGCCACCGGCCAGGGCGACCTGCAGACCAACCCGCTGCAGATGGCGGTCGCCTACGCGACCCTGGGCAACGGCGGCGCCGTGGTCACGCCCCACCTGGGCAAGGAAGTCACCGACACCGCCGGCCGCGTGCTGAAGGAATTCGCGCCGCCGCCGCAGCGCCAGGTGCGGATCGACCCGGCCAGCCGCCGGGTGATCCTCGAGGGCCTGCACGACGCCGCGCAGAACAGCGGCGGGACCTCCTACGAATGGTTCGGCAACTTCCCGGTCCCGGTCGCCGGCAAGACCGGCACCGCGCAGCGCTTCGGCCACGCCGACCAGTCCTGGTACGTGATCCTCGCCCCCTATCCCGACCCCAAAGTGGTCACTGCCGTTACGATCGAGGAAGGAGGGTTCGGTGCCGAATCGGCTGCGCCGGCCGCTCTACAGATTCTCGAAGCCTATTTCGACAAGCACTCGACCGGCCAGGCCGGTCCCAACGGGGGCAGCCCGGGCTGATGTACGCGACCAGAGCAAGGCAGGCGCGTCCGGAGCCGTTCGCCGTCCATCCCGGCATCGCCGAGCGCCTCGGCCTGCCCTACATGGACGGCGCCCTGGCCTTCTCGGCGGCCGCCCTGGCGGCCTTCAGCGTCTTCACCCTGAGCCAGTCGACCCTGCACGACGTGCCCGGCAGCCCCAACTACTTCGTCGACCGGCAGGCGATCTACGCCCTGCTCGGCCTGCTCGGCATGTACCTGCTGACCCGGATCGACTACTCGCGCTTCCGCGAGCTGCGGGTCGGGATCTACACCTTCCTCTGCGTCAGCGTCTCGCTCGTCTTCGTCTTCGGCTTCGCCGCGCGCGGCTCGCGGCGCTCCTTCGACCTCCCCTTCTTCAGCTTCCAGCCATCGGAGCTGGGCAAGCTCCTGCTAGTGCTCGCGCTTGCCGGGTTCGTCATCGATGGCGCCAGGAACGGCTCGGAGGTGCAGCGCACGGTGCGCTACCTCTGCCTCGGCCTGGCACCGGCTGCGCTCGTCTTCCTGCAGCCGGACCTCGGCACCTCCCTGGTGTACGGGGCCATTACCCTCGCCGTGATGTACGTGGGGGGCGTCCGCTGGACGCACTTCGCGGCCATCGGCGCGGCGATAGTCGTGCTCACGGGAGTCGTCCTGGTGGCGGCTCCCGCGGTCGGCACGCCGATCCTCAAGGAATACCAAACGGAGAGACTGACCTCTTTCCTGCATCCCAGCGAGGACCCCGGCGACGCCGGCTACCAGCAGAACCAGGCCAAGACCGCCATCGGCTCCGGGGAAGATCTCCGGGCGTGGCGATCGGGCCACCCAGACGCGGCTCGACTTCGTTCCCGAGCGGCACACCGACTTCATCTTCGCGGTGATCGGTGAGCGCTACGGGTTCGCGGGCGCCGCGTTCGTCCTGTCCCTATACGCCCTGCTGATCTGGCGGGCGCTGCGGATCGTGACGCTCTCGAAGAACTCCTACGGGACCCTGGTGGCTGGCGGCATCGCCGCCATGCTGCTCTTCCAGGTCTTCGTCAACGTGGGGATGAACCTGGGGATCATGCCGATCACCGGGATCCCCCTGCCGCTGATGAGCTACGGGGGGTCGTCCGTGTTGGCGACCCTCCTCGCGGTGGGAGTGCTGCAGAGCATCCACATGCAAGCGCGCCTCAGCCAGAAAGGCAGGTTCGCCTGGTGAGCCCCAGAAAGGGGCACCGGCAGCGCGTACCTACCAACTGAACTGAGACAAAACTGATGAAAAAGACAATTCTCGTGTCCGCCGACCGCGGCGAGACACGCGTCGCCGTCCTCGAGTCGAAGACCAAAGGCGGCAAACGCGACGTCGCCGAGCTCTACATCGAGCGCCGCGGCCGGCGCTCGATCGTCGGCAACATCTACAAGGGCAAGGTCGACAACGTCCTGCCCGGCATGGAGGCCGCCTTCGTCGACATCGGCCTCGAGCGCAACGGCTTCCTCCACGTCGACGAGATCGTCACCCCCGACGGCCAGCAGGCGCCGAAGCGAGGCCGCGGCAAAGGCCGGCGGATCGACGAGCTGATCAAGCCCGGCCAGGAGATCCTCGTGCAGGCGGTCAAGGACCCGCTGAAGACCAAGGGCGCGCGGCTCTCGATGAACGTCTCGATCGCCGGCCGCTACCTGGTCTACGCGGCCCAGGGCAGCGGCGTCGGCGTCAGCCGCCGGCTCTCCGACTCCGAGCGCGACCGGCTGCGCAAGATGGTCGACCGCACCTACAAAGGGCCGGGCGGGCTGATCGTCCGCACCGCCGCCCACGGCGCGAAAAAGGCCGACTTCGTGCGTGAGATCGGCTACCTGCACAAGCTCAACGAGGTGCTGCAGCGGCGCACCGAGGAGATCGAGGCGCCCGGACCTCGTCTTCCAGGAGGCCGACCTGCCGGTCCGCGTCCTGCGCGACGTCTTCCTCAGCGACTTCGAGAAGGCGATCATCGACTCGCCCAAGCAGTTCGAACGGGTGACCAGCTTCTTCCAGCGCACCGCGCCGGAGCTGGTCGACGGGGTCGAGCTCTACGAGGAGCGCAAGCCGCTGTTCGAGAAGTGGGGGATCGACGAGGAAATCGAGTCGACCCTGGGCCGCCGCGCCGACCTGCGCTCGGGCGGCTACCTGATCATCGACTACGCCGAGGCGCTGACCGTGATCGACGTCAACAGCGGCAGCTTCACCGGCCGCGGCAAGGGCGGCCTGGAGGAGACGATCACCCGGGTCAACACCGAGGCCGCCGAGGAGGCGGTGCGGCAGCTGCGCCTGCGCGACATCGGCGGCATCATCGTCATCGACTTCATCGACATGGCGCGGGCGCGCAACCGCGACAAGGTGCTGAAAACGCTGCGCAAAGCGCTCGACGCCGACAAGTCGAAGAGCTACGTGGTCGAGGTCTCGCCGCTCGGCCTGGTCGAGATGACCCGCCAGAACGTCACCGACGGGGTGCGCGAGATCCTCACCGAGCCCTGCCCGACCTGCGTCGGCGAGGGCGTCGTGCTCTCGGCCGAGACGGTGGCCCTCGACGCGATGCGCCGCCTGCCCGACATCGCCGCCGGCGCCAAGGACGCCGAGGCGCTGCTGGTCCGCGTCCACCCCAAGGTGGCGGCCGAGCTGATCGACGCCGAGAGCGGCCTCGCCGAGCTCGAGCGGGAGACCGGCAAGCAGTTCCACTTCGAGGGCGGCGACGCGCTGCCGATCGCGACCTTCGAGGTGGTCGAGACCGGCAGCCGGGCCGAGATCGAGGAGCGGGCCCTGCCCTTCAAGGTCGGCGAGGAGGTGCTGGTCAAGATCGACGAGCCGCACATGTACAACGCCGACGACGCCGTCGCCCGGGTCGACTCCTACATCGTCAGCGTCACCGGCGGCGGGCGCTTCGTCGGCGAGCGCAAGCTGGTGCGGATCGAGCGGGTCGAGCGGGCGGCCGCGGTCGCCTCGCTGCCCGGCGGCGAGTCGGCCAACGGCGCCGCAGCCGGCGAGGAGAACGGCTCCCAGCTAGAATCCGCGCCCTCGCGCAGTCGCCGGCGTGGCCGCAGGGGCGGTCGGGGCCGGGCGCGCTCTACACAGAGCAAGGACGAATGAACACGTACGCGGTCATAGAGAGCGGTGGCAAGCAGTACCGGGTCGAGAAGGGCACCTCGCTGCTCGTCGACCGCCTGGGCGCCGAACAGGGCGAGAAGGTGACCCTGCGCCCGGTGATGTTCCGCGGCGAGGAAGTCGTCGCCGGCGGCAAGGACCTGGAGAAGGTCAAGGTCGAGGCGACCGTCGCCGAGCACCTGCGCGGCCCGAAGATCAAGGTCTTCAAATACAAGGCGAAGAAGGGCTACCGCCGCCGCGCCGGCCACCGCTCGGAGCTGACCAAGCTCGAGGTGACCGAGGTCAAGCTGCTCAGCGCCAAGCCGGCGGCGAAGAAAGAGCAGGAACCGGCGGCGGAGAAGCCGGCGAAAGCCGAGGCGAAACCGGCGAAAGCGAAGAAAGCTCCGGCGAAGGCCAAGAAAGAGCCGGCCGCCGAGAAAGCTCCGGCGAAAGCGAAAAAACCGGCGGCCAAAAAAGAGGCCAAAGCCAAACCGAAAGCCAAAAAAGCGGCGGCCAAAAAACCTGCGGCGAAAGCCAAAAAAGCGAAACCCGCTAAAAAGGACGACTGATGGCGCACAAGAAGGGACTCGGCTCGAGCCGCAACGGACGCGAATCCAACCCCAAGATGCTCGGGGTCAAGGTCTTCGCGGGCCAGAAGGTCTCCGGCGGCGAGATCATCGTGCGCCAGCGCGGCACCCGCTTCTGGCCCGGCGAGGGCACCGGCCTCGGCCGCGACCACACGATCTTCG
>CAVUZA010000001.1:0-80151 GCA_963745915.1 uncultured Solirubrobacterales bacterium | reverse complement strand
CCACGCGGGCGGGGACGGTCGACTTCAGTGCGGCGCGCAAGGGGCGGACGATCTCCGTCCTTGCGGATTAGCTCTCGGGCAGGAGGCGGGTACCGCTCCCGCCGGGCTGCCTTTTTCGCTGGCAGCGTCCCCGCTCTCTCCACGGGAGAGGCGAAAAAGAGACCGCCGCCCGCCGGGAGCGGCACCCGCCTCCTGCCATAGGCTTCTCTGCTGTGGGTGAGCGGGCTTATGACATTGCATTGTTCGGGGCCACTGGCTTTGTGGGGAAGCTGACGGCGGAATATTTGGCGGGGTGTGGGCCGGCGGGGTTGCGTTGGGCGGTTGTGGGGCGGAGCCGGGGGAAGCTCGAGGCTGTGCGCGAGGGGCTGGAGCTTGGCGACGGGGTTGCGGCGCCCGAGGTGGTCGTCGCCGATGCCTCCGACTCTGGGGCTATGCGGGAGGTGGCGGAGGCGGCGCGGGTGGTGGCGACCACCGTCGGGCCGTATGCGCTCTACGGGGAGCCGATCGTCGCGGCCTGTGCGGCGGCGGGGACGGACTACCTGGACCTGACCGGGGAGCCGGAGTTCGTCGACCGGATGTGGCTCGGGTATCACGAGCAGGCGAAGGCGAGCGGGGCGCGGCTGATCCACTGCTGCGGCTTCGACTCGATCCCGCACGACCTCGGCGCCTACTTCACGGTTCAGCAGATGCCCGAGGGCGTGCCGCTGACCGTCAACGGCTACGTGCGGATGGGGGCCGAGTTCTCCGGCGGCACCTTCAGCTCGGCGATCAACGGGTTCGGCCGGGCGCGGCAGACGCTGGCCGCCGCCAAGCGGCGGCGGCAGGCCGAGAGCCGGCCCGCCGGCCGTCGCATCCACTCGGCGCCAGCGCGCCTGCGCCACGACCGCGAGCTGGGCGGCTGGGCGGTGCCGATGCCGACCATCGACGGCCCGATCGTGCGCCGCTCGGCGGCGGCGCTCGAGCGCTACGGGCCCGACTTCACCTACGGCCACAACGCCCTGGCCAAGCACCTCGCCTCGGTAGCGATGGTGGCCGGCGGGGTCGGGGCCGGGCTGGCGCTGGCCCAGCTGCCGCCGACCCGCAAGCTGCTGCTGCGGATCAAGCCCGCGGGCGAGGGGCCGAGCCCGGAGACCCGGGAGAAGAGCTGGTTCAAGGTCACCTTCGTCGGCGAGGGCGGCGGCGAGCGGGTGGTGACCGAGGTCTGCGGCGGCGACCCCGGCTACGGCGAGACCGCCAAGATGCTGGCCGAGGCGGCGCTCTGCGCCGCCTTCGACGAGCTGCCCGAGAGCGCCGGCCAGGTGACCACCGCGCAGGCGATGGGCGACGCCCTGCTCGGTCGCCTGCGGGCCGCCGGCATCGAGTTCCGGGCCGGCGCGAGCGCCGCCTGAGCGGCCGCCGCGCACCCACCTTGCAGGCGGCGCGCGACGCTCAAGCCTGGGCGCGTGCCTGTCGATCAGAGACGGGCGCGTCCCGAGCCGGCGCGCAACCGCAATGGTCATCGTCGAGGAAAAGCAAGCGCAGGGCACGGGGGAGAGGTCCTCGCGGGCGCTCGAGCCGCCGCCGCGGGAGCTCTCGCCGCTGCGCGTGATCGTCCTCCTCGCGGTCCTCGCCGCGCTCGCCCTCGGCGCCTGGCGCCTGCTCGCCGAGGGCACCCCCGCCGGCAGCGCCAGCTCCGGAGCCGAGCCGGTGTACGCGCCCTACGTCGACGTCACCCAGACGCCGACCTACCCCTTCCAGCTGCCCTCCGCCAGCCCCGTCTCCAGCGTCTTCCTCGCCTTCGTCGTCAGCGACCCGGGCCGGCCGTGCACCCCCTCCTGGGGCTCTTACTACACGCTCGGCGAGGCCGGCCGGGCGCTCGACCTCGACGCCCGCGCCAGCCAGCTGCGCGGCCAGGGCGGCAGCGTGATGGTCTCCTTCGGCGGCCGCGACAACACCGAGCTGGCCCTCGCCTGCACCGACCCCGACCGCCTCGCCGCCGCCTACATGGCGCCGGTCCGGCGCTACCGGGCGACCGCCGTCGACCTCGACCTCGAGGGCGCGGCGCTCGCCGACCGGGCCGCCAACACGCGGCGCGCGGCGGCGATCGCCACCGTGCAGCGGCGCCGCCGGCAGGCCGGCTCGCCGCTGCGGGTCTGGGCGACGCTGCCGGTCTCCGCCGACGGCCTCACCGCCGAGGGGACGGCCGCGGTCCAGGCCCTGCTCGCCGCCGGGGTCGAGCTCGCCGGCGTCAACGCGATGGCGATGGACTTCGGCCCCGGCCAGGGGGCCGACACCGACATGGCCGGCACGGTCGAACGGGCGCTCGAATCGACCCGCGCCCAGGTCGAGTCGCTGTGGCGGGCGGCCGGCCTGCCCAGCGACGTCGACTCCTCCTGGGGTCGGCTGGGCGCCACCGTGATGCTCGGCGTCAACGACCTACCCGGCGAGCGCCTGACCGTCGCCGACGCCCGCCGCCTGGCGGGCTTCGCCAGCCGCCACGGCATCCCCCGCGTCTCGGCCTGGTCGCTCAACCGCGACTCCGAGTGCGGCGGCGCCTTCCCCCGCACCGGGACGCTCTCGGCCAACTGCAGCGGCGTGCTGCAGCGGCCGCTCGAGTTCAGCCGCATCTTCGGCGAGCTCGAGGGCACCCGGACCGCCCGCCCCGAAGCGCGGCTGAGCAAGGAACCGGCGCCGGCCGGGGCCGAGGCGGCCGACGACCCGGCCCGCAGCCCCTACCCGGTCTGGCGGCCGACCGCCGCCTACCCGAGCGGCTACGAGGTGGTCTGGCAGGGGACGATCTACGAGGCCAGCTGGTGGAACCAGGCGACGCCGCCCGGCTCGGCCGGCGGCAACGCCCCCAGCGGCCCCTGGCAGCCGATCGGCCCGGTGCCGGCCGGCAGCGAGGCGCCGTCGCCGGTGCGCCTGATCGAGGGCCACCCCCGATCCTGGTCACCGAGCGCCGTCTACAGGCAGGGCGACCGGGTCCAGTTCGAAGGGCTGCCCTACGAAGCCCGCTGGTACACGCAGGGCGAACAGCCGCTCTCCGAGCTGCCGGTCGACTCGGGCGCGCCCTGGCGGCCGCTGTTCCGGCACCCGGGCGAGCCGCTCGAAGCCGACGGCGAAGCGGGGGCCGCCCGGTGACCGTCGCCGGCAGGCTGGGCGCCGCGATCCGCCGCCGCCGCAGCGCGGGCTCCCACCAGAACCCGATGCCAGCCGTGCCGCGGGTGGCCGGCGACTGGGCGATGGGCTTCGGCCGCGGCGCGGTCGTCTTCACCGTCGCCGCCTGGGCGGCGCTCGTCGTCACCGTCGTCAACGGCCAGGTGGTCGAAGGCGTCGCCGGCGACGCCAGCCTGCTCGAGACGGCCGGCTTCCTGGTCGCGGTCAGCCTGCTCGCCGCCTCGGCGACCGCCTACCTCTTCGGCCGCCTCGGCTTCTACTACCGCGCCCGCCGCCACCGCCGCGTGCCGCGCGCCACGATCGACGAGTTCTTCGCCGAGCGCCGGCCGCGGATGACGGCCCTCGTCCCCTCCTACCAGGAGGAGCCGAACGTGATCCTGATGACGCTGCTCTCGACCGCGCTGCAGGAGTACCCCGACCTGCGCGTCGTGCTGCTGATCGACGACCCGCCGAGCCCGCGCTACAGCGAGCCGCGCCGGCTGCTCGACAGCGCCGCCGCCCTGCCGGCCGAGGTCGAGCGCCTGCTCTCCGAGCCCAGCCGCCGCTTCGAGCAGGCGCTGCGCCGCTTCGAGGCGGAGGTCGACCCGCAGGCCGCCGTCGGCGCCGAGCAGGCGACGGCGCTGGCCGGCGAGTACGAGTTCGCCGCCGAGTGGCTGCGCGGCCTCGCCGGCCAGTACCAGGTCACCGACCACAACGAGCGCTTCTTCGCCGACCACGTGCTGGGCCAGCTCGCCAACGACCTGGCGCTGACCGGGCGGGCGCTGCGGGCGGCCGCCGCCGACGACCCCGGCAAGCTCTCGACCGCGCGCCTGGCGCAGCTCTACCGCCGCCTCGCCTGGACCTTCCGCGCCGAGATCTCCAGCTTCCAGCGCAAGCGCTACGCCTCGCTCTCGGCCGAGCCCAACAAGGCGATGAACCTGAACAGCTACATCGGCCTGATGGGCGGCAGCTACGCCGAGGTCCAGACGCCCTCCGGGCTCAACCTGATCCCGGCCGGCGAGGCCGAGCCCGACCTGGCGGTGCCCGAGTGCGACTACGTGCTGACGATCGACGCCGACAGCGTCATCCTGCCCGAGTACTGCCTGCGCCTGGTCCACCTGCTCGAGCGCGAGGAGCACAGCCGCGTCGCCGTCGCCCAGTCGCCCTACAGCGCCTTCCCCGGCGCGGCGACGAGCCTCGAGCGGATCGCCGGCGCGACCACCGACCTGCAGCACATCATCCACCAGGGGATGACCTACCACGCCGCCTCCTTCTGGGTGGGGGCCAACGCGATCCTGCGCAAGAGCGCGCTGGAAGACATCGAGGAGGTCGAGTACGAGGGCCAGTTCGAGGTCCGCCGCTACATCTCCGACCGCACCGTGATCGAGGACACCGAGTCGACGATCGACCTCGCCGCCCACGGCTGGAGCCTGCACAACTACCCCGAGCGGCTCGCCTACAGCGCCACCCCGCCGGACTTCGGCTCGCTCTGCATCCAGCGCCACCGCTGGGCCAACGGCGGCCTGCTGATCGTGCCCAAGCTGGTCCGCGCCGTGCGCCGCCGGCGGCAGCGCGAGGAGCGCACCAAAGTCGGCGAGCTGCTGCTGCGCCTCAACTACATGGCCTCGATCTTCTGGAGCTCGCTGTTCGTCCTCTGCCTGATGGTGATCCCCTTCAACGGCCACCTGATCTCGCCGCTGACCTACGCGATCGCCCTGCCCTACTTCCTGGCGATGGCGGTCGACCTGCGCTACTGCGGCTACCGCGGCCTCGACGCGGCGCGGATCTACGGCTTCAACCTGCTGCTGCTGCCCGTCAACCTGGCCGGCAGCGGCAGCTCGATCGTGCAGGCGCTGACCGGCGCCAAGGGCAAGTTCAAGCGCACGCCGAAGGTCCGCAACCGGACGATCCCGGCACTCGTCTACGTCGTCCTGCCCTACCTGCTGGTCGCCTTCTCCGCCTACACCTTCAAGCTCGCCTGGGAGGACGGGCTCTGGTCCAACGCCGTCTTCGCCGCCGTCAACGGGGTGCTCGGCGCCTACGCGATCGTCGCCTTCATCGGCCTGCGCGACTCGGCCGTCGACGTCTGGGCCAACGTCGTCTCCTGGCTCTACAAGCCGCAGTCGCCGAAGCCGGTCCCGGCGCGGACCGCGCCGGCGCCCGCCGACCCCTCCACCGACCAGCTCGCACGACTGGCAGCTGGTCCTCTACCTCGGCTTCGCCGAGCGCCGCCGCGTCTCCCGCGAGCTGCCGCCGCCTGACCCCTCGGCCGCCGACCGCATCGACCTGGCGCTGCCGGTCTCGGCGCCAGCGATCGAGGCCGGCCCCGAGCCGGGCCAGAGCGCGCCGTAAGGGGGCCGACCCGCAGCCGCGGGCTGCGCAAGAATGCCCCGCGTGCGCGAGCGGATCGAGCTCTGGTCGACCCTGCTGCTGGCGGCGGCCACGGTGGCGACCGCCTACAGCGCCTACGAGGCGACCCGCTGGGGCGGGGTGCAGTCGACCAGCTTCACCGAAGCCGGCGCGGCGCGCACCGAGTCGGCCAAGGCCGAGTCCGACGGCTTCACCCTGGTCGCGATCGACGCCGACATCTTCACCCAGTACGCGGTCGCCTTCTCCCAGGACAACGAGCGCCTGATGAAGATCCTGCGCGAACGCTTCTTCCGCAAGGAATTCAAGGTCGCCTACCGGGCCTGGCTGAAGCAGCACCCGCTGACCAACCCGAAGGCGGTCAAGCTCCCCTTCCAGCTGCCCGAGTACAAGATCGCCAAGCTCGAAGAAGCCGACGACCTCTCCGACAAGGCCAACCGCCGCTTCGAAGCCGGCCGCGAAGCCAACCAGACCTCCGACGAATACATCCTCGGCACGATCTTCTTCGCCGCCGTCCTCTTCTTCGCCGGCCTGGCGACCAAGTTCAGCAGCGAACGGGTCGCGATCGGCGCCCTCGGCTTCGGCACCCTGCTCTTCCTCGGCGGCCTCGGCCGCCTCGGCACCCTGCCCTTCCACTGACCGCCACGCCGCCCGGCCCGCAGCGCCCGCGCGCCATTACACTTGCACCGACCCGGGGCTGTAGCTCAGCTGGAAGAGCGACGCGCTGGCAGCGCGTAGGTCGGGGGTTCGAGTCCCCCCAGCTCCACTGGAAGGCCGACTTCTCGTTCCTCAGATGCTGCGAAGGAACTGAAGCGGCCCGCCCGGTTTCGATACGGACCGAATCGCTCAGACCTGGGCCTCGCCCAGGCCGTGCTCGCCGGCGGTGTTGACGCCGGTCGCCTGGTCGACCCGGTGGACGACTTCGCCCGGGTCGGCGACCCCGGCGAAGATGAAGTTGTAGTCGTCGCCGGCGGCGGTGTCGAAGTCGACGTCGCCGACCCCGACCAGGCGCTGGTAGATCGACTGCTTGTAGTTGACGTTCTGGACCCGCTCGAGGCGGGTCTCCTGCACCTCGCGCGAGACGATCCCGCGGCGGATGTTGAGCCGGCGGTCGGTGATCGTGTAGGTCGTCGCCACCCGCTTGACGAAGCCGGCGAGGACGGTGACGGCGACGATCGCGAGGACGACGAGGAAGACCGTGCCGGCGCCGGCGCCGAAGAGCTTGAAGACGACCCCGGCCAGCGCCGCGACCAGGATCCCCTTCAGGTAGAAGCCGATGATCGCCCGCCACGAGGGGTGGCCCTGGAAGATCACCCGCTCGCCCGGGCTGAGGTTGAGCGCCATCGCCGCTGAGCATACCCGCGCCGTCCGCGTCCCTCCATAGCTTGGCCGCATGCCGATCGCCCGGGTCGAGCCGCTGACCACAGCCCGTGCCCTGCGCGGGCCGTTCGACTACCGCCTGCCCGCGGCGATGGCCGACGTCGGCGTCGGCCGCGTGCTCCGCGTCCCCTTCGGCCGCCAGCGCCTGCTCGGCGTCGTGGTCGAGCTGGCCGAGGCCTCCGAGCTGCCGCCCGAGCGCCTCGCCGAGCCGCTCGAGGCGCTCGAGGCTGGCACCCCGGCCGAGCTGGTGCGGCTCGGGCTCTGGGTCGCGCGCGAGTACTGCTCGACCCCGGCCCGCGGCCTGCAGTTGGTGCTGCCGCCGGGGACCGGCGCCGCCGGGCAGCGGGTGCGGGCCAAGCGCGAGCTGCGGGCCGAGATCACCGCCGCCGGCGAGGCGGCGCTGAGCGGCGGCGAGCGGCTCGGCGTGCGCCAGCGGGCGGCGCTGGAGGCGCTGCGGGCGGGGGAGATGTCGGCGCCCGAGCTGGCGGCCGCGGTCGGCGCCGACCGCGCCGTGCTGCGCCGGCTCGAGCAGCGCGGCCTGCTCGCCACCCGCAGCTCGCGGGTCAGCCGCCGCTCGGCCCACCCCGAGGTCGGCGCCGCCGCCGGCCGCCCGCGGCTGCTCGCCGAGCAGGAGGAGGCGGTGCGCGCCGCCGTCGCCGCCCTCGACGGCGAGGCCGGCGCCGCGCGCGAGCTGCTCCTGCACGGGGTCACCGGCTCGGGCAAGACCGAGGTCTACCTTGCAGCGGTCGAGGCGGCCCTGGCCCGCGGCCGCAGCGCGATCGTCCTCGTCCCCGAGATCGGTCTCGCGCCGCAGGCGGTGGCCCGCTTCCGCGCCCGCCTCGGCGACCGCTTCGCCGTCCTCCACTCGGCGCTCTCCGACGGCGAGCGCTACGACGAGTGGCGGCGCCTGCGCGAGGGCGAGGCGAGCGTCTGCGTCGGCCCGCGCTCGGCCGTCTTCGCGCCGCTGCGCGACCTCGGCCTGATCGTCGTCGACGAGGAGCACGACCCCTCTTACAAGCAGGAGGGCGACCCCTGCTACGACGCCCGCGCCGTCGCCCGCCGGCGCGCCGCCGAGAGCGGCGCCGTGCTGCTCGCCGGCACCGCCACGCCGCGGCCCGAGTCCTGGCTGGAGCTGCCGCGGCTGCAGCTGCCGCGCCGGGTCGACGGCCGCTCGCTGCCCCCGGTCGGGGTGCTCGACATGCGCGAGGCCGACCCGCGCTCGGGCCCACTGCACCCGCGCACCTGGGAGGCGCTGGAGCGGGTCCGCCGCGAGGGCCGCAAGGCGATCGTGATGGTCAACCGGCGCGGCTTCGCCCCCTGGCTCACCTGCCGCTCCTGCGGGCACCACTGGTCCTGCCCCAACTGCGACGTCTCGCTGATCGTCCACCGCGAGGCCGGGCGTCTCGTCTGCCACCACTGCGCCCACGCCGAGCCGCTGCCGCGCGCCTGCCCGGACTGCGACTCGACCACCCTGGCCCGGGCCGGGGTCGGCACCGAGCAGGTCGAGGCGCTGCTCGCCGAGCGCCTGCCGCTGCCGGTCTTCCGCCTCGACGCCGACACCGCCGCCGGCCGCGGCGCCCACGCCCGCATCCTCGCCGCCTTCGGCGAGGCCGAGAGCGCCGTCCTGGTCGGCACCCAGATGGTCGCCAAGGGCCACGACTTCCCCGAGGTGACGCTGAGCGCGATCCTCGACGCCGACGCGACCCTGCGCTTCCCCGACTTCCGCGCCGCCGAGCGCACCTTCGCCCTCGTCGCCCAGCTCGCCGGCCGCAGCGGCCGCGGCGCCGCCGGGGGAGAGGTGATCGTCCAGACCCTGGCGCCCGCCGCGCCCAGCATCGTCCACGCCGCCGGGCACGACGCGGACGCCTTCCTCGCCGAGGAGGTCGAGCGCCGCCGCGCCCTGCGCTACCCGCCGTTCTCGCACCTGACCCGGATCGTGCTCAAGTCGGAGTCCGAGCAGCGGCTCGAAGGCGCCGCCGCCGAGCTGGCGCAGGCGCTGGTGCCGGCCCTGCCCGGCGGCACCGAGCTGCTCGGCCCGGCGCCGATGTTCCGCGTCCGCAACCGCCACCGTCGCCGCCTGCTGCTCAAGGCCGAGGAGCGCGAGGAGACGATCGCCGTCGTCCGCGCCGCGGTCGAGGCGCTGGCCGCCGACCGCGGCCTGCGCCAGGTGGCGATCTCGATCGACGTCGACCCCCAGTAGCGCCGCCGCCGCGTTCGTCTTTTGTCGACCTCTGCCCGACAAAAGGCGAACGCGACCCGCGCGCGGCGGCTCCATAGAATTGAGCCGTGGCCGATCGAGCAGAGACCGAGACCGCCGAGCGCGAGGCGCTGGAAGCGGAGCTGATCGAGCGTCGCGAAGCGGCGCTCGCCGAGGTGGTCAAGTTCGGCGACCCGGTGCTGAAGAGCAAGGCCTCGCCGGTCGGCGATTTCGGCCCCGAGCTGCGCGCCGAGGTCGAGCGGATGATCGCGATCATGCGCGACGGGATGGGCGTCGGCCTGGCCGCGACCCAGCTCGGCCTGCTGCGCCGCCTGCTCGTCTTCCAGGCCGGCCCCGACAGCGAGCCGACGGCGCTGGTCAACCCCGAGATCGAGTGGCTCTCCGACGAGCTGGTCGTCGCCGAGGAGGGCTGCCTCAGCCTGCCGCGCGTCTCGATGGACGTCGAGCGCGCGCTGCACGCCCGCTTCGCCGGCCGCGACGTCGAGGGCGAGCCGGTGCGGATCGAGGCCTCGGGCCTGGAGGCGCGGGTGCTGCAGCACGAGCTCGACCACCTCGACGGCGTCCTCATCCTCGACCGCGCCCCGCGCGCCCAGCGCAAGGCGGCCCTGCGCGCCCTGCGCTCCGGCGAGAGCTACAGCCCGCCGTCGGCCGAGGACGGCGAGGAGGAGCGCGCCGAAGAGCATCGCGAGCCAAGGCACACAGCGTGAGCACGCCAATCGACACGGACTCGAACCCCCGGAGATCACCGCGCCGATTGGCGCACTCCCAGAGCGACGCGTGAGGACGGTCTACCTAGGCACCTCGGAGTTCGCGGCGACCGTCCTGCGCGTCCTCGCCGGCTCGGATCACCGGCCGCTGCTGGTCGTCACCCCGCCCGACCGCCCCCGCGGCCGCGGCCGGCGCACCCAGTCGCCGCCCGCCGCCGAGGCCGCCCGCGAGCTCGGCATCGAGCTGCTGCAGGCCGCCGACGTCAACGACGAGCAGGCGCTGGCGGCGATCCGCGCCGCCGCCCCCGAGGCGCTCGCCGTCTGCGCCTTCGGCCAGCTGATCCGCGAGCCGCTGCTCTCCGCCTGGCCGCTGCTCAACGTCCACCCTTCGCTGCTGCCGCGCTGGCGCGGCGCGGCGCCGATCGAGCGGGCGATCATGTCCGGCGAGCAGCGCACCGGGGTCTGCGTGATGCAGTTGACCGAGGGCCTCGACTCCGGCCCCATCGCCCTCTGCGAGGAGGCCGCGATCGGCGCCGAGGACGACTTCGCCACCCTCTCCGAGCGGCTGGCGACGCTGGGCGGGGAGTTGCTCGTGCGCGCCTTCGACCTGCTCGCCGAGGCCCGCCTCGAGCTCAGCGAGCAGGACGACGGCGAGGCGTCCTACGCCGAGAAGATCGCCGCCGGCGAGCGCCGCCTCGACCCCGGCCGGCCGGCCGCCGAGCTGGCCCGCAAGGTCCGCGCCCTGACCCCGCACGTCGGCGCCTACCTCGAGGTCGGTGGCGGCGAGCGGCTCGGGGTGCGCCGCGCCCGCGCCGTCGACGTCGGCGTCCGCGCCGGGGAGATGCGGGCCGAGTGGGGGGCGCTGCTGCTCGGCTGCGGCCAGGGCGCGCTGCGGCTCGAGGTCGTGCAGCCGCCCGGCGGCCGGCCGATGGCGGCCGACGCCTACCTGCGCGGCCACCCGGTCCCGAAGCTGTGATCTCGCCGGCGCGCGAGCTCGCCTTCGCCGTCCTGCGGGCGAGCTTCGAGGACGGCGCCCACACCGAGCGCGCCTTCCGCGCCGCCGCCGCCGAGCGCGGCCTCGACGGCCGCGAGCGCGCCCAGGCGCAGCGCCTCGCCTACGGCGCCGTGCAACGGCGCGGCACCGCCGACGCGGCGATCGGGCGCCTCGCCGAGCGCCCCCCGGAGCGGCTCGACCCGCCGGTGCTCGCCGCCCTGCGGCTCGGCCTCTACGAGCTGCTCTTCGCCGACGCCACCCCCGACCACGCCGCCGTCGGCCAGGCGGTCGAGCTGGCCAAGGGCGCCGGCGCCGCCCACGCGGCCGGCTTCGTCAACGCCGTCCTGCGCCGTGCCGCCCGCGAGCGCGCGGCGCTGACCGAGGCCCTGCTCGGCGACGACTCGACCCCCGAGGCCGCCGCCGTCGCCCACTCCGCGCCGCTCTGGCTGGCCCGGATGTGGTGGCAGGAGCTGGGCGCCGACGACGCCCGCTCGCTGCTCGCCACCTGCAACGAGCCGCCCGAGCACGCCTACCGAGTCAACACCCTGCGCAGCGGCCGCGAGTCCGTCCTCGAGCGCCTCCGCGCCGCCGGCGTCGACGCCCGCGCCGCCGAAATCCCTTCCGGTGCGCTTTATGCCGGAGATGCCGGCATAAAGCGCACCGGAACCGGCTCGGGCGGGGACGGCGAGCTGATCGTGGTCGAGGGGCGCACCGGCGACGCGGTCCCGGAGCTGGTCGCGGCCGGCGAGCTGACGCCGCAGAGCCGCGGCTCTGCGGCCGCGGTCGAGGCCCTCGACCCCCGCCCGGGGGAGCGGGTGCTCGACCTCTGCGCCGGGCCGGGGATCAAGACCGGCCAGATCGCCGCCCGCACCGGCGACCGTGGCGAGCTGATCTCGGTCGAGAGCGACGCCGAGCGGGCCGCCGAAGTCGCCGCCCAGGCTGAGCGCCTCGGGCTGCGCAGCGTCACCGTGCTCGAGGCGGACGCCGGCGCCGCCGCCGGGATGGGCCCGGTCTTCGACCGCGTCCTGCTCGACGCGCCCTGCTCGGACCTCGGCGCCCTGGCCTCGCGCCCCGACGCCCGCTGGCGCAAGTCGCCGGCCGCGATCGAGCGCCTCGCCGCGCTGCAGGCCGAGCTGCTCGCCGCCGCCCGCGCCGCGCTGCGGCCCGGCGGCACGCTGGTCTACTCGACCTGCACGATCAGCCGCCGCGAGAACCAGGCGCAGGTGGAGGGCGGCGAGTCGCGGCAGCTGCGCCCGGACCGGGACGGGACCACCGGCTTCTTCATCTGGCGGCTTCGCGATGATGGTCGCGATGAGTGAGGGAGGCAGCGAGGGGGATTTCATGCGCCGGGCGCCCTGCCCGGGCTGCGGCGAGCCCTGGCTGCGCCCGACCCAGCTGCCCGGCCGCCTGCGCTGCGTGTACTGTCTGCGCCGCTTCGAGCTCGTCTCGCAGTGCCCCGACTGCGGCGAGCACCAAACCATCGCCCGGATGAGCTCCACCGAGGACATGACCTGCCAGATCTGCGGCGGCTCGATGCTGAGGCCGGTATGAGCGAGCGGATGCTGGAGCTGCTCGCCTCGCCCCGGGTCGCGCCCTCGATCCTCTCGGCCGACTTCGCCCGCCTCGGCGAGCAGGTCGACGAGGTGCTCGCGGCCGGCGCCCGGGTGATCCACGTCGACGTGATGGACGGCCACTTCGTGCCGCCGATCACGCTCGGGCCGGCGGTCGCCGGCTCGATCGCCGAGCGCGTCCACGCCGTCGGCGGGGCGCTCGACGTCCACCTGATGGTCGCCCGGCCCGAGACCCAGTTCGAGGCCTTCGCCGCCGCCGGTGCAGACTCGATCACCTTCCACGCCGAGGCGACGCCGCACGCCAACCGCACCCTGGCCGCGATCCGCGAGCTCGGCTGCCTGGCCGGGGTCGCGCTCAACCCGGGGACGCCGGTCGAGGCGGTCGCCGAGCTGCGCGGCCTCGCCGACGTCGTCCTCTGCATGACCGTCAACCCGGGCTGGGGCGGCCAGGCCTTCATCGAGGGCTCGCCCGACAAGGTCGCCCGCCTCGCCGAGCTGGCCGGCAACGCCCGGATCGAGGTTGACGGCGGCATCGACGCCGCCACCGCCGGCTCGGTCGCCGCCGCCGGCGCCTCCCTCTTCGTCGCCGGCTCGGCGATCTTCGGCGCCGCCGACCCGGCCGCCGCCTACGCCGAGATCGCCAAAGCGGCCGGCGCCATCTGAGGCGGACCGCATGGCGCCCGAACGCGATCGGCTCCCCGGCTTCGCGGCGAGCCGCTCCGGGCTGCGCCGGATCGCCGACCATCCCGGCCTCGGCGGCGCCCGGGCGAAGCTGCGCCGGCAGCGGCTCGAGCTGATCGAGCGCCTGGCCCTGCTCGGGCTGGCGATCCTCGCCCTGCTCGCGCTCGGCACGCTCGGCTTCGTTCTCACCGAGGGCGCCTCGCTCGGCTACGGCTTCGTCTGGGCACTCGACACGGTGGCCACGGTGGGTTCGATTGGGGAGCCGGACGACAGCGCCGGCCAGGTGGTGAAGATCGGGCTGATCGTCTTCGGGGTGGGTACGCTCTTCTACGCTCTCGTCACCGTCACCGAGTTCTTCGTCGCCGGCCACCTCTCGGGCCTGCTCGAGGAGAGAAGGGCGCTGAAGCAGATCGACGCGATGAAGGATCACATGATCATCTGCGGCTTCGGCCGCGTCGGCCGTCAGGCAGCCCGCGACCTTCGCGCCGCCGGGCGCGAGTTCGTCGTCCTCGACAACAACCCCGAGCAGACCCGCGAGCACGCCGATGCGGTCGGCGCGCCCTTCGTCGAGGGCTCGCCCTCCGACGACGAGGTGCTGCGCACGGCCGGGATCATGAGCGCGGCCGGGGTGATGGCCTGCGTCGACTCCGACGCCGAAAACATCTTCATCACCCTGACCGCCCGCGAGCTGCGCGACGACATCACGATCGTCGCCCGCGCCAGCGTCGAGGACTCCGAAAAGAAGCTGCGCCGCGCCGGCGCCGACCGCATAGTTTCCCCCTACAAGACCAGCGGCTCGCAGATGGTCCGCCTCGCCCTGCACCCGCAGGTGACCGGCGTCGTCGACGTCGCCCCCGCGTACCGCATGGAGGAGATCGAGGTGACCGCGGGCTGCGAGGCGGTCGGCCGGACGATCGACGCCGTCCGCGGCGAGGCGACCGTGGTGGCGCTGCGGCGCGACCCCGGCACGGTCGAGCCGCAGCCGGGCGGCGAGACCGTGCTGGGCGACGGCGACGTGCTGGTCGCGATCGGCAAGACCGCGGCGCTGGAGCGGCTCGAGGATCTGCTGGCAGCGGGCTGACCCCGCCCCTTGCCGGGGAACAGCGGCGGTGGGCGGGAGTTGCCTCAGCCCCGGGCGACCAGGGCGCCGATTATCTCCTGCCACCAGGCCCGCTCGGCGGGGTCGTCGCCAGCGCGGCCGGCGCGGCGCTCGCACCAGCGGGCCAGGGCACGGCGGTCGCCGAGCGCCACGGTCGACTCCGAGGTGACCGCGTAGCGGCCGTCGGCGAGGGCGACCAGGGCGGCGGGCCGCTCGCGGCGGCTGCGCAGCACGGCGACCACGGCGATCCCCTTGACCTCCTCGGGCGCCGAGGGGTCGGCGATCTCCCCGGCCGGGCCGACCGAGAAGACCTGTGGCGCGCCGCGCGGCGGCAGCATCGGCCGCGGCGGGCGCCCGACCGGCCCCTCGTGCCAGCGCTTGGTCAACTCCTCGACCTCGGCGCGCAGCTCGCCGCGGACGAGGATGTGCAGCTCGTCGCCCTCGCGCACCTCGGTCGAGCCGCGCGGCGGGATCGCCCGGCCGTCGCGGACGATGACGTTGAGCAGCGCCTCGCGCGGCAGCCCCAGCTCGCGCACCAGGTGGCCGGAGGCGGCCGCCCCGGGGCGCAGCCGGTAGGCGATCACCTCGCCACCGAGGCGGCGGATGCGGCCCGACTCGAGCAGCCGCCGCGGCAGCGCCGGCTCGTCGGTGGTCAGCCCCAGCCGCGTCGCCAGCGGCTCGAAGCTGGCGCCCTGGATCAGGGTCGAGGTGACGACGACGAAGAAGACGACCGAGAAGATCAGTTCGCCGTCGCCGACCCCGGCGACGACCGGGAAGGTGGCGAGCCAGATCGGCGTCGCGCCGCGCAGCCCGGCCCAGCCCAGCATCGCCCGCTCGCGCAGGTTGAGCGGCGAGAGCAGGGTGGCGGCGAAGGCGGCGAGCGGGCGGGCGAGGAAGATCAGCACCGCCGAGAGCGCCAGGCTCTCCCAGACCACGTCGCCGAGGGCGCTGGGGAAGACGAGCAGGCCGAGCAGGATGAAGAGGCCGATCTGGGCGACCCAGCCGACCCCCTCGTGGAAGGCGACGATCGTCCGCCGGGCCGGGATCGGCGGCGTGCCGAGCGCCAGCGCGGTCAGGTAGACGGCGAGGAAGCCGGAGCCGTGGACGAGCTCGGCGAGGCCGAAGGCGAGGCCGGCGATCGCGATCGTCGCCACCGGGTAGATGCCGTCGGTCGGCAGCCGCACCCTGCTCAGGGCGGCGACCGCGACCCGTCCCATCGCCACCCCGACCGCGGCGCCGAGCGCCAGTTTCAGCGCCAGCAGCCCGGCCATCTCGGGCAGGCCGAAGGCCGGGTCCTGCAGCCATTCGATGAAGCCGATGACGAGCAGCAGGGCGACCGGGTCGTTCATCCCCGACTCGCCCTCGAGCGAGCGCGCCAGGCGCTTCTTCAGGGTCGAGCGGCGCAGCACGGCGAAGATCGCGGCCGAGTCGGTGGCGGCGATCGCCGAGCCGACGATCATCCCTTCGAGCACGCCGATGCCGAAGATCAAGTGCGCGGCGAGGCCCGCCGTGCAGGCGGTGATCGCGGTGCCGAGGGTCGCCATCGAGGCCGCCGTGCCGAGCACCGGGCGGATCTCGCCCCAGCCCGCGGTCAGGCCGCCCTCGAAGAGGATCAGCACCAGCGCGATCGTGCCCAGGGTGCGGGCCAGCTCGGCGTCGTCGAACTCGATCCCGCCGATCGCCTCCGAGCCGGCCAGCATGCCCAGGCCGAGGAAGAGCAGCAGGCCGGGGATCCGCATCCGGTCGGCGATCAGGGCGCCGAGGATGCCGGCCGCGAGCAGGGCGCCGGCGGCGAGGATCAGCTCCGCGTCGTGGCCGCCCATCGCCCGAACCTACGTGTTCTCGTCGACCGCGGCGAGGCGCAGCTCGAGTTCCTCGGCCGAGCCGGGGGCGGGCACGTCCTCGGGGCGTTCGTGGGGGTTGCGGTAGGCGAGGTAGAGCAGGCAGAGCAGCGCCCCGGCGGCGAGGGTGAAGCCGATCTCGACCCGGAGGAACTCGTCGCTGACCAGGGGCACGAAGTTCCAGCCGATGAACAGCGCCGCGCAGCCGATCCAGCGGGCGGCGGCGCGCCGCACCTGGCCCTGGGCGACGCAGGCCTGGTTGACGGTGACCGAGGAGAGGTAGAGGCCGGTGCCGGCGGCGACGATCAGCAGGCCCGCCCGGTCGTATTCGAACTTGTCGCTGAAGGCGAGCTGCATCAGCTGCGGGCCGGCGAGCAGGATCGCCAGCGCCATCACCGCGGTGAAGGCGGCGATGCCGAGCAGCACGCCGCGCACCGAGCGGTGGAACTCGACCTCGCTGCCGGGCTCCTCGCTGGTGTGCAGGCTGGTGAGGTGGGGGAGGATGCTGGTCGAGACCGCCTGGAAGAGCTGCAGCGGCGCCCGCGCCAGCATCAGCACGTTGAAGATGAAGCCGGCGGCGGCGGCGCCGTCGAGGGCGCGGACGACCAGCGGCCCGGCGTTGAGGAAGGCCTGTTCGCTGAACATCACGACCAGCACCGCGGCGGCGAAGCCGCTGCCGTGGGCGACCGAGACCGAGGCGCCCGGCTTGGCCGCCGCGGCCGGCGGCGGCGCCTGGCGGGCGCGGCGGGCGAAGGCGAGCGGCACCACCATCAGGCTCAGCGAGGGGGCGGCGACGATCCCGACCGCGACCCAGGACTGGCCGCTGAGCAGGCTGACCGCGACCAGCACCGCGAACAGGGTGCGGAAGCAGGACTCCGAGAGGATCAGCGCCGTGAACAGGCCGAAGCGCTTGACCCCGGCGAGGAAGCCGCGGGCGAAGTAGCTGGCGGCGTAGAAGAGGACGGCGGAGAAGTAGACCCAGTAGAGGGTTTCGTTGCCCTCCAGCAGGCCGTCCTGGATCGGGCCGCGCAGGGCGAGGGCGGCGACCGCGAAGAGCAGCGCCAGGCCGAGCTGGATCGTCGCCGCGTTGCGGGTCGTGCCGGCGATCTCCTCGCCCCGCGCCAGGTGCTCGGAGACGTGGCGGGAGAGCAGCTGTTCGACCGGCCGGTAGAGGGTCGAGATGGTGATGAAGACCGCCGACCAGAGCACCGCGATCTGGCCGTAGTCGACTTCGGAGAGCACGTGCGAGGCGACGAAGAAGTAGACGTAGGTGATCGCCCCGGTGAGGCCGACGCCGACCGCGAGGAAGCTCGCCGTGCGCCCGTACTCGGCGCTCGCCGAGCCAGCGCCGGGCTGGGCGCCGCGGCCGGCGCCCAGCAGCTTGCGCGCCCGCCCGATCACCGCTCGCCGGCGCCGCGCTCGTAGTGGGAGGGCGGCACGTCGAGCGCCAGCTCGACCCGGCGCACGCGCTCGAAGACGCGCTGGGTCATCACCCGCTGGCCGGCGAGCAGGTCGCCGATCACTCCCAGGGCGAGGAGCTGGATCGCGGCGATGAAGAGCACGGCGCCGAGGATCAGCGACTGCAGGTGGCCGCTGCTGTCGCCGTTCAGCACCCAGTCGAGCAGGAAGGGGGCCCAGGCGGCGAGGGCGAGCAGGCCGACGAGCAGGCCGGCGCTGGCGAAGACGCGCAGCGGCTCGTAGCGGGCGTAGATGCGCACGATCGAGAGCGCGTTGCGGCGTACGTAGCCGCCGGTCGTGTCGAAGAGCCGCGACTCGCGGGTCTGCGGGTTGGTGCCGACCTCGACCTGGTCGACGGCGACCAGCATCTTGCCGGCCTGGATCAGGCTCTCCAGCGTGTAGGTGAAGTTGTCGACGACGAGCAGCCCGAGGGCGGCCTCGCGGTTGTAGGCGCGGAAGCCGGAGGTCGTGTCCTCGACCGCGGTGCCGGCGAGGCGGTTGACCACCCGGCTGCCGATCTTCTGCAGCCCTTTCTTGGCGCCCGAGAAGTGCTCGATCTGCCCGACCCGGCGGTCGCCGACGACCATGTCGGCCTCGCCGGCGAGGATCGGCGCCAGCAGCTTGGGGATGTCGGCGCCGCGGTACTGGTTGTCGGCGTCGGTGTTGACGATCAGGTCGGCGCCCAGCTTCAGGCAGGCGTCGAGCCCGGCCTGGAAGCCGGCCGCCAGGCCCTTGTTGTTGGTCAGGCGGACGACGTGCTCGACCCCGTGGGCGCGGGCGACCTCGACCGTGCGGTCGGTCGAGCCGTCGTCGACGACCAGCAGCTCGACCTCCTCGACGCCGTCGATCTGGCGCGGGATGTCGGCGATCGTCGCCGGCAGCGTCGCCTCCTCGTCGAGGCAGGGGATCTGGACGATCAGCTTCATCGCGCGGCCAGAGTATCCGGAGCCGAAGTCGGCGCGGCAGTAGACTGCTGTTGATTGACTCGTCAGTCAATGATGAATCCCCAGCTCACAGGCACTGATCGGGAGCATCTCCAGCGGGCGCTCGAGCTGGCCGAGCGCGGCCGGGGACGGGTCAGCCCCAACCCCCTGGTCGGCGCCGTCCTCGTCCGCGACGGCGAGACGATCGGCGAGGGCTGGCACACCGAGCTCGGCGGCCTGCACGCCGAGCGCGCGGCGCTGGCCGACTGCGCTGCGCGCGGCGCGGACCCGGCCGGGGCGACGATCTACGTGACGCTCGAGCCCTGCGCCCACAGCGGCCGCCAGCCGCCCTGCACCGAGGCGCTGCTCGAGGCCGGCGTCGCCCGCGTCGTGGTCGCCTCCGACGACCCCAGCGAGAAGGCGTCCGGCCGCGGACCGGGCATCCTCCGCGACGGCGGCGTCGCGGTCGAGCTGGCCGCGGGCGAGGAGGCGAGCGCCGCGCGGCTGCTCAACCAGCCCTTCCGCAAGCACGCCCGCACCGGCCTGCCGCTGGTGACGCTGAAGCTGGCGATCTCGCTCGACGGCGAGACCGCCACCGCGCCGGGCGACTCGCCCTGGATCTCCGGCGAGCCCAGCCGCGAGCTGGTCCATCGCTGGCGCGCCGAATCCGACGCGATCGCGGTCGGCATCGGCACCGTCCTCGCCGACGACCCGCTGCTAACCGCCCGCCCCGAAGCTTCCGGTGCGCCTTATGTACCTATGGAGAGCAAAAAGCGCACCGGAACGGGGGGGACGGGGGTGCGGCAGCCGCTGCGGGTGGTTTTCGACCGCCGGGCGCGGACGCCGCTCGACTCGCGGCTGCTGGCGACGCTGGACGAGTCGCCGCTGCTCGTCGTCGTCGCGCCCGAGGCCGACGCCGCGCCCCTGCGCGACGCCGGGGCGGAGGTGCTGGTCGCCGACGGGGTCGAGGCCGCCCTCGCCGAGCTCGGCCGCCGCGGCCTCACCAGCCTCTTGCTCGAGGGGGGCCGCACCCTGGCCGCCGCCTTCGCCGCCGCCGGCCAGGTCGACGAGGCGCGCGTCTTCGTCGCCCCGCTCCTGCTCGGCGGCGGCCGCACCGAGCCGCTCGACCCGCGGGCGGAGGACACGCTGATCGAGACCCGCTTCCGGGAGTGGTGATGTTCACCGGGCTGATCCAGGACGTCGGCACCGTCGCCGCGCTCGAGCGCGGCGAGGAGGGCGCCCGGCTGCGGATCGCGACGGCGCTGGCGCCGCAGGTCGGCGAGGGCGACTCGGTCGCGGTCGACGGCGTCTGCCTGACCGCGACCGCGGTCGACGGCGAGGGCTTCGCGACCGAGGCGATGAACCAGACGCTGGCGGTCACCGCCCTTGACGGCCTTGAGCCCGGCGCCCGCGTCAACCTGGAGCTGGCGCTGCGCGCCTCCGACCGGCTCGGCGGCCACATCGTCCAGGGCCACGTCGACGGCGTGGGCGAGGTGCTCGCGCTCGAGGACGACGGCTTCGCCCGCCGCCTGCGGGTCGGGCTCGAGCCGGGGCTGCTGCGCTACGCGATCGACAAGGGCTCGGTCGCGCTCGCCGGGGTCAGCCTGACGATCGCCGATTTGGGCGATTCTTGGCTTGCCGTTTCCCTGATCCCCGAGACCCTGGAGCGGACCAGCCTCGGCGCGCTGAAGCCGGGGGACCGGATCAACGTCGAGTGCGATCTGGTGGCCAAGTATGTTGAGCGACTGGCGGAGCCATCCGCCCGGAAGGAGCGGCCGTGAGCGAGATGACCGAGACCGAGAAGACAGAGGCAGCGCCGGGCGGGGCGGGGGAGAGCCCGTTCGCGACGATCGAGGAGGCGATCGAGGAGATCCGCGCCGGGCGCATGGTCGTCGTCTGCGACGGCGAGGACCGCGAGAACGAGGGCGACCTGGTGATGGCGGCCCAGTTCGCGACCCCGGAGGCGGTCAACTTCATGGCCAAGGAGGCGCGCGGCCTGATCTGCCTGGCGCTGACCGCCGAGCGCTGCGAGAAGCTCGGCCTCAACCTGATGGCGGCCAAGAACGAGGCGCCGCTGCAGACCGCCTTCACGGTCACGATCGAGGCCGCCGGCGGGGTCAGCACCGGGATCTCCGCCCACGACCGCGCCCACACGATCCAGGTTGCGATCGACCCCGGCTCCGGGCCGCGCGACATCGTCGTCCCCGGCCACATGTTCCCGCTGCGCGCCAAGGAGGGCGGCGTGCTCGAGCGCACCGGCCACACCGAGGCCAGCGTCGACCTCGCCCGGCTCGCCGGGCTCACTCCGGCCGGGGTGATCTGCGAGGTGATGAACGACGACGGCACGATGGCCCGCGTCCCCGACCTCGTCCCCTACTGCGAGCGCCACGGGCTGAAGATGGTCACCGTCGCCGACCTGATCGCCTACCGGCGGCGCACCGAGAAGCTGGTCGAACGGGTGGTCGACACGGCGCTGCCGACCGAGTTCGGCGACTTCACCGCGGTCGGCTACCGCTCGCTGGTCGACGACAAGCACCACGTGGCGATGGTCAAGGGCGACGTCGAGGGGGCCGCGGACGTGCTCGTCCGCGTCCACAGCGAGTGCCTGACCGGCGACGTCTTCCACAGCATGCGCTGCGACTGCGGCGAGCAGCTGGTCGCCGCCCTGACCCAGATCGAGCGCGAGGGGCGCGGGGTGCTGCTCTACCTCTCCCAGGAGGGGCGCGGCATCGGCCTGCTCAACAAGCTGCGCGCCTACAAGCTGCAGGAGGAGGGGGCCGACACGGTCGAGGCCAACCTCAAGCTCGGCCTGCCGGCCGACCTGCGCGACTACGGGATCGGCGCCCAGATCCTCGGCGACCTCGGCCTGACCAGCATCCGCATCCTGACCAACAACCCGAAGAAGATCGTCGGCCTCGAGGGCTACGGGCTCTCGGTCGCCGAGCAGGTGCCGATCGAGTCGGCGCCCAACGCCCACAACGAGGCCTACCTGCGGGCCAAGCGCGACAAGATGGGCCACTCGCTGCACCACCAGGGCCTCGCCTTCGACGAGGAGATGATCCACGACGAGGACGAGCGCGACGCCGACGCGCCGGGGCCGGCCGATGGCTGAGTCGGGCGCCTTCCTCGAGGGCTTCTCCGAGGAGGAGCGCGAGGCGCTTGCCGGGCTCGAGTTCGCGGTCTGCGTCGGCCGCTTCTACGAGGACCTGGCCGAACGCCTGCTGAGCGGCGCCCGCGAAGGCTTCGAGCTGGCCGGCGTGCCGGCTGCCTCGATCGCCGAGACCTCGGTGCCCGGCGCTTACGAGCTGCCCTTCGCCGCCAAGCTGCACGCGACCAGCGGCCGCGTCGCCGGCGTCGCCTGCCTCGGCGTCGTGATCCGCGGCGAGACTGACCACTACGACTTCGTCTGCGCCGAGGCGGCGCGCGGCATCCAGGACGTGCAGCTGGAGACCGGCGTCCCCTGCGCCTTCGGCGTGATCACCTGCGACACGATGGAGCAGGCCCTCGCCCGCGCCGGCGGCGGCAAGCGCGACCAGGGCCGCAACGCCGCCCTCACCGTCGCCCGCATGACCGCGCTCAAGGGCCAGGTCAACCCGTACCGCTGGCGGGCCGGCGCGACCTAGGTCGCCGGCAGGACGGCAACCGGGTAGTGGCGGATCTCGCGGTCGGAGGTGACCAGGGTCAGCCCCTCGACCTGGGCCTGGGCGACCAGGATGCGGTCGAAGGGGTCGCGGTGATGACGGGGCAGCGATTCGACCGCGAGCACGTGCTTCATCTCCAGGTTCAGGGGCGCGAAGCCCTGGGCGCCGAGGGCGGCTCGCAGGTCGGTGGGCTGGTGGAGCTTCCCCTTGGCTGTCTTGATCTCGATCTCCCAGGCGCTGACAACGCTGACGAAGACATCGTTCCCAGGGTCTTCGATCGCGCTGCTTGCGCCCGGGGAGAGGCGCTCATGGTGCGCCAGCGACCAGATCAGCGCATTGGTGTCGAGCAGGAGCCTCATTTCGCCGGTCGCTTCCACTCGTCCGGCCACTCCTCTTCGGGGCCGTAGAAATCTTCGGCGATTTCCTGGTCGACCTTCGCCATCTCCTCCTCGGAGGCCATCCAGAAGCCCTTGCCCTCCCAGCCGCCGAGCTTGCGCCGTGGTGGCTTCTTCTCTGCCACCGGCACCAGCTTCGCCGCCGGCTTCCCAGATCGGGTGATCACGATCTCCTCTCCTTTCTCCACGCGAGCGACGAGCTTCGACAGCCTGCGTCTTCGCCTCGTGCATGTTCACCCTGTCCAAGCCTTCAGCGGCCATTTCTCTCCCCCCTGACGGACGGAAGTTTGCGATTCCTGGCAGTTAGTCTACTTAGCTAACCACCGATCCCGCTACCATGCCCGACCCGATGGCCAAGGTATGCCACAGCTGCGGCAAGGGACCCGGTTTCGGCCAGTCCCGCAGCCACTCGATGGTCGCCACCAAGCGGCGCTTCGACCCGAACCTGCAGAAGGTCCGCATCGCCGAGAACGGCCGCAAGCTGCGCGCCTACGTCTGCACGCGCTGTCTAAAGGCCAACAAGGTCGTCAAGGCGGCCTGAGGCCGTAGGACACGGCGCGATGCCGCACCGGCGGCTTCGCCCCGTGCTGAAGCACTGTGGCTCCGCCGCCGGCACGCCCTCGCTTGGTCCTACGACCTCAGTCAGCGTTGCTTGACTATGTGCACGAGCGGAGCAGTCGGTTGAGCCTTGCCGATGGTCATCGCAATCACCTCCCCCTCTCTGCTGTAGCCTTCCTGACTTGTGAAGTTTCCTATGGCGAAGTCGTGTGTTGGTGCAGAGCATGCACGGCGTGGGCGATCTTGGGAAGAACCTGCGCGCCGAGCGCGTTCGGCTTGGGATGAGCCAGGAGGAGGTTGGGCACCGCAGCGGCGTCCACCCGACCGAGGTCTCCCGGATCGAGTCCGGCAAGCGCGACCCGCGCGTGTCGACCGTCGTCCGCCTGGCCCGAGCCCTGGAGATCCCGCCCGCGGATCTCCTGCGCTGAGCAACGGGCCGGCCCCCGCCAACGTGCGTGTAGCCGGAGGCCGGCCCGCCGAGCACTCGCTAGGAGTGCTTCATGATGCGCACGGTCGACATGACCGGCGTGATCGAAGCGATCTTCATCGCCTCTCACCTCCCTTTTGCCATCAAGCCGGCGAGGAATCGCCGGCAGGGACCAGACGGTAGAGAGGCGCCTGAAGTTTCTTTGTATTTCGATAACGGCCGTAAACTTCGTGATCGTCGATCTATTTTTGGTCAAGGAGAAGGCAGATGTCGAACGTGTTGACGGCAATTCGCAGGCTGGGCAAGGGCAAACACGGCGTCGAGGATGCGGTCAGCTACGGCCTTGGGCACCGGATCCGGATCGAAATTCGCGCTGCGCTACACGAGGGTCCGATGTGCCTGGACGAACTGTCGAAGGCGCTGGGGAGGCCCTTGAGCTCAATCGCGCACCATGTCGAGGCGCTGTACGAGGACGGCTCGATCGAAATCGCCTGGACCCGGCGCGTACGCGGCCGGATCAACCAGCATTTCTACGCGGTGACCGAGTTGCCCGAATACTCGGAAGAGGAACTCGCAGCCATGGATCCCGCCGATCGAAAGGCGCTGGCTGCGCTGATCATCCAGAGTGCGACGAGCGAGGCGCTGGCCGCGCTGTGGGCCGGCACGTTGCACGACCACCCACGGGTGATGCTCGCTTGGAACTGGCTCTTGCTTGACGAGCAAGGCCGAGCGGACATGGCCGATGAGGACGCCAGATCCTGGGAGCGCAAACACGAGATCGCTGGTGAAGCAGCGAATCGCCGGGCGAAGTCCGGGGAGAAGGGCAAGAAATACGTCATCGCCGTCTACTGCTTCGAGCGGGCGAAGGACGCACCGCCCTCCCAGTTCTCCTTTGGCCAGGACTAAACTTCCGGCGACATTCGTTTTAAAACTGGGTATAGACCAGCTGATTCCCATATGAAACCCTGCGACTACTCCAAAAACAAAGAGTGACTGGCTCTTTGGTCATCGTCTCCAGTCCCCGGGGTGCGATCCCCTCAGGTCGTCAGCGATCAGGCCCCGGGGACTAGGAGCAGAGGGGCGGAACATGGAAGGCAACGACGGTCAGCAGCCGGAGATGGGAGTTGAGGTCCAGCGGGCGCTCGCTCACGACGGGCGGATGCAGATCTTCGAGCACCTGCAGCGGATGCGGGGTGGGGCGGCGGCGGAGCCGGGGGAGCTGGCGCAGGCATTCGATATGGGCCCGCGCCTGGTCGAGTACCACCTGAAGGTGCTCCAGGACGCGGAGTTGGTGGTCCCGGTCGACTCCGGGCGCTTGTTCACGGCCGCGGTGGACTCCTGAGGTGCGGTGCGGCATCGCCAGTCGCTCGCGGGAGTTCCTGATCGAGACCTTCACCCAGTTGCGCGACGACCTCGTCGCCGAAATCCGCAGCAGCACCGGCGGCCGGCCGGACCGCGTCGGCGCCGGCCGGCGGCTGGCGATCTTCGAAGCCCTGCTCGACGGTCTGCACGGCGGCGCCTTCCCCGACGACAGCGCCCTGCGCGAGTACGTCGCCGAGATGGCCGAGGCCGTCGACGACGCCAACGACTACGTCCAGGCGAGCCTCGAACACCAGGCGTTCGCCGAGCTGATCGCCGAGCTCGGGTCCTCGGCGAGCTAGTCGGCGGCGGGGACTACCGGGTGCTCGCCGGTTGGGGCGGGGTCGCCCTCGGCGGGCTCGACGTGCAGGCGGGGGAGGATGCGGTCGAGCCAGTCGGGCAGCCACCAGGCGCGCCTGCCGAGCAGCTGCATGATCGCCGGCACCAGCACCGAGCGGATGATCACCGCGTCGATGAAGACGGCGGCGGCGAGGCCGAGGCCGAAGAGTTTGATGATCCGGTCGTCGCCGATCATGAAGGAGGCGAAGACGGTGATCATGATCGCCGCCGCCGCGGTGATCACCCGCCCGGTCAGGGCCAGGCCGCGGGTGACCGAGAGGGTGGCGTCGCGGCTGTGCTCCCACTCCTCGTGGATCCGCGACATGAGGAAGACCTCGTAGTCCATCGAGAGCCCGAAGATGATCGCGAAGAGGAAGATCGGGAAGAAGGAGATGATCGGCCCGGTGCCGTCGACGCCGATCAGGCTCGCGCCCCAGCCCCACTGGAAGACGGCGACGATCAGGCCGAAGGCGGCGCCGATGCTGAGCAGGTTCATCACCACCGCCTTCAGCGGCACCAGCACCGAGCGGAAGACGGCCATCAGCAGCAGCGCCGAGAGCAGGACGACGACGCCGATGAAGAGCGGCAGCTTCTCGGCGATCGCGTCGCCGAAGTCCTCGAAGATCGCGGTGATGCCGCCGACGTGCAGCTGCGCCCCGGTCTTCGCCTCGATCGGCGGCAGCACGTCGCCGCGGATGCGGTCGAGCAGTTCCGTCGTCGCCTCGCTCTGTGGCGAGGTCGTCGGGTAGAGCTGGAAGACACCGGTGTTCTTGGCCGGGTTGAGCACGATCGAGGTGACTTTCGCCACCCCTTCTTCGTCGGCGAGCTGGCGGCGCAGGGTGACCAGGGCCCCGTCCTCGCCCTTGCCGGGCAGTGCCGCGACCATCGAGAAGGGGCCGTTGAAGCCGGGGCCGAAGCCCTCGGCGAGCAGTTCGTAGGCCTCGCGGGTGGTCGATCCGGCGGGGTCGGTGCCGGCGTCGTTGGAGCCGAGCCGCAGCGAGAGGGTGGGCACGCAGAGCAGGATCAGCAGGCCGCCGGAGAGCAGGGCGGAGGCGACCGGGCGGCGCTGGATCTCGCGGCTCCAGCGGAACCAGCGGGTGTCTTCGGCGGTCGAGGGTCGGCGCTTGCCGAGGCCGGGGATGCGCAGCTTGTCGACCCGCCGCCCGGCGATCGTCAGCAGCGCCGGCAGCAGGGTCAGCGCCGCGATCATCGTGAACAGCACCGCCGTCGCCGCCGCCATCGCCACCCCGTAGAGGAAGCTGATGCCGAGCAGCAGCATCCCCATCAGCGAGATGATCACGGTGATCCCGGCGAAGAGCACGGCGCGGCCGGCGGTGTCGACCGCGGCGATCGCCGCGTCGCGCGGCGCCATCCCCTCGTCGAGGCCGTTGCGGAAGCGGGTGAGGATGAACAGCGCGTAGTCGATGCCGACGCCGAGGCCGATCATCGCCGCCAGCTGCGGGGCGAACTCGGCGGTGTCGAAGACGTGGGTGCCGAGCGTGACCAGGCTGAGGCCGACGCCGAGCGCGAAGAGCGCGGTGAGCAGCGGCAGGCCCATCGCCACCGCCGAGCCGAAGGTGATCAGCAGGATCACGACCGCAGCGAGCAGCCCGATCGCGAACGACGAGTCGCCTTCTTCTTCGCCGCGCACTTCCTCGACCGGGGCGCCGCCGACGTCGACCTGCAGCCCCTCGCCGCCGGCGCCCTGGGCGATCGCGACCAGCCGCTTGACGTCGTCCTTCTCGAGCTTGTCGGTGCTGACGTCGTACTGGACGGTGGCGTAGGCGATCTCGCCGTCGTCGCTGACCGCGGCGGCGCCGCCCTCGACGTAGGGGCTGGCGACTTCGCTGACGTGGGGCAGCGCTTCGGCCTCGGCGAAGACGCGCTCCATCCGCCGCCGCACGGCCGGCGCCTCGGCCCCCGCTTCGGCCTTGTAGACGATTTCAGCGGTGACGCCCGACTGCTGCGGGAAGCGGTCTTCGAGCAGCTCGAAGGCTTCCTGGGAGTCGGAGGAGGGCAGCTTGAATTCTTCGGTGAAGTTGGAGCCGACCGAGCCGCTGACCATCCCGACCACGATCAGCGCCGCGATCCAGCCGAAGATCACCGTCTTGCGGTGCCCGGTGGTCCATGTCGCGAAGCGTCGCATCGAGCGCAGCACCGTAGCGGACGCGGCGGCCACCGTGGGAGTTAGATTTCGCGCTGATGCCCGATCCCTCGATCGTGCGCTTCCGGCGCGTAGTCAGTTCTGCCTACGCATACCTGGAGGCGCGTCGCCAGGAGGTCAACGACCTCAACGTCTTCCCGGTCGCCGACGGCGACACGGGCGACAACATGGCGATGACGATGAAGGCGGTGATGGAGGAGCTCGACCGGCTCGACGGGCTCGAGGTCGACGAGGTCGGCCGCACCCAGCTGGTCCAGGCCCTGGCCCGGGCGGCGCTGATGGGCGCGCGCGGCAACTCGGGCGTGATCCTCAGCCAGATCGTGCGCGGCGCCGCCGAGGAGCTGGCCAGCCGCCCGGGCGAGCTGATCGACCCGGTGCTGGTCGCCTCGGCCTTCGCCAGCGCCGCCGACGCCGCCTACGACTCGGTGCGCGAGCCGGCCGAGGGCACGATGCTGACCGTCTTCCGCGAGATGGCCCACTCGATCGCCCGCCAGCTCGCCCACCTCGAGGCCGGCAAGCAGCGGCTCGACAAGGGCGTTGACGAGGCCGAGCAGGACGCGGTCCTCGCCGAGGTGCTGGAGCGGGCGATCGAGGACGGCCAGCGGGCGGTCGAGCGCACCCCCGAGCAGCTCGACGTGCTGCGCGAGTCGGGCGTGGTCGACGCCGGCGGCTACGGCCTGGTCCTGATCCTCGCCGGGGTCGTCGCCGGCCTGCGCGGCGACGGCGCCGAGGCGCCCGCGGTCGACCACCAGCAGGCGCCGCAGCTGAGCCAGCCCCAGCACGCCGACAGCCGCTTCCGCTACTGCACCAACTTCATCGTCGCCGGCGCCGGCCTCAACAGCCGCGACTACCTGCCGCGGCTCGAGGGGCTGGGCGACTCGGTGCTCGTCGTCGGCGACGAGGCGACGCTCAAGGTCCACGTCCACACCGACGAGCCCGAGGCCGCGGTGGCGCTCTTCGAGGGCGCCGGCGAGGTGACCAACCTCGACGTCGCCGACATGCGCGAGCAGATCGCCGAACGCAGCGCCCGGCTCGAGTCGGCCCGCACCGGCGCCGTCGCGGTGGCGGCGGGGGAGGGCCTGGAGCGGCTCTTCGCCGAGCTCGGCGCCCACGTCGTCCCCGGCGGCGAGACGCTCAACCCCTCGACTTACGAGCTGCTGGCCGGGATCCACGAGGTGCCGGCCGACGAAGTCCTCGTCTTCCCCAGCTCCAAGAACGTGGTGATGGCCGCCGAGCGCGCCTGCGAGCTCTCCGAGAAGCCGGCCCGCGTCCTCGCCGCCACCTCGCTGCAGAAAAGCCTGCTGACCCTGGTCGAGCTCGACCCCGACGCGCCGGCCGCCGAGAACGCCGAGCGGCTCGAGCAGGCGCTCGGCTCGATCGCCAACGGCGGCGTCGCCCCGGCCGCCCGCGACGACGCCCAGGGCCGCTTCCGCAAGGGCGACGCGGTCGGCTTCGCCGAAGGCGAGATCGTCGCCTGGGGCGGGGCGGGGACGACCTTCGCCGCCACCGTCGAGCGGCTTGCCGAGGGGGCGGAGATCGTCACCGTGATCGCCGGCGAGGGCGCCCCGATCGGGCTCGGGGAGCTCGACACCCACGTCCCCGACGGGGTCGAGATCGAGACCCACGAGGGCGGCCAGCCGAGCTGGTGGTGGCTGCTCGCCGCCCAGTAGCAGCGGTCATGCTCGGTATCCGCTGCGGCCGCTCCTCTGCAAACTCGCGCCCCAAATGGCGCAGTGGCAATCGTCAAGTCCCCCATATAGGTGTAGTCGACGCTGACCTGGCGGTCTAGGGTCGGACCGGTTCGTTCAGAGTCGGCTTTCGAGCCGAGCAGGGAACACATGAAAGGTTGGGGGAAGATGGCTCACGGGAGACCCGATAGCTTCGCACGGATCGATTTGCACGCAGGAAGACTTGCGAGTTTCATAGGAGCCGCGGCAATCGGCCTTTTGCTCTTTGCCGTAGGCGCCTCGGCAAATCCCCACACCCGGCGAAACGTCAACCCCCACGTCCGCGGGCTGCGGGCGCCGGGCCTCGAGCACGACTATTTCCACAAGGGTCTGGGGCACAGTACTCCCATGCCGTCCTGGGCGGAGAACAGGGCAGTGCATTTTCAGCCTCGACGTGGGCGCGGTACCGCTGCCGAACTACGCCCCGGTCGGCGCGGGGGTAAAAGCGATCTTCCGACGTTTGGGGACGATTACATATCGGGTCTGTCAAGCGAAAGCACGCTGACCTACTTCGGCGGTGGGGTGCAGAAGGAACCTGAACCCCACATCGTGTTCTGGGGGAGCGACTGGGAAAAAGCTGAAAGCTACTCGCAGGTGCGTTCGGCCCTCTCCCTTCTCTTCGAAGGCCTTTCGGGCTCCGATTATCAGGGAATCCTCACTCAGTATTTTTGGAACTCATATACCCCGGTCAGGTACCCCGAAAAGCCGACAAACGTCGTGCATTTCGATCCTTCAACCGACATCTTCGTTGACAAATCGGTCACCACTCCAACCAACGTGGGCCATCTCGATGTGCAGCATGAGGTCTCTTCCATTGCGGAAAAGACCGGTTGGGAGATGACCCCGAATACGCAGATACTCATATATGCCCCTCCGGGGACCACCTACGAAGAAGGTTTCACCGGAAGCTTCTGCGCGTATCACGAATATGGAAGCGGCGTGGCCTACAGCTTCTTCCTTCAGTATGGCTACCAGCCCGGATGCGGCAAAACTCTTTCGGAATCGTTGGCGCACAGCACATCGCATGAGTACGCCGAGAGCGTTACCGATCCGTATCCAGGCGGAGGGTGGGCAATACCGGTGATGAGCGAAAGTGGGAAATTCCTCAGTCTCGTCGAGATCGCCGACTATTGCGACGCCATGCCGCTGAAACAGCTTCCCAACGGAGCGCTTGTTGAGCCCCTGAAGGACAACTACCGAACCTTGACGGGGGAAGGGGAAACCTCGAACTTCTGTGAAGTTTCCGACCCCGAACCGCCGACCCTCAATATCATCGGTCCCGCGACGATGGAACTCGGATCGACGGGGACCGTCATCCTGGAGGGCGATGTGGAACCGTCGCCTTATCCGGAAGTCGAATATTATTTCGAATATCACAGATCGACTGGATGGTCTAAGGCGACGGGGTCGGTGTCGACGAGCGGGACGTCGCTTGTGCATGTGACACAAGAAGCTACGGAAGGCGCGGCGACGCTCGCAGACCGCTATCGACTTGTGGCAAGGATTCCATCCAACGGCTACAAAACATCGAGTGCTGGGCGTGCCTTCGGGCCAGAGTTGGTTCAGACACCGGAATGGGGAACCACTCTGTGCAAAACGTCCCAGCTCACGTGCAGTCTGCCGGATCGGTTCGACTCGGGGACGACGATCTCCGCCAGCGGCGATGAATTCACTATTTACGCTGAATTGGACAGAGTGTCCTGCTCGGAATCGACGCTCGAGTTCTCAAATAGCGCGACGGCGGGCCACCCGCTGTCGATGTCGATTTCCTCTTGGGCATTTGGCGGGTGCAGCGAGCTCGGTGGAGCTGAATGCACAGTCACCATGAGCGGGCTGCCGGTTGCGGCGACATTGAGCTGGCGTTTCGGAAGCGAAGGTCGGCTAAGGCCTGCAGGGGAAACAGGTTTTGATGTCTCCTGTCCGACGGCGGCGGTCCCGGTCGACTGCAGCATTGAGTGGGACGGGGAATCGACCAACCTGGCTGGCGGAAACCCAGCACTGGTCAGGGGCTCGACGAATCTTGGCGAGGCGGCTGGTTCTGAATGCCCATGGTTGAATACGGATACGCCGATTCGCATGTCGCCTGCGTTGACGGTCACGTCGCCTGGCGCGATCTATGTCACAGGGACCGAACGAAAAGAGCCCACGATCGACCCGGCGCCGGTAGTCGCGCCGGCTGAGGAATCTGCGTGGCTTCCGGCGAAGATCAACCCGCAAGGGTACGAAACGGCCTGGCAGGCGCAGTATGTCGATGCCGATACGTATTTTGAAGACATCAAAACACTTGGTGACGAGCACGGCTTCGATCACGCCGTGACAACCCCAGGTAGTCCTGAAGGCATCGGCGACGGGGACCAGCCGATCGATGTTCAAACCTTCGTCTCTGGCCTGGAACCGGAGACGACTTACTACTATCGGGCTACGGCCTCGAGTCCGGAAGGCGTTTCGGTCGGAGAAGCGGAATCGTTTACAACGATAGGCGCGCCTACCTATGACTCCACATTCGGCAGCGAAGGGCACGGTGACGGTCAGTTCGAATACGCTGCGGGCGTATCGGTCGATTCCACCGATGGGACGCTCTGGGTCGCGGATGGGGGTAACGACCGTTTGCAGAACTTCTCGAAATCGGGCGAATACCTAAGCCAGTTCGCGACTTGCAACGACCCGCTTGCCTCCTCGGTCAACTCCAACGGAGATATCTACGTGGTCTGTGGGATGGGAAATCGGCTGGTCAAGTACAGCCGCACCGGGCAGCTGCTCGCCACCCTGGCGACCTACGGGCGGGAACCCGGTCAGGTCGCGTTCCCGGTCGACGTGTTGGTCGACTCCAGCGACAACATCTGGGTCGCCGACTACGAAGCGGACCGCATTGATAAGTTCAACCCGGCCGACGAATACGTCAAATCGCTTTCGCTGGGCTTCCTGGGTAAGCCATGGGCCATCGACTTGGCGCCGAACGGCAACTTCTGGGTCGCCGAACATTGGCGGCGCCGAATTGCGCTCGTGGATCAGGAAGGCAACGTGCTACAACGATTCGGCTCTCAGGGCACCGGCGACGGCCAGTTCACCGAGATCACCGATATCGCGGTTGACGATCGGGGCTACGTTTGGGCAGCCGATGCAGAAGCCAATCGAATTCAGGTATTCAATGAATCTGGCGAATTCATCACCAAGTTCGGGCAGGCCGGCTCCGGCGAAGGGCAGTTCGATACTCGCTCCTGGCTCCGGATCGCCCTGGCGAAAAATGGTGACTTCTGGGTCCTCGACTCGGGCAATTCGCGAGTGCAGAAGTGGAGTGGGCGAAGCTTTTCGCCTACCTATGACTCCACATTCGGCAGCGAAGGGCACGGTGACGGTCAGTTCGAATACGCTGCGGGCGTATCGGTCGATTCCACCGATGGGACGCTCTGGGTCGCGGATGGGGGTAACGACCGTTTGCAGAACTTCTCGAAATCGGGCGAATACCTAAGCCAGTTCGCGACTTGCAACGACCCGCTTGCCTCCTCGGTCAACTCCAACGGAGATATCTACGTGGTCTGTGGGATGGGAAATCGGCTGGTCAAGTACAGCCGCACCGGGCAGCTGCTCGCCACCCTGGCGACCTACGGGCGGGAACCCGGTCAGGTCGCGTTCCCGGTCGACGTGTTGGTCGACTCCAGCGACAACATCTGGGTCGCCGACTACGAAGCGGACCGCATTGATAAGTTCAACCCGGCCGACGAATACGTCAAATCGCTTTCGCTGGGCTTCCTGGGTAAGCCATGGGCCATCGACTTGGCGCCGAACGGCAACTTCTGGGTCGCCGAACATTGGCGGCGCCGAATTGCGCTCGTGGATCAGGAAGGCAACGTGCTACAACGATTCGGCTCTCAGGGCACCGGCGACGGCCAGTTCACCGAGATCACCGATATCGCGGTTGACGATCGGGGCTACGTTTGGGCAGCCGATGCAGAAGCCAATCGAATTCAGGTATTCAATGAATCTGGCGAATTCATCACCAAGTTCGGGCAGGCCGGCTCCGGCGAAGGGCAGTTCGATACTCGCTCCTGGCTCCGGATCGCCCTGGCGAAAAATGGTGACTTCTGGGTCCTCGACTCGGGCAATTCGCGAGTGCAGAAGTGGATGCCACTTCAGGGATGGATGCTGTGAGCTGGGACGTGCCGCCGTCGTCCCCTGGGCGGTAACTGGGAGCGGAAACCGCCTCGTTGGTCGCGGGAACGGGCGGGCGGCGTCGCGAGGTTCGCTCGCGTCGTCGCCCGCAGCGGGGCCGTAATGCGCGGTTTCGGGCATGGGCGCAGGCTTAGCCCGGCCCAGCTGCGGGCGGCGCCGCTGCACTGGCCGCGGCCGGCGGCGCTCGACGCCTCGCTGCAGGCGCTCGACGGAGTCGGCCCGAAGACCGCCGCGGCCGCCGCCGAGGCCGGGATCGCCAGCGTCGGCGACCTGCTGCTGCGCTTCCCGCGCCGCCACCGCGACCGCAGCGTGGTCCCGGTCGCCGGCCTCGAGCCCAAACGGCAGGCGACGGTCGCGGTCGAGGTGCTGGGCAGCGCCCCGCGCCCCTTCCGCCGCCGCGGGCTGAGCATCGTCGGGGTCAAGGTCGGCGACGAGTCGGGCACGATCCGGGCGACCTGGTTCAACCAGCCCTGGGTCGCCGCCAAGCTGACCCCCGGCACGCGGCTGCTGCTCACCGGCAGCAAGGGCACGCGCGGCTTCGTCGTCGGCGAATACGAGTTCGCCGAGGCGCCCAGCGCCGAGGGCGGCCTGGTCCCCGTCCACGCCCTCAGCGAGGGGCTGCGGGCGCAGGACGTGCGCCGCTGGATCGAGCAGGCGGTCGGCCTGGCGCCGAACCTGGTCGAGGGCCTGCCGGCCGCCCTGCGCGCCCGCCGCGGGCTGGCCGGGGTGGCCGACGCGGTCGCCGCGATGCACCTGCCCGAGGCGGCGGACGAGGTCGAGGCGGCGCGCGAGCGGCTGCGCTTCGAAGAGCTCTTCCTCTACCAGGCGATCCTCACCACCCGCAAGCGCGCCCACCGCACGGCGCGGCCGGCGCCGAAGCTGGGCCGGCCCGGCGAGCGGGTCGGGCTCTGGGTCGAGTCGCTGCCCTTCGAGCCGACCCGCGACCAGCTGCGCGCCTTCGACGAGATCGACGCCGACCTCGACTCGGGCGAGCCGATGCAGCGTCTGCTGATGGGCGAGGTCGGCAGCGGCAAGACCGTCGTCGCCCTCTACTCGATGCTGCGGGCGCTGGAAGCCGGCTACCAGGCGGTGCTGATGGCGCCGACCGAGACCCTCGCCGAGCAGCACGCGCTGACCCTGGAACGGCTGCTGGCCCACGACGCGACCCCCTTCGCGCTGCTCACCGGGGCGACCAAAGCGGCGCGCCGCCGCGAACACCTGGAGCGCCTGGCCAGCGGCGAGCTCGGCCTGCTGGTCGGCACCCACGCCCTGATCGAGCCCGACGTGCGCTTCGCCCGCCTCGCCCTCTGCGTGGTCGACGAGCAGCACCGCTTCGGCGTCGAGCAGCGCCGCAAGCTCGACGCCAAGGGGGTCGAGGGGATGGCGCCCCACGTCCTGCACATGACCGCGACGCCGATCCCGCGCACGCTCTCGCTGACCGCCTACGGCGACCTCGACACCACCGCCCTGCACCAGCTGCCCTCCGGGCGCAAGCCGGTGGCGACCCGGATCGTCGCCGAGGACGAGCGCCAGGGCGCCTACGGCTTCATCCGCGACCAGCTGCGCGCCGGCCGCCAGGCCTACGTCGTCTGCCCGCTGGTCTCCGAGTCGGAGAAGATCCTCGGACGGGCGGCCGAGGCCGAGGCCGAGCGCCTCGCCGCCGGCGAGCTGCGCGAGTTCCGGGTCGGCGTCATCCACGGCCAGATGCGCTCGGCCGAGAAGGCGGCGGCGATGGAGGCCTTCGCCGCCGGCGAGACCGACGTGCTGGTGGCGACGACGGTGATCGAGGTCGGCATCGACGTCGCCAACGCGACCGTGATGGTGATCGAGGGGGCGGAGCGCTACGGCGTCTCCCAGCTGCACCAGCTGCGCGGCCGGGTCGGCCGCGGCGAGCACGAGTCGGTCTGCCTGCTCTTCCCCGAAGAGGCGGGCGAGCTGGCGCGCCGGCGGCTGGCGGCGGTGGCGGGGGAGAGCGACGGCTTCCGCCTCGCCGAGGTCGACCTGCTGCTGCGCGGCGAGGGCGAGGTGCTCGGCACCCGCCAGCACGGCCTGCCCCGCTTCCGCGTCGCCGAGCTGCCCGAGGACGAAGCGACCCTGGAGGCCGCCCGCGAGGAGGTGCTCGCCCTGCTGCGCGAGCACGGCTCGCTCGAGGCCCCCGCGCTCGGCCCCCTGCTCGAGGCCGCCCGTCGCCGCTTCGGCGCCGGCGCCGCCGACCCGATACCACTGTGACGTGCGGGTGATCGCGGGAGAGCTGGGAGGGCGGCGGCTGGTGGCGCCGCGCGGCTGGAAGGTGAGGCCGACCTCCGACCGCGTGCGCGAGGCGGTCTTCTCGGCGCTCGGCGAGGTCGGCGGCGCCACCGTGCTCGACCTCTTCTGCGGCACCGGGGCGCTGGCGATCGAGGCGCTCTCGCGCGGCGCCGCCGGCGCCACGCTGGTCGACCGCGACACCCGGGCGGCGCTCGGCAACGTCGAGCTGCTCGACCTCGGCGAGCGGGTCGAGCTGGTCCGCAGCGACGTGCCGCGCTGGCTCGCCCGCCGCGCCGAGGAGCCCGAGCCGCCGCGCTTCGACCTCGTCTTCGTCGACGCCCCGTATAGACTCGCCGACCGCGTGGGGCAGGATCTGGACACCCATCTGCCTCGCCTCCTCGCCGCGGGGGGGCGGGCCGTGATCGAGAGTGGCGCCGGCCGGCCGCTGCGGCTGCAGTCGCTCGCGCGCCTGCGCCAGCGCCGCTACGGCGGCACCGAGGTCAGCTTCTACGGCGAGGCCGCCGGTGGCTGAGCGCGACGGCGCCGTCGTCTGCCCGGGCAGCTACGACCCGGTCACCAACGGCCACATCGACATCATCACCCGCAGCTCGCAGATCTTCGAGCGGGTCGTGGTCGGCATCGTCAACAACCCGATGCGCAAGGACAAGACCCTGTTCACCGCCGAGGAGCGCAAGGGGATGATCGAAGAGGCGACCGCCGACCTCGGCAACGTCGAGGCCCAGATCTTCTCCAACCTGCTGGTCGAGTTCGCCCGCGAACTGGGGGCGAAGGCGATCGTCAAGGGCCTGCGGGCGATCTCCGACTTCGAGTACGAGTTCGAGATGGCGCAGCTGAACCGCAAGCTCGACCCCGGGATCGAGAGCGTCTACATGATCGCCTCGCCCCAGTACAGCTTCCTCTCCTCGACCGGGGTCAAGGAAATGGCGACCTTCGGCGCCGACGTCTCCGACCTCGTCCCCGGGCCGGTGGCGGCCGCGATGACGGACCGCCTGGGCGACAGGTAGGGTTGCGCCAGCGAAGCGGTCTGGGCGAGAGCTTGCAAAAACCCGAGGAAATCACCGCTTCTTCACCGAAAGTGCCGCTGACACGTAGGCTTACGACCTGCTGATGGACGTTCTCGTTCTAATAGACAAGCTCGACGACGTGGTCCACAACGCGCGGCCGGTGCCGCTCACGGACCAGGTGCGCGTCGATCGCGAGGAGATCTACGACCTGCTCGACCAGATGCGGGCGACGATCCCCGAGGAGATCAAGCAGGCGCGCTGGATCGTCAAGGAGCGCCAGGAGATGCTGGCCGAGGCCAAGCGCGAGGCCGAGCGCATCGTGCGCGAGGCGCGCGAGCAGCAGGCCCGCCTGATCTCCGACGAGGAGGTAACCAAGCAGGCCGAGCGGGCCGCCGACGAGATCGTCGAGGACGCCCGCACCCGCGAGCGCGAGATCCGGCTCGGCGCCGAGGACTACGCCGACGAGATCCTCAACACGCTCGAGGTGAATCTGCAGAAGTTCCTCGCTGCGGTGCAGCGGGGGCGGGACCGGTTGGCTGGGCGGGACGAGGACGAGCAGCAGCAGCCCGTCGTCGACCTGGATCAGCAGGAATAGCGTCTTAGCGGGAGAGGCCGGGCGCCCCTCCCAAAACGCTCGGCAGGAGCCTCGCTGGAGTGTTTTGGGAGGGGCGCCCGGCCTCTCTCAATACGTCGCTACTGCTACGGCCAGGTCGTCGGCTTGCCAGGAGATTTTGGCGTCTGACCAGGTTAGGAGGGCTTTTAGCTTTTCCTCCTCGAAGGTGTCTGCCACTACGAGGGACTTGGAGTGCTCCTTGATGCGGCGGCAGAGGGGTTGGAGCTGGTCGTCGGTCAGGTCGGCGACCGAGAGGACTGAGATGACCAGGTCCCAGGGGCCGTCGGGGAGCGGGTCCTCCATGCGGGCCAGCTGCACGTCGTCGTAGGTCTGGCGGGCGCGGAAGACCATGTCGGGGCTCGAGTCGAGGCCGATCACCCAGGCCTCGGGATAGGCCTCGATCAGGCGCCGGGTCGTCTCCCCGGTGCCCATCCCCAGCTCGAGCACGCGGGCGGGCGGGAAGGGGATCGCGGCGATCGCCTGCTCCTGCAGCTCGTCGTAGCGCGGCAGCTGGGCGCGGATGCGCTCCAGGTAGACCTCCGGTGTCCAGTCGAATCGGCTCATTCCGTAATCTCGGCGGCAACCCATCGTAAGCCCGGCCGAAGCGGAGGAGCGCCAATGGCTGATGCGACAACGATCATCGACCTAGCCCGGCTGTCGCTGTCCCACGGCGAAGGGAAGCGCCTCGACCTCCCCGTGCGGCTGGCGCCGCTCGAGCTGGGCGGCCAGTGCTACGAGGTCGCGCCGGCGACCGTGCAGGTGCGGATCGACGTCTCCCGCCCCAGCGGCGGCCACGCCTTCCGCCTGCGCTTCCCGCTGCGGGTCGAGGGTCCCTGCATGCGCTGCCTCGAAGGCGCCGCGCTGGAGACCGAGGTCGACGCCCGCGAGATCTCCCAGGACGACACCGACGACGAGGAGCTGCTCAGCCCCTACGTCGCCGACGACGAGCTAGACCTCGGCCGCTGGGCCCACGACGCCGCCGTCCTCGCCCTCCCGACCCAGCTCCTCTGCCGCCCCGACTGCGCCGGCCTCTGCCCGGACTGCGGCGAGTCGCTCAACGACGCCGACCCTCGAGCTCACGAACACCAGTCCGCTCCGGACCCCCGCTGGGCCGCCCTACGCAATCTGAAGCTGGAGTAGGCAGAGGACGGAAGAGCGCCGGGCGCCCCTGTCAAAACACTCAAGCGAGGCTCCTGCCGAGCGTTTTGACAGGGGCGCCCGGCGCTCTCTCGACCCGCTACCATGCTCCGCTCAATGGCGGTCCCCAAGAAGAGAACATCGCGTGCGCGGCGGGACAAGCGGCGGGCGCAGCACAAGGCCGGGAAGGCGACGCTCAATCGCTGCCCGAAATGCCACAGCCCGCGGCGGCCCCACCGGGTCTGCCCCGAGTGCGGGACGTACGCCGGGCGCCAGGTGGTCGAGCTGCCGGCGCTCGAGCCGACGGCGCCGGCGCCCACGCCTGACGACGAGTAGCGATGCCGGAGGGCGTCACGGTCGCCCTGGACGGATTCGGGGCGGAGCAGGGGTTCGGTGTGCTGGCCGAGGGCGCGCGGATGGCCGCGGCCGACGGGATCGGGGTGCGGGTCTTCGGGCCGCCGGATGAACTGCGCCTGGACGGGGCTGCCGGAGTCGAGGTCGTTCCCACCGAGGAGTGGATCGCCAACGAGGAGGAGCCGGTCGCGGCGGTGCGGGCGAAGCCGGAGGCGTCGGTCGTGCGCGCCGCTGCCGACGTCGCCGCGGGGCGCTCGCGGGCGCTGGCCAGCCCCGGCTCGACCGGGGCGACGATGGCCGCCGCCACCTTCGGCCTGCGGCGGCTGAAGGGCGTGCAGCGCCCGGCGCTGGCGGTGCAGCTGCCGCTGCCCGGCAAGGCGGTGCTCTTCCTCGACGTCGGCGCCAACGTCGAGGCGCGGGCCCAGCACCTGGTCCAGTTCGCCTTCCTCGGCGCCGCCTTCAGCGAGGCGGTGCTCGGGGTCGAGCGCCCGCGGGTCGGCCTGCTCTCGGTTGGCGAGGAGGCGGGCAAGGGCCGCGAGGAGGTGGTCGCCGCGCACGCGCGCTGGCCGCCGCGACCGGCATCGAGTTCGCCGGCAACGTCGAGGGCCGCGACCTGCCCGGCGGTGCCGCCGACGTGGTCGTCACCGACGGCTTCACCGGCAACGTCGCCCTGAAGCTGATGGAGGGCACGGCGAAGACGCGTGACCGGGGCGATCCGCGACGCCGCCCGCTCCAACCCGCTGGCCGCGCTCGGCGGCCTGCTGCTGCGCCCGGCGCTCGGCGGCCTGCGCCGCGAGCTGCACCCGGACTCCACCGGCGGCGCGATCCTGCTCGGCCTGCGCGGGATCGCCGTCGTCGGCCACGGCAGCTCCGGCGCCGAGGGGATCGCCAACGCCGTCCGCCTCGCCGCGCGCTGCGCCGAGGTCGACGCCGTCGGTCGCACCGCGGCGCTGCTGCGCGAGGGCGGCGCCGGCCGCGGCGCGCTCGCCGAGGCGCGTGACGGCGGCGGCGCGGCGTGATAGGAACCCGGCGATGAGCCGCGAGGAAGTCCTCACCCTGGTCCGCGAGCACCTCGCCGAGGAGCTCGAGGTCGACGCCGGGCGGATCGAGGAGGGCACCCGCTTCAAGGAGGACCTCGACGCCGACTCGCTCGACCTCTACGAGCTGGTGATGGAGCTCGAGGACACCTACGGCGTCAAGGTCTCCGAGGAGCAGGCGGCGAAGATCGCCACCGTCGGCGACGCGGTCGAGTTCGTGCTCGAGCACGCCCCGGCCGACGTGAGCGTCGACGCCCTCGCCGAGCTGATCGCGGAGTTGCCCGAGGACCTGCGCCGCCAGGCGCTCACCCACGCCTCCTGGACCGAGGACCGGGCCGAGTCCTACGAGCGCCTCGCCTACCTCGGCGACAGCGTGCTCGCCCTGGCTGTCGCCGCCGACCTGGTCGAGCGCTTCCCCGAGATCGCCGCCGGCGGTCTGACCAAGATCCACAACCAGGCGGTCAGCGGCGTCGCCTGCACCGAGGTCGGCGACGCGCTGGGGGTGCCGGAGATGCTGCGCGCCGGCGAGCCCGCCGACCTGGAGACCGCGATCCCGGCCCAGATCCTGCTCGACGGCGAGCGCCCGGTGCCGGAGGCGACCGAGGCGCTGATCGGCGCCTGCTTCCTCGCCTTCGGCTTCGAGCGGCTGGCGCCGGCGGTCGCCGCCGCTTTCGCCGAGCGCATCGAGCACGCCTCCGAAGCGACGATCGACTTCAAGTCGGCCCTGCAGGAGATGCTCGCCCGGCGCCGGGCGCGGGTCAGCTACGAAGTGACCGAGCGAATCCGGCCCCGCCCACCAGCGCCACTTCGAGGTCGCCGCCGTGGTCGACGCCGAGCGCGTCGGCGAGGGCGCGGGCCGCAGCAAGAAGGCGGCCGAGCAGGCCGCGGCGGAGCAGGCGATGAAGCGGCTGGACGGCTGAGCGGCTGCGGTCGCGTCCGACCCGATCGCGAGCCTTGCCAAGCTACGGGCTGAGGAAGGCGAGGGCGTAGCGAGCGCATGTACCTGAGATCGATCGAGATGAAGGGGTTCAAGTCGTTCCCCGAGCGGCAGCGGCTCGAGTTCTCGCCCTGGCGTCAGCGTGATCGTCGGCCCCAACGGCTCGGGCAAGTCGAACATCACCGACGCGGTGCTCTGGGCGCTCGGCGAGCAGAGCCCCGGGGCGATCCGCGGCGCCTCGATGCAGGACGTGATCTCGGCCGGCGGCAAGGGCGTCGGCCAGCGCCGCCAGGCCGAGGTCGAGGTGACGATCGACAACTCCGAAGGGCGCGCCGCCACCGAGCTCTCCGAGATCGCCGTCCAGCGCACGCTCGACCGCTCCGGCGACGGCGGCTACCGGCTCAACGGCGCCCGCTGCCGCCTGGTCGACGTCACCGAGGTGCTCTCCGACACCAACCTCGGCCGCGAGATGCACTCGGTGATCAGCCAGGGCCGGGTCGAGTCGATCGTCCACTCAAAGCCGCGCGAGCGCCGCCTGCTGATCGAGGAGGCCGCCGGGCTCGGCAAGCACCGCAAGCGCCGCCGCCGGGCGGAGCTGAAGCTGCGCGCCGCCGGCGACAACCTCGACCGCGCGCTCGACCTCGAGCGCGAGGCGCGCGCCCGGCTGCGGCCGCTCAAGCGCCAGGCCCAGGCGGCCGAGCTGGGGGCGCGGATCGAGCGCGAGGAGCTCGGCCTGCGCGGCCGGCTGGTCGCCGAGGAACTGCGCTTCGGCGCCGACCGCGCCGCGGCGGCGGAGAAGGCGGCCGCCGAGGCCCGGGCCGAGCGCGAGCGGCTGGAGAAGCAGCTGGCCGAGGTCAGCGAGCAGCGCCGCTCCGCCGAGGAGCGCTTCGCCGCCCGCGACCGCCAGCGCACCGAGGCCTGGGGGGTGCTGACCAAGCTGCGCGGCGACCAGCAGCGGGTCGCGATCCGCGCCTCCGGCCTGGCCGACCGCGAGGCCGAGATCGGCACCGCGGCTCGAGGCGCTGCGCACCGAGCTCGGGCCGCTGACGCTCGACGTCGGCAGCGAGGCGGCGCCCGGCGAGCGGGCGCGCAAGCTGGAGGAGGAGCTGGGCGAGATCGAGGCCGGCCTCGCCGGCGCCGGCGAGGGGCTGGCCAAGGCCCGCTCCGCCGCGGCATCCGAGGCGGCCCGCGAGGCCGCCCTGGGCGCGGTGCGCAGCGGCGCCGAGCGCGCCACCCGCCACGCCCGCCGGGCCGAGGGCCTGCTCGGCGAGCGCCACCGCGAGGCGCTGCTCGAGCGCCTGGCGGCCGGCGAGGAGCTGCTCGACGACGTGCGCTCGGCGGCGGCCGCGGCGAGCGCCGCCGAGGCCGCGATCCGGGCCCGGGTCGAGCGGATCGAGCAGCGCGTCGTCGGCGGCGAGGACGACGGCGACGAGATCGCCGAGGAGATGCGCTCCTGCTCGCAGCGCGAGGCCGAGCTGCAGAGCGCGATGAACGCCGCCGCCGACCGGCTCACCGAGGTCGAGGTCGAGGCCGCCCACCTCGGCGACCGCCGCGCCGAGGCGGCCAAGGAGCTGGCGGCGATCGCCGAGCGGCTGGGCGAGGAGATCCCGCCCGCCGAGCAGGCGCTGGGCGAGGAGGAGCGGGCCGAGATCGACCGCCGGCTCGGGCGGCTAGAGCGGCGCCGCGCCCAGATCGGCCCGGTCAACCCGCTGGCCGAGCAGGAGTACGAGGAGGCGCGCGAGCACGTCGAGGCGCTGCAGGCCCAGCGCGAGGACACCGAGCGCGGCATGCGCGAGCTGGAGGCGCTGATCCGCGACATCGACAACGAGATCGAGCGCGCCTTCGAGCAGACCTTCGAGGCGACGGCGAAGAACTTCGAGGAGATGGTCGAGCACCTCTTCCCCGGTGGTCGCGGCCGCCTGCGCCGGGTGGCGCTGCGCGCCGTGCGCGCCGCCGAGGCCGAGGCCGAGGGCGAGGCGGCCGAGGGCGAGGTCGACGACGAGGAGGAGGAAGAGGCCCGCGAGGAGTTCGGGGTCGAGATCGAGGTGACCCCGGCGGGCAAGTCGACGCGCAAGCTCTCGCTGCTCTCCGGCGGCGAGAAGTCGCTGGTCGCGATCGCCTTCGTCTTCGCCGTCTTCCTCGCCCGGCCCTGCCCCTTCTACATCCTCGACGAGGTCGAGGCCGCCCTCGACGACGCCAACATCGACCGCTTCCTGCAGCTGATCCGGCGCTTCTCCGACCGCGCCCAGTTCGTCATCGTCACCCACCAGAAACGGACGATGGACGCCGCCGACGTGCTCTACGGGGTGAGCATGGGCGGCGACGGGATCACCAAGGTCGTCTCCCGCAAGCTCCCGCGCGAAGTCGCCGAGGAGGGCGGCGACGCCGGCGCCGGGGACGAGGCCGCGGGCCCGCCGCCATTCGCCGGCCTCGCCGAGCAGGGCGAGGCCCAGGCGCCCGAGGCTCAGAGCGCGCTCGGCGAGGCCCAGCCGCGGCCCGGCTCGGCCGAAGCGGCCTAGCGGCGAAGCGCGCTCCGTTGCGCGTCCATACGCGTCGAAACGGAGCGCGCCTTTCTTCGACGGTTAAAGAAACCCACACGTTTTCAGCCTGACCCCTGCGCTACGCTCTCGGTGGGGAGCGAAAGGAGGGCCGCGATGGCCCAGCGCCACATGGACAGGCTGACGTCGTTCGACACGTCGTTCCTGACCAACGAGAGGTCCAACGGGCACATGGCGATCGGCGCGGTGCTGGTCTGCGAGGGCGAGCCGCCCGCCCCCGAGGAGTTCCTCGCCCACGTGCGCAGCCGCGTCCACCTGCTGCCGCGCCTGCGCCAGCGCCTCGCCTTCCCGCCGCTGCGCCTGGGCACGCCGTTCTGGGTCGACGACCACGATTTCGACCTCGACAACCACGTGCGCCGGGTGAGGCTGCCGGAGCCGGGCAGCGAGGAGCAGTTCCACGACGTCGTCGGCGAGGTGCTCTCGCCGCCGCTGGACCGCAGCCGGCCGCTCTGGGAGCTGGTCCTGGTCGAGGGCTTCGCCGAGGACCGCTTCGCCGTCGTCTACAAGACCCACCACGCGATGGCCGACGGCTTCTCCGCGGTCGACATCGGCACCCTGCTCTTCGACGCCGGGCCCGAGGCCGGCCCGATCGGCGAGGAGGAGCCCTGGCAGCCGCAGCCGACGCCGAACGGCTTCGGCCTGCTCGGCCGCGCCTTCGGCGGCGTCTGGGACACCGTGCGCCGCATGGGGCGCTGGCTGGGCCGCGCCCTGCGCCAGCCCGGCCGCGCCCGCCGCCGCGCCGCCGACGGCATCGCCGGCCTCTGGGAGGTGACCTGGAACCTGGCGCGCCCGGCGCCGCAGGTGCCGCTCAACGTCGAGATCGGCCCGCAGCGCTGCTTCACCTGGGCCGGCTTCGACCTGGCCGAGTTCAAGCAGGTCAAGAACGCGCTCGGCGCGACCGTCAACGACGTGATCCTCACCGCCACCGCCGGCGCCCTGCGCCGCTGGCTGCACGATCGCGAGGTCGACACCGAGGGGATGGAGTTGAAGGCGCTGGTCCCGGTCTCGATCCGCACGATCGACGAGCAGGGCGAGCTGGGCAACAAACTGACGGCGATGCGCGGGCCGCTGCCGGTCGGCATCGCCGACCCGGTCGAGCGGCTGCGCGCCGTGCACGAGGAGATGGAGGGGCTGAAGGACTCCAAGCAGCCGCTCGGGGCGGAAGCGATCTGGGGCCTCAACGACTGGTTCCGTGACTTCGCCCCGCCGCTGCTGCTCGGGCCGACGGCGGCGATCAACTTCTCGACCCGGCTCTTCAACCTGCTGGTCACCAACTTCCCTGGGCCGCAGATCCCCTTCTACATCCGCGGCCGCGAGCTGACCGGCGTCTACCCGATCGGCTTCCTCGCCCGCCGCCACGGGCTGGCGATCGCGATCATCAGCTACAACGGCCGGGTCAACTTCGGCATTCTCGGCGACCGCGCCGCGCTGCCCGACGCCGACCGCCTGCCGGGCTACCTCGAGGAGGCCGTCGAGGAGCTGATCGCCGCCGCCCGGGTAGCCTCCCCGGCCGAGTCCGATGGCGACGACCTGGCAGGAGATACTCGACCTCGGTTCGCGCGCGAGCGCGAACGCCTCGGCCGAGGCTGAGCCCGGCGAGCAGCGGCGCGGCGTCTTCCGCCGCCTGCGCGAGAGCCTCTCCAAGAGCCGCCAGGCTCTGAGCGAGGAGCTCTCGGCCAGCTTCTTCGACCGCATCGACGAGCAGACCTGGGAGCGTCTCGAGGAGGCGCTGATCCTCGCCGACGCCGGGGCGCCGACCACGGCCAAGGTGGTCGAGCGGCTCGAGCGCGAGGTCGAGTCCGGGGCGGTCGCCGCCGACGGCGACGCCGTGCAGGAGCGCCTGGTCGAGATCCTCGCCGAGGTGGCCGGCAGCGGCCGGGCGCCGATCGACCTCAGCGGCGAGCCCGCGGTGCTGCTGATGGTCGGCGTCAACGGCACCGGCAAGACGACGACGATCGGCAAGATCGCCTGGCACCTATCGCGCGAGTTCGGCCTCTCGGTGGTGCTCGGCGCCGCCGACACCTACCGCGCCGCCGCCGCCGAGCAGACTGGCCGAGTGGGCCGAGCGCGCCGGCGCCCAGCTGGTCCGCTCCGCGGAGGGCGGCGACCCGGGCGCGGTCGCCTTCGACGCGATCGCCGCCGCCCGCGCCCGCGGCGCCGACGTGGTGATCGTCGACACCGCCGGCCGCCTCCACACCCAGGGCAACCTGATGGACGAGCTGGCCAAGGTGCGCCGCGTGATCGGCAAGCAGCTGCCCGGCGCCCCGCACGAGACGCTGCTCTCGGTCGACGCCACCACCGGCCAGAACGGGCTGCGCCAGGCGCGCGTCTTCGCCGAGGCGGTCGAGGTCGACGGCGTCGTCCTGACCAAGCTCGACGGCACCGCCAAGGGCGGCATCTGCCTGGCGATCGCCGACGAGCTGGGCATCCCGGTGAAGCTGATCGGCACCGGCGAGACGCTCGAGGACCTGCGCCCCTTCGACCCCGCCGACTTCGCCCGCGCCCTGCTCACCCCCTGAGGGCTGACTTCCTGGTTTGGGGCGCAATTTCGTCCCAAACCGGGAAGTCAGTCCCGTAGAGTCGGCGTTCGGATGTTCGACCAGCTCTCAGACCGGCTGCAGGCGACGCTCTCCGAGGTGCGCTCGCGGGGCAAGCTGAGCGAGGCCGACGTCGACGCGGCGATGCGCGAGATCCGGCTGGCGCTGCTCGAGGCCGACGTCAACTTCAAGGTCGTCAAGTCGTTCACCAAGACGCTCAAGGAGCGCTGCCTCGGGGAGGAGGTGCTCGACAGCCTCGATCCCGGCCAGCAGGTGGTGAAGATCGTCAACGAGGAGCTGACCGGGCTGATGGGCGGCACCGGCAGCGAGCTGGCGATGGCCTCCAGCGGCCCGACCGTGATCCTGATGGCCGGCCTGCAGGGCTCGGGCAAGACGACCGCCTGCGCCAAGCTGGCCCGCCACCTGGGCACCAAAGAGAAACAGGACGTGGCGCTGGCCGCCTGCGACGTGTACCGGCCGGCGGCGGTCGAGCAGCTGGTCACCGTCGGCGAGCGAGCGGGGGCGACGGTCTACGAGCAGGGCACCGAGGCCGACCCGGTCGAGATCGCCGGCTGGGCCCTCGACCGCGCCCGCGAAGAGCGCCGCGACGTGCTGATCGTCGACACCGCCGGCCGCCTGCACATCGACGGCGACCTGATGGACGAGCTGGCCCGGATCCGCAAGCGGGTCAAGCCCCACGACGTGCTGCTCGTCGTCGACGCGATGACCGGCCAGGACGCGGTCGGCGTCGCCGAATCCTTCGCCGAGACCGCCGAGTTCGACGGCGTGGTGATGACCAAGCTCGACGGCGACGCCCGCGGCGGCGCGGCGCTCTCGGTCAAGGCGGTGACCGGCAAGCCGATCCTCTTCGCCTCGACCGGCGAGAAGCTGGAGGCCTTCGACCGCTTCCACCCCGAGCGGATGGCATCGCGCATCCTCGGCATGGGCGACGTGCTCAGCCTGATCGAGACGGCCGAGGAGCGGATCGACGCCAAGCAGGCCGAGGACCTCGAGGCGAAACTGCGCAGCAACCAGTTCACGCTCGAGGACTTCCTGCAGCAGATGCGCCAGGTGCGCAAGATGGGCCCGCTCAGCGGCCTGATCGGGATGCTGCCCGGGATGGGGGCGATGAAGCAGCTGAAGAACGCTGACGTCGACGAGGGCGAGCTGGACCGGGTCGAGGCGATCATCCTCTCGATGACGCCCGCCGAGCGCGCCAACCCGGCGCTGATCAAGGGCTCGCGGCGCAAACGGATCGCCAACGGCTCGGGGACCAAGGTGCAGCAGGTCAACCAGCTGGTCAAGCAATTCGACCAGATGCGCAAGATGATGCGCCAGATGACGGCCGGCAAGATGCCCGACCCGCAGCAGCTGGCCCAGATGGCGGGAGGAGCGCCGCGCCCGAAGTTCAAGAGGCGCTAACCTGCCGCAGTCCCAGATGGCCGTACGAATCAGACTAAGACGCGTCGGGTCGAAGAAGAACCCGATCTGGCGGATCGTCGTCGCCGACAAGCGCTCGCCGCGTGACGGTCGCACGATCGAGACGATCGGCCAGTACAACCCGCAGACCGAGCCCTCGACGATCGAGCTCGACGAGGCGCGCGCCAAGCACTGGCTCGAGCACGGGGCGCAGCCGTCGGAGACGGTCGCCACCCTGCTGCGGACCAAGGGCATCGCCGCCTCGGGCAGCTGAGCGGGCCGTGACCGAGCTGCTCGAGTTCCTCGTCAAGGCGCTCGTCGAGGACCCCTCCGCGGTCGTCGTCGAGGAGCTCGAAGAGGAAGGCGACCTGGTCTACGAGATCAGCGTCGCCGAGGACGACCTCGGCCGGGTGATCGGCAAAGGCGGCCGGATCGCCAACGCGATCCGCACGATCGCCAAGGCCGCGGCGGTGCGCCTCGACCGCCGCGTCATAGTCGACATCCTCGATTGAAGCTCGACATCTTCACCCTCTTCCCCGGGGCCTTCGACTGGTTCCAGTCGCAGCGCTCGGTGCAGAACGCGCTGCGCGAAGGCAACGAGCTGCGCTTCTTCGACTACCGCGAGACGACGCCGCTGGGCGCCGGCCAGGTCGACGACGCGCCCTACGGGGGCGGCGCCGGGATGGTGCTGCGCGTCGACGTGGTCGACGCGGCGCTGCAGGCCGCCTACCCGGCGGGGGAGCGGCCGCGGCGGGTGCTGCTCTCGCCGAGCGGGCGGCTGCTCGACGACGAGCTGGCCGACGAGCTGACCGGCGAGCCGCACCTGGCGCTCCTCTGCGGCCGCTACGAGGGCTTCGACGACCGCGTCCACCAGCACCTCGCCGACGACGAGGTCTCGATCGGCCGCTACGTGCTGGCCGGCGGCGAGCTGCCGGCGATGGTCCTCGCCGACGTCCTGATGCGCAAGCTGCCGGGGGCGCTCGGCGACGAGCGCAGCGCGGTCGAGGAGTCCTTCAGCCAGACGCTCGAGGGCATGCCCGAGTACCCGCATTTCACCCGGCCGGCCGAGTACCGCGGCTGGCCGGTTCCCGAGGTGCTGCTCTCCGGCGACCACGAGAAGGTGCGGCTCTGGCGCGCCGAGCAGAGCCGGGTTCGGGCCGAAGAGCTCGAAGAAGGCGCCGAGTAGGTACGATTGCGCGCACCGCGCGGCGCCCGGCCCGGGCCCGGCGGTCTTTTTTCGGCCGATGAGCAGCGTTATCCAGGACATCGAGCGCAGCCAGCTGCGCAAGGGGATCCCCGGCTTCGACCCGGGGGACCGTGTGCGCGTCCACTTCCAGGTCGTCGAGGGCAGCCGCCGCCGCACCCAGGTGTTCGAGGGGATCGTCCTGCGGCGGCAGGGCTCCGGCGCGCGTGAGACCTTCACCGTGCGCAAGCAGTCCTTCGGGGTCGGCGTCGAGCGGACCTTCCCGCTGCACTCGCCGAAGATCGAGCAGCTCGAGGTGGCGGCGCGCGGCGCCGTGCGCCGGGCCAAGCTCTACTACCTGCGCGGCCGGATCGGCAAGGCCGCCCGCGTCGCCGAGCGGCGCTGGGGCATCGACGAGGAGCTGATCGCGGCCCCGGCCGCGGCCGAGGAGCCCGAAGCGGTCGACGCCGAGGGTCACAGCCAGGCCGAGGAAGACGCCGCGGTGCAGGATGAGGCGGCACCCGAGGCCGAGGCGCCGGAGGCAGAGGCGGATCAGCCGGACGCGTCGGCGCCTGAGCCGGCTGAGGCTGAAGAGGAGTCGGACGAGGCGGATGCTGGGGAGACTGTCGCCGAGGGTGAGGCCGAGGCCGAGGGCTCCGGCGACTCCGGCGAGGACTCGGCCTGAACCCCTCGCTCCCGAAGCCGCAGACGCGCGGCGGCGGCCTGGTCGAGGTCGCCGTGATCGTCGCCCTCGCGATCGCCCTGGCGCTCGCGATCCAGGCCTGGCTGGTCAAGCCCTACCAGATCCCCTCGCAGTCGATGGAGCCGACCCTCGACGTCGGCCAGCGCGTCCTCGTCAACCGCTTCCAGTACCACTTCGGCGACCCCGGGATCGGCGACATCGTCGTCTTCCACCCGCCGGTCGGCGCCGACTCGCAGCCGGCGATCTGCGGCAAGCTCGTCCAGGGCCGCCAGCCGATCGACATCGGCATGTCCTGCCCGCTGCCGACCAAGGGCGAGTCGAGCCAGAACTTCATCAAGCGGATCGTCGCCGGCCCCGGCGACACGCTCAGCGTCCGCAACGGCCACCCGGTGGTCAACGGGGTCGAAAAGGCCGACGAGTCCTTCATCCGGCCCTGCGGCACGCTGCCCGCCTGCAACCTGCCGAAGAAGATCAAGATTCCGGCTGATCACTACTTCATGATGGGCGACAACCGTGGCGAAAGCGACGACAGCCGCTTCTGGGGACCCGTCCCGCGCGAGTGGATCATCGGCAAGACCTTCGCCACCTACTGGCCCCCCGACCGGGTCGGGATCTTCTAAGCCGGTGGCGAAGGGCGGCAAGGCGCACCGACGTCGCCTGGCCCGCACCCAGCGCCTGTTCAGCTTCGACCGCGGCCTCGGCTCACGCCTGGTCGCCGGCGCCGACGAGGCCGGGCGCGGCTGCCTCGCCGGGCCGCTGGTCGCCGCCGCCGTGCTCTTCGACTACGAGAACCTCTCCGCCGCCGACCGGCGGGCGCTCGGCGGCCTGCACGACTCCAAGCAGATGAAGGCCGAGCAGCGGGCCGAGATGTTCCCCGCCGTGCTGCGCGCCGCCGAGCGGGTCAGCGTCGTCGTCCGCTGCGCCCGCGGGATCGACGGCCGCGGCCTGCACGTGACCAACATCGAAGCGCTCTCGGTGGCGCTGGAGCGCCTGGCGCCGGGCGAGGCGACCTGCCTGGTCGACGGCTTCTCGCTGCGCCGCTGCGCGGTGGCGCACCGGGCGGTGGTCGAGGGCGACGGCACCAGCGCCGCGATCGCCGCCGCCTCGGTGATCGCCAAGGTCACCCGCGACCGCTACATGCACCGCGCCGCCGACCGGCATCCCGGCTGGGGCTTCGAGGAGCACGTCGGCTACTCGACCCCCGAGCACCGCGAGGCGATCGAGCGGATCGGCATCTCACCCCTGCACCGACGGTCGTTTCAGTCGGTGGCGTACTCGCAGCTCGAGCTGGCCGGCTAGCTAGAAGGCGCCGCGCAGGTGCTCTACGTCGACGACTTGGCCATTGCGGTCGAATGTGACGCCGATCGCGTCGAAGCGGATGGAGGCGTAGCGGAGGGGTCCGCGGTGCTCGGCCATCCAGGCGGTGGCGAGCTTGCGGACGCGGAGCTGCTTGCGGCGGTCGACGGCGAGCACCGGGCGCTCGGGGCCGAAGGCGGAGCCGGCGCGGCCGGCCTTGACCTCGACGAAGACCAGGGCGCGGCCGTCGAGGGCGACGAGGTCGAGCTCGCCGTGGCGGGTGCGGGCGTTGCGCTCGAGCAGGCGCCAGCCGGCGTCCTGCAGGCGGGCGGCGACCAAGCCCTCGGCGGCCCGCCCGATCTGCTGCCTGCGCACGGTCATCGCGGCCCAATCTAGGGGCGGATCGGGGCGGCGAGGGCCGCTGCGCGCCTTTCGTGCGGAAGGAATTCCAGAGCCGCGCGCTTGTGCGTCCCACACGTCGGATTTCCCTCCCTAGCGTCGTCTCCGTGCTCGCCACCGCGCAGACCTTCACCCTCGACGGCATCGCCGCCCGCCCGGTCCGGGTCGAGGTCGACGTCCACCGCGGCCTGCCCGCCTTCGCCGTCGTCGGCCTGCCCGACGCCGCGGTGCGCGAGGCGCGCGAGCGGGTGCGGGCGGCGATCTCCAACTGCGGCTTCGACTTCCCCCTGCGGCGGATCGTCGCCAACCTGGCGCCGGCCAGCCTGCGCAAGGCCGGGCCCGGCCTCGACCTGGCGCTGGCGACGGCGCTGCTGACCGCGTCGGGGCAGCTCAGCCTCGCCCGCCTGCCCGGCATCGCCCTGGTCGGCGAGCTCGCCCTCGACGGCGGCGTGCGCCCGGTCCCCGGCGTGCTGGCGATCGCCGAGGCGGCGCGCGCCGCGGGGCGCGAGGCGATCGTCGTCCCCGCCGCCAACGGGCCAGAGGCGGCCCTGGTCGAGGGCATCGAGGTGATCGCCCTCGAGGGGCTGGGCCAGCTGGCGGCGCTGGCGGAGGGCGATCTGGCTCCGCAGCGGCCGGCGCCGATGCGGCTCGGGCTGGCGCCGGGCGAGGGCGCTCCCGATCTCGCCGACCTGCGCGGACAGCGCCACCTGCGCTACGCGCTCGAGGTCGCCGCCGCCGGCGGCCACAGCCTGCTGATGATCGGCCCGCCCGGCGCCGGCAAGTCGCTGGCGGCGGGCCGGCTGCCCTCGATCCTGCCGCCGCTCTCCGCCGAGGAGGGACTGCAGGTGGCGCGCATCGCCAGCGCCTGCGGGCGGCTGGGGGAGGGGTCCGGCGGACGCCCCTTCCGCGCGCCCCACCACTCGATCAGCGCCGCCGGGCTGATCGGCGGCGGCAACCCGCCCGGCCCAGGCGAGGTGACGCTGGCCCACCGCGGCGTGCTCTTCCTCGACGAGCTCGGCGAGTTCCACCGCGACAGCCTCGAGGCGCTGCGGGCGCCGCTGGAGACGGGATGGGTCTCGATCGCGCGGGCCGGGTCCTGGCGCCAGCTGCCCTGTCGCTTCATGCTCGTCGCCGCCGCCAACCCCTGCCCCTGCGGGCGCGGCGAGGCCGACCCCGACTGCAGCTGTGCGCCGCTCGCCGTGCAGCGCTACCAGGCGAAGCTGAGCGGGGCGCTGGCCGACCGCATCGACCTGCTGGCGGCGATCCGCCAGCCCAGCGCCGAGGAGATCGGCGGCCCGCCCGGCGAGCCCTCGGCGGCGGTGCGCGAGCGGGTGGTCGCCGCCCGCGAGCGGCAGGAAGCGCGGCTCGGCGCCGGCCGCTGCAACGCCGAGATGTCGTCGACCGAGCTGCGCCGCTGCGCGCTCGCCGAGGACGCCGCCGCCCTGCTCGCCGAGTCCTACTCGAGCCGGCGGCTGAGCGGTCGCGCCCACGACCGGGTGCTGCGCCTGGCGCGGACGGTCGCCGACCTCGCCGGCCTCGACTCGATCGGGCGCGACCAGGTGGCCCAGGCGCTGCAGCTGCGCCGGAGGGACCGCGGATGAGCCTGCCCAGCGCCTGTCCCCAGTGCCGCCGCCGGGCGCGGCTGCTCGCCCACCTCGCCCCCTACGTCGAGAAGGTCGCGACCGGGGCGCCCGGCTCGCGCTCGCCGGAGCTGCTGCGCCTCTCCAACGAGGACCTGGCCGCGGCCGTCGCGCCGAAGATCGCCGCCCAGATCGTCGCCCAGGTCGCCGCCACGCCCGAGGACCGGCTGCGCGAGGAGCTGCGGGCGAGCGGCTGCTGGGCGATCTGCCGCCACCACCCCGGCTTCCCGGCCGGCCTCGGCGACGCCGCCGACGCGCCCTGGGCGCTCTTCGGCCGCGGCGATCCGGACCTGCTCGCCCATGTGCTGCCGGAGGAATCGGTGACCGTGGTCGGCTCGCGGCGGGCCAGCGCCTACGGCCGCGGCGTCGCCCGCGAGCTCGGGCAGGAGCTGGCGTCGGCCGGGCTCGTCGTGGTCAGCGGCATGGCCTTCGGGATCGACTCCTGCGTCCACAAGGGGGCGCTTGAGGCCGGCCTCACGGTGGCGGTGCTGGGCTGCGGCGCCGACGTCCCCTACCCGGCCGCGCACCGCTCGCTCTGGCGGCGGATCGCCGAGGCCGGCCTGGTCCTCTCCGAGCTGCCGCCGGGCACCGGCGCCTGGCGCTGGTCTTTCCCGGCGCGCAACCGGATCATGGCGGCGCTGGCCGGGATGACGGTGGTGGTCGAGGCCGCCGGCCGCTCCGGCTCGCTGATCACCGCCGACCTGGCGGCCGACCTCGGCCGCGACCTCGGCGCGGTGCCGGGCCCGGTCACCTCGCGCGCCTCGGCCGGGACCAACGAGCTGCTCGCCGGCGGCGCCTGCCTGGTCCGCGACGCCCAGGACGTGCTCGACGCGATGCTCGGCCCCGGCAAGCGCAAGGCGCAGCGCAGCGGCCCGCCGCTCGAGCCGCAGCTGGCCGCGGCGCTGGCCGCGGTCGAGGCCGGCGTCGAGACCAGCGACGCCCTCGCCGCCCGCCTCGACCTCTCCGGCGCCGAGGCCGCCGCCGCCCTCGCCACCCTCGAGGCCGCCGGCTACCTGACCTGCTCCCTGCTCGGCACCTACACGCGCACGATGCTGGCGGTTCCGGGTGTCTAGGGTGCGGGGCATGAGCCAGGAGCGCGTTCCAGCGGTGCTCTCGATCGCCGGCTCGGACTCCGGCGGTGGGGCGGGGATACAGGCGGACCTGAAGGCGTTCGCGCGCTGCGGCGTGCACGGGATGACGGCGGTGACCGCGATCACGGCGCAGAGCACGGTCGGGGTCGAGGCGGTCGAGGCGGTCTCGCCGGAGACGATCCTGGCCCAGGTGGGAGCGGTCGCCGACGACATCGGCGTCGACGCGGTCAAGGTCGGGATGCTGGGCACGGCGGAGACGGTCGAGGCGGTGGTCGAGGCGCTGAGCATGCTCGGCGAGGCGCCGGTCGTCGTCGATCCGGTGATGGTCGCCGAGAGCGGCGCCGTGCTGCTGGCCGAGGACGCCCGCGCCGCCCTGGTCGAGCGCCTGCTGCCGCTGGCCACCGTCGTCACCCCCAACATCCCCGAGGCGATCGCCCTGACCGGCTCCGAGGAGCCGCACTCCCAGGAGGATCTGGCGCGCGAGGTGCTGGCGCTCGGTCCGCGCGCGGTGGTCGTCACCGGCGGCCACAGCGAGCGCCTGGTCGACCTCTTCTTCGACGGGCGCGAGGCGGAGGAGATCGCCGGCCAGCGTCACGAGAACGGCGCCGCCCACGGCTCCGGCTGCACCCACTCCTCCGCCCTCGCCGCCCACCTCGCCCTCGGCCTCACGCCCCTGGAGGCCGCCCGCCAAGCCAACCGGATCGCGAGCGACGCGGTGGCCAACGGCCTCAGCTCCATTGGAGAGGGGGCGGGACCCGTCGACGTCTTCGGCCTCGATGAAGGATTGTCCGCGCATGGCGCGCACAATCCTTCATCCACTGGTGAGTAGATTTCGGTCATGAACTCTGACACCACCACCAGACTGCCCCGCCCGCGTTCCGCCACCGTCTTCGATGGGCCTGACCGCGCCCACGCCCGCGCCTACATGAAGGGGATCGGCTTCGACGACGAGGCGCTGAGCCGGCCGACGATCGGGATCGCCAACACCTGGACCGAGGCGATGCCCTGCAACTTCCACCTGCGTGGCCTCGCCGAGCACGTCAAGGAGGGGGTGCGTGCCGCCGGCGGCACGCCGATGGAGTTCAACACCGTCGCCGTCTCCGACGGGGTGACGATGGGCACCCAGGGGATGAAGGCCTCGCTGGTCAGCCGCGAGGTGATTGCCGACTCGATCGAGCTGATGGCGCGCGGCTACCAGTTCGACGCGATCGTCGCCCTCTGCGCCTGCGACAAGACGATCCCCGGCTGCGCGATGGCCCTGGCCCGCCTCGACGTGCCCTCGGTCGTCCTCTACGGCGGCTCGATCGCCCCCGGCCACTGGCACGGGCGCGACGTGACGATCCTCGACGTCTTCGAGGCAATCGGCGCCCACGCCGCCGGCGACATGAGCGACGAGGAGTTGCACGATCTGGAGGGCGCGGCCAGCCCCGGCGCCGGCGCCTGCGGTGGCCAGTTCACCGCCAACACGATGGCCTGCGCCTTCGAGGCGCTGGGGATCAGCGCCGGCGGCTCGGCGATGGTGCCGGCCGAAGACGAGGACAAGGGCACGGTCGCCGAGCGGATCGGCGAGCTGGTTGTCAAGGTCCTCGCTGAGGACATCCGGCCGAGCAGGGTGGTCACCCGCGAGGCGCTGGAGAACGCGATCGCCTGCGTCTGCGCATCGGGCGGCTCGACCAACGCCGTCCTGCACCTGATCGCGCTCGCCCGCGAGGTCGGGATCGAGCTCGGGATCGACGACTTCGAGCGGATTCTCGCGGGCGACGCCGCTGCTCGCCGACCTCAAGCCGGGCGGCCGCTTCGTCGCCACCGACCTCTACGCGGCCGGCGGCGTGCCGGTGATCCTCAAACGCCTCGCCGAAGCGGGCAGCCTGCACGAGGGGGCGCTGACGGTCACCGGCAAGACGATCGGCGAGGTCGCCGCCGAGGCGACCGAGAAGCCGGGCCAGGAAGTCGTGCGCCCGCTGCAGGACCCGAAGAAGTCCGAAGGCGGCCTGGCGATCCTGCGCGGCAACCTGGCGCCCGACGGCGCCGTGGTCAAGCTGGCCGGCACCGAGCGCACCAGGCAGACCGGCCCGGCGCGGGTCTTCGAGTCCGAAGAAGAATGCTTCCGGGCGGTCAAGGACGGCAAGATCGACCCCGGCGACGTGGTCGTGATCCGCAACGAGGGCCCGGTCGGCGGGCCCGGCATGCGCGAGATGCTCCAGGTCACCGCGGCGATCGTCGGCGAGGGCCTGGGGGAGACGGTTGCGATGGTCACCGACGGCCGCTTCTCCGGCGCCACCCGCGGCCTGATGATCGGCCACGTCGCCCCCGAGGCGGCCCGCGGCGGCCCGATCGCCGCGATCCGCGAGGGCGACGAGGTCACCGTCGACATCGAGGGCCGCCGGCTCGACGTCGCCCTCACCGACGAGCAGATCGCCGAGCGGGTGGCCGCCTACGAGTCCCCGCCATCCCCCTTCGGCGCCGGCGTGATGTCCAAGTACGCGGACACGGTCTCCTCGGCCTCGCTCGGCGCAGTCACCGGCTGAATGTTTTAGCCTTCCTGAGCATGAACGACGCCGGCTCCGCCGCTGGAAGGGAAGGCGGGCGGCACTCGCGGTTGGGAACCGTGGGCCTCGTGCTCTCGGGTGGAGGCGGCAAGGGGGCCTATGAGGTCGGCTGCTGGCGCGCCCTCCGCGAGCGAGGCATCGCAGTCGACGCGGTGGCTGGCACCTCGGTTGGCGCTCTCAACGCCGCCCTGGTGGCCCAGGGCGATCTGGAGCGGGCGGAACGGCTGTGGTCCCAGATAACGGCCAAGGACGTCTTCAAGCTGACGCTTCGGCGTCTTCCCGCCCTGCTCCTGCGCCTCGTCCTCCTCCCAGGCCTCTTCTACTACCGCCGCTCCACTGCCGGCAAGCGCGGCATCGACTGGCTCCTGCTCCGCGGGATGCTTTTCGTCCTCGTGGTGGTCGGCGGGCCGACGATCGTGATCGCCCTGGCCTCCGGCAGCGCCGACTGGAGCGACGTTCGCGGCCTGCTCGTCTACTACCTGATCATGGTGCTCGTCGTGGGGGTTCCGGTCGGCGGCTGGTTCCTGATCGAAAGGCTGAACCTCTTTGTCCTCGACAATCGGCCCCTGAAGGAGACGATCGTGCACCACCTGGACCCGGTGGCGGTTCGCGAGAGCGACGTCACCACGATCGTGACCGCGGCCAGGGGGGCCGAGCTCTTCGACCCCGAGCACCCCGCCTACGAGATGGTCGAGGCTGGCGGTAACTACTACTACTTCCCGCACATGTCCCGGGAGTACCTGCCGGCCTACTCGCGTCTCAACGGCAAGGATTCGGACGCCATCGTCGACCTGCTCCTGGGTTCGGCCAGCCTGCCGTTCGGCATTTTCCCCAACCGCAAGCTGAACGATGAGGGCTGGCTCGACGGCGGCCTGGCGGACAACACACCGGTCCTGCCGCTCGTCGATCGCGGCTGCGAGACGATCGTCGTGGTGCACCTCGATCACCGCCTGGGTAGACGCGGCGACTCGTCTCACGTCGACGACGTGGTCGGCACCAGGGTCGCAGAACTCGAGCACAAGCTCGCGATCGAGGGCGAATCAAAGGAGAACCTGAGGAAATTCATCGCCCTTCACGGCTCGAAGGTGGAGCTCTCCGACTGGCCGGACCTCTACGCCGACGAGCCCCTGCCCCGCCGCCCGCTGCCGAAGCTGGTGCACATCGTCCCCTCGCGGCGGTTGGGAGGGCTCCTGCGCGGCACGCTGCGTTTCTCGCCGCGCCGGGCGAGGTGGCTGATGAGGCTGGGATACGAGGACGCCAGGCGCAGCCTGGACAGCATGGGCACGGAGCTGCCGGGTCGACGGTGGCCGATGGCGGGGCGGGTTGGGAGGATCGCTCTGCTGACCGTCGTGATTTGCCTCGGTCTGCTCGGCTTCGCCTTCGTCGCCGACCGGATCGCTCACTCGGGCAGCATCCAGGCGAACGCCGCCCATCCTCAGCTCGCGGGCATCGGGGTCGCGCTGATGGTGGCTTCGGGCTGCCTCTTCTGGGTTGGCGTGCTGGCCTCCCAGCTGCAGCGCGAGGACTCCGACGTGCCAGCCGTGCTGGGGATGGCTGGGGGTGCGGGCATGGTGGTCGGCCTCGGTGTGGGGGTGCACGGGACGGAGGGCTTCAGCGGGGATGTGATCACGGCTGACGCGGTGTTCGGCGCGATCGCCGTTGCCGTCGTTGTCCTGGGGTTGATCAGCAGGCGGTGAGGAGGGGGGAGCGGCCGGCGCCGCGGTCCAGGCTGGGCGGCCGCTATTCGCCGCGCACGTCGGCGCGCAACGCGAGCGCCCGCTCGGGTACGTCGGTGATCACCGCATACACGCGCCGGTCGGCGAGGAACCGCCGTAGGGCCTCGTCGGAGTTGACGGTCCAGATGACCACCGGGTAGCCGGCGGAGTGCGCTCTCTGTATGGCGCCGAGGTCGGCAAGTCGGTGATGCATGGCGACGAAGTCCGCGCCGCAGGTGCGAGCCCTGCGGGCGGGGAAGGTCTCTGAGACCCTGGTCTGCAGGTAGGGCCTCGGGCGCTCGAGCCCGATCAGCAGGCCAGTCCTCGTGCCCGGGTCGAGCCGCTTGACGAGGGCGACGACGTCATCGAGAAAGGAGGTGAAGACCACCTCCTGGGAGTCGGAGCGCGCGGCAACGGCGGCCATCACTCGCTCCACGTAGCCGTCTTCCTTGAGCTCTACGTCGAGGCCGATCCGCCCCTGCGCCAACTCCAGCACCTCGTCGAGCAGGGGGGGCTCATAGCCCAGATGCTGGGAGATTGCCCCGCGGGTGAGCGACGGGACGGGCGAGCCGCCGACCTCGGCATCGTGGAGGACGATCAGTCGCTCGTCGGCCGTCTGCCGGACATCGAACTCGATCATGTCCGCCCCCACCTCGATCGCCCGGTCGAAGGACTCGAGGCTGTTGTCGGTCATCCCAGCGGATGCGCCGCGATGGGCCACGACGAGCGGCGAGTCGTTCACGCGCCCCCCTGTACCCAGCTCAGGGCATTGCCGAGAAGGGTGATGAACGGCGGTTCGGGTTGGGCGATGCTGGGGCAGAGCCAGTCTCCCTTGTCGCCGCTGTTCAACCACACGACCCGCCCCTTCGAGTACTCGCGGCAGACGACCAGGGGTCGTTGCTCACGATCATCGGTCCTGAACACGACCTGGGCGTCCGGCGCCCAGTCGCCCCAGCAGAACTCTCCGTCCGCGAGGGTGTAGGACTCCGGCAGATCGGCGGCGAGCGGGTGGTCCGCCTGATCGCGGTTGATGCGGTAGGGGACCGGTTGTCCCTTGTTGTCGTCGAAGCGCACGAGCTGGCAGCCGAACATTCGCTGCAACACCTTGGCTCGGGCGCGCCGGTAGATCAGGTCGTGGCCGCCGATCAGCCCGCCGCCCGCGTCGACGAAGTCGTGCAGGCGGGACTCGACCTGCTCGGCAGTCTTCGGCTCGTCGGCGAGCTTGCTGACATCGGTGTCCAGCAGGACGATCGCTGCGGTCCGCTTCTTGCTTCGCGGGAAGTTCAGTATCTCGCGGGGGAGTCCGACCGCCTTGAAGCTGAGCCTGTCGCTGCTTTGCTTTTCGAGGTGGGGAATGAGCTTTTTCGCGTGTCCCCGGTCATCGATCCAGATGAGCACGAAGCGCCTGCCGCTCAGCACCGAGTAGACCCACCGCCACGCAGCCTTTGCCCTGAGCGAGATCGCCCTGCGAAACCAGACGAGGGCGACGACGATCGGCGCCGAGACCACGTTGTAGCCGACATTTTCCGCGCCGCTGAGGATGTCGGAAATCGCGAGCAAGGTCGAGAATGTATCGGCGCCGGGGTCGTGCATCGGGCTCTCAGCCCGCCAGGAACTCCTCCAGCAGGCGGTTGAAGCGGGCGGGGCGCTCGAGCTGGGGGACGTGGCCGGTGTCGTCGAAGATCGCCAGCTGGGAGTGGGGGATGCGGCGGTGGTAGCTGTGGGCGGCGAGCGAGGGGATGATCCAGTCGGCGGCGCCCCAGACGATCAGGGTCGGGAGCTCGATCTCGCCGAGGCGGTCGCGGGCGTCGTATTCGAGCACCGCGTCGAGGGCGTCGGCGAAGCCGGGGCAGGGGACGCCGGAATCGACCTGCTCCCAGAGCAGCTCCCTGCGCAGGCGGCCCGGGTGGCGGATCGCGAAGCGGAGGTTGAGCCAGCGGGCCCGCCGGTGGGTGACGGTGAAGCGGGCGAGGGCGCCGACCCGCGCGCCGAAGGCGTCCCAGGCGCCGGCCGTCGCCCGCCCGCGCTCGTGCGGCAGCCAGGTGTTGAGGAAGCCGGCGGCCGAGACGAGGACCAGGCGGCGGTAGCGCTCGGGCGCGGTTAGCACCGCCTCGGCGGCGACCAGGCCGCCCATCGAGTTGCCGACCAGGGTCGCCCCCTCGAGCCCGAGCTTGGCGCAGAAGTCGTGCAGGAGGCGGCCGTAGGCGTACATGTCGATCGTCCAGGAGGGCATCGGGCTGGCGCCGAAGCCGGGCAGGTCGACGGCCACCGCGCGGTGGGCGCGGCCGAAGTGGGGCAGGTTCTCGAGCCAGTTCTGCCAGGAGCCGGAGAGGCCGTGGACGAAGACCAGCGGCTCGCCTTCGCCGATCTCGGCGTAGTTGACGGTGGCGCCCGGCAGCTCGACCCGGTGCAGGTGCGGGCGCCAGTCGATCCGCAGCCACTCGGGGTCGGGGTTGCCGTAGTCGTCAGGCATAGCCCATACGTTCGAGTATGGGTATCTCCCGGATCTGGGGCGGTTGCAGGTGGTCCCAGAGGATGCCGCGCGGGCGCTCGTACTGGCGCTCGACCTCGATCACCGCGCGCGGCGTGGCAATCACGTCGACCGGCAGGTCGTGGGAGGTCATCATCAGGTGGCGGCGCAGCACCTGGGTCGGGTGCACGGTGGTCGCCACCGTGGTGTGGTCGTCGATCTTGCCGGCGTCGATCAGCACCCCGTACTCGAGGTCGGAGTAACCGCCGCCCTTGCCGACCCGGGCGCCGCTGAGGTTGACGGCGACCGAGCCGCAGAGGACGAAGTCGATCTCGGGCAGCTCGTCGAGGGCGGTGACGCGGCCGTGTTTGAGCGCGCCCTTGATCGTCGAGGCCTCTTTGATCGCCCGCTTGGAGAGCTTCTTCGGGTCGAGCACGCGAAACGGGTGGGGGTCGCGCAGGCGGGGCACGGCCATGATCACGACCTTGCCCTCCTCCAGCGCCATGCGGCGGGCGTGGGTCTGCGGCGAGTCGGGGTTGGCCTTGATCGCCCGCGCCCGCTTCCAGAGCCGGTGGCCGGCCAGCTTCTCGGCCGCCAGCTTGGCCCCGGCGAAGTTGGGGATCCGTCCCTCGGCGCCCGGGAAGCGCGAGACGCCTGCCCGGTCCATCGCCTTCCAGACGTCCTTGCGCACGTCGTCCTTGGAGCGCACGCCCTAACGATATCCGCAGCGGCCGTCAGGCTGCTGATCTCAGGCTTGCAGGTGTCGCTGCCGATCTGAGCGAATGAACCGCATGCTTAAACTTTTCGTTGACTCTTGGTGAAGGTGATGGGGCGCAAGACGCAAATCGCTCTGCTGTCGCTGGCCGGCGTGATCCTGATCGCCGCCGGGATCGGCTACGTCTACGACTCCTCGCAGAAGGACACGATCGCCGCCGGGGTGACGATCGCCGGCGTCGACGTCGGCGGCATGGACGCGGCGGAAGCCAAGCGGGCGGTGCGCGGCAAGCTGCTGCGGCCGCTGCGCCACTCGGTCCGGGTCGGCTACGACGGCGAGAGCTGGGAGCTGCCGGGGCGGACGCTGAAGGTGCACGCCGACCTCGACGCCGCGGTCGACCGGGCGCTGGCCGAAAGCCGCGCCGGCGGCCTGCCCGGGCGGCTGGTCCGCTACGTGACCGGCGGCGAAGTCGACGAGCAGGTCGCCGCCGACGTCACCTACTCGCGCCAGGCGATCAACCGCTTCGTGCGCAGGGTCGCCGAGGAAGTCGGGCGCGACCCGCAGGACGCCTCGGTCGAAGCGAGCGGCGACTCGCTGCACGTGGTCAAGGCCGAGAACGGCCGCAAGCTGCGCGACGTGCTGCTCACCCGCGAGCTGCGCGCCGCCGTGCTCAACGCCGAAGCCGACCACACGATCGCCGCCCGCACCCACTCGGTGCCGCCCGAGGTAACGACCGCGGAAGTCGCCGGCTCCTACCCGACCTACCTCACCCTCGACCGCGCCAACTTCACCCTGCGCTTCTGGAAGGACCTGAAGCTGGTCAAGACCTACACCGTCGCGGTCGGCCAGGAAGGGCTGGAAACGCCGGAAGGGCTGTACCACATCCAGGACAAGCAGGTGGAACCCACCTGGCACGTGCCCAACTCCGACTGGGCCGGCAGCCTCGCCGGGCAGTCGATCCCGCCCGGGCCGTCGAACCCGCTGAAGGCGCGCTGGATGGGGATCTTCGAAGGCGCCGGCATCCACGGCACCGAAGAGACCTCCTCGCTGGGCACCGCCGCCTCGCACGGCTGCGTGCGGATGGCGATCCCCGACGTCGAAGATCTCTACGACCGGGTCGAAGTCGGCACCCCGATCTACATCGGCTGAAGGCACGCCGTGGCCGGCGGCGAAGGTGGTCGGGTGAGTTGGGATGAGGCGCTCGCCGCCTACGACAGGGACCTGCGCGGGCGCGGCGCGGCGGAGCGCACGCGGCGGGCCTACGCCGTCGACCTCGGCCAGTTCGTCGAGTGGGCGGGGGAGCGGGAGCCGGGCGAGGTGCGCCACCGCGAGGTGCGCCGCTACGCCGCCGGGCTCTCCCGCGAGGGCGCGGCGCCGGCGACCGTGGCCCGCAAGCTGGCCGCGGTCCGCGGCCTCTACGACTTCCTGGTCCGCACCGAGCGCGTCGGCCAGAACCCGGCCGACCTGGTCTCCAGCCCGAAGCGCGAGGAGAAGCTGCCGCAGGTGCTCTCCGCCGAGCAGATGCGCACGCTGCTGGAGCGGATCCCGGCCCGCACGCCGCTGGAGCTGCGCGACCGGGCGATGCTGGAGCTGGCCTACTCGTGCGGGCTGCGCTGCGAGGAGATCGTCAACCTCGACTGCGGCGCGCTCGACCACGAGACCGAGCAGCTGCGGGTGCTCGGCAAGGGCTCCAAGGAGCGGCTGCTGCCGGTCGGCGAGCCGGCCCAGCGGGCGCTGCGCGCCTACGCCGAGCGCGGCCGCCGGGCGCTCGCCGGCGACCCGCGCGAGCAGGCGCTCTTCCTCTCCAAGAGCGGCCGGCGGCTGTCGAGCTCCGACGTCACCCGGCGGCTGGGGATTCTGGGTGCGCCAGGCGGCGCTGGCGGCTGCGATCTCGCCGCACTCGCTGCGCCACAGCTTCGCCACCCACCTGCTCGAGGGCGGCGCCGACCTGCGCACGATCCAGGAGCTGCTCGGCCACGCGTCGATCTCGACCACGCAGGTCTACACTCGGGTCGATGCGGCTCGCCTCCGCGACGCGTACGCTGCCACCCACCCGCGGGCGTGAGCGTGCGATGACGGTCAGCGACCTTAGGATTCAACGGAGGGCATGGAAACGGGCGTAAAAGAGGTGGAGCTGCGCGACCTGTGGCGCCGCTACAAGCAGGACGGCGACGCCGGCGCCCGCGAGCGCCTGGTCGTCGCCTACTCGCCGATGGTCAAGTTCGTCGCCGGGCGGCTCGGCGCCGGGCTGCCCTCGCACGTCGACGACGCCGACCTGATCTCCTACGGGCTGATGGGGCTGATCGGGGCGATCGAGCGCTTCGAGCCCGAGCGCGGGATCAAGTTCGAGACCTTCGCCATGACCCGGATCCGCGGCGCGATCATCGACGAGCTGCGCTCGCTCGACTGGGTGCCGCGCTCGGTGCGCTCGCGGGCGCGCGAGATCGAGGCCGCCCAGGCCAAGCTCGAGCACGAGCTGCAGCGGGCGCCGACCGAGGCCGAGCTGGCCGCGCGGCTGGGGCTCTCCGAGGACGAACTGCAGACCTCGCTGCTGGAGATCGCCAACTCCTCGGTCTACGCCCTCGACGAGCTGTGGACAGTCTCGGACTCCTCCGGCGACCAGGTCTCCCTGCTCGACACGATCTCCGACCCGCGCGCCGAGGACCCGCAGGAGTCGCTGGCCTCGAGCGAGGTCAAGGACCGGCTGACCGACGCGATCGCCACCCTGCCCGAGCGCGAGCAGCTGGTGATCGCCCTCTACTACTACGAGAACCTCACCCTGCGCGAGATCGGCGAGGTGCTCGGGGTGACCGAGTCGCGCGTCTCCCAGCTGCACACCAAGGCCGTGATGCGGCTCAAGTCGGGTATGGCCCAGGCGGCATAGCAGCAGCTGCGTGGGGGAGCGGCGGTCGCCCCTCCCCAAACGCGCGGCAGGAGCCGCGCTTGAGTGTTTGGGGAGGGGCGCCCGCCGCTCCCACTCTCAACCCGCTTGAAATGCGCAGAGCGGGGTGTACCTTCGGTGCGTGTCGCACAAGGCTGCAGACCGGATTCGGAACGTCGCTCTGATCGGCCATAGGGGGAGCGGGAAGACGAGCCTGCACGAGGCGATGCTGTTCGAGGCCGGCGCCGTGAGCCGGCTCGGCACGGTCGCCGAGGGGACCACCGTCTCCGACCACGAGCCCGACGAGCAGGAGCGGCAGATGTCGATCGACGCGGCGCTCGCCTGCTTCGAGCACGACGGCCGCGAGATCAACCTGATCGACACCCCGGGCGAGCCGAGCTTCGTCGCCGACGCGGTCGCCTCGCTGCGGGTCGCCGACTCGGCGGTGGTCGTCGTCAGCGCGGTGGCCGGGGTCGAGGTCCACACCGAGCGGCTCTGGCGGCGGGCCGACGCCGAGGGCCTGGCGCGGCTGGTCTTCGTAAACATGCTCGACCGCGAGCGGGCCGACTTCTTCGCCGCGCTCGACTCGCTGAAGAGCGCCTTCGGGCCGCACGTGGTCGCCACCGAGATCCCGATCGGCGCCGAGCGGGAGGTGCGCGGCGTCGTCGACCTGATCGACATGCGCGCCTTCGAGTACGAGGGGGTGGGGCCGGGCGCGGCGCGCGAGGCGGAGGTCCCCGCGGAGCTGCGCGAGCGGGCCGAGGAGTACCGCGAGAAGCTGATGGACGAGGTGGCGGAGAACTCCGACGAGCTGATGGAGCGCTACCTGGAGGGGGAGGAGATCGGCCACGAGGAGGTGGTGCGGGCGCTGAAGCGGGGGGTGACGGCGGGGCGGCTGTTCCCGGTCACCTGCGGGGTGGCGACCCGCAACCTCGGCACCGGCCGGCTGCTCGAGGCGCTGGTCGAGGACCTGCCCTCGCCGGCGATGCGCGGCGCGGTGGCGGCGAGCGGCGCCGGCGGCGAGGCGATCGAGATCGAGCCCGACGAGCAGGGGCCGCTGGTCGCCTACGTGTTCAAGACGCTCGCCGACCCCTACACCGGCCGGGTCAACCTCTTCCGCGTCTACCGCGGCACGCTGCGCTCCGACAGCCAGGCGGTCAACGTCACCGCGGGCGGCAAGGAGCGGGTCGGCCAGCTCTCCCAGCCGCTGGGCGGCGAGCTGCGGCCGGCGGCGGAGCTGGGGGCCGGGGATGTCGGCGCGGTGGCGAAGCTGAAGCGCACCCACGCCGGCGACGTGCTCTGCGCCGAGCCGGCGGAGATCGCCTTCGCGCCGCTCGAGCTGCCGGCGCCGGTGATGGCCTTCGCCTACGAGCCGCGCTCGGCCGGCGACGAGGAGAAGGCCGCGGCGGCGGTGCGGCGGCTGTGCGAGGAAGACCCGACGCTCGACGTGCACCGCGACGCGCAGACCGGCGAGCAGATCATCGCCGGCCTGACCCAGGTCCACGTCGAGGTGATCGTGGCGCGGCTGCGCCGGCGCTTCGGGGTCGAGGTCGAGCTGCACCCGCCGCGCGTCCCCTACCGCGAGTCGATCCGCCGCCCGGCAAGCGCCCGCGCCCGCTACAAGAAGCAGTCCGGCGGGCGCGGCCAGTTCGCCGACTGCGCGATCGAGATCGAGCCGGCGGCGGACGGGACGGGGCTCGAGTTCGTCAACCGGATCAAGGGGGCGTCGATCCCCGGCGGCTACATCCCCGGGGTCGAGAAGGGGGTGCAGGAGGCGATGGCGCACGGCACGGTGGCCGGCTACCCGGTCAAGGACGTGCTGGTGCGGCTGGTGGACGGCAAGCACCACGACGTCGACTCCTCGGAGATGGCCTTCAAGATTGCCGCGGCGATGGCCTTCCGCGAGGCGATGGAGGCGGCCGACCCGGTCCTGCTCGAGCCGGTCGTGCGGCTCGTCGTCAGCTGCCCCGAGGACGTGGTCGGCGAGGTGATCGGCGACCTCAACTCGCGCCGCGGCCAGCCGCAGGGGATGGAGCCGAAGGGCTCGATGACCGAGGTGCGGGCCGAGGTGCCGATGGCCGAGGTGCTCGACTACGCGCCCGACCTGCGCTCGATCAGCGGCGGGCGGGCCGAGTTCGAGGTCGTCTTCGATCACTACCAGGAGGTGCCGGCGCAGCTGGCTGAGAGAGTCATCGCAGCGGCGGCCTGATTCGCCCTTCGCGGGCCGCGGTGATCTAGCTTTCGTGCGTGAGCATCTACCAGCGCGACCCAGCCGCCCCCGGGGCCAACGTCGGCCGCCGCCGGGCGCCGGCCGACAGCCGGCTCGAGCTCGCGGTCGAACGCTTCAACGGCAGCGACGCGGCGCGGGTGGTCGGCGGCCTGACCCGCAGCCTGGGGCGGCCGCGGGTCTCGATCGGGGCGGCGGCCGGGTCGCCGAGCCAGGTGCGGGTGACCGTCGCCTGGGAGCTCTGCTGGTACCAGTGGTCGGTCGACGTGGGGGAGGGGCGCGTGCGCGAGGTCGGCAAGGGCGAGGAGGTCGAGCAGCTCGACCGTGCGGCGCGGGTCTGGAACGCGGCCGCCGGCCGCGACGGCCGGCTCGCCTTCGGCGCCGCGGGCGGCCCGGCGCGGCGGCGCCGCTGGCTGAGGCGGCGGTGAAGCTCATCGTCAACGTCGACGGCGGCGCCCGCGGCAATCCCGGCCCGGCGGCGATCGCCGCGGTGGTCCGCGACGCTGCCGGCGAGGTGCTGAGCGAGCGCGGCGAGCGGATCGGCAAGGCGACCAACAACGTCGCCGAGTACCGGGCCCTGCTGCTCGGCATCGAGCTGGCGCAGGAGCTGGGGGCGAGCGAGCTGGAGCTGATCGGCGACTCGGAGCTGGTCGTCAAGCAGGTGCGCGGCGAGTACAAGGTCAAGAACGCAGCGATGCGCGACCTGCACGCCGAGGTCAAGCGGGCGCTGCGCAACTTCGACACCTGGTCGATCGCCCACGTCCGCCGCGAGCGCAACGCCGACGCCGACGCCCTGGTCAACCAGGCCCTCGACGCCGGCTGAGCCCCGCGGCAACGCCCCTACGCGTGCCAGCGCCCCTGCGCCGCCGCGCCCCACAGCGCCCCGCCGTGCGGTCGTAGTTGTGCCCGCCTGCCGGGCACAACTACGACCGCAACCTCCGGCAGGCGCCGACCCGCGCCGACCCCGCCGGCGGCCAGCCGACGCCCAGCCACCCGGCATCCCAGCCCCACATCCCGCCCCCGCCTATAATCCCGCCCTCACGCGGCTGTAGCTCAGCCTGGCTAGAGCGTCTGCTTGCCATGCAGAAGGTCGTCGGTTCGAATCCGATCAGCCGCTTCGCATCGAATCCCCTGCAAATCGGCACCTCGCCATTTGCGGAAATCGCCCGAATTCAATCGAACCGCCCCCTGTTTCGCCCCTGTTTACTGGCACGAGTGCCAGATGACGGCCTGATTTAGCCCGGTTGGCGTCGATTTCGGCCGATTCGGACTCGCTTTGTCGCCCCCGCCGAGCTAGGTTGGCGCCGACTAAATAAGTGCCCCGGCAGCGCTAGAGACGCCCCGGGGCCGGCACCGAAGCCGAGACTTCGATGCGCGGAGAACGCTACTCGCCAAAGCACTTTGGCGAGGCATCGCGGCGGCCTTCGGTGCCCTACCCGAGAGGAGGGGCACAGTGCCCACGACAGCCACAATCACCAAGGATCAGCGCAAAGGGATCTACGAGCTGGTCTGCCATCACCTCTACAGCATCGAGGATCTCTGGATCGCGCTCGGGCGGAGCAGGGACCACGCCACAGCCGAGCGCCTCGCACTGGAGTTCAGCGAAGACTTCCGCCTGCTGGACGACATCGGCTGGGACGCCGGCGACGGGCGCGAGACCTTCGAGCTGACCATCCCGGTCCACGACCTCACCGAAACGCTCAAGCGCCTGCACGGGGAAGCCGAGGCGGTGCTGGGCGAATCGCCCGACGAGCGGCGTTCGCGCGAAGAAGACGAGGCGACCAACGGGCGCCTTCTCTCGGGTCGGGATGCCTGCGAGGCGCTGCTCGTTGACCTGGATGAGCGAGAGGGCGATTCGGCATGAGCGCTGCCAAAACAAAGAAGCGCTTGCGCCCCGGCGAGCTCGACGGCCTCGTCCTCGCTCACATGCGAAAGCACAAGGGCGACGGTCCGCTCACCGCCAGCGCGATCGGCAAGGGCATCGGCCGCTCCTCGGGCGCCGTTGCCAACTGCCTGGCGCGACTGGCGAAGGAGAAGAAGCTGCGCCAGGCCAAGCGCAAGCCACGCGCCTACGCGCTGGCGAAGGCGAAGTCGCAATGAGACGACGGTGGCCGCCGCATTTCGAGGGTCGAGGCGTAGGCCACAGGAGGTATGGGGAGGTCGTAGATCGGACTCTCCGTCACCTGCCTCGGCCCTCGAGAAGCGGCGAAACCGAAGACGGCCGCACAAGCCGCCGCGGCTTGATCGTCGCGACGTTGGTCGAGGCGGGTCCGCCGCTTCCTCCGCCCGATCTGTTCGTGATCGGAGATGGCCGGTGAGCCCACGGGCGCCGGCCACGGCCCCGCCTACCCCGGAGATGAAGCTCCGCTTCGGGCAGAACCTCGCCCGCTGTCGCGAGGCGGCGAGCGTCTCCCAGGAAGAGCTGAGCTTTCGCGCCTCGATCCACCGCACCGAGGTCAGCATGCTCGAGCGCGGGGAGCGGATGCCCCGGGTCGACACGGCCTTGCGCTTGGCGGGCAGCCTCGGCGTCCCTCTGGAGGATCTCGTCGCCGGTCTGGAGTGGCGACCAGGCTATGAGGTCGTCGTGCCGGGATCGTGGGAGATCGTCGATCGCGAGGAACGCTCGCCGGAGCATTGCGCTGATCCCGCAGGAGCCGAAGCGGTCGCGGCTGGGGCCGACTCTCGATGACAACGGGCTCGCGCTCCAAGACCCCATTCCCTTTCAAGGCCCTGGCCCGCTTCGCGGACAACCTCTACCGCGCCCGCGAGCTGGCCGGACTCGACCAGAAGGAGGCCGCCAAGCGCGCCGCCCTCACCCGCTCCAAGCTAGACAAGATCGAGGGCGGCGAATGCATCCCCACCCTCGATGCCCTGATCCGCCTCGCTGGCGCCTATTGCACTTCGGTCGGAGACCTCGTCAACGGCGTCACCTGGCGCCCCGGCTGGGTCGAGCACTCTGGGCCGGCCGAGTACGTGGTTTCGGAAGAGAAACCCGCTGGCTAGGTTCACTCCTCCTTTCACGCGGGAGCAGTAGCGAGCGCGGAGTCAGCCGGGGCTCCTCCTGCGAGGAAGAGGCCCAGCCGCGACGGCGTGCGCTGCGCTAGTGTCGTGCCGTGGACGGCCGCGACAAGCTCCGCTGGATCTTCCTGTTGCTTGTCGGCGTGGTCCTGATCGCTGCAACGCCCTCCGGTGAAGCGTTCTTCTACGTCGGGATAGCGGTGGTGTTCCTCTCGATCCTCGGCGTCTGGTGGCATTCCGAGCTATTGCGACGCAAGAGAGAGGGCGAGGAGGAATCGCGCTGACCATGGCAGAGCGTCAGCGCGCCGGGGGGCTCTGTTGTGTCGCCGGCGGCACTCCGGGCGAGTATCATCGGGACTCGCTTCGAGAGGAGCGTCAGGGGGCGCTGAGACCCGGGGTGGTCGCAGGGTCCCAGGAGATGGTGATATCCGCCCCCTGGTCCTCGGGACTATCTACTTCGTCCTTCTCGATGAGGAGTCGGAAAACCCGCGTGTCGTTCACGTCGGGGAGAAGGACCCCGGTGAGCCTCCGGACGTTCTGCGAGGTGAAGAGTGTGTCGAGGACAGGCTTGACGAAGTTGTCGAGGTCGACGGCCGGCCTCGCCAGGTCCAAAGGAGTCATCCAGAAGGTCACCTCGACGGTGAACCTGGCGGCCTTCAGGTGAGGCGAGGTGAATGGCGCCTGCGGATAGGCGGCCTCCACCGCGGCGCCTATGGCGTTCCTCCATTCGGAGCTATCGCGGCGCGCTGGGTGTTCACGCACCTGAATCCGCCAGGGGTTCGGGGTTGAGTCAACTCCTTCGCTCATGGCAGCATTCTCCCGCTTTGCGCGACACGCATGAGCGCGTGCCGGGCGTGGTCGTCAGGCGATCTGCGGTAGCTCGCCCCAACGCTGAACTAGAAAGTCGGCGTGAGGATCTTGGCGCTCCTCGGTCAGGCCGACACGGTCGCACAGCGCCAGGCTGCGCCGGTTGCGGCGGTCGACCCGGACGAAGGTTCGTGGGTGCCGACCGAGGGCGATCATCTGCTTGAAGATCGCAAGAAGCATCAACTCTCCCAGTGAGACTTCTCGTCCTTCGGGCAACTGTACGAGCGTGCCGCGAGCTGGAAGGGAGACCGCCACGACCTCGGTGTAGCCGACGTCGGGCTCGAGAGTCGGCTCGATGTGATGGGCGCCGAGGACGAGGATGTCTCCACCCCGGTTGGTGCCGATCAGCATCCTGCCGTCGAAGCGCGGCGGCGAGGCCAGGTAGCGTCGGGGGAGGGGACCGCGAATCTGAGCCTCGACCGCGTCCTCCCACGCCGTCCCCGTGCTGCAACGAAAGGCGCCGAGCAGGGATAGATCACCTGTCGTGAGGACCCTGATCAGGACCCCGTCGGATTTCACTGAACGTCGGGAATGCCGTCCGGGATCGAGATGGTGGGGGTTCCAGTCACCGACAGCGCCTGAGGGTCGACATCGGCAAGCACCTTCCCCCAAGCCGTTCCGTAGATGTCAGAGGGTGTCGCCCCGGCGCGGGCGCCAGCTACCAGCGCGAGGGTGTCGGCGGCCTCCTCCTCGCTCATCTCGGAAACGACCCGCTGCAAACGCTCCTTGACGGTCATAACGACATTCTACCGAGCAGCAATCCTGCGGCTTCAGATTTGTTCAAGCCAATCGAGGAGGAAACCCATGAACCCCGTTACCCATCTCGACGCCGCAGGCCGTCGACGCTCGCCGGCCACGCTTCCTGGCTACCACGCCGGTCGCGCCCCGCAGAACCAGGGCCGCAGCTACCCCGCTGATCCACCGCGAGTGGAGGAGATCGTCGCCGTGATGCGCCAAGCCGGGGAGAGGCCGGCGGGACTGCGCTTTCGGGGACTGGCTGTCGTTCTCTGGCGAGCCGGTCTTCGGATCAGCGAGGCCTTGGCACTCTCGGAGGGAGACCTCGAGCGCCAGCGCGGAGCGATGCTCGTCCGCCATGGCAAGGGTGGCAAGCGTCGCGAGGTCGGAATGGACGAGTGGGGATGGCAGCAGCTCGATCCCTGGCTGAAGGTCAGGGTGGAGCTGCCGATTGGCGCGCTCTTCTGTGTGGTCAACGGACCCACGGCTGGACGGCCGTGGTCGGCCGCCGCGGCGCGAACGCAGTTTCGGCGCCTGGCCCGCCAGGCCGGCGTCCGGCGTCGCTTTGCGCCGCATCAACTCCGCCACGCCCATGCCGTTGAAATGGCGCGTGAGGGCGTTCCTCTGAACGTGATCCAGCGCCAGCTCGGTCACGCCGACCTTGGGATCACATCGATCTACCTGCAAGGGATCGACAGTGGCGAGATCGTCGACGTTGTCCACGGACGACGTGCCCCGGTGATTCAGGCGGCCGTTGCGCTGGGTCCGTAGAGGACGCCCCGGCCACTGCAACTCGGCAACCCGTCCCACGCGGAAGGAGCGGCGAAAACCGCGTTAGCGTACGAGAAGTGGCGCGTCCCGAGAAGACCAGGCTGCAGAGAGCGGCGAGGAGGCTTGGAAACCCACTGCGTATGTGGCCGCTTCGCGTGGGTCTTCCCAGTCCGCCTTACAACCGAGGAAACGCAATCATCGTTGAGACGATCGGGCTTCGCTCGGGCAAGCGCCGCAGGGTGCCAGTCGGATTTCTCGAAGAGGATGGCAAGTTGATCGTGGTAGCCGAGGACGGTCTGACAACCGCGTGGGTACGCAACGCGCTTCACAGGGACGGCCGTCTGCGCGTCTTTTTCCGCGGCAAATGGTGCGATGCCCGGCTCGAACCTCGGCCAGGGGATCCAGATACCTACCTGCGTCGAATGAACAAGGCTCACGCTGCCTTCGTGCGCATGGAGTCGTCCGTTCCTGCACTCATCGAGATCGCGCCGGAGTAGTTGCTGCTCTCGGTCCGGACACGACCGGGAAGTGACGCCCGCCTCACGCGCGGCCAAGGCGCGCTTCCGCTCTGCGCGACGAGCAGCAGGGATTCCTGCATTCTCGAGATATAGTCGCGCCTTCGGGTGGACTCTGCCGAACCCATTGGAACGCCGATCGACTCCACTGGTGCGTGGGCTGACCTGACGAGATGGCTTCCCGTCATGCTCGAGCAGCTCCTAGCCTCTGAGGTGTTTCACGTCGAGCACCGTCCTCCGAGGGGCCAGCGAGGGGTTTATCTATTTTCCGAGGCGGAACAGCATCTCTACGTCGGTCGAACGGGCATCACCGCTCGCTCGCGTGCCAAGGGTGGCGAGCCGATCACGAGCTTTCGACACCGGTTCGACCAGCACGTACAGCCGGGACGCCCGCCCGGCGCATCGTCATTCGCCAATCGCCTGATGCTTGAGCGCGCCTCCCATCTCAACCGAGCGGTGCCCAGTAATTGGTGGGCCGATCGTCACACAACCGCTTCAGAGACCTACGCCCTCTATAGGGCTACGAAGACGCGAATCGGCGCCATGGAATGCCGCGTCGCGCCGTTCGAGGACGACATCAAGGGCATTCGGTCCACCGTCGCCGAGGTCTACGCGCACGTGCACCTGGGGACGCTGTACAACGACTTTTCGACCTCGTGAGTGACTGCCTCTCCAGGGCCGAATACCCGAGCGAGCGAGGAACGACCGTGTCGAAGCTGCGCCTAGGATTGCTCCGGTGAGCCGGAAGTCGAGCACTTCGTCGCTGTGGCTCCTTGCGCTCCGGGTGCGCCATCGTTGGCAGAGCCGATTGCGTTGGGTGGGCGTGGCTCTCGGCGTCGGGTTGCTGGTTGGGGGCGTGGCGGTGCTTTTCATGACCGATCACAGTGCGCGCAGCGCGTTTCTGCTGACGCTTGGAGTGGCGTTGGTGCTCGTGGCGCTGCTCGGCGATCGGATTCAGCCCGAGGGATTCGAGGTCCTCGGAGCGAAGGTTCGTGTGCGCGAGGTGGTCAAGAGCCGACTCGAGCTGGCCGAGTCGCCCGGGCGCCGTCCGGCCGACGGTGGCGCCGTGCTCCATCGCCAGGCGATCGTGCTGCAGAAACTCGCAAGCCTCTACGGTCTCTACGAGCACATTCGTCGCGTGGAGCCGCCCGGACCCCGGCGAACGGACGATCTCGACGAGCTCGCCGCTGCCATGCGGGCGACCGGGGAGGAGGCGGAGTTCGATCCCGCTGAGGTCATCGGCTGGTTTCACAACGGGACGGACGCGCTGCGGGTGATCGCGCTGAACCTGATGCTCGTCAACGAGGACTACCGAGACTTCGTCGCGGTGCTCGAGACGGTCGATACGCCGCACAGCCTCTTCGAGCAGTTCTACGGCCTGAAGCTGGCCGAGGCGATGTTGCCCGGCCTCGATTCCCTGCAAGGGCGCCTGCTCTCCGACGCGCTTTCGCGGGCGCGAAGAAGGCGGCGGTTCAGGCGCGACCTTCCCCTGATGATCCTCAGCCAGAGCCTCATCGACGGCCTCGACGCGCGGGCGTGAGGTCAGCGGCACTTCGGCGTGGGTTGAGTCCGTCGTTTGCGCTTATCAAGCCGAAACAGCTTGGTACCTACTTGCTACCATTTTGGGATGAGCAAGCAGATCGCAGTGCGACTTCCAGACGACCTCGTTGAGTTCGTCGACGCGATCATCGAGTCCGGCACCGAGCGCAGTCGAGCTGCTGTGGTGACCCGGGCACTCGAGCGCGAGCGTCGTCGTGAGCTCGCGGAACGCGATGCTCGGATTCTCGCCCGCTCTGGACCGGACCCGGAGCTCGCAGGGCTCGCCGAGCACGCGGCGGACCTTCCGCGCGACCTGGCCTGATGCGGGCGATCCACGTCGCGCATCTCGACAAGGCGCGGCCTGTCTTGATCCTTACCCGTGAGCTCGTCCGGCCGCATCTCAGGACGGTGACCGTCGCGCCGATCACCACGACCATACGCGGGCTCTCCAGCGAGGTCGGCGTCGATGCTGCGAACGGCCTCACGGAGCCCTCGGTCGTCAGCTGCGACAACATCACCACGATCCCCGTCGATGCCCTGGGGGAGCAGATCGGCGTTCTGCTCGACAGCCAAGAGCCGGCTCTCAGCGAGGCGATCGCGGCTGCCTTCAACCTCGACTGATTGCCTCGCGCGGGGTGCGCATGCCGATCACGCTCGGCCGGTCTGGGACCGCGAGCTTCGTTGAGGTGCTTTAGCTGGACGCATGTATTTCGACGAATGATTGAGCGACCCCTCCGAAGCACTCGAAAGTCTTTCGTGTTTCTTTCTCTGCATATGGGCTGATCCCCAACAAATTCTCCCCAGGGGGTGGCGCGAGGCGCCGCTCATCCGTGTAAGGGGTGAGGGGACCCGGATAGCAGGGGCCCGGAGCGCTCGGTCTGAGGGGCCGAGCAGAACAAGGAGAGAGAAATGCGTTCTCGATTTCGAGGACCGGCCGCCGGGCCGGTCGCGATAGCCCTATGCCTGATGCTGAGCTGCGTAGCGACAGCCGTCGTCTGCGCGGCGACGGCAAACGCGGCCCAGTTCAAGATGGTGATGTGCGCGGGGGACTCCGGCACGCCGGGGTTCTCTACCGAGACCAACACGGCCAACGCCCAGCACCCCTACGGCATCTTCGACTTCACCAACCACTGCGGCGGGCAGGGCGGCGATCCGCCCGGCGACTCCGCCTTCCTGCGTATCGCCGAGCACGAATCGGCCGGCAATGCAGGCAACGGCGCCTACGGTCGCTTCGTCTTCGAAACCCCCTGGTACGTCCATTTCAAGTCCGCCGGCGGCTACACCCGCCAGCCCAACGCCTTCAACGCCGGCTGGCGCTCGCGCTTTTGGGGCACCGACTTCTCCGGCAACGGCAACCTCTTCATCAACCAGGGCGCCGGCCTGGCCAACTCGGGCACCGACCGCACCTCCTCAAACACCTTCGGGCCGCACCTGTGGCCCTTCACCAGCTTCCTCGACTTCCACCACTTCTACTTCGAGTTGCTCTGCGTGCGCCCGGCCGGCTGCGACCGGGCCAACTTCAACGCCACCGACGCCAACGGCTTCGTCCTCATCCTCAACGACGACGAGGTGCCCGACGTCTACTTCTCCAACAAGGCCGCGCCGCTGATGCAGGGCAGCTGGGTCCGCGGCTCCCAATGGATGTCCTGGTACGTGCATGACAACGGCTCGGGCATCCGCAACGAGTGGATCTACCTCGACGGCAAGTCTCAATACCTGGTCGACCACCAGGCCCTCGGGCGCTGCAACGCGACCTCCTCGCCCGTCAACGGCGAGTTCGCCCGCACCTACCGGCCCTGCCCCGCCGGCCCCTACAACCACTCCTGGACGCTCGACACCGCCTCCGTTTCTGATGGCGCCCACAGCCTCCAGGTCTGCGCCCAGGACTACGGCCAGTACCGGGGCCTGAACGGCACCGGAGGAGCCACCTGCGACTCACGCACCATCCACACCGACAACCACCCGCCCGGCGCTCCGGTCGGCCTCGAAGCCACCTCGGCAAACCCCAACCGCTACCTGCCGGACTTCGGTGCCCGCTGGCAGCTGCCCCCAGACTCCGGCAGCCCGCTGGCCACCGCCCGCTACGTCGTCGTCGACGCCGAGGGCGAAGTAGTCGTCCCCGCCCAGACCATCGCCGGCCCCAGCCCGACCTCGATCCCGGCGATCGAAGGCCCGGCCAAACCAGGGGACTACCGCCTGCGCGTCTGGCTCGAAGACTCGGTCGGCCTCACCGGCCCGGCGGCGATGGTGCCCGTTCCCCGCGACACGACGCCGCCGGCCGCGCCGCAGGGCCTGCAGGTGACCGCGCCGGAGAGGCAGCGCTCGGCCGAGGGCTTTGACCTGCGCTGGCAGAACATCGCCGACGCGGGCTCGCCGATCGACGCCGCCCACTACCAGGTGCTCGACGGCGCGGGCAGGGTCGCCGTCCCCACCCAGACGGTCACCGGAGAGGGTGTCGCGGCGATCGAAGACCTCGACACGCCAGAGCAGCCCGGCTCCTACACCCTGCGCCTGTGGCTCTCCGATGAAGAGGGCAACGTCGGCGCTCCGGCCACGGCGCCGCTCTCCTACCGCTGCGTTGGCTCCGGTGCCGGCCCCGCGAACTCGCTCAGCGCCGGGGTGGGCACCGATCAGGGCGCCAAGGCCGTCGTCCGCCAGGGCCGGGGGTCGATCCTCACCGGCCGCCTCGCCAACTCCGGCGACGGCGTCATGGGCGCGCCGGTCTGCGTCTTCGCCCGCATCGTCACCGAAGGGCGGCGCGAGTTCCTTGGCATCGCGATGAGCCGCCCGATGGGCGGCTACAGCTTCGCGATTCCGGCCGGCCCCTCGCGCGAAGTGAGCGCCGTCTATCGCTCCGGACACCGCGAACTCGACGCCGATGCGCTCCTGCAGACGGTCGTCCACCCGGTCTTCAAGGTGCGGCGAAAGGTGGTGCGCAACCGGCGCTTCGCCCGCTTCGTCGGCCACATCCCCGGACCGGCCAACGACAACGTCGTGGTCGTCTTGCAGGTCAGGAAGGGCAAGGGCTGGCTCGCCTTCCGCCGCTACAGAACGCGCGCCGGGGGCAAGGTCACGGTCGGCTACCGCTTCAACCGCACCAGCCATCCGACCCGCTACGTGATGCGCGCCCAGGTCCGCTCGCAGGCCGGCTACCCCTACCTGCAGGGCAACTCCGATCCGTTGACGCTGGTCGTCCGGCCGGGGCGCCACCGGGCTCACCGCGCCCACAGCAGCCACCGGCGGCGATAGGCGGCGATGAGACGGCGGGGCGGCAGGGGACGGGCGGGCTCGGGCAGGGGGCCGGTCCGTCGCCGCCCCACCGCGCCGGGGGAGCGGCGGCTGAGTCTCGCCGAGGCCCAGTTCTACGCCCGGGTCTACGGCCCGGCGCGCAAGGGGTCCATGGCAGAGCTCCGTCGTCGCGGCTGTGACGAGCACGAGGCCGAGGAGCTCTTCGCCGCCTCCTACGCGAAGGTAATGGAAGCCGTCGACCCGCTCGAGCGCGAGTTCTCCACCGACCAGATGGTGCGCTTCGTCAAACGCGCCTGCTGCCATCGGTTGATCGACGAGCGTCGCCGCCGCATCGCCCGAGAGGAATCGCCGCCTTCCTCGGCCGAGAGCCCGACCGAGCCGCCACCGGAGCTGGCCGAGGAGCGCGAGTCGGTGGCGATCGGGCGCGAGGCGCTGGCGATGCTCTCCGAGCGTGATCGGCTGATCTTCACCCGTCGCCACCTGCAGGGCCTGGACCCAGAGGAGATCCTCGCCGAGACGCCCGGTCTCAGCATGCGCACCTACCGCAAGGTGATCCAGCGCGCCAACGCGCGCGTGCTGGATGCCTACGGGCGGATCCAGGCAGGGGAGCGCTGCGCGGAGATGGAGGGCACCCTGCTTCGCCGCTACGTCGCCGGGGAGGGCGACGCGGGCGAACGCCGGGCGGTCGAGGCCCACCTCGCCCACTGCCGGGCCTGCCGGCAGGCCCGCGCCCGGATGCGCGACTACCTCCTCGACGTCGCCAGCGGCGCCCTGCTTGCCTCTTCGCTTGGCGCCGGTCGCGCGGCGGCCGTCCCCGCCCGCCTGCTCGAGCTCGCCTCCCAGGGCGCCCAGGTGATGGGCGAGGCGAGCCGCGCTGCCCGCGAGCGGGTGCGCGAGGCCCTGTTCAGGCTGGCGGGTGCGCTGCCCGGCTCCGGTGCTGATGCGAGCGTCTCCCAAGCTCTCGGCGCCTCCTCGTGGCGCGTCGCCTCGGCCTGCACCGCCACCATCGCGGCCGGAGCCTGCGTGGCGGCCGGAGTCGTGCCGGGCATCGGCGGCGCGGGCCTCTCGGCTCGCCATCCTCAAAAGTCGCCCGCGACAAAGCAGGCGAAGGCCGATCGCGCCCCGCCGGTCGCTGGAGTGGCGGAACACACGGCACCCGAGCAGAACACGTCCGGCGCCGGGGAAGCGAGCCAGAGCCCGTCGACGAAGCGCTCCGACGCTCAGAAGAACGAATCGCAGACTCATACCGCCTCCCGCGAAAAGACCTCCACGCCCGCTCCCGCCTCCGGTGCGCAGGTCGCCACCGAGTTTGGGCCCGAGTCGAGCCAGCCCGCCTCGCCCGGCGGTACGTCCTCGCCCTCCTCGGGATCGTCTGGGGACGGTTCGTCGGTCTCCAGCGCCGCCCCGGCGAAGGGCGGCGGTTCGGGCTCCGGTGGGGGCTCGACGGGCAGCTCAGGGTCGAGCGCGGAGTTCGGCCTGTGAGTGCCGGCGCGGGCCGCCGTCGCACGACCTGACGTTCGTCCTTTCGTCCAATTTGTCTCCCGAGGGGGTGGCGCGACGGCGCTCTCACATGTGTAAGGGGTGAGAGAACCCAAGCTGGACTCTGAGGTCCAGCGACTGGAGGATTGCGATGTCGACGGAGAAACCCACTACACCCAACGACAAGACAGCTGAGCTACCACCCACAGAGCACTGGCGCGGCGTGCAGATTCGCTCGGGGGTTGAGCCGGATGCCGACGAGGAGTCCACCACCTCGCAGAGAGAACCCGACGGTGAAAAGGAGGAGAGGAAGGGAAGTTCGCTCCCGCGGCGTGCTCGCCTTCTCGTTCCGGTGGCCCTGATCGTCTTTGCGGTGGCGCTGGCCTTGGTCGTCGTCCCTGCGTTGAAAGGTGGAGGGGACGCCGCACAGCGATCTTCCTCTGCGTCTGAAACCGACCGCTCGAAGGTGCGCGAGCGCGGCGTACGGCGATCGGACCGGACCCGCTGGGTGAGAGAACCCGGCGAGGCCGCACCGCCGCGGCACCGTCAGGCGGCACCTGCCTCTCCGCGCAGGAGGCATCACGCTCACCCGCGGCACGAGCCGCGACGGCCTGCCCCTGCCCGGTCGGATGCCCCGAGCCAACCGCCCGCATCCGGAGCTTCGCCGCCGGAACCGGCTTACGTGCCGAGCGCGCCCGCACCGGCCGCGCCTAGCGATCCGAAGGAAGAGCCGCGTGTTCGCGACGGTGCCACGGAATCGACGGAGTTCGGGCTTTAGGAACAGAGCATGAGCCCCGACCCGACGGTCAGCGGACGTCCCTCTCCTCCCGGGAGCCGAGCCGTAGGTGCCCCGACGCCGACGCCGCTCTTGGATCTGGCCGCGGAGAGGTTGCAGCTGGTGGCGAAGGCAAAGAGAATCGCTTTGCTCGAGGCCCTCAGCGAGGGCGAGGCAGGAGTCCAGGAGCTCGCAGACCGCATAGGGCTGGCCCACCAGAACGCTTCCCACCACCTCGCCCTGCTCTGGCGGGCGGGAATCCTTAGCCGGCGCTGCGAAGGCAAGAAGACCTTCTATGCGATCGAGGACTGGAGCGCCTGGTGGGTCGTGGATCAGATCGTGGACCTGGTGCGGTCCTCGCAAGAGGAGCAGCGCACGCCTCCCGGTCAAGAGTAGGTCAAGCGAGCCCGAAAACACACATTGCCAGTCCCCTCTATTCACCGGAATTCCTGTTCGTGACGGGAGCGTGTGGCGCTTTGCGTCGTCCTTTCCGACGCCTTCCCGTGCCTGCCATAGCACATCTGTTTCGCCTATTCGCCTAAGCGCTTAAGCGCTTAGGCACTTGTGTAGACGGGACGGTTTCGCCGGGCTAAACCTGACTCACACACGCAAACGACACGCCGGGGCGTGGCGGGAGGTGACAGTCACGCCCCGGCAATTCCAAGGAGGGGCATGCACGGTGAGTGGTGAGGCAGGTAAGAGATTCGAGGCATCGAGGCGCGGCGTCGGTTTGGCCCTGCGCCCGGCGGGACGGGTCGCGATCTGGGCTGTGATCGGCCTGCTGCTGGTGCGGGGCCTGGGGGCGGTTCTGGCGCCCGAAGCAGAGAGTCGGTCGAATGACCGTGAGCGCGCCGAGGGCACCGATCCCGCGAGCGTCGCGCTCGCGGCGCGCTTTGCCCGCGCCTACCTCGGCGACCCCCGCCCGCGGGCACTGGCTCCGTTTCTCGCCGAAGGCACGAGAGTCGGGGCCGGGCGCCCTGGCGCTGGCGGAAGCGGGGATGTCCTTGAGGCCGAGGTGACGGCCACGCTAGAGCTTGGCGGCGGTAGGGCGGTTCTCACCGTCGCCTGCGAACTTCGCGACGGGCGCAGCCTGTACCTGGCCGTCCCGATCTCCCGCTCGGGGGGCGGGCGAGGTGACGGTCTCCGGCGCGCCCTGGGTGGTCGCGGAGCCGAGCAGGGCCGGGGTCGCCCGCGAGCGACCCGCCGCTCGCCGGCCCCGACGCGAGCGCGATCCGGGCGCTGGCGGCGAAGTTCCTGCCCGCCTACCTCGCCGCCCGCTCCGCGCGTGACCTCTCCTACCTGCTGGCGCCGGGGGC